>OY970366.1:0-3434971 GCA_963718675.1 uncultured Actinomycetes bacterium | reverse complement strand
CTAGGCGCACTGACGTTCGAAGGCGGCGGGATCTCGGTCGTGTGCGAATGGACGTTGGAAGGCTCATTGAGCGCAGGCCCCACGCTGCTGATCGAAGGGGCGCAGCTCGGCGAACTCGAAGCAGCCGAATGGGCAGGCTGCGAAGGTGGCGCGGTCGGAGGCGTGCCAGGTTCGCCGTGGTCTGTCGACTATGCCGGCGAGTCCGGAACGCTGCCGAACGAACTCACCGAACTGGCGCTGCGGGTCGAAGGCTTCGGCATCAGATTCGCGACCTTCGGCGGATTGCTCAACTGTTACTACGAAGGAGATCTGCAGCTCGCGCTGGCCGTAGAAGGGGGAGAACCTTACGAAAGCGGACTAGCGGTGATCGAAGGCCAGCTCGAACGCGTCGCCGGCGCGCTGTGCCCGCTGGAAGTGGCTGTGGCCGGGGAACTTTCGCTCGAACCGACGCAGGAACTGGAAGTCACGGGCAGCACGCTCGAAGTCGCGTTCGAACCGAGCGGCGAACTCGTGCTAGCCACGATCGGATCGCTAGAACTAGTGACGATCACCGACGGGTCGACGACGATGACCTGCCTAGTGATAATGGCGGCGAGACTGTACGGAGGATGGACGACGCTTGGCGGTGGGAGAGAGCTCGGACTCGTGTACACGCCGCCGCCCTACGTCGAAACGTGTGCCGGTGGCGAACTCTACGGATTCCTCAACACGCTATGGAGACTGATGGACGCCGGCGAAGAAGGACTGCGCCAGACGGCGTTCGATGTCACGATCGAACAATTCACGTTTGAACTGAGTACATTCGGCAGATACAGCGGCTGCATATACAGCGGCGAGCTCCAGGGAACCATTAGCTTGTCTGGGGAAAGCCCGTACACGGTCGGTCTACTGATCGTCTCCGAATCACCGCTGGAACGGATCTACGGCAGCGAATGCCCGGCGTCGGTGACGTTCACCGGGACCTTCGCGCTGGGGCCGGAACTGAGCCTCGAAGTGCGGTGAGGCGGCGGCGCGTCAGCCGACGCCCGGCGTGAAGCACACCGCATGGCACGTCACGCCGTCGGCGAGTTCGAGCTTCGAGCACGCCGGCGGTGTGGCGGTCGTGCTCGATCAGCGGGTAGGCGCCGGGGTGCTCGACGACGATCTCGGTGCCGTTCGCGTGCACGACGCCGTCGCCGGAGAGCACGGCCCACACGCCGCCGGCCTCGTAGGGGCCGCTGTACGGCCCGGCGACGTCCTCCGTCTGCGCCTCCAGCTGCGCGCCCGGGGTGTCCTCCGGGCGCACCGGCGCCAGCGGCTCGCGCTCGACGCCGAGCAGCTCCTGGACGCGCCGCTCGACCTCGGCGTAGCCGCCCTCGCCGACGTGGAAGTCGGCGAGCCGCTGCTCGCCGTCCCACAGGTAGCGGCTCGGCCAGCCCTGGACGCCGTACATGTCCCAGCTCTCCAGCTCGGAGTCGATGAGAACGGGGTACTCGATCCCCAGCCGCGCGACCGCCGCGCGCACCGCGTCGGCGTCGCGCGAGACCTCGAAGCCGCCGCTGTGGATCCCGATCACGCGCAGCCCCGCGTCGGCGTAGCGCTCGTGCCACGCCTTGAGGTACGGCAGCGTGCGCAGCGAGTTCACGCGGCAGAAGTCCCAGAACTCGACGAGCACCGGGCGGCCGCGCTGCTGGTCCATGCGCAGCGTCGCGACGTTGACCCACTCGGCCTGGCGCGGGAACGGCGGCGCGAGCACGTCGAAGTCGGCGGGGGGACGCATCGCGCGAGCAAGGGTAGCCTTCGGGGCGATGCTCGTGCTCGCCCACGCCGGCCACTGGATCGCCGGCTTCATCTATGCCGCGCCCGCGCTGCTGCTCGGCGGCGCGCTCGGCTTCAGCGCGCTGCGGGAGCGCCGCCGCGCGCGGAGAGCGTCCGCAGGTCCGCCGCAAGCCCCTCGGGCGTGAGCTGGTCGGTCAGGTAGCCGACGCGCTGGCGGCCGTCGCCGTCGACGATCACCGTCGCGGCCGTGTGCTCGTAGCCCTGCCCCTGCGGCTGGACGCCGTACGCGCGCCACACCGGCGCCAGCTGCGCGTGCGTGCCGGTCAGGTAGCGCATGCGCCCGGTGAGGTGCTGCTTGACGAGGAAGCGCTTGACGTGCAGCGGCGTGTCGCCCTTCGGGTCGACGCTGATCGCGAGCACCGGGACGTCGTGCCCGAGGTCGTCGAGCGCGCCGCGGATCTGCTGCGCCGTCAGCGGGCACGTGTCCTGGCAGGTGGAGTACATGAACGTGACGACGACGGTTCTGCCGCGGTACTCGCGCATCGTCGCGGTCTTGCCGTCCTGGTCGCGCAGCGCGAAGTCGGCCGCGCGCGCCTGCGGCGGGCGTACGCCGCCGTGCAGGCCGGTCGGATCGGCGCCGTTCGCCGTCCCGCCCCCGCCGCCGAGCAGCACGACGCCCGCCAGCCCCGCGACGAGGCACACGACGGCGGCGACGAGCGTCAGGCGCAGGCGGGCGGGCATCCCGACAGGGTACGACCGCTCGCCGCGATCAGCGTCCTGCCCTGCGCGCGTCCTGCGAGCACAGGGCAGGACGCTTCCGGCACGGGTGCGCGCCGCGCGGGTCTACGCCTCGACGAGGCCGCGGCGGATCGCGTAGCGCACGAGCTCGACGCGGTCGCGCATGCCGAGCTTGCGCAGCACGTTCGCGCGGTGCGACTCGACCGTCTTCTCGGAGACGTGCAGCGTCGTCGCGATCTGCGCGTTCGTGTGCGCCTCCGCGATCAGCTTCACGACCTGCTGCTCGCGCGCCGTCAGCGGCTCCTGCGGCCCCTCGGCGCCCTCCTCCATCCAGCGGCGGATCAGCGTGCGCTCGGCGGCGTTCGTGAGGAACGGCTCGCCGCGCGCGATCGCGTGCAGCGCGCCGACGAGCGCCTGGTCGGCCTCGCGCTTGAGCACGTAGCCGGCGGCGCCGGCCTTCAGCGCCTCGAACAGGTAGCGCTCGTCGTCGTGCATCGAGAGGATCAGCACGTGCGTGCGGGGCAGGTGCGCGCGGATCTCGCGCGTCGCCTGCAAGCCGGTCATGCGCGGCATGCCGACGTCGAGCACGCACAGGTCGGGCTGCGTCGCGAGCGCCTGCTGGAAGGCGTCGACGCCGTCCTGCGCCTCGGCGACGACCTGCATGCCGGGCTGGCGCTCGAGCAGCAGACGGATGCCGCTGCGGACGATCCCGTGGTCGTCGGCGATCAGCGTGCGCATCGGGTGCGGGGCGTCGACGGTCCGATACGGATCAGATCGTCAGCTCGACGCGTGTCCCGCTGCCGGCCTCCGACCAGACGGACAGATGTCCGCCCGCCAGCAGCGCGCGCTCGCGCATCCCGCCGAGGCCGCTGCCGCCATCGCGCGGCGCCGAGAAGCCGCGCCCGTCGTCGGAGATCCGCAGCACGGTGCGCCCGACGAACGACAGCTCGACCTTCACGCGCTGCGCCGAGGCGTGGCGCGCGATGTTCGAGAGCCCCTCCTGCGTGACGCGGTAGATCGCGAGCTGCTGCTCGGGCGAGAGCCGCGTGGGGGAGCCCTGCGGGTGGAAGGTCGCGCGGATGCCGGTCTGCTCGGTGAAGTCTCGCACCTGCGTGTGCAGCGCCGGCATCAGGCCGTGGTCGTCGAGCACGGCCGGGCGCAGCCGGCGCGCGAGCCGCAGCAGCTCCTCCATCGCCTGCGCCGCGAGCTGCTTCGTGTCGCGCAGCTCCGTCTGCAGCGCCGGCGGCGCCTCCTGGACCGTCGCCTCGAGCCGCAGCAGGATCGCGGTCAGCGCCTGGTTGACCTCGTCGTGCAGGTCCTGCGCGAGCCGCTGGCGCTCCTGCTCCTGCGCGCGGATCGCGGCGGCGCCGGCCGCGCGGCGCTCGGCCTCCAGGCGCGTGCGCAGCTGATCGACGGCGGACTGCTCCCGCTCGAGGTCGGCGATCTGGCGGCGCAGCAGCAGGCGCGCGGGCGGCGAGTGTCGGCTCATCGTCGGTCGGTCCGGTCCCCGTGGCGGCATCGGCACGGAGGTGCCGGGCGCGCATCGGGTCTGCACCCCATATCGACGCGAAGGGCCGTTTCCACGACCCCGCGCACGCGCGCGGCGACGCGCTATCCTTTCTGAAGTCACGAAAGCCGACCCCTTTTGAGGAGTTTTCCCGAATGAGCCCGTCCGGAGCGGAGCTGCTCCGCCAAGTCAAGAGCCAGATCGAAGAGGTCGACCCCGCGGTCGTCGCCGAGCATCTTGGCAACGGCGTGGTCGTCGTGGACGTGCGCGAGACCGAGGAGTTCGCGGTCGGCCACATCCCCGGCGCCAAGCATGTGCCGCGCTCCTACCTCGAGACGCGCATCGAGGGGATCGTCCCCGACCGCGACGCGAGAGTCGTCCTCTACTGCGCCTCCGGCAACCGCTCGGCCTACGGCGCCCGCACGCTGATGCAGGACCTCGGCTACGAGAACGTCGCCTCGATGACCGGCGGGATCGCGCTGTGGAAGGACCGCGGCTACCAGGTCGACGTCCCCAAGGCGCTCACGGCGGAGCAGCGCGACCGCTACTCGCGCCACCTGCTGATGCCGGAGGTCGGCGTCGAGGGCCAGATCAGAAGCTGCTCGAGTCGAGAGTGCTGCTGCTCGGCGCCGGGGGGCTCGGCGCCCCGGCCGCGCTCTACCTCGCGGCGGCCGGCGTCGGCACGCTCGGGATCGTCGACAACGACGTCGTCGACCTCTCGAACCTGCAGCGCCAGGTGATCCACACGCAGGACCGCGTCGGCGTACCGAAGGTCGACTCCGCCGAGCAGACGATCGCGAACCTGAACTCGGACGTCAGAGTCGTCAAGTACCCGGTCCGCATCGACGCCTCCAACATCATGGAGATCGTCGACGGCTACGACGTGATCGTCGACGGGCTCGACAACTTCCCCACGCGCTACCTGCTCAACGACGCCTCCGTGCGGCTGAGAATCCCGGTCGTCTCGGCCTCGATCCTCGGCTTCGACGGCCAGCTGTCGGTCTTCGCGCCGTACGAGGGCCCGTGCTACCGCTGCCTTTACCCGACGCCGCCGCCGGCCGAGCTGGCGCCGTCCTGCGGCGCCAACGGCGTGCTCGGCGTGCTGCCGGGGACGATGGGCCTGCTGCAGGCGACCGAGGTCGTCAAGCTGATCCTCGGCGAGGGCGAGCCGCTGATCGGGCGCCTGCTGCTGTACGAGGCGCTCGGCGCGACGTTCACCGAGCTGAAGGTCCGCCGCGACCCGGACTGCCCGATCTGCTCGCGCGAGCCGGAGTCGATCTCCGACGAGGAGATGGGCGTGTTCCCCGACTACGAGGCGTTCTGCGCCGCCGCTGGATAAGAAAGGACGGCAGGATGAAGTCCATCGTTCTCAGAGGCGCGCGCCGGACGCGCGCGGCGAGGTGACCCGCTCGACTATGGCTACCGTCAAGATCCCACCAGTGCTGCGCGCGTCCGTCGGCGGCGAGAAGGAAGTCGCCGCCGACGGCTCCTCGGTCGGCGAGGTGCTGGGCGCGCTCGCCACCGCGCACCCGCAGACCCAGTCCCAGCTGTTCTCCGCCGAGGGCGAGCTGAACCGCTACGTCAACGTCTACCTCAACGACGAGGACGTGCGCGTGCTCGACGGCCTGCAGACGACCGTCGGCGAGGGCGACACCCTGGTCATCCTGCCCGCGATGGCGGGGGGCTGCTGAGCAGGGCCCCGCACCCCGCTACACTTAGTGAAGCAATGGACGGGGAGCGCCTCCAGAACAAGCCGTGCGGGGGTCGTTACGGCGACCTCGTGCAGGCGATCGGCAACACGCCGCTCGTCGAGCTCAAGCGCCTGTCGCCGAAGCCCGGCGTGCGCGTGTGGGCGAAGCTCGAGTCGCGCAACCCGACGGGCTCGGTCAAGGACCGCGTCGCGCGCTCGCTGATCGAGGACGCCGAGGCGAGAGGCGCGATCCGCCCCGGGCAGACGATCCTCGAGCCGACGTCCGGCAACACCGGCATCTCGCTCGCGATGATCTGCAAGCGCAAGGGCTACCCGCTCAAGGTCGTGATGCCCGACAACGTCACGCAGGAGCGCACGCAGCTGCTGAAGATGTACGGCGCCGAGATCGTCTACTCCGACGGCTCGAAGGGCTCCAACGGCGCCGTCGAGCTGGCGCTGGAGATGGCGGCCGCCGACTCCTCGTACTACATGCCCTACCAGTACGGGAACGTCGCGAACCCGCTGGCGCACTACAACGGCACGGCGCTCGAGATCCTCGAGGAGCTCGACGAGATCTCCGCCTTCGTCGCGGGCCTCGGCACCGGCGGGACGCTGATGGGCAACGGCAGACGCTTCAAGGAGGAGCTTGGCGACGCCTGCAAGATCGTCGCGGCCGAGCCGATGCAGGGCGAGCCGGTCCAGGGCCTGCGCTCGCTCGACGACGGCTTCATCCCGCCGATCATCGACCTCTCGCTGCTCGACCGCAAGATCTTCGTCACGAACCGCGACGCGATCCTCTGGACGCGCAAGCTGCTCGACGAGGAGGGCCTGTTCGCGGGCGTCTCGACCGGCGCGATCGCGCGCGTCGCGGTGCGGATCGCCAACGAGCTGGACGAGGGCAACGTGGTCTTCGTCGTCGCCGACGACGGCTGGAAGTACCTGTCGTCCGGGATCTACACCCTGCCGGTCGACGAGGTCGAGAACCTCGACTCGACCGTGTGGTGGTGAGCCGGCGCGCGCCGTTCGCGCATTCGCAGGTGCCGCTACCATCGGCTGAGCCATCCCGCGAGCAAGGAGCAGCACCGTGTTCTCTCAGATCGGACCGATGGAGATCGTCCTGGTCCTCGTGATCGCCCTCCTGGTCCTCGGGCCGAAGCGCCTGCCCGAGGCCGGCCGCTCGATCGGCAAGGGCATGCGCGAGTTCAAGGACTCGATCGCCGGGATCACCAGAGACGAGGACCCGCAGGACCTGACCGCCGCGCCGGCGCCCGAGCGCGAGGTCGCGTAGCGACGCGGTCGCGTCGCCGATCGCATGCGCATCGCCCGCGAGCTGTACGACCGGATCGTCGCGCACGCTCGCGCCGACGCGCCGAACGAGTGCTGCGGCGTCGTCGCCACGAACGGCGACGGCAGCGCGCAGGACGTCTTCGCGGCGACGAACAAGTTCGCCAGCCCGCTGCGCTTCGAGATCGACGAGCACGACCTCATCCGCATCTGGAGAGCGATCGACGAGCGCGACCTCGAGCTCGGCGCGATCTACCACTCGCACACGCGCACCGCGCCCGAGCCGTCGCAGACCGACGTCAACGGCGCCGCCCAGTGGCCCGGCGCGCTGTGGATCATCGTGGGCCTCGCCACCGACGACGGTGAGCCCGACGTGCGCACGTGGGCGATCGAGGACGGTCGCGTCGCGCCGGTGGAGCTGGTCGTGGAGTGAGGCGTGAGTCGCCCCGCCGACCCGCCGGCCGCTCCGCTCGTCTGTCCGAGCTGTCGCGCCGGGGCCTTCGGCGGCGACCAGCGCTTCTGCCCGGTGTGCGGGGTGCCGCTCGTGCGGACCGACGCCGCGGGTCGCGCGCCGCGGACGAGCCGGCTGCGTGAGCGCGTCCGCAAGGTCAAGCCCCAGTTCGCCGAGGGCGAGCTGGTGCGCGTCGCGCGGGCGCAGCACCAGGCCGAGGCGGAGCTGATCCAGAACCTGCTGCTGGAGGAGGGGATCCCGAGCATGACGAAGCGCAGCGGCGGCTTCGACGTGCCGGACTTTCTCGCCGCGGGGCCGCGCGACGTGCTCGTGCCGCGCTCGGGCGCCGAGGCCGCGCGCGACCTGCTCGCGCCGCGCGACGCCGACCCTGGGTCAGGCGGAGGCGATGCGCGCGAGGTGTGAGCGCCAGGCGCCTTCGGTGTGCACCAGCGGGCGGCCGGAGAACGCCTCGCGCAGCGCCGCCTGGGGGCCCGCGGGGTTGAGGTAGCAGGCGAGGCGCATCGCCGCCTCCGAGCCCTGCTCGCGCGCGAGCAGGTCGATCAGCGTCGGCCCGAGCAGCGCCGCGTCGCGCAGCGTGGGCGGGAAGTCCGGCCGCTCGCCCTCGCGCAGGCGGCGGGCGATCGCGGGGCGCGCATGCTCGACCTGGCCGGCGAAGTAGCGCGCCGTGCCCTCGACCGCCCATGCCCAGCGCAGCCGGTGCAGCACGTTGCCGGGGGTGGCCGGCGGCGGGAGCCGGCGGTTGTTGCGACCGACGACGAGGCGCGCGTAGAGCACGTCGGGGGCGCGCTCGAGCATCTCGCGCGAGCCGGGCACCGCCGAGGCGCGTGCGCGCAGGACGCGCGGGGCGAGCACGTGGATCGTCTGCGCGCCGGTCGAGCCGACGACGTAGCGGCGCGCGGCCGGGGCGGTCAGCAGCCGCTCGAGCGGGACGAGCGGGTGCGCGAGGTCCAGCAGCGGCGCCGAGCGGTGGAAGACGACGGTGACGTCGGCGACCGTTCTCGGGAAGACGATGTCGAGCCGGGACCGCGTGTCCTCGAGCGAGTCGAGCGCGCGCGCGACGTCGTCCGTGTCGGCGGACTCGTGGCGAGCCCGGAACGACGCGGTGACGGTCTCGACCCAGGCCATGGCGGGCGATGCCCGCGACGACGCCGGTGCGGCGCGCCGTCGCGGGGATCAGACGAGGACGGGCGTGCGGTCGCCCGCGACGATCCCGGCGATTTCCTCGGAGGCGCGCTCGAACTCGTCGTCCGACAGGACGGGCGTGCCCTCGAACGGCAGGTCGCGCGTGATCTCGAGCCACGAGCGGCAGCCGCCGAACTCGTCCTTGACCTTCACGGTGACCGGTCGCGGGATGCGGTGCGTGCGCAGCAGCACGACGTGCAGCGGGTGGCGGCGCTTCCACGCCAGGCGCTTCTCGGCGTAGTCGGACGTCCACACGTAGAACGGCGAGAGCGCGTCGACGACGCGCGGGTCGGTGATCGTCCAGTGGTCGGCCACCTCGGCCCACGCGCGGATGCGCACGCGGTCCGGCTGCGGGATGCCGCCGTCGCGCGTGAGCGCGTGCAGCGGCGGCTCGCCCTCCGGCCACACGCCCTCCTCGAGCGCGCGCAGCAGCTCGGGCTGATGCGACTCGCGCACGAGGTCCTCGCGCTGGTGGTCGAAGGTGGGGTACAGGAAGAAGCGCTCGTGCTCGAGCGCGAAATGCTTGTCTGGCTCGCGGATGCCGCCCTTGCGCAGCGTGATCAGTTGCTCGCCTTCGGCGAGCGCACGCACGGTGACGGCCCATTCTTTGAAAGCAATCGGCATGGGTTCCAGGGTGGAGAGGTGCGTATAAGCCGTGTACCCGCGGACGAATACGACCGCCCGCGCACGGGTCGCCCATTCTAGGCGATACCCTGGGATTTCCATAATTTCCCTGCAATTTCCGACGTTTTGCGTCGCTGCCGGGGCGTGGTTCCGCTAGCCTTGCCCGCCGCCTCCGGGCGTCTCGATCCGCAGCCGCTGTCCCGGCGCGAGCGTCCCGCGCGCCTTCGGCGGCAGCGGCCGTCCGTCGAGCAGGTTGCGCCCCGTCGCCCCGGGCTGTCCGCCGCCGGCGCCGGCCGGCGCGTGGCGGCGGCGCTCGGTCAGCAGCGAGTAGGCCATCGGCGCGAGCGCTTCGAGCTCGCGCACGACGCCGTCGCCCCCGTGGAAGCGCCCAGCGCCGCCGGAGCCGCGGCGCAGCGCGTACTCCGTCACGCGCAGGGGGAACTCGAGCTCGAGCGCCTCGACCGGCGTGTTGAGCGTGTTGCTCATCGCGACGTGGACGCCGCTCGGCCCGTCGGCGCCGGGGCAGGCGCCCTGACCGCCGCCGAGCGTCTCGTAGTAGGTGAACGACTCGTCGCCGAGCGTCACGTTGTTCATCGTGCCCTGGCCGAGCGCGCGCCCGAACGCGGCCAGCACGAGATCCGCCACGCGCGAGGAGGTCTCGACGTTGCCCGCCACGACGGCCGGGGCATCGCCGGCGACGCCGGTGGTCGCGCGCGCGTTCAGGAGCGAGCCCTCCGGGGCGCGCACCTCGATCGGGCGGTAGGCGCCGGCGCTCGGCGGGATGTCGGGATCCGTCAGCACGCGCACCGCGAAGTAGCAGGCGGAGCGGGTCACGGCGAGCGGGCAGTTGAGGTTGCCGTCGTGCTGCGCCGCGCTGCCGGCGAAGTCGAGCACGAGCCGCTCCCCGTCGACCGTCGCCGTCAGTCGCAGCTGGAGGTCGCCGTCGGCGCCCTCCAGCACGTCGCGCGCCGTGCGCGCGCCGCCGGGCAGCGCGCCGAGGCAGGCGCGCGTGCGGCGCTCGGCGTAGTCGAGCACCTCGGCGGTCGCGGCGCGCAGCGTGCCGATCCCGATGCGCTCCGCCAGCTGCGCGAGCCGCCGCGCGCCGGCGCGGTTCGCCGCCAATTGGGCGCGCAGGTCGGCGCGCCGCTGGGCCGGCTGGCGCATCTGCGCCGCCAGCCGCGCGATCGCCGCCTCGTCGAGCGGCTGCGGCTCGATCACGACGCCCTCGTCGGCGAGCGTGCGGCTGTCGGCCGGCATCGAGCCGGGCGTCGGCCCGCCGACGTCCGCGTGGTGCGCGCGGCAGGCGGCGAAGCCGAGCAGCTCGCCGCCGCCGTCGTGCGCGAACACGGGTGTGATCACCGTGATGTCCGGCAGATGCGTGCCGCCGCGATACGGGTCGTTCAGCACCCACGCGCGGCCGGGCGCGTGCGCCTCCTCGCGCACCGCGGCGACGGCGGCCGGCATCGCGCCGAGGTGCACGGGGATGTGCTCGGCCTGCATCACCATCTCGCCGGCCGGGTCGAACAGCGCCGTCGAGGCGTCGCGGCGCTCCTTGATGTTCGCCGAATGGGCGGAGCGGATCAGCACCGCGCCCATCTCCTCGCACGCGGCGCGCAGCGCGCCGACGATCACCTGCAGCTCGATCGGATCGACGCTCACGCGCTCGTCTCCGCGGGATCGCGGCGCACGTCGATCGCGCCGTCGGCCAGCACCGTGCCGGTCCAGCCGACGGGGATCGCGAGCGTCGACTCGGGCAGCGGCACGACGGCTGGGCCGGCGATCGCCGTCCCCGCCGGCGGTCCGTCGCCCGCCGGCGCGGCCGCGGGCGGCGCGGGCGCCGGCGCCGTCGCGCTCACGCGCACCGTCACCAGCTCGACCTCCTCCGCCGGGTCGCGATAGCCGTAGCGCTCCTCGTGCGCGTCCTCGAAGGCGGCGCGCAGCTGCGCGGGCGTCGCGTCCGGCGGCAGCGCGACGGCCAGCTCGAACGCCTGGCCGCGGTAGCGCAGCTCGTACGTCGCGACGATGCCGGCGTCCGGCTCGCCGAGCGCTGCGCGCGCCGCGGTCGCCAGGTCGGCGACGTCGGCGGCGACCGCCTCGGCCGTGAGCGCTGCGCCGGAGCGCAGCACGCTGCGCTGCGCGTCGCGGCGGCGCGGGGCGACGACGAGGCCGAGCGCGGCCAGCACCCCGGAGCTGCGCGGCGCGATCACGCGGCCGATGCCCAGCTCCTCCGCGATCGCGACCGCGTGCAGCGGGCCGGCGCCGCCGAAGGCCAGCAGCGCGTGGTCGCGCGGATCGACGCCGCGCTCGACGGTCACGACGCGCAGCGCGCGCACCATCTCCGCGTTCGCGACGCGCACGATCCCCTCGGCGCAGGCGAGCAGGTCGAGCCCGAGCCGCTCGGCGAGGGCGCCGACCGCGCGCTCGGCCGCGCCCCGGTCGAGCCGCACGCCGCCCGCGAGCGGCGCGTCGCCCGGCAGATGGCCGAGCAGCAGGTTGGCGTCCGTGACCGTCGCCTCGTCGCCGCCACGGCCGTAGCAGGCGGGCCCGGGGACTGCGCCCGCCGAGCGCGGGCCGACGCGCAGCGCGCCGCCGGCGTCGCGCCAGGCGATCGAGCCGCCGCCGGCGCCGACGGTGTGGACGTCGAGCGTCGGCAGGGCGATCGGGCGGCCGGCGATCTCGCTCCCGCCCGCCTCCGCGACGGCGCCGTCCTGCACGACGCAGACGTCGGCCGACGTGCCGCCCATGTCGAGGCACAGCGCACGCCGGGCGCCCACCGCCCGCGCGGCGAAGGCGGCGCCGGCGGCGCCGCCGGCCGGGCCGGACAGCACCGTCCAGGCGGCGTGCTCGGCGGCGCGCGCGAGCTCGGCGAGCCCGCCGTTGGACTGCATGATCGCCGGCTCCGGCAGGCCGGCGGCGCGCGCCCGCTCGGCCAGCCGCAGCAGGTAGCTGAGCAGCAGGGGGGAGAGCGCCGCGTCGACCTCCGTCGTGGCGGCGCGCTCGTACTCGCGGAACGTCCCGACGACGTCGTGCGAGAGCGGAACGTGCACGTCCCCCAGCGCGCGCGCCAGCGCGGCGCGGACCGCCAGCTCGTGCTGCGGGTGCGCGTAGGCGTGCAGCAGCACGACGGCGACGGCCTCCGGCTCCGCGGCGGCGACCGCGTCCGCGAGCGCGGCGGCGCCGGCCGGCTCCAGCGGGCGCAGCGGCCCGTCGGGCGCCATCCGCTCCGGCGCGCCGAAGCGCAGCTCGGGCGGCGACAGCGGCTGCGGCCGGGCCGCGCAGAGGCGGTAGAGGTCGGGGCGGGCCTGGCGGCCGAGCTCGACGAGGTCGGTGAAGCCCTCGGTCGCGACGAGCGCCGTGCGCGCGTGCCGGCCCTCCAGCAGCGCGTTCGTCGCGACGGTCATCCCGTGCGCGAACGCGGTCACGTCGGCGGCGGAGCGTCCGGCGCGCGCGAGCGCGGCCTCGACGGCGGCCATCACGCCGGTCGACTGGTCCTCCGGCGTCGTCGGCGCCTTCGCGGTCGCCAGCACGCCGTCGCCGAGCAGGACGGCGTCCGTGAACGTCCCGCCGACGTCGACTCCGAGCAGCAGCACCCCGCCACGGTATCCAGCGGCGCGAGACCGCGCCCGGCGGCGTCCTCGCTCGCTCGCCGGATGTCGCGGCGGTCTCCCTACGCCGCGGCCACGGCGAGCGGGCGCTCTTCGACGAGTTCCTCGGTCTCCGCGAGGTGCTGATGCGACGGGCAGTAGCCGTTGTGGGGGAGCGGCATGCGCTGGCACGGCGTGCCCTTGCGCGTCGTCGCGCGGCACTGCAGCGGGTTGCCGGCGAGGTCATAGCCGTTCATCGGCTGGCGCGCGAGGAACTCGTCCGCGAGCGCCATGTAGCGCTCGATCAAGCGGTATATGCGGGCCTGCGAGGACATCGGGAAGTAGGGCCGGATGTCGTTGAAGAGCGTGCGCGCCGGGCGTGCGAAGTAGTGCCGGTCGGTGGCGAGGCGCTCGATCGCGCCCTCGCATGCGCGCAGCACGCGCTCGTGGTTCGTGATGCCCGTGGCGCTGCCCGGGCTGTCTTCGACGATCTCATGCGCAAGCTCGCGGTAGATCGCCCGACTGAAGCGGTACATGACGGCTCTGCCTCTCCTTCTCGATCCCCGTGCCGGACTCCCCTTGGCGGCCGCAGTATCTCGCTGGGTTGTGAAGCTCAGGCCTCTGGTCTATTAACCCCGCGTTAAGTCGAAACGTCTGCGTTCGCTTGTCAGAACGCTGACGAACGCGCTCGTTCGTCAGCGTGCCGGGTAGGCGATCAGGCCCAGTGCTCGAGCACCGGGGCGTCCGCGTCGCGGACGACGGTGTGGTGCTCGTCGAGCGCGGCGTCGCGCTCCGGGAAGTCGCGCCGCAGGTGCGCGCCGCGGCTCTCCTGACGTGCGAGCGCGCAGGCGCCGATCAGCCGCACGAGCGGATGCGGATCGTCCTGCAGCGTGCGCAGGCCCGCGGCGTCCCGCTCGATGCCGGCGTGCCGCCACAGCGCCTCGCGGCTCGCCTGCGCCAGCTGTGGGCGCGGCAGCGCGGGGCCGGGCTCCGGCGGCCCGGACGGCAGCGGCTCCTCGAGCGCGGCGAGCGCCGCGCGCCGGCCGAACACGAAGCACTCGCTCAGCGAGTTGGAGGCGAGCCGGTTCGCCCCGTGCAGGCCGGTGCAGGCGCACTCGCCGACCGCGTAGAGGCCGGGGACCGTCGCGCGGCCCTCGAGGTCGGTCGCGATCCCGCCCATCGTGTAGTGCGCGGCGGGCGCGACGGGCACGAGGTCGCGCTCGGGGTCGATCCCGCTGCGGAGCAGGACCGCGACGACGTTCGGGAACAGCGCCGGGTCGACGGCGCGCATGTCGAGTCCGACCGAGGCGGCGCCGGTGTCGCGCATCCGCCGCGCGACGGCGAGCGCGACCTCGTCGCGCGGGGCGAGCTCGTCGACGAAGCGCTCGCCGCGCTCGTCCAGCAGCAGCGCGCCCTCGCCGCGCACGGCCTCCGTCACGAGGAAGCCGTCGGCGCCGTTCCCGCTCGCCACGGCGGTCGGATGGAACTGCATCATCTCGAGGTCGGCGAGCGCCGCGCCGGCCGCATGTGCGAGCACCATGCCGGCCCCGACCGCGCCGGCCGGGTTCGTCGTGCGCGACCACAGCGCGGCGGCGCCGCCGGTCGCCAGCACGACGGCGCGTGCGGAGACGACGCGGCCGTCGTGCAGGCGCACGCCGGCGCAGCGTCCGGCGGTCGTGGGCAGCGCGACGGCGCGGCAGTCCTCCAGCACCTCGACGCGCTCGTCCTCGGCGGCGAGCGCGGACAGCTGGCGCGTGACGCGCCGGCCGGTCGAGGCGCCCCCCGCGTGCACGATGCGGCGCACGGAGTGGCCGCCCTCGAGGCCGAGCGAGAGCCGGCCGCGGCGGTCGGCGTCGAAGTGCACGCCGAGGCGCTCGAGCGCGCGCACGGCTTCCGGCGCCTCGCTCGTGAGGATCTCCGCGGCGCTGCGGCGCACGGTGCCGCGCCCCGCGCGCAGCGTGTCCCGGAGATGCAGCTCCCGCGCGTCGTCGAGCGCGAGCGCCGCCGCGAGCCCGCCCTGCGCCCAGTAGCTGGCGGACTGCGCCAGCGGCGTCGCGCTCACGAGCGCGACGCGTCCCCCTGCGGCCGCGACCGTGAGCGCGGCATAGAGCCCTGCGGCGCCGGCGCCGACGACGGCGACGTCGGCCTCGATCGGTGGAGCTGGCGCCATGGGGGCCAGTACCGTACCCGTATGCCGCGGCCGGTCTACCTCTCCCATCCCGCGTCGCTCGCGCACGACACCGGCTCGCATCCGGAGCGCGCCGCGCGCATCACGGCGATCGAGGCCGAGCTCGCGCGCCACGACTGGCTGGGGATGGAGCGCGTCGAGGCGCCGCGCGTCGAGGCCCAGACGCTGACGGCGATCCACCCCGTCCGCTACGTGCGCGGCATCGAGGAGCTGTGCCTCCGCGGCGGCGGCTCGATCGACGCGGACACGTTCGTCGTGGAGGCGTCCTACGAGGCGGCGCTGCGCGCGGCCGGCGGGGCGGTGCGGCTGGTCGACCTGCTGTGCGGCGGCGAGGCGAGCACCGGCATCAGCGCGCTGCGGCCGCCCGGCCACCACGCCGAGCCGTCGCGCGCGATGGGCTTCTGCCTGTTCGACAACGTCGCGGTGGCGGCGCGGCACGCGCTCGACGCGCACGGACTGGAGCGGGTGCTGATCCTCGACTGGGACGTCCACCACGGCAACGGCACGAACGCCGCCTTCCACGCCACGCCGGAGGTGCTGTTCGTCTCGCTGCACGAGTGGCCGCTGTATCCGGGGACCGGCGCGGCGGCCGACGTCGGCAGCGGGGAGGGCACCGGCTACACGGTCAACCTGCCGGTCGCCGCGGGCGCGGGCGACGCGCTCTACGCCTCGCTGCTCGAGCACGTCGTGACGCCGCTCGCGCGCGCGTATGCGCCCCGGCTCGTGCTGATCTCGGCCGGCTTCGACGCCCACCGCGACGACCCGCTCGCCGACGTCGAGCTGACCGAGGACGGCTTCGCGGCGCTCACGGGGATCGTGCGGCGGCTTGCGGCCGAGCTGGAGGCCCCGGTCGGCGCGGTGCTCGAGGGCGGCTACGACCTGCGCGCGCTCGCCGCCTCTACGGCCGCGATGCTGCGCGTGCTGACCGCCGCCGACCCGCCGCCGCGGCCGGAGGTCCCGGTCGCGCCGGAGGCGCGCGCCGCTGCCGCGCGACTGGCCGAGCACTGGCCGGCGCTCGCGGCCGCCGCCTGACGCGGGCGCCGGGCGCTCAGCCGGCGTTCGCCGGCAGCGTGATTCTCGTGCCGGGGATCGTGAACGTTCTCTGCGTCCCGGGCGTCCCGCCGCCGGAGGACGCGGGCGGCGTCGTCGCGGCCGGCGCGGGCGCCGTGGCTCCCGGCGTCGTCGCGGGCGACGGCACGGTGGTCGCGGGGACGGTCGTGCCGGGCACGGTCGCCGGCGGCGTGGTGGCGGCGGGCGCGGGCGTCGTCGGCGTCGTCGCGGCGGGCGGCGGAGCGGTCGAGGTCGTGACCGTCACGGTCGCCGGCGGCGGGGCGCTCTCCGGCGTGTCGAGCAGCGTGACCAGCGCGAGGGCGATCCCGGCCGCGAGCAGCGCGAGGGCGGTGACGGTGAGCGCGATCGGGACGCGCCAGCGCGGCGGCGGGTGGACCCGCGTGCGCGCCGCCAGCCCGCACTCGAGGCACCACGCCTGGTCGTCGCGCAGCGTGTTGCCGCAGCGCGGGCAGAGGAACGTGCCCGGCGTGGTCGGCGACGGCCGGACGGCGCTCACGTCTGCGAGCCGCTCGCGTTCGCGTCGGGCGGCGTCGCGGGCGCGTGCGCGAGCGGGACCTGCGCCGGCCCCTGCACGGCGCCGCCGAGCGCCGCGCCGCAGCTCGCGCAGAAGCGGTCGGCGCTGCCGTAGACGGCGAAGCAGCGCGGGCAGGTGCCGCCGACGCCGGGCTCGCGCACGTCGCGCAGGTCGCGGCGCTCGTCGAGCGTCCGCTCGAGCGCGCGCAGCTCGTCGTCGCACGCGCGGACCTGGTCGATCTTCTGCGCCACGAGGTCGTCGCGCTTGCGTTCGAAGCGGCGCAGGTCGAAGACGAGCCCGCCGAGGTCGCGCACCTGCAGCTCGCGCAGCTTGCGCAGGTAGCGCAGCCGCCGCCGCATGCGCCCGCGCGCGCGGAAGCCCGGACGCCGCACCGCGGGCTCGGCCGCGACGGGTGCGGCCGCCGGCGGCTGCTCCGCGGGGCCGGGCGCTGCGGAGCCGGCGGGCGGCGTGATCGTCGTCGGCTGCTCGGATGCGGCCACCGGCGCCTGGAAGACGGTCGGCTGGTCGACGGCGGGCGCCGGCGCGACGATCTCGATCCGCTCCGTCGGCCCGTCGGGCGCCGACGTCGGCTCCGTCGCGGCGGCGGGCGTCGCCTGCTCGTCCGGCGCTCTCGGTTCGGGTGACGCCTGCGGCGCTGGTGCGGGGGTCGCCGGATCCGCCCCGTCCGCAGGGGTGGTCGCGGACGCCTGTGCGTCGGCGGTCTCCGAGGCGACCGGCTCGTCGGAGCGGTCCGCGTGCCGGCGCGCGATGCGTTGGAACATGCCGCTCATCGGTCGGGGGACGCCGCGCTGCGTGCGTGGACGGCGCCTCGGCGGCGAGGATACCAACGGGGCCGGCTCGTCCCGCCGCTTTCCGCCGCGACGGCCCGCCAGGCGATCGCGACGCGCTCGGCCATCTGTTCGGCGGAGAAGAGCCCGGCGCGCGCGCGGCCGGCGACGCGCGGGTCGGCGGCCGACAGGTGGGGCGCCAGCGCGGCGCGCCAGGCGTTCGCGTCGAACGGCCCGCAGTGCGTGCCGTCGATCCCCCCGAGCGCGAGCGGCGCGATCCCGGCCGGCGTCGCCAGGACCGGCACGTCGCAGGCGAGCGCTTCGAGCACGGCGAGCCCGAAGCCCTCGCGCTCGGACGGCACGAGCACGGCGTTGGCGGCGTTGACCCACAGCGGCACCTCGTCGGGGTGGACGTCGCCGAGCGTCAGCAGCGGCACGTCGCCGGCGAGCTCGCGCGCGCGGTCGACGCGCTTCTCCGCGCGGGCGGGGTCCGCCGGGAACAGCAGGCAGGGCGCGTCGGGCTCGAGCCCGAGTCGCGCGCGCGCTTCCGCCCGGGGCAGCGGCCGGAATCGCTCCAGGTCGACGCCGCAGGGCAGCACCGCGACGCGCCGCCGCACCCCGGCGCCCGGGATCCGCTCGCGCGCGAGCGACGCCGACACGGTCGCCGCGAGGTCGGCGAAGCGCAGCGCGGCGCGGCTGAGCGGGCCGGAGCGCGGGTGCGCCAGGTCGGTGCCGTGGAACGTGACGACGTGCGGCGCCCTGCGCAGCGCGAGGGCCGGCCAGGCGGTGAGGCCGAAGTGCGCGTGGATCACGTCGAAGCGCTCGCCGCGGTAGCGGCGGCGCAGCTCGCGTGCCGCGCGTGGATAGGAGCGCAGGCCGGGCGCGAACGCGAACAGCTCGACCTCGAGGCCCTCGATCCGCCGCAGCGCCGCGACCTGGTCGGCCACGAAGCGGCCGAGCGCGGGGCGCTCCGGCGTCGGGTGCATGTTCGTGATGACGAGCGCGCGCATCGACGGCGCCCAGCGTACTCAGCGAAGGCGCCGCACTTCTGCGCGCGTTTTTTCGCAGATGCGTCTAGCGCCTCCGCAGGGGCCGGCCCAAGACTCGTGCCGACGTCCAGCGAAGAAGGAGGAGCTCACATGATCTACCGCTTGATGGGATGGATGCACACGCGCCTTGTGACGGCCTGGGGCGGCGAGCGCGGCCAGGGCACCGTCGAGTACGTCGCGTTGATCCTGCTCGTCGCCGCGCTGCTCGCCGGCGTCGTGGCGGCCACGAAGGGCACGAAGTTCGGCACCGGCGGCATCGCCCAGGCGATCGTCACCCAGATCAGAAACGCGCTGAAGAGCATGAAATAGCGCTCGGATCGCTTCCGCGGGCGGCTCTGCCAGCATGTGGCGCATGTCAGCGACCGCCCGCGAGCGCCCGATCGCCGTCTTCGACTCGGGCGTCGGGGGACTGACCGTGCTGCACGAGCTGCTCGTGGCGCTGCCCGGCGAGGGCTTCGTCTATCTCGGCGACACCGCGCGCTTCCCGTACGGCGAGAAGACGCAGGAGCAGCTGCGCACCTACGCGCTCGAGATCGCCGAGCACCTGCTCGCGACCGGCGCGAAGCTGCTCGTCGTCGCCTGCGGCTCGGCGACCGCGGCCGCAGTGCCGCTGCTGCACGAGCGGCTCGCGGACGCCGGCGTCGACGTGCTCGGCGTGATCGAGCCGGCCGCCGCGCTGGCGGTGGAGGCGACGCGCAGCGGTCGCATCGGCGTGCTGGCGACGCCCGCGACCGTCGCGAGCGGCGCGTTCGCGACGGCGATCGCGGCCGGCGCGCCGGCCGCGCACGTCGAGAGCGTCGCCTGCCCCGACCTCGCGCCGATCATCCAGAGCGGCTTCCCGTTCGACGAGCGCGTCGTCGAGGTCGTCCGCAGCTACGTGACGCCGCTGCGCGCCGCCGAGGTCGACACGGTCATCCTCGGCTCGACGCACTACCCGCTCGTGGCGCCGATGCTGCAGCGGATGCTCGGCCGCGACGTGCGGCTCGTCAGCTCCGGCGAGGGCGTGGCGCGCGCCGTCGAGCGCGCGCTGGTGGCGCGCGGCCTGCTGAGCGAGCGGACGGTGGAGGGCGCATACCGCTTCCACACGACCGGCGACCCCGAGGCGTTCCGCGCACTCGGGACGCGATTCCTGCAGATGCCGCTCGGCGAGGTCGAGCGCGTGACCCTGACCCCCGTGGAGGTGCCGGCGTGACAAGCGGAGCGACGAGCGTGGAACGGAGCTTCGGGCGCACACCCGGCGAGCTGCGCCCGGTCGAGATCGAGCCCGGGTTCGTGCGCAGCGCGACCGGCTCGGCGCTCATCTCGGCCGGTGAGACGCGGGTCATCTGCACCGCCTCCGTCGAGGAGAGCGTGCCGCGCTGGATGGCCGGCGGCGGCAGAGGATGGGCGACGGCCGAGTACGGGATGCTGCCTGCCTCCACCGGCCAGCGCAAGGCGCGCGACATCACCAAGGGCCGCGCCGACGGACGCACGATCGAGATCCAGCGGCTGATCGGCCGCTCGCTGCGTGGCGTCGTCGACTTCGCGGCGCTCGGCGAGCGCACGGTCTACGTCGACTGCGACGTGCTCCAGGCCGACGGCGGCACGCGCTGCGCGTCGATCACCGGCGGCATGGTCGCGCTGCGGCTCGCCTGCGAGCGGCTCGTCGCCGAGGGGAAGCTGGAGCGCGTCCCGCTCACGGGCAGCGTCGCCGCCGTCTCGGTCGGGATGGTCGGCGGCGTGCCGCTGCTCGACCTCGACTACCCCGAGGACTCGACCGCCGAGGTCGACGCGAACGTCGTGATGACGGCCGACGGCGGCCTCGTGGAGGTGCAGGCGACGGCCGAGCGCACACCGCTCTCGCGCGCGCACCTCGACGAGCTGCTGGCGCTCGCCGCCGACGGGATCGCGCAGCTGCGCGATCTCCAGGACGCCGCGGTCGGCGCCGTCTGACCGTGCGGCTGCTGCTCGCCACCCGCAACGCCCACAAGCTGCGCGAGTTCGCGCGGCTGGCGGCGGCCTCGCCCGGAGCGGTGGCGATCGACCCGCTGCCCGACGACGTCGAGCTGCCACCCGAGGACGGCGCCACGTTCGCCGAGAACGCGCTCGGCAAGGCGCGCGCCGCCGCCGCGGCGACCGGACGGGCCGCGATCGCCGACGACTCGGGGATCGAGGCCGCCGCGCTCGGCGGTCGTCCCGGGATCCGCTCCGCGCGCTTCGCCGGCCAGCAGGCGAGCGACGGGGAGAACCTCGCCAAGCTGCTGCGCGAGGCGCCCGCGGGCAGTCCGCTCGCGTACGTCTGCGCACTCGCGTACGTGGACCCCGACGGCGGGGAGGAGCACGTCGTCGAGGAGCGCTGCGCCGGCACGCTCGCGGCCGCGCCGCGCGGCGAGGGGGGGTTCGGCTACGACCCGGGGTTCCTGCCCGACGACGCCGACCCGGCCGCACCCGCCCGCACGATGGCCGAGCTGAGCGACGCGGAGAAGGACGCCATCAGCCACCGCGGCCGCGCTGTGCGGGCGCTGCTCGCGTGGCTGCCCGTCCCCGACTGACGATGGGCGCCGCCGCGGTCCACGAGGCCGACACGCCGCGCAAGCGGCGCGCGGCCGCCCTCTCGATCGCGTCGAACGTCGCGCTGATCCTGCTCAAGCTCGTGGCCGGCGCGGTCACGGGCTCGGTCGCGATCATCACCGAGGCGGTCCACTCGGGGGTGGATCTGATCGCCTCGGTCGTCGCGTACTTCTCGGTCCGCAAGGCCGGCGAGCCGGCCGACGAGAGCCACCGCTACGGGCACGAGAAGATCGAGAACCTCGCCGCGGCGATCGAGGGGATGCTGATCCTCGTCGGCTCGGGGATCATCGTGTTCGAGTCGGTGCGGCGGCTGATCGTCGGCGGCACCGTCGAGCACCTCGGCTTCGGCATCGCCGTCGTCGGCTTCTCGATGGTCGCGAACCTCGTCGTCTCGGCGGTCATCGCGCGCACCGCGCGCGCGACGTCCTCACCGGCGCTCGCCGGCGACGCGGCGCATCTGCGCACCGACGCGTACACCTCGCTCGCGGTGCTGGCGGGCCTCGCGCTCGTGCAGCTGACCGGCGCCGAGTGGCTCGACCCGGTCGTCGCGCTGGTGGTCGCCTGCGCGATCGTGACGGCGGGCGTGCGGCTGCTGCTCGGCTCCTCGCGCGTGCTCGTCGACGAGGCGCTGCCGGAGGACGAGCGCGCGGCGATCCACGCCGAGGTGGTCGCGTTCGGCGATCGCGGCGTGGTCGGGTACCACCAGCTGCGCACGCGCCGGGCAGGCGCGCGCCGCTACGTCGACCTGCACCTGCAGTTCGAGGCGGGCACGTCGCTCGAGCAGGCGCACGAGATCGCGCACGCGATCCAGGATGCGATCGCGGTGCGGCTGCACGGCGCCGACGTGCTGATCCACCTCGAGCCGTCGGACCGCGTGCGGCCGGGCACCGAGTGGATGCGCGCGGACGGCGGCACCGCTCCGGGCGCGCCTACCGGAGGTTGATCGCGGCCGAGCAGGCGACGGCGAAGACCACGCCGGCGTAGCCGACGTAGCCGCTGAGCAGCAGCAGCAGCACGCCGATCAGGCAGCTGCCGACGGTGACGAGCCAGGCGATGCGCGAGAGCGGCACTCGCGTATTCTCGCGTGCCGGCATGACGGCTGCCCTCACGCCCGCACTCGCGCTCGCGCTGCTGCGCGAGCTGTCCGTCGACGTGCGCGCCGCCGTCGTACTCGGGCCGGGGGGCGAGTTGCTTGCCGGAGATCCCGCGCTGGCGGCGGATTCCCGCGATCTGCTGACATCCGGCGAACAAGGCGTCGCGGCGCGCGGTGCGCTGCGTGTCGCGCGCGCGCCCGACGGCGGCACAATCGCAGTGATTGCAGGGGATTTTGCGCTCGCGGGGCTGCTCGACCACGACCTCGCGAGGGTGGCGGGGGCACTGGTCACGCGTGGCGTCGATCGGCCAGGATCGCGAGATTCCCCGTCCTGACGGGCGATTCGGCGTTGCTCCCGTCCGCGGGGGTTGTTAGCTTCGGCCCTCCCCCGACCACCTCGAAGGAGGAAGACGTGACGAAATCCGAGTTCGTCGACCAGGTTTCCGCGAACAGCGGGCTCAGCAAGAAGGATGCAGGCGATGCCGTCGACGCGGTCCTCCAGACGATCGAGGACGCGCTCAAGCGCGGCAGCGAAGTGACGTTCTCCGGCTTCGGGAAGTTCCACGTCGCCGAGCGCAGCGCGCGCGAGGGCCGCAACCCGAGCACCGGCGAGAAGATCCAGATCGCCGCGTCCCGCGTCCCGCGCTTCACGCCGGGGTCGGGCCTGAAGAAGTCCGTCAAGGGCTGACGCGCGTCGCGCGTCGCCGGCACTCGGCCGGTCCCGTCTCCGCCGCGCGCGGCGACGGGACCGTCGTGGCGCGCCGGGCGCGCGGGTAACATCGCCGCCCGATGGCAGAGGGAAGCCCTGCACGCGTGGTGGCGCCGCTCGCGCTGGCCGCGGCGGCCGTCGGCGTCGTGATCGTCGTCGCGGCCTCGCGGCCGGACTCGTCCGGAAGCTCGACGGGAACCCGGACGACTGCGACGCAGCCGGCGAGAAGACGCGCGTCCAGACCGCGTCGCCGCGTCTACGTCGTGAAGGCCGGCGACACGCTGACCGTGATCGCCGACAAGACCGGCGTGTCGCTCGAGACGATCGAGCAGCTCAACCCGGACGTCGACCCGCAGGCGCTGCAGACGGGGCAGCGCCTCGTGCTGTCCCGGTGAGCCTGCGCCGCGCGCTCGCCGCGCTCGCCGTCGCCGTCGCGTCCACGGCGCTCGCGCCCGTCGCCGCGGCGCGGATCCCGAATCCGCCGGCGCTGTCCGCGCCTGCCGCCGCCGTCTTCGAGGCGTCGACCGGAACCCCGCTGTTCGGGCGCGCCGCCGGTCAGCGCCGCCTGATCGCCAGCACGACGAAGCTGATGACGGCGCTCGTGACCGTCTCCGCGGTCCCGCTCGACCGCGTCTGCACCGCGCCGCCCTATGCCGCCGGCCCGCTGGAGACCCAGATCGGCCTGCGGGCGGGCGAACGGATGCGCGTGCGCGACCTGCTGCGCGCGCTGCTGCTGCCGAGCGCGAACGACGCGGCGGAGACCCTCGCCGTCTGCGTCGGCGGCACGCGCGCGGCGTTCATCACGCGCATGAACCGCCGTGCGCGCGCGCTGGGTCTGCGGCACACGCACTTCTCCACGCCCGTCGGGCTCGACGGCCCGGGCAACTACTCGACCGCCGCGGACCTGGCGCGGCTGGCGATCGCCGACCGCGGCAACGCCTTCCTGCGCCGGACGATGGACATGAGAAGCGCGGCGCTGCGCAGCGGCGACCACGTCCGCACCGTCGTCAACCGCAACGACCTCGTGCAAGAGGTCCCGTGGGTGAACGGCGTCAAGACCGGTCACACGAACGCGGCCGGCTACATCCTCGTGGCGTCCGGCACGCGCCGCGGCACGACGTTCGTCGCGACCGTCCTGGGCGACCCGAGCGAGGGCGCGCGCGACGCCGACGCCCTCGCGCTGCTGAAGTGGGCGTTCGCGAGCTATCGCATCGCGACGCCGGTCAGACGGGGCGCCGTCTACGCGCGGCCCGCCGTCAAGCACCGCCCCGACGACCGCGTCGCCGTCGTCGCGGCCCGCGACGTGCGCGAGCTGCTGCGCCGCGACGCGCGCGTGCGGCTCGTCGTCGACGTCCCGCGCGAGCTGGAGGGGCCGCTGCCGCGGCACGCCGTCGTCGGCAGCGCGACGGTGCGCGCCAACGGCCGCCCGATCGCGCGCGTGCCGCTCGTGACGCGCAGCGCCGTGCCCGAGGTCGGCTTGCTCGAGCGGGCCGGGCGAGCGCTGGACGGGCCGGGTAGCCTGGTAGCCGTCGCGGCGCTGCTCGGCGGCACGGCCATCCTCCTCGCGCGGGCCCGCGGCGCCCGCCGGCGCGCGCGGCGGCGGACGGACATGGAGGCAGCATGATCATCACCGTCACCCTCAACACGGCGATCGACAAGACGCTCGAGGTGCCGAACTTCCGCATCGGCCGCCGCCATCGCTCCGTCGCGCAGGCGACGATGCCTGGGGGCAAGGGCGTGAACGTCGCGCGCGCGATCAAGCGCCTCGGCCGGCCGGTGATCGCGACGGGCTTCGCCGGCGGCTCGACCGGGACGCGCATCGTCGACGCGCTGACGGCCGAGTCCGTGCTGACCGACTTCGTCCGCATCGGCGAGGAATCGCGCACGAACACCGCGGTGCTCGACCCGACGACGGGCGTGCAGACGGAGATCAACGAGCGCGGGCCGGCGATCACCGAGCGCGAGATGGAGCTGTTCCGCGACAAGCTGCTGTACCTCGCGCAGGGCGCGACGCTGTGCGTGATCGCCGGCAGCCTCCCGCGGGCCGTCGACCCCGACGTCTACGGCGGCCTCATCCGCGAGCTGCGCAAGCTCGGCGTGACGACGATCGTCGACACCGACGGCGAGCCGCTGCGCCACGCGGTCCGCGCCGAGCCGGACGTCGTCTCGCCGAACGTGGGGGAGGCGGAGGAGCTCGTCGGCCACGAGTTCAACGACGACGAGGAGCGGGCCCTGGCGATCTCGGAGGTCGTCGAGCTGGGCGCGCGCGAGGCGATCATGACGGTGCCGGACGGCTGCTTCGCCCACGTCGCCGGCGACGTCGGCCCGCAGCTGTTCCGCGTGCGTGTCGCCGAGCAGGAGGCGCGCGCGGCCGTCGGCTCCGGCGACGCGTTCCTGGCCGGCTACGTGGCGGCGCGCTACGACCGCAGGACGCCGCAGGAGTGCCTGCGCTTCGGCGTCGCCTGCGGCGCCGAGTCGACGCAGCACTTCGGCGCCGGCGTGATCGACCCCCAGGCGGTCGAGCGGCTGCTGCCGGCGGTCGAGGTCGAGGCGCTCCCGCTGCCGGCCGAGGTTTCGTGAGCGGGCGGGGTCCGACGGATGCGGTCCGCCCCCCGGCGCCGATCCGCCTGGGGCCTGCGCTAGTATCGAGGCAGTCGGTGGTCGCCGCCCCCGCCAACGTCAGCAGTTCCCCCGGCCCGCCTCCCCGGCGGGCGTTTTCATCCTCCTCGACCCCTACGGTGCAGCAATGGAGATAGAGATCGGCCGCGGTAAGAAGGCACGTCGCGCCTACGGCTTCGACGACGTCGCGATCGTGCCCTCGCGTCGCACCCGCGATCCGGAAGACGTCGACATCTCCTGGACGCTCGGGCCCTACCGCTTCGAGCTGCCGCTGCTCGCCTCCGCGCTCGACGGCGTCGTCTCGCCGCAGACGGCGGGCACCATCGGCAGACTCGGCGGCCTCGCGGTCCTCAACCTCGAGGGCATCTTCTGCCGCTACGAGGACGTCGACGCCCAGCTCGAGCGGATCGCCTCGCTGGACCGCGAGGAGGCCACGCGCGAGATGCAGGAGATCTACCGCGAGCCGGTCAAGCCGGAGCTGATCGCGCAGCGCATCCGCGAGATCAAGGAGCAGGGCGTCGTCGTGGCCGCCTCGCTCACGCCGCAGCGCGTGCGCGAGCACTACGAGATCGCACTCGAGGCGGGCCTCGACATCCTCGTGATCCAGGGCACGGTCGTCTCCGCCGAGCACGTTCTCGACGGTCGCCGAGCCGCTCAACCTCAAGGAGTTCATCCGCGAGGTCCCCGTGCCGGTCGTCGTCGGCGGCTGCGCCTCCTACCACACCGGCCTGCACCTGATGCGCACCGGCGCCGCCGGCGTGCTCGTCGGCGTCGGCCCCGGCGCGATCTGCACGACGCGCGGCGTGCTCGGCATCGGCGTCCCGCAGGCGACGGCGATCGCCGACGTCGCCGCCGCGCGCTCCCAGCACATGCTGGAGACCGGCGACTACGTGCGCGTGATCGCCGACGGCGGCATGAAGAACGGCGGCGACGTCGCGAAGGCGATCGCCTGCGGCGCCGACGCGGTGATGCTCGGATCCGCGCTCGCGCGCGCCTACGAGGCGCCCGGCCGCGGTTACAACTGGGGCATGGCGACGTTCCACCCGACGCTGCCGCGCGGCACGCGGGTCAAGACCGCGCAGAACGGCTCGCTCGAGGAGATCCTGCTCGGCCCCGCGCGCGAGAACGATGGCATGTTCAACCTGATGGGCGCGCTGAAGACCTCGATGGCGACCTGCGGGTACCGGGACATCGCCGAGTTCAACCGCGCCGAGTTGATGGTCGCCCCCGCGCTCCAGACCGAGGGCAAGCACCTCCAGCGCGATCAGCAGGTCGGCATGGGCTCCAACGGGCGGGCTGTCGCGCTCGTCAATGACTGACTCTGCGGCACGCCTCGCCGCGTCCGGCGGCGTCCTCGCCGGTTCGCGTACGGAGTACGCCACACCGGCTGCGTCCTCGCCAGACACGACGATCCGCGCCGCTGACGACGTGCATGGCACCTCCTCGCCGGTCGCTGAGGAGGTTGTGGTCCTCGACTACGGCGGCCAGTACTCGCAGCTGATCGCGCGGCGGGTGCGGGAGTGCGGGGTCTTCTCCGAGCTGCTGCCCCACCACGTCGGCGCCGCAGAGGTCGCGCGCCGCAAGCCGCGTGGCCTGATCCTGTCCGGCGGGCCGGCGTCGGTGTACGCGCCGCAAGCGCCGGCGCTCGACCCCGCGCTGCTCGAGCTCGGGATCCCGGTGCTGGGCATCTGCTACGGCATGCAGCTGCTGACGCGCTCGCTCGGCGGCGACGTGCAGGGCGCCGAGGTGGGCGAGTTCGGCCGCTCGCAGCTGACCGTGACGGAGCCGGGCCGTCTGCTGGCCGGCCTGCCGGTTGAGCAGACGTGCTGGATGTCGCACCGCGACACGGTCTTCGCGCCGCCGCCCGGCTTCACGGCGCTGGCGTCCTCGAGCGAGTCGCCCGTCGCGGCGCTGGAGTCGGTCGAGCGCGGGATCTACGGCATCCAGTTCCATCCCGAGGTCGTCCACACGCCCTACGGGCAGGACATCTTGACGCGCTTCCTCGGCGAGATCTGCGGCTGCGAGCGGACGTGGAGCGCCGGCTCCGTGATCGAGGACCAGATCGCGAGGATCCGCGCGCAGGTCGGCGACGGACGCGTCATCTGCGGCCTCTCCGGCGGCGTCGACTCCTCCGTCGCGGCCCTGCTCGTGCACCGCGCGATCGGCGACCAGCTGACGTGCGTGTTCGTCGATCACGGCCTGATGCGCAAGCACGAGGGCGACCAGGTGATCGCCGCCTTCCGCGACCACTTCAAGGTGCCGCTCGTCGCAGTCGACGCCGAGGACCGCTTCCTCACGAAGCTCAAGGGCGTCACCGAGCCGGAGGCGAAGCGCAAGGCCATCGGCGAGGAGTTCATCCGCGTCTTCGAAGAGGAGGCGGCGAGCATCGTCGGGGAGGACGGCAAGGCCGCGCGCTTCCTCGTGCAGGGCACGCTCTACTCCGACGTGATCGAGTCCGGTGGCGGCACCGGCGCCTCGACGATCAAGTCCCACCACAACGTCGGCGGCCTGCCGGAGGACCTCGACTTCGAGCTGGTCGAGCCGCTGCGCTCCCTGTTCAAGGACGAGGTCCGCGCCGTCGGCGCCGAGCTCGGTCTCCCCGAGCGGCTCGTCTGGCGCCAGCCGTTCCCCGGTCCGGGCCTCGCGATCCGCGTCGTCGGCGGCGAGGCGACGAAGCAGCGCCTCGACACGCTGCGCGACGCCGACGCGATCCTCCAGGACGAGATCCGCAGAGCGGGCCTCTACCGCGAGCTGTGGCAGTCCTTCTGCGTGCTGCCCGACGTCCGCACGGTCGGCGTGCAGGGGGACGAGCGCACGTACGGGTACGTCGTCGTCATCCGCGCGGTCACCAGCGACGACGCGATGACCGCCGACTGGGCGCGCCTGCCGTACGACCTGCTCGAGCAGATCGCCTCGCGCATGATCAACGAGATCCGCGAGGTCAACCGGGTGGTCTTGGACATCACGTCTAAGCCTCCAGGAACCATCGAGTGGGAGTAGGCGCAGTGGCCTGGGCGTCCCCGTGGGGCGGCGCGTCGCCCGTCCGCACTCGTTAGCGTCACGGCCATGTCAGAGGATGCCTGGCGCTACGCGCAGGCGCGAGGGCACATGATTCGCTGGTGGGGCGCGAGCAGACCCGCCAGCCGCCCGGCCTCGTGCGACGTACTCACCTCCGGTGGCTGGAGCCGCGCCTCGCTCGGGCTTGCGCGCTACCTGTGGCGCGACGGCCGCAGCGATCTCGGGGCCGACAAGGCGAGACGTCGCATCGTGCGCGCGTGCTCTTGCACGTCGGTCTACGCCGATCGCCGTACCGGCCTTGCGGGGCGCTTCGCCGGCTCCGGTTTGCGGTGGTTTCTGAGCCCACCGCTGCGCATGGGCGCCCCGCGCCGCATCACGAGGAAGCGCACCAAGGCCGCCGAGTGTTCCTACCGGGCGCGGCTCGGGGAGCGGGCGTCCGAGCAACTGCTCGCCGATTCGCTTGCCGGCTGGGAACGCGCCCGCGATCGTCACAGCGGCATCGAGCGCCGCTCCCAGACATTTCTGCAGGCGGCTGGGCTCACGACGACGCTCGTGCTCGCGAACAGTGCTCTGCTGCGCGGGCAGGATCGCCTCCGGGGAGTAACGGCGTGGATCGTGCTCGGGGCGCTCGTGGTCGCGTCCGCGGCGCTGCTGGTGGCAGGCATCTACGGGCTTTTCGGTTCGATGCGGACGTTTGGGCGTGTCGGACCGAACAACATCCGGAGGGTGATCGAGCGCGCGCGGGAGCTCGACGAGAGCGCTGCTCTGCGTGCGCAGATCGCCGCGAACCTTCTCGCACAGCGCCGGACCGGCCTCGTGGCGGATTGGAAGGTTGCACGGCTCAAGCGGGCGATGTGGTGGCTGCTCGTCGGCGTCGTGCTGCTCGGGGTCGCCAGCAGCGCGCTCGTGGTTGACGCACTCGGCTGAGCGCGCGTCGTGAGGGTCAGCTGGCCACGAGCCGGGTCTGGAGCTTGAGCGGCCCCATGAGCGTCTGGTAGACGACGCAGTAGCGCTCGGTGAGCTTCTTGAGGGTGGCGAGCTGGTCTTCGGTGGCGTCGGCGTCGAGGTCGAAGGTGAGGCGGATCGTCTTGAGGCCGACGGGGGCTTGCTTGTCGACGCCGAGGGTGCCGCGGAAGTCGAGGTCGCCTTCGGCTTTGACGGTCCCGCCGTTGATGGGGATCTCCAGGGAGGTTGCGACGGCGCGGAGGGTGACGCCGGCGCAGGCGACGAGCGCCTCCAGCAGCATGTCGCCGGAGCACAGCAGCGAGCCGTCGCCGCCGGACGCGGGATGGAGGCCGGCTTGCGCGAGTGCGCGGCCGGTCTGCACCGAGCAGGAGATGCCGTCGCCGAGCGAGCCGGTCGCCGAGAGGGTCACGGTCGCGGCGTCGGGTTCCGCCTTGTACTGCTCCTTGAGGGGCGCTTGCAGCGCGCGCAGCTCGTCTCGTTCCATCGGGCCAGCGTAATGGCCGATTCTGAACCGGCGCTTACGCGCGCGTTCTCGTGGTCGCGATCCGGGCGCGGCTCCTGCCCGTCGAGGTAGCCGCCGGGTCGTCTGCGCCCCTCGGGGTGCAGCAGCGATACGAGCAGGACGACGAGGGCGACGCCCAGCACGATCAGCCCGAAGATCCCCAGCAGGGACATGCCCGCAGGCTACGCGCTCGGCGTCAGCTGAAGCGGTCCCAGCGCTTGAGCGTGGGGAGGGGGTCGACCGGCTCGCCGCCGCGGTACCAGCCGGGCGCGGTCCAGATCTCGAAGTGGAGGTGGCAGGCGGTCGCGTCGCCCGTCTCGCCGACGACGCCGATCGGCTGGCCGGTCTCGACGCGCCGGCCTCTGCGGACGGCCGCCGGTTCCAGCAGGTGGTCATACACGTAGCTCTGGCCGGTCAGCGGGTCGTGGATGACGAGGTAGTTGCCGGCCAGCGCCTGGTAGGCGCGCATGATCACGACGCCCCCGCGCGCGGCCACGAGCGGCGTTCCGCAGCGCGCCATCACGTCCTGGCCCTGGTGGACGTGGCCGGTGCGGCCGGCGCCGAAGCGCGCGGCGCCGCTGCCGTAGTCGTGCCGGCCGCGGACCGGGAACGCGGCGCCGACGAACGTGAACGTGCGTACGCTCGCCGAGCCGGGCGGCGCCTCGGGGATCGCGGCCGACGCGCCGCCGCCGGCGGCGCTCGTGCTGCTGCCGGCGCTCGTCGCGCCGCCGAGCGAGATGCGCAGCTGGTAGCGGCCGTCGAGCGCGAGCCCGTCGCCGGTGCGGCCCGTCCAGCGGACCTTGTGCAGCGCGCCGGGCGCGACCGTGCGCTCATCGCTGAAGACGGACAGGCCGTCGGCGAGGCGGACGACGTCCACGCGCACGGAGAGCGGCTTGCCCGCCTGCGAGCGGTACAGCAGCGTGGCGGCGCTGACGGCGCGGCGCGAGACCTTGCGCAGGCGCACGTGCGCGGCGATCTGCGGGATCGCCGTGACGGGCGAGAGGGCGGGGGCGGCGCGGCGGGCCGTGGGCGCCTTGGCCGCCCGCTTCGGGGCGGGCTGGGCGAGGCCGGCGCCGCCGGTCGCGGCGGAGGCGGAGCCGGCGACGATGCCGAGCATCGCGGCGGCGGCAAGCGTGGTCTTCGTCGCGGGGCGGGCCCGCATTCCGCGCAGCATCGAGGTCGATGCCCTTTCGTCGCGGCCTACGGGGTTAGCTGACGGGCTCGCGCTTGAAAGGTCCGCGCTACCGAGCGGCAGTGCTCGGATTCGCCCCACGACGCCGCGCTCGCGACGCCTTTGGGTTCCCCGCTCCCTCCGGGGACGGAGGGACTCGGCCATGGCTTATGGAACGCGCGGCAGTATACCCAGGGCCTCCGGACGGACGACGTCCTCGCGCCGACGGGACGCGGCGCTCCGGCGGATGCCCGCGCGCCGGGCGGGGGTTGCCGCCGATACGTCACGGTCCGAGCGATTGCCCTATCATGGGCGACCGCCGCGCCACCGAGGCGTGGCATCTCTCATGCCATGAAGACCTACGTCGCCACTCCTGCCGACCGCGAGCGCAACTGGGTGCTCGTCGATGCCAACGGGCTCACGCTCGGCCGGCTCGCCACCCAGATCGCCGACGCCCTCCGCGGGAAGAACAAGCCCACGTACACGCCCCACGTCGACACCGGCGACTTCGTCGTCGTCGTCAACGCCGAGAAGATCTCGGTCTCGGGGAACAAGCGCGCCGACAAGCGCTACTACCGCCACTCGGGCTACCCGGGTGGCCTGCGCTCGCGGACGCTCGAGGAGATGCTCGACCGGCGGCCCGAAGAGGTCATCCGCCTCGCCGTCAAGGGCATGCTCCCTCGCAACCGCCTCGCGCGCAGACAGCTCACGAAGCTGAAGGTGTACGCCGGTCCGGAGCATCCGCACGCCGCCCAGCAGCCGCAACCCATGGAGATTTCCTCGTGACCGACGTCGAGCAGCCTGAGGACGAGCAGCGCGGCCCGGAGCCTGACGCGCCCGCTGAGGAGCCCGTCGCCGCCGAGGAGTCGCCCGCCGCCGAGGCCGCGAACGACGCGCCCGAGCCTGAGCCCGAGGCGCCGGCGGCAGAGCCTGCCGCGCAGCCGGTGGCCGAGGAGCCCGCTTCGGAGCAGCCCGCCGCCGAGGCTGCGGCGCCCGTCGCCGACGTCGAGGCCGAGGCCGAGGAGGAGGAGCTGGTCGAGGAGACGCCGCGCGTCAAGCCGGAGATCCCGGGCGCGGACCTCGTTCCCGACATCGTCCCCGAGGGCGCCGACGTGCTCGGCCGCGAGGCATCGCCCTACGACGAGGACCAGGAGCCGGTCACGCCGGCCGCCGAGGGCGAGGAGCAGGAGGCGCAGCCGATCTCCGGCGCCGCGATCTCGCTCGCGAGCGGCGCGCGCTACACCGCGACCGGCAAGCGCAAGACGGCCGTCGCGCGCGTGACGCTCAAGCCGGGCACGGGCGAGTACCGCATCAACGGCAAGTCGCTCAACGACTTCTTCCCGCGCCCCACGCTCCAGCGCAACATCCGTCAGCCGCTCGAGACGGTCGGCTACGAGGCGCGCATGGACGTGATCGCGAAGCTGCACGGCGGCGGCGTCTCGGCGCAGGCCGGTGCGCTGCGCCACGGCATCTCGCGTGCGCTGCTGGAGGCCGACCCGAACCTGCGTGGCGAGCTCAAGCGCCGCGGCTTCCTCACGCGCGACGCGCGCGCGAAGGAGCGCAAGAAGGCCGGCCTGAAGAAGGCCCGCAAGCGGCCGCAGTTCTCCAAGCGCTAGTCGCGCCGCAAGCGCAGACCACCTACCCTTCTCGCTCGTGGCTCGGCGGCTGTTCGGCACCGACGGCGTCCGCGGCGTCGCGGGCGAGCTCCTGACAGCGGAGCTGACGCTCGCGCTCGGCCGCGCCGCGACCACGCGCGCGGCCGCCGCGGACCGGGCCCGCTCCGACCAGCGCCCGCGCGTGCTCGTGATCCGCGACACGCGCGCCTCCGGCGAGATGCTCGAAGCGGCCGTCGCGGCCGGGGTCGCCGCCGCGGGCGGCGTCGCGCTGCTCGGCGGCGTGCTGCCGACGCCTGCGGCGCCGCTGCTGATCCGCCGCTACGGATTCGACCTCGGCGTCGTGCTGAGCGCCTCGCACAACCCGTGGCGCGACAACGGCGTGAAGTTCTTCGCCGCCGACGGCGACAAGCTCTCCGATGCGGCGGAGGAGGAGATCGAGGCGCTGCTGGAGCAGCCCGCGACGGGGGCGGCGAGCGGGACCGACGCACCCGAGCCGGGCGGCGTCGCGCAGCTGCACGGCACGCTCGAGGACTACCTGCGCGAGCTGCAGGTGCGCTTCGCCGCGCTGGACCTCAGCGGCCGGCGGATCCTGCTCGACTGCGCCAACGGCGCGACGCACCGTGCCGCGCCCGAGATCTTCCGTCGCCTCGGCGCGCACGTCGACGTGATCGCCGATGCGCCGGACGGCCGCAACATCAACGACGGCTGCGGCTCCACGCACGTCGAGGCGCTCGCCGACGCGGTCCGCCGCGACGGGCACGACGCCGGCTTCGCGTTCGACGGCGACGGCGACCGCGTGCTCGCCGTCGACCGCGCCGGCACCGTCGTGGACGGCGACGAGCTGATCGCGCTGGCGGCGCTCCACCTCCAGCGCCACGACCGGCTGCCCGGCGGCGGCGTCGCCGTGACGGTGATGACGAACTACGGCTTCCACACCGCGATGGCGCAGGCCGGCATCGAGGTCGCCACGACCGCCGTCGGCGACCGCTACGTGCTCGAAGCGTTGCGTCAGCGCGGGTTCTCGCTCGGCGGCGAGCAGTCCGGCCACGTCATCGAGCTCGGCTTCGCGCCCTCCGGCGACGGGATCGCGAGCGCGCTGCTGACGCTCGAGGCGCTCGGCGACGGCGACCTCGCCGAGCGGCACGCGATGGACAAGCTGCCGCAGACGCTCGTGAACGTGCGTCTGCCGGATCGCGCGGCGGTGGAGCGGGCCGCCGGCGACGAGCAGATGACGCGTGCCGTCGCGCGCGAGCAGGACGCGCTCGACGGCCGCGGCCGCGTGCTCGTGCGCGCGTCCGGCACGGAGCCGCTGCTGCGCGTGATGGTCGAGGCGCCGAGCGCTGAGGAGGCGGACGCGGTCTGCGAGCGGCTGGCCGAGATGGCGCGGGCCGCTGCCGTCGAAATGGCTCCATAGGGCCATGTGCGCGCCCGCGGGCGTGTACTAGGCTCTTCCAGTCTCCACGGAGGTTCCCCATGTGCGGCATCGTCGGCTACGTCGGCGCCCGGCCGGTCCGCGAGCAGTTGCTCGCCGGCCTCGAGAAGCTCGAATACCGCGGCTACGACAGCGCCGGCATCTCCGTCCTGAACGGCGACGGCGTCGACTCGGTGCGCGCCGTCGGGAACCTCGACGCGCTGCGCACGGCAATCGCCGCTCAACCGGCCGCCGCAGGGGACGGCGTCGCCGCGAGCGTCGCGCTCGCCGAGCCCGGCACGGGCGTCGGCCACACCCGCTGGGCGACGCACGGCCGCGTCAGCGAGCGCAACGCGCACCCGCACACCGACGGCGAGGACCGCGTCCACGTCGTCGTCAACGGGATCGTCGAGAACTACGTTTCGCTCCAGCGCCAGCTGGAGCAGGAGGGGGCGGTGTTCTCGTCTGAGACGGACGCCGAGGTGATCGCCCACCTGATCGCCAAGCACTATGACGGCGACCTGCCGGCCGCCGTGATCGCCGCCTACGGCGAGCTCGTCGGCCACTTCGCGTTCGTCGCGATGACCGTCGCAGAGCCGGGCGTGCTCGTCGGGGCGCGGCGCGAGTGCCCGCTCGTCGTCGGGCGCGGCGAGGGCGAGCAGTTCCTCGCCTCCGCGGTGCCCGCCTTCCTCGCCCGCACGCGGCAGGTGCAGTACATCGAAGACGGCGAGATCGTCGTGCTGCGGCCCTCCGGGGTCGACTTCATGACGGCCGACGGCGCGCCGGTCGAGCGCGAGGTCGTCGAGATCGACTGGGACGCCGAGACCGCCGAGAAGGGCGGTTACGAGACGTTCATGCTCAAGGAGATCCACGAGCAGGCGGACGCGGTCGCCGAGACCGTGGCGGACCGCGCCGCGCGCGGCGAGGGCGTCGACCTCGGTGACCTCGGCACGGTCGACGACGCGTTCCTGAGGGGCGTGCGGCGGATCGTCGTCGTCGCCTGCGGCACCTCCTACCACGCCGGCCTGATCGGCCGCTACGCGATCGAAGAGTGGGCGCGCGTGCCGGTCGAGATGGACGTCGCCTCCGAGTACCGCTACCGCAACCCGGTCGTCGGCAGAGGCGATCTCGTGATCGGCATCTCGCAGTCCGGCGAGACGGCCGACACGCTCGCGGCGATGCGGCTCGCGCGCTCGCGCGGGGCGACGGTGCTCGGCGTCACGAACGTGATGGGCTCGCAGATCGTGCGCGACGCCGACGGCGTGCTGTTCACGCGCGCCGGCCTCGAGATCGGCGTGGCGGCGACGAAGACGTTCGTCAGCCAGGTCGCGGCGATGTACCTGCTGGCGCTGCGGCTGGCCGAGCTGCGCGGGACGCTGCCCCCGGCGCGCCTGACCGAGCTCGTGGGCGAGCTCAAGCATCTGCCGCACCACATCGCCGAGCTGCTCGAGCGCTGCGGCGAGCAGGTGGAGGGGATCGCGCGCGCCCACTTCGAGGCCGAGTTCTTCCTCTACCTGGGCCGCCACGTCGGCCTGCCGGTCGCGCTCGAGGGCGCGCTGAAGCTGAAGGAGATCTCCTACATCGCGACCGACGCGTACGCGGCGGGGGAGATGAAGCACGGGCCGATCGCGCTGCTCGACGACCAGACGCCGGTCGTGTGCGTCGCGACCGACTCGCCGGTGCTCGACAAGGTCGTCTCCGAACATGCAGGAGGTGCGCGTCCGCGGCGCGCACGTGATCGCGATCGTGACGGAGGGCAACGAGGAGATCGCCGCGAACGCCGAGCAGGCGATCGCGATCCCGGCGACGGACTGGATGCTCGCGCCGCTGCTCGCGGTCGTCCCGCTGCAGCTGCTCGCCTACCACATCGCCCGCCTGCGCGGCCTGAACGTCGACCAGCCGCGCAACCTCGCCAAGACCGTCACGGTCGAGTAGCCTCGCCGGCATGACGGGGCTGCCCGCGTGGCTGGAGGCGCTGCCCGATGCTGAGGCCCAGCGCGCGCTGGACGCGTGGGCGATCGAGCAGCGCCGGATCCCCGGCCTCGAGCTGATGGAGCGCGCCGGGCGCGGGCTGGCCGAGCTGGTGGCGGCGCGCGTGCCGCGGGGCGTGATCGCGGTCGTGTGCGGGCGCGGCAACAACGGCGGCGACGGCTTCGTCGCGGCGCGGCATCTGCGCGAGCAGGGCCGCGAGGTCGACGTGCATCTGCTGTGCGCGCCGCGCGAGCTGGGCGGCGACGCGCTCGCCAACTGCGAGCGGCTGCCGGGCGCTCCGCCGCGGCCGTTCAACCCGGGCTCGCTGATGGAGGTCGCCGGGATCGTCGACGCGGTGCTCGGCACCGGCTCGCACGGCGCGCCGCGCGGCGAGGCGCTCGACGCGGTCGAGACGATGGCCGCGGCAGCCGAGCGAGGGATCCCGGTGATCGCCTGCGACGTGCCGAGCGGCGTCGACGCGTCGACCGGCGAGGTCGCCGGCCCGGCCGTGCGGGCGGTCGCGACGGCCACGTTCCACGCCGGCAAGCCGGGCCTGTGGATCGCGCCGGGCAAGCAGCGCGCCGGCGAGGTCGCGGTCGTGGAGATCGGGATCCCGGCCGACGGGCGGCCGCCGGAGGGCGGCGCCGGGATCGGGCTGATCGGCGGCGGCGTGCTCGGCGAGCTGCCGGAGCGCGGGGCGGAGGCGACGAAGTTCGACGGCGGCAGCGTGCTCGTCTGCGGCGGCTCGCCCGGGCTCACGGGTGCGCCCTCGATGGCGGCCGAGGGCGCCGCGCGTGCGGGCGCAGGGTACGTGACGGTCCTCGTCCCCGCCTCGCTCAACCTCGTCTTCGAGCTGCGCGACGCGGAGGTGATGAGCGTGCCGCTGCCCGACGACGACGGCGCGCTCGTCCCGGACGCGCTCGGCGCGGCGCTGGCACGCTGCGAGCGCGCGGACGCGCTCGTGCTCGGGCCGGGGATCGGCCGGGCGGAGGGGTCGGCGGCGTTCGCACGCTCGCTGGCGGCGCGCGCGCCGCTGCCGCTGCTGCTCGACGCGGACGGGCTCAACGCGCACGCGGGCGCGCTGGACGCGCTGGCGGCACGCAGCGCGCCGACGGTGCTCACGCCGCACGGCGGCGAGCTCGCGCGGCTGCTCGGCGTGGGGAGCGACGAGGTGCGGGCGCGCCGCCTCGCGTGTGCGCGCGAGGCGGCGCGGCGCGCCGATGCGATCGTCGTCCTGAAGGGCGACGACACGCTCGTCGTGGACGGGACCCGCTCGCCCGAGCACGGTCGCGTGGGCGTGAGCCGCGGCGATGCGCCGGCGCTCGCGACCGCCGGCACCGGCGACGTGCTGTCCGGCGTGGTCGGCGCGCTGCTCGCGCGCGGCGTGGAGCCGTTCGCGGCCGCGTGCGCCGGCGTCGAGCTGCACCGCCGCGCCGGCCGAAGCGCCGGCGCGCGCGTCGGCGTCGAGGGTGCGATGGCGCGCGACGTGATCGCCGCGCTGCCGTACGCCCGCCGCGAGAGGTAGGCTCCACGCGGATGCCGACCGTCGCCGACATCATGGAGCGCGATCCCGTCACGGTGAGCCCGGCGGACACCGTCGAGACGCTGCTGCGCACGCTGCGCGAGCACGAGCTTCCGGGCGTGCCCGTCGTCAACGGCAGCGGCCGCTGCGTCGGCATCGTGACGGAGTCGGACCTCGTGCTGCGCGACGAGGAGGAGGATCTGCGCCTGCCGCTGCACATCGACCTGTTCGGAGGCACGATCTTCCTCGGGCCGGTCAAGCGCTTCGAGGACCGCCTCAGAAAGGCGATCGCGGCGACGGTGGAGGACATGATGTCGGGCGACCCGATCACGGTCGCGCCCGACACCGACGTGCAGGAGGCCGCTCGGCTGATCGCCGAGCACCGCCACAACCGCCTGCCGGTCGTCGAGCACGGACGGCTCGTCGGCGTCGTCACGCGCCTCGACGTGCTCGAGGCGCTGGTCGACTAGGCGCGCGATGGCGCGGCGCGCCCTGGCGCGGGTCGACCTCGGCGCGATCGAGCGCAACTGCGGCCGCGTGCGGGATGCGGCCGGCACGGACGGCGCGCTGTGCGCCGTCGTGAAGGCGAACGGCTATGGCCACGGCACGGTGCCCGCGGCACGGGCCGCGCTCGCGGGCGGCGCGAGCTGGCTCGCCGTCGCGGCGGCCGAGGAGGCGAGCGAGCTGCGCGCCGCGGGGATCGCGGCGCCGATCCTGACGATGGGCGCGCTGGGCGCCGAGGAGCTGCCGGTCGCGCTCGGCGCCGACGCCGACGTGGTCGCGTGGCGGCCCGCGTTCGTGGCGGCGCTGCGGCGCGCCGCGCGCGATCGGGAGGCGCCGGTGCGGGTGCACGTGAAGCTCGACGTGGGCATGGGCCGGCTCGGGATCCGCGACCCGGACGAGCTGCTCGCGCTTGCGGCCGAGGTCGATGCGGCGCCCGAGCTGGAGCTGGTGGGGGGGATGACGCACCTGCCGTGCGCCGACGAGGACGTCGAGCGCACGCGCGGAGAGGTCGCCCGCTTCGCCGCGTTCGGCGAGCGGCTGCGCGCGCTGCGGCCGGGCGTCGTCCTGCACGCGGCCAACAGCGCGGCGACGCTGGCGCTGCCGGAGAGCCGCTTCGACATGGTCCGCTGCGGCGTCGCGATCTACGGGCTCGACCCGTTCGGCGAGGACGCGGCGGCGCATGGGCTGGAGCCGGCGCTCGAGCTGCGCTCGTACGTCGCCGCGCTGAAGCGGCTCGCGCCGGGGGAGAGCGTCGGCTACGGCGGCACGTTCGCCGCGCGCGAGCCGACGTGGATCGCGACGCTGCCGATCGGCTACGGCGACGGCTGGCGGCGCGCCTTCTCCGACAACGCCGAGGTGCTGATCGGCGGTCGGCGGCATCCGCTCGTCGGTCGCGTGAGCATGGACAACGTGACGGTCGACGTCGGCCCCGACGGCGCGGGGATCGCAGAGGGCGACGAGGCCGTGATGCTGGGGCGCCAGGGCGACGAGCAGGTCACCGCCGAGGAGCTGGCGGCCCGCATCGACACGATCAACTACGAGGTCACGACCGCGCTGACCGCCCGGCCGACGCGCGCCTACCACCGCGGCGGGATCGCGCTCGACGAGCGCGCTGGGGCGATCGAGCGCCGGGCGGACACGTGACCGAGGACCCGCTCGCGGTCGCGCGCGGCGCCCTCGCCGGCACGCGGGCGTGGCTCGTCGGCGGCGCGGTGCGCGACCGGCTGCTCGGGCGGGCGACGGCCGACCGCGACCTCGATCTCGTCGTCGCCGGCGACGTGGAGGCGGCGGCGCGCGCGCTCGCACGCGCCGCCCGCGCGGCCGTCTTCCCGCTCTCGGAGGCGTTCGGCGCGTGGCGCGTCGTCGCGCGCGGCGGCGCCTGGCAGGCCGATCTCGCGCCGTTGACGGGCGAGACGATCGCGCACGACCTCGCGCAGCGCGACTTCACGGTCAACGCGATCGCCGAGCCGCTCGGCGGCGGCGAGCCGGTCGATCCCACCGGCGGGCGAGCGGACCTCGCCGAGCGGCGGCTGCGCATGGTCTCCGCCGCGGCGTTCGCCGCCGACCCGCTGCGGGTGCTGCGGCTGCCGCGCTTCGCCTGCGAGCTCGGCCTGGAGGCCGACCCGGAGACCGTCGCGGCCGCCCGCGACCATGCCCCCGGCCTCGCGCGGGTCGCGGCCGAGCGCGTGTTCGCGGAGCTGAAGCGGATCGTCGCCGCGCGGGACCCGCTGGGCGGGATCGCGCTGATGGGGCGGGTCGGCGCGGTCGACGCGGTGCTGCCGGAGCTCGCGGCGCTGGCAGGCGTCGAGCAGAGCGCCTACCACCACCTCGACGTCTACGAGCACACGCTCGCGGTGCTGGCCGAGGCGGTCACGCTTGAGCGCGACGCGGCCGCGGTCTTCGGCGCCGAGCACGGCGCCGCCGTCGCCGCGCTGCTGGCCGAGCCGCTCGCCGACGAGCTCACGCGCGGCACCGCGCTGCGCTTCGGCGCGCTGTTCCACGACATCGCCAAGCCGCAGACCCGCGCGGTGAGCGACGAGGGGCGCGTCTCCTTCTGGCACCACGACGCGCAGGGCGCCGAGCTCGCGCGCGCGATCCTCGCGCGCCTGCACGCGAGCGAGCGGCTGCGCGCGCACGTCGCGGCGCTCACGCGCCATCACCTGCGGCCCGGATTCCTCGTCAGAGAGCGGCCGCTGTCGCGCCGCGCCGAGTACCGCTACCTGAAGGCGTGCGAGCCGGTCGAGGTCGACGTCACGCTGCTGTCCGTCGCCGACCGGCTCGCGACCCGCGGCCGCAGATCCGAGCCGGCGATCGCCAAGCACCTGGAGCTTGCCCGCCAGCTGCTCGGCCCGGCGCTGCGGTGGCGGGAGCACGGGCCGCCGGCGCCGCTCGTGCGCGGCGACGAGCTGGCGGACGCGCTCGGGATCGCGCGCGGGCCGCGGCTGGGCACGCTGCTCGCCGAGCTGGAGGAGGCGGCCTACGCCGGGGAGGTCGCCTCCCGCGACGACGCGATCGCCTACGCCCGCACGCTGCTCGCCGCGGACGGTTAGGCCGATATCGCGCCCGCGGCGGGGCGCGCGGCCGCGATCTCCGCCACGCGCCGCGCGATCGCCGTGCAGAGCGTGACCGCGTCGCTGACGCTGTCGTGGTTCACGTTCTCGGCGGTGTCCGTCGGCCAGTGGTAGTTCGACGGCACCTTCAGTCGCGTGACCGAGCCGATCGCGGTCGTCGGATAGCCGGCGCGCAGTGCGATAAGGCCGTCGGTCGCGTTGCGCAGGCGCAGCCCGCGGCGCAGGTGCACCCCTGCCGCATCCGCGCACGCCGCGACGAGGTCCTTGAAGTCGTCCGGGTAGTCGCGCATCCGCAGCATCCCCTCGCCCTCGATCAGCGCCAGCTTCTGGCGATCCGACCGAGTCGACGCAGACGACGTGCGTGCGCTCGGGCGGCAGCGACGGGAAGTGGCGGCGGGCGAAGGCCTGCATGCCCTCCATGAAGCCCTCCTCCGAGCCGGTCGAGACGAGCAGCACGCGCAGTCCCTTCAGCGGGCGCTCGGCGAGCTCGGTCGCGAGCCCGATCAGGGTGGCGACGCCGGTGAGGTTGTCGTTCGCGCCGGGGACCGCGTCGCGCGCGCCGATCTCGGCGAACGTCGCGGCCGAGCCGAGCGCGAGCAGCGTGCCCGACGTGAGCGCGCGCCGCCGCCGCGTCAGCGCTCCGAGCGCCACGAGCAGCGGCCCCGCGATCACCGGGGCCATCAACGGCGGCGAGGTGTCGGCGCGCTCGAGCAGCTTCGGCGCGACGCGATCGACGAGCGGCAGCACCCCCGGGTGGAACAACAGGCCCCAGTGCGCGGCGTCGTGGTGGGCGACGAACACGAGCGTCCGCTCGGCGTCGGGGTCGCCCGTTTCGGCGACGACGTTCCACGTCGGCCGGCTCGGCAGGAAGCGGCGGCGGAACCACAGCCGGCCGCCACCGACGTCGTCCCAGATCGCGGCCGCGGCGAACGCGCCGGCGGCGGCCGCGAGTGCACGCTCGCGCCGTCCACCGCGCCGGGCCAGCAGCCCGGCTGCGGCGGCGAGCGCGTTCGGCACGCCGAGCGGGAACCAGTAGCCGCCGTGCGCGCGCTCCTCCTCGACCCGTGCGTCGCAGCCGAACTCCGCGAGCTGGGCGGCGATCCACTCCGCCGCCTCGTGCTCGCCGGGCGATGCGGACGGACGGTCGATCGCCGCGAGGTGGGCGATCGCCTGGCGCAGGTGGGAGCGATCGGGCACGACCGTCCGCAGGCTACCGATATGCTCGCGGGGTGCCCGCCGGTTCGGACAGCTGCCTGTTCTGCAGGATCGCCGCGGGCGAGCTGCCGGCGACGATCGTCGACGAGGACGAGCGCACGCTCGCCTTCATGGACATCAACCCGGCGACGCGCGGGCACGCGCTCGTGATCCCGCGGGCGCACGCGGACGACTTGCACGCGATCGGCGCCGCCGACCTGCAGGCTTGCGCGCTCGCGGCGAAGCGGCTCGCCGAGCGCATGAGAGCGCGGCTCGGCGCCGACGGGGTCAACCTGATCAACTCCTGCGGCGCAGCGGCGTGGCAGACCGTCTTCCACTTCCACGTCCACGTCGTTCCGCGCTACGTCGGGGACCCGCTCGAGCTGCCGTGGGTCCCGGCGCCGGGCGACATGGACGCGATCGCCGCGACCGGCGACCTGCTGCGCGGCTGAGGCCTCGCAGCCCTCCGCGCCGCCGGTTTTGCGGTCGCCTGCAACTTGCGGGCGCTACACCGGATCCTGTTAGGTTTCCCCCGACAGATCGAGCGCTCCCGCTCGATGGAACCCGCCGGCCGCGGCCGGCATGCTTGCTCCTCGGGGGACGCAATGGCAACGGGAACGGTGAAGTGGTTCAGCGACGACAAGGGCTTCGGCTTCATCACGCCGGATGACGGCGGTCGCGACCTCTTCGTCCACTACAGCGGCATCTCCGGCGACGGCTATCGCTCGCTCGCCGAGGGCGTGAAGGTGAACTACGAAGAGGAGCAGGGCGACAAGGGCCCGAAGGCGGTCAACGTCACGAAGCTGTAGCCCGCGGCCTGCCGCTCGGTGGGCTCGACATGCCGTTCGATCGCCGCGCGCCGCGGTCCGCGCGGGCTGCACGGCGCGTTGCCGACCGATCCTTCTGGCCCCGACTCGTGTTGAATGGGGCTATGAAGCGCATCCCCCTCGGCGTCGCCCTGGCCGTTTGCCTGCTCGGCGCCGCCGCCTCCACGGCTTCGGCCAAGCTGTACGAGCTCGGTGCGACCAACGACGCAGCCACCGTGAGCTGCCCGGACAACTGCTTCGTCGTGACACGCACGACGGCGATGCAGGTGCGCAGCGGAACGATGAGATACCCGACCACCGCGCCGCACAGCGGCCGGGTCGTCGCGTTCTCGCTCGAGCTGGGCTCGCTGACCGACAGACAGATCCACTTCTTCAACTCCACCTACGGCGGCACCTCACGTGTCCAGCTGGCGGTGCTGCGCCCGCAGAAGCGACCGAAGCGCAGCTTCGAGGTCGTCGCGAGGACGGGGATCTTCAAGATCCAGCCGTACTTCGGCTCGACCGTCCAGTTCCCGCTCAAGACGTCGCTGCCGGCCCGCAAGGGCGACATCGTCGCGCTCACGATCCCGACCTGGGCGCCGGTGCTCGCGGTCAACCTGCCGAAGGAGAACGGCTGGCGCGCCAGCCGCGCCTCCAGATGCACCGATCTGCTCACGCAGACGGCGCAGATGACGATCGGCGACGCGACGCAGTACAAGTGCCTGTACCAGACCGCCCGCGTGACCTACACCGCGACGTTCATCACGTCGCCCGTCGCGGCGAGAAGAACGACGGACGCGAAGAGAAGAGCGACCACCAGCCGGCGCCACCGCCACCACCGGCGCGGCTGACGTCGTGACGCTTGCAGCGCGCGGGGCGAACGCCGTCCCGCGCGCTCAGCAGGCGCCCGGGTTCTCGTCGCAGAAGCTCTGGTAGTTCGGCGCCGCGCCGCCGGGGTTGGCCGGCTGCGCCGGGGTCGTCGTCCCGCCGCCGCCTCCGCCGGTGTCGCCGCCGCCGGTCGCGCCGCCCGTCGCGCCGCCGCCAGTGTCCCCGCCCGTCGTGCCGCCGCCAGTGTCCCCGCCCGTCGTGCCGCCGGTGCCCCCGCCGGTGTCGACCGCGCCGCCTGTGCCCCCGCCCGTGTCCGACGAGGGCGTGGTGGACGTTGTCGTTGTCGTCGTCGTGCTCGTCGTCGCCGTCGTGCTCGGCAGCGTGGCACCGGTGCCGACCGTCAGCGGCGGCGCGTCGAGGGTCTGTGCCGACTGCGACCCGCCGCCGCAGGCGGCGACGCCGAGCGCGAGCGTCAGCCCGGCCGCGAGCGCCGTGGCCGGCGGAAGGAGAGCATGCGTGCGACGCGGCACGGGCGTGGGGGGAAGCCTCAGGTGGAGGGGGCGATCGGCGCCATGCGGCGACCGCAGTTCGGGCAGTCGTTGAGGTCCTTCTGCGCGAACTGGTGGCACCAGTTGCACAGGCGCAGGTTCTCGACGGCCCAGGGCAGCTCGGAGGGGGTCGGGGCGAGCGGCAGAAGCGTCGCGACGACCTCGAGCGACTCGCCCGTTCCGCGATCGGCGTAGGTGCGGCCGGCCTCGGCCTGGATGACGACTTCGCGGCCCGTCGAAGGGGTCCGCATGCGGTAGCGCTGGTGGGTCCTCACGCGACGGGATGCTACCAACGCGGCGGCGGGACGCGCCGCGCCGCCGTCCCCACGCTGCCGGGCGGGCGACGCGCCGCGCCCGGCCGTACGCTTGCGCCCGTGCGCGTGCTCGTCTTCCACGGCTACCTGCTCCAGGGCACCGGCTCGAACGTCTACAACGCGAACCTCGCCGCGGCGCTCGTGCGCCTCGGCCACGAGGTCCACCTGCTGTGCCAGGAGCGGGAGCCGGAGGCGCTGCCGTTCGTCGACGCCGTCGGCGACTGGGACGGTGGCCGGCTCGTCGTGCGGACGCTGCGCGAGCCGGTCCGCTGCACGGCCTACCGCCCTGCCCTGGCGGGGCTGCTGCCCGTCTACGTGGCCGATCGCTACGCGGGGGTCGAGGCGCGCACGTTCGCCGACTGCAGCGACGCCGAGGTCGACGCCTACGTCGCGGCCAACGTGCGCGCCGTGCGGGACGTCGCGGCGCGGGCGCGTCCCGACGTGGCGCTCGCGAACCACCTCGTGATGGGTCCGCTCGTCCTGGCGCGTGCGCTCGCGGCCGGCGAGGGGCCGGCGGAGGGGCCGCCGGTGCCCTATGCGGTCAAGGTGCACGGCAGTGCGCTCGAGTACACGGTCGCCCCCGACCCGCGACGCTTCCTGCCGGCGGCGCGCGAGGGGCTCGCCGGCGCCCGCGGGATCCTCGTCGGGTCCGGGCACGTCGCCGAGCGGCTCGTCGCGACGCTGGGCGACTCCGCGCTGCGGGCGCGCATCCGGCTCGGGCCGCCCGGCGTCGACGTCGACCGCTTCACCCCGCGCTCGCCGATGGACGCGCGCGCCGGCCTCGAGGCGCTCGCGGCTCGGCTCGCGCGCGCCGCCGGCGAGCCGGACGCGGCGGACGGACGGGCGGACGACGAGTCCGCGTTCGCGCGCGACACGGCCGCTGCCGCCGCCGCGGTGGCGAACGTCGCAGGCGGTGCGGAGGACCGGCTCGTCGCGTACGTCGGCAAGCTGATCGTCTCGAAGGGCGTCGACCTGCTCGTCGCGGCGTGGCCGCTGGTGCTCGCGCACGAGCCGCGCGCGCGGCTGGTCGTCGTCGGCTTCGGCGCCTACCGCGCCGCGCTCGAGCGGCTGGTGGGCGCGCTCGCGGACGGCAACCTCGCGGCGCTCGACGCGCTCGTCGCCGCCGGCCGCGGGGAGGAGGGTGGGCCGGTCGCGCCGCTGCGGCACCTGCGCACGTTCCTCGACGGCTTGGACGACGTCGCCCGCGCCGAGTACCTGCGGACCGCCGCGGCGCTGCGCGAGCGGATCGTGCTCACCGGCCGGCTCGACCATCACGAGCTCGTCGACCTGCTGCCGGCGTGCGAGGCGCTCGTCGTGCCGAGCACGTTCCCGGAGGCGTTCGGGATGGTTGCGGCAGAGGGGGCGGCGTGCGGTGCGCTGCCGGTCTGCGCCGCGCACTCCGGGCTCGCGGAGGTCGCCGACGCGCTCGCGGACGCGGTGCCCCCCGATGCGCGGCCGTGGCTCGCGTTCCCGGTCGCGGACCGGGGCGGAGACGCAGCTGGCGCGGGCGAGGCGAGCGCGGGGGGGCGGGACGCGGGCCGGCCGAGCGCCGCCGGAGCGGGCGCCGGCGGGCCGGACGCGAACCCGGTGCCGGCGATCGCGGCGCGCGTGGTGGCGTGGCTGGCGGCGCCGGACGCGCTGCGCGCGCGGACGCGCGAGGCGCTCGTCGCGACCGTGCGCGAGCGCTGGTCGTGGGAGGGCGTCGCTCGCGGGGCGGTCGCCGCGGCGCAGCTGCCGCCGGCCGGCGCACAGGCGCCGGGGGCGCGCGCGGACGACCTCGTGCGGTAGGCACTGGCATCACAGCCGGTGTTCCGGATAGAGTCGTGCCGCACGATGTTCCGGCTTCGGAGGAGAGAGGCGGCGCTTGCCGCGATCGCAGCGAGCGCAGCGGTCGCCATCGCCGGCTGCGGCGGTGGGGTCAAGGGCGATCACGCCGACCTCGTCAACGGCAAGCAGCTGTTCGTCGCCAGATGCGGCGCCTGCCACCAGCTCGCCCGCGCGGGCACGCGCGGCACGGTCGGCCCGGACCTCGACGCGGCGTTCGCGCAGTCGCTGCAGGACGGCTTCAAGCGCACGGTGATCGACGGCGTCGTCGAGCAGCAGGTGCTCTACCCGCTGCGCTCCGGGAAGATGCCGGCGAAGATCGTGACGGGCCAGGACGCCGTCGACGTCGCGGGCTACGTCGCCTACGCGGCCGCCAAGCCCGGCGAAGACACCGGCACGCTCGCGACCGCCGGCACGCCGACGCAGACGACCGCCAGCAAGTAGGGCGCTTCCGGGCAGGTCGGGCGCCTCGCCAGCGACGGTGCGTCCCGCCGGCGCGCGGTCCGCCCGCGGCGCGGCTCAGGCGAGCGCGCGCACGACGAGCACGACGACGGTGATCGCGATCACCGTGCCTGCGACGTACAGCAGCGCGCGGAACGCCTCCTCCTCGGAGCGAAGCGGGTTCAGCATCTACAGCAGGTAGACGGTCGTGTAGACGATCACCCACATCACGTCGACGAAGTGCCAGTAGATCCCCGGCACCTCGACGCCGCGGTGCTGCTCGGGCGAGAAGTGCCCGCGGAAGGCGCGGATGGTGACGAACGCGAGCAGGCACAGGCCGATGAAGACGTGCGCGCCGTGCAGGCCCGTGAGCCCGTAGAAGACGGACGCCTGCGCGCTGTTGGACGGCGCGAAGCCGATGTGCACGTACTCGTTGATCTGCACGAACAGGAACGTCGCGCCGAGGAAGAACGTCGTCAGCATCCCCGCCTTGAGCGCGAAGCGATTGCCGCGCTTGACGCCCTCGAGCGCCCAGTGGATGGTCACCGAGGAGGACAGGAGGATCATCGTGTTGAAGCCGGCGATCAGCTTCGGCAGCTCCGTCCCGGCGGCCGGCCAGGGGTTCGCGTCCACGACCCGGATGAAGAAGTAGGCCGTGAAGAAGGCCCCGAAGACCATGACCTCGGAGATGATGAACAGCAGCATGCCGAGCAGCTGGGGCTCGACGCGCGAGCTGCGGTGCGCCTCGGGCGGGCCGTGGTGGTCGTGCTCGGCGGCGTGGCCGCCGGCGGCGTGCAGGGACGCGGCAGAGGCCTCCATCAGGCGGCCTGCGCTCCGGACTCGCCCGCGTCGTCCGCGGCGGCGAGGTCGACGACGACGTGCTCGACCGGGCAGGCGGTCGCGCGCTTGACGCGCTCGACGAGGTCGCTGCGCAGCCAGCGCGAGCGCATTCTCGGCAGCGTCGATATGACGATCTCGTCGACGCGATAGAACTGCAGCGCGTTCATCACCGCGGTGTAGGGGTCGGGGTCGCCGATGCCGCCGGTGGCGGGGATGCCCTCGCTGCGCAGCCGGGCGAGCAGCGCCGTGAGGCGCTCGCGCGCCTCCGCCACGTGGTGGCCCTCGCCGCCGTCCTGCGGCACGATCACGGTGAAGCGGTGGTGCCCGTCGGACGCCCGTCGCTTGAGCTCCGCGAACAGCGGCTCGCCGCCGGCCGTCTGGTTGGCGATCACGAGCGTCTGGTCGGCCTCCGCGCGGTCCGCGTCGAGGTCGACGACGACGTGCTGGACGGGCAGGCCGGTCGCCTCCTCCACGCGCTCGATCAGGTCGCGGCGCATCCAGCCCGAGCGCGTCTCGGGATGGGTGGAGATGACGATCTCGTCGATCCCGTACTCGCGCACCGCGTCGAGCGTGGCGTTGAAGGGGTCGGGGTCCATCAGGTCGCCGCGCGCCTCGATGCCCAGCTCGCGCAGGGCGGAGAGCGTCGCCTCGACGCGGTGTCTGGCGGCGTCGCGGACTGCCTCGTCGTAGATCACGAGGCCGGACTGCGGCTTGTTCTGCGGCGCGATCACGACGAAGCTCGCATCGCCCTGCGCGGCACGCGCCTTGATCGCGTCGATCAGGCTGCGTCCGCCGTGCGTGTCGTTCGCGACGACGAGGACGTTGGTCATGTGCGCTTCACCTCACTCCGTGGTCGGTGACGTCGCGACGCTGCCGGCCGGCGTCGGCTTGGCCTCCGCCGGCGACTGGAAGATGCCGTGGACCGCGCCGGGGATGCCGTACTCGTACGGACCGCCCACCACCGTCGGCACCGCGTCGAAGTTGAAGATCGGGGGCGGCGAGGAGACCTGCCACTCGAGCGTCAGCGCGCGCCACGGGTTGGCGGCGGCGCGCGGCCCGAGGCGCCAGCTGACGACCATGTTGTAGAGGAAGACGAGCGTGGCCAGGCCGAGCATGAAGCTGGCGATCGAGATCGCGAGGTTGAAGCTCGCGAACTGCTGCGCGTAGTCGGCGACGCGGCGCGGCATCCCCTGCACGCCGATCACGTGCATCGGCGCGAACGTCAGGTTGAAGAAGACGAACGTCGCCCAGAAGTGGATCTTGCCCAGCCGCTCGTCGTACATCCGGCCGGTCATCTTCGGGAACCAGTAGTAGACGCCGGCGAAGATCGTGAAGAGCGAGCCGCCGAACAGCACGTAGTGGATGTGGGCGACGATGAAGTACGTGTCCGAGACGTGGATGTCGAACGGGATCATCGCCAGCATCACGCCGCTGATGCCGCCGAGCGTGAACGTCGTCAGGAAGCCGAGCGCGAACAGCATCGGCGTGTCGAGGTGCAGCACGCCGCGCCAGAGCGTCGCGAGCCACGAGAAGATCTTGATGCCGGTTGGCACGGCGATGATCGCGGTCGTGATCATCATCGGGATGCGGATCCAGCTCTGCATGCCCGAGACGAACATGTGGTGCGCCCAGACGGTGAAGCCGAGCACGACGATCGCCAGCAGCGAGAAGGCCATCATGCGGTAGCCGAAGATCGGCTTGCGCGCCTTGACCGAGATGATCTCGCTGATGATCCCGAAGCCCGGCAGCATCATGATGTAGACGGCCGGGTGCGAGTAGAACCAGAAGACGTGCTGATACATCAGCACGCTCCCGTCCTTGCCGGCGCCGACGAACGCGTCGAAGAAGTTGAAGCCGAGCGCGCGGTCCAGCAGCACGAAGAACTGCGAGGCGGCGACGAACGGCGTCGCGATCACGACCAGCAGGGAGGTCGAGAAGTTCGCCCACACGAGCAGCGGCATGCGGAAGAAGCTCATCCCCGGCGCGCGCATCGTGATGATGGTCACCAGGAAGTTCAGCGCCGTCGCGATCGACGATGCGCCCGCGAACTGCACGCCGATCGTGAAGAACAGCTGGCCGATCGGCATCTCGGTCGAGAGCGGGGCGTAGGCCGTCCAGCCGGTCGCGAACGAACCGCCCGGCGCGAGGAAGCTGCCGACCATCATCGTCCCGGCGATCGGCAGCATCCAGAACGACAGCGCGTTGAGGCGCGGGAAGGCCATGTCCGGCGCGCCGATCATCAGCGGGATCACGTAGTTCGCGAGGCCGGCGAAGACCGGGATCACAAACAGGAAGATCAGCAGTGCCGCGTGGACCGAGAACAGCCCGTTGAACTGCTCGCTGTTGACGAACTGCATGCCCGGCTGCGCGAGCTCCGCGCGCATCAGCATCGCGAGCAGGCCGCCGACGAACAGGAAGAAGAACGACGTGCAGACGTACTGGATCCCGATCACCTTGTGATCGGTGTTCACGCGGAAGTAGTCCTTCCAGCTCGTCGCGCCGTGCGAGGAGTGGTCCTCCGGGCGCGTCGGGCGGCCGGAGACCCAGTAGAACCAGTAGTCGAAGCAGCCGAGCCCGACGAGGAAGAACAGCGGCGCGCCGAGCAGCGAGACGATCGTGATCGCGTCGCCGTCGGTCCACGGGTCGCCGTAGTGCATCGCGCTCCGCACGACCCCGACGAGCAGATAGGCGAACGCGACGCCGAGCAGCACGAAGGCGCCTGCGCGATACCAGCCGGGAGCGCGGAGCTTGGCGGTCATATCAGTGGCTTCTCCATCACTTCGACACGGTAGCCAGGTATGCGACCAGCCCGTCGAGCTGCTGCTGCGACAGCGTCTGCCCGAAGGTCGGCGGCATGATGTTCGCCGAGTAGCCCGGCGCGATTCTCGCGTTCGGGTCGACGATGTCGGTACGGATCTGGTCCTCGCTCTGGCCCGGGAGGACTCTGTCGAGGTCCGGGCCGGTCGTGCCGGTCGTGCCGGCCTCGGCGAGCGTGTGGCAGGCGCCGCAGGTGCCGTCGCCGACGAACGTTTCTCTGCCGAGCGAGACGAGCTGCGCCTGCGTCAGTCTTCTGCCGCCGGGCGACGGGGGTGGCGCCTGCTCCTGCTTGAGCCATCTGTCGAACGCGGCGGGCGAGACGACGTGGGCCGTCGAGCGCATCACCGCGTGGCCGAGCCCGCACAGCTCGGCGCACACGACCGGGTAGGCGCCGCCTCTGGTCGGGGTCACGCGCACGTGCGTCGTGATGCCCGGAACGGCGTCGATCTTCACGCGGAAGGCCGGCACCCAGAAGTCGTGGAGCACGTCGCCGGAGTCGATGTCGAAGCGCACCGGGCGGTCCTTCGGCAGGTAGAGCTGCGTCGCCATGACCGATCTGCCGTTCGCCTGCGGGTACTCGAACGTCCACGCGAACTGGATCGCGTGGACCTTCACGTGCAGCTCGTCGGCCTGCGTCTTCTCGACGTCGGTCAGCACCGCGTAGGCGTAGCTGCAGAGCGACACCAGGATGATCGCCGGGATCGCGGTCCAGAAGACCTCGAGGCGCGTGTTGCCGTGGATCGGCGCGCCGTCCTCGTCCTCCTGCCCCGGTCGCATGCGGAACGCCCAGACGGAGTACAGGATCACCGTCATCACGAGCACGAAGATCGGGATCGAAACGATCATCAACACGTCGTAGAGCGTGTCGATCGGCTTGGCCTGCTTCGCGGCGTCGGCCGGGAACCAGTCGATCCAGAGCGCCAGCGCGATGCCGATCGCCGAAGCGATCGCGCCGATGGCGACCATCTTGATGACGGGGTGCCTACGCACCGTTGAGTCCTGTCGCAAGCACCTTCACAACTTCTCCGGCGCCGATCCTACGGGAGAGGTGGGACGAACCGCAAATGGCCTCTGCGCGGACGGGCGATCGTGGCGAAGGGGTCGCCGGACGACGGCCGCGCGAGGGGGGAAGTGACGCGGCCGTCGTCCGGCGGTGGGCGGCCCGGGACGAGGGGGTGTCTCCCGGGGCGCTGTGCGGCGAGCCGTCGGGGCTCGCCGCCAGCGGGCTACGCGGCCCGCTGCATCGGCGCTCCGCGATCGCGCACGTGCGTGCGGTAGGCCGAAGGGACGCTGCCGAGGTGGCGGCGGAAGGTCTTGGCGAACTGCGCCGGCTGCCGGTAGCCGACGCGCCGGGCAACCTCGCGAACGGTCAGCGACCCGTTGGCGAGCAGCGCCGCGGCGCGGTCCATGCGCACGCGCGTGAGGTGCTCGCGGAACGTCGTGCCGCCGATCTCCGCGTAGGCGCGCTGGAGCTGCCGGCGTGAGCTGGCGACGCGCCGGGCGATGTCGTCGAGCTCGAGGTCGGAGGCGTACTCGGCTTCGACGATCCGGATGGCCTCCGAGTAGAGCTGCGTGCGGTGGCGGACGGTTCCGGGGCGTTGCATGTGCAGCTGATACGTGCGCCCTGACCGTTTGGATCGGCTCTGCGCGCCTCGCGGGGCGAAGCTGGCACACGCACGCGCTTTGGGTACGAGCCGTTTCAGCCGTAGGCCGGCTCGCCCCGATCGCCGGTTTGGGGCCGCGGGGGCGTGGGCTATGCTTGCGGCAATCGTTGCAAAGCGGAACGGGAGGACGACGATGCAGGTTCGCGAGGGAATGTCCGCCACGTCGCTCACGGTCGGGCCGGGACACACGCTGCGCGAGGCCGCCCGTCTGATGCACGAGCGCGCTGTCGGCTCCGCAATCGTGCTCGACGGCGACCAGCCCGGGCCGGGCCTGCTGACCGAGCGCGACGTGCTCGCGGCGATCGGGCGGGGGCTCGACCCGGACGCCGAGCGCGTGGGGGACCACCTCACGAGCGACCTCGTGTTCGCGGCGCCCGACTGGTCGCTCGAGCAGGCGGCCTGCGAGATGGTCCGCGGCGGATTCCGGCACCTGATCGTCGTCGACCAGGGCGAGCTCGCCGGCGTCCTCTCGATGCGCGACATCGTCCGCTGCTGGACCGAGGACGGCGCGGTGTGCGCGGTGCCGCTGGGCGCGAGCAGCTGACGGGCGCGCTCAGTGCGAGCTGTGGTCCGGCGGAAGGTGCTGGATGTCGCGGCGCGTGGAGGCGATCCACTTCCACGTCGTGACGACGAACAGGATGACGCCGACGGCGCTGAGGAACCAGCCGAGCGTGACGCCGATGATGGCGAGCGTGATGCCGGCCGCGTTGAGGATCGGCAGCAGGCTGGGGCCCGGGAGGTGGATCTCCTCGCCGACGGGCGGCGGGGTCTGCTCAGGGTTGGTCATGGTGGCGGGTGGGGCCTATGAGATGTAGATCGCGGCGGCCAGGAACGAGGCGCCGAACATGAAGACGCAGACCGCCGTGGCGATCAGCGCGGAGCGGATGTTCTTGCGGGCGAGACGACGGTCCATGGGAGCGAATCCTATCGGTCTTGGGGGCGCGGGGCGCGGTCGGTCAGGGACTCACAGCTTGGCGTCGAGCACCATCGCGCCGAACAGCAATGCGAGGTAGAGCAGCGAGTACAGGTAGAGGCGCAGGGCGGCGCGGCGATCGGGCCGGCGCTGCAGGCGGGCGGCGAGGAACAGGAAGATCGCGCCGAGCACGCCGGCCGCGGCCGCGTAGAGGCCGTCGAACAGGCGGCCTGCGAAGGGCAGGAAGCTGATCGCCACGAGCAGCACGCTGTAGAGCGTGATCTGGCGACGCGTCTCGTCTTCGCCGCGCACGACCGGCAGCATCGGGATCGCGACCTTCGCGTACTCGTCCTTCATCAGCAGCGACAGCGCCCAGAAGTGCGGTGGCGTCCAGTAGAAGACGATCGCGAACAGGTACAGCGCGGAGCCGTCGAGACCGCCCGTGACGGCGGCCCAGCCGACGAGCGGCGGGACGGCGCCGGCGGCGCCGCCGATCACGATGTTCTGCGGTGTCGAGCGCTTGAGCCACAGCGTGTAGACGAACACGTAGCCGAGGAAGCCCGAGAGCGCCAGCGAGGCCGCCAGCACGTTGACCGTGAGGCTCAGCTCGGCGAACGACAGCGCTGCGAGGACGATGCCGAAGATCAGCGCCGCACGGGGCGAAACGCGCCCCGACGGGATCGGTCGCGTCGCCGTGCGCGCCATCTGCACGTCGATGTCGCGGTCGTACCAGTGGTTGACCGCGCCGGCGCCGCCGGCCGACAGCGCGCCGCCGAGCAGCGTCAGCAGGATCAGGCCGATCGAGGGGCTGCCCGCGACCTCCATCGTCGCGACCGTCGTCAGCAGCAGCAGCAGTTGGACGCGCGGCTTCGTCAGCGTGACGTAGTCGCTGACGAGCTGGCGCACGTGGCGGGCCGGCGTCGCCCGCTCGGCGACCGCGGCCCGCTCGACCGGTGCGGGGGAGGTGAGGCGCGAGGCTTCCACGCGAACGCGCAGCCTAGCGGGTGGCGGTCGCGGAGCCGGCCGTCATCGGTCAGACGGTGACGGCGGGCTGCGGGGCCGGCTCGTGCTCGAGGCCGCTCTGGCGCTCGACCTGCCGGCGGATGTCCTTCATCGGCTCGACCGAGCGGACGCGCGGGACGACGTCGAAGTTGTTGACCGGCGGCGGCGAGGTGGTGAACCACTCGAGCGTGTTCGCCTTCCACGGGTCGGGGCCGGCGACCGCGCCGTTTCTGTAGCTGCGGAGGAAGTTGATCACCGACAGCAGGATCCCGAAGCCGAGGATGAACGAGCCGACGGTCGAGATCTGGTTGTAGAGCGTCAGGCCCGCGTCCGCCGGGTACTGGTAGACGCGCCGCGGCATGCCCGAGAGCCCGGCGGCGTGCTGAACCAGGAACGTGACGTTGAAGCCGACGAACATGAACCAGAAGGAGGCCTTGCCGAGCGGCTCGCTCAGCATCCGGCCCGTGATCTTCGGGTACCAGTAGTAGAGGCCGCAGAAGATCGTGAAGACCGCGCCGCCCATCAGCACGTAGTGGAAGTGAGCGACGACGAAGTACGTGTCGGTCAGCTGCCAGTCGACGGGGAAGACGGCGAGGAAGATGCCGGTGATGCCGCCGACGACGAAGATCGAGAGGAAGCCGACGGCGAAGTAGAGCGGCGTCTTGAACTCGATGTTGCCGCGCCACAGCGTGGCGATCCAGTTGAAGATCTTCACGCCGGTCGGCACCGCGATCAGGAACGACGAGAGCATGAAGAAGCCGAGCACGACGGTCGGCACCGGCACGGCGAACATGTGGTGGGCCCACACGAGCGCCGCGAGGAAGGCGATCACGACCGTGGAGGCGGCGATCGCCTTGTAGCCGAAGATCGGCTTGCGCGCGAACACCGGCAGGACCTCCGAGATGATCCCGAAGCCCGGCAGGATCATGATGTAGACCTCGGGGTGCCCGAAGAACCAGAAGAGGTGCTGCCAGAGGATCGGCGATCCGCCCTCGGTCGGGTCGAAGAAGTGCGTGCCGAAGTTGCGGTCCGTCAGCAGCATCGTGACGGCGCCCGCGATCACCGGCAGGGCGAGGATCAGCAGCAGCGCGTAGATCAGGATCGTCCACACGAACAGGGGCAGGCGGCCCCAGCCCATGCCGGGCGCGCGCATGTTGACGATCGTCGCGTAGAAGTTCACCGCGCCGACGAGCGAGGAGATGCCGGTGATGTGGATCAGGTAGATCCACGCGTCCTGGCCGCCGCTCGGCGTGTAGATCTGGCTCGAGAGCGGGGTGTAGGAGAACCACCCGGCCTCCGGCGGCTGCCAGAAGAGCGACGAGTAGAAGACGATGCCGCCGAACAGCAGCAGCCAGTAGGAGAGCGCGTTCAGGCGCGGGAACGCCATGTCGCGCGCGCCGATCATCAGCGGCAGGAAGTAGTTCGCGAAGCCGGCCATCATCGGCACGACGAACAGGAAGATCATCGTCGTGCCGTGGAGCGTGAACAGCTCGTTGTAGTGCTCGGGCGTGAGCAGGTTGTTGTTCGGCGTCCCGAGCTGCAGGCGGATGAGCAGCGCCTCGATGCCGCCGATCAGGAAGAAGGCGAACGTCGTGACGATGTAGAGGATCCCGATCTTCTTGTGGTCGGTCGTGGTGAACCACTCGGTCCACCGCGCGCGCGTGGGCTCGGCCGTGACCTCGTGGGCGATCACCTGAGGCACTGGGCGCAGTGCGTAGTCGGTGGTTGCCATGATCGGTTCGGGTTCCTTTGTGTTGCTCGGTGTGGGGAGGCGCCCGCCGCTAGAGCGAGCCGTCGCGCGTCAGCCGCTGGCGCAGCTGCACGACCTGTCTGTTCGCGTCGGCGATCGCCTGCTTCTGGTCGGCGAGCCAGGTCTGGTACTCGGCCGGCGTGACGACGCTGACGCGCGCCGTCATGTCGGCGTGGTTGCGGCCGCACAGCTCGGCGCACTGGCCTCTGTACAGCTCGCCGGCGCGGGGCGCCTTGAACCACGTGAAGTTGCGGTAGCCCGGGACGGCGTCGAACTTGCCGCCGAGCTTCGGGACCCACCAGGAGTGGATGACGTCGGTCGACTGGATGTCGAGCACGATCGTCGTGTTCGCCGGCACCACCATCTCCTGGTAGGAGTAGGGCACCCCGAGTCTGAACGCGTCCGACTTGCAGCCGGCGCCATAGGTGTAGCGCCAGATGTACTGGCGCCCGGTCACGCAGATCGTGAGCTTCTTGCCGTTCGGCGGGCTCGGCTCCGTGGTGGAGGCGGTGAGCACGCCCTGGGCGAGGCGGAGGCCGTCGGCGCTGCTGTTCGGCGGGTCCTGGATCGAGCCCAGCTTCGCGAACGTGACGGCGGCGAGGACGACGAGGATCAGCGCGGCGCCGATCGTCCAGGAGATCTCCAGGCGCGTGTTGCCGTGGATCTGGGCGGCGACGCGGCCCTTCTTGGCGCGGAACTTGACGAGGGAGTAGAACAGCGCACCCTCGACCACGATGAAGACGACGATCGCGATGTAGAGGATGATCTTGTAGAGCGAGTCGATCTGGTCGGCGTTCGGCGAGCCACCCGACTCGGGGGTGAAGAAGTCGGCGAACGCGCTGCTGGCGAGGACGAGCGAGCCGGTCGTCGCGAGCAGCAGGGCCGCGACGAGGCGGCGGCGGAGGAAGGATTCAGGTCGCAAGGCGGCGCGGATTCTACTCATGGAGCGGCGGAGTGCCGCGTCACCCCGGCGCCGCCCGGTGGCACGCGGCTCGCTCACCGGCCCTGGAACGCGGCCGGCCGCTTCTGCAGGAACGCGGTGACGCCCTCGACGAAGTCGTGCGTCTGCGCCTGCTCCTGCTGGATCGCCGCCTCGAGCTCGAGCTGCGCCTGCAGCCCGCGGTACGCCCAGGCGTTCAGCTGGCGCTTGGCGCCGGCGTAGGAGCGCGTCGGGCCCTCGGCCAGGCGGCCGACGAGCGCGTCCGCGGCGGAGGCCAGCTCGCCGTCGGGGTGGACGGCGTTGACGAGGCCCCACGCGAGCGCCTGAGGCCCGTGCACGCGCTCGCCGAGCATCGCCATCTCGAGCGCACGCGTGAGGCCGACCCGCGCCGGGATGAAGGCGGAGGAGCCGCCGTCGGGCACCAAGCCGATGTTCACGAACGCGAGCAGGAAGTAGGCCGACTCGGCCGCGAGCACGAGGTCGCAGGCGAGGGCGAGCGAGCAGCCGACGCCGACCGCGCCGCCGTTGACGGCCGCCACGACCGGCTTGGGCAGCTCGCGGATGCCGGTGATGACCGGGTGGTAGCGCTCGTGCAGCGCGGTCTGCAGGTCGGGGTGGCCGGCGTCGTTCGTTCTCGAAGCCGGCCGACAGGTCCGCGCCGGAGCAGAAGCCGCGCCCGGCGCCGGTGAGCAGCACGGCGCGCAGCGTGTCGTCTCCGGCGACGTGCGCCAGCGCGGCCTTGAGGTCGCGCGTCAGCGTGGCCTCCCATGCGTTCATCTTGTCGGGGCGGTTCAGCTCGATCCGCGCGGCGCCGCCGGCGCGCTGGAGGTTGACGGTCTCGTATGCCTGCACCAGCTCGTAGTCGCTCATGGGGGCGGATGGTACGGGCGCGTTCCCGGCGCGCGCCGCACTCGGGCGTGCGCCCGGAGGGTCGCTGCGCGTGAGGCATGAGATCCCCCTCATATACTCCCCGCGCTTTGCGGAAGTCCCAGGCCATCCGAGCCGTGGCGTGGTCGGTCGTCGCCGCCGGCGTCGCCGCACCGCTCGTGCGGCACCGCTTGAAGCTGCCGAAGCCGGCCGTGCTCGCGACCGCGGCGGCTGCGCCCGTCGCCGTGTGCGTCGCCACGCCGCGCACGCGCGCCCGCGACGTCGCCGCCTGTGCGCTGCAGATGTGGGCCTACCTCGCGGCGTACGAGATGCCGCACGACGACCCGGAGGCGCTGGCGGCGCGCGTGCGCGTCGACTACCCGGTCCGGGTCGACCGGGTGCTCGGCCTCGGCGTGCCGCCGACGCTGCGGCTGCAGCGGCTGCTGCGCCCGCCCGGCCAGGTGCGGGCGGTCGAGAAGGTGCTCGTGTGGACGCACTGGCTGTGGTTCATCGTCCCGCACGCGGCGACCGCCTATGTGCTCGTGCGCGAGCGCGAGCGCTTCGGCCGCGCGGCGGCGACGACCTATGCGGTCTTCGACGTCGGCGCGGCCGTCTACTGGCTGCTGCCGACCGCGCCGCCGTGGTACGCCGCCGAGAGAGGTCGGCTCGGTGACCAGCGCACCCCGCAGGTGCGCCGGATGATGGTGGAGTACGGCGAGCAGTTCTGGAAGCACCGCTGGGGGCCGCTCTACTCTGTCCTGGGAGGCAACCCCCTCGCCGCCATGCCGTCCCTGCACTTCGCCACGTCCGTGAACGCCGCGCACCTGCTCGCCGAGTCGGGCCCGCTCGAGGGCGCCCTCGGCTGGACGTACGCGCTGACGCTCGGGCTCGCGCTCGTCTACCTCGGCGAGCACTACGTCGTCGACCTGCTCGCCGGGCTCGCGCTGACGGAGTCGGTGCGGGCGCTCGCGCCGGTCGTGGGCCCGGCGCTCGAGCGGATCGCCGGCGTGGTGCAGGCGATCGAGGCGTAGGCGCATGGCCGAAGACGCCGTCGAGCGCGCCGCACGAGCAGAGCTGCACGGCGCGCCGGCCGCGCCGCCGGCCGCGCGCGACGCGTCGCACGCCGAGCGGCCGGTCGACGACGAGGAGATGCCCCGCGTCGCGCTGACGCGCCGGCGCGTGATCCTGTTCGCCGTCTTCGTGGTCGCCTCGATCGCGTTCCTCTACTTCGTGCTGCCCCAGATCGGCGGCGTGAAGGACGCCTACGACAGGGTGTCGGACGGCGACAAGGCCTGGCTGGCGGCGGCGCTCGTCTTCGAGCTGTTGTCGATCGCCAGCTACGTCGCGCTGTTCCACGGCATCCACGTGCCGCCCGGATCGCCGCTGACGCACCGTGACAGCTACCTGATCACGATGGCCGGGCTGGCGGCGACGCGGCTGTTCGCGGCGGGCGGCGCCGGCGGCGTCGCGTTGACGGCGTGGGCGCTGCGGCGCTCGGGGATGGAGCGGCGCGAGGTCGCCGAGCGGATGATCGCGTTCCTCGTCGTGCTCTACGGCGTCTACGTGCTCGCGATGGTCGCCTGCGGGATCGGACTGCGCGTCGGCCTGCTGCCCGGCGAGGCGCCGTTCGGGCTGACGGTCGTGCCGGCGATCATCGGCGGGATCGCGCTGGCGGTGTTCGGGGCGCTCGCGCTCGTGCCGCAGGACTTCGAGCGCCGCATCGAGCGGATGGCGCCGCGGCGGCCGCGGTCGGCGCGCTGGCTGCGGCGCTTCGCGCTCGCGCCGGCGTCGATGCGCGGCGGGATCCGCTTCGCGCTGCGCAAGGCGCGGCACCCCGACCTCGCGATGATCGGCTCGATCAGCTGGTGGGCGTTCAACGTCGCGATCCTGTGGGCGTCGTTCCGGGCCTTCGGCGAGTCGCCCCCGATCGCCGTGCTCGTGCAGGCGTTCTTCGTCGGCATGCTGGCGAACCTGCTGCCGATCCCGGGCGGCATCGGCGGCGTCGACGGCGGCATGATCGGCGCGCTGGCGGCGTTCGGCATCCCGGCTGGCACCGCGGTGCTGGCGGTGCTCTCGTATCGTCTGTTCGCGTTCTGGCTGCCGACGGTGCCGGGCGTGGTCGCCTACTTCCAGCTGCGGCGGCGCGTCCAGCAGTGGCGGCACCGGCCCTTGGCGGCCTGACGGCTCGGCCGGGCGCTATACTTTGTGAAGTATTGGGACTTCGAACGGAGCGGGCATGGCTGACGACGTCGAGAACGTGATCATCATCGGCAGCGGACCGGCCGGCTACACGGCTGCGCTCTACACCGCGCGCGCCGATCTCAGACCGCTCGTGATCGAGGGCTTCGCGTGGGGCGGGCTGCTCCAGCAGACGACCGACGTCGAGAACTACCCCGGCTATCCGCAGGGGATCATGGGGCCGGAGATGATGCAGGAGCTGCGCGACCAGGCCGAGCGCTTCGGCACGCGCTTCATCACCGACGACGTGACGAGAGTCGAGCTGGTGGACGGCGGGATCCAGACCGTCTGGATCGGCGACGAGGTTCACCGCGCGCAGGCGGTCGTGCTCGCGATGGGCGCCCAGCACAAGAAGCTCGGGATCGAGGGCGAGGAGTCGCTGTCGGGTCGAGGCGTCTCGTACTGCGCGACGTGCGACGCGGCCTTCTTCAAGGAGCACGAGACGGTGATCGTGGGCGGCGGCGACTCGGCGATGGAGGAGGCGATCTTCCTCGCGAAGTTCGCCGCGAGAGTGCACGTGATCCATCGTCGCGACGAGTTCCGCGCCTCGGCGATCATGCTCGACCGCGCGAGAGCGGTCGGCAACATCGAGTTCGTGACCCCGTACGCGCCGGAGGCGTTCGTCGCCGGCGAGAACGGCGCGCTCGCGACGGTGCGCGCCCGCCATGCCGAGACGGGCGAGCTGCGCGACCTGCCGGCCACCGGCGCGTTCGTCGCGATCGGGCACGAGCCGCAGTCCGAGCTCGTCGCCGGCCAGATCGAGCTCGATGACAACGGCTACGTGAAGACGACCGGCCTCTCGACGTGCACGACGCTCGGGGGCGTGTTCGCGGCGGGCGACCTCGTCGACCACACGTACCGCCAGGCGATCACCGCCGCCGGCTCCGGCTGCAAGGCCGCCTTGGACGCCGAGTGGTACCTGCGCGACACGCCGCCCGCGGTCGCGGCGCGTGGCGAGTCGCAGCAGACGATCGAGGCGTAGCGGCGAGGACGCCGCGCCCAGCGGCGCGCGCGTCGCTCAGAGGACTGCGAAGTCGATCTCGAGCGTCGGGTCGATCGCGAGCGCGGCGTGCAGCGAGCCGGCGAGCGCGGCGACGACCAGCTCGCGCACCTGCACGGCGCTGAGGTCGCGGTGGTCGAGCCAGTCGAGGCTGACGCCCTCGACGAAGCTCAGCCAGCCCTCCAGTGCGGTCCGCAGGACCGGGGACGGCTCGGGCTGGTGGGCGACGCCCTCGGCGATCAGGCGCAGGAACTCGGCGCGGTCGCGGTCGCGGATCGCACGCACCTCGGGGTCGGAGCCGAGGCCGGCGAGGTGCAGCGCGCGGAAGCGGTCGGAGGCCTCGTCGACGAACGCGAGGTAGCAGTCGAGCGTGCGGCGCAGCCGCTCGGCCGGCGGCAGCGCCCGGTCCGGCTGGGCGAGCGCGAGCAGCTCGTCGGCCTCCGCGCGGATCGTCGCGAGGTAGAAGCCGCGCTTGCTTCTGAAGTAGTAGTAGAGCAGCCCCTTCGCGACGCCCGCGGCGGCGGCGACGTCGTCGATCGACAGCTCGTCGTAGGCGTGCTTGGCGAACAGCTGGCGGCCGATTGCGAGCAGCTCGGCGCGCCGGTCGTGCGCCGGCGCGGGCGGAACGGGCGGCGCCGGGGGGGCCGGGACCGCGACTGTTTCTTGACTTCCGTTCAAGGCGCTGACTATCGTAGCCGGCATGAGCTTGAACGATGTTCAAAGCGCGGCTGCGGGGTCGTCCGCAACGCGCGCCGCCGACCTCATCTCCTACGAGGACCTGTACACGCGCTGGGAGCAGGGCAACTGGAGCGCGATGGGCCTCGACTTCACCGAGGACGCGCGCCAGTGGCGCGAGGAGCTGACGGACTTCGAGCGCAAGGCCGCCCTCTGGAACTACGCGCTGTTCTTCTGGGGCGAGGACGCCGTCGCCGACAACCTCTCGCCGTACATCGACGCCGCGCCGCTGGAGGAGCAGAAGTACTTCCTCACGACGCAGCAGGTCGACGAGGCGCGTCACGCCGTCTTCTTCAAGCGCTTCATGCACGAGGTCTGCGGCCTCGGCGACGGCACGGCCGCGGGTGGGCTGAACGCGATCAAGCCGGAGCTGACGTGGGGCTTCCGCAAGGTCTTCGACCGGCTCGACATGATGGCCGACGAGCTGCGGAAGGACCGCTCGCCGGCAAAGCTGTCGGCGGCCGTGACGCTCTACCACATGGTGATCGAGGCGACGCTCGCGCAGCCGGGCCAGCACTTCATCACGTCGTACCTGGAGACCCGCGACCTGATGCCCGCGTTCCGCGAGGGGATGACGCAGATCGCGCGCGACGAGCAGCGCCACATCGCCTTCGGCGTGAAGCTGCTGGCGGACGTCGCCTCGGGCGACGAGCGCTGCCGCCGCGCGGTGGCGGACACGCTGCGCGAGGTCACGCCGTGGGGTGCGGCCGTCTTGCAGCCGCCCGGCTGGGATCGCAACTACACCGAGGTCTTCGGCTTCTCGCTGGAAGACATCGGCGAGGAGGGCGTCACCTCGCTGCAGACGAAGCTGCGCAGTGCCGGGATGCCGATGGAGGATCTGCCGGGGCCGCCGATCGTCCCCCTCGACCTGACGCCGCGTGAGACCGCCACGCGGGGGCCGCTGCTCACCCAGGCCGGCCTGCTCGGCCAGAGACAGCACAGCGCGCCGAAGGACACGGCGTCGATCGAGCTCGTGATGGACACGGTTCGTCGCCAGCTGCCGAGCACGAACGGCACGAGCCTGGCGGTGCAGTTCGCCTTCAGCGACGTCGATCCGTGGGTCCTGCGACTCGTCCCGGGCGGCACGCCCGTCGTCGAGCGCGGCCGCGAGCCGAAGCCCGACGTGACGCTGCGCACGAGCTGGGACGACTGGCTCGACGTGGCCTCCGGTCGCGTGAATCCGGGCCACGCGGTCATGCGCGGCCGCCTGAAGCCGCGTGCCCGGCTGTCGGCGCTCAAGCTGCTGCCGGCCGCGCTGGGCGGGCACCGGCGCTAAGGCGCCGGGATCGCCGATCTCGGCTCGCGCGGGCGCAGCGCCTGCAGCAGCGTGCGCAGGCGGCGAGCGGGAGGAGCAGGCGGCGTGCGCGGCGGCGGGTCAAGGTGTCAGAACGATTTTCAGTGCTTCGCGAGCGTCGTAGACGCGGTAGGCCTCGGGGGCGTCGGCGAGCTTCATGTGGTGGGTGACGAGGGGGGTGGGGTCGAGGATGCCGGCGGTCATGAGGGCGAGGACGCGGTCGACGTGGGCGATCACGTTGGCGAGGCCGAGGCGCAGCTGGAGGCCCTTGAGCCAGGCGAGGCCGAGCGGGACCTCGCCCTTGCCGGCGTAGGCGCCGATCCCGGAGACGACGCCGGCGTCGCGCGTGAGGCTGACGGCCATCGCGAGCGGGCCGGGGTCGCCGACGGCGTCGACCGTCACGTCGACCCCGCCGCCGGTGGCGGCGCGGATCGCCTTCTTGGGGTCGTCCTCGGTCAGGTGCAGCGGCGTGGCGCCGAAGCGCTCGGCCATCGCGAGCCGGTCGGCGACCGTGTCGATCGCGAACACCTGCGTGGCGCCTGACGCCTTCGCCGCCTGCACCGCGCACAGGCCCACCGGTCCGAGCCCCAGCACCGCGACCGTGTCGCCCGCTCTCACGCCGGCGTGGGCGATCGAGTGGTAGCCGGTCCCCATCACGTCGCCGGCGAACAGCGCGACGTCGTTCGACATGCCCTCCGGCACGCGGCGCAGCGTCAGGTTGGCGCGCGGCACCAGGAGCTGCTCGGCCTGCGCACCCTGCAGGTCGCCGAGATGCGAACCGTGGCCGAACGTGCGGCCGTGCGTGCAGCGGTGGTAGTCGCCGCGGATGCATGGCGTGCAGGTCGCGCAGGCGGTGTGGAAGGTGCCGAGCACGCGGTCGCCGACGGCGACGCGCTCGACCGCGTCGCCCGCGTCCGTGACGGTCCCGACGAACTCGTGGCCGATCGTGAAGCCCTTCCCGACCGGCACTCGCCCGTGGTAGATGTGGAGATCCGAGCCGCAGATGCCGCTCGCCTCGACGCGCACGATCACGTCGTCGGGCGCGGCGAGGCGCGGGTCGGCGACCTCCTCGAGCGCGACCTCGCCGGGGGCCTGGAAGGTGACGGCGTGCATCAGTCGCTCTCCTCGTCGAGGTCGTAGGTGAAGAAGCCCTCGCCGGTCGCCTGCCCGATCCGGCCGGACAGGACGAGCCGGCGCAGCAGCGGCGCGGCGCGGTAGCGCTCCTCGCGCTGCTCGGCCCACAGCGCATCGAGGACCGCCAGGACGTGATCCAGGCCGATCTCGTCGCCCCAGGCGAGCGGGCCGCGCGGGTGGTTGAGGCCGTGCACCATGCCGGCGTCGAGGTCGGCCGGCGTGCCGACGCCCTCGCCGACCGCGAACGCCGCCTCGTTGACGAGCTGGCAGACGACCCGACCGAGCACGAGGCCGGGCGCGTCGCCGACCCACGCGGTGTGCAGGCCGAGCGTCGCGAAGAAGCGCTCGGCGGCCGCGGCCGCGGCATCGTGCGAGTCGGGTCCGCGCGTCAGCTCCACGAGCCCGCCCGGATCGAGCGGCGCCAGCGCGTGGAAGCCGACCGCGGCGCCGCCCGGGTCGAGCGCCGTCAGCGACCCCTCGTGGCAGCAGATCGCCTGCGGGCCGCCCTGGAGCGGCGGATCGTCCTCGGTGGTGCCGCAGTCGAGGATCAGGAACGGCACCGCGCCGTCGGTCTCGGCGGGGGTGCGGGCGTCCCAGCCGGCCGCCTCGGCGCGCTCCAGCAGCAGGTGTGCGAGCGGGATCTCGCCGGCGATCACGACGACGGGCGACCCGTTCCCGCCCACCCCGCTCGGCAGCTCGGCTTGGGGTGTGGGCGGGTCGTCGGGGCGGTGCGGGCCGTCCTGGTAGTCGTAGAAGCCGCGACCGGACTTGCGGCCCGTGCGGCCGGCGGCGACCATGCGCGCGCTCAAGGGGGAGGGCCGCCAGCGCGGCTCGCCGAAGCTCAGCTCGTGGAACGACTTCGCGACGTCGAAGCCGGTGTCGACGCCGACGAGGTCCATCAGCTCGAACGGCCCCATGCGGAAGCCGCCGCCGAGCCGCGCGATGCGGTCGACCTGCTCGACGCTCGCGACCCGCTCCGTGACGAGCTTGAGCGCCTCGAGGCCGAACGGCCGGTTCGCGCGGTTGACGAGGAAGCCCGGGCCGTCGGCCGCGTCGATCACGACCTTGCCCATCGCCGCGCCGAGCGTGCGGGCGCTCGCCAGCGCGGCGTCGCCGGAGTCCTCGCCGGCGACGACCTCGAGCAGTCTCATCAGCGGCGCGGGGTTGAAGAAGTGCATGCCGACGACGCGCTCCGGTCGCTCCACCGCGCCGGCGATCGCGGTGATCGGGATCGATGAGGTGTTGCTCGCGAGGACGCAGGTGGGGGAGACGATCGTCGCCAGGCGGGCGAACAGCTCGCGCTTCAGCTCCAGCCGCTCCGGCGCGGCCTCGACGATCAGCTCGCAGGGCGCGAGCGCCTCCAGCGTGTGCGTCGGCTCCACGCGCGCAGCGGCGGCCTCGGCCTCCGCGGCACTCCAGCGCCCGCGCTCGGCGCCCTTGGCGAGGTTTGCTCGCAGCGCCTCGACGCCGCGGTCGAGCGCGGCATGGTCCGGGTCGTGCAGCAGCGTGCGCGCGCCCGCGAGGACGGCCAGCTGGGCGATCCCGCCGCCCATCGTGCCGGCGCCGACGACGCCGACGACCTGGGGGGTGGCCGTGCTCACGTGAGCGCGTTGATCCCGGTCGCGGCGCGGCCGATGATCAGCTTCTGGATCTGCGAGGTGCCCTCGTACAGGGTGGTGACGCGCACGTCGCGGAAGTATCGCTCGACCGGGTGGTCGTCGACGTAGCCGGAGCCGCCGTGCAGCTGGATCGCCATGTTGGCGGTGCGCACCGCCGCCTCGGTCGCGAACAGCTTCGCGATCGACGTCTCGGTCGTCGACGGCTTGCCCTGGTCCTTCAGCACCCCGGCGCGCCACGCGAGCCCGCGGGCGGCCTCCATGTCGACGACCATGTCGGCGATCATCGCCTGCACGAGCTGGAAGGAGGCGATCGGCTTGCCGAACTGCTCGCGCTCTCTCGCGTACGAGACGCTCGCGTCGATGCAGCCCTGCATCACGCCGACGCAGCCGCAGGAGACCGAGTAGCGGCCCGAGTCGAGCGCGGACATCGCGACCTTGAAGCCGTCGCCGATCCCGCCGAGCATCGCCTCGTCCGGCACCTCGACCTCGTCCAGCGCCAGCTCCGCCGTGTCGGAGCCGCGCAGGCCGAGCTTGTGGTGGATCGGCTGCGCGGCGTAGCCGGGTTGTCTCGTGTCGACGAGGAAGCAGGCGAGGCCCTTGTAGCCCAGCGACGGGTCCGTCTGGGCGAAGATCAGCGCGACGCTCGCGTGGCTGCCCTGCGAGATGAACATCTTCGCCCCGGAGATCGACCAGCCGCCGTCGACCTTCTTCGCACGCGTCTTCTGGTTCGCGGCGTCGGAGCCGGTGTCCGGCTCGGTCAGGCCGAAGCAGCCGAGCCACTCGCCCGAGGTCAGCCTTGGCAGGTAGGTCTGCTTCTGCTCCTCGCTGCCCCACTTGAGGATCGCCGAGCAGACGAGCGAGGTCTGCACGGAGATCACCGTGCGCATCGAGGAGCAGCCGCGGCCGACCTGCTCGACGACGAGGCCGTAGGAGATGTAGTCGAGCCCGGCACCGCCGTACTCGCGCGGGACGATCGCGCCGAGGTAGCCCTGCGCAGCCATCTTCGCGACCAGCTCGGTGTCGAAGCGGGCGTTGCGGTCGTTGTCGCGTGCGCGCGGGACGATCTCGTTGTCGGTGAACTCGCGCGCGGTGTCGCGGATCAGGCGCTGCTCGTCGGTGAGGTCGAAGTCCATGGCGCTCGGCGTCCTCGCTGGGGTACGGGAAGGCGCCGACACGCTACCCGGCGGGGAGCTCGGGAACCGCCGGTTCGGCGCCCGCCGCGACTCCCGACCGCGGGGGCTGTGCGGCCGGGAGCCGGGGGCCGTCGTCCCGGGCCGGCGCGTGCCTGGCCGGCCAGGGGATGCCGTGCTGGGACTGGATCGCGGTCGCGGGCGAACGGCCACTGCTTGCCCGCGGGATGGGTCTCCGCGATCCGCACGGCCGACGATCTCTCCTCCTCCGTCACAAGTTGCGACGGGTCCGACGCCTGCTGAAACACCGCCTTCGGATGCGAGTTGCGGCGGTAGACTCGAACGGTGGACGCGTTTCTCGCGATCGTCCTCGGCTCCATCGCGCTGGCGCTCGGTGCGTTCGTCCTGCTCGGCATCTTCACGACGCCGGGAAGCGGCTCCGAGCAGCTCGGCTGGAAGACCACGCACGAGCACGACCGCACCCAGGCGGTGCGCGAGGCGGAGGACCTCGAGCAGATGCTGGAGGCCGCGAACACGCGGCGCCGTGCGCGCGGCGAGCCGGAGCTGACCGTGGACGGACTGCTGCAGGACGAGGACATCCGCCGCGGCATGCTGTGAGTCGCGCCTCCGGCCGGTCGCCCGTGCGCGCGAGCGACTAAGGTGCCGCGCCGTGGCGCGCGTGTTGATCGTCGGCTGTGGCTGTCGCGGGCAGGCGCTTGCGCGGGCGCTGCGCGCGCAGGGTCACGCGGTGCGCGGCACCACGCGCGACGCGGTGCGGCGCGGCGCGATCGAGGCGGCCGGGGCGGAGGTGTGGGTCGGCGACCCCGACCGCATCGCCACGATCAGCTACGCGCTCGACGGCGTGACGATCCTCTGCTGGCTGATGGGGTCGGCCGAGGGACCCGCGGAAAAGCTGGAGGCGCTGCACGGCTCGCGGCTGAGAATGCTGCTCGAGCGCACGATCGACACGACCGTGCGCGGGCTGCTCTACGAGTCTGCTGGGACGGTCGACCCGGGGCTGCTGGGCAGCGGTGCCGCGACGGTGCGCGCGGCATGCGAGAAGTCGGAGATCCCGCACGCGCTGCTGGAGGCGGACCCCGCCGACCACGACGCCTGGCTGGCGGCGGCGCTCGCGCAGGTCCACGAGCTGCTCGCCTTCGAGCGCGCCTGACCGCGCCCGCAGGCGCGCGCGACGACCGGCGCGCGTCAGGTCTGGGGTTGCTGCTGCTGCGCGGCCGGCAGCCCCAGCCGCGCGAGCAGGTCGCCGAGGATGCGTGCGGTCGCGCCCCAGATGAAGTGGTCGCCGACGACGTAGGTGTCGGTGTCCCAGGTGAAGCCGCGCCGCGTGACGGGGCGGATCGCGTAGCCGGCCTGCAGCGCGTGCAGCCCCAGCTCCATCACGAGCGCGACCTCGTCGGGGCTGGTCGACCAGGGGTGGCCGGGCGCGACGTGGCCGGGCTCGATCAGCCCGACGTGGGGGTAGATCACGTAGCCGGTCACGAACGTGCGCACCGGCGTGAGCGTCCCGACGAGCTCGACCGCGTCGGGGGCGAGCCCGATCTCCTCCTCCGCCTCGCGCAGGGCCGTCGCGTGCAGCGCCTCGTGCGGGTGGTCGCGGCGGCCGCCTGGGAACGAGATCTCGCCGGGATGGCGGCGCAGGTCCTCGCGGCGCTTGGTGAAGACCGCGTGCAGCTCGCCGTCCGAGACGAACAGCGGCACGAGCACGGCAGCCTCGGTCTCGCCGTCCCCGGCCTCCGTGGCCGGCTCGGCGGTGGCGGCGCGGAGGCGCTCCCGCAGCGTCTCTGGAGTCGTCATGGACGCATCTGCGTCCGAGTGTAGATGCGCGGGTGGCGCGGGCCGGGCGGTCAGCCGACGAGCTCGATGCGCTCGTCGAACATGACCTCGCCGTCGAGCGTGCGGTGGATCGGGCACTTGGCGGCGATCACCGAGAGGCGCTCGACCTGCTCGCTCGTGAGGTCTCTCGGAAGCCGCAGCAGCAGCTTGAAGCGCGTGGGGGCGCCGCGCTCGGCGGGCGTGTACTCGGCCTCGACCTCGATCGTGCCGATGTCCCAGCCCTTGCGCTTGGCGTACATCTCCACCGTGATCGCGGTGCAGGAGGCGAGGCTGGCCGCCAGCAGCTCCTGCGGGTTGGGCGCCTCGTCGTCGCCGCCTGCGTCGTGTGCCTCGTCGGCCTGGATCCGGTGCTCCCGCACGTCGATCTCGTGGGTGAACGTGCCGGTCCGTCGCGCGGTCGCCTTCATCATCGTTGTCTCTGCTCCAGGGATCCTGTCGGGGCGGCGCCCATCGTAGCGAGGCGCCGCGCGACGGGGGTTCGGCGCCGCACCGGCGCATGCGCCGGATGGCGTAGGCCGGCCGCGGCGGGCGCGGGCGCGCGTCAGCCGGCGGCGGCGCGGAACGTCGGCTCGATCGCGACCTCGCTCGTGAGGCTGTTCGCGATGAAGCAGTGCCGGTGGGCGGTGTCGACGAGCTGGCGCAGGCGCTCCTCGTCGGGCATCTCGCCGGAGACGGTGATCGTCGGTCGCAGGACGATGCGCGTGATCCGCACCGGCCGCACGTCCATCGGCATGACGCCCTCGGCGTCGTCCTCGTAGCCGACCACGTCGACGCGCGCGCGGGCGGCGACGGCGAGGAAGGAGAGCAGCTGGCAGGAGCTGGCGGCGAGCACGAGCAGCTGCTCGGGGTTGAGCTTGTCCGCGTCGCCCCCGAAGGCCGCGTCGGCATCGAGCGAGAGCTGTGTCCGCGCCGGCGGGCAGCTCGCGTCGTGCGCGCGTGTGTACGTGTCGTAGCCCTCGGCGGTGGAGCCGTTCCAGGCGATGCGCGCGGCGTAGCGGTGGGTCGCGGGATCGGGGGTCATGTCTCCAACTCGACGGGCTCGCCGATGGGGATCCAGCGGAAGCGGTCGCGGACGTCGGCCGGCGCGGCGGCCAGCTCGCGCTCGACGGTAGCGCGGCCCTCGCGGAAGTGCTTCCAGCCCTCGTAGTGGATCGGAATCGCGGTGCGGGGTTGCGTGAGGCGGGTCAGCTCGATCGCGTCCTTCGCGGTCATCGTGTAGTGGAACGGTCCCGTGACGGGGAAGCGGACGCCGCCGAGGTGGAGGATCGCGGTGCCGACGCGCAGGCGCTGTGGGACCTCGCGCACGCCGTCGTAGAGGACTGTGTCGCCGGAGATCCAGACGGCGCCGTGCTGCTGGCCGTCCCATCTGAGCGCGAAGCCGATCACGTCGCCGACGAGTGGGCGCGAGAGCGGCGGACCGTGGCGGCAGGGGGTGGCGGTGATCTCGATCGGGACGCGGCCGTCGGCTTCGAGGCGGGTCGTCTGCCAGTCGGCGAGGCCCTGCGCGTTGCGGGCGCCCTGCGCCGCGAGGCGCTTGCGGCCGCTCTGCGTGGTGATCACGGCTCCCGCCCGGGGCAGGAGCGCGCGGCCGGCCGGGTCGAGGTTGTCGTCGTGGTGGTCGTGGCTGAGCAGGACGGCGTCGACCCGCCCGAGGTCGCCGGCGGCGATGGCGGGGCTCGCGAGCTTGCGCGAGAACGTCCCCCAGCCGAAGCTGTATCTCCGCCCGGCCGCGTCGAACGTCGGGTCGGTCAGGATCCGCCATCCGCCGACCTCGATCAGCGCCGTCGGCCCGCCGATGTGCGTGATGCGCATGGAGGTCATGCCGGGCGAGGCTAGAGAAGCGGCGCGGTGGGTGCGGAGGTCACTCCGCCCGCCCGTATACTCGACCGAGCGGGGCGTGGCGCAGCCTGGTAGCGCGCCTGCTTTGGGAGCAGGAGGTCATGGGTTCGAATCCCGTCGCCCCGATGCCGCAAATCCGCAGGAAACACCTGCAAATCGGCACTTCCGGACCCGAGCCGGTGTCACACCATACGTCGGGTATCGGCCGAGGGAACAAGCAGGGAACAAGCAGAGCCGTCGGGAACAAGCAGGCGCGGCGTGATCGACGACGATCTCGCACGCAAGCTCGGCGACGCCGGCGTCGATCTCGGCGTCATGGGGATCCAGTGGGGGAGACGGCCCGAGCGGCCGCTGGCCTGCTCGGTCACGGACCGCGATCTGCGGCTGCTGAGATTCGTTCACGACTTCGGCTACGTGAGCACGAGCGCGCTGACCGCGATGTTCTGGGGCCGGTACGGGAGCGCGGTGCGCGAGCGGCTCAAACTGCTGCACGACATCGGGCTGTTGGACAAGCTTCGGCCGCGCGTGGGGCGGACGATGGGCGCGCCCGAGTGGGTCTACCGGCTGACGCTGCTCGGGTGGAGAGTGCTGCGCGACCAAGGCGAGCCGGCCGACGCTGAGGCGTTCAGGCCGGCGACGCTCAGGTCGATCGCCTACGTCGAGCACGACGTGCAGGTGGCCGCGCTCATGGCGCAGATCGCGGCGCGAGCGGCCGAGTTCGTCGGCAGAAGCGGCCCGCTGAGCGCATCCAGGCCGGCAGAGGCGGCGAGGTGCTCGCCGTCATCGCAGAGCTGCGCGACGGGGCCTTCGGCTGAGACACGAGCGCATGACCCGCCAGCGCTCCGCCTCCCCCTCGATGCCGTCGTTCGGCGCCTCGCGACGCTCGGAGCAGCCGGGGAGCGCGGGCGCGGCGCGCTGCGGTCAGGCGTCGGGGCCGATGAGGTGCTCGGGGGTACCGATGCGGCGCAGGAACGCGGCCTCGGTCGGATGACGCGGTCTGTCGCGTCTGATCGGGCCGAGCATGGCGAGGATTCTCTGGGTCTGCGCGCGGCGGCGGGGCGCGTCGCGGCGCCACTCCTCGTAGTTGATCCTCTGCGGCTTCATGGCTGCCTTGGAGAGTACTCGGCACGCAGCGCCGCGCGAGCGATCTCGTGCAGCTCGTCGCTGGCCGGCGGCTCGCTGCGCGAGGGGATCTCGCGGGCGAGTCTGCGCATGGCGTCCACGATGACGGTCAGGCGGCGGCCGGGCGCGCGGGCATCGAGGTCGGCTTGCTCGGCGTCCGTCAGCTCGGCAAGCAGGACGAGCGCTTGCTGGGCGACGAGCTGATGTCCTGTCGCCTGGAACTCGTCGAGGCGGTCGAGCAGGATGTCGACGCGGGAGATCACGCGCGCCGTGCGTCCGGAGGGCAAGTCGATCACGGCGACCTGCGTGCCGGCGTCGAGGTCGGCGCCGGGCGCCTCCAACAGCACCTCGGTGCCGGGCAGCTCCCAATGCCGGCGGTCTCTACTTCGCACGAAGCCGAGCTGAGCAAGGATCTCGGCGAGCCGCTCCGGGACCGCCATGACCACGTCGATGTCGTACGTGGCGAACTCATCGCCCTCGGTCCAGAAGTAGACCGCCATGCCGCCGACGACAGTGGGACGGATCGCGAGCGGCGCGGCGGCCTCCTCGATCACGGCTACGACTTCCAGCGTGCGCTGCGTCACGTCAGCAATCTCGGCTGCGCGATGGAGATCCGCCCGGAGGTCGGCCAAGGACGGGCTGCTCTCGCTCACGGGACGAAACTACTGCTGCGACCGGCGGGCAGGCCGTCAGCTGGCGCCGGGGTCCTCAAGGCCCGAAACCACCCGTGCGACCGCGCGATGATCGTCCGCCGCGATCCGATCCAGCGGCGCGTCATCGTCAAGGGCCGGGTTGCCTGTCTCAAGCCAGGTCGCGATGTGCTCTGGCTTGATGACCTGCGCAAGTCGTCGGGCGATCGATGCGAGCGCGGCGAGGCGCCCGGCTTCGGCTGCAGTGGGTTCCGCGCTCCCGACGGTCCAGCTCCGCACGGCGTCCGGCTGAGCGTCTGCCGCACGAGCGATGGCGCCATCCGAGAAGCCGACCCCGGCGCACTCGCCCAGCGCAGTTATCGGGTCGGTCGTGCGGTGGTCCCTCGGGGTCACGTCGAGGACCCTACGACGGCCACTGCGTCCCCGGAGGGAACAAGCAGGGAAAAAGCGCCGCAGTTCTATGTGGGAACCCAACCGCAAGGAACTGGGATCACAGTCCCCTGTGGCATCTTGGGAGCGGAGGTCATGGGTTCGAATCCCGTCGTCAGCAAGCGCCGGGATCTTCGAGTCCTGACACCAGACGCTCTACGGATGTCGCGTCGCCCGACGCGATGCGCTGGATCGGCGTATCGCCATCGAGTGCCGGGTTCGGCGTCGTGAGCCAGTGCGGAGCGTAGGTGCGGCGGACCACGCGCTCCAGTCGGTGCAGCAGATGGGCGGCGCGCACCTCGGCGAAGTGGGCTTGGAACGCCTCGAGCCCGGCCACCGCGTCCGGACCCTCGGCGAGGGCCTCGGCTTCGATCTCGGCGATGAAGTCGTCGAACTGCATCGACGCGGCGGAGTGTCGCGCGGGCACGGCGCCGGGTCTACAGCCTGTGGCTGTGATCGCCGGGTCGCCCCGGTGGTGGCACCGCGCGTGCACGCCGGCGCCGCGCTCTATCGTGTCGGCGATGAGCGCAGCGACCGGCCGGGGGGGAGCGGGCGGCGAGCCGCCGGCGATCGCCTCCAACGACGGCGAGCAGATGGTCGACGTCGGCCGCGGCATCGAGCTGTGCTGCGAGACGTTCGGGGACCGGTCGGATCCGCCGCTGGTGCTGGTCATGGGCCTCGGAATGCAGATGGTCCACTGGCCGCTGGCGCTGATCGAGCAGCTGGTCGAGCGGGGGCTGTTCGTGGTGCGCTTCGACAACCGCGACCGCGGGCGCTCGACGCACATGCGGATCCCGCCGCCGTCGCGCATGAGACTCCTCACCCGCCGCTTCGGCGCCGAGCAGTACACGCTCGATGACATGGCGCTCGACACCGTCGGCCTGCTCGACGCGCTCCGACTCGACTCGGTCCACCTCGCGGGCGTTCTCGATGGGCGGGATGATCGCTCAGACCGTCGCCGTCTCCAGGCCGAAGCGGGTCCGCTCGCTCGTTCTCGATCATGTCCACGACCGGCAGTCGCCGCGCCGGCCAGCCGAAGCCGCACATCCTGCCGGTGCTGCTGAAGCCCGCCCCGCGCGAGCGCGACGCCTACGTCGAGCACATGCTCGGCGTGCTGACCGCGATCGGCGCGCCCGGAGACGTGCTCGACACGCCCGAGGGTCGCGCGTACCTCGCCGACACGCACGATCGCGACTCCGACGTGCGCGGCACCGGCCGCCAGCTCGCGGCGATCCTCGCGTCCGGCGACCGCACGAAGCGGCTGCACGGCATCGCCGCGCCGACGCTCGTGATCCACGGCGACAGAGATCCGCTCATCACGCTCTCCGGCGGCAGAGCGACGGCGAAGGCGATTCCGAACGCCAGGCTGATGGTCGTCTCCGACATGGGTCACGGCCTGCCGGAGCGGCTGTGGCCGCTGCTGACCGACGCGATCGGCGACCACGTCGCGGGCGCCGAGCGCGCTCGCGCAGCGACAATCGCGGAGCGCTGACGCCCGGGCTCAGGCGGCCTCGCCCGGCGCCGCCGCCGGCTCCACCGGACAGGCCGCGTCCGTGCGCGTGACGAAGTGCACGCCGAGCAGACCCTCGAGCGAGAAGCTCTCCGCCGGCCCGTCCGCCACGTCGATCGTGAACGTGGGGCAGCCCCAGCGCTCGTCCTGCTCGCGGTCGATGTAGAACGGCGCGCCGCCGATCAGACCCAACAGCAGATCGTGCGGGCTCGGCGGCATCTCCGCCTCGCCGTAGCACATGGGCGCGGTGCCGTCGCAGCAGCCGCCCGACTGGAAGAAGGCGAGCGGGCCGTGCGCGGCCCGGAGGCGCTCGATCGTTTCGAGCGCCCCCGGCGTCGCGGTCACGCGCTTGGTCGCGTGCGCGGCCATCGGCCTAGAAGAACCCCATCGGCTGCTCGTCGTAGCTGACGAGCAGGCACTTCGTCTGCGTGTAGTGGTCGAGCATCATCCGGTGGTTCTCACGCCCGACGCCGGACTGCTTGTAGCCGCCGAAGGCCGCGTGCGCCGGGTAGTGGTGGTAGCAGTTGGTCCACACGCGGCCGGCCTTGATCGCGCGGCCCATGCGGAAGGCCCGCGCGCCGTCGCGCGTCCACACGCCGGCCCCCAGCCCGTAGAGCGTGTCGTTGGCGATCTCCAGCGCCTCGGCCTCGTCCTTGAAGGTCGTGACCGCGAGCACCGGGCCGAAGATCTCCTCCTGGAAGACGCGCATGTCGTTGCGGCCCTTCAGCACCGTCGGCTCGAAGTAGTAGCCGCCTTCGAGACCGCCGTCGAGGTGCGGGCGCTCGCCGCCGATCAGCAGCTCGGCGCCCTCGCCGCGGCCGATCTGCACGTAGCTCTCGATCTTCTTGAGCTGCGCCTGGGAGACCTGCGGGCCGAGCATCGTCGCCGGGTCCAGCGGGTCGCCCTGGCGGATCGCGTGGATCCGCTCGAGGCAGCGCTCCATGAACGGCTCGTAGATCGACTCGTGGATCAGCGCGCGCGACGGAGCCGTGCAGACCTCGCCCTTGTTGAAGGCGTAGAGCACGAGCCCCTCGATCGCCTTGTCGAGGAAGGCGTCGTCGGCCGCCATCACGTCGTCGAAGAAGACGTTCGGGGACTTGCCGCCGAGCTCGGTCGTCGAGGGGATCAGGTTCTGCGCGGCGTAGCTCATGATCAGCCGGCCGGTGACGGTCTCGCCGGTGAAGGCGACCTTCGCGATCCGCTTGTTCGACGCGAGCGCGCGGCCGATCTCGGCGCCCGGGCCGTTGACGACGTTGAGCACGCCCGGCGGGATCGCGTCGCCGATCACCTCGAGCAGCTTGAGGATCGACCACGGCGTCGGGCTCGCCGGCTTCACGACGGTGCAGTTGCCGGCGGCGAGCGCGGGGGCGATCTTCCACGCCGCCATCAGGATCGGGAAGTTGAACGGGATGATCTGGCCGACGACGCCGAGCGGCTCGTGGAAGTGGTAGGCGTAGGTCTGGTCGTCGATCTCGCTGATGCGGCCCTCCTCGGCACGGGCGGCGCCGGCGAAGTAGCGGAAGTGGTCGGCCGCGAGCGGGATGTCGGCGGCGAGCGTCTCGCGCACCGGCTTGCCGTTCTCGTAGGACTCCGCGACGGCGAGCATCTCGAGGTTCGCGTCGATCGCGTCTGCGATCGCGTTCAGGACGGCGGCTCGCTCGGCGGGCGAGCGGCGACCCCACGCGCCCTTCGCGGCGTGGGCGGCGTCGAGCGCGCGCTCGATGTCGGACGCGCCGGAGTGGGCGACCTCGCAGAACGCCTGTCCGGTGGAGGGCGTCACGTTCGCGCGATAGTCGCCGGTGGTCGGCGGTGTCCATGCGCCGCCGATGAAGTTGTCGTAGCGCTCTGCGAGCTGCACCGGGCTGCCGGGCTGTCCGGGCGCCGCGAAGGTCGTGTGCTCTGTCGTCGCCATCGTGCTGCTCCTGTCGACTGGGGTGGAGGCGGGTTCGCCGGAGGCCTTCGGGCACGGTCCCACCGGTCCGGGGCGGCGGCATCGGGGAGGGCTCGGGACCGCGATCCGTAGTCCGCCTCGCATACGCGCGCCGCTGGTGGCTGACTTTCGTTCAAACCGTGCTAGCCTGCCGCGTCATGGCCGACTCCAGCGAGCACTTCGACGTCCTCATCGTCGGCGCCGGCCTCTCCGGCGTCGGCGCCGCCTGTCACCTGAAGTCCGAGTGCCCCGGCACGTCGTTCGCGATCCTCGAGGGGCGCGCGGCGAGCGGGGGGACGTGGGACCTGTTCCGCTATCCGGGCATCCGCTCGGACTCGGACATGTTCACGCTCGGCTACCGCTTCAAGCCGTGGGAGGAGGCGAAGGCGATCGCCGACGGGCCCTCGATCCTGCGCTACATCCGCGAGACGGCGCGCGAGCACGACGTCGAGCGCCACATCCGCTACCAGCACAGAGTCGTGCGGGCCGAGTGGTCCTCGCCCGACGCGCGCTGGACCGTGACCGTCGAGCGCGGCGAGGACGGCGAGACGCAGCAGCTGACCTGCTCGTTCCTCTACGGCTGCACCGGCTACTACCGCTACGACAAGGGCTACTCGCCGTTCTTCGAGGGCAGAAAGCGCTTCAGAGGACAGATCGTCCACCCGCAGCACTGGCCGGAGGACCTCGACTACGCCGGCAAGCGCGTGGTCGTCGTCGGCAGCGGCGCGACCGCCGTGACGCTCGTACCGGCGATGGCCGAGCAGGCCGCGCACGTGACGATGCTGCAGCGCTCGCCGACCTACGTCGTTCTCGCTGCCTGGGCGCGACCCGATCGCCGACGCGCTGCGCCGCGTGCTGCCGGCGAAGGCCGCCTACCCGGTCGTGCGCTGGAAGAACGTGATGCTGACGATGCTGATGTTCCAGGCGTCGCGGCGCTTCCCGGACTTCATGAAGAGAGTGATTCGCAGAGGCGTCGAGAGACAGCTCCCGGCCGGCTACGACGTCGCGACGCACTTCACGCCGCGCTACGACCCGTGGGACCAGCGCGTCTGCCTCGTGCCCGACGCCGACCTCTTCAAGGCGCTGCGCAACGGAAGCGCCTCGATCGCGACCGACACGATCGAGACGTTCACCGAGCGCGGCATCCTGCTGAAGTCGGGCGAGGAGCTGGAGGCGGACGTGATCGTCACCGCCACCGGCCTGAACCTGCAGCTGCTCGGCGGGATGGCGGTCGCGGTCGACGGCGAGGACGTCGACCTCTCCAAGACCGTCGGCTACAAGGGGATCATGTTCAGCGGGCTGCCGAACGCGGCCGTCACGCTCGGTTACACGAACGCCTCCTGGACGCTGAAGGCCGACCTCTGCGCCGAGTACCTCTGCCGCCTGCTCAACCACATGGACGCGCACGGCTACCGCCGCGTGACGCCGCTCGGCCCCGACCCGTCGCGGCCGACCGAGCCGTTCCTCGACCTCAGATCCGGCTACGTGCTGCGCTCGCTCGACGCGCTGCCCAAGCAGGGCGAGCGCGCGCCGTGGCGGCTGCGCCAGAACTACCCGCTCGACATCCTGATGCTGCGCCGCGGCGCGATCGAGGACGACGCGCTCGAGTTCTCGCCGACCGGCTTCCGGCCGGGGCAGGGCGCGGTGGCGGCCGGCGACGCCGCGGCCGAGCCGGTCGCGGCCTGACGCGCGGCTTGGCGCCGGCGGTGCGTGGCCTACGATGGGCGCATGTGCCGCAACATCAGAACGCTCCACAACTTCGCGCCGCCGGCCACCGACGACGAGGTGCGCGCGGCGGCGCTCCAGTACGTGCGCAAGATCAGCGGGTCCACGAGACCGTCGCGGGCGAACGCCGAGGCGTTCGAGCGCGCGGTCGACGAGGTCGCTGCGGCCTCCGCGCGCCTGCTCGACCAGCTCGTGACGACCGTGCCGCCGAAGGATCGCGAGGTCGAGGCGGCGAAGGCGCGCGCCCGCGCGGCGGAGCGCTACGGGCGCGCGGCCTGACCGCCGGGCTCAGTCGATCACGAAGCCGACGGTGACGCGGAAGACGCGGCCGTGGCGGATGAGGAAGTCGGTGACGCGTCTGCCCGCGAGGAAGTCGTTCGTGTGGCAGGAGCGGATGCCGGCGACCGTCTCGCATCTGACGCCGCGCACGCGCCTGCGCACCGCGCGCTCGGTCGAGCGCACGCCGACCCCGCGGGCGGTGCGGTCGCCGAGGCCGCGCGTCGAGACGGACGTGACGGTCGCGCCGCCCTGGTAGGTGACGGCGATGCGGCCGGCGTAGCGCTCCTCCGCGAAGGCGCCGAGCTCGTTGTGGCCGTGCAGCGTCCGCTTCGGTCTGCCGAGCGCGGCGTGGACCTGCGCGGCGGTGTTGCCGAGGCGCGCGCCCGCGATGCCGCGGTCGACCTGGATCAGCGCCGGCGCGGCGGCCGGAAGGGCGAGCGCCGCGAGCGCGGCGGCGGAGCACGAGCAGAGCAGGATGCGGCGCATCGAAGGACCTCCCGGAGGTTCTGAAGCCAGGCGTCAATTCCTAGCCGCCCGGCCGGCCGTTGACAAGCCCGGCGGACGATCGGACGGCGGCGGCGTCGCGCCGCCGTCGAGCGCGCCGCCGTTCTTCGGCTTCGTGGGCGCAGATGGAAGCGGTCGCGGCGCGGAGTTCCCTACAGTGGCCGGGTGCCTACCGCCTCCCGCTCCGATCTCCGCAACATCGCCATCGTCGCCCACGTCGACCACGGCAAGACGACGCTCGTCGACGGCCTGCTGCGCCAGTCCGGCGCGTTCCGTGCGAACCAGGAGGTCGCCGACCGCGTGATGGACTCGATGGACCTCGAGCGCGAGAAGGGCATCACGATCCTCGCGAAGAACACGGCGGTCCAGTTCGGCGAGACGAAGATCAACATCATCGACACCCCCGGCCACGCCGACTTCGGCGGCGAGGTCGAGCGCGGGCTGACGATGGTCGACGGCGTGCTGCTGCTCGTCGACGCGAGCGAGGGGCCGTTGCCGCAGACGCGCTTCGTGCTGCGCAAGACGCTGCAGGCACGGCTGCCGGTGATCCTCGTGATCAACAAGGTCGACCGCTCCGACGCGCGCATCGCCGAGGTGATCGACGAGGTCTACGAGCTGTTCCTCGACCTCGACGCGGACGAGTCGCAGATCGAGTTCCCGATCGTCTACACGAACGCGAAGGACGGTTGGGCGTCGGTCGACTACGACCCCGAGCATCCGGTGCCGGGGGAGAGCCTCAAGCCGCTGCTGGACCTGATCGTCGAGCACATGCCGGCGCCCGAGCACGATCCAGAGCACCCGCTGCAGGCGCTCGTCACCAACCTCGACGCCTCGCCGTACCTCGGCCGCATCGCGCTCTGCCGCGTGCGCCACGGCGTCCTCAGACGCGGCCAGCAGGTCGCCTGGTGCCGCACCGACGGCTCGATCGAGCGCGTGAAGGTCACGGAGCTGTTCGTCACGGACGCGCTGGAGCGCGTGGAGGCGGACGAGGCCGGACCAGGCGAGATCATCGCGATAGCGGGCCTCTCCGACGTGACGATCGGCGAGACGCTGGCCGATCCCGAGGACCCGCGCGCGCTGCCGGTGATCCACGTCGACGACCCGTCGCTGTCCGTCACGATCGGCATCAACACCTCGCCGCTCGCAGGCCAGGAGAGAGGCACGAAGGTCACCGCGCGGCTGCTCAAGAGCCGCCTCGACGCCGAGCTGGTCGGCAACGTGTCGCTGCGCGTGCTGGGAACCGAGCGGCCCGACACGTGGGAGGTCCAGGGCCGCGGCGAGTTGCAGCTCGCGATCCTCGTCGAGCTGATGCGGCGCGAGGGCTACGAGGTGACCGTCGGCAAGCCGCAGGTCGTCACGCAGGAGATCGACGGCGTGCTGCACGAGCCGATGGAGCACATGACGATCGACATCCCGGAGGAGCACGTCGGCGTCGTCACGCAGCTGCTCGCGACCCGCAAGGGCCGCATGGGGGAGATGGTCAACCACGGGACCGGCTGGGTGCGGATGGAATACCGCGTGCCGGCGCGCGGGCTGATCGGCTTTCGCACCGAGTTCCTCACCGAGACGCGCGGGACCGGGATCCTCCACCACGTCTTCGACGGCTACGAGCCGTGGCAGGGGCCGCTGCGCCTGCGCCCGACCGGCTCGATAGTCGCCGACCGGCCCGGCAAGGTGACGACGTTCGCGCTGATGGGTCTCCAGGACCGCGGCACGCTGTTCGTCGCGCCCGGCACCGAGGTCTACAACGGCATGATCGTCGGCGAGAGCAACCGCGCCGAGGACATGGAGGTCAACATCGTGCGCGAGAAGCACCTCACGAACATCCGCTCCTCGACCGCCGACGAGTTGGAGCGCCTCACGCCGCCCGCGCCGCCGACGCTCGACGAGGCGTTGGAGTTCGTGCGCGAGGACGAGTGCGTCGAAGTGACGCCCGGCTTCGTCCGCCTGCGCAAGGTCGAGCTCGACCCGCACGCACGCGTGAAGGCGATGCGCGCGAGAGCGCGCGAAGCCAAGCAGGGCGTGCCGGTCGGCTGACCCGGCGCCGCCCGCGCGACCGAGCGTCCTGCCCTGTGCTCGCAGGACGACCCCTGGGCAGGACGGTTCCGCCAGGCCGGCCGCGATAGCCTGCGTCGCGCGATGCCTCCGGTCGCCGATCGTCCGCGTCTGCTCGCCCAGGTGCCGCCCGCGCTGCGCGGCGCGGCGCTGATGCCCGCGGCGGCGCTGCTGGTCCATCAGCTGCGCTACGAGCTGGCGTTCGGCGCCGATGCGCCGCGTGCGCTCGCGACGCAGGGGCATGCCTACCTGTCGTCGCTGACGCCGTGGATCGTGCTGCTGGCCGCGCTTGCGCTCGGCGCGTCGCTCGGCGGGCTCGTGCAGCGCTGGGCGCGGGCCGGCGGCGGGGCCGGCGCGAGGCGCCGCGCCGGCGTCGGCGCGTGGCTGCTCGCGAGCGGAGCGCTCGTCGCGATCTTCAGCGGGCAGGAGCTGCTCGAGGGCGCGTTCGCCGGCGGGCATGCCGCCGGCGTCGCCGCGGTGCTCGGCGGCGGTGGCTGGTGGGCGCTGCCGTCCGCGCTGCTCGTCGGCGGGCTGCTGGCGCTCGCGCTGCGCGCCGGTGCGCTCGCCGGCTCGGCGCTCGCGGAGCTGGCGCCGCTGCGGCTGCGACTGCGGGCGCCGGTCCGGCTCGGCGGGCAGGCGATCCCGGTCCTGCCCGTCCTGCGTATCGCGGCGCCGCTCGCGCGTGCCGCCGCGGGACGCGCGCCGCCGCAGCACCTCCTCGCCGCAGCTCCGCTCGCGTAGCGCCACCGGGACCGGCGACGTCGCCGGCGCCCGCTCGTGGCGCCGCGACACCGATCCCGACCTTCGCGAAGGAGTCCCATGAACCGTCTCATCCGCGCGCGCCGACGCGCGACGCCGCTCGTCCTGGCCGCGTCGCTGTCCGCGCTCGCCGCCGTCCCCGCGCTCGCCCACGAGGGCGACCCGAACTACCGCTCCGTCGTGCGCGACGTCACGCCGCCGACCGACGGCCTGACCGCGAGCGTGCTCGACCACGACGACGCGCTGTCGATCGTCAACCAGAGCGGGAAGGACGTCACGGTCGTCGACCAGCAGGGCAGGCCGTACGCGCGCCTGCTGGCCGACGGGACGGTGCAGGTCAACGCGCGCTCCGCGCTCGCCGCCGGCGAGAACGCGCCGTCCGGGCCGCATGGCCAGGACGCCCACGACAGCGCCGACGCGAACCTCTACGCGAGCGTCACGCTGCTCGCCCACGGCGCCGACGAGCACGGAACCGACGAGCACGGCGCGGGCGAGGCCGGAACGGCCGGCGTCGACTGGGTCACGATCGACAAGACCGGCCGCTACCGGTGGCACGACCCGCGCATCAAGTACCGCGCGCGCCCCGTCCCCCCGCAGGTGACCGACCAGACGAAGGAGACGAAGGTCTTCGACTGGCGCGTCCCGATCGTCGTCGCCGGCGAGCCGGGCGCGATCGCCGGCACGCTCACGTGGGTCGGCGAGCCGGGCGCCGGCTCGTCCTTCCCGACGGCCGCGGTCGTCTCGCTCGTCGTGCTCGTGCTGCTGGCGGTCGGCGCGGTCGTGCTCGTGCGGCGGCGGCGCGCGGGCGCGGGCGCGGGCGGGGAGCAGGCGCGATGACCGTCGTCGCCCGCGGCCGCGCGCGGGCGTCGCTCGCGCTCGCCGCGGGGCTGCTGGCGGCCGGGGCGCTCGCGCCGGCCGCGGCGCAGGCGCACGGGATCTCGGGCAGCGCCGACCTGCCGATCCCCGCGTGGATGTTCGCGTGGGCGGCCGCGATCGTGCTGATCGCGTCGTTCGTGGCGCTCGGCGTGCTGTGGCCGAGACCGCGCCTGCAGCAGCCGCGGCTCCGGCGCGTGCTGAGGATCCCGCGCGGCGTTCGGCCGCTGTGCGGACTGATCGGCGTCGCCCTCTACGGCGTCGTCGTCTACGCCGCCTTCGCCGGCACCTCGGTGCCGACCGCGAACCTCGCGCCGACGGCGATCTACGTCGCCTTCTGGGTCGGGATTCCGGTGCTGAGCGTCCTGCTCGGCGACGTGTTCGCGCTGTTCAGCCCGTGGCGGGCCGTCTATCGTGCGATCTCGACGGTCGGGCGGCGCGTGAGCCGCGGCCTCGACGCCGAGCCGATGGCGTACCCGGCGTGGCTCGGACGTTGGCCCGCGGTCGCCGGGATCGTCGCCTTCGGCTGGGTCGAGCTCGTCTACGTCGACCGCGACGTGCCCGCGACGCTCGGCATGCTCGCGCTCGCCTACGGCTTCGTGCAGGTGCTCGGCATGAGCGTCTACGGCGAGCGCACGTGGAGCGAGCGGGCCGACGCGTTCGGCGTCTGGTTCAACCTCTGCTCGCGCATCTCGGTGTGGGAGACGCGCGGGCGCGAGCTGTGCGTGCGCCCGCCGCTGTCCGGCTTGCCGCGGCTGGAGCTCGTGCCCGGCACGGTCGCGCTGCTGTGCGTGCTGATCGGGACGACGACGTTCGACGGCGCCTCCAACGGCGTCCTGTGGGTCGAGGTCGCGCCGAAGCTGCAGGACGTCTTCACCGGGATCGGCTGCTCGATCACGGTCGCGAACGAGCTGGCCTTCAGCATCGGCCTCGCGATCGCGATCGGCGCGATCGCCGGCTTCTACGGGCTCGGGATTCGCGGCATGCGCACCGTCGACCCGCGGCGCGACCCGCGGGAGCTGTCGCGCACCTTCGCGCACACGCTCGCGCCGATCGCGTTCGCCTACGCGCTCGCGCACTACTTCTCGCTGCTCGCCTTCCAGGGGCAGGCGCTGGCGTACCTCGCCTCCGACCCGCTCGGGACGGGCGCGAACCTGCTCGGGACCGCGAGCTGGCAGGTCGACTACACGCTGATCTCGGCTGCCGGCATCTGGTACGTGCAGGTGGTGGCGCTGATCGCCGGCCACGTCTCGGGCCTCGTGCTCGCACACGACCGCGCGCTCGCCGTCTTCTCGCGCGACCCGCGCGCCGCGCTCAGATCGCAGTACTGGATGCTGACGGTGATGGTGGGCTTCACCTGCCTCGGCCTGTGGCTGCTGTCGGCGGTGAACGCGTGAGTGCGCGCCGTTCCCGGCAGGGTTTGAGAGGCTGTGCGGCGAACCGAGCCTCGACCTCGACTCCGAAGCGGAAGGTGGTGCCGTGAGATGAGACCGACCCATGCGCTCCCGGTCGCGCTGCTCGCGGCTGCCGCGATCGCCGGCTGCGGCGGAAGCAGCAACGGCGGCGGCGAGACGACGAGCGGCTCCGCGGCGCCGCCGGCGACGACGCAGCAGCAGACGAGCACGCAGACGCGGACGAGAACCGCGACGACGCCGGCGAAGGGGCCGGACGGTGCGGAGGTGTTCGCCTCGGCCGGCTGCGCGAGCTGCCACACGCTTGCGGCGGCCGATGCGCACGGCAACGTCGGCCCGAACCTCGACGACCTCCAGCCGAGCGAGGAGGCGGTCAAGAGCCAGGTCGAGAACGGCGGCGGCGGGATGCCCTCGTTCAGCGGCGACCTCTCGGCGGAGGAGATCGACGCGGTCGCGAGATACGTCTCGGACGACGCCGGGCAGTAGGGCGAGGACGGTCCCGGCGGCGCGGTCGGGCAAGATAGGGGTCGTGCGACGCGACCGGATCACCGCTGGCCGGCACCAGCTCGTCGCGGGCGAGCAGGGCCCGTGGCTCGCGCTGCTGCTCGCGGCGCGTCTCGCCACGAGCGCGCTCGCGGCCGGCCTCGTGACGCTGCGCGGGCTCCAGCCGTACGAGGTGATCCTGTTGGCCTACGGGCCGCTCAGCACGCTCGCGCTCGCGCTCTCGCCGTCGCTGCGCCGCAACCCGGTGGCGTGGCTCGCCGACTGTGCGATCGTGCTCGCGATGGTGCTCGACTCGGGCGACTGGCGCAGCCCCTACTACCCGCTGTGGCTGACGACGCTGCCGCTGCCCGCCGTGCAGGTGCGGCTGCGCTGGGCGGTGTGGCTGGCGGCCGGCGTGACGCTCGGCTACGCGGCGCTCGCGGCGACCGGCGGGCCCGCGCCGCCGGGGGACTTCGGGGCGATCTCCTACGAGACGCTGGCGATCCACCTGCTGCTGCCGTTCTCGCTCGTGAGCGGGCTCGCCTACGCGGCCGAGGCGCTGCGGCAGCTGCGCGGCGAGCGAGCGCGGCGCGAGCGGCTCGCGATCGAGGCCGAGCGCCGGCGCATCGCGTGGGAGCTGCACGACTCCGCCAAGCAGCGCGTCCACGCCGCGCACCTGATGGTCAGCTCGCTCCAGCGCCGGCTCGACGGCGATCTCGCGCACGCGGTGGAGCGCGCCGCCGTGGAGCTGGAGTCGGCGGCCGCCGACATGGACACGAGCCTCGCGGAGCTGCGCTCGCCGCTGGAGGGCCGGCCGCTGCACGAGGCGCTGCGCGCACGCGCGGACGACCTGGCCGAGCCGAACGGGCCGCGGATCGCGGTGCACGGTGTCGCCGCCGAGCTGCCGCCGCTCGTCGCCGCGCACGTCTACCGGATCGGTTGTGAGGCGTTGACGAACGCGCTGCGCCATGCCGGCGCGAGTGCGATCGACGTGGCCGTCGAGCAGGACGCGCACGCACTGCGCGTGCTGGTGCGTGACGACGGCCAGGGGCTGCCGGACGCGCGGCGGCCCGACGCGAGCGGGCTGCTCGCGATGGAGAGCCGCGCTGCGACGATCGGGGCGCACCTGTCGATCGAGCCGGGACTCGCCGGGCGCGGCACCGTCGTCGCGCTCGAAGTCCCGGCGACCGTCCTTGGAGGGGCCGCATGATCCGCATCGCCATCGTCGACGACCATCCCGCGCTGCGCGCCGGCCTGCGCACCGTGATCATGCTCGAGCCGGGCTTCGTGTTCGCCGGAGACAATCCGGGCGACGAGAGACTGTGGACGATGCTGGGCCGGGCGCGCGCGAACGTCGTCGTGCTCGACTACCACCTGCCGAGCCGCGACGGGCTGCAGCTGTGTCGCGAGATCAAGCAGCGGATGCCGGAGCTGAAGGTGCTGCTGTACTCGGCGTACGCGAGTCCGGCGCTCGCGCTGCCGGCGCTCGTCGCCGGCGCCGACGGGCTGCTCGGGAAGGGGGCGGAGGCGGGCGAGCTGTTCGAGACGCTGCGGCTCGTCAACCGCGGCGAGCGGCCGATCGAGGCGCCGCCGCGCGCGCTGCTGGAGGACGTCCACGGCCGCCTGGAGCCGGACGACCGCACGCTGCTGGCGATGCTGCTGGAGGGCTGCGACGAGCACGAGGCGGCGAGCGCGCTGCGGATCGACGAGCGCGCCGTCGACCAGGCGATCCGGCGGCTGCTCTCCGAGCTGCGCGTGGACGTGCCGGCGACCGCGCCGTGACGGCGCGGCGTCGCCCGCCGCCTGCTCAGACGGTGGACGGGCGCGCCGGCGCGCCGTCGTCCTCGGCCGCGTAGCGCGCCAGCAGCGCCTGCTCCCCCTCGCGGTCCGGGAAGCGGAAGCGCACGAGCGCGGCGCCGAGCAGCACGGCGACGATGCCGGCGGTGAAGGCCCACTTGTCGCCGGAGACGAACGACGACTTGGCCGCGGCGACGATCGCGTCGGCGTGCTGGGGGTACTGCTGCGCGGCGTCGGCGGCGCTCGCGAACGACTTCTCGAGCTGGCCCTGGACGCTGTCGCTCACCTGCGAGGCGTTCGGCGAGGCGGCGATCGCTCTCGCGAACGCGGACGCGTAGCCGGCCGTCAGCAGTGCGCCGAGGATCGACTGCATGATCGCGCCGCCGAGGTCGCGCTGGAGGTCGGCGGTGCCCGACGCCATTCCGGCGCGCTTGACGGGCACCGAGCCGGTCAGCGAGTGCGAGGCGGGCGTGCCGGCGAAGCCGACGCCGATGCCCATCAGCGCGTAGGGGACGAACACCTTCCAGTAGGGGATGCCGTCCTTCCACAGCAGCAGCATCGCGACGAAGCCGAGCAGGCAGAAGGCGTAGCCGGTCAGCAGCGTGAAGCGCGCGCCGCGCGCCTCGACGAGCTTCGCCGAGCGCGGCGCGACGAGCACCATCAGGAACGCGGCCGGGAGGATCGAGGCGCCGGCGCCGAGCGTCGAGTAGCCGAGCACGTTCTGCAGGAACTGCTGGCCGATGAACATCGCGCCCATCAGCGACCCGAACACGATGATGCCCGCGCACGCGGCCACCCAGAAGATGCGCCGGCTCGCGACGCCGAGGTCGTAGAGCGGGGCGGCGGCGCGGCGCTGACGCAGCACGAACGCCGTGCCGGCGGCGATCGCGACGAGCGCGAGGCCGGCTGCGAGCGCGCCGCGGCTCGGCACCGGCGCGAAGTTGATCGCCAGCACGAGCGCGGCGACGAGCACGACCGAGAGGACGCCGCCGAGGTTGTCGACCGGGTCGGTCGTTCTCGTTCACGTGCGCAGGCACGAGCCGCACCGCCAGCACGAGCGCGACGAGCGCGAGCGGCAGCGTCACGAGGAACACCGAGCCCCAGTCGAAGTGCTCCAGCAGCGCGCCCGACAGCAGCGGGCCGAGGGCCGAGATCGCGCCGCCGATGCCGGACCACAGCGCGATCGCGTGCGTGCGGCGGGCGCCGGACCACAGCGCGGTGATCAGCGCGAGCGTCGTCGGGAAGGCGAGGCCGGCGGCAAGGCCGCCGAGCAGGCGGGCGGCGAACAGCACGCCGAGCGAGGGCGCGAAGCCGGCGAGCAGCGAGGCGGGGATCGCAAGCGCGGTCCCGAGGACGAGCATCAGCTTGCGCCCGTAGCGGTCGCCGACCGCGCCGAGGTAGAGGACGGAGGCCGCCAGCCCGAGCGAGTAGCCGACTGCGACGAGGTTCAGCCCCGTCTGCCCGGCGTCGAAGTCCTTCGCGATGTCCGGCAGCGCGACGTTCGCGACCGCCAGGTTCAGGTTCGCGACGCCGGCGACGAGGATCAGCGTGGTCAGCACGAGCGCGCCGCGCGCCGGCGCGCCGTCCTGCGCTTCGGGCTGCTCAGGTCGCCCCTGCTGTGAGCTCGGCACGCGTGCAGCCTATGCGCCGCGCGGGACGCATGCAGCGGGCGGGCGCGACGGAGCGCTCCCGCTTACGCGCCAAGTCACCGTTCGGTGAGTGGGCGGGATGGTGACAACCCCCGTGGTGACAAGGCGCCGACGTGCGTATCGACTTCTACGCTCCAGCGGTCCGGAAATGGCCATTGCGTCCGCTGCCGAGAGGCGGCCAGGATAGCCGTCGTGACCTCCCTCGCCACGACGACCCCTTCCACCGCGACGCCGGCGTCGCTCGCGCTGTCCGCCGAGGGCATCGCGCACGACTTCTCCGGCGTGCGGGCGCTCGACGGCGTCGACGTCGCCGTCGCGGCCGGCGAGATCGTCGGCTTGATCGGCCCGAACGGCTCCGGCAAGAGCACGCTGCTGAACGTGATCTCGGGTCTCGTGCATCCGACGAACGGCCGCGTGACGCTCGACGGCGCAGAGATCACCGGCTGGCGCGCCGATCGGATCGCGCGCGCCGGCGTGGCACGCACCTTTCAGAACATCCGGCTGTTCGGCACGCTCACGGCCCGCGAGAACGTCGAGGTGGCGCTCGCGTTCGGAAGCGCCGGCGGCCATCGCGCCAGGAGCGCGGCCACCGAGCTGCTGGCCGACTTCGACCTGCTCGGCGCGGCGGACCGCTCCGCCGCCGAGCTGCCCTACGGATTGCAGCGACGTCTCGAGATCGCCCGCGCGCTGGCGACCGACGCCCGCTACCTGCTGCTCGACGAGCCCGCCGCCGGCATGAACGAGGCGGAGTCCGACGACCTGCTGGCGACGCTGGCGGAGATCGGCAGGGCACGGGGCGTCGGGCTGCTCGTGATCGACCATGACCTCCGGCTCATCATGCGGCTGTGCTCGCGGGTGGCGGTGCTGAGCGAGGGTCGGATGATCGCCAACGACGTACCGGACGCGATTGCTCGGAACACCGCTGTCATCGAGGCGTACCTCGGGTCGCCTCTCGAACCTCACGATGGAGGCAACAGGTGAATTATTGGCATCGACTGGGCATCGTCGGCGCGTGCGCGGCCCTCGGCCTCGGCGCCGCCGCGTGCGGATCGTCGGACAACGCCTCGACGAGCTCCTCGACGACGGGCCAGACGTCCGGCGGCGGCGGGCAGACGCTCAACGTCGGCTACGTCGGCGGCTTCACGGGCATCCTCGCCCCCTACGACGGCGGCGTCCTCCAGGGACTCAAGGTCGCCGTCGCCGACATCAACAGCAGAGCCGGCGCGGACGGCACCAAGATCAAGCTGACGACGCGTGACAGCCGCTCCGAGCCCGCGGAGGCCGTCGCGGCCGCGCAGGAGCTGGTCTCGCAGGGCGTCGACCTGTTGATCACGCCGTGCGACTCCGATCCCTCCCTGGCGGCGGGCGCAGTCGCGCAGAAGGCCGGCATCCCGGCGCTCAGCAGCTGCGCCACCACCCCGACGCTGCCGCAGAACGTCGGCGACTTCATGTTCCTCTCCGTCCAGGGCGACAACGCCCAGTCGACGGTGCTCGCCAACTACGCGAGAGACCAGGGCTACAAGACGGCGTACCTGCTCGGCTCGCCGGACTCCGGCTACACCGAGGAGCTGCCGCGCTACTTCGGCGAGGTGTTCAAGGCCAACGGCGGCAAGGTCGTCGGGACCGGCACGTTCCAGCTCGGCGGGCAGAGCTTCGACGCGCAGGTGGCCAAGATCCAGCAGCTCAGCCCGCAGCCGGACGTGATCATGACCTCGGCGTACCTGCCGGACTTCCCCGTCTTCATCAAGAAGCTGCGGGCGGCCGGAGTGAAGGTCCCGGTCCTCGGCGTCGACGCGCTCGACGCGCAGGCGACGATCGACGCGGCCGGGCCGGCGGCCAACGGCGTGGTCTTCACGACGCACGCGTTCCCGACGAAGGGCAGCCCCCTCGCGGACTTCTACGCGCATGTCAAGGAGAACGACGGGCAAGCCGGCGGAGTCGATCTTCACGGCGATCGGCAGCGACGTCGCGACGATCATCGACAGCGCGGCCCAGCAGGCCGGCAGCACCGACCCCAAGGCGCTGCGCGACGCGATCGGCTCGCTGTCCGACGTTCAGGCGACGACGGGCACGATCACGTACGACCCGCAGCTGCGCATGCCGAAGAAGTCGGAGGCGCTCGTCAAGATCGACAACGGCCACTTCACGCTGATCAAGGTGGTGCCGTACCCGGACAACGTCCCGGCTCCGTGAGCGGATCGCCCGACCTGCTGACCGTCGAGGACCTCCAGGTCTCCTACGGCCCGGTGACCGCCGTGCGGTCCCTCTCGTTGAAGGTCGGGGAGGGCGAGATCGTCGCCCTCCTCGGCCCCAACGGGGCCGGGAAGACCAGCACGATGGCGGCCATCATGCGGCTGGTGCGACCGCGAGCGGGACGGGTGACGTTCGCCGGCGCGTCGCTGGAGCGGCGCCCGCCGGAGGCGATCGTGCGCTCCGGGCTGACGCTCACGCCCGAGGGACGTCACGTCTTCGAGCACCTGACGGTCGACGAGAACATGCGCCTGGGCGCGGTCGCCGCATCCGACCGCGCCTGGGTGAAGGCGACGCGTGCGGAGATGCTCGAGCGCTTCCCGCGCCTGGCCGAGCGCGCCCAGCAGCTCGCCGGGACGCTCTCCGGCGGAGAGCAGCAGCAGCTCGCGATCGTGCGCTCGCTGCTGTCGCGACCGCGACTGCTGATGCTGGACGAGCCCTCGCTCGGCCTCGCCCCGATCTTCGTCAAGAGCGTGCTGGAGCTGGTGGCCGAGCTGCCGAAGCGCGGCGTCAGCGTGCTGCTCGTGGAGCAGAACACCCACGTCGCGCTCAAGATCTCCGACCGCGCGTACGTGCTCGCGCGCGGCGAGCTCGTCGGGGCGGGCACGGCGGCCGAGCTGCGCGGCGGCGAGCTCGAGCGCGCCTACCTCGGACTGGCATCGGAGGCGGCCGCATGACCGAGTTCCTGCAACAGCTGGTGTCGGGCCTCGCGCTCGGCGGCACCTACGCGCTGCTCGCGCTGGGCCTCGCGCTCGTCTTCAGCGTGCTCGGCTTCATCAACTTCGCGCACGGCGAGCTGATGACGATCACCGGCTACGCGCTGTTCGCGCTGACGTCGGCGAGCGTCGGCTTCGGCGTCGCCGTCCCGCTGGCGATCCTCGCCGGCGGCGTCGCGGCGGTCGTGCTCGAGCGCGTGGCGTTCCGTCCCGTCCGCGGCGCCGACCCCGTCACGCTGCTGGTGACGAGCTTCGCGGTGACGCTGATCCTGCAGTTCGCCTACCAGAACTTCATCTCGCCGCGGCCCAAGGCGGTGGCCTTCCCGCCGTGGCTCAGCCGCAACGTCGACCTGCTGGGCGTGCAGATCGGGCGGCTCGAGCTGCTCTCGCTGCTGGTGTGCATCGCCGCGGTGGTCGCGCTGACGCTGGTGCTCAAGCGCACGGTCTTCGGCGTGAGCATCCGCGCGGCGGCCGACGACTTCGTCGCGGCGCGGCTGATGGGACTGCGCGCCAACTCGGTCGTCTCGGCGACCTTCGCGCTGTCCGGGATCCTGGCGGGCATCGCCGGCGTGCTGTGGGTCGCGCAGCGCGGCACGGTCGATCCGCTGATGGCGATCGTGCCGGTCATCAAGGCGTTCGTGGCGACCGTCATCGGCGGCATGGGGAGCCTCGCCGGCGCGGTCGCCGGCGGCCTGCTGCTCGGCTTGCTGGAGACGTTCCTGCAGGCGTACCTCCCGGCCTCCGCTGCGCCGTATCGCGACGTGCTGCTGTTCGGGATCCTGATCGTGTTCCTGGCCGTGCGGCCCGGCGGCCTGCTCGGCGGCCGGCTCGAGGAGGCGCGCGCATGACCGCCACCGCGGCCAAGGCCGTGCCCGCCGTCACCGCCGGCACGCGTCATGCGCGCACGGCCCGCACGGTGGCGACGCTGTCGCTCGCGCTCGTGGCGCTCGTCGTGCTCGCGACGGCGGCGAACGTCCGGCAGGCGACGGTGCTGACGGCGCTGATCAGCCTGGTGGCGGTCGTCGGCATCGCCTCCTTCAGCGGCAACGCCGGCATCCTGTCGTTCGGCCACGTGGCGTTCATGGCGGTCGCGGCCTACACGTACGGCCTGCTGACGCTGGATCCGACGATCCGCTCCGGGGCGCTGCCGAACCTGCCGGGATGGCTGGACGGGATCTCGCTCTCGCCGCCGCTCGCGATCCTCGTCACGCTCGCCGCGGTCGGGCTCGCGGCGGTGCCGGTCGGCTTCGCGATGATGCGCCTGACCCCGCAGTCGGGGACGATCGCGACGCTCGCGCTGCTGCTCGGCACGAACGCCCTGCTGCTCGCGGCGACCGACTTCACGCGCGGCGCGCAGACGTTCTACGGCGTCGCCGGGAACCTGTCGGTCGCGACGGCGACGATCGCCGCCGTCGTCGCGATCGCGGCGGCCCACGCGTTCCGCCAGAGCCGCTGGGGGCTGGGGCTGCGGGCGGCGCGCGACTCGGGGATGGCGGCGGCGTCGGCCGGCGTCGACCGTCGCACGCTGCGGCTCGCGGCGTGGCTGCTCAGCGCCGTCATCGCCGCAGGGGCGGGGATCGCGCTCGCCGTGTTCCTCGGCGCCTTCTCGCCGACCAGCTTCTATCTCGACCTGACGTTCACGCTCGTCGCGATGCTGATCGTCGGCGGGGCCCAGACGACGACGGGCCCGGTGGCGGGCGTGGCGCTCGTGACGATCATCACCGAGCTGAGCCGTCAGGTCGATGCGGGCGTTCTCGATCGGGCCGTTGCACACGCCCGAGGTCTTCGGCTTCCCGCAGCTGATGCTCGGGATCGTGCTGCTGCTCGCGATGACGATCCGCCCCGCGGGGCTCGTGCCCGCGCGCGAGCTCGACGACATGCTCGCCGGCGTCCTCGGGCGCCGGCGCAAGAGACGATCCGACGCCGAGGAGGCCGCCGCATGACCAGTGGCACCCCGACGACCTGGCGCGCGCACGCGCCGGGTCGCCAGACCCAGATCGCACCGCACATCACGCACATGCAGGGGGCCGTCTGGGCGTGCAACTGCATCGTGGTCGTGCGCGAGGGCGAGGCGCTCGTCGTCGACGCCTGCTGGAGCCCGCACGACATCGCCGCGGTCCGGCAGCTCGTGGGCGAGCGCTCCGCGCACCTGCTGGTGACGCACGCCGACATCGACCACGTCTGCGGCGTCGGGGCGTTCCCCGGGGCGACGGCCGTCATGGGACCGGACAGCGCCGCGCGCGTGCGGGCCGGGTCGTGTCGCGAGGAGATCGCGGGCGAGTCGGCGAAGTGGGGGCTCGCGTTCGAGGGCGAGCCGCGCGTCGACATGGTCGTCGAGCCCGGCGCGCGCGTCGAGCTCGCCGGCCTGCACGTCAGCACCGTGGAGGCCAAGGGCCACGCGATCGACGGGCTCGGCTACGTCGTCGAGGAGGAGGGCGTCTTCGCCGTCGGCGACTACTTGATGCGCTCGCAGCACCCGATGGTCTGGTGGTCGTTTCGCGAGGCGCGCCGCACCACCGAGCGCCTGCTGGAGACGCTCGACCGCTTCGACCTCCGCTGGGTCGTGCCCGGCCACGGGCCGCTGCTGTCCGTCGCGGAGGCGCGCGTCGTCGGCGCAGAGGACCTGGCGTACATGGAAGCCGTCGAGCGGGTGGCCGACGAGGCCCAGCGGGAGGGCGTCTCGCCGCGCGACTGGCACCTCGCGGTCGAGAGCGTCCCCACGCCGCGCCCGGCGGCGCCCGACATCGAGATGCTGTGCCCGCGTCTGCTGAACGCGGCGGCGACGTTCCGCGACCGCGACGTCGACGGACAGCTGCCGTGGCACATGGACATGGCGTGAGGCGCCGCGCGGTGCGCACACGTGCCATCGGCGCGCTCGATCCAGCGCGCCGCCTCTTGCCATTGACCCGATCCAGGTCCCGGCTGAGACTTCGGCGCATCGCGTCGTCGCCACAGCGGGCCGCTGGTGGCGACGACCGTCCGCTCGGCCGGGGGCTCTCTCCGGCCGGTCCACGACCGATCTCTGGAGCACTGCATCGATGATCCGCACCGGCGACGAGTACCGAGAGTCACTGCGCGACGGCCGCGCAATCTGGATCGACGGCGAGCGCGTCGAGGATGTCACGACCCACCCGGCCTTCCGGCCGATGGTCGACGCTCGTGCGCGCATCTACGACCTCGCCCACGAGCCCGCGACGCAGGACGTCATGACCTACGTCGACGAGCAGACCGGCGAGCGCAACGCGATCGGCCTGCGGCCGCCGACGACGCAGGAGGACTGGTACGACAAGCGCCGCGCGGTCGACACCGTGATGGACGACCTCGGCGGCGTCGTGATCCGCGTCGGCGACGAGACGGTCGGCGAGATGTGGTCGCTGGCCGACGGCGCCGACGTGCTCGACGAGATCGACCCGCGCTTCGCCGAGAACATCCGGCGCCACATCGCGCACGCGGTCCAGGCGGATCCCTTCCATGTCTCCGCCAACACGGACCCGAAGGGCGACCGCTCCAAGCGCCCGCAGGATCAGGACCCGGACATGCTGCTGCACGTCGTGCGCGAGACCGACAACGGGATCGTCGTGCGCGGCGCGAAGTACGAGACGGCGGCCGCCTACTCCAACCAGGCGTTCACGAAGCCGACGATCGCCAACTGGGGCGACGCCGAGCTTCTCCGACTACGCGGTCGGCTTCATCGTGAACATGGGCGCGCCGGGCATGAAGCACATCTGCCGCACCGGCTTCGCCGGCCGCGCGCCCGCCGTCGACTACCCGCTGGCGAACCGCTTCGACGAGGTCGACACGCTCGTGATCTTCGACGACGTCGAGATCCCGTGGGAGGACGTGCTGTTCTACCGGCACACGCGCGCCGCGACCTTCATCCGCGCGACGCTGCACCGCTACTCGGCGTTCCCGTTCGTGCAGCGGCTCGAGAAGGTCGCCGACCTGCTGATCGGCGCGGCGCTCTTCAACGTGCGCCAGACCGGGCTCGAGCGCCAGCAGGCCGTGCAGGAGAAGCTCGCGACGCTGGCCTGCTACCGCGAGGGCATCAACGCCCACCTGACGGCGGCGGTCGCCGCGGCCGAGCCGAGCCCCGGCGGCCTGCTGATGCCGAACCAGTCGCTGCTCTACACCGGTCGCGTGCTGGCCTGCTCGCAGCTTCCGGCGATGATGCACATCGCGCGCGAGCTGTGCGGCGGGCAGATCTGCATCACGCCCGACAGCGCGACGTTCCACGCCGCGGAGACGGCGCCGTGGCTGGAGAAGTACTACTCGATCAACGAGCAGTGGGTCGCCGAGGATCGCCGCAAGCTGCTCGCGTTCGCGCGCGACCTGCTCAACAGCGACTACGCCGGGCACCGCCTCACGTTCCAGCTGTTCGCGCAGTCGCCGCCGTTCGCGCACCTGGCGGCCGTCTACCGCAACTTCGACTTCGACGGGCCGCTCGACTTCGTGCGCAACGCCGCCGGGCTCTCGGACCGCGTGCTGGGCGCGAGCGCGTCGAAGGTGGGAGCGGGCGCGTGACTGCGCACCGCCGCATCCGTCCCTTCAACACGCGCGAGACCTACCCCGAGCAGCAGCTCGACAACGACCTCTGCCAGGCGGTCGTCGCGGGCGACACCGTCTACCTGCGTGGGCAGATCGGCCAGGACCTCGACACGTCCGAGAACGTCGGCGTCGGCGACGTCGAGGCGCAGGCCGAGCAGGCGATGCGCAACATCGAGCTGCTGCTGAAGGAGGCGGGCGGCGGGCTCGAGCACGTCGTGAAGGTCACGGTCTACCTCGTCGACCCGCGCTACCGCGAGCCCGTGTACCGCACGATCGGCCGCTGGCTGAAGGGCGTCCATCCGGTCTCCACGGGCATCGTCGTCAGCGCGCTGGCGCGGCCCGAGTGGCTGGTCGAGATCGACGCGATCGCCGTGCTGGGAGGCGATGCGCGATGACGATCTCGCTGCTTGCGCGCTGCGAGCGCAGCGGGCGCTTCGGCATGGCGCTCACCTCCTCCAGCCCCGCGGTGGCGGCGCGCTGCGCCTACGTCGGCGCCTACGTCGGCGCGGCGGCGACGCAGAACGTGACCGACCCGCGGCTCGGTCCCGCGCTGCTGGCGGCGATGGCGCGCGGCGCCGACGCGCCCACGGCCGTCGCCGACGTCGCCTCCGCCGCCGCCCACGCCGAGTTCCGCCAGCTGGCGGCGGTCGACGGGCAGGGCGGCAGCGCCACCTTCAGCGGCGCGCGGGCGCTCGGCAACCACGCCGAGCGCTCGGGCGCGAACTGGGCGGCCGTCGGGAACATGATGGCCTCCGCGAGCGTGCTCGACGCGATCGCGGAGCGCTTCGAGGCCAGCGACGCCGCGGAGGAGCTGGAGAGCCGGCTGCTCGCGGCGCTCGCGGCCGGCGTGGAGGCCGGCGGCGAGGAGGGTCCGCTGTTCGCCGCGGGCCTGCTCGCCACCGGGGAGGGCAACCTGCCGTGGCCGGCGACCGACCTGCGCGTCGACTTCGACGCCGGCTCGGAGCCCGTCGCGGCGCTCGGGGAGCTGTGGGCGCTCTGGGAGCCGCAGCGCGACGACTACGTGACGCGGGCGCTCGACCCGGCCTCCGCGCCCGCATACGACGTGCCGGGCGATCCGGGCGCACCGGTGGAGGGCGCACGATGAGCGCGCTCGACCACGCAGGCTGGACCGCGCAGGCGGCCGCGCTGCGCCCGCGCGGGGAGCTGTACGTCGACGGCGGCTACCGGCCGGCCGCCTCCGGCGCGACGTTCCCGTCGGTCAACCCGGCGACCGAGGCGACGATCGCCGACGTCGCGGACGGCACCGAGGTCGACGTCGACGCCGCCGTCGCCTCGGCGCGCCGGGCGTTCGAGGACGGTGCCTGGTCGCGCAGCGCGCCGGGCGACCGCAAGGCCGTCCTGCTGCGGCTCGGCGTGCTGATCCGCGAGCACGCGCACGAGCTGGCGCTGCTCGACTCGCTCGACATGGGCAAGCTCGTGGGCGACGCCTATGCGATCGACGTGCCCAGCGCGGCCGCCGTCTTCGAGTTCTACGCCGAGGCGATCGACAAGCGCTACGACGAGATCGCGCCGACGGGACCCGGCGACCTGGCGCTGGTGCGCCGCGAGCCGCTCGGGGTGGTCGGCGCCGTCGTGCCGTGGAACTTCCCGCTCGACCTCGCCTCCTGGAAGCTCGGGCCGGCGCTGGCGGCCGGCAACAGCGTCGTGCTCAAGCCGGCCGAGCAGTCGCCGCTGTCGGCGCTGCGCCTCGCCGAGCTGGCGACGGAGGCCGGGCTGCCGGACGGCGTGCTCAACGTCGTCACCGGCGACGGGCCGCGGGCCGGCCGCGCGCTGGGACTGCACGAGGACGTCGACTGCCTGCTGTTCACCGGCTCGACCGAGGTGGGCGCACTGTTCCTGCAGTACGCCGGCCAGTCGAACCTCAAGCAGACGTGGCTGGAGTGCGGCGGCAAGAGCCCGAACCTCGTCTTCGAGGACGTCGCCGACCTCGACGCGGCCGCCGACGCAGCCTGCGCGGCGATCTTCTTCAACCAGGGCGAGGTCTGCTCGGCCAACTCCCGCCTGCTCGTGCAGCGCTCGATCCACGACGAGCTGCTCGCGCGCGTGGTCGCGCGGGCGCAGGCGATGCCGCCGGGCGACCCGCTCGACCCGGCGTCGAAGCTCGGCGCGCTCGTCAGCGAGGAGCACGCCGCGCGCGTGATGGCGATGGTGGAGGCGGGCCGCGCGGAGGCCGAGTTGGTGTGCGGCGGCCGGCAGGTGCAGGTCGGCGGGCGCGGCTTCTTCGTCGAGCCGACGATCTTCGCCGGCGCGGCCGCGACGGCACGCATCGCGCGCGAGGAGGTCTTCGGGCCGGTGCTGTCGGTCGGCTCGTTCGAGGACGAGGCCGAGGCGATCGCGCTGGCGAACGACAGCGAGTACGGGCTCGCCGCCTCGCTGTGGACCTCGAGCCTCGATCGCGCCCACCGGGTGGCGCCGCGGCTGCGCGTCGGCACCGTCAGCGTCAACACGGTCGACGCGCTCAGCCCGCAGACGCCGTTCGGCGGCATGCGGCGCTCGGGCTTCGGCCGCGACCTCTCGCCGCACGCGCTCGATCAGGTGACGGCGCTCAAGACGACCTGGATCAAGTACCGGGACAGCGTCTGATGACGAGCGGCCGTGCCACACTCACGACGGTCACCACGATGCGCTTCACGCTGCGCCAGCTCGAATACTTCGTCGCCGCCGCCGAAGCCGGCAGCGTGACGGAGGCCGCGCAGAACATCCCGGTGGCGCAGTCGTCGGTGTCGGCGGCGATCGCGCAGCTCGAGGCCGCGCTCGGCGTCCAGCTGCTGATCCGCCACCACGCCCACGGGATCTCGCCGACCGCCGAGGGGCGCCAGTTCCTCGAGCGGGCGCGGGCGCTGCTGGAGGGCGCCGACGCGTTGGAGCGGTTCGCGTCGGAGCTGACCACCGAGCTGAGCGGCACCCTGCACCTCGGCTGCCTCGTGACGCTCGCGCCGCTCGTCACGCCGCGGCTCGGGCAGGACTTCCGCGCGCGCCATCCGGCGGTCGGGCTGGAGATGGTCGAGGCCGGGCAGCAGGAGCTGGTGGCCGCGCTGCGATCGGGCCAGCTGAGCGTCGCGCTCACCTACGACCTCGACCTGAGCGCGGACCTCGCGTTCCTGCCGCTGGCCTCGCTCGCGCCGCACGCGGTCTTCGCCGCCGGCCATCCGCTTGCCGGGGCCCGCTCGGTGACGATGGCCGAGCTGGCCGAGGAGCCGCTCGTGCTGCTGGACCTGCCGTACAGCCGCGACTACTTCAAGGAGCTGTTCGCGTCGGCCGGGGTCGTGCCGCAGATCGCGCACCGCTCCGTGCACCCGGAGGTGATCCGGACGATGGTCGCCAACGACTTCGGCTACACGATCGTCAACGCGCGGCCGCACACGAGCACGGCGCTGGACGGGCGCCCGCTCAGCACGGTGCCGATCGCCGGCGACCCGCGGCCGATGATCCTCGGCCTGGCGCGCCTGGAGCACGTGCGCAGGACCCGCCTGGTGGAGGCGTTCGAGCAGCATTGCCGGGCGGCGATCGAGTCGGGCACGGTGCCCGGCCTCGGCGATGGCGAGCGCTGACGCGGAGGCGATCCTCGGACGGCTCGTGGCGCGGCCCGCGATCGCCGGGACGTCCAACCGCGAGCTGATCGCCGAGGTCGCGGGGCTGCTCGGGGACGCCGGCGCCGACGTCCACGTGCTCGCGGGGACGCGCGCCGACGCGCAGGTCCTGCATGCGGTCCTCGGCCCGGCCGACGCCCCCGGCGGCCTGCTGCTCGCCGCGCACGGCGACGTGGTCGACGTCGACGGGCAGCCGTGGAGCGCGGACCCGTTCGTGCTGCGGCGCGCCGGGGGGCGGCTCTACGGGCGCGGCACGGCCGACATGAAGGGCTTCCTGGCGGCGACGCTCGCGGTCGCCGGCCGCACGCCCGGCGCGCGCCTGCGGGCGCCGCTGCACGTCGCCGTCTCCCACGACGAGGAGCTCGGCTGCGCCGGGATCGAGCCGCTGCTGCAGTGGCTGGCCGACGGCGGCGTCGCCGCGCCGCTGGCGGGAGCGGTGGTCGGCGAGCCGACCGAGCTGGCGGTGGTCGAGCGCCACAAGGGCAAGGCGGCGCTGTGCGTGCGCCTGCGCGGCCGCGCCGCGCATTCGAGCACGCCCGCGGCCGGCGTCAACGCGGTGCGCGCCGCCGCGCACGCGATCCTCGCGCTCGAGGCGCTGCAGGAGACGCTCGCCGCCGAGCTGCGCGACGACGCGTTCGCGGTGCCGCACGCGACGATCGGCATCGGGCCGATCCGCGGCGGCGTCGCCCTCAACATCGTGCCCGACGCCTGCGAGCTCGGCGTCGAGACGCGCGTGCTGCCCGGTCAGGACGTCGAGTCGGTCGTCGCCCGCATCGTCGCCGCCGTCGAGGCCGCGACCGGTGAGGCCGAGGTCGCCGTCGAGCGCGTCGCCGCGTATCCGCCGCTCGACGCCGCGCCCGGCGGCGCCTGGGCGGCGCGCGTCGCCGAGCTGGCGGGGCGCCCGGCCGGCGGGGCAGTCGACTTCGGCACCGAGGCGGGTCTCTACCGGGCACGCCTGGGCTGCGAGACGGTCGTGTGCGGCCCGGGCGGCATGCGCGTCGCGCACGCCGCCGACGAGTACCTGGAGGCCGGCCAGCTCGCCGCCGGCGAGGCGCTCGTCGCGCGCCTCGTCGAGACGGTGCTGCGCTGAGGCATCGGATGTCGCGATCCCCCGACGCGGAAAGCTCCGTTGCGGCCCGCCCCGCGAGCGCTGAGGATCTGGCGATGGGGCAGCCGTCGCACGACGATCCGCGCGCGCTCGCGGCCCTGCGCGCGGCGCTGTCGGGGCCGGCGCCGTGCGTGGCCACGATCGGGACCTTCGACGGCGTGCACGCCGGCCATCGCGCGCTCGTAGCCGCCGCGCGCGAGGCCGCTGCGGCGCGCGGCGTCCCCTGCGTCGCAGTCACGTTCTCGCCGCGGCCGGACGCCGTGCTCGGCGCGGGCGCCGGGGAGCCCGACCTGTGCAGCGTCGAGGAGCGGGTCGCGCGCCTGCGCGCCGCCGGCGCGGACCACGTCGCCGTCGTCCCGTTCACGCGCGCGCTCGCGGGCGTCAGCGCGGCCGGCTTCGTCAGCGCGCTGCGTGAGCGCCTCGGCGTGCGGGCGTTGTGCGTCGGCGAGGAGTTCGCGCTCGGCCGCGGGCGCGAGGGCGACGTCGCATGGCTGCGTGCCGCGGGGCTCGAGGTCTTGACGCCGCCGCTTGTGCGCCGGGCGGACGGCGCGAAGGTCAGCTCGTCCGAGCTGCGGGCGCGGCGCACGCGCGAGCGCCGGGTCGCCTGAGCCCGGTCCCGCGTGCTCGCGGGCGTAATCGCGCCGCACGGCGCCGCTCAGGCGACGTCCGCACCCAGGATCGTCGCGAGCTGCTCGCGTCCGAGCAGGCCCCGCTCGAGCACCAGCTCTGCCACGGTGCGACCGGTCAGCAGCGCGTCGCGCACGACCGCGCTCGCCGCCTCGTAGCCGATGTGCGGGTTCAGCGCGGTGGCCAGGCCGATCGGCGCCTCGGCACGCCGGCGCAGCACGTCGCGGTCGGCCTCGATGCCGCAGACGCAGCGCTCCCGCAGCAGCGTGCACGCGGATGTGAGCAGGCCCAGGCTCTCGTGCAGCGCGCGGAACATGATCGGCTCGAACGGGTTGAGCTGCAGCTGGCCGGCTTCCGCCGCCATCGTGACCGTGATGTCGTTGCCGATCACGACGAACGCGATCTCGTTGACCGCCTCCGGGATGACGGGGTTGACCTTCCCCGGCATGATCGACGATCCCGCCTGCATGGCCGGCAGGCGGATCTCGCCCAGCCCCGTCATCGGACCCGACGACAGCAGGCGCAGGTCGTTGCAGATCTTCGACAGCTTGGTCGCCAGCCGCTTGAGGACGCTGGAGAGCTGCACGAAGGCGCCGGCGTCCTGCGTCGCCTCGATCAGGTCGGAGGCGGTCGCGAGCGGCCGCCCGGTGATGGCCGTGAGGTGCCTGCAGACGCTCGACGCGTAGCCCGGCGGGGTCGTGATCCCGGTGCCGATCGCGGTGGCGCCGAGGTTGATCTCGTGCAGCAGCGCCGTCGCCTCGGCGATGCGCTCGACGTCCTCCAACAGCGTCGCGTTGTACGCCCCGAGCTCCTGCCCGAGCGTCATCGGCACGGCGTCCTGCAGCTGCGTGCGGCCGACCTTGTGGACGTCGGCGAACTCCACCGCCTTCGCCGCGAACGCGTCGGCCAGCGTGCGCACCACCGGTCGCAGACGGTCGCCGCCGGCGATCAGCGCGAGGCGGACCGCGGTCGGGTAGACGTCGTTCGTCGACTGGCTGAGGTTGACGTGCTCGTTGGGGTGCAGGTGCGCGTAGTCGCCGCGGCGCCGGCCCAGCAGCTCCAGCGCGCGGTTGGCGATCACCTCGTTCGCGTTCATGTTGGTCGAGGTGCCGGCGCCGCCCTGCACGAGGTCGACGACGAACTGGTCGTGCAGCGCGCCCTCCGCGATCTCCACGCAGGCGACCTCGATCGCGTCGGCGCGCTCGGCGTCGAGCAGGCCGAGCTCGCGGTTGGCGTTCGCGCAGGCGCGCTTGATCTGCGCCAGCGCGACGACGAGGTCGGGCGCGTGCCCGATCGTCTGCTGCGTGATCGGGAAGTTCTCGCGCGCGCGGAGCGTGTGGATCCCCCAGTAGACGTCGGCCGGAACCGCGCGCTCTCCCAGCAGGTCGTGCTCGACGCGCTGCTCCATCGGGTGAGTGTCCCGCACGGCCCGCGTCGCGCAAATTGAACCTTCCGCAGAGGCGCATCGCGGCGCCCGATCCAGCCTGCATCGGATCGCGTGCTCCCGCGGCACGCGAATCGCTATTCCGTCGCCGCACGGTCGTTCAGATACTTGAGGCGCCGTGGCACGCCCCGAACCCTCAGGAGACGCGATGTCCCATCCGCCGTTCGATCCGGCGCAGTTCCGCCATGTGATCAGCCACTTCATGAGCGGGGTCGCCGTGATCACGACGCACGACGGCACGGACCACGGCATGACGGCGAGCGCGGTCTCCTCGCTGTCGCTCGATCCGCCGATGCTGACCGTCTGCCTGCACCGGCGCTCCCCGACGCAGGAGGCGATCTCGCGCACGGGCGCGTTCGGCGTGAGCATCCTGCGCGAGGAGCAGGACGAGCTCGCCCAGCGCTTCGCGATGCCGCGCGACGACAAGTTCGAGGGCGTCGAGCTGGTGCGGGGCCCGCTCGGCCAGCCGCTCCTGCGCGACGCGCTGGCGACGATCGAGTGCGAGGTCGCCGAGACGGTCGACGGCGGCACCCACCGCGTCTACCTCGCCGAGGTCCGTCACGCGCAGGTCGCCCCCGGGACGCCGCTCGCCTACTACCGCGGTCGCTTCGGCCGGCTGGAGATCGCCGCCGAGGACGAGGCGCTTGCGAAGGTCCGCCGCGCCGTGCTCGCCCGCGCGCTGCCGCTCGACCGCCGGCTCGACCCCGAAGAGATCGCCGAGCTGGTGCAGGTCCCGGTGCCGGCCGTCGAGCTGGCGCTGATGCGGCTGCTGTCCGAGCGCCTGGTCACGCGTGAGCCGTCCGGCTTCCATCAGGTGCCGATCGACGTCGCGCGCTCCGACGAGGCGTTCGACGCCAAGCTGGTGCTCGACCGCGGCGCCGCGCGGCTGGCGATCGAGCGCGCCTCCGACGAGCAGCTCGAGCAGCTGATCGCGTTCGCGCAGGCGACGGCTCCGGACGCCGGTGAGGCGCTCGACGCGGAGTCGGTGGGTCGTCACGTCGCGGCCAACGAGGCGTTCCACGAGCACATGATCGGCCTTGCCGGCAACGACACGCTGGTGCGCGCCTACCAGCAGCTGCGGATGCCGTCCGTCCTCTCCGCCGTGCTCGTGCGCGGCGGCAGCGCGCCGGAGCGGCTCGCGCACGACCACGTCGCGATCGCCACCGCCCTGCGCGGACGCGACCTGCCGACCTCGGAGGCGCTCCTGGCCGAGCATCACGTCCACGCGCGCGACGCGCACCGGCGCGCGATCGCCTCCGCCGGCGGGCGGCTGTGAACGCCGGCGGGCGCTGCATCGCGGGAGGCGATCCAATGCCGCTGGAGTCGCGCTTGAGCTGCCCGCCGGCACGCGCGCACAATGGCTCGTCGGCTCGATCGCCGCGCCCGGAGACCTCACCTCGACTGCAAGGAGCAGCATGAGCCAGCCGTCCAGCACCGCGAGCCACACCGAGGCCATCGTCCAGCGCGACCGCGACCTGCTGATCCACCCCTACCTGCCGACGAGCACCCGCGAGCGGGTCGTCATGCGGACGGGCAAGGGCTGCCGCCTGACCGACATCGAGGGCCGCGACTACCTCGACGCGACCGGCGGGCTGTGGCTCGCGCAGGTGGGACACGGCCGCGAGGAGATCGCCGACGCGGCCGCCGCGCAGATGCGCCGGCTCGAGTACTTCATGTCGTTCTGGGAGTTCTCCAACGAGCGCGCGATCGAGCTTGCCGAGCGGCTCGTTCTCGATCGCGCCCGAGTCGGTCTCGCATGTGTACTTCACGAGCGGCGGCTCGGAGGGCAACGAGGCGGCCATCAAGATGGCGCGCTACTACCACCACCGTCGCGGCGACAGAGACCGCAACTGGATCCTCGCCCGCGGGCAGGCGTACCACGGCGTCGGCTACGGCTCGGGCTCGGCGACCGGCTTCCCGATCTACCACGAGGGCTTCGGGCCGATGCTGCCGCACGTGCGCCACCTCACGCCGCCGTGGCCCTACCGCCGCGAGCTGTTCGACGGGCAGGACCCGACCGACTTCCTGCTGGCCGAGCTGGAGCGCACGATCGAGGAGATCGGCGCTGACAGAGTCGCGGCGATGATCGGCGAGCCGATCATGGGCGTCGCCGGCATGATCGTGCCGCCCGACGACTACTGGCCGCGCGTGCGCGAGCTGCTCGACGCGCACGGCATCCTGCTGATCTTCGACGAGGTCGTGACCGCCTACGGGCGCACCGGCAACTGGTTCGCCGCGCAGCACTTCGGCGTCGAGCCGGACATCATCGTCACGGCGAAGGGCATCACCAGCGGGTACATGCCGCTCGGCGCCGTGCTCGTCTCCGATGCGGTGGCTGAGGTGCTCGGCCGCGACCACGGCTTCCCGATGGGCTACACGTACAACGGCCATCCGACCGCGTGCGCCGTGGCGATGGCCAACCTGGACATCATCTGCCGGGAGGGCCTGCTGGACCGGGCTCGTCAGACCGGCGAGCTGCTGCTCGGCGGCCTGCGCCCGCTCGAGGCGCTGCCGACCGTCGGCGAGGTGCGCGGCGTCGGGATGATGCTCGCGATCGAGCTCGTCACGGACAAGGAGTCGCGCACGCCGCTGCTGCCGAGCCCGCCGGTCGAGGATGTCGCGCGCACGGACAACGGCGTCATCGTGCGCAACTGCGGCCACAACGTCGTCCTCTCGCCGCCGCTGTCGATGACCGACGCGGAGGCGGAGGAGCTCGTCGAGGCCGTCACCTCGGTGGTGACCCGGCTCGGCGCCGACGGCGTCTACGCCCCGGTCTGAGCCGCCGCACCGCGGCGCGGCCCGTGCCGGGGGCTGCGCCGCAGCCCCCGTTGGTAGAGTCCTTCCCGACCCGTGGTGGGCGTAGCTCAGCTGGTAGAGCTCCTGGTTGTGGTCCAGGCGGTCGCGGGTTCAAGTCCCGTCGCTCACCCTTCGGAAGGCCCCGCTTCTGGCGGGGTTTTCTTTTTGGCGAAGGCCGTGGTGAGACGCGGTCTTATCGTGGGTACCGGCCGCGGGTACCACTCGGCGCCGCGTACTCACGCCTCGGTCGGAGACCCCGAGATCGCCCGTCGTGGCGGGAGTGCAAGTGTGTGGGGGTATTCGCGGCCTCGAAGTGGCCGCGGCTGAAGTGCCCGACACCGCCCACGTCCCGGTTCCGCCCGCGGCCATGCGACACTAGGAGCCATGGAGCAGGCTCATGTGAAGCTGACGGGGGATCTCTCGGGCGACTACGTGGTCGAGGACCAGCGAGCGGACGGTCGCCTCGTGCTGCGGCCCGATCTCAGCGTCGCAGCGATCCTGGCCCGGCACGGCGAGCGCGAGCTGACGCCGCAGGAGTTCGACCGGCATTTCGGGCACCTGCCCACCGACGGCGAGGGCTAACGGTGGCGGACAGCCCCGCCGGGCCCGTCGTGCCCGTCCTTTTCGATGAGCAGGCCATCGCCGAGGATCTGCACCACCTCCCCGGAGGCGCCCGTGTCGCGCTCGACGCCTTCCGCCGCGAGCTGGAGCGCAACGATGGCCTGCCCATGACGCGGCTCAAGCGCTGTGATGCCGAAGGCCGTGACGGCACGAATCTTGGGGGGTGCGTCAAGACGTATGTGCCGTGGCCGACCGGCCGCTTCGGCTTGGTTTTCATTCCGGCCGCCCATCCGACTCGACCGCTGGTCCTGCGTGCGCTGGCGTTCGGTGTACGTCATCCGACCGGGAGTCGGCCGAGCGTGTATCGGGTTGCTCACGAACGCCGCGAGCCGTCGCGCTGACGCGGCTAGAAGCGTCGCTTGGAGATGCGTTCGTGTGCCGCGTGCAGGAAGGCAGTCCGGTGCTTCTGGAAGGCGCTGCGAGAGTTGTCTACCGCGCTAAGGCTCGACTCCAAATCCCATCTCTCTTCGGGCGGTAGATCGGCCACGCGGATCATTTCGTCACGAGCGATCTCTGCGGCGCGGAGCGCATCGACGAAGTGACGAAAGAGCGCGTGGTCCTCGCCAGCGTGCGTGCGAATCAGATCGCCGATCTCTTCGGCTGAAACACGGGCCGCGTCCAAGTCCTCAAGGCGACTTCGACTAGCTGGACTTGCTCCGGGACCTTCTCGCTCCAGAAAGGCGCGTGCCCATCCGAGCTTGAGCGCGATCTGGGGGAGCGAGACCGTGCCGCGATCGAGCAGGCTTCGCAGCTCAGCTTCCTTCGCGGTCCCGCTCTGCCAGCGTGCCCCGGCACGGGCACCGACGAGTGCGGTAGCGACTGGGACCGTCGCCAAGGCAACGGTCCCCAATGTGCTCACTCGATACCCCTAAGCAGTTGGGCAGGGGCAACGCCAAGTCCCCTGGCGAGGCGAGTGACGATGCGGATTCCCGGATCCCGCCGAGCGCTCTCAAGGCGCCGGACCTCAGCAGGATCCATACCCGCGCGCTGGGCAAGAGCCTCCTGAGACAGCCCGCGTTGCTCGCGGGCTGCTCGGAGGTTGGCTCCGAACTTCGGAAGTGGGTCGTTCTCGGTCATGGCATTGAGTGCTTCGATGCAGGACCGATAAATCCCAGGACGTATTAGTCCTCTGCGGGGGCGGGGATGTCGGCGAGCAGCTCGGTTGGCGCCGTACCCAGCGCCTCGGCCAGCCGCGTAAGCACGCGCACGCCTGGGTCGCGCTTGCAGCCCTCGATGCGCCGGACCTCGGCCGGGTCCATGTTGGCACTGAGGGCGAGGGCTTCTTGCGAGAGGCACTGCGCCTCGCGGAGGCGGCGCAGGTTGGCAGCGAGGATGGGGAGTGGGTCGTCCACGCGCAGGAGCCTTCGGACTTGCACTTTGGGTCGCAAGGACTTATAAGTCCTCGGACAGGACCTATCAGTCCTGCTATGGCGAGGTCGAGCGAGGCAAGGAGGAAGCGGCGGTGGGATCGAAGACGTGGGAGGTGCTGCATCGGCGGGCGCTTGGAGCCGCCGTCCGCGAGCTGCGCGCGCGGTGCGGCCTCTCACAGGAGCGCTTGGGCGGACGCGGCAACCTGCACCGGAACTACGTTGGGGCGATCGAGCGTGGGGAGATCAACCCGACGCTCCGCGTCGTGCTGAAGCTCTGCTACGGCCTGGATGTGTCGCTGGCCGAGCTGGTGGCGGTTTACGAGCGGCAGCTCGTCAGTCGCCGCGCGCGGCAGCCCTCACCCTAAGGGCGAGCGCATGTCGCGTGGTGTCACACATTGCAACAGTGCATCTAGTCTGCGCTGGATCTGCTGTGACAGTGGCGGGCCGGAGAAGCGGGGGACGTCGCTGCATTCGGGCGGCCGCTTGGGCGGCCATCGTTGGCACTTTTCGCGGCGAGGTGTGCTGAAAGGAGTGCGGACCCTGGACAGCAGATGGCGATGGATCTCGGCGCGGCGTCGATGGAGCTGCCGCCGCGCGAGGCGCAGCGGGCGACGACGAGATCGCTCCACGAGCGAGGTCCACACCGCCGCATCACCCGCGATGACGTGATGACCGCCGCGGAGGTCGCGGCGCTCCTTGGAATGCCAAAGTCCACGATCTACGAGCTGGCGCGTCGCGGCGAGCTTCCGTGCACTCGGCTCGGGCGGACGCTTCGCTTCCTTCGCGACGAGGTAGAGGCACGGCTGCGAGGCCGGTGACGTACATTGAGCCGGTGTCACGTTGGGAAGACACTCGCCCGATTCTTGTTGCCGCGTATGAGTTGATGGACGACGACCCAGACGGCAGGGTCGCCGCAAAGACGCTTGCCGCACGCCTTGGGCGGGATCCCGGGAACCCGACTTGGTTCCGTGATCTCGGGGCGCTCTGCGACGCTGGCTACCTCGACGCCTTCCACTCTTCCGCTATGGGACCCAGGATCGTCCAGGGCACCGAGAAGGGCCGTCAGGAGGTCCAAGGCTGGCCGGGACCACGTACCGACGCGGGCGCCGCCGAGTTGCTCCTTGCGCTGATCGAGCGAGCAGCGCAGGACGATCAGCTTTCTGAAGGAGAGAAGGCCAAGGCGAGCAGTCTGCTGAGCGCTGCGCGCGAGGCGGGCGTTGATCTCGTTGCGAAAGTCGCAAGCGAGTTCGCCTACCGCGCCTCGGGGCTGGGCGGCTGAGCAGGGCTACTGCGGTACGGCGGTCGCACCATCGGACGTGACGCCGAACGCCGCGTTGACGGCCACGATCGCGGCCGGGTCGATCTTGCTGTGCAGGTAGCGGTTCGTGCTGCGCAGCTCCGCATGCCCGAGCACGTCGCGGACGGTGACGAGGGGGAGGGAGCGGGCGAGGACGGAGCCGGCCGCGTGGCGCAGGCCGTGGAGCTTCACCGGCCGCAGTCCGGCGGCCTCGGCCGCGCGCCTGTAGCGCCGGCGGATCGCTGACGGGTTCATGCGGCGGCCGAGTCGGCTGCAGAAGACGTAGTCCTCCGGTTCGGCGAACTCGTCGCGCTGGCTCAGTCGCGCGAGCGCCTCGCCGGCGGGGCGGGGGACGGGCACCTGGCGGCCGCGGCGGCCCTTCGGCTCCTTCTCGACGCCCGCGCTCACCGCGCGCTCGACGTCGATCACCGCGCCGGACAGGTCCGGCAGGAAGTGGACGAAGCGCCAGCGCAGCGCGATCACCTCGCCGAGGCGCAGGCCGCTGTAGAACATCGCGCGGAACAGCTCGGCGTCCTGGCGGTCTTCGGCCGCTCGAGCTGCGAGCTCGTCGGGGCTGAGCTGGTTCGGCCGGCCTCTGTAGTTCGGGGTCGACGCGCGCTGCTCGCCGCGCTCGCACGCGCGAGCGAGCGCCTCCACCTCGTGGACCTCGTAGTGGTCGAGCGGGGCCGGGGGAGGCTGGCGGCGTCTGTCCGTGCCGGTGACGGGGTTCGCCGCCAGCGCGTACGTGTCCGGCTTCATCGCGTAGCCGAAGATCGAGTGGAGGACCGATCGATGCTCGTTGACGTTGCGAGCGGAGAGGCCCTCTCTGTCCAACCCGCGCAGGAACGTCGAGATCTCGCGCGTCGTGACGGCGTCGATCGGCCGGTCGCCGAAGCGGGCCATGATCCGTCCCTTCACGACTCTCCCGGCGCCGCGCTTGTACGGCGTGCCCGGCTCGGCGAGCAGCTGCGCGTTGCCGCGCAGGGTGGAGGGGGCGCCGCCCTTCACCTCGCGCTTCCACTCCAACCACTCGGCCGCGACCTTGCGGACGGTCGGGATGCCGGCGCGCCGGGCGGCCTCCGCGGCGGCCTCGCGCTGCCGCTCCACGGCGGCGACCACCTCCGCCGCGGCGACGTGCGCGGTGCGCTCGTCCAGCCAGTCCGGCGGGGTGCGCCCGCGGCGCTTGACCCAGCCTCCCTCGATGCCGCGGTCCAGCCACGCCGGACCCAACCGGCGCTTGAGCTGTCTGCCGTCCGCGTCGCGCCACTTCGCCTCAAAGAACGGTGTCCCGCCCTTCCCGACACGGACCAGAACGGCTGGCGCGAGGACGCTCATGGAGCCGAGGGTACCACCGAGATCGGCGAGGGTACCAGCGCCGCAGCGGGTACCAGCGCGGGTACCAAACTGGCCGAAAACGCCGTCCTAACAGGCTTGTCGGAGCATGAGAACTGCCCGTAACCACGGGAACCAGACGCCCGGCGAGTGGTTGTGGTCCAGGCGGTCGCGGGTTCAAGTCCCGTCGCTCACCCTTCGGAAGGCCCCGCGTTTCTCACGGGCGTTTGTGGCCTCGCGCGGGTCTGAGCGGCAGGCGAGCATGGCGTCGTCGCTGTGAAGCAGGCCGCTGCGGCCCTGTGATGCCGGCCGCGGCGTGGTGGCGGTGCGGCGCGTCGTCGTTCCAAGCTGGCGTCCGAACGTGCTCACGTGGTGCTAGTTTCCATTGCACCGGACCCTAGGTATTTGGGTCGGTGGCGTACGCGACATCTGCTCACCCGCGAATGGTGGGAGGTCGGAGTGGCAAGGCGGGCACCGGGTTTCGCAGAGAGCGATAGGTGATCTGGAGCCGCTGGAGCGTTCTAGACAGCTCTTGAAGCTGACGCCGCCTCGCGAGGCTGATCCGGGCGGCGTCGAGGCCTGGCTCCGGCACACGGAGCCGGCGACCGGCGGGCGGGGGAGCGCTCGCGTCTGGGGCAGCCCGGTGCGCCTCCCGAACTCGCCGGGCGCCAGAGGCGTGCACGGAAGCGGGCACGGATGCCGCCCAAGGCGCAGGAGGCGCCCGCTTCGCAGACGTCATCCCTCAGCCGCACGGATGCGGCAGTCGGTGCTCTCCCGTCCGCTCCCAGCCGTCTACCCGCAGGGAAGGGAGCACGAGATGACGATGCGCTTGGCATGGGCATCCGCAGCGCAACGGCACAGTGGAAGGCCCCGGCAGGGCAGGCTGTCGCGGCCGACTGGTGACCACGAGCATCCCGGCTGGCGCTCGCACACCTTCGGCGACGGGGTGCGCTCGCTGACGCTCGTCGGGCCGCTCGACGTCGGACTCGCCGGCCGGCTGTGGGCGCGCGTCTCCGAGCTGATGGAGCGAGGGGCCCGGCGGCTGATCGTCGATGCGCGTGGGATCGCCCTGACCAGCGACGAGCCCGCGCTGCTCGCCGCGGTCTTCGCGGGACGGCCGGCCAGCTGCCAGACAGTCGTCGTCGCTCCGGCCGGCTCCTCGCTGCTCGACATGCTGCCCGCGTCGGTCGGGACCACGCGCTCGCTGACGGAGGCGCACCGGCAGCTGATGACCGGCATCGTGCGGCACGAGGCGGGTCGCCGGCCCGGACCGGGCGCGCGCATCCCTGCCGAGGAGCGCCATGCGCTCGCGATCCGGCAGTCGCTGCGCTGGGCCGAGCGTGCTGCGCGCGAGGGCGACTACGAGCGTGCCCTCTCGTGGCTCAGCACCGTCGAGCGGGTCGACGGCAGACTGCCCGACGGATGGAGACGCCAGCGAGAGGTCTGGCTCGCTGCCTGGGCGGCGCAGTCCGCACAGCCGCCGTGCCGGCGCTTGGGACGACGCTGACCTGCGGCCGCTACCGTCGGCGACCGAACGCGTGTAGGCGAGCGACGATCGCACGGCGCCGGCCGGGAGAGAGCTCGGTCCATCGCTTCTTCGGCTTGGGGATCGCTCCAGGGCGTCGCGGCTGACCCGCTGTTGCCGGACCGCCGCCCGATCGCCTACGGTCTCCTACATGGACGCCGGCCGCGGGTTCGAGGCGCACGAGGTCGACCTGCACGGCCACCGCGCGGTGTACCGGGTCGCCGGCAGCGGGCCGGCGGTCGTGCTGATCCACGGGATGATCAACTCGTCGCGGCACTGGGAGGCGGTTGCGCTGCGGCTGGCCGGCTCGCATCGCGTGATCGCGCCCGACCTGATCGGCCACGGCGACGCCGCCACGCCCCGCGGGGACTACTCGCTCGGGGCGCACGCGGCGAGCATCCGCGACCTGCTGGCGGTGCTCGACGTGGAGCGGGCGACGATCGTCGGGCACTCGCTCGGCGGCGGCGTCGCGATGCAGTTCTTCTACCAGTTCCCGCAGCGCACCGAGCGGCTCGTGCTCGTCTCCAGCGGCGGGCTCGGACCGGAGGTCAGCCCGCTGCTGCGCGGCGCCGCGATGCCGGGCTCGGCGGCGCTGCTGCGGCTCGCCGCGCTGCCGCGGCTCGTCGACGCGCTCGCCGGCGCCGGCACGCGCCTGCGGGCGCGTGGGAACGGCGCCGGCGTCCAGCTGCAGGCCGTGGCGCGGGCGCTGCGGCCGTTGCAGGAGGAAGGCTCGCGCCGCGCCTTCCTCGAGACGCTGCGCGCGGTGATCGACCGCCACGGACAGCGCGTCAGCGCGCGCGACCGGCTCCACCTGCTGCGCGACATGCCGACGATGATCGTCTGGGGCGAGCGCGACCGCACGATCCCGGTCGCCCACGGGCTGGCGGCGCGCGACGCGATCCCCGGTTGCCGCTTCGAGCTGCTGCCGCGTGCCGCGCACTTCCCGAACCTCGAAGACCCGGCCGGGCTCGCCGCCGTGCTGGCCGACTTCCTCGCCACGACCGAGCCGGTCCGCATGGACGACGAGGAGTGGGGCGACGTCGTGGGTCGCCGCGCGCGGGCGACGATCCGCCCGTTCGTCTGAGCGCGCGCCCGCCTCAGGCCGTGACCGACGGACCGCTCAGCGCGTCGCCGGTCGCCACGAACAGCACCGGGCCGCCGGCCAGCTCGCCGCGTCGCGCCAGCGCGAGCAGTCCCGCCATCGCCTTCGCGGCGTAGACGGGGTCGAGCGCCAGCCCGTCCGCGTCACGCAGCAGCTCCGCCGCGGCGGCGGCCTGCGGCGTCGCGTGGCCGTAGCCGGCGCCGAGCCACTCGCGCGGCAGCATCACGTCGCCGGGGCGCACGAGCTCGCCCGCGGGCAGGTTCGCGCCGCGCGCCCGCAGCAGCTCCGCCACGCGGCCGGCGAGCCGTGCGCTCCGGGCCGAGTCGAGCCGCAGGCGGTCGTTGACGACGACGCCGATCGCGCGGCTGCGCAGGCCGGCGAGCCGCAGCCCGAGCGCGAGCCCCGCGAGCGTCCCGCCCGACCCGACCGGCACGACCACGTGCGCCGGCTCCGGCAGCGCACCGGCGCGCACCTGCTCGCCCAGCTCCAGCGCCGCCTCGACGTAGCCGAGCACGCCGACCGGCGAGGAGCCGCCGACCGGCAGGTAGTAGGGGAGCCGCGGCCGGCCGCCGCGCCAGCTCGCATGGCGTGCCAGCAGCCACGGCAGCGCCGCCACCGTGCGCGGCGTCGTGTGCGTGAGGTGGAGCGCCGCGCCGGAGGCGCGCAGCCGCGCGAGCTGCGCGCGCACGTGCTCGTCCAGCGGCTGGTCGACGAGCACGAGCGCCGTGCGCATGCCGAGCCGCCGCGCGTAGAGCGCGGTCGCGAGCCCGTGGTTCGTCGCCAGCGCGCCGAAGGTGAGGATCGTCCGCGCCCCGCGCCGCTGCGCATCCGGCAAGGCCCACTCCAGCTTGCGCACCTTGTTGCCGCCGTACGTCCCGCCATAGCGGCCGTCCTCCTTCACCCACGCCTCGACGGCCTCGACCGCGCGCAGGCGCCGCACCGGCGTCGGTCCGGCGCCGAGCGCGACGTGCGGCAGCGTGGCGCGCAGCGCCGGGAAGCGGTCGTGCAGCAGCGGGACGGGCATCGGCCCCGCAGGCTCGCATGCCGCGGCGCGCCGTGACGCGCTCGACGCGCCCCGGCGCGTCGAGCGGCTCGCGCTACATCGCCTCCTCGATGCCCCGACGGATCAGCCGCATGTCCGCGCCGTCGTCCCGGCAGTGGCCTACGTGGCCGGCTCGAGCAGTCCGTAGTGCCCGTCGTGGCGCAGGTAGAGGATGTTCGTGCGGCCGCTGTCGGCGTCGACGAAGGCGAGGAAGCGGTGGTCGACCTCGTCCATCTCCGCGCGCGCGGACTCGCGGCTGAGCGGCGCGCTGTAGCGGCTGCGCTCGACCACGAGCCCGTCGATCGGCTCGCCCGCGTCGGCGCCGGCCGGCAGGATCATCGCGAACGCCCCGTCGTCGCGGCGGTAGACGACCGCGTCCGCGCCCGAGGCGATCTCCTTGAAGAGGTAGAAGTCGTGGTCGAGGTCGAGCAGGTCGGCGAGCGCCTGCAGTGCCGGCATGGGCTCGAGCGCGAACGACTTGCGGCGGACGATCTCGCGATCCGCGGGCGCCAGCCAGCTCGGTCGCGCGGGCCGGGCGGGCGCCATCCCGTGGCGCCACTCGCCGGGCTCCGGGTCGCGCGGGCGCCGGTGCAGCGTGTCGCGCCGGTCGACCGCCCGCCGCAGCTGGCGGTGCAGCCGGTCGGCGAGCTCGTCGACGGCGTTGCGCGCGGAAACGCCGTCGACGCGGGCGCGCACGACGGTGCCGTTGACGTCGACCTCGCCCTCCGCGCGGAAGGGGGCCGCGATGCGCGGGTTGCGCTCCTCCGTCACGCGCACGCGCGCTCCGAGCAGCGGCCAGCCGGCGACGACGCTCTCGAGCTTCGCGATCCGCTCCTCGACGTAGGCGCGGTCGTTGGCGGGAAGGTCGGGCTTGGCGGCGACGGTGATGCGCATCGGGACGTCCTCGGGTCGGGATGGAAGGGACGACAGGACGCTACGTGCGCCGGCCGGCGCGGACATCGGGGCAACGGCGCGGCGCGGTCGGTGGTTCCCACGGATCTCCGTGGGCCGTCGCTGTGCCGCGGTGCACGGGGCGCGTCAGTCGGCGGTCGCGACGAGTCCGCGGTGCGGCTCGAGCGCGGAGGCCGGCACCGGGGTCGCCGGCGGCGCTGTCGAGCGCACGGCGGCCTGCTCGCCGCGGGCGCGGGGCCGTCTGACCTTCACGTACTCGGCGAGGTAGTAGGAGCCGACGACGAACAGCGCGGCCAGCAGCTGGACGCCGAGCGTCTCCCAGGTCGAGTACATCTCGAACCAGGAGCCCATCCACTGCGGGAGCGTGAACGGCGTCGGATGGCGCGGCAGCCAGCCGAGCTCCTGGAAGGAGAGCGCGGTGCCGCCGATCATCACGACGAGCACGACGCCGACGAGCACGCCCGTCAGCACGAGCATCTTCTTGTAGGGCAGCTTGTGGTGCAGCCAGAAGGTGATCACGCCGACGACGGCGGTCGCCGCCAGGCCGAACGCGATGCCCTCGAGCACCGCGGAGCTGCCGTCCTTCAGCTGCAGGTTCTGGAGGAACAGGACGACCTCGAAGCCCTCGCGATAGACGCTCGTGAAGCCGAGCATCACGAGGCCGAGCGTCGCGCCGATCCCGGTCGTCGCGAGCAGCTTGCGCCGCTGGCGGTGGTGGCGGCCGATCCACTCCGACCAGTAGACCTTGTGGACGAACCAGTTGAGCACGACCAGCAGCACGGCGATCGCGATGAAGCCGGTGATCGCCTCGAGCTTCGGCCCGAGCGGCGAGGCGACGTCGAGCAGCGCCTGCGCGACGAACCACGTCACGACGGCGGCGCCGAACGCGCACGCCGCGCCGGCCACGACGGGCCGGCGGCGCCGCTTGTTGGCGCCCAGGAAGCTGGCGGTGACGGCGGCGAAGATCAGCACCGCCTCCAGGCCCTCGCGGAAGACGATGATCGAGCTGTTGAAGACGACCGTGGCGTGCGACTCGGGCGCCGCGGCCTCCGTCGGGTCGACGGGCCCGGTCGAGGCGGTCGCCATCAGGTAGACGAGCGTCGCGAGGATCGCGAGGCCGGCGGTCCACCACAGCAGGCGGGTCGCCTTCGGCTTGGGGGCCCGCGCGTCGGCGGGCTGGGTCGACTCGGCGGCGTCCATCGCTTAGGGAAGCCTAACACCTTTCGGGCGACTAGGTATTAGGGGCGCCGAAGTCTGACACGCCGACGCACATCGCGCCGCGCCGCTCGCGGGGGCGACGGAGACGGCGGGCGCCTCGCAAGCGCGCCGGCGTGGCAGGCCCGCGCAGCGGCGCCGCGGGTTTCGCGCCCCCGCCGGCGGGCACATACGTGGGGTCCCGACCCCGACGAGCGGAGCGTGCGCGATGCCGAACGCGACGAGGACCCAGGAGGCGGCCCGCGCCGCCCGGCGCGATGGCCGCCCGCACGACCGCGCGGCGCTCGCCGACGCCGCGCTGCTCGGCGCCGCCGGCGGGCTGCGCACGAGCGCTCCGTTCGCGGCGCTGGCGGCACGCGGGAGGGTGGGCCACGGCGCCGGTCGCTGGGCGCTGCTGAGCGCCGCGGCCGGCGAGGTGGTCGTCGACAAGCTGCCGCAGACGCCCGCGCGCACGTCGCCGCCGGCGCTCGCCGGTCGGCTCGTGTGCGCCTCGCTCGCCGGCGGCCGCCTCGCCGGTCCGGCCGGCGCCGCCGCCGCGGGCGCGTCCGCCGGGCTCAGCGCATTCGCGGGCGAACGCGGGCGCCGCGCGCTCGGCGCCCGGACCGGCGTGCCGGACCCGCTGCTCGGGGCGGCGGAGGACGTGCTCGCGGCCGGGGCGGCGCTCGTCGCGACGCGACGGCTCGGGCGCAGACCGGCGGGCCCGCGCCGCCCGTCGCTCGGTCCCGCCTGGCGCGGGCTGGCGGTCGGTGTCGCGCCGACGCTCAGAGCCTGAGCGTCGGCGCGGCACCGTCGCCGGCCGCGACGGCTCTGCGCACCGGCGGCACGAACAGCCGGCCGATCAGCGGGAGGTCGAGGAAGCCCTCGACGCTGGCGTAGAGGAGGGCCACCTTCGGCAGCTCGCCGAGGTCGTCGATGACGATCGAGCGGGGGAGCCACTGCGGGCCGAACTTGGCGTTGAAGTCGCGCAGCGACTGGATCTGGAAGTAGGGGTTCAGGCCGCGGGCGACGCGCTGCTCGAAGCGCCCGAGCAGGCCGGCGTCCTCGGCTGAGTCGAGCAGGCGGCCCCAGGCCGCGAAGTTCAAAGACAGCCGCCGCACGCCTCTGCCGGCCAGCGCCAAGGCCGCGTTCGCGATCAGGAACTCCGTCAGGCCGTTCGCCGAGCCGAGCTTGCGCCGCATCAGGTCGAGCGAGTAGCCGAGGTCCGTGTCGCTGTAGGCCGGCACGAAGCGCAGAAAGCCGACCGGCGCTCCGCTCGCGTCGCGCGCCAGCGCGATCGCGAAGTCGGGATCCGCGCCGAGCACGTCCTCGCCCAGCTCCATCGTGAAGCCGCGCTCCTCGGCGCCTCTGCGCCACTCGTCGGAGATCGCGTTGAGCTGTGCGACCAGCTGCGGGGAAGCCTCCGACTCGCGCATGAGCTCGAACGAGTGGTCGCGCGCCACCCGGTTCACGGCCTCGCGCACCGGCTTCATCGCGCCGCCCTGCAGCGTGAACGTGTCGCAGCGCAGGATCGCCTCGTCGCCGAGGTAGATCGCGTGCATGCCGCGCTCGCGGTAGAGCTCCGCGTCCGCCTCGCGCACGGCCAGGAAGGCGACGCCCCAGCCCTGCTCGCGGCAGTGCAGCAGGAACTCGTCGAGCACGCGCGCGCGCCGCGCCGGCGGGCCGATCGGGTCGGCTGCGACCATCGCGTAGCCGCGAACGTAGGCATAGGCCACCAGGGACTGTCCATCCCGCGAGAGGAAGTACGACTTGTCGCGTCGCAGCGCGAAGTAGGCGAGCGTGTCGGAGCCCCAGCGCTTGACGATCTCGCGCGCCCGAGCGCGGGCGTCGCCGTCCGGCGGGGTTCTCTGCACGAGCGGGCGGAAGACCAGGTACAGCAGGATCGCCAGGCCGGCGATCCCGAGCGCGAGCAGCGCGGCGGCAAAGAAGTCGGCGAACAGATCCCGCTGGTACGTGTAGGGACCGCCGAGGCCGACCAGGCCGCCGAACGTGGTCTCCAGCACGCCGCCGGCGCCGAGTCTCGGCGAGACGTGGTTGGCCTGCGTCAGCAGCGAGACGACGCCGAACAGCAGCACGACGCCGACGTAGACCGGGACGAACACGAGCGCGTCGACGAGCGAGCCGGGGTCGCCCTTCGCGCGGAAGGCGTGACGGTTCCACACGAACGCGATCAGCATCGCGAGGTTCGCGAGCGCGGCGATCGGGTCCGGGCCCTTGAGGATGTGGATCGCCGTCGCGGCGCCGAACAGTCCGACCGCCGCCCACCACGCGCGTCGCTTGCCGCGCGCGATCTGGCGCGAGACGGCGATCAGCGCGATGCCGAGCACGACCGAGATCACGAACGTGATCGCGCGGCTCGGCCGCTCGAGCAGCTCGCCGGCGCCGAACGACCAGTTGACGAGCGGCAGCGACGGCAGCAGCGAGATCACGCCGACGAGCGCGGTCAGCCACGCGAGCGGCTTCAGCGACGCCGGCCGGCGCGTCACCGCGACCGGGTGCGCGGCGTAGGCCGGGTCGGCGAGCGGGCTGTCCTCGTCGCCGGGCGCCGTGCCGTCGGCCGGCAGCGGCGGCGCGAGCGCCGCGGCGCTCGCCTGCGCAGGCGCACGCTGCCCGCCGCCCTCCTGCGGGCGCAGCGTGGGGAAGAGGATCACGTCGCGGATCGACTCGACGCCGGTGATCAGCATCACGAGCCGGTCGAGACCGATCCCCAGCCCGCCGGTCGGTGGCAGCCCGTACTCGAGCGCGCGCACGTAGTCGTCGTCGACCGGTTCGGCCTCCTCGTCGCCGCCGGCCTGCAGCGTCGCCTCGGCGGCGAAGCGCCGCGCCTGGTCGACCGGGTCGTTGAGCTCGGAGTACGCGTTCGCCAGCTCGCGCCCGCCGACGACCAGCTCGAAGCGCTCGGTCAGCAGCGGGTCGTCGCGGTGCGCGCGCGCGAGCGGCGAGATCTCTCTCGGATGGTCGGTCACGAACGTCGGCTCGATCAGCTTGGCCTCGCAGACGGCGTCGTAGACCTCGGACAAGACCTTCCCCGAGCCCCACACGTCGAGCCACGCGACGCCGTGCCGGTCGGCGATCGCGCGCGCCGCCTCCACGGGCATCGACGGGTGCATCTCCTCGCCCGTATGCTCGCGGATCAGCTCGATCATCGAGGCGCGCCGGAACGGCGGTCTCAGGTCCACCTCGCGGTCGCCGACGCGCACGACGGTCGTGCCGTTGGCGGCCTGCGCGGCGGCGCCGACGAGCGCCTCGGTCAGCTCCATCATGTCGTGGTAGTCGCCGAACGCCTGGTAGGCCTCCAGCAGCGTGAACTCGGGGTTGTGGCGCGTGTCGAGGCCCTCGTTGCGGAAGACGCGGCCGATCTCGAACACCCGGTCCATGCCGCCCACGAGCAGCCGCTTGAGCGGCAGCTCCAGCGCGATCCGCAGCGACATCTCGATGTCGAGCGCGTTGTGGTGGGTCAGGAACGGCCTCGCCGCCGCGCCGCCCGCCTGGCTCAGCAGCACCGGCGTCTCGACCTCGTGGAAGCCGCGCTCCAGCAGCGTCGCGCGCACCGCCGTGATCGCCGCCGAGCGGGCGCGGAAGACCTCGCGCGCGCTCGCGTTGACCACGAGGTCGACGTGGCGGTTGCGATAGCGCGCCTCCGGGTCGGTGAGGCCGCGGCGCAGGTCCGGCAGGGGCCGCAGCGCCTTCGACAGCAGCGCGAAGCCGGACAGGTCGATCGTCAGCTCGCCGCTGTCGGAGCCGATCACCTCGCCCTCGGCGCCGACCCAGTCCCCGAGGTCGAGCAGGGCGAAGTCGTGCAGCGCGCGCTCGCCCAGCTCGTCGCGCTTGGCCAGCAGCTGGATCGTGCCGGTCTCGTCCATCAGGTCGGCGAAGTCGAGGCCGCCGTGGCGGCGCAGGCCCGTCACGCGCCCGGCGACGCGCACACGCTCGCCCGTGCGCGCGCCCGCTCTGTGTCCGCGGTGCCGGACGTGCAGCTCGCCGGCGCGGGCGTCGCGGTCGAAGCGGACGGGGTAGGGCTCGACGCCGCGCTCGCGCAGCGCGTCGAGCTTCGCGAGCCGCCGCTCGCGCTCGGCCTGTCCGAAGCCGGCGGCGCCGTCCGCGGGATCGGCGGCGGCTTCGCCCGGCGCCTCGTCGGTGGCGCTCACCCAGCGCATGCTAGCCCTGCCCTCAACCGGCGGACTGCGGATCGACCGCCGCCGCCGGCTCGGCGACCAGCTCGCCCTGCGCGCGCGCCAGCACTGCCAGCCCGGCGAGCGTCGCGGCGAGCGCGCCGATCGCGACCGCGACGCCGAGCGCGGTCGTGTCGAGCGACTCCTGCAGCAGCGTGGTGCCGAGCACGATGCTCGCGATCGGGTCGAACGCCATCGCCGTCGCGAGCGCCGGCGCGAGCGCGCCGGTCGCGAGCGCGAGCTGGTTGAACGTCATCGACGCGTAGCCGACGACCACGAGCGCGTACAGGTGCCAGTCCGTGAAGACGGTCAGGACGCCGTGCGCGACCTGGTCGCCGACCGTCTTCGTCAGCGCGGCGCTCAAGCCGAACAGCAGCCCGGTCGCGGTGCCGAGTAGCGCGGCCTTCACCGTCGGGTGCGCGCCGCGCGCCAGCAGCACGAGCACGACGCTCGCGCCGCCGAACGCGGCGCCGGCGAGGATCCACTGCCCGAGCGGCGCGTCGCTGCGCCCGCCGGAGGGGTTCGCGACGACGAGGAAGACGGCGAGCGCGCACGTCACGAGCGCGGCGCCGCCGACCTCGCGGCGGCCGACATGCTGGCCGGTCAGCCGCGCGCCGAGCGGCAGCGCGAAGACGACGCTCGTGACGAGCAGCGGCTGCACGACGGCGAGCCGGCCGATCGTCAGCGCGACCGCCTGTGCAAGGAAGCCGAACGCGTCGGCCGCGATGCCGGCCAGCCACACCGGCCGCCGCGCCATCCGCAGCAGCAGGCCGGCGTCCGAGCCCTCGGCGGTCTCCGGCTCGTCGAGGCTCGCCTTCTGCTGGAGGACCGTGCCGAGCGCGAACAGCAGCGCGGCGGCGAGTGCGAGCAGGATCTCGGCCATCGTGGTCTCAGCGCTCCCCGGCGGGCGGCGGCGGAGCCGCTGCCGGCGGCGTCGCGAGGCGCGTTGCGGCGTCGGGAGCCGGCGGGGAGGACGTGCTCGCTGGTGCGTGCGATGGAGCCGGGTCGGGCGCGAGCAGGAAGCGCGCCACCGCGGCCACGAAGCGCGGGTCGGCGGCGACCGTGCCGTGCCCGCGGCGCGCGAAGCGCACCAGCCGGCCGTCGTGGACGCCGCGTGCGACCTGCTCGAACGCGCCCGCGTCGTAGTAGGGGTCGCGGCCGCCGGCCACCACGAGCGTCGGCGCGCGCACGTCGCCGAGGCGCGCGCGCAGGTCGAAGGCGTCCTCGGCGGCGATCAGCGCCGCCATCTCCCGCAGGTCGCCGGCCGCCGGCCACAGCAGCGGGCCGAGCGCCCAGCCGGCCGCGCGCAGCGGCGGGCGCGCAAGCCCCGCCAGCCGCCGGTGCGCGGCGGCGCGGCGCCCGTGCGCTCCTGGCAGCGGGTCGGGGACCGTGTCGGCCAGCAGCTGCCCGAACGCCGCGCGGCGGTCGCCCGCCGCGACCCGCTCCGCGACGGCGCGCTGCTCCGCGCGTCCGACCGCGCCGAGCCGCGCCGCGGCGGAGACGAGCACGAGCCGTCGCACCCGCTCCGGATGGTCGGCGGCGAGCCGCAGCGCGATCGAGCCGCCGGTCGAGATCCCCAGCACGTCGACCGGTCCGGCGAAGCCCGCGCGCAGCGCGGCGGCGTGGCCGCCGGCGACCGCGGCCATCGCCGGACGGCCGGTCCCGTCGTGGTCGCCGCCGGCCACCGGTCCGGGCACGAGCCACGTCACGCGGAAGCGGTCCGCGAAGGGGCGCGCGAGCGACAGCTCCGCGCGCGCGGCCGGCCCGATCCCGATCGCCCGCTGCGGCGAGAGGCCGGGGAGCACGACGAGCGGCGGCCCGTCGGCCGGCCCGAGCGTGAGGCACGGCAGGCCCGCGAGCGTCCCGGTCTGCCGCGTCCGTCGGGCCATGCGGGAATGATGACGCCCCCGCTGAGCTGCGCGGCGATGCCGCGCGCCGGCCGGTCGATTCGATACCGTCCCCGGCGGCTTGCCATCGGTGACGTCATGTCTTCTGGCGAGCGAACAGGGCCGCTTGGCGCAGCAATCAGCGCCGCGTGCGGCGGATGGCCGCACCCGCGGTCGCGACGTGCTGCAACACAGAGAGGAACCGATGTCCACGCTGACTGACGAGGACTACACGATCCATCTGCCGAAGCGGAGCGCTTCTGGTCTCGACCAGGACGAGGAGTACCTCGAGCTCGAGATCGACGGCGAGCGCCGCCGCATCCGCTTCCACGACTACGACCAGATCTTCTCCGTGCCAGGGCTCTACGAGCGCCTGTTCGCCGATTCGCTCGCGTGCGACTCGCCGCGCGTCGTCGTCGACCTGCTGCACGATGCGCTGCGTGAGAAGCGACAGCAGCCGGATGAGCTGCGCGTGCTCGACTTCGGGGCCGGCAACGGGATGGTCGGCGAGGAGCTGGCGCGCATCGACAGCGCCGCGATCGTCGGCGTCGACCTGCTGGAAGAGGCGAAGCTGGCCGCCGAGCGCGACCGCCCCGGCGTCTACGACGCCTACCACGCGCTCGACATGACCGAGCTGGCGCCCACCGACCGCGCGGAGCTGGAGCAGCACGACTTCAACTGCTTGACGTGCGTGGCCGCGCTCGGCTTCGGCGACGTGCCGCCGGAGGCGTTCGCGACCGCGTTCGAGCTGATCGCCGACGACGGCTGGGTCGCCTTCAACATCCGCGAGCGCTTCGTCGAAGAGACCGACACGAGCGGCTTCGCGCGCACGCTGACGCATGCGCTCGACGAGGGCGCGATCGTCGAGCACGCGCGCGTGAGCTACACGCACCGCCAGTCGGTGTCGGGCGATCCGCTGTCGTACGTGGCGTTGGTCGGCCGCAAGCAGGGCGAGCTCGAGCTGGTCGCCTGACGCCGGGCGCCCCGGCTCGTGGTCTTCTCCGGGTTGCGATGATGTGTGCGGTGTGCACGTCCGCGGTCCATCACCCGCTGTTCGCGCGCTTCTACTCGCGCGTGCTGATGCGGCGCGAGCCGGCGGAGATGCGCGCGCACCGCGACGAGCTGCTCGCCGGGCTGAGCGGGCGGGTCGCCGAGGTCGGCGCCGGCGCGGGCGCCAACTTCCCGCACTATCCGCCGGAGGTGACCGAGGTGGTCGCCGTCGAGCCGGAGCCCTACCTGCGCGAGCAGGCGCAGACGGCGGCGCCCGGCGCGCCGGTGCCGGTGACGGTGGTCGACGGGATCGCCGACGCGCTGCCGCTCGAGGACGGCTCCTGTGACGCGGCCGTCGCGTGCCTCGTGCTGTGCTCGGTGCCCGACCAGGCGACCGCGCTCGCCGAGCTGCGGCGCGTGCTCAAGCCCGGCGGCGAGCTGCGCTACTACGAGCACGTGCGCGCCCAGACGCCGCGGATGCAGCGCGCGCAGGGCCTCGTGGACCGCACCTTCTGGCCGCACGCGTTCGGCGGCTGCCACACCGCGCGCGACACGGTGGGGGCGATCGAGGCGGCCGGCTTCGCGGTCGAGCGCGACCGCACGTTCGTCGTCGACTCGATCCCCTCGTTCGTGCCGGTGGCGACGCACGCGCTCGGCGTCGCGCGGCGCTCGGCGTAAGCTCTGCGCCGATGCCGGCGAGCCTCACCGATCAGCTGCTGCGCGAGGTGCCGCTGCTGCGCGCTTCCCAGCCCGTCGGCGAGGCGGTGCGCACGCTGGTCGACAGCGGGCTGCCGGCGCTCCCGGTGGTCGGCGAGGGGGGCGCCTATGCCGGCATCTTCGGCGAGCTCGAGTTCATCCAGGCGTTCTTCCCCGCCTACTTCAGCGAGCTGCACGGCGCCGGCTTCGTCCCGCACAAGCTCGACGACGCGATCGAGCGGCGCGCCGCCTGCCTCGCGGAGCAGGTCGGCGGGCTCGCGAACACCGAGGCGATCTCGCTCGGCGAGGACTACTCCGACGCCGGTCTGGCCGAGCGCTTCCTGCACCACACCGTGCTGATCGTGCCGGTGCTCGACGGCGCGCGCTGCGTGCTCGGCGTCGTCACGCGCAGCGACTTCTTCCGCACGGTCGCCGAGCGTGCCGCGCAGCACACGGCGTAGCCGCCGCGCGGCGCTCGCCTACGCGGCCGCGCGCACGAGGCGCACGCCGCGGCCGGGCACGATCGTGACGCCGGTCGCGCGCACGGGCTCGGGCCGGCGCTCCGCCAGCCGCACGGGGCTGTGGACCAGCACGCGCAGGATCGTCGCCATCTCGAACTGCGCGAAGCTCGCGCCGATGCAGCGCCGTACGCCGCCGCCGAACGGCAGCCAGCCATAGGACGGCACCTCGCCGCCGGCGAGGAAGCGCTCGGGCCGGAATCGCCACGGCTCCGGGTAGACGTCCTCGCGGTGGTGGGTGATGATCATCGCCACCGCCAGGTCGGTGCCCGCGGGGATCTCGTGCGGGCCGATCGTCACCGGCTCGGTGACCGTACGCCCGACCATCGGCACCGCCGGCCGGATCCGCAGGACCTCTCTGCAGACGGCGTCGAGGTAGGCCTCGTCCTCGGCGCCGCCGGCGCGCAGGCGCGCGAGCACCTCGCCGTTGCGGTGCAGCAGGTCCATCGCCCACGTGAGCGCGGTCGCGGTCGTTCTCGTGGCCGGCGAGCACGAGCGTGGAGAAGCTCGTCGCGCAGCTCGGCGTCGCCCATCGGCGTTCCGTCCTCGTGCTCGGCCTCGACGAGCATCGAGAGGATGTCCTTGCGCTGCGCGCGCTCGGCGGGGTCCATCGCGCGGCGCTCGGCGATCTCGGCGTACAGCAGCGCGTCGACCGCGTCGCGGCGCGCCTCGAACGTCGCCTGCGGGCGGATCGGGCCGAGGTCGCGGTGGACCATCGCGCCCCAGAAGACGAGCATGCGGCTGCTCTGCACGAGCAGCGGCAGCAGCCGGCGCAGCTCGTCCTTGCGGGCCTCGTCGGCGATGCCGAAGACGACGTCGAGGATCACCTCGAGCGTGAGGCGCTCCATCCGCTCGTGCAGGCGGAAGGGCGTGCCGAGCGGCCAGCTGACGACCTCGCGCTGGGTCAGCTCGGCGATCAGGCCTGCGTAGGAGCGCAGCCGCTCGCCGTGGAACGGCGGCAGCAGCAGCTTGCGCTGCTGCATGTGCGGGCCGCGGTCGAGCGCGAGCAGCGACCACGGGCCGAGCACCGGCTTGATCGGCGCGTTCGCGAGGCCCGCGTGGAAGACCGTCGGGTCGCCGGTGACGATCGGCTTGATCAGCTCGGGGGAGCTGAAGACCATCGAGCGGCCGAAGCCGGGGCTTTCCATCGTGAACGGCTCGCCGTAGCGTCTGTGCACGCGCATCGCGTAGCCGAGCGGGTCGCGGGACATGCGCAGGGCCTGCCACAGGCCGGGCGCGGCGGGGCCGGGCGGGAACTGCGAGCGGGACGGTGCGGGCGGCGCGACGACGGTCGGGTCGAGCGCCGGGGCGGGTACGGATACGGGTGCGGTCGTGCTCATCGGGCGTCCTGGGTTGGGCGGTGCGGAGGGAGCTGGACGCCCGATGATGCCCGTCCGGCGCCCGTCATGCGCCACCTGGCTGGTCAGCCAGTCAGGCGTCTGTCCACTTCGCGCATCCGCCCCGTCTCGATCTCGTAGAGGAAGCCGCGCACGGCGTCGCGGTGGGGGAGGAAGGGGCTCGAGCGCACGCGCGCGACGGCGCGGCGCACGTCGGCCTCGATCTCGTTGAAGCTCGTCGTCTGCCAGCCGGGGCGCACGCCGGTCTCCGCCTCCAGCTCCTCGGCGAAGGCGTCCTCGGCGAACGTGCGCATGCCGCAGTCCGTGTGCAGGATCACGATGACCTCCCGCGTCCCGAGCTTGCGCTGCGAGACGACGAGGGAGCGGAGCGCGTCGTCGTTCGCGACGCCGCCGGCGTTGCGGATCACGTGCGCGTCGCCCTCGGCGAGGCCGAGCATGCGGTGCGGGTCGATGCGCGCGTCCATGCACGTGAGCACGGCGACCCGCTTGCGCGGCGGCGATCTCAGATCGCCGTGCGCGTAGGACGCTGCGTACGCATCGTTGTTGGCCAGCAGCTCGTCGGTGACGCTCACCGCCGGCACGCTATCGCGCGGCGCGGCGCGCCTGCCGCTCGGCCAGCTCCCGCCAGCCCCAGCCGAGCCACGCGGCGGTCACGTCGAGCACGCCGGCCGCGAAGAAGGCGAGCGGGCCGGTCGCCAATCGAGAAGCTCAGGGGCGCACGGCGGGCGGACATGCCGCCACGGTATCGTTCGCCGCCCCCGATGGCCGTCGCATTGAAGACCACCGTCACCGAGCTGCCCGAGTCGCGCGTGCGCGTCGACGCCGAGGTCCCCGCGGCCGAGGTCGAGAAGCAGCTCGCGCAGACCGCCAGACGCCTCGCGCGAGACACGCGCGTGCCCGGCTTCCGCAAGGGCAAGGTGCCGCCGCCTGTCTTCATCCGCCGCGTCGGGCGCGAGTACGTGCTCGACGAGACGATCCGCAGCGCGATCGGCACGTGGTACGCGGACGCGCTCGGCGAGGCGAGGATCGTCCCCATCGGTGAGCCGAAGCTCGACCTCGGCGACCCGCCGCCGCAGGGCGAGCCGCTCGCGTTCTCGTTCGAGATCGGCGTGCGGCCGACCGCGAGGCTCGGCGACTACAAGGGGCTCGAGGTCGGCCGGCGCGAGGCCGAGGTCGACGACGAGCGCGTCGCGCACGAGCTCGAGCACCTGCGCGAGCACGCCGCGAGACTCGAGACGGCCGAGCGCGCCGCCAGAGAGGGCGACGTCGTCGTCGTCGACTACACGGGCTCGATCGACGGCGTTCCGTTCGACGGCGGCACGGGCCACGACCAACTGATCGAGCTGGGCGGCGGGCGCCTGATCCCCGGCTTCGAGGAGCAGCTCGTCGGGGCGAGCGCCGGCGACGAGCCCACGATCGACGTGACCTTCCCCGACGACTACGGCGCCGAGCACCTCGCCGGCAGACCGGCGCAGTTCGCGATCTCCGTCAAGGAGGTGCGCGAGAGAGTCCTGCCCGAGCTCGACGACGAGCTCGCGGCAGAGGCGGCCGGCTTCGACACGCTCGAGGAGCTGCGCGAGGACGTGCGCAGACGCCTCTCCGAGCAGGAGGAGAGAGCGGTCGAGGCGGAGTTCCGCGAGGCGGTGCTCGACGCCGCCGTCGACAACGCGGTCGTGACCGTGCCGGAAGCGCTCGTCGAGGCGCGCGCGGTCGAGCTGTGGGACCAGATGCTGCATTCGCTCAGCCACCGCGGCCTCACGAAGGAGGCCTACCTGCAGATCTCCGGCAGAACGGAGACGGAGATCCTCGACGAGGCCAAGCCCGACGCCGCGCGCGCGCTCGAGCGCGAGGCGGTGCTTGCCGCGGTCGTCGAGGCGGAGCGGATCGAGCCGACCGACGAGGAGCTGGCCGAGGCGCTCGCGCCGACCGCCGCGCGCGAGGGACAGCAGCCGGCGAAGCTGCTCGAGCAGGTGCGCAAGGCCGGCTCGCTCGACGCGCTGCGCGACGACGTCGCCACGCGCAAGGCGATGGACCTGCTGGCCGAGCAGGCCAGAGCGATCCCCGCCGCGCAGGCCGAGGCGCGCGAGAAGCTGTGGGTGCCCGACAGCGCCAAGGGGGAGAGAAGACCGGCGGCGAGAAGAGCGGCCGCGAGAGCTGCCAGACCCGCCAGAGCGGCCAGAAGACCGGCCGCCAGAGCCAGAGCCAGAGCCGCGAGAAGAGCGGCCGCCAGAAGAGCCTGAGCGCCGCCGACCGCCCGCGCGCCGGGCGCTGCCGCACCCCTCTGGCCGCCACAGGGCGGTTGCTAGACTCGCCGCACCGGACGCGCGCGCAAGCCACTCGGCTCCCGCGGAAGGATTCGAGCCGAGGAAGCGAAACAAAGCGAGGACTATGAGCCCCCTGGTACCGATGGTCGTGGAGCAGACGTCGCGCGGGGAGCGCGCGTTCGACATCTACTCGCGTCTGCTGAACGAGCGGATCATCTTCCTCGGCACGCCCGTCGACGACCAGATCGCGAACCTGATCGTGGCCCAGCTCCTGCACCTGGAGTCGGAGGACCCCGACAAGGACATCTCGCTCTACATCAACTCGCCGGGCGGCTCGGTCTACGCCGGCCTCGCGATCTACGACACGATGCAGTTCATCAAGCCCGACGTGCAGACGATCTGCGTCGGCATCGCGATGAGCATGGGCGCCCTGCTGCTGAGCGGCGGCGCGAGAGGCAAGCGGATGGCGCTGCCGAACGCGAAGATCCTGATCCACCAGGTCAGCTCGTCGTTCCAGGGTCAGGCGACGGACATCGAGATCCACGCGAGAGAGATCATCGACATCCGCCGGCGGCTCGACGAGATCATCGCCCACCACACGGGCAAGCCCGTGGAGAGCGTCAAGGGCGACACGGAGCGCGACTACTTCATGAGCTCCGAGGAGGCCAAGGACTACGGCATCATCGACCGGGTGATCGCCCAGCACTAAGGTCGAGGTCGGCTGCTGCCGACCATCTGGAGAGCGACATGGCACGCCCCACGGATTCCAACGAACAGCTCCTCTGCAGCTTCTGCGGCAAGTCCCAGCGCCAGGTCAAGAAGCTGATCGCCGGCCCCGGCGTCTACATCTGCGACGAGTGCATCGATCTCTGCAACGAGATCATCGACGAGGAGCTGACCGCTCCGCCGTCGTTCGACCTCGAGCACCTGCCGAAGCCGCGCCAGATCTACGACGTGCTCAACGAGTACGTCGTCGGCCAGGAGGAAGCCAAGCGCACGCTCTCGGTCGCGGTCTACAACCACTACAAGCGCGTCCAGATGCTCCAGTCGGACGACGACGACATCGAGCTGCAGAAGTCGAACATCCTGCTGCTCGGGCCGACCGGCTGCGGCAAGACGCTGCTCGCGCAGACGCTCGCGCGGATCCTCAACGTGCCGTTCGCGATCGCCGACGCGACCGCGCTGACGGAGGCCGGCTACGTCGGCGAGGACGTCGAGAACATCCTGCTGAAGCTGATCCAGGCGGCCGACTACGACGTCAAGAAGGCCGAGACGGGGATCATCTACATCGACGAGGTCGACAAGATCGCGCGCAAGGCCGACAACCCGTCGATCACGCGCGACGTCTCCGGCGAGGGCGTCCAGCAGGCGCTGCTGAAGATCTTGGAGGGAACGACCGCATCGGTGCCGCCGCAGGGCGGGCGCAAGCACCCGCACCAGGAGTTCCTCACGATCGACACGACGAACGTCCTCTTCATCTGCGGCGGCGCGTTCGCGGCGCTCGACCAGGTGATCGAGAGGCGGATCGGCAAGCAGGGGATCGGCTTCGGCGCGGCGATGGAGGAGACGGTCGAGTTCGACCCCGGCAACATCTTCGAGCAGTGCTTGCCGGAGGACCTCGTCCACTACGGCCTGATCCCCGAGTTCATCGGCCGTCTGCCGGTGATGTCGGCGGTCCACCAGCTCTCGCGCGCCGAGCTGATGACGATCCTGACCGAGCCGCGCAACGCGCTCGTCAAGCAGTTCCAGCGCTTCTTCCAGTTCGACGGGATCGAGCTCGTCTTCGCCGACGAGGCGCTGATCTCCGTCGCCGACAAGGCGCTCGAACGCGAGACCGGCGCCCGCGGCCTGCGCTCGATCATCGAGGAGACCCTGCTCGAGGTGCAGTTCGAACTGCCCTCCCGCCGCGACGTCAAGAAGTGCGTCGTCACCAAGGAGACGATCGAGCACGGCCGCGCCCCGACGCTCGTCACCGAGGCCGCCCCGGACGAGGCGGGCGACGACGGCGAGCTCCGCGAGGAGTCGGCCTAGCCTCTGCGCCGCGCCGGCCCTTCCGGCGCACTTGGTTTCCACCGCGCCGGTACGCCGGCGCACGGGTCGCCCCCCCGCCGCTGCCGGCGCCGGTGGCCGTCGCCGGGTGGATCGGCGATACGCTTGCGCCTCGATGTCGACGCTCGAGGCGAGGACCCGGTACGACGCCGCGGAGGTGGAGCCGCGGATCGTGCGCCGGTGGCTGGACTCCGGGCTGTTCCACGCCGAGCCGGACGGCGAGGGGGAGACGTACTCGATCGCGGTGCCGCCGCCGAACGTCACCGGCGCGCTGCACATGGGGCATGCGCTGAACGGATCGATCCAGGACGTGCTCATCCGGTTCCACCGGGCGCGCGGGCTGCGCACCAAGTGGATCTGCGGCACCGACCACGCCGGCATCGCGACGCAGAAGCAGGTCGAGAAGCAGCTCGTCGAGGAGGGCACGAGCCGCCAGGCGATCGGCCGGGAGGCGTTCGAGGCGCGCGTGTGGGAGTGGCGCGAGCGCTACGGCGGCACGATCATCGACCAGTTCCAGCGGCTCGGCGCCTCGCTCGACTACGAGGACGAGCGCTTCACGCTCGACGCCGGCTACCACGACGCGGTCGTGAAGGTCTTCGTCGACCTCTACGAGCAGGGCTGGATCTACCGCGACCACTACATGGTCAACTGGGACCCGGGCAGCGGCTCCGCCATCTCCGACCTCGAGGTGGAGGACCGCGAGGTGGTCGACCAGCTGACCTACGTCGCCTACCCGGTCAAGGACTCCGACGAGACGATCACCGTCGCGACGGTGCGCCCCGAGACGATGCTCGCCGACACGGCCGTCGCGGTGAACCCGGAGGACGAGCGCTACGCCCACCTGGTCGGGAAGACGGCGATCCTGCCGCTCGTCGGGCGCGAGCTGCCGATCATCGCCGACGACTACGTCAAGCCCGAGTTCGGAACCGGCGCGCTGAAGATCACGCCCGGCCACGATCCGAACGACTTCGAGATCGGCCGTCGCCACGGACTGCCCGAGCTGAGCGTGATCGGCGAGGACGGCCGCATGACGGCCGAGGCCGGCGAGCGCTTCGCCGGGCTCACCGTCGAGGAGGCGCAGGACGCCGTCGTGGCGGCGTTGCGCGCCGAGGGCCGCCTCGTCAGAACCGAGGACTACCCGCACGTCGTGCCGTTCTCGCATCGCTCCGGCGAGCGGATCGAGCCGTTGATCAGCCTGCAGTGGTTCATGCGCATGGACGAGCTCGCCAAGCCGGCGATCGACGCCGTCAAGGACGGCCGCGTGCGCATCCACCCCGAGCGCTGGACGCGCGTCTATCTCGACTGGATGGAGAGCATCCGCCCCTGGTGCGTCTCGCGCCAGCTGTGGTGGGGGCATCGGCTGCCGGTCTGGTATCGCGGCGAGGGCGACGCGCAGGAGACCTACGTCGGCGCGACGGCGCCGGAGGGCGACGGCTGGCGCCAGGACGAAGACGTGCTCGACACGTGGTTCTCCTCGGCGCTGTGGCCGTTCGCGGCGCTCGGCTGGCCGCAGCGGACGCCCGCGCTGGAGGCCTTCTACCCGACGAACGTGCTCTCGACGGCGCGCGACATCCTCTTCCTGTGGGTCGCGCGCATGATCATGATGGGCCTGCGGTTCGCCGGCGACGTCCCGTTCGGCGACGTCTACATCCACTCGGTGATCCAGGCGCCTGACGGCCGGCGTATGAGCAAGTCGCTCGGGACCGGGATCGACCCGCTCGACGAGATCGAGCGCCACGGCGCCGACGGCGTCCGCTTCGGCCTGCTGGCGATGTCCTCCTCGCAGGACGTGCGCTACTCGGCCGAGAAGGTCGCGCAGGGCGAGCAGCTCGCGAACAAGCTGTGGAACGCCTCGCGCCTGATCCTCACGCGCATCGATCCCGACGCACGGGCCGCGGCGAGGCCGCGCGCGATCGAGGACCGCTGGATCCTCTCGCGCCTGGCCGCCGCGCGCGCGACGTTCGAGCAGCACGTCGCCGCGTACGACTTCTCGCACGCGGCGCTGACGCTCTACGACTTCGTCTACGGCGAGCTTTGCGACTGGTACCTGGAGCTGGTCAAGCCGCGCCTCTACGAGGCCGAGGGGGAGGAGCGCGCCGACCTCGACGCGACGCTGCTGCACGTGCTCACGGAGACGCTCCAGCTCGCGCACCCGGTGATCCCGTTCGTGACGGAGGAGATCTGGTCGTTCGTGCCGGGCGCCGAGGGGCTGCTGGCGGAGCGGCGGGTCGTGCCGGCCGCCGACGGGCGCGACGCGGAGGCCGAGCGCGCGCTCGGCGACGCGATCGCGGCCGTGCAGGCGCTGCGCGGCTGGCGCGACGGCGTCGGCGCGGCGGCCGGGGCGCGCATCCCCGGCCGGCTGGAGGCCGGCGGCTACGAGCAGACGGCCGCGCACGTCGCGCGACTGGCGCGCTTCGAGCTGGCACCGAGCGCCAACGGCGCCGAGAGCAGATCCCGCCAACCCACCCCCAACACCACGATCGCGATCCCCGGCGGCACCGTGATCGTGCACGCCAGCGACGCCGTCGACCTCGGCGCCGCCGAGCGCAAGCTGGCGGAGCGCCGCGCCGCGCTGGAGTCGGAGATCGCCCGCTGCGAGGGCAAGCTCGCGAACGAGGGCTTCGTCGCGAAGGCGCCGGAGGCGGTCGTCGCCGCCGAGCGCGAGAAGCTCGCGCGGCTGCGGGCGGAGCTGGAGGGGCTGGCGTGAGCGGACGCGCCGAGAAACCGGGCTGGTCGGTCGAGGACGCCGAGCGCTACCTGCTGTCGCTCGAGCTGTTCGGCATGCGCTTCGGGCTCGACCGCATGCAGCGCCTGATGACGACGCTCGACCAGCCCGAGCGCCGCTACGACACGATCCACGTCGTCGGCACGAACGGCAAGTCCTCGACCGCGCGGATGATCGCCGCGATCCTCCAGCGCCACGGCCTGCGCGCCGGCGCCTACCTCTCGCCGCACCTCGTTCTCGTTCGCGGAACGCATCCGCGTCGCGGACCGCGACGTCGAGCCGCGCGCGTTCGCCCGCGCCGTCGAGCGTGCGGCGCACGCCGCCGCGCTCGTCGATCGCAGCCAGCATGGCGACGACCGCGTCACGCAGTTCGAGGCGCTCACCGCCGCCGCCTACTCCGAGCTGGCGGCCCGCGAGGTCGACGTCGCCGTGATCGAGGCCGGCCTCGGCGGCCGCTGGGACGCGACGAACGTGATCCCCTCGCAGGTGCAGGTGCTCACCGGCGTCGGGCTCGAGCACACGCGCTGGCTCGGCCCGACGGTGCGCGACGTCGCGCGCGAGAAGCTCGCCGTCGTCCGCGACGGCGGCACGCTCGTGGTCGGCTCGGGGCTGCACCCCGACGCCGAGGAGGAGGCGGTCGCGGCCGCCGCGCGCCACGGTGCGCGGCTGGTGCGCGCGCCGGCCGACCCGGGCGTCGAGGTCGCCGCGCCGGGCGCCTTCCAGCGGCGCAACTTCGCGCTCGCGCGCGCCGCCGCGGAGGCGTACCTGGGCGAGGTCGACGCCGAGCGGGTGCGCGCCGCGGCCGCGACGGTCACCGTCCCGGGCCGGCTGCAGGTCGTCGCGCACGAGCCGCTGACGGCGCTCGACGGCGCCCACAACGCCGAGGGCGTGGCCGCGCTCGTCGAGTCGCTGCCGCAGCTGACCGCAGGCCGCCGGCTCGTCGCGGTCGTCTCGATCCTCGACGACAAGGACGCCGCCGGGATGTTGCGCCTGCTGCTGCCGCATGCCGAGCACGTCGTCTTCACGCGCGCTCGCAACCCGCGCGCGCTGTCGCCCGCGACGCTCGCGTCGCTGTCCGCGCAGCTCGGCGGGACGTCGTGCGAGCTTGAGGCGGACCCGCGCCGCGCGCTCGCGCGCGGGTGCGAGGCGGCCGGCTCCGGCGGCGTCGTGCTCGCGACCGGCTCGATCTACCTCGTCGCCGACCTGCTGCGCCCCGCCGGGCAGCGCAGCGCCTCGATGCTGTGATGAACCAGGACGACGGACCGCGCTTCCTGCCGATGATCGGGCTCGTGGCGGCCGTCGTGGCCGTCGTGATCCTGGTGTTCTTCGCGATCGGCTACGTCTTCGGGCGGATGTTCCTGTGACGTCGTGCTGGGAGCGGCCCGCCGGGCCGGGTACTACACTCGCCGACCGATGAACCTTCCCTTCGCCATCTTCGGGATCGACAGCAGCGGCCTCAACCTGGCCGTGAACCTGGTGATCCTGTGCCTCGTCGTGATCTGGCTCGCGCTCGTCTACTGGACGTATGCGGATGCGCGCCGCCGCATCGAGGACGGGATGCTCGTCGCCTGCGCGACGGCCGCGTCGCTGTTTCCGTTCGTCGGCACGTTCGTCTACGTGATCGTGCGGCCGCCGGAGTACATCGACGACGTGCGCGAGCGCGAGCTGGAGATGCAGGCTGCCGAGGCGCGGCTCGCGCAGTTCGGCTTCCACCTCTGCCCGCACTGCGACGCCGAGGTCGAGAAGGACTTCCTGCGCTGCCCGAGCTGCCTGCGCAAGCTCAAGGACCCGTGCGTGCAGTGCGGCAGACCGCTCGACCCGGCGTGGAAGGTGTGCCCCTACTGCGAGGCCGAGGTCCCGGGTCAGTCGACCGCCTCGCGCCGGCGCCGGCGCCGCAGCAGCGAGAGCGCCGCGGCCGAGAGCGCAGCCGAGCCGACCTCGTAGGCTTTCCCGCGGTCCGTTCGGACCGCCCTGCTCTGAACCTGAACCTGAAGGAGACACCGCCGTGGACCGGACCCTCATCCTGGTCAAGCCGGACGCCTTCGCGCGTGGCCTGACCGGCGAGATCCTCGCCCGCTTCGAGCGCAAGGGCCTGACGATCGTCGCTCTGGAGCGCCAGCACATCTCGCGCGAGACCGCCGAGACGCATTACGCCGAGCACAAGGAGCGCCCGTTCTTCGGCGAGCTCGTCGACTTCATCACCTCCGGCCCGCTCGCCGCCGCCGTGCTCGAGGGCCACGAGGCCGTCAAGGCAGCCCGTCAGGTGATCGGCGCGACGAACCCGCTCGAGGCCGCCACCGGTTCGATCCGCGGCGACTTCGCGCTCGAGGTCGGCCAGAACATGGTCCACGGCTCCGACTCGAACGAGTCCGCCGCGCGCGAGGCCGCGATCTTCTTCCCGAGCCTGGGCTAGCCGCCCCGCGGGGCCGCAGCGTCGTGAAGCTCGTCCTCGCATCCCGCTCGCCCCAGCGGCGGGCGATCCTGGAGCAGCTCGGCGTCGCGTTCACCGTCGTGGCGAGCGACGCCGAGGAGCTGCTGGACGGCGATCCGGTCGAGGTCGCCGTCGAGAACGCCCGCCGCAAGGCCCAAGCCGTCGCGCGCCAAGCAAGCGTCCTGCCCCGCGGTGGCTATGCGACCACAGGGCAGGATACTTCGGAGCGGAGGCGCTCGGAGACCGCCCCCGCCGCCCCGGCCGCCTCCCCCTCGCTGCCCGTCGTGGGCGTGGACACGGTCGTCGTGCTGGACGGGGTCCTCTACGGCAAGCCGGACGACGCCGCGGAGGCGCGGGCGACGCTGGAGCGGCTGTCGGGGCGGGTGCACGAGGTGATCTCGGGGATCGCGGTGGTGGACGGCGACGAGGCGGAGCCGGTCGTGCGCACGGCACACGCCACGACGCGCGTCCGCTTCCGCGAGCTCGACTCCGCGACCCTCGACTGGTACGGAGCGACGGGGGAGTGGCGGGAGCGGGCCGGGGGGTATGCGATCCAGGGACGCGGGGCGGCGCTGGTCGCCGGGATCGAGGGCGACTACCTCAACGTCGTCGGCCTGCCGGTCCCGGCGTTGCTGGAACTGCTGCCCGGAATCTTGCACGAAGGTTCCTGAGCCTGCGATTTGCAGCGGCTTCGCGCCAAGGACCGGCGCGTTGCAGGCTAGGCTGGACGGTGGCGTCCGCTACACTCCGGCGCTGAGCGAAGGCCCCCGCGGAGCGCGTTGCCACGGCGCGCTCGGACCCATCGCTCGCCCTCCTCCTCACACCACGCATGGGCTTCTTCACCTACCTGACCGGGTTCGGCGGCCGCGACATGGCGGTCGACTTGGGCACCGCCAACACGCTCGTCTACGTGCGCGGCCGCGGGATCGTGCTCTCCGAGCCGTCCGTCGTGGCGGTCGACTCGCGCAGCGGCGAGGTGCACGCGGTCGGGATCGAGGCCAAGCGCATGCTCGGCCGCACGCCGGGCACGATCTCGGCGATCCGTCCGCTGAAGGACGGCGTCATCGCCGACTTCGAGGTCACCGAGGAGATGCTGCGCCACTTCATCCAGAAGGTGCACCAGAACCGCTGGGCGCATCCGAGGGTCGTCGTCTGCGTGCCCTCCGGGGTCACGGGCGTCGAGAAGCGCGCGGTCGAGGAGGCGTGCCTGTCCGCGGGCGCGCGCCAGGCGTACCTGATCGAGGAGCCGATGGCGGCTGCGATCGGGGCCGGCCTGCCGGTCGGCGAGCCGACCGGCTCGATGGTCGTCGACATCGGCGGCGGCACGTCCGAGGTCGCCGTCATCTCGCTCGGCGGGATCGTCGTCTCGCAGTCGATCCGCGTCGGCGGGGACGAGCTCGACGAGGCGATCATCAACTACGTCAAGCGCGAGTACAAGCTGCTGATCGGGCAGCAGACGGCCGAGGAGGTCAAGCTCGAGATCGGCTCCGCACACGAGATGGACGAAGAGGTCCAGGCGGAGATCCGCGGGCGCGACATGGTCTCCGGGCTGCCGAAGACGGTCGTGCTGACGAGCGAGGAGATCCGCGGGGCGCTCGAGGAGCCGATCTCGCAGATCATCGACGCCGTCAAGGAGACGCTGGACCGCACGCCGCCGGAGCTCGCCTCCGACATCATGGACCGCGGGATCATGCTCGCGGGCGGCGGCGCGCTGCTGCAGGGGCTCGACGAGCGCCTGCGCCACGAGAACGCAGATGCCGGCGCACCTGGCGGAGTCGCCGCTCACGTGCGTCGCGGTCGGGTCGGGTCGCTCGCTCGAGGAGTTCGAGGCGATCCACCGCTCGCACAAGAATGCAAGGAACAACCGGCGCCGCCGCTACTGATGACACTCTCGTCATTCGCTAGCGCCATGGCGCAGGAGCAACCAGCTTTGGAGCCACTCCAACCGTGTACGACAAGCAAGTCCGTCGTCGCCGCGCAGTCCTCGCACTGCTCGTCGTCGTCTCCCTGATCCTCCTGACCGCCTACTTCGGCGAGTCGGCCGGGAGCCCGCTGCACAGCGTGCAGCGCGGCGTCGTCACGGTGCTCTCGCCGATCCAGGAGGGCGCGAGCCGCGCGCTCAAGCCGGTGCGCGACCTGTTCGGCTGGTTCGGCGACACGGCGCGCGCGAAGAAGGAGCGTGACCAGCTCAAGGCCCAGCGCGACAGACTGCTCGACCAGGTGGCCGGCTACAGAGCCGCGCTGCTGGAGAACAGACGGCTGCACGCGCTCGTCCAGCTCGACGACAACGGCCTCGAGTCCTACGAGAAGCGCACGGTGCGGATCATCGGCCGCCCGCCGAACAACCTCGTCAGCGACCGGCTGCAGGTCAACGCCGGCAGCGGCGACGGCGTGCGCGTCGGCGACGCGGTCATCGCCGACGGTGGCCTCGTCGGCCATGTCGGCACGGTGACGCCCACGACCGCCTTCGTGACGCTGATCACCGACCCGAGCTCGACCGTGGCGGTGAAGGTGCTCGACGACGCGGGCGACTTCGGCGTGCTCAAGCCGTCGGTCGGCGACCCGCTGGACCTGCTCGCGCAACTGCTGCCGCGCGGCGCGAAGATCGGCCTGGGCGACATCGTCGTCACGGCCGGCTTCCGCACGGGCAGACTCGACTCGCTCTACCCGCCGAACGTCCCGATCGGGCGCGTCACCCAAGCCGACCCGGAGGAGCTGCAGAGCCAGCAGCAGGTGCACGTTCTCGCCGATCGCCGACCTGCGCCACATCGACTTCGTGCAGATCCTGATCGCCCCGGCCGGCTCCGGACAGCAGCGGGCGCAGGTGGGCGGGCCATGAGCTCCGGCGACGGCTATCAGCTGCCGCTGCGGCTGGCCGCGCTCGGCTTCGTGGCGGTCGTGGTGCAGATCACGGCCGTTTCGCAGATCACGGTCTTCGGCGTCAGCGCCGACCTCTCGCCGCTGGTGGTCGCGTCCGTCGGGCTGCTCGCCGGCTCGCTGCCGGGCGCCGTCTTCGGCTTCGCGGTCGGGCTGTTCGTCGACCTCGCGCTCGTGCAGACGCTCGGCGTCACGTCGCTGCTGTTCATCGCGATCGGCTACGGCGCCGGCCGCTTCCGCGAGCTGCGCGACCCGGCGCACGGGCTCGTGCCGCTCGCCGTCGGCGCGGCTGCGGCCACCGTCTCGACGGTCGGCTTCACGCTGATGCAGTTCATGCTGGGCGTGCCCGCGCCGGTGAGCTGGGAGCTGCTGCGCCAGACCGTCGTGACGATCCTGCTCGGCACGCTGCTCGCGCTGCCCGTCTTCGCGCTCGTCAGACGCGTCGTCCAGGGCTCGCTGCCGGACGACCCGCGCCGCCGCCGGCGCCGCGCCTACACGACCGGCGGCCTCTCGCCGCTCCAGCGACCGTCGGCCGGTCGATGACCGGGCTGCAGCCGCCGGAGGATCGTCGTGCGCCGATCACGCCGCAGCTCGCGGTGCGGGTGGCGATCCTGGGCGGGGTCGCGCTGGCGCTGTTCGCGATCGTGTTCTTCCGGCTGTGGTTCCTGCAGGTGCTCTCGGGCGACGAGTACCTGGCGCAGGCGTCGACGAATCGCGTGCGCAACGTGACGATCCAGGCGCCACGCGGGGAGATGGTCGACCGGCACGGCAGAGTGCTGGTGGAGAACCGCCGCGCGGTCGCGGTCGTCGTCTCGCCGCCGAAGCTGCCGCAGGACGCCGGCGCGCGGGCGCGCGAGCTGACGCGGCTGAGCCGCGCGGTCGGGCTGCCGACGAATCGCCAGAAGTGCAAGGTGGGCACCGAGGTCGTGCGCGTCATGGAGGTCGACTGCCTCGTACGCAGAGGGATCTGGAACCTGCCGTACGCCGACGTGACGGTCAAGACGGACGTGCCCTACGACGTCTACGCCTACCTCGGCGAGCGCGCCGAGCAGTTCCCGGGCGTCGCGATCGAGCCGGTCTTCCTGCGCGAGTACCCGTACGACGACGTCGGCGCGCAGCTGTTCGGCACGGTCGGCCAGATCAGCGCCCAGCAGCTGAGAGAGGACCACTTCCGCGGCGTGCACGGCGGCACGGTCGTCGGCCAGTCGGGGCTGGAGTACACGTACGACCGCTACCTGCGCGGCCGCGACGGCGCGACGCGCGTGCAGGTCGACGCGCTCGGCCGGCAGAAGGGCAAGCTGAGAAGACGCGCGCCGGTGCAGGGCAAGAACCTGCGGCTGTCGATCGACCTCGGGCTCCAGAAGGCGGGACGGCAGGCGCTCCAGATCGGGATCGACCAGGCGAACGCGAACGGCAACCCGGCGCGGGCCGGCGCGTTCGTCGCACTCGACCCGCGCAACGGCCAGGTGCTCGCGATGGGCTCGGCGCCGAGTTTCGACCCCAACCTGCTGACGAGACCGATCAGTCTGCGCGAGTACGACGCGCTGCTCGGCGAGGCGCGCGACTACCCGCAGATCAACCGCGCGATCTCGAGCGCGTACCCGACCGGCTCGACGTTCAAGGCCGTCACGGCGGCCGCGGCGCTCGCGGCAGGGATCATCACGCCGAACACGGTCTACGACGACACCGGCTCCTTCAGAGAGGGCGCGATCGTGCGCAGAAACGCCGGCGGTGTGGTCTACGGCCCAGTGTCGCTGCTGAGAGCCATCCAGGAGTCGGTCGACACCTACTTCTACAGCCTCGGCGCACAGCTCAACGTCGAGCCGTCGAGCCATCCTGGCGGCGGGCCGCTGCAGGTGTGGGCGCGCAGGTTCGGCTTCGGGCAGGCGACCGGGATCGACATCGGCCCGGAGGCGGCCGGCACGGTCCCGTCGCCGCGCTGGCGCGAGCAGCGCAACCGCCTTCAGGCCGAGTGCGAGCGCGATCATGCGCGCCACAAGGACCCCGCCAAGCGCAGATTCAAGGGCCTCTGCGCCTACGCCGACGGATCGAACCGCGACTGGAGCGAGGGGGACAACACGAACCTCGCCGTCGGGCAGGGCGACTTCCTCGCCACGCCACTGCAACTCGCCGTCGCCTACGCGGCGATCGAGAATGGCGGCACGATCGTGCGACCGCACATCGGCTTGGAGATCACCGACGCCAGCGGCAGAGTGCTCCAGCAGATCGACCCCAAGCCCGCACGCCACATCGACATCCCCGAGCTCACGACGATCCAAGACGCGCTCGGTGCCGCCGCCCAGCAGCCGGGCGGCACCTCCTACGACGTCTTCGGAACGTTCCCCAAGCCGGTCCACGGCAAGACCGGCACCGCGCAGACGAGCAGAGGCGACCAGTCCTGGTACGTCGCCTACGTGCCCGACCCCGTCAGACCGATCGTCGTCGCGGCGACGATCGAGCAGGGCGGCTTCGGCGCGCAGGCGGCGGCGCCCGCGGTGCGCTGGATCCTGTCGAAGTGGTTCGGCGTCAGAGGCGAGGTTGTCGCCGGAACGTCGAGGACGAATTGAGCGCGACCCCGATCCAGCGCAGCGTCGACGACGTGACGGCCCGCAGCGGGCCGCGGATGCTGCTCGACCCGTGGCTGCTGCTCGCCACGCTCGCGCTCGTCGCCTGCTCGCTCGTGACGATCAAGGGCGCCACGCGCCATGACGTCCCCGGCTCGCCGCTGTTCTTCTTCGAGCGTCAGGTCGTCTACGCGGCCGTCGGCATCGTGCTGATGCTGGCGATGACGCGCTTCGACTACTCGCGCCTGCGCGAGTTCAAGCTGCCGGTCTACGGCCTGCTGATCGGGCTCAACCTGCTCGTGCTGGGCCTCGGATCGGTCGCGCGCGGCTCGCGCCGCTGGATCGACCTGCCGTTCTTCCAGTTCCAGCCGTCGGAGCTCGGCAAGGTGCTGCTGATCGTGGCGCTGGCGGGCTTCGTCGTCGACCGCTCGCGCCGGCTCGGCGAGCGCGAGACGACCGCGCGGCTGATGCTGCTCGCGCTCGGTCCGGCCGCGCTCGTGATGATCCAGCCGGACCTCGGCACCGCGCTCGTCTACGTGGCGCTCGCGCTGTCCATCCTCTTCGTCGCCGGCACGCCCGGGCGCCAGCTGTGGGGCCTGATCGGGATGTTCGCCGTCGCGACGGCGCTCGTGCTCGTCGCCGCCCCGGCGGTCGGCGTGCACGTGCTCCAGCCGTATCAGGTCCAGCGTCTCACGGGCTTCGTGAACCCTTCTCACGACCCGAGAGACGCGACCTACCAGGTCAATCAGTCGCTGATCGCGATCGGCTCCGGCGAGAAGACCGGCCGGGGCGTCGAGCACGCGACGCAGACGGGGCTGAACTTCCTCCCCGAGCACCACACGGACTTCGTGTTCAGCGTGGTGGGGGAGACGTACGGCTTCGCCGGCGCCGCGCTCGTGCTGTCGCTCTACGCGCTGCTGATCTGGCGCACCCTGCGCATCGTCACCCTGGCGAAGAACCTGTTCGGCGCACTCGTCGCCGGCGGCATCCTCGCGATGCTGATGTTCCAGGTCTTCGTCAACGTCGGGATGACGATCGGGATCATGCCGATCACCGGCGTGACCCTGCCGCTGATGAGCTTCGGCGGCGCCTCGTATCTGACAACGTTCCTCGCGCTCGGGCTGCTGCAGTCGATCCACGTCCAAGGACGGATCGCGCAGACGTCGAAGGGACGAGCGCTCGTCCTCTCATGAGAAGGCAACCACTGTGAAGAAGCAAGTGCTGGTCAGCGTCGACCGCGGGGAGACCCGCGTCGCGCTGCTCGAGGCGACCGGACAGGTCGCCGCCGCCAGACCCGGCAGACGCCGCCGCAGAAGAGCCGGCAACCCGGCCCCCGGCTATCGCGTCGCCGAGCTCTACCTGGAGCGCCGCGGCGGGCGCTCGATCGTCGGCAACATCTACAAGGGCAAGGTCGACAACGTGCTGGCGGGCCTCGAGGCCGCCTTCGTCGACATCGGCCTGGAGAAGAACGGCTTCCTGCACGTCGACGAGATCGTGCTGCCCGGCGTCGAGACGCCGAGACGCGGCCGCGGCAGGGGCGACGGTCAGAAGATCCACGACCTGCTCAGACCTGGGCAGGAGATCGTCGTGCAGGTCGTCAAGGACCCGCTCAAGACGAAGGGCGCGCGGCTCTCGATGGAGCTCGCGGTCCCAGGCCGCTACATGGTCTACTCGCCGCAGGGCGAGGGCGTCGGGGTGTCGCGCCGGCTGCCCGACAAGGAGCGCGACCGCCTGCGCAAGGAGGCCGCCAGACTCGACCTGCGGGGCGGCGGCGCGATCATCCGCACGGCCGCCTTCGGCGCCAGACGCGAGGACTTCGAGCGTGAGCTGCAGTACCTCTTCAAGCTCCACGAGGTGCTCGACAAGCGCGTCGAGGACACGCAGGCGCCCGATCTCGTCTTCCAGGAGGCGGATCTGTCGGTGCGCGTCGTGCGCGACGTCTTCTCCGAGCACTTCGAGCGCGCGGTCGTCGACGACCCCCAGCAGCACCAGCGGCTGATCTCGTTCTTCACGCGCACCGCGCCGGAGCTGGTGGACCGCGTCGAGCTGTGGCAGGAGGAGACGTCGCTGTTCGAGCGCTACGGCGTCGAGAGAGAGATCGCGGGGACGCTCTCGCGCCGCGTCGACCTGCCGAGTGGCGGCTACCTCGTGATCGACTACGCCGAGGCGCTGACGGTCATCGACGTCAACACCGGCTCGTTCATCGGCCGCGGCAAGGGCGCGCGGCTCGAGGACACGATCACGAGAACGAACCTGGAGGCGGCCGAGGAGGCCGTGCGCCAGCTGCGCCTGCGCGACATCGGCGGGATCATCGTCATCGACTTCATCGACATGGCCCGCGCCCGCAACCGCGACGCGGTGCTCAAGACGCTGCGCAGATCGCTCGACGAGGACCGCACGAAGACGTTCGTCGTCGAGATCTCGCCGCTCGGGTTGGTCGAGATGACGCGCCAGAACGTCACCGAGGGCGTGCGCGAGATCATGACCCGGCACTGCCCGACCTGCGACGGCGAGGGCGTGATCCGCTCCGAGGAGACGATCGCGATCTCGTTCGAGCGCCGGCTGCGCGAGCTGTCGAGAACGGTCGAGGCGGAGGCGCTGCTGCTGCAGATCAACCCGCGCGTGTCGGCCGTCTTCACGCGCGACGGCGCGAAGATCCTGCGCCAGCTGGAGGAGCAGACGGGCAAGTGGTTCCACTTCGAGGGCTCCGAGGGCCTGCCGCTGGACCACTTCGCGATCACGATGGAGGACACGCGCGACAAGGTCGCCGAGCGCGCGCTGCCGTTCCGCGAAGGGGACGAGGTGCTCGTCACGATCGTGGAGCCGCACATGTACAACGTCGACGACGCGGTCGCGAAGATCGACGGCTACATCGTCTCGGTCACCGGCGGCGGTCGCCACGTCGGCGAGAAGCGGCTCGTGCGGATCGACGAGGTCGGCCGGACCGCGGCGGTGGCGACGCTCGTCGCGAACGGAAACGGACTCTCCTCCGAGTCGGATTCGGCCGATGGCGGGGCCGACGACGCGGCTGAGGGCGCGGATGGCGTAGAATCGTCCGCTCGGCGCCGGGGCCGTAGGGGCGGACGGCGCCGTTCCCGTGCCAAGGCGGATATGGCTGCCGGCACGACTGACGACTGACGAGAGACACCACATCATGTACGCGATCGTGAAGACCGGCGGCAAGCAGTACCGGGTCGAGGAGGGCCAGCACCTCCTCGTCGAGAAGCTTGCCGTCGACGAGGGCTCCAAGGTTTCGCTCGAGCCGCTGCTCTACCGCGGCGACAGAGAGATCCTCGACGGCGCCGACCTCGCGAAGGTGAAGGTCGAAGCCAAGGTCATCTGCCACGAGCGCGGGCCGAAGCTGCGCGTCGTGAAGTTCAAGCCGAAGCGCGGCTACAAGCGCCGCAACGGCCACCGCCAGGACCTCACGAGAATCGAGATCACGAGCATCAAGGCCGGCGCCGCCAGAAGAGCGGCCGCCAGAAGAGCGACCGACGAGGAGGCGACGAGCTAATGGCGCACAAGAAGGGCCTCGGCTCCTCCCGCAACGGCCGCGACTCGAACGCCAAGCGCCTCGGCGTCAAGGTGTTCGCCGGCCAGACCGTCACCGGCGGCGAGATCATCGTGCGCCAGCGTGGCACCAGATTCAAGCCGGGCGCCGGCGTCGGCATCGGCAAGGACGACACGATCTTCGCGAAGGCGGCCGGCAAGGTCGACTTCAGAACCGGCCGCCGTGGCCGCGTCATCTCGGTCCAGCCTGCCGAGTAACGCCTGACGGCGCCTCGCCGCGCCTGGCTGCGTCATCGGGGTTCGCCGTACACGAGTACGGCTTCACCCCTGCTTCCTTGCCAGGCACGACGATGCGCTCGTCAGCCGTCACTCGGTGCCGGCACTACGGCTGCAGGATCGGTCGCACCATGATGTCGCTGATGTCGACCGTCTTCGGGCGGCTGACGGTGTACATGACGGCGTCGGCGACGGCGTCGGCCGGCAGGGCCCAGGCGGAGACGTCGTTCTCGAAGAACGGGGTTGCGACCATGCCGGGCTCGATCAGCGTGACGCGCACGCCGCTGTCGTCGTCGAGCTCCTGGCGGGCGGCCTGCGCCATCGCCGTCACGGCCCACTTGGTGCACGAGTAGAGCGAGCCGGGCAGTGCGACGCGGCCGGCGACCGAGCCGGTCAGCAGCAGGTGCCCGCGCGACTCGCGCAGCCGCTCGATCGTCGCGCGGATCGTCAGCGCGGCGCCGTAGACGTTCGTCAGCACCATCGACTTCCAGAACTCCGGCGACTCCTCGAGGAAGCCGCGTTCGCGCCGAAGCCGGCGTTCGCGAAGACGACGTCGAGCTGGCCGAACGCCTCCAAAGCGGCGGCGACCATCGCCTCCTGCTGCTCCCACTCCGTCACGTCGCACGCAACCGCGAGCGCCCGCTCCGGACCGCCCAGCTCAGCCGCGAGCGCCTCCAGCTTGTCGGCCGACCGCGCCGCCAGCACGACCCGATAGCCGGCCGCAGCGGCCTGCCGCGCCGTCGCAGCGCCGATGCCGCTCGACGCGCCGGTGATGAGGAAGACGGGATCGGGCATGGGGGCTCCAGTCGCTCGGGGGTCGGGCTGCGGAGATTGTCGCGCGAGCGTCGTCGCGCCGCGCCTGCTCTGCCTGACGCAGACCGCTGAACGCTCACGTATGTTTCATCGGTCGGCTTCGATACACCGGACAGCAGCAAGGAGGCGCGCGTGAGCGGCCACGACGACGACGGGGATCCGACCGAACCGCTTCCGCCGGCCGAGGCGCGAGGCCCAGGCGCCGCCGCGGCGCCGACGGGCGGCAGACGCGGATGGCTGCCGTGGGCCGTCGCCGGTGCGCTCGCGCTCGCCGCGGTGGCGGTGATCCTCGTCCTCACCGTCTTCTCGTCGTCCTCCCAAGACGACGCGCAGCAGTACGAGGCGAAGGTCTACGTGATCCTGCGCCCGGTGGTGCGTGCCGACGCGTCGCTCTCGCGCACCCTCGCGGGCCTGCACGGGACGAGCTCGGCCGCCGGCGAGCGGTCGGTAGCCACCGCGCAGGCGGCAGTGCTGACGGCACGCGGCGGGCTCAACGCACTGACCGTCCCCTCCGGCTCGGAGCCGCTGGCCTCGAACGCTCGTGGCACGCTCACGCGCGAGGCGAGCTACCTCGCCGCGGTCAAGACCGCGCTCTCCAACCCCGGCAGCGGGAGCGCCGCGCAGACGCAGACGCTCGCTGCGAACCTCGCCGACGCGCTCGACGTCGTCGCGCCGGCCGGCGAGGACTGGTCGGGCAGCGTCACGGGCGCGGACACGCTCACCGCGTGGGCGACGCGGGCGGCCGCGGCGATCGCCCGCAAGCACCGGGCCGTGCAGGCGCGCGCGGCGAGCTCGTCGAGTGGCGGCGGATCCACGGCGACCGCGCCGCCGGTCGCGGCGTCGGGCGGCACACCGTGCGGTGACAACGTCTACGCCGGTCCCAACACGAGCTGTCCGTTCGCGCTCAACACGAAACGCGCCTACGACGAAGCGCCTGGGATCACCGCCACGGTCTCCGTCTACAGCCCGGTTACGAATCAGACGTACTCGATGAGCTGCGCGCCCGCGGGCGGCGGCGTGACCTGCTCGGGCGCGAACAACGCGTCCGTGTCGTGGGCGTACTGAGCGCCGTCCGGCGTCACGCTGCCCTCGCCGTCGCGGCGCTTGTGCTGCTGGGCGGCTGTGGCGGGAGCGGTGCGGTTACGCAGGCGACGCTGCCGCCGGCCCGGCCGGTGCCGCCGCCGAGACCCGTTTCCGTGCCGGACCGCACGAGGCCCGGCACGCCGGCGACCGAGGCGGAGTCCGAGGCCGACGTGCCGGCGCAGCACGCGAGCGCGGGCGGCCTCGTCGACGCCGACGGCGCCGCGTCGTTCGCGCGCCTGCAGGCGCAGCTCGGCGGTCAGATCGGCCTCGCGCTGTCCGGCATCGGCTCCGGCCAGCCTGTGCAGACGTTCGGGCCGCTCCAGTCGGCCGTGGCGTGGTCGACGAGCAAGGTCCCGGTCGCGATGGCGACCTACGCGGCGAACCTGGCTGGCGCGCACCAGCAGGATCTCGACGCCGCCATCACGGCTTCCGACAACGCCGCCGCGGTGCGGCTCTGGGACGCGCTCGGCGGTGGCGTGCGCGCGGCGCACGCGGCCGACGCACAGCTGCGCGAGGCGGGCGACACCCGGACCGCGGTCCAGCCGCAAGCGATTCGTCCCGGCTTCACGCCGTTCGGCCAGACGGTGTGGCGGCTCGAGGACCAGACCCGCTTCACGGCCGGGATGGCGTGCCTGTCCGCGGGCGCGCAGGTGCTCGGGCTGATGGACCGCATCGTCGCCTCCGAGCGCTGGGGGCTGGGGGCGGCCGGTGTGCCGGCGCAGTTCAAGGGTGGCTGGGGGCCGGGATCGCAGCCTGGGGCGTCCGGCGGCTACCTCGACCGCCAGACGGGCATCGTGACCGTCCGCGGCACGCCGGTCGCGGTCAGCATCGCTGCACTGCCGGCGGACGGCTCGCACGACAGCGGCACCCGCGACTTGACCGCGATCGCCCAGTGGGTCGTCGCCAACGTTCGCGTCGCCGGCCTGCCCCGCCGTGCCGCCTGCGGATGAGCCCGCTCACGGCTCGAACGCCGCGAGCGGATGATGCTCGCGCAGGAACTCGGCGAACAGCGGGACGGTGAAGTCGACGTAGCCGCGGCGGAGCTTCCACACGAGCCCTTTGCGGATCAAGGCGTCACGGTGCATGGAGACGCCGCGCTGATCGGGGGCGCCGTAGCGTCTGGCCACCTCGGCGCTGCGGAACGGCTGCGTGGGGAGGGTCGCCATCGCCGCGAGGTAGCGCTGCTCCGCGTCGGTCGCCAGCTCCAGCCGCGGACCGAAGAACGTCGCTGCGAGCGAGTCGTTGACGGCATCGCGAACCACCTCCACGTCCGCGAGCGTGATCGGCGAGCGCTCGGCTTGGTTCCAGAGCTCGAGGCCGTACTCCTGGAGGAAGTAGGGATAGCCGGCGGCCTCTGAGACGACCGCGCGTGCGGCCTCTTCGCGAAAGGCGACGCCTTGCAGCTTGGCTGGTCCGATCAGCGCGGCGCGCGCCGCGGCGTCGGACAGGCGCCCCAGCTCGTGGTAGGTGAAGAGGCGGTCTGCGTAGGGCTTGGCCGACATCAGTCGCACCTGCAGGTCTGGGAGTCCCGCTCCGACGAGCGCGACGGGCAGGCCATGTCGACTGATCGCCTGGAAGGCCAGGCAGATCGCGGCCAGCGAGGCGGCGTCGAGATTGTGCATCTCGTCGATCAGGAAGAGCGCGCCCGTGCTGGCGCTGCGCGCGACCTGTCCGATCTCGAGCAGCAGGTCGGTCAGGTCCTGCTCGGGGTCGCCGGAGTCCGCGGTGCCCGCCACCGCGTCGACGTCGAGCTTGACCTGGATCCCGCTGGCCGTGGCGACGCTGAATGCCTTGACCACCCCGAGAGCCCGCTCGACGTGACCGCGGACGCGCTGGCGCCGGCTGATCTCGCGCAGAAGGCGCGCTGCCATGCGGGTGAAGGTGACGCGGAAGTCGGGCGCCGACCCGACCTCCTGGACGTCGGTCGTCGCCCAGCCCGCTTCGCTCGCGAGCACGTCGAACTCGATCAGCAGGACGGTCTTGCCGACGCCGCGGAGCCCGGTGTAGATCAGGCTGCGGTCGTAGTGGCCGGAGCCGAGCCGCTCCGTGAGGGCGCTGAAGTCGTCGAGATCCTCGTCGCGCCCGGCGAGCGTCGACGGCTTGCGACCGGCGCCCGGGGTGTAGGGGTTCTCCCGCTTGTTCATCGATTCTGTCTCTTTCTAAGGACCCAAAGTCTCGGCTTAGATGACCTGAGAATCGAACCGGTCAGAGTTCGCCCCCCCACTGGCCCAGGTTTCTATGAATTTCTAAGAGATTTCATAGAAAATCTTAGAGAAGGAACGGCCCACTGGGGCCGCCTGTCACGATGGCCCGATGCTCTCCGACAGAGCCCGAATCCACGTCCAGGCCGGCGGCGGCGGCGACGGCTGCATGTCGTTCCGGCGCGAGTCGCGCGTGCCGAAGGGCGGGCCGGACGGTGGCGACGGCGGGCGCGGGGGCGACGTCGTGCTGGTGTGCGACGACTCGCTGCGCGACCTCCAGTTCTTCCGCCGCACCGCGCACTTCAAGGCCAGACGCGGCGGCCACGGTAGAGGGGCGCTGCGCTTCGGGCCGGAGGGCGAGCGGCTGGAGATCCACGTCCCGCCGGGCACGGTCGCCGAGCTGGAGGACGGCACGCGCCACGACCTCGTGGCGCCCGGCCAGATAGCCGTCGTGGCGAGAGGCGGCTCGCCCGGCCGCGGCAACAAGCACTTCGCGACGCCGACGCGCCAAGCCCCGCGCTTCGCCGAGCGCGGGCTTCCGGGCGAGGAAGGCTGGATCGAGCTGCGCCTGAAGCTGCTCGCCGACGTCGGCCTCGTCGGCGTGCCGAACGCCGGCAAGTCCTCGCTGCTGTCCCGCCTGACCCGCGCGGCACCGAAGATCGCCGACTATCCGTTCACGACGCTCGAGCCGGTGCTCGGCACGATCGACGCCGGGGACCGCCAGCTCGTGCTGGCCGACATTCCAGGGCTGATCGAGGGTGCGAGCGACGGCGCTGGGCTCGGAGAACGACTTCCTCGCGCACGTCGAGCGCACGCGGCTGCTCGTGCACGTGCTCGACCTGGCACCGGTCGACGGCTCCGACCCGGTCGAGAACCACGCGACGATCGAGCGCGAGCTGGCCGCGCACGACGCGCGGCTCGCCTCGCTGCCGCGCATCCTCGCCCTCTCGAAGGTCGACCTCGTGACACCCGAGGCGGCGGCGGAGGCGGCCGCGGCATGGCGCGAACGACTGGGGGAGGACGTCCCAGTGCTGCTCACGTCCAGCGCGACCGGCGCGGGGCTCGACATGCTGCGCGGCGCGCTGCTGGAGCGCGTCCCGGTCGCCGTGCCGCTTGAGGTGCCCGAGATGGAGGGGCTCGCCGAGCATCAGGAGTTCCGCCCGGCGGCGAGACGGGGTTTCCAGATCGAGCTGGTCGAGGACGGCCGCTTCCGCGTCGTCGGCGAAGGCGTCGACCGGCTCGTGCTGCGCTACGACGTCGACAACGAGGAGGCGATGGCCTACCTCGAGCGCCGCCTCAGACGCATCGGCGTGATCCAGGCGCTGGAGGACGCCGGCTTCGAGCCGGGCGACGACGTCGAGATCGGCGGCGTCGAGTTCGAGCTCGATCCGTCGTAGGCTGCACAGCGCCATGGGCCCGATCGTCATCAAGCTCGGCTCCTCGATCGTCGCCGACGACGCGGGGCAGCCGCGCGCGGACGTGCTGGAGCACGTCTGCGAGCAGGCGGCCGCGCTGCACCGCGCCGGCCGCGACGTCACGATCGTCACGAGCGGCGCGATCGCGCGCGGGATGGGCGTGATGCAGTTCGGCGACCGCCCGCGCGAGATCGACGAGCTGCAGGCGGCGAGCGCCGTCGGGCAGGGCAAGCTCTACGCCGTCTACGACGAGCTGCTGCGCGGCCACGGGATCACGAGCGGACAGGTGTTGCTGACGTTCCACGACATCAGCGGCGAGCGCTCGCACTACCTCAACGCGCGCCGCACGCTGCGCAAGCTGCTCGACTGGCGCGTCGTCCCGGTCGTCAACGAGAACGACACGACCGCGACCGACGAGATCACGTTCGGCGACAACGACTTCCTCGCCGCGCAGGTGGCGATCCTGATCGGCGCCGAGCTGCTGATCCTGCTGACGTCGACCGACGGCCTCTACACGGCCGATCCGCGGCTCGAGGAGGACGCGCAGCTCGTCCCGCTCGTGGACGACTTCGCGGCGCTGGAGGCGCTCGACATCCGCCAGACGACGACGACGCACGGCTCGGGCGGGATGCGCTCGAAGGTCGTCGCGGCCGAGATGGCGACCGCCGCCGGCATCCCCGCCGTCGTCGCGAACGGCCACACGCACGGTGCGATCGCCGCCGCCGTCGCCGGCGAGCCGGTCGGCACGCGCTTCGCGCCGCAGGCGGCCCGCTACTCCAGCTTCAAGCTGTGGCTCAAGTACGCGAAGCCCGTGCGCGGCACGGTCTCCGTCGACGCAGGCGCCGCGTTCGCGCTGCGCGAGGGCGGCACGAGCCTGCTGCCGGTCGGGATCGTGGCTGTGGATGGCGCCTTCGACGCCGGTGACGCCGTCGAGGTGCAGCACACGGGTGGGCTGATCGGCAAGGGGATCGCCAGCTGCTCGGCCGCGGACCTGCGGCGCGTGATGGGCCTCAAGTCCGAGGAGGCGCGCGCGCTGCTGCCGCACGACAGCGAGGAGGCGATCCACCGCGACTACTTCGTGCTCGCGTAGCCCTCGCCGTCGAGTGCGCTGCCGACGCGCATGAGGTGGTTGCGCATCGCCGCCTCGGCTGCGTCAGCGTCGCCGTCCCCGATCGCGGCGACGAGTCGCTCGACTGCGCCGAGCGCGTGCGCGCGTACCGCGGGGTCCGGCGCGGTGGTGCGGCGCGAGTGGCGCAGCAGGTCGCCGATCGCGTCGAGCAGCACGCGCGCCGGCAGGCTGTGCGAGGCCGCAGCGACGGCGGCGTGGAGCCGCAGGTCCGCCTCGGCGAACGCGCTCGCGTCCGCCTGGGCCGCCTCCATCTCGGCCACCAGCCCGTCGAGTCGCGTGGCGTCGGCGTCACTGCGGCGCGCGGCGGCGAGCCGCGCGATCGCCGGCTCGAGCGCGAGCCGGATCGTCAGCAGGTCGCCGAGGTCGAGCTCGGCGATGTAGGTGCCGGAGCCCTGGCGCGCGTCGAGGATGCCGAGGTCGCCGAGACGGCGCATCCCCTCGCGCAGGCTCGAGCGCGAGACGCCGAGCTGGGCGGAGAGGTCGCGCTCCGGCGGCAGGCGCTCGCCGGGCTGCAGATCACGCTCGTCCAGCAGCGCCCGCAGGCGGTCGGCGACGGCGTTGCGCTGGCTCACGGCGGGAACTATAGTGGTCCGACCATAATGGTCCGACCAATTGGAGCGACATGCGCATCGGCACGGCAGCGGCGGCAGACGGCAGGCGGCAGATCGTCGTCGAGCGGGACGGCGGGCTGTTCCCGGTCGACGCGCCCGACGGAGCGACGCTCGTCGATCTGATCGCCTCCGGCGCCGCGCCCCGGCCGGCCGGCACCGCGCCGCTTGCCGGCGCGCGTCTGCTTGCGCCGCTGCGGCCTGGCAAGATCGTCGCGATCGGCCTCAACTACCTCGACCACATCCGCGAGGCGGACATGGAGCGCCCCGAGCGACCGCTCGTCTTCACGAAGTTCACCACCAGCGTGATCGCCGGCGGCGACGAGATCCGCATCGACCGCGCACTCACGCAGCGGGTCGACTGGGAGGTCGAGCTGGCCGCGGTCGTCGGCCGGGCGATGACGCGCGTCCCGGCCGGTGAGGCGCTCGACCACGTCTACGGCTACACGGTCGCCAACGACGTCTCCGCGCGCGACCTGCAGTTCTCCGACGGCCAGTGGGTGCGCGCCAAGAGCCTCGACACGTTCTGCCCGCTCGGGCCCGTCGTCGTCACCGCGGACGAGATCCCCGACCCGCAGGCGCTCGGCCTGCGCACGCGCGTCAACGGCGAGTCGGTACAGGACTCGAGCACCGCCGAGATGCTGTTCGGCGTGGCGGAGCTGCTCTCGTTCTGCTCGCACAGCTTCACGCTCGAGCCGGGCGACGTGGTCCTCACCGGCACGCCGTGGGGCTGCGGCGAGTTCATGGACCCACCCCGCTCGCTCGCCGCCGGCGACGTCGTCGAGGTCGAGGTCGACGGGATCGGCACGCTGCGCAACGCGGTGGTCGAGCGATGAGCGGCGCGCTCGAGCGCGACCTGCGAGTGCTGCTGGGCGACGTCGGCGTCGCGCCGGCAGACGACCCGCTCTACCGTCGCGACGCGACCGAGTCGCAGGGACTCGAAGGTACGCCGGACGCCGTCGCGCTGCCGGGCGGCACGGAGGAGGTCGCCGCGGTCGTCCGCTGGTGCTACGAGCGCGACCTGGCGATCGTGCCGCGCGGCGGCGGCAGCGGCTTCTCGGGCGGCTGCGTGCCGGTCGAGGGCGGCGTCGTCGTCGACCTGCGGCGGATGACGCGGGTGCGCGCGTTCGACCCGTTGCTGTGGCGGATGCATGTCGAGGCGGGGTTGCGCACGAGCGAGGTGCGGCGGCTCGCGCGCGAGAACGGGCTGCTGTTCCCGCCCGACCCGGGCGCGGCCGAGCAGTCGCAGATCGGCGGCAACGTCGCGACGAACGCGGGCGGGCCGCACGCCTTCAAGTACGGCGTGACCGGCCGCTGGGTGACCGGCCTGGAGGCGGTCGTGCCGCCCGGCGAGACGATCGCCGTCGGCGGCGCGCTGCGCAAGGACGTCGCCGGCTACGACCTCAAGGCCCTGCTCATCGGCTCGGAGGGCACGCTGGGGATCGTCACCGCCGCGTGGCTGCGGCTGACGCCGGCGCCGGAGGCGGCGGCGCCGGTCGTCGGGCTCTACGCCGACGCGCGCACGGGTTGCGCGGCGATCGAGACCGTCCTCGGCAGCGGCATCGAGCCGGCGGCGATCGAGTTCCTCGACGCCGGCGCGTTGCGCGCCTCCGGCGACGCCTACCCGTTCGGGCTGCCGGGGGAGGCCGCCTTCATGGTGGTGACGGAGGCCGACGGCTCCGCCTCGGAGACGGCCGCGGTCGCCGCCGAGCTGCGCGAGGCGCTCTCCGACGAGGCGCTCGCGCTGCACGCGCCGCAGGGACCGAGCGAGGTCGCCGCGCTGTGGCGCTGGCGCGACGGCGTCTCCGGCGCGGTCGAGGCCGAGCACGGCGGCAAGGTCAGCGAGGACGTCGTCGTCCCGCTCGACCGTCTCGCCGACGCGGTCGAGGCGACGCTCGAGATCGGCGCGCGCCACGAGCTGGACGCCTGCAGCTGGGGTCACGCCGGCGACGGGAACCTGCACGCCACGTTCCTCGTCGACCCGCGCGACGCGGACGAGGTCGAGCGCGCGCACGCTGCCGCGCGCGACCTCTACGCGGCGGCCGCCGAGATGGGCGGCTCGATCTCCGGCGAGCATGGCGTCGGCTGGGTCAAGCGCGGGCACCTGGACCTGCAGTGGTCGCCGGCGGCCGTCGCGCTGCACCGCGCGATCAAGCATGCGTTCGACCCGAAGGGGCTGATGAACCCGGGCAAGAAGGTCTGACGCGCGCGCCGGCGGCCGCGCCGGTGCCGCCGCTCAGCCCGGGACCGAGAAGGCGTCCTCCACGAGCGCGCGCAGGCGCGGCCCGATCTCGCGCAGGCGCCGCTCCGGCAGTCGCTGCTTCGGACCCGCCACGCTCAGTGCCGTGGCGGGTGTCGCACGGCCGAGGAAGATCGGCGCGGCGATGCAGCAGACGCCGAGCTCGCTCTCCTCGAACTCGAGCGCGTAGCCGCGCGCCCGCACCTCCGCCAGCTCGGCGGCGATCCCGGCGGGGTCGACGTGCGTGTTGGGCGTGCGCGCCGCCAACGGCGCGTGCCGGTCGATCCACGCCGTCAGCTGCGCGTCGTCCGTGTAGGTCCATGCGAGGAGCGCCTTGCCGACGGCGGTCGCGTGCGCCGGGTTGCGCCCGCCCACGACGGAGCTGAGCTTCAGCGGGTGCGCGCATTCGACCTTGTCGAGGTAGACGACCTCCGCGCCGTCGAGCACCGCCATGTGCACCGTCTCGTCGAACGCGTCGCGCGCCTGCACGAGCAGCGGGTGGACGAGCGTGCGCAGGTCGAGCTGCTCGTAGAAGCCGAACGCGACCGACAGCAGCCGGACGCCAAGCGTGTAGGGCCCGCCGGAGCGCGGCTGCGCCGCGAAGCCCCGCAGCTTCAAGGCGCCGAGCGTGCGGTGCAGCGTGCTCTTCGGGATGCGCGTCTCGTGTGCCAGCTCCTCGAGCGTGAAGCCGCCGCCGCGCGAGCCGAGCAGCTCGATTACGCGCAGCGCGCGATCGACGCTCTCGTGCGGTGCGGCGGCGGTGGCCATGGCCTGATCCTAGATGCTCGCCGGCGGCCGGCCCGCCGTGCGAGTGCGCCCGCGGATCGGCCGGCGGAACGCGCGGCGGCCCCCGCGCGCGAGGCGCGGAGGCCGCCGAGGCCGGTGTTCAGTGCCGCAGTCCTGCTAGCACCATCTGTAGACGTAGCCCCCTTCGCCGCCGGGGAGCACGTCACGGTCGCGGTAGATGATCGAGATTTCCGCGCCGTGGTCGCTGCAGGCGGCTTCGAAGTTTCTGACGCCGCCGTTGTCGGTGTACTCGATCTCGTACACCTGATTGCCGTAGATTTCCATGTATTCACCGCATTCGGAGTACACGTTGCACTCCTCGGCGATCGCAAAGTCGAAGCCGATTCTGTTCTTGCCGGCGGTGCCTATTTCAGACGTGTTCTTCTGCGCGATGGCGAGTTCGTCCGCGTGGGCTAGGCTGGCGAGTATCGTCGCGTATGCCTTTGCATCGGCCTTCGTGAGGAGTCTTCTCGAGCGCGTCCACGATTCGAGGTTGTCGGGCTCGATCGCGTCGAAGCCCGCTTCCGCGCAGCCGTCGAACCAGCCGCCGACGATTTCGGCGATCGCTTCGCGCTTCGCCGACGTCGAGATGTCGAGCACCACCTCGTTCCATTCTTCGTCGATGACGTAGCTGCCGTTCTTCTTCAACAGGAGTTCGTCGTGGTTTTCTCTCCACCACGAGGTCTCTTCCGGCTGCGTCTGGAAGGCGTTGACGTAACAGATGTTGTACGTGCCGCCGACCGGTTCGGCACTGCGATCGCGGTCGACGATGCTCACTTCGCTGAGCGGGGTGTAGGCCCCGCCGATCTGGTAGTCGAACTGCGTGTTGGTGGGCGGCAGCGTGTACGCCGCGGCGGACGCGGCGAGGACGAGGCACGCACCGACGGCCGCGGCGGCGATCAGCGCCGACCGAAGACACCTGCGAGACATCTGGATGATTCCCCCTTAGATTCCTGAGAACGAAACATGATTCCGGAATCGCCAGCGAGCATGCCAGAGCAGATCTGGGATTGCAAGTGACGGATTTTGACTGATGGTCAGTCAAAACACCTTAGATGCTGGAACTTTGACGGCGACGGCCGCAGCGGATAGCGTCAGACACATGGTGAACAATATTCCGTTCAAAGGAACCCTTATCTGCGCAGTCTTCGCGCTTGCCCTGGTCGCCCAGTCCGCGCGCGCCGCGACCTACCGGCTTCCGCCGACTGACGGGCGCTGGCAGTACCAGCTGCAGGGCAGAGCGGCATTCCCCGCCACCGGCGGGATCGACGCCGACATCTGCGCGACGCCGTTCGGCGGCGGCGCCTGCGTGCGTCCGGCCGTCTTCGACATCGACCTCTATGCGGCGCAGGAGGTCAGCGGCAACAACCACACGCTCAACAGCGCGGCGGTGCGGGCGATCCATCGCGACGGCGGCTATGCCGTCTGCTACGTCGACGCCGGATCGATCGAGACCTACCGCCCGGACTACCGCCGCTTCGTGCGCTGGGACGCCGCGCACGGGCACACGCTGATCGGCAAGCCCTTCAGCGTGACGTTCCCGGACGAGAACTACGCGAACGTGCGCAACCGGCAGCGCAGCCGTGACGGTCACGTCTACACCGGTCAGCGCGACTTCATGCTGCGGATGGCGGAGCTGCGCACGCGCAAGTGTGCGCGCGCCCGCTTCGACGCCGTCGAGTACGACGTCGTCGACTCGTGGCAGGCGCCCAAGCGCGTCACCGGATGGGCGATCCCCGGCAAGGCGCAGGTGCGCTTCAACCGCGGCCTGGCGCGCATCGCCCACCGGCACGGCATGGCGGCCGCCCTCAAGAACGACCTCGACCAGGTGCCGCAGCTGATCGGCAGCTTCGACTTCGCCGTCGACGAGGAGTGCTTCGAGTACGGCAGCGACTGCCGCAAGCTGCGCGCCTTCGTGAGAGCCGGCAAGCCCGTCTACGAGGTGGAGTACACGCGGGCGCTCGCCGACTTCTGCCCGCAGGCGAACCGCTGGGGCTTCAACTCGATCCGCAAGTCGCGCACCTACGACCTCTACGACCGGCCGTACCGGCCCTGTAGATAGCGGGTGCGGCGCTGCGCGCGCCGGCGCGGCGGCTCAGCCGCCGCGCCGCGCGAGCACCGCGTGCGCCTCGGCGATCGTCTCGCCGAGCAGCTGCCGCGTGCGGGTCGCGACGTCGCGGCTCCAGCGCGGCGTCGGGATCGAGAACGGACAGCGCTCCGACCACCTCGCCGGTGGCGGCGCGGATTGGCATCGCCGTGCAGCGGCAGCCGACCGCGAACTCCTCGTTGTCGGTCCCGTAGCCCAGCTGTCGGATGCGCGTCAGCTCGTCCATCAGCCGCTCCACGTCCGTGATCGTGTTGGGCGTCAGCCGCGCGAGCTCGCGGTGCGTCAGCCGTGCGCGCGCGTCGGCCGGGTCGAGCTGCGCGAGCAGCGTCTTGCCGAGGCCGCTCGCGTGCGCGGGCAGCCGCGCCCCGACCGTCGAGGAGAGCTTCATCGGATGCGGCGACTCGTTGATCTCGAGGTAGACCGCGTCGGCGCCCTCCAGCCGCGCCAGCTGGACGGTCTCCTTCGTGCGTTCGCAGAGCGCGTTCATCAGCGGCTTGAGCGCGAGCCGCACGTCTTCCACGTCGCGGCGAGACTGTGCGATCTGCCACACCCGGATGCCGAGCCGGTATGCCTTGCGGTCCTCCTCGAGCTCGATGTACTGCCGCTCGAGCATCGTGGCGAGCAGGTTGTGCGCCGAGGACTTGGGGAGCGCGAGCGCCTCGACGACCTCCGAGAAGGTCAGCGTGCCGCGCTCCGCCAGCAGGTCGAGGATCGCGAGCACCCGGTCGGCCGACTTGACGGCGCTCGTCCCGGCGGTCGCGGTCATCGTGTCGCGTCCTCCCCGGTGTCCGCCGTGTCCACGCGCATCGCGCCCATCACGTCGAGGCGTGCCTTGAAGGCGGTGTAGCCGCTGTCGATGGGGAGCACGGTGCCGGTCATCACGTCGGACTCGTCGCTGGCAAGGTAAACGGCCAGGGGGGCGATCTGCTCCGGTGAGGCGATCGGCAGCAGGTGCAGGCGGTCGATCGTCTCCTGCGACTCGGGGTTCGCGAGCCACGCCTGCTGCGGCTCGCTGGCGACGAAGCTGGGGCAGATCGCGTTCACGCGCACGCCGTCGGGCGCCATGCCGGCGGCGAACGAGCGGGTGAGCGCGGTGACGCCGCCCTTCGCGGCCGTGTAGGCGTCGAGCCCGGAGACGCCGACGAGCGCGTCGGTCGTGGAGACGAGCACGATCGAGCCCGACCCCTGCCGCAGCATCTGGCGCCCGACGTGCTTGCAGACGTGGAAGGTGCCGGTCAGGAAGAGGCCGACGATGCGGTCCCACACGTCCTGCTCGAGCTCGGTGAGGCGTGCGTCGTGATCGTTGACGAGCGGGACGTTCGCGGCCGAGTGGACGAGCGCGTCCACGGTGCCGAAGCGCTCGACCGTGCGCGCGACGAGCGCCTCCACACGGGCGCCGTCGGTCACGTCGACGTCGTCGACGACCGCTGTGCCGCCCGCGTCGCGGATCGTCTGGGCGACGCGCTCGGCGCGCTCGGCGACGAGCTCGGCGAGCACGACGGACGCGCCCTCGGCGGCGAACGAAACGGCCGTCGCGCGGCCGATCCCGGAGCCGGAGCCCGTCACGATCGCGACCTTCCCGGCGAGACGTCCAGCCATCCGGCAGCTCCTCTCAGTTCGGGTTAGAGAACCCTAGTTCATGGTAGAGAACGAACCTATCAGCCTCGGCGAGCTTGCGGGCGGCGGGCCGAGCGTGTTACGGTGGTTCGCAGAGGAGAAAAGTAGTTCACTCACGTGAACTTGTCAATCATCGACTGAGGCTCTATGGCGAAGATCACGCTCATCGGCGCCGGCAGCGCGACGTTCACTCGCATGCTGCTCGGCGACATCCTGTCCTTCCCCGAGCTGCACGACATCGCGATCGCGCTGCACGACGTCGACGCGGAGCGGCTCGAGACCGCCGAGGGCGTCGCCCGCTGGTGCGCGCAGGACGCAGGTGCGCATCCGCAGATCTCGGCGCATGCCGACCGGCGCGCCGCGCTCGACGGCGCCGACTACGTCATCAACATGGTCCAGGTCGGCGGCCACACGGCCACCCTCGCCGACTACGAGATCCCGTTGCGCTACGGCCTGCGGCAGACGATCGGCGACACGCTCGGCATCGGCGGGATCTTCCGCGCGCTGCGCACGATTCCGGTCATGCAGGGCGTCGCGGCGGACATGGCGGCCGTCTCGAACGACGGCGCCTGGCTGCTGAACTACACGAACCCGATGGCGATGCTGTGCTGGGCGACCTACGCCGGCACGCCGCAGCAGAACGTCATCGGCCTCTGCCACTCCGTGCAGAACACGACCCGGCAGCTCGCCGGGTACGTCGGCGTGCCGTTCGAGGAGGTCACCTTCCAGGGCGCCGGCGTCAACCACCAGTCGTTCATCCTGCGCTTCGAGCGCGACGGCGAGGACCTCTACCCGCGCCTCGACGCGCTGATCGAGCGCGACCCCGAGCTGCTGCGCAGAGTGCGCATGCAGATGTACTCGCGGATCGGCTACTTCACGACCGAGTCGAGCGAGCACGGGTCCGAGTACCTGCCGTACTTCATGCGCTCCGACGAGGCGATCGCCCGTCACCGTCTGATCCCGGGCGAGTACGTGACGATGAGCGAGGAGAACCTCGCCGAGTACGAGGACACGAAGCGCCGCCTCGCCGCCGGCGAGCCGCTGCCGGGCGAGCCGAGCATCGAGTACGCGCCGGAGATCATCCACTCGATCGAGACCGGGCGGCCTCGCGTCGTCTACGGCACCGTCGAGAACGCCGGGCTGATCGACAACCTCCCGCGCGGCGCCGCCGTCGAGGTTCCCTGCCTCGTCGACCGCGCCGGCGTCCAGCCGACGCACGTCGGCGCGCTGCCGCCCCAATGCGCGGCGCTCAACCGGACGTTCCTCAACGTCGGCGAGCTGACCGTGCGCGCGGCGATCGAGGGCGATCCGGCGCACGTGCGCCATGCGGCGATGCTCGACCCGAACGCCGCCGCGACGCTGTCGCTCGACCAGATCTGGGCGCTGTGCGACGAGCTGACCGCCGCGCACGGCGAGCTCCTGCCCGAGCCGCTGCGTGTGCAGATGGGGGAGCGCGCACTGGCCGGACGGGCCGGGGGGGCCCGGTGAGCGCCGCGCCGCGCACGGCCGCGGACGCGGCGCTCGCCGAGGGGCTGGTGCGGCCTGGGACGACCGTCGTCGTCGGCGCCGCGCAGGGCATCGGCGCCGAGGTCGCGCGCCAGCTCGCGCGAGCCGCCTGGACGGAGCGGGTGGTGCTCGCCGACGTCGACGGCGTCGCCGTCGACGCGCTCGCCGGCGAGCTCGGCGGCACCGGCGTCGACGTCACAGCGCTGCGGGTCGACATCACCGACCCCGACGCCGTCGCGGGCCTCGTCGCCGCGAGCGCCGACGCCGAGCGCGTCGCGATCGTCGCGGGCACGTTCGCGCCCGCGCCCGCGCTCGACGTCGAGCGCGAGCAGTTCCGCCGCATCGTCGACGTGAACCTGCACGGCGTGTTCTTCGTCGCGCAGGCCTACGCACGCGAGATGGCGGCGCGCGAGGGTGGGGCGATCGCCGGCGTCGCGTCGATCGCCGCGCGCCTGCCGCGCATGCGCCAGGCGGCGTACTGCGCGTCGAAGGCCGGCATGCGCCAAGCGCTGCGCGTGCTCGGCATGGAGGTCGCGGGCCGGGGCGTGCGGATCAACACCGTCTCGCCGGGCGCGACCGACACGCCGATGATGCGCACGCTCGCGAGCGACCATGCGTCGGTCGACTCGCTCGCGCAGGGCAGCCTCGAGGCGATGCGCCCGCGGATCCCGGACGGCCGCGTCGCGACGCCGGGGGACGTCGCCGGCGCGCTCGAGTACCTGCTGGGACCGCAGAGCGGACACGTCGTGCTGCAGGACCTCGTCGTCGACGGCGGCGAGCTGCTGGGAGTGTGACCGCGATGGCGCGGTCACACGTGAGCTGGAGGTGGAGAGAGTGGAACGGTTGCTGGTGGCCTGTGCCCTGCTGTGCGCAGTGGCTGTCGTCGGCTGCGGAGGAAGCAGCGGCGATGGCGGCTCGACGAGCGCGAGCGGCCCCGTGACGATCAAGTTCTGGCACGGCCAGAACGACATCACGCAGAAGGCGCTCGAGAGACTCGTCGCGCAGTTCAACAGAACGCATTCGGACGTCAAGGTCGACGTGAACTCCGGCGGCGTGCTCGCCGACGAGATGCTCACGAAGCTGACCGCGAGCCTCGCGGGCGGCACCTACCCCGATGTCGCGTACGTGTTCGGCTCGGACCTCGCGAACATCGCGCGCAGCGACAAGGTCCAGGACCTGACCGACGCCGTCAGAAGCGCCGGCCTGGAGATGGGACGACTTCTGGCCCGGCGAGCGCGAGGCGGCCACGGTCGCGGGCCGCGTCCGCGCGGTGCCCGCGCTGGCGGACAACCTCGGCATCATCTACGACAAGAAGCTCTTCGACGCGGCGGGCGTCCCCTATCCGTCCGCCGACTGGAGCTGGGATGACTTCCGCGGGATCTCGAAGCAGCTCACCGAGGCCGGCAAGGGCCAGTTCGGCTTTTCGTGGCCGGGTGCCGGCGGCGAGGACACGACGTGGCGCCTGTGGCCGATGTTGTGGCAGCAGGGCGGTGACATCCTCTCGCCCGACCAGAAGAGCGTCGCGTTCGACTCGCCGGCCGGGGTGAGAGCGCTGCAGCTCGTGGGCGACATGGCGACGCAGGACAAGTCGATCTTCGTCGACTCCGACCCCAACGGCGAGCGCGCGATCAGACTGTTCCAGTCGGGCAAGCTCGCGATGATCGAGGCCGGCCCCTGGGTCCTGCCCGACATCATCTCTGCGAGAGTCGACTACGGCGCGCAGCGTCTGCCGGGCTTCGGCGGCGACCACACGACGATCTCCGGATCGGACAACTGGGTGCTGTTCGACAACGGCGACGCTCGCTCGAGAGCGACGCAGGAGTTCATCCAGTGGCTGACGGCCCAGCCACAGGACCTTGCGTGGGTCCTCGCGACGCAGAGCCTGCCGCTGCGCCAGAGCACGTCGGAGACGGCCGCCTACAAGCGGTACGCCAAGACGATCCCGGGCACCGAGGTGTTCGCGCAGGTGCTGAGAACCGCCCGCTCGCGGCCGTCGCTCGAGACCTACCCGCAGGTCTCGGACGCCGTCGCCGAGGGCATCGTCGCGGTGCTGCTCGGGCGCTCGAGCGCGCAGGACGCGCTCAACGCGGCTGCGCAGAGAGGCAACGCGATCCTCGCCGGAGCCGGAGCCGGCGGCTAGATGAGCACCGCCGTACCGACCGTGACCGCGCCGGCGCCCTCGTGGCGCCGGCGCGTGCTCGGCGAGCACCCGAGCGCGTGGGCGTTCATCCTGCCCTCGACGGTCCTGATCCTCGGGCTCAACCTCGTGCCGATGGCATGGGCCTTCCTGCTGTCGCTGCAGAGATCGGACCTCGTCACGCCGTCCGAGTGGATCGGGTTGGCGAACTACAAGGCGCTCGTGCACGACAGCACGTTCAGCTCGGCCGTCGGGCACACGATCGTCTACACCGCCCTGTTCGTGCCGCTCAGCATCGTTGGCGGGCTCGCGATCGCGCTGATGCTCAACCGCCGGATCCGCTTCATCGGCGTCTACCGGACGCTCGTGTTCGTGCCCTTCATCATGTCGGCGGCCGCGCAGGGCGTGCTGTTCTCGTTCATCCTCGACCCCCAGTACGGCGCCGCCAACGCGGTGCTGCACCAGGTCGGGATCGCCAGACAGGGCTTCATCCAGGACCCCGGCCAGGCGCTCTACGTGCTCGTGGCGGTCGGGCTGTGGGGCGGCATGGGCTTCTGCGTGATCGTGCTGCTTGCGGCGCTCCAGGACATCCCGAGAGAGCTGATGGAGGCCGCGTCGATCGACGGCGCGCGCCGCTGGGCGACGCTGCGCAAGATCGTGCTGCCGTCGCTGCGGCCGGTGCTCATCTTCCTGCTCGCCTGGCAGACGTTCCAGGCGCTGCAGCTGTTCGACCTCGTCTACGCGCTCTCGCGCGGCGGCCCGCTCGGGGCCACGACGGTCGTCGTCTACTACGTCTACGAGCAGGCGTTCCAGTTCTTCCACGCCGGCTACGGCTCGGCGGCGGCGTACGTGCTCGCGTTCGCGATCTTCGTGCTCGGGGGCATGCGCGTGGTCGTGTCGGCCGCGCGCCGCCGGCGCCGCGTCGCGGGCACGGGGGCGGCGGCATGAGCGCGCTCGCGACCGCGCCGAAGCGGGCCGAACCGGCGCGCGCGCCGGAACGACGCCGGCGCCTGCGGCTGCCGTTCAGCCCGTGGCACCTCGTGCTTGCGCCGATGGCGCTGCTGTTCGCGCTGCCGTTGATCTGGCTGTTCGTGACGTCGTTCATGTCGAACGCGCAGATCAACCGCTTCCCGCCGACGCTGATCCCGGACGCGCTGCACACGGCGGGCTACCACTACGTGCTCGGCAACGCGCTCTTCCCGCGCTGGTTCCTCAACTCGGTGATCGTCTCGGGCACGGCGGTGATCTCGAACCTCGTGCTGTGCTCGCTGGCGGCGTACGCGTTCGCGCGCATGCGCTTCCGCGGCTCGAACGTCGTCTTCGCGCTGATGCTCGCGACGCTCGTGATCCCGTTCCAGCTGACGATGATCCCGACGTTCCTGCTGATGAAGCACCTCGGCCTGATCGACTCGCTCGGCGGGCTGATCGTGCCGGGGCTCGTCTCGGCGTTCGGGATCTTCCTGCTGCGGCAGTTCTTCGTGTCGCTGCCGAGAGAGCTGGAGGAGGCGGCGCGGATCGACGGCTGCTCGCGCCTCACGGTGCTCGTGAAGATCGTGCTGCCGCTCGCCAAGCCGGCGCTCACGACGCTCGCGGTGCTGACGTTCCTGACGGTCTGGAACGACCTCACCTGGCCGCTGATCGCGATCTCGAGCGACACGAACTACACGTTGCAGCTCGGGCTCACGACGTTCCAGGGGCAGCACCGCACGCAGTGGTCGGCGGTGATGGCCGGCGACGTGCTGACGACGCTGCCGGTGCTGATCGCCTTCCTGCTCGCGCAGCGCACGTTCATCCAGTCGCTCACCTCGAGCGCGGTCAAGGGCTGAGTCACATGAAGGAGTCACCAATGAAGCAGGCTGTCGCGGGGACCGTTCCCGCCGCTCCGTACTCGCCCGGGATCGTGGCCTCCGGGCGCATGCTCCACGTCTCCGGACAGGGGCCGCTCGTCGACGGACAGGTCGTCGAGGGGACGATCGAGGAGCAGACGCGGCTCACGCTCGAGAACGTCGAGCGCGTGCTCGCGGCCGCCGGCGCCACGCGCGCCGACGTGGTCCGCTGCGGCGTCTACCTCGCCGACCTCGACGACTTCGCCGCGATGAACGCGGTGTACGCCGAGTTCTTCCCGGCGCCGCTGCCGGCGCGCACGACGATCGGCTGCGGGCTGCTCGGCATCAAGGTCGAGATCGACTGCGTCGCGGCGCTGGAGGCGTAGGCGATGGGCGAGATCTGCATCGAGGGAGTCAGCAAGAGCTACGACGGCGAGGTGTGCGCCGTCGAGGAGCTCGACCTGCACGTCGCCGACGGCGAGTTCATCGTGCTGGTCGGGCCGTCGGGGTGCGGCAAGTCCACGCTGCTGCGCATGATCGCGGGGCTCGAGGAGGTGACGGGCGGACGCATCGAGATCGGCGGCATCGACGTCACGCGGCGCGCCCCGCCGGACCGCGACATCGCGATGGTCTTCCAGAACTACGCGCTCTACCCGCACATGACGGTCGCGGAGAACCTCGCGTTCGGCTTGCGCCAGCGCAAGACGCCGAAGGCGGAGGTGCGTCGCCGGGTCGACGAGGTCGCGCGCATGCTCGGGCTCGACGAGCTGCGGCTGCGCAAGCCGGCACAGCTCTCGGGCGGCCAGCGCCAGCGTGTCGCGATGGGCCGCGCGCTGGTGCGCGAGCCGGCCGCGCTGCTGATGGACGAGCCGCTGTCGAACCTCGACGCGAAGTTGCGCACGGCGATGCGCAGCCAGCTCGCGCGCCTGCACGAGCGGGTTGGCACGACGACCGTCTACGTCACGCACGACCAGATCGAGGCGATGACGCTCGGCGACCGCGTCGCGGTGATGCGCGACGGCGTCCTGCAGCAGTGCGACGTCCCGCAGGTGCTGTTCCACCGCCCGGCGAACCTGTTCGTCGCGGCGTTCATCGGCTCGCCGGCGATGAACCTCGTCGAGGCCGACCTGCAGGGCGACACGCTCCGCTTCGGGGAGCATGCGCTGACGCTGCCGGCCGGGTCCGCGCCGGGCGGCGGCGACCGTCGCGTCGTGCTCGGCCTGCGGCCGACCGACCTCTGCCTCGCCGGCGCGCACACCGGCGGCTGGCCGCGCATGCGCGCCGAGATCGAAGCGGTCGAGGAGCTCGGCGCCGAGACGCACGCCGTGTTCCCGGTCGACGCGCCGCGCGTCGCCGCCGAGGCGGTGCAGGCGGCCAGCGAGACGAGCGACCCGGACGAAGGCACGCTGCTCGTCGAGGATCGCCGCGCGCGCTTCACCGCATGCGTGCACGGGCGCGACGGCGTGCGCGCCGGCGACGCGGTCGAGCTGTCGGTCGACCCGCGCGCGCTGCACTTCTTCGACGTCGAGCAGGGCAATGCGCTGCCGGTGCGCGCGTCGGCGCCCGCGGCGGCGGCGTGAGCACAGTGGAGGACGCTGGCCGCGATCTGGCCGCGCTCGAGACGCCGGCGCCCGTCGTCGACCTCGGCGCGCTCGAGCGCAACGTCGCGCGTGCGGCCGACTATGCGGCCGGCCATGGCCTGGCGCTGATCCCCCACACGAAGACCCACAAGACGGCTGAGGTCGCGGCGCTCCAGCTGGTGGCCGGCGCCGCCGGCCTTGCCGTCGCGAAGTCATGCGAGGCGGAGGCGTTCGCGGCGCGCGAGCTGGGGCCGCTGCTGCTCCACTACCCCGCCTATGGGGCGGCGAAGTGGCGGCGCCTCGCGGAGGTCGCCGCGCGCGTGCCGCTGACCGTCGCGCTCGACTCGCTGGCGGCCGCCGAGCCGCTCGCGGTCGCGCTGCGCAGGCGCGGCGTCGCCGCCGAGGTGCTGATCGAGCTCGACGTCGGCATGCGCCGCACCGGCGTCGGCTCGCCGGCCGCGGCGCTCGCGCTCGCGCAGGCGATCGAGCGGTTCGGCGGCGGCGGTGGCCTGTCGGTGGCCGGCATCTCGTGCTACCCCGGCCACGTGCGCGGCAGCGAGGAGGAGGTGCGCGAGGGGCTGCGCGCGGTCGACGAGACGCTGCGCGCGGCACGCGCGGCGCTCGAGGGCGGCGGGATCCGCTGCGACCGCGTCTCGGGCGGCTCGACCGCCACGCTGTTCGCCTCGCACGAGACGTCGATGACCGAGCTGCGGCCCGGCAACTACGTCTTCCTCGACCGCTCCGAGGGGCGCGGCGCGTGGGCACCGGAGGACTGCGCACTGCGCGTGCACGCCACGGTCGTCTCGACGAGCGTGCCGGGGCGGATGGTGCTCGACGCCGGCAGCAAGGCGCTCGGCGAGGCGCCGCCGCCGGCCGGCCTGCGCGGCTACGGCGCGATCGCCGGCGCGCCGGACGTGACGATCGTCGCGCTCAACGAGGAGCACGCCGTCTGCGAGCTGGGGCCGGACGCCGGTCGCTGGCGCGTCGGCGACCGCGTCGAGGTCGTTCCCAACCACGTCTGCACGTGCGTGAACCTGCACGACGCGCTGGTCGGCGCGCGCGACGGCGCGGTCGAACGGACGATCCCGCTGATCGCGCGCGGCGCCGTGCGCTGAGCACCGGCTGGCGCTGCGCGCGCCGGCGCTCAGGCGAGCGCCCACCGCGGGGCTGCGCCCGGCGGCTCGACGCGCTCGGCCTGGCCGGCGCGCTCGAGCTCGTCGAGGTGCGCGCCGATCGAGCGCGCCAGCTCGATGCCCATCTGCGGGAACGGGCCGACGGCCGCTTCGCACGCCGGCAGCAGCGCCGCGAGCGGCTGCGGCTCGCGCCCGAGCGCCGCGCGCACGGCGTCGTCGAGCTGCGCGACGAACAGCGCGCTGGCCGCGAGGAAGTCGTCCACGTCGGCGCCCGCGAACGGCGCGAAGTGCGTCGTCGCCATCTGCGCGGGCCGCAGCGCGCGCAGGCGTGCGATCGTCGCGCGGTAGGCGGCGACGTCGACGTAGGGGGGCGGGCTCACGCGCGCGCCCGCGTACGTCGTGAAGCCGGCGCCCATCGTTGCGTCGAGCACGATCGCGGTGCGGCTCGGCGCATGCCACAGGCCGACGTGGCCGGCGGAGTGGCCGGGCAGGTGCAGCAGCTCGAGCCTCGAGCCCGCCGAGGTCGATCCGCTCTCCCTCTGCGACCGTCCCGTCCAGCGGCGTGTCGGCGCCCGCCGCGTCGCGCAGCCACGCCCACACCTGCGGCGGGTAGTCGAGCGCGTGGTGGCGGTACCAGCCGTAGCGCTCGGCGGCGATCCGCTCGTAGGACTCGATCAGCGGTCGGTCCGCGGCGTGGGCGCGCAGCCGCGCGCCCGGCGCGAGCGCGCGCAGCTCGCCGTTCCCGCCGTAGTGGTCGACGTCGGCGTGCGAGATCACGACCTCGGCGAGGTCGTCCGGCGCGAGGCCCAGCTGCGCGAGCGCGGGCGCGACGACCTCGTGCACGGTCCCGGCGATCCCGGTGTCGACGAGCAGCGCGCCGCGGCTGCCGACGGCGAGCCACTGCGCCATCGGCCGCTCGCCGAGCGGAGAGGCGATGCGGTGGATGCCGGGGACCAGCTCGGCGACCTCGATCGCGCCGCTCATCGCAGCGCTCCGCCGGGATCGGCGATCGCATCCGCGGCGGGCGCGAGCAGCCGCGCCGCGTTGTCGTGCAGGAGCGCGCGCAGCGCAGCCGGCGCGAGCGCGAGCGCGGCGAGGAAGGCGTCCCACGCGTCGTAGGCGTCGTCGTGCGGCGGGAGCTCGTCGGTGCCGAACAGGATGCGGTCCGGATGCGCGGCGAGCAGCCGCCGCGTCGCCTCCGGCTGGGCGGCGAGCTGCGGCAGGCGGGCCGAGACGTCGAAGCGCACGTTGGCGTAGGTCGCGCACAGGCGTTCGACCCACGCGAGGTCCTCGACGGCCACGAGGTGCGCGCCGACGAACGTCGTGCGCGGATGCGCCGCGACCATCGCCTCGAACGCCTCCAGCAGCCGCGCGAGCGGGGGATAGGGGTCGCCGTGGACGTGCCAGTCGGGGTTGGCGAGCAGCTCCTCGCGCCACGGGTTCGCGTCGTCGAGCGGGTCGAAGAAGGCGGCCGGGTCGGCGGTGTGGATCAGCACCGGCAGCCCGAGCGCGCCGGCGGCCTCCCACGCCGGTCCGATGCGGGGGTCGTCCGGCAGCAGCAGCGCGCCGCGCGCGTCTCTCCAGCCTAGCCCGAGCGTCTTCCACACCTTCAGGCCGCGCGCGCCGGCTGCGGCGGAGCGCTCGAGGCTCGCGACGAGCGCCGTCGCGAAGTCGTCGCCGCCCTGCGCGAGCGACCAGTCGAGCTGGCAGAAGCTCGCGAAGCGTCCGGGATGGGCGCGGTCGTAGCGGTCGAGGTTCGCCTCCAGCTCGTCGTCCCAGCGGCCGTCGAGGTTGACGATCGTCGCGATCCCGCGGCGGTCCATCAGCGCGAGCAGCGCGCCGACGTCGGCAACCGTCCAGGGGAGGCCGGGCGCCCCGCCGGCGAGGTCGGCGTCGACCCAGCGGCCGTCCGGCCCGAGCCAGCGGCCGAGGTGGGTGTGGGCGTCGATCACGGGCGGTACGTTCATAGACATGAACCAGAGTTCTCCTGGGTGAATGACGCTAGACGATCTCCGGCGCGCCCGTCAACCGCGCCCGCAGGGGCGGCCGCCGGCCCGGGCCGGGTGGCGCCACGGCCGGTACCCTTCTGCACATGGCCGTCACGCCCGACGCCGACACCGACACGACCTCCGCCGTCGCCGACGTCTGCCGCGCGGCGAAGGCGGCCGCCGCGCCGCTCGCCGCGCTGGACACGCGTGTCAAGGACGCGGCGCTGCACGCGATCGCCGACGCCCTCGTCGCGCGCACGCCGGAGATCCTCGAGGCGAACGCGCGCGACCTCGAGGCCGGTCGCGCGAACGACATCGGCCCGGCGCTGCTCGACCGGCTCGCGCTCGATCCCGGCCGCATCGCCGCGATCGCCGACGGCGCGCGCGCGATCGCCGCGCTGCCCGACCCGGTCGGCGAGACGATCGACGGCCACCTGCTGCCGAACGGCATCGACGTGCGACGCGTGCGCGTCCCCTTCGGCGTCGTCGCGGTCGTCTACGAGGCGCGCCCGAACGTGACGATCGACGCGGCCGCGCTGTGCCTCAAGTCCGGCAACGCGATCGTGCTGCGCGGCTCCTCGACCGCGACGCACTCGAACGCGATCCTCGCGACGATCGCCTCCGAGGCGGCGACGCAGGCCGGCGTCCCCTACGGCGCGGTCAACCTGCTTGCCGGCGGCGGGCGCGAGGAGCTGGCCGAGCTGGCGACGCAGGACGGCGTCGTCGACCTGATCTTCCCGCGCGGCGGCGAGGGCCTGAAGGACGCGCTCAAGGCCGTCGCGACCGTGCCGGTGATCTACGCCGCCTCCGGCAACTGCCACGTCTACGTCGACGCCGACGCCGACCTCGACGCGGCCGAGGCGATCGCGCTCAACGCGAAGGTCCACCGCCCCGGCGTCTGCAACGCGGCCGAGACGCTGCTCGTGCACGCCGACGTCGCCGCCGAGTACCTGCCGCGTGCGCTGCGCACGCTGCACACCGTCGGCGTCGAGCTGCGCTGCGACGAGCGCGCGGCCGCCCACGCGCGCGACCACGAGGGGCCGATCCCCGTCGTCGCCGCGAGCGAGGCGGACTGGAGCACCGAGTACTTGAGCCTGATCCTCGCGGTGCGCGTCGTCGACAGCGCCGAAGCGGCGATCGCGCACGTGAACCGGTATGGCAGCGGCCACTCCGAGGCGATTGTGACGGAGGACATCGGCGCCGCGCGCGCCTTCCAGCTCGGCGTCGACGCCGCCTGCGTCTACGTCAACGCCTCCACCCGCTTCACCGACGGGGGCGAGTTCGGCATGGGCGCGGAGATCGGCAACTCGACGCAGAAGCTGCACGCGCGCGGGCCGATCGGGCTGCGCGAGCTGTGCACGTTCAAGTACCTGATCGAGGGCACCGGACAGGTGCGCAGTTGAAGCTCGGCATCCTCGGCGGCACGTTCAACCCCCCGCACGTCGGTCATCTCGTCTGCGCCCAGGAGGCGCACGACCAGCTCGGACTGGACCGCGTCGTGCTGATGCCGGCCGGCGTCCCGCCGCACAAGCAGGTCGAGGCGGACCCCGGCGCGGAGGCGCGCTACGCGCTCTGCGAGGCGGCGGTGGGGAGCGACGAGCGCTTCGGGGTCTCCCGCCTGGAGCTGGATCGCGCCGGGCGGTCCTACACGGTCGATACCCTCAAGTCGTTGCACGACCAGAGCCCGCAGGACGACATCACCTTCATCGCCGGGGGGGACATGGCCCGCAGTCTGCCGAGCTGGCATGAGCCGGAGGCGCTGCTGTCGCTCGCGACGTTCGCCGTCGCCGAGCGCGCCGCCGACAGGCGCGACGCGATCTCCGCCGCGATCGCCCCGCTGGCCGGCTCCGAGCGCGTGCGCTTCTTCGACATGCCGCGCATCGACGTCTCCTCCTCGCTCGTGCGCGAGCGCGTCGCGGTGGGGCGCCCGATCCGGTATCTCGTCCCCGACGCCGTCGCCGATGCGATCGCGCAGAACGGCTGGTACGCCGCATGACCGAAGCGTTGATCGGGGCCGCGATGGCCGAGGCGATCGCCGGCTTCGCATCCGACAAGAAGGCGATCGAGATCGTCGAGCTGGACCTGCGCGGGGTGCTCGGCTACGCCGACTACTTCGTGGTGTGCACCGGCAACACGGACCGTCAGGTGAAGGCGATCCACGACGGCATCCACGAGGGCATGAAGAAGGAGCACGGGCTGCTGCCGCGCCGCGTGGAGGGACTGCCGCAGGCGCACTGGGTTCTGATGGATTATCTCGACGTGGTCGTCCACGTCTTCACGCCCGAGACGCGCGCCTTCTACCGGCTCGAGCAGCTGTGGGGCGAGGCCCCGGCGCGCACGCTCGTCGCGGACGCGGGATAGCGGACGGCCGCTGCCGGGCACACGCCCGGTACGACGCCATCGACGACGGAGGAGAGCCAATCGCCATGGGGCGCAACCTCGCGAGCCTGCTGACCGACTCGGCCGCGCGCCATCCCGCGCGCACGGCGATCAAGCTCGACGACGCCGAGCTGACGTACGCGCAGCTCGACGGCGCGAGCGCCCACGTCGCGGGCCTGCTGGAGCAGCACGGCTTCCGGCCGGGCGATCGCGTCGGCGTGATGCTGCCGAACGTGCCGTACTTCCCGGTCGTCTACTACGGGATCCTGCGCGCCGGCGGGGTCGTCGTGCCGATGAACGTGCTGCTGAAGGAGCGCGAGGTCGCCTACTACCTCGGCGACTCGGGCGCGAAGCTGCTGTTCGCGTGGGCCGAGCTCGGCGAGGAGGCACGGCCGGGCGCCGGGGCCGCCGGCGCGGAGCTGATCGAGGTCGCGCCCGGCTTCGAGGCGCAGGTCGGCGCCGCGCCCGCGCGCGCCGGGCTGGCGGAGGTCGCCGACGACGACACCGCCGTGATCCTCTACACGTCCGGCACGACCGGCACGCCGAAGGGCGCCGAGCTGACGCACGCGAACCTCTACGTGAACGCGCAGACGAAGCTCGAGACGCTGATCCAGCTGACGGAGGAGGACGTCGTCCTCGGCGCGCTGCCGCTGTTCCACTCCTTCGGGCAGACGGCCGCGATGAACGCCGGGCTGATGGCGGGCGCGTGCCTGACGCTGCTGGCGCGCTTCGACCCGGTCAAGGCGCTGGCGATCATGGAGCGCGACCGCGTGACCGCCTTTCTGGGCGTGCCCACGATGTACTCGGCGATGCTCGCGGTGCCGGAGTCCGAGCGGCCCGACACGTCGTCGCTGCGCGTCTGCATCTCCGGCGGCGCGTCGCTGCCGGTCGAGGTCCTGCGCGCGTTCGACGGCCAGTTCGGCGCGAAGATCCTCGAGGGCTACGGGCTGAGCGAGACATCGCCGGTGGCGTCCTTCAACCACCCCGGCCGCGAGCGCAAGGCGGGCTCGATCGGGACGCCGATCCGCGACGTGCAGATGAAGGTCGTCGACGCCGACGACCGCGAGCTGCCGGCCGGCGAGGTGGGGGAGATCGTCATCAGAGGCCCGAACGTGATGAAGGGCTACTGGCAGCGGCCGGACGCGACGGCCGAGGCGATGCGCGACGGCTGGTTCCACACCGGCGACCTCGCGACGGTCGACGACGACGGCTACTTCTTCATCGTCGACCGCAAGAAGGACATGATCATCCGCGGCGGCTACAACGTCTATCCCCGCGAGGTGGAGGAGGTGCTCTACGAGCATCCGGCCGTCGCGGAGGCGGCCGTCGTCGGCATCCCCGACGCGTCGCTCGGCGAGGAGGTCGGTGCCGCGGTCGGGCTGAAGGCCGGCGCGCAGGCGACGCCGGAGGAGCTGCAGGCGTGGGTCAAGGAGCGGATCGCCGCCTACAAGTACCCGCGCCACGTCTGGCTCGTGCCCGAGCTGCCGAAGGGCCCGACCGGCAAGATCCTCAAGCGCGAGATCGCGGTGCCGGAGCGCGCGAGCTGAGCGCCGCGGTCACCGCGGCGCCCGCTTCTGCGCGCTACGCCTCCTCGTAGATCTCCATGCGCAGCGAGTCCATGTCGACGCCGGACCCCGCCACCGCCGCTCTCACCTCGGGGTCGTCGAAGAAGGCGCGCGCGGCGTCGGCCGACTCGAAGCGGTGCATCACCGCGACGGTGTTGGGGTCGTCGGCCAGGCGGTAGACGGCCTGCGCGGTGACGCCGCCCGCGCGCTGCATGTCGGCGACGCTGTCGTAGACGCGGCGCCAGGCGTCGTAGTCGGCGACGCGATGCCGGACGAACGTGACGGTCATGGGGTCTCTCCTCGGTTGGGCTGTCCCGGTGCGCGCGCCGCGCGAGTGCCGGCGGCCATGTGTCAGGCGCCTTCCCATCCGCGCGGCCGGCGAATCCGATCGCGCCCGGTCGCGGGGAGCACACGTTCTCGTTCCGGAGCCGTGGGACGGGGTGGGCCGCGCGCCTCCCGACCGTCCGTCCAGACGACCCGCGGGCGTCCTGGGCCGCTGCTAGCCTCGCGCGCCGTGTCGCTCGCCGCGCCGGACCGCCCGATGACCGCCGGTGCGCTGCGCACCGGCGCGGAGCGGGAGCTGGAGGGGCGCCGCGGTCTGCTCGGCTGGTCGCTCGTCGTGCTGCTCGTCGCGGGCGCGCTGGCGATCTACTTGCTCGGCGCGCAGGGGATCGCGAGCCGCGGCACGTGGTTCGTCGTCGGCGAGGTGCTGGGCCTCACGGCGGCCGTGCTGCTGTGCTGCGCGGCGATCCTCGCGGTGCGCCTGCGGCCGCTGGAGTGGCTGTTCGGCGACATGACGAAGGTCTACGTCGCGCACGGCGTCGTCGGGCTGACGATGTTCGGGCTGATCACGCTGCACCCGCTGCTCTACGTCTTCGGCACGCTGCCCCACACGCGCACCGCGGCCGGGTTGATCGTGCCGTTCGCGCTCGTCGTGCTCGACTGGATCACGTGGATCCTGATCGCGCTCGCGATGCTGCCGACGCTGTTCGTGCGGCTGCGCTTCGACCTCTGGCGCTGGACGCACCTGCTGCTCGGCGCGGCCGTCGTCACCAACGCGATCAGTCTGATCATCACGAGCCGCACGTTCGACACGGTCAAGGTGCCGGCCCTGCGCGCCTACCTGGGCACGCTGTTCCTGCTGGCGATCGCCGCCGTCGTCTACGTCGCGTTCGTGCGCCGGGTCGCCGAGCCCAAGCACGAGTACCGCGTCGCCGGCGCCGAGCACCATCCGGAGGCGGGCGCAATCGAGCTGCGGCTCACGCCGGTCGGTCGTCCGCTGCGCTTCCAGCCGGGCCAGTTCGCCTACGTCGACCTCGTCGACGACCGCGTGCAGGTCAAGCGCGACTACGAGGCGCACCCGTTCAGCATCGCCTCCGCGCCGGGACATGACGAGCTGCGCGTGATCGTGCAGGCGCAGGGCGCCCACACCGAGCGGATCCAAGGGATCGCGGCGGCCGACGACGCGCACGCCCTGCTGCACGGCGCCTACGGCACGCTGGGTGAGACGACCGCCGTGCGCCAGCTGTGGATCGGCGGCGGGATCGGCGTCACGCCGTTCCTGTCGCTCGCGGAGGCGCTCGCCGAGCAGGCGCGCGACGCGATCCCCGACGTCGTCTTCGTCGTGGCCGTCCAGACGGCGGCGCACGCCTTCTACCTCGAACGCTTGCGCGCCTGCGAGGCCCGCTGCCCGTCGCTGCGCGTGATCGTGTGGCCGGCGCAGGAGCGCGGCAACCCGACGATCGCCGAGCTGGTGCGCGAGGTCCCGGACCTCGCCGACCGCACCGCGCTGCTCTCCGGCCCGGAGGTGATGGTCGGCGAGCTGACGCATCAGCTGCATGCGGCCGGGGTGTCGCGCGCGCACGTCCGCAGCGAGCTGGCGATCGGGCCGCCGCGTCGTTGGCGCTACGCGTCGCCGGCGTTGCGCGTGATGCGCGCCGTCGTCGCCACCGAGCTGGCGGTGTTCGTGCTCGCCGCGATCGGCTCGACGGTCGGCCGCGCGCTCACCTGAGCGGCGGCCGGCGCGGTTGCCGCGACGCGGCGCAGCAGCACGACCGTCAGCACGACCGCGAGCACGCCGACGCCGGCCGACAGCCGCAGCGTCCCGCCGAAAGCGGCGAGGAACGCCTCGCGCGCGGCCGCCAGCAGCGCGTCGCCGTCCGCGCCCAGTCGCTCGACGGCGCGGCGCGCGGGGTCGGCGCCCGCCAGCAGCCCGTCGAGCGCGCGGGCGTCGGCGGGCGAGAGCGCGACGCCGCGGCGGGCGGCCGACGCGACGGTCTGGGCGTAGAAGACGTGCTGGAAGAGCGCGCCGGAGACCGCGACGCCGATCGCCGTCCCGAGCCCGCGCGACGTGCCGAGCACGCCCGAGGCGGTCCCGGCGCTGGCCGGCGGCACGGCGCCCATCGCGGTCACGTTGATCGGCGTGATCGCGACGCCGATCCCGAGCCCGAGCAGCAGCAGGAGCGGCAGCAGTGTCGCGTAGCTCGCGTCGGCCGGCGCGCCGCCCAGCAGCCACGCGCCGACGACCGCCACCGCGACGCCGCCGGCGATCGCGGCGCGCGCCCTGCCGCGCTCGGCGAGCCGGCCGCCGAGCGGCATCGCCGCCAGCATCGCCGCGCTCAGGGGCAGCAGCTGCAGGCCGGCGCTCAGCGGGGTGGCGCCGCGCAGCTCCTGGAGGAACAGCGGCAGGAAGAACAGCAGCGCGCCGAGTACGAAGTTCACGCAGAAGAGGACGAGGTTCGTCGCCGTGTAGGCGCGCACGCGGAAGAGGCCGAGGTCGACGAGCGGACTCGGCGTGCGCCGCTCGCGCGCGAGGAACGCGGTGAGCAGCGCGGCTCCGCCGGCGAGCAGCAGGACGCTGGCCGGCGTCGTCCAGCCCCAGCTCTCGCCCTGCGAGAGCACGAGCGAGACGCCGACCAGCCCGGCCGCGAGCAGCGCGGCGCCGCGCAGGTCGAGCGGGGGCGCCGTCCTCGCGGGTCGCTCGCGGGCGACGGCGGCACGCACGAGCGCGAGCGCGCCGAGGCTGAGCGGCATGTACATCCAGAAGATCCAGCGCCAGCCGGCCGCGTGCGCGAGCACCCCGCCGACGGCGGGGCCGGCGCCGTACGCGAGCGCGCCGGCGCCGCCCCACAGGGCGATCGCCTGCGCACGGCGCGCATCGCCGAACGTTCTCGGTGACGAGCGCGAGCGAGACGGCTGTCAGCACCGCGGCGGCGGCGCCCATCAGGCTCACCGCCGCGATCAGCGGCACGATCGCCGGCGCGAGCGCGGCGCCGGCCGACGCCGCCGCGAGCAGCGCGAAGCCGAGCGTCAGCAGCCGGCGGCGGCCGTGCAGGTCGCCGAGCCGGCCGGCGAGGATCAACGTCGCGGCGAACGCGAGCCCGGCGCCGGTGATCGTCCACTGCAGCTCGCCGAGCGTCGCGCCGAGGTCGCGGTGGATCGCCGGCAGCGCCAGCGTCACCGCGGCCCAGAAGAGCGATGCGAGCGCGCTCGCCAGCACCATCGCGGCCAGCGCCAGCCGCGGCCGCGCATGGGGCGAGGCGGGGAGGGCGGCGGCAGGGCCATGCCACCGGTGCGCACGCACATGTCCGGCCGGGAGCACGCTCGCGGTATCGGTCGCGTCGGCGCTCGTCTTGACCCGCTGTCCGGTGGGGCCGCGGTTGCAGGTTGACGCGCCGGCCCGGCTCCTGGAGCATCGCCCCATGTACGACTACGTGATCGTCGGCGCCGGCTCGGCCGGCTGCGTGCTCGCGGCGCGCCTGACGGAGGACCCGGACGTGAAGGTTCTGCTGCTGGAGGCGGGGCCGCCGGACGTCAATCAGAACATCCACGTCCCGCTCGGCTATCTCAAGCTGGCGGGGACGGAGCTCGACTGGGGCTACTTCAGCGCGCCCGAGCCGGCGTGCAACGGCCGCCGCATCCCGCTGCCGCGCGGGCGGGTGCTGGGCGGCTCCTCCTCCACGAACGCGATGGTCTACATCCGCGGCAACGCGCGCGACTACGACGACTGGGGGATCCCCGGCTGGTCGTTCGCGGACCTGCTGCCGTACTTCCTCAAGGCCGAGGACAACGAGCGCGGCGCCTCCGAGTGGCACGGCGCCGGCGGGCCGCTGCCCGTCTCCGAGCAGCGCTCCGGCAACAAGATCACGCGCGCATGGGTCGAGGCGGCGGTGCAGGCGGGCGTGCCGCGAAACGAGGACTTCAACGGCCCCGAGCAGGACGGCGCCGGCATGTACCAGGTGACCCAGCGCGGCGGCCTGCGCGCGAGCGCCGCGGCCGCCTATCTGCACCCCGCGACGGAGCGCCCCAACCTGACCGTGCTGCCGAACATGCTCGTCCACCGCGTGCTGTTCGAGGGCACGCGCGCGGTCGGCGTCGAGGCGTCGCAGCTCGGCCAGGTGCAGGAGCTGCGCGCGGCGCGCGAGGTGATCCTCTGCGCCGGCGCCTACAACTCGCCGCAGCTGCTGATGCTGTCCGGCGTCGGGCCGGCCGAGCACCTCATGCTGCGCGAGCTGGAGGTCGTGCTCGACCAGCCGGCGGTGGGGGAGAACCTCTCCGACCACGCCGCGACGTTCGGCGTGTGGGGGACGGAGGAGCCGGAGAGCCTGCTGCTGGCGCGCGAGCCGGCCGCCCTGGAGGAGTACATGGCGACGCAGACGGGCCCGTTCGCCTCGAACCTCGCCGAGGCCGGCGCGTTCGTGCGGGTAGAGGCGGATGCGCCCGCGCCGGACGTCCAGTTCCACACGATCCCGGTGCAGATCCTCGACGAGGGGATGGCGGACCCGGAGGGTCACGGCATGCTCGTGACGCCGTGCCTGCTGACGCCGGAGGCGCGCGGCAGCGTGCGGCTGGCCTCCAGCGAGCCGACCGCGCGGCCGATCGTGCGCAACGGCTTCTACGAGGACGCGCGCGACCTCGACCGCATGGTCGCCGCCCTGCGGCTGATGCTGGAGATCAACGAGCAGCCGGCGATGGCGTCCTACTGCACGACCGGCATGACCGTCCCCGAGGACGACTCCGACGCGGCGCTGGCCGCGCACGCGCGCCGCACGACGTTCCCGATCTACCACCCGGTCGGCACGTGCGCGATGGGGTCCGTGGTGGACGAGCAGCTGCGCGTGAACGGGCTGGAGGCCCTGCGCGTCGTCGACGCCTCCGTCATGCCGCTCGTCCCGCGAGGCAACACCAACGCGCCCGTGATCGCGATCGCCGAGCGGGCGGCCGACTTGATCAGCGGTGCCGCGCCGCTCTCCGCTGCGGCCGCGGCCGGGGGACCACCCGCAGCCGCCGGGTGATCGGCTTCGAGGCGTTGCCGGCCGCGTCGGTCGCGATGATCGTGAGGCGGTAGGCGCCGATCGGCAGCGTGCGTCTGCCGAGCTTGCCGCCGATGGCGAGGCGATTGGCGCCGCTCGCGGCGGCGCGCCGCTGGGTGCCGGCTGTCTTGAAGCGGACGCAGCGTCTGCCGTGGCGCGCGCGGCGCGGCGGCACACATCTGCCGGCCTTGCGGTGCCCGGGCAGCTTGCGCGCGAAGCGCACGGTCACGGTGGCGGCCTCGGACGACGTCACCCGCAGCGTTCCCGCCTTGCCGATGCGCAGCCTCGCGGGCAGTCTCAGGTGCGTGAGCGCTGGCGGTGTGACGTTCTCGTCGTGCCGCCACCGCCGCCGGTGGGCGCTACGACGCCGGTCACGCGCGCGACCTGTCTCGATCTCTCGAGGCCCACCCACAGCGTGCCGTCCGCGCCCGTCGTGAGGTAGCGCGGGCCGGAGCCTCTCGGGAAGCCGGTCAGGGTCGTCACGCCGCCGCCGGTCGCCATCCGCGTCAGCGTGTCGTTCGCGAAGCTCGCGATCCAGTAGGCGCCGTCGGCCGCGTAGGCCATGCCGAACGGGTCGGTGCCGGGCACGTTCGTCGTCTGCACGCTTCTCGTGTCGGGCGGCGCGAAGCGGCCGACCTGCTGCGGCACGTTCGTCGGGTTCGTGAAGCCGATCTGCCCGCCCGGCCCGGCTGCGACCTCCTGCGGGCCGCCGCCGGTGGGGAACAGGCCCGCCTGGGCGCCGGCGGTCGTGACGCCGACGACCTGCGCGCCGAGGAAGTCGGCGACGTAGAGGTTGCCGTCGGTGCCTGCCGCGATCCCGCGCGCGCCGACGAGGCCGGTCGGTCTGAAGGGGGTGAATCTCTCGTCAGTTCCAATGCGGTAGAGCGAGTCGCCGGACGCGGTCCACAGGTTGGCGTCGGGGCCTGCGGCGATCGCGTTCGCGGTCAGGCCGGCGATGTCGACTCTTCTCGCGGCGGTCGGGTCGCTCGGCGAGAAGTGTGCGACGGCGTTGGTCTCGGTCACCCACAGCTGCCCGTCCGGCCCGGCGACGATGCCGATCGGGCTGACGATCGCTGCGCTCGTGTATCTGTCGACCGTCCCGTCGGGTTTCACGCGCGCGATGTTGTCGGTCAGCCCGTCCATCGTGATCCAGACGTTGCCGTCCGGGCCGAGCGCCAGGTGGTGCGGCACGTCCGGCAGGTCGAAGACGCCGTTGACCGCGGGTGCTGCGACGGCCGTCGCGGGCGCCAGCACGGCGGCCGCGAGCGCGGCGGCCGCGAGCGCGGCGGTGAAGAACTTCGGCAGGCGGGTCGGGCGCATCGCGGCGATCCTCTCACGTCGGAAGCGGGGCATGGGATCGATCGTGCGCTGAAGGGCCAAGATGTCGTCGTCCTGCTGAAGCTGCTCGACTGTGCCGAACCGTCGCCGGATTCGGCGCCGGCGGCAGCGGGTCCGGTGCTGGGGACCGCGTGGATGACATCCTGCTGCCCCGCCTCCGTCGGCTCGCCGGCGGCTGACCCTCAGGTCGGCGCGGGTGCTGCGTGCGACCGACGGCGCGAGAACCCCGCTGACGGCCGACGGCAGCGCGTTCGCCATCAGATAGGAGGGTGCTCCCGCGCCGCGGCCGTTGCTAGGGTCGCGGGTCCGTGGTCGCCGCCCCCGGAACGCTCTGCCGCACCCCTCTGCACGACCGCCATGTCGCGGCCGGCGCGAAGCTCGTGCCGTTCGCCGGGTGGGAGATGCCGGTGCAGTACGCCGGCGTGAGAGCGGAGCACCTGGCCGTGCGGGGGCACGCGGGCGTGTTCGACGTCTCGCACATGGGCGAGGTGGAGACGCGCGGGCCGGGCGCGCTCGCCTTCCTCCAGCGTGTGCTCTCGAACGACGTGTCGAAGGTCGCCGTCGGCGGCGCGCAGTACAGCGTGCTGTGCCGCGAGGACGGCGGCGTGCTCGACGACCTCTTCACCTACCGGCTCGGCGAGGACCGCTTCCTCACGGTGACCAACGCCGCCAACCACGAGAAGGACCTCGCGTGGCTGCGCGCGCATGCCGGCGACTTCGACGTCGAGCTGGCCGATCGCATCGGCGACTACGCGATGCTCGCGGTGCAGGGGCCGCAGGCGCGCGGGCTCGTCGCGCCGCTGCTGGCGGCGGGCGAAGCGCTGCCGGCGCGCTTGCGCTGCGCCGAGCTGCACGTGGCCGATGCGCCTGCGCTGGTGTGCGGCACCGGCTACACGGGCGAGGACGGCGTCGAGGTCCTCTGCGCGCCGGGCGACGCGGGCGCGATCTGGGACGCGGTCGTCGCCGCCGGCGCGACGCCGGCCGGGCTCGCCGCGCGCGACACGCTGCGGCTGGAGGCGTGCTTCCATCTGTACGGCAACGACCTGATGGAGTCGCGCGGGCCGATCGAGGCCGGCCTCGGCTGGTGCTGCAAGGAGGACACCGGCTTCGTGGGGTCCGGGGCGGTCGCGGCGGTGCGTGCCGCCGGTCCCGCCGAGCGGCTGGTGCCTTTCAGGTTCGCCGGCCCGGGGATCCCGCGGCAGGGCAACCCGGTCGTCGGCGGCGGCGAGGTCACGAGCGGGACGCTCTCGCCGTGTCTCGGCATCGGGATCGGGATGGCGTACGTGCCGGCCGCGCGCGCGGCGGCCGGGGCGGAGCTGGAGATCGACGTGCGCGGCAAGCTGCGGCCCGCGGTGGTCGCCGAGAAGCCGCTCTACACAACCGGGAGAGAGTGAATGGCCGACGCGAACTACCCCGACGGGCTGCTGTACCACCCGGAGCACGACTGGGTCCACGTCGACGTCGACGGCGAGCTCGCCACCTTCGGCATCACCTGGTACGCACAGGACTCGCTCGGCGAGGTCGTCTTCTTCGACCCGCCGGAGGCCGGCACGCAGGTCAGAGCGGGGGACAGCTACGCTGAGGTGGAGTCGGTCAAGGCCGTCTCGGACGTGATCGCCCCGCTGTCCGGCGAGATCGTCGAGGTGAACGCGGAGCTGGCCGACGCGCCGGAGCGCATCAACGACGACCCGTACGGCGAGGGCTGGATGGTGAAGGTGCGGCTGAGCGACCCGAGCGAGCGCGACGCGCTGATGGACGCCGCCGCCTACCAGGCCCAGCTCGGCTGACCCGCACAGCAGACCCCCGCACGAGATGACCACGTACACCTCCGCCACCGACGCCGACCGCCAGGCGATGCTCGACGCGATCGGCGTCCCCGACGTCGAGGCGCTGTTCGCCGACGTCCCCGCCGCGCTGCGGCTCGGCCGGCCGCTCGCGCTGCCGGCGGGGATGGCCGAGCAGGAGGTCTACGAGCACCTCAAGGAGCTGGCGGCGCGCAACGTCTCCTGCGAGGACGAGATCAGCTTCCTCGGCGCCGGCATGTACGACCACTACGTGCCGTCGCTGGTCGACACGCTCCTGTCGCGGTCCGAGTTCCTCACGCCGTACACGCCCTATCAGCCCGAGATCTCGCAGGGCGGGCTGCAGGTGATGTTCGAGTATCAGACGGCGATCTCCGAGCTGACGGGATTGCCGGTCTCGAACGCGTCGGTGTACGAGGGGCCGAGCGCGGTCGGCGCCGCCGGCTACCTGGCGAAGCTGACGAACGGCCGCCCGCGGGTGCTCGCCTCTCGCGGCGTGCACCCGCACGCGCGCGAGACGCTCGTCACGCTGTCGCGCGGCTATGGGCAGACGGTCGAGGAGGTGCCCCTGAAGGACGGTGCGACCGACCTCGACGCGCTCGTCGCCGCCCTCGGCGACGACGTCTCCGCGGTCGTCCTCCAGCAGCCCAACTTCCTCGGCACCGTCGAGGACGTCGCCGCGCTCACCGCCGCCGCGAAGGCGGCCGGCGCGATCGTGATCTGCGCCTGCGACCCGATCCCGCTCGGGATCCTCGAGCCGCCCGGCGCACAGGGCGTCGACATCGCCGTCGGCGAGGGGCAGACGCTCGGCAACCGGCTGGACTTCGGCGGCCCGTCGTTCGGCTTCTTCGCCGCCGCGCAGGAGCACCTGCGCAAGATGCCGGGCCGCATCGCCGGCGAGACGGTGGACGTCGACGGCAAGCGCGGCTACGTCCTCACGCTGCAGACGCGCGAGCAGCACATCCGCCGTGAGAAGGCGACCTCGAACATCTGCACCGCGCAGGCGCTGAACGCGCTCGCCGGCGTCGTGTACCTCGGCTGGCTCGGCCGGCAGGGCCTGGTCGACCTCGGCGAGCTGCTGCTCCAGCGCACCGCCTACGCCCGCGAGGCGCTGCAGGCGATCGACGGCGTCGAGCCGCTGCACGAGCAGCCGGTCGTGCGCGAGATCGCGCTGCGGCTGCCCGGCGCCGACGTCGAGGCCGTCGTCGAGCGGCTCGCCGCGGAGGGGATCAACGCCGGCTACCGGCTGGGCCGCGCCTATCCGGAGTACGCGGACGGCCTGCTGGTCGCGATCACCGAGCAGCGCACGCGCGCGCAGATCGACCGCTTCGCCGAGGCGCTCGCCGACGCGCTGGCGACCGAGCGCGGCGCGACGCCGGTCGGCAGCGGGGTGGGCGCGTGAGCGCCGGGACGCGCAATGGCGCCGATCCCGCGGCGCGCGCCGTCGCGGCCGCCTCCGCGCCGGGCGCCGGACGCTCCGCGATCGCGGCCGCCGACGACACGCTGACGATCTACGAGCGCTCGCAGCCGGGCCGTCGCGCGTTCGTCGCGCCCGCGCTCGACGTGCCCGAGCGTCCGCTCGACGAGCTGCTGCCGGCGCGCTTGCGGCGCACGCAGCCGGCGCGACTCCCGGAGGTCAGCGAGCCGGAGCTGGTGCGCCACTACCACCGCCTGAGCAAGCGCAACTTCGACCTCGACACCGGCTTCTACCCGCTCGGCTCGTGCACGATGAAGCACAACCCGAAGCTGCACGAGCGCGTCGCGGCGCTGCCGGGCAACGCGCGCTTGCACCCGCTGCAGGACGAGCGGCGCGCGCAGGGCGCGCTGGAGCTGATGTGGAACCTGCAGCAGGCGCTCGGCGAGATCGCCGGCCTGCCGCACGTCTCGCTGCAGCCGTCCGCCGGCTCGCACGGCGAGCTGGCCGGCGTCCTGCTCACACGCGCCTACCACGAGGACCGCGGCGAGCACCGCACGAAGGTCCTCACCCCGGACACGGCGCACGGCACGAACCCGGCGACCGTGACGATGGCCGGCTACGAGGTCGTGAAGGTCGGCACGAACGCCGACGGCGGCGTCGACGTCGACGACCTGCGCGCGAAGGCCGACGAGCAGGTCGCGTGCCTCATGCTGACGAACCCCTCGACGCTCGGGCTGTTCGACCCGAACATCGCCGAGATCGCCGAGATCGTGCACGGCGTGGGCGCGACGCTCTACTACGACGGCGCGAACCTCAACGCGATCATGGGCATCACGCGGCCCGGGGACATGGGCTTCGACATCGTGCACTTCAACCTGCACAAGAGCTTCACCCAGCCGCACGGCGGCGGCGGGCCGGGCGCCGGCCCGATCGCGGTGAGCGAGCGGATCGAGCCCTACCTGCCGCGCCCACAGGTCGTCCGGCGCGAGGACGCGGGCGGCGCGCCGGCGTTCGACCTCGACGAGGACCGGCCGAAGTCGATCGGCAAGCTGCGCGGCTTCCAGGGCAACTACGGCGTCTTCGTGCGCTCCTACGCCTACATCCGCTCGCTCGGCGCCGAGGGCCTCAGAGAAGCGTCCGAGGTCGCGGTGCTCAACGCGAACTACCTGCTCGCGCTGCTCAAGCGCGCCGGCGTCGCCGAGTACCTGCCCGTCGCCTACGAGCGCGTCTGCATGCACGAGTTCGTGCTCTCCGGCGCGCCGATGAAGCGCGAGCTGGGGATCAGAACGCTCGACCTCGCCAAGCGCCTGCTCGACTTCGGCGTCCATCCGCCGACCGTCTACTTCCCCCTGCTCGTGGACGAGGCCCTGCTGATCGAGCCGACCGAGACGGAGACGAAGGAGACGCTCGACCGCTTCGCCGCGATCGTCGCCGAGATCCTCCGCGAGGCCGCGCAGGACCCCGGGATCGCCCGCAACGCGCCCTACTCCACGCCGGTCCGCCGCCTCGACGAGGCGCGCGCCGCGAAGCAGCCCGTGCTGCGCCAACCCATCTGACGCCGCGCGCTCAGGCCGCGCTGCGCGACGTCACGACGACCTGCGCGCCCTTCGCCGGCAGCATCGTGACGTTGCGGTGCAGCACACGCTCGGGGCGGGGATCCGGCGCCTCCATGTCGGTCCGGCGGGCGATCGCGCGCAGCACGACGCGCTGCTCGGCCATCGCGAGCGTCGCGCCGAGGCAGCGGCGGATGCCGCCGCCGAACGGCACCCACGTGTAGGTGCCCGGCTTGACGCCGAGGAAGCGCTCGGGCCGGAAGCTGAACGGGTCGGGGTAGACGTCCTCGCGGTGGTGCAGCAGTGCGACCGAGACGAGGATGTGGCTGTTCTTCGGCAGGCGCCACTCGCCCAGCTGCCATGGCGCCTTCGCGCGGCGGCCGGTGATCGGCACGACCGGGCGGTTGCGCATCGCCTCGTGGATCGTCGCCTCGACGTAGGCGGCGGAGTCCTCGTCGCTGCCGGAGCGGACCTCGTCGCGCAGCCGGTCGTAGGCGGCCGGGTTGCGCAGCAGGCGCTCGAACGTCCATGCCAGGGAGTTGGCGGTCGTCTCGTGGCCGGCGAGGACGAGCGTCAGCAGCTCGTCGCGCAGCTCCTCGTCGGTCATCGCGCTGCCCTCCTCGTCGCGGGCGGCGAGCAGGAGGGAGAGGATGTCCGTGCGCTCCTCCGCATCCTGCTTGGCGCGCGCGGCGGCGATCACGCCGTAGATCGCGCGGTCGAGCCGGGCCAGCAGCGGCTTGACGATCCCGACCGGGTCGTCGCGGCCGATGTTCATCAGTTCCGCGACCTGGCCGATCGGTCTCGTCGTCAGCTCCGACAGCTTCAGGATCATCTGGCGCAGGCCGTGCTCGGGCGTGCCGGGCTTGCAGTCGCCCTCGACGCCGAAGATCCCGGCCATGATCACGTCGAGCGTGACGGCCTGCATGCGCGGCGCGAGCGCGAACGTCTCGCCGAGCGGCCACGCGCCGATCTCGCGCTCCGCCACGTCGGCGATCATCTGCGTGTAGCGCTCGACCGCCTCGCCGTGGAACGGCGGCAGCAGCAGCTTGCGCTGGCGCATGTGCGTCGGTCCGACCGTCGTCAGCACCGAGTTCGGCCCGACGATCGGCCGCAGCGGCGACTCGCCGGCCGTCGAGATCGCCAGCTCGGGCTGGGTGAAGATCGATCTGACGTGGTCCGGGTGGGTGATGAAGATCGTCTCGGAGTCGGCGTATCTCCGGCGCATCGGGAAGCGCAGCGAGAACGTCTCGCCGAGCTCGCGGCGCGCCTTGAACAGCAGCGGCACCTGGCGGACGCTGAAGCGCAGCGCGGTCAGCCCGCGCGGCAGCATCAGCGCGGGCGGCATGCTCACCGGCGCGCCGTCGTCGGGCGCGGGGCCGGCGGGGGAGGGCGGGGCCTCGCCGATCAGGCGCGGCCGTGTGGGAGCTTCGGGGCTGATCGTCGCGGTCATCGTCGGATTGAACCAAAGTCAAGGCGGCGCCGCGACGGTACGCTCCGCACTGTGTCCGGTCGCACACAGGGCCCGGGCCTGCGCCGACCGATACGCTCCCGCGCCGTGCGGATCTTCAGCGGCATCCAGCCGACGGGGCGCAAGCACCTCGGCAACTACATCGGGGCGATCGAGCAGTACGTCCACCACCAGGACCAGGGCGAGGCGATCTACTGCATCGTCGACCTGCACGCGACGACCGTCAGATACGCGCCGGCCGAGTTGCGCGAGCGGCTCTACGACACGGCCGCGATCCTGCTCGCCGCCGGGATCGACCCCGAGCGCGCGATCTTCTTCCGCCAGGGCGACGTGCTCGAGCACAGCGAGCTGGCATGGCTGCTGTCGAGCGTCACGTCGTTCGGGGACCTCAACCGCATGCACCAGTTCAAGGAGAAGTCCGGCGCGCAGCGCGACCTCGCCTCCGCCGGCCTCTTCACCTACCCGGTGCTGATGGCCGCCGACGTGCTCGCCTACCGCGCCGACACCGTCCCCGTCGGCGACGACCAGCGCCAGCACGTCGAGCTGATGCGCGACGTCGCCGAGCGCTTCAACGCGCGCTTCGGCGAGACGCTCGTCGTGCCGAGAGGCGTCTACCGCGAGATCGGCGCGCGCATCATGGACCTGCAGCGGCCCGACAGGAAGATGTCGACGACGAGCGGCAGCGAGCAGGGGACCGTCTACGTGCTCGACGACCCGGCCACGATCGAGAAGAAGCTCAAGCGCGCGGTCACCGACTCCGGCGAGGGGATCCGCCGCGATCCGGAGAAGCCCGGGATCTCGAACCTGATCGAGATCCTCGCCGCGGTGACGGGCAGATCGTTCGACGACGTCGAGCGCGAGCACGCCGACTCGCGCTACGGCGACTTCAAGGCAGCGGTCGCGGAGGCGGTGGTCGAGCGGCTGAGGCCGGTGCACGAGCGCTACGACGCGCTGCGCGCCGACGAGGCGACCTTGGAGCGGATCCTCGCCGCCGGCGCCGAGCGGGCGCGTGCGATCGCCGCGCCGGTCCTCGCCGACGTGCGCCGCGCGATGGGCGTCGGCCCGGTCGGCTGAGCCGGTGCGCGCCACCGGCAGCCTGCGCGACCCGCTGCTGGTGCTGCTGGCGGTCGGCGCCGGCGCGGTCGACGCGATCACGCTGACGGCGCTCGGCGTCTTCACCGCCGCGATCACCGGCAACGTCGTGCTGCTGGGGATCGCGCTGGGCACGGGGAACCCGCACGTCGCGGTCCGCTCCGGCTCGGCCTTCCTCGGCTTCGCGCTCGGCGTCTACGGCGGCGCGCGCCTGCTGCCCGAGCACGCCGCCGGCGAGGGCCCGTCGCATCGCCGCCGGACGTTCGTGCTCGCTGCGATCGCCTGCGTGCAGGCCGGCTTCCTCGCGCTCTGGCTCGCGGCCGGCGGGCAGCCGGGCGGCGTCGAGACGAACCTGCTCGTCGGCGCCTCCGCGCTCGCGATGGGCGCCCAGACGGCCACCGCCCGCAGCTGGCGCTCCGGCATCACGACGACGTACATGTCGGGCACGCTCACGCTGCTGCTGAGCGATCTCGCGACGACGCGCGCGCAGTCGCGCACCGACCGGCTGCTGCGCGCCGGCGTGATCGTCGCGGTGGCGGCCGGGGCGGCGGCCGGCGCGCTGCTGCTCGCGCACGTGCGCCGCGGGGCGCCGCTGCTGCCGCTCGCGCTCACGCTGCTGGTCGCCGTCGGTGCGGCGGTGCTCGGCCCGCGCGCGCCGCGCGCCTCGTAGGCGCCCTGCCGCCGTCGGCTGCGACCGCTACGGTGTTCGCGGTGCGCGCCGCAGACCTGGACCTCGACCTCGACGTCTTCGCCGGGCCGTTCGACCTGCTGCTGACGCTTGTCCTGCGCGAGGAGGTCGACCTGCTCGAGGTCGACCTGGCCGACGTCGTCGTGACGTATGTCGACTTCCTCGAGGCGAAGGGCGCGCTGGACCTGGAGCTGGCGACGGAGTTCCTCGTGCTGATCGCGGCGCTGCTGGAGCTGAAGTCGCGCCTGATGCTGCCGGGCGAGGAGCAGGAGCTGCTCGACCTCGAGCCGGGCGAGGCGGCCGAGGAGCTGCTCGCGCGCCTGCTGGAGGCCCACCGCTACCGTGGCGCCGCCGAGCACCTGGCCGCCCTGCTGGAGCGGCAGTCGGGCTACCGCTTCCGCTCGGCGCCCCTTCCGCCGATGCTGCGCCGCAGCTCGCTCGACGAGTCGGAGGCCGTCTACGACCCGGCGCTGCTCGGCAGAGCGCTCGGCGGGCTGCTGCGGATGCCGCCGGAGATCTCGCTGCACCACGTCACGGTCCAGAGAGTCACGGTGATCGAGCGGCTCAGACACCTGCGCTCGCTGCTGCGCCGCGGACGCTTCTCGTTCGACGACGCCGTCGCGAGCGCCGACCGCGTGACGGTCGCCGTCACGATCTGGGCGCTGCTCGAGCTCTACAAGCGCGGCGAGGCGACGTGGGAGCAGGCGGAGCCGTTCGAGGAGATCACCGTCGAGGCGCTCGCCGAGCGCCCGTGGCCCGACGCCGCGGGCGCGGGGACGGGCGCCGAGCCGATCCGCTCGCCGCACGTCGAGCCGGCCGCCGGCGACCACCATGCGGTCGTGGCCGAGGAGCCGGAGGCCGACGCTGCCCACTCCGCTCCGCTGGGGGTTCCGGCGTGATCGAGCTGGCCGGCACGCTCGAGGCGCTGCTGTTCCTCTGCCCGGAGCCGGTCCCGGCGGCGGCGCTCGCCGATGCGATCGGCATCGAGGAGGACGAGGCGGCCGAGGCGCTCGCGGCGCTCGCTGCGTCGCTCGACGAATCCGGCCGCGGGCTCGTGCTGCGCGAGCTGTCGGGCGGCTGGCAGCTCTCCTCGCATCCGGAGGCGGAGGACGCGGCGCGCCGCCTGCTCGCGAAGCCGCGCACGCCCCCTCTGACCCCGGCGCAGGCGGAGACGTTGGCGATCGTCGCCTACCTCCAGCCGGTGTCCCGTCCGGAGATCGCCCGCATCCGCGGCGTCAACGCCGAGTCCGCGGCGATGACGCTGATCGAGCGCGGGGTGATCGAGGAGGCCGGCCGCTCGCAGTTCGGCGCGGTCCTCTACCGCACCACGGACCTGTTCCTGCGCCTGTTCGGGTTGACCGACCTCGCCGCGTTGCCCGACGTGACCGCCTGGGACCCGACGCCCGAGGTCGCCGCCACCATCCGCGAGCGCCTGCTGAGAGCCGGCGAGGCGCGGCTCGGCGTTCCCGCGGCGGCGGCACCGGCAGAGGGGCGCGGCCAGGAGGTCGCCGAGTCCAGCTCCGACGAGGCCGGTTCTGCCGACGCCGCCGATGGCAGCGAGGGGGAGGCCGCGCCCGAGCCCGAGCCGCCGGGCGACGCCGAGCCCGGCGACGCCGAGGGCGAGCGCGAGCCCGCCCCCGTCATCCCGATCCTCTAGCCGCCGACCACTGTCCCTTTCGCCCCCGTATGGGGGGTCAGACGGACACTGATCGCCGAGCACTATCCGGCGACGGCGGCGAGCAGCTCTCCAGCCCGCTCGGGCTCGCGCGTCAACGCGCCGCCGACGCCGACGGCGACCGCTCCCGCGTCGAGCCACTCCGCCGCGTTCGCGGCGGTGATCCCGCCGGTGGGGAGCAGGCGCGCGTCGGGCAGCGCGGCGAGCAGGACCCGCGCGTCGGCCGGGGTCAAACGGTCGGCGGGGAAGAGCTTCACGAGGTCGGCCCCGGCGCGCATGCAGGCGTCGATCTCCGTCGGGGTGAAGGCGCCGGGCACTGCGGCGCCGCCCGCCTCATGCGCCGCGGCCACCACCTCGGGCCGCAGCACGGGCGACAGGAGAAAGCGCGCGCCGGCGTCCAGCGCCGCCGCGGCGTCCGACGCGGACATCACCGTCCCAGCCCCCACGAGCGCTGACGGAAAGGAGGTAGACAACGACGAGATCGCATCCAGAGCGCCGGGCACGCCCAACGGGACCTCGACCACGTCCACGCCGCCCTCGATGAGGGCCGTTCCGACACGCTCGGGCGAGTCGCACCGCAGAATCGCCACCACCCGCCGCGCCACGATCCGCGCGACGACATCGCCACGCGTCACGGCGCCGCCGCGGCCGCCTTCGCCGCCAGCTGCCCGCACGCCGCGTCGATGTCGCGGCCCCGCGTCAGGCGCACCGTCGCCTCGACGCCGTTGGCCTCCAGCACCTCCCGGAAGGCGGCGATCGCCTCGCGCCCGGAGCCCTCGTAGATCGAGCCGGTCGGGTTGTACGGGATCAGGTTGACCTTGTAGACGCGGAAGTCGAGCAGTCTCGCCAGCGCGAGCGCCTGCTCGTAGCGGTCGTTGACGCCGGCGAGCATCACGTACTCGATGAAGATCTTGCGGCGCTTGGCCTCGTAGAACTCCTCGCACGCGTCGAGCACCTGCTCCAGCGGGTAGCGGTCGTTGACGGGCATGATCTGCGAGCGCAGCGCGTCGTCGGGCGCGTGAAGCGACAAGGCGAGCCGGATCGGCAGGGGGGAGTCGGCCAGCCGCAGGATCCCGGGCACCCAGCCCACGGTCGAGATCGCCGTCCGCCGTGAGGTGATCCCCACGTCCGGCAGCCGGCCGCAGGCGGCGAGCACGTTGTCGAGGTTCATCATCGGCTCGCCCATGCCCATGAAGACGCAATGGTCGACCTCGGTCATGCGGCGGAAGTGCAGCGCCTGGTCGACGATCTCCGACTCGGTCAGGTTGCGGCCGAACTTCATCGCCCCGGTCGCGCAGAAGGTGCACGTCAGCGGGCAGCCGGACTGCGAGGAGAGGCACAGCGAGCGCCGCCCGTCGCGATAGCGCATGAGCACCGCCTCGACCGGCCGCCCGTCCGCCGTCGAGAACAGCGCCTTCACGGTCCCGTCCGCGGCGTGCGCCTCGTGCTCCAGCGTCAGCGAGGAGAGCGGGACCTCGTCCGCCAGCGCCTCCCGCAAGGCGGCCGGCAGGTTCGTCATCTCCTCGTAGCCCGAAGCGCCACGGGCGACCCACTCCCACACCTGTCTGGCGCGGAAGGCCGGCTCGCCCCGCGCGGCGAGCGTGCTGTCGAGAAGCTCCAAGTCCATGACCGCCATAGAGTGTCGCAGCGTGCGCCTCGCCAAGTACCTCGCCCACGCCGGCGTCGCCTCGCGGCGCGCCTCCGAGCAGCTGATCGCCGACGGCCGCGTCACCGTCGGCGGCACCACGGTGCGCGACCCGGCGCGCGACGTCGACGCGACGAGCGACGTCGCCTTCGACGGCGAGCCGGTCAAGGGCGCCGAGTCGCGCGTCGTCTACGCGCTGCACAAGCCGGCCGGCGTCGTCTCGACCGCCAGCGACACGCACGGCCGCAGAACGGTGATCGACTTCGCTCCCGCCGAGCGGCGCCTGTACCCGGTCGGCCGCCTCGACGCCGAGTCGACCGGCCTGATCCTGCTCACGAACGACGGCGACCTCGCGAACCGTTCTCACGCACCCGCGCTACGAGGTGCCGAAGACCTACCGCGCCTCGCTCGGCGGCGCCGCGCTCACCGACCGCGCGCTGAAGGCGCTGCGCGAGGGCGTCCGGCTCGAAGACGGCATGACCGCACCGGCGAAGGTGCGCCGCCTCACGCCCCACCAGCTCGAGCTGACGATCTACGAGGGTCGCAACCGCCAGGTGCGCCGCATGTGCGAGGCGATCAGACGGCCGGTCAAGCAGCTCGTGCGGATCCGCTTCGGCACGCTGGAGCTCGGCGACCTCAGACCGGGGAAGCTGCGGCGCCTGACGGGAGCGGAGCTCGACGTCCTCGCCGCCGCGGCAGCCGGCGACGCAGCTCCCTCGCGCGGCGCGACACGGCGCCACCGCGGCCTCTGACAGAATCGCGCGGCCATGCGTCTGTACGCGCTTCGAGGCGCCGTCACGGTCGAGCACAACGACGCCGAGGAGATCCTCGCGGCGACGGACGAGCTGATGCGGGAGTTGATGGAGCGCAACGGCGTGCGCGCCGAGGACCTCGTCAGCTGCCTCTTCACGCTCACGGAGGACCTCGACGCGCAGTTCCCGGCCGTCGCCGCGCGCCGGATGGGGCTGAGCGCCGTGCCGCTGATGTGCGCGCGCGAGGTGCCGGTGCCGGGCTCGCTGCCGCGCGTGATCCGCGTGCTCGTCCACTACTACGCCGGCGACGACCACGAGCAGCGCCACGTCTACCTGCGCGAGGCGCGCGCACTGCGCGCCGACCTCGAGTCCGCGCAGTAGATTCATCTCGTGGCGATCGAGTTCGCAGACAAGATCCGGCGGCTGCCGACCTACCCGACCGCGGGCGGCTACGCGCTCGGCGACGAGTACGCGATGCTCGCGAGCAACGAGGCGCCGTTCGGGCTGTTGCCGGGCGTGCACGACGCGGTCGAGCGCGCGCTCGCGAGCGCCAACCGCTACCCCGACCCGTCGAACCTGCGCCTGCGCAGAGCGCTCGCCGGCCGCTACGACTTCCCGCCGGAGCAGATCGCGATAGGCAGCGGCTCGTGCGACATCCTGCTGAGCGCGGCCGAGGCGCTGCTGGAGCCGGGCGCCGAGATCGTCTACGCGTGGCCGTCGTTCTCCGTCTACCCGCACATGGCGGCGGCGACCGGGGCGCGCGCGATCAGAGTCCCGCTCGACGCCGAGCACCGCCACGACCTCGACGCGATGCTGGCGGAGATCACCGCCGCGACGCGGCTCGCGATCGTCTGCAACCCGAACAACCCCACCTCGACCGCGCTGCCGCTGAACGAGGTCGCACGCTTCGTCGAGCAGGTGCCGCGCAACGTCTGCGTGCTGGTCGACGAGGCCTACTGCGAGTTCAACGTCCTCGACGACCCCGACGCGTCGATCGACCTCGTGCGCCGCCACGCGAACGTGGTGCTGCTGCGCACCTTCTCGAAGGTCTACGGGCTGGCCGGCCTGCGCTGCGGCTACGCGCTGTGCGGCGAGGAGCGCTTCCGCGTCGCGGTCGAGCAGGTGCGCCAGCCGTTCTTCTGCAACGCGCTCGCGCAGGCCGCCGCCGAGGAGGCGCTCAAGCACCAGGACGAGATAACCCGGCGCGTGGAGGACACGGTCGCCGAGCGGATCGGGATGGAGGAGGAGCTGCGCGGCATGGGGCTCGAGGTCGCCGACGCGCAGGCGAACTTCCTGTGGCACTCGCTCGGCCGCAACGGCGACGTGGACGCGGAGCGCGAGCGAGCGATCCTCGACGGCCTCGCCGAGCGCAAGGTGCTGATCCGCTCCGGCAGCGCGCTCGGGCGCGAGGGCTGGGCGCGCACCACGATCGGCCTGCCCGCCGAGAACCGCCGCTTCCTCGACGCGCTGCGCGAGGTCCTGTAGGATCGGGCCCAGCGTCATGTCTCACGCAGCCCGCACGACTCCGCTTCAGCTCGCCGGCATCGCCGGTCGCACGTCGTATGCCGGCTCCTGGCGCTTCTACGCCTGGCGATTTATCTAGGCGCTCGGCCTGGGACTCCGCCGTTCCCCCCGTGGGGAGCACCTGAGACCGGGCGCCGTTCCCGCCCGTTCCGTAGATTTCCCAGGCTGAGAGAGGACCGCTGACGATGATCGTGATGAAGCAGGACGCAACCGAGGAGCAGATCCAGGCCGTCATGGCTCGAATCGAGGGGGTCGGTGCGAGGGCGCACCGATCTCCCGGCGCCGAGGTGACGGTGATCGGCGCCATCGGCGACCTGGAGCACGTGCAGCGACTCGAGCTCGAGGGCGCGCCCGGCGTCGAGAAGGTGATGCCGATCCTCAAGCCGTACAAGCTCGCCTCCGCGCAGATCCGCCACGGCGCGCCGAGCGTCTTCGAGATCGGCGGGCGCAAGGTCGGCGGCGAGCACTTCGCGCTGATCGCCGGGCCGTGCACGGTCGAGTCGCGCGAGCAGGTCATGACGACCGCCGAGGTCGTCAAGGGCGCGGGCGCGACGCTCTACCGCGGCGGCGCCTACAAGCCGCGCACCTCGCCCTACGCCTTCCACGGGCTCGGCGAGGAGGGCCTGAAGCTGCTCGCCGAGGCGAAGGCCGCGACCGGCATGCCGATCGTCACCGAGCTGATGGACGTGCGCGACCTCGAGCCGGTGCTGGAGGTGGCCGACGTGATCCAGGTCGGCGCGCGCAACATGCAGAACTACACGCTGCTGACCGAGCTCGGCCGCGCCGGCCGGCCGGTGCTGCTCAAGCGCGGCCTGGCGGCGACGCTCGAGGAGTGGCTGAACGCCTCCGAGTACATCCTCAAGGAGGGCAACGAAGCGGTGATGCTGTGCGAGCGCGGCATCCGCACGTTCGAGACCGCCTACCGCTTCACGCTCGACCTCACCGCCATCCCGGTGCTGAAGGAGCTGACGCACCTGCCGATCATCGTCGACCCCTCGCACGCCGCCGGCCGGCGCGCGCTCGTCGAGCCGCTGTCGCTGGCGGCCGCCGCGGTCGGCGCGGACGGGATCATCGTCGAGGTCCATCCGCGGCCCGACGAAGCGATCTGCGACGGCCCGCAGCAGCTCGTGGCCGACGAGTTCCCCGCCTACCTGGCGAAGGTCGAAGCGGCGGCCGCGGTCGCCGGCAAGCGCCTCTCGGCCGTGCCGGCCTGATGGTCGTTTAGGAGCGTTGCCGCTCGTGCGCATCGCCATCGTCGGCGTCGGCCTGATCGGCGGCTCGATCGGGCTCGCGGCGCGCACCCATGCCCGCCCGCCCGCGACGGTCTCCGGCTGGAGCCGCAGTCGCTCCACGCTCGACCGCGCCTGCGAGCTGGGCGCTCTGGATCGCGCGGGCGACTCGCTCGCCGACGCGGTCGCCGACGCCGAGGCCGTCTTCGTCTGCGCACCCGTCGGCGTGCTGCCGGAGGTACTTGCCGACGTGCTCGCCGCCGCGCCCGCGGACTGCGTCGTCACCGACGCCGGCTCGACCAAGCGCTCCGTCGTGGAGGCGATCGACGACCCCCGCTTCGTCGGCGGCCATCCGCTGGCGGGCGCCGAGACGGCCGGCGTCGAGCACGCGCGCGCCGACCTCTTCCAGGATGCGACGTGGTACCTGACGCCGACGCCCGCGGCGACCGGCACCCTGTTCGAACGGCTGCACCGGCTGATCAGAGACCTCGGCGCGAGACCGGCGACGATCGACGCCGCCACGCACGACACGATGCTCGCGGCGGTCTCGCACCTGCCGCACGTCTTCGCGAACGTGCTCGTCGCCCAGGCCGCGAGCGCGCTCGGCGGCGACGGCGAGGAGGGAGTGCGGCTCCCCGCGACCGGCCCGTCGTTCCGCGACGCGACGCGCGTCGCGGGCGCCAACAGCGCGATCTGGACCGACATCTACCTCGCGAACCGCGACGCGCTGATCGAGCAGATGGACGGTGCGCTGCACCGGCTGCGCGCCGTGCGCGACGCGCTCGCCGGCGCCGACGCGGACGCCGTCACCGCCTGGAACGACGCCGCGCGCGACGATCGCCGCCGCCTGCTGGAGGCGCAGCTGGCCGGCGGGCCGCTGCACGAGCTGCGCGTGTCGGTCCCGAACGAGCCGGGCGTCGTCGCGACGCTCGCGCTGGAGCTCGCGAGAGCGGGCGTCAACATCACCGACATGGCCCTCTATCCGGCGCCCGACCACAGCGAGGGCGTCGTCGCCCTGTGGATCGCCGGCGACGAGGCCGCCGACCGCGCCGAGGCGCTCGTCGCCGAGCACGGCCATCCGGTGGCGCGGGCGTGAGCGCAGCGGCCGGCACCACGGCCCGCTTCGACCCGCCGGACCGCGGCCTGCGCGGCACGCTGCGCGTCCCGGCCGACAAGTCGATCTCCCACCGCGCGGCGCTGCTCGGCGCGATGTCGTCCGGTCCGGTGCACGTGCGCAACTACCTGCACGCCGCCGACACCGACTCGACGCTCGCGGCGGTGCAGGCGCTCGGCGCGGGCGTGGAGCGCGGCGAGCCCGGCGAGCTGACGATCCACGGCGTCGGGTTGCACGGTCCGCGGGAGGTGGACGGGGCGATCGACGTCGGCAACGCCGGCACGCTGATGCGGCTGCTGCCCGGCTGGCTCGCCGGGCAGCCGGGGAGATCCTGGACGCTCGACGGCGACGCCTCGATCCGCCGCCGCCCGGTCGATCGGATCGCCGAGCCGTTGCGCCGCATGGGCGGCCGGATCGAGGCGACGGACGGCCGCTTCCCGCCGTTCACCGTGCACGGGTCTGACCTGACGGCGATCCAGTACGCGTCGCCCGTCGCGAGCGCGCAGGTGAAGTCGTGCGTCCTGCTCGCCGGCCTGCTGGCGCCGTCGCCCACGACCGTGACCGAGCCCGCGATCAGCCGCGATCACACCGAGCGGATGCTGACGCTCGCTCAGGTGCCCGTGACGCGCGTCGGCACGAGCGTGACGCTCCATGCGCCGGTGGACGAGCTGCGACTGGAGCAGATCGACGTCCCCGGCGACGTGTCCTCCGCAGCCTTCTTCGTGGCCGCCGCGCTGCTCGTCCCCGGCTCGCAGATCGTGCTGGAGGACGTCAACGTCAACTGGACGCGGACGGGCTTCCTGCGGATCGTCGAGCGGATGGGCGGCCGCGTGACGGGCGAGCTGGAGTCCGTCGGCGCGCCGGTGGCCGAAGAGCGGGTCAGCGCGCTCGAAGTCGCGCCCAGCCCGCTGCGCGGCACCACCGTCGAGGCCGGCGAGGTCCCGCTCGCGATCGACGAGCTGCCGCTCGTCGCCCTGCTCGGCTGCTTCGCCGAGGGCGAGACCATCGTCCGCGGCGCGCAGGAGCTCCGCGTGAAGGAGTCCGACCGCATCGCGACCGTCGTCGACGGCCTCAACGCGCTCGGCGGCGACCTCGAGGCCACGGAGGACGGCTTCGTCGTCCGCGGCAAGGGTCGCGGCGGCCTGCGCGGCGGCCGCATCGCCTCCCACGGCGATCACCGCCTCGCGATGCTCGGCGCCGTCGCCGGCCTCGCCTCGCGCGAGGGCGTCGAGGTCGAGGGCATGGACGCCGCCGCCGTCTCCTATCCCGGCTTCACCGCCGACCTGAAGACCTTCCTCACCCGCTGAGCGCCCGCCACCGCCGAAGCGTCCTGCCTTGGCCTTCTCTGGGCAGGCTAAGTCAGGACGCTTCGAACGCGCTCGGCCTTTAGCCTCCCGCGCCATGGTCGTCGCGATCGACGGGCCCGCGGGGGCCGGAAAGTCCACCGTCGCGCGGGCCCTGGCCGACGCGCTCGGCTTCACCTACCTCGACTCGGGCGCGATGTATCGCTGCGTCGGGCTCGTCGCGACCGAGCAGGGCCGCGAGCCCGCCGAGGTGGCGCCGAGATTGCGGATCGAGCTGGGGGATCGGGTCCTGTGCGACGGGCGCGACGTGACCGACGCGATCCGCACGCCCGCGGCGTCCGAGGCCGCCTCTCGCGCCGCCGCGGACCCGCAGGTCCGTGCGGCCGTCGTCGCCGAGCAGCAGCGCCTCGTGGCGCGGGGCGACTGGGTCGCCGAGGGCCGCGACATCGGCACCGTCGTCGCTCCCGGCGCGGCCGTCAAGGTCTTCCTCACCGCCAGTCCCGAGGAGCGCGCCCGCCGCCGCGCCGAGCAGATCGGCGCCGACGTCGCCACCGTCCTGCAAGAGCAGACGATCCGCGACGAGCGCGACACGACCCGCGAGCACTCCCCGCTCGTCGCCGCCCCCGACGCCGTCCAGCTCGACACCACCGGCCTCGCCCTCGACGACGTCATCGCCCGCATCGCCGCGCTCGTCGAAGCGGCCCGCGACATGCCCCGCTGACGGTCATACTCAGCGGATGCCGAAGGTTTGGACCACAGGACACGTCGTCGTGCCCAAGGCGATGCGCGAGAGCTTTGACCTCCATCCAGGTGACGAGGTCGTCTTCGAAACGCGCGAGGACGCCATCGTCATCCGCAAGGCGCCCACGCAGCCCAAGCAGCGCGAACGCGCTGAGGGACCGCAGTCCCCATGAAAGTCGCCGTCGTCGGCTACCCGAACGTGGGCAAGTCCTCGCTCGTGAACCGCCTGACGCAGTCGCGCGAGGCGATCGTGCACGAGCGGCCGGGCCTCACGCGCGACCGCAAGGAGCTGCGCACCGAGTGGAACGGGCGCAGACTGACGCTGATCGACACCGGGGGCGTCGACCTCGACGACCGCGACGAGCTGCAGCGCTCGATCCAGGAGCAGGCGCGCGCCGCGCTCGCCGACGCGCAGGTCGCGCTCTTCGTCGTCGACGCGCGCGGCGGCCTGCGGCCGGGCGACCTCGAGATGGCCGACCTGCTGCGGCGTGGGAACGTCCCGGTGATCGTCGCCGCCAACAAGTGCGACTCGGTCAAGGACGTCCCGCTCTCGGCCGAGTTCCATCAGCTCGGCTTCGGCGAGCCGGTCGCCGTCTCCGCCGCGCAGGGCCTCGGCACCGGCGACCTGCTCGACCGCCTCGTCGCCGCCGTGCCCGAGGGCGAGGAGCCGGAGGAGGACGAGGACGTCGTCCGGCTCGCGCTGATCGGCCGCCCGAACGTCGGCAAGTCGAGCATGGTCAACCGCATCCTCGGCGACGAGCGCGTGATCGTCTCCGAGATCGCCGGCACCACCCGTGACGCGATCGACCTGCCGTTCGTCTATGGCGACCCGCCCACCCAGCGCAGACTGATCCTGGTCGACACCGCCGGCCTGCGCCGCCAGGCGAAGGTCGGCGACTCGATCGAGTACTACACGGCGCTGCGCTCCCGCCGTGCGGCCGAGCGCGCCGACGTCGCGCTCGTCGTCTGCGACGCGGTCGACGGCGTGACGTCGCAGGACCTGCGCGTCGCCGAGCTGGCGATGCAGTCCGGCTGCGCGACCGCGCTCGTGCTCAACAAGTGGGACCTCACCGGCGGCGAGGGCCAGCCCGAGGTCGATCTCGACCACGAGCGCGCACGCGTCGCCCAGAAGCTGCGCCTGCGGCCGCGCGTGCTGACCGCCAGCGCGCTCACCGGCCGCCACGTCCAGCGGCTGATGCAGGAGGCGCTCGCGCTCGCCGACCGCACGTCCGGTCGCATCCCGACCCCGCAGCTGAACAAGTTCCTCTCCGAGATCCAGGAGATCCGCCAGCCGCCGGCGAAGCAGAACCATCGCCTGAAGCTGATCTACATGACGCAGACGGGTGAGCGGCCGCCGCGCTTCTCGATCCAGGTCAACTCGCGTCAGCGCGTCACGCGCGACTACGCCTACTTCATCGAGAATCGCCTGCGCGAGCGCTACCGGCTCGAGGGCATCCCGCTGATCGTCGACTTCGTCGAGCGCAAGGAGCGCCGCGGCGAGGGCGTGCGCTCGCGCCAGCGCCGCGCCGCGTGACGGGCCGGCGCGCGCCGAGCCCGGGTTCGCGCGGCCGACGGGGGCGGGATCGGTACCCTTGCCCCACTCAAAACGACCGTGGAGCCGATCTCGAACCCATGACCACGCTTTCCGACAACGAGTTCCTGTTCACGTCCGAGTCAGTGACGGAGGGCCACCCGGACAAGATCGCCGATCAGATCTCCGATGGCGTCCTCGACGCTGTGATGGCTGCGGATCCGGGCGGCCGTGTCGCGTGCGAGACGCTCGTGAACACGGGCCTGATCGTCGTCTCCGGGGAGATCACGACGGAGACCTACGTCGACATTCCCGAGATCGCGCGCGAGACGGTGCGCGGGATCGGCTACGACGACGCGACGTTCGGGTTCGACGCGAACACGTGCGCGGTGATCAACGCGATCGACAAGCAGTCTCCGGACATCGCGCAGGGGGTCGACAAGGCGTACGAGTCGCGCACGCAGCCGGGCGACGAGGATCGTCTCGACATCGCGGGCGCGGGCGATCAGGGGATGATGTTCGGGTACGCGACGCGTGAGACGGACGAGCTGATGCCGTTGCCGATCGCGCTCGCGCACAAGCTCGCCAAGCGCCTCTCGGAGGTGCGCAAGGCGGACGTGCTCGACTACCTGCGCCCGGACGGCAAGACGCAGGTCTCGGTCCGCTATCAGGACGGGCGACCGGTCGCGATCGAGAAGCTGCTGATCTCCAGCCAGCACCGCGAGGGTGCGCAGGAGGTCATCAAGGACGACCTGTGGGAGCACGTCGTGGAGCCGGTGCTGCCGAGAGACCTCTATGACGCGCACCAGCTGCGCCGCGAGTTCCTCGTGAACCCGACCGGCAAGTTCGTGGTCGGCGGCCCGATGGGCGACTGCGGCCTGACGGGCCGCAAGATCATCGTCGACACCTACGGCGGCATGGCGCGCCACGGCGGCGGCGCGTTCTCCGGCAAGGACCCGTCGAAGGTCGACCGCTCGGCTGCGTACGCGGCCCGCTACGTGGCGAAGAACGTCGTCGCCGCGGGTCTCGCCGACCGTGCCGAGGTGCAGGTCGCCTATGCGATCGGCGTCGCCTCGCCGGTCTCGGTCATGGTCGAGACGTTCGGCACCGAGAAGATCGGCCGCGGCCAGATCGAGGCGCTCGTGCGCGAGCACTTCGACCTGCGCCCGGGCGCCTTCCGCGAGTACCTCGACCTCCACCGGCCGATCTACCAGAAGACGGCCGCCTACGGCCACTTCGGCCGCGAGGACCACGACTTCACGTGGGAGAAGACCGACAAGGCCGACGCGCTGCGCGCCGCCGCCGGCCTCGGCGCCGAAGCGCCGGTCTCCTAGACCGCACCGCCCGTCGCGCGCGGCTGGCCCGGCACCGGGTGCGGCCGCCGCGGCGCGGCCCGGACGTTCAGACGCCGCCGGGCGGGTCGCCGGCGCCGCCGGCCTGACGGACCGCCGCCTCGCGCTCGCGGTGCGCCCGGTCGACCGCACGCACGACCGACTCGGGGTCTGCGACGCCGCGGAAGGTGAAGTCGGAGTCGTCGGTGCCGGCGGTGTCGAAGTCGACCTGCCCGACGCGCACGACGCGGTCGACGATCGACTGGTCGACGTTGACGTTCTGCACGCGCTCGACGCGCGTCTGCTGGAGGTGGCGCGAGAGCAGGCCGCGGCGGATCGTCAGCCGCTGGTTCGTGATCGTGTAGGTCGTCGTCAGCCGCCAGAGGAAGCCTGCGAGGATCACGAGCGCGACGAGAATCGCGAAGACGAGGATCGTCGTCGCCCACGAGAAGCCGCTGCCGATCGCGGTCACGAGCGCGGCGATCCCGGCGCCCGCGGCGGCGCCGAGCACGCCGCGTGCGTAGAAGCTGAGCGTGCCGCGCCACGACGGATGGCCGTCGAAGATCACGTGCTCGTTCGGGTGCAGTTCGAGCGCCATGTGCGAAGCCTATCCGGCAGTGCCGGCGGCACGCCAGTGCGCCGCGCTGCTCCCTACTGTGGACCCCATGCCGCCGATCGCCCGCGTCGAGCCGCTCACGACCGCCCGCGCGCTGCGAGGGCCGTTCGACTACCGGCTCCCGGAGGCGCTGGCCGACGTGGGGGTCGGGACGCTGCTGGCGGTGCCGTTCGCGGGGCGGGAGCTGCTGGCGGTCGTGGTGGAGCGGGCGACGTCGTCCGAGGTCCCCGACGCGCGGCTCGCCGAGCCGCGGGCACGCGTGGAGCCGGCGATCCCGGCGGAGCTGGTCGAGCTCGCGCGCTGGATCGCCGCCGAGTACTGCTCGACGCTCTCGCGCGCGCTGCAGCTCGTGCTGCCGCCGGGCGCGGGTCGCGGCGTCGCTCCGCGCGTGCGGATCCGCACCGTGCTCGTCGCCGAGATCAGCGGAGCCGGGCGAGCGGCGCTGACGGCGGACGGCGTCGGCACCGCGCCGGTGGGGAAGGGCGCGGGCCCGGCCGAGCGCCTGACGGACCGCCAGCGCGCCGTCCTGGAGCGGCTCGCCGCCGACGGGCCGCTGCCGGCGACGCAGACGGGAGCCGACCACGGCGGCCTCAGACGGCTCGCCGCGCGCGGGCTGATCGCGCTCGAGCCGCGTACGCAGCGCCGCCGCCCGCTCGTCGCCGCCGTCGGCGCGCGCAGCCCCCACGCGCCCGTGCTCACCGCCGAGCAGCAGGCCGCGCTCGCGCCCATCCTCGCCGCCCTCGCCGATGATCGACGGATCGACGCCCTCAGAGGGGGAGAAGACGTCGATCATCCGCCCGCCCGCCGCTTCCTGCTCCACGGCGTCACCGGATCCGGCAAGACGGAGGTCTACCTGCAGGCGGCGGAGGCGACCCTGAACGCCGGCGGGTCGGTGCTCGTGCTCGTCCCGGAGATCGCGCTGGCGCCGCAGACGGTCGCGCGCTTCCAGGCGCGCTTCGGCGACACGGTCGCGGTGCTGCACTCGCAGCTCGGCCAGGGCGAGCGCTACGACGAGTGGCTGCGCCTGCACGGCGGCGAGGCGCGCATCGCGGTCGGCCCGCGCTCCGCCGTCTTCGCCCCGCTCGAGCGGCTCGGCCTCGTGATCGTCGACGAGGAGCACGAGTCGGCCTACAAGCACGAGGGCGACCCCCGCTACGACGCGCGCCGCGTCGCCGCCTACCGCGCCCGTCAGGCCGGCGCGGTGCTGCTGAACGGCAGCGCGACGCCGCGGCCGGAGTCGGTCCACGCGCTCACCCGCATCCGCCTCACGGAACGCGTCGACGGTCGTCCGCTGCCGCCGGTCGAGGTGCTCGACATGCGCGACGCGCGCCATCCGCTGCATCCGACGACCCGCGAGGCGCTCGGCGACGTGCGCCGCGCGGAGCGCAAGGCGATCGTGCTCGTCAACCGCCGCGGCTGGTCGAACTTCCTCTCCTGTCGCCACTGCGGCCACGTGTGGGACTGCCCGCAGTGCGACGTCGCGCTCGTGCTGCACCAGCGCGAGGGGACGGTCGCCTGCCACCACTGCGGCCACCGCGAGCGGATCCCCACCGTGTGCAGCGCATGCGGGTCGGCCTCCGTCGCGCGCCACGGCGCCGGCACCGAGCGGATCGAGACGGAGCTGGCGGAGGCGCTCGGCGATCCGGACTTCCCGATCCTGCGGCTCGACGCGGACACGGCGCGCGGGGGCAAGGGCGCCGTCGCGCGCGTGCTCGAGCGCTTCGACCGTGCCGGGGCCGGCGTGCTCGTCGGCACGCAGATGGTCGCGAAGGGGCACGACTTCCCCGACGTGACGCTCGGCGTCGTGCTCGACGCCGACCAGACGCTGCGCTTCCCCGACTTCCGCGCGGAGGAGCGCACGTTCGCGCTCGTCGCGCAGCTCGCCGGTCGTGCCGGCCGGGGCGGCGACGGCCATGGACGCGTGCTCGTGCAGACGCTCTCGCCCGACGCGCCGTCGATCGTGGCCGCGGCCAGGCACGACGCCGACGGCTTCCTCGCCGGCGAGTTGGAGCGTCGGCGCGCGCTCGCCTACCCGCCGTTCGCGTCGCTGATCCGCGTGACCTGCACGGCGGAGGAGGCCGGCGACGCCGCCGCGGCCGCCGAGGCCGTCCGCGACCGGGTCGCCGGGCGGGCGGGGGAGGGCGCGATGGCGCTCGGCCCGGCGCCGCTGTTCCGCCTGCGCGGGCGCGAGCGCAGCCAGCTCGTGGTCAAGGCGTCGCAGCGCCGCCCGGCGATCGCCGCCGTCGCCGCCGCGGTCGACGCCGTCGCCAGAACGCCGCTCGGCCGCCGCGTCCAGCTCAGCGCAGACGTCGATCCGCAGTAGCGCCCACTACCCTTCACTGCCATGGCCGACGAGCAGACCCTGACCGACGAGCAGCTCGAGGACGAGCAGGAGTCCCGTCTCGACCCCGAGGTCGCCGCGCGCCGCCAGGCGGCGCTGCGCTTCGTGCGCCAGTGGGGCGACCCGGTGCTCAAGAGCCGCGCGCGCGAGGTCGAGCGCTTCGACGACGATCTGCGCACGCAGATCGAGACGATGGGGCGGATCATGGAGGACTCGCTCGGGATCGGCCTCGCCGCCAACCAGGTCGGCAAGCTCCAGCGCGTGCTCGTCTACCGCGTCGAGCCGGACTCGCCCGTCAACGCGGTCGTGAACCCGGTCATCGAGTGGTCGGGCCCCGAGCTGGAGACGGCCGAGGAGGGCTGCCTCAGCCTGCAGAGCGTGATGGTCGACGTCGAGCGGCCGGTCTTCGTGCGCGTCAGAGCGCAGGACGAGCACGGCGAGCCGATCGTGATCGAGGCATCCGGCCTCGAGGCGCGCGTCCTCCAGCACGAGATGGACCATCTCGACGGTGTGCTGATCCTCGACCGCACGCCGCGCGACCAGCGCAAGGCGGCGCTGCGCGCCCTGCGCGAAGCCGCCGCCGAGCAGGCCGCCTGAGCACGGCGCCGCTCTCGTCCGTGCGCACGGTCTACCTCGGGACCTCGGACTTCGCCGTCGCGGTGCTGGAGCGGCTGGCGGCCTCGCCGCACCGGCCGGCGCTGGTGGTCACGCGACCGGACCGGCCCGCGGGGCGGGGGCGGCGGCTCTCGGCGCCCCCGGTCGCGAGCGCCGCTCGGACGCTCGGGCTGGACGTCTTCCAGCCCGACGACGTCAACGAGGAGGGCGCCCGCGCGCGGATCGCCGCGGCATCGCCCGACGCCGTGATCGTCTGCGCGTTCGGGGCGCTGCTGAAGGAGCCGCTGCTCTCGCAGCACGACATGCTCAACGTCCACCCGTCGCTGCTGCCGCGCTGGCGCGGGGCGGCGCCGATCGAGCGGGCGGTGATGGCCGGCGACGCCGAGAACGGGCGTCGCGATCATGCGCGTCACCGCCGGCCTGGACAGCGGTCCGGTGTGCCTGCTGGAGCGCGAGTCGATCCGCGCGGACGACACGTTCGGGACGCTGTCGGCGCGGCTGGCGGCGCTCGGCGGCGAGCTGCTCGTGCGCGCGCTCGACGAACGGCCGGGCTTCGAGGAGCAGGGCGAGGAGGGCGTGACGTACGCGGAGAAGATCACCGCCGGCGATCGCGCGCTCGACCCGGTCGCACAGCCCGCCGACCGGATCGCTCGCACGGTCCGCGCCCTCACCCCGCACATCGGCGCGCGCCTGGCGCTGCCCGGCCCTGCCGGCGGTCATCTGGGCGTCTGGGACGCCCAGCCCGCGGCGCCGGTCGCGCACGAGCCCGGTTGGCTGGGCAACGAGGACGGCCGGCTCGTGCTGGCCTGCCAGGACGGCACCGCGCTGGAGCTCACGCAGGTCCAGCCCCCCGGCAAGCGCAGGATGCCCGCCGCCGACTACCTGCGCGGGCATTCCCTGTGAGCTGTGCGCTTTTGGTCCCGCTCTCGGGGACCAAAAGCGCACACCTCACTCCGAACCGGCCGCTGGGTCGACCGGTACCGCCGCGCGGAAGCCGGTGAGGACTGCTGCCACGAGCGTGGCGACCCCGACGGCGTGCGCCCAGCCGGCGTCGGCGATCGTGAGGAAGCCGAGCGTCGCGAGCAGGCAGGCGATCGAGACGCGGGCGAGCAGGCCCGTGCGGGAGGCGGCCAGGACGTTCGCGGGACCGGCCGGCGCGGTCGGGGTCCCGGCCACGCCGTCGCTCTCGTAGCCCAACTGCCCGCGCAACGTGAGCGTGAAGAGGAGCGCCAGCGACGGCGCCAGCACCAGCGCTCCCGCGGCCACGGAGACCAGCACGGCCACGAGCGTGGCGTCGCCCGCCGCCGCCTGCGAGACCGTCAGCCCCGGCAGCAGGACCGGCTGCTGCGCGAGCGCCCAGCCGGCGACGATCGCCGCGACCGCCACCGCCGCGCTGTAGCGGGCGGCCTCGTAGCGGCGTCGCAGGACGAGCGCGATCGTGCCGAGCCCGGCCAGCGCCGAGACGATCAGCGCGGGCAGCCCGGCGCCGCCGACGAGGTCGTCGTAGAGGCTCCTCGCGTCGGAGCGCAGCACGACGAGCCCGACGACCGCGAGCGCGCCCGTCACGACGCCGGCCACCAAGGCCCGCCCGCGGAACGCACGCTCCATCTCCGCGTCGCCGCGCCGCACCGCGTCGGCCGCGAGGTACACCGCGGCCAGGTAGGCGCCGGTCGCGACCGCGAGCACGCCGATCGTCAGCGGCAGCGCCCCGGTCCAGCTCGTCCACAGGTCGCCCGCCGCGTTTCCCACGGGCACGTCGCCGGCGGCGATTGCGCCCGCGACCGTCCCGAGCGCGAACGGCGTCAGCACCGAGGCGACCCCGAACACCGTGTCGACCGTGCGCTGCTCGCCGGCGCGCGCGGTGCCGGCGCGCAGGGCGTAGGAGGTGCCGCGGAAGACGATCCCGACGGCGGCGACGAAGAGGGGGATCGTGAGCGTCGAGACGATCGAGCCGAACGCGACCGGATAGCACGTCCACATCACGACGAGCACGAAGACGAGCCAGACGTGGTTCGCCTCCCACACGGGCGCCATCGCCTCGTGCGCGTGCTCGCGCATCCGCACGCCCCGCTGGCCGCGGGCGAGCAGCTGCCAGAGGCCGGCGCCGAAGTCCGCGCCGCCGAGCACCACGTACATCGCCAGGCCGGCGAGCGCGAGCACGAGCGGCGCGGCGTCGAGGACCATCGCCTACGCCTCTCCCGCCGCGGCCGGGCGATCGGCGCCGGCGTCGGGGCCGCCGGGCTGCGGGTCGGCCGGACCGCCGAGCGGCGCACGGGCGAGCCGGCGCAGGATCCACCACACCGCGCCGATCAGGCCGAGATAGACGACGGCCATCGTCGCGTAGCCGACCGGGATCCCGCTCGCGCCCGTGACCGCCTGCTCGGTGTACATCACGCCGTAGACGATCCACGGCTGGCGCCCGACCTCCGTCACGACCCAGCCGCAGATCAGCGCGACGATCGCGAGCGGCCCGCACAGCACGAGCAGGCGGTAGAACCAGACCGACTCGGGCAGCCGTCTGCGACGCCAGCGCACGAACAGCACGAGCACGCCGACGAGCGCCAGCAGCGTGCCGATCCCGACCATCCCCTGGAAGGCGAAGCGGACGACGTTGATCGCGCCCGGCCGGTCTCTCGCCGGGACCGCGTCGAGCCCGCTCACGGTCGCGTTCGGGTCGTGGTAGGCGAGCAGCGACAGCAGGTCCGGGATCGCGATCCCGCCCTTGATCTCGCCGCTGCTTCTGACGTACCAGCCGCCGAGGTGCTCGGAGGCGCCCTTCGTCGTCTGCTGGAGCCCCTCGAACGCGGCGAGCTTCACCGGCTGCTGCGTGGCGACCTCGCGCGCCGCCCAGTCGCCGACGAGCAGCTGGGCGGGCGCAGCGAGCGCCGCGATCGTCAGCGGGATCGCCAGCGCGGTGCGCTCGTAGCGGCCCCAGCTGCCGCGGCGCACCTTCCCGTAGGCGTAGGCGCCGGCGAGCAGGAATCCGACGACGATGTAGGCCGCGAAGTACATGTGCACGAGCTCGTGCCAGAAGAAGCGGTTGCCGAACAGCGCGCTCCACGGGTGCACGTCGGTCACCGTGCCGTTCGCCGTGAGCGTGAAGCCGCCGGGATGGTTCATCCAGCCGTTGACGGCGATCACCATCGCGGCGCCGAGCACGCCCGTCACGACGATCGGCAGGCCGCAGAGGAAGTGCATGCGGGGCGACAGGCGATCCCAGCCGTAGACGTAGATCGCGATGAAGATCGCCTCGAGGAAGAAGGCGAAGCCCTCGAGCGCGAACGCGAGCCCGAAGACGCTGCCGAACGTCGCCATGAAGTCCGGCCACAGCAGGCCCAGCTCGAACGAGAGGATCGTCCCGGTCACGACGCCGACGGCGAACAGCGCGACCATGATCCGCGTCCAGCGGCGCGCGAGCGTGCGATACAGCGGGTCGCCGGTGCGCAGCGAGAGCCACTCGACGAACACGACGATCGCGGGGAAGGCGATCCCGAAGCACGTCAGCGGGATGTGCGTCGCGAACGACAGCGCCTGCAACTGCCGGGCCTCCAGCAGGTACTCCTGCTGGACCGGTGCCAGCGCGGACGCGAGCAGGGCGTGCACGCCGCGATCGTATCCCCGCCGCCGAACGGCATCGTGTGAGCGTGGACACACGCCGCCGCCGGGGCGAGCGTCGCGCCCGGCCGCGGGGTGCGACGATCCCGGCGTGCCGCCGAGAGCCCTCGCCCCCGCAGCAGCCGCTGTCTCGCCTGCCCGTCGTGTCGCCGCGACGGTGCTGCGGCGCGTCGAGGACGCCGGCGCCTACGCCGACCGCGCGCTCGCGGCGGCGGCGACGCGCGCCGGCCTCGACGCGCGCGAGCGCGCCTTCGCCACGCAGCTCGCCTACGGCGCCGTGCAGCGCCGCCGCACGCTCGACCACGTGATCGAGCGCTGTGCCGGCCGTCCGCCCGAGCAGCTCGACCCGCCGCTGCGCGACGCGCTGCGGCTCGGCGTGCTGCAGCTGCTGTTCCTCGACGGCGTCGCTCCGCACGCCGCGGTCGACCAGAGCGTCGAGCTGGCGAAGGCGGCCGGCGGCCCGGGCTTCAAGCTCGTCAACGCGGTGCTGCGCCGCGCTGCGCGCGAGGGGGAGGGGCTGCTCGCGGCGCTCGGCGACGACACGCCGAACGCGGCGGCGCTGCGCCACTCGGTGCCCGACTGGGTCGTCGAGCTGTGGTGGGACGCGCTCGGCGCCGACGATGCCCGTGGGCTGCTGGCGGTCGTGAACGAGCCGGCCGAGAGCGCGCTGCGCGTGAACACGCTTGTGGCCGATCCGGTCGCCGTCCGGGCCGAGCTGGCGGAGCGCGGGGTCGTGACGCACCCGGCGCCGGCCGTCCTCGGCACGGGGAAGGTCGGCGAGGGCCTCGTCGTCGAGAGCGCGTTCGATCCGAGCACCGACCCGCTGTGGAACGCGGGCGCGCTCGTCGCGCAGTCCCGCGCGGCGATGAGCGCCGCGCTCCTGCTCGCGCCGGAGCCCGGTATGCGCGTGCTCGATCTGTGCGCCGCACCCGGCGGCAAGGCGACGCACCTCGCGGCGCTCGTCGGTGCCGCCGGCGCCGTCGTCGCGGTCGAGCGCAACCCCAGACGTGCGGCGGAGCTGCGACGCACGTGCGAGCGCCTGCGCGCCGACCGCGTGCGCGTCGAGGTCGGCGACGCCGCCGAGCCGCGTTCCGGCGCGCCGTTCGACGCCGTGCTCGTCGATCCGCCCTGCTCGGGGCTGGGGACGCTCCAGGGCCGGCCCGACCTTCGCTGGCGCGTACGGCCGGAGGCGATCGCCGAGCTGGCCGAGCTGCAACTGCGGATTCTCACGGCCGGTGCCGCAGTGCTCCGGCCCGGCGGGGCGATCGTCTATGCCACCTGCACGATCTCGCCGCAGGAGAACGAGCGGGTCGTCGAGCGCTTCCTCGCAGACCGTCCGGACTACGCGCTGGACGGGCCGGTGCGCCAGCTCCTGCCTCATCGCGACCGTACCGACGGCTTCTTCCTCGCGCGCCTCAGACGGACCGTCTGAGTACGCCGAATGGCGGATCCCGGGACGCCGACCGCGGCGCGCCCATCCGGCGAATGCGCTATGACGCTGCCATGCGCACGGCGGCGGGGCCATGAGCGAGCAGAAGGTCGACCTGGGCCCGGAGTGCCCGGGCTGTCACGAGCCGTGGCTGCGCCCGACGACGATGCCGGGCCGCTACCGCTGCGTCTACTGCCTGCGCCGCTACGAGCTGTCGTCGGTCTGCCCCAACTGCGGCGAGCACTCGACGATCGTGCGCATGTCGAGCACGGCCGTGCTCACGTGCAACCACTGCAGAGCGTCGATGCTGATGCAGGTCTGATCGCTGACGCGGCGCCCGCCCGCCGTCCCGCCGCCGCATCGGCGACACTTCGCCGCACATGACCGTCCGAGCCGCCGAGCTGCTGCGCGAGCGCCACGTCGCGCCGTCGATCCTGTCGGCCGACTTCGCGCGCCTCGGCGCGCAGGTCGACGAGGTCATGGCGGCCGGGGCGCGCGTGATCCACGTCGACGTGATGGACGGCCACTTCGTGCCGCCGATCACGATCGGGCCGCTGATCGTCTCCGCGCTCGCCGACCAGGTCCACGCCGCCGGCGGGATGCTCGACGTCCACCTCATGATCGAGCGCCCCGAGCGCCAGTTCGCCGACTTCGCACGCGCCGGCGCCGACTCGCTCACCGTCCATGCCGAGGCGACGCCGCACCTCCACCGGGCGCTCCAGCTCGTCAAGGAGGCGGGCTGCGCGGCCGGCGCGGCGATCAACCCCGCTACGCCGCCGGAGGCGCTCGCCGAGGTCGGCGAGCTGCTCGACCTCGCGCTGTGCATGTCGGTCAACCCGGGCTGGGGCGGGCAGCCGTTCATCCCGGCGTCGCTGGGCAAGCTCGCGCGGATGCGGGAGCAGCTGCCGGCGCACGTCGCGCTCGAGGTCGACGGCGGCGTCGACCCGTCCACCGCGGGTTCGTGCGCAGAGCGGGGCGCTACCCTGCTGGTCGCCGGCTCGGCGATCTTCGGAGCGGCCGACCCGGCCACGGCGTACGCGGCGATCGCGGCCGCCCTGGGGTAGGCCAGCCCCAGGGTCGCCGACCAGACAACCCGCTTCCCTTCCGCCACGGCAGTTGGCAGGCTTCGCGTCGCCGGCTGCTTCCCCGACTCCCCACCCGCCGCAGAGAGAGGACCGACCGTGAACGCGACCCCGATCGTCACCGCCGCCAACGTGCATCGCCGCTTCGGCGAGGGCGAGGCAGCCGTCGAGGCGCTCGACGGCGTCACGCTGAAGATGCCGAGGGGCGCCTTCACGGCGATCATGGGGCCGTCGGGCTCCGGCAAGTCGACGCTCATGCACGTGCTCGCCGGCCTCGACAAGCCGACGTCGGGCACGGTCGCTATCGACGGCGTCGAGCTGAACGGCCTCGACGACAAGCGCCTCACCGAGCTGCGCCGCGACAAGGTCGGCTTCATCTTCCAGTCGTTCAACCTGCTGCCGGTGCTGACCGCGCAGGAGAACATCGAGCTGCCGCTGAAGATCGCCGGCCGCGACGTCGACGCGGCGTGGCGCGACCAGCTCGTCGCCACCGTCGGCCTCGGCGACCGCCTCACGCACCATCCCTCCGAGCTGTCCGGCGGCCAGCAGCAGCGCGTCGCGGTCGCACGGGCGCTGATCACGAAGCCCGCGGTCGTGTTCGCCGACGAGCCGACCGGCAACCTCGACTCGCATTCGAGCGCCGAGGTGCTGGGCCTGCTGCGCCAGTCGGTCGACGAGCTCGGCCAGACGGTCGTGATGGTCACGCACGAGGTGAGCGCCGCCGCGACCGCCGATCGCGTCGTCGTGCTCGCCGACGGCAAGATCGTCCACGACGGCGCCGCCGGCTCGGCCGACGAGGTCCACGCCCTGATGCGGACGGTCGGCTAGATGCTCGCGCTCTCGCTGCGCGGGATCGCCACCCGCAAGCTGCGCACCGCGCTGACCGCGTTCGCGGTCGTGCTCGGCGTCGCGCTCGTGTCCGGCACGTACCTCCTGACGGACACGATCAACAACGCGTTCGACGAGGTCTTTCAGACGGCGAACAGAGGCGTGGACGTGGTCGTCACGCCTGCGAGAGTGTTCGGCCAGGGCAACGACAACGCGTCCGTCACGCCGAACCCGCTGCCGGCGAGCCTGCTGGAGCAGGTGCGTCGCGTCCCCGGCGTCGCGCTCGCCGCCGGCTCGGTCTTCCTCCCGGGCCAGATCTACGACAAGCAGGACGACCCGCTGATCACGACCGGCGCGCCGATGTTCCTCTCGGACACCGCGCCGAAGCGCTTCGACCCGCTCGTCTACGTCGAGGGGCATCAGCCGCGCGCGCCGGACGAGGTCGCGCTCGACAAGTTCAGCGCGGACAAGGCCGGGTACCGGATCGGCGACGTCGTCAAGCTCTCGGGTCAGGGGCCGCAGGAGCGCTTCACGCTCGTCGGCATCGCGAAGTTCGGCGACGCGAGCTCGCTCGGCGGCGCGGCCATCGCCGTCGTGACCCCGCCGGTGGCGCAGCGCCTGCTCGACCTGCACGACGAGTTCACGACGATCGACGTCGCGGCGGAGCCGGGCACGACGCCGACGCAGCTCGCCTCGGCGATCCGCGCCGTGCTGCCGGCGAGCACGGCGACGGTCCGGACGGGCGAGCAGCAGGCGAGATCCGACTCGCAGGACATCAAGGACAACCTCTCGTTCCTGCGCACCTTCCTGTTCGTCTTCGCCGGGATCGCGTTGTTCGTCGGCGCCTTCCTGATCGCCAACACGTTCTCGATCACGGTCGCGCAGCGCGTGCGCGAGTTCGCGCTGCTGCGGATGATCGGCGCGAGCCGCCGCCAGGTGATGCGCGCCGTCGTCGGCGAGGCGCTGGTGATCGGCGTCGCGGCGTCGGTGGTCGGCCTGCTCGCCGGGCTCGTGATCGCGCCCGGGCTCAAGGGCCTCTTCAAGCTGTTCGGCGCCGACCTGCCGTCGAGCGGCACGGTGATCGCGTCGCGCACGGTGATCGTCTCGCTGCTGCTCGGGACGCTCATCACGCTCGTGTCGGCATTCACGCCGGCGCTGCGCGCGACGCGCGTGCCGCCGATCGCGGCGCTGCAGGAGGCCGCGAGCCTGCCGCAGGGGCGGACGGCGCGCTGGCGCACGCCGATCGCTGCCGTCGTCGCGGTCGTCGGCATCGCGATCCTGTGCTTCGGGCTGTTCGGCTCGTCGAGCGGCGGCAGCGCCGCCGGCCTCGTCGGCGCCGGCGCGGCCGTCGTGTTCATCGGCGTCGGACTGCTCGCCTCGCACGTCGTGCGGCCGCTTTCGCTCGCGGTCGGCAAGCCGCTCGAGCGCCTGCGCGGCGTGAGCGGCCGGCTTGCGCGCGAGAACGCCTCCCGCAACCCCCGGCGGACGGCCTCGACGTCGGCGGCGCTGATGATCGGGGTCGCCTTCGTCGCGTTCGTGACGATCTTCGCCGCCGGGCTCAAGGCGTCCATCGCGGACGCGGTCAACACCGGCCTCAAGGGGCAGCTGATCGCCGAGAGCAGCAACTTCCAGCCGGTGCCGGCGGCCGCCGGCGGCACGCTCGCCTCGGTGCCCGGGGTCGAGACGGTCTCCGGCGTGCGCTTCACGAAGGCGATCGTCGCCGGCAAGGGCAGACCGGCCGTCAGCGGCGTCGATCCGAGCACGATCGGTGCGGTCTACGACATCGACTGGGTCGACGGCTCGCCGGCGGTGCTGCGCACGCTCGCCGCGCGGGACGCGCTCGTGGACACGAGATGGGCGCAGGACCACGGCGTGACGGTCGGCGACACGCTCGCGCTCACGACGCCGACGCGCGCGCACGTCGACGTCACGGTGCGCGGGATCTACGACGACCGCGCGGTGCTGGCGCCGCTCACGCTCACGAACGCCGTGCTGGAGACGCGGTTCAACGTCAGAAGCGACGCGTTCGTGATGGCCTCGACCGCCCCGGGCGCTGACGTCGACGCGGTCAAGGCGCGCGCCGACAGAGCGGTCAGAGCGGCGTTTCCGAGCGTCAAGGTGCTGACGAAGCAGGAGTTCGTCGACGAGCAGAAGGGCCAGGTCAACCAGCTGCTCGTGCTGATCTACGTGCTGCTGGCGCTCACGCTCTTCATCGCCGGCATGGGAATCGTCAACACGCTGTTCCTCACGATCTACGAGCGCACCCGCGAGCTCGGGATGCTGCGCGCGATCGGGACGTCCCGCAAGCAGGTGAAGCGGATGGTGCGCTACGAGGCGGTCATCACGGCGATGATCGGCGCGGTGCTCGGCGTCGGGCTCGGCGCGGTGTTCGCGGTGCTCGTGACGATCCCGTTGAAGAGCGAGGGCTTCGCGATCTCGATCCCGGTCGTGCAGCTCGTGGTCCTGCTCGTGCTCGCCGCCATCTTCGGCGTGGTGTCCGCGATCTGGCCAGCCCGCCGCGCAGCGAAGCTGGACGTGCTCCAGGCGTTGGCGTACGAGTGACCCGACTGACGAGATGCCGGCGCCGTCAGCGCCGGTAGAGCCCGAGCAGCAATCCGGACAGCACGAACGCCGCGCCGAAGTAGCCGGTCTCGGTGCGCAGCACCTCGTCGCTCACGACGGGGGTGACCATCCAGGCGACGAACAGCGCCGCGGACAGCAGCCACGCGGCCGCTGCCAGGCCGGCGCGGTTGCGCGCGAGCGCCGCCTGGTTGAGCGTGCCGGCGATCAGGTGGAAGCCCATCCCGAGCCCGACGAGCGCAAGCCCGCCACGCTCGTAGGAGAAGCCCTTGTCGCCGAGCACCGTCGTCATCACCCACGGCCCGATCGTCAACAGCCCGAGCGCGACGGCGCCCGCGAAGCCGGCGATCGCGAGCACGGTGACGCGGATCGCTCTGGCGAACTCCTCGCCGCTCGCGCGCGCCTCGAGGCCCGCGAGGTGGGGGAGGATCGAGGTCTGGATCGCCTGGAACAGCTGCAGCGGCGCGCGCACGATCAGCAGCACGTTGAAGACGAAGCCGGCGAGCGCCTCGCCGGAGGAGGCGTTGACGACCAGCACCGCCGCGTTCATCAGCGTCTGCTCGGCGAGCATGATCGCGAAGACGGAGATCGCGAAGCGCGTGCCGTGGTGGATCGTCAGGTCGGAGACCGCCTCCTCGACCTCGGCGTGCGCGGGGCCCTCCATGCCCGCGTCGAGCACGGGCGCCTCGTGCAGCTCCTGCGCGACGCGGGCGGCCCGGTCCGGCCGCAGTCTCGTGAGCGCGAACGGCACGACGACGAGCGAGATGAACGGCGCGACCGCCATGCCGAGCGCGATCGCCGACTGCCCGTGCGCGATCCCGACCGCAGCCGCGAGCGCGAAGAGGAAGCGCGAGGTCGACTCCAGCAGCACGAGCCCGCCGTAGAGGCCGAAGCGCTGGTGCCCGGCGAGCCAGCCGCGCGCGAAGTAGCTGCCGGCGTACGCGAGCACGCCGACGACGGTCATCCAGTAGAGCGTCGCGGAGCCGTCGTAGAGGTGCTCGGTGATCTGCGGCCGCAGCGCGAGCGCGACGACGAGGAACAGCAGCGCGAAGCTCGCCTGGATCGTCGCCGGCACCCGCAGCGGGTGGCCCTCCAGGCCGCGCGCCCGCCGTTCGGCGATCGTGCGCGAGAGCAGCTGCTCGATCGGCCGGTAGATCACCGACAGGATCACGAACATCACCGACCACATCAGCGAGACGCGGCCGTACGCGTCGCTGCCGAGCGAGCGGCTGGCGAGCGCGAGGTAGAGGAACGAGAAGATCCCGGTCGAGGCGATCCCGACCGTCAGGATGCGCGCGCCCGCGCCGTACGAGCGCGCGCCCGCGCCCGCCGTGCCGGCCGGCGTCGGGCTGTCGGCGGCGGAGGCGGGCGGCTGACTAGGCGCCGAGCCGGACAAGCAGCATCGTCCAGGGGAACGGCGACCGCTTCTCGACGACCTCGCCGTGCTGCGAGAGCAGCCGCACGAACGAGCGCTTCGACCAGTGGTTCACGTGTCCGGGCGTGTTGCCGAGGTCCGTCAGGTACGCGCCGCGCGCCATGTTCAGCATCCGCCACAGCGGCTCGCGCGGGACCGAGACGAGCAGGTGGCGTCTCGCGACGCGCGCCATCTCGGCGACCGTGTGCGCCGGGTCCGGCACGTGCTCGAGCACCTCGATCGCGCACGCCATGTCGAACTCCCCGTCCGCGAACGGCATGTGCTCGGCGAGCATCGTGCGGTACTCGAGGTTCGGGCGCCGGCGCGTCTCCCACTCGGCCTTCAGCTTCTCGTCGTCGAGGTCGATCCCGACGATCCGCTTCTCGCCCAGCGCCTGCGCCCACTGGTGCGTCAGCACGCCCTCGCCGCAGCCGACGTCGAGCACCGACTCCGGTGCGGCCTGCAGGAACAGCTCGCCGAGCGTCGTCTCGAAGCCGGCCATCAGCCGGCGCACGACCGGGTTGGTCGAGCCGTACTTGTCGTACGTGTTGCCGGTGGGGACGGCCTCGGCCGTCGGAGTCGCGCTCATACCTCGATCGTCTCCCGCTGCTTGTCGGTGCCGGGCTCGTAGTGCGACGGCGGGATCCCGAGCGCCAGCTCGATCCGCCGCACGCGCTCGAACGTCCGCTGCGAGAGCGTGCGCTGCGCCGCCAGCAGGTCGCCGATCACGCCGAGCGCGCCGAGCAGCATCGCCGCGATGAACAGCACCGCGCCGAGGATCAGCGACTGCACGTGACCCGCGCCCTGACCGTCGATGAACGCGACGGCGAAGCGGATCCACACCGCGGCGGCCAGTACGCCGATCACGACGGCGGCGCCCCAGAAGACCTTCAGCGGCTCGTACTGCGCGTAGATGCGGAAGATCGAGATGCTGTTGCGGCGCACGTAGGCGCCCATCGACGGGAACAGCCGCGACTCGCGCGTCTTCTCGTTCGTGCGGATCGGGACGTGGTCGACCGCGACCAGCAGCTTGCCCGCCTGGATGATCGTCTCCAGCGTGTAGGTGAATCTGGAGAACGACCTGCATCTGCAACGCCGCCTCGCGGTTGTACGCGCGAAAGCCGGAGGTCGTGTCCGGGACGGTCGTCGAGGAGGCCTGGCGCACGACCCACGAGCCGAGCTTCTGCAGCAGCTTCTTCAGCGGCGAGAAGTGCTCGATCGTCTCGACCTGGCGGTCGCCGACGACCATGTCGGCCTCGCCCGCGACGATCGGCGCCACCAGCTTCGGGATGTCGTGCCCGTCGTACTGGTTGTCGGCGTCGGTGTTGACGACCACGTCGGCGCCGAGCTTGAGCGCGGCGTCGAGCCCCGCCTGGAAGCCGGCCGCAAGGCCCTTGTTGTTCGTCAGCTTGACGATGTGGTCGACGCCGTTCTCGCGCGCGACCTCGATCGTGCGGTCGCTGGATCCGTCGTCGATGACGAGCCACTCGACCGTGTCGAAGCCCGCCACGGTGCGCGGGAGGTCCGCGAGCGTGAGCGGAAGGGTCCGCTCCTCGTTGAAGCAGGGGATCTGGATGATGAGCTTCATGTGTGCAGTCGCTGGGCCGACGGGACGCGCGGATCGATCGCGTAGACTCGCGCCGCAGTATTCCATGCGCCGCCCCGACCGCACGACTCTCGCGCTCGCCGGCGTGCTGCTCGGTGCGCTCGCGCTGCGGCTGTGGGGGATCCGCTACGGGCTGCCGTTCTCCTACAACGGCGACGAGGAGAGACATTTCGTCCCGCTCGCCGTCCGCTTCTTCGACGACGGCCTGAACCCCGGCTACTTCCTCAACCCGCCGGGCTACACCGAGCTGCTGTACGTCCTCTACGCCGCCTGGTTCCGGGGCGGGGGCGCGGTCGCGCACGCCTACGCGAGCGATCCGACGGAGCTGTTCGTGCTCGCGCGCGTCGCGGTGGCGCTGCTCGGCGTCGTCGCCGTCTGGCTGCTGCACCTGGTCGGGGCGCGTCTCTTCGACCGCCGCGTGGGGCTGCTGGCGGCCGCGATCGGCGCGGTCGCGTTCCTGCCGGTCTTCTACGGCCACCTCGCGCTCAACGACGTGCCGGCGACCGCGCCGGCGACGCTCGCGCTGCTCGGCACCGCACTCGTGCTGCGCGGCGGGGGGACGCGCGCCGTGCTGCTGGGCGGGCTCGGCGCCGGGCTCGCCGCCGGCACGAAGTACACCGCCGGGATCGTGCTGCTGCCGCTGCTGACGGCGATCGCCCTGGAGGCGCGCGAGCGGCGCGAGCCGTTCGTGCGCGCCGTCGCCGGCCCGCTCGCGGCGGCGGCGGGTGGCGCCGTGGCCGGCTTCCTGCTCGCCAACCCCTACGCGCTGCTCGACTTCCCGGCGTTCCGCGACGGCGTGTCCAGACAGCGCCGCCTCGCGAGCGGGGACGAGCTCGCGAAGCTCGGCCTGACGCAGCCCAACGGCGTCGTGTACTACCTGTGGACGTTCACGTGGGGGGTCGGCTGGGTGCCGGCGCTCGCCGCGCTGGCGGGAGCGCTGCGCCTGCTGCTGCGCGACCGCAGGCTCGCGCTCGTGCTGCTGCCTGCGCCGCTCCTCTACGTGCTGTTCATGGGGCTGCAGGAGCGCTACTTCGGCCGCTGGCTGCTGCCGGTGCTGCCGATCGCGATCCTGGTGGCCGCCTACGCCGGCACGGCGCTCGTGCGCGCGATCGCCGCGCGCGCGCCGCGGCTCGCGCTCCCGGCGGCCGCGCTGGTCGCGGCCGCGCTGCTCGCGCAGGGTCTCGTCCACTCGCTCCACGTCGACCGCGTGCTCGCCCGCGCGGACACGCGCGCCGACGCGCGCGCCTGGCTGCTCGCGCACGTGCCCGCCGGTGCGAAGGTCGTCGTCGAGCCGTTCGTGCCGGAGCGCTGGCTCTCCGACCCCGACGCCGCGCACCCGGCGCGGCCGAGCGGCCGCCGCTGGCGCGTGTGGAACGCCGCGCGATCCGACGTCGACGATCTCGGCAGACCCCTGCCCGCGGGCCGCACGCGCTTCGTGAAGGTCGACAAGTACGAGCGCACGCTGCGCCCGGCGCTGATCGACCGCTACGAGGCGCGCGGCTTCTGCTGGGTCGTGACCGGCTCGCACCAGTACGACCGCGCGTTCGCGCAGCCGCGCGAGGCGCCGCAGGCGATCGCCTACTACGCCGCGCTCGACGCCCGCGGCGACGTCGCCGCCCGCTTCAGCCCTTACCGCGACGGCGCGACGCCACCGCCGTTCAACTTCGATTGGTCGTTCGACTACTACCCGCTCGCGTACGACCGCCCAGGCCCGGAGATCGTCGTCCACCGCCTGCGCGGCGGGCGCTGCTCGTGAGCTGGCGCGTATCCTCATAGGGGCGATGGCGCTCCGCACGGACACCGACCGCATCCACCTCGGACGCACGCTCGAGCTGGCCGCGCAGGGGCGCGGGCGCGTCAGCCCGAACCCGATGGTCGGCGCGGTGATCGCGCGCGACGGCGCGGTGCTCGGCGAAGGCTGGCACACGGTCTACGGCGCGCCGCACGCCGAGGTCGAGGCGCTCAAGGCGGCCGCCGGCGCGGACCTGACGGGCGCGACCCTCTACGTCTCGCTGGAGCCCTGCTGCCACACCGGCAAGCAGCCGCCCTGCACCGACGCGATCGTCGCCGCGGGCATCCGCCGCGTCGTCGTCGCCTCGGACGACCCGACCGAGAAGGCCTCCGGGCGCGGGCTGGGGATCCTGCGCGACGAGGGGATCGAGGTCGTCGTCGCCGACGGCGACCTGGCCGCGCGGGCGCGCCTGCTCAACCAGCCGTTCCGCAAGCACGCGCGCACCGGCCGGCCGTGGGTCGCGTTCAAGTCGGCGATGACGCTCGACGGCAAGGTCGCCACGCGCGCCGGCGACTCGAAGTGGATCTCCAACGAGGAGAGCCGCCGCCGCGCCCACCGCTGGCGCGCCGAGCAGGACGCCGTCGTCGTCGGCATCGGCACCGCGCTCGCCGACGACCCGCAGCTGACGGCGCGCATCCCCGACGTCGCGCGCCAGCCGCGCCGCGTCGTGTTCGACGCGACCGCCCGCCTGCCGCTCGACTCGCAGCTCGTCGCCGCCGCGCCGGAGATTCCGCTCACCGTCGTCGTCTCGCGCGCCGCGCCGCGCAGCGCGACCGACGCGCTCGAAACGCACGGCGCCGAGGTGATCGTCGCGACCGGCGAGCACGAGCAGGCGCGCGTCTGCTCGGCGCTCGACCAGCTCGGCGCCGCCGGCGTCGCCTCGATCCTGCTGGAGGGCGGCCCGAGACTGGCGGGGGCGTTCTTCGACGCGGGCGAGATCGACGAGCTGCGGCTGTTCCTCGCGCCGCTCGTGCTCGGCGGCCGCACCGCCCGCGACCCGCTCGAGGGCGAGGGCGTCGAGACGATCGCCGAGGCGCTGCGGGCGCTCACCCTCGACTGCGAGTGCGTCGCCGGGGACATGCTGATCTCGGCGCGGTTGCGGGAGTGGTGAGCGACGCGATGTTCACGGGACTCGTGCAGGCCATGGGGACGGTCGAGGCCGTCGAGCAGACGGGCGACGGGGTGCGGCTGGCGATCGCGACGCCGCTCGCGTCGGAGCTGGCCGAGGGCGACTCGATCGCCGTCAACGGCGTGTGCCTGACGGCGGTCGGACTCGATCCCGGCCGGCCGGAGCGCTTCGCCGCCGACGTGATGCACGAGACGCTGCGCCGCTCCTCGCTCGCGCACGCGGCGCCCGGCGCCCACGTGAATCTGGAGCTGCCGCTGCGCGCGCACGACCGCCTCGGCGGCCACGTCGTGCAGGGCCACGTCGACGGCCTCGGCACGGTCGCGGCGGTGGAGCCCGACGGCTTCGCGCGCGGCATCCGGATCGCGGCGGCGCCGGACCTGCTGCGATACGTCGTCGAGAAGGGCTCGATCGCGGTCGACGGCGTCAGCCTCACGGTCGCCGCCGTCGACGACGAGTCCCTCACCGTCTCCCTGATCCCCGAGACCCTGGGGCGCACGAGCCTCGGAGCGGCCGCGCCCGGACGAACCGTCAACCTGGAGGTGGACGTGCTCGCGAAATACGTCGAGAAGCTGGTGGCGCGATGAGCCGTCAGGAGACGCGGACGCCGTTCGCCACCGTCGAGGCGGCGATCGAGGACATCCGTCAGGGCAAGATGGTCGTCGTCTGCGACGACGAGGATCGCGAGAACGAGGGCGACCTGACGCTCGCCGCGCAGTTCGCGACGCCCGAGGCGATCAACTTCATGGCCAAGGAGGGGCGCGGGCTGATCTGCCTCGCGCTCACGCCGGGCCGCTGCGACGAGCTGGGGCTCGACCTGATGGCCGCGAAGAACGAGTCGCCCTTCGAGACCGCCTTCACGGTCTCGGTCGAGGCGCGCGACGGCGTCACGACCGGGATCTCGGCGCACGACCGCGCGCGCACGATCCAGGTTGCGGTCGATCCCGGCTCGCGCCCGCGCGACCTCGTGCAGCCGGGCCACGTCTTCCCGCTGAAGGCGAAGCCCGGAGGCGTGCTCGAGCGCGTGGGTCAGACGGAGGCGTCGGTCGACCTCGCGCGGCTCGCGGGGCTCAACCCGGCCGGCGTGATCTGCGAGATCATGAACGACGACGGGACGATGGCGCGCGTCGACGACCTCGTCGGCTACTGCGAGCGGCATGCGCTGAAGATGATCACGGTGGCCGACCTCGTCGCCTACCGGCGCCGCCACGACAAGCTCGTCGAGCGCGTCGTCTCGACCGGCCTGCCGACCGCGTTCGGCGACTTCGAGGTCGTCGGCTACCGCTCGCTCGTCGACGACAAGCACCACGTCGCGATGGTCAAGGGCGACGTCGCCGGCGCCGACGACGTGCTCGTGCGCGTGCACTCGGAGTGCCTCACCGGTGACGTCTTCCACTCGCTGCGCTGCGACTGCGGCGAGCAGCTCGAGTCGGCGCTGGCGATGATCGAGGAGGCGGGGAAGGGCGTGCTGCTCTACCTCGCGCAGGAGGGCCGCGGGATCGGCCTGCTGAACAAGCTGCGCGCGTACAAGCTGCAGGAGGAGGGGCTCGACACGGTCGACGCCAACCTCAAGCTCGGCCTGCCGGCCGACCTGCGCGACTACGGGATCGGCGCGCAGATCCTCAGCGACCTGGGCCTGTCCTCGATCCGCATCCTCACCAACAACCCGAAGAAGATCATCGGCTTGGAGGGCTACGGCCTCACCGTCACCGGCCAGCTGCCGATCCAGCCGACGCCGAACCCGCACAACGAGGCCTACCTGCGTGCCAAGCGCGACCGCATGGGTCACACGCTGCACCACCAGGGGCTGCCGCTCGACGAGGAGATGCTGCTCGAGGAGCAGCGCGCCGACCACGAGTCGTCGCCCGGCCGGGCGGGCGAGGATGGCTGAGCGCCGCTTCGCGCTCGTCGTCGGGCGCTTCTACGAGGACCTCGCCGCGCGGCTCGTCGCCGGCGCCACGGCGGTGCTGGAGGAGCAGGGGGGCGCCGAGGCGGTCGACGTCTACGACGTGCCGGGCGCGTTCGAGCTGCCGCTGGCGGCGAAGTACGCCGCCGAGTCGGGCCGCTACGCCGCCGTGGTCGCGCTCGGCGCGGTGATCCGCGGCGAGACGGACCACTACGACTACGTCTGCGGCGAGGCCGCGCGCGGGATCCAGCAGGTCCAGCTGCTCACCGGCGTGCCCGTCGGCTTCGGCGTGCTGACGGTCGACTCGATGGAGCAGGCGCTCGCCCGCGTGCAGGGCGGCCCCAAGCGCGACTCGGGCGCCCACGCGGCGGAGGCGGTGCTCGCCTCGCTCGCGATCAAGGACCAGCTGACCGAGCGCAAGGCCCGCGCCGGCTTCACCGTCGGCTAGTCGATCGAGCCGCACGGCGCCACCCACACGCTCGCGAAGCGCAGCGAGGTGTGTTCGGCGATCGTGTCGTAGTCGCCGTCGTAGTGCAGCACCCCGAGCCCTTCGCTGGAGGCGACCGCGGCGATCAGCAGGTCGACCGGCTTGACGCGGTGCGAGACGCCGGGGGCGACGGCCAGCTCCACGCCGCGGCGGCGGAGCGGCTCGAGCGCGGCACGGAGGCGGGGGTCTCGGTGACCGAGTGGCGACGGTATCTCGTCGGCATCCGACGAGTGAAGTAGGTGGCGTACCCCGGTGCAACACCAAGGATCTGTGATCTCGCGGCGCGAGCGGTCATACCGGGTCGCCACGGGCTCGTCGCGCGCCGGCCACGCGCCCAGCGGCGTGCCCTGCGTATACTGCCCCGGCCATGCCAAAGGTCTGCCACGTCTGCAACAAGGGCCCTGCCTTCGGGCACAGCCGCAGCCACTCGAGAGTCGCGACGAAGCGGCGCTTCGACCCGAACCTCCAGCGGGTGCGCGTCGACGACGGCGGCACGCCGCGGCGCGTCTACGTCTGCACGCGCTGCCTGAAGGCCGGCAAGGTCACGAAGGCGTAGGCCGGTTCGGGCCGCCAGGCCCGTCCGCCCGTCGCCCGGCCTGTCCTTCGTCGCCCTCAGGCGCTACGGTCTCCGGCGCCCCGTGTCCGATCCGAGCCTCCTCCGCTTCCGTGCCGCCGTCGAGGGCGCGCTCGCCCAGCTCGAGGCGCGCCGCGACGAGGTCAACGACCTGAACGTCTTCCCGGTCGCCGACGGCGACACGGGCGACAACATGGCGCTCACGCTGCGGGCCGTGCTGCACGAGCTCGACCGCCTCGCCGCCGCCGCGCAGGAGCGCACGATCGACGAGATCGGCCGCGACGAGATCGTCAGATCGGTCGCGCGCGCGGCGCTGCTCGGCGCGCGCGGGAACTCTGGCGTGATCCTCTCGCAGCTGATCCGCGGCGCCGCGGAGGAGCTGGCGAGTCGGCCCGGCGAGCTGGTCGACCCGGTGCTGATCGGCGCCGCGATGGCGCGCGCCGCCGAGCAGGCATACGGCTCGGTGCGCGAGCCGGCCGAGGGGACGATCCTCACGGTCGTGCGCGAGATGGCGAGCCGCATCGCGACCGAGCTCGCGCACATGCACGAGACGCGGCTCGACGGCGACGCGGCGCCGGCGCATCAGGACGCGCTGATCGCCGACGTGCTCGAGCGCGCGCTGGAGGCCGGCCAGCAGTCGGTCGAGCGCGGCCCGGAGCTGCTGCCGGTGCTGCGCGAGGCCGGCGTCGTCGACGCCGGCGGCTACGGCCTCACCGTCCTGTTCGCCGGAGTGATCGCCGCGCTGCGCGGGAGCGAGCCGCCGGAGGTCGCGCACCACCGCGCCGCTCGCGTGACGCATCCGCAGCACGAGTCCTCGACGTACCGCTACTGCACGAACTTCGCGGTCACCGGCAGCGGCCTGGAACCGCGCGGATTCGTGGAGGCGCTCGAGCAGATCGGCGACTCGGTGCTCGTCGTCGGCGACGAGACGACGCTGAAGGTCCACGTCCACACCGACGACCCGAACGCCGCGACGGCGCTGTTCGCCGACGCCGGCTCGGTCTCGCACCTCGACGTGGCCGACATGCACGAGCAGGTGGAGGCACGGGAGGAGCGGCTCGCCGACGCTTCCGTCCCGGCGGCGAACGGCAGCGGCCCGGCGATCGCGGCCTGCGGCGCGCTCGCGGTCGTCTCCGGCGACGGGATCCGCGGTCTCTACGAGGGCCTCGGCTTCCGCACGCTCGACGGCGGCGCGACGCTCAACCCCTCGACGTACGACCTGCTGGCGGGCATCCACGCGGTCCCGGCCGAGGAGGTGGTGGTGCTGCCGAACAGCTCGAACGTCTTCATGGCCGCCGAGCGCGCCGCCGAGCTGTCCGAGAAGCGCGTCCAGGTCGTCCGCTCCCGCTCGCAGCAGGCCGGCCTCGCGGCGGCGATCGCCTTCGACCCGTCCCGCGCCGGCGACGAGAACGCTGCCGCGCTCACCGACGCCCTGGAGCGCGTCCGCACCGGCGCCGTCGCTCCGGCCGCACGCGACGATGCCGGCGGCCGCTTCCGCGCCGGCGAGGCAGTGGGCTTCGTCGGCGACGAGATGGTCGCCTGGGGTGCGCCCGAGGCAACGCTGCGCACCGTCCTCGCCACCCTCGCCGACGACGCCGAGCTCGTCACATGCCTCAGCGGCGACGGCGCCCCGCTCGACGCCGACGCCATCACCGCCCTCCACGACGGCGGCCCCGTCGAGCTCGAGCTCACCCAAGGCGGGCAGCCCAGCTACTGGTACCTCCTCTCGGCCGAGTAGCTCGACCACTGTCCGTCTGACCCCCGATAGAGGGGTGAAACGGACACTGCTCAGCTGACCGCCCCGCCGGGCATAGTTGAGACGCCGATGGCCGACCCCTCGATGCCCACGCAGTTCGCGAGCGCCGAGCCCCTGAGCGCGGCTGAGATCGTCAGCGCGCCGGTCCACCTCCCGCGCCCATCCCGCCTCCAAGCGCCGCTCCCCACCACCGACCTCGGCCCCAGAGCCGCCAGAGCGCTCGAAACGCTCGGCCTCCACACAGTCGGCGACCTCATCGAGCACCTTCCCCGCGCGCGCGGGGAGGCGCGCACCGTCGCGACCCTCATGCGCGGCGAGACCGCCACCGTCCTAGTCGAGGTGCAGAAGATCGACACGCGCTCGGTGCGCCGCCGCGGCATGAAGCCGCGCGTGGCGGCGACGGTCGCCGACCACAGCGGCTCGATGGAGGTTTCGTTCTTCAACCAGCCGTGGCTCGCCCAGCGCTACCCGCCGGGCACCCGACTGCTGCTGACGGTGCGGACCGATCCCAGAGGACGAACGTCCGTCACCGCCCACGCCCCGACCGACATGCAGGTCGCAGACGACGCCCAGGTCGCCCAGTATCCGGCCAGCGAGGGGATCGACTCCACGCGCATCCTCGCGCTCATGCGCGAGCACCGCGCCGCGATCGCCGACACGCTCGAGCCGCTCCCGGCCCGGATGCGGGCGGCGGAGCACCTGCCCGACCGGTTGGCGGCGCTGACGGCGCTGCACTTCCCCACCACCGAGCAGGACCCCGAGGGCGGCCGCCGCCGGCTCGCGTTCGACGAGCTGCTGCTCGTGCAGCTCGCGCTCCTGCGCCGCCGTGCGCGCCGCGAGCGCGCCGCCGTAGCTCCCTCCCTCGATGCCGAGCGGACCCTCACGAAGCGCTGGCTCGCCACCGGACTCCCGTTCCCGCTCACCGACGACCAGGCGAACGCGCTCGAGGAGATCGACCACGACCTCGCCCAGGCCCATCCGATGCAGCGCCTGCTGATGGGCGAGGTCGGCTCCGGCAAGACCGTCGTCGCCCTGTTCGCGCTGCTGCGCGCGGTCGAGCAGGGGTGGCAGGGCGCGCTGATGGCGCCCACCGAGACGCTCGCCGAGCAGCACTTCGCGACGATCCAGGCGTTGATGCCGGGGGAGGCGGTCCCGGCGGCGCTGCTGACCGGCTCGACCACCGCCAGCCGCCGCACGGACGTCCTCGGCAAGCTCGCGTCCGGCGAGTTGGGCCTCGTCGTCGGCACGCACGCGCTGATCGAGCCGGACGTGCGCTTCGCGCGCCTCGGCGTGGCCGTCGTCGACGAGCAGCACCGCTTCGGCGTCCGCCAGCGGGCCGCGCTCGACGCCAAGGGACCTGCCGCTCCCGACGGCGCCCGGGGCGGGCGGCTCGCCCCGCACATCCTGCACATGACCGCCACGCCGATCCCGCGCACGCTGGCGCTCGTGCAGTACGGGGACCTCGAGCAGACGGTGCTCAAGCAGCTGCCGCGCGGGCGACAGCCGATCGAGACCCACGTGGCCGGCGGCGAGCGCGAGCGGGCGCGGGCGTACGAGCGCATCCGCGAGGAGCTGCGCGCCGGCCGCCAGGCGTTCGTCGTCTGCCCGCTCGTGGAGGAGTCCGAGGCGCTGCAGGCGAAGGCGGCGCGCGCCGAGTTCGAGCGGCTGCGCGACACGGAGCTCAGGGACTTCCGCGTCGTGTTGATGCACGGCCAGCTGCGCCCGCGCGAGAAGCAGGAGGCGATGGCCGCGTTCGCCGCCGGCGGCGCCGACGTGCTCGTCGCCACCTCCGTGATCGAGGTCGGGATCGACGTGCCCAACGCGACCGTGATGCTGGTCGAGGACGCCGAGCGCTACGGCATCTCGCAGCTGCATCAGCTGCGCGGACGGATCGGTCGCGGCGAGCACGCCTCGCTGTGCCTGCTGTTCGGGCCGAAGGACTCCGCGCGGCTGAAGGCGCTCGCGGTGCACCGCGACGGCTTCGAGCTGGCGCGGATCGATCTCCAGCTGCGGCGCGAGGGCGAGCTGATCGGCACCCGGCAGCACGGCGACGCGCGCTTCCGCGTCGCGCTGCTGCCCGACGACGCGGCGCTGCTCGAGCGCGCGCGCACGCGGGCGACGGCGATCCTGCGCGAAGACCCCGAGCTGGAGCGGCCCGAGCACACGCTGCTCGCGGCCGCGCTCGGGATCGCCTACGGCCCCGAGGCCGCTGCGAAGATCGCGGCATGAGGATCGTCGCCGGGCGTTACGGCGGTCGCCGCCTGTCCGCGCCCCCGGGCGACGCCACGCGCCCGACGGGCGACCGCGTGCGCGAGGCCCTCTTCCAGCGTCTCGGGCCGCTCGACGATCGGCGCGTGCTCGACTTGTTCGCGGGCTCCGGCGCGCTCGCGCTCGAGGCGCTCTCGCGCGGCGCGGCGCACGCGACGCTGGTCGACTCCGCGCCGGCCGCGATCAAGGCGATCCGCGCCAACGTCGCGGCGCTGGGCGTCGGCGACGAGGCGGTCGCGGTCCGCCGCCAGGACGCGCGCGCGTTCCTGCGCAGCGCACGGGCGGGCGGGCCCCAATACGATCTCGTGCTGCTCGACCCTCCATACCGACTCGCAGCCAAGCTGGGACGCGAGCTCTCGCCCCTGCTGCGCGGGGTGCTCGCCGCCGGCGGGCGCGTCGTCAGCGAGAGCGACCGGCGCGCACCGCTCGACCTGGACCTCCCACTGACCGACGAACGCCGCTACGGGGACACCCTGATCCGAACCCATGAGCTCGACCAATAACCGCACCGCCGTCTGCCCCGGGTCCTACGACCCGGTCACGAACGGCCACCTCGACGTCATCTCGCGTGCCTCGGCGCTGTTCGACGAGGTCGTCGTCGCCGTCGTCAACCTGCCGATCCGCAAGGGCTCCACGCTCTTCACGACGGAGGAGCGGCTGAGCTTCGTGAACCGCGCCACGGAGCATCTCGGCAACGTCCGCGCCGAGCCGTTCAGCAACCTCGTCGTCGAGTTCGCCGAGAGCGTGGGGGCGAAGGCGATCGTCAAGGGCCTGCGCGCGATCTCCGACTTCGAGTACGAGCTCGAGATGCACCAGCTCAACCGCCGCGAGGCCCCGGAGATCGAGTCGGTGTATGTCATGGCCTCGTCGCAGTACAGTTTCCTGCGTTCCTCCGGCGTCAAGGAGCTGGCGACGTTTGGGGGGAACATCGACGATCTCGTCCCCCCATACGTGGCAGCACGCTTGAAGGAAGAGCTCGGCCGCTGACGAAACAGAGGTTCCGATGGACGTTCTGGTTCTGATCGACAAGCTGGACGACACCGTCCACAACGCCAAGCCCGTTCCGCTGACGGATCAGGTGCGTGTCGACAAGGAGGAGATCTACGACATCCTCGACCAGATGCGCGCCACGATCCCCGAGGAGATCAAGCAGGCGCGCTGGATCGTCAAGGAGCGTCAGGAGATGCTCGCCGAGGCCAAGCGCGAGGCGGAGCGGATCGTCAGAGAGGCGCGCGAGCGCCAGGAGCGGCTGATCTCCGAGGAGGAGGTCACCAAGCAGGCGGAGCGCGGGGCCGAGGACATCATCGAGGACGCGCGCGCCCGCGAGCGCGAGATCCGCCTCGGCGCCGAGGACTACGCCGACGAGATCCTCAACACGCTCGAGGTCAACCTCTCGAAGTTCATCGCCGCGGTCCAGCGCGGCCGCGAGCGCCTGCAGGGCAAGGACGAGCCCGCCGAAGTCGGCTAGCAGCGGGCGCCTCGGCGCCGCTGTCTGTGTCCTCGGGGTTCGGCGTACCTCCAGTACGCCTTCCCCCCTGCGTCCTCGGCAGCGACGCCGATGCATCCCGCTGCATGCCGTCTTTGTAGATTCTCGGGCGACCCTCCGAGCTCGGGAACCGCCATCCACGCCTCGAACGACTCCCCGACGACCCGTCTCGGCAGCGTGCTGGCCGACGCGGGCGGCGTGGGCGCGCCGCGCGAGCGCGCGGCGCAGATCCGTTCGGAGCTGCTGGACGCGCTCGCCGCCGGCGCGCACGAGCTCGAGCTGCCGCGCTCGGGCTACGAGACGCCGGTGCCGGTGGCGCTCGTCCCGCACGGCGGGTCGCTGCTAGCGATCGCGCCGGTCGACCCGGCGCTGCGGGCCGACGCGAACGTCGCCGACGGCCGCGCCTGGACGCTCGTCGCGATGCTCGTCGGCGCGCTCGTCGAAGGCGCCGCCGCGATGGCGGCCAGCGCCGCCCACGACCTCGCGCTGTCGGCCGGCGCGTGGGAGGGCTGGCTCGCGCTCGCCTTCCCGAGCGTCTCCGAGGACGTGCCCGTCGCCGTCGAGCTCGCGACCGAGTCGTTCGACGAGTCGGTCGCGGAGGTGGACCGGCTGAAGGCGCGCGCCTATCCCGTCCCGGCCGCCGCGCTGGGCGACGTCGGGGAGTTGCGCCCGCCGATCGGCGAGCTGCATCCGCTGCGGATCGCCGAGGCGGTCGCGCGCTTCGGCGGCCGGCCCGCGGACGCGCGCTCGATCGAGCAGCACGAGGAGGCCGTGCTGGCGGTGCTCGACCCGACGCCGGAGGTCGTCCGTCCGCACGAGGAGGCCGACCCGTCGCTGCGCGTCGCGCGCCGCATGCTGCAGCGCCTGATGGGGATGGGGAAGTGGGGCGGCTACCACACCGAGATCGCGCATCTGGCGCGCGGCTTCGCCGGGCACGATCGCGCGCTCGCGCTGGCGATCGGCGAGCGGCTCGTGAACGCCGGCCTGCTCGTCGAGAAGTCGAGCGTCCATCAGCGGCACGTGCGCCTGAATCCACGCCGCGTCGCCGACATCCACGCGCTCGTCGACCGCGGCGAGCTTCCGCCGCGCCTCGAGCTGCCCGACTGACCGGCAGGGCGGCGCGCCGCCGGCGGGTGGCACACGTCACCGTTCCGTGTGTCACCGTGACTGGCACGTCCCCGTTCCCGATCGTGCTTGGATACCGCCCCGTGCCCGGACCGACCGACCGCATCATCTATGGCGCGCGCGTCGCGAAGACGCTGTTCGACGCCGGCCTGATCGCCCCCACCCGTCCCGACCGGCTCGCGCTCGCCGGCCGCTCGCTGCTGCGCTGGGGGACCACGTCCGGCGGCGCGGTCGCGGTCGCCGCCGCGAGAGCGCCACACCATCCGGGGCTCGTCGACGAGCTCGGCGCGCTCAGCTACGGCGAGCTGCACCGCCGCGCGAACGCGCTCGCGAGCTCGCTCGCCGAGCGGGGGATCCGCCCCGGCGACGGCGTCGCGATCATGTGCCGCAACCACCGTGGCTTCATGGACGCGACGGTCGCATGCGCCCGCCTGGGCGCCCATGCGCTCTACCTCAACACGATGTTCGCGGCGCCGCAGCTGGCCGACGTCGTCGCCCGCGAGGGCGCGCGGGCGATCGTCTACGACGAGGAGTTCGCCGGGCTGCTCGGCGAGGTCCGGGGGATCGACAAGCGCTTCGTCGCATGGAGCGACGGCGAGGCCACCGCGGGCGATCCGCTGCTGGAGGACCTGATCGCCGCCGGCGACCCGGCCGGCGTCCCGCCCGCGGAGGAGCCCGGCCGCGTCGTGATCCTCACCTCCGGCACGACCGGCACGCCGAAGGGCGCCCGCCGCGGCCACGCCGGCCTCGGCTCGGCGGCCGCGCTGCTGTCGAAGATCCCGTACCGCGCGCGCGAGCGGACGATGATCGCGGCGCCGCTGTTCCACTCGTGGGGCCTGGCGAACTACACGCTCGGCGTGCCGCTCTCCTCGACCTTCGTGCTGCGCCGCCGCTTCGACCCGGAGGGCACGCTGCGCGCGATCGCCCGTCACAGAGCCACCGCGCTCGTCGTCGTCCCGGTGATGCTGCAGCGGATCCTGGAGCTGCCGCAGGAGACGCTCGACCGCCACGACACCTCCTCGCTGAGGATCATCGCCGTCAGCGGCTCGGCGCTGCCGGGCCCGCTCGCCACGCGCGTGATGGACCAGTTCGGCGACGTGCTCTACAACCTCTACGGCTCGACCGAGGTCGCGTGGGCGACGATCGCCACGCCGGAGGACCTGCGCGCCGCGCCCGGCTGCGCCGGCAGACCGCCGCTCGGCACGGTCGTCAAGCTCTACGACGAGCACGACCGCGAGGTGCCGGCCGGCGAGACCGGCCGCATCTTCGTCGCCAGCGGCTTCCCGTTCGAGGGCTACACCGGCGGCGACACGAAGGCGACGATCGGCGACCTGATGTCCTCGGGCGACGTCGGTCACTTCGACGAGGGCGGGCGCCTGTTCGTCGACGGCCGCGACGACGACATGATCATCTCCGGCGGCGAGAACCTGTTCCCGTCCGAGGTCGAGGACCTGCTCGCCGGCCACCCGTCCGTGCGCGAGGTCGCCGTCGTCGGCGTCCCCGACGAGGCGTGGGGTCAGCGGCTGAAGGCAGTCTGCGTCCTCCAAGGGGGCGCGAGCGCCACGGAGGACGAGCTGAAGGGCTACGTGAAGCAGAACCTCGCGGGGTTCAAGGTGCCACGCGAGGTCGTCTTCGTGGACGCGCTCCCGCGCAACGCGACCGGCAAGGTGCTCAAGCGACAGCTCAGCTGACGGCGCCCCGGCGCCGTCAGCTGAGCTGTCGCGGCGCTCGCTAACCTCGGGGACGTGCGTCCCCGCGCCGACACGTTCGACCTCGCCGCGCTGCGCCTGAGCGCCGGCGAGGGCCGCTCGATCGAGCTCTCGCAGGTGCTCGAGCCGTTCGCCCTGGGCGGGCAGGAGTACGCGGTGACGCCGTCGCCGATCCCGCTGCGGCTCGACGTCTCGCGCACGACCCACCAGGGCTGGGCGCTGCGCCTGCGCTTCGAGGTCGCGCTGGAGGGGCCGTGCATGCGCTGCCTGGAGCCGGCGGCGCCGCGCTTCGCGGTCGACGCGCGCGAGTTCGACCAGCCGGGCGGCGGCGAGGAGCTCGAGAGCCCATACGTGACCGACCAGCAGGTCGACCTCGCCGCCTGGACGCGCGACGCGCTCGCGCTCGCGCTGCCCGCGCAGCTGGTGTGCCGCGAGCAGTGCGCCGGCCTGTGCGCCGTGTGCGGCGAGGACCTCAACGCCGCCGGGCCGGAGCACCGTCACGAGGCGGAGCCCGACCCGCGCTGGGCGAAGCTGCGCGAGCTGGAGCTTTGAGCGGCCGCCGCGACACCCACGCGTGGGTACCGCGGCGGCCGCTGTAGTACGCTCCTTCCCCTATGGCCGTCCCGAAGCAGAAGCAATCCCACGCGCGCACGAACAAGCGCCGCTCGCAGCACAAGATCTCGGCGCCGTCGATCCACGCGTGCCCGCAGTGCCACAGCCCGCGGATGCCGCATCGGGTCTGCCCGACGTGCGGCACGTACGCCGGTCGTGACGTCGTCGCCGCCTCCGGCGACGACGCCTGATCCCGACGCGCCCGCCCGTGCCGCCGATCACGGTCGCCGTCGACGCGAACGGCGCGGACCTCGGTCCCGCCGAGGTCGCGGCCGGTGCCGCGCTCGCAGCGGAGCAGGGCGTGCGCGTGCTGCTGTTCGGCCCGAAGGGAGCGATCGGCCCGACGCCCGGCGGCGTCGAGGTCGTCGACGCGCCCGTTCTCGATCGCGAAGGCGCCGGACCCGGCGCTCGCGGTCCGCTCGACCCCGGACGCCTCGATCGTGCTCGCCTCCAAGGCGGTCGCCGAGGGCCGCGCCGACGCGCTCGTGTCCGGCGGCTCGACCGGCGCCGCGCTCGCGGCCGGGCTCTTCCACGTCAAGCGCGCACGCGGGATCCACCGCCCGGCGCTGGCGATCGCGATGCCCGTCCCCGGCGCGCGGGTGCTGCTGCTCGACGTCGGCGCGAGCGTCGAGGTCCGGCCCGAGCACCTCGTGCAGTTCGCCTACATGGGGGCGGCCTTCGCACAGGCGGTGCTCGGCGTCGAGCGTCCGCGCGTCGCGCTGCTGTCCAACGGCGAGGAGCCCGAGCGCGGGACCCCGGACGTCATCGCCGCGCACCGGCGGCTCGCGGAGGCCGGCGGCCGCCTGAACTTCGTCGGCAACGTCGAGGGCACGCAGATCACCGAGGGCGCCGCCGACGTCGTCGTGATGGACGGCTTCACCGGCAACATCACGATCAAGCTGATGGAGGGCGTCTCCGGCAAGCTGATGCGCACGATCCGCGACGTGGCGACGGCGAGCCCGCGCGGGCGGGTCGGGGGGCTGCTGCTGCGCGGCGCGCTGCGCGGCCTGCGCGACGAGATCGACCCGGAGCTGGCCGGCGGCGCCTACATGCTCGGCCTGCGCCGCACCGGCGTGGTCGCGCACGGGCGCTTCACGCGCACCGGCTTCGCGCGAGCGATCGACGTCGCCGCGCGCGGAGTGCGCGAGGACGTCGCCGGGCGGACGCTCGCGGCGCTCGAGCAGGCCGGCGCGCTGCGCACCGCGCCGGCCGCGGGCGGCGAGGGACCGCCGTCCGGGGCGCCGGCTAGCGTTTCGTCCCAATGACCCGCGAGCAGGTCCTCGAGCGCGTGCGCGCGCACCTCGCCGACGAGCTGGCGATCGACCCGGCGCAGATCGGCGAGGCGACCCGCTTCCGCGAGGACCTGGAGGCCGACTCGCTCGACCTCTACACGCTCGTGCAGGAGCTCGAGGACCAGTACGCGGTCCGCATCTCCGACGAGCAGGCGGCGAAGATCCTCACGGTCGGCCAGGCGGTCGACTTCGTGCTGGAGCTCGTGCCGGCCGCCGGCGCCGCCGTGACCGACGACGACCGCGACCCGGGGTCCTGACCGCTGCGCGCGCTCGCGAACCTGCTCGACGACCTGCCCGGCGATCTCGCGCGTCAGGTCGTCACCCACTCGTCGTGGACCGATCATCGCTCGGAGTCCTACGAGCGGCTCGCCTTCCTCGGCGACAGCGTGCTGGCGCTCGCCATCACGGGGTACCTGTTCCCGCGGCTGGAGGCCGAGCAGTACGGCGCCGGCCGTCTCACGAAGATCCGCGCGCAGGCGGTCTCGGGGCGCTCGTGCATGGGCGTGGCCGAGCGCATCGGCATGCCGGAGCGGCTGCGCGCCGCCGCACCCGAGGCGATGGCGCAGAACGTCGACGCGCTCGTGCGCACCGAGCGGGCGCTGGCGTCGGTGATCGAGGCGGCGATCGGCGCCTGCTACCTCGCCTACGGGTACGAGCAGACCGCCGAGGCGGTCGTCGAGGCGTTCATGCCGGAGATCGACGGCGCGCTCGAGCATCCGGCGGACTTCAAGTCGGCGCTGCAGGAGCGGCTCGCGCGCCGCGGCGAGAACGTGCGCTACACGGTGACCGAGGAGGAGGGACCGCCGCACGACCGCATCTTCACGGTGCGGGCGACCGTCGACGGCGCCGAGGTCGGCTCCGGCCAGGGACGCTCGAAGAAGGACGCCGAGCAGGAGGCCGCTCGCATCGCATTGGAAGAGATGGAAGAGTGAGTCGCCTCCGATGCACCTGAAGTCGCTCACCCTCAAGGGCTTCAAGTCGTTTCCCGACCGCACGAAGCTCGCCTTCGGCGATGGCGTCAGCGTGATCGTCGGTCCGAACGGCTCCGGCAAGTCGAACGTCACCGACGCGGTCCTGTGGGCGCTCGGCGAGCAGTCGCCGCTCGCGGTGCGCGGCCAGACGATGCAGGACGTCATCTTCGGCGGCGGCCACGGCCGCAAGGCGAGCCAGGAGGCGGAGGTCGAGCTGGTGCTCGACAACGCGGACGGCATGCTCGGACTCGACCTCTCCGAGGTCTCGATCGTGCGCCGGCTCGACCGCTCCGGCGACGGCGAGTACCGCCTCAACGGCGCCCGCTGCCGCCTCGTCGACGTGCTCGAGCTGCTGTCGGACACGGGCCTCGGCAAGGAGGCGCACTCGGTCGTATCGCAGGGCCGCGTGGAGGCGATCGTCACCTCCAAGCCGCGCGACCGCCGGCTGCTGATCGAGGAGGCCGCCGGCCTCGGCAAGCACCGCAAGCGCCGTCGCCGCGCGCAGCTCAAGCTCGCGCGCACGCAGGACAACCTCGACCGCGCGCTCGACGTCGAGCGCGAGGCGCGCTCGCGCCTGCGCCCGCTCAAGCGCCAGGCCGAAGCGGCCGAGCTGCACGCGCGGCTGGAGCGCCAGACGCTCGAGGCGCGCTGGCAGCTGGGCCGCGACGCGCTGCGCGCGAGCGGCATCGAGCTCGCGCAGGCGGAGGCGGCGGCGAGAACCGCCCGCGAGCGCACCGCCGAGGCGGAGCAGGCGCTCGCCGCCGTCGCGAGACGCCGCGAGGCGGCCGAGGATGCGCTCGCGCAGCGCAGCGAGCAGCGCGAGGCGCTGTCCGATCGCGCCTACCGCGCCCGCTCCGCGGGCGAGCGGGTCGGCATGCGGCTGGAGGCCGCGCGCACGACGGTCACCTCGCTCGGCGACCGCGTCGTCCGCCACGAGGCCGAGCTGGACGCGCTGCGCGAGCAGGCGGCGGCCGACGTGCCCGACGCCGAGGCGGCCGAGCGCATCATCGTGCTCGAAGCGGAGCTGGTCGCGCTCGAGCAGGACCGCAGAGCGGCGCTGGAGCGCGAGCTGGCGGAGCTCGAGCGGCGCCGCGCCGCGGCGGCGGCCGAGGCGCAGCGCCTCCACGCGCACGTCGAGGCCGCGCGCGCCGAGCTGAAGACGGCCGAAGAGCAGGCCGAGGCCGCGCGCGCGAGACGCCGCGAGGCCGAGCGCGCCGTCGAGGCGGCGCGCCGCGAGGCGGCGCGCGTCGGCGGCGAGCTGGCGGCCGCGAATCACTTCCTGCGCGCCCACGCCGGCGCGCCAGGCGGTGCGCCGGCGCTTGCCGACGCGCTCGAGGTCGACGCCGGCTGGGAGCTGGCGCTGGCCGCGGCGCTCGACGGCCGCCTGCGCGCCGCGGTCGTCGCCGACCGTGACGCCGGCGCCGCGCTGCTGGAGCGAGCCGGGCGCGACGGCGGTACGACCTTGATCCCGCCACCCACCGCCGGCGCCTCCGCCGCGCCGTCCGCCTCGAAGCCGCCGACGCCCGACGCCGAGCGCCTGCTCGACCACGTGCGCGGGCCGGCCGACACGCTCGCGCTCGCCGCCGCGCTGCTCGCCGACACGTGGGTCGTCGGCGACGTCGCCGGCGTGCGAGAGGACTTCCGCGGCACCGCGGTCACACGCGAGGGGCGCGTGTGGATCGGCACCTGGGGCGAGCTGCGCCAGGTCCCGGCCGGCGGCGAGGAGCGCGTGCTGGCGGAGCGCAACAGACGCGACCGGCTGGTCGCCGAGAGCGAGCAGGCCGTGCGCGCCGAGCACGAGGCGCAGCAGCACGTCGAGCGTCTGCTCGCCGCCGTCACGGCGGCCGACGCCGCGCGCGACGAGGCCGAGACGGCGCTGCGCGCCGCCGTGCGCGCGCACGACGAGGCCGGCGAGCAGGAGGCGCGCGTGGTGCGCCTGATCGAGCAGCGTCGCTCCGCGGGCGACGAAGGTCCCGGCGCCGTCCGCAGTGCGCAGATCGAGGCCGAGCTGGCGGCCGAGCGCCGGCTCGCCGAGCGCGCCGAGCGCGACCGCGCCGAGCGCACGGCCCGCATCGCGCAGGCCGAGCAGCGCCTGGCGCGCGAGCGGGCCCTGATCCCGGACGCCGAGCGGCTCGGGACGGTCTTGGCCGAGGCCGCCGCCGCGATCGCCGCCTGCGCGGAGGTCTTCGACGCCGAGCTGGCGGCGCACCGCCAGGCGGGCGAGCATGTCGCCGTCGAGCTGCGCGCCTGTGCGCGCGAGGAGGCCGAGCTGCAGGGCCGCCTCAAGCGCGACGGCGAGGCGGTCACCGGCGCCGAGGTGCGCGCGCAGCAGGCGCGCGACCGCATGGCCGATGCCGACCACGAGCTGAGATCGCTCGCCGAGCCGCTCGGGCTCGAGCCGACGCCGGCGGAGGCGCCGCTGCCGGACGAGGAGCGCGCCCAGCTGACGCAGCGGATCGAGCGCCTCCAGCGCCGGCGCGAGCAGCTCGGGCCGGTCAACCCGCTCGCGCAGCAGGAGTACGAGGAGGCGGTCGCGCACGTCGAGGAGCTCGAGCGCCAGCGGGCGGACCTCGAGGCGGCGCTCCGCGAGCTGAGCACGCTGATCAAGGACACCGACCGCCAGATCCGCGGAGACGTTCGAGGCCACCTTCGACGCGGCGGCGAGAAACTTCGAGGAGCTCGCCGAGCAGCTGTTCCCCGGCGGCCGCGGACGGTTGCGGCTCGTGCGCGAGGACGCCGGCCCGCGGCCGGTGCTCGGCGGCGAGAGAGCCGGCGGCGAGGCCGATGCGGGCGCCGCGGAGGACGCCGACGGGGCGGCGGACGCGGAGGAGCGCGACGAGGACGACACGCTCGGCGTCGAGATCGAGATCACGCCGGCCGGCAAGGCGATGAAGCGCCTCTCGCTGCTGTCCGGCGGCGAGAAGTCGATGACGGCGCTCGCGTTCCTGTTCTCCGTCTTCCTCGCGCGGCCGTGTCCGTTCTACATCCTCGACGAGGTCGAGGCCGCGCTCGACGATCTCAACATCGACCGCTTCCTCACGCTGCTGCGCAAGTACGCCGAGCGCGCCCAGTTCATCGTCGTCACCCACCAGAAGCGCACGATGGAGGCGGCCGACTCGCTCTACGGCGTCTCGATGGGCGGCGACGGCATCTCGAAGGTCATCAGCCGCAGGCTGCCACCTCCACAGGAAGCCGAGCCGGCGGCCGCCGCCTAGAGCTCCTTTTGGAACCAGTGGGTCGCCGTCGGCGACCCGTTGTAGTCCAGGATCTCCACGTAGCCGCAGGCGGCATACAGCAGCAGCGCCTCCGGCTGCTGGGCATTCGTGTCGAGCCGGACACGTGCGAGGCCGATCTCGCGGGCGGCGTCCTCGAGCGCGCCGAGCAGCCGACGGGCGTGGCCGTGCCGCCGCGCCGCCGGTACGACGTACATGCGCTTGACCTCGCCGAGGCCGGGGCCGAGCGTGCGCAGTCCGCCGCACGCGACCGGCACGCCGTCCTCCTCCACGAGCAGGAAGGCGCCGCCCGGCGGCTCCATCTCGTGGACCTCGACCCAGCTCGCGCCGGCGGCGCCGGGCGGTGGGTCGACGGGGGAGAAGGGCCGTCCCCGCGCCACCAGCTCCGCCCCGTAGTCGGCCAGCAGCCGCACCGCCTCCGGCGCGTCGGCGCTGACCCGGCGGATCGCGATGGAGGGCGAGGACACGCTGGTATCGTCGCCGATCGCGATGGCACGTGACTGGACGGACCTCTTCATCCTCGGCGACGGCGGCGTGGCGACCGCCGAAGGCGACCCGGCCGAGCGGCAGGAGCAGCGCCGCGGCTTCTTCAGACGCCTGCGCGAGAACATGCGCAAGACGCGCGAGGCGCTCACCAGCGAGCTGCAGGCGACGCTGTTCGAGAACCTCGACGAGGAGACGTGGGAGCGGCTCGAGGAGGCGCTGATCATGGCCGACGTCGGCGCCCGCACGACCGCCGAGATCGTCGAGCAGCTCGAGCAGGAGGCGCAGGCCGGCGACCTGACCGGCGGCGAGCAGCTCAGCGCCCGCCTGACGGATCTGCTGGCCGGGGCCGCGCGCACGGGGGAGGACCGCATCGACCTCACCGCCCAGCCGACGGTCATCCTCGTCGCCGGCGTCAACGGGACCGGCAAGACGACCTCGCTCGGCAAGCTCGCCTGGCACCTGCGCAAGGAGCTGGGGCAGACGGTCGTGCTCGGCGCCGCCGACACGTTCCGCGCCGCCGCCGTCGAGCAGCTCGAGCAGTGGGCGCTGCGCGCCGACGTCGCGTTCGTGAAGGGCGCGCCCGACTCCGATCCGGGCGCCGTCGCATACGACGCGGTCGCAACCGGCGTGCGCGACGGCGCCGACGTGATCCTGATCGACACCGCCGGCCGCCTGCACACGCAGGACAACCTGATGGCGGAGTTGACGAAGATCCGCCGTGTGATCGCCAAGCAGATCCCGGACGCCCCGCACGAGGTCCTGCTGACGGTCGACGCGACCACCGGCCAGAACGGCCTGCGCCAGGCGCAGCTGTTCGCGGAGGCGGTCGACGTCTCCGGGATCGTGCTGACGAAGCTCGACGGCACCGCGAAGGGCGGGATCGCGCTCGCGATCGCACGCGAGCTCGGGATTCCGGTCAAGCTGATCGGGATCGGCGAGCAACTCGACGACCTGCGCCCGTTCGACGCCGACGACTTCGCTCGCGCGCTGCTCGGCTGATCCTGTCCGGGCCGCCGCGAATCCTCCGCTCGCAGCGGTAAGCTCGCGGTCGAGATGGACGCCTGGGTGATCTGGATCCTCGTCGCCGTCGCGTTCGGCGTCGGCGAGCTGCTCACCACGAGCTTCTTCCTCGCGCCGTTCAGCGGCGGGGCGCTCGTCGCGACGCTCGTCGCCGCGATCGGCGGCGGCTGGGTCGCCTCCTGGAGCGTCTTCATCGTCGTCTCGCTGCTGCTGCTGTGGGTCGTGCGACCGATCGCGCGTGCGCACGTGCGCATGCCGGCGCAGCTGCGAACCGGCACGGGCGCCCTGATCGGCAAGCGGGCGATCGTGCTCGAGCGGATCGCGAACGACGAAGGCGTCGGTTGCGTGAGAATCGACGGCGAGGTGTGGACGGCGCGCGCCTACGAAGACGAGACCGTCATCGAGGCCGGCACGCCGGTCCAGGTCATCGAGATCCGGGGCGCCACGGCGCTTGTGAGCGAGTAGGAACTACCAGGGAGGCACTGCATGACCGCCGGCGTCGTCGTCCTCGTCGTGATCGCGATCTTCGTGCTGATCGTCGCGATGCGCACCATCCGCATCATCCCGCAGGCGCGAGCCGGCGTCGTCGAGCGGCTCGGCCGCTACAGCCGCACGCTCACGCCCGGCCTGACGATCGTCGTGCCGTTCATCGACCGCGTCAAGCCGCTCGTGGACCTGCGCGAGCAGGTCGTCACGTTCCAGCCCCAGCCGGTCATCACCGAGGACAACCTCGTCGTGCAGATCGACACCGTCCTCTACTTCACGATCACCGAGCCGAAGTCGGTCACCTACGAGGTCGCCAACCCGCTCCAGGCGATCGAGCAGCTGACCGTCACGACGTTGCGCAACGTGATCGGCGGCATGACGCTCGAGCAGGCGCTCACGAGCCGCGACAACATCAACTCCCAGCTGCGCGTCGTGCTCGACGAGGCGACCGGCAAGTGGGGGATCCGGATCGCCCGCGTCGAGCTGAAGTCGATCGACCCGCCCGGCACGATCCAGGAGGCGATGGAGAAGCAGATGCGCGCGGAGCGCGACCGCCGCGCCGCGATCCTCACCGCCGAGGGCGTCAAGCAGTCGCAGATCCTCACCGCCGAGGGCGAGCAGCAGGCGGCCGTCCTGCGCGCGAGAGGCGAGCGCGAGGCGGCGATCCTCAGAGCGGAGGGCGAGGCGAGAGCGATCGAGACGGTCTTCGGCGCGATCCACGCCGGTCGCCCGGACGCCGAGCTGCTGAGCTACCAGTTCGTGCAGGCGCTGCCGAAGATGGCGCAGGGCGAGGGCGCGACCATCTACATGGTGCCGGCCGAGCTGACGCGCGCGATGGAGTCGGTCGGGCAGGCCTTCGGGCGGGCCGGTTCCGGCGGCGGGGTCGCGCCGAGCGCGCCCGCGCCGCCGCGTCCCTGAGCCGGGCTCAGCCGGCGCGGTAACCTCGTCGGCCCATGTTCGACTCGCTGTCCGAGAAGCTGCAGGCCACGCTCGCCGACGTGCGCGGGCGCGGCACGCTGACCGAGGACGACGTCAATGCCGCGATGCGCGAGATCCGCCTCGCGCTGCTCGAGGCGGACGTCAACTTCAAGGTCGTCAAGTCGTTCACCTCCGCGGTCAAGGAGCGCGCGCTCGGCAGCGACGTGATCGGCCAGCTGAACCCCGGCCAGCAGGTCGTCAAGATCGTCCACGAGGAGCTGGGGGAGCTGATGGGCGGCGCCGCGCGCGAGCTGGCGTTCGCCTCCAGCCCGCCGACGGTGATCCTGATGGCCGGCTTGCAGGGCTCCGGCAAGACGACCGCGACGGGCAAGCTGGCGCGCCACCTCAAGGAGCAGCACGGCTCCTCCGTCGCCGTCGCCGCCTGCGACGTCTACCGGCCGGCCGCCGTCGACCAGCTCGTGAAGGTCGCCGGCCAGGTCGGCGCCGACGTCTACGAGAGAGGCACCGACGCCGATCCGGTGGAGATCGCGGCGTGGGCGCGCGAGCGGGCCGAGCGCGAGGGCAAGGACGTGCTGATCGTCGACACGAGCGGCCGGCTGCACGTGGACCAGGCGTTGATGAAGGAGCTCGCCGAGATCAAGCGCGTCACGAAGCCGACGGACGTGCTGCTCGTCGTCGACGCCATGACCGGCCAGGACGCCGTCAACGTCGCCGAGCAGTTCGCCGAGGTCGCGCAGTTCGACGGCGTCGTGATGTCCAAGCTCGACGGCGACGCGCGCGGCGGCGCCGCGCTGTCCGTCAAGGCCGTCACCGGCAAGCCGATCCTGTTCGCCTCCACCGGGGAGAAGCTCGACCAGTTCGAGCGCTTCCACCCGGACCGCATGGCGCAGCGCATCCTCGGGATGGGCGACGTCATGACGTTGATCGAGAAGGCCGAGCAGCAGTTCGACGAGGACCAGGCGCAGGAGCTCGAGCGCAAGATCCGCAAGTCCGAGTTCGGCCTCGACGACTTCCTCGACCAGCTGCGCCAGATCCGCAAGCTCGGCCCGCTGCAGAACCTGCTCGGGATGATCCCCGGCCTCGGCGGCCACCAGCTCAGCAGAATGAAGGTCGACGAGCGCGAGTTCGACCGCATCCAGGCGATCATCCTGTCGATGACGCCGGAGGAGCGGCGCAACCCCGACGTCATCAAGGGCTCGCGCCGCATCCGCATCGCGAGAGGCTCCGGCACGAACGTGCAGGCCGTGAAGGCGCTGATCAGACAGTTCGGCCAGATGCAGAAGCTGATGAAGGCGATGTCGCAGGGCAAGACGCCGGACATCGGGGCGCTCATGCGGCAGGCTCGCTAAGCTGCGTCGTCGGTCTTGACCAAATTCTGAAAGGGAACCGTGGCAGTACGACTTCGTCTGACCCGCGTCGGCGGGCGAAAGAACCCGGTCTGGCGCGTCGTCGCCGCCGACCAGCGCTCCAAGCGCGACGGTCGCGTGCTCGAGACGATCGGGCAATACAACGCTCAGACCCAGCCGTCGACGATCGTGCTCGACGAGGAGCGCGTTCGCCACTGGCTCGCGCGCGGCGCCCAGCCCTCGGAGACCGTCAGCAAGCTGCTCAAGACGCAGGGCATCACCGGCCCCGCGGGCAGCTGAGCGCTCCGGATCCGGCCGCTCCTCCCATGAAAGAGCTGCTCGAGTACCTCGCGCGAGAGCTCGTCGACGAGCCCGACGCCGTCGAGGTCGAGGAGCTCGAGGAGGACGACGGCACGCTCGTGCTCGAGCTGTCGGTCGGCGAGGACGACTACGGCAAGGTGATCGGCCGCGGCGGACGCACCGCGAACGCGCTGCGCCTCGTCGTGAAGGCCGCGGCGGTGAAGGAGGATCGCCGCGTGCTCGTCGACATCATCGACTGACGCCGATCCCGTGTCCGACCCCGACGACGCCGAGCTGCTGCACGCCGGCCGTGTCGGCAGACCGCACGGCCTCGACGGCAGCTTCCACGTCACGCAGCCCCGCGCGGCGCTGCTCGACGCGGGCCGGACGCTGCGCGTCGGCGACCGCGAGGACGAGATCGTCCGCCGCGCCGGCACGGACGCGCGCCCGATCGTGCGGCTCGCGAGCTGCACGGGCCGCAGCGCGGCGGAGGCGCTGCGCGGCACCGACCTGCTCGTCCCGCGCGCCGCGGCGCCGCCGCTGGAGGAGGACGAGTGGTGGCCCGAGCAGCTCGAGGGCTGCACCGTCCATGACGGCGATCGGGCCGTCGGCGTCGTGCGCGAGCTGCGCGCGCTGCCCTCCTGCGAGGTGCTCCACGTCGTGCGCGACGGCCGCGAGGAGCTGCTCGTACCGCTGATCCGCGACGCGGTCCGCACGGTCGACGTCGACGCCAAGCGGATCGACGTCGACCTGGAGTTCCTGGGGGAGAGCTGATGCAGATCGACATCTGCACGCTCTTTCCCGAGGCGTTCGACTGGTTCCGCTCGCAGCGGCACGTCGCGAACGCCGCTGCGCACGGCCACACGCTCGACTGCGTCAACTACCGCGACACGACGCCGCTCACCGGCGGCCAGGTCGACGACATGCCGTTCGGCGGCGGCGCCGGCATGGTGCTGCGCGTCGACGTCGTCGAAGCCGCCCTGCGGGCGCGCTACGACGCCGATCCCGTCGAGCTGCGCACGCGCCGGCGCGTGATCGCGCTCGCCCCCGCCGGCCGGCTGCTCGACGACGCGCTCGTCGACGAGCTGGCGGCCGAGCCGGCGCTGACGCTGCTGTGCGGCCGCTACGAGGGCTTCGACGAGCGGATCATCGAGCACTTCGCGACCGAGGCGGTCTCGATCGGCCGCTACGTGCTGGCCGGCGGCGAGCTGGCCGCGATGGTCGTCGCGGACGCGGTGCTGCGCAAGCTTCCCGGCGCGCTCGGCCACGAGGACTCGGCGCTGGAGGAGTCCTACAGCGCGGCGCTGGAGGGTGCTCCCGAGTACCCGCACTACACGCGCCCGGCCGAGTGGCGCGGCTGGACGATCCCCGAGGTGCTGCTGTCCGGCCACCACGCGCGCGTGCGCGAGTGGCGCCGCGAGCAGAGCCGTGCGCGCGCCGAGGCGGAGCGCGCGCGCCACGACGACCCCCGCTGAGCGACTCCGCTACCATTGCGCAGCCGGCGGCCACGGGGCCGCCGCTTCTACGCCATGAGCACGGTCATCGATAGCCTCGAGCGCGCCCAGCTGCGCCGGATTCCCTCCTTCGACGCGGGTGATCGCGTCCGCGTCCACTTCCAGGTGATCGAGGGCACGCGTCGCCGCACGCAGGTCTTCGAGGGTGTCGTCATCAAGCGCCAGGGCCACGGGGTGCGCGAGACGTTCACCGTCCGCAAGCAGTCGTTCGGCGTCGGTGTCGAGCGCACGTTCCCGCTGCACTCGCCGAAGATCGAGCAGATCGAGGTGGCGGCACGCGGCGAGGTGCGGCGCGCGAAGCTCTACTACCTGCGCGGCCGTGTCGGCAAGCGCGCCCGCGTCCGTGAGCGCCGCTCGATAGGCCCGGAGGAGGTCGTCGAGCGCGATCTGCTCCACGCGCCGAGGGCAGAGGAGCCGGAGACCGCCGTCGAGATCGCCGACGCGGAGGCGCCCGAGGCCGTCGAGGCCGCCGTCGCCGAAGCCGAGGCACCCGACTCCGCCGACGAGTGAAGGGCAGGTCGGGCGCCGGCTCCCTGCTGGAGCTCGTGCTCGTCGTCGCCGTCGCGCTGGCCATCGCGCTCGTCGTCCAGGCGTTCGTCGTCAAGCCCTACCGCATCCCGAGCGGCTCGATGGAGCCGACGCTCACGATCGGCGAACGCGTGATCGTCAATCGCATCGGGAACCGCTTCGCCGCACCCGGTGCCGGCGACATCGTCGTCTTCCACCCGCCGCACGGGGCCGACGTCAACGAGTGCGGCAATCCGGGCCAGGGGCCGTTCTACGAAGGCCCGCAGAGCCGCGTCCCCTGCACGAGACCGACGCCCACCCGCTCGAGCCAGAACTTCATCAAGCGCGTCGTCGGCCTGCCCGGCGACCGCATCGCCGTGCACGACGGGCACGTGGTGCGCAACGGCGTCGAGCAGCGCGAGCCCTACGTCCGCCCGTGCGGCGGCGGGCCGGACTGCAACCTCGGCACGATCACCGTCCCGCAGGGCCACTACTTCATGATGGGCGACAACCGCGGCGCCTCCGACGACAGCCGCTACTGGGGGCCCGTCCCGCGCGCCTGGATCATCGGCGACGCGTTCTTCAGCTATTGGCCCCCGCGCCGCGTCGGCACCCTGTGAGCCACGCCGTCCCCGCCGCGCGGTAGAACTCTCGCGTGAGCGCGGCCGCGAGCTCCACGCGCAGAGGCAGAGCGGAACGAGCGCCCGCGCGCAGGCTGTTCGCGTTCGACCGCGCGCTCGGCGTGCGCTTCGTCGCCGGAGCGGACGAGGCCGGGCGCGGCTGTCTCGCCGGGCCGCTGGTCGCGGCGGCGGTGCTGTTCGACTACGAGCGCCTGCGCCCGGCCGACGTGCGCGCGCTCGCGGCGCTCAACGACTCCAAGCAGCAGACCGAGGCGCGGCGCGAGGAGCTCTACCCGGTGATCCTGCGCACCGCGGCGCAGGTCGCGGTCGTCTCGCGCTGCGCGCCGGGGATCGACCGTCGCGGGCTGCACAAGACGAACCTCGCCGCGCTGCGCGACGCGCTCGCGCGCGTCGCGCGCGAGGGCTGCGTCTGCCTCAGCGACGGCTTCCCCGTCGGCGACCTCGGTCACGACCAGCGCGCCGTCGTCGGCGGCGACGCGACCAGCGCGGCGATCGCCGCGGCGTCCGTGATCGCGAAGGTCACGCGCGACCGCTACATGCGCCGCGCCGACGCGATCCACCCCGGCTGGGAGCTCGCCAGCCACGTCGGCTACGCGACGCCCGAGCACCGTGCCGCGATCGAACGGCAAGGCGTCTCTCCGCTGCACCGGATGTCGTTCCAGAGCGCGGCGTATCAACAGCTCACGCTCTGACGGCGAGGCGGCCGTCAGAAGGCGTCCTCGAGGTGCTCGAGGGACACCAGGCGGCCGTGCGCGTCGATCACGACGCCGATCGCGTCGAAGCGGAGCTCGGGGGTATGGGGACGGTCGGGGTGGTCGTGGAGCCAGGCGGCGGCCATGCGGCGCAGGCGCCGGCACTGCGCCTCGCGCAGGCCGTCGAACGGGCCGACTGCGCCCGTGCGCCGCGTCTTGACCTCGCAGAAGACGATGCGGCGGTCGTCGGTGGCGATCAGGTCGATCTCGCCCCAGCGCGTGCGGTGGTTGCGCGCCACGATCGAGAAGCCGCGGCGTTCGAGGTGCTCGGCCGCGAGCTGCTCGCCCGCACGGCCCAGGCGGTGGCGGAGGTCGGTGGACATGCCGCGAAACGTTACGGCTTCCGGCGTGGCGGCTCACACGCAGATTGCGACGATTTGCAGGCAAAGCTTCGCAGTCGCACGCCGTTGAGAATTGTTGCGAAGCACGCGTGTCCTGTGACGCGGCACGCCCTAGCGTGCCGTCCGTGCTCGCCCGCGTCGTCACGTTCACAATCGACGGAATCGACCCCCGCCCGGTGTGGGTCGAGGTCGACATCCGGCCCGGCCTGCCGACGTTCCGCGTCGTCGGTCTCGCCGACGCCGCGGTGCGTGAGGCGCGCGAGCGGGTCCACTCCGCGATCCTCAACTCCGGCTTCGACTTCCCGGCGCGGCGCATCACCGCGAACCTCGCGCCTGCGCACGTGCGGAAGGTCGGTCCGGGCTTCGACGCGGCGCTCGCCGTCGGCGTGCTGGCCGCGAGCGGCCAGTGCCGCGTCGATGCGCTCGAGCGCTGGGTCGTCTTCGGCGAGCTGTCGCTGACCGGCATGCTGCGCGGCTGCCCGGGCGTCCTCGCGGTCGCCCAGGGCGCGCGCCGCACCGGGGTCAGCGGGCTGATCGTCGCGCGCGAGCGGGCCCGCGAGGCTGCGCTGGTGGACGGCGTCGAGGTCGCGGCGGTCGACGACCTGCGCGCGGTCGCCGCGGTGCTCGACGGGGGTGAGGTGCCGCCGCCGCCGACGGCGCCGAGCGCGGCTGCGCGCGCCCCGCGACACGAGGAGCCGGACCTCGCCGACGTGCGTGGGCACGAGCTCCCGCTGCGGGCGCTCAAGATCGCCGCCGCGGGCGGCCACAACCTGCTGCTGGAGGGCCCGCCCGGGAGCGGCAAGACGATGCTCGCGCGGCGGCTGCCGGGTCTGCTGCCGCCGCTGAGCCGCGACGAGGCGCTGGAGGTCACGCGCATCCACAGCGTCGCCGGGATCACCCACCGCGGCGGCCTCGCGGCGGCGCGGCCGTTCCGCGCGCCGCACCACACCGTTTCGCCTGCGGGGCTGGTCGGCGGCGGCCGCCCGCCGGCGCCCGGCGAGGCGAGCCTCGCACACCACGGCGTGCTGTTCCTCGACGAGCTGTCCGAGTTCTCGCGGCCGACGCTGGAGGCGCTGCGCCAGCCGGTCGAGGACGGGGAGATCGTGATCGTGCGCGGCCAGCAGGCGCTGCGCTTCCCGACGCGCTTCATGCTCGTCGCCGCGACCAACCCGTGCCCGTGCGGCTTCGCCGGGAGCGACCGGCCGTGCCGCTGCGGCGAGCTGCAGCTCGCGCGGCACCGCCGTCGCCTCAGCGGTCCGCTGCTCGACCGCATCGACCTGCTCGTGACGGTCGCCCGCCCGAGCGCCGCGGCACTCGCCGCGCCGCCGCATGCGAGCTCGGGCGCGGTGCACGAGCGGGTGCTCGCGGCGCGCGAGCGTCAGCGGGCGCGCCTCGCGGGCAGCGCCGCGCACACGAACGCGCAGCTCGACACGCGCCAGCTGCGCGCGCACGTGAGCGTCGACGCGCGGGCGCGACGCGCGCTGGCGCGGGCGTACGACGGCGGTGGCCTCAGCGCGCGCGGGCACGACCGCGTCCTGCGGGTTGCCCGCACGATCGCCGATCTCGCCGACCGCGAGGCGGTCGGGCTGGAGGACGTGCTGCACGCGCTGGCGCTGCGGGCCGGCGGCGGCGACGACGAGGCGGTGGCGGCATGACGGCCGGTTCCGCGCCCGAGCCGGTGGCGTGCGACGCCTGCCTGCGCCGCTCCTGGCTCGTCGCGCGCCTGGCCGGGCACATCGAGGTCGTCTGGAGCGCGCGGCGCGGAAGCGCGCAGCTGCTCGCGCTCGACGAGGACGGGTTGATCGCGGCGCTCGCCGGGTCGCACGCAGACGCGATCGCCGCCGAGCGCGAGCGCTTCGACGCCGGCGCCGCGCGGGCGCGGTGCGCAGCCGTCGCGGTCCATCCGCTGTGCCGCTGCGACGGGCGCTATCCGGCGCCGCTGCACGACCTGCCCGACGCGCCCTCGGTGCTCTACGTGCGCGGTACTCTCGCGCGCGCCGCCGGGGCGCTCGCAGCGGATCGCGTCGCGATCGTCGGCGCCCGCCGGGCGACGGCGTACGGGCTCGAGCAGGCGCGCGGGCTCGGGCGCGGCCTCGCTGCCGCGGGCCTGACGGTGGTCAGCGGGATGGCGCTGGGCGTCGACTCGGCCGCTCACGCCGGCGCGCTCGAGGCCGGCGGCGTCACGCTCGCGGTGCTCGCCTGCGGACCCGAGCGGGCGTACCCGGCCAGCAAGCGGCGCCTGCACGCCCGCATCGCCGAGCTCGGCGCGGTCGTCGCCGAGCTGCCGCCCGGCTCGCCGGCCCGGCGCTGGTGCTTCCCGGCGCGCAACCGCATCATCGCCGCGCTCGCGCAGGCGACGGTCGTCGTAGAGGCGGGGGAGCGGTCGGGGTCGCTGATCACCGCCGGCCAGGCGGCCGATCTCGGGCGCGAGGTGGCGGCCGTTCCCGGCCTCGTGACGGCGCCGCTCGCGGCCGGCGCCAACGCGCTGATCGCCGACGGCGCCCAGCTCGTTCGCGGACCTGCGGACGTGCTCGACCTGCTGTTCGGCGCGGCGGCCGGCACGCTCTTCGTGCCTGAGCCGACGGCGCGCGGCGCGGAGCTTCGAGCCGGACCTGCGTGCGCTGCTCGATCGCGTGGGTGGCGGCTGCGACACGGTCGCGGCGCTGACGGCCGGCGGCGAGCCGGTCGACGCGGTGCTCGCGGGCCTCGCGCAGCTCGAGCTGCGCGGCCTCGTCCGGCGAGGCGCCGGTGGGCGGTACACGGCCGTCGCGTAAGCCTGCGACGGCGCCGGGGAGCCGCCGCGTGCGTCCACGGCGGCGCGAGCTGCGCGACCGCCGGCGCGCAATCGAGGGTGTGCGACCCGCCTCCGGCGGCCACCTCGGCCGCCTCCGGCAGCCGCAGGCGAGCGGGCGGCGCGGGCGGTCACGCTCTAACCTGCGCGCCGTGACGACGCCCGATCCGCGCGTGCCGGCTGTGCTGTCGATCGCCGGCTCGGACTCGGGCGGCGGCGCGGGCATCCAGGCGGACCTCAAGGCGTTCGCCGCCTGCGGCGCGCACGGGATGACCGCGATCACGGCGATCACGGCCCAGAGCACCGTCGGGGTCGACGCGGTCGGCGCCGTCGATCCCGCCCTGATCGTCGCGCAGGTGCACGCGGTGCAGCGCGACGTCGGCGTCGACGCGGTCAAGATCGGGATGCTCGGGACCGTCGAGACGATCGCGGCGGTCGAGCGCGCGCTCGACCTGCTCGACGACGGCACGCCGATCGTGCTCGACCCGGTGATGGTCGCCGAGTCGGGCGCGGAGCTGCTCGCGCGCGACGCGCGCGAGCAGCTCGTCGCGCGGCTGCTCCCGCGCGTGACGGTCGTGACCCCCAACCTGCCGGAGGCGCGCGCGATCGTCGCCGTCGCGTCGGGGGGCGCCGCGGCGCAGGCGGACGCACCGGCGCTCGCACACGCGATCCACGCGCTCGGGCCGCGCTGCGTCGTCGTCACCGGCGGTCACCGCGAGGAGGCGACCGACGTCTTCTACGACGGCGAGCGGCTCGTCGAGATCCCCGGCGAGCGCTTCCCCGACGGCGCCGCGCACGGATCCGGCTGCACGCACTCCTCGGTGCTGGCGGCGCATCTCGCGCACGGCTTCGCACCGCTCGACGCCGCGCGCGCGGCCAAGGCGCGTGCGGCGTCGGCGGTGCGCCACGGCCTGCGCGAGATCGGCAGAGGAGCCGGGCCGGTCGACGTGCTGGGCATCCGCGCCCACCGGCCGCGCAGACCCGCCGACGCCACATAATCCTCTGCCATAATCGGGCGATGAGGTTTCTGCGCATGAGACCCGGACACGGCGAGGTGCTGCTCGCGGAGGGCGACGTGGCGGTGCGCGAGGACGAGGAGCGGCTGGTCGAGGAGTTCCGCCACCAGCTCGACGCCGGCATGTGGGCGGCGGTCCCGCTCGACGGCGCCGGCCGGCGCACCGCGCAGATCGCGCGCAGCTTCGCCGAGGTGCCGCGCGACGCCGAGCGCGTGATCTTCTTTCCACGGGCCGCGGGCGGTCGCTGATGCACGCCGGCGGGTAGGGGCCGGCATGCTGCTCGCGCTCGCCGCCACCGTGCTCGTCGTGATCGCCCTGCTGTGGGAGATGACGGCGCCGCGGGCCGGCGAGGCGCTCGAGCGCCACCGCGCGCGCCGGCGAGTCGTGCCGGCGGCCGACTACGATCCCGGTCGCGAGCGGCGGGCCGAGGCGCGGGCCCGCCAGCTGCTGCAGTCGTGCGTGAACGACGAGGAGTGGGCGATGTACCGCGATCTCGGCTTCATCCGCGTATGGGGGATGCAGGCGGAGCGGCCCGGCGAGCACCGGGCGACCGTCGGCACGCCTTACGCGTACCTGATCTATCCGCACAAGCCGATCCTCGCCTACCTGCCGCAGACCGGTCGGCTGCTGAACGAGTACTGCGTCGGCTTTCCCGACGAGACGCGGCCCTACGGCAGCGCGCGCCTGCCCGACTCCGACGACGTCCTCGCCAAGTGGATGGCGCTCACCGGCGACGAGCGACGGCTGATCGAGACGGCGAACCTCCACCTGCCGGGTCGCCAGCTCGATCCACGGCAGGTCAAGCGGGACCTGTGGCGGCTGCGCCTGTGGGAGCAGGAGCGCGCCCGCGACGCGGCGATCAGTCGCTGACGGCGGCGGCCGGGGCGGCGGCCCGGGCCGGGACGGCCGCCGGCTGCTCGGCGAGCAGCTCCTCCAGCAGCGCGTTGAAGCGGGCCGGGCGCTCGAGCATCGCGACGTGCCCCGTCGCGTCGAGCAGCTCGACGCGCAGGCCGGGCATCGCCCGCGCGAACGCCTTCGCGTCGCGCACCGGGATGACGCGGTCCTGACGGCCCCACACGAGCAGCGACGGGCAGGCGATCTCGCCGAGGCGCTCCTCGATCGGGTGCGCGAGCACGGCCTCCAGCGCGGGCAGGAACGCCGGCTTGCCGGAGCCGCCCATCAGCTCGCGCGCGAGCGGCGCGGACAGCAGGTCGCCGCGGTGGCAGACGAAGCCGAGCGCGCCGCGCCGCAGTCCCGGCCGGCGTGCGAGCACGTCGATCGCGACGTCGACGCGTCCGGCCGCGAGCGCGATCGCGCGCCCGACCGCGAGCGCCGCCTGTCTGTTCGCGTGCGCCGAGGAGACGCCGGCGGGGGACACGAGCGCCAGATGCTCGACCCGCTCGGGCGCCGCGATCGCGAGCGCGGCGGCGATGTGGCCGCCCATCGAGTTGCCGACCACCGACGCGCGCTCGGCGCCGAGCGCGTCGAGCAGGAGCTCGAGGAAGCGCGCGTAGCCGGTGATCGCGATCGGCTCGGCGGGCATCGGCGAGGCGCCGAAGCCGGGCAGGTCGACGGCGATCGCGCGGTGCGTGCGCGCGAAGTGGGGGAGGTTCTCGAGCCAGTTCTGCCAGCAGCCCGAGAGGCCGTGGACGAACAGCAGGGGCGGCCCGTCGCCCAGCTCGATCACGTTGGCGGGCGTGCCGGCGACCTCGACCCAGCGCTGGTGCGCCGACCAGTCGATGTCCAGCCAGTCAGAACGACCGGCGGTGCCATAGCCGTCGTGGAGGGGTCGGGCCGTTCGCGCCACGTGGCCGTCTACCCTGTGCCGCACATGCGGATCGCGATCGACATCGACTCGACATTGCACCACTACTGGGATCTCTTCGCGCTGCTTGCCCAGCGGCGCTTCGGAGTCGTGCTGGACTACGACGAGCAGGTCACCTGGGACATCGTCCAGCTGCGTCGCGAGCAGGTGGCGGCGCTCGTGGCCGAGAGCCACCGCCGCGAGCACGTGCTCGGCGCCGAGCCGTACCTGGCCGCGGTCGAGAACGGTCGCGGCGTGGCACGACGCCGGGCACTTCATCCATGTCACGAGCCATCGCTCGACCGACGCGTATGCCGCGACGGCGGAGTGGCTGGAGCAGATCGGCATGCCGTACGACGACCTCCACTGCTCGTGGGACAAGATCGCCCGCTGCGGCGAGATCGACATCGACGTGCTGATCGACGACAGCCCGCAGAACATCCTGCGCGCGCAGGAGGCGGGCATCGTCCCCGCGACGATCGCGCATCCGTGGAATCGCGAGCTGTGCCGGGAGGAGGGCGTCGTCTGCGCCGCCGACTGGCGCGAGCTGGGCGAGCGGCTCGCTCCGGTCCTCGCCGCACCTCCGGTCGTGCGCCGGTAGCGCGGCGCCCACCGCCACGCGCGCCGGCCGTTCGTCCAGGCTGACGTGCCATGTCGCGTGCACGGTCGTCCGGACGCCGAGGCCCTGCGTAGAATCGCGCAGGAGGCGCTGTGCGCAGTCGTCGAAACGTCATCCTCATCGCAGTCGCGGCCGTCGTGCTGAGCGCCGTCGTCGGCGCGTGGGCGTACGACCACAGCCGCCGTGACACGATCGCCGTGGGCGTCGAGGTCGGCGGGGTCGACGTCGGCGGGATGGACGCCGAGCAGGCCCGCGCCGAGCTCAGACGCGAGCTGCTGTCCGGCCTGCGCGCGCCCGTGGTGGCGACCTACGACGGCAGACGGGCTGTCCTCTCGCCGCAGCGCGCCGACGTCGCGGTCGACGTCGATGCGGCGGTCGACGCGGCGCTCGAGCGCAGCCGCGACGGCTCGCTGCTCGCGCGCATCGGGCGCGCGGTGACGGGTGGGCGCGTCGACGCCGACGTGCAGCCGCAGGTCAGCTACTCGCGCCTCGCCGTCGAGCACTTCGTCGCCGAGGTGGTGGACCGCTTCGACCGCGCACCGCGCGACGCCAGCATCGACTTCGCGCCGACGTCGCTGGAGCCGGTCACCGCGCAGGCCGGCGTCACCGTCCTGCGCCGGCCGCTGCGCCGCGCCGTCGTGCGCGCGCTGCGCAGTTCCTCCGCGCCGCACACGATCCGCGTGCGGGCGCGCGCGGTCGAGCCGAAGGTGACGACCGCCGACCTGGCGGAGCAGTATCCCGTCGTGATCACGGTCGATCGCGGCAGCTACCAGCTGCGCCTGTGGAAGGACCTGAAGCTCGCCGAGACCTACCCGATCGCCGTCGGCCAGGTGGGGCTCGAAACGCCGGCCGGCCTCTACCACATCCAGAACAAGCAGGTCGATCCCGTCTGGAACGTGCCGAACAGCGCCTGGGCCGGCGACCTCGCGGGCACCGCGGTCCCGCCCGGCCCGTCGAACCCGCTGAAGGCGCGCTGGATGGGCATCTACGCCGGCGCCGGGATCCACGGCACCGACGCGATCGACTCGCTCGGCTCGGCGGCCTCGCACGGCTGTGTGCGCATGGCGGTGCCCGACGTGATCGAGCTGTACGACCAGACGCCCGTCGGCACCCCCGTCTACATCGCCTGACACGCGCCTCGACGGCGCCGGTCCGCGTGTCAGGGGCCCGTGCGCAGCTCCTCGAGCGCGATCTCCTCCCAGCCGCCGGCGAGCAGGGAGGCATGGTGGTCTCCGTGGCGAATAGCGAGAGCGCCGATGAAGACCCCCCGCTCCCGTCTGCGCAGCACCGCGTACCACATGGTGGTCGCGTCGTCGCTGCCCTGGATCCGCAGCCACGGCAGCGCCGGCGGCTCGGCCTCGCTCGCCAGTCCCGCCTCGACCAGCTGCCGCCGCGTGGCGACCTGACCGGTGCCGGTGTCGATGAAGAAGACGGCCACGGCGGCTGAGCCTACCAACGGCGAGCGGCCGTTCGACGACGGCTGGCGCCGCGCGCTGGCGCTGCTCGAACAGGATCTGCGCCGCCGCGGCGCCGCCGAGAAGACGCGCCACGCCTACGCGGTCGACGCCGCGCAGCTCGCGCGCTGGGCCTCGGCGCAGCAGTTGGCGCCGGCGGCGGTGACGCCGCGCGCGCTGCGCCGCTGGGCGGCCGGCCTCAGCGAGGCCGGGCAGGCGCCGAGCACCGTCGCGCGCAAGCTGGCGTCCCTGCGCGCGCTCTTCCGCACGCTCGTCGAGCACGGGCTGCTGGAGCAGAACCCCGCCGACCTGCTGTCGGCGCCGCGCCGCGAGCAGCGCTTGCCGCGCGTCCTGAAGGCGAGCGAGGTCGCGGCGCTGCTCGACCGCATCCCCGCCGACACGGCGCTGGCGCTGCGCGACCGCGCGCTGTTCGAGCTGGCCTACGCCTCCGGCCTGCGCGCGGAGGAGCTCGTGAACCTCGACCTCGGCGCGATCGACTTCGACGGCGAGTGCGTACGGGTCGAGGGCAAGGGCGGCAAGACGCGCCTCGTGCCGACCGGCGAGCCGGCGCTGCGGGCGATCGAGCGCTATCTCGCGCGCGGCCGGCCGGCGCTGCTGACGGCCGACGGTCCGCCTGCGCTGTTCGTCTCGAAGTCGGGCCGGCGCCTCTCGACGTCAGACGTCCGGCGCCGGCTGCGCGTGTGGGCGCGCCATGCGGCGGGGGCCGCCGGCGCCGCTCCGCACGCGCTGCGACACTCGTTCGCGACGCACCTGCTCGACGGTGGCGCAGACCTCCGCTCGATCCAGGAGTTGCTCGGCCATGCCTCGATCTCCACGACGCAGGTCTACACTCGGGTAGAGTCCGCGCGGTTGAGATCGGCCTACGCACGAAGTCATCCGCGGGCCTAGGCGCTCGGGAGGCGACGCTGGAAACCAACGTCAAAGCGATCGAGCTCAAGGACCTCTGGCGTCGCTACAAGGCCAGCGGCGACGGGCGCGCCCGCGAGCGGCTGGTCGTCGCGTACTCGCCGCTGGTGAAGTACGTCGCCGGGCGGATGGCGTCCGGGCTGCCCGCGCACGTCGAGGAAGCGGACCTGATCTCCTACGGGCTGATCGGGCTGATCTCCGCGATCGAGCGCTTCGACCTCGGCCGCGAGATCAAGTTCGAGACGTACGCGATCCCCCGCGTCCGCGGTGCGATCATCGACGAGCTGCGCTCGCTCGACTGGGTGCCGCGCTCGGTGCGCGCCCGCGCGCGCGAGATCGAGCGCGCGAACGCCAAGCTCGAACACAAGCTGCATCGCGCGCCGACCGACGAGGAGATGTCGAACGAGCTCGGCATGTCGATGGAGGAGTTCCAGGAGGCGCTGATCCAGATCTCGAACTCGACGATCGCCGCGCTCGACGAGCTGTGGACGGTGTCGGACTCGAGCGGCGACCAGATCTCGCTGCTCGACACGATCCCGGACCCGGACGCGCCGGACCCCGAGAAGCTCGTCGACGCGAGCGAGCTGAAGGACCGCGTCGCGGAGGCGATCGCGCGCCTGCCCGAACGCGAGAAGCTCGTGATCGCGCTCTACTACTACGAGAACCTGACGCTGCGCGAGATCGGCGAAGTGCTCGGCGTCACCGAGTCCCGCATCTCGCAGCTGCACACGAAGGCCGTCCTGCGCCTGCGCTCCCGCCTCGGCGGCGAGAACGGCGACGCCGACCTGTAACGCCGGATTTCTCACCCGCGGTCGGCAGCCGCGGGTATGGTCGGGTTTCCATCGCGCACGAGAGGAGCCCGGCATGCACACGTCCGCCGACCGGATTCGCAACGTCGCCCTCGTCGGGCACCGCGGCAGCGGCAAGACGTCGCTGCACGAGGCGCTGCTGTTCGCCGCCGGCTCCGTGGGCCGGCTGGGCAAGGTGACGGAGGGCACGACGGTCTCCGACGCCGACCCGGACGAGAAGGCGCGGCAGATGTCGATCTCCGCGGCGCTGACGTCGTTCGAGTGGCAGGAGCGCAAGGTCAACCTGCTCGACACGCCGGGCGAGCCGAGCTTCGTCGCCGACGCGCTCGGGGCGCTGCGCGTGTGCGAGTCGGCCGTCTTCGTCGTCAACGGGGTGATGGGCGTCGAGGTCTCGACGACGCGCCTGTGGCAGCGCGCCGCCGAGCTGGACCTCGCGCGCCTGCTGTTCGTGAACATGCTCGACCGCGAGCGGGCCGACTTCTTTCGCACGCTCGACGCGCTGAAGGCCGCCTTCGGCCCGCACGTCGTCGCGACGGAGATCCCGATCGGCGCCGAGCACGAGGTCTCGGGCGTGATCGACCTCGTCGACATGAAGGCCTACGCCTACGACGGCGACGGGCGCGAGAACTGCCGCGAGATCCCGATCCCGGACGACATGGCGGACGTCGCCCGCGAGTACCGCGAGAAGCTGATGGACGAGGTCGCCGAGAACTCCGACACGTTGATGGAGCGCTACCTCGAGGGCGAGGAGATCTCGCACGAGGAGGTCGTCGGCGCGTTGAAGGACGGCACGAACCACGGTGCGCTGTTCCCCGTCACCTGCGGCGTGGCGACACGCAACCTGGCGACGAACCGGCTGCTCGACGCGATCGTCGAAGACCTTCCCTCGCCGGTGAAGCACGGCGGGCTCGAGGTGGCGGGCATGACGCTCGAGCCGGTCGAGGACCGTGACCTCTACGCCTACGTGTTCAAGACGCGCGCCGACCCGTTCGCCGGCCGCATCAACGTCTTCCGCGTCTACCAGGGCACGATCGCGCACGACAGCCAGGTGCTCAACACGCGTGCCCACGCGAAGGAGCGGATCGGCCAGCTGCTCGCCTTCCACGGCCGCGGAACGGCCCACGCCGACGCGTTCGGGCCCGGCGACATCGGCGCGGTCGCGAAGCTGAAGGAGACGCGCGCCGGCGACTGGCTGGCGGCGCGCGACGAGCCGATCGAGATGCCGTCGATCCCGCTGCCGGCGCCGGTGATGGCGTTCGCGATCGAGCCGAAGACGAAAGGCGACGAGGACAAGGTCTTCACGGCGCTGCGGCGCCTGCAGGAGGAGGACCCGACGATCGACCTGCACCGCGACGAGCAGACCGGCGAGCAGATCGTCGCGGGCCTCTCGCAGGTGCACGTCGAGGTCGTGGTGGCGCGGCTGCGGGAGCGCTTCGGCGCCGAGGTCGAGCTGCACCCGCCGCGCGTGCCCTATCGCGAGACGATCCGCGCGAGCGCGAGAGCGCACGGCCGCCACAAGAAGCAGAGCGGCGGCCGCGGGCAGTTCGGCGACTGTCACATCGAGGTCGAGCCGCTGGAGAGCGGTGCGGGCTTCGAGTTCGTCAACGCGATCAAGGGCGGCGTGATCCCCGGCAGCTTCATCCCGGCGGTCGAGAGAGGCGTGAAGGAGGCCATGCAGCGCGGCGCCGTCGCCGGCTACCCGGTCAAGGACGTGCGCGTGCGCCTCTACGACGGCTCCTACCACTCGGTCGACTCCTCCGAGATGGCGTTCAAGACGGCCGGCTCGCTCGCCATGAGACAGGCGCTCGAAGCTGCCAGCCCGGTGCTGCTGGAGCCGGTCATGCAGGTGACGGTGGCCGTGCCGGAGGATGCCGTCGGCGACGTGATCGGCGACCTCAACAGCCGCCGCGGCCGCCCGCTCGGGATGGAGCCGGCCGGCGGACTGACCGAGGTGCGCGCCGAGGTGCCGATGGCCGAGATGCTCAGCTACGCGCCCGACCTGCGCTCGATCACGGGCGGTCAGGGCGAGTTCACGATGGAGCTGGCGCGCTACGAAGAGGTCCCCGGCCACCTCGTCGAGAAGGTCGTCGCGCAGGCGCGCGGCGAAGCCGAGGCCGTCGGCGGATAGCCGCGGGGGCCGGCGTGCGGCACCCCATAGCCCGCTGCTACGCTCGGCGGCCGCATGACCACGAAGGACATCCGCACCTCCAACGTGCAGGTCTGCTGCGACGTCTGCGGCCGCACGCTGCTGCGCGGCGAGCACCCGCAGACCTACCTTGCGGGCGGCAGCCGCCGGCAGGTCTGCGAGCTGTGCACCGCGCGCGCCGTCAACGAGGGGTGGGTGCGCGAGGGCGTCGCGCTCGAACGGAGCGCCCGCAGCCTGGGCAGCGAGCGCCGGCGCTCGTTGTTCGGCCGTCTGCGTCGCGCGTCCGGCACACGCACGCCGGAGGGCGAGGCGCTCGCGCCAGCCGACGAGCCCTTCGAGCTCACGGACCTCGACGAGGTCGCGCCGCGCCGGCGCAACGGCACCGACGCCAACGGCTGGCACCCGCCGAGCGACGCGCGCGAGGCCGAGCTGCCGCCGGCGCCCGAGCCGCGCACCGTGCACGCCGTGCCGTCCAGCGTCGAGCAGCGCGTCGCCACCGCGATCGAGCGCTTCAACCGCAGCGAGCATCCGCGCACGGTCGCGGGCGTGGCGCGATCGCTCGGCGCCCCGGTCGTCGTCGTGCGGCCGGCGGCGGACGAGCCGCTGATCTCGATCGTCGTCTCGTGGGAGCTGTGCTGGTACCGCTACGAGGTCGACCTGTCCGACGACGGCTCCGCGGTGCGGTCGACCGGACAGGGCTACGAGCTGGAGGAGATCCCGCTCGAGGATCGCGTCGAGGCGAACGCCGCCGCCGACGAGTACGGGACGCTCGAGCCGGCGTGATCGCTAGCATCCGCCGCCGATGAGGGCAGGCCGTTGATCTACTGCGTCGTCCCCGCGGCACTCGCCGACGAGCTCCACGACAAGCTCGTCGCCTACTACGCCGACGACCCCAACGTGACCGTGATCGTCGATCGCCGCAAGGGCGAGCGCCGGACGCGCGGCTCCGACGGCGGCGGCAAGCGCCAACTGCGCGACCGCCGCCAGCGCCCGCCGGCCTCGCGCGTGCCGCACGCCGGATGAAGCTCGTCGTCCACGTGGACGGCGGCGCGCGGGGGAACCCGGGCCCCGCCGCGATCGGCGTCGTCGTCTCCGACGTCGCCGGCGGGGCGCTCGAGCAGCTCGGGGAGCCGATCGGCGAGGCGACGAACAACGTCGCCGAGTACCGCGCGCTGCTGCGCGGGCTCGAGCGCGCCCGCGCGCTCGGCGCCGAGGAGGTCGAGGTCGTCGGCGACTCCGAGCTCGTCGCCAAGCAGGTCAACGGCCAGTACAAGGTCAAGCACCCGGCGATGAGACCGCTGCACGCCGAGGCGCTGCGCGCGCTCGCCGGCTTCGAGCGCTGGCGCGTGCGCACGGTCCCGCGGGCGCAGAACGCGGCCGCCGACGCGCTCGTGAACGCCGCGCTCGACGCGACCGTCTGAGCCGCCGCCGCGCCCGCGCGGGGTTCGCGCGATGACCCGTGGCGCGTCTGCGCTGCGCGCACGGGTTCGCGGCAGTGCACCCCGCGGGTATCCAGACCTCGCGCTCGACTGAAAGGGGTGGCCGATGCAAGCGCAGCGCATGGTGGCGCAGGCCAACCACCAGACGATCCGTCTCAGCAAGGGCAAGCACGCGTCCCCCGCGGAGGGCGCCTGCGTCATGGAGCTCGCCTCGATGCTCGCGGGCGAGCCCTTCAGCGACCGGCCCGCGACCGTGTGCCCGGTGGTCGCGGGCTTCATGCGGGCCTACAACGACCGCGTCGACGACGAGCGGCGCCAGGACCTGTACCGCTACGCGGCAGAGGTCGTCGGCACGCGCGCGACGCCGGAGGTGGAGCACGCTCGCGAGCGGCGCTGCCTCGAATGGGCCGAGCAGATGCGCCGCCAGCGGCCGCGGCCGCTGCGCTGGGTGGCGCGCGGCGGGCCGGGCTCCGTCGATCGCCGGCTGGGGCTCGACGCCGCCGGCACCTACGCCGCGCGCTCGATCCGCCGCCACGGCGATCGCACGCACGCGGCCGCCCTCGCGCTCGTCGAGGAGCTGATCGCGATGGGCCGTACGGGCGTCGAGCAGCCGGTGGCGCAGGCCCGCGCGCGGGCGGTGGACCCGCTCCAGCCCGTTACGGGGTAGGGGCGCGCACGCTGCCCGCACCGACGAGGTCGTCCCCGCCGAGGACGACTTCGTCGGGGCGCTCGTCGGCGACCGACAGCAGCCAGTGGCCGCGCTCGTCGCGGCGCAGCAGATCGCGCTCCGCGAGCGCGCCCAGCGCGGAGGTCACCGAGGGCCGCTGCGCGCCGACGAGCAGCGCCAGCTGGCGGTGCGTCAGCGGCAGGGGGATCAGGACGCCGTCCGCCGTGACCTTGCCGAAGCGGTCGGCGAGATGCCAGAAGAACGCCAGCAGGCGGGCGTCGACGCGCTTGAGGCTGTGGATGGTGACCATCACCCCGAGGTCATGGGCCCGGTCGGTGGCGCGTGCGACGAGCGCCGTCACGAGCGAGGGCCAGTGCGCCGCGACGCGCAGGAAGCGGCGGTCGAGCAGCGCCAGGCGGGTCGGCTCGACGACACGCCATGCGATCTCGTGGCGCATCGGCGCCTCGTCGTCGGCGTCGTCCTCCGGGCGCAGCAGCGTGCCGGGGCCGACGAGCTCGCCGCAGCGCGCGTCGGCGATCGCGACGTCGCGGATCAGCAGGCCCTCGAGCACGAGCAGGCCGAGCTCGGCGCCGGCGGCGTCGGCCGGCTCTGGGCGCCAGTCGCCGGCCGGCAGCTCGAGCACGCCGGCGACGGCGTGCTGGCGCGCGCGTGCCCGTTCGGACTCGGGCAGCGCGCTGCGCAGCCCCGCGTCGTGGTCGAGCACGTAGACGAACTGCTCGGTCGGGCGGATGTGCTCGCTGGCGGACACGCTGGATCTCACGTACCCGTTCCGGGCGAGTTGCTCGCACGGATCTTCCCGCGCCCGATCGCGCGGGCGTCGCCGACACTGCGGGAGGCCGGCGACGCCCCGCGACGGTCACGGCTTGATGATCTGCGGCTTGATGATCGGCTTGATGATGCCCATGCGTGCGCTCACCTCCTCTCCATTCTTCGTGACGGCACGTCAGCCGGCTCGTCCTGCGACGTAGACGAGCTTCGTGTGGACCTCCTCGTCGGGGGCCTCGTGGAGGACCCCGCCGGTGGACTGGCCCAGCACGGCTCGGCAGGCGAGCCCGGCCGACGCCAAGGCGTGGCGGATCGTGCGCTCCGGGTGATGGCGCTGGACGTGGCGGCTGACGATGCGCCCGTCGCCGTCGCCCAGCTCGATCGCGGCGCTGCAGAGCGCCCCCGGCACGATCGGCTCCGTCGTCTCGCCGCGCCACACGGCGCCGGCGAGCGGACGCTCGAAGGTCGCACCGGCGGCGAAGCCGGCGCGGTACGTCGCGAGCGTGTTCGCGTCGAACAGGTAGACGCCGTCCGGCGCGAGCACCCGCTCGACGCCTGCGAAGGCCGCGGCGAGGTCCTCGGCGCTCAGCAGGTAGTTGACGGCGTCGTCGAGGCACGTCACGAGCGAGAACGCGCCAAGTTCGGGCAGTGCCCGCATGTCGGCCACGAGCACGCGTCCCGGATCGGCGCCGGCGCAGCGGCGCGCGCGCTCGACCATCGCGGGGGAGAGGTCGCAGGCCCACACGTCGTACCCGCGCGCCAGCAGCGGCGCGAAGCTCTTGCCCGTGCCGCACGCGACGTCGAGCACGCGCGCCCCGTTTGCCCCGTGGCTGCGGGCAATCCGCTCGAGCGAGTCGATCCAGCGGTCGTGGTCGTAGCCGTCGGTGAAGTCGTCGTAGACCGGCGCGAGCCGCTCGTATGCGAGCAGCGCCGGAGTCGCGGTCATGGTCGTCATGACCACCAAGACCCGCCAAACGCTCACGACCGTTTCACATACTTCGTGAAGTTGCACGCAACCTCGGCGATGCTGCCCATGTGGTCGGAGCTGGCGAGGGGGACCGCTCGTCTTCGCCGGGCGGCGAGTGGAACTGGGATCTGATGCGCGCGGTCGCGACGCGCGAGGTACGCCGCTACGTCGGGATGACGCACGACGTCGACGAAGTCGTGCAGGAGGCGCTCGTGCGCGCGTGGCGCCGTCGCGCCAGCTGTCACGGTGAGGATCGCCTGCCGTGGTTGCGCCAGATCGCACGCAACGAGGCGCTGCGGCTGATCGAGCGCCGCCGCCGCCGATCCGAGTTCGAGCTGCTCGACGACGAGACGCTGCTGGGCAGCATCGCGGACGAGGACGCGCTCGCGGAGCAGGAGGGAATGCTGCTCCGGATGGAGGTCGAGCAGGTCGTCGGTCGCTTGAGCGTTGCCGACCGACAGCTTCTTGCACTACGCTATGAGCGCGACCTGACCCAGCCGGAGGTGGCTCGCATGCTCGGAATCCCGGAAGGAACCGTCAAGATCCGACTTCATCGGCTTCGAGGGCGGTTGCGCAAGGCATTGGACGCCCCCGCATGAAGCCCTACAGCGACATCAACGACCCCCGTCTCATCAAGGCCCTCGCGCATCCGCTGCGCGTGCGCATCCTCTCGATCCTCGAAACGCGTGACATGGCCAGCCCGAACGAGATGGCCGAAGAGCTCGGCGTCTCGCTCGGCGTGATGAGCTACCACGTGCGCCGCCTGCACGCGCTCGGCTTCCTCGAGCTCGTCAGACGCACCCCGCGCCGCGGCGCGATAGAGCACCACTACCGTGCGAAGGCGCGCCCGCGCGTCACCGACGAGGGCTGGGCGGAGACGCCGTCGATCGTCAAGCGCGCGATGGTCGGCGCCTCGCTCGACCAGATCACGGGCTACATCAACACCGCCGCGTCCCAGGGCGGGTTCGACCGCGGCGACGCCCACCTCAGCCGAACCGTGCTGATGCTCGACGAGCAGGGCTGGAGAGAGCTCGCCGGCGAGATGGCGCAGTGGATGGCGCGCGTCGAGCAGCTGGAGGACGAGAGCCTCGAGCGGATCAAGACGGCGGGCGACGACGCCGAGACGGTGGCGAAGCGCAGCGCGGCGATCTTGATGCTGTTCGAGGCCGAGGGCGTGCCGGAGCACGACCCGGCGCGCGATGCCAACGGCGAGGACCAGCGTCTCGGCCGCCGCTCCTCGCGGCGCCCGCGCCCGCTGCGCGCCGTCGCGTCCGACACCGACTGATCGACACCGGCATGGGCGTCGCCCGGCGCATCCTGCGCATGGTCCGACGAGCTATACTCGCGCCCTCGCGCGGATGTAGCTCAGTTGGCTAGAGCGTCTGCTTGCCATGCAGAAGGTCGTGGGTTCGAGTCCCATCATCCGCTTGATCTGAAGGCCCGCTCCGGCGGGCCTTTGTGCTGCTCGGGCGCCTTGCTCATCGCCAGGCCGGACTGATCGGCATGGCCCCCTCGTCGGTCGCGAGCAGCACGGCGACCTGGGTCAGGACGGGTGCCGGCGACTCGCCGTCGATGCTCGCGCGCTCGCGGGTCTGGAGCGCAAGCTCGCCGATGCGGGTGAGGTAGGCGGCGGTCAGCGCTCGTAGCTCGATGAGCGCCGCGGCGTCGAGCGCGGCGGTGCGATCGGCTCTGCCGTGCTCGCGTTCGGAGTCGGTGACGAGGAGCGCGGCCCGCATCCCCCACAGCACGGCGGCGACGCGTTCGCGGTCGGCGAGCAGGTAGTGGTGGACGGAGGCCCCGCGGCGCTGCGTGCGCCCGGCCAGGCGCAGGATGCCGCATCTGGCGAGGAAGCGGACGTGGTAGCTGACCGTTCCGAGCGGGAGCCGAAGCATCTCGGCGACATCGCTCGGCGTGGCCGTCCCCGTCGCGAGGTAGCGGCGCATGATCTCGACGCGGTAGGGGTGGCCGACAGCCTGTAGCCAGTCGGCCTCGGGCGGCTGGTTGCTCACCGTGCGGCTGCCGCTCCGGCGGCGATCACGATGTCGCGGCGGCGGAGCCCGCCGGCTCCGAGCCCCAGCAAGGGGGCCTGGGACCGGAGCCGGCGGTCGGCGTGCACGGGGATGGGGGCGTGCACGACCGGATGGCGCTGCGATGGCACGAGCGGACGCGCGCGACCCCGGGCGCCTGTCAGGGGGGTCGGCGCCGGGGCCGCGGGGCGTCCGCGACGTCCTGGCGTGCGTTCAGACCGCCTCGTCGTCCGGGGGAGACGCGAGGCGTACGACACGCGCTCCGGGCGGTTTGGGGACCGTTGCCCGTGGGACGTTCGCAGCACCATCGGCGGGAGGTTGACGCGGCGCGGCGGGGAGCGGTAGGCGAGGTGAGAATCGTTCAAGCCTTGACTGCGCGACAGCGCGGAGTTGCGAGCGACCGTCACCGTTCACTACTGTGCGATCTGCACGCATTTCTGGACTACGCGGCGGGAGGGACGCGCCAGTGGAAGCAGCGACGGTGGGTGTGACAGGGGGTGCGGTCTCCGAGCTGAGCCTCAAGGCGCCGTCGCTCCTGTCGCTGAGGGATGTGACGGTGAGGCGGCGAGTCGCCGGCGCGGCGGTGACCGTCCTCGACGGCGCGTCGCTCGACGTCGCGCCGGGCGAGCTCGTGGCGGTCACGGGGGAGCGCCTGTCGGGAAAGACGTCGCTGCTGCGGGTGGCCTCCGGGTTGGAGACGCCACAGCGCGGAATCGTCCGGGTTCGCGGCCGGCGGATCACCGGCGTCTCCGGCGGCGCACGGACGCGTCGCGCGCGCGAGGTCGGGTTCGTGCCGAAGGAGCTGCGGCTCGCTCCCGGCAGGTGCGTGGCCGACCACCTGATGCTGGCGCTGCTGGCGAGTCGTGTGCCGTTGGTCACCGCCACCGCGCGAGCGCACGAGGCGCTGGACCGGGTCGGCGCGATCGACCTGGCGGGCGCACGGCCAGCCGACCTGACCGGTGGGCAGCAGGCGCTCGTCGCGCTCGCGCGAGCGCTCGTCCACCGGCCGAAGCTGCTGCTCGCGGACGAGCCCGGCGTGATGGGCCAGCGCGAGGAGCGCAGCGAGATCCTCCGGCTCCTGCGCGGCGTCGCGCGTGACACGCCCGACCTCGGCGTCCTGCTCACCGCCCGCGACGAGGCGGGAATCGCGGGCGCGACCCGCGTCTTGACGCTGGACGCCGGCCGGCTGACGAACGTGACGCCGGCGGGACGCCTCATCCCGTTCCCGGCTCGCGTGCACTGAGCGGCGGTCTGGTGTCGTGAGCACGCTGGACCGCATGGCGGCCGGATGAGCTTCCGGACGCTGATCTTCCTGTACGCGTGGCGGGTTCGTACCCATCCTCTGCAGGAAGCGCTGGCGGGCGTCGGGATCGCTGTCGGCGTCGCGCTTCTGTTCGCCGTGCAGGTGTCCAACGCGAGCGTCACCGGATCGGGCGAGCAGCTCGTCGAGGCAATTGCAGGCCGTGCACAGATGGAGGTTGCCGCACGCGATGACCAGGGTTTCGACGCTCGTCTCCTGTCTGGCGTTCGCGGCATCTCTGGAGTCCAAGCCGCAGCGCCTACGTTCGAACGCCGGGCGCTGATCCATGGCCCCGGCGGCGATGCCAGCCTGATCCTGATCGGCACGGATGAGAGCCTCGCCGGCCTGGGTGGGACGATCCTGCAGAGCTTTCCGCCGCGTGCCTCCTTCAGGCCGCACGGGGGTCTGCTGCTGCCCGATCGCCTTGCACACGAGGTCGGCGTGCACGCAGCGGACACACTCAGGCTCAAGATCGCCGGCCACTCAGTTCGGGTGCGTGTCGTGGCGACGCCCGGCGCAGACCAGATCGGCCCATTGACTGACAGCGGCGTGGCCTTCGCGCCGCTCGGTTGGGTTCAGCGCCTGGTCGGGATGCCTCATCGGATCTCGCGCGCATTCGTGCGGGTGCGCGACGGCCGGGAGCAGACCGTCGTCAGGCAGCTCGAGCGGATCTCGGCCGGACGTCTCAACGTGGACCCCGCCGAGTCGACCGTCCGGCGTCTCACGGCGGCAACGGGTCCAAACGACAACTCCACCATCCTGTTCGCAACGATCGGAGTCCTGCTCTTCGCGTTCAATGCGATGCTGTTGACGGTGCCTGAGCGTCGGCGCTTCGTCGTCGAGCTGCGGACGCAGGGCTTCACGCCTGCGCAGGTCGTGGGCACGCTGGTGTTCCAGGCTGTGTTGCTGGGCCTCGTGGCGTCCGCCGTCGGACTCGGGGTCGGGGACGCGCTCTTTCGTGGCTTGTTCGGCTCGATCCCGATCTACTTGTCATTCACGTTCCCCGTCGGAGTGCAGCGCGTTGTTCCGCCGAGTGCCATCCTGATCGCCGTTGGCGCTGGTGTCGGTGCGTCGGTGCTCGCGGCCTCACGTCCGTTCGCGGACCTTCGCCGGGCACGCGCAGTGGATGCCGTCTATCGCGAGCAGGGAGACATTGGCGAGGACGTCGACGCGACGCTGCGGCAGCGTCTGCTCGTGATCGCGGGCACGCTCACCGTCGTCGCGGCGACCATCGCCATCACCGTGCCGGGAAGCACCATGCTCGCGGTCGCGCTGCTGGCCGCAGCGGTCTTGTGCACCGTTCCCATGGTCTTCGACCTCTTGGTGCGCCTCATGGATGTGGCCGCCCGCCGGCTCAAGCGCAACATGCTGGTCGTGGCGTTGGTCGGCGCACAGTCCACGATGACGCGATCGATTGCCGGTGCCGCAATCGTGGCTATGGGGGTCTTCGGAACGGTCACGCTCGGCGGGGCGCGCCAGGACTTGATCCACGGCCTCTTCGCCGGCTACACAGACCACATGGGGACTGCCGACGTGTGGGTCACCACTGCCGGCCGGAGCCTCACGACCGACAGCTTCGAGATCGCACCAGCACAGCTTTCTCGGCTGCGGCGAGACCCGATGCTGGCCTCGGTGCGCGTCTACCAGGGGAGCATGTACGACCTCGGGCAACGGCGTATCTGGGTGATTGCGCGTCCACGCGACGACTCCGAGATCATCCCGCCGAGTCAGCTGGTGCACGGTGACCCGCAGCGAGCCGACGCACATATGCGCGAGACCGGTTGGATCAGCCTCTCGACGGCGCTCGCCGAGCAGTACGGCGTCGGAGTGGGCGATGCGTTCTCCTTTCCGACGCCGACCGGCCCGCATCGCTTCCGCGTAGCGGCGATCACGACCAACCTCAGCTGGGGGCCCGGAGCGGTCATCCTCAACACCCGCGACTACAGGCGCGCGTGGAACTCGGCCGCGCCCTCGGCCATCGAGATCAATACTCGCCCTGGTGTGACGCCGACCCAGGGGCGCGGCGCCGCTGAGCGCGTGCTCGGACGCAACAACGGATACGACATCCAGACCGCCGGCGAACTGGAGAGAGAGTTCCGCGGCGTGCTGCTGGACGGGTTGGCACGCCTTCGAGAGATCTCGCTCCTGATGCTGTTCTTCGCGTCAGTGGCGCTCGCAACGGCGTTCGGCACCTCGACGTGGCATCGACGCTGGCGGCTTGCCGCATACAAGATGCAGGGGTTCGATGCGCGACAGGTGCGTCGCATCCTGTTCCTGGAGGCGTTCACAGTGCTGACGCTCGGCGCAGCGCTTGGCGCGATTGCTGGCTTCGCAGGCCATCTGCTGTGCGACCGCTGGCTGGAGCTGACGACCGGATTCCCAGCTCCGTTCACCTTCCAGTTCAGTGCGGCGATCACAAGCGTTGGTCCGATGATCGCTGTCGCCATGCTGCTCATCGGCGCCCTGGGCTACCTCGCCGCACGGGTGCCACCTGGGCTCACAGCGCGGGAGTAGCCGACGGCGACTACGCGCGCCGCTCTCAGCCAGCTGAGCGGCGCAGCGGGATCACGGCGCCCGGCGCTCGGACGACGCCGGTTCGCACCCGGCCGTCGGCGATCGTCAGCACGCGGTCGACGCCCGCGACGCCGATCGCTTCCGCGGTCGTCATCAGCACGGACACGCCGCGGTCGGCGACCTGTCGCAGCAGCGCCATCAGCGGCTCGCGCTCCAGCAGGTCGACGGCGGCCGTCGGCTCGTCTACGAGCACGAGCTGCGGACGCCGGACGAGAATCTGCGCGAGCCCGACGCGCACGCGATCGGCGGCGTCAAGCTCGCCGGCACGCAGCTCGGCGCACGAGCTCGCGCCGACGGTCGCGAGCTGGGTCCGAGCCTGCTCGTGCGCCTCCGCGGCGCCGACGCCGCGCGCCAGCAGCGGGAACGCGACGTAGTCCACCACCCGCTCCCGCGTGGGCGGGGGCGAGGCTTGGACGAAGCCGCATGCTCCGTCGCCGGCGCTACGAACGGTGCCGCTGTCCGCCTCCTCGAGGCCGGCGGCGACGCGCAGCAGCGTCGTGCGGCCCGACCGCCGGCTGCCCCACACGGAAACGTGCTCGCCCGCCTCGACCGTGAGCGAGACGTCCTCCAGCGCGGTGAACGAGCGTCCCGCGCGGCTGTAGGCCTTGCTCACGTGCTCAAGCGTCAGCACGGCCATCCGTCTGCTCCTTCTGCCAGCGCTCGAACGCCTCGATCTCCTTGCGGGCGTACTGCGCCCAGGCCATGTGCGCGTCGACCGTGGCGCGCCGCGCGCCGACCGTCAGTCGTCGCACCAGGGCGTCGGCCGATCTTGCCGGATTGCCGTCGGCGCTCGGCATCGGAAGCGCATGCGCCTCGCGCATGCAGCCGTCCTCATAGGCGTCGACAAGCTCATGGACGACCGCTGCGCGCCGCATGCCTGCCGCCAGTGCGAGGCGCTGCACGAAGTCCGCGTGCGCCGGATCCGTGCGCATCTGCTCCGCCAGCCAGCCGCGGAACTCGCGTCCGCCGAGGGCCGTGACGCGATAGTGGACCTTCGGCTGTCGCCGCGACGTCCCGTCGTCGTCCTCCCATCCGAGGAGCGGCTCGATCAACCCCCGTCTCTCAAGCATGTTGAGCGCTGCATAGACATGCGAGGGCACGGGGTCGAGCACCTCCGGCGGAAAGCGTCGCGCGAGGCGCTGGTGCAGCTCGTAGCCGTAGCTCGGCCGCTCAAGCAGCAGGCCGAGTACGGCCCAGTTCACGGACGAGCGCATGGGCCGGTGGGCGCTCATCCACGCTCTCGGCGCGGGACGAGGGATCGCCGACCGTTCGCGCGCATGCACCCCATTGCTGCGTGACGCTATCCACCTTGCGCCGCTGCGACAAGCGAGAACGTAGTCAAGCCTTGGGGCTTCCGTCCGAGGGGCGTCGCGTCACTCGTCCAACGGCGACGACGTCACGAGGCCCCAGTCGACGAGGCGCGCGAGGATCGCTTCGATCTCGGGTATGTCGAGCGAAACGAGCGCCCCGAGCGACGAGGCGTAGTCGCGGTCGATGAGGCGCTTGATGTCCTCCGGGCTGCAGGGCGCGTGCCGGACCGTCATGGCGAGGACGACGCCCTCCTCGTCGGTGAGGTCTCGCTCCGGCTCGTTCGGCGTGTGTGGCACGGAATCCCCTGACACAAAGGACTGAAAAGAGGCTGACAACGCTACACGCTGGCGAGAGTGTGCGGGAGACATGCTTGGTGTTGGATCGCACACGTCCCCGGCTGTTCCATCGTCCGCTCGGTGGTGCAGGCGTATGCTCGCCTGGATCGCGACCATCGAAGGGGACGACGCTATGGACGCTGCGCAGACGACCTGGCAGGAGGGCACGAACGTCGAGGCGATCGAGGCGTGGGACGGCCCGCTGTTCGACCGCTTCGTGCGCTTCAGGCACATCGTGACGACGGGTCTCGGCATCCACGGCGAGGCGGCTCTGCGGCTCGCGCCACCGCAGCCCGGGCAGCGGGCACTCGACGTCGGCTGCGGCTTCGGCGACACGACGCAGGACATCGCGCGGATGGTCGGCGCGGACGGCGAGGCGGTCGGCGTCGACGCCGCGCCGCGCTTCGTCGCCGCGGCAAGACGCGAGGCGCAGGAGGCGGGCGTCGGAAATGCCCGCTTCGCCGTCGTCGACGTCGAGATCACGCCGTTCGAGGAGCGCTTCGACTACGTCTTCTCACGCTTCGGGACGATGTTCTTCGCCAACCCGGTGGCGGCGCTGCGCAACATGCGCGAGGCGCTGGTGCCGGACGGCCGCCTCGTGATGGTCGTGTGGCGCCGCCGCATCGACAACGACTGGCTCTACCGCGCGCAGACGATCGTCGAGGGGATCGTCCCGCGGCCGGACGAGCACGACGAGCCGACGTGCGGGCCGGGGCCGTTCTCGATGGCCGACGCCGACACGACGAGCGAGATCCTCCAGCGCGCCGGCTTCGCCGACGTCTCGCTGTGTCGCTGCGACGCGCCGATCCTGATCGGCGACGACGTCGAGGAGGCGGTCGCGCTGACGATGAGCCTCGGCCCGGCCGGCGAGCTGCTGCGGCTGGCGGGGGACAGCGCGGCGCATCTCCACGACGAGGTCCACGCCGCGCTGCGCGAGGGGCTCGCCGAGTTCGACGGGCCCGACGGCCTGCTCGCTCCCGCCTCGACCTGGATCGTGACGGCGACGGCGCAGGGCGCGGGCGGCTGAGCCGAGCGGTCGCCCGGCGCGGAGCCGGCGGCGGTGAGGGCCGGCCGGCCGCTGCTACCGTCGGCCGGCCGTGTCCGCGCGTCCGCTCCGTCCTCTTCCGCTCGCCGCGCTGACGCTTGCGTGCGCGGCCGGGCTGGTGCTCGTGTACGCGTTGCTCGTGCGCACGCATGCGGGGCAGCGGGTCGACGAGGCGGCGCTGAACGGCCGGCTCGCCTCGCCGGCGGCGCGACGGGCGGCCGGAGATCTGCTGACGACGATCGGCGTCGGCTCGCTGGTGCTCGTCCTCGCGCTGATCGTCGCCCAGGCGCTGGTGCGGCGGCACGCGGCGCTCGCCGTCGCGGCGGTTGCGCTCGTCGCCGGCGCGCTGCTGACGACCGAGGTGCTCAAGCACCTGGTGCTCGCGCGTCCCGACCTGCTTCCGAGGCCGTCGACGATCCGCCACAACAGCTTCCCCAGTGGGCACACGACGATCGCGTTCGCGGCGGGGATCGCCGCGACGCTCGCCGCGCCGCCGCGCTGGCGCCGGCTCGTCGCCGTCGCGGCTCTGCTCTACGGCACGGCGATCGGGATCGCGACGGTCGCGGCCGGCTGGCACCGGCCCAGCGACGTCGCCGGGGCGCTGCTGGTGGTGACCGGCTGGGCCGCCGCGGTCGCGCTCGCAGTCGCCGCGGTCGATCGGGATGCGTTCGGCGACGACGGGACGGGGGAGGGGGACGACGCCGCCGGGCTGGAGCGATCGACGTGGGCGCGAGCCGCCGACCTCGAGGGCTACGCGCTCGTGGCGGTAGGTGCGCTCGTGCTTGGCTGGCTCGTCGCCGTCGCGATCGTCGCCGGGCGGCACGCGGGCGCGATCGAGCTGACGACGCTCAACGCCGCGTTCGTCGCCGCCTGCGCCTGCATCGCTGCGCTCGCGACCGTCCTGACGGCGGCGCTGCTGCTGGCGCTGCGCGAGGCGCTGCCGCGGCCGACGGCCGGCAAGCGGGTTCGCAGCTGGCCCGGGGTGGGGTCCCTGGAGACCAAGGGCAAGGTGACCGGCGAGGACTGTGAGCGCGTCGAGAGAGCCTGAGGCCGGCGAAGGAGATGGCTTTGTCCCCGAAGGAGAGGAGCATGTCATGGGATACGCGATCGGCAGAATCCGCGTGGTCGACTTCGACCGCTTTCGCGAGACGTTCACGACGCGCGGCGCTGCGAAGCGGAAGGCGCTGGGCTCACGTGGATCTCGCATGCTGCCCAACGCCGACGACCCGAGCGAGGTGATCGTCGTGTTCGACTGGGACCGCGCCGGCGTCGAGGCGTTCATGGCCGATCCCGAGGCGCAGGAGATCATGCGGTCCGCCGGCCTGCAGGGACCGCCCGACTGGACGTTCGCCGAGCAGGCGTTCGAGCAGGACAGCTGACGTCGGCAGCGCCCAGGACGGGCGGTTCGCCAGAGGCGACGACCGGAATCGAACCGGTGTACACGGCTTTGCAGGCCGCTGCGTAGCCACTCCGCCACGTCGCCCAGAGACCCCATAGCCTAGTCGACCGCGGGGTCCCGCCGCGCGCCACCGTCGCGTCGCCATCGGGGCCCGCGCGTTGGTAGGCTTGCCTCTCCCAGGGCGATTAGCTCAGCTGGGAGAGCGCCGCCTCGACAAGGCGGAGGTCACTGGTTCGAGCCCAGTATCGCCCACTCCGTTTGGAGCCCCGGCTTGCCGGGGCTTTTTGCGTTCTAGGGGGCTGGGATCGCTTGTGGGGCGGGGAATCTCTCGGCTCCTGTTGTTCCCGGTCGCTCCTCGCCGCCGGCCGGGTGCGGCCCATTCGGGAACGACTCGCCGCGCACAGGTGTGTCCGATCTGTGTCTCACGGCAAGCCACGGCGCCGTCGCCGATCCCACACAGCCGGGGTAGCGCGTTGGTGCTCGGGTCGGGATGCTGCATCGATGACCGACGGCGCCGACGAGTACGCGCGCTTGTGCGAGCGTTACGTCGAGCGCAACCCGGCGATCATGGGCGGCGAGCCGGTGGTACGCGGTACCCGCGTTCCGATCCGGACGGTCGCCGGGCTGATCGCGCAAGGCGAGTCGCGCGAGATCATGCGCGAGGACTATCCGCAGGTGCCGGAGGAGGCGTACGCCGTGGCGGTTCGCTGGGCGCGGGAGAACCCGCGTCGCAGTCGTCGGGCTGGCGCGTAGCCCGATGTGTGCCGGCGACCGGCCGAGTACGCCGCGCCGTCAGCCGGCGGCGAGGGCGGGCGCGAGGTCGGCGGCGGTGGTCTCGATCGTCTCGGGGATCGTGACGGAGAGGTGGCCGTCGCGTTCGAGGATGCGGCGCGGGCCGAGCATCGTGAGTCCGGCGATGCGGCTGGTGCCGGGCACGTAGCGGATGACGTGGCCCTCGGGGGTCTCCTCGCCCTCGCCGGGTTGGGGCTCGCCGACGTGCAGGTAAAGCACGTCGTGCTCGGCGTCGTAGTCAGCGTGGTCGAAGGTGACCGGGCCGATCATGATGTTCACGCGCTCCATGATCGGAGCACGCTCGCTCGGGCGAGGTCAGGCCGCCGCGCGCGCGAGCAGGTCGATGATGACGGTGCGGTCGGGGCCGGCGAGTGCGGCTTGTGCGGCGGCGGTGAGTGCCTCGATGTCGAGGCCGTAGCGCTCGGCGACCGCTCGGAGAGTTTGCTCGGTTCCCTGGCGGGCGTTGAGGACGTCTATCGCGACCGGGCCGCCGTTGCGGATCGCGACGATTGCGCCGGGAATCGCGTCGTCGCCATAGTCCGCGTGGTCGACGTCGACCAGCGTGATCTGGAGCGTGTCGCCCTGGCTGTCGTAGTCGGCGCGCATGGATCAGGCCCTTCTCTCGTACAGGGTAATGATGAGGTCGGGGTTGTCCAAGGCGATGACGACGACGATGGTGCGGGCGTCGACTGCGCCGGTGCGGCGCGGGTTGCCCTTGGCGTCAGGGTCCGCGGGCGTGCCGCTGGCGGCGATGGCTTCTGCTTGGTCGTGCGTGACGCGGTAGAGCTTGAGGCGCTGTCGCGCATGGCGAGTGAATCTCACGGCGCGGCCCAGTGCTCGGTGCGGGAGCGGTGCAGTGCGGCGACCCAGTTGGGGGCCAGCGATCCGTCGTCGCCGGTCTTCCACTCGTCAGGCAGCTCGGCGATCGGGTGCAGCTCGTCCTCGATGGCGCGCACGCGGCCTTCCCGAATCCAGCTCCGGACGGTGTCGAGGATGGGACGGACGCGGGAAGCGGCTTCGGCGACGGCGAGCATGGGGCAAGCGTAGGGGCGCCGTCAGATGATCTCTACAGCGTCTGTGTGGTGCTCGGCGGTTCCGATACTCGGTGCCGACTACGCTGGCCCGGTGCCGACGCCCGAACGGCCATCGTCGCAGGAGCTGATCGACGCGGCCGTGCGCGACCCGCTCGCCAACTGGCCGGCGGTTCTTGCAGCTCGGCAGCGTCCGATGTCCGAGCGGTTGGAGCTGGCGCTGGACTGGGACAGGCTCGCGTCGGAGCTGCGCGCCGGCCTCGCGGCTGCCATCGAGCGCGAGCGGCAGGAGGCGTGCGACGAGGCACCGGGCACACCCGGCGACGGGCGCTGAGCCGACCACCTGTACGTGATCCGTACGTTCCGGCGACGGCGTCAGTCAAATCCACGAACGAGCCAGCGCACGAGATCGCCCGCCACACGGGCGGTTCCGGGCGTCCAAGCGGCGCCGGTGAGCCGAAATGCCCGCCGCCTCGACAAGGCGGAGGTCACTGGTTCGAGCCCAGTATCGCCCACTGAACTGGTCGTCGCGCAAAGAGAAAGCCGCGCGCGAACGTCAGTCCAGATCGAATGCGGCGCGGATCGCGTCGCTGAGCGTCTGCTCTTGACGGTCCAGGAGCACGCCGATCTGCGCGCCGAGGGCACTGATGGGAATCGTCGTGATGTTGTCGCAGCTAATGACCGAGGGTCCGGCCAGGCCGTTGGAAGCGTTGACAGCGACCTCAGTCGAGAGGCCACGGATGGTCGTGGTGATCGGCGCGATAGTCACGGCGTTCATGTGCGGTCGCACAAGCTCGCGCGTGAGGATCAGGACGGGCCGAGGCTTGTCAAGCCGGGCGATGTGAATTGGCCGCATCACGCAAGTTCGGACGGCAGTCCGCGCGCGTGCTCGGCAAGACCGGCAAGTTCGGGGTCCTGACCTGTTCGAGCGAGGATCTCGGCGTCGCGTGCGGCGATCGCACGGCGACGCTCACGCTCAAGTGCGCGGGTCACGACTGCTGCCCGGCTCGGCTCGGTACCAGCGCCCACGAGTTCGTCGACGAAGTCGACCAGCTCGTCAGAGAGGCGAACGGCGATCTGCTTGCTCATCCCAGAATGGTACCAAATCGGTAGCGGCCTAAGGCGGCACAGTCAGGCACACACAGACACAAGACCGCAGCGACCACCACATGGTTTGCGCGACGCCAAGTTCTCTCCACTCGTTTCGAGGCCCCGGTTCGCCGGGGCTTTCTCGTTCTAGGGGCGCGGAATCGCCGGTGTGACGGGGAATTGCCCGGCTCCGGTTGTTCCCCGTTGCTCCGGCGCGGCGGCGAGCTGGGGAGCGTGGGGGAGCCGGCCGCCGCGATCGGGCGATCGGCCGCCCGCTGTACGCTGCTGCCGTGGATGCGGCAAGACGACCAGTCCCGGCGGATCGCGCGTCGGATGCTGACGGCGTCCGTGACCCGCTGGCGAATCCCGCGGCGGTGCTCGCCGCGCGGCAGCGCCCGATGGCTGAGCGGTTGGCGTTGGCGTTGAGCTGGAACAGACTCGCGTCCCAGCTCCGTTCTGGCCTCGCTGAGGCGATGAGAACGCCCGACGGCGCGCCGGTGACCGAGCCGCCGGGCTTCGACGCGCTGGAGCTGTTCCGCGCGCTTGGTCGTCACGAGATCGAGTACGTCACCGTGGGCGGCGTGGCTATCCAGGCGTACGGCGGCCAGCGGATGACGCAGGATCTCGACGTGGCCATCGCCGCGTCGAAGGACAACGTGCAGCGGCTCGCGGCGGCGCTGGTGGACCTCGACGGGCGCATCCTCGGCCCGGACGGGCAGCGCTCGAAGTCGGTCCCGTCGGCGTCGCTGCTCGCGTCGGGCGACCAGTGGCATCTCATCACCGCGTACGGGCCGCTCGACGTGCTCACGTTGCCCGCGCACCTCGGCTCGTTCGCTGACGTGCGCGCTCGTGCGCATTGTGTGCGGCTCGGCGACGTCTCCGTCCCGATCGTGCACCGCGACGATCTGCTCACGATGAAGCGCGCCGCCGGCCGCCCGCAGGATCTCGCCGACGTGCGCTTGCTCGAATCGCTCGGCGACGAGCCGTGACGGCAACGCCCGATCCCACAAGGGAACCGAGCTGACGATCACGGGCCACGACGCCGACGGCAAGGTGCTGTTCAAGATCGCGTGGGGGCTCAGCGGGCCGGACTGGGTCGAGCCGCTGGTGCTCCGTCAGCGGGAGCATCTGCTCGGCCTGATCAGCCGGGCGATCGACGAGATGGGGCGTCGCGGGCCCAGCCCCGGCTCGCGCGAGGCACGGAGCGACTCGGATGCGCCCGCGGCCGGCAGCCCGCCGCGCGTCCATCCGCTCCATCTGACGGAGCGCTTGCCGCGGGAGGCGAGGCGCCGCCGCTCAGAGTGCCCCGGCCTCCTCGAGCGCGCCGGCGCGGAACACGATCTCGCCGTCGACGACGGTGAGCAGGATCGGCACGTCGACGATCTCGTCGGCCGGCGTGTCGACCGGGTCCTGCGCGAGCACCGTGAGGTCGGCGAGCCAGCCGGGGCGGATGCGGCCGAGGCGGCTTCCCTCGCCGACCGCGATCGCGGGGTTGACGGTGTACGCGTGCAGCGCGGCGAGCGCGTCGATGCCCTGGTCGTCGAGCGGCGGGGCGTCCGTCGCGCCGGGCGCGCGGCGCAGCTGCGCCCAGGCGAGGCCCTCGCGCCAGTCGGCGCGGGTCACGGGCCAGTCGGAGCCGAACGTCAGGGTCGCGCCCGACTCGAGCAGCGTGCGGATCGGATAGCAGCGCTCGCTGCGCTCTCGCCCGAGCCGCAGCGACCACGTGTCGGAGCGGTCGGGGGTGGCCCACGCCAGGTGCAGCGGCTGCATCGAGGCGATCACGCCCTCGGCGGCGAAGCGCGGCAGCTCGGCGGGCCGCGGCGTTCTCGATGTGCTCGATGCGGTGACGCACGCCCGGCGCCGACCCCGCGCTGCGGTAGGCGTTCAGCGCCTCGTAGACCGCGCGGTCGCCGATCGCGTGCGTGACGACCTGGAAGCCGTGCCCTGCGAAGAACGCGACCGCACGGCGGTACTTGTCGGGATCGGGCCAGAACGGCTCGAGGCCGTCGCCCTCGCTGTCGGGCTCGAACAGCCAGGCGGTGCCGGAGTCGATCACTCCGTCGATGAACAGCTTCGCGACGCCGGTGCGCCAGCGGCGCCCGCGCTCGTCGCGATGGCGGGCGTACGCCTCCCATGTCTCCTCGGGCGTGTCCGGCTGGGACCAGTAGGGCATCGTCAGCCGCGTGGCGAGGTCGCCGTTGGCCTCGAGCTCGCGCAGCAGGTCGAGCATCGCGAGGTCGCCGTCCATGCCGTGGCCGCCGGTGAGCCCGAGGGCGGCGAAGCGCCGCAGCTGGTCGGCGCAGGCGCGGTAGCGCTCGGCGGCCGTCAGCGCGGGGATCGCGCGGCGCACGAGCTCCATCGCGCCGTTCTCGCGCAGCTCGCCGGTCGGGGCGCCGTCGGCGCCGACGACGACCTCCGCGTGCTCGGAGAACGTGCGCGGGCCGTCGACGCCCGCGAGCTCGAGCGCGCGCGGGCTCGCGAGCGCCTTGTGGAAGTCGGTGAAGGTCAGCAGCGCAGGGCCGCCCCCGGCCGCCTCCGCGATCAGCTCGCCGCGCACGCCCGCCTCGGCGAACGCGTTGTAGTCGAGGCCGAACCCGAGGACCCAGGCGTCGGGCGCGCAGCGCGCGCGCTCCTCGGCGACGAGGCGCTGGATGTCCTCCAACGTGTGCGCGCGCATCAGGTCGACGCCGCGCGCGAGCCGCGCCTTGTCGAACGGGTGGAAGTGGCTGTCGGTGACCCCCGGGATCACGGCGGCGCCCTTGAGGTCGACGACCTCCGCGGACGGGCCCGCCGCCGTGCGGACCTCGGCGTCGTCGCCGACGGCGACGATCGTGCCGTCCGCCACGCCGATCGCGGTCGCGGACGGCCGCTCCGGATCGAGCGTGCGCACGCGACCGTTGACGAGCACCAGGTCCAGGGGAGCGGTCATGGGCGGGTTCCTTCGATCGGGACGCGCGCCGCGCGCGTCGGTTTCCAGCCGGGTCGCGGGACGCTCGCCCGCAGCAGCCGGGTGTAGGGCTCGCGCGGGCGGTCGAGCACGTCGGCGGTCGTGCCGCGCTCGACGACGCTGCCGCGGTGCATGACGATCGCCTCGTCGGTGATCTGGCGCACGACCGCGAGGTCGTGGCTGATCAGCACGTAGGAGACGCCGGTCTGCTCGCGGATGTCGGCCAGCAGGTTGAGGATCTGCGCCTGGATCGAGAACGTCGAGCGCCGCGACCGACTCGTCGAGGATCAGCACCCGCGGCTCGGCGGCCAGGGCGCGGGCGATCGCGATGCGCTGGCGCTGGCCGCCCGACAGCGCCCGCGGACGTGCGCGCAGCTGGCGCGCGTCGAGGCCCACCAGCTCGCCCAGCTCGGCGATCCGCGCGCGTCGCTCCTGCCCCGAGCTGCGGCCGCCGTGCAGCCGCAGCACCTCGTCGATCGCCTGCTCGGCGCAGTGACGCGGGTCGAGGCTGGCGTACGGGTCCTGGAAGACGATCTGCACCTCGCCGCCGCGCACGCGGCGCTCGCGGGCGGAGCGCACGGGGGTGCTGCGATCGCGCCCGCAGGCGAAAATCGTGCCGGCGCTCGGCGTCGTGAGCCCGACGAGCATCTTCGCCACGGTCGTCTTGCCGGAGCCGGACTCGCCGACGATCGCCAGCGAGCCGCCCGCGGCCACCCGCAGGTCGACGTCCGCGACGGCGACGGTCTCGCCGAACCGCTTGTGCAGCCCCGTCGCCTCGAGCACCGCCTCACGCATGGTGCGCCGCCTCCGCCAGCTCGCTGCGCAGCTCGGCCGAGCGGATGCAGCGCACGGCGGCGCCGTCGTGCCGCTCGAGCGGCGGCCGCGCGGCGCGGCAGGCGTCCTGCGCGAAGGCGCAGCGGGGCGCGAACGCGCAGCCGTCCGGCGCCTCGAAGGCGCTGACCGGCCGTCCGGGGATCGCCGTCAGCCGGTGCACGCTCGCCTCCAGCGTCGGCCGCGCGCTGGCGAGCGCCGCCGTGTAGGGGTGCAGCGGGTCCTCGTGCAGACAGGCGCTGGCCTGCGTCTCGACGATCTGCCCGGCGTACATCACCGACGTGCGGTCGCATACGGCCGCCGCGAGGTCGAGGTCGTGGGTGATGAACAGCAGCGCCATGCCGTGGTCGCGCCGCAGCTCGTCGAGGATCGCCATCACCTCCGCCTGCGTGGTGACGTCGAGCGCCGTCGTCGGCTCGTCGGCGAGCAGCAGGCGCGGCTCGATCAGCAGGGTGGAGGCGATCATCACGCGCTGCAGCAGACCCCCGGACAGCTCGTGCGGGTACTGGCGCATGCGGCGCTCGGCGTCGCCGATGCCGACGTCGGCGAGCGCTGCCACGGCGCGGCGCCGTGCGGCCGCGATCGGCACCTTGCGCACGCGCAGCGCCTCCGTCATGAAGTCCCCGATCGTGCGAACCGGGTTGACGTGCGCGCGCGGATCCTGGAAGACCATCGCGACCTCGCTGCGGTAGTCGCGCAGTGCCGTGCCCTTGAGCGCGCGCACTGAGCGCCCGTCGAAGCGGATCTCGCCGTCGACCTGCGCGGCCGGCGGCAGCAGGCGCGCGACCGCCCTGGCCGTCATCGACTTGCCCGACCCCGACTCACCCACCAGTCCGAGCGCCTCGCCGGCGGCGATCTCCAGCGAGACGTCGTGCAGGACGGTCGGCATCCGGCCTGCGACCAGCAGGCGCACGGCGAGCCCTTCGATCTCCAGCAGCGGCGCGCTCATGCGGCAGCCCGCTCGCTGCCGGCCGCGGCCAGTCGCTCGCCCAGCAGGTTCACGGCGACGACCACGACGACGATGCACAGGCCCGCCGCGAGCGACTCCGCCGGATAGCCCTGCAGCACGCCCAGCTGACCGCTGGCCACCATCACGCCCCAGTCGGCCGCCGGCGGCTGGATGCCGAGCCCGAGGTAGGAGATCGCGGCGAAGTCGACCATCGCGTAGCCGAACATCAGCGTCGCCTGGGCGACGATCAGCGCCAGCAGGTTGGGGACCAGGTGCCGGGCGCAGATCGCGACGGCGGAGAGGCCCTGCACCTCGCACGCGGCGACGTACTCGCGCGCCCGCTCGCGCAGCGCGGCGCCGCGCAGGACGCGCGCGATGTAGGGGGTGTAGGCGATCGCGAGCGCGAGCGCCGGCGCGAGCAGCCCGGTGCCGAAGGTGGCGGCGGCGAGGATCGCGAGCACGATCGCGGGAAACGCGAAGAGGATGTCGAGCCCGGCCGAGATGACCGAGTCGATCCAGCCGCCCGCCCACGCCGCGGCGATCGCCAGCGTCGTCCCGGCCGCCACCGAGCCGGCCACCACCAGCGACGGTCCCGCCATCGACGTGCGCGCGCCGGTCAGCAGGCGGCTCAGCAGGTCGCGCCCCTGCCCGTCGAAGCCGAGCAGATGGCCCGGCCCGGGGCCGACGAACGCGTCGGCGAGGCTGGCGGTGTTCGGGTCGTGCGGCGCGAGCAGCGGCCCGAAGACGGCCATCAGCACCGCGATGCCGATGACGACCGCGCAGCCGATCACGACGCCGTCGCGCTTGGCGATCCGCCGCCGGCGGCTGCGGACCGCACCGATCGCGCCCGCGCCGCTGCTCACGACGCCCGGCTCCCGATAGCCACGCGCGGGTCGAGCACGGCGTAGAGCAGGTCGACGATCGCGTTGGCGAGCACGAACGCCGCCACGAACAGCAGCGCGATGCCCTGCACGACGGCGAAGTCCTTCGACAGCGAGGCCCGCACGAGTGCCGCCCCCAGGCCGTCCAGGCTGAACGCGCGCTCGACGACCGCCGACAGCGCGATCAACGACGTGACGGTGATCCCGACGACCGTCGTCACCGGGATCGCCGTGTTGCGCAGCACGTGCCGGCGCACGAGCTGGGGGTAGGGGATGCCGCGGCTGACCGCGGTCTGGACGTGCTCGCGTGCGAGCTCGGTGCGGACGCTCACGCGCGTCACGCGCACGACGATCGCCATCGCCGAGAGCGCCAGCGCCACCGCCGGAAGCGTGAGGTGCTTGATCGAGTCGCCGAAGCCCGTGCCCGCGCCGAGCGCCGGGAACCACCCGAGGTCGACGGCGAAGATGCTCAGCAGCACGATCGCCGCGACGAACGACGGGACGGCGGCGAGCACCGTCGTCGTGACGATCGTCGCCGTGTCGAACGCCCCGCGCCTGAGTCCCGCCGCCACGCCGAGTCCGACGCCGAAGACGACGATAAGGAGGGCGGCGTAGAGCACGAGCTCGATCGTCACGCCGGCGCGCGCGCCGATCAGCGACGAGACCGGCTCGCGGAACGCGATCGACGTGCCGAGGTCGCCGTGGAGCGCGTTGCCCATCCAGTGCACATAGCGCGACAGGAACGGATCGTCGAGGTGGTACTGCGCGCGCAGCTGGGCGGCCGCCCCCGGCGGCAGCGTCCTGCCGCCGGAGAGCGTCGCGAGCGGGTTGCCGGGCGCGAGCTCCAGCGATCCGAAGATCACGAAGCTCGAGACCAGCAGGGCAGCCACGAGCATCGCCGCGCGCCGTGCGACGAATGCCCACATCTCATCTGCCGCCGATGAGGTTGGCCCACGGCCCGCCCATGTAGACGAAGGAGGCGGGCGCGCCGGTCAGCTTGCTCGACATGATGAGCACGTTGTCCAGCGCGGCCAGCGGGATCCACGGCAGCTGCCGCGCGATGCGGTCGCCGGCCTTCGCGACGAGCTTGGCCCGCTCGACGGGGTCGGCGATCGAGCGCGCCGCGTTCAGCTCCGACGTGATCGCGGGATCGTCGAATCCGGAGAAGTTCTGCGACCCGTCCTTCAGCGCGAACGTCCGGTAGAACGCCGCCGGATCGGCGTAGTCGGGGAAGTTGGTGGTCGGGAAGCCGTCGATGTCCGCGCGCGCCTTGGGGTCGATGAAGAAGTTGATGAAGCTCTGCGCGGAGACCGCCTTGAACTTCACCTTGAGGCCGATCGCCTCGCCGGCGCTGCGGAACGCGGTCGCGGCCGATTGGAGGCTCGCCACCTCGGGCGTCATGCCGAGCGTGATCGTCTTGCCGGCCGCGCCGGCCTGCCGGATCAGGTCCTTCGCCTTGGCGACGTTCTGGTCGGCCTCGGGGAGCTTGTTCCAGTCGGCCTGGAAGACGTCGCGGGCGTAGCCCCATGCGCCGGGGTTGGCGAGCGTGCGGGGCAGCTGCCCGTCGCCGTGGTAGACCTGCGCGATGTACGCCTTGCGATCGATCGCGAGCGACAGCGCCTGGCGCACGCGCACGTCGCCGAGCACGCCCTTCAGGTTGGAGATGACGATCGCGTCCGTCGCCCACGACGGCCCGTCGACGACCGTGACCTTGCCGCTCTTCTTGAGCTGGTCGATCGTGCTGAGCGCCAGCGGGTAGGCGCCGTCGATCGCGCCGGTCAGGAAGCCGCTCGTGAGGCTCGCGTCGTCCGGAACGCCGTTGAAGTGGATCTCGGCGACCCTGGCGCGGTGGGATGCGTCCCAGTAGTCGGCGTTGCGGTCGACCGTGAGGTCGGAGCCCGGGTCCCAGCTTGCGACCTTGAAGGGCCCGGAGCACATCGTGCCGCCCTTCGGGGTGCCGAACGCGCGACCCTTCGCCTGCGCGTACGCCTGCTCGACGACGACCCCGGCCATCTGCGAGAGCTCGCCGTCGAGCCAGTAGTCCGGCTGCGTCAGCTTGACCGTCACGACCTTCTCGGACGTTCGCTCGATCGACGCGACGCGCGAGAACAGCGGGCTGTAGAAGCCGCCGCCGTTGGGATCGGCGGCGCGCTTGAGGCTGAAGGCCACGTCGTCGGCCGTGACCGGCTTGCCGTCCCAGAATCTCGCGTCGCCCCGGAGCGTGACGACGAGCGTCGTGTCGTTTGGATGCGAGAGGGTCGCGAGGCCGGGGACGATCGTGCCGTCCGGCTGTTGGCGCTGCAGCGAGTCGCACAGCGCCGTGACGACCGTGTTCTCGGGGTAGTCGAATGCCTGGATCGGGTCGAGCGACCCCACGTCGCGGTAGAGCGTCCAGGTGATCGCCCCGACGTCGTGCGTCGGAGCCGCGGTCGTCGCGGTCAGGCCGGCCGTCGGCGAGGTGCCGACGGTCGCCGTGTTCGAGCTGGCCTTTCCGCAGCCGCTGGCCGCCAGGGCTGCGAGGGCGGCGACGGCCGCACCTGCCAGGGGAATGCGCTTCATGCGGGCGCTCCATCGTGGGGGGGTTGACCGGGGGCGGGGGAGCTGCGTTGCGCCAGACGCTCGATCGTGTCGATGATCATGTCGGTGACGAAACCGAAGCTCTCCTCGAAGCTGGGGAAGAGGTAGGGCGCCGCCGCGATCGCGTGCGGGAAGCGGTCGGCCGGCAGCAGCGCATAGACGCGGCGCATGGCCGAGGGGTCGCGCACGCGCGGGTCGCCGCCGCTGCGCTGCTCGCTGAGTGCGTAGTAGAGCCCGGTGCCGACGACGTGGCTCTCGATGACCTGGTGCATCAGGGCGGCGTCCTGCGGTGAGAGGCCGACCTCGGCCAGCATCGCGAGCTCCTTCTCGGCGATCGCCTGGAGGCTGGGCGTGTCGTCCGGCTGGACCGCCAGCAGCAGAGCCAGCTCCGGGCTGGAGCGGTAGCGGTTGACCGCGTGCCGCAGCACGGCCTTGAGCTGGTCGCGCCAGTCGGCCGTCGGGTCGACCTCGGCCTGCGTCGCGAACAGCCGGTCGGTGAGCGCGATCAGCAGCTCGTCCTTGTTGCGGTAGTAGCGGTAGACGGCGGTCGGGTCGACGCCGAGGTCGGTGCCGAGGCGGCGCATCGTGAGCTTGGCGACGCCTTCGCTCGCGACGATCGCCTCGGCTGCGTCGAGGATGCGCTCGCGGTCCAGACGCGGCCGGGTGTCCTCGGCCGGGACCGCTGCGACGGCGGTGTCCTCCTCCATGGGAGCGAGGCTACACGGATTTCAACGCTGCTGTCAACAAGTTGACACCGGCGTTGGCGCGAATGCGCGCAAGCTTGCGGCCGGTGCTCCGGCTATTCTTACGTTGACGTAAGGATGCGATTCAGCCGATGACCGCGACCGACACCGCCCGCACGCGCCGCATCGGCGTCCGCGCGGGCGACGAGCGGAGTTCTTCGAGCGGCACGGGATGAAGACCACCGCCTTCCGCGATCCCGCCGGCAGCAACGACGTGACCGCCGTGCCGATCGAGACTCCGGACATGGAGACCCTGCAAGCCGCGCTGGGAACGGAGGAGGCGCGGCAGGCCGAGGAGTACTACGGCGTCCACGCTGACACGATCGAATCCCGGGCTCAGAACAGGCGGTAGTCCTGAGCGGTCACGGTGAAGCCGTGACCGGTGCGGGAGTTCGTGCAGGTCATGCCGCTGCTGCGGCTCACGCAGACGAATGGCCCGATCGAGGCACCCGTGCCGTAGGCGAGCACGGGGGCGGTCGGGTCCCGCGCGGTGTCGCCGGCGCAGACGAGGCGGCCGGCTCCCTGGCGGCCGACCTGCGCCCCCTGGCCGAACTCGACCTGGTCCGGGCACGACGCCGGCCGCGCCGGCAGTGACCACCGCCGGTCGGCGACGTCGCAGCGCGCCAGCGCCGCGAAGAGCATGCAGCCGATGTTCCCGGTCGGGCTGCGGAAGGCGCTCAGCGTGCGGATCTCGGTCGGCGCCTCGCTCGGCGTCGTGGCACCGCCAGCGCCGCCGGAGGATGTGCCGCCGTCCTGGCCCGTCGTGGTCGGCGTCGTCGCGGTCGTTCCGTCGCCGGCGGGAACCGTCTGCACGATCGTTCGCTCGACGACCGTCGTCGTGCCGCCGCCGCAGCCGGCGAGCAGCGCCATCGCGGCGAGGGCAGCAAGTGCGACGAGGCGTCGGCGGCTGGAGGACACGTCCGCGCGACCATAGCGGCCGATCCGGAGGGAGGCACCGGTTCGCCGCTCGGGAGCGGCCGAGCAGCGCAGGCCTCGGTGCCGCGCTGCCCGGCGATCCCTTCTGTCTCAGATCACGCGAGGTCGAAGCGGTCCAGGTCCATGACCTTGGCCCACGCCGCCACGAAGTCGTCCACGAGCGTCCGCTCGGCGTCGTCGCTGCCGTAGACCTCGGCGATCGCGCGCAGCTCGGAGTTGGAGCCGAAGACGAGGTCGACGCGGGTCCCCGTCCAGCGCAGCTCGCCGGTCTCGCGGTTGCGGCCCTCGAACACGTCCGCGGCGTCCGAGGTCGCCTGCCACTCCGTCGAGAGGTCGAGCAGGTTCACGAAGAAGTCGTTCGTGAGCGTCCCCGGCCGGTCGGTGAAGACGCCGTGCTGCGCGTCGCCGGCGTTGGCGCCCAGCACGCGCATGCCGCCGAGCAGCGCCGTCATCTCGGGCGCGGACAGCGTCAGCATGAACGCCTTGTCCAACAGCAGGTGCTCGGCCGCGATCGCCCCGCCGTCCTGCAGATAGTTGCGGAAGCCGTCGGACCGCGGCTCGAGCACGGCGAACGAGTCGGCGTCGGTCTGCTCCTGCGAGGCGTCGGTGCGCCCCGGCGAGAACGGCACCTGCACGTCGTGCCCGGACGCCTTCGCCGCCGCCTCGACGGCCGCGCAGCCGCCCAGCACGATCAGGTCCGCGAGCGAGACGCGCTTGCCGCCGGTCTGGGCGTCGTTGAAGTCCCGCTGGACGCCCGCGAGCGCGTCGAGCACCGGCGCGACGCCGTCGTTCACGTCCCAGCCGGCCTGCGGCTCGAGCCGGATCCGCGCGCCGTTGGCGCCACCGCGCTTGTCGGTGTCGCGGTAGGTCGAGGCGGACGCCCACGCGGTCGAGACGAGCTGTGAGACCGACAGGCCGGCGTCGAGGATCGTCGCCTTCAGCGCGGCGACGTCGGCGTCGTCGATCGGCTCGTGGCCGGCCGCGGGGACCGGGTCCTGCCACAGCAGCTCCTCGTCGGGGACCCACGGCCCGAGATAGCGGGAGGCGGGGCCCATGTCGCGGTGCAGCAGCTTGTACCAGGCGCGCGCGAACACGTCGGCCAGCTCGTCCGGGTTCGCGTGGAAGCGCTGGGAGATCTCCAGGTACACCGGGTCCGTCTTCAGCGCGATGTCGGTCGTGGCCATCATCGGCGCCGTCCGCTTCGACGGGTCGTGCGCGACGGGCGTCGCCTGTTGCGCCTCGGGGTTGGTCGGCGTCCACTGGTAGGCGCCGGCGGGGCTTCTCGTCAGCTCCCACTCGTAGCCGAAGAGGTTGTCGTAGAAGCCGTTGTCCCACTTGACCGGGTCGTTCGTCCAGGCGCCCTCCAGGCCGCTGGTGATCGTGTCGTCGCCCTTGCCGCTGCCGAAGCTGCTCTCCCAGCCGAGGCCCTGCTCGGCGAGCGGGGCGCCCTCCGGCTCGGGACCGACGTAGTCGTCGGGCACGGCGGCGCCGTGGGTCTTGCCGAACGTGTGGCCGCCGGCGATCAGCGCGACGGTCTCCTCGTCGTTCATCGCCATGCGGGCGAACGTCTCGCGGATGTCGCGCGCCGCCGCCAGCGGGTCGGGCTTGCCGTTCGGTCCCTCGGGGTTGACGTAGATCAGGCCCATCTGCACGGCGCCGAGCGGGTTCGCCAGCTCGCGGTCGCCGCGGTAGCGCTCGTCGCCGAGCCACTCGCGCTCGGGACCCCAGTAGACGTCCTCCTCGGGCGCCCAGACGTCCTCGCGGCCGAAGCCGAAGCCGAACGTTCTGAAGCCCATCGTCTCCAGCGCGCGGTTGCCGGCGAGCACGAGCAGGTCGGCCCACGAGAGCCTGCGGCCGTACTTCTGCTTGATCGGCCACAGCAGCCGGCGCGCCTTGTCGAGGTTGGCGTTGTCCGGCCAGCTGTTGAGCGGGGCGAAGCGCTGCGCGCCGCTGCCCCCGCCGCCACGGCCGTCGGCGATGCGGTAGGTGCCCGCGGCGTGCCACGACATGCGGATGAACAGCGGTCCGTAGTGGCCGTAGTCCGCCGGCCACCAGTCCTGCGAGTCGGTCATGAGCGCGTCGACGTCCGCGGCGACGGCGTCGAAGTCGAGCCCCTCGAGCTCCTTCGCGTAGTCGAACGCCTCGCCCATCGGATCGGCCTTGGCGGGGTTCTGGCGGAGGATCCGCAGGTTCAGCTGGTTCGGCCACCAGTGCTGGTTCGCCGTGATCCCGACCGCCTGGTGCTCGGCATGCATCACGGGACAACCCATCGGTCTGTGCTCGTCGCTGGTCGTGACGGGTCCGTGCTCCTCGGTGGTGCTCATCGCTCTCCTGTGGTGCTGGTTGTCAGTCGGCTGCTGCCAGACAGGCGGGGCAGCGGCCCCAGTAGACGACCTCGGCCTCGTCGATCTCGTAGCCGTGGTCGTCGGCGGCCTCCAGGCACGGCGTCGCGCCGACCGCGCAGTCGACGTCGACGATCCGGCCGCAGTCACGGCAGATCAGGTGGTGGTGGTTGTCGTCCACCCGCGCCTCGTAACGGGCCGGCGAGCCGGACGGCTGGATGCGGCGCACGAGGCCCTTCTCGACGAGGACGCCGAGCGCGTCGTAGACGGCCTGGCGCGAGATGGCGCCGATCTCGGCCCGCACGGCCTCGGCGAGGTCGTCGGCGGTGCCGTGCGCCTCGCCGGACACCGCTCGCAGGACCGCGAGGCGCTGGGCGGTGACCTGGACTCCGTGCTGGCGCAGAAGGTCGGCGGGTGCGACGGGAGGCTGCACGGGCATCGCCACATCATCGGTCCGAATTTGGACTGTGTCAAGAACTGTGCCTGCGCCAGGGGGTGCTCCCGGCGGGAACGCCGTGCGGGCGGCAGCCCGTGGGGCGTGGCTGCGCGCGCGGGTAGACTCGCTCCCACCGACGACAGGAGCAGGTGGCGATGCCGACCGACGAGCAGATCCGTGAGCAGATCGAGGCGTTGGAGCAGGAGCGCCTGACGCTGCGCGAGCGCGAGGGCGAGGCGGACCCGACGCAGGCGGCGGACATCGCGCGCCTGGAGGAGATCCGCGTCGAGCTGGACCGGCTGTGGGACCTCCTGCGCCAGCGGATCGCGCTGCGCGACGCCGGCGGCGATCCCGACGAGGCGACCGAGCGCCCCGCGGACGTCGTCGAGAAGTACCGGCAGTAGGCGGGCCCGGCTCGGGGCCGTGGCAGCGCTCGCACAGGTCCACGCTAGAATCTGACGTTCACGTAAGGATTCAGTTCTCAGCGACCGCGACCGTGAGCACGACCGACACCACGACCACGACCACGACCGCCGCGCCGGGCCGCCGGCGGATCGGCGTCGATGCCGGCCACGAGCACTACAAGTGGTGGGCGCTGTCGTGCACGAGCCTCGGGATGCTGCTCGCGACGACGAACTCGGGCACGCTGATCATCGCGCTGCCAGATCTCGAGCGCGAGCTCGGGACGAGCCTGCTCGCGCTCGTGTGGGTGATCCTCGCCTACATGATCGCCTCGACCGTGCTCGTCCTCACGTGCGGGCGCCTGTCGGACCTGTTCGGCCGCAGGCGCGCCTACGTCGCCGGCTTCGTCGTCTTCGCGCTCGCCTCGCTCGGCGCCGGCTTCGCGGCCGACGGCACGCAGCTGATCCTGTGGCGCGTCTTCCAGGGCGTCGGCGCCGCGTTCCTGTTCGCCAACGCCTCCGCGCTCGTCACCGACGCCTTCCCGCGCGAGCAGCTCGGCGTCGCGATGGGCACGAACGTCATGGTCGCCGCGGTCGGGCTCGTGATCGGGCCGGTGCTCGGCGGCGCGCTCGTCGCGATCTCGTGGCAGTGGGTCTTCTGGTTCAACGTGCCGCTCGCGCTGCTCGGCTCGCTGTGGGGCGGGCTGATCCTGCACGAGCTGGCCAGACCCGACAGCGTGCGCGGCTTCGACCCGCTCGGGACGGTCACGTTCGTCGCCGGTCTCACCGGCCTCGTGCTGGGCATCTCGAAGGGCGGGCTGTCGGGCTGGGACGACCCGGTCGTCATCGCCAGCCTGATCGCCGGCGCCGTGCTGCTGCCGCTGTTCGTGCTGATCGAGCACCGTGGCCGCGCGCCGATGCTCGACCTGACGATCTTCCAGAACCGCCTGTTCGCCGCCGCCACCGGCGCCGCGTTCATCAACGGCGTCTCGCGCTTCGCGCTGATGTTCGTGTTCGTCTTCTACTTCCAGGGCGCGCAGGGCGACGACCCGATCACGGCCGGGCTCAAGCTCGCGCCGCTGGCCGTCGGGATGCTGATCTCCTCGCCGCTCGCCGGCGCGTGGGCGGACCGGCGCGGCTCGCGCACGCTCGCGGCGCTCGGGATGGTCGTCACCGCGGCGGGACTCGCCGGCATGACGATGCTTCAGGCCGACACCGCCTACTGGCTCGCGGGCCTGTGGATGTTCGTCGTCGGGATCGGCTCGGGCATGTTCAACTCGCCGAACACCGCGGCGATGATGGGGACCGTGCCGCCGCACCGCCGCGGGATCGCCGCCGGCGCGCGGATGATGCTGCAGAACACGGGCGCGATCCTGTCGATCGCCTTCGTGCTCGCCGTCATCACCGCGGCCGTGCCGAGAGACGTCCTCTTCAAGATCTTCTCCGGCCTCGCCTCGGGCCTCACGCCGCAGCAGCTCGCGCCGTTCATCGCGAACATGCACACGGCGCTGTGGGTGCTCGCGGGCGTTCTCGCTGCTCGGTGCGTTCGTCTCGCTGATGCGCCCGCGCGGGGAGGGGGCGGCGTGAGCGAGCCGGGGGAGATGCTGCGGATCGGCGACGCCGCACGCCTCGTCGGCACGACCCCGCGCACGATCCGCTACTACGAGGAGAAGGGGCTGCTGCCGCGGGGCGAGGGCCGCGCCGCCGGTCAGCACCGCCTCTACGACGATCAGGACGTCGAGCGGCTCAGCGAGCTGCTGCGGATGCGCAACCTGCTCGGCGTCCCGCTGGAGGAGCTGCGCGAGCTGGTGGCCGTCGACGACGAGCGCGCCGCGCTGCGCGGCGAGCTGCACCGCACCGAGGAGCCCGGCGAGCGCGAGCGGATCCTCCATCGCCTCGACGCGCTCGCCGAGCGCCAGCTGGCGGCCGTCGACCGCCGTGCGGCGGAGCTGGAGACCCTGCGCGAGGAGATCGAGGCGCGCCGCGCGCGCATCGCCGACCTGCTGGGCGAGCTGGCCGACCGGTCGGCGGCGGCGCAAAGCTAGGATGCCCCTCCGATGCGGATTCTCCTGCCCGACGACACCGAGCTGCAGCTTGACGACGGCGCCACCGGCGCCGACGCCGCCGCCGCGATCGGCGCCGGCCTCGCGCGCGCGGCGCTCGCGGTGAAGGTCGACGGCCAGCCGCGCGACCTCGCCGCGCCGCTGCACGACGGCGCGCGACTGGAGGTCGTCACGCCCTCCAGCGACGATGCGCTCGAGCTGCTGCGCCACGACACGGCGCACGTGCTGGCCGCCGCCGTGATGGAGCTGTATCCGGGCGTGAAGATCTCGATCGGCCCGCCGATCGACGACGGCTTCTACTACGACTTCGAGTTCCCCGACGGCGTGGCGGTCTCCGACGCCGACTTCGAGCGCATCGAGGCGAAGATGCGCGAGCACGTCAAGGCCGACGAGCGCTTCGCGCGCGAGGACGTGCCGGTGGGGGACGCGCTCGAGCGCTTCGTGCGCGAGGACCAGCCGTACAAGGTCGAGCTGATCGAGGACCTGATCCAGAGAGAGGGCGTGGAGACCGTTTCGCTCTACACCAACGGTCCCTTCACCGACCTCTGCCGCGGCCCGCACGGCCCCGGCACGAAGCGCATCAAGGCGTTCAAGCTGCAGTCGGTCGCGGGCGCCTACTGGCGCGGCGACGCGAGCCGCACGATGCTCACGCGCATCTACGGCACCGCGTTCTTCTCCAAGGACGACCTGGCCGCGCACCTCGAGCGCCTCGAGCAGGCGAAGGCGCGCGACCACCGCAAGCTCGGCGCCGAGCTGGAGCTGTTCCGCTTCTCGCCGGTCGCGCCCGGCGCCGCCTTCTGGCTGCCGAACGGTACGCGCGTCTTCAACCAGCTCGTCGCGCTGTCCCGCGAGATGGGCGAGCTCCACGGATACACAGAGGTCAAGACGCCGCAGATCTACGACAGCACGCTGTGGGAGACCTCCGGCCACTGGGGCAAGTACCGCGAGAACATGTTCGTCACGAGCGCCGAGGACCGGCAGATGGCGATCAAGCCGATGAACTGCCCCGGCCACGCGCACCTCTACTCGACCGAGCGCCACTCCTACAGAGAGCTGCCGATCCGGTTCTCCGAGCCCGGCCTGCTGCACCGCTACGAGCCGTCCGGCACGCTCCACGGCCTGCTGCGCGTGCGGCACTTCGCGCAGGACGACGCCCACATCTTCTGCACCGAGGAGCAGGTGCAGGACGAGGTGATCGGCTGCCTCGACTTCGCCTTCGCGACGCTCGGCCTGTTCGGCTTCGACGTCGAGCTGGAGCTGTCGACGCGCCCCGAGCAGCGCATCGGCAGCGACGAGATGTGGGATCGCGCCGAGGGCAAGCTGCGTCGGGCGCTGGAGGCGAAGGGCCTGGACTACGCGCTGAACGAGGGCGACGGCGCCTTCTACGGCCCGAAGATCGACTACCACGTCAAGGACTCGCTCGGCCGCTCGTGGCAGCTCGGCACGGTGCAGCTCGACTACTCGATGCCGGAGCGCTTCGGGCTCGTCTACATCGGCGCCGACGACGCCGAGCACCGGCCGGTGATGATCCATCGCGCCGCGTTCGGCTCCTACGAGCGCTTCGTCGGGATCCTGATCGAGCATCTGGCCGGCCGCTTCCCGGTCTGGTTGGCGCCGGTGCAGGCGATCGTGCTGTCGATCGCCGACCGCCACGCCGCGTATGCGGCCGAGGTCGTGGAGGCGCTGCGGGCGGCCGGCGTGCGCGCCGAGCTCGACGACCGCGGCGAGTCGGTCGGGCGCAAGGTCCGCGACGCCGAGCTGCGCAAGATCCCGCTGATGCTCGTCGTCGGCGACGCCGAGGCCGAGGCGGGCACCGTCTCCGTGCGCGAGCACGGGGCGGAGGAGGCGAGAGGCGTGCCGGTGAACGAGCTGGCGGCGTGGATCGCCGAGCAGACGGCCGCGCGTGCCCGGTGACGATGGACCCGTCGCGCTCGGGGCCGGCGCCGCTATACTCGCCGCACGTTGATGAACAGTCCGTCCACCACATCGCGCAACCCCGCTTGACGCGCCACCACGCCGCCAGCTAAGTGCCGGTCCCACGACGATTCGACCGGCGCCCGCCTGAGCGGGACACGACGCGCATCAACGAACGCATTCGCGTTCCCGAGGTGCGGCTCATCGACGACGAGGGTGCCCAGGTCGGCATCCTCAAGACGCCCGACGCGCTGAAGTACGCGCAGGAAAGGGATCTCGACCTCGTCGAGGTGGCCCCCGAGGCGCGTCCGCCCGTCTGCCGCGTGCTCGACTACTCGAAGTACAAGTACGAGCTGGCGCAGAAGCAGAAGGCCGCGCGCAAGCACCAGCAGCAGATCACGATCCGCGAGATCAAGTTCCGGCCGAAGATCGCGCAGCACGACTACGACACGAAGAAGGGGCACGTCACCCGCTTCCTCAAGCACAAGGACAAGGTCAAGATCACGATCATGTTCCGCGGGCGCGAGGTGACCCACCCGGAGCGTGGTGTGGTGCTGCTGGAGAGACTTGCGGAGGAGCTGGCCGAGCTGGCCGTCGTCGAGCAGCGTCCGATCCAGGACGGCCGCAACATGACGATGATGCTCGGCCCGTCGAAGGCCGTGCTGGCCGATGGCGGGGCGGACGGAAGAGCGGCCGCCGACGACGGCGCAGCCGACACGACCGAGGCGACACCGGCCGCCGAGGCGAGAGCTGCGGCACCCGCGGACGCGAGAGCGTCCGCCAGACCGGCCGCCGACGCGAGAGCGCCCGCCAGACCGGCCGCCGACGCGAGAGCGCCCGCCAGACCGGCCGCCGACGCGAGAGCGCCCGCCAGACCGGCTGCCGACGCGAGACCGGCCGGCGACGCGAGAGCGCCCGCCAGACCGGCCGCCAGAAGACCCGCAGCGAAGCGCGCGGCGGCGCGCTAGCCGCCTCGCCGGCGGCGGCGAGCCGCTGCACCGGCGCGTTCGTCGACGGAGGGCGGGTCACACGGCGCGCAGGGGGCGTTCTCTGCTTTACTTCTCGACTCCGATGCCGAAGATGAAGAGCCATTCAGGCGCCAAGAAGCGCTTCAAGCTGACCGCCAAGGGCAAGGTCCGCGGCCGTCACGCGTTCACGAGCCACATCCTCGAGAAGAAGTCGCCGAAGGTGAAGCGGCACCACGGCAAGCCCGCCGTGATCTCGGACCATGACGCCCCGCGCGTCAAGAAGCTGCTGGGGGCGGGCAAGTGACCCGCGTCAAGCGCTCCGTCGCCGCGAAGAAGAAGCGGCGCGAGGTCCTCGAGCAGACCAGAGGCTTCCGCGGCCAGGCGAACCACAACTACAGACGCGCGAAGGAGGCCTTGCTCAAGGCCGACCAGTACCGCTACCGCGATCGCCGCAACCGCAAGCGCGACTTCCGTCGCCTGTGGGTCACGCGCATCAACGCGGCGGCGCGTCAGAACGACCTCTCCTACTCGCAATTCATGCACGGCCTGAAGCTGGCCGGGGTCGAGGTCGACCGCAAGATCCTCGCGGACATCGCCGTCCGCGACGCTGAGGCGTTCCGCCGATTCGCCGACAACGCCCGCGAGGCGTTGGCTGCGGCTGCCTAGCCGAACCGCCGACGCAACTCTCACCGGGCGCCGCTTCCGCAAGGACGGCGCCCTCTTCGTTTAAGGACCCCGTGACCATCAGCTCCCCGCACAACGACCGCCTCAAGGAGATCCGCAAGCTCGCGCGGCGGCGCTCGCGCGAGCAGACGGGCCGGTTCGTCGCGGAGGGCGAGGATCTGCTGGCCGCTGCGGACGCGGCCGGCTGGCCGGCGCTGGAGCGCTACTGCGCGGCGGGCAGCGGGCTGGACGGCGTGGAGGTGGAGCCGGAGCTGTTGGCCGGCGTCTCGCAGCTGGGGTCGGGCACGCGGGCGCTGGCGGTCTACGAGCAGCGGTGGGCGCAGGCGCCCGCCGGGCCGGTGTGCGTCGCACTGCACGGCATCGCCGATCCGGGCAACGTCGGCACGATCCTGCGCTCGGCGCTCGCGTTCGGCGCCGCCTCGGTCGCGCTCGGGCCGCACTGCGCCGACCCGTATGGGCCGAAGGCGGTGCGGGCGTCGATGGGTGCGCTGTTCGCGGTGGCGCTCGCGCGGGTGCCGGCGCCCGGCTCGGCGCGACTGGACGCCACCGCGTTCGTCGCGGCTCTGCCCGGCACCGTCGTAGCGCTCGACGCGCACGCGGGCGAGCCGATCGCGGCGCTGCCGGACGCGCTCGGCAGCGCCGGGGCGCCCGCCACGCTGCTCCTCGGCGCCGAGCGGGACGGGCTTCCGGACGACGTGCTCGCCGCGTGCGATGCGGTCGTGCGGATCCCGATCGCGTCGGAGTCGCTCAACGCCGCGATGGCCGCGACCGTCGCGCTCTACGAGGTCACGCGGGAAGCCGACCCCGCCGCTCCCGCGGACCATAGGATGGACGCCGCATGATCGAGCGGATCGAACAGCTGCGGCAGGAGGGGGAGGCGGTGATCGCCGCCGCCACCACGAGCGACGCGCTGGAGCAGGCGCGCGTGCAGTTCCTCGGCCGCAGAGCGGAGCTGCCGAACCTGCTGCGCGGCGTCGCGCAGCTGCCGCCCGAGCAGCGGGGCGCGGTCGGCAAGGCGGCGAACGTCGCGCGCAAGGCGCTCGAGGACCTGATCGAGGCGCGCAACGCGCAGCTGGCCGGCGCGGAGCTGGAGCAGCGGCTCGCGGCCGACCGCGTCGACGTCACGCTGCCCGGCGCGCCGCGGCCGGCTGCCGGCGGGCTGCACCTGCTGACCCAGACCCGGCGCGAGATCGAGGACGTGTTCGTCGGGCTCGGCTACACCGTCGCCGAGGGCCCCGAGATCGAGCGCGTCTCCTACAACTTCGACGCGCTCAACCACGACCCCGCGCATCCGGCGCGGCTGCGCAGCGACACCTTCTACGTCGCGGACGACGTCGTCCTGCGCACGCACACCTCGCCGATGCAGGTGCGCGCGATGGAGCAGCAGCCGCCGCCGATCTTCCTGATCGTGCCCGGCCGCGTCTACCGGCGCGACTCCGACGCGACGCACACGCCGCAGTTCCACCAGATCGAGGGCCTCGCGGTCGACGAGGACATCACGCTCGCCGACCTCAAGGGCACGCTGCTCGCGTTCGCGCGCGCGATCTTCGGCGAGGAGCGCCAGGTGCGCCTGCGCCCGCACTTCTTCCCGTTCACCGAGCCGAGCGTCGAGGTCGACGTCTCCTGCTTCAACTGCAGGGACGGCCTCACGCGCGAGGGCGCGCGCTGCCCGCTGTGCAAGGGCACCGGCTGGATCGAGATCCTCGGCGCCGGGATGGTCGACCCGAACGTGTTCTCCTATGTGAGAGCGCACGGCTACGACCCCGAGAAGATCCAGGGCTTCGCGTTCGGGATGGGCGTCGAGCGGATCGCCTTCCTCAAGCACGGCGTCTCGGACCTGCGGCTGTTCTACGACAACGACCTGCGCTTCCTGGAGCAGTTCTCGGGGGCCGCGTCATGAAGGTCCCGCTGAGCTGGCTGCACGAGTACGTCGAGCCCGAGCTCGACGCGGGCGCGCTCGCCGAGCGGCTCGCGCTGACCGGCACCGAGGTCGAGCGCGTCGTGCGCCACGGCGTGCCGAGCGTCGAGGGCTTCACCATCGGCAGGGTGCTGTCGGCCGAGCAGCATCCGGATGCCGACCGGCTGCGGGTGTGCATGGTCGACCTCGGCGGCCCCGAGCCGCAGCAGATCGTCTGCGGCGCGCCGAACGTCGCCGCCGGCCAGACGGTCGCGGTCGCGCAGCCGGGCGCGGTGATGCCCGACGGGACGAAGCTGCGCAAGGCGAAGCTGCGCGGCGTCGAGTCGCGCGGGATGATCCTCAGCGAGCCGGAGCTGGAGATCGGCGTCGAGAGAGCGGGGATCATGGTGCTCGCCGACGGGCTCGCGCCGGGCACGCCGCTCGCCGACGTGCTGCCGATCGCCACCGACGTGCTGGAGCTGGAGGTCACGCCGAACCGGCCCGACTGCCTCGGCCTCTACGGCGTCGCGCGCGAGGTGCACGCCGCGACCGGCGCGCCGCTGGCACCCCCGCCGTGGGCCGAGGACCTTGGCACGGACGGTTCGGTCGAGGGTGCCGCCGTGACGGTGGAGGCGGAGCGCTGCAAGCGCTTCATGGCGCGCGTGTTCGAGGACGTGACGGTCGGGCCGTCGCCGGCGTGGCTGAAGGCGCGGCTGATGGCCGCCGGCCAGCGCCCGATCTCGAACGTCGTCGACGTCACGAACTACGTGATGCTGCTGGCGGGCCAGCCGCTGCACGCGTTCGATCTCGACCGCGTCGCCGGCGGCCGGCTCGTCGTGCGCGACGGCCGCGACGGCGACGAGCTGGAGACGCTCGACGGCGAGCTGCGCAGGCTCGACCCCGACATGGTCGTGATCTGCGACGACGACGGTCCCACCTCGCTGGCCGGCGTGATGGGCGGTGCGCGCTCGGAGGTCTCGACCGAGACCAGACGCGTGCTGCTGGAGTCGGCGACCTGGGACGGCCCCAGCATCCAGCGCACCTCGACGCGGCTTGCGCTGCGCAGCGAGGCGTCCGGCCGCTACGAGAAGGGGCTGGCGCCCGAGCAGGCGGCCGAGGCGCTCGCGCTCGCGACGAGACTGCTGGTCGAGCTGTGTGGCGCGCGGGTCGCGCCCGGCACGCTCGACGTCGCGGGCCCCGCCGACTGGGATCGGTCGCACAAGGTGATCCGGCTGCGCGACGCGCGCGTGAGCGGGCTGCTCGGCGCGCCGATCGCGCGCGAGCGCAGCGCCGAGATCCTGACCGCGCTCGGCTTCGGCGTCGTCGACGCCGACGACGGGCTCGACGTGACGGTGCCGGCCTTCCGCCGCAACGACGTCACGCGCGAGGCCGACCTGATCGAGGAGGTCGCGCGGATCGACGGCGTCGAGCAGCTGCCCGCGACGCTGCCCGCGTCCGGCCACGCCGTCGGGCGGCTCACGCCGGCGCAGCGGCTGCGGCGGCTGGCGGCCGACACGCTCGCGGGCGCGGGCCTGCACGAGGCGATCGGCTGGTCGTGGAGCGCGCCCGAGCTCGCCGACAGACTGCGGCTGCCTGCTGAGGACCCGCGGCGTCGCGCCGTCGTCGTCGAGAACCCGATGTCGGCCGAGCACGCGCAGATGCGCACGACGCTGCTCGGCTCGCTGCTCGACGTCGCGCGACGCAACGTCGCGCACGGCCGGCCCGACGTGGCGATCTTCGAGTCCGGTGCCGTCTACCGGCCCGACCTCGTCGCGCCCGGCGAGCCGCTGCCGGCCGAGCCCGGCACGGTCGGCGTGCTCCTCACAGGCGCGGTCCGCGCGCCGTCGTGGCGCGAGCCGGCGCCACCGGCGGCCGACTTCTTCGCCGCCAAGGGCGTGCTGGCGTCGCTGCTCGACGCGCTGCGGGTCGAGTGGTCGGTCATGGACGGGCGCGAGCCGTTCCTGCATCCGGGCCGGGCTGCTGCGGTCGTCGTGGGCGACTCCCCGGTTGGCTGGATCGGCGAGGTGCACCCGGCGATTGCGGCCGATTGGGAGATCTCGACGGCCGTCGCGTGCTTCGAGATCGACCTCGACGCCTGCATCGCGGCCGTTCCCGGCCCCGTTCGCTACGCGGACTACACGTCGTTCCCGGAGGTGCGCCAGGACCTCGCGGTCGTGGTGCCGCAGACGGTCGCCGCCGCCGCGGTCGTGCACGCGGTGCGCGCCGCGGGCGGGCCGCTGCTCGCCGCCGTCGAGGTCTTCGACGTCTACCGCGGCGCGCAGATCGGCGACGACGAGGTCTCGCTCGCGCTGCGTCTCGCCTTCCGCTCGCCCGAGCGGACGTTGACCGACGACGAGGTCGCCGAGCGCCGCGCCGCGATCGAGACCGCCCTCGCGGACAGAGTGGGAGGGCGGATCCGTGCCTAGGGTCGCGGTGCTCGGGGCGTCCGGGTATGCCGGCGCGCTGGCGGCGGCGCTGCTGCACCGCCATCCGCACTTCGAGCTGACGGCGCTGACGTCGCGGTCGGACGCCGGCAAGCGGTTGGACGGCCTCTATCCGCGCTACCGGGTGCCGCTGACGATGGAGGAGCTCGACCTCGACCGCCATGCCGACGGGCTCGACGCCGCGGTCGTCGCCTACCCGCACCATGCGGCGGCGCCGGTCGTCGCGGGACTGCGCGAGAAGGGCGTCCGGGTCGTCGACCTCTCCGCCGACTTCCGCTTCTGGTCGCTCGACACCTACCAGCAGTGGTACGGCGAGCATCCGGCACCGGACCTCCTGGATGAGGCGATCTACGGTCTGCCGGAGCTCGCAGGCTTCTACGACGGCCACCGCGAACGGATCGCCGGCGCGGATCTGGTGGCGAACCCGGGCTGCTTCCCGACGGCCGCCCTGCTCGCGATCGCACCGCTCACAGACTTGCGGCTGACGGACCTCGTGATCGACGCCAAGACCGGTGTGTCCGGAGCCGGACGCGCCGCGAACGACCGCACGCACTTCGTCAGCGTCACGGAGAACGTCAGTCCGTACGGCATCGACGGGCATCGGCACGAGCCGGAGATCGCGGAGAAGCTCGGGGCGATGCTGGCCAACTGTCGCGTGACGTTCATCCCTCACCTGGTGCCCGTCGACCAGGGCGAGCTGATCTCGGCCTACGCGCTGATCGACGTGGAGATCGACGAGGGCGAGCTTCAGCAGCTGTACGGAGAGACGTACGGCGACGAGCCGTTCGTAGAGGTGGTCGAGCGGCCGCCCGGCATGCGGGACGTGCGGGAGACCAACCTCTGCCGCATCGCGGTTCGCCGTCGGCCTGACGGCCGCGTCCTCGTCTTCGCCGCGATCGACAACCTGTGGAAGGGGACCTCCTCCCAGGCCGTCCAGAATCTCAACCTGATGTTCGGCTTCCCGGAGGGGGAGGGGATCTCGTGACCGCAGGCTTCTTCGACTCGCGCTGGGTCCCGAAGCCCGACCACGTCACCGAGCTGGACGGCGGGCTGCCGGCCGGCTTCCGCGCCGCCGGCGTCGCGGCCGGGCTCAAGGCGGGTGGCGCGCTCGACGTCGGCCTGCTCGTCTCCGACGCCGAGGCGACGACGAGCGCGGCGCGATTCACGCGCTCGGGGGTCGTGGCGGCGCCGGTGCAGCTGTGCCGCGAGCGCTGCGACCTCGCGCACCTGCGGGCGCTGGCCGTCAACGCCGGCAACGCCAACGCGGCGACCGGGATGCCGGGCTTCGAGAGCGCCGGGGCGACGCAGATCGCCGCCTCGCGGCTGACCGGGCTCGACCCGGCGGGCGTCGCGGTCGGATCGACCGGCGTGATCGGCGTGCAGCTGCCGGTCGACCGCGTGATCGGCGGGCTGGAGGCCGCGCGACAGCGCCTGAGCGCAGACGGGGACGCCGACTTCGCCGCCGCGATCCAGACGACCGACGCGTTCGAGAAGCGCGCCGCGCTCAGCGTTCAGCTGCCGAGCGGCGCGGTGCGCTTGAGCGCGCAGTGCAAGGGCGCGGGGATGATCCAGCCCAACTTCGCGACGATGCTGTGCTTCGTGCAGACCGACGCGGCGCTCGACCCCGCGACCGCCGACCTGCTGCTCGGCGTGACGGTGAAGCGCTCCTTCGACCGCATCTCCGTCGACGGGCAGCTGTCCACCAACGACACCGCGATCCTCATGTGCAGCGGCGCGAGCGGGGTCGAGGTCGCGCCCGAGTCGCCCGACGAGCTGGCGCTCGGCGAGGCGCTCGACGCGCTGCTGCGCCAGCTCGCGCTCATGATCGTCAAGGACGGCGAGGGCTCCAAGCGCGTCGGGCGCGTCGTCGTGCGCGGCGGTGACGGCGAGCGCGTCGAGCGGGTCGCACGGGCGGTGGCGAACTCGCCGCTGGTGAAGAGCGCCCTGCACGGCGGCGACCCCAACTGGGGCCGGATCGCGCAGGCGGTCGGCGGCGTGCTGCTCGACCTGCCGGTCGACCTCGACGTCGCGATCGAAGGCGTGCCGGTGTGCGAGGCCGGCGCGGTGCGGGCCTACGACGAGCAGGCGCTCGCGCAGGCCGTCGCGGGCGACGAGGTCGAGTACGCGATCGCGCTCAACGACGGCGAGCCGAACGCGGAGACGGAGGTCTTCTTCTCCGACCTCTCGCACGAGTACGTGACGATCAACGCGGACTACACGACGTGACCGAGAGGCCTGAGATGCGCGACGTCGCCACCCTGCTCGAGGCTCTGCCCTACATCCGCGAGTTCCACGGCAGGACCGTCGTCATCAAGTACGGCGGCGCGGCGATGACCGACCCGGAGCTGCGCGAGGAGTTCGCGCGCGACGTCGTGCTGCTCAAGTACGTCGGCATCAACCCGATCGTCGTGCACGGCGGCGGACCCGACATCACCGCCTACATGGAACGGCTCGACATGCCGGTCGAGTTCGTCGACGGCCTGCGCGTCTCCGACGCGCCGACGGTCGAGATCGCCAAGATGGTGCTGGTCGGCAAGGTCAACAAGGACATCGTCCTGCGCATCAACCGCCACGGGCAGCCGGCGATCGGGCTGTGCGGCGACGACGGGCTGCTGTTCCGCGCGGCGCGGCAGGCGGCGCCGAGCGGCGAGGACATCGGCTTCGTCGGCAGCATCGAGAAGGTCGAGACGGGCGTGATCCACCACGTCGCGCAGGACTACATCCCCGTCGTGGCGTCGGTCGGCGCCGACCGCGACGGCCATTCGTACAACATCAACGCCGACGAGGCGGCCGGCAAGCTCGCGCGCGAGCTGGGCGCCTACAAGGTGATGTTCCTGACCGACGTGCGCGGCTGGCTGCGCGATCCCGCCGACCCGGACAGCGTGATCTCGGAGGTCGCGGCGGACGAGGTCGAGCCGGCCCTGGAGACGATCGAGGGCGGCATGCGGCCGAAGCTCGCAGCCTGCCTCGACGCGATCCACGGCGGCGTCTCGCACGCGCACATCGTCGACGGGCGCATTCCGCACTCGCTGCTGCTGGAGCTGTTCACCGACGCCGGCATCGGCACGAAGGTGCGGCCGGCGGCATGACCCTCGCCGACCTGCAGGCGATCGAGGCCGCGCACGTGATCCCGTCGTACGCGCGCATGCCCGTCGAGATGGTGCGGGGCGCGGGCACGCGGCTGTGGGACGCCGACGGCGCCGAGTACCTCGACTTCCTCTCCGGCATCTCGGTGCTGAACGTCGGCCACTGCCACCCGGCGGTGGTGGCGGCCGTGCGCGAGCAGGTGGGGACGCTCACGCACGTGACGAACCTCTTCTACACCGAGCCGGCGATGCGGCTGGCCAAACGGCTCGCCACCAGCTCGCTCGGCGGCAAGGTCTTCTTCTGCAACTCCGGCGCGGAGGCGAACGAGGCGGCGCTGAAGCTCGTGCGCAAGGCGAAGCCGGGGGGCGAGATCGTCGTCGTGCACGGGGCCTTCCACGGCCGCACGTACGGCGCGCTCTCCGCCACGCCGCAGGAGGCCAAGCAGGCGCCGTTCGCCCCGCTGGTGCCGGGCTTCGTCGTCGTCGCGCCCGAGCCGGCGGCGATCGACGCGGCCGTGCACGAGGGGACGGCCGCCGTGCTGCTGGAGCCGATCCAGGGGGAGACGGGCGTGCACTCGCTGTCGGAGGAGTTGCTGGAGACGGCGCGCGCGGCCTGCGACCGCGTCGGCGCGGCGCTCGTCTTCGACGAGATCCAGACCGGCATGGGGCGGACCGGGACGCTGTGGGCCTACGAGCAGACGGGCGTCGTCCCGGACGCGCTGACGACCGCGAAGGCGCTCGGCGGCGGCCTGCCGATCGGCGCGCTCGTGACCGGCGAGCGGCTGGCCGACACGTTCCAGCCCGGCGACCACGGCTCCACCTTCGCCGGCGGCCCGCTCGTCGCCGCGGCCGCCAACGCCGCCTTCGACGTGCTCGAGGACCCGGCCCTGCTCGCGTCGGTGCGCCTGCTCGGGGAGCGGCTGCGCGCCGGCCTGGAGGCCCTGCCCGGCACCGCGAGCGTGCGCGGCCGCGGGCTGATGGTCGCCTTCGACGCCGGCGACGCGCCGGGGCTCGTGCGCCGCGCGCTGCTGGAGGAGCGGCTCGTGCTCAACGCCACCGGCCCGGCGACGGTGCGGCTGCTGCCGCCGCTGATCGCGACGGCGGAGGAGATCGACGACGCCCTCACCCGCATCGGCCGGCTGCTCGCGCCGGTGAACGCGTAACCTTCCCGCCCGCCATGACCGAGACCGACCACACCGAGGTTCACCAGATCGCCGCTGCGCCCGCGCGCACGGCCTCCTACGAGGCCGACCCGGACGGGGTCAGCCGCGTCCTGCTGCTGTACTCGGGCGGCCTGGACACGAGCGTGATGCTCAAGTGGATCCAAGACGAGTACGGCGCGCAGGTCGTCTGCCTCACCGTCAACCTGGGCCAGCCCGGCGAGGACTACGACGTCGTCAGGGACAAGGCGCTCAAGCTCGGAGCGATCGAGTGCCACGTCGTCGACGCGCGCGAGCAGTTCGCGCAGGAGTTCCTCGTGCCGGCGATCAAGGCGAACGCCCTGTATGGCGGTGGCTACCCGCTCTTCACCGCGCTCGGACGTCCCCTGATCGCGCAGCTCGCGGTCGACCACGCGCGTCGGACCGGCTGCGACACGATCGCCCACGGCTGCACCGGCAAGGGCAACGACCAGGTTCGCATCGAGACGACGATCGCGACGCTCGCGCCCGAGCTGAAGGTGATCGCGCCGGTGCGCTCGTGGCAGATGGGCCGCGAGGAGGAGATCGCCTACGCGCGCGAGCACGGGATCCCCGTCAAGGGCGGCACCGAGGTCGCGCCGTACTCGATCGACGACAACCTGTGGGGCCGCTCGTCGGAGGGCCGCTGGATCGAGGACCTCTCGCACGCGCCGGAGGACGACGTCTTCCAGCTCGTGACGCGCCCCGAGGATGCGCCCGACGAGGCCGAGGTCGTGACCGTGACGTTCGAGCGGGGCGTGCCGGTCGCGCTCGACGGCGACCGGCTCGGGATCGTCGACCTGCTGGAGCGCGCCGCCGCGATCGGCTGCCGCCACGGCGTCGGGATCGTCGACCACATCGAGGACCGCATCGTCGGCCTCAAGGTGCGCGACATCTACGAGGTGCCGGCCGCGGCGATCGTGCTGACCGCCCACCGGGAAGCTCGAGCATCTCGTCGGCACGATCCACCAGAACCAGTTCAAGACGGGGCTCGACCAGAAGTGGGGCTACCTCGTCTACGCCGGCCTGTGGTGGGAGCCGCTGCGCACCGACCTCGACGCATACATGGACGCCGTCAACGCGCAGGTCACGGGAACGATCGGGCTGAAGCTCTACAAGGGCTCCGTGCGCGTGGTGACGCGCGAGTCGCCGAACGCCGTCTACGACGCGTCGCTCGCGTCGTTCGCCGACTCCGGTGGGCTCTTCTCGCAGACGGCGTCGCCCGGCTTCATCGAGCTGTGGTCGCTGCAGTCGCGCCTCGCGCACCGGCTGCGCGCGCGCGGATGAGGCTGGCCGGCCGTCGCGCACGCGTGGCGCGCCGGGGCGAGGGGTAGGCTCCGGACGATGCGCGACGCCTTCTACCGGCTGCTCGGCTACTTCGTGTGGAAGGGCTTCGTGGCCGACCTGCGGCGACGCTGCCGCACCGCCGCGAAGGGCGCCGGCGTGGGCGCGCTGGTCCTCGTGGCGGTCGTTGCGGTGGTCGTGCTCGTGCAGCGCCGCGACGGCGAGCACGCCTGACCGCAGGCGCGGGCGGGACGCAAGCTCGCTTGCGCGCTCTCTCCGCGTCCGGCGCGACGGCTACGCTGAGGCACGGAATGTCGTCGGTGGGATGCCGACGCCGGCCGCGACCTCGATGCACCTCTCCATGCCGCCCGACACCCCTCCGCCCGACGACGTGCGGAGGCCCGCGCCCGCGGAAGGCGGGAACGTCGTCGACTCCGAGGTGCTCGCCGAGCGTCGCGCCCAGCGCGCCGAGCAGGGGGAGCAGTCGGCCGAGCGTCGCGCCGCCGACGCGCAGGTGCTCGCGGCGCAGCTCGCGCGGGAGCGTGCGCGGCTCGCGGCCGAGCGCGACGCCGCGCTGGCCGAGGCGGCGGCCGCGCGCGAGGGGGCGGACGCGGCGATCGCCGAGGCGCGTCACCTGCAGGCCGAGCGCGACGCCCTGCGCGCTGCGCTCGAAGCGGCGCGCGCGGTGCGCGAGGAGGCCGTGGGCAACCGCGTGACCGAGCGCGAGACGACGGAGGCCGAGCGGGATGCGGCGCCGATCGAGCCCACCGCCGGCGCGGCGAACGGCAACGGCGACGGCGCCCACGGCCGTGCGCTCGCACCCCCCGTCGCCTGGCCCCTCGCGCTGCGGCGCGAGCTGGCCGTCGCGCGTGCGGCGCCGCCCGCTGTCGCGCGGCCGGGCGCCACGACTGTCACGCCGCCGGTGCCCGCGCTCGCGCGCGAGCGGCAGCTCGCCGCGCGGCGCGCGGAGCGCGGCCCCGTGGGCGCCGCGGCGCAGCTCGCGTGGCCGCCGGCCGCGCGCGAGCGCGGGGGCGAGCGTGCCGCTCCGGTGACCGCGCTCGCGCTCGAGCGGGAGCGCTCCAGCCGGCTGCAGGCGCAGCTCGACGCGAGCGTCTCCGTCCAGCAGGCGTTGCGCGAGCAGGTCGCTGCGCTCGAGCGTGCCGTTCAGGAGCGCGTCGAGGCCGAGCAGCGGATCGAGGTCGCGCTGCGCCGCGTCCGCGAAGGGCTGACGGCGGCGAGACGCCTCGCCGGCGCCGCCGAGCGCACGGTGGCCGGCGCCGCCGTTCCGAGCGCCGTGCCGGCCCCGCCCGTTCGCGCGCCGCAGCGTCCCGCGCCGCTCGCCTCCACACCGCTCGCCATGACCTCCCAGCCCGCGGAGTCGCCTGCCGTGCTCGCGGCGCGCGCCTCGGGCGTCGGCCTCGACCCCTCGCGGCTGGCGGCCGCGCGCGAGCGGCTGCGCGCCGCCGCGCCGTCTGCGGAGCCGGCCGAGGCGCTCGCGCCGCTTCCTCCCGGCACGCCCGCGCCGTGGCTGCCGGCGGCGCTCGAGCGGCTCACCGCGGAGGAGCCGGCGACGGCCGGCCGGCTGGTCCTCGGCCTGCTCCCGGCGCTCGGCGTCGCCGCACGGCGGCCGCTGCGCTGCGATCTGCTGCTCGCGGGCAGAGGCGTCCTCGCCGTCGACGTCGCACCCGGCGCGGCGACGGTCGCGTCGCTCGCCGCGCCGCGCACCCGCGGCGCGCGGGACCTCGACGTCGCCGGCGACGCGGCCGGCCTCGCACGCCTGCTCCACGGCCCGCGCCGGCTGCTGCGGCGTCCTGCGCGTGTGCGCGGTGGCCGCCGCGCGCTGCGCGAGCTGCGCCGCCTCGCACGCGCCCCGCTCGGGCTGCGCGACCTCGCGAGCGCGGGCGTCACGCTCGACCCGGCGCTCGCCCTCCGGCTCGTCGCGCTCGCGATCGATCCCGCGGCCACGCAGGGCGAGCGCTTCGCAGTCGCGCACACCCCGCTTGCCGGCGGCCGGGTCGACGCATGGCTGCGGATCGCCGGCGGCGCGCCGCCCGCCGTTGTGACGCAGGCGCCGCCAGAGCCGACGCGCCTCACGCTGCACTGCACGCGCGGCGCCCTGCTGCCGCTGATCGCCGGCGTCGAGCCGCCGCCCGGCGAGTCCGGCGCGCTCGACGGCGACGCGTCGGCACTCGCGCTCCTGCGCAGCTGGATCGCCGCGTCGGAGCACCCGGCCGCCTGAGCCTGCCGGCGGCATCGGCGACACCCCGCAACGTGCGGGAACCGCGTGTCCGGAGCGGGGGCGAATCGCGGGCGAGCCGTCCGCTCCGGGGCCTATCCTGGACGGCCCGTGACATCGCCGGCCTGCGCTCATCTCCATGTCCACTCCGAGTACTCGCTGCTCGACGGAGCGTGCAAGATCGATGCGCTGGCGGCGCGGGCGGCGGCGTTCGACCAGCCGGCGCTCGGGCTGACCGACCACGGCGTCATGAACGGCTCGGTCGAGCTGTACAAGGCGTGCAAGACGCACGGCATCAAGCCGCTGCTCGGCTGCGAGGTCTACGTCGTCGACGACCGCACCTTCCGCGAGGGCAGAGTCGAGCGCAACCACCTCACGCTGCTGGCCGAGAACGCGGTCGGCTACCGGAACCTCGTCAAGCTCTCCTCGGCCGGCTTCCTCGAGGGCCTGCACCGCGGCAAGCCCGGCGTCGACCTGGAGGTCATGTCGCAGCACAGCGAGGGCATCATCGTCCTCACCGGCTGCCTCGCCTCGCGCTTCTGCCAGCGGCTCGTGCACGACCGCCCCGACGAGGCGCGCGCGCACGTCGACGACCTGATGAACGCGTTCGGCCGCGACCAGGTCTACTTCGAGGTGCAGAAGAACGGCATCGCCGACCAGGACAAGGCGAACGAGGGGATCGTCCGCATCGCGCGGGAGGTCGGCCGTCCGCTCGTCGGCACCGGCGACGTCCACTACCTCCGCAAGGAGGACTACCACCACCACACGGCGCTGCTGTGCGTGCAGACGAAGTCGACGCTCGCCGAGCCGAAGATGACGTTCGACACCAACGAGTTCTACTTGAAGTCGAACGACGAGATGGCGGATGCGTTCGCCGAGTGGCCGGACGCATTGCCGACGACCCTGGAGATCGCCGAGCGCTGCGACGTCGACATCCAGCTCGGCCAGCAGCTGATCCCGAGATACCCGGCGCCGGACGGGCAGGACGAGAGAAGCTACCTGCGCCAGCTCGTGATGCAGGGCCTGCAGGAGCGGTATGGAAGCCCGCCGCCGGCCGAAGCGGTCGAGCGGATGGAGATGGAGCTCGGCGTCATCGACAAGATGGGCTTCAACGCCTACTTCCTGATCGTCTGGGACTTCGTCAACTACGCGAAGGGCAACGGCATCGCCGTCGGCCCGGGCCGCGGCTCGGCGGCCGGCTCGATCGTCGCCTACACGCTGCGCATCACCGACGTCGACCCGCTCCGCTACGACCTGCTGTTCGAGCGCTTCCTCAACCCCGAGCGGGTCTCGATGCCGGACATCGACATCGACTTCTCGGTGCGCGGCCGCGAGCGCGTGATCCGCTACGTCACCGACAAGTACGGCAGAGAGTCGGTCGCGCAGATCGTCACGTTCGGCAAGATGTTCCCGCGCGCGGCCACGCGGGACGCCGCGCGGGTGCTCGGCCACGACTACGGCGCCGGCGACAAGCTCGCGAAGCTGATCCCGGACCCGATCATGGGCCGGCCGCCGTCGTTCGAGGACTGCCTGGCGCCGGGCGAGGAGCTGCGCAGAGCGGTCGACTCCGACCCGACCGCGAGACAGATCGTCGATGTCGCGCGCGGGCTGGAGGGGATCGTGCGCAACTCCTCGATCCACGCCGCCGCGGTGGTCATCGCGGACCGGCCGCTGACGGACATCGTGCCGCTGCAGCTCGCCGACGCCGGCACCGACGAGAACAACGAGAAGGTCTACCGCACCGTCACGCAGTTCTCGATGAAGCCGGTCGAGGAGCTCGGCCTGCTGAAGATGGACTTCCTCGGGCTGCGCAACCTCGACGTGATCGAGGACGCGCTCGACATCGTCGAGCGCTCGACCGGCGAGCGCCCGGACATGACGACGCTGCCGCTCGACGACGCCAAGACGTACGCGATGCTGGCGGCCGGCGACTCGATCGGGGTGTTCCAGTTCGAGTCCGAGGGCATGCGCGAGGCGCTCAAGAAGGTGCGCCCGACCGAGTTCGAGGACCTCGTCGCGCTCGTCGCGCTCTACCGCCCGGGCGCGATGGATCAGATCCCGGCGTACGCGCGCGGCAAGCGCGATCCCGAGTCGGTCACGTACCTCGACGACCGCCTGAGGCCGATCGTCGAGTCGACGAAGGGCGTGATCCTCTACCAGGAGCAGGCGATGCAGATCGCCAAGTCGCTCGCCGGCTTCTCTGGCGCGAAGGCGGACGACCTGCGCAAGGCGATCGGCAAGAAGAACCGCGCCGCGATGGCCGAGCTCAAGCCGGAGTTCGTCGCCGGCTGCCAGGCGTCCGGGGTCGCGGGCTCGACGATCGAGTCGCTGTGGCAGACGAACGAGAAGTCGGCCGACTACTCGTTCAACAAGTCGCACGCCGCCTGCTACGCGCTGATCTCCTACCGCACCGCCTGGCTGAAGGCGAACTACCCGGCCGAGTACATGGCGGCGCTGATCTCCTCCGTGATGGACACGAAGGACAAGGTGCCGTTCTTCGTCGCGCAGACCGAGCAGATGGGGATCGACATCCTGCCGCCGGACGTCAACGAGTCCGACCACGAGTTCATGGTCGTCGAAGGCCGCATCCGCTTCGGGCTCGACGCCGTCAAGGGCGTCGGCTTCGCCGCGGTGGAGGCGATCAAGCACGCGCGTGCCGACGGCGGGCCGTTCACGTCGCTGTGGGAGTTCTGCGAGCGGGTCGACAACCGCACGGTCAACAAGAAGGCGATCGAGGCGCTGATCAAGTGCGGTGCGTTCGGCTCGACCGGCGCGACGCGCAAGGGCATGCTGAGCGTGCTCGAGCAGGCGCAGGCGTCGGGCCAGAAGTCCCAGCAGGACGCGCAGATCGGTCAGGGCTCGATCTTCGACCTGGCCGGCGACGCCGGCGACGGCAGCGGCGGCGAGGGGAGCGGCGCGGCCGCCGCGTTCGCCGCGCCGAGCCACCCGCCGATCCCGACCGAGGAGTTCGAGCAGGCGGAGCTGCTGGCGGTCGAGAAGGAGTCGATCGGCCTGTTCGTCTCCGCGCACCCGCTGAAGGCGGTCCGCGAGGCGATGCGCCTGAGAGTCGACTGCACCCTTGCGCAGCTCGCCGACCGGCGCGACGGCGAGTGGGTCACGGTCGGCGGGATCATCACGCAGGGCAAGAGGATCCGCACGAAGAGAGGCGACCCGATGATGTTCGCCACGCTCGACGACCTCGAGGGGACGACCGAGCTGCTCGTCTTCGGCAGAGCGCTCGCGGCGCACGAGGAGGCGCTGGCGCTCGACTCCGTCGTGCTCGTGCGCGGCAAGGTCGACCACAAGGACGCGAGCTCGACCTGCGTGATCCTCCAGGAGGCGACCAGATTCCAGCCGACCGAGGCGGAGGTCGAGAGAGCGCGGGAGCAGGCGCGCGCGATACCGGTCGGCCCGCCCCCGGTGCGGCTGCGACTCGACGCGACCGTGCTGCCGGCGAGCGTGATCGAGGAGCTGAAGGCGCTGATCGCGCTGCATCCGGGCGAGTCCGACGTCGTGCTCGACCTGCAGACGAGCCGCGGCCTGCGCAAGCTCAAGCTCGGCGCCGAGTACCGCGTCGCGGCCGCGAACGCCGCCCTGCGCGCCGAGCTCGACCACCTGCTCGGCGCCGCGATGCTCGACGCCGTCGCGGCCTGAGCGGCGGCGGGCCGCCGCGATCCGGCGCGCTCAGCTCCCGGCGCGGGCCGGGCCCGTCCGCCAGCGGCGCGCGAACGGCAGCCGCCAGCTGTGCGGGGCGATCAGCGCCTGCATCGCCTCGGGGCCCCACGTCTGCGGCGCGTAGGCGTGGAGCGGGGAGGGGCGCTCGAGCAGCGGCGCGGACACATCCCACAGTCGCTCGATCCCCTCGGCGGTCGTGAACAGCGTGTGGTCGCCGACCATCGCGTCATGGATCAGCCGCTCGTAGGCCTCGAGCGCGTCGCCGTCGCTCCCGCTCTCCGCGAGCGAGAACTGCATGCTCATCTTGTCGAGCCGCATGCCGGGCCCCGGCCGCTTGCCGTAGAAGGAGAGCGACAGGCGCGAGGACTCGTCGAGGTCGAACGTGAGGTGGTCGGGCCCGTACTCGCCGACGCCCGAGCCGGCCGGGAACATCCCGGCCGGCGGCTCGTGGTAGGAGATCGAGATGATGCGCGCGCTCTCCGCCATCCGCTTGCCGGTGCGCAGGTAGAACGGCACGCCCGACCAGCGCCAGCTGTCGATCTCGCAGCGCAGCGCCACGAACGTTCTCGGTGTCGGAGTCGGGCGCGACGCCCGGCTCGGCCCGGTAGCCCTCGTACTGCCCGCGCACGACCCACGCCGGGTCCAGCGGCTTCAGCGAGCGGAAGACCTTGTTCTTCTCCTCGGTGATAGCGCGCGGCTCCAGCGCGGTCGGCGGCTCCATCGCGACGAACGCGAGGATCTGCATCAGGTGCGTGACGACCATGTCGCGGTAGGCGCCGGTTCTCTCGTAGAAGCCGGCGCGCGTGCCGATCGACAGCGTCTCCGGCACGTCGATCTGCACGTGGTCGATGTGGAAGCGGTTCCAGATCGGCTCGAACAGGCCGTTCGCGAAGCGCAGCGCGAGGATGTTCTGCGCCGCCTCCTTGCCGAGGAAGTGGTCGATGCGGAAGACCTGGTGCTCGGCGAACACCTGGTGCACCTCGGCGTTGAGCGCGCGGGCGCTCTCGAGGTCGGTCCCGAACGGCTTCTCCATGATCACGCGCGCGTTCTCCGCGAGGCCGGCGTCGCCCAGCAGGCGCACCGTCGCTCCGGCTGCCGCCGGCGGCACGCTCAGGTAGTGCAGCAGGCGGGCGCGCCCGCCGATGTCCGCGACCGCGTCGCCGACCGCGCGGCCGAGCGCATCGGCCCCCGCGTCATGCGGGAGGAACGTGAGCCGCCGCGCGAAGTCGCTCCACTGCTCCTCGCCGAAGCGGTGGCGGGCGAAGTCGTCCGCGGCGCCGCGCGCGAGCGCGCGGAAGCCGTCGTCGTCGAGCTCGTCGAGCGAGGTGCCGACGACGCGGAAGTTCGGCGGCATCAGCCCCGCCTCCGAGAGGTGCAGCAGCCCCGGCAGGAGCTTGCGGCGCGCGAGGTCGCCGGTCGCTCCGAAGAGGACGATCACATGCGGATCGGGTGCCGCAAGCGTGACGGTCGCCGCGTCCCGGGGATCGTGCGCCGACGCCAAGGGATCGCGGACGTTAGCGCGCCGTCCGGCGGATCAGCGCGCGCAGCGTCGAGCCGTTGCGGTAGCCGACCCGGGGCGCGATCTGGTCCCAGCCGAGGCTCGTCGTGCGCCGCAGGTGCCGGGCGCGCTCGAGGCGCAGGTCGGTCACGAGGCGGTGCGGGCTGCGCCCGGTGGCGGCACGGCAGCGGCGCTCCAGCGTGCGGCGCGTGGTGCCGATCGCGGCGGCCGCCGCGTCGATCGTCACCTCGCCCTCGAGGCGCTCGCGCGCCCACGCCTCGAAGTCGGCCACGAGCGCGTCGGCGCCGGCGAGGTGGCCGGTCGCCGCGGCGACGCTGATCGCCGGGCGCTCGTCGATCAGCAGGTAGCGGGCGGTCGCGTCGGCCAAGCGCGGGCTGACGCCTGAGACGAGGCTCATCGCGAGGTCGATGTGCGCGAACGCCGCTCCCGCGGTGGTCACGCGCCCGCTGCGGACGACCATGCGCGAGGTGTCGAGCTCGACGCGCGGGTAGCGCCGCCGGAACGCGCCGGCGAGCCACCACGTGGTGGTCGCGACGCGCCCGTCGAGCGCGCCGGCCTCCGCGAGCACGAAGGTCCCGGTGCAGGCGGCCGCGAGCGCGAGCCCGTCGTCTGCGCCGGCGAGCCGCCGGCGCAGACGACGGACCGGGGTGGAGGCGAGCGCGTCGGCCAGCGACGCCGCCGTGGCGGCGGCGCCGAGGCCCGGGACGACGAGCGCGTCGAGGCCGTCGAGCGCGCCGGCGTCGTCGATCGCGCTGTCCGGCGCGAGCGTCAGGCCGCCCGCGGTCGCGACGCGGCGCGCGCCACCGATCAGCCGCACCTCGATCGGCGCGATCGCGCGGTCGACGCCTGCGCGCAGCCGCTCCGCGGTGCGCAGCACGTCGAGCAGGGACGCGAGTCCCGAGTCGAAGCATCCGGGCAGGGCGGCGATCCCGATGCGCATGTCGCAGACGCTACTGCAGCTGTCGCATCCGGTGCCGCAGCGGCGCCTACCGTCCAGACCATGCACGTCACCCAGCTCGAGGTCGGCCGGCTCGCCGCGCCCGCGGGGGTCTTCCGCCGCGACGACCCGCTCGACCGCCGGATCAGCTTTCCCGTCCCGGCCTACCTGGTCGAGACCGGCGCGGAGCGCATCCTCGTCGACACCGGGCTGCACCCGCTGGCGGCCGCGGACCCGGCGCGCCGCTACGGCCGCGCCGACGCGCTCGGCCCGGTGGAGGCGATGCTGGAGCGCAGCGTCGCGGAGCAGGTCGACCTCGCGACGATCACCACCGTCGTCCTCACGCACCTGCACTACGACCACGCCGGCGGGCTGGCGCTGGTTCCGGCGGACGTGCCGGTCGTGGTGCAACGGCGCGAGTGGGCGGCGGCGGGCGACCGAGCGGCCGCCGCGCGCAACTTCCTCCTCGCGGCCGACTGCGCGGCCGTGGAGGAGCGGGCCGTGCTCGTCGACGGCGACCACGACCTGCTCGGCGACGGGTCCGTGCGGCTGCTGCTCACGCCCGGCCACACGCCCGGGCACCAGTCGGTGCAGGTGGGGGAGCGGCTCGTGATCGGCGGCGACGTCACGCACTTCGCCGCCGGCCTCGACGACCACCGCTTCCCGCTGTTCGCCGACGACCACGCCGCCCAAGCCCGCTCGGCCGAGCGGCTGCGGGCGCTGCGCGACGCCGGCGTCGACGTGCGGCCCGGGCACGACCCCGCGGTGCTCGCGCCCGGCCCGGTGCCCGTCTGACGCGGCGCCGAGCAGGCCGGCCGCCGCGGCGCTCAGATCCCGCGCGCCGCCAGCCCGCGCTCGCGCAGTCCGAACGCGTACGCGACTTCCGCCGCGGTCGTGCCTCTCTTGTCGGGGCCGGGCGTTTCGAGGACGACGGGCAGCCCCTCGAAGCGCGGCTCCGACAGGAACGCCATACAGCCCTCCTCGCCGAGCTCGCCCTCGCCGAGGTTGGCGTGGCGGTCGCGGTTGGAGCCCAGCGGCGTCTGCGAGTCGTTGAGGTGCAGCGAGCCGAGACGGTCGAGGCCTACGACCGCGTCGCAGCGCTCCAGCGTCTCCTCCAGGCCGGCGGCCGTGCGGATGTCGTAGCCGGACGCGAGCAGGTGGCAGGAGTCGAGGCAGATGCCCAGGCGGCGGTCGTTGCCGGCGGCGTCGATCAGCGCGGCAAGCTCCTCGAACGAGCGCCCGAGCGTGCCGCCCGCGCCCGCCGTGTTCTCCAGGTGCAGCGGGCAGTGGTCGGTCATGTCGAGCGCCTCGCCGATGACCCAGCCGGCGCGCTCGATCGCCGGCCCGACCTCGCCTCTCAGCGCCGAGCCCGGGTGCAGCACGACGCACGAGGCGCCGATCGCGTCGCCGACGCGCAGCGAGTGGATCAGCGACGCGAGCGACTTCGCGCGGATGTCCTCGTCCTCGCTCGCGCAGTTCAGCAGGTAGACCGCGTGGATCATCGCCGCCTCGACCGGGCTGTCGGCCATCGCCGCCTTGAAGGCCGCGAAGTCCTCCTCGCCGTACGCAGTCGGTCTCCACATGCGTGGCGACTGGTTGAAGATCTGGATCGCGCGGCAGCCTCTCTCGACGCCGCGCGCGACGGCCTTCTCGAGGCCGCCCGCCGGGGACACGTGGGCGCCGATTAGCATGCTGGCTTCATGCGAGTTCGCTTTGCTCCTTCTCCCACCGGCGCGCTGCACATCGGCGGTGCTCGAACGGCTCTCTACAACTGGTTGCTCGCACGCGGCTCCGGGGGGACCCTCGTGCTGCGGGTCGAGGATACGGACCGCGAGCGCTCGACCCCCGAGAACGTCGAGCAGATCCTCGACGCGCTCAGATGGCTCCAGCTCGACTGGGATGAGGGGCCGATCTTCCAGACGGCGAACGCGACCCGCCACGCCGAGGCGCTCCAGCGGCTGCTCGACTCCGGCCACGCCTACCGCTCGACCGCGACCGGCGACGACGTCAGAGCCTTCAAGGAGCGCCACGGCCACGACCGCGGCTTCCGCGGCGAGTCGGAGGCGGAGGGTGCGGTGCGGCTGCGCGTGCCGGACGAGGGGGAGACCGTCGTCGACGACGTGATCCGCGGCGAGGCGCGCTTCCGGCACGTCCACATGGACGACCCGGTGATCGCGCGCGCCGACGGCTCGGTCCTCTACAACTTCGCGGTCGCGATCGACGACCTCGACGCCGGCATCACGCACGTCGTGCGCGGCGAGGACCACCTCTCCAACACGCCGAAGCAGCTGCTCGTGTTCGAGGCGCTCGGCGAGCCGGCGCCGCGCTACGCGCACCTGCCGCTGCTGCACGGCCCCGACGGCAAGAAGCTCTCCAAGCGCCACGGCGCCGCCTCCGTGCAGGAGCTGCGCGAGGCCGGCTACCTGCCCGAGGCGGTCGTCAACTACATCGCGCTGCTCGGCGCCGGCTTCGACGCCGAGGAGGAGATCTTCCCGCGCGAGGAGCTGGCGCAGCGTCTGCGCCTGGAGCGCATCTCCAAGTCGCCGGCCGTCTTCGACGAGAGAAAGCTGCGCCACTTCAACGGCCACTACCTGCGCGGCCTGCCCGTCGAGGAGCTGACCGCGCGGGTCGAGGCGTTCACCGGCCGCGAGGGTCTGCGCGCCGGTGTCGAGATCAGCCGCGAGAAGATCCAGACGCTCGCCGACTTCTGGCCGCTCGCCGGCTTCCTCTACGACGGGCCGGTCGAGGACGAGAAGGCGTGGGCGAAGACGATCGGCGCCGAGGGCGGCGCGGAGGCGCTCGCTGCCGCACGCGAGACGCTCGCCGCGCTCGAGGAGTTCGCGCAGGACGCGATCGACGCCGCGCTGCGCGGCCTCGTGGAGGCACGCGGGTGGAAGCCGAAGCACGTCTTCCAGCCGCTGCGTGTGGCGATCGCCGGCACGACCGTCTCGCCCGGCATCTTCGAGAGCGTCGCGCTCTTGGGGCGCGAGGAAACGCTTCGGCGCGTCGACGCGGCACTCGCGCGCGCCGCCGGCACCGCGGCGTAGCGCACCCGATTGGCGAAAAGCCCTAAACCGGTCGCGTTCGGCTGCCGATAGAGGTGGCGGATCGCGACGCACCGGCGCGCGGTCCTTCTCGCACGGAACGCAGAGGACATCTACGATCGCATGACGCCCGCCATCTCCACAGCACCAGCACCGGCACCCACCGTCGCGCCAACCCCCTTGCCCGTTCCCGGCAGCCCCAGCGCCGACCCGCCGATGGTCCGGCATCACAACGAGGGCCACGGCCGTCGCCTGACGGCCGCGTTCGAGGCGCTCGAGGCGTTCCCCGTGCTGGCGGAGTCGCGCAACCGCGTGCTGCGCCTGTTCACGCAGGAGCGCCCCGCGACCGCCGACATCGTCACAGCCGTCGAGTCCGACGTCGCGCTGGCGATCGCGACGCTGCGGCTCGCGAACCGCGTCGACGGCCGCTCGCGCGGCAGGGTCGACAGCGTCGTGCGCGCCGTCAGCGTGCTCTCGCCGGCCGCCGTGCAGGCGCTCGCGAGCCGCGCGCGCACGTTCGACTTCTTCGAGCGCTCCGGCATCTGGGAGGGCACGCCCGAGCGCTTCCGCCTGCACGGCGTCGCCACGCAGCGCGCCGCCGACCGGCTCGCCGCCGAGCTCGGCTACGAGGAGCGCGACCGCCTGATGGTCACCTCGCTGCTGCACGACGTCGGCAAGCTCGTGCTCGCGCACGCCTACCCCGGCTACCCCCGGCAGGTGCACGGCGAGGCGAGAACGCCCGAGGAGCGACTGCACCGCGAGCGTCGCGAGCTCGGCGTCGACCACGCGCTCGTCGGCGGCGTGCTCGCGCGCCGCTGGGGGCTGCCGAGAGCGATCGCCTCCACGATCGAGCGCCACCACGCCGAAGACGCCGACGGCGAGGCCGCGCTGGTGCGGCTCGCCGACATGCTCGCCCACTACGGGCAGGGCGACGCCGTCAACCCGAGCGAGATGCTCGCCTGCGCGCGCACGGTCGGGCTCGGCCCGGCGGAGCTGCGCGCCGTCATGTACGACCTGCCGTACCCGTCGAACGGCCACCGCCAGCGCCAGCTCGACCCGTGCCCGCTCTCGACGCGCGAGATCGAGGTGCTCAAGCGCCTCGGCCAAGGCAAGGTCTACAAGCAGATCGCGCACGAGCTGGCGCTCTCGACCAGCACGGTCCGCACGCACCTGCACAACATCTACGGCAAGCTCGGCGCCGTCGACCGCGCCCAGGCAGTCCTCATCGCCACGGAGCGCGGCTGGATCTGATTTCACGGAGCCCTCGCTCGTGAAATCGCCGTGCTGGCAGGTCGGTGGCTTACCATCGACGGGGTTTCATGATCTCGATCACGACGAAATCCCCGTATGCGTTGCAGGCGCTCGCTGAGTTGGGGCGGCTGGGCGGCGCCGGTCCGGTGCCGATCGGCGAGCTGGCGCGCCGGCGCGACATCCCGGTGCAGTTCCTGGAGCAGCTGTTCGCGGTCCTGCGCCGCGCCGGGATCCTCAGATCGCAGCGCGGGGTGAAGGGCGGATACGGGTTCGCCCGCGACCCGGCCGACATCACCGTGCTCGAGCTGGTCGAGCTGCTCGACGGCACCTTCGGCGCCGGCGCCGAGGGCGTCTTCGCCGACGCGGCCGCCGCCGCCCGCGCCGTGCTCGAGCAGGCGACCGTCGCCGACGTGATCGAGCGCGAGGCGCGCGACGCCGGCTCGGCGATGTACTACATCTGAGTCGCGCGTCGCGGCTGCGTCAGAGCGTCACCTCGACGGCCGTCGCGCAGCGGTCGACCGAGAGGCGACGGCCCGGCGTCTCGCCCGAGTCCATCGCGTCGAACACCGCATCGGCCGCCGCCATGTCCTCGGCGGTCTCGAAGGACTGCAGCACGACCGCGGTGCCCTGCTCGACATCGGTCAGGACGGTCAGGCCCGCCGCCTTCACGCCGGGAGGCGGCCCGGACGCCTCGATCCGCGCCTTCATCTCCTCCATCCGCGCTGCGCTGACGTCGCCGAACCGCACCACACGTACGAACATGATCCGCTCCTTTTCGCCGGTGGCGACTGCCTACCCGCGATGGGCTCACTCTCGAACGCCCCGCGTAGCGGCGCCGGTCCGGCGTGCTAGCGTCGCGCCGATGGAGCCCGCGCTTCCGCCGCCGTACCCGAAGATCGAGCTGCACGTCCACCTCGAGGGCGCCGTCTCGCCGGAGCTGCTGTTCGCGGCGGCGCGGCGCAACGGCTGCGCGCTGCCGTTCGACACGGTCGAGGCGCTGCGCGACTACATGCGCTTCCGCGACTTCGACCACTTCATCGAGGCGTGGCTGGCGACGACGACCGTGCTGCGCAGCGCCGAGGACTACCGCGAGCTCGTGCTCGACTACGCGCGCCGCGCGCAGGCGCAGGGCGCCGTCTACGTGGAGGGCATCTTCTCTCCCACCGATCGCGTTCACTTGGGCGTCCCGATGGAGGAGAGCTTCGAGGGCTTCTGCGACGGGATCCAGGCCGCCCGCGAGCAGCTGGGGATCGAGGTGCGCCTGACGCCGGACATCACGCGCTTCGTCGAGCTCGACGTCGCCTGCGAGCTGGCCGAGTGGGCCGTCAGGTACCGCGACCGTGGGATCGTCGGGATCGGCCTCGGCGGCCCCGAGGTCGGCTATCCGCCGGAGCCGTACGCGCGGGCGTTCGACATCGCGCGCGCGGGCGGGGTGGCGTCGGTCCCGCATGCCGGCGAGACGGAGGGGCCGAGATCGATCCGCGGCGCGCTCGACGTGCTCCAGGCCGACCGCATCCGTCATGGCGTGCGCGCGGTCGAGGACCCGGGGCTCGTGCGCGAGCTGGCCGATCGCGGCATCGTGCTCGACGTCTGCGTGCTCTCGAACGTCTGCCTGTCGGTCGTGCCGGACGTGGCCGCCCACCAGCTGCCGCAGCTGTTGGCGGCCGGGATCCCGTGCACCGTCAACACCGACGACCCGACCTTCTTCGACTGCGACCTCGAGGCCGAGCACGCCGCTGCGCGCTCGCTCGGGGCCGACCCGCGCGCGCTGTTCGAGGCGGGCATCGCCGGCGCGCTGTGCGACGAGGCGACGAAGGACGCGCTGCGTGCGGTGCGCGACGGGCACTGGCCAGCGCACCCCGCCGAGCCGGTGCCCACAGGCGCCTGAGCGCGGGCGCGCGGCGATTCGTGCCGCTGCGCACTATCGTTCAGCGGGGCAATGGCGCAAATTCCGATCAACATTGCCGAGCATGTCGGCCGCACGCCGATGGTGCAGCTCACGCGGCTGCTGCCCGAGGGCTGCGACGCCGAGCTGTTCGGCAAGCTCGAGTCGCTCAACCCGGGCGGCAGCGTCAAGGACCGCATCGGCGTCGCGATGATCGAGGCGGCCGAGCGCGAGGGGCGCATCGAGCCGGGCCGCACGACGATCGTCGAGGCGACGAGCGGCAACACCGGCATCGCGCTCGCGTTCGTGTGCGCCGCGAAGGGCTATGAGCTCGTGCTGACGCTGCCGCAGGGGATGAGCCGCGAGCGCGAGGGCCTGCTGCGCCTCTACGGCGCGCGCGTCGAGGTGACGGAGTCGATGGGCGGCATGCACGAGGCGGTCACCGCCGCGAGAGCGATGGCCCGCCGCGACGACGTGTTCCTGCCCGACCAGTTCTCGAACCCCGCCAACCCCGACGTCCACCGCCGCACGACCGGTCCCGAGATCTGGGAGGCGATGGACGGTCGCGTCGACGTGCTCGTCGCCGGCGTCGGCACCGGCGGCACGATCACCGGAACGGGGGAGGCGCTGAAGGCGCGCAACCCGGACTGCCGCGTCGTCGCGGTCGAGCCGCTCACGTCGGCGGTGCTGTCGGGCGGCGCGCCGGGCCCGCACAAGATCCAGGGGATCGGCGCCGGCTTCGTCCCCGCGGTGCTGAACCGCGACGTGCTCGACGAGGTCATCGCGGTCGACGACGAGGACGCGATCGAGACTGCGCGCCTGCTCGCGCGCCGCGAGGGCGTGCTCGCCGGGATCTCGTGCGGGGCGGCGGCGTGGGCGGCGATCGAGATCGCCAAGCGCCCGGAGTCACGCGGGAAGCGCATCGTCGTCGTGCTCCCCGACTCCGGCGAGCGCTACGTCTCGACGCCGTTCTTCGCGCCGTAGGCGCGGCGGCGGCCGGCGACCCGCAGGCGGCGAGGACGCGCGCAGCGTCTACCCTTGGCGCATGCCCGTCCTCGGCAGGTTCGGCCGCCTCGCGAAGGAGATCCGCCGCGACGTCCACGCCGCGCAGGAGCGCGACCCGGCGGCGCGTGGCGTCGGCTCCGGCGAGATCGTCGCGATCTGGCCGGGCGTCCACGCCGTGCTGGCGCACCGCGTCGCGCATGCGCTGTGGCACGCCGGCGCGACGCTCCCGGCGCGTGCGATCGCCGGCGGCGCCCGCGCCTTCACGGGCATCGAGATCCACCCGGCCGCGCAGGTCGGCCGCGGCCTCTTCATCGACCACGGGATGGGCGTCGTGATCGGCGAGACGGCCGAGATCGGCGACGACGTGACGCTCTACCAGGGCGTGACGCTCGGCGGCACCGGCTTCGCCTGCGGCAAGCGCCACCCGACCGTGCAGGACAACGTCACGATCGGGTCGGGCGCGAAGCTGCTCGGCCCGATCACGGTCGGCCACGGCTCGAAGATCGGCGCCAACACGGTCGTGATCCACGACGTGCCGCCGAACTCGACGGTCGTCGGGAACCCCGGCCATCCGGTGCGGGTCGACGGCAGACGGCCGGAGGGCCCCGACGCCGACTGGGTCCACCTGCCCGACCCGATCTCCGACGCGATCAAGGGGCTCGCGAGCCGCATCGGCGCGCTGGAGCGGGCGCTCGTCGAGCGCGGCGTCGACCCCGCGACGATCGACGTCCCGCCGGCCGACGACGGCGAGCCGATCCGCGCGGCGCGCGGCCCGAACCCCGCCGGCGGCTGATCACTCGTCGAGGTTGCGGCGCGTGCGCACGAGGTAGAGCGGGCGGCCCTTGACCTCGTCGTAGATGCGGCCGACGTACTCGCCGATCATCCCGATCGCCATCAGCTGGATCCCGCCGAGCAGCAGCACCACGATCGTGATCGTCCCGAAGCCGGGCAGGTAGGAGCCCGCCAGGCGCAGTGCGACGACGACGGGGATCAGCACGAACGCGAGTGCCGCGCACAGGAAGCCGATCAGCGTCGCGAGCTGCAGCGGCCGGTGCGAGAACGACGAGATCGCGTCGAGCGAGAACGTCAGCATCTTGCGCAGCGTGTACTTCGTCTCTCCGGCGTAGCGCGCGTCGCGCTCGTACGGGACGGCCGTCTGCGTGTAGCCGATCCAGACGGTCATGCCGCGCAGGAAGCGGTTGCGCTCGCGCATCGACAGCAGCGCGTCGAGCGGCGCGCGGTCCAGCAGGCGGAAGTCGCCCGAGTCCGGTTCGAGCGCCACGTCGCCGACCGCGCTGAAGAGCTTGTAGAACCAGCGCGCGGTCGTCAGCTTGAAGCGCGTCTCGCCGTCGCGGCGGCGGCGCACCGCGTAGACGACGTCGGTGCCACGGCGCCAGTGCTCGAGCATCGCGGGGATCAGCTCCGGCGGGTCCTGCAGGTCGGCGTCCATCATCACGACCGCGTCGCCGCGCGCGTGGTCGAGGCCGGCGGTGAGCGCCGTCTGGTGGCCGAAGTTGCGCGAGAGCCCGATCACGCGCACGCGCGGGTCGCGCTCGGCGAGGCCGGCGAGCAGCTCCGGCGTGCGGTCGGAGGAGCCGTCGTCGACGAGCACGAGCTCGAACGGGATCCCCTCGAGCGCCGCCTGCACGCGCGCGTGGAACGCCTCGACGAGCGCCTCCTCGTCGAACACCGGCGCGACCACGCTGAGGAGACGCAGCGTGCGTTCCATCATGCGAAGGCTACGCCGCCGCGCGGTTCGCGGCGGCGCGTGCGACGGCGGGGGGCGCCGTGCGCCGCAGCAGCGGCACGCGCCATATCGCCTCGAGCGCGATCCGCCCCGACATCTTGCTCGCGCCCGCGTCGCGCTCGCGGAAGACGATCGGGACCTCCTCCACGCGGAACCCGGCGAGCGCCGCGCGGTACGTGATCTCGATCTGGAAGACGTAGCCCTGCGAGCGCACGCTGTCGAGCTCGATCGCCTCCAGCACGCGCCGGTGCAGCACCTTGTAGCCGCCGGTCAGGTCGTGCTGGGGAAGTCCGAGGATCAGGCGCGCGTACGTGCACCCGCCGCGGCTCAGCAGCCGCCGCGCCAGGCCCCAGTCGGTCACGCCGCCGCCCGGCACGTAGCGCGAGCCGAGCACGACGTCGGCGCGCTCGCTCGCCGCCAGCAGCGCCGGCAGGTGCCGCGGGTCGTGCGAGAGGTCGGCGTCCATCTCGCACACGCGCTCGGCGCCGGCCGCGAGCGCGTGCGCGAAGCCGGCAAGGTAGGCCTGTCCGAGCCCGCCCTTCGCGGTCCGGTGCAGGACCTCGACGACGCCGAGCTCCTCGCCGACGCGCTCGGCGATGGCGGCGGTCCCGTCGGGCGAGCCGTCGTCGACCACGAGGATGCGGTGGTCGCCGGGCGCCGCCTCCGCGAGCACGCCGGCGACGCGTCGCAGCAGGCGCTCGATCGAGGCGGCCTCGTCGTATGTGGGCACGATGATCCAGGTGTCGGGGGGCATCGGGCGCCGAAGCCTAGAGGATCGATTCGCCGCTCCCGCGGCGCGACGGGCCGCGCGGCTCGCGTGCGCCGCCGTCCGGCGCGGCTCGGCGGCGTCGGCGCGCGCGCATCCGGCCGATCCGCGATGATCAAGCGCCGGGATGCGCTCGATCGACGTCATCCGCGGTCCGAGCAGGCCGACCGACGTGCAGCTTCGCCATCGTCGACGCCGCGCCGCCGCGCTCGCCCTCGTGGCCGGCGCGGCGCTCGTGCTCGGGATGGTCGCCGGCGCGGGCGGCGGGGGGGACGGCGCCCCCGACGTGCGCGGCACGGCGACGCAGGTCGGCTGGTACGGCCACCTGCGCACGCTCGCGGGCAGCGGCAGACGCTCGCTCGACTTCGAAGAGCGCGCCCGGGAGAGCGCCGCGATCGACCGCACGCTTCAGGTCACCCCGTTCGTGCGGCTCGCGGGCGGAGGGAAGCAGCTCGTGGCGCTGACGTTCGACGACGGGCCCGGTCCCTACACGGACGGGCTGCTCGACGAGCTCGAGCGGGCGCACGTCCCCGCCACGTTCTTCGTCGTCGGCTACCAGCTGCCGGACTTCGGGCCGCAGCTCCAGCGCGAGGTCGACCTCGGCATGACGGTCGGCGACCACACGGCCGACCACGCCAACCTGACGCAGCTCTCGCCGCGGGACCAGCGCCGCCAGATCGTCGACGACGCGACCGAGATCCGCTCCTACGGGGCGCCCTATCCGCGCCTCTTCCGGCCGCCCTACGGCGCGTTCGACCAGACGACGAAGCAGCTCCTGGCGCGGCAGAGAATGCTCGCGGCGCTGTGGTCGGTCGACAGCGAGGACTACACGCAGCCCGGCGTCGACGCGATCGTCCGCAACGTCGTCGACGCCGTCAGACCGGGCTCGATCGTGCTGATGCACGACGGCGGCGGCGATCGATCGCAGACGCTCGCGGCGGTCCCGAAGATCGTCGCCGAGCTGCGCAGAGCCGGCTACCGCTTCGTGTCCGTGCCACGGCTGCTGCTGGAGAGCCCGCCGCCGCAGGACCAGGAGCTGCCGGCCGGCTTCAACAGCGCCGGCGCGGGATAGCGGCGGCTCGTGGCCGCCGCCGCGCACGTGGGGGTCCGGGGCGTGCGCGCCCGCTCGTGGCCGCGTTGGGCGGCGGTGCTCGGCACCGCGGCGCTCGCCGGGCTGCTGGCCGCGAGCGCGCTGCTGGCCGTCGCCGCCGCCGCGCGGCGCCGCATCTGGTTCGTGCCGGCGAGCGAGCACGGCGGCTTCCCTCGCTGGCTGGCCGGGCCGTTCCACGAGCTGGGCTTCGTGCTGTCGCCGTCGCACGGGGCGCTGCTGCTCGTCGTGATGCTCGTCTGCTACCTCGTCGCGCTGGCCTGCGCCCATGCCGGGGCGGTCCCGGCGCGCCTCGCCGTCGGCGCGATCCTCGTCGCGCACGTGCTGTTCCTGCTCGCGCCGCCGCTCTTCTCGGCGGACGTGTTCGGCTACGTCGACTACGCGCGCCTGTGGGTGCTGCACGGGCTCGACCCCTACCTGCACGGTGCGGCCGACGCGGCGCGCGACCCGGTCGTGCCGTACGTGCGCTGGCACGACGTCGCGACGCCCTACGGCCCGCTCTTCACCGTGCTCAGCGCACCGCTCGCGTGGCTGAGCGTGCCCGCGGCGCTGTGGGTGTGCAAGACCGTCGCCGCGCTGCTGAGCCTCGGCTGCGTCGCGCTCGTGTGGCGGATCGCCGCGCTGCGCCGCGTCCCGCAGGTGCCGGCGGCGCTGTTCGTCGGGCTCAACCCGCTGCTGCTCGCCTACGGGGTCGGCGGCGCGCACAACGATTTCCTGCTCGTGGCGCTCGGCCTCGGCGCGGTCCTGCTCGTGCTGTGGGAGCGTCACGCCGCCGGTGGGGCCGTCGCGACGCTGGCCGCCAGCGTGAAGGCCTCCGCCACCCTGCTGTTGCCGTACATGGTCCTCGGGACCGCCCGGTCGCGTCGCGTGCTGCTGGGCGCGCTCGCGGCCGCCGGGGCGGTCGTGGTCCTCGCCGTCGTCGCGTTCGAGCGCCAGGCGCTCGGGTTCGTCAACCAGATCTCCGAGCAGCAGCAGCTCGTCGCGACCGACAGCGTCCCGCGCCGGCTCGCGGCGCTGCTCGGCTTCGACGGGCTTCCCGGGGGACTGCGGCTGCTGTTCGCCGTGGGCTTCGCCGTGGCCGCGGCCGGCCTCGCGTGGGCGACGTGGCGCAGACGGATCGACTGGCTCGCCGCCGCCGGCTGGGCGACGCTCGCGCTGCTCGTCAGCACCGCGTGGTTCGTGCCGTGGTACGTGGTGTGGCTGCTGCCGCTCGCGGCCGTCTCCGGCGACCGGCGGCTGCGGATCGCGACGCTGCTGTTCTGCGTCTACGTCGTCGCGACGCGCGTCACCTACCAGCTCGTGTGAGCGGCCGGCGCGTCGCGACCGCTCGCTATCGTCGGTCGGGATGTCACCGACGCCGCCGTCGAGCGATACCGACCGCGAGCTCGACCGGCTGCTCGAGGGGCTGAACGCACCGCAACGCGAGGCCGTGCTGCATGGCGAGGGGCCGCTGCTGATCCTCGCCGGCGCCGGCTCCGGCAAGACCCGCGTGCTGACGCATCGCATCGCCTACCTGCTCGCGACCGGCCAGGCGCGGCCGGACGAGATCCTCGCGATCACGTTCACGAACAAGGCGGCGCAGGAGATGCGCGAGCGCGTCGAGCTGCTGGTCGGCGCCCGCACCCGCGCGATGTGGCTGATGACCTTCCACGCGGCCTGCGCGCGCATGCTGCGCGCCGACGCGCACCGGCTCGGCTACACGCGCCAGTTCACGATCTACGACCAGGCCGACGCGCGCCGGCTCGTCAAGCGCTGCATCGAGCAGCTCGACGTCGACCCGAAGCGCTTCACGCCGGGCGCGATCCACCACGAGATCTCCGACGCGAAGAACAAGCTGCGCGACGCCGAGTCCTACGGCGAGATCGTCGGCTCCTACTTCGAGCAGACGGTCGTCGACGTCTACAAGCTCTACGAGTCCGAGCTGCACCGCATGAACGCGATGGACTTCGACGACCTGCTCGTGCGCGCGGTCAACGTGATGGAGCTGTTCCCCGAGGTCCGCGACCGCTACGCGAGCGCCTTCCGCCACGTGCTCGTCGACGAGTACCAGGACACCAACCACGTGCAGTACAGATGGCTCCAGCTCATCGGTGGAGAGCACAAGAACATCTGTGTAGTGGGCGACGACGATCAGTCGGTCTACGGCTTCCGCGGCGCCGACGTGCGCAACATCCTCGACTTCGAGGACGACTTCCCCGACGCGAAGGTCGTCAAGCTGGAGCAGAACTACCGCTCGACGCAGACGATCCTCGACGCGGCCAACGCGGTGATCGCGCACAACCGCGGGCGGATGGGCAAGGCGCTGTGGACCGACCTCGGGGTGGGCGATCCGATCAAGGTGCGCGAGCTGGAGGACGAGCACGCCGAGGCGCGCTTCGTCGCCGGCGAGATCGAGCGGCTGGTGGACGAAGGCGCCTCGCGCGAGGAGATCGCCGTCTTCTACCGCACGAACGCGCAGTCGCGCGTGCTGGAGGACACGCTCGTGCGCGCGCAGATCGGCTACCAGGTGATCGGCGGCACGAAGTTCTACGAGCGCGCCGAGATCAAGGACGCGATCGCCTACCTGACGGCGCTCGTGAACCCGCAGGACGTCGTCTCCTTCGGGCGCATCGTCAACTCGCCGCGCCGCGGCATCGGGACCACCTCGATGTCGCGCGTGGTCGGCTGGGCGAACACGGCCGGAATCACGGTGTGGGACGCGGCTGCCGACCCGGAGTCGGTTCCCGGCCTCGGCACGGCGGCGGTCAAGGCGTTCCACCGCTTCATGGGCACGATGAGCGTGCTGCGCGAGCGGGCGCAGGCGGGCGCGCCGGTCGCCGTGCTGCTCGGCGAGCTGCTGCGCGAAAGCGGATACTCAGACGCGCTCGAGGCCGAGCGCACGATCGAGGCGCAGGGGCGGATGGAGAACCTCGAGGAGCTCGTCAACGTCGCCGCCGAGTACGACGCGGCGACGGAGGGCGGCGTGGACGAGGAGGGCGAGCCGCCCTCGCTCGCCGGCTTCCTGCAGCAGATCGCGCTCGTCGCGGACGCGGACGGGCGCAGAGACGACGAGGGCCTCGTGACGCTGATGACGCTGCACAACGCGAAGGGGCTCGAGTACCCGATCGTGTTCGCGATCGGCTGCGAGGAGGGCGTCTTCCCGCACAGCCGCGCGATCGAGGAGGGCGGCCTGGAGGAGGAACGCCGGCTCGCGTACGTCGGCATCACGCGCGCGCAGCGCGACCTCTACGTCACCTACGCACGCACCCGCGCGGTCTTCGGCGCACGCTCCTACGGGGCTCGCAGCCGCTTCGTCGACGAGATCCCGCTCGCGCTGACGGACCGGCCGGCGCGGGCGGGCGGGATCGGGTCCGGCGTCGGCGGCGTCCGCGAGCGGTCGCTGTCGTGGAGCGCGGGCGGGGGAATCGGATCGCCGGGCCCCGGGGCGGGCACGGGCGGCGCCGCGGCGTGGGAGGGCGCCGGCGGCGGGGGTGCGGCCGGCCCGTCCTTCCGCCTCGGCGAGGACGTCGCCCACCCGGCGTTCGGCGAGGGCGTCGTGACGGGCGTCGAGGCCGGTGGGATCGTCGTGATCCGTTTCGCCGGGGACGGCTCCGAGCGCAAGCTGGTGGCGGACTTGGCGCCCATCACGCGCCGCTGACGCCGGATAGGATCCGCCGCCTCGTGGCAGCCACCCTCATCGACGGCAGAGCGGTCGCGCAGGACGTGCGCCTCCAGGTCGCGCGCGACGTCGCGGCGTTCACCGCCGAGACGGGCGTCGTGCCCGGCCTCGCGACGGTGCTCGTCGGCGACGATCCCGCGTCGGCCGTCTACGTCGCCAACAAGCGCAGAGCGTGCGCGGAGGCAGGCATCGCCGACCTGCACCGGCACGCTCCGGCGACCGCCACCGCCGCCGAGGTGACGGCGCTGCTCGAGGGGCTGAACGCCGATCCGGCTTGCAGCGGGATCCTGCTCCAGCGCCCGCTGCCCGACGGTCTCGACGACACGGCGCTGAGCGCGCTGATCGCCCCCGACAAGGACGTCGACGGACTCACGCCGATCTCCGCGGGGCGCCTGATGCAGGGCGCGCCCGGCCTGCGGCCGTGCACGCCGGTCGGCGTGATCGAGCTGCTCGACCGCCACGGCGTCGAGCTGGCGGGCGCCGAGGCGGTGGTCGTCGGTCGCTCCGACCTCGTCGGCAAGCCGGTCGCGCACCTGCTGCTCCAGCGCAACGCGACGGTGACGATCTGCCATTCGCGCACGCGCGACCTGGCGGCCGTCTGCCGGCGCGCCGACGTGCTGGTCGCCGCCGTCGGCGTGCCGCGGCTGCTCGGCGCCGACGCCGTCAGGCCGGGCGCCGCGGTGATCGACGTCGGCATGAACCGGCTGCCGGAGGGGCTCTGCGGCGACGTCGACTTCGACGCGGTGCGCGAGGTCGCCGGCCTGCTGACGCCGGTGCCCGGCGGCGTCGGCCCGATGACGATCGCGATGCTGCTGCGCAACACCGTGGCCGCCGCGCGGCTGCAGGCTGCGCGGTAGCGGCCGACGCGCCCGTTACGGTTGCGCCACCGGCACTCGTCGGCACGTAAGCGACCTACCTGGAGGTAGGGATGACGTTCGATCTCAGCAGGCTGCGACGGGGCGAGCAGGTTGCAGCCGGCGCCGCAGTCCTGCTGTTCATCTTGATGTTCTTCGACTGGTACAGCGTGAGCGTCAGCGCCGGCCCGATTGGCTTCTCGGTCGGCGGAAGCGCCTGGCAGGCGTTCGGTCTCCTCGACATCTACCTGTTCGTGGTGATCGTCGCCGCAATCGGGCTGGCGGTCCTCACCGCCACAGAGCGCTCGCCGGCACTGCCCGTCACCGGCGCCGTGATCCTCACCGCGCTGGCTGCGCTCGGGACGCTCCTCGTCCTCTACCGCCTGATCGACACGCCGGTCGGCAACGTGCCCGCTGGCGTCGACGTCGGCCGCACGGTCTGGGCGTTCCTCGGGTTGATCGCGGTCGCCGCGATCACCTACGGGGGCTACCTGTCGATGCGCGACGAGGGCACGTCGCTGACGGACGCGAAGGACCAGGCGCGCGCGGCCGGTCAGCAGGCGCGGGCCGCCTTCGAGGGCGCCGCCCCGCGCGGCGACGAGAGCGGCTCGGCACCTCCGCCGCCTCCGCCTCCGGCGTCCCCGCCGTCCACGCCGCCCGTCGCGCCGCCGCCGCCCGACCCCCCGGCGAGCGAGCCGCCGTCGGAGACCACGTAGCGTCGCGTCGCCGGGCGCTCCGCGTGAAGCGCCCGGCGACGCCTAGAATCCCGCGCCGATGATCGATCGCGCGCAGGTGCTCCACGTCGCGAAGCTCGCCCGCCTCGCCCTCTCCGACGAGGAGGTGGAGCGCATGTCGCGCGAGCTCTCGGCCGTGCTCGGCCACATCGAGAAGATCTCCGAGATCGATCTCGCGGGCGTGCCGCCGACCTCGCACGTGATCGACGTCGTCAACGCGCTGCGCCCGGACGAGCCGCGCCCGTCGCTGCCGCGCGACGTCGCGCTCGCCAACGCGCCCGAGCCGCTCGAGCAGGGCTTCGGCGTGCCGAGCCCGGGGGCGTCGTGACGCAGCTGGTCGAGCTGACCGCCGCGCAGGCGATCGAGCGCATCGGCCGCGGCGACGTCTCCGCCGCCGACCTGTTCGAGACCTACCGCGCACGGGCGGCGGCCGACGCCGAGGACCTCAACGCCTTCACGTGGGTCGCCGAGGGCGCACCGGCTGACGGCGGGGCCGCGAAGGGCGCGCCGCTCGCCGGCGTCCCGCTCGCGGTCAAGGACCTCTTCTGCACCGAGGGCGTGCCGAGCCAGTCCGGCTCGAAGATCCTCGAGGGCTATCGCCCCCCGTACACGGCGACCGCCGTCGCGAAGCTCGCGCAGGCCGGAACGACGCTGCTCGGCAAGACGAACCAGGACGAGTTCGCGATGGGCTCCTCGAACGAGAACTCGGCCTTCGGCCCGGTCCGCAACCCGTGGGACCGCACGCGCGTCCCCGGCGGCTCCTCCGGCGGCAGCGCCGCCGCCGTCGCGGCCGGGCTCGCCCCGTGGGCGCTCGGCACCGACACCGGCGGCTCGATCCGCCAGCCGGCCGCGCTGTGCGGGATCGTCGGGCTCAAGCCCACCTACGGGGCGATCAGCCGCTACGGGATGATCGCGTTCGCCTCCTCGCTCGACCAGGCCGGGCCGGTCACGCGCGACGTGACCGACGCGGCGCTGCTGCTGCGCCACATGGTCGGCCAGGATCCGTGCGACTCGACGTCGCTCGCCTACCCCTACGAGATCGAGCTGCCGCGCGGCGTCGACCTCAGAGGGCTCAAGCTCGGCGTGCCAGAGGAGCTGACCGGCGAGGGGATCGAGTCGGGCGTGCGCCAGGCGTTCAACGCGACGCTCGCGCTCGCCGAGCAGCTCGGCGCCTCGATCGAGACGTGCAGACTCCCGCACGCGCCGCACGCGCTCAACGCCTACTACCTGATCGCCCCGGCCGAGGCGTCGGCGAACCTCGCGCGCTTCGACGGCGTGCGCTACGGCCTGCGCGTGGACGCCGACGAGCTGCTCGGGATGTACACGCAGACGCGCGAGGCCGGCTTCGGCGCCGAGGTCAAGCGCCGCATCATGCTCGGCACGTACGCGCTGTCGAGCGGCTACTACGAGGCCTACTACGGCCGCGCGCAGCAGGTGCGCACGAAGATCGCCGAGGACTTCAGAGCGGCGTTCGAGCGCTTCGACCTGCTCGTCACGCCGACCGCGCCGAGCGTCGCGTTCCGCTTGGGGGAGAAGGTCGACGACCCACTCGCGATGTACCTCTCCGACGTCTGCACCGTGCCGATGTCGCTCGCCGGCATTCCCGCGATCTCGATCCCGAACGGGCTCTCGGACGGCCTGCCGACCGGCTTCCAGCTGTGCGGCCCGGCGTTCAGCGAGAACCGGCTGCTCGGCGCCGCCCACGTGCTGGAGCAGGCGCTCGGCTTCGACGGGTCGCCGGCGCGGCGCCGCGCGGGCGAGGAGACGTCGGCGTGAGCGCCGCGTACGAGCCCGTCATCGGGCTGGAGATCCACGTCCAGCTGAAGACGCGCACGAAGATGTTCTGCGGCTGCGAGCTGAGCTTCGGCGACCCGCCGAACACGCACACCTGCCCGGTCTGCCTCGGCCTGCCGGGCGCGCTGCCGGTCGTCAACGCGAGAGCGATCCACTACGCGCTGCTGATCGGCCTCGCGCTCGGCTGCGAGCTGGCGCCGCGCTCGATCTTCCACCGCAAGAACTACTTCTATCCGGACCTCCCCAAGGGCTACCAGATCAGCCAGTACGACATCCCGATCTGCAGCGGCGGGCAGCTGGGCGACGTGCGCATCCACCGCGCGCACCTGGAGGAGGACGCGGCGAAGCTCGTGCACGTCGGCGCCAGCGGGCGCATCCACGGCGCCGACGAGTCGGTCGTCGACTTCAACCGCGGCGGCACGCCGCTCGTCGAGATCGTCACCGAGCCCGACGTGCGCTCCGCCGCGCAGGCGCGCGAGTGGCTCAACGTGCTGCGCGAGACGCTGCGCCAGCTCGGCGTCTCCGACGTGAACATGGAGGAGGGCTCGCTGCGCTGCGACGCGAACGTCTCGATCCGTCCCGCCGGCAGCGACGTGCTCGGCACGAAGACCGAGCTGAAGAACATGAACTCCTTTCGCTACATCGAGCGCGGCATCGACGCCGAGATTCGCCGTCAGACGGCGATCGTCGAGGCCGGCGGCGAGGTCGAGCAGGAGACGCTTCACTACGACGTCGCCACCGGCGCGATCAGCTCGCTTCGCTCCAAGGAGGAGGCGCACGACTACCGCTACTTCCCGGAGCCCGACCTCGTGCCGATCGTCGTCGGCGAGGCGATGGTCGAGGCGGCGCGCGCCGAGCTGCCGGAGCTGCCCGCGCAGCGCGCCGAGCGCTACGAGCGCGAGCTCGGGCTGTCCGCCGACAGCGCCCGCCAGCTCGCCTTCCGCGCCGACCTCGCCGCCTACTTCGAGCAGGCGCTGGCGTCCGGTGCCGAGGCCGCCGCCCAGCCGCTCGCCAACTGGGTCACGGGCGAGCTGGTCGCGCGCGTCGGCGACGGCGACCCGGCCGCGTCGAAGGTCGAGCCGGCCGCGCTCGCGCAGCTCGTCGCGATGCTCGGCGCGAGAGTCGTCACACCCGGCGCCGCCAAGCAGGTGCTCGCCGCGCTCGCCGAGCGCGGCGGCGATCCCCACGCGATCGTCGAGGCCGAGGGCCTCGGCGCGATCGGCGGCGGCGACGAGCTGGCCGAGGTCGTGCAGCGCGCGCTCGCCTCCGACCCCGACGCGGTCGAGAAGCTGAAGGCCGGCAACATGAAGGCGATCGGCCCGATCGTCGGCTTCGTCATGCGCGAGACGAAGGGCCGCGCCGACGGCGGCGAGGTCACGCGCCTCGTACGCGAGCAGCTCGGCTTGTAGCGCGGACGGGCGCATCCGCGTCCGAGGCCGAGGACGCCGCAGCGCTCACGGCGTGCAGGGCGGAGTCCGGGCTGCGGCGCGTCGGCGACCGGCTGACCTTTCTGCGCACGCATCACCTGCTCGCGGGCGCGAGCGACCCGCCACCCGCGCAGCCGCCGAAGGAGCTGCTGAAGACGGTAACGACGGCGACCCGATCGTCCACGCGCCCGAGCCGGCAAAGGTGAACCTGCCGGCGTAGCTCCCGCGGGCTGCGCCGAGGCCGCCCGGCGCTGCTCGTCACCGGCGGCCGCGTCGCCTGCCGGTGCGCGGCAGCGGCCCGCGCTCGACGCGGTCGCCTGAGCGCTACGCTTCGCGCATGTCCTCCTTCGACAACGTCGGCGAGCCGCAGAAGCCGTCGCTGCTCAAGCGCGCGCTCGCCGTGCTCGTGCTGGTGGTCGTCGTCGCGCTCGTCGCGAAGGTCCTGATCGGCTTCGTGCTCGCGATCTTCTGGATCGTCGTCGGCGTCGCGGCCGTGATCGCCGTGCTGTGGGCGGTCAACCAGCTGCTCTGAGCAGCGACAGAGCCCGCCCGGCGCCGTGGCCTACGTCTTCATCGCGCTCTGCTTCGGCCTCGCCGGCGGGATCGTCGGACGCATCAAGGGCAGCTCGTTCTTCATCTGGTTCCTGATCTCCGCGCTCGTGCCGGTGATCGGGCTGGCGACCGCGCTGCTCTACCGCTGGGACCGCAACGAGCTGCGGCGCGAGTGTCCCGGCTGCGGGCGCGTCGTGAAGCTCCACGACGCGATCTGCACGCGCTGCGGGACGGAGCTGGACTTCCCCGAGGTGGCGATCGCCTCCGAGGCGGACGTCGCCGAGCGGCGCGCCGCACAGGCCGGGAATTCGCGGTCGTAGCGGCAATTTTCGCTGGTAGACTGGCGTGAAGGCGCGGCGGCTCGCCGCGCCTTCCGCACATTCTCGAGCTTCTTGGAAAGGAGGCGAGCGCACATGCGAGCAGTCGACGCGTTGATGGAGTGCCTGAAGGCGGAGGGTGTCGAGGTCGTATTCGGACTTCCCGGCGGCGCGAACCTCCCGACCTACGACGCCTTCTACGACGCCGGCATCAAGCACATCCTCGTGCGCCACGAGGCCGGCGGCGGGCACGCCGCGGAGGGCTACGCGAAGGCGACCGGCAGAGTCGGCGTCGCGTTCGGCACGAGCGGCCCCGGCGCCACCAACCTGATCACGGCGATCACCGACGCGATGATGGACTCGGTCCCGGTGGTCTTCATCACCGGCCAGGTGCGCACGGAGCTGATCGGCACCGACGGCTTCCAGGAGGCGGACATCCTCGGGATGACGCTGCCGATCGTGAAGCACAGCTTCATGATCCAGCACCCGCTGGAGATCCCGCGCACCATCCACGAGGCGTTCCACATCGCGCGCACCGGCCGTCCCGGCCCGGTGCTCGTCGACATCCCGCAGGACCTCTCGCGGGCGGACATCCCCTATGAGCCGGTCAGCGACGTCCACCTGCCCGGCTACCAGCCGACGACCGAGGGCAACCAGAAGCAGATCCGCCTCGCCGCGAAGGCGATGGCGAACGCGCGCCGGCCGGTGATCTACGCCGGCGGCGGCGTCGTGAACGCGAACGCCGCGCAGGAGCTGCGCGACCTCGCGCTGAGCGACCGCTTCCCCGTCACCTGCACGCTCATGGGCCTGGGCGCGTTCCCGGCGCCGCACGCGCAGTGGCTCGGGATGCTCGGCATGCACGGCACGCGCGCCGCCAACTACGCGATGGACGAGGCCGACCTGATCGTCGGCGTCGGCGTGCGCTTCGACGACCGCGTCACGGGCAAGCTGTCGGAGTTCGCGCCGCGCGCGAAGTTCATCCACGTCGACGTCGACCCGGCCGAGATCTCGAAGAACATCCCGGCGCACATCCCGATCGTCGGCGACGCGAAGAACGTGCTCGGCCGGCTCGTGACCGAGTACCGCGCGCTCGGCGCCGACGGCGGCCGCCTGGCGGACTGGTGGCAGCGGATCGAGGGCTGGCGCGCGCAGCACCCGCTCAGATACGAGGACACGAAGGACGCCGAGATCCGCCCGCAGCGGGCGATCCAGGCGGTCTTCGAGGCGACCGGCGGCGAGGCGATCGTCACCAGCGACGTCGGCCAGCATCAGATGTGGACGGCGCAGTACTACGACTTCCCCGAGCCGCGCCGCTGGATCAACTCCGGCGGCCTCGGCACGATGGGCTTCGGCGTGCCCGCCGCGATGGGAGCGGCGGTCGGCTGTCCGGATCGCACGGTCGTCTGCATCGCCGGCGACGGCTCCGTGCAGATGAACGCGCAGGAGCTCGCGACCTGCGCCCAGAACGGGATCCCGATCAAGGTCGTGATCGTCAACAACGGCTACCTCGGCATGGTGCGCCAGTGGCAGGAGCTGTTCTGGGACAAGCGCTACTCGCAGGTCGACATGGGCAGCTACCCCGACTTCGTCAAGCTCGCGGAGGCGTACGGCGCCACCGGCATCCGGCTGACGGACAAGACGACGCTCGTCGACGACCTCAAGGCCGCGATCGCGACCGAGGGCCCGGTGGTGGTCGACGTCCGCGTCACCGCCGAGGAGAACGTGTACCCGATGATCCCCGCCGGCCAGGCCGCGCGGGACATGGTGGGCTGAACGATGGGTGAGCCGGGAACCAAGGAGCTGATCAGCCTCGACGAGCTCGAGGCCGCGGGCAATCTCAGGACGGGCCGCAAGCACGTCCTCTCGATCCTCGTCGAGAACAAGCCGGGCGTGCTGACGCGCGTCGCCGGGCTGTTCGCGCGGCGCGCGTTCAACATCGACACGCTCGCGGTCGGGCCGACGGACGACCCGACGATCTCGCGCATCACGCTCACGCTCGACGGGGCCGTCCATCCGATCGACCAGGTGACGAAGCAGCTGCACAAGCTCGTCAACGTGCTGAAGATCCGCGACCTCGAGCCGGAGGAGACGCTGGCGCGCGAGCTGGCGCTCTTCAAGCTCGCGGTCGACGGTCCGCAGCGCACCGAGGTGCTGCAGCTGACCGAGATCTTCGGCGGTCGCGTCGTCGACGTCTCGAAGCGCTCGCTGACCGTCGAGCTGACGGGCACCGACGACAAGATCGAGGCGTTCGAGGCACTCGTGCGGCCGTTCGGCCTGATCGAGATGACGCGCACCGGCGAGATCGCGATCGCGCGCGGCCGCGGCGAAACGTGACCGCCGTCCGGTCGGCGGGGTAGACCTCACCGCATGTCCGTCACGCGCACGCGGCCGGGGGAGCGCCAGTGGCTCGACCCGGTCGCGCGCGAGCTGCTCGTCGCGCGGCTCGAAGCTGCGGTGCGCCGCGCGCGCGCCGTCGGCGAGGCGCTCGCGGCGGTGACCGTCGCGCTGCCGCGCGCGTCCGCCGTCGACCCGGTCGCGCTCGTCGCCGCCTCGCGGAGGGCGCAGGAGCCGTGGTTCTGCTTCGAGCAGCCCGACCGCGACGGCGCGGCGCTCGCCGGACTCGGCTGCGTGCGCGAGGTGCGCGCGTCGGGACGCGGCCGCTTCGACGCGGTCGAGCGCGAATGGCGCGCGCTCGCGGCGGCCGCGTTCGCCGATCCGCCGGACGGCCCGTCGGGCGCCGGACTCGTCGCCGTCGGCGGCTTCGCGTTCGCACCGGACGGCGCGGGCAGCCCGCAGTGGGAAGGCTTCGCGCCCGCCTCGCTGCACGTGCCGGAGGTCGCGCTCGCGCGCCGTGGCGAGGACGTGCGGCTGACCGTCGCCGCGCGCGCGACGCCCGACGACACGGCCGATCAGCTGCTCGAGCGGATCGACGCGCGGCTCGCCGAGCTGCGCGCCGGCGTGCCGCTGCCGCTGCTCGACCCCGCGCCGGCCGGCCGCTATCGCGTCGTCTCGGCGATGCCGCCCGAGCACTACGAGGGCGCGGTCGCGCGCGCCGTCGAGCGGATCCGCGCGGGCGCGCTCGAGAAGGTCGTGCTCGCGCGGGAGGTGCAGGTGCACGCCCCTCGCGACCACGATCCCGGTGCCGTCCTCGGCGCGCTGCGCGCGGGCTTCCCGGCGTGCTACGTCTACGCCGTCGGCCGCGGCGACGCGACCTTCGTCGGCGCCACGCCCGAGCTGCTGGTGCGCCGTGACGGCGAGCGCGCCTCGACCGTCGCGCTCGCCGGCTCGACACGGCGCAGCGCCGACCCGGCCGTGGACGACCACCTCGGCGAGGCGCTGCTGCGCAGCGACAAGGACCGCGAGGAGCAGGGCATCGTCGTGCGCCGGATCGCGCAGGCGCTGCGCCCGCACGCGGTGTGGGTCGCGGCGGCGCCGGAGCCGGTGGTCGTGCGGATCGCGAACATCCAGCACCTTGCGACGCCGATTCGCGCTCAGCTCTCGCGCCCGCTCGGCGCGATGGCGCTGGCGGCGCTGCTGCACCCGACGCCGGCCGTCGGCGGCGAGCCGTTCGCCGTCGCCGAGCCGCTGATCCCGCAGCTCGAGGGCTTCGACCGCGGCTGGTATGCCGGGCCGGTCGGCTGGACGGACGCGAACGGCGACGGCGAGCTATGCGTCGCGCTGCGCTGCGCGCTGCTGCGGGGCGCGTTCGCGCACTGCTACGCCGGCGTCGGCGTCGTGCGCGACTCGCTGCCGGCAGCCGAGCTGGCCGAGACCGAGATCAAGCTGCAGGCGCTGCTGCCGTCGCTCGCGGGCTGAGCGGGAACCGGCGTTTCGCGCTCCGGTCACCGCAAGCGGCGACCTCCGCGCGACGTCACGAGCGGTACGCTGACGTACGACTGACGATGCCCGACCTTCGCGTCATCGAGCCGCCGTCATCGCCGCCGCCGCGCGAGGACACTCGCACGCGGCTGCTGCGGGCCGGCATCGCGGTACTCGAAGACGGCGGCTACGCCGCGGCCTCGGTCGCGGCGATCGCCGAGCGCGCGGGCGTCGCGACCGGGACGCTCTACCGGCACTTCGCCTCGAAGGCGGACCTCTTCGTGGAGCTGTTCCGCACGATCGGCGACGCGGAGCTCGCCGCAATGCACGAGGCGGCGTCGGTCACGCGTAGCGCGGGCGAGGAGCTCGACGCCGTGATCGCGACGTTCGCCGGCCGCGCGATGGCGCGGCCACGGCTTGCGTGGGCGCTCGTCTACGAGCCGCTCGACCTGCCGGTCGACGCCGAGCGCCTCCGCTACCGCCGCGACTATGCGCGGCGGATGGCCGCGTTCATCCGCGAGCGCGTCGACGCCGGCGAGCTGCCCGACCAGGATCCGGACACGACCGCCGCCGCGCTGATCGGCGGGGTCGTCGAGGCGCTCGTGAGCCCGCTCTCGCCGGTCGCCGGCGGCAACGCGGACCCGGACGCGGTGATCGTCGCGCTGACGGCCTTCTGCCGGCGTGCGGTGGGGGCTCAGGCGCCGCCGGCCGCGCCCGCGCGGCTCGTCGGCGTCTGAGCGCCCGGGGCCGGTCAGGCGGGGCCGTTCGCGCGCGACGCCGCGGCAACGGCATCCCACACGCGGCGGTGGAGCGCCACGTTCGCGTCGCGTTCCGTGCGCACCTCGAGGATCGTCACGCCGCCTGTCTCGAGCGAGCGTGCGAGCTCGCCGCGCAGCGTCGCCACGTCGCGCACGTGCGCATGCCGCGCGCCGTAGAGCGCCGCCGCCTGCTCGAAGTCGAGGCCGTGGGGCGTCGCGACGTGCTGCTCGAAGTCGGCGCCCTCGCCGGCGACGGGCAGGAAGTGGAAGATCCCGCCGCCGTCGTTGTTGACGACCACGATCGTCAGCGGCAGGTCCAGACGCCGCGCGGAGAGGAGGGCGCCGAGGTCGTACGCGAGCGCGACGTCGCCGATGTGCAGCACCACCGGTCCGTCGCCCGCGGCGGCGGCGCCGAGCGCGGCGGCGACGGTGCCGTCGATCCCGTTCGCCCCGCGGTTGGCGAGGATGCGCGGGGGCGCCGGGTCCGTGCGCGCCGCCGCGAACGTCTCCAGGTCGCGGATCGGCATGGAGGCGGCGGTGAACAGCGTCGCCTCGGACGGCAGCGCGGCGACGAGCTCGGCGGCCACGCGCGGCTCGGACAGCTCGTCGCCGAGCGTCGCGGCGATCGTCTCGGCGGCTGCGCGGTCGGCGGCCCGCCAGCGTGCCAGCCACGCGGGGTCGCCGGCGTCGCGGTGCTCGGGCGCGAGCACTGCGAGCGTCGCGCGCAGGTTCGCGGCGATCCGTCGGCTCACGACCCCGGCCGGGTCGTGCCAGGCGCCCTCCGCGTCGAGCGCGACCTGCTCGGCGTCGCCGAGCGACGCGAGCCATGTGCGCAGCGGCTTCGACGTCGGCAGGTCGCCGATCCGCAGCACGAGCTGCGGCCGCAGCTCGCTCGCGAGCCGGTCGTCGCGCAGCAGCGCGTCGTAGTGGGCGATCGCGTTCGGGCCGCGGCGCGCGCCCGACAGCGGGTCGGCGAGCAGCGGGCAGCGGGCGGCCGCGGCGAACGCGGCGATCGCCTCGCCGAGCGCCGGGTCGCGCTCGTCGCGGCCGGCGACGACGACGGTGCGCGGCGACGGACCCGGCCCCACCCGCCCGACCTGCGGCAGCGGGTCGGGCGCCGGCACGATCGGATGGCTCACCCACGGACGCCCGTCCGGGCGAGCCCGGCATGGGTCCTGTTGCGGGAGCGGCTCGCTGAGCACGAGCGGCTCGCGCAGCGGCAGGTTGAGGTGCACCGGGCCCGGGCGGCCGTCGAGCGTCGTCCACACCGCGCGGCAGGCGAGCGCGCGCATCCAGCGCACCCGCTCCGGCGTCGCGTCGTGCGTGCCGACCTCGACGAACCACTTGGCGGCGGCGCCGTAGAGCTTGATCTGGTCGATCGTCTGGCCGGCGCCGACGTCGCGCAGCTCGGGCGGCCGGTCGGCCGTCAGCACGATCAGCGGGACGCGCGCCTCGGCCGCCTCGATCACGGCCGGCGCCAGCTCGGCGGCGGCCGTCCCCGAGGTGCACGTCACGGCGACGGGGCGGCCCGTCCGCTTCGCGAGCCCGAGCGCGAAGAAGCCGGCGACGCGCTCGTCGACGTGCGAGAAGGCGCGCAGGCCGGGCGTGCGCGCGAGCGAAAGCACGATCGGCGTCGAGCGCGAGCCGGGGGAGGTGCAGGCGTCGGTCACGCCGCAGCGCACGAGCTCCTGGCAGAACGCGCGCAGCAGCAGGTAGGTGTCGGTCGCGGAGGCGGTCATGTAGACATCCGGGGGATGGCGCCGGAAACGATCGTCCTGCTGCATGGCTTCACGCAGACCGGCCGCAGCTGGGAGCCGACGATCGCGGCGCTGGGCGAACGCTATCGCGCGCTGGCGCCCGACATCCGCGGGCACGGATCCGCCGCCGCCGCTCGGCCGGTCTCGTTCGCCGCCGTGCGCGACGACGTGCTCGCGCTCGCGCCCGAGCGCTTCGCGCTCGCCGGCTACTCGTTGGGCGGGCGGATCGCCCTCTCGATCGCGAGCGATCCGGCCGCACGCGGGCGCATCTCGCGGCTGGCGCTGATCGGCGCCTCACCGGGGCTCGCCGATCCCGGCGAGCGCGCCGCGCGCCGTGCCGCCGACGACGCGCTGGCAGATCGCATCGCGGCGGAGGGGGTCGAGGCGTTCGCCGCGCACTGGTCCTCGTTGCCGCTGTTCGCCGACCAGCCGCCGGCCGTCGCCGCCGCCGCCCACGCGATGCGCCTGGCGCAGTCTCCGGCCGGCCTCGCCGCCGCGCTGCGCGGCCTGGGCACGGGCCGCATGGAGCCGCTGTGGCAGCGGCTGCCGCAGCTGACGCTCCCCGTGGTGCTGATCGCCGGCGAGCGCGACGCGAAGTTCCGCGCGATCGCCGAGCGGATGGCGGCGCGCCTGCCGGACACGACGCTCCACGTCGTCCCGGGGGCAGGCCATGCGGTCCAGCTGGAGCAGCCGGCGGCGGTCGCCGCGCTGCTGGCGCCGAGCGGCTGACGCGCCGCGCGGCGTGTGCGTGGCCGGGGCCGCGATGCGGCAGTGCGTCGCGGCCGGCCTGCGCGTCGCGCGGGTCGCTACGCGCGGACGCCCAGCCCGTCGCCGTCCGGCACGCGCATCGCACCGCCCTCGACGGCAAGCGCGGGATCGACGTCGAGTCCCTCGAACGCGTTCAGCGTCGCCAGCCCGCACGGTCGCGCCGGGCGCAGCACGGCGGCGGCGTGCAGCGCGCCGGCGATCCCGAGCGGCCCGTCGAGCGTCGAGGCGAGGTAGACCTCGCTGCCGGCCGCCTCCGCCGTCCGCGCCGCCGCCAGCAGACCGGTGATGCCGCCGCAGCGGCTCAGCTTGAGGCACACGATCGGCGTCGCGCCGCTGCCGAGCGCGCCCGGGCCGACGGCCGTCTCGTCCATCGCGATCGGCACTTCGGACGTCGCCGCCACGGCGCGCAGCTCCTCGACGCCGTGGACCGGCTCCTCGCACAGCTCGATCGCCGCCGGCGCGAGCGCCCGCAGGTGCGCTGGAGCCTCCGCGGCGCTCCAGGCGCCGTTCGCGTCGATCCGCAGCGCCACCTGCGGCCCGACCGCCGCGCGGATCGCCGCCGCGCGCCCGGCGTCGTCGCCGATCCCCACCTTCGCCTTCACGCACGTGAAGCCGGCCGTGGCCGCCCGTGCCGCCTCCGCCGCCGCACCGGCACGGTCCTGGGCGGCGATCAGCGCGTTCACGGCGACCGGCTCCGGCGGCTCCGCGCCGAGCAGTCGCCACACCGGGGAGCCCTCGCGGCGGCCTTCAAGGTCCCACAGCGCGAGGTCGATCGCCGCCACAGCCTGCGGCAGCACGGCCGCCCGGCGGCATGCGTCGAGCACCATCGCGCGCGGAAGCCCTTCGGCGTCGCGCACGATCGGGCGGCAGTCCTCCAGCGCCGCGCGCACCTCGTCGAGCGACACGCCGTCGTAGGAGGGGAGCGGCGCCGCCTCGCCGGCGCCCGCGAGGCCGCCGGGCCCGAGGATCAGCACGTCGAGCAGCTCGCGCTCGACGATCGTGCCCTGCGCGGTCCTCAGCGGCGTCCGCAGCCGCAGCCGCCGGGGGGCGATCTCCAGTCGCACGCGGGCAGGCCCCCGTCCCCGGCTTCAGCTCAGCAGGATCCCCGCGCACAGCAGCACGCAGTACACGAGCTCGAGCTGTCCGGTGCGCGCGAGCGCCTCGTTGAGCGACGGTCCGTCCGTGCGCGCTCTGACCGTGCGCACGATCGGCGCCGCCAGCGGGATCGCGAGGAAGGGGAGCAGCAGCCAGGCCTGCAACGGCCCGAAGATCCACGTGACCGGGGCGAGCAGGAAGGCGCCGTAGACCATCGCCGCGAACAGCCGGCGCGTCCGGTCGCGCCCCAGCCGCACCGCCAGCGTCCGCTTGCCGGCGCGTCTGTCCGTCTCCAGGTCGCGCACGTTGTTGACGACGAGCACCGCCGAGGCCAGCAGCCCGACCGGCACCGCCAGCGCGAACGCCTCCCACACGAGCGTCTCCGTCTGCACGAAGAACGAGCCGGCGACTGCGACGATCCCGAAGAAGAGGAACACGAACAGCTCGCCGAGACCCTCGTAGCCGTAGGGGCGCGGGCCGCCGGTGTAGAGCACGCCCGCGACGATCGAGGCGGCGCCGACGAGCAGCAGCTGCCAGCCGGCGACGGCGATCAGGTAGACACCGCAGAGGATCGCGAGCGCGAACGTCACGTACGTCGCGATCAGCACCTGCCGCGGGGGGAGAAGCCCGCCGGCCGTCACGCGCACGGGCCCCAGGCGGTCCTCCGTGTCCGCGCCGCGGCGCGCGTCGGAGTAGTCGTTGGAGAGGTTCGCGCCGACCTGGATGAACAGCGCGCCCAGCAGCGCGGCGGCAAAGCGCAGCGGGTGGAAGACACCGGCCGTGTCCGCCAGCGCGGTCCCCACCAGCACCGGCGCGAGCCCGACCGGCAGCGTCTTCGGCCGCGCAGCCATCAGCCAGATGCGGACCACGCTGGGCGTCGTCGTGCCGGTGCTCATCGCCGACAGCCTACGGCCGCCGCGGGAAGCGCGAGAAGTCGGGTGCGCGCTTCTCCAGGAAGGCCGTGCGCCCCTCGGTCGCCTCCTCGCTGCCGTAGAGCAGCAGGTTCGTGTCGTGCGCGAGCTGCTGGATGCCGGCGTAGCCGTCCTCCTGGGCGTTGAAGCTCGACTTGACGAGCCGCAGCGCGAACGGCGACAGCGCGAGCATCTCGCGGCACCACTCCACCGTCGTCGCCTCCAGCTCCTCCAGCGGCACCACGGCGTTCACGAGCCCCATCTCCAGTGCCTCCTGCGCGCCGTACTGACGGCACAGCAGCCAGATCTCCTTCGCCTTCTTCGTGCCCACGAGGTCGCGCAGCACCGATGTCCCGAAGCCCCCGTCCCACGAGCCGACTCTCGGCCCCGTCTGCCCGAAGCGCGCGTTGTCGGCCGCGATCGTCAGGTCGCATACGACGTGCAGCACATGGCCCCCGCCGATCGCATAGCCCGCGACCATCGCCACCACCGGCTTGGGCAGCCGGCGGATCTGCACGTGCAGGTCGGTGACGTGGAAGCGCCCCACGACCGCGTTCCCGCCGACTCTGTAGCCCGACGAGCCGCGCACGCGCTGGTCCCCGCCCGAGCAGAACGCCTTCTCGCCCTCGCCGGTGAGGATGATCGCTCCGACCGCCGTGTCCTCCCGCGCCCGCTCGAACGCGTCCATCAGCTCGACGACCGTCTCCGGCCGGAACGCATTGCGCACCTCCGGCCGGTCGATCGTGACCTTCGCGATCCCGTCGCCACTCAGCTCGTAGCGGATGTCCTCGTACTCACCGGCCGCGGTCCAGGTGACGCTCACGTCAGCAATGCTCCTCAGAGATCGGGGGGAGGGGGACGAAACCCTAGTCCGAACCATGGTCATCCATGCCGGCCATACGGGCACAGATGACCGGAGTCCCCCTCGACGCGTAGCCTTCACCGCGCATGGACCTCGATTCCTGGCTCCCGCGCGCGGCGGCACTGAGACCCGAGCATCCGGCGCTGATCGACGCCGGCGGCGGCGTCACGACGCATGGCCGACTCCATCGCCAGGCGCGCGACGCCGCGGCGGTCCTCCAGGCGAACGGCATCGAACGCGGAGACCGGGTGGCCCTCGCCCTGCCCGCCGGCGGCTCCTTCGTCGCGGCGCTCCACGCCGTGCTCATGCTCGGCGCGGCCGTCGTGCCGATCGACCTGCGCCTCGCGCCCGGCGAGCGGGCCGCGCGTGCGAACGGCGCGAAGCTGACGGTGACCGAGCCGCTGGTGCGCAGCGGCGAGCCCGACGCGACGACGCTCGACCGGCTCGACCCCGGCGCTGCCGCGACGGTCGTCCACACCTCGGGCACGACTGCCGAGCCCAAGGCGGTCGCGCTCACCGTCGGAAACTGGACCTGGAATGCGCTCGGCTCGGCGCTCGCGCTCGGTCTCGACCCCCACGACCGCTGGCTCTGCACGCTGCCGCTCAGCCACGTCGGCGGCTTGGCGATCCTGCTCCGCAGCGCGATCTACGGCACGACGGTCGTGCTGCACGAGCGCTTCGACACCGAGGCGACGCTCACTGCGATCGAGCGCGACCGCGTCACGCTCGTCTCGCTCGTCCCCACGACGCTGGAGCGCCTGCTCGACGCCGGCCTGAAGGCGCCGAACACCCTGCGAGTCGCCCTCATCGGCGGTGGCCCGCTCGCCCCGGTCCTCGCTGCGCAGGCGCGGGAGGCGGGCATCCCCGTCGCGCAGACGTACGGCATGACGGAGGCCTGCTCGCAGGTCGCGACGTCGCTGCCCGGCGAGCCGGAGACGGCCGGCCGTCCGCTCGTCGGCACGCGCGTCGAGGTCGCCCCCGACGGCGAGATCCTCGTCACCGGCCCGACGGTCGCCCCCGATGCGGCCGACCCGGACGGCCGGCTGCACACCGGCGACTGCGGCATGCTCGACGACCGGGGACGCCTCGCGATCACCGGCCGCAAGGCGGACACGATCGTCAGCGGCGGGGAGAACGTCGCGCCCGCCGAGGTCGAGGCGGCGCTGCTGGAGCATCCGGCCGTCGCGGACGCCGGCGTCCACGGCCGGCCCGACCCGCGCTGGGGAGAGGCGGTCGTCGCGACCGTCGTCCTGCACGACGGTAGCCACGCCGAGGCGGAGGAGCTGCGCGCCCACGTCGCCTCGCAGCTCGCGCGCTACAAGGTGCCGAAGGAGATCGTCTTCACCGCAACGCTTCCGCGGACGGCATCCGGCAAGCTGCGGCGCCGAGAGCTGTCGAACGACCCTGCTGCCCGATGACGCCCGACGCCCACCCGCCAAGCGACGACCCCGACGAGCTGCGCGCCGCCGTGCGCGAGCGCTGGGAGCGCTCCGCCGACGGCTGGCAGCGCCGCAACGAGCGCTTCCAGGCCGCCGCGATGCCGGTCTCGCAGTGGCTCGTCGCGGCGATCGAGCCGCAGGCCGGCGAGCGCGTGCTGGAGCTGGCGGCCGGCGTGGGGGAGACGGGCTTTCTCGCGGCCGAGCTGATCGCGCCCGGCGGCGGCATGCTGATCTCCAGCGACGGCGCCGAGGCGATGCTCGCTCACGCGAGAGCGCGGGCGGAGCAGCGCGGCGTGACGAACGTCGAGTTCAAGCCGCTGGAGCTGGAGTGGATCGACCTGCCGGCCGCGAGCGTCGACAAGGCGATCTGCCGCTTCGGCTACATGTTCGCGCTCGACAAGGGCGCCGCGCTGCGCGAGACGCGTCGCGTGTTGCGTCCTGGCGGTTGCCTCGCGCTTGCCGCTTGGAGCACGCCCGATCGCAACCCGTTCTCCGCGATCTCGCGGCGCACGCTCGTCGAGGCTGGCCTCGTCGACGGCTTCGAGATGGCCGCCGGCCCGACGATGTTCGACCTCGCCGACGAGCCCGGGCTGCGCACCCTGTTGGAGGACGCCGGCTTCGCGGAGGTCGTCGTCGAGCAGTTGCCGCTGACGATCCCCTACGACGGCGTCGAGGACTACATCGCCGCGACGAGCGACCTCTCGCCGGCGTTCGCCGACGTCGTCACGCCGCTCAACGCGCGTCAGCGCGACGATCTGGTGGAGCGGCTCACGGCCGCCACCGCGCCGTACGCGGCGCCCGACGGCTCGCTCGCGATGCCCGCGCTCGCGCTCGTCGCCTCGGCGAGCGCCTGAGCCGCCAGCGCCTGAGCCGCCGCTGCACGGCCGCGCGAGGAGCGCGGCAGCGGCGGGAGCTGCGGCGTCGGCTTGCCGCGCTCGATGCGCCGGCGCTCGGTCTGCTCCACCAAGGCGAAGCTGCGCGCGCAGCTGCCCCGCCGCACCGACGCCGGCGCCACGCCGCGCAGGCCGCGCAGCGTGGCGACCGCGAGCGGGAAGGCGCGCGCCTGCGCAGCCGACCACGACAGCCCGTACAGCTGCCGCACCCGCGGTGGAAGCGAGCCGAGCATCACGAGGTCGTGCAGCCGCTTCGCCGGCTGGTTGATCCACGGCATCGGGATCTCCAAGGCGACGAACGCGCCCGTCCGCCGCGCCTCGTCCGTCAGGTGCATCTCGTCGCTCGCCAGCTTCTCGTCCCACCATGCGGCGAAGGCGCCGTGCGTCGGCGGCGCCACCTCGCGCGGCATCCCGAACAGCTCGCCGAAGCGGACGTAGTCAAGCCAGTACGCGTCGCGCTCCCGGTCGCTCAGGCGCCGCACGAACAGCTCGTAGAAGTACAGCGCCGACTCCGCCGTCACGGCCACGGTCCACAGCATCAGCTCGGGGTCGAACGCCGAGTACGGCGTGCCGGCGGGGAACGGCCCGGCCGCCGCCGGCAGCTCGCCGCGCACCCGCTGGTGCAGCTTGTGGACCTTCCCGAGCACGCGGTCGGCCTCCGCGCGCGTGCCGAAGTAGATCGCCTCGAAGTCGTTCGCCGTGCGCACCAGCCGCCGGAACGGCCGCTCCCGTCCACCGGTCGACTGGCTCGTGCCGGTGTAGTTGACCGGTTGCAGCGCACCGATCGCCAAGGCCCGCTGGCCGAAGAAGAGGCCGACGAGGCGCTCCTCGTGGACCATCCGCAGCACCGATCTCTCGCGCGGGAAGTACCCCTCGTCGATCCCAGGACTGGCCATGCAGCCAGTTTGCCGGATGGCACGGCGGCACTGCGCCGCTTCGTCCCGAGCCGCCGGACGGATCGGCCGTTCCGGTACCCTGCCGCGCCATGTTCTACGACGACGACGCTGACCTCACGCTCCTCGACGGCAAGACCGTCGCCATCATCGGATTCGGCTCGCAGGGCCACGCCCACGCGCTGAACCTCAAGGACTCCGGCGTGGACGTCGTCGTAGGCCTCCGCCCAGGCTCCAAGAGCGTCGAGATCGCGCGCTCCAGAGGGCTCGAGGTGCTCGAGCCGGTCGAGGCCGCCAGCCGCGGCGACGTCGTCATGCTGCTCGTCCCCGACGAGCTCCACCACGACGTCTACGCCGAGATCCGCGACGGCATCGCCGCCGGCAACCTGCTGCTGTTCGGCCACGGCTTCTCGATCCACTACGGCGAGGTCGAGCCGCCCGCCGACGTCGACGTCGCGCTCGTGGCGCCGAAGGGCCCCGGCCACCTCGTGCGCCGCCAATACACCGAGGGCAGCGGCGTCCCCGGCCTGATCGCGATCCACCAGGACGCGACCGGCAACGCCAGAGCGCTCGCGCTCGCCTACGCCAAGGGCATCGGCTGCACGCGCGGCGGCGTGATCGAGACGACCTTCAAGGACGAGACCGAGACCGACCTGTTCGGCGAGCAGGCCGTCCTCTGCGGTGGCACCTCCGAGCTGGTGCGCGCCGGCTACGAGACGCTCGTCGAGGCCGGCTACGACCCGCGCCTCGCGTACTTCGAGGTCCTGCACGAGCTGAAGCTGATCGTCGACCTGATGTACGAGAAGGGCATCGCCGGGATGCGCTACTCGATCTCCAACACGGCCGAGTACGGGGACATCACGCGCGGCAAGCGGATCATCGGCGCCGAGTCGCGCCAGGCGATGAAGGACGTCCTCAAGGAGATCCAGTCGGGCGACTTCGCCCGCGAGTGGATCGCCGAGGTCCGCGCCGGCCAGGAGAACTTCAACCGCATGCGCACCGAGCAGGCCGGCCACCAGGTCGAGGTCGAGGGCAGAAAGCTGCGCTCGATGATGTCCTGGATCGACGACGCGGAGTTCAAGGAGGGCTGAGGCGGCGCGCAGGGACGGTCGGCCTCATATCGTTCGTTCGAACGACCGAGGAGCCGACCGTTGCCGCCGCGTCCACGCCGTGCCCTCCGCCTGCTCGGCCGGCGTCTGCCGACCGTCGAGGGCACGATCGCCGCGCCCGGCCTCGGCGCTCCGCTGCGGATCCGGCGGGATCGCTGGGGTGTGCCGTACGTCAGGGCCGCGAACGCCCGTGACGCGTGGTTCGGCGTCGGCTTCTGCCACGCGCAGGATCGTGCGTTCCAGCTGGAGCTGCTGCTGCGCGTCGGGCGCGGGACGCTGGCGGCGCTCGTCGGCCGCGAGGGGCTGGCGATCGACCGCCTCTCGCGCCGTGCCGGCATCCACCACGTCAGCCGCGCGCAGCTGACGCAGCAGCGCGCCGACGTGCGCGCGCTGCTCGACGCCTACGCCGACGGGGTCAACGCCGGCCTGCGACACGGAGCGCCCCGCCCGCACGAGCTGGCGCTGCTGCGCGCCCGCTCCACTGCATGGTCGGCCGCCGACGTGCTGGCCACGTCCAAGGTGCTCGGGATCGGCGGTCTGGCGGAGAACTGGACGCAGGAGCACGCCCGCCTGACGACGGAGGCGCTCGACGGCGACGCGGCCGTCGCCGCGCTCGAGCCGCACTACGCCGACCACCTCGCCGTCATCGGCGACCTCCAGGCGCTCTCCCGTGCGGCCGGCGCCGGCGGCGGCTCCAACAACTGGGTCCTCTCCGGCGCGCGCACGGCCACGGGTCGCCCGCTGCTCGCGAACGATCCGCACCTGCCGCCGACGATCCCCGGCCTCTTCTACCTCGCGCACGTCGCCACGCCCGACTGGCGGCTCGTCGGCGCCACCACCGTCGGCACGCCCGGGCTCGTCTCCGGTCACAACGGCCACGCGGCCTGGGGCGTCACATCCGGCATGGCGGACGTCGCCGACCTGACGATCGAGCAGTTCGGCTCCGACGGCGCGAGCGTGCGCGACGGCGAGCGCTTCGTCCCCTGCGAGGTGCGCGAGGAGGGGATCCGCGTGCGCGGCGGCAAGCCCGTCGTCGAGCGCGTGCTCACGACCCCGCGCGGCCCGATCGTCTCGCCGGCCGGCGAGGACGGGGAGCAAGCGCTGGCGCTGCGCTGCGCCCTGCTCGACCCGGCCGCCCAGCTGACCGGTCCGCTCGTGCTGGAGGAGGCCCGCTCCTTCGCCGACCTGCAGGCGGGCGCCGACGGCTGGCCGTTCCCGCTCAACGTCGTCTACGCCGACGCCGACGGCCACACCGGCTGGCAGTTCACGGGCCGCATCCCGCGCCGTCCGGCCGGCGGCGACCCCACCCCGCAGCCCGGCCCGCAGGCCAAGCCCTGGGACGGCTGGCTGACCGCGCAGGAGCTGCCGTCGGTCGAAGACCCACCCGCCGGCCAGCTCGCGACCGCCAACAACAAGCCGCTGCCGGACGGCGCCGAGCCGCACCTCGGCGAGGACTGGATGGACGGCTACCGCGCACAGGCGATCCACGACGCGCTCGCGCAGCGCGACGACTGGGACGTCCCGGCCACGCAGGCGCTCCAGCAGGACGCGCGCTCGCTGCCGTGGGAGGAGCTGCGCCCGCTCGTCCTCGCGCTCACCGCGGGCACGAACGGGGGAGGGGCCTCGCCGCCGGCCGAGCGCGCCCGCCGCGCCGTCGCGCTGCTCGCCGCCTGGGACGGCCGCGTCGCCGCCGAGGCGCCCGCCGCCGCCCTGTTCGAGCTGCTGCTCGCCGAGCTCGCGCAGCGCGTCGTGCGAGCGAGAGCGCCGCACAGCGCCGAGTGGGCGCTCGGGCACAGCGTCAACCCGATCGCCGAGCACACGATCCTCGGCCTGCGCCGGACCAGCCAGCTCGTGCGCCTGCTGCGCGAGCAGCCCGACGGCTGGTTCGCCGCCGGCTGGGACGCCGAGCTGGCGGCCGCGCTCGACACGGCGCTCGCGCGGCTCGAGCGCGACCACGGCACCGACCCGGCGGCGTGGGCATGGGGCCGTCTGCGCCCGCTGCGCTTCGTCCACCCGCTCGGCAGACAGAAGCCGCTCGACCGCCTCTTCGACCTGCCGCCGATCGCCTGGGGCGGCGACACGAATACGATCCCGCAGGCGTCCGTCGACCCGCTCGACCCGCTCGGCAACCCGCTCTACGTCGCCACGCTGCGCACCGCGATCGACGTCGGAAGCTGGGACGACGCTCGCTTCGTGCTCGCAACCGGACAGTCCGGCAACCCGCTCTCGCCGCACTACGACGACCAGCACGCGCTGTGGCGGCGAGGGGACGCGATCACGATTCCGCACACTGACGAGGCGGTCGCGGCGGCGGCCGTGGCGACGCTGCGGCTGGTCCCGCCCGCTTGAGCCAACCGCGGCCGGACCCCCGCCGCGCGAAGATCGAACGACCGCATTCCTGACCGCGATCGGCGCGGCGGCGAGGGGCGCCGAGCCGCTAACCTTCCCGCCCCGCCTATGACGCCGATCAACCCCTTCACCAAGCAGATCCTGATGACGGCCGGGCCGACGCCCGTGCCGCCGCAGGTGCTCGCCAAGATGGCCGAGCCGGTCCTCTACCACCGCGCCCCGGCCGGGGTCGAGCTGTACGCCCGCGTGCTGGAGCGCCTGCCGCGCGTCTTCCGCACCGACAACACGGTGCTCGCGTTCGCGGCCAGCGGCTCGGGCGCGATGGACTCCGCCGTCGCCAACCTCGTCCGCCCGGGCACGAAGGCGCTCGCCTGCGCCGCCGGCAAGTTCGGCGAGCGCTGGATTGAGCTGTGCGAGGCCTACGGCGCCGACCTCGTCAAGTACGAGCCGGGCTGGGGCACGCGCCTCGACCCGCAGGAGATCGGCCGCCTGCTCGACGCGGACCCGGGCATCGAGGTCGTCTTCGCGACCCTGTCCGAGACGTCGACCGGCATCGTGCACGACGTCGAGGCGATCGCCGCAGTGGTCAAGGAGCGCGGCGCGCTGCTCGCGATCGACGCCGTCTCCGGTCTCGCCGCCGCGAAGCTGGAGCAAGACGCATGGGGCGTCGACGTCGTCGTCGCCGGCTCGCAGAAGGCGCTGATGATCCCGCCCGGCCTCGCGTTCGCGTCCGTTCCACAGCGTGCGCTCGACGCCGCCGCCGCCAAGCCCGGCGGTCGCTACTACTTCGACTGGGTCGAGACGGCCAAGCAGCAGCGCAAGGATCCGCCGAACAGCCCGTTCACCCCACCGGTGACGCTGCTCGCCGCGCTCGACGTCTCGCTCGGCATGATCGAGGACGAGGGGATCGAGAACGTGTGGGAGCGTCACGCGCTGCTCGCCCGCGCGACGCGCGCCGGGGCGCAGGCGCTCGGGCTCGACCTCTACGGCGACCCGGACGGGCGCTCGAACGTCGTCACCGCGATCGCGCTGCCGGACTCGATCGAGGGCAAGCAGGTGCCGAAGATCCTGCGCGACAGCTACGGGATCACCGCCAACGGCGGCCAGGCGCAGCTCGCGGGCAAGATCATCCGCATCGCGCACTGCGGCTACTTCGGCGGCTTCGACATCCTCACGTCCCTGTCGGGGCTGGAGATGACGCTCGCCCAGCTCGGCCATCCCGTCGAGCACGGCACGGGCGTCGGCGCCGCTCAGCAGGTCTTCATCGAGGCTGGCGTGCCAGCGGCCTCGGCGGCATGAGCGACAGAGCGCGCATCCTCGTCAAGGAGCAGATCGCCGACTCCGGCGTTGAGCTCCTGCGCGATCACTTCGACGTCGATCTCGGTGCCGACTGGAGCGACGAGCAGTTCCGCGAGCGCCTGCCGCAGTACGACGGCATCCTGATCCGCTCGGCGACGAAGATGACCGAGGAGCTGATCGAGCTCGGTGCCAAGCTGAAGGTGATCGGCCGCGCCGGAGTCGGCGTCAACAACGTCGACGTCCCCGCCGCGACGAAGCGCGGCATCATCGTCGTCAACGCGCCGCAGTCGAACGTCGTCACCGCCGCCGAGCACACCTTCGCGCTGCTGCTGTCGCTCGCGCGCAAGATCCCGCAGGCGCATGCCTCGCTCACCTCGCACAAGTGGGAGCGCTCGAAGTTCAACGGCGTCGAGGTCTACGAGAAGACGCTCGGGATCGTCGGCTTTGGCCGCATCGGCCAGCTCGTCGCGCAGCGCGCGCGCGGCTTCGGCATGTACGTCGTCGCCTACGACCCGTTCGTCTCGGCCGACCGCTACCGCGAGCTGGGCGCCGAGAAGGCGGAGAGCCCGGCCGACGTCTACGCGAAGGCCGACTTCGTCACGATCCATCTGCCGGTGACGCCGGAGACGCGCGGCTTCCTGAACGCCGACGCGTTCGCGCAGATGCGCGACGGCGTGCGCGTGATCAACTGCGCCCGCGGCGAGCTCGTCGACGACGCGGCGCTCAAGGACGCGCTCGACTCCGGCAAGGTCGCGGGCGCCGCGCTCGACGTCTTCCCGTCGGAGCCGATCACCGACTACCCGCTGTTCGACGGCTACGACGACGTCGTCGTCACGCCGCACCTCGGCGCCTCGACGACCGAGGCGCAGGATCGTGCCGGCAGCCAGACGGCCGAGCAGATCATCGCCGCGCTGTCCCCGGGCGGCGTCGTCACGACCGCGGTCAACATCCCCGCGATCTCGCCCGCCGACATGGAGGTGCTCGGCCCGTTCGTGCCGCTCTGCCGCCAGCTCGGCCGCCTCGCCGTCTCGCTCGCCGAGGGCTCCTCGATCGACCGTGTCGAGGTCGAGTTCCTCGGCCGCATCGGCGAGCGCGACACGCGCCTGCTGTCGGTCGCCGTGCTGATGGGCGTGCTCGCCGGGCACGTCGAGGAGGAGGTCAACGCGGTCAACGCGCCCGGCCTCGCCGAGGAGCGCGGGATCGACGTCTCCGAGACGAAGCGCACGAGCGCGCGCGACTTCACCGACCTCGTGCGCGTCACGATCGTCAGCGGCGAGGCGCGCATGCGCGTCGTCGGCACGACGTTCGGCCGCCGCAACCGCCCGCACCTGCTCGAGGCGTGGGGCCAGCGCTTCGACGTGCAGCTCGAGGAGCACATCGCGCTGTTCCGCTATCGCGACGTTCCCGGGATGGTCGGCCGGGTCGGGTCGGCGTTCGGCGAGCACGGGATCAACATCGTCTCCGCCGCCGTCGGCCGCCAGCCGGACGAGGACGACGGTGGTGCGGACGGCAACGCCGTGATGTCGATCACGACCGACGCGCCGGTGCCGCCGGCCGTGCTCGACGAGATCGTCGCCTCCGACGGCTTCGTCGCCGGCCGCGCCGTCACGCTTCTGAGCGCCCGGGCGCCGGGACCGCGGCGCCCGGGGCGACGCGGATGGTCCATTGTGGCTGTGGCCACCGGGGCCAACGCTGTCTCAGGTTGATGTACGAGCTGCACACGCCTTCGTGTCGAACCGTCCGGTCTGTGCCAAGATCGGACCGTGGCCGGGGAGACTCATCGAGAGCCCTTCGCAGCCGGGTCCCCGACGACGCCGGGAGGTCGCCGGTGATCGTCGAGCCGGTCGAGCACCAGGCCGGCACGGGCGCCGACGACGTCGCGAGCATCGTGCTCCAGAACGTGACGAAGCGCTTCGGCGAGATGGTCGCCGTCGACGACCTGAGCCTCGAGCTTCGGCGCGGCGAGTTCTTCACGCTGCTCGGCCCGAGCGGCTGCGGCAAGACGACCACGCTGCGGATGGTCGCGGGCTTCGAGCGCCCGACGGAGGGTCGCATCCGGATCGAGGGCCAGGACGTCGCCACGCTGCCCGCGTACCGCCGGCCGACGAACACGGTCTTTCAGAGCTATGCGCTGTTCCCGCACCTCGACGTTGCGGCCAACGTCGCGTTCGGGCTGCGGCGCAAGGGCGTCCGCAAGGCGGAGGTGCAGGAGCGCGTCACAGCCGAGCTGCGCCGCGTCGGCCTCGCCGAGCACGCGAAGCGCCGGCCGGCGCAGCTGTCGGGCGGCATGCAGCAGCGCGTCGCGCTTGCGCGCGCGCTCGTCAACCTGCCGAAGGTGCTGCTGCTCGACGAGCCGCTCGGCGCGCTCGACCTGAAGCTGCGCAAGGGCCTGCAGATCGAGCTCAAGCGCATCCAGCGCGAGGTCGGCATCACGTTCGTCTACGTGACGCACGACCAGGAGGAGGCGCTCACGATGAGCGACCGCATCGCGATCATGGACCGCGGGCGCGTCGAGCAGATCGGTGCGCCCGAGGAGGTCTACGACCATCCGGCGACGACGTTCGTCGCCGGATTCATCGGGGTTTCCAACCTGATGCCGGCGACCGTGGTCGCCCCCGGCCGGGTGCGGCTCGAGCTTGGGTCTGGAACGAACGGCGACACCGGCGACCTGGGCGTCGGCGAGCGCGGCTACGCGGTCGTGCGGCCGGAGAAGCTGCACGTCGCGCGCGCGGACGAGCCGGCGACCGCCGGCGACCTGCCGCACGTCACGGGCGTGGTCGCGAGCTCGCTGTACCTCGGGACGGCGACGCAGCTCGGCGTCGACATCGGCGGGGACGTGCGCATGACGGTGCTCGTCCCGAACGCGGACGGGGCCGCGCGCGAGCGGCTGCCGGGCGCTGGCGCGCAGGTCACGCTGAGCTGGCGGCCCGAGCACATGCACATGGTTCGCGACTCGCGCCGGGACGAACGCGTGCGCGGCGTGGACTGACCGCTTCGGCGGAGGAGGAGTGAGGACATGAGCAGCAGGAGGATGACACGCGGCAGGCTCCCGGGGGCGATCGCGGCTGTCGCCGTGCTCGCGCTCGTGGCCGTGGGCTGCGGCGGAGGCGTCGAGGGCGGCAGCGGCACGAGCACGCAGGCGGTGACGGTGCAGGCGAGACCGTCGGGCAGACTGACGATCTCCAACTGGCCGCTCTACATCGACAAGAGAACGGTCCCGTCGTTCGAGGGGCAGACCGGCGTCTCGGTCAAGTACATCGAGGACGTCAACGACAACGCCGAGTTCTTCGGCAAGATGCAGCCGCTGCTCGCGCGCGGCCAGTCGGGCGGTCGCAGCCTGTTCGTCGTGACGGACTGGATGGCGAGCAAGATGCACGATCTGGGCTATCTCCAGAACGTCGACAAGTCCGGGCTGCCGAACGTCGAGGCGAACCTCGTCTCGGCGCTCAGAGACCCGGCGTTCGACCCCGGTCGCAGCTACACGGTCCCGTGGCAGAGCGGCATGACCGGGATCATCGTGCGCAGAGATCTCGCTCCGAACGTGCGCTCGGTCTGCGACCTGTTCGACTCGAAGTACAAGGGCAAGGTCGAGATGCTCACCGAGCTCTACGACACCGTCCCGCTCGTGATGAAGTGCATGGGGATCGATCCCAACCAGGCGAGCGAGGCCGACTGGAACAGAGCGATCGACAGAATCAGAGCGGCGGCCGACTCCGGGCAGGTCCGCCGCTTCACCGGCAACGACTACGCGAGCGACCTGACGAACGGCAACGCCTCCGCGGTGATGGGCTGGTCCGGCGACGCGGTCCAGCTGCAGGCCGACAACAAGAACATCGAGTGGCGCATGCCGACGGAGGGCTGCATGCTCTGGTCGGACAACATGGTCATCCCGGTTGGTGCGCCGAACCCGACGGCGGCCGAGGCGTTCATGAACTACGTCTACGACCCGAGCGTCGCCGCGCGGATCGCCGCGTACGTGAACTACGTGAGCCCGGTGAACGGGGTCAAGCAGGTACTCGCCAGAACCGACCCGGCGACGGCGAGCAACCCGCTGATCTTCCCGAGCGCCACGTTCACGAGAAACTGCTCGACGCAGCCGCGCCTCAGCGGGGCCAGACAGCAGCGGATCACGCGGCGCTTCAACTCGGTCCTGACCGGCTGAGCGATGGGGACGGCGGCGGCCACCTGCCGAGCGAGGTGCGCGCGATGAGCACGGTGCGCCGCCGCCTCGTCCCCTACGCGCTGTTGCTGCCGGGGACGTTCTGGCTCGTCCTGTTCTTCCTCGTCCCGCTCTACTTCCTCGGACGCCTCTCGTTGGAGTCGGGCGTCGTCGGGAACCTGCGGTTCGACTGGAACTGGGCCAACTACGGCGACGCCTTCTCGCTCTACGGCAGCCAGTTCGTGCGCTCGTTCGTCTACGCCGGCGTGGCGACGGCGACGGCGCTGCTGCTCGCCTACCCCGTCGCGTACACGATCGCCTTCAAGGCCGGGCGCTGGCGCAACCTGCTGCTGTTCGCGGTGATCGCGCCGTTCTTCACCTCCTACCTGATCCGCACGCTGGCGTGGGAGACGCTGCTGGCCGACGACAGTCCGGTCGTGCGCGTGCTGCAGGCCGTCGGCATCGTTCCGGCCGGCGGACACGCGCTGGCGACCGGTCCCGCGGTCGTCGCCGGGCTCACGTACAACTTCCTGCCGTTCATGGTGCTGCCGATCTACGCAAGCCTCGAGCGCATCGACGCGCGCCTGATCGAGGCGGCGAACGACCTCTACGCGTCCTCGCGCCAGGCGTTCTTGCGCGTGACTCTGCCGCTGTCGGCGCCCGGGATCGTGGCCGGGACGCTGCTGACGTTCATCCCCGCGTCGGGCGACTACGTCAACGCCCAGTTTCTCGGCAGCGCGGGCAATCAGATGATCGGCAACGTGATCCAGGCGCTCTATCTCAAGCAGACCGACTACCCGTCGGCCGCCGCGCTCTCGTTCGTGCTGATGGCGCTGATCATGGTCGCCGTGCTCGTCTACATCCGCTTCGCCGGCTCGGAGGCGCTGATGGGGGAGGAGGCGCGGTGAGGGGCGAGCGGCTCGAGCCGCCGCTCGCGGCCGCGTGGCGCTGGCTGCGCGAGCACGCGATCGCGATCGTCGCGGGCCTCGTGATCCTCTACACGCTGGTCCCGATCCTCGTCATCCTCCTGTTCTCGTTCAACGATCCGGCCGGCCGCTACAACTTCAACTGGGTCGGCTTCACGCTCAGACACTGGGGCAACGCGTTCGGGATCGAGGAGCTGACCTCGGCGCTGCTGGTCAGTCTGCGGCTTGCGCTGCTGGCGACCGTCATCTCGACGGCGATCGGGACGCTGATGGCGCTCGCGCTCGTCCGCTACGAGTTCCGCGGCCGGCGCGCGTCGAACTTCCTGATCGTGATCCCGATGGCGACGCCCGAGGTCGTGATGGGCTCCGCGCTGCTGTCGTTCTTCCTGATCCTCGGGACGCCGGCGCTCGGCTTCCCGACGCTGCTGATCACCCACGTGATGTTCTGCATCAGCTTCGTCGTGATCGTCGTCCGCTCGCGGATGATCGGCTTCGACCGCAGCCTCGAGGAGGCGGCGCAGGACCTCGGCGCGACACCGCTGCAGACCTTCCGGCTCGTCACATTGCCGCTGCTGGCGCCGGGGATCCTCGGCGGCGCGATGCTCGCGTTCGCGCTCTCGATCGACGACTTCGTGATCTCGAACTTCAACTCGGGAACGACGGTCACCTTCCCGCTCTACATCTTCGGTGCCGCCCAGCGCGGGATCCCGCCGGAGGTCAACGTCGTCGCGGTGATCCTGTTCGCCGTGACGGTCGTGGCGATGGGGCTCGTCACGCTGCTGCAGCGCCGTGGGGAGCGGATGTCGTCCGTTCGGCCCGAGGACGACGAGCAGTTGCTGCGGCCCGTCGCCGCGCCGGCCGCCTGATAAGCTCGGCGGAGATGTCGCGCCAGCTCGCCCTTCGACTTCTTCTCCTCCCCCCTCGGGGGGAATAGCGCGTGGCGGCCGCAGGTAGCCGCAAACCGACCGAGAAGAAGCGAAGCACGAGCCACTTGAGGTGACGACGATATGACTTCCGCAGAGCAGGACCCCAGCCGCGTACTGATCTTCGACACGACGCTGCGCGACGGCGAGCAGTCCCCGGGCATCTCACTCAACACGAGCGAGAAGCTGGAGATCGCCCACCAGCTCGCCCGCCTCGGCGTCGACGTCATCGAGGCAGGCTTCCCGATCGCCTCGCCGGGCGACTTCGAGGCCGTCCAAGCGATCGCCCGCGCTGAATTGGGTTCCACCACGACCCCGCCACCGGTCATCGCGGGCTTGGCGCGCATCCACCCGGGCGACATCGACGCCGCATGGAACGCCGTCAAGGACGCGGAGCGACCTCGCATCCACACGTTCGTCTCCACGTCCGACATCCACATCGAGCACCAGATGCGCGCCACGCGCGAGGACGTCAAGGGCCTCACGCGGGCGGGCGTCGCGCATGCGAAGCAGTACGTCGAGGACGTCGAGTTCTCGCCGATGGACGCCACGCGCGCCGACGTCGCCTTCACCGCCGAGGTCTGCCAGCTCGCGATCGACGAGGGCGCGACGACGATCAACATCCCCGACACCGTCGGCTACACGATGCCGCACGAGTTCGCGGCCTACCTGGAGCAGCTCTACGCGCTGGCGCCGGGACTGAAGGACGTCGTCCTGAGCGTCCACTGCCACGACGACCTCGGCCTCGCGGTGGCGAACTCGTTCGCCGGCGTGCAGGCGGGCGCCCGGCAGGTCGAGTGCGCGATCAACGGCATCGGCGAGCGCGCCGGCAACGCGTCGCTGGAGGAGATCGTGATGCTGCTGCACACGCGCAGAGCCGACGTCGGCGTCCACACCGGCGTCGTCACGCAGGAGATCGCGCGCACGAGCCGGCTCGTTCCGCGCCTGACCGGCTACGTCGTCCAGCCGAACAAGGCGATCGTCGGGCGCAACGCGTTCGCGCACGAGTCCGGGATCCACCAGGACGGCGTGCTGAAGGAGCGCACGACGTTCGAGATCATGGACGCGACGACCGTCGGCCTGGACGCGAACTCGATCGTGCTGGGCAAGCACTCCGGCCGCCACGCGCTGAGACAGGCGCTGTCCGAGCTGGGCATCGAGGTCGACGGCCAGGTGCTCAACACCGCCTTCAAGCGCTTCAAGGAGATCGCGGACAAGAAGAAGCAGGTGACCGCGATGGACCTCGAGGCGCTCGTGACCGACGAGCTGCGCGAGGAGATCCCCGCCTACGCGCTGGAGTCGTTCGAGGTCCAGGCCTCGTCGGCGCGCCCGCCGTACGCGACGGTCGCGATGCGGCTCCCGGACGGTGCGGAGGCGACCGGCTCCTCGACCGGCGACGGCCCGGTGGACGCGGTCTTCAAGGCGATCAACGCGGCGACGGACCAGTCGGCGAGACTCCGCGAGTTCCGCATCGAGGCCGTCACCAGCGGCCAGGACGCGCTCGGCGAGACCTCCGTCGTGTTGGAGCTCGGCGGCGTCACGGGAGCGGGGCAGGGGGTCTCGACCGACATCATCGAGGCGGCCGGCCGCGCCTACGTGCGCGCACTCTCGAATGCCGTCCGGCGCCGCTCCGTGGCCGACCAGGCCGCCGACCTCACGGCAGAGGCCGCGAGCACGTCCCGCATCCCGACGCCGTAGGCGTCAGCCCTCGCGCGCCAGCGCGCGTCCCTGGCGGTAGCCGGTGACGCGCGCATGCTCCGCCGGGTCCGCCTGCTCGGGCACGACGACGCGGACGATCGCACCGCGCCGCTGGAGCGCGAGCGTCTCCAGCCGGAGCGCGGTGTTCGTCGCCGCGCGGACGGCCGGATGGCGTTCGCGGGTGCCGAGCTGGGCGGCCATCGGGGCGAGGCACAGCACGTGCGTTCTCGCGGAGGGCGGGAGCGGCGTCCATGTTCGTCGGGCTCCAGACGGCGCCGTCGACGTACTCGTCCTCGCCGATGTGGACCGGGCGATAGACGCCCGGGATGCTCGCCGAGGCCTGCACCGCCTGGGCCACGGTCGCCGCCGGCGCGCCCGGGGCGCCGAACACGACGCGACGCCCGCGCGTCCGGTCGACGCAGACCACGCGCAGGCGCCCGTCCCAGCGCAGCCCGTGCCCGGCGATCCGTGCGCCGAGGTCGTCGAGCGTGGCGTGGGGGGCCTCGATCCGGGCGAGCGCCGCGGCGCGCGCGAGCGATCCCGGCGCCCGCCCGAGCGAGAGCGCGAGCGGCGCCAGCGAGCTGCCGGCGGCGTTTGCGACCGTCCCGCCGAGCTGCCGGGCGCGGTCGCGCAGCCGTCCGCCTCCGTCGCCGTCGTCGTCCGCGCTCGCTCTGCCGGCGATCAGCGCCGCCTCCTCGTCCCGCTCGGCCGGCGAGCCCGCTGCGGCCGGACCCTGCGCCCGCGGCTCGACGCCGGCCAGCAGGTCGGCCGCGACGATCGCTCCGGCCGAGGTGCCGACGATCTGCTCGCAGGCGGCGAAGTCGATCCCCGTTTCCGCGGCGATTCCCGCCAGCACGCCGCCCATCCAGGCGGCGCCGATCGTACCGCCGGCGCCGAGGACGAGCACGTCGGGTCGCTGCATCGGCTCGATGGTAGTGATCGGGCGAGTCCGGCCCGATACGACTGTACGTGATAACGTACGCCCGTAATGAGCGAGATCGACGCCACCTCCGTCGCCGCGATCGGTGGCCGCGTCCGCGCCCTGCGCGAGGCGATGGGCCTGTCGTTGCGCGACCTCGCCGAGCGCTGCGGCGTCAGCGCGCCGATGCTCTCGCAGGTCGAGCGGGGGAGACGAGCCCGACGCTGCACGTCGCCACGCGCATCGCCGCCGGCCTCGACCTGCGCCTCTCGCAGCTGCTGCGCCTGGACGAGGACGGCGCCGTCACGATCGTGCGTGCGAAGGAGCGGCGCCAGGGCCCGACCGGTCCGGGCCGTGCGAGCGGCCACCGCTATGAGGTCCTCACCGCGCCGCTGCCGGGCCAGCGCGCCGAGCTCTCACGCCATGTGCTGGCGCCCGGCGCCGCCACCGGCGGTCCCGGCGACCCGCCGATGCACGAGCCCGGCAGCCGCGAGACGACGCTCGTCGAGTCCGGCCGCGTCGTGCTGCACTGCGACGGCGCCGCGCACGAGCTCGCGACCGGCGACTGCGTGACCTTCGACGCCGACCTGCCCCATCACTTCGAGAACCCCGGCCCCGGCGAGGCGACGTTCCTGGGCGTCGTCTCCGCGGGCCTGCGACGCAGCTAGAACCAACGAGGAGCCACCCACCATGCCGAGCACCCTGTTCGACAAGATCTGGGCCGCCCACGAGGTGGCCCCCGGCCTGCTCTACGTCGACCTCCATCTGGTCCACGAGGTCACGAGCCCGCAGGCGTTCGACGGCCTGCGGCTCGCCGGCCGCAAGGTCCGCCGGCCCGACCGCACGCTCGCGACGGCCGACCACAACACGCCGACCGACGGCACGCCCGTCGCCGCGCGCATCAAGGACGAGCTGAGCCGCGTGCAGGTGCAGACGCTCGAGCGCAACTGCGCGGAGTTCGGCGTGCCGGTCTACTCGCTCGGCTCCGAGCGCCAGGGGATCGTGCACGTGATCGGCCCGGAGCTGGGCGTCACCCAGCCCGGCATGACGATCGTCTGCGGCGACTCGCACACCGCCACGCACGGCGCCTTCGGCGCGCTCGCGTTCGGCATCGGGACGAGCGAGGTCGAGCACGTGCTGGCGACGCAGTGCCTCGTGCAGCACAAGCCCAAGTCGATGCTGATCCGCTATGAGGGCGAGCTGGGCTTCGGCGTCACCGCGAAGGATCTGATCCTCGGCACGATCGGCCAGATCACGACCGCCGGCGCGACCGGCTACGTCGTCGAGTACGCCGGTCCCGCGATCGAGGCGCTGAGCATGGAGGGCCGCATGACCGTCTGCAACATGACGATCGAGGGCGGCGGGCGCGCGGGCATGGTCGCGCCGGACGAGACCACGTTCGAATACGTCGAGGGCCGTGAGGCGGCGCCGAAGGGCACAGACTTCGAGGATGCCGTCGCGCACTGGCGCGAGCTGCGCACCGAGCAGGGCGCGAGCTTCGACAAGGAGGTCGTCGTCGACGCCTCCGCGCTCTCCCCGCAGGTCACCTGGGGCACCGCGCCCGACATGGTCGCCGCCGTGACCGATGCGGTCCCCGAGCCGCAGACCGAGGGCCACGAGCGCGCGCTGCACTACATGGACCTGAAGGCCGGGACCCCGATCGAGGAGATCCAGCTCGATCGCGTCTTCATCGGCTCCTGCACGAACAGCCGCATCGGCGACCTGCGCGCCGCCGCCGAGGTGATCAAGGGCCGCAAGGTCGCGAGCACCGTCAACGCGATGGTCGTGCCCGGCTCGCAGCAGGTCAGAGCCCAGGCCGAGCGGGAGGGCCTCGACGAGGTCTTCAAGGCGGCAGGATTCGACTGGCGCGTCGCCGGCTGCTCGATGTGCCTCGGCATGAACCCGGACACGCTCTCGCCCGGCGAGCGCTGCGCCTCGACCTCGAACCGCAACTTCGAGGGGCGCCAGGGCCGCGGCGGGCGCACCCACCTCGTCTCGCCGCAGATGGCCGCCGCCGCCGCCATCGAGGGCCGCTTCGTCGACATCCGCACCTGGAGCTAGGAGCCGACCATGGACCACGTCACCAGAATCCACGGGCAGGTCAGCGTGCTCGACCGCGACGACGTCGACACCGACCAGATCATGCCCAAGCAGTTCCTCAAGCGGGTCGAGCGGACCGGCTTCGGCGAGTTCCTGTTCTTCGACTGGGCGAAGGAGGACGGCTGGGACCTGCCGCGCCATCCGATCCTCGTCACGGGGAAGAACTTCGGCTGCGGCTCCTCGCGCGAGCATGCGCCGTGGGGCCTGCAGGACTACGGCTTCCGGGCGATCGTCGCCGAGAGCTTCGCCGACATCTTCTACTCGAACTGCACGAAGATCGGCCTGCTGCCGGTCGTCCTGCCCGAGGAGCAGTGCACGGCCCTCGCCGCCGCCGACGAGGCCGAGATCGACCTCGAGGACCTCGTCGTGCGCGCCGGCGGGCAGGCGTACCCGTTCGAGATCGACCCGGAGATCCGCCACCGCCTGCTGAACGGGCTCGACGACATCGCGATGACGCTCCAGAGCGCCGTCGAGATCGAGCTCTACGAGTCCGAGCGCGAGCGCACCGGCCCCGTCACCACATCCCTCTGAGAAAGCCCTTCATGACCACGACCATCGCACTGCTCCCCGGCGACGGGATCGGCCCCGAGATCACCGCACCCACGGTCGAGCTGCTCGACAAGCTCGGCGACTTCGCGTTCGAGGAGCACCTCTTCGGCGGCTGCTCGATCGATGCGCACGGCACGGCCCTCACCGACCACGTGCTCGACGCCTGCAAGCAGGCCGACGCGGTGCTGCTGGCGGCGGTCGGCGGCCCGAGGTGGGACACGACCGACCCGGGCAAGCCGCGCCCCGAGCAGGGCCTGCTCGGCCTGCGCAAGGGACTCGGCCTCTACGCCAACCTGCGTCCGGTCCGTCCGGTGCCGGCGCTCTACGACGCCAGCCCGCTCAAGCGCGAGATCATCGAGGGCACGGACCTGCTCGTGATGCGCGAGCTGACGGGCGGCCTCTACTTCGGCAGACGCGGCCGCGAGGGCGACACCGCCTACGACACGTGCATCTACAGCGTCGCGGAGGTCGAGCGGATCGCGCGCGCCGGCTTCCAGGCCGCCAGACGCCGCGTCACGAGCGTCGACAAGGCGAACGTGCTCGAGTCCTCGCGGCTGTGGCGCGAGGTCGTCACGCGCCTCCACGCCGAGGAGTTCCCGCACGTCGAGCTGGAGCACGTGCTCGTCGACAACGCCGCGATGCAGCTGATCTCCAACCCGGCGGACTTCGACGTGATCGTCACGGAGAACATGTTCGGCGACATCCTCAGCGACGAGGCGGCGATGCTGACCGGCTCGATCGGCCTGCTGCCGAGCGCATCCTTGGGCGGGGACGGCCCCGGCCTGTTCGAGCCCGTCCACGGCTCCGCACCGGACATCGCGGGGCAGGGGATCGCCAACCCGCTGGCGATGTTCCTGTCGGCTGCGCTGATGCTCCGGCACGGTCTCGGCTTGGAGGAACAGGCCGCGACGGTAGAATCGGCAGTCGATCGTGCGCTCGCCGACGGCCTGCGCACGCGCGACCTGGGCGGCAGCGCGACCACGGACGAGGCCGCCCGGGCCGTTCTGAACCACCTCTAAGGAGCCATCGTGGACCAAGCGGAACTCATCTGGATGAACGGAGAGCTCGTCGCCTGGGAGGACGCGAAGGTCCACGTATTGACGCACTGCCTGCACTACGGCACGGGCGTGTTCGAGGGCGAGCGCGCGTACGAGACCGAGCGCGGTCCGGCGATCTTCCGCCATACGGAGCACATCGACCGGCTGTTCAAGTCGGCCGAGCTCTACTACATGCCGATCCCGTACACGCGGGAGGAGATCCGCGCGGCGACGCACGAGGTCGTCGCGCGCAACAACCTGCCCTCCTGCTACATCCGACCGCTCGTGTTCCGCGGCGCGGGCCCGATGGGGCTCAATCCGCTCGACGCGCCCGTCGAGGTGGTGATCGCCGCCTGGCCGTGGGGCGCCTATCTCGGCGACGGCGCGCTGGAGAAGGGTGTGCGCGCGAAGGTCTCCAGCTGGCGGCGCATCAGCTCCGACTCGCTGATCCCGCACGCGAAGGCGTCGGGGCAGTACCTCAACAGCGTGCTGGCGAAGATCGAGAGCGTGAGAGCCGGCTACGAAGAGGCGATCCTGCTCGACGCCCAAGGCTTCGTCTCCGAGGGCACGGGCGAGAACATCTTCGTCGTGCTCGACGGCGTCATCCACACGCCGCCGCAGACGTCCGGCATCCTCGACGGGATCACGCGCGACGCGGTCATCCGGATCGCGCGCGACGAGGGGTTCGAGGTGCTCGAGCGCAGCGTCGCGCGCGCCGAGCTGACGCTCGCCGACGAGCTGTTCATGACCGGCACCGCTGCCGAGCTCACGCCGATCCGCGAGATCGACGACCACGTCGTCGGCGACGGTGTGCGCGGACCGGTCACGACGCAGCTGCAGAGAGTCTTCCTCGACGCGCTGCACGGCCGCGAGCCGCGCTACCACGCGTGGAACGATGTCGTCGCCGTCGAAAGCCCGAAAGCGGCCGCGTAGTCGTGGCCCCCTTGGCGGACTCGCACACCGTTCGGCGCTCGAGCCCACCGAGGGAACCACTGATGCCCCGCCACTCGTTCGGCGGGCGAATTACCGGGGCGGTCGGCTCGCGCTGACGCGCGTGCTCGCCGCTGCCCGCGTTCGCCCTTCCGATCGAGAGAGGACCTAGATCCCCATGACGACGATCCAGCTCTACGACACCACCCTCCGCGACGGCATGCAGGGGGAGGGGATGTCGCTCTCCGCCGAGGAGAAGCTGCGCGTCGCCCACCGCCTCGACGCGCTCGGCATCCAGCTGATCGAGGCCGGCTTCCCGACCTCGAACCCGAAGGAGCTCGAGCTGTTCGAGCTGCTCTCGCGCGAGACCTTCTCGACCGCGCAGATCGCCGCCTTCGGCATGACCCGCCGCCGCGACCTGAAAGCCGACGAGGACCCCGCCCTCCGCGTCCTGGCCGACAGCTTCGCGCCCGTCGTGACGCTCGTCGGCAAGACGTGGGCGCTGCACGTGGAGAAGGTCGTCAAGGTCGACCGCGACGAGAACCTGCGGATGATCGAGGAGTCGGTCGCGTTCCTCGTCGCGCAGGGCAAGCGCGTCGTCTACGACGCCGAGCACGCGCTCGACGGCTGGCGCGACGACCGCGACTACGCGCTGCGCTGCCTGCGCGCCGCCGCCGAGGCCGGGGCGGAGACGGTCGTCCCCTGCGACACGAACGGCGCCTCGCTCCCCGCCCAGATCGCCGAGACGATCGCCGACGTCGTCGCGCACCTCGCCGGCACCGGCGTGCGGGTCGGCACGCACAACCACAACGACCTCGAGTGCGGCGTCGCCAACTCGCTCGCCGCCGTCGCGGCCGGCGCGACGCACGTGCAGGGCACGATGAACGGCTACGGCGAGCGCTGCGGCAACGCGAACCTCGTCTCGATCGTCCCCAACCTCCAGCTGAAGATGGGGCACGACTGCCTGCCGGCAGACCGCCTCGCGACGCTCACGGAGACGGCGCACTACCTCGACGAGCTGCTGAATCGCACGCCGGATCCGAACCAGCCCTACGTCGGCAAGAACGCCTTTGCGCACGGCGGCGGCATGCACGTCGCCGGCGTGCTCGCCGATCCGACGACGTTCGAGCACATGGACCCGGCGCTCGTCGGCAACAGCCGCGAGCTGCTGATCTCGGAGCTGTCGGGCAAGGGCACCGTGGCGGCCCGCGCCGAGCAGGCCGGCCTGCAGCTCGACGACGCCGCCGCGCGCCACGTGATCGAGCGCGTCAAGGAGCTGGAGCACGGCGGCTACCACTTCGAGGCGGCCGACGGCTCGTTCGAGCTGCTGCTGCGCAAGGAGTCGGGCGAGTACGAGCCGCTGTTCCGGCTCGAGTCGTGGCGCGTGATCGTCGAGAAGCGCGCCGACGGCAAGGTCGAGACGGAGGCGACGATCAAGATCTGGGCCAACGGCGAGCGCTACGTGCGCACGGGCGAGGGCAACGGCCCCGTCCACGCGCTCGACAACGCCCTGCGCTCCGCGATCGGCGAGAGCCACCCGGAGTTGCGCGACACCGGCCTCGTCAACTTCAAGGTCCGCATCCTCGACGAGACGAAGGGCACCGAGGCGGTCACGCGCGTGCTGCTGGACGCCTCCGACGGCCACGACGTGTGGGGCTCGATCGGCGTCTCGGAGAACGTGATCGAGGCGTCGTGGGACGCGCTCGTCGACTCGCTCGAGTACGCGATCCAGCCGGGGCGGACGCAGCCCGGCACGCGTGGCGCGACCGGCGCGGTGACGTGAGCGTTCACACGGACACCATCCCGCTCGCCAAGCCCGTTCTCGGCCCCGAGGAGGAGCAGGCCGTGGTCGAGGTGCTGCGCTCGGGCCAGCTCTCGCTCGGCTCGCGCGTGCCGGCGTTCGAGCAGGCGTTCGCGGCGCGCCTCGGCGTGCCGCACGCCTGCGCGGTCTCCAGCGGCACCGCCGGCCTGCACCTCGCACTGCGCGCCGTCGGGGTCGAGGACGGCGACGAGGTCGTCACGAGCCCGTTCTCGTTCGTGGCCACGGCCAACGCGTGCCTGTTCGAGCGCGCGCGGCCGGTCTTCGCCGACATCGATCCCGTCACGCTCAACCTCGACCCGCAGGCGGCGGCCGCCGCCGTCACCGACCGCACGAAGGCGCTGCTGCCGGTGCACATCTTCGGCTACCCCGCCGACCTGCCGGCGTTCGAGGCGCTCGGCCTGCCGATCGTCGAGGACGCCTGCCAGGCACTGGGCGCCGTCCACGGCGACGGCATCCCGGTCGGCGGCCGCGGCCACCCGTCCGTGTTCGGCTTCTACGCGAACAAGCAGCTGACGACGGGGGAGGGCGGTGTGGTCACGCTCGCCGACGCCGCCATGAAGGAGCGGATCGACTCAGAGCGCAACCAGGGTCGTGCGCCCGACATGGGCTGGCTCGACCACGACCGCCTCGGCTTCAACTACCGCCTCTCCGACATCGCCTGCGCGATCGGGATCGAGCAGCTCGAGCGGCTGGACGGGATGTTGGCCGACCGCACGCGCGTCGCCGGCTGGTACCGCGAGGCGCTCGCCGGGATCGACGGTCTGACGCTGCCCTGCCCTGACGCCGACGGCAACGTGCGTGGCTGGTTCGTGCTCGTCGTGCAGCTCCCGCGCGGCGCCGACCGCGACGCGACCGTCCGCGCGCTCGCCGAGCACGGGATCCAGAGCAAGCCCTACCTGCCCGCGATCCACCTGATGAGCTTCTATCGCGAGCGCTTCGGCCACCGCGAGGGCCAGTTCCCCGTCTGCGAGGACGTCGCCGCCCGCTCGCTCGCGCTGCCGTTCTTCCCGGCGATGACCGCGGGCCAGGTCGCGCGCGTGGCGGAGACGCTGCGCGACATCCTCGGCCGCTAGCCTTCGCCGCCCCATGTCCCGCTTCAGCGAGCCGCAGCACCCGGTCTTCCGTCAGCTCAACGCCTCGATCGGCTTCGACTGGCGCCTCGGCCCCTACGACGTCGACCTCTCGCGCGCCCACGCGCGCATGCTCGCGCAGCAGGGGATCATCGCCCTCGGGGATCGCGACGAGCTGCTCGCGGCGCTCGACACCGTCGAGCACGAGCTGGAGGAGGGGACGTTCCCGTTCCTGCCCGACGACGAGGACGTTCACATGGCGATCGAGCGGCGGGTCACGGAGCTCGCCGGCCGCGTCGGCGGCACGCTCCACACGGCGCGCTCGCGCAACGACCAGGTCGCGACCGACATGGCGCTGTTCACGCGCGCTCACGCGCAGGCCGCCGCCGAGGGGATCCGCAGCCTCATGCGCGCCCTGGCCGGCGCCGCCGAGCGCCATCTCGACTGGCGCATGCCGGGCTACACGCACCTGCAGCGCGCGCAGCCGGTCTATCTCAGCCACCACCTGCTCGCCTACGTGTGGATGCTCGCGCGCGACCTCGAGCGCTTCGCCGCCGTCGAGGCGGCGACCGCGAGACTGCCGCTCGGCGCGGGCGCGCTCGCGGGCGTGAACTTCGCCACCGACCGTCAGGCGGTCGCCCGCGACCTCGGCTTCGACGGCGTCGCCGAGAACTCGATCGACGCCGTCTCCAACCGCGACTTCGTGCTCGACTACCTGGCCGCAGCGGCCACCTGCGGCACCCATCTCAGCCGCCTCGGCGCCGAGATCGTGCTGTGGAGCAGCTCCGAGTTCGGCTTCGCCGAGGTCTCCGACGCGTGGGCGTCGGGCTCGTCGATCATGCCGCAGAAGAAGAACCCCGACGCCGCCGAGCTGCTGCGCGCGAAGGCGCCGCGCATCGCCGGCCACTTCGTCGCGCTCCAGGGCACGATGCACGCGCTCCCGTTGACCTACAACAAGGACATGCAGGAGGACAAGGAGCACCTCTTCGACGCGGTCGACACGCTCGAGCTGTGCCTCGCCGCCGCGACCGGGATGATCGAGGGGATCGCGTTCGATCGGGCGCGGATGGAGGCCGCCGCGTCCGACGAGCTCCCCGCCGCCACCGACGTCGCGGACCTGCTCGTCCGCCGCGGGATGCCGTTCCGCGAGTGCCACGGCGTCGTCGCCGCGCTCGTCAAGCGCGCGGTCGACAGCGGCCGCACGTTGACCGAGCTGCGCCCCGAGGAGCTCGCCGAGCACTCCGACCTGCTCGACGACGAGTACTACCGCGTGCTCGCGGGCGAGAGCTGGCTGGAGTCGAAGGACTCCGAGGGCGGAACCTCTCTGCGCCGCGTCCGCGAGCAGCTCGAGCGCGCCCGCGCGCTGCTCGCATAGCCGGCGGAGTCGGCTAGCCTCACTCGGCGTGTCCGCGACGCCCGCTCCGCTCGCCGCCGCCAGCCCGCCCGGTTCGCCGCCGCTCGCGGCGCTGCCCGCCGGCTTCTACGACCGGCCGGTCCTCGAGGTCGCGCGCGACCTCGTCGGCTGCGTCGTCGCGCACGCCGGCACGAGCGGCGTGATCGTCGAGACGGAGGCTTATCACGACAGCGAGCCGGCCTGCCACGCGTTCGCCGGTCTCACGCTGCGGACGAGGCCGCTGTTCGGCCCGCCCGGCCGTGCCTATGTGTACCGCTCCTACGGCATCCACGCGCTGCTGAACGCGGTCTGCGAGCCGGAGGGCGTCGGTGCCGCCGTGCTGATCCGCGCGCTCGAGCCACTCGACGGCGTCGAGCCGATGCGTGCGCGGCGCGGCCTCGACGCCGCTGTGCAGCTCTGCTCGGGGCCGGGCAAGCTGACGCAGGCACTCGGCGTCGAGCTGGCGGAGAACGACACGCCGCTCACCGGCGCCGGCCCGGTGACGATCGCGGCGCGCCCCGACGCGTGGCGCGACGTCGAGCTCGTGCACGGCCCGCGCATCGGGATCACCAAGGCTGCGGAGCTGCCGTGGCGCTTCTGCGCTGCCGGCAACCCGCACGTTCCACGGCCCCGGCCCGACGCCTGAGCGGCGCTCGCCGGTCTCAGCCGCTCGGCGCGGCCGCACCGCCGCCGTTCGCGTCGCCACCGCCCGCCGGCGGCGCCGGCGTCCCGGTGCCGCCACCGCCACCGCCACCGCCGCCTCCGGCGGGTGGCGCCGGCGCGCCGGTGTCGCCGCCGGCCGGCGGGGTGCCCGTCCCGCCGCCGCCGGTGTCCCCGCCCGTGCCGCCGGTGCCGCCCGTGGTCCCGCCGCCGGTGTCCCCGCCCGTGCCGCCGCCGGTGCCGCCGGCCGGCACCCCCGTGTCGCCGGTCCCGGACGTGTCGCCTCCGGTCGGCGCCGAGTCGACGCTGCCGCCGGGCACGTCCACCGACGAGGGGTCTTGGCCGTTGCGCAGCGCCTCGGCCGTCGCCGCGCGCTGGGCGAAGATCGCGATCGCCTGCTCCATGAAGTTGTGCCACAGCATGGCCGGGTAGGTGCCGCCGGCGACCGGCGACCCGCCGAACTGCGTCAGCATCGGCACGAGTCTGTCCGGATAGCCGACCCAGATCGCGACGGTCAGCTGGTCGTTCCAGCCGACGAACCAGGCGTCGCCGTAGTTCTCCGTCGTGCCGGTCTTGCCGGCCACGACGCCGGGAATCGCCGCCTGCTTGCCGGTGCCGTAGGCGACGACCGTTTCGAGGATCTGTCTCACCTCGGAGGCGACGCTCTCGGGGATGACCTGCTTGCGCTTGAGCGTCTTGGGGTTGCTGAGCAGCACCTTCCCGTCACCGTCGCGCACCAGGTGGATGCCGATCGGCCCCTTGTCGGGCGCGCCGAGCTTCGGGTTCCACAGGCGCTTGCCGCCGGTCGCGAACGTCTCGTAGGCATGCGCCATGTCGAGCGGCGTGACGCCGTTTCTGAGGCCGCCGAGGATCATCGCGTAGTTCGTCGAGATCGGCGTGCGGACGCCGAGCTTGCGCGCCAGACGCGCGATCTTCTTCGTGCCGACCTTGATGCCGACCTCGGCGTAGACCGAGTTGTCGGAGACCGTCGTGGCGCCGGCGAGCGTGTTCGAGCCGGAGTACTCGTCGCCGTAGTTTCTGACGACGAAGAACTCTCTGCCGCCGCTGTGCGGGACGACGAACCGCTTCGGCTGGGAGGTCCAGACGGAGCCTGGCGAGATGCCGTCCTCGAGCGCCCCCGTCAGCGTGAACGGCTTGAAGGTCGAGCCGGGCTGGCGCTGGCCCTGCGTCGCGAGGTTGAACGGTCTCGTCGCGTAGTCGTCGCCGCCGACCATCGCGCGCACCTCGCCCGTCTGGTTGTCGATCGCGACGAGCGCCGCCGACGGCAGGCCCGACCCCGGCGGCAGCATCTGCTCGATCGTGCTCTCCGCGGCCTGCTGCAGGTCCAGGTCGAGCGAGGTCGTGATCTGGAGGTTGCCGCTGAACGCTCTGAACGGGCCGAAGTGGTCCACGACCTGCTGGCGCACCCAGCTCGTGAAGTAGGGCGACTCGCTTCTCTCCTGCGGCGGCGTGAGGTCGTCCTGCGTCGGCAGCGGGTCCTGGACGTCCTGGGCGTACTCGGCCGCCGTGATGTAGCCCTGGTCGCGCATGTAGCGCAGGACCGTGTCGCGCCGGTTTCTCGACGCGACCGGGTGCTGGACGGGGTCGTAGCCCGACGGCGACTGGATGATCCCGGCGAGGAACGCGGCCTCCGGCGTCGTCAGCTGGCTGGCGCACATGTTCGCGCGCGTGCTGCCGCAGCCGCCGGCGACCTGCCAGCCGTGCCGCTTGCCGAAGTAGACGCGCGCGGCCGACTCGATCCCGTAGGCGCCGTTGCCGAAGTAGATCGCGTTGAGGTACTCGGTGAGGATCTTCTCCTTCGGCCACTTGCGCGTGAGGTGGTAGGCGAGCGCGGCCTCGCGCAGCTTCTCGAACGCGGTGCGCTTGCCCTGCGCCTCGAGCGCGACCTTCACGAACTGCTGGGTGATCGTCGAGGCGCCCTGCGCCGAGCGGCCCGCGCCGACGTCGGCGAGCGCCGCGCGCGCGATGCCCTTCAGGTCGAAGCCGGGGTTCGTGTAGAAGCGCTTGTCCTCGATCGCGATCGTGGCGTGCTTCATCGCGGGCGCGATCTGGTACTCCCCGACGAGCACGACGTTCTGGTTGTTCGTGAGGATCCCGAGCTTGCGGCCGCGGTAGTCGAGCAGCACCGAGTTGGTCTTGCTGGAGCTGTACTGCTGGCGGTTCTCCAGCTGCGGGAGGTCGGAGGCGACCGCCATCAGCATCCCGAACACCGTCGAGAACGAGCGCGAGCAGCGACAGCCCGGCGACGATCGCGAACACGCGCAGCTTCTTGATGCGCGTCCGCCGCGGCCGGCGCCGCCGCGGCAGGCGCGGAAGCCGGAGCAGCCTCGGGCGCTCGCGGGTCGGCGTGCTGGTGTTGCCGTGCGCGTCGGTCATGCCTCGAGAGGTGGACTGCGGCGCCGGTCGCGGGAGCGGGCGGCACGCGGCGGGCCGTGGCGGCGTGAGCCTCGCCGAGCACGGCAGTCTAGCATTCGGCCTCCGTGGTTCCGGACCCCCGCACACCCGCCCCAGATGCCCGCACGTCCGCGGAGGCCGCCGCCTGGCTGGCCCGCAACGCCGTCGACTGCCTCCCGGCTGGCGGCCTCGAGCGCAAGCTCGCCGAAGCCGAGCGCGCGCGGCGCCCGCTGCGCGTGAAGCTCGGCATCGATCCCACGGCGCCGGACATCCACCTCGGCTTCACCGTCGTGCTCGGCAAGCTGCGCGAGTTCCAGGACCTCGGCCACACGGTCGTGCTGATCGTCGGCGACTACACCGCGCGCGTCGGCGACCCGAGCGGCCGCTCGGCCACGCGGCCCGTCCTGTCGGGCGAGCAGATCGACGCGAACGCCGCGACGTTCCAGGCGCAGGCGCTGAAGGTGCTCGATCCCGAGCGGCTCGAGGTGCGGCGCAACGGCGAGTGGCTCGACATGGCGATGGACGACCTGTTCCGCCTCGTGCGCACGACGACGGTCGCGCGGATCCTCGAGCGCGACGACTTCGCCAAGCGCTACGCCGCGCACGCGCCGATCTCGATCCTCGAGCTGCTCTACCCGCTGCTGCAGGGCTACGACTCGGTCGCCGTGCGCGCGGACGTCGAGCTCGGCGGCACCGACCAGAAGTTCAACCTGCTGCTGGGCCGCGACGTCCAGACCGCCTACGGCCAGCCGGAGCAGGCGATCCTCACGATGCCGATCCTCCCCGGCATCGACGGCGAGCGGAAGATGTCCAAGTCCTACGGGAACTACGTCGGCGTCACCGAGTCGCCAAAGGAGATCTACGGCAAGACGCTGCGGCTCCCGGATGCCGCGCTCGGCACCTGGTACGAGCTGCTGCTCGGCACGCCGCTCGCGGCGGACGCGAACCCGCGCGACGCCAAGCGCGCGCTCGCGCGGGCGCTCGTCGCGCGCTTCCACGACGCCGGCGCGGCGGACGACGCGGAGCGCGCGTTCGACCGCGTCCACCGCGAGCACCGCCCGCCGGAGGAGATGCCGGACGTGATCATGGACGCGAACGGAGCCGACGACGGGCTGGTGCACCTGCCGGCGCTGCTGGGCGCCGCATTCGGCGTCTCGACCTCGCAGGCGCGCCGCTCGCTCAAGCAGGGCGGCGTCAGGCTCGACGGCGAGCCGCTCGCGTCCGAGCCGCTCGACCGGCCGATCGCGGAGCTCGACGGGCGCGTGCTGCAGCTCGGCAAGCGGCGCTTCGTCCGCCTCGGGCGAGGCTGAGCGGGCCGCGCCGTGGCGGTGCAGGGCGGCCTGCTGCGACTGGAGACCGTCGGCGACGGCCAAGTCGCCGACCTCACCGAGGGCGTGCGCAGCGTCGTGCGCACGAGCGGCGTCGCGTACGGCGTGGCGGTCGTCTTCGCGCGCGGCTCGACGGTCGCGGTCACGACGATGGAGCACGAGCCGGGCGCGATCGCTGACCTGACGGAGCTGTTGGAGCAGATCGCCCCGCGTGCCGGCGACTACGAGCACAACCGCCGCAACGCCGACACGAACGCCCACGCGCACCTGCGCGCCGCGCTCGTCGGGCCGTCGGAGAGCGTCCCCGTTCTCGACGGCAACCTGCAGCTCGGCACCTGGCAGCAGATCGTGCTGATCGACTTCGACGACCGCCCGCGCCAGCGCGAGGTGCTGGTGCAGATCCTGTCCTGACGGCGGCCCGGCGGTCCCGCGCGCGTCGACGGAGCACGTCGCCGCAGGAGCGGCTATTCTTCCCGGCGAGTCGTCCCCGGACGGCCAGGACGTTCCGCGAGAGGGCAGTCCGGGGCAAAAGGAAGCCGAGCTTCCCGCGCCTGCGCGCAAGCGCTATACTTTCGTGTCCGCACCGAGAGCTGCAAGCCCTCGCGTGTCCGGCGGAGGAGTCCCCTCCGAGAGGCACGGCGGTCTTTGAAAACTCAACAGCATGTGCACCGACAGGCCGGAATACTCCGGCCGTCGTGTGCGTCCAGGTTTCGAAAGCCGCCGCCCGCCGCGCCAGCGCGAGCGGGACAACGGTGGCGCCAGAATTAGACCCCGTCCGATGCCCGGTCGGCCCCTACGTGTACGTGGGCCTTCCGCAGTGGGCATCGCGACGCTCTTCGTAGAAGTACACATATGTAGTTCTTCACGGAGAGTTTGATCCTGGCTCAGGACGAACGCTGGCGGCGTGCTTAACACATGCAAGTGGAGCGACGAACCAGGGCTTGCCCTGGGGCAAAGCCGCGAACGGGTGAGTAACACGTGGGTAACCTGCCCTGATGATTGGGACAACCCGAGGAAACTCGGGCTAATACCAAATGTGCTCCTCGGCCATAAGGCCGATGAGGAAAGGTAGCTTCGGCTTCCGCATCAGGATGGGCCCGCGGCCCATTAGCTTGTTGGTGGGGTAACGGCCTACCAAGGCTCCGATGGGTAGCTGGTCTGAGAGGACGATCAGCCACACTGGGACTGAGACACGGCCCAGACTCCTACGGGAGGCAGCAGTGGGGAATCTTGCACAATGCGCGAAAGCGTGATGCAGCAACGCCGCGTGGGGGAAGAATGCCTTCGGGTTGTAAACCCCTTTCAGTTGGGACGAAGCTTCTGCGGTGAACAGCCGTACGGAGTGACGGTACCTTCAGAAGAAGCCCCGGCTAACTACGTGCCAGCAGCCGCGGTAATACGTAGGGGGCAAGCGTTGTCCGGAATTATTGGGCGTAAAGCGCGTGTAGGCGGCTCGGTAAGTCTGCTGTGAAAGTCCAGGGCTCAACCCTGGAATGCCGGTGGATACTGTCGAGCTTGAGTCCGGAAGAGGCGAGTGGAATTCCTGGTGTAGCGGTGAAATGCGCAGATATCAGGAGGAACACCAATGGCGAAGGCAGCTCGCTGGGACGGTACTGACGCTGAGACGCGAAAGCGTGGGGAGCAAACAGGATTAGATACCCTGGTAGTCCACGCCGTAAACGATGGGTACTAGGTGTAGGGGGTGTCGACTCCCCCTGTGCCGACGCTAACGCATTAAGTACCCCGCCTGGGGAGTACGGCCGCAAGGCTAAAACTCAAAGGAATTGACGGGGGCCCGCACAAGCAGCGGAGCATGTGGTTTAATTCGACGCAACGCGAAGAACCTTACCTGGGCTTGACATGTGAGTGACCGCCGTGGAAACACGGCTTCCCTTCGGGGCACTTTCACAGGTGGTGCATGGCTGTCGTCAGCTCGTGTCGTGAGATGTTGGGTTAAGTCCCGCAACGAGCGCAACCCCCGTCGTATGTTGCCAGCATTTAGTTGGGGACTCATGCGAGACTGCCGGTGACAAACCGGAGGAAGGTGGGGATGACGTCAAGTCATCATGCCCCTTATGTCCAGGGCTACACACGTGCTACATTGGCGCGTACAGAGGGCTGCGATACCGCGAGGTGGAGCGAATCCCTTAAAGCGCGTCTCGGTTCGGATTGCAGGCTGAAACTCGCCTGCATGAAGGCGGAGTTGCTAGTAATCGCGGATCAGCATTGCCGCGGTGAATACGTTCCCGGGCCTTGTACACACCGCCCGTCACACCACGGGAGTGAGCAACACCCGAAGCCGGTGGCCTAACCCGCAAGGGAGGGAGCCGTCGAAGGTGGGGCTCGTGACTGGGGTGAAGTCGTAACAAGGTAGCCGTAGCGGAAGCTGCGGCTGGATCACCTCCTTTCTAGGGAGCATCCCAACGGATGCGCCCGATCGCTTGTCGATCGGGACTAGGAATGTCGACCGAAACTGGCAGGCAGCACGCCAGAGCCCTTGGGCTCGAGCGGAGCTGCCCACATGCTGTTGAGTTTTGAGAGACCGGCGTCTGCCGGCGGCTCGCTTGGCTTAGGTCACGGGCTGTCGGAGGACGCACCGCCTCTCCACGGACCTTGAAAACTGCACAGTAGCCAATAAAACGGGTATCACCGATCATTTGTTGATCAGATCACCGTCAAGATAGTAAGGGCACACGGTGGATGCCTTGGCACCTAGAGTCGATGAAGGACGTGAACGGCTGCGATAAGCCGCGGTGAGGCGCTGAATAGCCTTTGACCCGCGGATCTCCGAATGGGGAAACCCAGCGCTGGTAATGCGGCGTTATCCCGTGCTGAACACATAGGCACGGCGAAGACAAGCGGGGGAAGTGAAACATCTCAGTACCCCGAGGAAAGTAAATCAACCGAGACTCCCTGAGTAGTGGCGAGCGAAAAGGGATCAGCCCAAACCTTGCACGTGTAAGCGACCATGCGTTGCGTGCCGGGGGTTGTAGGGCGCTTGTTCCGGGTCATGGTCGGCCCGGCAGGAGTTACAAAACCATGTGGTAGTCGAAGCGTGTGGAACCGCGCACCAAAGAGGGCAACCGTCCCGTAGACGAAACTGCATGGTCTTCTGTCAAGCGTTCCTGAGTAAGTCCGCGCACGTGAAACGCGGACTGAAGCTGGGGGGACCACCCTCCAAGGCTAAGTACTCCTAGGTGACCGATAGCGGACTAGTACCGTGAGGGAAAGGTGAAAAGTACCCCGGAAGGGGAGTGAAATAGTACCTGAAACCGCGTGCCTACAAGCGGTGGGAGCAGGCTTGTCCTGTGACCGCGTGCTTTTTGCATAACGAGCCGGCGAGTTACTCGTCTGCGGCAAGGTTAAGCGATGAGCGGAGCCGTAGCGAAAGCGAGTCCGAACAGGGCGACACAGTCGTAGGCGGTAGACCCGAAACTGAGCGAGCTACCCATGGGCAGGTTGAAGCGGGGGTAAGACCTCGTGGAGGACCGAACCGACCTAGGTTGAAAACTGGGCGGATGACCTGTGGGTCGGAGTGAAAGGCTAATCAAGCTCAGTGATATCTGGTTCTCTCCGAAATATATTTAGGTATAGCCTCGGATAAATTGCGTTTTGGCCGTAGAGCACTGTTTGGACTAGGGGCCCTACCAGGTTACCGACTTCAGGCAAACTCCGAAGACCATTACGTGTACTCCGGGAGTCAGTTGCTGGGGGATAAACTTCAGCGTCAAGAGGGAAACAGCCCAGACCGCCAGCTAAGGTCCCTAAATGCTAGCTAAGTGGCAAACGATGTTCGAATGCATAGACAACCAGGAGGTTGGCTTAGAGGCAGCCATCCTTGAAAGAGTGCGTAACAGCTCACTGGTCAAGTGTTCGAGCGCGGATAATGTAACGGGGCTCAAGCTAGTTACCGAAGCTGCGGGTGCGTGAGGCTTTCGAGCCGAGCGCGCGGTAGGAGAGCGTTCTGACGCCAGTAAAGCGGCGGGGTAACCCAGCCGTGGAGGCTTCAGAAGTGAGAATGCCGGCATGAGTAACGAAAGAGGGGTGAGAATCCCCTCCACCGATTGCCCAAGGATTCCTGAGTAAAGTTCGTCTGCTCAGGGTTAGTCGGGACCTAAGGCGAGGCCGAAAGGCGTAGTCGATGGCTAACAGGTTGATATTCCTGTACCACGTCGTGTTCGTTTGACCGATGGGGGGACGAGGAAGGCTACGGGATCCCAGGCGATGGTCGTCCTGGGGTAAGCATGTAGGGGTGGCCCTTGTGAAATGCGGGGCTGCATAACCCGAGGTGCGATGCCAGCTGGCTTTGTGCCGGCGAGTCCCTTACGCCATGCCTCCGAGAAAAGCCTCTAGGGAGAACACGCGTGCCCGTACCAAAACCGACACAGGTGGGCAAGTAGAGAATACTAAGGTGATCGAGATAACCCTCGTTAAGGAACTCGGCAAAATCGCCCCGTAACTTCGGGATAAGGGGCGCCCCAGTAGGGTGAAGCTCTTCGCGAGCGGAGCCCGAGAGGGCCGCAGTGAATAGGTCCAAGCGACTGTTTACCAAAAACACAGGTCTCTGCTAAGTCGAAAGACGACGTATAGGGGCTGACGCCTGCCCGGTGCCGGAAGGTTACGTGGAGGTGTTAGGGTTCGCCCGAAGCACTGAAACTAAGCCCCGGTAAACGGCGGCCGTAACTATAACGGTCCTAAGGTAGCGAAATTCCTTGTCGGGTAAGTTCCGACCTGCACGAATGGCGTAACGACTTGGACGCTGTCTCAACGAGGGGCTCGGTGAAATTGCAGTCTCGGTGAAGATGCCGAGTACCCGCGGCTAGACGGAAAGACCCCGTGAACCTTTACTACACCCTGGTATTGGAATTCGATGCATTTCGCTCAGGATAGGTGGGAGGCTTGGAAGCGCTGGCTGCGGCTGGCGTGGAGCCAAACTTGAGATACCACCCTTGATGTATTGGGTTTCTAACACCGCGCCGTGAACCCGGGCGGTGAACAGTGCCAGGCGGGTAGTTTGACTGGGGCGGTCGCCTCCCAAAATGTAACGGAGGCGCACAAAGGTTCCCTCAGCACGGTCGGAAATCGTGCGTAGAGTGCAAAGGCAACAAGGGAGCTTGACTGCGAGACCGACAGGTCGAGCAGGTGCGAAAGCAGGTCTTAGTGATCCGGCGGTAGCAAGTGGAAGTGCCGTCGCTCAACGGATAAAAGGTACTCCGGGGATAACAGGCTTATCGAGCCCAAGAGTCCACATCGACGGCTCGGTTTGGCACCTCGATGTCGGCTCGTCGCATCCTGGGGCTGAAGTTGGTCCCAAGGGTTGGGCTGTTCGCCCATTAAAGCGGTACGCGAGCTGGGTTCAGAACGTCGTGAGACAGTTCGGTCCCTATCTGCCGTGGGCGTTGGAGAGTTGAGAGGATTTGTCCCTAGTACGAGAGGACCGGGATGAACGCACCTCTGGTGTATCTGTTGTCCTGCCAAGGGCACCGCAGGTTAGCTACGTGCGGATCGGATAACCGCTGAAGGCATCTAAGCGGGAAGCCGGCCTCGAGATGAGCTCTCCCATCCCCTTGAGGGAGTAAGACCCCTGGTAGACCACCAGGTTGATAGGCCAGATCTGGAAGGGTGGCAACACCTGTAGGAGACTGGTACTAATTGGTCGAGGGCTTGACGGATATTTGATACCCGTGCTATTGGCGCACTGTGCAGTTTTGAAGGCCCGTGGGGATGGCGTGGTCTCGACCGGTTTCCGGTGGCTATGGCGAGGGGGAAACACCTCTTCCCATTCCGAACAGAGCAGTTAAGCCCCTCAGCGCCGATGGTACTTGGCCCGCAAGGGCCTGGGAGAGTAGGACGCCGCCGGTTCTTATTGACGACGAGCCCGGACGCTTACAGCGTCCGGGCTCGCGTGCGTCCCGGACGAGACCCGCGCCGATGCCGCCGGGATCGCTGGACGTGGTCGTGCCGGTACGTGGTCGCGCCCGCCGCGTGGTCGGGCCGCCGGGATCGCTGGACGTGGTCGTGCGGGCACGTGGTGGTGCCGGCACGTGGTGGTGCCGGCACGCGGGCGTGGCCGGCGTGGTCGTGCGAAGGGCGCGCCGGAGTCGCGGGACTCAGCGCGATTGCACGGGCCGGCGCTCGCGGGGTGCGCGCGCGAGGGGCGTGAGGCACGTGCTGGGTGGCGGCGGCGGTTCCGGACGTCGTGCGATGGACCTGGCCAGCGGCCGCCGGTGCGGGTGAGGCGTCGCCGCCTCGTGCGGCCGGCAAGCGCTGGCGTCGGCGGTGGCGGGGCGCTCGGGGGGCGGTGCCAGCAGGGCGTCCGCAGTCTCGAGCAGTGCCGCGAGGGCGTTCGAAGGACGGAAGGGGAACATGTGTTCGGTACGGTAGCCGGCCGTGCGGACGGATGGTGGAGCTGTGCTCGGCGGGCGGGGATGGGGAGGCGTGAAGCCCGGCGGGGCGGGGAATCGGGCATGCCGTCTGTTGCAACGCATCTTGCACGCGGCCCTGCGTCGCCGTCAGAGGCGTGCCGCTGAGAGCCGGTCTCGAGATGCCGGCGACGCGGCACGCGTGGTCGGCACGCGCCTGCTGCCGGGCCCGCCACCACGGGGAGCATCGGGTCGGCGACGGCCTTCTGCGGCACGGACCGCCTACTGTCCTGGGCGCGGGCCGGCGGACAGCTTTTCGCTGGCGCGCCCGCCGCGGTGCCTCAGCTGCGCTGCGTCGCGGGCACGGATGTGCCCTCGACGGGCACCGGCGTGAAGCTGCGGCGGCGGGTGATCGCGATCGCGGTCCCGAGCGCCGGGCCGGCGACCGCGAGTCCCAGCGCCCAGCGGATGTCGCCGTGCTGCACGACGATGCCGGCGATCGCGGCGCCGAGCGCGCTTCCCGTGACGTTCGCCGTCACGGCCCAGGTGTACGCCTCTGTCGCGGTGCCGGGAGGCGCGACCCGGTCGATCAGCAGGAACCCGGCGGCAGCCGACGGTGCGAGCGCGAGGCCGGCCACGCCCATCAGGAGGCCCATCGCGAGCATCGAGTCCGGCATCAGCAGCAGCGGGACCAGGCCGACGGTGAAGGCTGCTTCCAGGGTCAGGAAGCGCGCCACGATCGGCCGGCTCCAGGTGCGCCCGCCGTACCACAGGCCGCCGAGCACGCTGCCGAGCGCCATCGCCGACAGCAGCAGCCCGGCGAGGGCCGGCCGCTCGCCCTGGCCGGCGGCGAAGGCGGGCATCGTCACCTCGAGCGCGCCGAACGCGATCCCCGTCGGGATGATCGCCAGCACGAGCGTGCGCATCCCCGCGGCGCCCAGCGCGCCGGCGGCGGTGCGCGGCCCGATCTCACCGCGCCATCGCCGCGCGAGGCCCGTGCTGGCGAAGAGGAACGTCCCGGCGAGGCTGAGGCCCACGGCGGTCAGCAGCGCTCCGATCGAGGAGCTCAGCGCGACGAGCATCGTCGTGAGCGCCGGTCCGACGATGAAGACGATCTCGTTCAGGACGCTCTCGAGCGAGTAGGCGGTCTCGCGCGCGTCGTCGTCGTCGGCGAACAGCGTCGCCCAGTTCGAGCGCATGCAGGCCGACAGTGGCGGGACGGCCGCGCCGCCGAGCGCCGCGAGCATCGCCAGCGACCAGACCGGCGCGTCCTGGTCGGCGGCGATCACGAGCCCGCCGAGTGCCACCGCGTTGAGCAGCGCGGAGGGGATCAGTACGCGCGGCTGCCCCAGGCGGTCGACGAGACGGCCCTGCAGCGGCGCGACGAGCCCGGCGCCGATCGCGAACGCCGCCGTCGCCGCGCCGGCCTGCGCGAAGGAGCCGGTCTGGCGTCTGACGACGAGCACGATCGCGAGCGAGAAGATGCCGACCGGGACGCGCCCGAGCAGCGCCGCGATCAGCAGGCGCCGCGCGTCCGGCGGGCGGAGAAGCTCGGGGTAGGCGCGCAAGGACAACGTTCGTGTCGTTCCCGGACGGGGGTGTCAGCTCGCCGCTGCACGGCGGCGCTCGACGCGGCAGACCGGGCCGGGGTGGCGCCGGCGCGCCGGCCTCCGGATGACCGACTTCGCCGTCGCCGCGCACTGACCTGCACGGCGGCGAGGGAGGGTCCGGGCGACGACGCGCGAATTCCCTCCTGGCATGGCTGTTACCCTAGCTCAGCGTCCGGGAGCATCGTCCGACCTCGCTGCCGGCGTCCCCCACCAGCCCGATCCCTCGCGTATGCAGAAGTTCGTCATCCAAGGCGGCGTGCCGCTGTCCGGCACGATCGTCCCCGCCGGCAACAAGAACGGCGCGCTGCCGATCCTCGCGTCGGCGCTGCTGACCGACGACGAGGTCCTCGTGCGCAACGTGCCGCGGATCGCCGACGTCGAGGCGATGCTCGCGCTGCTCGTGCAGCTCGGCGCCCGCGCCGAATGGACCGGCGAGAACGACATCGCGATCCGCGCCGACGGGATCGCCTCGACCGCCGTCGACCGCGAGCTGTCCGAGCGCATCCGCGCCTCCTTCCTGCTCGCCGGGCCGCTGCTCGCGCGCCACGGGCGCGCGCTGATGCCGCCGCCGGGCGGCGACGTGATCGGCCGCCGGCGGCTCGATCCGCACCTCGATGCGTTCAAGGCGCTCGGCGCGACCGTCGAGCACGGCCGCGACATCCTGCTGACCGCGCCGCGCGGGCTGGCGCCGTGCGACTTCCTGATGGACGAGCCGTCCGTGATGGCGACTGAGAACGCGCTGATGGCCGCCGCGCTCACGCACGGCGACAGCGTGATCCGCAACGCCGCCTCCGAGCCGCATGTGCAGGACCTCGCGCGGATGCTCGTGAAGATGGGCGCGCAGATCGACGGGATCGGCTCGAACGTGATGACCGTCCACGGCGTGGAACGGCTGCACGGCTGCGAGCATGCCGTCGCGCCCGACCACATCGAGATCGGCTCGTTCATGGCGCTTGCCGGCGTGACCGGCGGCGAGCTGACGATCAAGGACGTGATCCCGCAGGACCTGCGCATGATCCGCATGGTCTTCGCCCGGCTCGGCCTGGAGAGCGAGCTGCGCGGCGAGGACCTGCTCGTGCCCGGCGGGCAGAAGCTCGTGATCCACAACGACGCGGGCGGCTACCAGCCGAAGGTCGAGGACGGCCCGTGGCCCGCCTTCCCGGCCGACCTCACGTCGATCGCGCTGGCGCTGGCGACGCAGTCGGAGGGGTCGGTCATCATCCACGAGAAGATGTTCGAGAACCGGCTGTTCTTCACCGACAAGCTGCAGCTGATGGGGGCCGCGATCACGATCTGCGACCCGCATCGCGCGCTCGTCGTCGGCCCGCGCCGGCTGCGGGGCGAACGGCTCGAGTCCCCGGACATCCGCGCAGGGATGGCGATGCTGATCGCGGCGCTGTGCGCCGACGGGAAGACCGAGATCGGCAACGTCCGCCAGATCGACCGCGGCTACGAGCGGATCGACGAGCGCCTGCGCGCGCTCGGGGCGCGCATCGAGCGCGTCGAGGACGGCCAGCGCGTCCACGCCCACTAGAGTCGCCCCTGCGATGAGCGACCTCACCGGCACCGCGCCCGCGGGCGCGCCGACGATCCACCCGATCCCGAGCGGGACGCGCGACGTCCTGCCCGACGAGATGCGCGAGCTGCGTGCGATCACGTGGCGGGCGCTCGAGGCGTTCCAGGCGGCCGGCTACGGCGAGGTGCAGACGCCCGCGCTCGAGTACGAGGAGACGCTCGTGCGCGGGGGGACTCGGTCCCGTCCGCCTACCGTCTGTTCGACGAGCAGGGGCGCGTGCTCGTGCTGCGCTCCGACATGACGGTCCCGATCGCGCGGCTCGTGGCGACGCGCTTCGCCGACGCCGAGCCGCCGCTGCGCCTCTGCTACCTCGCACACGCCTATCGCGGCGTGCGGCCGCAGCGCGGACAGTCGCGCGAGTTCCTGCAGGCCGGCATCGAGCTGGTCGGCGCGCCGGCGCCGCAGGGGACGGCCGAGGCGCTGACGGTGCTCTGCGACGTGCTCGACGCGGTCGGGCTGGAGGGCTACCGCATCGGCTTCGGCGACGTCTCCGCTCTACCAGGAGCTGCTCGCCGGGCACGGCGTCGGCGGCGCCGCGCGGGAGCGGATCCTGCGCGCGCTCGTCTCCACGCGACTTCGTCGAGCTGGAGCGAGAGGTGGCCGCTCTCGGCCTGGGCGCGGACGAGACCGAGCTGCTGGTGGGCGTGCCGCAGCTGCGCGGCGGGCCTGAGGTGCTCGCCGGCCTCGACGGCGCGGCGGCCGACGCGGCCGAGGGGCTGCGGGGCGTGCACGCGCTGCTGGCGCCGCGCGTCGCCGAGCGACTGATCTTCGACCTCGGGCTCGTGCGCAGCCTCGGCTACTACACGGGAGCGGTCTTCCAGGTCTACGACCCGGCGCTCGGCGTGCCGATCGGCGGCGGTGGGCGCTACGACGAGCTGCTCGGCCGCTTCGGCCGGCCGCTGCCGGCGGTCGGCTTCGCGCTCAACGCCGAGCGGCTGCACATCGCGCTCGCGGGCGAGGAGCGGGGGGAGCGGGCGGGCGATGCCGGCGCCGCGGCCGGCGGAAGCGGGATGGGCGCGGGAGGCGCGTCGTGAGCGCGAACGGCGGGCTGACGATCGCGGTGCCGCGCGGGGCGCTCTTGCGCGAGACGCTCGACGTGCTCGACGCGATCGGGATCGACACGAGCGAGGTGCGCTCCAACGACCGCAAGCTGCTGTTCCGCGACGTCGGGATCGTGACGATGCGCCCTTCGGACGTGCCGACGTACGTCGAGGCCGGGGCCGCCGACATCGGCGTGACCGGCAAGGACGTGCTGATGGAGCAGTCCGAGCGCGAGGTCTACGAGCTGCTCGACCTCGGCTACGGGCGTTGCACGATGGTGCTCGCCTCGGTCGCGGGCGAGGATCCGATGGAGGAGGCGCGGCGGCGCCTCGGCATGATGCGGATCGCGACGAAGTACCCGAAGATCGCCGGCCGCCACTTCGCCGCGACCGGCCGCCAGGCGGAGATGGTCGAGGTCAAGGGCTCGGTCGAGCTGGCGCCGCTGACCGGCCTCGTCGACGGGATCGTCGACCTGACCGCGACCGGCACGACGCTGCGCGAGAACGGCCTCGTGGTGCGCGAGGAGATCGTCGTCTGCACCGCGCGGCTGATCGCCAACCCGGTCGCGCACAAGCTGAAGGCCGCCGCGATCGACGAGCTGCTGGAGCGCGTGCGTGCGGCTTGAGCGCCGCACGCTGACCGGGGATCCCGCCGCGCTCGTCGCGGAGCTGCGCGGGCTGGTGCCCGGCGCCTCCGACGTGGCTGACGCGGTCGTGCGGATCGTGCTCGACGTGCGCCGTCACGGTGACGAGGCGCTCGAGCGCTATCGCCGCGAGCTGGACGCCGGCGGCGCCGACCCCGGGCAGCTGTGTGTCTCGACCGAGGAGATCGACACAGCGCTGGCGGGGATCGACCCCGAGGTGCGTACGGCGCTGGAGCGCGCGGTCGCGAACGTGCGCGCGGTCGCGGAGGCCGGCGTGGACGAGGAGCGATCGGTGGCGCTGCCCGAGGGGCAGACCGTCGCGCTGCGCGAGCTGCCGGTCGCGCGTGCGGCCGTGTACGTGCCGGGCGGGCGGGCGCCGTACCCGTCGACCGTGATCATGGGCGCCGTGACGGCGCAGGCGGCCGGCGTGCGCGAGGTCGTCGTCTGCACGCCGTCCCGGGATCCGCTCGTCCTCGCAGCGTGTGCGCTCGCGGGCGTGACCGAGGTCTACCGAATGGGCGGCGCGCACGCGATCGCCGCGCTCGCGCACGGCACCGAAACGATCCCGCGGGTGGACGTGATCGTCGGGCCCGGCAACCTCTACGTGCAGGAGGCGAAGCTCGTCGTGCGCGGCGAGGTCGGGATCGACGGCTTCGCCGGCCCGAGCGACCTCTGCGTGGTCATCGACGACGCGGCCGCCGCGGCCGCCGCCGCGCTCGACCTGCGCGCACAGGCGGAGCACGGCGCCGAGAGCCTCGTCGTCGCGGTCTCGCCCGCGCCGGCGGTGCTCGACGCGCTCGCCGCGCAGCTGGACCGCGCGCCGGAGGCGGGCGCCGCCGTGCTCGTGCAGAGCGACGGCCTCGATGCCGCGCTCGCGTTCGCGGAGGCGTTCGCGCCCGAGCACTTGCAGCTGATCGGGCCGGGGGCGGAGGCGCTCGCGCCGCGCGTGACGCGTGCGGGCTGCCTGTTCGTCGGCGCCGGTGCGGCGACCGCGTTCGGCGACTACCTCGCCGGCTCCAACCACGTGCTGCCGACCGACGGCGCCGCGCGCTACGCCTCCGGCCTCTCCGCGCGCACGTTTCGCCGCCGCATGGCGGAGGTGCGGATCCCCGCCGCGGCGGCCGCTGCGCTGGCTCCGCACGGCGCTGCGATCGCGCGCGCCGAGGGCTTCGAGGCCCACGCGGAGTCAATGGAAGCCCGCATCCGGGAGAATGGAGCGTCATGAGCCGCAGCGCCTCGATCGAACGCAGAACCGGCGAGACCGACGTGCGCCTGACGTTGGCGCTCGACGGCTCGGGCGACGGCACGCGCGAGACGGGCGTCGGCTTCCTCGACCACATGCTCGACCTGCTCGCGCGCCACGGCCGCCTCGACCTCGAGGTCGCCGCGACGGGCGACCTGCAGACGGGTGCGCACCACACGGTGGAGGACGTCGGCATCTGCCTCGGGCAGGCGCTCGACGCGGCGCTCGGCGACCGCGCCGGCATCTTCCGGTACGGGTCGGCCACGATCCCGATGGACGAGGCGCGCGCCACATGCGCGATCGACGTCTCCGGCCGCGCGTTCCTCGCCTGGGACGCGCCGATGCCGGTCGGCGCGATCGGCAACTTCGACCACGAGCTGGCGGAGGAGCTCTTCCGCGCCGTCGCGAGCAACGCGAAGCTGACGCTGCACCTCTCGGTGGAGGCCGGCACGAACGTGCACCACATGATCGAGGCGCTCTTCAAGGCGTTCGCGCGGGCGCTGCGCGCGGCGGTGGCGATCGATCCGACGGAGAACGGGCGTGCCGAGCACGAAGGGGACGCTGACGGCATGAGCGCGGCGCCCACGATCGCGATCGTCGACTACGGCATGGGCAACCGCCGCTCGGTCGAGAAGGCGTTCGCGCACGTCGGCGCGCGGCCGGTGCTCACGCGCGACCACGACGAGATCCGCGAGGCCGACGGCGTCGTGGTGCCGGGCGTGGGCGCGTTCCCGCGCGCGATGGAGCACCTGCGGGCGCTCGGGCTCGACGCGGTGATCGTCGAGCGCGCGGAGTCGGGCGTGCCGCTGCTCGGCATCTGCCTCGGCATGCAGCTGCTGTTCGAGCGCTCGGTCGAGGTCGCGCCGTGCGAGGGCCTCGGCCTGTTGCGCGGCGACGTGCGCCCGCTCGACGCCGGCGGCCGGCGCGTGCCGCACATCGGCTGGAACGTCGTGCGCTTCCAGCGCGCCTCGCGGCTCAACGCCGGGCTGCCGGCGGAGACCGCCTTCTACCACGTGCACTCGCTTGCGCCGCATCCGGCCGATGCGGAGGACGTGCTCGGCACGGCCGAGTACGGCGAGCGCTTCGCGTCCGCCGTCGCGCGCGAGAACGTCTTCGGCGTGCAGTTCCACCCGGAGAAGTCCTCGAGCGCCGGGCTGCGGCTGCTGGCGTCGTTCAGCGCGGCATGCGACCGGGAACGCGTCGGCGCCGGGGCGGGAGGCGGGAGATGATCCTCTATCCGGCGATCGACATCCGTGACGGCAAGGCCGTGCGGCTCGCGCAGGGCGACTTCGCGGCCGAGACCGTCTACGACGCCGATCCGCTCAGCGCGGCGCGCGCGTGGGTCGAGGGCGGCGCGCGCTGGCTGCACGTCGTCGACCTCGACGGCGCGCGCGACGGGGCGCCCGCGAACCTGGAGCATCTGGAGCGGATCACCGGGGAGCTGGGCGTGCCGGTGCAGTTCGGCGGCGGGCTGCGTTCGCTGGCGTCGATCGAGGCGGCGCTGGCGGCCGGCGCGGAGCGGGTGATCCTCGGCACGGCCGCCTACACCGACGTCGACTTCCTCGACGAGGCGATCGCCAAGCATGGTGCGCGCGTGACCGTTTCCGTGGACGTGCGCGGCGGGCGTGTCGCGAGCGCCGGTTGGACGCACCAGACGGAGATGGAGGCCTCCGCGGTGATCGAGCACCTTCAGCGCCGCGGCGTCAAGCGGCTCGTCTACTCGAGCATCGAGCGCGACGGGATGCTGACCGGGCCCGACGTGGAAGAGGTCAAGCGCGTCGCCGAGGCGGTGCGCGGGACGTTCATCTACTCCGGCGGGATCGGCACGCTCGAGGACCTCGAGAGCGCTCGCCGGCCTGCGCCAGGTCAACCTCACCGGCGTGATCGTCGGCAAGGCGCTCTACGAGCGGCGCTTCGGCATCGCGGACGCTCGGGCGGCGCTGAGAGAGGACGCGGAGCGCAAGCCGAAGCGCAAGAAGGCGGACGGCGAGCGCGGCGGCGACAAGGCCGCCGAGCCGGCGTCCGGCTGAGCGTCTGGCCGCGATGCACACCAAGCGTGTGATCCCGTGCCTCGACGTCGACGCCGGGCGCGTCGTGAAGGGCACCGGCTTCGTCGACCTGCGCGACGCGGGCGACCCGATCGAGTTGGCGCAGCGCTACGACGCCGCCGGCGCCGACGAGCTCGTCTTCCTCGACATCACCGCGACGCACCACAAGCGCGACACGGTCGTGGAGCTGGCGCGGCGGACCGCGGACGACGTCTTCATCCCCTTCACGATCGGCGGCGGGATCCGCACGGTCGAGGACGCGCAGGCGGTGCTCGACGCCGGCTCCGACAAGGTCTCCGTCAACTCGGCCGCGGTCGCGCGGCCGGAGCTGATCGACGAGCTGTCCGAGCAGTTCGGAGCGCAATGCGTCGTCATGGCGATCGACTGCAAGCGGCGCGTCGGGGAGGACCCGTCGGCCGGCTGGGAGGTGTTCGTGGCCGGTGGTCGCACGCCGACCGGGCGCGACGTGGTCGCGTGGGCGCGCGAGGGCGTCGAGCGGGGCGCGGGGGAGATCCTGCTCACGAGCATGGACCGCGACGGCACGAACGCCGGCTACGACCTCGAACTGACGCGGGCGGTGTCCGAGGAGGTCGACGTGCCGGTGATCGCCTCAGGCGGCGCCGGCGAGCTGGACCACCTCGTGCAGGCGTTGCAGGCGGGCGCCGACGCCGTGCTGGTCGCGTCGATCCTGCACTACGGCCACCACACGGTGGCCGAGATCAAGGCGCACCTCGCCGCGGCCGGCGTGTCGGTGCGGCCGATCGCCTAGCGGCGTCTGCCGCGGCGTCTGCGTTCTCGCTCTGCGCGATCTGTGCGGCGCGTTGGCCGCCGCCTGCGCGTTCGCGTCCTTGCGCGCCGCGCGGACGGCGGCGGCCTGGGCCTTGCGCCAGGCCGGCGTCGCGCGCTTGGGCAGCAGCTCGTAGAGGTTGCCGTAGCCGGCGAGGTAGATCGCGCGCTCGTCGGCCACGACGGGGTTGAAGGCGCCGTCGGGGAAGAAGAAGGCTCTCTTGCCGGTGCGGACGTTGAGGCCGAACGTGTCGTTGGCGGGCTGCAGGTCGGAGAAGTAGACGACGTTGCCGACGATCGTCGCCGAGCCGGAGATCTTCACGCCCGCCGAGAAGCGCCAGCGCACACCGCCGGTGCGCGCGTCGAAGGCGTAGAAGGTGCCGTCGTAGGAGCCGACGTAGACGGTCGGCCCGAGGCCCGGCGTGAGCGCGACCGCCGGCGAGCCGTAGACGTAGGCGCCGGTGCCGGTCGCCCACGCGAGCTTGCCGTCGGAGGCGGCGAACGAGTAAACCCGGCCGTCGGTGTTGCCGAGGTAGACGCGGCCGAAGGCGACGGCCGGCGTCGAGTAGAACGAGCCGGAGCCGAAGCCGAAGCGCGTGCCGCTCGTCCCGACCGACCAGATCTCCTTGCCGTCGCTCGCGCGCACGGCGTGGACCTTGCCGCCGTAGTCGCCGAAGTACAGGTTCCCGTTCGCGAACGCGGGACCGCCCTTGACGGCCCCGCTCGCCTGATAGGTCCACTTCGTGCGGCCGGTGCGCGCGTCGAGCGCGTAGACCGTCCCGTTCTCGCTGCCGAAGTAGACGGTGCCGCGGCGCAGCAGCGGCGAGGACTCGGCACGGCTCGGCAGCGCCTTCGACCACACCTGGCGACCGTCGCTGGCGCGATAGGCGGCGACGCGGCCGGTCGCGCTCGCGATCCCCTGCAGCGCCACGGCGTACACGCGGCCGTCGCCGACGGCGGGGGAGGCGGCGGCGAGCCGGCCGACCTGTGCTCTCCAGCGGATGTGGCCGCTCGTCTTCGCGACCGCGCGCAGGATGCCGTCGTCGTCGAGGAAGTACAGCGAGCCGCCGTCGATCGTCGGCGGGAACTCGAGCAGCGCGCCGCTGCGGTAGGTCCAGCCGCGTCTGAACGACGGTCTGAGGTAGCGCGGCGCGTCGCCGAAGTCGCGCGTGCGGTCCGCTCTGTACCCGTACGTCGGCCACACGAAATGGTCGACCGGCTGCGGCTTGGGCGGCGCTCTCGGGGCGGTCGTCGCGTCGGTGGTGAACTCGACGTCCGGGTGCGAGACGTCGCCTGGCTCGTGGAGCAGCACGAACGCCGCGGCAGCGCCCGCGAGGACCAGCAGCAGGACGGCGGCGACGAGCAGTCCGCGCCGGAGGCGGCGTGGCGGGGGGCTCGACATCGGGCGCGGATGGTAGATGATCGCTCCGATGGCCTCGCCCCCCGACCTCGCGCAGCGCGTGCGCTCCCTTCCGGTTGCCGCGCCGGCGGCTGCCGTGCTCCCGCACGCGTGGGTGGTCGGCGGCGCCGTGCGGGACCTGCTGCTCGGCGCCGGCGCCGGGCTCGATCTCGACCTGGTCGTCGAGGCGGACGCCGTGGAGGCGGCGAGGCGCCTGGGGGAGGCGGTCGGCGGCTCGGTGACGGTCCACGACCGCTTCGGGACGGCGACGGTGCAGGCCGGCGGCCACGTCTACGACCTCGCGACCGCGCGCGCGGAGTCGTACGCGCGGCCGGGCGCGCTGCCGGACGTGCGGCCCGGGACCGTCGAGCAGGACCTGCTGCGGCGCGACTTCGCCGTCAACGCGATCGCGGTGTCGTTCGACGGGCGCGTCGCGGCGGCGCCGCACGCGTTCGAGGACCTCGACGCGCGGCTGCTGCGCGTGCTGCACGAGCGCTCCTTCCTCGACGACCCGACGCGGCTGCTGCGGATGGTGCGCTACGCGACGCGGCTCGGGTTCGGGGTCGAGGCGGAGACGGCGGCGCTCGCGGACGCGGCGGTGGTGGGTGGCGCCTTGGCGACCGTGACGCCGGCGCGGATCGGCGGCGAGCTGCGGCTGCTGCTGCGCGAGCCGGCGGCGGTGCAGGCGCTGGCGTGGCTCGGGTCGTGGGAGGGGGCGTTGGGGGCGCCCCTCGACGTTGACGCGGCGCTGGCGGAGCGCGCGCTGGCGCTGCTGCCTGCGGACGGCCGGGCGGATCTGCTGCTGCTGGGCTCGGCTTGCCGGGGGGTGGAGCCGGCGGCGCTGTCCGCGTGGCTCGATGCGCACGAGTTCACCGGGCGGGAGCGGGAAGTCGTGGCCGGCGTCGCGCGGGCGGATGGCATCGAGGGGAGGCTGACCGGGGCTTCGCGTCCGTCCGAGATCGCGGCGGTTGCGCGGGGAGCGGCGGTCGAGGCCGTCGCGCTGGCCGGGGCGTTGGGCGGCGCTGCAGGCCGGCCGGCGGCCGAGGCCGCCGCCCGCCGCTGGCTCGACGACCTGCGCGGCGTGCGGCTCGACATCGACGGAGCCGACCTCCTGGGGGCCGGGATCCCACAGGGCGAGGCCGTAGGCCGAGCCCTGGCCGCCGCGCTGGACGCCCGCCTCGACGGCGCCGCCCCCGACCGCGACAGCCAGCTCGCCATCGCGCTCGCCGCTCCGCGATGAGCACTGTCCCTTTGACCACCGTATGAGGGGTCTAAGGGACAGTGATCGCCCCACTACCATCCGCGCCGTGCAGCTTCCCGCCCCGTTCGAGCCCGTCGGCGACCACGTCGCGATCGCGCTGCCGGGTGGGCGGGCCTTGTTCACCACGCGGCGGGGCGGGGTGTCGGAGGGCCCGTACGCATCGCTCAACCTCGGGCGGTGGACGGACGACGACTCCGATGCCGTGAGGCGCAACCGCGAGATCCTCGCCGCAGCCGTCGGCGTCCCCCTCGACGCCGTCGTTCAGGGGCGGCAGGTTCATGGGACGCGGGTCGAGCGGATCGCCGTCCCGCCGGCGAACGGCGCCGCGCCGCCGGAGGCGGACGGCGTCGCCACCGGCGCGGAGGGCCTGGCGGCCCTCGTCCTCACCGCCGACTGCCTGCCCGTCGCGCTGATCGCGCCCGAGGCCGTCGCGATGGTCCACGCCGGGTGGCGGGGGCTGGCGGGCGGCATCCTGGACGAAGCTGTCGGGGCGATGCGGGAGCTGGGCAGCGAGGGCGAGGTGCAGGCGGCGATCGGGCCCGGCGTCGGCGGCTGTTGCTACGAGGTGGGCGCGGAGGTCGGCGCCGCCTTCGGCGTGTCGGCCGGGCTGCTCGACCTCAAGGCGATCGCGCGCGAGCGCCTCAAGGTCGCCGGCGTGGCCGAGGTCCACGACGTCGGCCTCTGCACGATGTGCTCCAACCCGGAGCTGTTCTTCTCCCACCGCCGCGACGGCGGGATCACCGGGCGACAGGCGGGGATCGCGTGGCGGAGCTGATCGTCGGCCTCGACGCCGCGCGCGTGCGCGCCAACGTCGCGGAGGTGCGCGAACGGATCTCCGGGGCCGCGCGCCGCGCGGGCCGCGACCCCGGCGAGGTGGAGCTGCTCGCCGCCGTGAAGTACGTCGCGCTGGAGGAGCTGGGCGTGCTGGCGGAGGCCGGCCTGACGCTGCTGGGCGAGAACCGCGCGCAGGAGCTCGCCGCGAAGGCGGCGGCGTGGGAGGGCAGCGCCGACTTCACGTGGGACTTCATCGGCCACCTGCAGAGCCGCAAGGTGAAGGAGCTGGTTCCCCGTGTGCGGCTGATCCACTCGGTCGCGAGCGACTCGGCGCTCGCACAGCTGGCCAAGCACCCCGCGGCGCGCCCCGACTTCGGCGTGCTGATCGAGGTGAACGTCGCCGGGGAGGCGTCGAAGAGCGGCATCGCGCCGGCCGAGCTGGGGGCGTTCGTGGAGCGCTGCCCCGTCCCCGTGGCCGGGCTGATGACGATGCCGCCCGCTGTCGCGCGCCCCGAGCACAACCGCGCCTGCTTCGCGGCGTTGCGCGAGCTGGCCGCCGCGCACGGCCTGCGCCACCTCTCGATGGGCACCTCGCAGGACTACGAGGTGGCCGTCGAGGAGGGAGCCACGATCGTGCGGCTCGGCTCGACGCTCTACCGATAGGCCTGCAAAGCGTCATAATCGCTTGCAGGGATCTCCCGACCCCCCGCGAATCCCTCGACGTCATGGCATTCCGCGACACCTGGCACCGCACGCTCGTCTACTTCGGCCTCGCCGTCGAGGACGAGTACGACGATGTGCACGAGCCCGCCTACCACGAGCCGGAGGCGGAGCTGCAGGAGACCTACCGCGAACGGCCGAACGTGCGGCGCCTGAGCTCCAGCCGGCGCCGGCGCGACGAGTTCGACGACATCTTCGCCGACGATGCCCCACCGGATCGGCGCACGACCGTGCTGCGGCCGGTGGGCGGGAGCGGCGGCGGGCGGAACGGTCGCGACGTGCGCGTCCACCTCGTCGTGCCGAAGTCGTTCAACGACGCGCAGGACGTCGCCGACAAGTTCAAGGACTCGATCCCCGTCATCCTCAACCTCCAGGGCTCCGACACCGACCTGTCGAAGCGCCTGATCGACTTCTCGTCGGGCCTGACGTACGCGCTCGACGGCGGGATGCAGCGGATCGCCGACAAGGTCTTCCTGCTCACGCCGCGCAACGTCGAGGTCTCCGCCGAGGAGCGCGCGCGGCTGATCGAGAAGGGCTTCTTCAACCAGAGCTGAGCGCGGTCGCGGGCGGCCGAGCCGCGGCGAGCCCGGCAGGTAGGCTTCCGGTCCCATGCGCGTCGGACTGATCGGAGCAGGCAACATGGCCTCCGCGCTCGCGCGCGGTTGGGGCGATCCGGTGCTGTGCACGGACGCCGTCCCCGGGAAGGCCGAGGCGCTCGTGCAGGAGCTTGGGGGCGAGGTGGCGGCCTCCAACGCGAAGCTCGCGGAGCGTGCGGACGCGATCGTGCTGTGCCACAAGCCCGACCAGCTCGGCGCCGTGGCAGCTCAGGTCGACGGCCACGAGGACGGGATCGCGGTGGTGTCGATCCTCGCCGGCGTGACGCTCGACGCGCTGCGTGCGGCCTATCCGCGCGCCAAGGGCGTCGTGCGGCTGATGCCGAACGTCGCCGTCGAGATCGGCAGAGGCGTGATCTGCCTGGCGGCCGAGAGCGACGCGAGCGACGACGTGCGCGGGCTGCTGGGGCGGGTCGCGACCGTCGTGGAGGTCCCGGAGAGACTGATCGACGTCGCGACGGCGGTGATGGGCGTCGGCCCGGCGTACGTCGCGCTGTTCGTGGAGGCGCAGGTCGACGCCGCCGTGCGGCTCGGGATGCCGCCGCGGATGGCGGTCGAGCTGGCGACCGCGACGACCGAGGGCTCGGCGGCGCTGCTCGCCGCGCGCGAGTTCGACACGCTCGCGCTGCGGCGCTCGGTCACCTCGCCCGGCGGCGTCACCGCGCGCGGGCTCGCGGCGCTCGAGGAGGGCGGCCTGCGGGCGGCGTTCCAGGCGGCGGCGGACGCGGCGGCCGGGAGCGGCCGGTGAGCGCGAGCGCGGTCGCGCTGCTCGAGGCGACCGTGCGCAGCGACGTCGCCCGCTACGTCGACGCGCTCTTCACCGTCTACCTGATCCTGATCTTCGCCTACGTCGTGACGAGCATCATGTTCTCGGTCGGGATCCGGCCGCCGTACGCGCGCTGGTCCAACGCGCTGCTGACCTTCCTGCGCGAGACGGTCGAGCCGTACCTGCGGATCTTCCGCCGCTTCCTGCCGATGCTCGGCCCGCTCGACCTCAGCCCGATGGTCGCGACGATCGTGCTGATCGTCGTGTGGCGGATCGTCGTCGGGCTGATCCAGGGCTGATGGAGGCCGTGGAGGGCAGCGCCGTCACGACCCCGACGCGCACGGCGCGCTGGGGGCTCGCGGGCCTCGTCGTCGCGCTCGTGCTGGTCGCCGACCAGGGCGCGAAGGCGCTCGTGCGCGCCTCGATCGCGCCGGGCGAGCAGCACGACGCGCTCGGCCCGCTGTCGTTCGTCGACGTCCACAACGACGGCGTCGCGTTCGGCGTCCTCGGTGGCGGCGGCGCGGTCGTGCTGGTGGTCGTGCTCGCGGCGCTCGCGCTGCTGCTGGCGTACTTCGCGCGGCACGCCGACCGTCCGATGCTGTGGCTGCCGACCGGGCTCGTGCTCGGCGGGGCGCTCGGGAACCTGGTCGACCGCATCCGCCAGGGCTACGTGACCGACTTCATCCACTTCCCGCACTGGCCCGCCTTCAACGTCGCCGACGTCTGCATCAGCGTCGGCGTCGTCGTGCTCGTGCTGGTGCTCGAGCGCGGTGCCAGAGCCGGCGCGGATTGAGGTCGGCGCCGCCGACGAGGGCGAGCGGCTCGACCAACTGCTCGCCGGGCCGCTGGGCTCTCGCAGCGCGGCGCAGCGGGCGATCGACGCCGGGCGCGTGACGGTCGACGGGGCGGTGCGTCCCAAGCGCCACCGCGTCGCGGCGGGCGAGCGGGTCGAGCTTCGCCCCCGAGCCGGCCGGTGAGCGCACGGCAGGCGAGGCGGCGGGCGCGGTCCCGTTCGCGGTCGCGTGGGAGGACGAGCACCTGCTCGTGGTCGACAAGCCCGCGGGCGTCGTCGTCCACCCCGCGCGCGGCCATCGCGGCGCGACGCTCGCGGAGGCGCTCGCGGGCCGCGCCGCCGGCGGAGAGGATCCGGCGCGGGCCGGAATCGTCCACCGGCTCGACAAGGACACCTCGGGGCTGCTCGTCGTCGCGAAGTCGGATGCGGTCCACCGCGCGTTGCAGGAGCTGATCCGCAGACGCGAGCTGCGGCGCGAGTACCTCGCGCTCGTGGACGGCTGTCCGCCGGCGCGCAGCGGCACGATCGACGCGCCGATCGGCCGCGACCGGCGCGTGCGCGCGCGCATGTCGACCGACACCGACGTCCCGCGCGCGGCGCGCACGCACTTCGCGCTGGAGCGCGCCTACGCCGGCTTCGCGCTGCTGCGCGTGACGCTCGAGACCGGCCGCACCCACCAGATCCGCGTCCACCTGCAGGCGATCGGGCACCCGGTCGCGGGGGACCCGGAGTACGGGCCGGCGGCCGGCGCGGGGGCGGTCGGCGGTGCGCTCGGCCTCGGCCGCCAGTTCCTGCACGCCGCCCGGCTCGCGTTCGCGCATCCGGTCACGGGGGAGCCGGTCGACGTGACGTCACCGCTTCCGCCCGACCTCGCGGGCGTGCTCGCCCGGCTGGGCGGGGAATCCGGCTAGAATCCCGCGGAATCAGTCCTCTACCCCGGTCGAACCGGGGCTCGCGCCCTGCCCGGCACGCCCATGTGCCGGGAACGCGACGCCTCCGGCCGGGATCTCGCACCACCATCCAAAGGGAGCACACCGTGGCTCAAGTAGGCATCAAGGAGCTGCTGGAGGCCGGCGTCCACTTCGGCCACCAGACGCGTCGCTGGAACCCGAAGATGCGCCGCTTCATCTTCGGCGAGCGGGCCGGCATCTACCTCATCGACCTTCTGCGGACGGACGAGCTGCTGCAGGAGGCGCGGGAGTTCGCCTCCGCGCTGGCCCATCGCGGCGGAACCGTGCTGTTCGTCGGCACGAAGAAGCAGGCGCGCGACGCGATCAAGGAGTCGGCGGAGGCCTCCGGCATGCCGTACGTCAACCACCGCTGGCTCGGCGGGCTGCTGACGAACTACGGCACGATCTCGGGCCGCATCAAGCGCCTCCACGACCTCGAGCGCTACGAGGCGGAGGGCCAGCTGGAGCTGCTGCCGACGCGCGAGCGACTCGCCGCGCGCGCCGACCTGGCGAAGCTGCAGGCGAACCTCGGCGGCGTCAAGAACATGCAGCGCGTCCCGGACGCGATGTTCGTGATCGACCTCAAGACCGAGCTGATCGCGGTGCGCGAAGCGCAGCGGCTGCGGATTCCGATCATCGGCCTGGTCGACACGAACTGCGACCCGGACGGGATCGACTACGTGATCCCCGGCAACGACGACGCGATCCGCTCGTGCGCGGTGATCGCGAGATCGCTCGGCGACGTGATCGGCGAGGGCAACCGCATCTTCCGCGAGGAGGAGGAGCGCGCGCGCAAGGAGGCCGAGGAGAAGGCCCGCGTCGAGGCCGAGGCGCGCGCCGCGCGCGAGGCTGAGGAGAAGGCCAAGCGCGAGGCCGAGGAAGCCGCCAAGAGAGCCGCCGAGGAGGCTGCGCGCAGAGAGGCCGAGGAGGCCAAGCGCGCTGCCGAGCAGGCCGCCGCCGCGCAGGCGCAGGCTGCCGCCCGGCAGGCCCAGCAGGCCGCGCCGGCGAGAGCCGAGCAGCCGCCGGCCCAGCAGGCCGCGCCGGCGAGAGCCGAGCAGCCGCCGGCCCAGCAGGCCGCGCCGGCGAGAGCCGAGCAGCCGCCGGCCGCGCCGCCGGCGGAGCAGCCGGCCGCGCCCGCGCAGCAGGCGCCCGCCGCCACCGAGGCCGCGCCGGCCCAGGCCGCGCCGGCCGAGACGACGACCACCGACGAGAAGCCCGGCTCCGGGGGGGAGCCCACCGCATGAGCATCAGCGCCCAAGACGTCAAGGCCCTGCGCGAGCGCACCGGCGCGGGGATGATGGAGTGCAAGAAGGCCCTCGTCGAGGCGGACGGCGACATCGAGAAGGCGATCGAGGCGCTGCGGGTCAAGGGCGCCGCGAAGGCCGAGAAGCGCGGCGAGCGCGAGGCGACCGAGGGCACCGTCCAGTCCTACATCCACTCCAACGGCAAGATCGGCGTGCTGGTCGAGGTCGACTGCGAGACGGACTTCGTCGCGCGCAACGACGACTTCGTCGCGTTCGCGAGGGACCTCGCGCTGCACGTCGCGGCGACTGCCCCGATCGCGGTCGACGTGGACGGCGTGCCGGCCGAGGAGGTCGAGCGCGAGACGCGCATCGCCGAGGAGCAGTTCGCCGACAAGCCGGACAACATCCGCCCGAACATCGTCAAGGGCAAGGTCGACTCCTGGCTCAAGGAGGTCGTGCTGCTCAAGCAGGCGCACGTCAACGGCGAGAAGTACGAGGGCCGCACGATCGAGGAGATCCGCGCCGCGCTCGCCGCCAAGACGGGCGAGAACGTCGTCATCCGCCGCTTCACGCGGTTCGCCGTTGGCGACTGAGCCCGAACCTGCCGCAGTGCCGGCGCCGGCGCCCGCCACAGCCGCGGCGGGCGCCGCGCCGGCGTTCAGACGGGTCATGCTGAAGCTGTCGGGCGAGGCGCTCCTCGGCGACCAGGAGTACGGCGCCGACCCGAAGCGCATCCAGGCGGTCGCCAGACAGATCGCACGCGTGCACGCGCGCGGCGTCCAGGTGTGCGTCGTCGTCGGCGCCGGCAACATCTTCCGCGGCGTCGCCGCGCAGGCGGCCGGCATGGATCGCGCGACCGGCGACTACATGGGCATGCTCGCGACGCTGCTCAACGCGCTGCCGCTGCAGGACGCGCTCGAGAAGGAGGGCTGCCCGACGCGCGTGCTGTCGGCGATCGCCGTCTCCGAGGTGGCCGAGCCCTACATCCGCCGCCGCGCGATCCGCCATCTCGAGAAGGGCCGCGTCGTGATCTTCGCGGCCGGCACCGGCAACCCGTTCTTCACGACCGACACGGCGGCCGCGCTGCGCGCGACCGAGATGCACGCCGAGGTGATCCTGATGGCGAAGAACGGCGTGCGGGGCGTCTACACCGCCGACCCGGCGCTCGACCCGAGCGCGGAGTTCATCCCCGAGATCACGCACATGGAGGCGGTCGAGCGGCGCCTGCGCGTGATGGACACGACGGCGCTCACGCTGTGCATGGAGAACGAGCTGCCGATCGTCGTCTTCGACATGGGCGACGAGGCGAACATCGACCGGATAGTGTGCGGAGACCGCGTCGGAACCCTGGTGAGGTCATGATCGAAGAGCTGCTGACAGACGCGCGTGAGCGCATGACGAAGTCGGTCGAGTCGACCCGCCACGAGTTCGGCTCCGTGCGCACGGGCCGCGCGACGCCCGCCCTGCTGGACCGCATCACGGTCGAGTACTACGGCACCGCGACGCCGCTGAGACAGCTTGCGACGATCGGCGCGCCGGAGGCGCGGCTGCTGTCGATCCAGCCCTACGACAAGGGCTCGATCAAGGCGATCGAGAAGGCGATCCTCGAGTCCGACGTCGGCCTCACGCCGAACAACGACGGCAACCTGATCCGCCTCGCCATCCCCGAGTTGACGGAGGAGCGGCGCAAGCAGCTCGTCAAGGTCGTGCGACACATCGCCGAGGAGGGGCGCATCGCGATCCGCAACGTCCGCCGCGACGTGATGCACGACCTGCGCGAGCTGCGCGACGCGGGCGAGGCAGGCTCCGACGACGAGCACCGCGCCGAGGGGGAGCTGCAGAAGCTGACCGACGAGAAGGTCGCCGAGCTCGACGGGCTGCTGAAGCACAAAGAGGAAGAGATCCTCGAGGTTTGACGGTCGCTGTGACCGTGCCCGAATCGGACGTTGCCGACGCCGGTCGCGCACGCTACGTCGCCATCATCACGGACGGGAACGGCCGCTGGGCCGAGCAGCGGGGGCTGTCCGTCAGCGACGGGCACCGCGCCGGCGCGGAGAACGTGAAGGCACGGTTGCGCGACGCGGTCGAGCTGGGGGTCGAGGAGCTGACGATCTACGCGTTCTCGACCGAGAACTGGTCGCGCTCGATCGACGAGGTCAAGGCGCTCGTGAAGATGTTCGCCGAGTACGTCGACCGCGAGACGCCGGAGCTGCACGCGGAGGGCGTGCGGCTGCGCTTCATCGGCCGGCGCGGCGCGCCGGTGCCCGAAGAGATCGTCAGACGGATGGAGTGGGCGGAGGAGCTGACGGCGGGCAACGACCGCATCACCTTCTTCATCCCCTTCAACTACGGCGGCCGTGCGGAGATCGTCGACGCGGCGCGCAGCTTCGACGGCACGAGCGAAGAGGAGTTCCGCCGTCACCTCTACGCGCCGGAGATGCACGACCCGGAGTTGGTGATCCGCACGAGCGGCGAGCAGCGGCTGTCGAACTACCTGCTGTGGCAGACGGCCTACTCCGAGTTCGTCGCGCGGCCGGAGCTGTGGCCCGACTTCGGCCGCGCCGCGTTCGAGGCGGCGCTCGCCGAGTACACGAGACGCCGGCGGCGCTTCGGGGGGCGCGTGGCGTGAGCGCGGCCGGCGGCCACGGTCGCGATCCCGCCCGCTCGCGCCCCATGCGCCGGCGCCCGCCGCCGAGCGAGCGCCGTTCGCGCCGGCTCGCGCGCCGCAACGGCGGCTCCGACCTCGGCGGGCGGATCGTCGTCGCGATCCCGGCGGCGATCGCAGTGATCGTCGTCAACGCGGTCGGCGGGATCGTCTGGGCGCTCGCGCTGCTCGCGGTCGGCTGCCTCTGCCTGCACGAGCTCTACGAGATGCTGAGAGCGGTCAGACCGGTGCGGCTCGCCGGCTTCCTCGCGCTCGCCGGCCTGCTGCTCGCCGCGCTCTACGGCACGCAGTTCCACATCCTGCTCGCCGCGGTGGCGGCGGTGCCGGTGCTGTTCGCGCTGACCGCCTGGGGGCCGAGCCGCGACCACGCGTCGCTGGCGATGGCGACGACCGCGTTCGGGATCTACTGGATCGGCTTCGCGCTCGCGCATGCGGTTCTCCTGCGCGACCTGCCGCACGGCAACGCGATCGTGATCGACGTGCTGGTCGGCACGTTCGTCGGCGACACCGGCGCCTACTTCGGCGGGCGCATGTTCGGCCGCCGTCCGCTCGCGCCGCGCATCTCGCCGAACAAGACCGTCGAGGGGCTCGTCGTCGGGATGGTCACCGCGCTGGCCGCCGTGGTCGTCGCCGGCCTCTACCAGGACTGGCTCTCGACGACCGACGCGCTGCTGCTCGGCCTCGGCGTCGCGATCGCCGCCCCGATCGGCGACCTGTTCGAGTCGTTCATCAAGCGCGACGTCGGCACCAAGGACACCGGCAGAGCGTTCGGCGCCCACGGCGGCGCGCTGGACCGCGTCGACGCGGCGTTGTTCGCGGCAGTCGTCGGCTACTACGTGTGGTACGCGTTGGCGTAGGCCGCACCGCGGCGACCGCGACGTCAGTAGGACCGGCTCACTAGCCAGTTTGTCTGACTAGTCTGCACGGTCATGTACATCTTGACCAATCGGCTCGTCGGGATGAGATCCGACGCCCTGCCGCTCCCCTGGTATCAGCGCGCGCCGCTCGGGCTGCTCACGGGCACGCCGGTGCACGTCGCGCTTCAGGCGCCGCGCAACCGACCGTTCGGCGATCTGCTCGTGTCCGCTGTGGATCCGGTCAACTGGCCGTATGTGACCGAGATGCGGGCATCGCGCACGGACGAGCCAGGCGTTCTCGCGGAGGTGTATCGGGGCGCACCACCGCTGAACATCGTCTTCGCCGAGGCGGTGACGGCCGATTCTGGTCTGCGTCACGACGTTCGGCTCGTGCTCGAGCCGTTCCATCGCACGCACAAGATCGGAGCGTTCACGAGCAGACGCATCCGTCGGCTCGAGCGCCATCTGCGCAGCAGAGGATTCTCGGACCCGGACAGCATGAAGCTGCACCGTGATCTCGGCGACCTCACCTGGATGGAGGTCGGCAACGTCGAGCAAGGCTGGGCACACGTCGCAGGCTGGCGCGACGCCTTGCGGAAGCAGGCCGGGCGGTCGAAGCTCGCCGAAAGCATCGACCTCGACATGGCGGTCGTCTTCGCGGACAGCAACCGTCGCATGCTGCGCTACGTGTTCCCGCGCAAGGGCGCCGTGTCGATCGGCGTCGAGCATGCCGACGCACCCGGTGCGATGTGGCAGATCGCCAACGCGCTCGCAGACAAGGAGCTGAACGTCCTCAGCTCGCTGCTGCGCCGGGGCTCCGCGCCCCACGGGAAGGCGGAGGTCGTCTTCGTCGTCGAGCCGACGGGCAAGCCCACCGGCACCAGAAAGGCAAGGCGCCGCGTCGAGGCGGCGCTCGCCGGCCTGCCCGTCGAGTTGCGCGTCAACGACGTGAGAGTCTCGGGGGCCGTCGATCCCGAGGACGCCGTCCTCTATCCGCGCCGTCCGCACGAGATCGCGGTGCGGCCGTCGAGACCGATGGAGGCGATGATCCTCGCCGTCAAGGAATCGCTTCCGCCGGGGAAGCGGCCGATCTTCATCTCGCGGCGATTCACCGACGCGTCCGACCCCTACAACCGCAAGGTCGTGCGGGAGCTCCGACGGGTGCTCGACAAGCACGGCTTCGTCGCGGTCGAGGCACTGCCGCAGCCGGGCAACGAGACCGTCGCCTCGGACGAGGTCAAGGCGAAGATGTGGGCGTGCGATGCAGCCATCCTGCTCGTGATGTCGACTCCGGACGCCCGGCACTTCTCGGAGAACCTGGCGCACGAGTGCGGGTTCATGCAGGGCCAGGGCAAGCGGCTGCTCCCGCTGGTTCAGCGCGGCGCTGCCCACAGAGTGACGCGCAACGCGAACCTGCAAGGTCTGCAGCAGGCGACGTTCAAGAAGAAGCTGGCGATGAAGCGAAGAAAGGAGGGTTCCATCCACGAGGCCGTGCGCCCCTGGCTGGAGCTGCTCAACCGAGGCAACCACGCCGCTTGAGGCTGCGCAAAGCCGGGCGCCTAGACTTCAAGGCCTCGGATGTCCCGCCGCCTCCTCATCCTCGGCTCGACGGGCTCGATCGGCACGCAGGCGCTCGACGTCGTCGCGCGCGCCGAGGGCGAGCTTCGAGGTCGTCGGCCTCTCGGCCGGATCGTCTTCCGACGCGCTCGTCGCGCAGGCGCGCGAGCTGGGCGTGGAGCGGATCGCGCTGGCAGACCCCGACGCCGCCGCGCGCGCGGCGGAGGCGTGGACGGACGGCGAGGTGCTGACCGGCGCCGAGGGGCTGGTGCGGCTTGTCGTCGAGTCCGAGGCCGACCTCGTGCTCAACGCGCTCGTCGGCTCCGCCGGCCTCGGGCCGACGGTCGCGGCGCTCGGCGAGGGGATCGACCTCGCGCTCGCCAACAAGGAGTCGCTCGTCGTCGGCGGCGAGCTGGTCACGCAGCTGTCGGAGGCGACCGGCGCGCAGATCATCCCGGTCGACTCCGAGCACTCGGCGATCCATCAGCTGCTGCACGGCGAGAAGCCGGGGACGGTCGACACGCTCGTGTTGACCGCCTCCGGTGGCCCGTTCCGCGGGCGCACCGCCGCGGAGCTGCGCGAGGTGACGATCGAGCAGGCGCTCGCGCACCCGACGTGGGCGATGGGCGGCAAGATCACGATCGACTCGGCGACGCTGATGAACAAGGGGCTGGAGCTGATCGAGGCGCACCACCTGTTCGGCACGCCGTATGAGCAGATCGACGTCGTCGTGCACCCGCAGTCGATCGTCCACAGCCTGATCCAGCTGTGCGACGGCGCGACGCTCGCGCACCTCGGCCACCCCGACATGCGCGTGCCGATCGCCTACGCGCTGCACCATCCCGAGCGCGTCGAGCTGCCGGTGAGAACGGCTCGACCTCGCCGCGCTCGGCTCGCTCACGTTCGAGGCGCCCGACCTCGAGACGTTCCCCTGCCTGCGGCTCGCGCGCGCGGCGGGGGAGGCCGGCGGCACCGCGCCGTGCATCCTCAACGCCGCCAACGAGGTCGCCGTGCACGCGTTCCTGAACGGTCGCCTGCGCTTTCACGAGATCGCCGAGGCGATCGAGCACGCGCTCGAGACGGTGCCGGCCGGGCGCATCCACGCCTTCCAGACCCTCTACGCCGCCGACCGCGACGCGCGCGCGGCGGCGGCCGAGCTGGTGGAGGAGCGGGCGGCGCGGGGGGCGGGCTCGTGAGCTGGGTGCTCGCGTTCGTCGGCTTCGCGCTGCTGATCATCCTGCACGAGGCCGGCCACTTCGCGGCGGCGAAGGCGGTCGGGATGCGCGTCGAGCGCTTCAGCCTGTTCTTCGGCAGACCGCTCGTGTCCGTCAGACGCGGCGAGACCGAGTACGGGATCGGGCCGATCCCGCTCGGCGGCTACGTGAGAATCAGCGGCATGAACCCGCGGGAGGAGCTCCGCCGGACGTCGCCCCGCGCAGCTACTACCGCCAGCCCGTGTGGAAGCGGGTCGTCGTGATCTCCGCGGGGCCGGCGGTGAACCTGCTGCTCGCGTTCGCGATCCTGTGGGGGCTGTTCGTGGTCCACGGCGAAGCGGTCTCGACGCAGCGCGTCAGCTCGACGGGGCTGCAGCAGCCGGCCTCGCGCTACCTGCAGCCGGGCGACAGACTGGTGTCGGTCGACGGCGTCCACGGCGACCTGACGGCGATGGCCAGACAGGTCGCCAGCCACAGATGCGCGGGCAGAGCGGTCGACGGCTGCGTCGCGACGACGCCCGCGCACATCGTCGTGCTGCGCGACGGGCAGCGCCTGACGTTCTCGATCCGCCCGCACTACGACGCGACGAGAGGGATCGAGCGCACGCGCCTGGGCTTCACCTACGCGACCGGCACGCGCACGCTCGGCCCGGTCGCCGCCGCCGACGCGAGCGCCACCGGCATGTGGAGCGTCACGACGCGCACGCTGGCGGTGTTCTCGCACCTCTTCCAGGCGAGAGAGCGCAAGCAGGTCGGCAGCTTCGTCGGCGCCTACGAGGTCACGCGCCAGTCGTTCGGCTTCTCGACCACCCGCGCGCTGGAGATCCTCGCGCTGATCTCGCTGTCGCTGGCGATCATCAACCTGTTCCCGTTCCTGCCGCTCGACGGCGGCCACATCTTCTGGGCGCTCGCCGAGAAGGTGCGCGGGAAGGCGATCCCCTTCGCGATCATGGAGCGCGCGAGCGTCGTCGGCTTCGCGCTCGTGATCATGCTGTTCGCGATCGGCCTGACGAACGACATCGGCCGATTGCAGGACGGCGGCTTCAACGTGCGCTGACGCGTCGCGCGGGCGCAGGTGCGGCGCTGCCGCTGCGCTATGGTCGGGTTGGGCTGGCTGGCCAGCCGAGGCTTCGACGCGGAGGAGACGCAGATGGAGGGCAGCACGATCGCCACCGACACGCCTGCGGCGGTCGACGCCGCGACGCTCGGCGAGGCGCTGCGGCGCACCGCCGCCGCCCACCCCCACGTCGTCGCCGTGCGCACGCTCGACGACGCCGTCTCGCTGACCTGGGCGGAGCTGCGCGAGCGGGTCGACGCGCTCGCGCGGGGGCTCGCCGGCCTCGGCGTCGGCCGCGGCGACACGGTCGCGCTGATGATGGGCAACCGGCCGGAGTTCCACGTCTGCGACCTCGCCGCCGTGACGCTCGGCGCGACGCCGTTCTCGATCTACCAGACCTTCACCGTCGAGCAGATCGCCTACGTCGTCGGCGACGCGGCCGCGCGCGTGGCGATCGTCGAGCAGGCGCACCTGCCGGCGCTGCTGGAGGCGAAGCGGGAGCTGCCGGCGCTGGAGCACGTCGTGGTGGTCGACGGCGAGGCGCCGGACGGCACGGTCTCGCTCGCCGACGTCGAGGCGGCGGGGCGTGGATCGGACTTCGACGTCGACGCCGCGCTGGCGGCCGTCTCCGCCGACGACGTCGCGACGCTCATCTACACCTCCGGCACGACCGGCCCGCCGAAGGGCGTCGAGCTCACCCATCGCAACCTGTTCGGCGCCGTCCAGGCCGTGCAGGCGATGATCGAGCTGCCGCTCGGGGCGAAGGTGATCTCGTGGCTGCCGGCCGCGCACATCGCCGAGCGGATGGCGCATCACTACATCCCGCTCGTCTACGCCGGCAGCATCGCGATCTGCCCCGACCCGCGCCGCGTCGTCGAGGTGCTGCCGCAGGTCCACCCGACGTGGTTCTTCGCGGTCCCGCGCATCTGGGAGAAGCTGAAGGCCGGGCTGGAGACCATGCTCGGGGCGCAGCCGGAGGAGGCGCGTGCGAGGGCCGAGGCGGCGCTGGGCGCGGCCGTGCAGGCGGTGCGGCTGCGCCAGCGCGGCGAGCCGGTGCCCGACGAGCTGGCGGCGGCGGTGCGGCAGGCCGACGAGCAGATGTTCTCGGGCCTGCGCGCGATGCTCGGCCTCGACGAGGTCGTGACCGTCAACGTCGGCGCCGCGCCGACGCCGCCCGAGGTGATCGAGTTCTTCCACGCGATCGGGATCGAGCTGGCGGAGCTGTGGGGCATGTCGGAGACGTGCGGCGCCGGCTCCTGCAACCGCGCCGGCGAGGTGCGGATCGGCACCGTCGGCCAAGCGACGCCCGGCGTCGAGCTGAGACTCGCCGAGGACGGCGAGCTGCTCGTGCGCGGCCAGTGCGTGATGCGCGGCTACCGCAACCGCCCCGAGCAGACGGCCGAGGCGCTCGGCGCCGACGGCTGGCTGGCGACCGGCGACGTCGCGACGATCGACGACGACGGCTACGTGCGGATCGTCGACCGCAAGAAGGAGCTGATCATCAACGCGGCCGGCAAGAACATGTCGCCGGCCAACATCGAGGCGACGCTGAAGGCCGCCTCGCCGCTGATCGGGCAGGCGTGCGTTGTCGGCGACCGCCGCCCGTACAACGTCGCGCTGATCGTGCTCGATGCCGACTTCGCGCCGATGTGGGCCGAGCGCGAGGGCATCGAGGAGCGCGACCTGGCCTCGCTCGCCCGCGATCCGCGCGTGCGCGCGGCCGTGCAGGAGGGCGTCGACGCGGCCAACGCGCGGCTGGCGCGCGTGGAGGGGATCAAGCGCTTCGCGCTCGTCGAGGGCGACTGGCTGCCCGGCGGCGACGAGCTGACGCCGACGATGAAGCTCAAGCGCCGCCCGATCGGCGAGAAGTACGAGGAGGCCATCGAGGCGCTGTACGCGGCCTGAGCATGCGATGAGTCGCCGAGTCGGCGAGTACACTCGATACCGGATGTCCGCTCCAGGTCAACATCAGCTCCCGTGGCTCTTCGGTCTCGCCGAGCACCAGCGCGGTAGGGTGCCCTCACCGCCCTTCGACTACGACCCCGTGCGCCAGATCACCGTCGTGTCCGACGGTGACGCCGTGGTGCCGGCTGTTGAGCGCCATCCGTCACCCGCGAGCAAGAAGGCGGACATCGAGAAGGGCGAGGACCAGAAGGATCGTTGGTAGCCGAGACGGCGATGCGAACCGTCTTGGTGGTGACCAACGAGCAAGACCTCGGCGCGGACCTCGTCGTGTTGGAGCTTCGAGCGGAGGGGGATCCCGACGCTGCGGTGCAACACCGAGCGGCTGCCGCAATGGCGCATAGCCGTTCAGCCGGGAGTGAGTTGGGAACTGACGGACCCGCTCGGTCGTCGTGCTTCGTCATCGAGCACGGTGTCGGTCTGGTGGCGTCGTCCGGAGCCGCCGCTGCCTGGAGCGGAGTTGGAAGGGGCGGGGCAACGCGCGGCCTATTGGGAGCAGTGGCAGGCAACCGCCGAAGCAATGGCCTCAGTACCCGGGCCTCGATGGATGTCCGTCCCGCGGGCGATTCGCGCTGCCGAGGACAAGGCCAATCAGCTTGCCTGTGCGATGGCACTTGGCTTCCGCGTGCCGAGGACTATGTGGACCAACGACACCAGAGCGGTCCGCGAGCTCGCAGATGCCGGCCAGGTCGTGGTGAAGTCGGTGGCGACGGCCGCCTGGGAGGACGATTCCGTCGCCTCATTCGTCTATGCGCAGTTGGTAGACGTCCAGGATCTGCCGAGTACGGACGTGCTCGCCGCGATGCCGGCAGCCTTTCAGCAGCCGGTGATGCCCAAGCGAGATCTGCGGGTCACCGTGATCGGTCGGCGTGCGTTCGGGGCGTTGGTCGAAGACGGAGAAGGACTCGACTGGCGCCTTGACCCTGACCGACCCTGGGCCGGTTTCACGTTGCCGGACGGGCTGGCTCAGCAGTGCGTGGCTCTCGTCGCCGAGTTGGGGCTGCGCTTCGGCGCGATCGACATCGTGCTCGACTCGGAGGGAACGCCCTGGTTCTTGGAGGTGAACCCCAACGGCGAGTGGGGCTGGCTCAACCAGCGCGCAGGCTTGCCGCTGGCTGCGGCAATCGCCGAGGAGTTGGGTGTCGAGTGAGCGGTCGCAGGGAAACGCGAGGTCGGTTCACGCGGTTCGCGGCGTTCTTGCGGCGAGTCGTCCGGTGGCTCGTCTGGCGGGGCGGTCAGTACGTCCTCCCGCTACCGCTCGCTTGGTATGCCAACCGGAAGTACCTCTCAGGACCGGCTCCGGAGTTGCCCTCACACCTGCCGAAGGGCATGTGGGCGCTCGCCGAGCAGCAGCGCCTGCTCGATCGGAGCGAGCAGCGCCTGCAGGGGATCGAGGGCAAAGGTCCCGGCTTGGCAACGGTCTGTGCCGTTGTGGCGGCGGCGATCGCGGTCGCCATCTCTCTCGCATGGACCGAGGCAACCACCGTGGGTCGAGTCCTTCTTGGTGCGGCGGCCTTCTACGCGGCGATGAGCCTCGCGGCGCCGATCAGGCTCGTCGGCCCGATCGAGCGCAGCACGATCACGATCGACTTCTTGGCGACGCTGGTGCATCGGGCAGACGGCGAGGAGGTTCTCGCCCGCCAGTCGGCGCAGGCTGCGTCTGACAACGATCGCGCCACCGTCCGACTCGGCAATCTCCTCGCTGCGTCCCGCAACGACGTGCGCGTCGCCGTCGTGCTGTTCACGGCGTGGGGAAGCCTCGCGCTCTTCGGGCTTGCGGACAGGCCCGCCACGGCCTCGATCAAGGGCGTGTCCCAGCCGACGGCTCACCTGATGCTGCGTACACTCTGATCGTGGCCTCTGTGCGGCAGATCCATGTCGGCTCCGTGCCGATCGGCGGTGGTGCGCCCGTGGCGGTGCAGACGATGACGAAGACGGAGACCGCCGACCTGGCGGCGACGATGGCGCAGATCCGGCGTGTGGCGGAGGCGGGCGCCGACATCGTGCGCTGCGCGGTGCCGCGCGAGCAGGACGTCGAGGCGCTGAAGACGATCGTGCGCGAGTCGCCGATCCCGGTGATCGCGGACATCCACTTCAACCACACGCTCGCGCTGAAGGCGCTGGACGCCGGCGCGCACTGCGTGCGGCTCAACCCCGGCAACATCGGCGGGCCGGACAAGGTCGCCGAGGTGGCCGCGAAGGCCAAGGCGCTCGGCACGCCGCTGCGGATCGGCGTCAACTCGGGCTCGCTGCCCAAGCACCTCCACGCGCTGGAGCGCGAGAACAGCGTCGAGGCGCTGGTGACGGCCGCCGTCGAGTTCGTCGAGCTGATGGAGCGGCTGGATTTCGAGGACTTCAAGGTCTCGATCAAGTCGACGAACGTGCCGAACACGATCGCCTCCAACCGGCTGCTGTCGCAGCGGATCCCGTACCCGCTGCACCTCGGCATCACCGAGGCGGGCACGAAGTGGTCCGGCTCGCTGAAGAGCGCCGTGGGCCTCGGCACGCTGCTCGCCGACGGGATCGGCGACACGATCCGCATCTCGCTCTCCACCTTCCACGCGGAGGAGGAGGTGAAGGTCGCCTGGGAGATCCTCAAGGCGCTGCAGCTGCGCGAGCGCGGCCCCGTGCTGATCGCCTGTCCGACCTGCGGGCGGCTCCAGTTCGACATGGACACCGTCGTGGCCGACATCGAGCAGCGCCTGGAGGCCTACGAGGAGCCGATCGAGGTCGCCGTGCTCGGCTGCGCGGTCAACGGCATCGGCGAGGCCTCGCACGCCGACTTCGGCATCACCGGCGCGAAGAACGAGGGCCTGATCTTCAGCCGCGGCAGAGCGCTGCGCAAGGTGCCGACCGAGCAGCTGGTGGACACGCTCTTCGAGGAGATCGACAAGTACGTCGGCTCGGGCGCGAATCGCATCTCGGTCGATGCCGAGGAGGCCGCCGAGGGCGCCGCCTGGCTGCAGGCGATCGAGGACGAGAACGCCGGCGAGATGACGCCCGAGCGGCTCGCGGCGCTCGAGAAGGCCAAGCAGGCCGAGGAAGCCGACGAGATGTCCGGCGCGCTGCTGGAGACCGTCGCCGAGCGCACGCGCCTCGACGAGGCCGCCTCGCCGACGGCCGGCCGGCGCTTCACGCGCACCTGACGCCTCGCGAGCGCGCGCTCGTTAGCCTCGCTCGTCATGCAGCTCGCGCATGATCGGGTCGGCTCCGGGCCGCCGCTGGTGCTCGTGCACGGCATCGGCTCGCGCCGTGGCGTGTGGAAGCCGGTGGTGCCGCTGCTTGCGGCGGAACGGGACGTGCTGGCGGTGGACCTGCCGGGGTTCGGGGACTCGGCTGTGCTGGAGGAGGCGCCGACGGTGGAGGCGCTTGCACGGGCGCTGGTGGCGTGGTGGGGGGAGCTGGGGATCGCGAGACCGCATGTGGCGGGCAACTCGCTCGGCGGCGGGATCGCGCTGGAGCTGGCGCGGACGGGTGCGGTGGCCTCGGCGACGGCGCTGTCCCCGGTCGGCTTCTGGAGCCCGGCGGAGGCGCGCTACGGGCGGATGATGTTGCGCGTGACGCACTTCGCCTCGACCGGCCGCGTCGGCGAGCGGATGCAGCGCGTCGTGCGCTCGCCGCTCGGACGGCAGGCGACGATCGGGCTGATGTACGCGCGTCCGGCGCGGCGCGAGGCGAACGAGGCGGTGCAGGACCTCGTGCAGCTCGCCCGCGCGCCCGGCTGGGAGGCGACGCTGCCGATCTCGCGCGAGTACGTCTTCCGCGCCGGGGACGAGCTGCGCGTGCCGGTGACGATCGGCTGGGGGACGCGCGACCGGCTGCTGATCCCGCGGCAGGCACAGCGCGCCCGCGCCGCGTTGCCGCGTGCGCGGCACGTGCCGCTGCCGGGCTGCGGCCACATCCCGATGAGCGACGACCCCGAGGGCGTCGCCGCGCTGCTGCTGGCTGCGAGCGCCTGAGCGCCGCGGCATGCCGGGCAGCGTCCTGTGCCGTGCTCCTGTCGCCAGCGCAGGGCAGGACGCTTGCCGGCGCGCGAGGCCCGCAACTCGGGGGCGCGCCGACGTGTTCACGCGGATGACACGCCACGGCCGGTCGCCTCGCTACAGTCAGGCCGTCTGTGCGTCCGCCGCGCCCCCGGCAGGGGGTCGGCGTCCCGCCGCGAAAGGAATCCCCGACGTGAAGCTCCGCCGCTCCCTGCTCCTGCTCCCGGCCGTGCTGCTGTGCGCGCTGCTGCTCGCGCCCGCGCCGAGCGGCGCCTACGTCGTCGGGGTCGGCGACCAGAATCCGGCCCTCTTCACGAACACCTACTTCCAGCAGCTCTCGCCGTACCGCACGCGCTACATCACGCCGTACGACTCGGTCTTCAAGGACCGCGACACGCTCGACGCGTGGATGAGCGCCGCGCACGACGCGGACATGGAGGTCGTCGTCGCGTTCAACCCGCCCGCGACGATGAGATGCCCGAACGTCGGGCACGCGCGGGGCTGCCGGCCGGTCAGCGGCGCCCGCTTCAAGCGCGCGTTCCGCGCGTTCCACCGGCGCTATCCGTGGGTGCGGATCGTCCAGCCGTGGAACGAGGTCAACAACCTCACGCAGCCGACCGCGCGCTACCCGCAGGCGGTCGTGGCCTACTACAAGATCGTGCGGTCGATCTGCCGGCGCTGCACCGTGCTCGGCGCCGACATCCAGGACCTGCCGAACATGGTCAGGTACTCGCAGAAGGTGCTGGCCACGTTCAAGCGGCGCCATGTGCGCGTCCCGCGCCTGTGGGGCCTGCACAACTACACCGACACGAACCGCTTCATCAAGGACAAGCACAGCAGCCTGCGCAGGATCGTCAGAGTGCTGCCGGGCAAGATCTGGCTGACCGAGACGGCCGGGCTGTTCCGCTTCCGGCCGCAGAACGCGCGGCAGTCGTTCCGGCCCGACCTGCGGCGTCAGAAGCGGGCGATGCAGGCGATCTTCAAGCAGGCGACGCGCTACCGCCGCAAGATCGACCGCGTCTACCTCTACCAGTGGTTCGCCTCCGCGCCGACGAACCGCTGGGACTCGGCGGTGCTCGACGCGAACGGCCTGCCGCGGCCGGTCTTCTCGGTGCTCGAGCAGCATCGCTCGGCGTTCCGCTGAGCGCGCGGACGCACGTGCGCGTCGGGATCGTCACCGGCTCCGGGACGTACGAGCTTCCGAGGCTGGAGGCGGGCGCGACCGAGCAGGTCGCGACCCGCTGGGGGACCGCGCCGGTGACGCGCGGCCGGCTCGCGGGCGTCGAGGTGCTGCACGTCGCGCGCCACGGCGAGGGCCACCGGCGCCTCAGCAGCCAGGTGGAGCACCGCGCCAACCTCGCCGCGCTCGCGCAGGCCGGCGCGGACGCGGTGCTCGCCGCGACCGTCTGCGGCGTGCTGGACCCGACGCTGGCGCCCGGCGATCTCGTCGTCTTCGACGACCTCTTCTTCCTCGAGAACCGGCTCCCCGACGGCTCGCTGTGCACGTTCCACGACCAGCCGGGCGAACCGGGCCGTGGCCATTGGATCTTCGAGCAGCCGTTCTCGGCGCCGCTGCGCGACGCGCTGCTCGCGGGCGCCGCGGCGGCCGGCATCCCGGCGCGCGACGGCGGCTGCTACGGCCACGTCGACGGGCCGCGGCTCAACTCGCGCACGGAGATGCGGATGCTCGCGCAGGCGGACGTGGCGGCCGTCTCGCAGACGGGCGGGCCGGAGACGGTGCTGTGCGGCGAGGCGAGACTGCCGTTCGCACTGCTCGGCTTCATGACGAACTACGCGACCGGCGTCGCGCCGGAGGAGACGCCGGCGGTCGAGCTGACGGAGCTGATCGACGCGAGTCGCGAGGCGGTCGGGACGGTGCTCGCCGCCGCGGTGACGCGGATCGACGCGGATGCGCTCGCGCCGGTCGGCGAGCACGTCAGCTGGGACTGACGAGCCCGGCCGCCAGCTCGGCGACGCCGGCGGCGAAGTCCTCGCGTGCGCGGAAGCCGAGCCGCTCGGCGGCGAGCTGCGGGGAGGCGAAGACGTGGCGCACGTCGCCGAGGCGGAACTCACCGGTCACGACCGGGGCGGGCGCGTCCGGGCCGGCGACCGCGTGCAGCGCGTCTGCGAGGTCGGCGATCGTGCGCGGCGTGCCGCTGGCGACGTTGAACGCCCCCGGCACCGGCTCGGGCGCGGTGAGCGCCAGCACGTTCGCGCGCGCGACGTCGCGCACGTGCACGAAGTCGCGCCGCTGCGCGCCGTCCTCGAACACGCGCGGCGCGCGGCCGGCGGCGCAGGCGTCGGCGAACAGCGCCGCGACGCCGGCGTACGGGGTGTCGCGCGGCATCCGCGGGCCGTAGACGTTGTGGTAGCGCAGCGCGGTGACCGGTACGCCGCTCTCGCGGGAGAACGCGGCGGCGAGGTGCTCCTGGTGGAGCTTCGTGGCGGCGTAGACGTTGCGCGGGTCGCCGGGTGCGTCCTCCGGCACCTGGCGCGGCTCCAGCGGCGCGCCGCAGCGCGGGCAGGGCGGCTCGAAGCGGCCCGCGGCGAGGTCCTCCTCGCGTCGCGGCGGCGGCGCGACGATCCCGTGCTCGGCACACGCGTAGCGCCCCTCGCCGTAGACGACCATGCTGGAGGCGAGCACGAGCCGGCCGCGGAAGCGGGCACGGGCGAGCTCCCGCAGCAGCACGGCGGTGCCGAGATCGTTGTGGGAGACGTAGTCGGCGACGTCGAGCAGGTCGACGCCGAGGCCGACCATCGCCGCCTGGTGGCAGACGGCGTCGACGCCCGCGAGCGCGCGGGCGACCGCGTCGGCGTCGCGCACGTCGGCGTCGACTCGCTCGGCGCCGGCGGGCGCGTGGTCGGCCGGGTCGCCTGGTGCGAGGCGGTCGAGCACGACGACCTCGTGGCCGCCGGCCAGCAGCTGCTCGGCGACGTGCGAGCCGACGAAGCCGGCGCCGCCGGTGAGGAGGATGCGGCTCATGCGGTGGGGCTCCCTTCGGTTGGCGGGGCGGGGCTCACGGCCGCACGCTCCGGATCGCTCTCGCGCCGGCGTAGGCGAGAACGGCCGTCGGTCAGGCGCACGACGCCATAGCGGCAGCCGCGCGCGAGCGTCGCGACGCGGCGCCAGGCGCCGTCCGCGTCGCGATGCCAGCGGTCGAGCGTGCCGGAGACGACGCCGCACAGCGCGAGGTCGCCGTCCGGCAGCACGGCGAGGCCGGAGGGCGCCGTCTCGTCCGGCAGGTCGGTGACGTCGCGCGGGACGCCGGCGTCGCCGCGCGCGAGGCGCTCGGGGGTGCGGCCCGGCGCGTTGTCGGCGACCCACAGGGTCCCGTCGGGCGCGAAGGCGAACGCGAACGGGTTGTTCCAACCGGTCGACAGGACGCGGGGACGCTGCGACGGCGCTCCGGCCGGGTCCAGCGCCAGCATCCGCCCGACAGCGCCGCGGGGCGACTGGCGGTCGCCGATCCCGATCGTCAGGCGGCCGTCCGGGGCGAACGCGAGGTGGCCGCCGTTCGCGAGCGTCGTCGTGGCGAGGCCGCGCCACACGAGCCGCGGCGGGGCGTCGCGGCGCAGCTCCCCGACGAGGAGTCGTTCCGCCGGCGCGGGCGTCGTCCAGCTCGCGTAGACGCGGCCGCGGGCGACGGCGAGCGAGAGCAGGCCGCGCTGGCCGTCGGTCGAGACGGGCGGGACGCGCAGCGGCGAGCGGCGGGCGCGGCCGTCCGCGGAGATCCGCAGCAGCGGGCCGCCGGACAGCGGGCCCGCGAGCAGCGCGCCGCCGGGCAGCGGCGCGAGCGCGGCGACCGGCGCGCGCGCGGCGAGCACGCGGCCGAGCGGGGCGGCCGCGGTCGAGCCGGGGGAGGCGTCGCCGCCGCCGCAGCCGGTGGCCAACGCGAGCGTGGGGCCGAGGGCGGCAATCCCTACAAGCGCGGGAGCGAGCGCACGGCCGCGGAGGTGGTGCGCCGGGGTCCTGCGGCGTGCACGCTGCTGCACCTCGGCGCTCACCACGGCGAGCGGATCCCCACCTGGAGGGCGAGCGCGAGCGCGAGCTGGGCGGCGAGCCACGGGCGGCTGCGCGCGAGCACGGCCGTCGCGGTCAGCAGCCAGGGGACGAACAGCAGCCAGATCCGCTCCGTCTCGCCGCGCGAGAGGCCGCTGACGTCGGCGAGCGCGACCGCCGCGACCGCGCCGGCGGGCAGCAGCCACACGAGCACGGCGCGCGCGTCGCCGGCTGCCCGCGCTGTCCGTGTTGTGCCGCGCAGGCGCGCGAGGCCCACCGCGACCGCCGGGCCGGTCGCGAGCGCGAACGCGCCGAGGTTCATCAGCAGGAACGCGAGGTAGGGGCGGCGCGAGGCGACGCCCGAGGCGTACAGCTCGCGCGTCGCGTGCAGCCCGTCGAGCCACCAGAAGCCGGCGAGCGCCGCGGCGCCGAGCACCGCGGCGACGGCCGCGCCGGCCAGCAGCAGCGGGCGCAGGCGGCGGCGCCACAGCGCGACCGCGAGCGGCACGGCGCCCAGCGGCACGGCGCCGTAGGTGAGCAGCAGCAGCGCGCCGAGCACGAGCCCGCCGCCGAGCGCGAGGAGGTCCCCGCGACGGTCTCGGCGGCCGGTCGCCTGCACGAGCAGCGCGACGCCGCACGCGCCCACGCCGGCGAACAGCGCGTCCGCCGAGGTGCCGATCCACACGGCCGCCGGCGCGAGCGCGGCGAACGGCGCCGCGCGGCGCATCGCGGCCACGCCGGCGACGTCGCGCAGCGCGAGGAGCGCGGCCGGCGCCGCCAGCGCGCCGACGAGCAGCACGAGCGCCGCCGCCGCGTCCGCGCCTCCGAGGCCGATCCGGTCCAGTCCCCACAGCAGCAGCACCATCCCCGGCGGGTGGCCCTTGACGTGCGTCGCGTACGTCGGCAGCCGCTCCGCGAAGTGGGAGAGGAAGTCGCCCGGCGAGCCGACACGCGGGACCGCCGTGAGGTACTCGTAGCGCGAGGCGAGCGGTGCGGCGATCGCGCGCGGGCCGTCGCCGAGCGCGAGCAGCGCCGGCCAGGCGACCGCGGCTGCGTAGACGGCGGCGAGCAGGCGGCCGGGGGACACGCGCGCGGCGAGCGCCGGTCCCCACGCCAGCGCGGTGGCCGCGAACGCGGCGGCCGGCAGGATCCACCAGGCGACGTGCAGGTCGGCCTTGCCGACCAGCGGCGGGTTGCCGACGTGGACGCGCGGATCATCGGCGTACAGCGCCTGTCCGACCAGTCGCGAGGCGACGATCAGCGCGGCCCAGGCGGCGAGGCCGGCCCAGCCGGCGGGACCGCCGCGCGCCGGCCCCTGCGCGCGCGCGAGCGGGGACGACGGCGAGTCGGCGACGGCGGGCACGGGCCGAACCGTAGTCGGCGCACTGCCGCGTTTGGGCAGCCGAGGTCAGAGTTCATCGCCGTTTAAGAACTGCCCGGACGGCCACGGGCATGATCGCCGCGATGCCAGACGTGATCCTGCCGGTCCTGAACGAGGCGCAGGCGCTGCCGTGGGTGCTGGAGCGCGTCCCGGCCGGCTACGAGCCGCTCGTCGTCGACAACGGCTCGGACGACGGGTCGGCCGAGATCGCCGCTCGCTTGGGCGCGCGCGTCGTGCACGAGCCGCGCCGCGGCTTCGGCGCGGCCTGCTTCGCGGGCCTGGAGGCGGCGCGTGCGGAGGTCGTCTGCTTCATGGACTGCGACGGGTCGCTCGACCCGCGCGAGCTGCCGGCCGTCGCCGACCCCGTGGCGACCGGCGGCCGCGACCTGCTGCTCGGCGCGCGCCGGCCGACGAGCCGCGCCGCCTGGCCGGCGCACGCGCGCCTCGCCAACCGCGTGCTCGCGTGGGAGGCCGGGCGCCGCGCGGGCGCGGCGATGCGCGACATCGGCCCGATGCGCGCTGCGCGCCGCGAGCCGCTGCTGGCGCTCGGGCTGCGCGACCGCCGCTTCGGCTGGCCGCTGGAGATGGTCGTACGCGCCGGCGAGGCCGGCTGGCGGATCGGCGAGGTCGAGGTGACCTACCGGCCGCGCGAGGGCGGGCGGTCGAAGGTGACCGGCTCGGTGCGCGGCACGGCGCGTGCGCTGCGGGACATGGCGGCGGTGCTGACGTGAGCGGCGGCGCGCCCGGATCGGCCCCGGAGCAGACGGGCTCGCCCGCCTCGGCACCGGGCGTCGCCGTGATCGCGAAGGCGCCGGTCGCCGGCCGCAGCAAGACGCGCCTGTGCCCGCCGTGCACGCCGCAGGACGCGGCGCGGCTCGCCGCCGCGGCGCTGGAGGACACGCTCGCTGCGGTCGCGCAGACGCCGGTCGCGCGGCGCGTGCTCGTGCTCGACGGCGTCCACCCGGCGCCCGACGGCTTCGAGACGATCCCGCAGCGCGGCGACGGTCTCGCCGAGCGGCTCGCGCACGCGTTCGCCGACGCCGGCGGACCGCTGCTGCTGATCGGCATGGACACGCCGCAGGTCACGCCGGCGCTGCTCGCGCAGGGGCTCGCGCTGCTCGCGCCGGGTCGTGCGGTCCTCGGCGGCGCACCCGACGGCGGGTATTGGGCGATCGGGCTGTGGGAGCCGGACCCGGAGGTCTTCGCCGACGTGCCGATGAGCGCCGCCCACACCGGCCGCGTCCAGCGCGCGCGGCTGCGCGAGCGCGGGCTGCGCGTCGACGAGCTGCCGCCGCTGCGCGACGTCGACCGCATCGCCGACGCGCGCGTCGCAGCCGCGCAAGCACCACGTGGGCGCTTCGCGGCGGAGCTGGCGGCGCTCGGGCTCGGGGTCGCGGCATGAGTGCCACCGCGCCGCTGCGCGCGCTGGACCCGCTCGCGCTCTACGGCGCCGGCCTCGCGGGCGAAGCGGGGGAGCTGTGGGCGTGCCGGCCCGACGGCACGCGCGCGCGGCTGCCGCTCGACCGCTGGCTCGGCCCGCTCACCGCCGCCGACGACGACGTGCTCGACCGCGCGCTCGCGCCGGTGCTCGACATCGGCTGCGGGCCGGGCCGGCACGTGCTGGCGCTCGCGCGCCGCGGCCTGGTCGCGCTCGGGATCGACGTCTCCCCGGCCGCCGTCGCGCACGCGCGCAGCCGTGGCGCGCACGCGATCGAGGGCTCCGTGTTCGACGGCCTCCCGAACGCGGGCAGCTGGGGCAGCGCGCTGCTGCTCGACGGCAACGTCGGGATCGGCGGGCGTCCGACGCTGCTGCTGCGCCGCCTCGCGCAGGTCGTCGCGCCCGGCGGGCGCGTGCTGGTGGAGCTGGAGCCGCCCGGCGTGCCGACGCGGCGCGAGCGGCTGCGGCTGGAGAGCGACGACGCGGCGAGCGCGTGGTTCCGCTGGGCGCACGTCGGCGTCGACGGGATCTCGGCGGTCGCCGCATCGGCCGGCCTGGCCGTGCGCGAGACGTGGGAGCGGACGGGGCGATGGTTCGCCGTCCTCGACGTGCCGTAGGCGAGCGCCTCGCTCGCGGCGAATCGCTCCAGCGGCTCTTCGACGAGCAGCTCGCGTTCGCCCGCGTCGGCCCGTTCCGCGAGGACGCGTTCCCGAGCCGCCTGCACCAGGAGCGGATCGCCGCGGTGCTGGGGATCGCTCTCGGCGCCGCGTTCCTGACCTGCTTCCTCACCGGGCTGATCACGCAGTTCGCGCAGCACCCGCTCGACCTCGGCTTCCTGTCGATGCCCGCGAGCCCCGGCTGGCTCTACCGCTGGACGCAGGGGATCCACGTCGCGACCGGGATCGCCGCCGTCCCGCTGCTGCTGGCGAAGCTGTGGACCGTCTACCCGCGCCTGTTCGAATGGCCGCCCGTGCGCTCGCTCGCGCACGCGCTGGAGCGGATCAGCCTGCTGCCGCTCGTGGCGGGGGCGATCTTCCAGCTGATGAGCGGGATCGCGAACAACGCCGGCTGGTACCCGTGGCGCTTCAACTTCCCGGAGGTCCACTACTGGACGGCGTGGATCGTGATCGGCGCGCTGATCGTGCACGTCGGGGCGAAGTGGGCGATCGCACGGGATGCGCTGCGGCGCGGCGGGGGCGACGATCCCGGCAGCGGCGCGCCGGTCGCCGCGGAGCCATCTGCGCCGCCGGCCGCGCCGGGCGGGATGAGTCGCCGCGGCCTCTTCGCGACCGTCGGCGCGGCGGTCGCCGCCGTGACGCTGACGACGATCGGGCAGACGGTGCGGCCGCTGAAGGGCCTCGCGCTGCTGGCGCCGCGCAGACCGGACGTCGGCCCGCAGGGCGTGCCGATCAACAAGTCGGCGCAGGCGGCGGGTGTCGTCGAGAGCGCGCAGGACTCCGGCTGGCGGCTGCAGGTGACGGGGAACGTGGCGAGCGAGCTGTCGCTCTCGCGCGCGGACCTGCTGGCGATGGAGCAGCGCAGCGCCGACCTCGCGATCGCGTGCGTGGAGGGCTGGAGCAGCGGAGCCGTGTGGAGCGGCGTGCCGCTGCGCGACGTCGTGGCGCTCGCAGGCGGCGATCCCGACGACAGCGACGTGGTCGTGCACTCCCTCCAGCAGCGCGGCTCGTACGTCTCCTCGCGCGTGAACGTCCCGCACCTGCGCGACCCCGACACGCTGCTTGCGCTGAGCCTGCGCGGCGAGCCGCTCGCGCTCGACCACGGCTACCCCTGCCGCCTGATCGCCCCCAACCGTCCGGGCGTGCAGCAGACGAAGTGGCTGGCGCGGCTGGAGGTGCTGTGAGACGCGACGCGCAGCGCGGCCCGGGCGGACCGGTCTTCTGGACCTGCGCGGTGGTCGGCCTCGCGATCGTCGGCTTCGGCCTCGCCGGCCTGCTGCGCAACGTCCCGGCGGGGCCGCAGCGCACGAGCTGGCTCGCCTTCGTGATCGGGTCGCTCGCCGCGCACGACGCGCTGATCGCTCCGGTCGTCGCCGTGCTCGCGCTCGGGCTCGTGCGCCTCCTGCCCGCCCGGATCCGCCCGCCGCTGCAGGCCGGTCTCGTCGTCAGCGCGATCCTCGCCCTGGTCGCGATCCCTCTCCTCGGTGGCTGGGGCCGCCGACCCCACGACCCGACGCTGCTGCCCGACGGCGACTACTGGCCCAACCTGCTGATCGCGCTGGCGGCGGTGTGGGCGGTCGTGCTCGCGGCGCTGCTCGCCGGCGGCCTGCGCCGGCGCCGAAGCCACTAGGCTTCGCGCCCGGATGACGCGCCTCTCCAGCTACCTGCTGCCGACCGAGAAGCAGCCGCCCGCCGACGCGGAGGCGGTTTCGCACAAGTTGATGGTGCGGGCCGGGCTGATCCGGCAACTCGCCGCCGGGCTGTGGACGTGGATGCCGGCCGGCTGGCGGGTCCACCGCAAGGTCGAGGCGATCGTCCGCGCGGAGCTGGAGGGGATCGGCGCGCAGGAGCTGCTGATGCCCGTCCTCAACCCGGCGGAGCCGTGGAGACGGACCGGTCGCTACGCGATCCAGGAGCTGATGAAGCTGCACGATCGCAAGGGCGCCGACATGGTGCTCGCGATGACGCACGAGGAGATCGTCACGACGCACGTCGCGCAGGTCGTGCGCTCCTACCGCGACCTGCCGCTGATCCTCTGGCAGCTGCAGACGAAGGAGCGCGACGAGCCGCGCCCGCGCGCCGGCGTGCTGCGCACGCGCGAGTTCATCATGAAGGACTCCTACTCGTTCGACCGCGACGAGTCGGGCCTCGCGCTCAGCTACGAGAAGCACGTCGCCGCCTACGACCGCATCTTCGACCGCTGCGGCGTCGAGTGGTACCGCGTCGAGTCGGACGTCGGGATGATGGGCGGCTCCGGCGCGCACGAGTACATGGCGCCGTGTGCGGCCGGCGAGGACGAGGTCGCGCTCGCGCCCGGCTACGCCGCCAACGTCGAGGTCGCGAGCGCCGATGCGCAGCCGGTCACGCTGCCGGCGCCGCTGGAGCAGCCGGAGGAGGTCCACACGCCCGGCCTGACGACCGTCGAGGAGGTCGCCGCCAACCTCGGCGTCCCCGCCGGCGCGCTGCTGAAGGCCTACCCGGTGATGGTGGAGGGCCGCGGGCTCGTGCTCGTCGTGGTGCGCGGCGATCACCGCGTCAACGAGATCAAGCTGCGCAACGCGCTCGGCGCCGACTGCCGGCCCGCGCAGCCGGACGAGTTCGCGCGGAAGATCGGCCCCGCCGGCTTCATCGGCCCGGTCGGCGCGAACGCGCCCGTGCTGCTCGACGCGGCCGTCGCCGACGGCGGCTACGTCACCGGCGCCAACCGCCCCGACTTCCACCTGCGCGGCGTGCAGCCCGGCCGCGACTTCGCCTTCGAGCGCGTCGACGTCCGCACCGTCGAGGCCGGCGACACGGTCAACGGCCAGCCGATCCGCATCGAGGCCGCGATCGAGCTGGCGAACATCTTCAAGCTCGGCACGCGCTACTCGGAGCCGCTGGGGGCGACGTACCTGGACGAGTCCGGCACCGCCAAGCCGATCGTGATGGGCTGCTACGGCATCGGCCCGGCGCGGATCGTCGCGGCCGTCGCCGAGCAGGAGGCGGACGAGGCCGGGATCGCGTGGCCGCGCGCGCTCGCGCCGTTCGAGCTGGAGCTGGCCGGGCTCGGCAGAGCCGGCAGCGACGAGCTGGCGTACGCCGACAAGCTCTACGACGAGCTGCGCGCGCTCGGCGCCGACGTGCTCTACGACGACCGCGACCTCGGCCCGGGGCAGAAGTTCGCCGACGCCGAGCTGCTCGGCTGCCCGCTGCGGATCACCGTCGGCAAGCGCACGCTCTCCGGCGGCGAGCTGGAGCTGCAGCTGCGCCGGGGCCGCGAGAACGCGCAGCGTGCCGCTCGAGGGGGCCGCCGAGGCGGTGCTCGAGCTGTGGCGGACGCTCCCGTAGAGCGACGGCCGCTGACGGCCCGCCGCCTGCTCGGCCTCGACCGCTCCGGTCCGCCGCCGGCCGCCACGCTCGCCGGCGCCCCGCTCAACCCGTGGACGATCCCGAACGCGATCGGCTTCGCGCGGCTTGCGCTGATCCCCGTGTTCCTGGCCGTCGCGCTGTCGAGCGACGACGGCGTCGGCGCGCCGCAGGCGATCCTCTTCGCCGTGATCGGCTGGGGCGACTACGCCGACGGGATGGCGGCGCGCATCACGCGCCAGTACAGCCGCCTCGGGGCGCTGATGGATCCGGTCACCGACCGCCTGCTGGTGATCTGCGGCGTCGTCGTGAGCTGGCGCTTCGAGCTGCTGCCGCGCTGGGCGCTCGCCGTGCTCGTCGCGCGCGAGCTGCTGATGCTCGTGCTCGGCCGCTACGGGCTGCGGCACGGCGCGGACATCCGCATCAACTGGCCCGGCCGGCTCGCGGTCGCGCCGGTGATGGGCGGTCTGTTCTTCCCGATGTGCGGGCTGCGGACGCTCGGCGAGCTGTGCCTGTACGTCGGTCTCGCGCTCGCGCTGACGGCGACGGCGCTGTACGTGCGCGACGGGTGGCGGACGCTGCACGGCGCGGGTGCCGGTGGCAGACCCTCAAGCTAACGTTGAGGTTATGGCCGCGCGCGGCTATACTCGCGCGTCCGCCCAGTGAGGATCGGAGACACCGCGTGACGATGGACACCTTCCCGGACCTCGGCTCCCTGACGGACCAGGAGCTGAAGGACCTCATCCACCAGCTGACCGAGGAGGAGCTCGAGATCAGCTACAAGCGGCGCATCCTCCACGGCAAGATCGACATCCTGCGCGCCGAGCTCGTCAACCGCCTGCGCAAGAAGCACGAGGGCGGCGAGGACGTGTTCTCCGGCGCGGACGTCGAGAAGCTCACGAACATCCTCTCGGGCCGCGTGCCGGACCCGGACTCGGAGTAGGCCGGCCGCGGCACGGCGCACGGGAGGGATCGATGGCGCTCCATTGCCCTGAGTGCGGCTTCGCCAACGCGGTCGGAGCCAACTACTGCCAGAAGTGCGGCGCGTTCCTCGCCGTCTCCGAGGGCGGGGGACACGGAACGACCGCGACGTACCGGATCGGCGAGACCGGCGAGATCGAGCCCGTCGAGCTCGAACAGGTCGTCGCGCGCGGCGCCGCGCTCGTGATCCGCTCCGGCGGCGGGCGCGCGGGCGAGAGCTTCGCGATCGACGGCGAGCGCCTGACGATCGGCCGCCGGCCCGACAGCGACGTCTTCCTCGACGACGTGACCGTCTCGCGCGACCACGCGCTGCTCGTCCACCGCGGCGACGACTGGTACCTCGACGACTGCGGCTCGCTCAACGGCACCTACGTGAACCGCACGCGGATCGAGTCGCACCGCTTGCAGGACGGCGACGAGCTGCAGGTCGGCAAGTACAAGCTCGCCTACCTCGCCCGCTGACGATGAGCCCGCACGCATCCTCCGAGGCCGACGTGCCCGCCGAGCTCGACCCGGCCGCCGTCGCGCACGACGCCGAGACCGAGGCGGCCGAGGCGCCGCCGGCCGCCGAGGCCGAGGCGGCGCCCGCGCCGCGCGCGCGCCAGAAGTCGCTCACGATCGGCGCCGTCTGCAAGGCGATCAAGCCGGAGTTCCCGGACATCTCGATCTCGAAGATCCGCTACCTCGAGGACCAGAAGCTGCTGAACCCGCGCCGCACGCAGGGCGGCTATCGCGTCTACACGCAGAACGACGTCCAGCGGCTGCGCACGATCCTGCGCCTCCAGCGCGACGAGTTCCTGCCGCTGCGCGTGATCCGCCAGGAGCTGGCGGGCGGTCGCGCCGACGGCGGCGACGTCGGCGGCGTGGCGGCCGCGTCCCAGAGACCGGACATCCGCCATCTGCGCCGCACGACGGTCGCGGTGAAGGGGCCGGGGGCCGTCTACTCGCTCGACGACGTCGTCGAGGAGACGGGCGCGACGCCGAGACTCGTGCAGGAGCTCGAGGAGTTCGGCGTCATCAGAGGCGAGCAGCGCGCGGGCGTGCGCTACTACGACGAGACCGAACGGGAGATCGCGCGCGCCGTCGCCGAGCTCGCGAGGTACGGCGTGGCGGGGCGCAACCTGCGCGTCTTCCGCACCTCCGCCGATCGCGAGGCGGCGCTGTTGCAGCAGATCCTCGCCCCGGCGCTGCGCTCGCGCAATCCCGAGCGGCGCAGAGAGGCGGTCGAGACGCTCGAGAACCTCGCCGCCGTCGCGACGTACCTCAAGCACCTGCTGCTGATCCGCGACCTGCGCAGCATCGCCGGCTGAGGAGCGGCGCGCGCGCCCGCGCGCGGGCGGACGGGGCGGCGCCGGCGGACGCGCGAGGCCGTAGGCTCCGCGACGTGCCCGTCACGCGCGTCACCCGCACGCTCGCGGCCTCGCCGCAGGCGGTCTGGGAGGTCGTCGCCGATCCGTGGCACCAGGCCCGCTGGTGGCCGCGCGTCGTGCGGATGGAGGCGGTCGAGGACGGCCGCTTCACGCAGGTGCTCGGAACCGCGAGAGGCAGAGGCGTGCGCGCCGACTTCCGCGTCGTCGAGGTGTCTGCGCCGCGCCTGCTGCGCTGGGAGCAGGAGCTGGTGGGCACGCCGTTCGAGCGGCTGCTCGCCGACGCGCAGACGGTGATCGAGCTGGCGCCGACCCACGACGGCGCCGCGACGGTCGTGGCGATCGAGCTGCGCCAGCGCCTGCACGGCTGGTCGCGGCTCGCGCCGTGGCAGTTCCGCCGCGCGGCGCGCCGGCAGCTCGCGGAGGCGCTCACCGGGCTGGACCGGGCGGTCGTCGGCGACGACGCCGCCTGATCGTCCGGCGGCGGTCAGTTCGCGAGTCTGAGCGGGCCGCTGGCGATCACGGTGCCCGGCGTCGTCGGCTGGGCGGTCGTCGTCTCGCGCGTGACGAGCACCGTTGCGTAGTCCGTCAGCTTCAGGCCGGACGGAAGCGCCGCGCTGACCGTGAAGGTGCGGTCTCTGCCGACCGGCGTCGGCACGAAGCCCAGCAGTCTCGCGCCGCCGTTGCCCTGCAGCCAGATCGCGTAGGCGTCCTGTGCGCCGTTCGGGGCGATTCTGGCCATCTCGACGGCGATCTGGCGTCTGCCGCCGGAGGCTCTCTGGACGATCGCCGCGCCGAGCGCGCTGCCGCCGGCGGGCGTCGCTCTCAGCGCCGCGGCGCCGATCACTCTCGCGGCGGAGCCGGTCGTCGAGGTCTGCGTGCGGGCGCTCGTCTGCGCCTGCGCGCCGCTGGTGGAGCCCGACGCGCCGGAGTTGTCGTCGCCTCCGCCGATCAGCACGATCGCGAGGACGACCGCGAGTGCGGCGGCACCGGCGATCAGGATCGCGCCGCCGAGGCGGGAGGGGCGGGGACCGCCCGGTCCGCTTCCGCCCTCGCGCTCGCCGCGTTCGCGCGGGGCTGGCGGCGCCGGCGGCGTCGCTCCCGCGGCGGGCGGGGCTGCGGCCGGCGGGGCCGGGAATGCGGCTGCGGCCGGCTGCGCCACGATGGCGGCCGCCGCGGGCGCCGCTGCGGGGACGTCGGCCACGGCGGGAGCGCTCGCGGCGACCTCGGCTGCGCGGGACCCGTTCGTCCCGCTCGCCGGCGCCGCGGCGACCGCCGGCACCTCCGGCAGCTCGTCGCGCGCGACCGCGGAGAGCCGCTCGCGCAGCGCCTGCGCCCACGCGCACGCGTCCGGCGAGCCGCCGAGCTCGGCGAACGCGACGATCCGCTCGCCGTCGTCGAGCTGGCCGAGCAGATAGTCGGCGATGCGGCCACGCGCGGTGTCGTCGAGCGCGGCCGGGTGAGGGAGGTCGAGCCCGTCGACGCCGGCGAGCGCGCGCTCGCGCACGGACGCGACGTCGAGCTTCAGCGTCGCGGCGAGGTCGGCGTAGCCGCGGCCCTGCGCGAGGATCAGCTGCAGGACGGCGCGCTGGTCGGGGGGAAGCGTCTCGAGTCCGCTCACTGCGACCAAGCGTAGAGGACCGCGCGCCCCGGCAAACCCGCTTCCCGCGGCGCGCGGCGCTGCGGCCCCGTCTATCGTTCCGCGCCGTGGACGCCGCGATCCCTCCGCAGCAGCACGCGACCTTCGACGCGCTGATCGGCATGCACGACGTGTCCGTCAACGACGACGGCACGCTCAGCGCGACCGTCCCGGTGAGAGCGGAGCTCAAGCAGCCGTTCGGGCTCGTGCACGGCGGCGTCTTCGCCGCGATCGCCGAGTCGCTCGCGTCGATGGGGACGTTCCTCGGCGTGCACGAGCAGGGCATGCAGGCGATGGGCCTGTCGAACAGCACGAGCTTCCTGCGGCCGATGTTCGACGGCACGATCTACGCGACCGCACGCCCGTTCCACAGAGGCAGGACGACGTGGCTGTGGGACGTCGAGATCCGCGACGACGACGACCGTCTGTGCGCGACGACGCGCATGACGATCGCCGTGCGGCCGGCGCGGCAGTAGCGTCGCGCGCAGGTCGCCGCTTGCGGTGACCGGAGCGCGAAACCCGCTCACCCGCCGTAGCGGTTCGTGATCGGCACGCGGCGGTCGCGGCCGAAGGCGCGGCTGGTGATCTTGATGCCCGGTGGGGCCTGGCGGCGCTTGTACTCGGCGCGGTCGACGAGCGCGATCACGCGGTCGACGTCCGCCTCGGCGAAGCCGCGCAGGAGCAGCTGCTCGCGGCCGAGGTCCTGCTCGACGTAGCCGTCGAGGATCGGGTCGAGCACGGCGTAGGGGGGCAGGGAGTCCTCGTCGCGCTGGTCCGGGCGCAGCTCGGCGCTCGGCGCGCGGTCGATGATCGAAACGGGGATCCGCTCACCGCCGGCGACCTCGTTCACGTGCCGCGCCAGCTCGTAGACGCGCATCTTCGGGCAGTCCTTGATCACCGCGAAGCCGCCGGCGAGGTCGCCGTAGAGCGTCGAGTAGCCGACCGACATCTCCGACTTGTTGCCGGTCGCGAGCACGAGCCAGCCGAACTTGTTCGACAGCGCCATCAGCAGGTTGCCGCGGATGCGTGCCTGCAGGTTCTCCTCGGCGAGCCCCGGATCGGTCCCCGCGAACGGCTCGGCGAGCGTCGCCGCGTACGCCTCCATCGCGGGCGCGATGTCGAGCTCGAACAGCTCGGCGCCGAGAGTGCCGGCGAGCGTGCGGGCGTCCGCCTGCGTCTCGCCCGAGGAGTACGGCGAGGGCATCACCGCGACCGCGACGCCGTCGGGTCCGAGCGCATCTGCGGCGATGCAGGCGACGAGCGCCGAGTCGATCCCGCCGGAGAGGCCGAGCACGACCCGCCCGAAGCCGTTCTTGCGCACGTAGTCGCGCAGGCCGGTGACGAGCGCGGCGTAGACCTCGGCGGCCGGGTCGAGCAGCGGCGCGATCGGCCCGCCCATCCGGCCGACGCGATCGCCGCCGCCGTCGTCGGCGGCTGCGTCGCGCGCGTCCGGCGCGGGCAGCGCCAGCTGCGCGAGCGTCGGCACGCGGCGCCGGGCGCGGCGGGCCGGCGCGCGGTGGCGCGCATCGCGCAGCCGCTGCGTCTGCGCCGCCTCGAGGTCGATCGTCGCGACCAGCAGCTCCTCCTCGAACTGCGCCGCGCGCGCGATCACCTCGCCGCGATGGTCGAGCACGAGCGAGTGGCCGTCGAAGACGAGCTCGTCCTGGCCGCCGACGAGCGCGCAGAAGGCCACGGCACAGAGGTTGTCGCGCGCGCGCTGGGCCAGCATCCGCTCGCGCTCGAGCCCCTTGCCGGCGTGGTAGGGCGAGGCGGAGACGTTGACGATCAGGCTCGCGCCTGCGCGTGCCTCGGTCGAGGCCGGCGGACCCGGCTCCCAGATGTCCTCGCAGATGGTGAGGCCGACCTTCGTCTCCCCGAGCTCGACGAGCGCGGGCCCGGGGCCGGACTGAAACCAGCGCTGCTCGTCGAAGACGCCGTAGTTCGGCAGGTGGACCTTGCGGTAGACGGCCTGCACGGCGCCGTCGGCGAGCACGCCGAGCGCGTTGGAGACGTCGTCCTCGCGCTCGGGGAAGCCGACCATCGCGACGATCCCCTCGGTCGCGGCGGCGATGCGGTCGAGCGCCGTGCGCGCGTCGCGCAGGAAGTGCTCCTTGAGCAGGAGGTCCTCCGGCGGGTAGCCGGTCAGCGCCAGCTCCGGGAACAGCACGAGCTGGGCGCCGGCGCTGCGCGCGCGCTCGACCCAGCCGAGGATCGCCGCCTCGTTGCCGGCGACGTCGCCGACGACCGCGTCCATCTGGCACAGCGCGATCCGCAGCGCGCCGGCGTCCGCCGTCACGGCGCGCCCCGGCCGAGCCAGTAGTCGGCGAAGTCCTCGAGCGCCGGGTCGGTCGCGTCCGGCACGCGCAGCATGTGCCGCCACGCGAGCGCGACGATGCCCGCGACATCCGGCCGCTCGCCGAGCACGACCGCCGCGCCGCTCGCCGCGAGCGCCGGGTCGAACGGGCCCGAGAGCCGCTCCGCGAGCGCCCGCAGCGCCGCCGGCGGCGATCTCGTGCCGTACAGCAGCACGACGTCGCCGAGCTTCGAGCGCCTGCAGGATCTGGTCGTCGCTCAGCCGCGTCGCGTCGCGTCTGATCGCGCTCGGCACGTGCGGGCCGCTCGTCGGCGGCTCCGAGGCGTAGGGCTGCGACGGCCGCTCGCCCGGTCTGAGGTGCGCGCGCCCCTGGTCGGGATAGAGCCGGCCGGGCCCGCGCATCGCGGAGGTCGCGTCGCTGACCTGGGAGTGGTCGCGACCCTCGAAGAAGACGAGCAGCAGGATCACGCCGCCGAGCGCGACGAGGACCGTCGCGACGCCGACGCCCAGCCGGCGCAGGCGGCGATGCGGAGGCGTGGGGGACGGGGGCGTGGACGACATCGGGACGTGCTCCGCGCTGGACGATGCCACGCGCGCCCGACGAACGCTACGTGGCCGCGCCCGCCTCGGCCGCCGCGCGCCCGTTGCTCGCCGGTGTCCGGCCGCGGCTCGCGGCACGGCGGCGCCCGCCGCGCCGGGGCGGCAGGCCGGCGGCGGTGGCCAGCTCGTCGAGCGCTTCGGCGAGCTGCGTGGCGAGCAGCTCGACGTCGGGCAGCGCGTCGTAGTCGGCGTTCAGCCCGAACGCGAGCTGCCCGTCGTAGCTCATGATCGCCACACCCAGCGCGAGGTGCTGGGCAAGCGGCACCATCGGGTAGATCGCGCGCATGCGCCGGCCGAGCACGTAGAGCGGGAACTGCGGCCCCGGCACGTTCGTGACGACGAGGTTGAAGTAGCGCTGGCGCGCCTGCAGCCGCGCCGCCTGCGCCATCACCGTCGGCGGCGCGAAGCCCGTCAGCTCGGTCAGCAGGCGCGCGCCGACCGCCTGGTGGGACTCCTTGAGCCCCTCCATGTCGCCGCGCACGAGCGCGAGCCGCTCGATCGGGTCGCTCTCGCCGACCGGCAGCGTCGCCCACACCGCGGCGACCTGGTTGCCGAGCGCGCCGCGCGCCTCCTCGCTGCGCACGGAGACGGGGATCATCGCGCGCAGCTGGAGGTCGATCGTCGGGTGCCCGTGGGCGCGCAGGTAGCGGCCGAGGCCGCCGGCGACGGTCGCGAGCACGACGTCGTTGACGGTCCCGCCGAGCGCGTTCTTGATCGCCTTGACGCGCTCGAGCTCCTCCTCGGCCCAGGTGAAGCGCCGGTGCGGGCCGATCGCGACGTTCAGCGGGCTCGGCGGCGCGCTGCGGGCGCCGGGCAGCGCGAACGAGCCGATCGCGCTGACGTCGCCGAACAGCTCCTTCGCGACACGGCGTGGGCGCCGGATGACCGAGCGGATGCCGCGCAGGACCTCGGCCGGCACGGTGGCGCGCTCCAGCAGCGCGTCCGCCAGCAGCTGCGCGCCGCTCGGCAGCGGGCGCGGCACCCACGGCTGCTCCGGCCCCGGCGTGGGCGCCGGGTCGGCCGTGACGTCGAACAGGACCGTCGTGATGTCGACGCCGGAGATCCCGTCGACGAGCGCGTGATGGGTCTTGGCGAGGATCGCGAAGCGGCCGTCGTGCAGGCCCTCCACGAGCCACAGCTCCCACAGCGGCTTGTTGCGGTCGAGCTGCTGGGAGAACGCGCGCCCGGCGAGCTGCTTGAGCTGCTCCTCGCTGCCCGGCCTCGGCAGCGCGTGCTGTTGGACGTGATACCGCGTGTTGAAGTGGGGATCGTCCACCCACACCGGCCGGCCCTGGCCGAGCGGGACGAACGCGAGCCGCTGGCGGTAGCGCGGCACGAGGTGCAGGCGCGCCTCGACGTGCGCGACGAGCTCGTCGTGCGTCGGCGGCGGGCCGTCGAACACCATGCACGAGGCGACGTGCATGTGCGTCGCCGAGTCGTGCTCGAGGTGCAGGAAGGAGCTGTCGAGCCCGGTCAGTCGGTTTCGGTTGGCCATCCAGCCATTCTGGCAGCCCGGGCAAGTGTGAGATCGGACACAGAGGCCGGCGGGGCGTCCCTGCTACGGTGCTCGGACATCGACCTGCCGAATCGTCGTCGCCCGGTGCGCGGCGAGCGGGGGACCCACTTGCCGGACGTGCGTGCGAACCGTCCGGCTGGGGCGAATCGGCGGCTGCTGCCGCTGTAGCGATGGTGTCGCATCCACGTCGTTCAGTGAATTGAACGACTGGGTGCAATCGAGAACGCCGGCGCGAGCCCGACAGCTAACCCCGTAGGCGCCCAGGTCGCTCGAAGGAGGCATGACCCTGTTGCGCTTGCAACCCGCGGGTCGCGTCGCGCCGCGCCATGCGGCCGCCGCCGCGCTCGCCCTTGGCACGACCCTGTCCGTCACGGCGCTCGCGTTCGGCCAATCCTCGCCGGCGCACGCGCCCGAGTCCTCGACCGTCCTGCGCGCCCCGGCGGTGCAGGACGCCCGGCTGCGCTTCGGCCAGCCGATCGCCGTCAGCGGTCGCGTGCCGGCTGCCGACGCCGGCCGCGCGCTCACGCTCCAGTACGCCCCGCGCGGGCGGCGCTGGCGTGCCGTCGCGCACGGCCGCGTCGCGCGCGACGGCCGCTATCGCTTCCGCGCCGAGCCGCGCAAGAGCGGCAAGCTGCGGATCCTGATGCTCCCGGCCGGCGCGGAGGCGGCCGGCGCCGCCGCCGTGACCGCGGAGGCGCCGCGGCGCAGTCGCGCGCGCGGGGTGGCCGTCGCCGGCAAGCTCGTCGTCGATCGCGGTGGACGCGACGTCCACGCGGGTGACGTCGTCCACGTGCGCGGGACGCTGCTGCCGCGCGGCCGCGGCCGGCGGGTCGTCGTCGAAGCCGGCCGGCACGGCCGCTGGCACGCCGTCGCGCGGGCGCGCACGCGCGCCGACGGCCACTTCGACGCGCGCCTTGCGACGGGCGCCGCCGGGACGCAGCGGCTGCGCGTGCGCTTCGCCGGCGACCGCCGCAACGCCGGCGTGCGAGCCGGCGCGGGCACGCTGCGCGCGTTCCGGCCCGGCCTCGCGTCGTGGTACGGGCTCTACGGCGGCGCGCTCGCGTGCGGTGGGACGCTCGGCTACGGGACGCTCGGCGTCGCGAACAAGACGCTGCCGTGCGGCACGAAGGTGACGCTGCGCTACCACGGCCGCCAGGTCACCGTGCCGGTGATCGACCGCGGCCCGTACGCCGGCGGCCGCGAGTGGGATCTGACGGGCGCGACGGCGCGCCGGCTCGGGTTCGACGGCGTCGGTGTGGTCTGGAGCACGGTGTAGGGCAGGGGCTTCGCACGAACGCGTGTTCGTGCGTTCCGGCCGGTCGGCGGCGTACCCTGGGCGGTGGATGCCTCCCGGTACGCCGTCAGCCGCCGGGCCTGCGCCTGCGCCCGCTTCGGCGGCGCCCGGGCCGGGGTCCGGGCTCAAGCGCGTGATCGCGCACCTCGACTGCGACGCCTTCTACGCGTCGGTCGAGCTGCTGCGGCGCCCGGAGCTGCGCGGCAAGGCGGTGATCGTCGCCGGCTCCGGGCCGCGCGCGGTCGTCACGACCGCCTCCTACGAGGCGCGCAGATACGGCGTCGGCTCGGCGATGCCGGCGTCGCAGGCGCGCCGTCTGTGCCCGCACGGGATCGTGCTGCCGCCCGACTTCGAGGCATACCGGGCGACGTCGCGTGCGGTGTGGGAGATCGTGACGGCGCGGCTCGGCGCGCTCCAGCACCTGGGACTCGACGAGGCCTATGCCGACCTGTCCGGCGTCGAGAAGCCGCTGCGCGTGCTGCGCGAGCTGGTCGCGGAGGCGCAGGAGCGGACGGGCATCTCGCTGTCGGTCGGCGTGGGCCCGAACCGGCTCGTCGCGAAGATCTGCAGCGACCTCGAGAAGCCGCGCGGCTTCGTGGCGATGGGCCGCGAGCAGGCGGCGGAGCGCTTCGCCGGCGACCCGCCGGGGCGGCTGCCGGGGATCGGCCCGAAGACCGCCGAGCGGCTGCGCGCGCTGGGGGTCGAGACGATCGCGCAGCTTCAGCGCGTGTCCGAGTCGGAGCTGGCGGCGCGCTTCGGCGCCCGCCACGGGCGCGAGCTGCACCGGCGGGCGTGGTTCCACGACGACTCGCCGGTCGAGACGGAGCGGGTGCTGAAGTCGCGCTCGAACGAGCGGACCTTCGACGAGGACGTCGCCTCGCTGGACGAGCTGGAGGCGATCCTGCGGCGGCTCGCGGCGGAGCTGTGCGCGGGCCTCGCGGCGCGCGGCAAGCGCGGGCGCACGATCGCCATCAAGGTCCGGCTCGACGACTGGACCAACGTGACCCGCGCCCGCACGATCGACGCGCCGACGAACGACGCGGCGCTCGTGACGCGGATCGCGCTCGAGCTGCTGCGCGCCTACGCGCCGCCGCGGCCGGTGCGCTTGCTGGGCGTGCGGATGGCGTCGTTCGCCGAGGACGGCGACGGCGCCGGCGGGCCGTCCGAGGCCGCCGGCGCGCAGCTCGCGCTGCCGCTCGGGTGACCCGTCCGTCGGCGAGCGTCCTGCCCCGCGGTCGCCTGAGCCGCGCCGGCCGGCGAAGCGTCCTGCCCTGCGGTCGCCTGGCGAGCCCGCGGCAGGACGCTTGCAGCGAGGTGCGTCAGTAGAGCGCGGCGGCGAGGCGGCGGCGCGCTTCGCGCGCGAGCGGGTGCTCGACGCCGAGCTCGTCGAGGAGGCCGACGACGACCTTGCGGATCTCGTCCTTGGCGCCGTCGGCGCTCGGCATCGCGCCGATCAGCAGGTCGAGCGCGCGCTCGTGCTCGCCGGCGTCGAGCGCGGCGAACGCGTCGCCGAGATCGGGCGTGCCGGCCTGCTGGATGCGGATGCGGGCGGCGAGCCCGGCGCCGCCGAAGTCGCCGGGAGCGCGGTCGAGCAGCGCGAGCGCCTCGTCGTCCTCGCCGCGCGCGTGCAGCAGGCGGGCGAGCGGGACGAGCGCGTCGGCGCGGTTCGGCTCGGCCTCGAGCGCCGTGCGCAGCGAGGCCTCGTCGCCGGCCGCGACGAGCGCGTCGGCCGCGGAGGGGACGAGCGCGTCGAGGAAGCGCTCGACCTGCGCTCTCGGCTGCGCGCCGGTGAACTCGGAGACGACGCGGCCGTCCTTGAACGCCTTCACGGCGGGGATGCCCTGGATGCCGAACGCCTGGGAGATCGACTGGTTTCTGTCGGTGTCGAGCTTCGCGAGCGCGACCTTGCCCTCGCGCGCGGTCACCGCCTGCTCGATGATCGGGCCCAGCTGCCGGCACGGCCCGCACCACTCCGCCCAGAAGTCGACGACGACCGGGATCGTGCGCGAGCGCTCGATCACCTGCGTCTCGAAGTCCTGCTCTGTGACGTCGAAGATCATGGTGTGCAGGAGGGTAGTACGACGCAGCGCGTGGTGACCGGCCGACGCGGACGGCGCCCCGTCGGGTATCACCCGGGTCATGAGCGGCGAGCGGATCGTGGAGCGCGACGGCGTGGCGCTGGCCGTCGAGGAGGCCGGCCCGACTGACGGGACGCCGGTCGTGCTGTTGCACGGCCTGACCGCGACGCGCCGCTACGTCGTGATGGGCTCGAAGTCGCTCGAGCGCGGCGGGCACCGCGTCGTCGCCTACGACGCGCGCGGGCACGGGCGCTCGAGCCCTGCGCCGTCCGGCGGCGCCTACACCTACGCCGAGCTGGCGCGCGACCTGGAGGCCGTGCTGGACGCCGTCGGCCTCGAACGCGCGGTCCTGGCGGGCGCCTCGATGGGCGCGCACACGCTGTTGCGCTTCGCGCTCGAGCACCCGGAGCGGGCCGCCGGCGTCGTGGCGATCACGCCCGCGTTCGACCCGGACCTGCCGCCGAACCTCGAGCGCTGGGACGAGCTGGCACACGGGCTGCGGCGCGGTGGGGTCGAGGGGTTCGTGGAGGCGTACCGCGTGAAGGACGAGGTGCCGGAGGGATGGCAGGAGACGGTGCGCACGGTCCTGCGCCAGCGGATGTCCCAGCACGCGCATCCCGGCGCCGTCGCGGACGCCCTGCAGGCGGTGCCGCGCTCGCAGCCGTTCGCGTCGCTGGAGGAGCTGGGCGCGCTGTCGCTGCCGGCGGTCGTCGTCGCCAGCCGCGACGAGGCCGATCCCGGACACCCGCTCGCGGTCGGGGAGGCCTACGCCGCCGCGATCCCCGGCGCCCGCCTCGTCACCGAGCCCGAGGGCAGATCCCCGCTCGCCTGGCAGGGCGGCCAGCTGTCGCGGGTGGTCGGTGAGCTGGCAGCGGAGGCGCGGTAGCCTGAGCCGATGGCTGGGTTGGTCGACGACGCGAGACGGCAGGAGCTGATTGAGATGCTGGGGCGGGTCGTCAAGCCCGAGTACGTGCTCGCCTCGTTCGACTCGCCGGTCCCGGTACTCGACGGCCACACACCGAATGAATTGCTGGCTCGGGGCAAGTACGACGCCGTGGCGGAAGTCGTGGCGGATCTGCTTTACCCCGGCTGCACCTGAACCCATATGGCGCCTCGTCGGATGACCGGCCGCGAGTTTCACACGCTGCCGTTGGACCTGCCCGTGCCGGTCGACGACGGGGCGGCGGATCGTCTGCCGGGGAGGCGGCTGCCGGCGCTGACGTTGTCGTCGACGCTCAGCGGGGAAGTGGATCTCGCGGCTGCAGCGGGTCGGGCCGGCACGCTCGTGGTCTACATCTATCCGCGCACCGGGACGCCCGGCGAGCCGTCGCCGTACGGCTGGGATGCGATCCCCGGTGCGCGCGGTTGCACGCCGCAGAGCTGTGCATTCCGCGATCACGCCGATGAGCTTGCGGCGCTCGGGGCGCAGGTGCTCGGGTTGAGCGCGCAGCCGGCGGAGGAGCAGGCGGCCTTCGCCAAGCGCGAGCACATGCCGTTCGCGCTGCTGAGCGACCCCGGCCTGCGGCTGGCCGCGGCACTCTCGCTGCCGACGTTCGAGGTCGCCGGCATGCGGCTCTACCGGCGCATCACGCTGGTGGTCGAGCAGGGGACGATCGCGAAGGCGTTCTATCCGGTGTTCCCACCGGACCGCAACGCCGCCGACGTGGTGGCTTGGGTTCGCGAGCGGGACCGACGCTGAGCGCCGCCCGGCGCTGCAATCATCGAACGATGGACCCGTTCGCGGCGGCCATCACGAACCAGGCGCAACTGCGCGACATGTACGCGCAGCCGCTGGAGCGCGCCGTGCGCAAGGAGCTCGACCGCCTCGACGAGATGGCGCGGCGCCTGGTCGCGGTCACACCGCTCGTGCTCGTCGCCAGCCACGACGCTGACGGCCGCTGCGACGTGACGCCGCGCGGCGGGCAGCCCGGCTTCGTGACGGTGCTCGACGACGACCACCTCGCGATCCCCGACGCGACCGGCAACAACCGCCTCGACACGCTCCAGAACGTCGTCGCGACGGGCCACGCCGCGCTGATCTTCCTGATCCCCGGCCGCGACCAGACGCTGCGCGTCAACGGCCGCGCGTGCGTCACCGCCGCTCCGGCGGTCTTGGAGCGCCTCGCGCCGGTCGGCAAGCCGCCGCGGACCGCGATCGTCGTCCGCGCCGACGAGGTCTACGCCCACTGCCCCAAGGCGTTCGTCCGCTCGAGACTCTGGAACCCCGAGACCTGGCCGGCCGCCGACGACCAGCCGACCCCCGCCGAGGTCTCCCACGCCCACATGCGCGACCCCGCCCTCACCGTCGCCGAGGTCGAGCGCCAGCAGGAGGAGAGCCTGCGCACGCGGCTGGCGTGAGCCGTGCAGGACCGGTCGCCGGGGTAGCGAACGGGGTCCAGTGGGGTAGGCACCACCCACCGACGCCGACACGGAGGACTGCGATGCACAGGGTCAGGACCGAGGCCGACGACGTCCATGCGGCCGCGTACGCGGGGCGGTGGGTCGACAAGCCGGTGCCGAAGTTCGCGATCCCGGCCGACGGGATGAGCGCCGACGCCGCCTACTGCCTCGTCCACGACGAGCTGAACCTCGACGGCAACCCGGCGCTGAACCTCGCCTCGTTCGTGACGCCGTGGATGGAGCCGCAGGCGGACAGACTCGCGACCGAGACGCTCGGCAAGAACATGATCGACCAGGACGAGTACCCGCAGACGGAGGCGATCCACGAGCGGGTCGTGACGATGGTCGGCCGCCTGTTCCACGCGCCGCACGACGCGACGCCGGTCGGCACCGCCACGATCGGCTCCTCGGAGGCGATCATGCTCGCGATGCTCGCGCACCGCCAGTCGTGGCGGGATCGGCGCAGAGCGGCCGGCCTCTCGATCGACCAGCCGAACCTCGTGATCGGCGCCGACGTGCACACCTGTTGGGAGAAGTTCACGCGCTACTTCGACGTCGAGGCGCGCGTCGTGCCGATGAGAGCCGACGAGTACATCCTCACCGCCGCCGACGTCGAGGCGCACGTCGACGACTGCACGATCGCCGTCGGCGGCCTGCTCGGCACGACCTTCACCGGCCAGATCGACGAGCTGGCGGAGATCGACGCGCTGCTCCAGCGGCTCAGAGCGGAGAAGGGCTGGCACGTCCCGCTGCACATCGACGCGGCCAGCGGCGGCTTCCTCGCGCCCTTCACCCGCCCCGACCTCGCGTGGGACTTCCGGTTGCCGAGCGTGCGCTCGATCAACGTCTCCAACCACAAGTTCGGGCTCGTCTACCCGGGCATGGGGACGGTCGTCTTCCGCGACAGATCGGACCTGCCGGACGAGCTCGTCTTCCACATCAACTACCTCGGCGGCGACATGCCGAACTACTCGCTCAACTTCTCGCGGCCGAGCAACAGCGTGATCCTCCAGTACTACAACTTCCTGCGGCTCGGGACCGAGGGCTACGCGCGCATCGCGCAGGCGATGGTCGACAACGCGCAGGCGTTGACCGCCGGCCTGCTGGCGACCGGCGCGTTCGAGGCGCTGCACGACCGCGAGAGCTTCCCCGTCGTCGTCGTGCGCGCCAAGGACCCGGAGCGCCACGACGTCTACAAGCTCTCCGACCAGCTCAGACAGCGCGGCTGGATCGTCCCCGCCTACTCGCTGCCGCCCGACGCCGAGCACGTCGAGGTGCTGCGGATGGTCGTGAAGGAGAGCTTCAGCCGTGACATGGTCGACCTGTTCCTCGACGACATGAGACGTGCGCTGGAGAACGGCGCGCGCACCTCGCGCGACGCGGCGCCGGCGAAGGGCGAGAGAACGCGGCCGGTCTGCTGAGCCGGAGCGCCAGGGCGCATCTGCCTATGCAATGCTTAGGCAGATGGCCGGCGTCAACCTCACCCTCGGCGAGGCCGCGAGCGCGCTCGGGGTCAGCCCCGACACGCTGCGCCGCTGGGATCGCGCCGGGAGACTGAGAACGGTGCGGGACGAGCGCAACCGGCGCCTCGTCCCGCGCGCCGAGGTCGAGCGGCTGAGCGCACGACCGCGTCGCCACGCGACGGACGACCGCCTGTCCGCGCGCAACCGCTTCACCGGCGTGGTCCGCTCGGTCGAGGTCGACGGCGTGATGGCGCTCGTCGAGCTGGAGGCCGGCCCGTTCCTCGTCACCGCCGCGATCACGCGCGACTCGGTTGAGGAGCTCGGGCTGGAGCCCGGCGTCGTCGCGACGGCCGCGGTGAAGGCCACGTCCGTGATGATCGACCGGCGGGACTGAGGCGATGGTGCGGCGGCCGACGGCAGCGGTGCTGGCGGCGGTCGCGGCGGTGGCCTTGGCGGCCTGCGGCGGGTCGGGCGGCGGGGGTGGCACCGGCGGCGGCGGGAGCGGGGGAGACCTCACCGTCTCGGCGGCCGCATCGCTGACGGAGGCGTTCCAGCACTACGCCGACGACGTGCTCTCCCCCGAGCCGGTGCGCCTCTCGTTCGCCGGCTCCGACGAGCTCGCCGCGCAGATTCGCCAGGGCGTCAAGCCCGACGTCTACGCCGCAGCGAACGCGAGCTTGCCCGACGCCCTCCACAGAGAGGGCTTGGTCGGCAGACCGGTCGTCTTCACCTCCAACCAGCTCGTGCTCGCCATTCCGGCGGAGGGCGGGAGCGTCCACACGCTCGCCGACCTCGCGACGGCGGGGACGACGATCGCGATCGGCTCGGCGAGCGTGCCGATCGGCGCCTACACGCGCGAGGTGCTCGGCCGCCTGCCGCACGCGCAGGAGCAGGCGATCCTCGCGAACGTCAGATCCGAGGAGCCGGACGTGACGGGCATCGTCGGCAAGCTCACGCAGGGCGCAGTCGACGCCGGCTTCGTCTACCGCAGCGACGTGCGCGCCGCCGGCAAGCGGCTCGGCGCGATCCCGCTGACTCAGCGGCTGCAGCCGAACGTCGCCTACGGGATCGCGGTCGTGAACGGCGCGCAGCACCCGGTCGCGGCGCGCCGCTTCATCGCCGGTCTGCGGCACGGGCGCGGCCTGCAGATCCTGCACGCCGCCGGGTTCGACGATCCGCCCCCGCGGGGATGAGCCCGACGACGACGTCGCGCGGGCGCCGACCGGGCTGGTTCGGCGCGCTGCTCGTGCTCGCGCTCGCCGTCGCGCTCACGTTCCTGACGCTGCCGGTCGTCGCGATCTTCGTTTACAGCAGCCCCGGCGAGCTGCTCGCGAGCCTTGGCGACGCCTCCGCGCGCGACGCGCTGCGCCTGAGCCTGGAGACGACGACGATCGCGACCGCCGTCGTCGTGCTCGTCGGCACGCCCGCCGCCTACCTGCTCGCCACGCGCGCCTTCCGCGGTCGCGCGCTCGTCGTCACGCTGCTGGAGCTGCCGCTCGTGCTGCCGCCGGCGGTCGCGGGGATCGGCCTGCTCGCGGCGCTCGGGCCGAACGGGCTGCTCGGCGGCGCGCTCGACGACGCCGGCATCCGACTCGTGCTGCAGACGGCCGGCGTCGTCGTGGCGCTGATCTTCGTGGCGGCGCCGTTTCATCTGCGGGCGGCGCAGAGCGCGTTCGCCGCGGTCGACCCGCGCTGGGGCGAGGCGTCGCGCACGCTCGGGGCGGGGGAGGCGCGCACGTTCGCGCGCGTGGCGCTGCCGGCGGCGCTGCCGGGCCTCGGCGCGGGCGTCGCGCTCGCCTGGGGCCGCGCGCTCGGCGAGTTCGGCGCGACGCTGATGTTCGCCGGCTCGTTCCGCGGCATCACGCAGACGGCGCCGCTGGCGATCTACGCCGACTTCGCGACCGACTTCGACGGCGCGCTCGCGCTCTCGGCGGTGCTCGTCGCGCTCGCCGGCGCGCTGCTGCTGGCGACCAAGCTGCTCGTGCGCGACGGGGATGCTCTCGCTCGCGCTTGAGACGCGCGCCGGGGCCGTCGACCTCGACGTCGCGCTCGAGGTGCCCGACGGCGGCTGCCTCGCGCTCGCCGGCCCGTCGGGGGCGGGCAAGACGAGCGTGCTGCGCGCGGTCGCGGGCCTGCTCGCGCCGGGGCGCGGCCGCGTCGTCTGCGACGGCGTGACGTGGCTCGACACGGACGCGGGGATCGACGTCACGCCCGAGCGCCGCCGCTGCGGCTACGTCTTCCAGGACCACGCGCTGTTCGGTCACCTGAGCGCGTGGCGCAACGTCGCCTACGGGCTGCGCGGCGTGCCGCGCGCGCGGCGGCGGGCGGAGGCGCTCGCGCTGCTGGAGCGCTTCGGCGTCGCGGAGCTGGCGGACGAGCGCCCGGGCCGGCTGTCCGGCGGGGAGCGCCAGCGCGTGGCGCTCGCGCGGGCGCTCGCGCCGCGGCCGCGGGCGCTGCTGCTGGACGAGCCGCTCTCCGCGCTCGACGCGCGCAGCGCCGCCGCCGCAGGCCGCGAGCTGGCCGGTCTGCTGCGCGAGCTGCGGGTGCCGGCGCTGCTCGTGACGCACGACTTCGCCGAGGCGGCCCTGCTCGGCGACGCCGTCGCGGTGCTCGACGCGGGCCGCGTGGTGCAGCGGGGCAGCGCGGCGGAGCTGGCGGCGGCGCCGGCGTCGGCGTTCGTCGCAGACCTGACGGGCGCGGTGGTCTTGCGCGGGGTCGCGTGCCGCGACGGCGAGGGCCTCACGCGCGTGGCGCTCGAGGGCGGCGGCTCGGTCGTCGCGCTCGCGCCGGCGAGCGGCGAGGTGGCGGTGTCCGTCCACCCGTGGGAGATCGCGCTCGAGCCCGCCGGCAGCGCGGCGCACGGGTCGGCGCGCAACCGGCTCGAGGTCGAGGTCACGTCCGTCACCCAGGTCGGCAACCGCGTGCGCGTCGGGCTGGCCGCTCCGCAGCCGCTGGCGGCCGAGCTGACCGGCGTCTCGGTGGCGCGGCTCGGGCTGGCGCCGGGGGCGCGGGCGGTCGCGAGCTGGAAGGCGGCCGCGACGCGCGTCATGCCGCGCTGAACGCAGGCCGCGGGCGGGTCTCGCAGGGCTCCGCGCGTTGCCGCTGGCGCGGAGCCCTGCGAGATCCGCTCACGGCACGGTTCTGTCGCGCGCCGCGCGCACGGCGCCTTCGACCGAGTGCGCGGCGACGAGCGCGTCGCGCAGCGCCTCGATCTCGCCGCGCCGGAAGCGAGCGGAGCCGGGGACGTCACCGGCCAGGTCGTGCGGGAACGCGAGTTGCTGCGCCCAGTGCTCGAGCGCCGCCGGGGGGACGCCCAGCAGCGCCGCCGCCTCGGCGCAGCTGAGGTCGTCACCGTCCCTTTGCCAAGCGTAGGTTGTCGCGTTGCCGCTCATCGTCGGCACCGTAAACGAGGAACTGTTCATATGCCAAGCCCAAAGGTGAATGAAAACCGCCGGAAGCTGCAGGAAACATGAATAAGTGACTGCTCGGGGCGATGTGAACGCTCGGCGGCGGACGTCGAACGCGAGCAGCGAGTGATCTGCCGTGAACGGTGACATGATCTTCCGGAGCGTTGGCGCGCCCGCCGGCGGGTATCAGCAGCGCACACGCATCCGATCGAGAAGGGGAGACCGATGAGCCCGGACCCACGGCATGAGCAGGAGGAGACCGACGCGGCCGCCGCCGAGGCGGCGCGCATCGGCGGCGTCGCCGGCGACGAGCAGCTCGACCCGGCCCGGCGCCCGGTCGTCGAGGGCGGCGGCGGCGAGGCCGAGGGCTTCGAGGAGGCCGAGGAGGCGCTCGTCGAGCACGCGACGCATGGGGACCAGCAATCCGCCCACGCCATCCTGCACGACGCCGGCCGCGACGAGCAGCCCGGCGCGAACGCCGACGAAGGCGAGGCCGACCACGAGCGCAGCAGCGAGCGCGAGAACGACGACTGGTGAGGCCGCAAGCGCGCCGAGCGCCGGCCTCAGCGTGCTGCGCCGCGAGGGGGGATTCCCCTAACCCGTCTGCAGCGCCGCCGGGTCGTCGACGATCTCGAGGCGCTCGTCGAGGCGCGTCATCTCGATCACGCGCTGGACGGCGTCCGAGCCGCGCACGAGCACGAGGCGGCGCGCCTGCCCGCGCGCGCGGTCGTCGGCGGCGACGATCACGCGCAGGCCGGTCGAGTCCATGAAGGACAGCTTGCGCAGGTCCAGCACGATCGTGGCGGGGGCGCCCTGCTCGATCCGCTCCAGCGCCTGCTGAACGTGACCGGCGCCGGCGATGTCGAGCTCGCCCGCCAAGGCGAGGCGCACCGTCTGGTCGTCCGTCTCGGTCGTCAGCTCGAGGAGCCTCATCGCGCCCCATCCACGATAGCGCCTCCGCGGCGTGCGGTCGCGATGCGCGCGGCGCCGCGGCCCCGCACCGGCGTCCTCAAGCGAGCCCCTCCGCCTCGTACTCGCGCAGGTAGCCCTCGAACAGCCGGCGGTGGCCCTCCTCGTCGTGGAGGATCTCGATGACCATGTCCTGCGTGACCCAGTCGACGCCGTCGGTCACCTCGATGATGTGGTTGTAGTGCTCGATCGCGCCCGTCTCGGCCTCGATCACGCCGCGGATCACGTGCACGATGTCGGTCTGGTGCTCCGGCGGCTGGAGATAGGACTGCTCCGCCTGGAAGTCGAGCGAGCCCGGCACGACGCCGTAGAGCTCCTTGATCCGGTGCGCGAAGCGCTGCGCGTGACCCAGCTCCTCCTGGATGTCCCGGGCGAGCGACTCGACGATCTCCTGCGCGCGCACGCCGTCGGGGTTGATCGAGTTGGCGAGGTAGCTCATGACCGTCTCGAGCTCCATCCAGTAGGCCTTCCGCAGCAGTTGGATGATCTCCTCGCGCTTCTCCGTGCTCTCGTCGGAGAGGATGCCCTGCGAGCTCGAACGGACTGCCATCGCGTGCGCCTCCATCGGTCGGGGGTTCTCGCCCACATGCCATACCCGCGATGGGCAGGCGGCACACGATCCGGTCAGAAGCGCAGCACGGCGGCGATCCCGCCCAGCGGGCCGAGCTCCGGACGCTCGCGCAGGGCGAGCACGTCCGCCGACTGCAGCAGCGCCTCGGCGATCGAGCCCTCCAGCGCGGGGTCGGCGAGGCCCTCGTCGTACAGGAGCGCCTCCACGCGCCGTTGCGCGAGCGCGTCGCGCACCGCCTCGAAGCCCGCGACGGCCAGCTCGCCGCCGCCGACACCGGCCTGCACGCGCTCCAGCAGCCGGTCGGCGTGCCGCCGGCCGGCGGCGTCGAACAGCGGCTGCGCGGCCGCGAGCGCCTCGTCCGGCCGGGCATGCTCGACGTCGACGTCGAAGCGCCCGACCGTGCGCTCGCGCAGGTACGGGTGCAGCGCCCGCGCGACGTCCGGCCACAGCTCCGTGGTGGCGCCGACCGCCAGCAGGCCGAACGGGGCGCGCCGGTGCAGCTCGAACAGGGTCGCCGCGGCGTGCTCGAGGTGCGCGCGCACCTCCTCCTCGATCGAGCGGGCGTAGCGCGCCTGCGACCAGCCGCCCTGGTCGTGGCGGCCGTGGACGTCGTCGGTCACGTCGGCGACCTCGCGCAGCTCGCCGGCCGGGCCGTCGAGCAGCACGCGGAGCGTCCGGCGGCTGACGAGCGCGAGGCAGCGCTGCCGTCGCCGCTGGCCGACGAGCGGGTCGAGCCACGGGGCGTCGTTCACGACGACCGCGGGCTCGACGGCGTCCGGCAGCCGCAGCGCCTCGAACAGGTCGGCCGGGCTGCACGCGAAGATCGCGATCGCATGGGCGCCCTTGGCGGAGAAGCCGTCGCCGCGGAGGTAGTCGCGCACGCGTCTGACGTCGGCGCGCAGCGCCAGGTGGGCGTCGCGCGCGAGCCCCCCGTCGCGCGTGCGGCGATCGGCCTCGTCCAGCAGCGAGCCGATCTGTCTGGCCCGCGCCGCCTGCGTCGGGAACGTCGCCGGATCGAGGTCGAGGTAGACGCTGAGCACCTTCGCGTCTCCGGGACGAAGCGCGGCGAGCTGCCGCAGCCGGTCGTGGTCGAGGTCGTTCAGCTGCACGTGAGATGGGGCTACCCGGCCGCGGCACGGCTCACTCCGGCGATTCGTCCTCCTCGCCGGCCGGCGGATCGCCGCGCTTGGACGCTCTGCGTCGCCGCGGCGCCGGCGCGACCGGCGGACGCCGCAGCCGCGGGGAGATGGTGTCCGTCGCACGTCTCTCCCACAGCTGGATGATCTCGGACAGGGGGAGCTGGAGGCCGCGCTCGAGCTTCAGCAGGACGCGGAACGTCGGGTTGATCTCGCCGCGCTCGATCGCGCCGACGTAGTTGCGGTGCAGGCCCGCCTGGTGGCCGAGCTCCTCCTGCGAGAGGCCGCGCCGGGCCCGCAGCTCGCGGACCGCGCGCCCGAGGCGCGCGTGGTCTGGGGAATGTGTGTCGGGCTTCATGGTGACGGGAGTCTCCAGCGCCCGCCCGGTGTGGTCTACAGCCCATCTGAGTGTATTGGCAACCAACTATCGTGACCAGTTATTGACTGACACGACATGTGTGGTGGCCATCCACTACACGTACGGCAATTTAGCTGGTGAGCGCCTTCGGTGCGCGGGATGGGTCGCGCAGGCGCGACGCGGAGGCGCTCACGCCGGCGGTCCGCGCGAACGGGTAGAACTGTCGCCGTGGATCCGTTGTCGCCCGTGCGCGCGCTCGACCGGCTGCAGCGGCGGCGGGCCGTGCTCGGCTTCCCGCTGGGCGTCGTGAAGAAGTTCTCCGACGACCACGCGGCGCACCTCGCGGCGCTGATGGCGTACTACGGCTTCTTCGCGCTGTTCCCGCTGCTGCTGGTGCTCGTGACCGTGCTCGGCTACGTGCTGAGCGGCAACCGCGACCTCTACCAGGACATCGTCGACTCCGCGATCGGGCAGTTCCCGGTGATCGGCAGCGACCTCCAGGTCGACGCGCTGGGCGGCAGCACCGTCGCGCTCGTGCTCGGCCTCGCGGCCGCGGTCTGGGCGGGCCTCGGGATCACGCTCGCGGGCCAGCGCGCGATGGACCAGGTGTGGGACATCCCGCACCGGCTGCGGCGCAACTTCCTCACCGCGCGCCTGCGCGGCCTGCTGATCCTGCTCGTGCTGGGCCTGCTGAACGTCGCGGTCACGACCGGCGTCGGGCTGCTCGTCGGCGGCCTCGGCGGCACCGAGTTGAAGGTCGCCGGCTTCGCGGCCTCCGCGGTGCTCGACGTGGCGCTGTTCTGGGCGGTCTTCCGGCTCTTCACGTCCGAACGCGTCCCGACCCGCCAGCTGTGGCTCGGGATCGTGCTGGCGGCCGTCGGCTGGGCCGTGCTGCAGACGCTCGGCGGGATCTACGTCGACCGCGTCGTGCGCAGAGCGAACCAGACGTACGGGTTCTTCGCGATCGTGATCGGGCTGCTGTCATGGCTCTACCTCGGCGGGCAGATGCTGCTCTACGCGGCGGAGGCGAACGTCGTGCGCGCGCGCCGGCTGTGGCCGCGCAGCCTGCTGGATCCCGTCACCGCCGCCGACGTGCGGGCGCTGCGCGCGGCCGCGAAGGTGGAGGAGCGCCGCGAGGGCGAGCACGTCGAGGTCAGCTTCTCCTCGCCGGGCGACGACGCGCCCGATGCGAGCGGCGCTGCGCCTGCCGGCGAGCCGAGCGGGTCCGCGCGCGACACGCCCGGCGTCCCGCGACCGCCCGGCACGCGTTGACGCGACCGGCCTGCCACAGGCTCCCGGTGCCGCGGATGCGGTCGGCACTCGCGAGCAGGCGTGCCCGCACCTCGTCGTTCACGCGCCCGTCGGCGTTCAGGTCGAGCGTGCGCGGCCACAGCAGCGCGGCGACGCCCGCCACGATCGGCGCGGCGAACGAGGTTCCCGACAGCGTTCCGTAGCGGCAGCCGAGCTCGCTGCCGGCGACCGGCAGCGTCGTGACGATGTCCTCGCCGGGCGCGGCGAGCTCGACCCAGCGGCCGTAGGTGGAGAAGCCGGCGCGCGCGTCGCACGAGTCGGTCGCGGCGACGGCGACCACGTCCGGCAGCGCGGCGGGGAACTCGGGCCTCGTGCGGTTGGCGTTGCCGGCGGCGGCGACGACGAGCGTGCCCGCGGACCATGCCTGCGCGACGGCGACGTCGAGCAGGCGACAGGACGCCGGGCCGCTCGCGCTGATGTTCACGACCTGCGCCCCGTCGGCGACGGCCGCCGCGATCGCCTCGGCGAGCACGCTGCAGTCCATCTCGTCGGGGGCGCCGGCGAGGTCGTCGGTCGCCTTCGCCACGACGAGCATGGCGCGCGGGGCGACGCCGGCGATGCCGATGCCGTTGCCGGCGGTCGCGGCGATCACGCCGGCGACGGCGGTGCCGTGGCCCACGACGTCGGTCGGCGCGCTGTCAGGCAGGTGCCAGGAGGCGACGACGTGTCCGGCGAGGTCGGGGTGCGTCGCGTCGACGCCCGTGTCGACGACCGCGACCCGCACGCCGTCGGCTTCCGCGTGCAGCCGCCAGGCGGCCGGGGCCTCGACGTCGGCGTCGTCGGGCGCGGGCGCGCCGTTCTCGAGCGACCACTGGCGCGGGAAGAGCGGATCGTTCGTCACCCGGCAGGCGCCGCGGCGCGTGCATGGCGCGCCGTCGATGCGGAAGCGCACGTCGCGCTCGGCCCGGCGCACGCCGGGCAGCCGGCGCCAGCGTGCGAGCGCGCGCCGCTCGCTCCCCGGCGCGACCTGCACGACGACGGCGTGCATGCGCGGCAGCCGCCGCACGATGCGGCCGGGGCCGCTCGCGCGCGCCGCCGCTGCACGCCGGCCGGCGGGCGCGATGCGCACGACCAGCTGGCCGGGGACGGCCCGGCCCGCGGCGCTGCCGGGCGGCCACGTCTCCAGGGCTGACGTGGCTGCCGGCAGGCCGCGGGCGGACGCGGGCAGGAGCGCGAAGAGCGGCGCGGCGGCGAGCACCAGCGCGGTCACCGCCAGCACGCGACGGCGCAGCGGGTGGTCGGCTCGACGAGGCCCCATACAGAGTCGATCGGCGGTGGTGTCCCGGCCCCATCCGTACGAAGCCGCCGAGCTGCTGCGGGATCGCGGCAGCGCCGCCGGCGCGACGGCGTAGGCGTGCCGGCCGCCCGCGGCGCATGTGAGAACGCTCCAAGGCGTCGCCGTCGTGCGCTACCTTGCGCCGCGCCGCGCGTTAGGACGGGCAGAGAGCCTGCCAACCCCCGAAAACCCAGCCTGCGTGGGCTCCGCCCGGTCGCACTCCGACCGCGCCGCGGCACAACCCAGCCAGTCGAAGGAGGACGCTTCGTGCGCCATCGGATCCTGCTCGTCGTCGTGACCTGTCTCGCCGTGCTCCTGCCGGCCACCGTGGCCGGCGCCAACAGCCGGCAGTTCACGACCGTCGAGGCCCCGGCGGAGCTGCTGTTCAGCGGCTCGCCCGACGCTGCGCTCGACGAGATCGACGCGCTCGGCGCCACCGCCGTGCGGATCCAGATGTCGTGGAGCCTGGTCGCGCCCGACGCCGACGCCAAGACGGCACCGTCGTTCAACCAGACCGACCCGAACGCGTACCCGGCCGGGGCGTGGGCGCGCTACGACGCGGCGATCGACGGCGCGCGGGCGCGCGGGCTCAAGGTCTACCTGACGATCACCGGCCCGGCGCCGCGCTGGGCGACCGCGCGCAAGCGCGACCAGCTCACGCGCCCGAACGCGACCGCGTTCGGCAAGTTCGCCGCCGCCGCCGGCCGCCGCTACGGCTCGAAGGTGTCGTGGTGGTCGATCTGGAACGAGCCGAACCTCGGCAAGCTGCTCAAGCCGATCTACAAAGGCCGCCGCGGCCGCCGCCTCGCGAGCCCGGCGATCTACCGCCAGCTCTACCTGCAGGCGTACGCGAACCTGCGCGCCGTCCACGTGCACCGGCCGATCCTGATCGGCGAGCTGGCGCCGCGCGGCAACTCGATGCGCGTGAACGGCACCGTCCCGCCGATCGCCTTCCTGCGCGCGATGCTGTGCCTCGACCATCGCTATCGCAAGGCGCGCTCGTGCGCGAAGGTGCCCACGCAGGGCTTCGCGATCCACCCGTACACGCCGAAGCAGGGCCCGTTCTTCGTGCCGCCCAACCCGGACGACGTGACGATCGGCGTGCTGCCGCGGCTCGTGCACGCGCTCGACCGCGCTGCCCACGCCGGCGCGCTGCCGCGCCGCCTGCCGATCTACGTCAGCGAGTTCGGCGTGCAGAGCTGGCCGGACAGAGCCTTCGGCGTGCCGCTCGCGACGCAGTCCGACTACCGCTCGATCGGCGAGCACATGGCGTACATGAACCGGCGCGTGAAGTCGTTCTCGCAGTACCTGCTGCGCGACGACATGACACGCGACGGCGCCTACGGCGCATTCGAGTCGGGCCTGCGGCTGTACAAGGGCGATCGGGAGAAGCCCTCCTACGACGGCTTCCGCCTGCCGCTCGTGGTGGCGAAGGCGCGGCACGGGAATCGCGTCACCTTGTGGGGCCTCGTGCGCCCGGCGCACCGGCACCGCGGCGTCGTGACGATCGAGGTCAAGGACCGCCATCGCAGCGGCTGGAGGCGCTACGCGCGCCAGCGCTACAACGGCGCCGGCTATTGGCGCCGCGCCTCCCGCACGAAGGCCGGCCGCCGCTGGCGCGTCGTCTGGACCGACTCCGCGAGCGGCACCACGTACGACGGGTCGGCGACGATCGCGCGCTGAGGACTGCGGGCGGGGCGGCAGTTCGCCGTCCCGCCCGGCGTCTGCGTTACGCGAGGTACACGCTCTGTTCCGGTTCGAGCGTGAGGCTGCCATTCGGCAATATGCTCGGCGGACAGTTGAGCAGGCCGCCTAGTCTTCTCAGCAGGCCTATCGCGACTTCTAGGACTCTGGCGTGGTGAAGGATGTGACCTTCGGCGTCAATTAGTATCCCGAGCGTCCCGCCATATAGGCACGAGAAGAACCCGTTTTCTATTAGGATTCCGAAGCTGCGCTTGATTAGCACCCCGTCTATCAGGTCAAGGTTGGGTAGGCCTAGGACTCTCCACAGTCTCAATGAGACGGTGTCTTCTAGGATTCTTATTCCTATGGCGCCGCCGGAGCATTCGTATTCCGTCGAGCCCAGCGTGCCCATCGTTTCTTCTTCGATGATCGGAACCGAGCTTTCCAGCGTCCCGGGCATCGTCACGTTGCAGGCGATTTCGAAGCCTTCGAAGGTGAAGCCGAGCATCCCTGCCAGCGCTATTTCCCCTGCTGGTTCGAACGCGAGCTCTTCCAGGCGTCGGTACCTAATCGATTCACGGTGAGGTGAATCGACGGCGCTCGGGCCCGCATGGCCGGGCGGTAGGCTGCCCGGGCGATGAGACTCGGACGAAGGCGCATGTCGTGCCGAACAGCCGCAGGCTGAAGCTCGCCGCGATCGGGACGGCCGGCGGCCTCTTCAGCGGGCTGTTCGGCGTCGGCGGCGGGGCGGTGATCGTGCCGCTGCTGCTGCTGTGGCTGGCGTATCCGGAGCGGGCGGCGGCGGCGACCTCGCTCGGCGCGATCGTCGTCATCGGCGCCTTCGCGGCCGGCGCGCAGGCGATCTACGGCAACGTCGACGTGCTCGACGCGATGCTGGTGGGCGTGCCAGCCGTCGGCGGCGTCGTCCTGGGCACCTGGTTGCAGCAGCGCGTCCCGGCCGACACGATCGCGCTCACGTTCGCCGTGCTGCTCGTGATGGCCGCGATCCACCTGGTGCTCGCGTGATCCTCGCGGCGCTCGTCGGCGTGGTCGCGGGCGTCGCGTCCGGGCTGCTGGGGATCGGCGGCGGGATCCTGTTCGTGCCGGCGCTGACGATCCTGCTCGGCCTCGACCAGGTGGAGGCGGAGGCGACGTCGCTGCTGGCGATCGTGCCGGTGGCGCTGGTCGGCAGCTGGCGCCAGACGCGCTACGGCAACCTGCGGATCGGCGACGCGGGCGTGATCGGGGCGCTGTCGGTCGTCGGCGTGGTCGCCGGCGTCGCGCTCGCCAACGCGCTGCCGGAGCGGGTGCTGCGGATCGGCTTCGCGCTGCTGCTGCTGAACATGGCGCGCCAGCTCGTGCAGCGCGGCATCGCAGGCCGCCGCGCCCGGCGCGCTCAAGTTCCGCCGCCCGCAGCCGACTGACCCGGAGGCAGAGAGCCGAGCCGTCGGCCGCGGCGCAGGGAGCGCGCCGGCCTGGTCAGGAGGGTTGCGAGTCATGAAGGGATTCTTGGGCGTTCGCTGGTCCGTCGGGCGCAAGCTGGGCCTCGCCTTCGGCGGGGTCGTGTGCTTCCTGCTCGGCGTCTCGCTCGTCGCGCTGCACGCGATCGGCTCGCTGACCGCCGACCACGACCGCGCGATGCGCCAGCTGCCGGCGATGCTCGACGACCGCACCGCGCGGATCGCCCGCGCGAACGACAGCTTCCACGCCACCGTCAGCTCCACGCGCATGCTGATCGTCGTCGCGACGATCGCCGGCGCGCTGCTCGCGATCGGCCTCGCGATGTGGATCACGCTCGCGCTGCGGATGCGCGTGCGGCGCGTGCTCTCGCGCCTCCAGCACCTGCGCGACGACGACGTGCGCGGCCTCTCCGATGGGCTCGAGGCGGTCGCGAACGGCGACATGACGGTCGAGGTGCGCACCTCGACGCGGCCGATCCAGCGCATCTCCAGCGACGAGATCGGCGAGGTCTCGCTCGCCGTCAACGCGATCCACGACACGACGCTCAGCTCGCTCGACGCCTACAACCGCATGCGCGCGAAGGTCGCCTCGATGCTGCAGGAGATCGCGCACAGCTCCGCGAGCGTCGCCGCCGCCTCCCAGCAGATGGCGACGACGTCCGAGGAGACGGGCCGCGCGATCGGCGAGATCGCGACGACCGTGGGGGAGGTCGCGCAGGGCGCCGAGCGCCAGGTGCGCTCCGTCGCCGACGCGCGCGAGCTGACCGCCGAGGTCGCGGCCGCCACGCAGCAGAGCGCCGGCGACGCGCAGGAGACCGCCGCCGCCGCGCAGCAGGCGCGCGCCGTCGCCGAGGAGGGCGCTGCGACCGTGACGCGCGCGACCGAGGCGATGCGCGCCGCGCGCGTCGTCTCGAGCGAGGCGACCGGCGCGATGCGCGAGCTGGGCGAGAAGTCGGAGCGGATCGGCGGGATCGTCGGCACGATCACCGGCATCGCCGAGCAGACGAACCTGCTCGCGCTCAACGCCGCGATCGAGGCCGCCCGGGCGGGCGAGCAGGGCCGCGGCTTCGCCGTCGTCGCCGAGGAGGTGCGCAAGCTGGCGGAGGAGTCGCAGCGCGCCGCCGCCTCGATCGAGCAGCTCGTCGTCGAGATCCAGCGCGAGAACGGGCCGCGTCGTCGCGGTCGTCGAAACGGGCGCGCAGCAGACCGAGGACGGCGCCGTGACCGTCGAGCAGGCGCGCGCCTCGTTCGAGCGGATCGGCGGCTCGGTCGGCGACATGCACGAGCGCGTCGAGCGGATCACGCTCGCGATCGAGCAGATCGCCGGCCGCGCCGCGCGCATGCAGGAGTCGATCGCACAGGTCGCCGCCGTCGCCGAGCAGTCCTCCGCCTCCAGCGAGCAGGTCTCCTCCTCGACCCAACAGACCTCCGCCGCCACCCAGCAGGTCGCCGCCTCCGCCCAGGAGCTCGCCAAGACCGCCGAAGAGCTCGACAGCCTCGTCAACCAGTTCGTCCTGGCGTAGCGCCTGATCTGAGGCTGCGGGTGGGCGGGCCCGTGGTGGCGCCCGCCCTTGCAACCCGCCCGGTCATGGATCGCCGCTGAACTCCAACGTCCCAGGACTTGTGTCGTATGCCTGGGCGGCGTGACACTCCCGGCCCCCTGGACAGGCCGCCGGCTCGAGGGCCGGCGCGTTGCCACGGGTGGGCTCCGAGGAGCCCGCGGCCGAGTGGGCGATCCGCCGGACCACGCAGAATACTCCCGGCATGCCGCCGGGCTCAAGGGCGCAGTCGCCGAGCTGGCCGCGCGCGCGTCAGACGCCGTCGGAGGGCGGTGGAGGCGGCGGTTGACGGGCGTCGCTGCGCTGGCTCACCCACATGCCGAGCCCGAGCGCGAGCCCGACCGCGCCCACGATCATGAGGATCACGCCGACGACTTGCAGGTCGATGCCGGCGACCTGTGCGGTCACCGCGAACTTGAGGATCGCGCCGACCGCGATCAGGAAGAGGCTGGAGCCGATCGTCATGCCAGGCATCCTGCCCGTGTCGCCGGATGGATCAACGTGCGGTTGCATCTCCCGGAAAGCGGCGGGGTGCGTGGGAGCGGGCGTGCAGCCGTCGACCGAGGCCGCTCGGGCGGGTAGCATCGAGGCTGCCGGAAGGGCCGCAGCCAGCGCTCAAGCGTCCCCGGATCGCTGCCGATGACCAGAGAGCCGATGTCCCCGCAGGAGCCGACGCCGATGCCGGAGCCGATGGACGAGCTCGCGCGCAAGCGCGCGCAACGCGAGTCCGCCGGCGAGCCGGAGCTGCGCGAGCGCGTGCGCGAGGACGCGCGCCGCACCGCCCGCCGCCTCGCCGCGGCCGAACGCGCCCGCCGGCGCGCCGGCGCGCCGCTCCCGCCGACCCCGCCCGGCAGCGGCGGCGGTGGCGTCAGCGGCGCCGCCTGAGGCCCGCTCGCCACGCTGAGAGACACCATGCGCCGTCCGGCGATCACGACCGTCCCCGCAGCCGCCGCGCCCGTCCTGCGGGCGGTCCGCGCGCTGCGCACCGCCGCCTGCCTGCTGGCCGTCGCCGCGCTGCTCGCGCCGGCTGCCGCGCAGGCGAAGCTCCCGCACCGGCCGGCGCACTGGCCGCGCACGCTCCAGCTCGGGCTCGCCGACCCGGCCGGCGACGCCGCCGCGCTACGCCGCTCCGCGCCGCTCGCGCTGCGGGTGCAGTACCTCTCCGGCGGCGCGAGCACCGGCAAGGGCTGGGCGACCTGGAATCCGCGCGGCACGTTCGTCTCGCGCTACGTGCGCGAGTCGGTCCGCGGGCACATGACGCCCGTCTTCACCTACTACCAGCTGCGTCAGTCCAACCCCGGCGCGCGCGACCGCGACGAGCCGCGCGCGGTCCTGCGCAACCTCGCCGACGCGAGCGCGATGCGCGCGTGGTTCACGGACCTCACGCTCGCGCTCAAGCGGGCCGGCGCTTTCCATAACACCAGGGTCGTCCTGCACGTGGAGCCGGACCTGTGGGGCTACGTGCAGCAGAGAGCGGTGGGGGACGACGCCGCCACGGTCCCGGCGGCGGTCGCGGCGACCGGCCTGCCGGTGCTGCGCGGGCTGCCCGACACGGCCGCCGGGCTGGCGCAGGCGATCGTGCGGTTGCGGAACCGCCACGCCCGCAACGTGCGGCTGGCCTACCACCTGAGCGACTGGGGGACGGGGACCGACGTCCACCTCCAGCACGTCCACGGCGCGAAGCTCGACGCGCTCGCGGTCCGCGCCGTCGCCTTCGAGCGCTCGCTCGGCGCTCGCTTCGACCTGCTGTTCACCGACTGGACCGACGCCGACGCCGGCTTCAAGCAGAAGGTCCAGGGCGACGGCGGCGCCTCCTGGTGGCAGCCGCAGGACTTCACGCGCCACGTGCGCTTCCTCGGCGACGTCGTGCGCGGGACGGGTCTGCGCGCCGTCGTCTGGCAGCTCCCGCTCGGCAACACGGTGATGCGCGCGGTCGACGACACGTGGGGCCACTTCCGCGACAACCGCGTGCAGTGGCTGCTCGACGGCGGCGCCGCCAAGCGCCACCGCGCCGCGCTCGCGCGCGCCGGCGTGCTCGCGCTGCTGTTCGGCGGCGGCCAGGCCGGCACCACCTGCGCCTGCGACTGGCGCGGCGACGGCGTCACCGACCCGCCGTCGGTCTTCGGCAACCTCACCCGCTCCTACAGCGCCGACGACGACGGCGGCTACTTCAAGCACCTCGCCCGCCGCTACGCCCGCCACCCGCAGCGCCTGCCGCGCTGAGACCGCCGGACTGGGGCGTTCGCCGCAAGGTGCTACGCTGTGCCACATGGACGTCTCGGTCCGTGAGCTGCGCAACCACACCGGACGCGTCGTCTCGGCGATCGAGGCGGGGGAGCCGGTCGTGCTCACCGTCCACGGACGCCCGGTCGCGGACATCGTTCCGCGCATCGAGGCGAGTGAGCGGCGGCCGAGCGAGCTGCTCCTGGCCGATCTCGCGGCGATCAGCGCTCGTGCAGGCGAGCTCGGCGTCCAGTCGGACGCCGCCGACTTCGACGTCGGCTGGACGACCGACGACCTGATCGGGTGAACGGCTACCTCGCCGACACGAGCGTCTTCGTCGCGGCGGAGCAGCGACGCCCGCTCGGCGAGCCACCGGCCGGCGAAGCGCGCATCTCGGTCGCGACGCTGACCGAGCTGCTCGTCGGGGTGCGCCGCGCCGGGGACGGTCCGGTGCGTGAGCTGCGCGAGGCGACCTTGCGGTCGGCGCAGCGCTTCATCGCGCTGCCGTACGACGCGGTCGTCGCCGAGCGCCTCGCGGCGCTGCTCGCCGCCGCGCGAGCGCACGGACGCCGAGCCGGCGCGACGGACGCGATCGTCGCGGCGACGGCGATCGCACACGACCTGGCGGTGTGGACCCAGGACGACGACTTCGCCGTGCTCGCCGAGCTGCAGCCGGACCTCCGCGTTCATCGCGGATGAGCGCTCGCCGGGACCGACCCGGCCGGTCTGGCTCGAACGCCGGCCTCAACGCGCGATAATCGATCTTATGTAACCCGCAGGGGAAGCGCGGCGAGCGAACGGCCGGTGCCGCGAGCGCGTCAGCCGCCCCAGCTCGGGGCGCCGGCGCGGCGGACGACGATCGTGGGTCTGCCGCCGCGGAACGGGACCGTGGCGACCTTCGGGCGCGGGTTGTCGAAGTAGCCGAGCTGGACGAGCACCGTCGAGCCGTCCGGCGAGAGCCCGCGGCCGATCGTGCCGTCGAATCTGCCGGTGAGGTCGCGCGCGCGGCCGCTGCGCACGTCGACCGTCCAGGCCTCGCTCGTGTCCTGGCCGCCGTACTCGGCCAGCAGCCGCCGGCCGTCCGCCGACCAGGCCGTCGCCGTCAGGCCCGACACGAGTCTCGGGATGCGCATGTGCGTCAGCTGGCGCACGCCCCGCCCGTTCGGCCGCATGAGGCGCAGCTGGTACACCGGCGCGTCCAGACGGCGCAGGCGCTCGTGCGTGAAGGCGATTCGCCGTGGGCCCCACAGCGGGTAGAGGCTGCGGCCGTCGTGCGTGACCGCGCGGCGTCCGCCCGAGCCGTCGGCGCGCGCGACGAACACGTTCACGGGTGCCGACAGGCGCTGCGAGCGCGAGCGCGCGTACGCGATCCGCATGCCGTCCGGCGAGAAGCTCGCGCCCTGCACGTTCCCGCGTGCGAGCACGTGCCGCGCGCCGCTCGCGAGGTCCACGACGACGAGCCGCTTGACGCCGGCGACGAACGCGAGCCGCGCGCCGTCGGGCGACCACGCGAGCTGGCCGATCGAGCCGGCGCGCGCGAGCGTGCGCGCCGCCCCACCGGCGGCCGGACGCACGACGAGCGTCGTGCCGTGGCGCCCGTACGGCGTCACGATCGCGACGGTCGCGCCGTCGGGCGAGATCAGGGCCTCGACGCCGGCGCCGATCGCGATCGCGCCACTGCCGTCCGCATTCGCGACGTGCACGCGCGGATGCGCCGTTGTGAGGCCGGTGACGTACGTCAGCTTCGCCGGCACGGCCGCGTGTGCGGCCGCCGGCGCGCACGCGAGCGCGAGCGCGGTCAGGAGCGGGGCTGCGAGGCGTCTCATGGCGCACACTCAAGCACGCGGGGCGGCGCGCCGGAGCGCCGAGACCCGCAGGTGGCGGCTACCCTCGACACATGACCGATCCCACCTGCCCGAGCGGCGTCTGCGGCGCCGACGTCCCGCCGCTGATCGGCAGCGTGCTGACCGGCGCCGGGCTGACGCTCGCACAGGCCGCGGCCGCGCTCGAGCGCGGCGAGACGCCGCCGTTGACGGACGTGCAGCGCCGGCTCGTGGACGAGTGGGCGCAGCGCCGGCTCGCGGCGCTGCGGCATTCGATCTGAGCCAGCCATTACGCTGCGCGCCATGACGAGAGCACGCGGCGGGATCGACCTCGGCGGCACGAAGATCCAGACCGTCGTCGTCGACGCCGACAGCGCCGTGCTCGGGCAGGCGCGCCACCCGACCCCGACGACCGGCGGACCGGCCGACGTGGCCACCGCGATGGCGGCCGCCCTGTGCGAGGCGGCCGAGGCGGCGGGAGTCGAGCCGGCGCAGCTGGCCGGCGTCGGCGTCGGCTCGCCGGGCGCGATCGACGCGGACGCGGGAACCGTCAGCGGCGCGCGCAACCTGCCCGGCTGGGACGGGACCTTCGCGCTCGGCGATCGTCTCGGCGAGCAGCTCGGCACGCCCGTCTCGCTCGGCAACGACGTGCAGGTCGCGACCGACGCGGAGGTCGCGCTCGGCGCCGGCCGCGGCTACCGTTCGCTGCTCGGCGTCTTCTGGGGCACCGGCGTCGGCGGCGGGCTCGTGCTCGACGGCAAGCCGTGGCTCGGCCGCGGCGCGGCCGGCGAGATCGGCCACATGGTGATCAAGCGCGACGGCCGGCGCTGCCCGTGCGGCCGCCGCGGCTGCGTGGAGGCCTACGCCGGTCGCGCGGCGATGGAGGCGCGCGCGCGGGAGAAGCACGACGAGGGCCACAAGACCGACCTCTTCAAGCTGATGAAGCACCACGACCGCACGCGCCTGACGAGCGGCATCTGGGCGCGCGCGCTCGAGCACGGCGACAAGCTCGCGACCGAGCTGATCGACGAGGCGGTCGCGGCGCTCGGCGCCGGCATCGCCTCGGCGGTGAACCTGCTCGACTGCGAGGCGGTCGTGATCGGCGGCGGGCTCGGCGTGCGCCTGGCCGAGCCGTACGTCGACCGCATCGCGACGGCGATGCAGCCGCACCTGTTCGTCGACGAGCGCCCGCCGGACGTGCGGCTGGCCGCACTCGGAGATCTCGGCGGCGCGATCGGCGCCGCGCTGCTCGCGCGCTGAGCGCCGCGCTCAGCCGACCGGCGCGCGCACGGACGCGATCGCGTCCTCGAACGTGCGCTCCCACACGTCGACGTGCGCTTCGATCGTCTCGCCGGCGGCCCATCTGAGCCCGCGCTGCGAGAGCACGCGGCGCGCGTCGGCGTCGTGCATCAGCGCGTCGATCGCCGCGGACCATTCGCCGTCCGGCACGAGCCGGCCGCCCTGCTGCTCCCCCATGCCGGCGTACGGGCCGGTCGGCGAGGCGAGCCACGGCACGCCGACCGCCGCGTACTCCTTCAGCTTGGCGTCCGAGCGAGCGACGTTGACGGCGGTGTCCGCGAGCGGGGCGAGCGCGACGTCGAAGTGGACGAGCCGTTCGACCAGCGCGCCGTATGGAAGGAAGGGGATGTGGGTGTAGCGCCGGCTGGCGAGGCCGAGGTCGAGCCCGATGCCGGTGACCGTGAGGTGCGCGTGCCGGTCGAGCAGGTGCTGCAGCGCCGCTCTGATCCCGAGCGCGTCGAAGCTCGGCGCGTGGTTGGGCATCGCCAGCCAGCCGACGTGGACGCCCTGGTGCGGCATCACGCGCGCGGGACGTCTGAACGTGGGCGGCAGCAGGTTCGGGACGATCTGCACCTCGCGGCCGCTGTGCTCGGCGTGGAGGCGCGCGAGCGCCTCGCTCGGGCTCGTGACGACGTCGGCGGTGCTCGCCATCGCGCGCATCGACGCGTAGAAGCGCTGCGCCGCCATCCCGTCCTGTCCGGGCGATCTGACCGGTTCCCGCAGCAGCGCGACGCGCGCGTCGTCGTTGTCCCAGACCACCGCCACGCCGCGGCGACGCAGCTGTCTCGCCAGCCGCACCATCGCGGGATGGCATATGCGTATGACCTGGACGGCATCGCACTCGAACAGCGGGGCCGCGTCGCGGACGTCGTTGCGCTCCTCGACGTGGACGGCGTGGCCACGGCCCGCGAGCGCCTGCATCGGCACGAGCGAGCGGTGGATCGTCTCGACGGTGTTCTCCGGGGCCAGCGACGCTATCCGCATGCGTGCGAGCATCTCAGCCCGCGCGGGGCACATGCAAGCGGGAGCCGTCGGACGTGTCGGGACTTGCCATACGGGGGTAGAGTCGACACATGCGGATCCTCGTCGTCGGGGCGGGCGGTGTCGGGTCGGCCGTGCCGGCGATCGCGCAGCGACGGACGTTCTTCTCGCACATGGTCGTCGCGGACGTCGCACCCGAGCGCGCCCGGCGCGCCGTCGAGCGGCTCGGCGAGCCGGACCGCTTCTCCGCCGCGCAGGTCGACGCCTCCGACGAGGCGGCGCTCGTCGCGCTGATCCGCGAGACGCGCGCGGACGCGGTCCTCAACGCCTGCGACCCGCGCTTCAACGAGCCGATCTTCGGCGCCTGTCATTCGGCGCGCGCGACCTACCTCGACATGGCGATGACGCTCTCGCAGCGTCATCCGACCGATCCGTATGCGAAGACCGGCGTGATGCTCGGCGACCTGCAGCTCGCCGAGTCGGAGGCGTGGGAGCGGGCCGGGCAGCTCGCGCTCGTGGGGATCGGCGTGGAGCCGGGCCTGTCCGACGTCTTCGCCCGCCACGCCGCCGACCGCCTCTTCTCGCGGATCGACGAGGTCGGCGTGCGCGACGGCGCCGACCTGCGCGTCGAGGGCTACGACTTCGCCCCCACCTTCTCGATCTGGACGACGATCGAGGAGTGCCTCAACCCGCCGCTGATCTGGGAGCGCGAGCGCGGCTGGTACACGACGGAGCCGTTCTCCGAGCCGGAGACGTTCCACTTCCCGGAGGGGATCGGGGAGATCGAGTGCGTCAACGTCGAGCACGAGGAGGTGGTGCTGATCCCGCGCTGGGTCGACTGCGAGCGCGTGACGTTCAAGTACGGCCTCGGGCAGGAGTTCGTCGACGTGCTCAAGACGCTCCGCAAGCTGGGCCTCGACGCGACCGAGCCCGTGGCGGTGCGCGGTGCGGAGGTCGCCCCGCGCGACCTGGTCGCGGCCGTGCTGCCGGACCCGGCGACGCTCGGCGAGCGGATGACGGGACGCACCTGCGCCGGCACCTACGTGACCGGGACGGGCGTCGACGGCAGACCGCGGCGGACCTACCTCTACCACGTGGTCGACAACGAGTGGTCGATGCGCGAGTACGGCTCGCAGGCGGTCGTCTGGCAGACGGCGCTCAACCCGGTCGTCGCACTCGAGCTGCTCGCGAGCGGGACGTGGAAGGGCGCCGGCGTGCTCGGCCCGGAGGCGTTCGACGCCGAGCCGTTCCTCGCGCTGCTCGCCGACCACGGCGCGCCGCACGGCGTCGACGAGCGGTAGGTCCCGCGGGCGACGTCACAGGCGTGCGAGGAACGCCTCCGTCGCCGCGTTCATCAGCCGTTGGAACGCGCGCGTCTCGTCGGCGCCGGCGCGACCGCGCAGCAGCTCGTGCGAGACGATCGCGCCGAACTGCCCGAGGAAGCGCACCACCTCCGCCGGGGAGGCGCCGCCGAGCGTCGCCGCGTCTGCGTAGGCGGCGGTCGCGCCGAGCGCGTCGCGCGCCGTCCCCGCCGCGAGCGCGACGCCGAGCGGGTCGAGCCACGCCTGCGCTCGCGCGAGGCCCTGCGGCGCCGCGAACCAGCCCGGTCGGCGCGGGTCGTATAACGCGCGCCCCGTCCGCTCCACGAGCACGCGTCCCTCCGTGCTCAGCAACGCGGCGCTGGCGCGCAGCGGCTGCGCCGGCAGCTCCCACGAGCGCAGGCTCGGCGGCTGGCGCCGCTCGCGCGCGAGCCGCTGCACGTCGCCGCGGCGGAAGCGCCGGTGGCCGCCCTCGGTGCGCGTCCCGGGCAGCACCCCCTGATCGGCCAGCCGGCGGACCGTGCTGGGCGAGACGCCGAGCGCGTCGGCGACGGCGCTGAGCGGCAGCAGCTCGTCGCCCCCTTCTCCGGCGGCGGATGCGCCCGCGGCGCGGCTGCCGGCGGAGAGGTCGAGCCGGAGGTCGTCGAGGTCCGCGAGCGACGCGGCCGGCGCCGGCCGCGCGATCAGGTGCCCCTGGGCGGCGTCGGCGTCGAGCGTGCGCACGACCGCGAGATCCCGTTCGGTCTCGATCCCCGGGATCGTGATCGCGAGGCCCAGCGCGTGCGCGAGCGCGACGACCGACTCGGCGATCGTGGTCGTGCCCGCGTCCGCGGCGCGCGGGTCGAGCAGCGCGCGATCCAGCTTGAGACCGTCGATCGGAAGCTGCGCGAGGTGCGCGAGCGAGGAGTGGGCGCCGCCGAAGCGGTCGAGCACGATGCGGACCCCGAGCCGCCGCAGCGCTTCGAGCGTCGCCTCGGCGTCGGCGCGCTCGTCGAGGGCGCCCGGCGCGGAGATCTTCGAGCGCGATCGTCCCCGGCGGGACGCGGGCCGCGAGCAGGCCCGTCGCGAAGCGGCTGGCGAACCGCTCGTCGCGCAGCTCGCGTCCCGAGACGTTGAGCGAGACGGGCGGCAGCACGCGCTCGGGGTGGGTCGCGCTCCAGCGCGTGACCTCGCGGCACACGGCGGCGAGCATCCAGTCGCCCAGCTCGACGATCAGGCCGCTTTCCTCGGCCACCGGCAGGAACTGCGCCGGGCCGATCAGGCCGCGCAGCGGATGACGCCAGCGGACGAGCGCCTCGACGCCCGCGAGCGACGCGCGCCGCAGCGAGACGATCGGCTGGAAGTAGAGCGCGAGCTCGTCGTTGGCGAGCGCGGCGGCAAGCTCGTGCTCGAGCCGCAGCCGCCGCACCGCCTGCTCGTGCGCGCCCTGGTCGGCCACGCGCCAGGGCGGGGTCCCACCCGCGCGCGCGCGGCGGGCTGCGGCGTCCGCGTCGCGCAGCAGCGCCGCGGCGCTGCCGGCGCCGTCGAGTGCGAGCGCCAGGCCGACGGTCGCGTCCAGTCGCACGCCGGCGTCCTCGAGGACCAGCGGCTCGCGCGCGGCGGCGGCGAGCGCCTGTGCGCACGCGAGCGCGTCGGCGCGCGCGCCGACCGCGTCGGCGAGGACGACGATGCGCTCGCGCGTGAGGCGCACCACCGTGGCGCCGTCGGGCGCGACGTCGCGGACGCGGGCCTCGAGCGCCGCCAGCGCCTCCTCGCCCGCCGCATGGCCGAGGGCGCGGTCGACGCGCCCCACGTCCTCGCCGTCGACGAGCAGCACCGCCAGCGTCGTGTGGTCGCGCCGCGCGCGATCCAGCGCGCGGCGGACGGCGGTCTGCGCTCGCCGCCGCATCCGCTCGTGCTCGGGCGGCATGGTCACGGCGTTCGCCGCGGGACGCGGACGGAGGTGGTCATCGGGGGCGGGTCCTCTCCTGGTTCGAGTGCGACCGGACCGCCATCGGGCGTGGCGCGTAGACGTTCAAGCGCCTGAGAGGTTTCTCGGCTGGTTGACAGGCTGCCGTTAGCCGGGAACGGCGTTCGGGCGCGTCCTTGCGCCCGCGCGGGGACGGGTGCCGGTCCCCGTCCCCACGTCCTCAGCGCAGGATCACGGTAGTAGCACGTAGATGATCGGCGGCAGGTTCATGAAGGTGCCTTCCACGTTGACGAACGCCGGGCATTCCGCCCCGCCGAGGAAGAGCGGAAGCGGCGCATTGTAATTTAGGAACATCCCTTCAGTGCTCAATGTTCCTAGCAGAGCACCCCGGTATAGGCATGGAGCGGGCCCCACGTTGACTTGAACCTGGAAGTCTAGGATCCCGAAGTTGAGTTCGCCTTCCGGTAGGTTCGACGATAGGTAGGAGATGTCCCAGCTTTCAGGCAGTGGGCCGGGTTCCGGCTGACCGCCTAGCACCGGCGGGAGGTTTAGCACGACCGCCGGGCATTCCGCCAGGCGACCGGATGTCACCTTACCGAGCTTCACTAGCCCTGGCAGCACCGGTATTAGCTGTTCGGTGATCAGCGTCTTGGTGAACATGGCGTTGCATACTGCGACTGCACCGCCGAGCGGTTCTCTGAACGTCAGCACTCCCTGTTGCGTGACTAGCGGTGGTTCGATGATCTGTATGCCCGTCGACGTCGCGAGCGCGTTGGCGCTGGCGAGCAGCGTGACGAGCAGCGCAGCCGCAACGACGGCTGCGCGGGCACGATGCGTTCCCATCAGTCGGTACCCCCTGTTCGGGGCGCCGCACCCCCTGCGGCGCCGTGAGCGATGGTCGCGCGGCGGCGCTCGTGCCGGCGTGAGCACCACCCGCACCGTACATCGTAACGGAGCTGCGAATCGCACTTCACACGAGGCTGCCGGGGCGCCAGGAACGTCCGGCGGGGCGGCTACAGCGCGATCACGCTGCGGATGCCGTCCTGCGCCTCCATCAGCTCGAAGCCGCGGTTGACGTCCTCGAGCGCGATGCGATGCGAGACGAACGGCGCCACGTCGAGCTCGCCGGCCATCCAGCGGTCGATCAGCGCGGGCACGTCGTCGCGGCCCTTGAGGCCGCCGAAGGAGGAGCCGGCGATGCGGCGGCCCTGGATCAGCCAGCGCGGGATCACGTCGAGCGTCTCCCCCTTGCCGGCGACGCCGCACATCGTCGCCAGGCCCCAGCCCATGCGCGCCGCCTCGACGGCTTGTCTCATCACGCGCACGTTCCCGGTCGCCTCGAACGTGTAGTCGGCGCCGAAGCCGCCGGTCGCCTCCAGGACGCGCTCGACCGCGTCCGGCCCGCCGAGGAACGCTTCGGTCGCGCCCTGCCCGCGCGCCAGCTCGAGGCGCTGCTCGGAGAGGTCGACGCACACGATCCGCTCCGCCCCCGCCAGCCGGCAGCCCGCGACCGCACCGAGCCCGACCATCCCGGCGCCGAAGACGACGCAGGTCGAGCCCGGCTCCACCCCGGCGGTCCTCAGCGCGGCGCCGAGGCCGGTCGAGAGGCCGCACGCGAACAGCGCGGCGCCCTCCAGCGGAGCCTCGGGGTCGATCTTCGCCAGCGCGATCTGCGGCATCACCGTGTACTCGGCGAAGGTCGACGTCCCCATGAAGTGGCGCAACGGCTCGCCGCCGCGCGAGAGGCGCGTCGTGCCATCCGGCAGGTAGCCCCTGTTCTGCTGCTCGCGGATCGCGAGGCACAGGTTCGTGCGCGAGCTGCGGCAGTGCACGCACTCCCCGCACTGCGGCGAGAACAGCGTCACGACGTGGTCGCCGGGTGCGACGAGCGTCACGTCCTCCCCCACGCGCTCCACCACCCCGGCGCCCTCGTGGCCGAGCACGCACGGCGCGTAGCCCGACGGGTCCGCGCCCGACGCCGTGTAGAGGTCGGTGTGGCAGACGCCGCAGGCGACGAGCCGCACGAGCACCTCCTCGGGGCCCGGCTCGGCCAGCTCGACCTCCTGCACGACGAGCGGCGCTCCGAGCTCCTCCAGCACCGCGGCACGCATCCGCATGCGCAGACAGTACCGTGCACGCAGGCCGCATCCCGGCGCTCAAGCTCGTGTTCCAGCGACCGATGCCATCTCCAGTGACGCGCGTCCGCCTGCTCGCCGCCCTCGTCTGCTGCGCTCTGCTCGCGGCCGCGCTGCCCGCGGCCGCGACCGCCAAGCCGATCCGCAAGGCCCGCTGGCTCGGCGGCGTCACGGTGACGGAGTACTTCCCGGTGCCGGAGGCCTGGTTCGTCGGCCGGCGCGTGAAGGCGCCGGGGCTGCCGGGCCGGCACCGCATCGACTGGCTCTACTCGGCGACGGGCGTCTCGATGGAGGGCGACGGCGTCGGCCTCGACGGCCGCCAGTACCACATCGACGCGGTCGGCCGGGGCGGCTGGGTGACCGATCGCGGCCGTCCGAGCCGCCTCGGCCGTGCCGGCGGGAAGGGCGGCTCGCCGGTGTGGCGCGCCGGCGCCTACTGGCTCACGAGGTCGCATCGCCTCACCTTCCCGCTCGACGGCGGCGGCTGGTCCAACGGCGCCGGACGGCGATACGTGCCCCTGCCCGGCGTGCGCTTCGCCCCCGGGCCGTCGCTGCCGCTGCGCTTCTACCGCAGCATCGCGGTCGACCCCGGCCTGATCCCGCTCGGCTCGCGCGTCTACATCGCGGCCTACCGCCGCACCGCCGGCGGCGGCTGGTTCCGCGCCGACGACACCGGCGGGGCGATCGTCGGCCGCCACGTCGACGTCTACCGCACGCCGCCGGCGAGCGCGGACAGCGGCGGCGACTCCTACGAGAGCCAGCGGATCTACGTGATCCCGCCGGGGCGCCGCCCCGGGCGCGGGGCGCCGAGCGCCGCACGCACCCGCGCGACGTCGGGGGGCGGCACGTCGGCCTCGCCGTCCCCGGCGCCCTCGCGCTCCGGCGGCGCGGGCGCGCCGTAGCGCTCGCCCGGGCGCGGCACGCGCACGCCCGCTCGCTCTAGACTGTCCGCCCTATGGCGAAGCAGCAGAAGCCCCGTGCGATGCGGCAGGTCCAGGCCGGCGGCCTGGCCGCGATGGAGCAGCTCGAGTCGCGCAGCGACGAGGAGCTGGAGGCGGAGACGCGCTTCCGCTCGGCCGCGTACGCGATCCTGGGCGCACGCGCCGCGGAGCGCTACGACGGGAGAGCCACGCGCGCCTACTACCAGAGAGCGCTGGCGGCGGCGCGCCCGCAGGAGCGGATGCAGCTGCGCCGCATGGCGGACGCGTCGATCGCGCTCGCCGAGCGCCGCGCCGGCGACCTCAAGGACGCCGTCACGCGCCTCGGCCAGGCGCCGCCGAGCGACCGTCAGCTGCTGATGCTGCGGCTGATGGGCCTCGTCGCGCCGCCGCCCGGGGCGAGCGTGCTGCTGCGGATGCGCGGCTACCTGCTGATCCTGGCGATCGTCGTCGTGCTGCTGGCGGTCGGGCTCGGGCTCGCCGAGCTGGTCTCGCTGCCGTTCGGCGGCGTCTCGCTCGTCGGCGCGCTCCTGCTCGGCATCGTGATCGTCGCCGCCGTGCTCGGCGTGCTCGCGCTGCTCGGACGGCGCCGGCAGGGGCGGGCGAGAGCCGCCGCGGCGGCCGGCCGCGGCTGACCCGCCCGACGCGCGCCGGGAGCCGACCGATGTGCGGCCGCTTCACGCTCGCCTCCACCACGCCCGGCCAGCTGCGCGCGCGCTTCCCACTGGGCGAGTCGGTCGCGATCGGCCGGCGCTTCAACGTCGCTCCGGGCGACGAGGTGCTCGCGGTCGTGCGCCGCGAGGGCGGCCCGACCGGCGCGCTGCTGCGCTGGGGCCTCGTGCCGCCGTGGGCGGAGGACCCGTCGATCGGCTTCAAGATGATCAACGCGCGCGCCGAGACGGTCGCCGAGAAGCCGGCCTACCGCGAGCCGTTCCGCCGCGGGCGCTGCCTGATCGTGGCCGACGGCTTCTACGAGTGGCAGCGTGACGGGAGCGCCGCCGCCGGAGGCGGTGGTCGCCAGCCGTTCCACATCACGCGCGGCGACGGCGGCCCGTTCGCGTTCGCCGGGCTGCGCACCGCGTGGCGCGATCCGCACGGCGAGCTGCTGCGCAGCTGCACGATCGTCACGACGGCCGCGAACCCGGTCGTCGCGCACATCCATCCACGCATGCCGGTGATCCTCGACCCGGCCGACGAGGCGGACTGGCTCGACCCGGACACGCCGCCGCAGCGGCTGCAGGCGATGCTGCGCGCGCTGCCGGACGCCGAAACGCACGCGCGCGCCGTCTCCAAGGCGGTCAACGACGCGCGCTACGACGGGCCGGAGTGCCTCGCGCCGGCGCAGTCCGAGCCCACGCAGAACCAGCTGTTCTGAGCGGTCCGTGCCGTGGCGGGCCGCGGCTCAGCTCGACGTCAGTCTCATCGACTCGATCACGACCGGTTCGGCCGGCGGGCCATCGGTCGGGTTCGAGCCCTGCGCGAGCGGCAGCGCGCCGATCGCGTCGACGACGTCGAGTCCCTGCACGACTCTCCCGACGAGCGCGTACTGTGGCGGCAGGCCGGCGTCCTCCGCCGTCACGATGAAGAACTGGCTGCCGGAGGCGCCGTCGGGCTCGGTCGCCGTCTTCGCCATCGCGACGACGCCGTGCGAGTACTGCAGACCCTTCGGCGGCTTCTCGACGATCTTGTAGCCGGGGCCGCCCGTGCCGTTGCCGAGCGGGTCGCCGCCCTGGATCACGAAGCCCTGCGCGATGCGGTGGAACGTGAGGTCGTCGTAGAAGCCCTTCTTGACGAGCGAGGCGAACGACGCGGCGGTCTTCGGCGCGCGCGCCACGTCGAGCTGGATCGAGAACGAGCCGCAGTTCGTCGTCACGTCGACGGTCCAGGTCTTGCTCGGGTCGAGCATCAGCTTCGGCTTGGCCAGGTGCTGCGCACCCTTCGGCGTGGGCTGGTCGACCGACTTGCAGGGCCCGTCGCTCGCGGTCGTGTCGGTCTGCGCTGCCGTCGTGGTCGTCTCGCTGCTGCTCGAGCTGCCGCAGCCGGCGAGCAAAGCGAGCGCCAACGCGCCGATCAGGGCGAGCAGCAGCGGCGGTGTGGTTCGCTTGGACACGGCGGCGAAGCATAACGAGCGGCCCGGCCCGGCATGACCGTTCGGCGAAGCGCCCAGCGCGTCGCCTCGGCGCCGGCGCTTCCTGCGGGGCCGCGTGTAGCGTTCCGGTGATGGACCGCGACGTCGCGCTCATCGTCAACCCGTCGGCCGGCGGCGGCCGCGCGCTGCGCGCGCTGCCCGCGGCCGAGCGGGCGCTGCGCGACGCCGGCCTGCGCGTGCGCCTCGAGCACACGCGCGACGTCGCGCACGCGCGCGCCCTGGCGCAGGCGGCCGGCGCGGCCGGAGACGTCGCGGCCGCGCTGGGCGGCGACGGGCTCGTCGGCGCGGTCGCGGACGGGCTCCGAACGGCCGGCGGCGCCGGCGAGGGCCTGCTCGCCATCGTGCCGGGTGGGCGCGGCAACGACTTCGCGCGCACCCTCGGCGTCCCGCGCGACCCCGCGGCCGCCGCGGCGCTGATCGCGAACGGGCGCGAGCGCGCGGTCGACCTCGGCGTCTGCGGCGAGCGCGCGTTCGTCGGGATCGCCAGCTGCGGATTCGACTCCGACGCGAACCGGATCGCGAACGCCACGCGGGTCCCCGGCGACGCGGCCTATCTGTACGGCGCCCTGCGCGCGCTCGCGAGCTGGCGCCCGGCGCGCTTCGAGCTGGAGCTCGACGGCGAGCCGCTCGTGCACGAGGGCTACAGCGTCGCGGCCGCCAACGGGCGCCAGTTCGGCGGGGGCATGGTGCTGGCGCCGGACGCCTCGCTGGAGGACGGGATGTTCGACGTCGTCACCGTCGACGCGGTGAGCAGGCGCCGCTACCTGCGCGGGCTGCCGAGAGTCTTCAGCGGCCGGCACGTCCTCAACGACGAGGTGACGGTGCGCCGCGCGCGCGAGCTGCGCATCGCCGCCGACCGCCCGTTCACGCTCTACGCCGACGGCGACCCGCTCGCCGAGCTGCCCGCGACCGTCCGCACGCTGCCCGCCGCGGTGCGGGTGATCGTCCCGTGAGCGCACTGCGGCCGAAGCTGACGGTCGCTCGCGCGGTCGGCGGGCTCGCGCGCGCCGCCGGCCGCGGGGGCGGCACGAGCTTGCCCGGCAAGCTGCTGATGCGGCTCGACCCGCAGGCGATCCGCGCGCTCGCCGCCCGCCTGCCGGAGGGCTCGGTCGCGATCTCCGCGACGAACGGCAAGACGACGACCGCCGCGATGGTCGCGACGATCCTCGAGCGTCGCGGCACGCGCCTCGTGCACAACCGCGCGGGCGCGAACATGGCCGGCGGGATCGCGTCCACCCTCCTCGACGCGGCACGCGGGAGCGGGATCGACGGCGACCTCGGCCTGTTCGAGGTCGACGAGCTGTGGCTGCCGCAGCTCGCGCAGGAGCTGGAGCCGCGCGCCGTCCTGCTGAGCAACCTGTTCCGCGACCAGCTCGATCGCTACGGCGAGCTGGAGACGATCGCCGAGCGCTGGGCCGAGGTCGTGGCCGGCCTGCCGCCGCAGACGCGGCTCGTGCTCAACGCCGACGACCCGCTCGTCGCCGACCTCGGTCGCGGCCGCGACCACGTGACGACGTTCGGCGTCGAGGACGACGCGATGGCGCTGGCGCAGATGCAGCACGCCGCCGACTCGAAGCACTGCCGCAGATGCGGCCACGCCTACGTCTACGACGCGGTCTACCTCGGCCACCTCGGCCGCTACCGCTGCCCGCAGTGCGGCGCGCGCCGGCCCGAGCCCGACGTCGTCGCCACGGACGTGCGCTTGAACGGGACGCGCGACGCGACGTTCGCGCTGGCGATCGGCGCGGAGCGCGCCACGGTGGCGCTCCCCCTCCCCGGCCTCTACAACGTCTACAACGCGCTCGGCGCGGCTGCGCTGTGCCATGCGCTCGGCGTCCCCGGCACCGACGTCGCGACGGGCCTGCATGCCGTCGAAGCCGTCTTCGGGCGCGCCGAGACGATCGACCTCGGCGGCGTGCCGCTCTCGATCCTGCTGATCAAGAACCCGGCCGGCGCCAACGAGGTGCTGCGCACGCTCGCGCTCGAGGACGGGGCGGGCGGGGACAGCATCGACCTGCTCGCGGTGCTCAACGACAACGTCGCCGACGGGCGCGACGTCTCGTGGGTCTGGGACGCCGACTTCGAGCTGCTCGCCGGCCGCGTGCGGCGGATCACGTGCGCCGGCACGCGCGCGGCCGAGCTGGCCGTGCGGCTCAAGTACGCCGGCGTCGAGCCCGCGCGGCTCGTGGTCGTGCCCGAGCTCGAGCGCGCGCTCGACGCGGCCCGCGACGCCGCCGCCGGCGCGACCCTGTTCGCGCTGCCGACCTACACCGCCCTGCTGTCGTTGCGCGAGCTGCTCGCCCGCCGCGGCCTGGCGCCGGAGTATTGGCGATGAGCGAGCCGGCGCGCCGCTCCGCCGCGCCCGATCGACCGGCCGGCGCCGCCGCCGGCGGCGACGAGACCGTCCTCGCCCCCGACCAGCTGCACGTGCTGTGGCACGACCTCGAGTGCGGCCGCTACCAGCAGGACCTGCCGCTGTGGCGCGAGCTGGCGGGCGCGCACGCCCCGGCGGGCGGGCGCGACCCGGTTCTCGACCTCGGCGCCGGCACGGGCCGCGTCGCGCTCGACCTCGCGCGCGCGGGGCACGCCGTCGTCGCGCTCGACGTCGACCCGCGGCTGCTCGCGGCGCTCGACGAGCGCGCGGCGGCGGCGGGCCTGCCGGTGGAGACGGTCGTGGCCGACGCGCGCGACTTCGCCGCCGCGCTCGCGCCGCGCCGCGTCTCGCTCGTCCTCGCCCCGATGCAGACGATCCAGCTGCTCGGCGGTCCCGGCGGCCGCGCGGGCCTGCTGCGCAGCGCGCTCGCGGCGCTTGTGCCCGGCGGCCTGCTCGCCTGCGCGCTCGCCGACGCGATGGAGGGCTTCGACGCCGCGCACGCCGAGCCGCCGCTGCCGGACCTGCTCGAGCGCGACGGCTGGGTGTTCGCGAGCCAGCCGGTCGCGGTCCGCCCGGACGCGGGCGGCACGACGATCGAGCGCATCCGCCAGACCGTCTCGCCGGCGGGCGCCCGCACCGCCGAGGGCGACGCCGTGCGGCTCGACCGCCTCGACGGCGACACGCTCGAGGCGGAGGGCGTCGCGCTCGGCTTCGCCGCCGCCGGCAGGCGCTTCGTCGAGATGACCGACGAGCACGTCGGCAGCGAGGTCGTGCTCCTGGCGGCGCCGCCGGATGCCGGCGCGGAGGCGCGCGCATGAGCGGCACGCTGCGCGTCTGCGCGCTCTACCCCGATCTGATGAACATCTACGCCGACCGCGGCAACCTGCTGCTGCTGCAGCGTCGCTGCGAGTGGCGCGGGATCGGCTTCGAGCTGCTGCGCAGCGGCCTCGGCGAGCCGCTCGATCCGGATGCCGCCGACCTCTTCTACGTCGGCGGCGGCCAGGATCGCGACCAGCGGCTGTGCGCCCTCGACCTCGCCGAGGTCAAGCGCGAGGGGCTGCACGCGGCGACGGAGCGCGGCGCGCCGCTGCTCGCCGTCTGCGGCGGCTATCAGCTGCTCGGCCACTCCTACGAGCTGGGCGAGGAGACGCTGCCGGGCGCCGGCCTCGTCGACCTGCGCACGGTGCGGGGAACCGATCCCGCCCACCCGCGGCTGATCGGCAACGTCGCGATCGAGGTCGAGCTGGACGGCCTGAGCCGGCCGCGCGTGCTGGCCGGCTTCGAGAACCACGGCGGCCGCACGCAGCTGGGGCCCGCTGCGCAGCCGCTCGGCCGCGTCCTGCGCGGCCACGGCAACGACGGCGCGAGCGGCTTCGAGGGCGTGCGTCGCGGCAACGTGATCGGCACCTACCTGCACGGCCCGCTGCTGCCGAAGAACGTGTGGCTCGCCGACTGGCTGATCGCCCGCGCGCTCGGTCGCGAGGTGCCGCTCGCGCCGCTCGACGACGCGCTCGAGGACGCCGCGCACGCGGAGGCGCGGCGGGCGGCGGGCGTGTGATGGGATCCACGGCGATGGCAGCGACCCGCCGACTCCTCCCACTGCTCGCCGCGGCGGCGCTCGTCGCCGGCGGCTGCGGCGGCGGGGACGGCGGCGCGAGCCCGCGGGCGGACCGCGCGGGCCCCGGCGACGGGCGGCCGGCCGTGACGCTCGGGACGCGCGCCTCCTCCGAGCAGCTCGTGCTCGGCGAGGTCTACAAGCAGGCGCTCGAGGCGCATGGCTTCCGCGTGCGGCTGCGGCAGAACCTCGGCTCCCCGGAGATCGCCGACGCCGCGCTGCGCAGCGGCCAGATCGACCTCTACCCGACCTCCGTCGGCACGTTCGCGCGTGCCGTCGCGCACGACGAGACCGCGTACCCGGACGCCGGCGCGGCGTTCGCCGCCGCGCAGGACTACGCGGGCCGCCACGGCTTCACGCTGCTGTCGCCGACGCCGTTCAGCGACGCCGGCGCGCTTGCTGTGACGCCGGCGTTCGCGCGCGCTCACAGACTGCAGAGCATCGGCGACCTCGCAGGCGCCGGCACCGTTCGCCTCGGCGGCGCGCCCGAGCTGCGCAGCAGCCGCCGGGCGGGGCTCGCCGGCCTCGCGCGCGTCTACGGCCTGACGGACGTCGACTTCGCACCGCTGACGATCGGCCTGCAGTACAGCGCGCTCGACGACGGCATGGTCGACGCGGCCGCGGTGCGGCGGACCGACGGTCAGCTCGCCGACGGCAGATACGTCGTGCTTGCGGATCCCTCCCACCTGTTCGGCTTCCAGCAGCTGACGCCGGTCGTCGCGACGCGCGTGCTGACCGCCGAAGGAGCCGGCTTCGCCAAGACCGTGAACGCCGTCAGCGCCGCGCTCACGACGGACGCGATCCGGCAGCTGAACGCGGCGGTCGCGCTCGACCACCGGGCCCCGGCCGACGCGGCGCGCGACTTCCTGCGCGCCGGCAGACTGGCGTAGCCCGCGTCCGCGCTGCGTCGAGCGCTCCGCTCACGCGGGACGCCCGTCCACCGCGTAGCGCTCGAAGCGCGCGGCGACCGTCGCGGGGACGCGGGCGCGCACGAGCACGCCGTCGGCGGTGTCCTCGCGCACGAGGTCGCCGGCGACTTCGTGCAGCTCCGCGAGGCGGTCGCCGTCGCGGTAGGGCAGCAGCAGCTCGACGTCGCGCAGCGAGTGCGCGAGATCGGCCTCGATCCGCTCCCCCAGCTGCTCGAGCCCCTCGCCCGTGAGCGCCGCGACGAGCACGCCGTCCGGATGGCGCAGCAGCACGTCCGCGCGCGCCGCCGGATCGAGCGCGTCGGCCTTGTTGAGGACCAGCAAGCGCGGCCGGTCGCCGGCGCCGATCTCCTCCAGCACCTCGTGCACGGCGCGCATCATCGCGTTCAGCTCGTCCTCCGGCGTGGAGGCGTCGACGACGTGCAGCAGCAGGTCGGCGAGGCGCGTCTCCTCCAGCGTCGCGCCGAAGGCGTCGACGAGCTGGTGCGGCAGCTTGCGGATGAAGCCGACGGTGTCGGTCAGCAGGTAGTCGCGGCCGCCGAGGCGCCAGCCGCGCGTCGTCGGGTCGAGCGTGTGGAAGAGGCGGTCGCGCACGCCGACCTCCGCGCCGGTGAGCACGTTCAGCAGCGTCGACTTGCCGGCGTTCGTGTAGCCGACGAGCGCGACGGTCGGCAGCTGCGCGCGCGTGCGCTCGGCGCGCATCGTCTCGCGCGAGCCCTTCACGCGCTCCAGCCGCCGTCTGAGCGCGGTGATGCGGTCGCGCGCGAGGCGGCGGTCGGTCTCGATCTGCGTCTCGCCCGGTCCGCGCGTGCCGATGCCGGGGCCGCCGCCGGGCGCCCCGGCGCCGGCGCCGAGGCGCTCGAGATGGGTCCACAGGCCGCGCATGCGCGCGAGGTTGTACTCGAGCTGCGCCAGCTCGACCTGCAGCTTGCCCTCGGCCGAGTGCGCGTGCCCGGCGAAGATGTCGAGGATGATCGCCGTGCGGTCGACGACCGGCGTGCCGAGCGCCTCCTCGAGGTTGCGGCCCTGGCGCGGCGAGAGCTCGTCGTCGCACGCGACCACGTTCGCGTCCTGCGCCTTGATCGCGACTCTCAGCTCCTCCAGCTTGCCGGGGCCGAAGTACGTGTTCGGGTGCGCCTGCTCGCGGTGCTGGACCATCTGGCCGACGGTCGCGACGCCGGCGGTGCGCAGCAGCTCCTCCAGCTCGGAGAGGTCCTCCCCGCTCTCCAGCACGCCGATCGCGAGCGCGCGCTGACGCGCCCGCCCCGCCGGTGCGCCGTCGCGGCGGCCGGGCGTCTGCGTCACCCGGCCGTTGCGGTTCTTCGCGCTCGTCACGACATCCAGTCTAGATCGTCGCGACGCGCTTGCCGGGCGCGCTCAGCCGAGCTGCTCGATCCGCTCGACGGCCTCGAGCAGGCGGTCGTCGGGGGTCGTGAGCGAGATGCGGAAGAAGCCCTCGCCGGAGGCGCCGTAGGCGCCGCCGGGAGAGATCACGACGCCCGTCTCCTCCAGCACGTGCTCGCAGTAGGCGGCGGCGCTCTCGTAGCCGGCCGGCACCGGCGCCCACACGTAGATCGTGCCCTTCGGTGGGGTCACGTCGACGCCGGCGGCGCGCAGCGCGTCGCAGACGAGGTCGCGGCGGCGCTTGTAGACGTCGTTCATCGCGGCGACCTCGGTGTCCACCGCCGGCGAGAGCGCGGCGACGCCCGCCAGCTGCACCGCCTCGAACAGCCCGGAGTCGACGTTCGACTTCAGCCGCCAGTACTGCGCGATCGCCTCCGCGTTGCCGGCGACGAAGGCGCAGCGCCAGCCGGTCATGTTGTAGCCCTTCGAGAGCGAGAAGACCTCGACGCCGACGTCCTTCGCGCCCGGCGTCGCGAGGAACGACGGCGCGACGTAGCCGTCGTACGTCGTCTCGCTGTAGGCGTTGTCGTGCACGACGAGGATGTCGTGCTCCTGCGCGAACGCGACGACGCGCTCGAACAGCCCGTCCGGCACGACCGCGCCCGTCGGGTTGTTCGGATAGTTGAGGAACATCAGCTTCGCGCGCGCAGCGTCGGCTGCCGAGATCGCGTCGAGGTCGGGCGCGAAGCCCAGCTCCGGCACGAGCGGCATCAGCACCGCGTCGGCGCCGACGAGCGTCGGCCCGCCGGTGTAGACCGGGTAGCCGGGATCGGACGCGAGCGCGCAGTCGCCCGGGTCGAGGAACGCGAGGTTGAGGTTGAAGATGCACTCCTTCGCGCCGATGGCCGGCATCACCTCGGCGTCCGCGTCCAGCGTCACGCCGAAGCGGCGCGCGTAGAAGGCGGCGACGGCCTCGCGGAAGTCCTGCCGCCCGCGGTTCGACGGATACTGGTGCGTGCCCGGATCTGCCACGGCCGCCTGCATCGCCGCGACGATCGGCGCGTACGTCGGCGTGTCGGGATCGCCGATGCCGAGCGAGATGACGTCGACGCCCGCCGCCTTCTTCTCGGCGATCTTGCGCTCCAGCTGCGCGAACAGGTAGGGCGGGATCAGGTCGAGGCGTCTACTCGGTCGCATGCAGCTCCTTGAGGAAGTCGTCGGAGAGCGTCCCGGCGAACACCGGGACCGCCCAGCCGGTCAGGTTCACGTGCAGGTCCTCGCCCACCTCCACGGTCAGCTCGCCGCCGTCCAGCTCGACGACGACCGGCGAGTCGCCGCCGCGCAGCACGTGCGCGATCGCCGCGCCGGTGGCGCCGGTGCCGGAGGACAAGGTCTCGCCGACGCCGCGCTCGAAGATCCGCGCGCGGATGCGATCGGGCGCCAGCTCCGCGTACCAGGAGACGTTGGTGCGGTTCGGGAACAGCGCGCTGTGCTCGATCCCCGGACCGAGCGCCGGCAGGTCGAGCGCCGCCAGCTCTTCGACGGAGTCGACGCGCATCGCGCACTGCGGGTTGCCGATCGAGACGTGCTGGAAGGCCCGGTCGCGCCCGTCCACGGCGAGCGTGCCGCGCCCGTCGTCGGGGCCGCCCGGATAGTCCTTGGACGCCAACTTCGCGCGCCCCATGTCGACGCGGCAGGTCGTCTCGCCGGTGATCGTCGGGCGGATCTCGCCGGCGGCGGTCTCGATCGAGAAGACGTCGGCGTCGGTCCAGCCGTGGCGGCGCAGGTACATGATCGCCTCGCGCGCGCCGTTGCCGCTGAGCTCGGCCTCCGAGCCGTCCGGGTTGAAGATCGTCAGCTTCGCCACGAAGCCCGGCTGCGCCGGCTCGCTCAGCAGCAGGATCCCGTCGGCGAAGACGCCGAAGTGGCCGGCGCAGATGGCGCGCACGCGCGCGGCCGTCAGCGGGAACGGCAGCGCGCGCTGCTCGACCACGATGTAGTCGTTGCCGAGCGCCTGCCACTTCTCGAACTGCACCTGTCGCCTCCGGTCGCGGGATCGCCTGCCGCGCCGGGCGCGGCGGCGCCGGAGCCTATCGCCTCGCGAAATCCCCACGCGCGCCGGCACGGGGGTTAGCGTTCAGTCGGAGCAGACTGCTCAATCCCCCGACCCGGAGGCGCGCATGCCACCCATCCTCGCCAGCTACGACCTCGGCGACGCACTGCTGACGGTCCTCTCGATCTTCTTCATCGTGATCTGGATCTGGATCCTCATCACGGTGCTGATCGACCTGTTCCGCGACCACGAGCTCTCAGGCTGGTGGAAGGCGGTCTGGGTCTTCTTCCTCGTGTTCCTGCCGATCATCACGGTGCTGATCTACCTGATCGCCCGCGGCGGCGGGATGCGCGAGCGGGCGCTCGCCGAGCAGAAGCAGATGAAGGAGGCCAGCGACGAGTACATCCGCTCCGTCGCCGGCTCCTCGGCGGCGGACGAGCTGCACAAGCTCAACGACCTGCGCGAGAGAGGCGCGATCTCGCAGGAGGAGTTCGAGCGGCTGAAGGCCAAGGTCGTCAGCTGAGGATCTCGGCGGCGACCTCCTCGGCCGTCCGCCCGGTCACGTCGATCGTCCGCGCGCCCGCCAGCTTGCGCATCCACGTGAGCTGGCGGCGCGCGTAGTTGCGCGTGCGACGCTGCATCGCGGCCACGTCGCCGGTCAGCAGCTCCTCGAAGCCGAGCGCCTTGCGCGCGGTCTCCGAGGCGCCGGCGGCGTGGGCGCGCAGCGCCTCCTCGCGCGCCCCGGCGGCGACCATCTCCTCCACACGCGCGTCGATGCGCGCGTAGAGCGCCTCGCGCTCCATCGTCAGGCCCGCCAGCAGCGTCGGGTGGCGGACCTCGTCGGTCCACAGCTGCGAAGGCCCGTCCGGCGGCTCGAGCTCGCCCGCGTCCAGCAGTTCGTGTGCGCGCAGGATCCGCTGGCGGTCGTTGCAGTCGATCCCGTTCGCCGCCCACGGCGCGCGGCGCGCCAGCTCGGCGTGCAGCGCGGGCGCGCCGCGCAGCGCCAGCTCGCGCTCCCAGCGCTCGCGCACGCCCTCCGGCGGCGGCGGGCGCAGTCTCAGCTCGGTCAGCGCGGCGCGCAGGTAGAGCCCTGTGCCGCCGACGACGATCGGCCGCCGCCCGGCCGCGAGCGCCGCGTCGATCTCGGCGTGCGCGAGCGCTGCGTACTGGCCGGCGCTGAAGGTCGCGTCGACCGGCAGGAACGACAGCAGCCGGTGCTCGAGCATCGCCTGCTCGGCCGCGCTCGCGACGCCCGTCAGGCGCTCGAGGCCGGCGTAGACCTGCAGCGCGTCGGCGGAGATCGCCACCGGATCCTCCCCGGCCGCGCGCAGGCGCTCGGCGAGCGCGACGGCGACGGCTGTCTTGCCGATCCCCGTCGGGCCGAAGATCGCGATGACCGCTGGCGAGGCCACGCGCGCAGTATGCCGTGCGCCCGGCGACCGGTCGGCGCGCCTTCCGCGCCGGAGTATGGTGGGACGCATGGGGGCACGCATCGGCACCGGCATCTCGACGCGCGAGGACGCGCGCGTCGGCGCGATCGAGGCCGCGCAGCAGGCTGGCGCCGGCCTCGGCGGCGCGAGCGCGGACCTCGTGGTGCTGTTCGCCGCCGGCGCCCACATGGAGCAGCCGGAGGCGACCTTGGAGGGCGTCCACGAGGCACTGCGCCCGGGCGCGCTCGTCGGCTGCGGCGCGGGCGGCGTGCTCGGGTGCGGGGCCGAGCACGAGGCTGGAACGGCCGTGACCGTGTGGGCGGCGTCGCTCGGCGGCGGCTGCGCGACGACCTTCCACGCGACCGCGTCCGTGCACGAGGACTCGGTCGCCGTGATGGGCATGGAGGACCTCGCGGGCGCGCGCGGCGCGATCCTGCTGCCGGACCCCTGGTCGTTCCCGACCGACCCGCTGCTGCACGACCTCGCGACGCGCGCGCCCGGCGTGCCGGTGATCGGCGGCCTCGCGAGCGCGCGGCGCCCCGACGAGACGAGCGTGCTGTTCCACGGCGACGAGGTGGTCGACGGCGGCGCCGTCGGCGTGCGCTTCGACGAGGTCGACCTGCTGCCGTGCGTCTCGCAGGGCGCGACGCCGGTCGGGCCCGAGCTGACGATCACCGAGGCCGAGGGGAACGTGATCAGAGAGCTGGCCGGCCACCCTGCGCTGGACCGCATACGCGGCGTGATCGAGGAGCTCGACCCGGTCGAGCGCACGCTGATCGCCGGCGGCCTGCTCGTGGGCCTCGTGGTGGACGGCGGGCGCCCGGAGTACGGCCACGGCGACTTCCTCGTGCGCCAGCTGATGGGCGCCGACCCGGTCGGCGGGACGCTCGCCGTCGCGGCGCCGGTGCGCGAGGGCCAGGTGCTGCGCCTGCACGCGCGTGACGCGGCGTCGGCCGACCGCGACCTGCAGGAGCAGCTGCAGCTGCGGGTCTCGGCGCTCGGCGGCGCGCCCGCCGGCGCGCTCGCGTTCTCCTGCAACGGCCGCGGGCGCGCGATGTTCGGGATCGAGAACCATGACGCCGGCGCGCTCTCGGACGAGCTCGGCGGCGCCCCGTCGGCCGGCTTCTTCGCGGCCGGCGAGATCGGCCCGGTCGGCGGCGCGAGCTTCCTGCACGCGTTCACCGCGACCGTCGCGCTGTTCGGGGCCTGAGCTCGCCGGGCTGCGCTGCGTCCGCCGCTGCTCGCGGGCCGGCGCCGCTCGCCCCGTCTGCTCCGGCGGCGCCCTTCCGCGCGCGCCTGTGACAGGCTTCGCGCCATGACCGCGATCCAGGGAACCGTCCTGCTGACCGGCGCCAGCGGCGGCATCGGCCACGCGATCGCGCGGGCGCTCGCCGCGCGCGGCGCGCAGCTCGTGCTGACCGGACGGCGCGCCGACGTGCTCGAGCCGCTCGCCGCCGAGGTCGGCGGCCGCGCGCTCGCGGTCGACCTGGCCGAGCGCGACGCCGTCGAGCGGCTCGCCGCCGCGGCCGGCGAGGTCGAGATCCTCGTGGCGAACGCGGCGCTGCCGGCGAGCGGCACGCTCGACGACTACACCGCGGAGCAGATCGACCGCGCGCTCGACGTGAACCTGCGCGCGCCGATCCAGCTCGCGAAGGCGCTCTCCGACGGCATGGCCCGGCGCGGCCGCGGACACGTCGTCTTCATCTCCTCGACGGCGGGCAAGGTCGCGGCCGGCGGTGGCGCGCTCTACTCGGCGACGAAGTTCGGCGTGCGCGGCTTCGCGCTCGCCCTGCGCGAGGACCTCGCGCCCGCCGGCGTCGGCGTCTCGACGATCTTCCCGGGCTTCATCCGCGACGCCGGCATGTTCGCGAACGCCGGCGTGAGACTGCCGCCGGGCGTCGGCACGCGCACGCCGCAGGACGTCGCCGCCGGCGTCGTGCGCGCGATCGAGCGCGACAAGGCGGAGGTCGACGTCGCGCCGCTGAGCGTGCGCGCCGGCATCGCGCTGTCGGGCGTGACGCCGCCCGACGTCGCGGCGAGCCTGCGCAGACGCATGGGCGCGCAGCGGGTCGCCGACGGCCTCACCGCCGCACAGCGCGACAACCGCTGAGCGGCGCCGGCCGCGCTCGCGGCGGTGGCCGGCATCAGCCGACGGCGGCGTGCTCGTCGGTGAACGCGCCGACGGTGTGGAGGATCTGGTCGGCGAGCTGCGCGCCGTCGCGCGCGTGCTCGGGGGTCGCCTGGATCCGCACGACGACCTGCTCGCCGTCGATCTCCTCCAGCGCGATGTGCGGCGTCGCGCGCAGCGGCACGCGGATCGCGTCGCTCAGCAGCGCCTGCACGTGGCTCGGCTTCATGCCGTTGCGCAGCCGCACGCGCACGTCGATGGACTGCGGCTCGCGCAGCGGCATCACGGCTGCACCGAGCACGACGCTGTTGGGGACCATGATGCGGTCCTCCCCGCGCGCGAGCGTCGTGTAGAGCAGCCCGAGCGAGCTGACGACGCCTTCGGCCTGGCCGGCGATCATGCCCGCCTGCAGGCGCACGCGCTCGCCGACGCGGAACGGCCGCGCGCTCAGCAGCACCGCGCCGGCGATCAGGTTGCCGAGCGTCTGCTGCGCGGCGAGGCCGAGCACCACGGCGGTGAAGGCGCCGCCGACGGCGAGCGTCTGGGGCTTCAGCCCGGCGATCCGCAGCGCGACGATCGTCACGAGCAGGACGGTCAGCAGCCGCAGCAGGAAGCCGAACGTGCCGGCCGTGGCGGGGTCCATGCGCCGCATCAGGTCCGGCCCGGCGGCCCTGCCGACATCGCGCGCGAACGCCCATCCGAGCGCGACGAGCACGACCGCCGTGAGGATGCGGACGAGCAGGTCCATGTCGCGCCCGAAGAGCGTGTCGCGGTAGGCGTAGACGACGAGGACGCCGACGAGCAGCGGCAGCAGCACGAGCGCCTCGCGGCGCGCCCGCCTGGCGGCCTGGCGGCCGAGCTGGCGCGAGAGGCCGACCTCCTCCCACGCGTGGGTGCGCGTCTGGAGCATCGCCTCCAGCGCGCGCTCGCGGCTCTGTCTCAGACGCGTCCTCATCATCAGCTCTCTACGCCGGACCGCCGCCGGAGTTGCGCGGGCGGACCGTGCGATCGATCACAGTCGCGCCCTACCCGCTCGGCGCGTCGCGACGCGCCCGCGCGCGCCGGTGCCCAAGCGTCCGGGCCTGCCCTCGTCATGCGAGCACAGGCCCGGACGCTTCAGCCGGCGAGTCGTGCGGGCAGCTCGCGGAGGTCGGCGAGCGGCTCGGCGCCGAGCGCTGCGAGTCGCTCTGCGGTGCGCGGGTCGCCGGCGGTGAAGCCGAGCGTGCGCATCCCGGCGGCGCGGCCGGCCCGCACGCCCGGGACGCTGTCCTCGACCACGACGCACGCCTCCGCCGCGTAGCCGCAGACGGCGGCCGCGTGGAGGAAGAGGTCGGGCGCGGGCTTCGGGCGGGTGACGTCGTAGGCGGAGAAGACCCGCGCCGCGGGGATCGCGTCGCGCAGGCCCGCGACGCGCAGCGTCAGCTCCATCTTCTCGTGGCTGCCGCCCGAGGCGACGCACAGCTCCCAGCCGGCTGCGCGGACGCCTGCGAGCGCCTCCGCGGCGCCGTCGACCGGCGTCAGCTCCCGCTCGAACGCCGCGGCACGGTCGGCGAGGAAGCGCTCCATCCAGCCGTCCGGCACGGGCCGGCCGAGATGCCGCTCGACGCCGCGCCGGATGTCCGGCAGCGCGACGCCGTGGAACGCCTCGTCCACCTCGTCCGCGCTCATCGTGCCGCCGGCCGCCCCGATCGCCCGCGTCAGCTCGCGCATGTCGATGCCCATGCTGTCGACGAGCACGCCGTCGCAGTCGAAGACGACGAGGCCGCGCGCGCCGCTCACCGCGCGGCGCGGCTCACGAGCGACTCCTCGCCCGCGAGCGTCTGGCTGGTCGCGCTGGCGATCTCGACCTGGACGTACTCGCCCGGCTGCGCGAGGCCGCTGAAGTTGACGGCCTTGTTGTGGCGCGAGCGGCCGCGCAGGCGCGTCGGGTCGGTGCGCGACGGCCCCTCCACGAGGACGTCGAGCGTGCGCCCGACGAACCGCTGCGCACGCTCCTTCGCGCGCCGCTGGACCACCTCGACGAGCCGCTCCATCCGCTCGACCTTGACGCCGTGCGGCACCTGGTCGGGCAGCGTCGCGGCCTCGGTGCCGCGGCGCGGCGAGAAGACGAAGGTGAAGGCGCCGTCGTAGGCGACCTGCTCGCAGAGCGAGAGCGTCTGCGCGAAGTCCTCCTCGGTCTCGCCGGGGAAGCCGACGATGACGTCCGTGGTGATCGCGACGTCGGGCACGTGCTCGCGCAGCAGCGCGACGCGGTCGAGGTAGCGCTCGCGCGTGTAGGTGCGGCGCATCGCCTTGAGGATCCGCGAGGAGCCCGACTGGAGCGGCAGGTGGACGTGCTCGCAGAGCGCGGGCAGCTCGGCGTGCGCGCGGATCACGTCCTCCTTCATGTCCTGCGGGTGCGGCGAGGTGTAGCGGATGCGCTCGATCCCGTCGACCGCGTCGACCGCCGCCAGCAGCTCGGCGAAGCTCGCCGCCGGCTCGCCGCGGCGCGGCAGGTCGCGCCCGTAGGCGTTGACGTTCTGCCCCAGCAGCGTGACCTCCGAGACGCCGTCGGCCGCCATCCGCTCGACCTCGGCGGCGAGCGCGTCGAGCGGCCGCGAGACCTCGCGCCCGCGCGTGCTCGGCACGATGCAGTAGGAGCAGACCATGTTGCAGCCGACGGAGATCTGCAGCCAGCCCTGGAACTCGCGCGAGCGCTTCTCGGGCAGGTCGCCCGCGAAGCCCTCGAACTCGAAGTAGCCCTGCGCGGTCAGCGAGTCGCTCGTGAGGAACTCGGCGAGCTTGTGCACCTGGCCGGGGCCGAACGCGACGTCGACGAACGGGAAGCGCTCGAAGACCTCGTCCTTGACCGACTGCGCCCAGCAGCCGCCGACGCCGACGACGGTTCCCGGCCGTTCGCGCTTCACGCGCTTGGCGGCGCCGAGATGCGCGACGAAGCGGTTGTCGGCCGCCTCGCGGATCGAGCAGGTGTTGAAGAGGATCAGGTCCGCGTCCTCGCGCTCCGCCGCCTCCACGTACCCGAGCGACTCGAGCATCCCCTTCATCCGCTCCGAGTCGTGCTCGTTCATCTGGCAGCCGAACGTCGTGACGTGGTAGCGCTTCATCGCCGTTCTCAGGGTACCTGGCCCCTATCTCGCATACTCGACCGAGCGCGACTCGCGGATGACCGTGACCTTGATCTGGCCCGGGTACTCGAGCTCCTGCTCGATCTCGCGGGCGATCTCGTGCGAGAGCAGCGCCATGCGGTCGTCGTCGATCGCGGTCGGCGCGACCATCACGCGAATCTCGCGGCCGGCCTGCATCGCGTAGACCTTCTCGACGCCGTCGTGGCGGGTGGCGATCTGCTCGAGGTCGCGCAGGCGTCTGACGTACTGCTCGAGCGACTCGCCGCGGGCGCCGGGCCGCGCGCCGGAGAGCGCGTCGGCGGTCTGCACGATCACGGCCTCGACCGTCTGCGGCTCGACCTCGTTGTGGTGGGCTTCCATCGCGTGCACGACCGCCTCGGACTCGCCGTGGCGGCGCGCGAGGTCGCCGCCGACGAGCGCGTGCGGGCCTTCGACCTCGTGCGAGACGGCCTTGCCGATGTCGTGCAGCAGCGCCGCGCGCCGCGCCGTTCTCGGCGAGGCGCCCAGCTCGTGCGCCATCAGCGCGGCCAGCCGGGAGCACTCGACCGAGTGCGCGAGCACGTTCTGGCCGTAGCTGGTCCGGAACCTCAACCGGCCGAGTAGCTTGACCAGCTCGGGGTCCAGGCCCTGCACGTTCGCCTCGAAGACCGCCTCCTCCCCCAGCTCGACGATGTGGTCCTCGAGCTCGGACTTGGCCTGGTAGTACATCTCCTCGATCCGCGCCGGGTGGATGCGGCCGTCGGCCAGCAGCTTCTTCGAGCGTCATGCGCGCGATCTCGCGGCGCACCCCGTCGAAGCCCGAGAGGACGACCGCGTTGGGCGTGTCGTCGATGATGAAGTCGACGCCGGTGAGGTTCTCGAGCGCGCGGATGTTGCGGCCTTCGCGTCCGATGATCCGGCCCTTCATGTCGTCGGACGCGAGCTGCACGACCGCGACGGTCGTCTCGGTCGCGTGCCCGGCGGCGATCCGCTGCATGCAGACGGAGAGGATGTTGCGCACGCGCCGGTCGGCGTCGCGCTTGGTCTCCTCCTCGATCTGGCGGACCAGCTTCGCCGAGTCGTGGCGGATCTGGTCCTCGAGCTTCTCTGAGCAGCAGCTGCTTGGCCTGCGCCGCGCTGACGCCCGCGACGCGTTCGAGCTGGCGCTCCAGCGCGCGATGGCCCTCGTCGAGCTCGACCGACCGCCGCTCGAGCGCGGCGCCGCGCTCGTCGACGCCGCGCTCGCGCCGGGCGAGATCGGCGCGCTGGGCGTCGAGCGCCTCCTCCTTGCCGAGCACGCGCTCCTCGATCCGCACGAGCTCGGCGCGCCGGGCGCTCAGCGCCGCGTCCGCCTCGGCGCTCGCCACGGCGCGGGCGCCGCCGTGCGCGCGGTCCGGCCGGTCACGTCCGTAGAGCACGGCGGCGAGCACGAGCCCCACTGTCAGCAGCGCCGCCGCGATCACGATCTCCATGGGTGTTCCTCTTCCTCAGCCCGGCTGGGAGCCGGACCGCTCACGATCCGTTTGGGTAGCGTCGGACGGGCCGTGCGAGGCGCACGAGGCGAAGCTGGTGCGGCGTGCCGCGACGCCGCCGTTCGGGCGCCGGCTAGGCCGGCGTTCGCGTCAGCGGCGCTCGCCGGCGGGATCGCGCGGCAAGCGAGCTGAGGGGTCGGGGCGCGGCGGACAAGGTCGGATTCCGGGGATTCAAGTGATTTGCTGCTGTTTCATGCCCTTGCGGGCCAGTCGTTCGCTGCCCTGGATCGTAGTACCGGCGCGGGAAGGGCGCAATCGCCGAGCGCCGGCGCGCCGGTTCGCGACGCGCTCAGTCGCGCTCGCCGGCGCCGGCGTGGGCGCGGATCGCCTCCCACGCGAGCTCGTGGTCGTAGCCCTTGCGCACGAGCACGCCGAGCGCCCGCCGGCGCTCGCGCGGGTCGTCGCCGAGCGCCGGGAAGCGACGGCGCAGCAGCACGAGCGCGGCGTCGAGCTCGCCGCCGCGGCCGCGCGCCGCGGCGGCGTCACGCACGAGCGCCGCCGGGACGCCGAGCGCCAGCAGGCGCCGCTCGATCCGGTCGGCGCCCCACTCGTCGAGCAGACGCTTGTCCTCGGCGAACTGGTGCGCGAAGCGCGCGTCGTCGAGATACCCCTCCCGCTCCAGGTGGGTCAGCGCCTGCTCGATCGCGCACGGCTCGACGCGCTTGCCCTCGAGGTAGCGGCGCATCTCCAGCACGGTCCGGTCGCGCCGCGTGAGGTAGCGGAACGCGAAGTCGAGCGCGTGCTGGAGGCGCAGCTCCGGGTCGAGGGCCCGCGAGCGCTCGGCGGCGGCAGCCTCCACGGCCGTCACCCCTAAGCCGCGGCCGCCGGCTCCAAGTCGGCCTCGGCGTCCGTCCCCTCGATCGGCGCGACCAGGTCGCGGGTGATCTTGAGCGCGGCGTAGATCTTGTCCTCGATCTCCTTCGCGGTCTCCGGATGCTCGACGAGGAACGCCTTCGCGTTCGCGCGACCCTGCCCGAGCCGCTCGTCGCCGTAGGAGAAGAACGAGCCGGACTTCGTGACGATGTCGTGCTCGACGCCGTAGTCGATCAGGCAGCCGGTCGTCGAGATGCCTCTGCCGAACTCGATCTCGAACTCGGCCTGCTTGAACGGCGCGGCGACCTTGTTCTTGACGACCTTCACGCGCACGCGGTTGCCGACCGCCTCGGTGCCGTCCTTGATCGTCTCGATGCGGCGGATGTCGAGCCGCTGCGAGGAGTAGAACTTCAGCGCGCGCCCGCCCGGCTGCGTCTCCGGCGAGCCGAACATGACGCCGACCTTCTCGCGGATCTGGTTCGTGAAGAGGCAGAGCGTCTGCGTGCGGTTGAGGTTCGCCGTCAGCTTGCGCATCGCCTGCGACATCATGCGCGCCTGCACGCCGACGGTCTGGTCGCCCATCTGGCCCTCGAGCTCCGCGCGCGGCGTCAGCGCGGCGACCGAGTCGACCGCGACCACGTCGACCGCGCCGGAGCGCACGAGCATGTCGGCGATCTCGAGCGCCTGCTCGCCGTAGTCCGGCTGCGAGACGAGCAGCGAGTCGATGTCGACGCCGATCTCCTTCGCGTAGAGCGGGTCCATCGCGTGCTCGGCGTCGATGAAGGCGCACGTGCCGCCGAGCTTCTGCGCCTCGGCGAGGATGTGGTAGACGAGCGTCGTCTTGCCCGAGGACTCCGGGCCGAAGACCTCGACGATGCGCCCGCGCGGGACGCCGCCGATGCCCAGCGCCACGTCGAGCGAGAGCGCCCCGGTGGGGATCGCGTTCACGCGCACCTGCGCGCCCGGATCGCCCATGCGCATCACGGTGCCCTTGCCGAACTGGCGCTCGATCTGCGTCAACGCGCCCTGGAGGGCGGCGTCGCGGGCCTTCGCGGCCTTGTCGTCCTGGCTCATCGCTCGAAGCTCCTTGTGCTCACGTGAAGTGCGAAGGTACGCCCCCCGCCGGACGGAACCGAATCGAACGTCCGTTCGCAGGGGCCGGCCCCGATGGTAGGCCGCTTCGGTGTCGCGGCACAAGGCTCGGATCGCGACGATTCTCAGGTGAGTCTGCGCACGAACAGCGGCGCGGAGCGCGCGCCGGCCCCCATCGGCGTCAGTCGGCCTGGCCCGAGAGCAGGCGCCGCAGCAGGTGCAGCGCCGCGGTCGTCGTGCGGTCGCGCACGTCCGCGCGCGAGCCGGGCAGGTCGAGCTTGCGCGCGATGCGGCGACCGTCGCGACCGGCGACCGCCACGTGCACGCGCCCGACCGGCTTCTCCGGCGTCCCGCCGCCCGGGCCGGCGACGCCAGTCACGCCGATGCCCACGTCGGCGCCGAACCGCGCCAGCGCGCCGTTCGCGAGCGCGTCCGCGACCTCGGCGGAAACCGCGCCGCAGCGCGCGATCAGCGCCGGGTCGACGCCGGCCAGCGCCGTCTTCGCCGCGTTCGAGTAGGCGACGACCCCGCCGGCCACGTATGCGGAGGCGCCGGGCCGGTCGGTGAGCCGTGCCGCGAGCAGCCCGCCGGTGCACGACTCGGCGACCGCGATCGTGCGTACGGGCGGCCCGTTCAGCAGCGCCGCGACCTGGTCGTCGATCGTCGCGCCGTCGTCGGAGAACAGCTGCGCCGCGTGACGCTCGCGGACGAAGTCGGCGAACGCCGCGTACGCGGCCGTGCCGTCCGGCTCGTACAGCGTCGCGATCTCGATCTCGCCGCGGCGCATGCACGTCGTGATCTCCAGCGGCGCGAGGTCGAGGCCGGAGCGCTCGGCGACGAGCAGCGTTCTCGGCGATCTCCGACTCGGGCACGCCGGTGAGGCGCAGGATCGCCTGCTCGTAGACGGTCGCGCCCGACAGCGCGGCGCGCAGGGCGTCCGTCTCCAGCGCGGCGCGCCACATCGGCTGCAGCTCGCGCGGCGGGCCGGGCAGCACCAGCACCGTCGGCAGCTCGCCGGCGCCGTCCGCCGGCGGCACGACGACGCCGGGCGCGGTCCCGACCGGCTCCAGCACGGTCGCGCCCCGCGGCACGTGCGCCTGCTTGCGCGTCCCGCGCGCCATCGCCTCGCGGTCGACGTTCGGCCAGCGCTCCATCAGCGGCGCGACGATCGCGGCGATCCGCTGCCCGAGCGCCTCGTCGAGCACGAGCGGCCGGCCGGCGAAGTCGGCGACGACGGCGGTCGTGAGGTCGTCGGCGGTCGGGCCGAGCCCACCCGAGGTGACGATCAGGTCCACGCGCTCGCCGGCGAGGAAGCGCAGCGCGGCGGCCATGTCCTCGCGGCGGTCGCCGACGATCGCGATGTGCGCCAGCTCGACGCCCAGCTCGCGCAGGCGCTCGGACAGCCACGGGCCGTTGCGGTCGGAGACGATGCCGCTGAGGACCTCCGTCCCCGTGACGACGATGCCGGCGCGCGCGCTCACGTGCAGGTCGGCGCCTGATCCGGCGCCAGCGAGCGTGCGCCGGACGGCGTGATCTCGTACGCGATCGCCGTCGAGGAGGCCGGCACCGGCACCGGTCTGCCGTTCACGCGCAGCTGGACCGCGTTGTTGCCGAGCGTGATGCGCAGCTTGCGCGCGCGGTAGACGGGCACCTGCTGACCGGCGGCGAACTGGCTCCCGGGGATCAGCACCTTCCCGGCGCCGTCCACGAGGCAGACGTAGACGTCCCCCGTCGGGACGATCCGCACGCTCGCCCGCGCCGGTGCGGCGGGCGACGTCGTCGTCTGCGTGCGCGGTCGTCTCGCGACGGTGCCGGTCTCCGTGGCCGCGCCGCTCGGCCCGGTGGTCGGGCCGGCGTTGTCGTTGCCACCGCCGAGCGACCCGACGAGCCCGAGCACGACGACGAGCAGCACGAGCGCGCCGCCGACGATCAGCCAGCGCGGCGCGATGCGCGGCCCGCGCGGGCCGCCGCTCCCGCCGCGGCGATCGCGTCCCAGGTTCGGGCTGATCGGCGTGAGCTCGCGCTCGCTCGGGCGGTCGTAGCGGAGCTTGTACTCCTCCACGAGCGAGCGCGCGTCGAGGCCGAGGTAGTCGGCGTACTCCCGCAGGAAGCTCTTGATGAACGTGGGACCCGGCAGCAGGTTCCATTCCTCGTTCTCGAGCGCGCGCAGGTACTTGGCGCGGATCTTCGTGGCCTGCTCGACCTCGGTGATGTCGATCCGGGCGCGCATGCGCGCCTCGCGGAGGGTGGGACCGATCTCCGGCATGGGGACGCGAAGGCTATCGACCCGGGGGTCGCCGCGGTGATGAATCTCGTGCGGCGGGACGGGCGTTCACGGGCCGTCCGGACTGGGGATCGGCGGGGGCGGGTCGGGGGCGTCCGCCGCCACGTTCGCGGGCGTCTGCGCCGCCTCCGGCGCCGTGGCCGTGGCCGTCGCCGCCGACGGCGCGCCGGGTCTCTCGTTCAGCGCGACGAGGATGCGCGGCACGTCGGCCTCGCCGATCAGCACCTGGCGCGGCTTGGAGCCCTCGTAGCCGGAGATGATCCCGCGCCGCTCGAGCATGTCGATCAGGCGCCCGGCGCGCGTGTAGCCGAGCCGCAGGCGCCGCTGGAGCATCGACGTGGAGGCGGTCCCCATCTGTGCGACGAGGCCGATCGCCTCCTCCAGCAGCGGGTCCTCGTCGGGGTCGAAGCCGTCGTCGTCGCCCCCGCCGGAGGCCGAGTCGTCGACGACCTCCTCCAGCAGCTCCTCGTGGAACTCCGGCTCGCCCTGTCTGCGCCAGGTCTCCGTCAGCTCGGCGATCTGCGGCTCGTCGACGTACGCGCCCTGGATGCGCTGGAGCTTCGAGGAGCCGACCGGGCTGAACAGCATGTCGCCCTGCCCCAGCAGCGACTCGGCGCCGTTCTGGTCGAGGATCACGCGCGAGTCCGTCTGCGAGGAGACGGAGAAGGCGATCCGCGAGGGGACGTTCGCCTTGATCATGCCGGTGATCACGTCCACGCGGGGCGATTGCGTCGCCAGCACGAGGTGGATGCCGACCGCGCGCGCCTTCTGCGCGAGGCGGATGATCGAGTCCTCGACGTCGGCGGGCGCGACCATCATCAGGTCGGCGAGCTCGTCGATCACGCAGAGGATGTAGGGCAGCGCGGGCTCGTCGCGCGCGGCGCGCGCTCTGTTGAGCTCCGGCAGCGAGCGGGTGCGCGCGAGCGACATGATCCCGTAGCGCTCCTCCATCTCCTTGACGAGGTTCTGGAGCGCGTTGGCGGCGAGGCGCGGGCTGGTGATCACGGGCGTGAGCAGGTGCGGGATCGACTCGTAGTGGTTGAGCTCGACCTGCTTGGGGTCGACGAGCACCAGCTTCACCTGGTGCGGATCCGCATGCAGCAGGATGCTCGAGAGCATCGCGTTCACGCAGCCGGACTTGCCGGCGCCGGTCGTGCCGGCGACGAGCAGGTGCGGCATCTTCGCGAGGTCGACGCCGATCGCGCGGCCGGCGACGTCCTTGCCGAGCCAGACGGTCAGCGGCGACCAGTCCTTCGGCGGATCCTGGAAGACGTCGCCGAGGTGCACGATCCGGCGCCTGGCGTTCGGCACCTCGACGCCGACCGCCTGCTTGCCGGGGATCGGGGCGAGGATGCGGATCTCGGTCGCGGCGAGCGCGTAGGCGAGGTCGTCCTTGAGCTGCGCGACCTTGCCGACCTTGATGCCGGGCGCGAGGCGGATCTCGAAGCGCGTGATGTGCGGGCCCGCCGTCATGCCGACGACCTTCGCCTCGACCCCGAAGTGGCCGAGCGCCTCGATCAGCTGCGCGGCGATTCTCTCCTGCCCGGCCGTGTCGGGCCGCGACTGGTCGGCGGAGGAGCGCGTGAGGAAGCGGGCGTCGGGAACGCGCCACACGAACGACGGGTCGTCCGTGACGGACGCGCGGTAGCGCCCCTGCGGCGTGAGGTCCGCGGAGTCCACCGGCTGGGCCGGACCGCCGGCGGCGGGGACGTCGTCGCCGGTCATGACGCCGGGCTCGTCCGGCTCCTCCAGCTCCAGCTGGTCGAGCGCGGCGTGCTCGGCCGTCGCGGGCGCGCCGGGCGCCGGCACGTCCTCGTCGTCCGCGCCGAACGCGTCGCCGGTCTGCGGCGCCTCCTCGCCGTAGAGGTCGGGATAGCGCTCGCGGCCGTCGAGCGAGGGCGCCTCGACGTGCGTTGCGCGCACGACGAGCCGCTCGTCCTCGGGCTCGGGCGGGACGACCGGCTCGGCCGTCGTCCGGGGGTTCGGCGGCGGCGGCGCCGCGGGCGGCTCCGGGCGTCGGCGCGGCGCCAGCGTCGCGGCGCTGCGCGTCGTCTGCGCGGCGCGCTGGAGCACTCCGGCGATCGTCGCGCCGCTGAGCAGCAGCACGCCGGCGAGGACCAGGAAGACCGCGACGATGTGCGAGCCGACGTCGGAGAAGAGGTGCGACGTGGTCCAGTAGAGGGCGGCGCCGAGCGCCCCGCCGTTCGCCTTCAGCGTGGCGGCGTCCCAGACCTCCGCGCCGGCCGGTGCCGAGCCGAGCCCGAGCGTGCCGGCGGCGAACGCGAGCGTCACGCCCGCGAACAGGCAGGTCATGCCGGCGCGCAGCGGGCGCAGCGACGGCACGAGCGTGCGCGCGACGACGAGCAGGCCGCCGGCCACGAGCGCGACCGGAACCGCATAGGCGACCCGGCCGAGCAGCAGCCGCAGCCCGTCGCTCGCCGCCCCGCCGGCCGAGCCGCCGGCGGCGCCGAGGTAGAGCACGAACGCGAGGAAGACGCCGAGCGCGGCGAGGCCGAGGCCGAGCAGGTCGAGCTGGTGCGGCGAGAGCTCGGGCGCGCGCGGGCGCCGCAGGCCGCCCCCGGCGGTCCGCCGGGCGCGCACGCTCGGCGCGCTCGCGGAGGAGCGCGAGCGCGAGCGCGGCCGTCTCGGCGCGGCTCTCGGGCGGCGGGTCTTCGTGGCCATCTGCGCGCTTGCTTCGACGTGCACGCTCGCGCCCCTGCTGGCCGGCACGCCGCAGCCCCGGCCGGTCGGCGCGGTCCGCCGGGCGCTCGCCGGCCGGCGAAGACCTCAAGAGCAGGTAAGAAGCGCCCATGCCGGCTGCACCGCCGTCTACGATCAGCGCATGAGCGACATCTCGCGCCCGCCCCGCGTCCTCGTCGTCGAGGACGACGACGAAATCGCGCAGACGCTCCAGCGCTCGCTGCGCATGGAGGGATACGAGGTCCGCGTCGCGAGCGACGGCGTCAGCGCGCTCGACGACGCCCACGCGTTCCTGCCGGACCTCGTCGTGCTGGACCTCGGCCTCCCCCGCCTCGACGGGATCGACGTGGCGAAGACGCTGCGCGAGAACGACGACGTGCCGATCCTGATGCTGACGGCGCGCGACGCGCTCGAAGCGCGCGTGGAAGGGCTCGACGCGGGCGCCGACGACTACCTCGTCAAGCCGTTCGAGCGCCAGGAGCTGCTCGCGCGCCTGCGCGCCCTGCTGCGCCGGCGCCCGCCGCGCGGCGCCGCGCCCCTGGTGTGCGGCGACCTGCAGCTCAACCCGGACACGCACGAGGTCGAGCGCGGCGAGCGCTCGATGGACCTGACCCAGCGCGAGTTCGAGCTGCTCGAGTACCTGATGCGCAACGAGCGGATCGTGATCTCGCGCCAGCGGCTGCTGGACGAGGTGTGGGGCTACGACCCGTTCTCGACGACGAACACGATCGAGGTGTTCGTCTCGAACCTGCGACGAAAGCTGGAGGCCGGTGGCGAGTCGCGACTCCTCCACACGATCCGCGGCGCGGGTTACGTCCTCCGCGCGTAGCGCGGCCGCAGGCGTCGGCGCCGCCTACCGGCGGCTGCCGACGCGCTGGCGCTTGGCCGGCGGCTCGGCCGCGCTGACGTTCGTGATCCTGTGCGGCTTCGCGGTCATCGTCGGGCTGCTCACGACGCGTCAGATCCGCATCCAGTTCGACGACTCGGTGCGCGAGACGGCGAACTACCTCCAGTCGCGCGCCCGCGTCAGCTTCGACCTGCAGACCGGCGACCCGCGCTGCGGACGCCTGGGCGACCTCGCGAGCGGCGAGGGCGCGAAGGTGCGCGTCTACCTCGCCCAGCCCGCGCAGCTGCTGTGCGCCTTCGGCGGGAACCACCTCCTCTCCCCCCGCTTCTCGCTCGACAGCGCGTTCCCGAACGACCAGCTCGGCTATCGCGTCGAGGTGCGGCGGATCGCGATCGACCCGGTCGGCGACGGGATCCTCATCTACGCGCGCCCGCTCTCGGCGATCGATCGCACGGTCGCGCGGGTGCGCTTCTTCCTCATCCTCGGGGTGCTGGCGGGCGCCGGCCTCGCGCTGCTCGCCGGCCTGACGGTCGCGCGCCGGGCGATGGCGCCGATCGCCGAGCTGACCGCCAGCGCGCGCGAGATCGGCCGCACGCGCGACCCGGGCCGCCACGTGCCTCAGCCGGAGGCGGACGACGAGGTCGCCGAGCTGGCGCGCACGCTGGAGGACATGCTGCAGGCGCTCGACGACGCGCGCGCCGAGACGGAGTCCTCGCTCGTGCGCCAGCGCGAGTTCGTCGCCGACGCCTCGCACGAGCTGCGCACGCCGCTCACCAGCGTGCTCGCGAACCTCGAGCTGCTGGCCGAGCACGTCGACGGCGAGGACGCGCGCGACGCGGCCGCCTCGGCGCTGCGCTCCTCCCACCGCATGCGCCGGCTGGTCGCCGACCTGTTGCTGCTCGCGCGCGCAGACGCCGGTCGCACCGTCCCGCACCGGCCGCTGGACCTCTCGCAGGTGCTCGTCGAGGTGGCGGCGGAGCTGGAGCCGGTGACCGGCGAGCACCGCCTGACGATCGCGGCGCACGAGCCGCTCGTCGTCGACGGCGCGCGCGACGAGCTGCACCGCATGGCGCTCAACCTGGTCGAGAACGCGCTGCGCCACACCCCGCCCGGCACGCACGTCCACGCCGTGCTCGCGCGCGAGGGCGAGGACGTGGCGCTGACCGTCGAGGACGACGGCCCCGGCATCCCGGAGGAACTGCGCCCGCGCCTGTTCGAGCGCTTCGTGCGCGGCCGCGGCGACTCCGGCGGCGGCTCCGGCCTCGGCCTCTCGATCGTGCGCGCGGTCGCCGCCTCGCACGGCGGCACCGTCGACGCCGAGCGCGCGTCGAGCGGCGGCGCCCGCTTCGTCGTACGCCTCCCCCGCACCCTCGCCGAAACGCCCGAGCCGGCACCCGCGCCGCGCGAGGTGTGAAGCGGCGTCGTAGGCCGAGGCGGATGTCAGGCGCCCGGCCTACACCTCGACGACGACGGGAAGCACCATCGGGCGGCGCTTGAGCTTGTCGTAGACGAACGCGGCGAGGTCGTCGTGCAGCTCCTGCTGGACGAGCTCCGGCTCGCGGATCCCGTCGCTCGCGGCACGTGAGAGGGAGTCCTCGACCGCGCCGCGGATCTCCTCGATCAGCTCGTCGGCCTGCTCGGCGAACGGCACGCCGCGGAAGATCACCTCGGGCGCCGCGACCGACTGGCCGTCCTGCTCGGAGATCGTCGCGACGACGATGAAGATCCCGTCCGCGCTCAGCATGCGCCGGTCGCGCAGGGCGACGTCGGCCGGGTCGCCGATGTCGACGCCGTCGACGAAGATCATCCCGGACTGCTCTCTGGCGCCGAAGCGCGCGCCTCTGCGCGTGATCTCGAGCGGCAGCCCGTTCTCGCCCTGGAAGATGCGGTCGGCGTCGATCCCGACCGATTCGGCCAGCTCGGCGTGCAGGTGGATGCGCTTGAAGTCGCCGTGGATCGGCAGCACGTAGCGGGGCTTCGTGAGGTTGAGCATCAGCTTCAGCTCCTCGCGGTGCCCGTGGCCGGAGGCGTGGATCGGTGCGTCGGCGGTCGTGATCACGTCGCAGCCGATGTGGTAGAGGCGGTCGATCGTGTCGTTGACGGCGCGCTCGTTGCCGGGGATCGGCGTCGCGGAGAAGACGACCGTGTCGCCGTCGTGGAGCTTGATGTGGCGGTGGTCGTTGTGGGCCATCCGCCGCAGCGCGGAGAGCGGCTCGCCCTGCGACCCGGTCGAGACGATCACGAGCTTGTGGTCGGGGTAGTCGTCGAGCTCGCGGGGTTGCACGAGCATCCCGTCGGGCACGTCGATGTGGCCGAGCGTGCGGCCGATGTTGACGTTCTTGCGCATCGAGCGGCCGACGAGCGCGACCTTGCGCCCGAGCGCCGCGGCCGCGTCGACGACCTGCTGCACGCGGTGGATGTTCGAGGCGAAGCTCGTCACGACGATGCGCCCGTCGCAGCGCGAGAACGCCTCCTCGAGGTGCGGGCCGATCCCGGCCTCGGAGGGCGAGAAGCCGTCGCGGTCGGCGTTCGTCGAGTCGCCGCACAGCAGCAGCAGGCCGTCGCGGCCCAGCTCGGCGAGGCGCGAGACGTCGGCCGGCCGGCCGTCGACCGGCGTCTGGTCGAACTTGTAGTCGCCGGTGATCAGGATCGTGCCGAGCTCGGTCGTGAGCGCCACCGCGTTCGAGTCGGGGATCGAGTGCGTCATGTGCACGAGCTCGATGTCGAACGGGCCTGCCTCGATCGTCTCGCCGTCGGGCACGTCCTCGAGGTCGACGCCCTTCATGCGGTGCTCGTCGAGCTTCGAGCGCGCCATCGCCATCGGCAGCGGGCCGCCGTAGATCGGCGGCGGGTCGCTCTTGAGCCCCAGCTCGCGCAGCACCCACGGGAGGGCGCCGAGGTGGTCCTCGTGGCCGTGCGTGATGACGATCGCCTCGATGTCGTCGGCGCGTTCTCGCAGGTAGGAGAAGTCCGGCAGCACGAGGTCGATGCCGAGCATGTCGGCCGTCGGGAAGCGCAGGCCGGTGTCGACGACGACGATGCGGTCGTCGTACTCGACGACGGTCATGTTCTTGCCGATCTCGCCCAGGCCGCCGAGCGGCAGGACCCGCAGGGTTCCGCTCGCCACTACGCGACCGTCGCCAGCAGTCCGTGCCGTTCGAGCGCCGCGCGGATGACGGCCGTCTCGTGCTCGTCGGCTTCCACCATCGGCAGGCGCAGGCCGCCGACGCGGTGGCCGAGCAGGTTGAGCGCCGCCTTGACGCCGATCGGGTTCGTCGTGACGGCGAGCGCCTCGTAGACGTCCCGCAGCCCCGCGTCGATCTCGCGCCGTCGCTCGGGCTCGTCGACCATGCGGCGCATCTCGTCGCCGACGAGGTGGCTCGCGACGCAGATCCCGCCGGCGCCGCCCATCTCCAGCGTGTCGCAGAGGACGTCGTCGTTGCCGGCGTAGAGCGCGAGGCCCTCGACGGGCGCGAGGTTGTCGTCGTTCGCCTGCTTGACGGCGACGACGTTGTCGATCCGCTCGGCCAGCTCGGCGAGCAGCTCGTTCGGCATGTCGACGCCGGTGCGCGAGGGGATGTTGTAGAGGATGATCGGCTTGTCGGTCGCGCGCGCGCAGGCTTCGAAGTGGGCGACGATCCCGCGCCGGTTCGGGCGGTTGTAGTAGGGCGTGACGTGCAGCAGCGCGTCGGCGCCGAGCGCGGTCGCGCGCTCCGTCAGGTGGACCGCGTGCCGCGTGTCGTTCGAGCCCACGCCCGCGACGACCGTCGCGCGACCGCCGAGCGTCTGGACGGCCAGCTCGATCACGCGCAGGTGCTCCTCGTCTGTGAGGGTCGCTGCCTCGCCGGTCGTGCCGCACGCGACGACGCCGTCGGAGCCGTGGGCGACGAGGTGCTCCATCATCTGCACCGTCGCCTCCTCGTCGACCCGCAGCTGCGCGTCGAACGGCGTCACCATCGCGGTGAGGATCGCTCCGAGTCCGTCCATCCGGTGCATTATCGCAGGGCGTCGGTGAAACGCCGCGCGACGCGCGGCGTGCCGCCGCGGCCGGCGTCCCAACGGGGCTACAGCAGGTGCTCGAGGCCGACGAGCGGGGAGGTCGGCAGGTCGGCGACGCTGCGCACGGCGAGCAGCACGCCGGGCATGAACGCGACGCGGTCGATCGTGTCGTGGCGGATCGTGAGCGTCTGGCCGAGGTCGCCGAGGACGACCTCCTGGTTGGCGACGATCCCGGGCAGGCGCACCGAGTGGATCGGCGGCGCAGGGTTGCCGCTCGCCGCCGCCATCAGCTCGGCGGTGCGCGCCGCGGTCCCGCTCGGCTTGTCGCGCTTTCTGTCGTGGTGCAGCTCGACGATCTCGGCCTTCGCCATGTGGCGCGCGGCCTCGGCCGCGAACTTCATCATCAGCACGGCGCCGATCGCGAAGTTGGGCGCGAAGAAGACGTTCGCTCCCGTGGCGCCGCGCAGCGGCTCGATGTCGAAGCCGGTCGTGCCGATCACGACGTGCACGCCCGCCGCGATGCACTCCTGTGCGTTCGCGAGCGCCGTGTCGGGACGCGTGAAGTCGACGACGACGTCGGCGCCCGGCAGCACGTCGGCGAGCGACGTGCCGAGCGCCGGGTCGGCGCGGCCGGTCAGCTCCATGTCGGGCGCGCCCTCGACCGCCTCGCAGACGGTCGCGCCCATCTTGCCGGCGGCTCCGGCGACGGCGACGCGGATCATGCGGCGACCGCCTCGGTGAGCGGGGCCGTCGCGGCGGCGAACGCGTCGTCGTCGGGCCCGATGCCGGCGACCGACAGCCTGGCCGGCGCGAACAGCTCGCCGGCGAGCGCGGCGAGGTCGTCGTGCGTCACGGCGTCGATGCGCGCGATCACCTCGTCGACGGACAGCAGCGGCACGCCGCCGAGGACATGGGAGCCGAGCCGGTTCATGCGCGCTCCCGTCGACTCGAGCGAGAGCACGACGCGGCCCTTCAGGTTCTCCTTCGCGCGCGCCAGCTCCTCGGCGCTCGCCGGCTCGCGCCGCAGCCGCTCCAGCTCGCGCGCGATCACCTCGATCGCGGGAGCGAGCTTGTCGGGCCGCGTGCCGACGTAGAGGCCGACCTGTCCGGTGTCGGCGTACTGGCCGCTGAACGAGGAGAACGGCGTAGGCGAGCCCGCGCTCCTCGCGGACCTCTTGGAACAAACGCGACGAGGACGTCCCGCCGAAGACCGTGTCGAGCACGCGCAGCGCGAAGCGGCGCTCGTCGTCGCGCGCGAGCCCGAGCCCGCCGACGCAGACGTGGTACTGCTCGGTGTCCTTGCGCTCGAAGCGCACCTGCCGCGCGAGCGCGGCGTCGACCGGTTGCGCCGCGAGCGGGCCGGACCCGGCATCCGGGACGCGCGCCCTCGCCAGCTCCACGAGCGCGTCGTGGTCGACCGCGCCCGCGGCCGCGATCACGACGTTGCGCGGCACGTAGCGCCCCGCGTGGAAGGCGCGGATCGCGTCGATCGGCGTGCCGGCGACGACCTCCGCCGTGCCGACGATCGCGCGACCCAGCGGATGCGTCCCGAAGACCGCCTCGCCGAGCACGTCGAAGACCTTGTCCTGCGGGTCGTCCTCGTACATCGCGATCTCCTCGAGGATCACCTCCCGCTCGGAGTCGACGTCGTCGGTACGGAAGGCAGGTCGGAAGACCATCTCGCTCATCACGTCGAAGGCGTCGGCGAGGTGCGCGTCGATCACGCGCGCGTAGAGCGAGGTGCTCTCCTTGCCGGTGCCGGCGTTCAGCTCGGCGCCCATCGCGTCGAACAGCTGGTCGATCTCGACGGAGGGGTACTTGTCCGAGCCCTTGAACAGCAGGTGCTCGATCAGGTGCGAGAGGCCGGCCTCCGGCTCGCGCTCGTGGCGCGAGCCGGTGCCGATCCAGTAGCCGAGCGCGACGGACCGGACGGAGGGCATCGCCTCCGTCACGATCCGCACGCCCGAGTCCAGCTCGGTGATGCGGTGGTCGGTCACCCGGGTCGGGTGGTCGATCGCGATCGGATCGCGATCAGCCGCGGTCCGGATCGCGGCTGGACCGCTCCCGCCCACCCCGGTCGCGGTCGCCGCCGCGCCCGTTGCGGTCGCCGCCGCTGCGGCCACGGCCACGCGGGCCGCGGTCGCCGCGGTCCCCGCCGCCGGAGCGCGGCGGACGGTCGCCGCCGCCGCTGCCGACCGACGCGAGCTCCTCGACCGTCTTGCCCGCGACGTCCGGGTCGTCGGCGAGGCGCAGGCCGATGCGGCCGCGCTCGCGGTCGACCTCGACCACGCGCACCTGGATCTCGTCGCCCTTGTTGAGGACGTCCTCGACCGTGTCGACGCGTCTGCCGGGCGCGACGTTGGAGATGTGCAGCAGGCCGTCGGTGCCCTTCGCCAGCTCGACGAAGGCGCCGAAGGTCGTCGTCTTGACGACCTTGCCGGCGAACTCGTCGCCGACCTCGACCTCCTTGGTCATCGAGCGGATGCGGTCGGCCAGGGCGTCGCCCAGCTCGCCGTTCTGGGCGTAGATGAGGACCTGGCCCTCGTCGTTGACGTCGATCTGCGACTCGAACTCGTCGCACAGCGCACGGATCGTCTCGCCGCCCTTGCCGATCAGCAGGCCGATCTTCTCGGGGTCGATCTTGATCGTCGAGATGCGCGGCGCCCACTTCGAGAGCTCCTCGCGCGGCTCGGTGATGACCTCGGCCATCTTGCCGAGGATGAACGTGCGTCCCGCCTTGGCCTGCGTGAGCGCGTCGCGCAGGATGTCGAACGAGACGCCCGTGATCTTGATGTCCATCTGGAGCGCGGTGATCCCGTTCTCCGTGCCGGCGACCTTGAAGTCCATGTCGCCGAGGTGGTCCTCGACGCCGGCGATGTCGGAGAGGACGATGTAGTCGTCGCCCTCCTTGATCAGCCCCATCGCGATGCCCGCGACCGGCCGCTTGATCGGCACGCCCGCGTCCATCAGCGACAGCGAGGAACCGCAGACGGAGGCCATCGACGACGACCCGTTGGACTCGAAGATGTCCGAGACGACGCGGATGACGTAGGGGAACTCCTCCTGCGACGGGATCATCGGCACGAGCGCGCGCTCGGCGAGCGCACCGTGGCCGATGTCGCGGCGCTTGGGGCCGCGCATGAAGCCCGCCTCCCCGACCGAGAACGGCGGGAAGTTGTAGTGGTGGAAGTAGCGCTTGGAGGTCTCGAGCCCGAGCGTGTCGAGCCGCATCTCCTCGCGCGTGGTGCCGAGGGCGGCGACGCTGAACGCCTGCGTCTGGCCGCGCGTGAAGAGCGCGGAGCCGTGGGCGCGCGGCGAGACCGAGACGTCGATCGAGATCGGCCGGATCTCGTCGGCCTTGCGGCCGTCGGGACGGACCTTCTTGATCGCGATGCGCTCGCGCACGAGCGTCTTCTCCAGCTTCGCGAAGGCGCGCGCGACCTCGGAGCGCGTGAGCGCGTCGTCCTCGTCGGGCGCGTACTTGGCGAGGACCTCCTCCTCGACGGCCTTCGTCGCGTCCTGGCGATCGAGCTTGTCCTGCACGGACGTCGCTCTGTCGAGCTTTCTGCCGTGCGATCTGACGATCGCTCTATAGAGCTTCTCGTCGACCTGCGGGACGACGACGTCCTTCTTGTCCTTGCCGGCCTTCTTCTGCAGGTCCCGCTGCGCCTTGCACAGCTTCTTGATCGCGTCGTGCGCGATGTCGAGCGCGTCGAGGATCTCCGCCTCGGGGATCTCGTTGGCGCCGGCCTCGACCATCAGGATGGCCTCCTCGGTGCCGGCCACGATCAGATCGAGGTCGGTGTTCTCGAGCAGGTCCTCCTCGTCGGGGTTGACGACGAAGTTGCCGTCGATCTTGCCGATGCGGACGGCTCCGACGGGCGTCGGGAACGGGATGTCCGACACCATCAGCGCGGCGGAGGCGCCGTTCATCGCGAGGATGTCGTACGGGTTGACGTGGTCGACCGAGAGCGGGATCGAGACGAGCTGCGTCTCGTAGCGCCAGCCCTTCGGGAACAGCGGGCGGATCGGCCGGTCGATCAGGCGCGCCGTGAGCGTGCCCTTCTCGCCGGCGCGGCCCTCGCGCTTGAAGAACGAGCCGGGGATCTTGCCCGCGGCGTACATCCGCTCCTCGATGTCGACGGTGAGCGGAAGGAAGTCCACGTCGCGGAGGTTGCCCGCGGTGGCGGTGCCGAGGACCATCGTCTCCCCGGCCTGCACGACAACTGCACCGGAGGCCTGCTTGGCCATCTTGCCGGTTTCGAAGGAGATCTCCTTGCCCGCGATCTCCACGGCGACGCGCGTAACGGCGTCAGACATATACGTACTCCTTTGTGCTCCGCCCGTCGGTCGGCGGAGTGCATCTCGAGTCTTTTCGGTATCCGAACCGGTCAATCGTAGCGATCCACCCGCAGACTGCATCGGTACTTCCTGCATCCGCGCGCATTCGGAGCTCAGCCAAGTGCCTCTGGGCCGCTGCTGGCGACACCGTCCACGAACGCCGTCGGCGTCGTCGCGACGCCCGCACGGATGCCGCTCTCGAAGTCGCGCCGCACCCGTGCCGCGACCGCGTCCGAGCGACGATCGGCGTCGAAGCGCGCGAGGTCCAGACCGAGCCGCTCCGCGCGCGCCCACAGGTGCGGGTCCTCCAGCCGCGCCTGGTCGGCGAACAGCGACAGGTGCATCGCCTCGAACGCGCCCTGCAGCCCCGCCGCCTCGGCCGCGCACGCCGCCGCCCACGCGCGCGGGTGCTTCGATCTGACGGGGAAGTGCCGGAACGCCCAGCGTGCGCCGCCCGCGAGCAGCCGCTCGTGCAGGACCGCGCAGTACGGACACTCGTAGTCGGCGTAGACGACGATCGCGACGTCGCCCGGATCGCCCGGGCCGGCCTCGCCGAGCAGGTGGTCGTCGGCGTCGGGCGGCGGGAGCGGCGCGCTGCCGAGGTCGCTCACCGGCGACCGCCGGCGCTCAGCGCGCCGCGAGCGCGTCGAAGATCAGGTTCGCTCCGGGGAGCACGCCGGGATGCTCGCCCTCCCAGCTCCACTGCACGACGCCGTCGGGGCCGATCATCACGAGCGCGCGCTGCGGCATCCCGCCCTTCTCGTGGTAGACGCCGAACGCTCTGCACGCCGCGCCCTTCGGCTCGAAGTCGGACAGCTGCTCGATCGTGACGCCGAGCTTCTCCTTGAACGCTCTCTGCGCCCACACCGAGTCGCACGAAACGCCGTAGAGCGCGGCGCCCTGTGCGGTGAGCTGGTCCAGCACCTCCTCGTAGAGGTTGAGCTGATCGGTGCAGACGGGGCTGAACGCGTTCGGATAGAAGACGAGGACCGTCGTCTGCCCGACGAGGTCCTCGTTCGTGAAGCGTCTGTAGTCCTCGCGGCGCAGCTTGAAGTCGGGCGCCCGTGTGCCGGCCGCGACGACGCTCACTTGCGCAGGCCGAGCTCTCTGATCAGCGCGCGGTACCCCTCGAGGTCCTTGCGCTCCATGTAGTTCAGGAAGCGACGGCGCCGGCCGACGAGCATGAGCAGGCCGCGGCGCGAGTGGTGGTCCTTCTTGTGGGTGCGCAGATGCTCGGTGAGGTCGTTGATCCGCTCGGTCAGCATGGCGATCTGGACCTCGGCCGAGCCGGTGTCCGCGTCGCCCTTGCCGAACTTGGAGACCAGCTCCTGCTTGCGCTCGCTCGTAAGGGTGCTCATCGGCGGGGAACCGTAGCAGAATGCGCCGCACAGACCCGCCGTGCATCCTCGACGTCACGGTGCATCTGCTCGACCAGCGCCTGCGCCGAGTCGAAGCGCCGCTCGCCGCGCAATCGCGCGAAGAACTCGATCGTCATCTGCCTGCCGTAGAGGTCGCCCTGCCAGTCGAGCAGGAACGCCTCGACGAGCACGACGAGGTCGGTCTTGAAGGTCGGGCGCACGCCGACGTTGACCGCCGCGCAGCGCGTCTCGCCGTCGAACGACGCGCGCGCCGCGTAGATCCCGTGGCCGGGCTGGATCAGCGTCTGGTCGGGCACGAGGTTCGCGGTCGGGAAGCCGAGCTCGCGTCCGCGTCTGTCGCCGGCGACGACCTCGCCCTGCATCGCGAACGGCGAGCCGAGGAAGCGGGCGGCGACGTCGACCTCGCCGGCCAGCACGAGCCCGCGCACATGCGATGAGGAGACGACCTCGCCCTCCGCCTCCACGAGCGGGACGACGCGCGTCTCGAAGCGCTCGTCCGCGCGCAGCAGGTCCGTGTCGCCGCCTGCGCGATGGCCGAAGCGGAAGTTCGCTCCGACCGAGACGTGCGTCGCCTGGAGCGTCTCGACGAGCACGTGCTCGACGAAGTCGTCTGCGCTGCGCTGCGCGAAGGCCGCGTCGAACGGGATCACGACGAGCTCCGCGACGCCGAGGCCGGCGACGAGCTCGGCCTTGCGCTCGAGCGTCGTCAGCAGCTTCGGCGCCGCGTCGGGCCGCACGACGGTGAGCGGATGCGGCTCGAACGTCAGCACCGTGTCGCTGCCCGCGATCACCGCGCGGTGGCCGAGGTGGACGCCGTCGAACTCGCCGACGGCGACGCGCCGCGGTCGCGGCTCGGCGTCCGGGAGCAGGGTGACCCGCATGGCGCGGAAGCGTATCTGTCAGCCGCGCAGGCCGACGACGGGCTTCAGCAGCGGCGCGCCGTCCGGCCCGCGGCGCGGCTCGGCGATCGCGATCACGCCATCCGCGTCGGTCAGGCACACCGCCGAGCCGGGCGCGCGGTCGGCGCCCGACGGGTCGGGGACGGCGACGCCGTGGAAGGCGCTGCGCGCCGCCGCGCCGGCCAGGCGCGCCTGCGGCAGGAATGCGAGCGCCTCGGTCAGCGGGACGAGCCGCTCCGGATCGGCGTCGGCGACCGCGAAGGGCCCGATCGCGATCCGCCGCAGCTGCTCGCAGTGCGCGTCGCCGAGGTCGCCGACGAGCGAGCGCACGTACGTCCCGGCCGAGCAGCGGATCGCGAAGGTGCGGCGCTCGCCGTCGCGCGCCAGCTCGTCGAACGCGTGGACGGTCACCTCGCGCTCGGGCAGCTCGACGTCCTCTCCGCGTCGCGCGCGCTTGTATGCGCGCACGCCGCCGACTCTGACGGCCGAGTAGGCCGGCGGACGCTGGCGGATCGTGCCGGTCGGCAGAGCGAGGTCGCCCTCGGGCACGACGCCGGTCTCGACGATCTCGCCCTCCGCGTCGCCGGTGCTCGAGGTCGCGCCGAAGCGCGCGACCGTCACGTACGACTTCGGCAGCGCCATCAGGAACCGCTGCACGCGCGTCGCGCGCCCGACGAGGATCAGCAGCAGCCCGGTCGCGAACGGGTCGAGCGTGCCGGCGTGGCCGACCTTCGCTCCCTTCCCGAGTCGCCGCCGCACTTGTGCGACGACGTCGTGCGACGTCACACCCGCCGGCTTGTCGAAGAGGATGACCCCGTCCACGGGGCGGCAGCCTACGAAGCGAGCGCGTCGAGCTGCGCCGCGACCTGCTCGCACAGGAACGCCACCAGCTCGTCCCGCGGCAGGGTCGTCGAGAAGCCGGCCGCCTGCCGGTGACCGCCGCCGCCCTGAGCGCGCGCGATCGCCGAGACGTCGACGCGGTCGTCGCTCGCGCGCAGCGAGACCTTGCGCTGCGCCGGGTCGGTGGCGCCGAGGCGGTCGCGCACGAGCGCGGCGACGGCGGTGCCCTCTATCGCGCGCAGGTGGTCGACGACGCCCTCGGAGTAGCTCTCCTCGGCGCCGGCCTCGGCGAAGTCGGCACGGCTGAGATGGGTGATCGTCAGGCGCCCTCCGTCGTGGCGCTCGATCTGCCCGAGCGCGCGCGCGAGCACCGCGACCTTCGCGTACGGGACGCCCTCGTAGATGCGGTGGTAGACGTCGTGGACGTCCACGCCGGCCTCGATCAGCTCGGCCGCCATCACGTGCGCGCGCGTGCCGGTGTTCTCGTACATGAACTTGCCGGTGTCGGTGACGAGGCCGACGTAGAGCGCCTCGGCGATCCTCACGGTCGGCGTCACCCCGAGCCCGTGCATCAGGTCCCACACGATCTCGGCCGTGCACGAGGCCTCGGGCACGACGTGGTTGACGGTGCCGAAGTGGGTGTTGTCGTGGTGGTGGTCGAGGTTGACGATGCGCGCGTCGTCGAGCTGAAGCGCCTCGGCCGGGTTGCGGTCGATGTTGCCGCAGTCGAGGAACACGACCGTGCGCTCGCCGACGTCCAAGGGCGGCTCGTCGACGAGCCCGTCGAACGCGAAGAAGCGGTACTCGTAGGGCAGCGGGAGCTCGTCCGCCGCCATGAACATCACGGCGTCCTTGCCGAGGGCGCGCAGGATCTCGTGCGTCGCGAGCAGCGAGCCGAGCGCGTCGCCGTCGGGATGCTCGTGCGTGACGAGCAGGAAGCGGTCGGCGCTCTGCAGCTCCGCCAGCACCTCGGCACGCGTCGCGCGCTTGCCGTGCTCGGTGACCGTCACGGCGTTCTCCTCTTCCTCGGCGGCGGGCGCGTGCTGCTCGATCAGCTGGCTGAGGCGCATGCCGCGGTCGACCGTGTCGTCGTAGGCGAAGTCGAGCGCGGGCGTGTGCTTGAGCCGCAGCTCGGCGGCGATCCGCCGCTGCAGGAACCCGTGGGCGGAGGCCAGTCCCGTGAGGCTGTCGGCGCGCGTCGCCTCGTCGCCGAGGACGCTCACGTACACGCGGGCATGGCGCAGGTCGGGGCTTGTCTTGACGGCGGTCACGGTGACGAACCCGACGCGCGGGTCCTTGATCTCTTGGGTGATGGCGTCGCTGAGCACGGCCCGAACCGCCTCGTCGACGCGACGCATGCGACTCCCGCTCATCCTACGCTCCGCATCGGATCGGCGTGCCCTGCGAGCTTCATTGGTGAAGGTGACGTGCGCGGCTCATCCGCGGCGACGCGCGGAGCGAGAACGCAGATCACCCCCGCAAGTCCTCCACCGAGACCACGAGCCGCTCGACGCTCACGCCCTGCGGCAGCCGCTCCTCCAGCCACCGCTCGACGCGCTCGACGGCACTTGTGAGCGTCGGCAGGTCGCCGCTCACGAGCGCGGCGGTCAGCGTGCTGCGCTGCCAGAGGTCCTGGTGCCCGGTCTCCGCCACGGCGACGCCGAGCCGCGTGCGCAGCTGCGCCTTCAGCGACGAGAGGTCCTTGCGCTTGCCCTTGAGGCTCCCGGCGTCGGGAAAGTGCACGTCGATCACGAGCACGGCGACGAAGCCGCCGGCGTCCGCGCCGCCCATCCTCGTCAGGCGAGCTCGCGCTCGACCTTCTTGGTCGTGTACGCCTCGAGCACGTCGCCCTCCTTCACGTCGGCGAAGTCCTTCAGCACGATGCCGCACTCGAACCCGGACGCGACCTCTCTCGTGTCCTCGTTGAAGCGCCGCAGCGAGCCGATCTCGCCGTCGTAGACGACCGTGCCGTCGCGCACGAGGCGCACCTTCGCGCCACGCGTCACTCTGCCGTCGGTGACGTAGGAGCCGGCGATCGTCCCGATCTTGGAGGCGCGGAAGATCTGGCGCACCTCGACCGTCGCGACCTGCTCCTCGACCTCCTCGGGCTCGAGCATGCCCTCCATCGCGGCGCGCAGCTCCTCGATCGCGCGATAGATGACCGAGTAGGAGCGGATCTCGACGCCCTCGCGGTCGGCCACCTGGCGCGCGTCGCCGACCGGACGGACGTTGAACGCGAGCACGACGGCGTCCGACGCGGCCGCCAGCATCACGTCGGACTCGTTGACGCCGCCGACGCCGCGGTGGATCACGTTGACGGAGATCTCCGTCTGCGGGAGCTTCGCGATCTCGTCCTCGATCGCCTCGAGCGAGCCGGCCACGTCGGCCTTCAGCACGAGGCTGAGCTCCTGCAGCTCGCTCTTGAAGATGTCCTCGAGCGTGATGCGCTTGCCCGAGCGGCGCGCGAGCTGCTCGGTCTTGAGGCGGTTCGCCCGCTCGCCGGCGAGCTGGCGCGCCTTGCGGTCGTTCTCGACGACGCGCACGAACTCGCCCGCCTCGGGAACGGTGTCGAAGCCGAGGATCTCGACCGGCTCGCCCGGCTCCGCATGCTTGACGCGGTTGCCGAGGAAGTCGTTCATCGCGCGCACCTTGCCCCAGTGCGAGCCGGCGAACAGCGCGTCGCCGACCTGCAGCGTGCCGCGCTGGATCAGGATGGTCACGACGGCGCCGCGGCCCGGGTCGAGCTTCGACTCGACGATCACGCCGGAGGCCTCGGTGTCCTTGTTGGCCTTCAGCTCCTCGACCTCGGACATCACGAGGATCGTGTCGAGCAGGTTGTCGAGGCCCTGCTTCGTCTTCGCCGAGACGTCGACGAACTCCACCTCGCCGCCCCACTCGACCGGCTGCAGGCCGAGCTGCGTCATCTCGGTGCGGACGCGGTCGGGCTGCGCGCCCTCCTTGTCGATCTTGTCGACGGCGACGAGGATCGGGACCGCGGCGGCCTTCGCGTGGTCGACCGCCTCCTGCGTCTGCGGCTTCACGCCGTCGTCGGCGGCGACGACGATCACGGCGATGTCCGTGACCTTCGCGCCGCGGGCGCGCATCGCGGTGAACGCCTCGTGGCCCGGCGTGTCGAGGAACGTCACGACTCTCTCGCCGTGGTGCACCTGGTAGGCGCCGATGTGCTGCGTGATGCCGCCGGCCTCGCCCGCGGTCACCTCGGTGTCGCGGATCGCGTCGAGCAGCGACGTCTTGCCGTGGTCGACGTGGCCCATGATCGTGACGACCGGCGGGCGCTCGACGAGCGAGTCCGCCGCGTCCTCGAACACCGGCTCCGCGTCGACGTCGTCGGCCGCGTGGACGATCTCGACCGTCTTGTCGAACTCGGTCGCGAGCAGCTCGATCGCCTCGTCGGAGAGCGTCTGCGTGAGCGTCGCCATCTCCCCGAGCCCCATCAGTCTCTTGATGATCTCGGGCACCGGCACGTCGAGGTACTCGGCAACGTCCTTGACGGTCGAGCCGGAGTTGACGCGCACGTGCGCGGGACCGCTCGGCTGGCGCGTCTCCAGCGGCGCGGGCTCCTCGTAGGTCCCGCGGCGGCGCCGGCCGCGGCGCTGGCGGCGCGGCGGCTGGTTCGGGCCCGGACCGCCCGGGCCGCCTCCGCCCGGCGCACGGCGCGAGGCCTGCGAGTCGATCACGACGCGGCGGCGGCCGCCGGGCGCGCCGGGGGCGCGCTCGCCCTGCAGCGAGTCGCGCGTCGGACGCTGCTTCTGCCCGCCGGCGTCGGCGGCCTCGCTCTTCGGTCTCGGCGGCGCCTCGCTGGCGGTGCCGTTCGACGCGAGCACTCTCAGCGCGAGCGCCTCGTCGACGGTCGCCGAGGGCGCCGCCGCGTCGATGCCGGCGGCCTGCAGCTTGAGCAGGAGGTCCTTGACGGCCATCCCCTGCTCTTTCGCGATGTCGTTGACGCGCTTCTTGCTCATTCCTCGTCCAAGTGTACGTTCTCGCCGTCGGGCGGCGCGGTCACCGCGCGCCGGAACGCGCGGCTGAAGCCCCCGCGGCGCGCGGCCCGCTCGAAGCAGGCGCGCGTGCGGCAGGTGTAGGCGCCGCGGCCCGGGAGCCGCGCGCCGGGATCGGCGACGACCGTCCCGTCGACCGCGGCCCAGCGCAGCAGCGACCGCTTCGGCGCCGCGCGGCCGCAGCCGGCGCAGCGCCGTTCGGGCTCGCGGCCTATGGCGCCGGGTCCTCCGCGGCCGCCTCCGCCTCGGCCTCCCCGGCCGGCTCGTCGGCGACCGCGACCTGCGGCTCCGCGCCGCTCTCGGCGACGGCCGGCGCCTCGCCGGGCTCCTCCGCCGGCGCGTCCGCCGCTGCGGCGGCGCCGTCGCCGTCGAGGACGGCGACCTCGTCGCCTTCGACGTCGTTGAGCGCCTGGTGGGCATCGAGGCCGCAGTAGCGCGAGCCGGGCAGCGCGGCGTTCGGGCAGCGGCGGCCGTTGGAGAGGATCGCGGCGCAGCGGCCCTGCACGGCGTCCTCCTCCTCGTAGCCGTGCTCGGCCTCCTCCTGCGCGAACTCGGTCTCGGAGCGGATGTCGATGCGCCAGCCGGTCAGGCGCGCGGCGAGCCGCGCGTTCTGGCCTTCGCGGCCGATCGCGAGCGAGAGCTGGTCGTCGGGGACGATCACCGTCGCCTGCTTGTTCTCGTCGTCGACGAGCACCTCGCGCACGCGCGCCGGCGAGAGCGCCTTCGCGACGAAGCGGGCGGGCTCGTCGTTGTAGGGGATGATGTCGATCTTCTCGCCGCGCAGCTCGGAGACGACCATGCGCACGCGCGAGCCGCGCGGGCCGACGCAGGCGCCGACCGGGTCGACGCCGTCGGCGTGCGAGATGACCGCGATCTTCGAGCGGTAGCCGGGCTCGCGCGCGACGTTCGTGATCTCCACGAGGCCGTCGGCGATCTCCGGGACCTCGAGCTCGAACAGCGACTTGATCAGCTCCGGGTCGCGGCGGCTGACGATGATGCTCGGCCCCTTCGTCGAGGCGGAGACGTCCTTGATGACGGCCTTGATCCGCTGCGAGTGGTCGTAGCGCTCGCCGTCGACCTGCTCGGACTTCGGCAGCAGCGCCTCGACGCGCTCGCGCAGCTGCACGAGCGTGTAGCGCGAGTCGGACTGCTGGACGATGCCGGTGATCAGCTCGCCGACGCGGTCGCGGTACTCCTCGAACATCATGTCCCGCTCGGCTTCGCGGATGCGCTGGAGGATCACCTGCTTCGCCGTCTGCGCGGCGATGCGGCCGAAGTCGTGCGGCGTGACGTCGACGCGCTCGATCTGGTCCTCGTACTCCTTGAGCTTCTCGAGGTCGAGCTCGGGGGCGACCTCCTCGCGCGCCTCGCCCGTCTCCGGGTCGACGTTGGCGATCTGGCCCTCGGTGTCGGCGGCCGCCTCGGCCTCCTCCTCCTGCTCCTTGAGCAGCTGCGCCTCGAGCTCCTCGGGGATCTTCAGCTCCCAGACGGTGAAGTCGCCGAGCTCGCGGTCCATCTCGACCTGCGCGTAGGGCGCGGACCCGGGCGTCTTCTTGTACGCCGACAGCAGGGCGTCCTCGAGCGCGACCATGAGCTTCTCGCTCGAGATGCTCTTCTCGGCGGCGAGGGCCCTGACGGCATCCAGGATCTCTTTCGACATGCGGCTTACTCTCCTGGGACGAGGTTGGAGCGGGCGATGGCGCCGTAGGGGATCGCGACGACGCCGTCGCCGACGGCGAGCGTCACCTCCTCCTCGGTCGCACCGACGAGCTCGCCGGTGAAGGACGTGTGGCCGTCGCGCGCCTCGCGCGTGCGGACGCGGGCGCGGCGGCCGAGGAAGCGGTGGAAGTGGGCCGGCTTGGTGAGCGGACGGTCGCTGCCGGGCGAGGAGACCTCGAGCGCGTACCGCTCGCGCAGGGGCGCGAGCTGGTGCGTGACGCGCTCGCAGAGCTCGAGCGTGACGCCGTCGGGATGGTCGATGAACAGCCGCAGCGTGTCGCCGGAGACCTCCGCGAGCAGCACCTCGACGCCCGGCTCGGCGGTGGCGAGCTGGGCTTCGGCTTCGGCTTGGATGCTCTGCTGCGGGGGACGGGTCATGTCAACAAAAAAAGTGGGCGAGCGCCCACTTTCGGAACGGCCGCCGGGCGGGTGCCCGACGCGAAAGCTGTGCGCTGAGCTTAGCACCACGCTTATCCCGCTGTTGAGTGTTTCGTTGCAGTCTCTGCGCAGATGACGGCTCGCGCGATGCGTATCGTGTCCCTCCGTGTCAGGAGACGCCCGCACCGTCGTCGAGACCTACATCGCCGATCTGGAGGGCGAGACGCGCCAGGTCGCCTTCGCCGAGTGGGGCATCACCGTCGACGCCGCCGGCTGGCCGCTGCACGTCGGCGTGGCGATCCGCGACGGCGTGCTGCGCGCGCAGGCGCAGGTGGTCGAGACCGGCCGGATCGAGCCGCACGACCTGCTCCGCTGGAACCGCCAGATCCCGTTCGTCCGCTTCGCGCACACGCGCGACGGTGAGGTGTGGATCCAGGGCGACCTCCCCCTCGTCGCCGTCTCCCCCGCCGAGCTCGACCGCTTCCTCGGCCTGCTCGTCCTCAGCGCCACCCAGGCCCGGCAGGCGGCGCCGGCCCCGGCCTCCTGAAGCAGCGGCGGGCGCCGTGCTCAGCGCGAGGTGGCGGCGCGGGAGCGGTCGCGGTAGACGCGGTAGTCGCCGCGCTCCGGGCGCAGGCCGGCGGCCTGGGCGAGCGGGCGACGGGCCTCGGCGTGGCGGCCGAGCTGCTGGAGGCAGCGGCCGAGGCAGAAGAGCGCGAAGTCGTTCGTCGGCGCCTGCTCGACGACGGCCGCGAACTCGGCTGCCGCGTCCTCGTAGCGCTGCGCGTGGAACAGCGCACGGCCGAGCGCCTCGCGGATCGACGCCTTGTCCGGCGCGAGGTCGCGCGCGCGCGCGAGCGGGACCGCCGCCTGGTGGTGGTCCCCCGCCTCCAGCAGCGCCGTCCCCCGCTGGAAGAGCTGGTAGACGTCGGCCATCCATCCAGTGTAAGCGGCGGCTCCAGCGCGGCCGCGCCGTCAGGCGGGCGCGCCGCGAGCCGCGCGCAGTCGCGCGACGACGTCGAGGATCGCCGCGGCGACCTCGCCCTTCGGCGCCCGCGCGACCGGCTGCTCGCCGTCCGGCGTGACGATGACGACCTCGTTCTCGGCCGCGTCGAAGCCGATGTCCGCGCGCGAGATGTCGTTGACGACGATCGCGTCGAGGCCCTTGCGCGCGAGCTTCCCGCGTCCGTACGCGACGGCCCCCTCGCCGTGCTCGGCCGCGAAGCCGACGATCGTCTGGTCCGCGCGGCGCGTGGCCGCGAGCCCGGACAGCACGTCCGGCGTCGGCTCCAGGGCGATCGCGCCGGGCGCCTCGGCGCTGTCCTTCTTGATCTTCGCGCCGGCCGGCGACGCCGGACGGAAGTCGGCGACGGCGGCGGCCATCAGCAGCACGTCGCAGTCCGGGAACGTCTCGGCGCACGCGTCGGCGAGCTGCGCGGCCGTCTCGACGGGCACCACGCGCACCCCCGCCGGCACGGGCAGCGCGACGTTGGCGGCGACGACCGTCGCGATCGCGCCGCGGCGCGCCGCCTGCTCGGCGAGCGCGAAGCCCATGCGACCCGAGGAGCGGTTGCCGACGTAGCGGACGGAGTCGATCGGCTCCCGCGTCCCGCCGGCGGTGACGAGCACGCGCGCGCCCGCGAGCGAGGCGTGCGCGGCGGCCGGTGCCGGAGCGCGCCTCCCATCCCCGCCCGCCGACGTCCCGGCGTCTCCGCCGGCGAGCGCCGCCTCGAACGCGGCGAGCAGTTCCGGCGGCTCGGCCAGGCGGCCCACGCCGTGCTCGCCCTTCGAGGCAAGCGGGCCGACGCCGGGGTCGACGACCCGGACGCCGCGTTGGCGCAGCAGCGCGAGGTTGGCCTGCGTGGCGGGGTGCTCCCACATCGCGTCGTTCATCGCGGGCGCCACGACCAGCGGGCAGCGCGCGGCGAGCGCGGCGCTCGTCAGCAGGTTGTCGGCGAGGCCGTGCGCGAGCTTCGCGAGCGTGTTCGCGGAGGCCGGCGCGACGAGGAACGCGTCCGCGTTTGCGACCAGCTGCAGGTGGCTGATCGGCTCGTGCTCGGGGAGCGGGTCGCCCGGGAAGGCGCCGCGCAGCGGGTCGCGCGCGAACTCGCTCGTGAGCACCGGCGCGCCGGTGATCCCCTCGAACGACGCGACGCCGACGAAGCGCTCGCTCGCCGGCGTCTGGATCACGCGCACGCTGTGGCCGGCCTTCGTGGCCAGGCGGACGAGCTCGAGCGCCTTGTAGGCGGCGATCCCACCGCTGACGCCGAGCAGCAGCCTGGCCATGTGCGTCCCGCGCGTGCCTAGCGGTAGTGGTACTTGATCTTGCCCGCCGCGACTTCCTCGAGCGCGATCGTGAGGTAGTTCTTCGAGCGGGTCTCGACCATCGGCGGCGGGAACTCGTCGAACGTGCCCTCGCCGAGGTTGTGGTAGTAGGAGTTGATCTGCCGCGCGCGCTTGGCGGCGACCACGACGCTGGCGTAGTCGGAGTCGACGTGCGTCAGCAGGCGATCGATGCGGGGAGAGATCAAAAGTCGGCCTTTCCAGGTGGTTGGCACCGGAAGTCTAGCCGCTGGCGGCGCCCGCTCCGCCTACGGGGCGATCTGGACCAGCGTGCCGATCGGCGTGTAGGGGTAGATCTTGGCGGCCGCGGCCTCCGGCATCTCGACGCAGCCGACGCTCTGCGGCGTCCCGTAGGAGGCGCGGTCGAACGCGTGCAGCGCGTCGCCGCCGTTGAAGTAGGAGACCCATCTGATCCCCGGGTCGCTGTATCTCGACCCGTCCGGGTTCGTGCCCGACATCGTCGTCACGTCATAGCGCAGGTAGACGGGGAACGTGCCGAGGTCGGTCGGCGCCGCCGACACGCCGGTGTTCGCCGGCGTCGAGATGATCGTCTTGCCGTCGTGGATCAGCGTCGCCGTCTGCGTGCCGCTGTCGCGGTGCACGAGCACGTAGCTGTAGCCGGATCTGTTGACGCGGTGATCGCGCACGGCCGCGAACAGCGCCGACCACACGTCCGGTCCGGGGAGCCCGTCGACCGTCAGCCCGCGGTCGCTCTGGAACGCCATCAGCGCGCCTCTCGTGATCGCGCTCGCCTGGTCGGGGCTCCACTGCGACGTGAGCTGACCGGGCAGGGACCAGCGCCAGGCGAAGCGCCCGCGTGGCGGGTCGACGGCGGCGGCGAGCTGCGCGCCGTCGCTGCGCGCGACCGGCCGGCCGCTCGTCTGGCGCCAGCGCAGCGGCAGGTAGCCGAGTTGCGCGAGCAGCTCGTGCAGGCGCAGCGTCGAGCCCGGCGGGACGGTCCAGGTCGCGCTGGCCGCCGCGCCGGTGCCGGCGGGGTCGGTTGCGCTCGCGTCCGCCGCCGCGCTGTCGCCGCCGCCCACGAGCGTCGTGCCGGCCGGCAGCGTCAGCGTCACGTTGGCGCCGAGCCCGTAGCCGGTCCCGCTCGGGCGGAAGACGAGCGTGTGGCCGTCGGCGCGGCGCCAGCGCCCGTCGACGGGCGTCGTGAACGCGGGGCGTGCCGAGCCGAGGCTCGCCACCGGCTTCCAGAAGGTGACCCGCAGCGGCGAGAGCGGCTTCAGCGAGCTGCCGGGCGCGGGGCTCGCGACCGCGACCGGCTCGCCGCTCGACGGGAACCACGTCACCGTGCGTGGCGCCGGCAGCCGCTCCCAGGCGCGCGGTGCGGCGGCGACGAGCAGCGACCCGGCCGCCTGAGCCTGCGGCCCCAGGCTCACCACGCGCCGCGGATGGCGCAGCGCGACGTGGCGCAGGTGGCCGGGCGTCCCGTACGCGAGGCGCGCGACGGGCGCGCCGAAGCGGACCCGCAGCGGCGCGCCCGCCCGCAGCGTCGTCCAGCGCGTCCGCAGCTGCGAGGTCGGCGTGCGCAGCTCGATGCGCTCGACGACCGCGTGCCCGAGCGCCCAGGCGCTCCAGCCCGGGCGCCGGACGCGCACCGTGACCGTCAGCCGCATGCCGGGCGCCACGCGGCGCAGGGGCGTCACGCGGCCGTCGCGCACGGCGACCGGCACGCTGCCGTGCGGACCGTGGGCGCTCGCGCCGACGATCGTGCCCGCGAAGGCGCCGAGGTGCGTCTGCGCGAGCATGTCGTCGCCGGCGACGAGGTCGACGCCCGAGAGCCCGAAGGCGATCGCCGCGGCAACGGCCACGACGACGCCGACGAGCAGTGCCGCCCCGACGAGCACGCGCGTGCGGGCCCGCGCCGGCGGGCCGGCGGGCGCTGCGCGGCCTGAGGCCGCCGGATCGTGCGCGCGAATGCTCAAGCGGCCTTCACCCGCTCCACATTGTGCCCATCCGGCGGGCGGCGTCAACGGCGCGGTGCCGGGCTGGCGGCTTCACGCGCTGCCGAGCAGCTGGATGTGGTCGGCCTCGGCCGCGCCGCCGAACGGCCGCGTGAGGCCGAACTGCTCCAGCGTGGCCTCGGAGACGCCCTCGACCCCTGGGGTGTCGGACGCCTCGCCGCGCGTGTGCGGGTCGTCGGCGAAGCCGCCGACCTCGATCGAGTGCAGCGGCGTGCGGTAGCCGGAGATGCCGATCAGGTGCAGTCCGAGCGCCCTGCCGAGCCGGTCGAGGCGCGCGGCGATGACCGGCTCGTCGCCGACGCTGTAGTCGGTCCCGGGCGCCTGGAAGAACCCGGTGGCTCCGCCGTGGGCGACGAACGGCGCGCTCGTCACGCCCGGCCCCGGCCCGCCGATCGCGCCGCTCGTGGGGATCGCGTTGGCGGCCGCCTCCCGCTGCTGGATCTCGCGCAGCCTGCCGGAGAGGGCGTGCTCGGTCCGCTGCAGGCCGGCGAGCCGGCCGCGGTCGCGCGAGCGCGCGTGCTCGATGCGCAGCTGTGCTTGGACCGCCGCGAGGCGCAGGCGCGCGACCTCGTCGCGTTGCACGAGCGTGCCGTTCGCGATCCGCCGGCGGCGCGCGGCCAGCGCGGCCAGGCGTCTGGCCTCGACGGCGACCGCGTCGCGCGCGACGCTCACGCGGGTCGTGACCTGCGTGTTGTGCCTACGCAGGCGCGACATGTCGTCGATCCGCTCGATCAGGTCGCTGAAGCCGCGCGCGTGGAGCACGACCGTGACCATGTCGTCGGGCGGCGCCTCGTACTGCGCGACGAGCTGTCGTGCGAGCGCGGCGCGATCGACCGTGAGCGCGTCCCGCAGGCGCAGCAGGCGTGCGCGCGCCGCGCGCAGCTGGCGCTCGGTCTGCTCGAGCTGGGCGCGCTCGATCGCGAGCTGCTCGCGCAGCGCGCTCAGGCGCGCGTCGACATCGTCGATCCGCTGCTGCTGCTGCGCGATGCGGGTGTCCTCGCGGCTGATCGCGCCCTGCACGCCCTGCTCGCGCTGCTGCGTGCCCTGGATCCGCTGCTGCAGATCGGTCGAGCTCGGCGCGGCGCTCGCGACGGCGCCGGCGGCGAGCACGGCGGTCGCAGCGCCGAGCGCGCCGGCACGACGTGCACGGTGACGGAAGGAGGACATGGCGATCTGGAGGCCGCGTCGGCCGAGGCTCGCCACGGTAGCGGTGACCTGGCCCGCGAGCCAGGCGTGGGCGGCGGCTTGCACGCCGCCGGCGGGCGCGCTCAGGCCTCGGTGCGGGCCAGCTCCGCGCGCACGAGCCGCTCCAGCGCGGCGACCGCGTCCTCCTGGCGGTCGTTCATGACCTGGTGGTCGAACTCGTCCTGCGCGGCCAGCTCGCGGTCCGCGACGGCGAGGCGGCGCTCGATCTCGTCCGGGTCGTCCGTCCCGCGGCCGACGAGCCGCTCGCGCAGCGCCTGCTCGGACGGCGGGACGATGAAGACCTGCACCGCCGAGGGCAGCGTCTTGCGCACCTGCCGCGCCCCCTGCACCTCGATCTCCAGCACGACCGGCACGCCGGCCGCCGTGCGGCGCTCCAGCTCGGAGCGCAGGGTCCCGTAGCGGCGGCCCGAGTAGGCGGCGTGCTCGACGAACGCGCCGGCGGCGACCTTGCGGTCGAACTCGTCGTCGCCGAGGAAGTGGTAGTCGACGCCGCCGCGCTCGCCCGGCCGCGGCTGGCGCGTCGTCGCCGAGACCGAGAGCTCCAGCTCGGGGATGCGCGCGAGCAGCCCGCGGATCAGCGTTCCCTTGCCGACGCCCGACGGGCCGGTGATGACGAAGACGCGTGCCACGCCGGCGGGGGCGCTGTGGTGTTACCTGCGGAGCAGCGCGACGAGCTCGGCGCGCTGCCGGGGCGAGAGCCCGCCGATCGTCTTGCTCGGCGAGATGCGGCACTGCGTGAGCACCTTGTTCGCCTTCACGCGCCCGTACTTCGGTACCGCGAGCAGGAGGTCGAAGACCTTGGCCGTCTCGACGTAGGCCGGCGGCTCCATCATCAGCTCGTGGATCGCGACGCGACTGGCCTTGAGGTCGCGCTTGAGCTGGGCGCGCTTCGTGCGGATCTCGTTCGCGCGTGTGAGCGCGATCATCCGCTGGTGCAGCGAGCGCTCCGGCGCGGTGGCGTGCTTGGCGGGCGTTTCGCTGGCAGCCGGCGGCATGGGCGGCGAGTCTACAACGTGCGGGCTGCTCGGCAAGCGAGAACCCGCGAATTCGCCTCGACCTCAACTTGAGGTCGAGGCATGTCGAGCCTCGCATGAAGGATACGACCGCTTTGCAGGGCGTTTTTAGCGGCCGCCCGAACGGACGCAGACGTTCAGGCGACTCGCGGCGGCGCCGCCGGGGACGCCGGCGCGTGCACCAGCTCCTGCAGCGCGATCACCGGCGCCTCGCCGCGGCGCGCCGCCGCTATCGCGCGGGCGGCGGCCATCGCGCCGGTCATCGTCGTGATGCACGGGATCCCGCGCGCGACCGCGGCCGAGCGGATCTCCCAGCCGTCCGCGCGCGCGCCGGTGCCGATCGGCGTGTTGACGACGAGGCGCACCTCGCCGCGCTCGATCTCCTCGAGCACGTTCGGCGAGCCCTCGCCGATCTTGCAGATCGCGCGCACCGGAATGCCCATGCGCTTGATCGCCTGCGCGGTCCCGGCGGTCGCGACCACCTCGAAGCCGAGCTCGGCGAGCGCCATCGCGACGCCGGCGGCCGCCGGCTTGTCGCCGTCGGTGACCGTGATGAAGGCCGTGCCCCCGTCCGGCAGCTGCGCACCCGCCGCGGCCTGCGCCTTCGCGAACGCCGTCGGGAAGTCACGCGCGATGCCCATCACCTCGCCGGTCGAGCGCATCTCGGGTCCGAGCAGCGAGTCGGCGCCGGCGAACCGGTCGAACGGCAGCACCGCCTCCTTCACGCACACGACGGCGCCGACCGGGTCGGCCGGCAGGCCGAGGTCGGCGATCCGCTCGCCGAGCATGATCCGGCAGGCGAGCTTCGCGAGCGGGTGCCCGATCGCCTTCGAGACGAACGGGACGGTGCGCGACGCGCGCGGGTTCGCCTCGATCACGTACAGCCGGCCGTTCACGTCGATCGCGTACTGCACGTTGATCAGGCCGACGACGCCGAGCGCCTTCGCGATCCCCTCGGTGTGCTCGCGGATCTGCGCGAGCGCCTCCGGCCCCAGCGAGTGCGGCGGCAGCACGCAGGCGGAGTCGCCCGAGTGGATGCCGGCCTCCTCGACGTGCTGCATGATCCCGCCGATCCACACGGACTCGCCGTCGCAGAGGGCGTCGACGTCGACCTCGATCGAGTCCTCGAGGAAGCGGTCGAGGAAGATCTGCTTGCCGCTGCCGTGCGCCGATCCCACTCGCGTCAGGTAGTCCTGCAGACCGTCGAGCGAGTAGACGATCTCCATCGCGCGGCCGCCCAGCACGTAGCTCGGGCGCACCAGCAGCGGGAAGCCGACCTCCGGCGCCTTCGCGAGCGCCTCCTCCGGCGAGTGCGCGGTCGCGTACGGCGGGGCCTCGTAGCCGAGCCGCTCGAGCAGCGTGCCGAAGCGACCGCGGTCCTCGGCGTGGTCGATCGCGTCGATCGAGGTGCCGAGGATCGGCACGCCCGCCTCGGCCAGCCCGGCCGCGAGCCGCAGCGGCGTCTGGCCGCCGAACTGCACGATCACGCCCTCCGGGCGCTCGACCTCGCATACGCCGAGCACGTCCTCGAGCGTGAGCGGCTCGAAGTAGAGGCGGTCGGAGGTGTCGTAGTCGGTCGAGACCGTCTCCGGGTTGCAGTTGACCATGACCGCGTCGCGGCCGGTTTCGCGCACCGTCATCGCGGCGTGCACGCAGCAGTAGTCGAACTCGATCCCCTGGCCGATGCGGTTCGGCCCGGCGCCGAGGATCACGACGCTTCTGCGCTCCCCCCGTTCGACCTCGGAGGCGGCGGCGCGGGACCCGTTCCGGCCCACCCGCGGCCGCTCGCGCGCGGAGTAGTAGTACGGCGTGCGCGCAGCGAACTCGGCGGCGCAGGTGTCGACCGACTTGAAGACGCGCTCGCCCGCCTCGGCGCCCTCCGGATCCTGCGCCAGCTCCTGCAGCTCGTGCAGGAACCACGGGTCGATCGACGTGCGCGCGTGCAGCGTCTCCACGTCCACCCCGCGCCGGAACGCCTCCAGCACGAGGTCGAAGCGGCCGGCGCCGCCGGTCTCCAGTGCGGTCAGCAGCTCCTCCTCGGCGGCGGGCGGCGTCACGCGCTGGTCGAGCTCGCGCGAGCGCAGCGCCTTCGCGAACGCCTGCTTGAACGTGCGCCCGATCGCCATCGCCTCGCCGACCGACTTCATGTGCGTCGAGAGGCCGGCGTCGGAGCCGGGGAACTTCTCGAACGCGAAGCGCGGCCACTTCACGACGCAGTAGTCGATCGTCGGCTCGAAGCTGGCTGGCGTGGCGCGCGTGATGTCGTTGTCGATCTCCTGCAGCGTGTAGCCGACCGCGAGCCGCGCGGCGATCTTCGCGATCGGGAAGCCGGTCGCCTTCGAGGCGAGCGCCGAGGAGCGCGAGACGCGCGGGTTCATCTCGATCACGACGATCTCGTCGGTCGCCGGGTTGACGGCGAACTGCACGTTCGAGCCGCCCGTCTCGACGCCGACCGCGCGGATCACGGCGATCGCCTGGTCGCGCAGCTGCTGGTAGAGCTTGTCGGTGAGCGTCTGCTGCGGGGCGACGCAGACGGAGTCGCCCGTGTGCACGCCCATCGGGTCGAGGTTCTCGATCGAGCAGACGATCACGACGTTGTCGGCGTGGTCGCGCATCACCTCCAGCTCGAACTCGCCCCAGCCGAGCACCGACTCGTCGATCAGCACCTGGCCGATCGGCGAGGCGGCGATCCCGCGCGCGCAGATCTGCTCGTACTGCTCCTCGGTGCGGGCGATGCCGCCGCCGCGGCCGCCCAGCGTGAAGGCCGGGCGGATGATCGCCGGCAGGCCGATCCGCGCCATCGCCGCGCGCGCCTCGTCCACCGTCGTCGCGATCGCCGAGCCGGGCACGCGCAGGCCGGCGCCCGCCATCGTCTCGCGGAAGCGGTCGCGGTCCTCCGCGCGGTCGATCGCGTCGTAGTTCGCGCCGATCAGCTCGACGTCGTACTTCGCCAGCGTGCCGTCCTCGTGCAGCGCCTTGGCGAGGTTGAGGGCGGTCTGCCCACCGAGCGTCGGCAGCAGCGCGTCAGGCCGCTCGCGCTCGATCACCTGCGCGACCGGGCCGGGCAGCAGCGGCTCGACGTAGGTCGCGGTGGCGATCTCCGGGTCGGTCATGATCGTCGCCGGGTTGGAGTTGACGAGGACGACCTCGTAGCCCTCCTCCATCAGCACCTTGCAGGCCTGTGTGCCGGAGTAGTCGAACTCGGCGGCCTGCCCGATGACGATCGGCCCGGAGCCGATGATGAGGATCTTCTTGACGTCCTCGCGCTTAGGCACAGGCTGCGATCTCCTCGATGAAGCGGTCGAACAGGTAGAGCGAGTCGTGCGGGCCGGGGCCGGCCTCGGGGTGGTACTGGACGGTGGCGCCCGGGACGTCGCGCAGCGCGAGCCCCTCGACGGTGCGGTCGTAGAGGTTGATGTGCGTCAGCTCGGCGGCCCCGAAGCCGGTCTCCCAGCGGACCGGCTCGTCGGTGGGCAGCGTCGTCGCGCCGCCCGGGCCGAGGACGGCGAAGCCGTGGTTCTGGCTCGTGATCTCGACGCGGCCGGTCGTCAGGTCCTTGACCGGGTGGTTGGAGCCGCGGTGGCCGAAGGGCAGCTTGTACGTCTCCAGGCCGACGGCGCGGCACAGCAGCTGGTGGCCGAGGCAGATCCCGTAGACGGGCTTCTTGCCGACCAGCCCGCGAACCGTTCTCGACGACGTAGCCGAGCGCGGCGGGGTCGCCGGGGCCGTTGGCGAGGAAGAAGGCGTCGGGGTCGCGCGCGAGCAGCTGCTCGGCGCTCGCCGTGCACGGGTGCAGCTCGACGGTCGCGCCGCGCTCGCGCAGGTTGCGCACGATCGAGTCCTTCACGCCGGTGTCGAGCATCGCAATCGTGGGACCCCCGCCGTGGCGTGCGAGCGGGCCGAGGATCACCGGCTCGCCGGGTGTCACCTCGCGCGCGAGGTCGCGCCCGCTCATCGACGGCTCGGCGGCGATCAGCGCGCGCGCCTCGTCCTCGCCCATGCTCGCCGGGAAGACGCCCCCGCGCATCGCGCCCGCGTCGCGGATGTGGCGCACGAGCGCGCGCGTGTCGAGGTCGGTGATGCCGGGCACGCCGCAGTCGCGCAGCCAGTCGAGCCAGCCGCCCTCGGCGCCGGGAGCGTCCTCGCGGTTCGTCGCGGCGCGCATGATCGCGGCGCGCGCGTGGATGCGGTCGGACTCCATCGCCTCCGCGCCCACGCCGTAGTTGCCGACATGCGCGGTCGTGAAGGTGATCAGCTGACCGGCGAACGACGGATCGGTGACGGCCTCCTGGTAGCCGGTCATGCCGGTCGTGAAGACGACCTCGCCGACGGCGTGGCCTGCCGCCCCGCAGGCGAGGCCGTCGAAGCGCTCGCCGTCCTCGAGCAGGACGTAGGCGGTCGGGTCGGCGGTCGAGGGGGTCATCTACATCACCAGCTTCTGGATCGTCTTGAACTCGTCGCTGCCGGCGGCGCCGAGCAGCTCGAACAGGGCCGTCTCGACCGAGGTGAGGATCGCGCCGCTGTCCTCCATCTTGCGCAGCCCCAGCTCGCGGTTGGCGGCCGTGCGCGAGGCGACCGCGTCGACCGCCACGTGCACCTCCACCCCGCCCGCGAGCAGGTCGTGCGTCGTCTGGTTCACGCACACGTGCGTCTCGATCCCGCACACGAGCGCCTGGTCGCGTCCGTGGAGGTCGAAGCCGTCCGCTCGCGCGGCCGAGAAGACGGTCTTCGGCAGGCGCTCGACGTCGCCGAGCGCGTCGCGGACCGGCTCGACCGTGGCGCCGAGGCCGCGGGGGTACTGCTCGGTGACGAGCACCGGCAGCCCGAGCGCCTTCGCGCCCTGCACGAGGATCGCCGTCTGCGCGGCCACGCCGTCGAAGCGCTCGACCGCCTTCGCGAACGCCTCCTGCACGTCGATCACGACGAGCGCCGTGCGGCCGCGATCGAGCGTGCGGGCCGGAGCCGGGCTCATGCGACCGCCTCGACCGCGGCGCGGTGGACGAGCGCGCCGTCGGCGACCGTCAGCCGCACGACGCCGCGCAGGCTGCGGCCCTCGAAGCACGAGTTGGCCGACCTGCTCGCGTAGCCGCGCGCGCCGACCTCCCAGCTCGCGCCGAGGTCGAGCAGCGCGAGGTTCGCCGGCTCGCCGACGGCGATCCGCGGCGTCGGCAGGTCGAGCAGCGCGGCCCCGGCGGTCATCCGCTCGACGACGAGCGCGAGCGGGAGCACGCCCGGCAGCACGAGGTCCGTGTAGAGGACGGGGAAGGCGGTCTCCAGCCCGGTGACGCCCATCGGGGCCTCCTCGAACGGGACCTCCTTCTCGTGGCGCGCGTGCGGCGCGTGGTCGGTCGCGACGCACTCGATCGTCCCGTCGCGCAGGCCGGCGATCAGCGCCTGGCGGTCGGCCTCGGTACGCAGCGGGGGGTTCATCTTGAAGCGCGAGTCGAGCGACAGCACGGCCTCGTCGGTGAGCGTCAGGTGGTGCGGCGACGCCTCGCCGCTGACCTGCGCCCCGGCCGCCTTCCAGGCGGCAAGCGCCTCGACCGACTCCACGCAGGACAGATGCTGGAAGTGGGCGCGGGCCTGCTCGTAGGCCGCGATCGCGCTGTCGCGCGCGACCATCGTCGACTCGGAGATCGACGGGATCCCCGCCATCCCCAGCCGCGCCGAGACGGCGCCCTCGTGCATCACGCCGCGGCCGGACAGCGACGGGTCCTCCTCATGCAGCGCGATCACGCCGCCGCACAGGCGCTGGTACTGCAGCGCGCGACGCAGCATCCCGGCGGCGACGACGGGTCTGCCGTCGTCGGTGAAGCCGAGCGCGCCCGCGTCCCGCAGCTCGGCCATCTCCGTCAGCTCCTCGCCGGCGAGCCCGCGCGTGATCGCCGGCATGAAGCCGACGGGGACCTTCGCGTCGCGCTCGGCCTGCGACTGCAGCGCCTTGAGGCCCGGCGCGTCGTCGAGCGTCGGCGACGTGTTCGGCATCGCGACGATCCCGCAGTACCCGCCGGCCGCGGCTGCGGCGGTGCCGGTCGCGAGCGTCTCCTTGTGCTCCTGGCCGGGCGTGCGCAGGTGCACGTGCGGGTCGAAGAAGGCCGGGAAGAGGTGCAGCCCCTCCCCCTCGACCACCTCGGCGCCCTCCGGCGCCGGCAGCGCGCCGGATGCTCCGATCTCCGCGATCGCACCGGCGCGCACGAGGACGTCGCGCGGCGCGTCGAGGTCGCCGCGCGGGTCGAGCACGTGCGCGCCGCGCACGAGCAGCTCGGCCGGCGCGGCCGGCATGCGGAAGAGCCGCTGCCCGCTCATGCGGCCGCGACCGCCTCGGGCGCGGCTTCCATGGTGGGCGTCGTGTGCGCCCCGGCGAGCAGCTCGTACAGCACCGCCATCCGCACGACGACGCCCGCCTCGACCTGCTGGGCGATCAGCGCCTGCGGCGAGTCGATCGCGTCGCCCGACAGCTCGACGCCGCGGTTGACCGGCCCCGGGTGCATCAGCAGCTGGTGTGGCCGCAGGCGCGCCGCGTTGACCTGGTAGCGCGTCGCGTACTCGCGCAGCGACGGGACGTAGGCCTCGTTCATGCGCTCGTTCTGCATCCGCAGGACGTAGACGACGTCGGCCTCCTCCAGGCGGTCGAGCGTCGGCGCGACCGTGCAGCCGAGCGCCTCGATACCGCGCGGGATCAGCGTCGGCGGCCCGCTCACGGTCACCTCCGCGCCCATCCGCAGCAGCGCGAGCACGTTCGAGCGGGCGACGCGCGAGTGCAGCACGTCGCCGACGATCCAGATCCGCTTGCCGTCGAGCGCGCCGAGCCGGGTGCGCAGCGTGTAGACGTCGAGCAGCGCCTGCGTCGGGTGCTCGTGCTTGCCGTCGCCGGCGTTGACGACGGCGGCGTCGGTCCAGCGCGCGACGAGCTGCGCGGCGCCCGCGTGCGGCGAGCGGATCACGATCGCGGCCGGGTCGTAGGCGGTCAGCGTCTGCACCGTGTCCTTCAGCGACTCCCCCTTCGTGACCGACGAGGTCGACGCGCGGATCGAGACGACGTCGGCGGAGAGGCGCTTGGCGGCCAGCTCGAACGAGCTGCTCGTGCGCGTCGACGCCTCGTAGAAGAGGTTCACGACCGTGCGTCCGCGCAGCGCGGGGACCTTCTTGATGTCCCGTCCGGCGACCTCCGCGAACGACGCCGCGCGGTCGAGGATCCGCTCGATCCCGGCGCGGTCGAGGTCGTCGATCGACAGCAGGTGCCGCGCCGCGCCGATCGTCGTGCCGATGCCTTCGCTCATGCCGCCACCTCCAGGGGTGCGGGTCCGGGGGAGATCGTCACCTCGTCGACGCCGTCGAGCTCCTCCACGCGCACGTTGACGCGCTCCTCGCGCGCGGTCGGGAGGCTCTTGCCGACGTAGTCCGGCCGGATCGGCAGCTCGCGGTGGCCGCGGTCGGCGAGCACGGCGAGCTGCACGCGGGCGGGGCGCCCGTAGTCGAAGATCGCGTCGATCGCGGCCCGCACCGTGCGGCCGGTGTAGAGCACGTCGTCGACGATCACGATCGTGCGCCGCTCGAGCGGGAAGCCGAGATGCGAGGCGTGGACGACCGGCGCGCTCGGCCGCAGCGCGACGTCGTCGCGGTAGAAGGCGATGTCGATGTCCCCGAGCGGAACGTCCTCGCCGGCGATCTCGGCGACCAGCTCGCGCAGGCGCGCGGCGAGCAGCGCGCCGCGCCGGTGGATCCCGACGATCGCAAGCTGCTGTGAGGGGTTCTTCTCGACGATCTCGTGTGCGATGCGCACCAGCGTGCGCCGCACGTCGTCGCGGTCGAGGACGACCTTCTCGGCTTCCAACCTGAACCTTCCTGGCCTCACGGGACCGGGTTAAAGGAACGGACGTCGCGCAGCGTAGCAGCGCGCGCCGACGGCTACGCGTCGGCGCTGGTCGGCGCGCGCGTTCTCGGCGCCGTTCTCGCGCGCGGCCGCCTGCACGTCCTTCCAGCGCACCAGCTCGGGCGTGCCGCGCTCCGGGAACGGGACCTCGATCGCGTCGAAGTCGCGCGGGACGACGGTGTCGGCGAAGACCGCCTGCGCCTCCTCGCGGATCTCGCGGCCGCCATAGCGCGTGGAGAGGTGGACGAGCGCGAGCATCCTCACCTCCGCCTCGGCGGCGATCTTCGCCGCCTGCTCGGCGGTCGAGTGCCGGGTCTCGCGTGCGCGGTCGGCCTCCTCGTGCGTGAAGGTCGCCTCGTGCACGAGCACGTCGGCGCGGTGGGCGACCTCGACGAGCACGTCGCAGGGCGCGGTGTCGCCCGAGATCACGACCTTGCGCCCGGGCCGGTCCTCGCCGACCACCTGCTCGGGGCGCACGCCGTCGACCTGCTCGCCGCGCTGCAGGCGCCCGAAGTCCGGTCCGGGTCGCACGCCGAGCTGCTCGGCGAGCGCGGCGTCGAAGCGGCCGGGCCGCTCGTCCTCGATCACCGCGTAGCCGTAGGCGACGCCGCGGTGCACGACCGGGAACGGCTCGATCACGTACGCGTCGCGCTCCACAAGCTCGTCGTCGGCCAGCTCGACGATCTCGACGTGGTAGCCGATCCCGCCCCACACGTGGCGCACCGACTGCAGCAGCTTCGCGAGCCCCGGCGGACCGTGGATCGTGAGCGGCTTCTCGCGCGCGCGCAGGTCGAACGTCTTGAGCATCCCCGGCAGGCCCAGCCAGTGGTCGGCGTGGACGTGCGTGATGAAGACGTCGGTGAGGTCCATCAGCCCGACCGAGCGCAGCAGCTGGCGCTGGGTGCCCTCGCCGCAGTCGAACAGGATGCGGTCGGCGCCGCGACGCATCAGGATCGCGGGCAGGCCGCGCCGGGCGGTCGGCACCGAGCCGGCGGTGCCGGCGAAGAAGAGCGACAGGTCCATCGGCGCACGATCGTAGTCCCTCGCCTGCGGTTGAGGTGCGCGCTCGACAGCGGACGCGGCAACGGGATACGGTTCGCCGCGATGAGCGAGCGCGCCGACGCCGGATCTGCGCCGGAGGCCGAACGGCCCGGGCTGCTGGGCGTGCTCCACCGCCGCGCGGAGCTGCTCGCGACGATCCTGCTGGCGGTCGCCGCCGTCGCGACCGCCTGGAGCTCCTACCAGTCGGCGCGCTGGAGCGGCGTGCAGGCGGTCGACTTCAGCCGCGCGAACGCCGCGCGCGTCGAGTCGTCCCGCGCCTCGACCGAGGCCGGGCAGCTCACGGAGGTCGACGTGCTCACCTTCACGCAGTGGGTCAACGCGTACGCCCAAGGCGACAGACGGCTCGCGCGCTTCTACTTCCACCGCTTCCGCGACGAGTTCGCGCCGGCCGTGCGCGCGTGGGTGGCGACGAGACCGCTGAGAAGCGCCGACGCCCCGCCGACGCCGTTCGCGATGCCGGCCTACCGCGTCGCCAAGAGCGCGGAGTCCCGGCAGCTCGTGGCGGAGGCCGAGCGCGCGACCGCGGACGCGCGCCGCTCGAACCAGCGCTCGGACAACTACGTGCTCGCGGTCGTGCTGTTCGCCGCGTCGCTCTTCTTCGCCGGGATCAGCACGAAGCTGGAGGCTCCCGGGCAGCGCAGCGCGATCCTCGCGCTCGGCTACCTCCTGTTCCTCGGGACCGTCGCGTGGGTCGCGACCTTCCCGGTCACGATCTCGGTCTGACGACGGCGGCGGGGGCGCCCGAGAGGCGCGCCCGGCAGGATTCGAACCTGCGACCTCTCGCTCCGGAGGCGAGCGCTCTATCCACTGAGCTACGGGCGCCTGACTGCTCGCAGCTTATCGCGGCGCTCTGGCCAGCTGCCGCTCGTACCCCTCGATCAGCGCGCTGAGCGGCACGCCGAGGCCGGAGGCGACGCCGACGAGGCTGTCGAACGACGGCGTGACGTTCCCACTTGCACTCCAGACCGTGTGTAGTGGAGAATCCATTAGGAAAGGTGGAACTGCCCCCATTCACTGGGGGCGGGCGCGCGTTCGGCGGCCTCCCCTGCCGCCCCGACGCGCGGGGGCGCCTCGGCCGAGCTTCCCGCGGCTGGGGCGCCCCCACTGCCGCCCGCCCCGCCGCGCGCGTCAGGCGCCCTGCGCCGGCCCTCCGGCTTCGTCGAGGCGCTCCTCGTAGACGCGCGCCAGCTCGGTGAAGCTCACGCCGAGGCCGCGCGCCACGCGCACCATCGCTTCGAACGACGGGTTCGTGCGGCCGCTCTCGAGCGTCGTCAGGTAGTTGCGGCCCAGCCCGGAGGCCTCGCAGACCTCCTCCTGCTTGAGCGACTTGCGCACGCGCAGTTCGCGCACGGCGATCGCCAGCGCCCGGCGCTCCCGATGCAGTCCATCTGCCACGCAACAACCCTTTACTGGTTCCGCGTTTCAATCCACGCCCGAGAGCGTGGATCCTCCCCCCGATAGCGGGTATGTCCCCTGCTGGGTGGGGGATCTGCGCTTCGGGATGTCGGCGCGCACCTCGCTGAGCGCGCGCCGCGCACCGCGGGCCGCGGCTCAGCCGCCGGCGACCGCCGGCAGGATCGTGACCTCGTCGCCGTCCGAGACGGCGGTGTCCAGCCCCTCGAGGAAGCGGATGTCCTCGCCGCCGATGTAGACGTTCACGAAGCGGCGCAGCCCGGCGTCGTCGGCGATCCGCTCGCGCAGCTCGCCGAACTGCTCGTAGAGCGCGTCGAGCACCTCGCCGACCGTCGCGCCGTCCACCGAGGCGCTCGACGCGCCGCCGGCGGCGGCGCGCAGCTGCGTCGGGATCTTCACGACGATCGCCATCAGGCGGCCACCGCGCCGGAGGCCGACTCGACCTGCGTCTCGAAGGCGTCCAAGGACGGCTCGATCTCGACCGTCTCGAACGTGCCGCGCACGGCGTCGAGCGTCTTGAGGCCCTCGCCGGTGATGACCACCACGACGCGCTCGCCCGGGTCGATCTCGCCGCGCTCGGCGAGCTTCGCCAGGACGGCCGTCGTGACGCCGCCGGCCGTCTCGGTGAAGATGCCCGTCGTTTCGGCGAGCAGGCGGATGCCGGCCTTGATCTCGTCGTCGGTGACGGCGTCGATCCCACCGCCGGTGCGGCGGGCGAGGTCGAGCGCGTACGGCCCGTCGGCCGGGTTGCCGATCGCCAGCGACTTGGCGATCGTGTCGGGCTTGACCGGACGGCAGACGTCGTGCCCCGCGGCGTAGGCGCTCGCGACCGGCGAGCAGCCCTCCGCCTGCGCGCCGCTCATCGTCGGCACCGCGCCCGTGACGAGCCCGAGCTCGATCCACTCCTCGAAGCCGCGTGCGATCTTCGTGAACTGCGAGCCGGAGGCGATCGGCCCGACGATGCGGTCCGGCACCTGCCAGCCGAGCTGCTCGGCGATCTCGTAGGCGATCGTCTTCGAGCCCTCGGCGTAGTACGGGCGGAAGTTGATGTTCACGAACGCCCACTCGCGCTCACCCGAGACCTCGGTGCAGAGGCGGTTGACGTCGTCGTAGTTGCCTCTGACCGCGACGATCGTCGTCCCGTAGACGCCGGTCGCGAGGATCTTCTGCTCCTCGAGGTCGGACGGGATGAAGACGTAGGACTCCAGCCCGGCGGCCGCGGCGTGCGCCGCGACGGCGTTCGCGAGGTTGCCTGTCGAGGCGCACGCGATCGTCGTGAAGCCGAGCTCCTTCGCGCGCGCCAGCGCGACGGCGACCACGCGGTCCTTGAAGGAGTGCGTCGGGTTCGCGGCGTCGTTCTTGACCCACACCTCGCGCAGGCCGAGGCGCTCGGCGAGGCGGTCGGCGCGCAGCAGCGGCGTCCAGCCGGCGGGGAGCGTGTCGCGCGGCGGCGGGCTCTCCAGCGGCAGGAAGTCGCGGTAGCGCCAGATCGAGTGCGGGCCCGCCTGTATCCGGCGGCGGATCTCGGCCGGGTCCTCGCCGGAGCGCGAGCGGTACGCCACCTCGAGCGGGCCGAAGCACCGCTCGCAGACGTAGCTCGCGTCGAGCGGATAGACGGTGTGGCACTCCTTGCAGGTCAGTGACTCTGGCGGCATATGAAAAAACCTCCGCCGGGGTCTGTGGCAGAGGTCTTCGAAAACCGCTTCCCACATCTCCCAGGCTTGTTGTTGCCTGTTGGAATTGGCACCTTTCCCCTTGTCGGGGTGGTTGCCGCGGCTTCACAGGGCCAGTCCCTCCACCGCTCTCGATGCGTGCTGCTATGTCGTACTGCTGGTGGGGCCAGTATAGCCCGGCGGCCGGCATCTGCGCAACGAAACCGCAATTTCGCGTGCGTCCTTCCGGAACTCGTGCGTGCCGGGATACACTTGTCCCGTGGTGCACGAGACGACTGACCCGATGAGCGACGACCCGCGAAGTCCCCATGCCGAGCTTGCCCAAGCCCCGCTTCGCGCGCGTAACGCGCGGTCGCTCCGTCGTCGCGCCCACCGTCGCCGAGCCTGAGACCTCGCAGGTCGAGGTCATCGAGGCGCTCGGGATCCGCTGGGTCAACATCGAGCAGCCGCGCCACAGCCACCGCGCCTGGCTCGAGGAGCGCTTCGACTTCCACCCCCTCGACTACGAGGACGTCTTCTCGCGCAACCAGCGCCCGAAGATCGACGAGTACGACGACTACCTCTTCATCGTCCTCTACTTCCCGCGCTTCGACAAGCAGGTCGGCCGCCTGAACGCGGCCGAGCTCGACCTGTTCGTCGGCCCGGACTTCCTCGTCACGCTGCCGAACGCGCCGCTGCAGCCGGTCGAGTACCTGTTCGAGCGCTGCCGCTCCAACGACGAGCTGCGCGAGCAGTGGTTCTCGAAGGGCACCGGCTACCTGCTCTACAAGATCGTCGACGCCTGCGTGGACGCGGCGTTCCCGATGCTCGCGAAGATGGGCAACAAGCTCGAGCGGATCGAGGACGAGATCTTCGAGGGGCGCTCGAAGGAGGTCGTGCGCGACATCTCCAACGTCAAGCAGGAGATCATCAACTTCCGCAAGATCGTGCGCCCGCAGCGGGCCGTCTTCACCGACCTGGAGCGCACGAAGCAGCGCTACCTCGCCGACGACCTCGACCTCTACTTCGACGACATCAACGACGCCTCCGAGCGCGTCTGGCAGATGCTGGAGACCTACAAGGAGACGGTCGAGGCGCTCGAGGCCACGAACGAGTCGGTCCTCTCCCACCAGCTCAACGACGTGCTGCGCGTGCTGACCGTGCTGAGCGTCGTGTTCCTGCCGCTGACCTTGATCGCGTCGATCTTCGGCATGAACGTGCACGTCCCGGGCGAGCAGGAGAGCGTCCCGTTCTGGGTGATCATCGCGCTGATGGTCGTGCTCGGGGCCGCGATGATCGCGTTCTTCAAGCGGCGCCGCTGGCTCTGAGCGGGTCCGCGTAACCCCTCCCGGGTAGCGGAGTAGAGAGGTCGTGGCCGCCACCTCCATCGAGGCGCTCGAGCGCCTCGCCGCGTCGTCTGCCGCATCCGCCCCCAGCAAGCGCATGCTGGTCATCGTCAACCCGTACGCGACGACCGTCTCGGCGCGACTCAAGCACCTCGTCGTCTACGCGCTGCGCGGCCGCTACGAGGTCGACTCCGTCGAGACGCAGGCGCGCAACCACGCGACCGAGCTGTGCCGCGAGGCGGCCCAGGAGGGCTACGACGTCGTCTGCGCCTTCGGCGGCGACGGGACCTTCAACGAGGCCGCCAACGGGCTCGTCGGCTCCGCGACCCCGCTCACCTGCCTGCCCGGCGGCTCGACGAACGTCTTCTGCCGCATCCTCGGCATCCCGAACGACGTCGTCGACGCGACCGAGCACCTGCTGGCGCTCGCCGACGCGTGGGAGCCGCGCCGCATCGACCTCGGCGCGGTCGACGGCCGGCGCTTCCTCTTCACCGCCGGGGTGGGACTCGACGCGAGCGTCACGAAGCGCGTGGACGCGCGGCCGCGCCTGAAGGCACGCTTCGGCCCGTGGTTCTACGCGACCCAGGCCGTCGGCGCGTTCAACCGCGAGTACGTCGTGCGCCCGCGCCGGCTGGCGGTGGAGCTGCCGGGCGGCGAGATGCTGGAGGGCGTGACCGCGATCGTCCAGAACACCACGCCCTACACGTACTTCGCGCAGCGGCCGATCGACCTCGCCGAGGACGTCGCGCTGGACAGCGGCACGATCGCCGGGGTCGTCTTGAGACGTGCCTCGCCGCTCGACATGCCGACGGTCGCCTGGCGCGCCCTCTCCCCCCGCGCCCGCATCCTGCGCCACCGCCGCGTCGGCGGCTTCGCCGGCGTCGAGGCGCTGACGATCCGCTCGCTCGACGACCGCCCCCTGCCCGTCCAGGTCGACGGCGACTACATCGGCGAGCTGCCCGAGATCGTCGCGCGCGTCGAGCCCGGCGCGCTGTCCGTCGTCGCCTGACGCCGACGACGCGGTCGCGCGTCAGGCGCCCGCGCCGGGCGTGACGCGGTAGGCGTCGAAGACCGACTCGATGTTGCGCAGGCGGTTGATCGTCGAGTCGAGCGTCTTCGTGTCGGCGACCTCGACGACGAAGCGGTTCTTGATCATCGGCGGGGTCGACGTGCAACGCGCCTCGACGATGTTGATGCCGGCCTCCGAGAACGCGCGCGAGAGGTCCTCGAGCAGCCGGTGGCGATCCCAGCCGTCGACCTGGAGCTCCACCTTGAACGACGTCGAGCTGTCGCCGTCCCACGAGAACGGGCGTGAAGCGGTCGGGGTCCTTTCGCAAGACCCCGACGTTCGGGCAGTCTTCGCGGTGGATCGTGATGCCGCGCCCGAGCGAGACGTAGCCGACGATCGGATCGCCGGGAACGGGCCGGCAGCACTTGGCGAGGCGCAGCATCACGTCGCCGACGCCGTCGACCGAGATGCCGAACTTCGTCGAGGAGGTCGGCCTGCGCCCAGGGCGGGGCCGCGTCTGCATCAGGTCGTCGGCGGCAGTGGGCGTGCCGTCGGCGGCCTCGCCCTGCTTGAGGCGCTGCATGACCTTGTTGACGACGACCTTCGGCGAGATCTTCGCGGCGCCGAGCGCGATGTAGAACTCGTCGCCCTTGCGGAAGCCCATCTCGCGGATCACGTCCGCGAGCAGCGGCGAGCCGACGATCCGTTGTGCGGGCAGCCCCTGCTTCTTGAGGTTGTCCTGCAGCAGCTCGCGGCCGGAGTGCTCGGTGTCCTTGCGCGACTCGCTCTTGAAGAACTGCCTGATCTTGTTTCGCGCGCGGGTCGTCTTGACGACCGCGAGCCAGTCGCGCGACGGGCCGCGCTCGCGCTTGGAGGTCAGCACCTCGACGATGTCGCCCGACTTCAGCTCGTAGGAGAGCGGCACGATCCGCCCGTTGACCTTCGCGCCGACGCAGCGGTGGCCGACGTCGGTGTGGACCTCGTAGGCGAAGTCGAGCGGCGTCGCGCCGGCGGCCAGCGACTTGACCTCGCCCTTCGGCGTGAAGACGAAGACCTCGTCCTCGAACAGGTCGACCTTCAAGGTGTCCATGAACTCCTTGGGGTCCGACAGCTCCTGCTGCCAGTCCAGGAGCCGTCTGAGCCAGCGCAGCTTGCCGTCGTCGTCGGCCGCCTTGTCGGTCTTGTAGAGCCAGTGCGCGGCGATGCCGAACTCCGCCATGTCGTGCATCTCGCGCGTGCGGATCTGGATCTCCAGCGGCCGTCCCTCGGGCCCGATGACCGTGGTGTGAAGGGACTGGTACATGTTGAACTTGGGCATCGCGACCCAGTCCTTGAAGCGGCCGGGCAGCGGCTTCCACAGCGAGTGGATGACGCCGACGGCGCCGTAGCAGTCCTTCACCGAGTCGACGATCACGCGCATCGCGGTGAGGTCGTAGATCTCGTTGAACTCGCGGCCCTTTCTCGTCATCTTCGAGTAGATCGAGTAGAAGTGCTTGGCGCGGCCGGAGATCTCGGCGTCGATGCCGAGCGCGTCGAGCTCGCTGGTGAGGTAGGCGCCGGCCTGGTTGACGTAGCGCTCGCGCTCCGCGCGCTGCTGGTTGACGAGCCCCTTGATCTCCGCGTACTTGCGCGGGTGCAGCGCCGCGAACGCGAGGTCCTCGAGCTCCCACTTGATCGCGTGGATGCCGAGGCGGTGCGCGATCGGGGCGTAGATGTCGAGGGTCTCCTTCGCCTTCTCGATCTGCTTCTGCTTCGGCATCGCGCCGATGGTGCGCATGTTGTGCAGGCGGTCGGCCAGCTTGATCAGGATGACCCGGATGTCCGAGGCCATCGCGACCATCATCTTGCGGTAGTTCTCCGCCTGCGCCTCGTCGCGCGAGGAGAACGTCAGGCCGGTGAGCTTCGTGACGCCGTCGACGAGCGCCGCGACCTCCTCGCCGAACGTCGCCTGCACGTCCTCCAGCGACGCCGACGTGTCCTCCACGGTGTCGTGGAGCAGCGCGGCGCACAGCGTTTCGGTGTCGAGCCGCATGCCGGCGCAGATCTTCGCCACGCCGACTGGGTGGATGATGAACTCCTCGCCCGACTTGCGCCGCTGGTCGGCGTGGTGCTCGCAGGCGTAGACGAACGCTCTTTCGACCTTGTCGCGGTCGATCTCCAGCGTGCTCTCGGCGGCGTGCTCCTCGACGATCGCGAACAAGTCGCCGAGCAGCTCGCGCTCGGTGTCGGTGAGGCCGGCGCGGGGCACGGGCGCGGTCGTCACGGGATGGTCGATCCCGTCGACGGGCAGCCGGTGCTCGTCGGCGCCCGCGTCCAGCGCGACGCCGCCCGGCGCCTGCGTCACGCGCGTGCCGGAACGAGTGGTGTGGTTGCCGTTGCCGTTTCCGTGAGCCATCTGCGGCCGTCCTCGTATCGCTGCATCGCGGCCCGGTAGGCCGGGGAGCGCTCGAGCGCCGTGCGCTCGGCCTCCGCGACCGTCAGGGCCGGCAGGTCCCGGTCGAGGCTGACGAGTCCCAGCTCCGTCAGGATGGCCACGAGGCGAGCGGCCTGCGCGGCCGAGCGTCCGTGGGCTCCATTCCCGCGGAGCAGGGCCTCGAGCTCCTCGCCGGCCGCGCTCCCGCGCTCCCGAAGGGCCCGGTAGAGCGGCACGAGCGCAGCGCGCAGGTCGTGCTCCGACTCGTGGATCTGCTGCGCAAAGCGTAGCTCAGCCGCCCCCCAGCAGATGTGGGCGCACGTGCCGGGCGCGCCCGCGCGCACGTTCGCCGCCTCGTCCGGATGCGCCGGCGGGTCGAGCGCGACGACGTGCTCGAAGCGCTGCGCGAGCGCCGGATCGCGGCTGAGGGCGGCGTGCGAGCAGAGCGCGAAGCCGCCGATCCGCTCCCGCAGCCCGGCGATCCGCCGCGAGACGTCTGCCACGAGCACGAGCACCTCGCCCTCCCCGGCGCAGAGGTCGCGGACGATCGCGAGCGCGCCCTCGCCGCGACGGTCGATCACCGTGCGCTGCTGCGGCTCGGACGCGTGCTCCTCTTCACGGCCGGTCGCTTGCAGCACCGCGGCCATCCACGCGTCCGGCGCCGGCTCTCCGAGGACCTCGATCGGCGCGGGGTCGCAGGGCCGGGCGTGGCGGAGGCGCAGGCGCGGCTCGACGGCGCCGTTCCAGCTGTTGCGCTCGAGGCGGAAGGTGGCGTCCGCGGGCGTGTCGGGCCCGACCGGAAGGCGGCCGTCGCAGCCGAACGCGACCGCGCGGCAGCGGCCGCCGCCCGACTGGACCGTGAAGCGGACGTGCGTGCCCTCCTCCCCCATCGCGCGCGCGTCCGTGAGCGCGGCGGCGGGGACGAGGAGGTTGACGCCGGGGTTGCCCATGCCGGTCGGCTCGAGCTGCGCGAGCTCGTCGGCGAGCGCGAGGCCGAGGTGGCCGCCGCCGGCGACGGCGTCGACGCGCTCGACGGGGACGAGGTCGCCCGGGCCCAGCACGGACGCCGCGTGCGCCTCGATCGCCGCGCGCAGGTCTCCGACTCGCTCGGCGGCGATCGTCAGGCCGGCGGCGGCGCGGTGGCCGCCGTAGCGCTCGAGCAGCGGCGCCGCGGCGTGCAGCGCACCGAGCAGGTCGAACGCGGGGATCGAGCGGCCCGAGCCCGTGCCCGTGTCGCCGTCGAGCGCGATCAGGATCGCCGGGCGGTGGAAGCGCTCGGCGATGCGGGAGGCGACGATGCCGATCACGCCGGGGTGCCAGCCCTCGCCGGCGAGCACGTAGGCCGGCCGTTCGCCCAGCTCGCGCACCTGCGCCTCGGCGTCGAACAGGATCCGCTTCTCGGTGAAGCGGCGTTCGCCGTTGGCGGCGTCGAGCTCCTGTGCGATTGCCGCGGCCCGCAGCTCGTCGGTCGTCGTCAGCAGCTCCACGCCGGCGTCGGCGCGGTGGAGCCGGCCGGCGGCGTTGATGCGCGGCGCGAGCCGGAAGCCGACGCTGCGCGCGTCCAGCCCGCTCGGGTCCACGCGCGCCACCCGCATGAGGGCGCGCAGGCCGGGCTTGCCCGTCGACGCGAGCGCGCGCAGGCCGGCGCGCGCCAGCCGGCGGTTCTCGCCGCGCAACGGCACGAGGTCCGCGATCGTCGCGAGCGCGACCAGGTCGAGGTCGTCGTCGGCGGACGCGACCTGCGCCGGCCCCGCGCCGGCGGCGAGCGCGAGCGCCTGCGCGAGCTTGTACGCGACGCCCGCGGCGCACAGATCCGGACACGGGTAGCCGCCGAGCGCCGGGTGCACGAGCGGCGCGTCCGGCAGCGCTCCGTCGGCGCGCGGCTGATGGTGGTCGGTCACGACGACGTCGAGACCGAGCGAGCGGGCGAGCGCGACCTCCTCGACGGCCGTGACGGCGCAGTCGACCGTGACCAGCAGTCTCGTCCCTCGCTCGGCGAGGCGCTCGACCGTCGTCGCGGCGAGCCCGTAGCCGTCGTCCACGCGGCTCGGCAGGAAGTACTCGGCGTCCGCGCCGATCCGCCGCAGCGCCCGCAGCAGCAGCGCCGTGGCGCAGACGCCGTCCACGTCGTAGTCGCCGTGCACGGTGATCCGCGAGCCGGCGGCGACGTGCCGCAGGATCAGCGCGACCGCGTCTCCCATCCCCGCGAACGCACGGGGATCGTGGGCGTCCTCGGCGCTCAGGAACGCCCGCGCCGACTCCGGCTCTCCCAGCCCCCGCCGCACGAGCACCTGCGCAAACGTGCGCGAGCACCCGAGCGCCTCCCGCAGCCGTTCGACCGCGAGCGGGTCGCAAGCCGCGATCTCCAGCCGTGGCGCTGGCCGAGCGGAAGGCGCGACGAGCTCGGCGGACGCAGGCGGAGCAGGCGGCAGCGCGACGGCGGACACCACGCCAGGCTATGACGCGGCCACGACGGAACGGGATGAAGACCGGGCAGTCGCGCGTCGTCCGAGGGCGGAGCCGTGGATGCCTGGCGGTGCCGGCGCGCACAGCCGTACTGGCGGTACGGCGAGCACGACGGTGCCGTCAGGCGCCGCGGGGCCGCCCTCAGACGGCGTACGACTCGCGTCGGATGCCCTCGGCGTATACGGCGGCGAGCCCGATCAGGGCGCCGGGAATGCCCTCCAGCGCCGTCAGCAGGTGCGTGTCGCCCTGTCCGGGCACCGTGAAGCCGTTCACGATCAGCCCGAAGACGACCGAGCCGATCAGCGCGCCGACGAACGCACCCACGATCCCGCCCCAGAAGCGGTCCGGCAGGAAGATCGTGAAGTGCCAGATCGCGAGGCCCATCATGGCCCAGGCGAGCATGCCCATCAGCGCGACCTCCCGTGGCGGCGGTTGCGTCTGGCGCGCGGTCTGCGCGGCTCCTTCGAGACGCCCTCGTTCTCAGGCTCGTCCGGCGCCCGCTCGCCCGCTCTGCGTCTGGTCGGGGGCGCGGCCGGCGGTGGCGTGACGGTTGCGGCGCGGCCGCGTCGCGGCGGCCGGGCGACTGCGCCGGCGTCGTCGACGTCGAGGTCGCGCGCCAGCTCCAGGAACTCCTCCTGGGAGATCTCGCCCGGCTCGTCGGGGGTGGTGAGCCGTCTGCGCTCGCGTCTGGCCTGCGTCTCGGGCTCGACCTCGACGGGCTCGCCTCCGACGGTCGCGACCGCGTACGCGGGCACCACCCCGCCGTGCTTGGCAGCGATCCGCTCGCGGCGCGCCTCGTAGACCGGCTCGCGCTCCTTCCAGGCGGTCAGCACCGGCGTCGCGATGAAGATCGACGAGTAGGCGCCCGAGATCACGCCGACGAGCAGCGCGAAGGCGAAGTCGCGCAGCGTCTCGCCGCCGAACAGCATCAGCGCGAGGATCGGCAGGGCCGTCGAGAACGACGTCGCCAGCGATCGCGTCAGCACCTCGGACATCGAGCGGTTCGCGATCTGCGAGAACGCGGCGCGCGGCATCCGCGGCATGTTCTCGCGGACGCGGTCGAAGACGATGATCGTGTCGTAGAGCGAGTAGCCCAGGATGGTCAGCAGGGCCGCGATCGTCGCCGACGTCACCTCCCGGCCCGTGAGCGAGTAGATGCCACCCGTGATGAGGATGTCGTGCATCAGCGCGATCAGCACCGGGACCGCGAACTTCCACTGGAAGCGCAGCGCGATGTAGGCGGAGATCACCAGCAGCGAGGCGATGATCGCGACGATCGCGTTGTTCGCGACCGTCTTGCCGAAGGTCGGGCCGACGGACGTGCTGGAGAAGCTGGACGTGCCGCCGAAGGCCGCGTCGAGTCTCGCCTTCACGCTGTCGACCTTCGTCGGCTGCAGCTGCTCGGTCGAGATCTGCACGACGTTGCTGCCGAGGTCCTTGTTGACGACTCTCTGGATCTTCGCGTCGTTGATCCCGTTCGCCTGGAGCAGCGAGCGCACCTGGCTGTCGCTCGCGGGCTGTGCGAGCGCGGTCGTGATGCGCGTGCCGGAGGTGAAGTCGATGCCGAAGTTCAGGCCCTTGCCGCCGATCGACAGCGCGCCGATCAGCAGGATGATCCCGGACATCGAGAAGAACCACTTCGACTTGCCCATGAAGTCGAAGGTCCAGCGGCGCCCGGCCATGTGCGCCCCGACCGCGGCGGGGTTCGAGAAGATCCGGCTGCGCCCGAGCGTGCCGAGTATCGCCTGCGTCGCCATCACGGCCGTGAACAGCGAGACGAGCGTGCCGACGCCGAGCATGAACGCGAAGCCCTTCACGCCCGCGGTCGCGAGCATGAAGAGGATGAACGCGGTCATCACCGTCACGACGTTCGCGTCGATGATCGCCGTCAGGCCCTTTCTGTAGCCGGTGCTGATCGCGACCGGGACCGACTTCCCGGCGCGCAGCTCCTCCTTCACGCGCTCGAAGATCACGATGTTCGCGTCGGCCGCGACGCCGATCGTGAGGATCAGGCCCGCGATGCCCGGCAGCGTCATCGTGATCGGGACGAGCTTGATCAGCGCGTAGACGTAGATCGCGTAGATGCCGAGCGCGACGGTCGCGATCACGCCGAGCGCGCGGTAGTAGAGGATCAGGAAGAGTGCGACGATCGCCAGGCCGACGGCGCCGGCGACGAGCCCCTCGTCCAGCGCCTGCTTGCCGAGCGTCGCGGACACCTGCGACTGCGAGATCAGTCTGAGCTGGATCGGCAGCGCGCCGAGCTTGATCAGGTTGGCGAGGTCCTGCGCGCTCTGGATCGTGAAGCCGCCCTCGATGATCGCGCCGTTCTCGCCGTCGATGCCGTCGGGCAGCTGCTGCGGGTCGATCGAGGCGACCGAGATGAGTCTGCCGTCCAGCGCGACGGCGAAGTGCTGGAGGACGCTGGTCGGATCGACGCCGGGCAGGCGCAGGTCGGTCCCCCGCTGCGAGATCTCGCGCGTGACGTCGTGGAACGCCTTCTTGCCGGCGTCGCTGAATCTGAACTCGACGTCGGGCTGCTGCGTTTCGTTGTAGCCCTGCTGCGGGTCCTTGATGTCGTTGCCGCTGAGGGCGACGCGGTCGCGCAGCACGTAGAAGCGGGCGCTCGGGTCGTCGACCGGGACTCTTTCGTTGGCCGTCTGCGCAGCGGCCTGCAGCACGACGTAGCCCTGCGGGACGGTGAGCACCTCGCTGCCCGCGGGGAGGCTCGTTCTGTCGATCGCCGACAGCAGGTCGCGTCTCGAGCGCTCCGGGCCTGCGAGGTAGCGATGGTCTCTGTCGAACAGATAGTAGGCGGACCCGCGGCGGGACGCGCCCGCGTCGCTGGCCGCAGGCGGCTGTCTGGAGGCGAGCAGGACGGCGTCGTAGAGCGTCTGGCCCTGCCCTGCGGTGCCGGCGCCCTGGCTGATCCGCTGCGCGTCCGGGTTCTGCCCGGGCAGCTGCGGCGCGACCGTTCTGCCGTCCGGCGTGAGGACGTTTCTCTCCCAGTCGTAGAAGTACAGCTGGGCCGGCGTGCCGACCTGGTCCTTCGCGCGCGCGATGTTCTGCACGTCGGGCAGGCCGACGGAGATCTGGTCGGCGCCGGAGCGCTGGATCTCCGGCTCGCCGACGCCGAGCTGGTCGACGCGCGAGCGGATGATGTCCAACGACCGGTCGAGCGCCTCGGGCGTGACCGTCGGCACCTGCGGGGTCGGCTCGCCCTTGTAGACGAGCTCGACGCCGCCCTTGAGGTCGAGGCCGAGCCGCGTCGGCTTCGCGGCGATCGCGATCAGCGAGGCGAACAGCAGCCCCGCGACGAGGAGCAGGATGAGGCCGTTGCGGCGACGGTCGGTCATGGCCAGCCGATCCTACTTGGCCGGGGTGAGCACGAGCAGCAGACCGCCGTCGTCGTCGTAGGCGGGGAACAGGTCGGCGACGGCCTGGGCGGGGAGGTCGCCCTCGGCGTTGACGATCACCGGCTTGTTTAGGGCGCGGACGCCCCACTCCAGCACCGTCCCGACGACATCCTGGCCGTCCTCGCCGAAGTCGAGGCCGAGCACCTCTCGCACCGAGCGGCCGATCACGCGCTCGTCGTCGAGGCCGGTCAGCTCGAACGAGCCGCGGCCGCAGCCGATCACGCGGCCCTGGCGGTCGCAGACGAAGAAGGCCGCGTCGGGCGCCGGGTAGTAGTCGTCGAGCAGCTCGAACAGGAAGCCGAAGCCGCATCTCTGGCAGCCCTTCGGCTCACGGCGGAAGCCGGCGGTGCGGTCGGTCGCGGTCGAGCGCGTGCCGCAGTTCGGACAGATGAAGAGGTGCGCCATCCCGCCACAGCATACGAGCATGGGCATGAAGCGCGGGTAAGGAACCGCGACCTGCCGAGGGAGTGCGATTCTCGCCTCCGCGTCGATCGACGCGAGGCCGCGGCGCGCCTCAGCCGAACAGCTGGGCGGCCTCGGCGGGCGGCTCGAGGCCGAGGTGCCGCCAGGCGCGCCGCGTCGCCGCGCGCCCGCGCGGCGTGCGCTCGATGAAGCCGCGCTGGAGCAGGTAGGGCTCGTAGACGTCCTCGACGGTGTCCTGCTCCTCGCCGACCGCCACGGCGAGCGTCGAGAGGCCGACGGGGCCGCCGCCGAACAGCTCGCAGATCGCGCGCAGCAGCTCGCGGTCGAGCCGGTCCAGCCCCTCGTGGTCGACCTCCAGCAGGTCGAGCGCGTGGGCTGCGACGGCCGCCGTGACGGTCCCGTCGCCGCGCACCTCGGCGTAGTCGCGCACCCGCTTGAGCAGGCGGTTCGCGACGCGGGGAGTCCCGCGTGAGCGGGCGGCGATCGCGTGCGCCCCCTCCTCCTCCACCGCGATCCCGAGCAGCCCGGCCGACCGGCGCACGATCTGTCCGAGATGCTCGGCGTCGTAGTGCTCGAGGCGATGCTGGATGCCGAAGCGGTCGCGCAGCGGCGTCGTCAGCAGGCCCGCGCGCGTCGTCGCGCCGACGAGCGTGAAGGCCGGCAGGTCGAGCGTCACGACGCGCGCGCCGGCACCCTGGCCGACGGTGATCGGCAGCTGGCCGTCCTCCATCGCCGGATAGAAGGTCTCCTCCAGCGCCCGTGGGAGCCGGTGGATCTCGTCGACGAAGAAGACGGCGCGCGGCTCGAGCGCGGTCAGGAAGGCGGCGACGTCGCCCTTGCGCTCGAGCGCCGGGCCGGCGGTCTGCACGAACGGCACGCCCAGCTCGGCGGCGACGATCTGCGCGAGCGAGGTCTTGCCCAGCCCGGGCGGGCCGGCCAGCAACACGTGGTCGAGCGCGTCGCCGCGCGCCGCGGCGGCCTCGATCGACACCGCCAGCTGCTCGCGAACCGACGCCTGGCCGACGAAGTCCTCCAGCCGGCGCGGGCGCAGCGAGCGCTCCAGCTCCTCCTCGGCGGCCAGCACATCGGGCGTCTGGATGCGCGGCGCCGCGCTCACGACCGCGCCGCCTTGAGCGCATGGGCGATCAGGTCCTCGGGCGTCTCGCCGGTTGCGCCGTCGAGCAGCTTCTCCGCCTCCTGGGCGCTGTAGCCGAGGCCGACGAGGCCCTCGCGCGCGAGCGTGCGCGGGTCGTCGGAGCCGGTGCGGCTGACGCTGATCTCTCCGTCCGGCAGCGTGACGCCGGCCTTCTCGCGCAGCTCGACGATGATCCGCTCGGCCGTGCGCTTGCCGATCCCGGGAACCGCCTGGAAGCGCGCGCTGTCGCCGGCCGCGAGCGCCGCGACCAGCTCGCGCGGCGAGCCGCCGGACAGCACCGCGAGCGCGACCTTCGGCCCGACCGACTGGACGCCGAGCAGCATCAGGAAGAGGTCGCGCTCCTCCTCGGTCGCGAAGCCGTAGAGCTGCAGCGCGTCGTCGCGCACGATCAGGTGGCTGTGGAGCGTGACCGGCTTGCCGGCCGCCGGCACGTGCCGCAGCGTTCTCGTTCGAGACGGCGAGGCGGTAGCCGACGCCGTTGACGTCGACGAGCACCTCGCCCGCGCCGCTCGACGACGACGGTCGCCGGCCGGCGACCTCGCCGCGCACGAGGGCGATCATGGGTTTCGCCCTCCGGCGCCCGCAAGCGGGCCGCCTGCGGGCGACGTCACACCCGCGGCGCCCGCGAGCGGGCCGCCTGCGGGCGACGTCACACCCGCGGCGGCCGCAAGCGGCGCGCGGTTGAGGTGGCAGATCGCGACCGCGAGCGCGTCGGCCGCGTGGTCGGGCCGCGGCAGCTCGGCCAGCGCGAGCAGGCGCTGGACCATCTGCTGGACCTGGAGCTTCTCGGCGCGGCCGGAGCCGCAGACGGCGCTCTTGACCTGCTGCGGCGTGTAAGAGCCGCACGGCAGGCCGCGCTGGCCGGCGGCCAGCAGCACGACGCCCCGCGCCTGCCCGACGGCGAGCGCCGAGCGCGCGTTCGCGCCGAAGTAGAGGTCCTCGATCGCGACCGAGGCCGGCGCGTGCTCGTCGAGCAGCTCGCCGACGCGCGCGTGGATCGTCGTCAGCCGCCGCTCGAGCGGGAGCCCGGCCGCCGTCTCGATCGCCCCGCCGTCGAGCGCGAGCAGCCGCCCGCGGCGCTGCGCGACGACCCCGTAGCCCGTGCTGGCGGTACCCGGGTCGATGCCGAGGACGATCATGTGTTCGTATTCTGCTTCCGACGCCGGACGCCTCCCGGCAGCGCCGGCATTCGCCGCGTCAGCCGGCCAGGCGCTCCAGCACCGAGGCGTCGACGTCGAAGTTCGCGTGGACCGCGCTGACGTCGTCGTTGTCCTCGAGCGCGTCGAGCAGGCGCAGCAGGCTGCCGGCGTGCTGCTCGTCGAGCGCGACGCGCGTCTTCGGGCGCTGCGTGACCTCGGCCGAGCCGATCTCGATGCCGGCCTGCTCGATCGCCGCGCGCACGGCGGCGAGGTCCGCGGGCTGCGCGAGCACCTCGAAGACGTCCTCGTCCTGCGCGATGTCCTCGGCGCCGGCGTCGATCGCGACGATCAGGTCGTCCTCGCTCCAGCGCTCCGCGTCGACCGTCACGACGCCGAGCTTGTCGAAGAGGTAGGCGACGGAGCCCGGCTCGCCGAGGCTGCCGCCGTGCTTGGAGAGCAGGTGGCGCACGTCGGAGCCGGTGCGGTTGCGGTTGTCGGTCAGCGCCTCGATCAGCAGCGCGACACCGCCGGGCCCGTAACCCTCGTAGACGATCGACTCGATCGCGTCGGCGTCGGCGCCCTCGCCGGTGCCCTTCGCGATCGCGCGCTCGATGTTGTCCTTCGGCATCGAGGCGTCCTTCGCCTTCTGCACGGCGTTGCCGAGCGCCGCGTTGGACTCGGGGTCCCCGCCGCCCTCCTTCGCCGCGACCGTGATCGCGCGCGCGAGCTTCGTGAAGGCCGCGCCGCGTCTGGCGTCGACGATCGCCTTCTTGTGCTTGATCCCCGCCCACTTCGAATGTCCGGCCATGGACGGGAGTCTACGAAGCCCGCCGCCGGGCGCGTCGCCTCAGGCGAGCGCCTGCGGATGGGCGCGATACCAGTCGAGGGTGCGGCGCAGGCCGTCGTCGAGCCCGACGCGCGGCTCCCAGCCGGTGAGCGCGCGCAGCTTCGAGGCGTCGACGTACTGGCGGTCGATCTCGCCGTCCGGGGTGCCGGCGCCGCGCACGTCCGGCTGCACGTCGGTGCCGGCGAGCGCGCAGATCCGCGCGACGACGTCGCGCACGGCGTGCGGCGCTCCCCCGCCCGCGTTGAACGCCTCGCCGCGGGCGGAGCGGGCCGTGGCGCGGTCCTGCTCGTCGAGCGCGTCGGCCAGCCGCAGGTACGCGTCGACCGCGTCCTCGACGTAGAGGAAGTCGCGCTCGGGGCTGCCGTCGGAGCGGATCACGGGCGCGCGGCCGGCGAGCGCGGCTGCGACCGCCTCGGGGATCAGGCGCGAGCGGTTGAGGTCGCCGCCGCCGTAGAGGTTGGCGAAGCGCGTCACCGCCACCGGCAGCCCGTAGGTGTGCCAGTAGGAGCGGGCGATCATGTCCGTCGCCGCCTTCGAGACGTCGTACGGGTAGCGCGGGTCGAGCGGCATGTCCTCGCGGTAGGGCAGCGTCGCGCTTGCGCCATAGGCCTTGTCGGAGGCCGCGACGACGACGCGCTCGGCGCCGTGCAGGCGGCACGCCTCCAGCAGCGTCCAGGTGCCGCGCATGTTCGACTCGAACGTGCCGAGCGGCGAGCGGTTTGCGGTGCCGACGATCGTCTGCGCGGCGAGGTGGAAGACGGTGTCGATCTCGTGCTCGCCGAGCGCGCGCTGCATCAGGCCCGGCTCGTTGAGGTCGCCGTGGACGACGTCGACCGCCTGCTCGACGCCGTCGAGCAGCAGCGCCGAGCGCGGCGCGCGGTCGCGCTGGAGGACGACGACGCGGTCGCCGCGCGCCACGAGCGCGCGTGTCAGCCAGGAGCCGAGCAGCCCGTAGGCGCCGGTGACGAAGGCCGTGCGCGCGCTCACCGCGGTGCCGCCTCGCGCGGGGTGGCGGCGAGCGTCGCCCACGGCGCCAGCCCCTGCTCCCAGAGGTCGTTCAGCAGCACGGCGTCCTTGTACGTGTCCATGCAGTCCCAGAAGCCCTCGTGGCGGAACGCGTGCAGCTGGCCGGCGCCGGCGAGGCGCTCGAGCGGTTCGCGCTCGAGCACGCTGTCCTCGGACAGATAGCCGGTCACGCCGGGCTCGAAGACGAAGAAGCCGCCGTTGGCCCACTGCTCGGCGCGCGGCTTCTCGCGAAAGCTCGAGACGCGGCCGTCGGGCGCGATCTCCGCGACGCCGAACTGCAGCTCGGGTCGCACGACCGTCACGGTGGCGAGGTCGCCGTGCGCACGGTGCGCGGCGAGCAGCGCGCGCAGGTCGACGTCGGCGACGCCGTCCGCGTACGTGGCGCAGAACGGCTGATCGCCGAGCTGGCGGGCGGCGGCGAGGACGCGTCCGCCGGTCGGCGTGTCGAGGCCGGTCTCGAGGCACTCCACAGCCACGTCCTCGGGCCAGCGCTCGTCACGTGCGAACCGCTCGACCAGCTCGCCCTTGTAGCCGGTGCACAGGAGGAAGCGGCGGAAGCCCTGGGCCGCGTAGATCCGGATCACGTGCCAGACGATCGGGCGACCGCCGATCTCGACGAGCGGCTTGGGGATCGACTGCGTGCGCTCCTGCAGGCGCGTGCCGCGTCCGCCGCAGAGGATCGCGACCGTCAGCTCGCGCGGGTCCATTGCGGCGGATCTTGCCAAAGGCGTCGCACGGCGGCGCCGGGCGGACCGCTGCGGGCCGGCGCCCCGTAGGATGCCCGGCCATGCCCAGCGTCTCCCCCGGCATCTTCAAGGCGTACGACATCCGCGGCATCGCGGGCGAGGACATCGACGGCGACGTCGCCGAGCTGATCGGGCGCGCGTTCGCGCATGTGCTCTCGCAGCTCGCCGGCAAGCCGATCGGCGAGCTGCGCGTCGGCGTCGGGCGCGACATGCGCCTCACGGCGCCCGAGCTGGCCGGCCGCTACCGCGACGGGCTCGTCGCCGAGGGCGTCGCCGTGCTCGACGCGGGGATGGTCGGGACCGAGATGCTCTACTGGCTCGTCGGCTCGCGCGAGCTGGACGGCGGCCTGATGTGCACCGCCTCGCACAACCCGAAGGCGTACACGGGCGCGAAGCTCGTGCGCGAGGGCGCGCTCGCCCTCTCCGGCGACGAGGGCATTCAGGACATTCGCCGTCTGATCGAGAACGGCATCCCGCCCTCCCCGGCCGCCGGCTCCGGCTCGGTCGAGCAGGTCGACCTCTACGAGCCGTTCCACGCGACGGCGCTCTCGCTCGTCGAGACGGATGCGATCAAGCCGCTGAAGGTCGTCGTCGACGGCGGCAACGGCATGGCGGGACCGATGGTCGGCCCGCTGCTGACGCGGCTGGGCCTCGACCTCGTGACCGCCTACTGGACGCCGGACGGCAACTTCCCCGACCACGAGCCCAACCCGCTGCTGCCGGAGAACCGCGCGTTCATCATGCGCAAGGTCGTCGAGACCGGTGCCGACCTCGGGATCGCGTGGGACGGCGACGCCGACCGCTGCTTCTTCATCGACGACACGGGCGCGTTCGTCGACGGCGACTTCCTCACCGCGCTGCTGGCGCAGGCGCTGCTCGCGAAGGACCCCGGCGCGACGATCCTCTACGACGTGCGCGCCTCGCGCGCCGTGCGCGACATCGTCGAGGCCGCCGGCGGCACCGCGCTCGTGAACCGGGTCGGCCACGCCTTCTTCAAGACGCGCATGCGCGCGACTGGCGCGGCCTTCGGCGGCGAGGTCTCCGGCCACTACTACTTCAGCCAGTTCTACAACGCGGACTCCGGCACGCTGCCGGCACTGCTGATCCTCGAGCTGCTGTCGAAGAAGGGCGCGAAGCTGAGCGAGCTGCTGGCCGCGCTGCGCGCCAGATACTTCATCTCCGGCGAGATCAACTCCGAGGTCGCCGACCAGCAGGCGAAGATGGAGGCGATCGCGGCAGGCTACGCGGACGCCGAGATCACGCGCCTCGACGGCGTTTCGGTCGACTACCCCGACTGGCACTTCAACGTCCGGCCCTCGAACACCGAGCCGTTGCTGCGACTGTGCCTCGAGTCGCTCGTCTCGCACGCGGACATGGAGCGGCGGCGCGACGAGGTGCTCGCGCTGATCCGCGGCTGAGCTCGTGGCCGCCGGCGAGCTCGTCGATCCGATCGACGCACAGGCGGCGCTCGCCGAGGCGGCGGCGGCCGGGATCCACTGCATCCCGATCCCGACGCCCTTCCTCGTCGGCCGCGTCAACTGCTACCTGATCGAGGACGACCCGCTCACGCTCGTCGACACGGGGCCGAACTCGGGCAAGGCGCTCGACGAGCTCGAGCAGGCGCTCGCCGCGCGCGGGCATCGCATCGAGGACCTCGGGCTGATCGTCGTCACGCACCAGCACATCGACCACATCGGCCTGCTCGAGGTGCTCGCGCGCCGCTCGGGCGCCGAGGTCGCCGCGCTCGCCCGCCTCCAGGGCTACCTCGGCGACTACCGCGGCGCCGCCGAGCGCGACGACGCGTTCGCCGTCGCGCTGATGCTGCGGCACGGGATCCCGGCCGACGTCACGCAGGCGCTGCGCGCCGTCTCCTCCGCCTTCCGCGGCTGGGGCAGCGGCGCGCCCGTCACCCGCCCGCTGGGCGACGACAGCCGGCTCGCCCTCCGCGACCGCACCCTCTCCGTCATGCACCGCCCCGGGCACAGCCCCTCCGACACCGTCTTCTGGGACGAGCGGCGGCGGATCCTGCTCGGCGGCGACCACCTGATCAAGCACATCTCCTCGAACCCGCTGATCGCTCGCCCGCTGGACGGCGACGATCCGACGGCCGCCGTGGCCGAGCGACCGCAGGCGCTGCGAACGTACGTCGCCTCGCTGGCCGCCACGCGGGAGCTCGACGCGCGCATCGTGCTCTCCGGCCACGGCGAGCCGGTCACCGACCATCGCCGGCTGATCGACGAGCGCTTCTCGCTGACCGAGCGCCGCGCGCGCAAGATCCACGGCCTGCTCGGCGACGAGCGTCTCACCGCCCACGAGCTCGCCCAGCGGATGTGGGGCAACGTGGCCGTCACGCAGGCGTTCCTCACGCTCTCCGAGGTGCTCGGCCATCTCGACCTGCTCGAGCGCAGACGGCACGGTGCGCGAGCTCGAGGAGGACGGGGTCGTGCGCTTCGAGGCGGTCACGCCTCCGGACGCCTGAGCGCGCCCCAAGCGGCGCGCGATGCCACATCTGACGGGTACCGTCAGCTCGTGGTCGCGGACCCCCCCGAGACGACGCCCGCGGTTCCCGCGTGCGCCTGGTGCGAGCAGCCGCTCGCGCACGGCCCGCTGCGTCCGTTCGGCCAGCTGCGCTGCGAGCGCTGCGGCGCGACGACGGCCCTCGACTGGCCGGCCGAGCGGGGCCTCGTGCCCGCGTTTGCGCTGCCGGCCGCATCCCGGCGCGTCGCCCGGCGGCTGTGCACGCTCAGCGAGGCGGCCCGGCGCAGCACGCGGCGCCGGCTCGCGGCGCGGATCGCGCGCGTGGCGCCGCCGGGGCCGGTGCTCGACGTCGGCAGCGGCGACGGGATGCTGCTCGACGCGCTCCGCGCGACCGGGCGCCTCACGACCGGGATCGTCGCGGGCTCGCCCGCCGTCGCGCCGCGCGCCGGGGTCCAGGAGGCGGACATCACCGAGCTCGGCGGCCGCTACGCGGCGATCGTCTTCTGGCAGACGCTCGGCCGGCTGCACGCCCCCGGCATGGCGCTCGACCATGCGGCGGCGCTGCTCAAGCCCGGCGGCCTGCTGACGATCGCGCAGCCGCGCACGACGCGGGTGCAGGCGCGCGCGCTCGGGGAGCGCGTGCTCGCGCCGGGGGTCCCGCGCCACCGCGTGCTGATCCCGCCGCAGGCGCTGATGGAGCGGCTGCGAGCGCTCGGGCTCCAGGCCGAGCGCATCGACCACCTGCTGGACCTCCCGACGCCCGGCGGCTGGCTGCAAGGCGCGCTCGGGGGCGTGACGGCGATCGAGGCGCGGCGGTAGGACGCGCCGCCTCGGCGCCGCGAGCCGTCAGCCGCGCTGCCGCGCCGCGCGTCGCTCCGTCGCTTCGGTCACGACCCGCACGATCTCGTCCGCCTCGTCGGCGATCGCCAGCAGGTCCATGTCGGCAGCGGAGATCTTCCCCTCGCCGAGGACGTGCGCGCGCAGCCATTCGACGAGCGGCGTCCAGTAGCCGCTGCCGACGAGCACGACCGGAAAGCCGCGGATCTTGCGCGTCTGGATCAGCGTCAGCGCCTCGAACAGCTCGTCGAGCGTCCCGAAGCCGCCGGGGAAGACCACGAACGCTGACGCATAGCGCACGAACATGACCTTGCGCGTGAAGAAGTAGTGGAAGCGCAGCGGGCGGTCGATGTAGGGGTTCTCCGGCTCGCGGAAGGGCAGGTCGATCGCGAGGCCGACCGACAGCGCCCCGACCTCGCGCGCGCCCTGGTTGGCGGCCGCCATGATGCCGCTGCCGCCGCCGGTGAGGATCGCGTAGCCGGCGAGGCCGAGCTGGCGCGCGACGTCGACCGCGTGGCGGTACTCGGGGTCGTCGGGATGCGTGCGCGCCGAGCCGAAGATCGTCACGCCGCGTTCGACGTCGGCGAGCGACGCGAAGCCCATCTCGAGCTCGCGCCGCATGCGGTGGATGCGCATCGGGTCCGTGGCGACCAGTGCCGGGCTCTCCAGCAGCTCCTCGTCGGGCGTGCGTGGAAGCGGCTCCTCGGCTGGCTCCAGATCCTGCGAATCGGTCACAGAGCCAGTATGGCTACCCCGCGACCTCGTCGTACGCGGGTCGGCGGTACTGCGTGCGACGGTTGTCGGCGCCCATCAGCCGCAGCGGGTCGCCGCACATCTCCATCAGGCGGGAGAAGTTCCGCATCGTGACGTGCGCGGCGAGGCGCGCCGGGTCGATCGGCGCATCTTCGTCCTCCCCCGTCAGGTCGCACGTGAAGACGATCGAGCGCTCGTTCTCGTAGCGCCCGTTGATGATGTTGTACAGCTGCTCGAGCACCCAGTCGGTCGGCCGTGCGACGGCGAGATCCTCGATGTGCAGCAGCTCGACGGTCGTGAGGCGGTCGATCAGATCGAGCGTCGAGCCCGAGTCGTCCTCGCCGTAGGTCCGGCGGATCTCGTCGAGCAGCCGCGGTCCGGTGTAGATCGCGACGGAGCGGCCGGCGGCGAGCGCGTGCTGCGAGATCAGGTAGGCCAGATGGCTCTTGCCGGTGCCGGGGCTGCCGAGGAACCACATCCCCTCGCCGCGGTCGAGCATCTCGTCGACGCGATCGCAGTAGCGCCGCACGGCGCGAACCGCGTCGGGAGCCGTGCGCGCGATCGACGGGATCGGCTCGCGCTCGAAGCCGAGGTTCTGGAAGCGCTTGGGCACCTCGCGCGAGAGGCGTTCGCGCGACGGCGCGAGACCCGCTCGGGCCAGCAGCGGCAGCGGTAGGTCGTGTTCTCCTGGAGATCGACGACCATGCCGCTGCCGTCGCAGAGGCGATAGGGGCATTCGCGCGCGTCGGCGGCCACGGGAGCGAGTCTAGCCCTGCTCCAGACGGCCCACGTGCGCGACGTTGGCGCGGTCGCCGGCGTCAGCGCTCGGCGCGGCGCCGCGGACCTCGTCTGCTGCGACCGCGATGCGCATGGGCCGCAGTATCGCAGCGCGCCGTCATGCCGAACGGGGGCGCCGTCAGGGGCGTTGGGGAAGCATGGCGCGGGGGTCCCCCAACCCCCGCGCCTGTCCCCCAAGTCACGTCCTGCGCGCGACGTGCGCGCCGCCTACGCGGCCTCCTCCGGCGAGGGCCGGAAGCCGGCCAGCACGATCTCCGCGATCGTCCGGTCGCCGGCGATGCGCAGCGCGCCGACGGTGTGCGCGGGGCCGAGCGCGTGCGCCCATGCGCGCGCCGTGGCGGTCATCACCGCGTCGGCGTCGTCGGCCGGACGGTGGACGACGGTCGCCGCGCCCTCCGCCATGTGCAGGGTGTAGAGATCGAGCGCGACGCCCTGGTCGTCCTCCACGATCAGCTCGACCTCCGCGCTGACGTCCGTGGGCGGGGTGACGACGCAGCCGGCGAGGCGGAACAACGCCGTGACGTCCACCCACTCGTCCGGTCGGGGCGCCGACCAGGCCCAGCGCAGCGCCCACTGCACCATCGGGGCGAGGAGCGCCAGCATGTCGCGCCCGGCGTCGGTCAGCTCGAACTCGACGCGCGGTGGCACCTCGGCATAGCGATGGCGCACGACGAGATCCTCCGTGACCATGCGGTTGAGCCGCTGCTCGAGCGCGCCGGTCGACATGCCCGGGAACGCGCGCTGCAGCTCGGAGAGGCGCCGCGTCCCCAGCGCGAGCTCGCGTGCGATGAGCAGGACCCAGCGATCGCCGACGATGCCGAGCGCCCGCGCATCGGGCGACCACTGTCGCCGCCGTCGCACCTCTGACACGTCAGAACGAGCCACCTCTGGTCCCCTCTCGTCGGCTCACGACGCCACAAGCCACTGGGAAACTACCATGACTCCTAGCGCGAGGACCAGCATAGCGAGTTGCGTCAACCACGTGCGCGATCACCGATGCACACGCGCGATCCGCTGATCAGAGGCCCGCTATTGATCAAGCAAGCCTTCGCGTTCAACGACGCGGACCGAGCCGGATCGCCGGTCGATTGAGTACCGTAAACGCTCGCGTCTTCGAGACCGCGCCGCACGCCAACGCCAATGGGATCGAACGGGACGACCGACGCGGACCACCGGGTCCCGCCAGACGCCCGCGTCCTCGGACGCGCGACCCAGCGCGAGCGGCTGCTCGCGGGCATGGCCCAGACGGTCGCACGGCGCGGCTACGCCGGCACGCCGGTCGCGGAGGTCCTGACGGCGTCGGGCGTTTCGCGACGCACGTTCTACGAGCAGTTCGCGGACAAGGAGGACTGCTTCCTCGCCGCCTACGACGCCATCGTCGACGCCTGCGGCGAGCGGCTCGTGCTCGCGTATCACGGCGGCGGCGACTGGGAGCACGGGCTCGGCTGCGCCTACGACGCGCTCCTGCGCACGCTCGCCGCCGAGCCCGACTTCGCGCATCTCGGCGTCGTGGGCGTGCTCGGCGGCGGGCCGCGCGCCCTCGCCCGGCGCGACGCCGCGCTTCGCCGCCTCGCGCGCTTCGTCGTCTTCACGCGCGAACGGTCGAAGGCCCGCGTGACGCCGCCGCCGATCGTGGGGCAGGCGATCGCCGGCGGCATCCACGAGCTCGTGTACACGCGCATCGTGCGCGGCGAGGCGGCGACGCTCCCGGAGCTGAGCGACGAGCTGCTGCGCTTCACGCTGATGCTGCTCGGCGTTCCGAGGGCGAGCGGCTGAGCCGACCAGGCGGGTCGAGAGACCCCGTCGCGACCGCGATCCCGGCGCAGACGCCGGTAAGCTGCCGACCCCGTGCGCAAGGACGATGCCGACTGGATGCTGGCCCCGCTGCCGAGCGGGCGCCACGGACTCCCCCGCGAGCACGTCGTGCGCTCACAGCGGATGCGCCTGCTGAGCGCGGCGATCGCCGTCGCCGGCAGCCAGGGCTACGACGCGATGACGGTGACCGCCGTGATCGGCGCCGCGAGCGTCTCCCGCAAGACCTTCTACGAGCAGTTCGCGGATCGCGAGCATTGCTTCCTGGCCGCGTACGACCTCGTCACCGAGCGGGCGCTGACGGGGATCCGCGCCGCCTACGCGCGCGAGGGCACGTGGCCCGAGCGGCTGCGCATGACGCTGCGCTGGACGCTCGGCGCGCTGGCGCAGCACCCGCACGAGGCGCGCGTGGCGCTCGTCGAGGTGCTGACCGCGGGCCCGCGCGCGCTCGAACGGCGCGACCGCACGCTGCGCGAGCTGACGCCGCTGTTCGGGCCCGGCTTCGACGCCGCGCCGCGCGAGGCCGGCGTTCCTGCGTCGACGCCCGCCGCGATCGTGGGCGCGCTGTACGAGCTGATCGGGATGCGGCTGCGCCATGGCGATCCCGCGCAGCTGCCGCAGCTGCTGCCGGACCTGCACTTCTGCTCGCTCGCGCCCTTCCTCGGCCCGGTCGCCGCGGCCGAGCTCGCCGCACCGGCGCGGGCGCTCCGCCGGCGGACGGTCGCTGCGCAAGCCCACCTGGGCTGAGTCGCCGCCGCGAACCGCAGCGGCCGCGCAGGTCCAGTTGCGCGGGATCGCGGATTCGGGTACATGACCCCAATGGTGCTCGCGACGAAGCTCGCGCTCGCGGCGCTGCTCCTGGCTTCGGTGCTCGCCGCCTATCTCGGACCGCCGCCCGGACGGCGGGCGAGCGGCGGCCTGCGCGCGCTCCTGCTGCTCGCGGGCGTCGCGGCCTATGCGGCGGCCGCGGCCGCGTTGGCGGCCGATGCGCTCCTGCCCGGCGCGCTCGCGATTGCCATCGCCGGCGAGCTCGTGTGCCTTGCCGGCTGGCTCGGCCGCGCCGAGCCGCCGCCGCGCGACGACGGTGACGACGGCGGAGGCGGCGGGGGCGGCGGGCGCAGACCGAAGCCGCCGCCCTCGGACTGGGACGCGTTCGAGCGCGCCTTCCGCCGCTACGCGCGCGACCGCGAGCGCCATCCCGTGCCGTGACGAGCGCGGCGCCACGCCGGAGCAGGCTCAGTCGCGCGTGGCCGCGCGTGCGCGAACGAGCTCGAGGAAGTACGTATGGAAGCGCGCCTCGCCGCTCAGCTCGGGATGGAAGGAGATCGCGAGGCGGTCTCCCTCGCGCACGGCGACCGGATGCCCGTCGACGTGCGCGAGCACCTCGACGCCGGCGCCGTGGTCCGCGACCCACGGCGCCCGGATGAAGACCGCCCGCACCGGCGGGCCCTCGATGCCGGCGACGTCGAGGTCCGCCTCGAAGGAGCGCACCTGCCGGCCGAACGCGTTGCGCTCGGCGCGCAGGTCCATCAGGCCGAGATGCTCGCGGTCGAGCATGATCAGGCCCGCACAGGTGCCCAGCAGCGGGGTGCCGCGCGCCGCCAGCTCGCGCAGCGGCTCGGCGAGCCCTTCGCGCTCGATGCCGAGCGTCATCGTCGTCGACTCCCCGCCCGGGATCACGAGTCCGCCGAGCCCGGCGAGATCGGCCGGCACGCGCACCTCGCGCACCTCGGCGCCGAGCTCGCGCAGGATGCGTGCGTGCGCGGCGAAGTCGCCCTGGAGCGCCAGGATCCCGACGAGCGGCGCGCCCACGCCGCCGTCTACCAGCCGCGTTGGGCGAGCAGCTGCTCGGACTCGAGCTTGGAGGACTCGAGCGAGACCATCGCGGTGCCCAGGCCGGTCGAGGCGGCGGCGACGCGCTCCGGGTCGGCGTAGTGGGTCGTGGCCTCGACGATCGCCTTTGCGCGCAGCTCGGGGTCCTGGCTCTTGAAGATCCCCGAGCCGACGAAGACGCCCTCGGCGCCGAGCTGCATCATCAGCGAGGCGTCGGCCGGCGTCGCGATCCCGCCGGCGCAGAACAGCACGACCGGCAGCTTGCCGGCCTCGGCGACGCGGCGCACGAGATCGAGCGGCGCCTGGTGCTCCTTCGCCGCTGTTGCCAGCTCGGCCTCGTCGAGTCCCTGCAGCCGGCGGATCTGGCCGGTGATCTTGCGCATGTGCGTGACGGCGTTGACGATGTCGCCGGTGCCGGCCTCGCCCTTGGAGCGGATCATCGCGGCGCCCTCGCCGATGCGCCGCAGCGCCTCGCCGAGGTTCGTCGCGCCGCACACGAAGGGGACCTTGAACGCCCACTTGTCGATGTGGTGGCGCTCGTCGGCCGGCGTCAGCACCTCGGACTCGTCGACGTAGTCGACCTCGAGCGCCTGCAGCACCTGCGCCTCGGCGAAGTGACCGATCCGCGCCTTCGCCATCACCGGGATCGTGACGGCCTCCTGGATCCCGCGGATCATCTCGGGATCCGACATGCGCGCCACCCCTCCGTCGCGGCGGATGTCCGCCGGGACGCGCTCGAGCGCCATCACGGCACAGGCGCCGGCGGCCTCGGCGATCCGCGCCTGCTCCGGCGTGACCACGTCCATGATCACGCCGCCCTTGAGCATCTCGGCCAAGCCGGCCTTGACGGTGAACGTAGCCTCGTCGCGCATCGTGGCTGGAATATAGCCCGGCGGGGCGCTGCGGCGACGTCCGGTCCTCGGTGCTTCGATTGGCCGCGGCGGATAGCATCGCGTCGCCGTGGCCGACGCCGTCTATCTCCCCGCCGGACCGGACCGCTTCGCGCCCACCGAGCTGGCGCGCGGCCCCTGGGATCCGGACGCTCAGCACGGCGGCGCGCCCAGCGCGCTGCTCGCGCGCGCCGTCGAGCGCAGCGAGAGCGCCGTCCCGATGGCGGTCGCGCGGCTCACGTACGAGCTGCTGCGGCCCGTGCCGCTGACGCCGCTGGACGTGCGCACGCGCGTGCTGCGCCCCGGCAGACGCGTCCAGCTCGTCGAAGCCTCCCTGCACGCGGGCGAGCAGGAGGTCGCGCGCGTCACCGCCCTGCGCATCCGGTCCGCGGACGTGCCGGGCCCGCCCGCCGCGCCCGAGCCGCCGCCGGGCCCCCCGCAGGAGGCCGGCCCGAGCAAGACCCCGACGTTCGCCGGGGCCCCGACCGAGACCCCGACGATGTTCGCGCGCGACGCGATGGAGCTGCGCTTCGCGCACGGGGCCTTCCACGAGGTGGGCCCGTCGTTCGCCTGGTTCCGGCTGCGCGTGCCGCTCGTCGCGGGCGAGCCGACGTCCCCGCTGCAGCGGCTCGCGGCCGCCGGCGACTTCGGCAACGGGATCGCGGCGGCCGTGTCGTGGACGACGCACGTCTTCATCAACCCGGACCTGACGATCTACGTCGAGCGCCTGCCGGCGGGCGAGTGGGTCGGGCTCGACGCGATCTCGCGCGTGGGCGCGACGGGCGCCGGCGTGAGCGACAGCGTGCTCTACGACGAGCGCGGGCGCGTGGGCCGCGCGCAGCAGGCGCTGTACGTGGCGGAGCGGTGAGCGCTCCGCGCTCACCGCGTGTTTCGCGGTCCTCACCGCGTGTTTCGCGGTCCGCTCATCGCAAGCGACGAGCTCCCCCGCGACGTCACTTCAAGCGAAAGGCCTTGATGCGCGTTCTCGTACTGCTGCGCGTCGCGCGAGTAGACGCCGTACGCGAGCGCCTGCAGCAGCGACAGCAGCGCGGTGTGGGAGCGTACGTAGGCCGGGCTGTTCGACGAGTAGTAGAGGCGGATGCGCGCGAGGCGGGCGACCTCCGAGAGCGTCGCGTCGACGATCGCGAGCGTCGGCGCTTTGCGGTGGCGGGCCAGCTTCATCGTGCGTGCGATCAGCGGGTGCGGGCGGCCGGCGGAGAGCCCGACCACGAGCGTCATCTCGTCGATCCGCGCGAGTCGGCCGAGCGCCTCCTGGGACGGGCTCGCGACGACCTCGGCGCGGATGTCGAGCAGCATCAGCAGGTGGCGCAGGTAGCTGGCGAAGAAGGCCATCTGGTCGGTGCCGGCGATCAGCACCCGCTCGGCGCCCGAGATCGCCTCGATCGCCGCCTCCATGTCTCTGCGCGAGAGCTTGCGCGCGGTCTCCTCGACGTTGACGTGGTCGGTCGCGAGCGACGCCTCGTACTCCGTCTGGTCGAGCGAGAACAGCGGCGCGGCGAGCGTGGCCTGCGCGCTCGCGCCGCCCTGCCCCGCGCCCGCCGTGCGGCGGAACTCCTCACGGGCGGCCTGCTGGAGCTCGGGGAAGCCTTCGAAGCCGAGCGCCTGCGAGAAGCGCACGACGGTGCTGGAGGAGGTCGAGGCGCGGCGCGCCAGCTCCTCGGCCGTCTGGAAGGCGGCCTCGTCGAGGTGGTCGACGATGTACTGCGCGACGTCCTTCTGGGAGCGCGAGAACTCGTCGAAGCGGGCGGTGATGTAGTCGCAGAGCGCCTGGTGGCCGTGGGGGCGCGGCGGCTCGGGGGTGGTGATCGTGGAGGCGTGCTTCATGGGCAGCGAGAGTTTCGACGTCTGCCGTGCGCTCTCCTGCACGACCTCGGCGGCCTCTATGCTGCCGCCCCCCATGCGCACCGTCCCCACCAGCCTCGCCGGCGTCGTCGTGCTCGAGCCGGCGGTCCACGGCGACCACCGCGGCTTCTTCGCCGAGACGTTCCGCGCGGACGCCTGGGCGGCCGCCGGGATCGACGTCGCGTTCGTCCAGGACAACCACTCGCGTTCGAGGCGCGGGACGCTGCGCGGCATGCACTTCCAGACGGCTCCGGGGCAGGCGAAGCTCGTGCGCTGCGCCCGCGGCGAGATCCTCGACGTCGTCGTCGACCTGCGCCGCGGCTCCCCGACCTTCGGCAGATGGGAGGGGTTCGCGCTCGACGACGCCGCGATGCGGCAGCTGTTCGTGCCGGTCGGCTTCGCGCACGGCTTCTGCGTCGTGAGCGAGGTCGCGGACGTCGTCTACAAGTGCTCGAGCTACTACGACGCCGCCACCGAGTCCGGCATCGCCTACGACGACCCCGCGCTGGGCATCGCGTGGCCGGCCGGCGTCGAGCCGATCGTCTCCGAGCGGGACGCGCATGCGCCGCGCCTCGCCGACGTGGCGGACGCGCTGCCGTTCTAGCGGAGCCCGTCGCGGACGACGGGCCGTGGAGCGAGGGCCTCAGCCCTCGATCGCGCCGCTGCGGTGCTCCTCGTTCTGCTGGCGCTCGCCCAGCACCTGGATCACCGCGTACGCGATCAGGACGTTGGCGAGCACGCCGATGCCGAGGAACGTCACGAGCAGGCCGAACGTGAACGTGAAGGCGGGAGAGGCGGCGAAGATCACGCGCGGGAGCTTAGGGCATCTCGCGGCAGCACCGCGGCGCCGAGGGGTGCCCCGCGCATCCGCGCTCCCGACGGGAAGGCCGTCCGCAGGGCGCGGCGGCCCGCCGGGCCGCCTTCCGGCGGATCGCGCTCGCGCATCGAGTACCTTTGAGCGGATGGAGTCCCCCCGCGAGCGCGCCTGCCCGAGCTGCGGCGCCCCGGCGACCGGCCCGCAGCGCTGGTGCCTGGAGTGCGGCCACGAGCTTTCCGGGTCGCGCCGTTCGGGGCTGCGCCCGGCCGTCGGGATCGCGACGACGCTCGCCGTGCTCGTCGGCGCCGCGTCCGCCGGCGCGTACACGCTGTTGCAGGACGGCAAGGAGCCGCCGCCGCCGGCGCAGACCGTCGCGGTCGCCCCGCCGGCGACGACGCCGCCCGAGACGCTGCCCCCTGCGACGCAGGAGCCGCCGCCGTCGACCCCGGCGCCGGCGCCGAGCGGATCGTCGGGCTTCCCGAGCGGATCGTCGGGCGGCGGGTCCTCGTCGTTCGGCAGCGGGTCGTCCTCGTCGTCGCCGGGATCCGACTTCTCCTCAGGCGGCGGAGGCGGGACGAGCGGCGGCGGTGGCGGCTCGTCCTCCGGCTCCGGCTCCGGCGACGGCTCGGTCGCCGAAGACCCCGGCGGCTCCACGGGCACGACGGCCTCGAAGCCGAAGCTCACGCTCACGAACATCGCCCTCGGCGCCGCGGCCGTCGTGTATGCGCCGTACACGCCCGACGACGTCGACCTCGGCGACCCCAGCCGCACGGTCGACGGCTCGACGCGGACCGCCTGGAAGGCGCCGCGGCAGGCCGACCCGGAAGCGAGCCCGCAGATCGGCGTGTACGTCGACCTCGCCGGCCGCGAGCAGGTTCGCAAGCTCGTGCTCGAAACGCCCACGCCCGGCATGACGGTCGAGATATACGGCGCCACGAGAGGCCCGCCCGACTCGATCACGGACGCCGGCTGGGACCACGTCGCGAGCCGCTCCGGGATCGCGGCGGAGACGAAGGTCAAGCTGCCGGCGCACAAGTTCCGCTACGTGCTCGTGTGGATCACCGAGGCGCCGCCGGACGGCGCGCGCGCGGCGATCTCCGAGCTGTCGCTGTACAGCCTCCAGCCCGAGTAGCGGCCGCGAGAGGGGTCGGCTACCGACCCATGCGACGGTTGCCACTTGAACGTGGGCGGCCAGGCTGAGAAGCTGACGAGATCCCATCCGCAGCACCCGCACGAAGAGGAGGAGGCGCCATCCACGCCAGCAGTGCGGTGGCGTGCCGTGCGCGAGGGCCGGGGACGCCCCGCGCGCACGTCGTTGCACGCCGCCGATCGTCCTCACCTGCCATTCGGGGGGCGCAACTTAGGAGGAGCAGATGTGCAAGACGGCACGGGAGTACGTCACCGGCCTCGGTGAGTGCGTCAGCGAGTACGAGACGGTGCTCGAGGGCGCGCGCAAGCTCGCCGACCTCGGGGTCGACGCGCTGCCGATCTGCGGCGACGACCGCAGCGTCCTCGGCATGCTGTCGGAGCGCGACGTCGTGCGCGTCGTCGCGCTGCGCCGCGACCCGGACGCGATCCGCATCGGCCGCCTGCCGCTCGACGCGGTCGCCGTCGTCGACGCGGATGCGCCGATCGACGACGCGTTGGCCACGATGATGGAGCACGACCTGGTGCGCCTGCCGGTGACCGACGAGGGTCGCCTGATCGGCGTGGTGCGCCGGACGGACATCCGCGAGCTCGCCGCGGCGCCTCGGGCAGTCGTCCCGGCCTGAGACCCGGCGCGGAGAGCTTTGACGCGGCCGGGGCGGATCCCATCCGCATGCCCCGGCCGCGTCGAGCGCAAGGCTGGCACGTAGCCTCGCACCGGTGTTCCCTGAGGGTCCCCCCTCATATGGGAACGCTCTGACATCTGATCGGCCTCGGCAGTCCGGCTGCCGGCGATCGGCTCGTCCCACGCGGGAAGCGAACCGGTCGAATGCGCGCACGGACACTATAAACAGGACCGTCTTTTGTTGTCAACGCGGGCCGGGCCAGGTACTGTCGCTGACATGGGGGCTTCACCGAGTACCTGCAAAGCAGACCGCCAGACGCGTCGCGCACGCGCCGACGGGCAGCGGCCCCCGCGCCATCTCACGCCGGAGGACGCCGATGTTTCCTGAGGGGGGCTATGGTCGCGTGATGCCGATCGCCGCCGACCGCGTTCCCGAGCGCCTGCCGCGCGGGCGCCACGGGCTGCCGCGTCGCTTCATCGTCCACAACCAGCGTGAGCGCATGCTGCTCGCCGTGGCCGAGGCGGTCGCCGAGCAGGGCTTCACGACGACGACCGTCGCCGACATCATCGCGCGCGCGCGGCTCTCGCGGCGCACGTTCTACGAGCACTTCGCCGACAAGGAGGAGTGCTTCCTGGCCGCGTACGACACCGTCGTCGAGCAGCTGCTCGCCGCCGTCGGCCAGGCGTTCGAGCAGGCGGAGGGCTGGCCGCAGAAGGTCCACGACGGACTCGAGACCTTCCTCGCCTATCTCGCCGCGGAGCCCGCCTTCGCGCGCATGTGCATCGTCGAGGTCGTCGCCGCCGGGCCGGAAGCGCGCAGCCGCCGCGACGCCGCGATGCGCGTGTTCGTCGACTTCCTCGAGCCGGGCCGCGCCGAGGCGCCGAAGGACGTCGTCGTGCCGGCGCTCGCCGCCGACGTCATCGTCGGCGGGATCTACGAGATCATCTACTCGCGCCTGCAGCGCAACGCAGCGGACGAGCTCGTGGAGATGCTGCCACAGCTGCTCTACTGCGCGCTCGTGCCGTTCCTCGGCCACGAGCACGCAGAGCGCGCCGTGCGCGAGACGCGCGAGCGCGCCGGCGCAGCGTAGCTCCGCGGCGCACCCGCCGTCTGGTGATCGATCTCCACTGCCACATCCTGCCCAACCTCGACGACGGCGCGACCGACGTCGAGGACAGCGTGGCGATGGCGCAGCAGGCGCGCGCCGACGGCGTCGGCACGGTCTGCGCGACACCGCACATCCGCCACGACCACGCCGTCGAGATCGGCTCGCTGCCGGCGCGCGTCGCCGCCCTCCGGGCGGAGCTGGAGCGGCGCGGGATCGACGTCGCGCTGCGGGTCGGCGGCGAGGTCGCGCAGACGGAGGTCGACGACCTCTCCGACGAGCAGCTGCGCGCCGTCTCGCTCGGCGGCGCCGGCGGCTGGATCCTGCTCGAGCCGGCGCCCGGTCCGCTCGACGCGCGCCTGGAGCTGAGCGTCGAGCGGCTGAAGGCGCGCGGGCTGCGCGCGGTGATCGCGCACCCCGAGCGCCATGCGGACGCCGACCTCGAGATGCGGCTCGAGCTGCTCGCCGCGCAGGGCTGCCTGATCCAGTGGACGGCCGCCTTCGTCGCCGACCCGGAGCTGCGCGAGCCGGTCGCGCGCTGGGCGCGCATGGGGCTGATCCACCTGCTCGGCAGCGACGCCCACTCCTCGCGCTTCGGGCGCCCGCTCGCGCTGGCGGAGGGCTTCGCGGCGCTGCGCGAGACCCTGCCGGCGGCGAACGTCGCGTGGATGGCGCGCGAGGCGCCCGCGGCGATCCTGCGCGGCGAGCCGGTCGCGCCGCCCGCGCTCGGCTGAGCGCGCCGGCGACGCGTCACGCCGCAAACGGCTCGACGCGGACCGCGCCGGCGAGATCCTCGACGACCTCGCGCGAGGCGCTGCCGAGGCCCTGGCGCAGGAACGTCGCCGCGCCCGCCGCCGCACCCGTCACGGCGGCGTCCTCGAAGCTCGCGCCCTGCGCCCAGGCGGCCGCCAGCGCGCCCATCATCGCGTCGCCGCAGCCCTCGCGCCAGCCGCGCTCGAAGCGCGGCGGCACGAGCAGCCACGCCCGCTCCTCGTGCAGCACGAGCGCCGGCTGCTCGCCGCGCGTGACGATCACGCTGCGCGCGCCCGCCTGCCGCAGCCGCTCGGCGGCGGCGCGCAGCTCGTGCGGCTCGGAGACGGGGCCGCGCACGTAGGCGGCGAGCTCCCAGTCGTTGATCTTCACGAGGTCCGGCGCGCCGGTGAGCGCGCTGTCGAGCCGCGGCGAGGAGAGGTCCACCAGCGTCCGGGCGCCGTTCACGCGCGCGTCGGCGACGAGGTCGCCGTAGAGCGAGAGCGGCAGCGCCTCCGCCGGCATCGGGTTGGCGACGACGAGCCACCCGCACGCGAGCGCCTCCGCGCAGGCGAGCGAGAAGAGGCCGTCGAGCTCGTGGCGCGACGGCGGCTCGCTCATCGTGAAGGCGAGCGCGTCGCGGGTCCCGCTGCGGCGGTCGACGACGTAGCAGCCGCTCTCGCTCGTCGTCTCGACGAGGCGCCGCTCGCCCGGCAGGTGCTCCAGCAGCGGCCGCAGCAGCGCGCCGGACTCGCCGCCGACGAACCCGCACAGCACCGGCTCCGCGCCCAGCTCGCCCGCCATCCGCGCGACCCACACGCCCTGCCCGCCGGCGTGGAAGTGGATCCGCTCGCGCCGGTCCTCGCCCTCCCCCTCGCGCTCGAGCGAGACGGTCAGCAGCGGGTGGGGGCCGAAGATGGCGACGCGGGCCGGCATGGCCACACGAGCCTACGTGCCTCAGCGGATCACGTTGATCTGCGGGTGCGTGGCGAGCAGCGTCTGGGTGAAGACGTAGTTGAGCGACGCGGTCGCCATCAGCGTCATCACGACCGCCTGGTTGACCGCGCGGCCGACGCCCTCCGCGCCGCCCGAGGCGGTCATCCCCTTGTAGCAGCAGACGATCGCGACTACCGCGCCGAACAGCGTGCACTTCAGCACCGACGCCCACAGGTCGGTCGTCGAGGCGTTCGTCAGGAACGTGGCGAAGAACTGCCCGCTCGTGCCGCCGTTGACGGCGTTGGCGAGCAGGCCGCCGGCGACGCCCGCGAGGATCGCGAAGACGTCGAACAGGCCCGTCACGAGCATCAGCGCGAGGAAGCGCGGCACGACGAGGTTCTTGACCGGGTCGACGCCGAGGACCTGCAGCGCGTCGAGCTCCTCGCGGATCTTGCGCGCGCCGAGGTCGGCGGTGATCGCGGTGCCGGCGACGCCGGCGACGATGACCGAGCAGATCACCGGCGCGAACTCGCGGATCACCGCCAGCACGAAGAAGCCGCCCATGCGGTCGAGCGCGCCGAACAGGATCAGGAAGTTGGCCGCCTGCAACCCGGGTACGGCGTAGGAGACGACGAGCATCGTGACCAGCAGCGGGAACCAGCAGAGCTTGAGCGCGAACAGCATCTGCGCGACCAGCTCGCCGCCGTAGGGGTACGGCGGACGGATCGCCGAGACGATCGTCTTGCCGGTGAGGATCAGCATGTCGCCGGTCTCCTCCAGCACGCCGCGGGCGGGCAGGAGGGCGCGGTCGGCGGCACGGACGATCATGGTCCCCGACACTATTAGTGCACTAGCACACTGTCAATCTTCTGCCGCGACGCGGGCGCAACTCGTTGCGCGTACAATGGCCTCCACGTGATGGCGCTCCAGATCGAAGACCTCGTCAAGCGCTATCCGACCGGCACCGAGGCGCTCAAGGGCGTTTCGCTCTCGATCTCCCCCGGCCAGTTCTTCGGCCTGCTCGGCCCCAACGGCGCGGGCAAGTCGACGCTGATCCACTGCACGACCGGGCTGGCGGCGCCGACCTCCGGCGCGATTCGCGTCTTCGGCAACGACGCGATCGGCTCATACGAGCACGCGCGGGCGGCGGTCGGGCTCGCGCCGCAGGACCTCAACCTCGACTGGTTCCTGACCGTCGAGGAGACGCTCGACTACCACGGCGGCTACTTCGGGATGGCGCGCCGCGACCGCCGCGAGCGCTGCAGAGAGCTGCTCGAGGCGTTCTCGCTCACGGAGAAGAAGGACGAGCGGACGCGCACGCTGTCGGGCGGCATGAAGCGCCGACTGATCCTCGCACGGGCGCTGATGCACCGGCCGCGGCTGCTGATCCTCGACGAGCCGACCGCCGGCGTCGACGTCGAGCTGCGGCTCGAGCTGTGGCAGTACGTGCAGCGCATCAACGAGGAGGGCACGACGATCCTGCTCACGACGCACTACCTCGAGGAGGCCGAGCAGCTGTGCGACGCGATCGCCTTCATCAACGGGGGCGAGATCGTCGCGCAGGGCACGAGCGGCGAGCTGGCGGAGCGCTACGGCGTCACCTCGCTCGAGGACGCCTACCTCGAGCTCGTCGGGCGCAAGGAGCTCTCGCGGGCGCACCTCACGGCTGAGGAGCCGGTATGAGCGCGGTGACCGACGCGCCGCCGCCCGAGGCGCCCGAGCACGAGCGCGGGGCCCGCGTGCGCCTCAGCCCGCGCCAGATCCGCTTCCTCGCGCTCGTGCGGCGCGAGTGCAACCGCTTCATGAAGATCAAGCGCCAGACCATCGGCGCGCCGCTGCTGGAGACCTTCCTCTACATCTCCGTCTTCGGCGCCGCGCTCGGCTCGCGCATCCACACGCTGCACGGCTACAAGTACATCGTCTTCGTGATCCCCGGCCTGATCATGATGGCGTGGGCGATGAACGCGTTCTCGAACAACGCCTCCTCGATCCTGCAGCAGAAGTTCCAGCGCTCGATCGACGACCAGCTCTCCTCCCCCGCATCGCCGGTCGAGCTGCTGCTCGCCTTCTCGCTCGGCGGCTTCCTGCGCGGGATGACGGTCGCCGTGCTCACGTTCGGCGCCGCCGAGGTGCTCGTGGACCTCCCGATCACGCACCCGCTCGTGCTGCTCGTGGGGCTGTTCTTCGTCGGCTTCTTCTTCTCGCAAGTCGGGGTGCTCGTGGGCGTGCGCGCCGAGCAGTTCGACGACGTCGCCGTCTACCAGCAGTTCGTGCTGATGCCGCTGATCTTCCTCGGCGGGGTCTTCTACTCGGCGACGCTGCTGCCGCAGCCGTTCGAGACGCTCACGCAGTTCAACCCCGTCTATTACATGATCGGGATCGTGCGCTACGGATTCCTCGGCTACCACGACGGCAACATGGCGCTCGCGCTCGGCGTGCTCGCGCTCGTCACGGCGGCGCTGTTCGCGGTGAACCTGCGGCTGTTCGTCCGCGGCTACCGGCTGCGGGCGTAGGCGGTCCCACCCGTCCGCGATGGAGCTCGACGTGCGCGTGATCCCGCGGGCTCGCCGCGACGAGCTGGCCGGGATGCGCGAGGGACGGCTGCTCGTGCGGGTGAGCGCGCCGCCGGTCGACGGGAAGGCGAACGCGGCGGTGTGCGCGCTGCTGGCCAAGGCGGCCGGCGTGCCGAAGGGCGCGGTGCGCGTCGTGCGCGGCGAGACCGCGCGCGACAAGCGCGTGGAGATCGCCGGCGGCGTGGACGAGCGGGCGGCGCGGGCGGCGCTCGGACTCGGCTGAGCGCGGCGCGGCGGCGGTCCGCGGCCGGCCGGCTACGGGACGAGCACGACCTTGCCGACGTTGCGCCGCTCGGCGATGATGCGGTGCGCGTCGGGGGCGTGGTCGAACGGGACGACGTCGGAGACGAGCGGTCTGATCGTGCCGTCCTCGAGCAGCTCCGCGAGCGGGTCGGTCCACGGCTGGAGCGTGCCGCGGTCGTCCCACAGCCGCAGCATGTTGAGGCCGATCACCGCCTTGGACTCCGACATCTGTCTGATCAGGTCGAAGCCGCGCAGCATCCGCAGCGCCTGCGGTGCGGCCTTCAGCAGGTTGCGTCGCTCGCCCTGCTGGATGCTCGCGGCGCCGAACGCGACGAGCCGGCCGCCGGCGCGCAGCAGCCGGTAGGAGTGGCGGAAGGAGAACGCCGCCGATCGCGTCGAGCACGACGTCGAAGCGGTCGTCGAGGTCGACGTCCCAGTTGCGCCGGGTGTAGTCGTGCGCGACGTCGACGCCGTTGGCGCGGATCGCGTCGTGCTTGCCCGGGGAGGCGGTCCCGTGCACCTCGGCGCCGTACCGCTTGGCGATCTGCGTCGCCGCCGTGCCGACGCCCCCGGCGGCCGCGTGGATCATCACGCGCTCCCCGGCGCGCAGGCTGCCGTAGCCGAGCAGCGCCGCCCACGCGGTCGAGTAGTTGACGGGGATCGCGGCGCCCTGCTCGAAGCTGAAGGCGTCCGGCAGCGGGACGACGTCGGCGGCCGACACGACCAGCTGCGAGCTGTAGCCGCCGAAGCGCGTGCCGGCCATCACCCGCTGGCCGGGCGCGAGGCCCTCCACGCCGGGCGCGACCTCGAGGATCGTGCCGGCGGCCTCGTAGCCGACGACCGACGGCGGCTTCGGCGCCTCCGGGTAGAGGCCGGTGCGCGCCATCGTGTCGGCGAAGTTCACGCCGGCTGCCGCGACCTCGATCCGCACCGTGCCCGGCTTCAGCTGCGGGTCGGGCCGCTCCTGCACCTGCAGGACGTCCGGGGCCCCGTGCTTCGTGATGACGACGGCGCGCATCGGGCGCGGACCCTATCGCGCCGGCTGCGCGGCGGTCGCGGCTGCGATAGACCGCTGCGGATCACGGTCCCGCTCGCGCCCGCCGTCGGCGCAGTCGGCGCCGGCCGGCAGGCCGGGACGTAGCGACGTCTCAGCTTGGGACGGGCGTGTCGGCGTCGCCGGCGCCCGGCGTGGTGAGCGGTGGCGGCTCCGGGCTCGCCGGGGGCACGGGTTCGGGTGCTCTCGCGGGGAGGCGTGGGGGCTTGGGCCGCCAGGGGCTGATCGACTGGACGATGTCGCCATAGAAGGCAATCGCGTGGCAGCGTGTCTCGCCGACGAACGAGCCTCGCCCCTTCCCGCGCTTCTTCCCAGCCGGTCGGCCGGCGGCGAGCGTGAAGGTGCGTGGGACGCGTCTGTGATCGGTTGGCGAGAGGAGCGCTCGCGCGTCCTCGCGGGCGTCCTCCAGCAGGAGGCTGGTCGTTTCGCGCGCGCCGTGGAACGCGACGTCGACGCGCAGGTCGCCGGGCGCGTCCGCGAGCTGCCGCAGGAGCCAGTTGATGCGCGAGAGGGGGCGGCCATCGCCGGGCGCATCGACGGTCACGGCGGCGACCACGCGGCGGCTGCGCAGGTCGGCCCGCAGCTCGAGCGGAGCGACGGCGTCGGGCACGCGCAGGGACCCGACGAGGGCGCCCTCGTCGGCCAGGGTGCGCACGAGCGCCTGCACCCGCTGGTCGGCGGTCTGCTTCCGCGGGCGCACCACGGCGACCTCTGCCCCGAGATCCTGTGCGAGCCCGAGCGCGAGGTACTCCATGAACTGCTCCCAGCGCTCGCACACGTCGCGCGTCTCCGCGTCGGCGGCGCGCAACGTGCCTGCGTGCGCGGCGTCGCGGACCGTCACCCACGACGGGCCCATGTCGGTGAAGCCGCTCGCGCCTGATGCCTCGTGGTCGAGGTACGCGATCAGCTCGCCGAGGATCCACGCCTGGTCTGGGTCCGAGATCCCGCGGAAGCGATGCTGGACGACCGCCTCGGTGATCACCCGCCACCACGACATGTGCAGCAATCTCGTCGACCGCAGCTTGCGGCCGTCGACGCGCACCGGCGAGTGCGACCGCTGAGCCGTGATCGTGTTCGAGATCGTCAGGACGCCGTCGAACTCGTTCGCGCGCGCGACGTCGAGATAGCGCGAAACCTGCTCGGACTGGAGCCTTGCGTCGCCCGTCTTGACCTCCACGAGCAACGTGAAGCGCTTTCTTCCGCGTTCGATCACGACGGCGCCGTCGGGAATGCACGACTTGCCGTCGGCGTCCTTGAACTGGACCTCGGTGAACGTGCGGATGCGGCCCTTCGGTGCGCCGAGCGGGCCGAACAGCGCGTGCCCGAACTCGGGAACCGCTTGCACGACGGCGAGCAGCGAGCTCGTCGCGCGGCGCTCCTGCTCCTCCTGCCCGCGGATCCCAACCGTCGGGATGAGCCGCGCCGGATGCCAGCCAGTCGTCGGATCGTCGACTCTCGTCCCCACGGTAGCGGGGACGCTAATGCGCTGGCCGGCAGCGCGCGCCAGTTCCGACGGGCGATCTCGCTTCTCGTGGAACCACCATGAGGTGTAGGGTCGTCGTCCGCCGATGCAGATGTGGGATGTGGAAGACGAGCGGCAGGGGATCCCATCGAGCTTCCGCACCGCATTCGATGCCTGCAGCGCGGCGATGGCGATCTCCCTCGTCGGCAGCTGGCGCGTACACGCCGCGGCCGCAGCCGAGTGACAGCTCGCCCGGCTGCGACAATCCTGCAGGTGGAGCGGCCGGCGGAGACACACGGAGGCGCCGAGTCCGACGGCCGCGGTGGCGCCCTCCGCTTCGAGGCGCTCTATCACCGCGACCGCCTCCAACTCGTCAACCCGGCGGGGGACGTCGGGCTGATCACCCTGTGGTCTCCCTACCGCACGGTCGAGCGCAAGCTGCGGGTGGTCGCACCGGAGGCGCTGGACCCCACGCGCAGCCGCGTCGCCGTGATCGGGAACCTCTACGGCGACGGCATGTTCGCGATGCTCTGCAACCTGCTGTTCAACCCGCAGCTGCGCCACCTCGTCGCGCTCGGGCAGGACCTCGGGCTCGGCGTCCCGGACGAGCTGGCGGCGTTCCTCGCGTCCGGCCTGGAGGACGCGACGCTGCTCGGCCGCTCCGTCAAGCGCGTCCCCGGCACCGGGCGCGTGTTCCCGGACGTCGCGGAGTTCGACGTGCAGCGCCTGCGCGCGCAGCTGACGTTCCACCACCTCGGCCGCCTCTCGTCGCGCGACCTCGGGCCCGCGCTGCGCGATCTGCTGCGCACGCTGCCGCGAGCGGCGGAGCCGCTCCCCCCGCGCGTGCGGGTCGCGATCCCGTCTGAGAACGTCCGGCGAGCGCGTCCAGGCTCCGTCCGCGGTCGGCGCCCATCAGGTCGTGCGACGCGGGCCGCTCGACTGCTGGGAGGAGCTGGTCGTGCGCGTCATGCGCTTCGGTCGCCGCGTCGAGCTCCGCAAGGGACCGCGCTTCGAGCTGCTCAACGCGAAGGCGGTGATCGCCGAACCGGCCGACGACCCGCCCGCGGCGCTCGCCTCCTACGGCTTCGACCGCGCGGCCTTCGCCGTCTACCAGGAGGAGATCCTGCGGCCCGAGCTGCCGGAGGGGATCGCGTACACGTACGGCAACCGCCTGCGCGGGCACTTCCCGCAGGGCGCGGGAAGCGACACGCTGCAGTCTGCGATCGACCTGCTCCGCGCCGACCCGCGCACGCGCCACGCCTTCGTCTCGCTGTGGGACAACGGCGTCGACCTGTCGGACCGAGAACGGCCGTCGCCGGCGGTCCGTGCCGTGCCTGACCACGCTGTTCTTCCGCCTCTCCGGCGACCGCCTCACGCTCACCGCGACCTATCGCGCGCACAACCTGCTGACCGCCTGGCTGCAGAACGTCTACGGGCTGATGGCGATCCACCGCCACGTCGCCGACGGCGCAGGCCTGCCGACGGGCGCGATCACGGTCGTGAGCCACTCGCTCGGGATCGATCCCAGCAGCTCGCGCTACGAGACGGCACGGCTGGTCGCGGAGGGCTGGAGCCGCGACGACGACGTCGACCGGCGCACGGGCAAGACCGCCCTGCGCGAGGACCCGAACGGCTACTTCGTCGTCAGCGTCGACCGCGAGCGCGGCTGCATCGTCGCCGACCACCGCTACGGCGGCGTGCTCGTCAAGCGCTACGAGGCCGAGCGCGCCAGCACGATCGAGCAGCAGGTCAGCGCCGACATGGCGGTCAGCCTCGTCTCGCACGCGCTGTGGCTCGGCCGCGAGCTGACGCGCAACGAGCAGCTGCTGCGCGAGGGCGCGGCGTGACGCGGCCGCTGGTGCTCGTCGACGTCGGCGAGACGCTCGTGCACGGTCCGGCCCGCGGCCCGGCCTCGCGGATCGCCGCGACGCTCCGACTCGCGGCCGGCGACAAGAGGGCACTGCACGCGGCGCTGATGACGAGCCCGTTCGAGCAGCCCGGCGACGTCGCCGCGTTCCTGCGCGAGCGCGGCGTGCCCGCCGGGGCGCCGCTCGACGCGGCGGTCGCCGACGTGTGGACGGCGCAGCAGACCGAGGCGCAGCCGATCGACGGCGCGGAGCAGGCGCTGCTGGACCTGCGCGCGCACGACGTCCGACTCGCCGTCGTCTCGAACATCTGGAAGCCGTACCTGGACGGCGTTCGTGCACGTCTGGGCGCGCTGCTCGACGAGCACGTCGAGCCGTCGCTGCAGCTGTTCTCCTTTCGCGAGCGCTGCGCGAAGCCGGCGCCCGAGCTGCTCCGGCGTGCGCTGGAGCGCGCGCGGGTCGACCCGGCCGACGCCGTCATGGTCGGCGACTCGTACGCGAACGACATCGCCCCCGCGGCCGCACTGGGCGTGCCGACGGTGTGGTTGCTGCAGCGTGCGCAGCACGAGGTTGAGAGCATTGCGCGCGTGTTGAACGCCCGGGCCGTCCCGCCGTCCTGCACGCTCGCCTCGATTCGTGAGCTGAGCGCCGACGTGGTAGCGCGAGCGCTCGGCCGCACTCTGCAGGCGCCGGATGTCGCTTGAGCCGCCGGAGATCCTGTCGCTCGCGCCGATCGGCCGCGAGCGACTGCTCGCGTCGCTCCGCCGCGTGCGCCTGCTCGGGTTCGACGGCGCGCGCCCGTACGCGGACGCGCGCCTGGAGCTCGTCGTCGCCGACCCGGAGCGGCTCGCGCCCGCGCAGCGCTACGTGCTCGCACCCGGCGTGCGGCGGATCCTGCGGCTGCGCGAGGCGCTGCTGGCGCACGGCGTCGACGTCTTCGCGCTCGACGGCGGCGTCGAAGTCCGCACGTCGTGGGCGCCCGGCGAGACGGTGCCGGTCCTGCCGCCGATCGTCGAAGAGTCGCACGAGGCGGACGGCCGCACCGTCCTCGTCGTCAACGACGGCATCCACCGCGTCTTCGCCGCGCGTTCGCTCGGTCTGCCGATCGCGGTGGTCACGGCGCACGGCGTGCCGCCCGAGTATCCCTATTACGCCTGCGCGCTGGCGCACGGGTGGGCGGACGTGCTCGAGCTCGAGGAGCTGCCCGACGGCTTCGAGAAGAAGACGTACCGCAACCCTGACGGCTACAAGGCGCTGTTCCGCGACTTCAACGCGGTCTTCCCGGGGGTCCAGAAGGAGCGCCGGAAGACCAACCCGGAGCATCTGCAGGCGTGAGCGCCGTGACCGTCGGGCCGCGCTGTCGCGCGATCGACGACGCTTCCTCGCGGCGGCGCGCGAAACGCCGCTAGCGCTCGTCGGCCATGCGCGCGCTCACGCGGAACTTCACCGTCGCCGCGGGCTCGGGTGCGAGCGCGACGAAGTGCGTGTGCAGGTGGGCGACGCTGCCGCCGTTGAGTCGCATGTCGCCGCTGCGCTCGACCGTCGCCGTCGCGAGCGGCGCGAGGCGCTGCTTGAGCATCCGCCGCAGCGCCCACAGCTCGGCGCCGGCTTCGTCGGGCAGTTCGTCGAACGAGCGGACGTGGCGCACCGCGACGATCAGGTAGTGCGCGACGGTCCCCGCGTACGGGTAGGCGTTGCGCGTGATCCACCAGTGCTGCCCGACGTGCTCGACCGGCTCCGGCTGGTGCGTCTCGCGGTGCTCGGGACAGAAGACGCAGATCCCTCGCGCCTCGAGGTCCGCCATCCGCTGCCGCTGCCGCTCTCCGCGCGCGGCCGCGAGGTCGTAGAGCGCCTCAGCGCGCCCGCTCATACGTGCGGAAGCTGAAGCGGTGCTCGCTCTCGGCGAGCGGCTCGCTCGCCTCGACGCAGTGCCACGCCTCGTAGTCGACGTGCGGGAAGAAGGTGTCGCCCTCGTGCGTACCTTCCACGAGCGTCAGGTACAGACGCTGGACGTGCGGGAGCGCATCGCGATAGGTGACCGCGCCCCCGATCACGCAGCAGTCGCCTCGGCAGGCGTCGAGCGCCGCGGCCAACGACGCGAAGACGTCGGCGCCCGCGGGCTCGAACGCAGGGTCGGAGCTGAGCACGACGTTGCGCCGCCCCGGCAGCGGACGAAAGGCGTCGGGCAGCGACTCGAACGTCTTGCGGCCCATCACGACGGTGCGGCCCCAGGTGACCTCGCGGAAGCGCCGCAGGTCGCTCGGCAGGTGCCACGGCAGCCCGCCGTCGCGCCCGATCACGCCTCGCTCGTCATGCGCCACGATCAGCGAGATCACGTCAGCACCGGGATCCCGGCGATCGCCGGGTGGGGGTCGTAGTCCGTCAGCTCGAAGTGCTCGGCGCGGAAGTCGTGGATGTCCGCGATGCGTCTGCCCGCCTCGGTGAGCTGCAGGGTGGGCAGCGCGCGCGGCTCGCGCGCGAGCATCTCGTCGACCGCCTCCAGCTGCGGCGCGTAGATGTGGGCGTACTGGATCCAGTGCACGTACTCGACGAACTCGTAGCCCGTCAGCTGCTCCAGCATCAGGCCGAGCGCCGTGTACTGGGCCATGTTCGACGGGACGCCGATCGGGGTGTCGCCGGAGCGCTGGTTGTGCACGAGATGCAGCTTCTCGCCGAACACGAGCGCGTGGATCCAGCCGTGGCACGGCGCGATCGTGTTGCGCGACTTCACGCCGCGCTCGCGATGGTTCGCCTGCGGGATCCACGGGCTCATGAGTGCCGTGCGGTCCTGCGGCAGGTCGCGCAGCTTCTTGATCAGGTGCGGCAGCTGGTCGAAGCCGGGATCGTCGCCGTCGAGGTCCGTGGTGAAGTTGCGGAACGCGTGCCCGTAGGAGCCGGGCCCGAGGTCCCCCGGCTCCAGCCCGCGCGAGCGGCACTTCTCCGGCGTCGCCCACGGGCCCCACCAGTCGCAGCCGAAGGCGGCCATCTCCTCGAGCGTCCGCGCGCCGTTGATGAAGGCGCACAGCTCGCCGATCGCCTTGCCCACGAAGCTCGCGATCGATCGCTCGGTGATCACCGCGGCGCCGTGCGCCATCGAGAAGCGCATCGCGCAACCGGCGACGGCGAGCGCTGGCGCGCCCTGCTTTGTGTCGACCCGGACCCCCTGGTCGCGGATCGTCCGCAGCATGTCCCGGTACTCGGTGCTCGGAAGTCGCTCGTCGTAGGGCAGGTAGTTCGGCATCGGATGGCAGCGGCGGGTCCGGGGGCGCTCATTGTGCCGGCGGACCCGGACGGTCGGCCATGCTCGGCGCCGCGGCGGCCACTATCGTAGGACGCATCAGACGTCCCCTCGCAGGCAGACGAACATGGCAGTGAGCAACGGCATCCTGAGCCCGAACGTCAACTTCCAGGAGCGCCTGATCCCGTCGCTGGACGAGATGGCGCGTACGGTCACGCACCTGAAGGGACTCGGATACCGGATCGTCCTCACCTCCGGCTCGTTCGACCTGATCCACCTCGGACACGTGAAGTACCTCGCGAAGGCCAAGGAGCTCGGCGACGTGCTCGCGGTCGGGGTCGACAGCGACGCAAAGATCCGCCGGCGCAAGGGTGACGACCGCCCGATGGTGCCCGAAGGCGAGCGGCTGGAGATGCTCGCCCATCAGCGGCCGGTCGATCTCATCTACCTCAAGGACGACGACGAGCAGCGTTGGGCGCTGGTCCAGGCGGTCGAGCCGGATGTGCTCGTGCTCACCGAGGACCACTCGTATTCACCGCAGGACCAGAGAGCGCTGCTCGAGCTCTGCGGACGCATCGAGGTGCTCGAACGGCAGGCGTCGGTGACGACGAGCGAGCGCATACGCCAGATGTACATGCATCTCGGCGAGCGGCTCGGGCCGAAGCTCGCCGAGGTCCTCCCGGGGCTCATCGACAGCATCCTGAAACGGCCATGACAGAGGCCGTCGTCGCGTACATCCCGGTCTTGCACGAGGGATACCGCCGCTTCATCGAGGCGCACGCCCGCGATCGGCCGCTGTATCTCATCGGGCCTGAGCTCTACGCGGACTACCGGCCCCTCGCCAAGGACATCCGCTCCCTGGACGCGCGGCTCGTGCGCGACGCGATCGCGTCATGGGGCGTCTGCTCCGACGTCGCGGTGCTGGACGAACGCGGCGCCGCCGAGCTGGGACGGAGAGCACCGGCGATCGTGCTTCCGGCGGAGGACGTCAGCTACCGCGTGGTGGAGCGCTTCTTCGAGCGCTGCCCGGCGAGCTACGACCCGGTGTTCCTCCGCTGGGACAAGACGAAGACCGTCCAGATGCTCGCGCCGGCGTGTGCGCGCAGCGCATCCTTCCCCGCGGTAATCGCCGACATCGCGTCTGCCGCTGAGGCGGAGGCAACGCGGAGCATCGACTGGTGGCGGCAGGTCGGCGCTGCCATCCGCTGCGCCGACGGCACGGTTGCCGCAGCCTCGAACGTGCACAGCCCGCATCCGCTCAGCGCGTATGCGGCGGGCGATCCACGCAGCAACTTCTTCAAAGGCGTGCACCTCGAGCTTTCGACGACGACGCACGCCGAGGCGCAGCTGATCGCAGACGCCGCGCGGCGCGGCGTCTCGACCGAAGGTGCCGTGATGTACGTCACGGACTTCCCCTGCCCACCCTGCGCCAAGCTCATCGCCGCCGCCGGCGTCTCTCGCCTCTACTTCCGCACTGGCTACGCCGTCCTCGACGGCAACGAGATCCTCGGTGCCAAGGGTGTCGAGATCGTGCACGTTGACGATGCGCTCGTCGCCGTTTGACCCTCCCCGGAGCGCGGACCGACGACACCGCGGGACAGTAGCCGGTTGCACAACAGCTGTTAGCCGTCTTCGCTCTTGCGACTAGCCGTTTGCGCGCATCAGAGCAGCCGGTTTCCCAAGGGGCGTGAGCATGCTGGAGATCAAGAAGACGGTCGACCGCGACACGACCCCGGAGAGCAGACCGTGCCGTTGGGCGACCGACTCTGGGCTGTTCCGTACGCCGGACTGTGGGCCTGATCGGTGCGGGTCGTCAGCGCAAAGCTCGGCCGCGACATCGACGACGAGAGGGCGGCGCAGCTTCGCCGTCAGTCTCGTCGGCTCACTCGGATCGTGCCGAGGTACCCGCGCAGGAAGCCGTCAAGCGCGTCGTCGGAGAGATCGGGAACGCCGGCTTGGCGACAGGACGGCTTGTGATGGCCTTCGGCTCACTGCGCGAGCCCCAGCAGCGGCTTTGCGATGCGGTTCGGGCCTCGTCGGTGATCTGCGTCGATGAGACCGGCTGGAAACTCGCCGCGCCCGCGCGGCGGCGGACGCTCAGCGAACGACTGCCGCCAGTCGGGCGCAGTCGTGCGCTGTGCGAAAGCGGTGAGCGAGCAGTCGCCCGCGCGGCGGCGGAGCTACCTCAGCCCGGCGTGTCGATCCAGCGCACCACCCGGCCGCCGCGCAGCTCGTGGTACGCCGGAGGCGCTGGCGGGGGATCGCACGCCAGGCGAGCGATCACCGCGGCCGGGCCGTAAAGGTGCTCCTCCACCGCCGTCGTCCAGTGCACGTCGGGATCGAGCAGCCGCTGCAACCGCTTCCAGTCCCGACGCTCGATCGTCGCCAGCACATCCCCCACCGCCCGCACCTGCTCTGCCATCGCGGCCAACAGCCTACGCGGCGACCGACAGCACCCGCGCCGAACGCGCCCACAGCACCCGAGCTGTAACAGCAACAGCGACGGCAGACCAGGTGCACTGTTGCAACGTGTAACACCGCCGGAGGCGGTGTTCTCGTGGCCGCACGCGCGCTCCGGGCTAGGATCGCGGCCGTGCGGGAGAAGGAGGAGCTGGCGCTGGCCGCCAGCACCTCGCAGAAGCGCGTCTGGCAGATCGAGACCTCGGCGACGCGCGTGAGCTACGAGGCGCTGTGCGCGCTCGCGGATGCGCTCGGCGTGCCCTTGGAGATGCTCACGATCCGGGCCCGTGTGATCGAGTCCGATCGCACGAAGGCGGGTCGCGCACCGAAGCCCGACTAGACGCCGTCTACTCCCTTGAGGTAGTGGGCTGTCCGCGCGCGGCTGACGTCGCAGACCGCGTCCTTGCGCGCGACGAGTGGCACGAGGACATCGAGGAGCAGCGCCCGGCACCGGTCGCGAGCGCGTTCCACCTCATCGTCCACGCGGCTCGCCGGCACGCCCGCCGCGCGCGCCTCTTCCCCGGAACGCACCAGCGCGCGGAACGCGCGATCGAGTCGCTTGATCGCAGCGCGAACCTCGCCCATGCGGGGGCCGGCGTAGAAGGCGGTGCTGAGCGCGGCGCCGTACAGCTCGCGCTCCTCAGGCGTCAGGACGTCGATCGCGTCCTCGTCTTTCTCGTCGTCGTCCTGCTCCTCGCCGCTGGCAGGCCGCTGCCGTTCGTCCACTTCCCCCCAGCACCGCGCGGTAGACGCGCTCGAACTCGGCCGGCTCCAGGATGTTGAAGACGCCGGGATCGTCCACGCTCACACGCTCGGCGTCCTCGGACGGGTTGGCGGAGATCACGATGCGAGTCGCGCAGATCCCGGCGGAAGTCGTCCACGTCCTCCGTCGCGAAGGTGTCGCGCCGGACCTCGCGCCGCTCGATCGCGTACAGCGGCGTGTCTCCGCCAAAGCGCGGCAGCAGGTCGGCGTTCGCCACGTTCTCGGCGTCCAGCACCGTCGAGCGCTTGCGGCGCTTCTCGACTCTGAGGTACGTCCGCCATGCGGCGACCGCATCCCCGAACGTCCCCACGCAGGAACCTGGCTCTCGGGCCGGAAGTTCCGTCCGTTGCAAAGCGATCGTCTAACTCGAAGCTCGCGCTCGAGGCAGTACGCGAGGCAGATGGCGATGATGCTGACGCGGGCGCCGAGCCGGAGGATCTCCGCGTGCGCCTAATCGGCTCGACGCCGCGCGCCGCGGCGTCTGGCTCGGCTACGCCGACTACGCGCGCAACGCCAACCGATCAGAGACAAACCTGCGCACGGCGACGACTCGGCTACTGCGCGACAAGCGGGATCGCACCCAGGCCCCAGATGGCTACCGCCTCCTCGTGCTCGCCCGGCCGGCCGGCGGCGGCACCACCGGCCCGGACCTCGAGCCAGCGATCCGGCGCGCACGAGCGAGCGCCGGGCGCCGGCGCCGCGCCCGAAGCTAGGCGTGCGTCGGCGCGTAGAGCGTTCTCGGAGCCGTCTGCGGCGACGACGACGAACGGCTCGCCCGCGTGGACATGTCGTGCGACGATGGCGTCGAACGCCGGGTGGTCCTCGCCGACAAACGCGGCACCGCCGTGTCGATGAGGCGCACGGTGCACCACCCGCCGTCGTCGCCTGGGGTGGGATCGGCCGCGATCTCGCTCTACGTGCCTACGGAGGTTCCTTCCCGACGCGCGTCACACGGAGGTGGCCGTGCTGCGCTCGTGGACCGAGGTTCGGGACACAGCGGGGACAGTTGCGCACACAACTGCCGTCCGAGCATAAGAAGCGCCCCGGATTTCCGGGGCTTTTCCAGTGGCGCCGCTTGAACTCGAACCAAGGAACCAACGGATGATGAGTGGCGGGCATCCCGGCTCACGGGCGCTCGATGCCGATCGATGCCGATCGATGCTGGCCGATGCGTCCCGTTCAGTCCGTTCAATCCCGCGATTCGAACGTAGGCTGGAACGTAGGCCTACGACGTGGTGTCTGAGCGAAAGGAGGCATGGAGTTGCTCGTAGACCTCAGGCCATCCGTCCTTGAGAGCTTGCGTGCGCTCCACCGCCAGCCGCTCGGCGTACGCGTTTGCGTCGTTGAACGCTTCCTGGAAGCCAGGTGGAAGTTCGAGAACCTGGAGTTGGGCGATCGCGTCGGCCAGGCTCTGTCGCACGAGAAAATGGCGCTCACCGAAGGCCTTGGTAAGGCGTCGCTGGGTTCGCACGTAGGTCCAAGCCTCTCCGCGCACCTGATCGACAAGCAGGGCGATGCGACCTGGAGGCTCGGTCGCGGGCAGCTCACACATCTCCGACGCGAAGAGGTAGAGCACACCGAGGTAGCGTCCGATTGCGCGGGTCAAGTCCGTCTGCTGAGCTGCCTTCCTCTCTCGTCGGCTCACTCTGATCGTGCCGAGGTACCCGAGCGCAGCTCCAGCGAGGCCGGCTCCGGCGGGGATTGCGGTGCTCGCCCAGTCAGCCACGGCGCCGCTGCCGTCCACGCGTCAGCAAGTGCACCTCGCGCAGGAAGCCATCAAGCGCGTCGTCCGAGAGATCGGGAACGCCGCCTTGGCAACAGGACGGCTTGTGATGGCCTTCCGGAGGATTCTCGACACCGAAGAGGTCGTGGAGAATCGTCCAAGCATCAGACACGCGGTTCCGGGGCTCCCGTCTGCCGACGAACAGGACGATCACGCGACGGCGACTGCGCGGGCAGTCCGGAGACTGCATCGTGAACGCGAGTCGCCAGCCGTTGCGCAAGTGGAGGCCGCACACCGCCGGTTCCAATGGGCCTGCGAGTCGGTAGGCGCCGAGATGCGCCGCGCACGGGTCGCGCTCGAGTTGCGCGTAGACCTCGCCGTACCCGGCGCGCTGACCGGCGAGCTGATCGATGAGCGGGCGCACGGCTCGCGGGACGATGACTTCAAAGCTGGGCACGCGCCAAGTCTGCGCGAGTGCCCGGACCGAAGCGGCCCGGTCAGTCCTCAGGACCGAAGTCGGGTCCCGGTGCGGCGGAGACGAAGTCGCCCTCGCGCATCGCCGCCAGTCCCGGCCCGTACAGCTCGTCGAGCTCGCGCTGATACTTCGGGTCCTCGCGCAGGATCCGATCGACCGCCGTCGCGACGAGGTGCCGCGTCTCCCCCGCTCTGCGCAGATCCTCGACGCGCTCGGCCAGATCGAGGACGGGATCGCGCAACACCCGCGGCCGCCCGCTCGCCGCAGCCTCAACCGGCAGCAGACCCCGATCGATCCACTTGTCGAGCGTCGGAACGCTCACACCGATCACCGCCGCCGCTTGCCGCTTCGACATCGCCGGTCCCAGTTCGTCGCGCAGCTCGTCGATCACGGGGGCAAGCTCGGCGCGCACCTCGCCGCCGCGACGTGCGGTGTGCCGAAGCGCCACCACGTGGCGGGCGGTCCGAACAGCGGTGTTGGTCGCGGCAGAAGCCATTGCAGCAGCAGGTTAGCGCTTTCTGCGGAGTTTTCGCTAATCCCTTGCTGCTGCCCCGTCCGGCATCGGCCATGCCTGCTGCTTGCTGCTGCGCAGCGCATCCCAGTCGAGCATGTCTGATCCCGACTCCGCGAACCATGCCGCCAGGCGCGACAGACGCTCGATCCGAGAACGCTTTGTCACCCGGAGGAGGTGGCAGGGGTTCGCGGTGCCGACCGTCTGCTGATCGACTCGTCATTGAGACCTCCTACGACACACGCGACGACCGCTAGAACGTAGACCCGATTTCGCGCAACGCGGCAAGCAGCGCAAAAAGCGGACGCTGTGCAGGGACTTCCAGTGGCGCCGCTTGGACTCGAACCAAGGACCAACGGATTATGAGTGGCGGGGTTGGCGGCTGACGGCGTGCCGATGCCGGTGGATGCGGGGCGATGCGTCCCGTTGGGTCCGTTGGGTCCGGCGATTCGAACGTAGGCTGGAACGTAGCCGCGCCTCGGTTCGTGTGACGGACGGCGACGGCTCATCGGCCTGGCCGAATCCCAGGACTGGCGGTCGGAGTGAGCGGCAGCGGGTCGGTCGTGCCGACGCTGCACCTGCTGCCCACCGGGGCCTTGCAGCAAGCCCACTCGCGCCAGTCCGATTCGGATAAGGTTGTCCACAATTGTCCGTATCTGGTGTATTGTGGGCTGGAACACGACCCGACGGGACCTTCGATGCCCCAGACCGCCGCCTCTCCTCAACTGTTGACCGTCGCCCAGGCGGCAAGCCTTCTGCGCGTGAGCGAGAAGACGATGCGCCGTTGGATCGACGCCGACCGCGTTCCGTATCTGCGTTTGCCGAGCGGTGGTTACCGGATCCCGCAGGGTGCGCTGATCGCGTCTCTCGGAGGCACGTACGATCTCGCCGCCGAGCTCGCAGCGCTCGACGCTCGGGCCGGCAGCATCTCCGACGAGGATGTACGCAAAGCTGCTGTAGACGACTGACTGGCACGGCACATACCGTCCTGCCGATGCCTCTTGTCGTCGTCGACACCAGCGTCGCCCTGCCGGCGACGCTCTCCCCGCGTGGTCTGGCCCGCAAGTTCTGGGTGCTGCTCGCGCTCGGCGCGCTGACCCATCGTGAGGAGCACCTGCGGCTCGAGCTCGAAGCGCTCGAGCGCGAGGTCGGGGAAACGGGAGGAACGATCGGCGGTCGTACCGCGATCGAGACGCTGATCGAACGTGCTGGCGAGCGACGGGCGGCCCTCGCCGAACTGCTCCCCTACGACGCCCCGAGCGACTGGACGGCCGCCGGCGGCGTCTACCTCTTCGACGAGTACGAGCGCAAGGTGCGCATCGTCAGCGCCAAGCTCGGCCGTGACATCGACGACCAAGAGGCAGCACAGCTGCGCCGTCAGGTCGAGGCAGTCTGCACCACGGGCCCTCCCCCGTTCGACCCCACCGCCGTCCCGGCCCTCACGCTCGATCCGACCGACGACGCGATCGTCTACACCGCCCTGCTCGCCGGAGCCGATCTCATCGTCAGCGACGACAAGCACATCGTTCCGAGAACGGGCCAACGGCGCGCAGGTCTATGAGCACGATCAACGGCGCGTCCTCGCCGTGACCTTCGACCGCCTGCTCCATGATCACCTGCACGGCATCGACTGGGACGAGGTCGATGGCGCCTGGCTCGCGGAGGCCTATCGAGGGCTCAACATCGTGCCGCGCTGACACACGAAACGACCGCTGGAACGTAGCGGCGGTTCGGCGCCATCGCGACATCCAGCCGAAAACATGGCAATTTGCCGGGCTTTCGAGTGGCGCCGCTTGGACTCGAACCAAGGACCAACGGATTATGAGTCCGCTGCTCTAACCAACTGAGCTACGGCGCCGTAGCGGGTCCGACGCTACCAGAGCGGTGGGGGTGCGGTTGGGGGAACCGCGACCGCGAGCGCCGCGCGGGACTACTGTCAGCGGCATGACATCCGGTGCGCCGCTTCCCGCCTCCAGCCCCAACCTGACCGCCCGGGCGTTCGCGCCCGCGAGCCGGCAGACGATCGCGCTGGAGCGGACGCTGCGGCGCACGTGGGTCCCCGTCGCGCGCAACTGGCGGATGACGCCGCGGGGCGTCCGCATGCTCCAGCGCGTCACGGAGCCGCCCAGACGACGCGTCCCGATCCTCAAGGGCAGCGTCGTGGAGCACACGACGGTTGCGGGCGTGCCGGCCGAGTGGGTGCGCGGGCCGCGGGCGCTGACGACCGCGGCGCACCGTGCGGAGCAGTCCGTCGTGCTCTACCTGCACGGCGGCGGCTACGTCTTCGGCTCACCGCGCACGCACCGCAACCTCGTCTCGCGCATCTCGCACGTGACCGGCCTGCCCGTGCTCTCGCTCGACTACCGCCTGCCGCCCGTCGCGATCCTGCCCGCGCCGATCGAAGACGCGCTCGCCGCCTACCGGCACCTGCTCGACGAGGGTCACCCGCCCGGGCGGATCGTCGTCGCCGGCGACTCGGCCGGCGGCCACCTCGCGCTGGCGCTCGCGCTGCACGCGCACGAGGCCGGCCTGCCGTCGCCGGGAGCGCTCGTGCTGCTCTCCCCCTGGACCGACTTCACGATGTCCGGCGGCTCGATCCTCGGCAACGCGCCGCGGGACCCCTTCCTGCAGCCGATCGCGCTGCATCGCGCCGCGCGCGTCGCGCTCGGCCGCAGCGCCGACCCCGCCGACTGGCGCTCCTCTCCCCTCTTCGCCCCCGATGCGCTGCTGCGCGGGCTGCCGCCGACGCTCCTGCAGGTCGGCTCGACCGAGGTCCTCTACGACGACGCGACGCGCACCGCACAGCGCATCGCCGACGCCGGTGTCGCGACCGAGCTGCAGGTCTACGAGCGCCAGCCGCACGTCGTGCCGCTGTGGAACGGGACGCCCGCGGCGCGCACCGCGCTGCGCGAGATCGGCCGCTTCGTCGACGGCGTCATCGCCGCGGGCGGCGACGCGCCCCCGCCGCCGGACGAGCGGACGGCCGCCGTCGCGGCCGCGTAGCCGGCTACCCGCCGGCCAGGAGCTGTGCCAGCGGGGGCGCCGGCGCCAGCGCGGCACGCACCGTCGTGCCGCGCACGCGGACGGCCGTCGCCGAGCCGGCGGGCAGCCGCGCGCTCCAGAGGCGCAGTGCCGCCGCCAGCGCGCCGGCCTGCGCCGGCATGCCCGTCCGCACCGCGAGCAGCAGCGCGTCGCGCGCGCGGCAGGGCGCCGGGCAGCCCTCGGCGTCAAGCGGCCCGCGCCGCCACAGCGCGTAGCGGCCGCCCTGCCAGCCGGCCGTCAGCTCGCGCGCGGCGAGCGGCCCGCTCTGCGGCGAGAGCAGCGCGGCGAGGTCCTCCTCGCCGAGGGTCGACCCGGCGCGGCGTCGCCAGCCGTCGCGACGCGCGAGCGCGGAGGCGCCCCGCCCGAGCGACACGTCCGCCGGCTGCTGCGCCCGCAGCCAGCGATCCGGCTCGAGGATCTCCGCCGTCGTCCGCGGCGGCCGTCTCGCCTCGGCGACGTCGACGAGCTTCCAGCCGCCGTCGTCCGCGGCGCGCAGCGCCTGCACGAACCGCTCGCCCTGCAGGTAGGGAAAGATCAGCTCGCGCGTGGTGTAGGCCGGCAGCGGGGTGCCGCTCGTCGTCGCGGTGAGGCCCGCGAGCGCGTCGCCCAGCGGCGTCGGGCTCGGCCAGCGCGCGGCGTAGCGCTCCATCACGTCGGTGGCGCTGCCCTCCACGAGCGCCTGCTCGGCCGTGGCGGCGTCGTCGCCGGGACCGTTGCCGAGGCGCTCGAGGTCGAAGTGCTGGTCCTCGAGCGCGTGCGTCAGCTCGTGCGCGAGCGTCACGTCGTCGACGCCGGCGCCGCGCACGAGCGCGAGGCGCTTGCGGCGCGGATCGTAGTAGCCGGCGACCTGCTCGCCGAACACGGACGCCTCGATCTTGCGGGCGTCCGCGTCGGCCGGCAGCAGCCCGAGCAGCTTCAGCACCTCCTCGCCCGTGCGCCGCTGGGCGGGCGGCGAGCTGCGGTCGTAGTCCGCGAGGCCCTCGCGCCGCGCCTGCGCCGGCGAGACGAGCGCGACCGGGACCGGATGGCGGAAGTGCAGGCCGCGCAGCCGCTCGACGCGCCGCTCGACGAGCGCGACGTGGGCCTTCGTCACCGGCGAGCCGGCGCCCGCGGCGGCGCCGGAGGACGATCCGCCGCCCCCGCCGAGCAGCAGCGCGCCGGCCGCCAGCAGGCCGGCCAGCAGCAGCACGACCAGCTCGGGCGTGCGCTCGCTCACGCGGCGTGCGGTCCCGCGCGGCGGGGAAACCGGCGAGCGGGAGGACGGGTGCGTGATTTGATGCTCACTTCTCTGGAACGGACCTCATTCGGCGGAAGGGACAGCATGGCGCAACGAGCGGCGATCGTGACGGGGGCATCGAGCGGCATCGGCCTGGCGATCGCCCGGATGCTCGGCGAGGAGGGCTACGCGCTCACGCTCGCCGCCCGGCGGCCGGAGAAGCTCGGCGAGGCCGCCGAGGCGCTGCGCGCCGAGGGGTACGACGTGCTCGACGTCCCGGCCATGCTGGCCGAGGAGGACGCCGTCAAGGCGGTCGTCGCCGCGCACCGCGAGCGCTACGGCCGCCTCGACGTGCTCGTCAACAACGCCGGCGTCGGGATCGGCGCCCCCGTCGCCGAGATCCAGACCAAGCGCCTCGACATGCAGCTCGACGTGAACCTGCGCGCGATCGTGCTGTTCTACCGCGAGTGCGTCGAGCTGCTGCGCGCGGCCGCGCAGGAGACCGGCGGCGCGCAGGTCGTCAACACGGCGTCGATCTCCGGCAAGCGCGGGCAGGCGTGGCTGTCGGTCTACTCCGCCACGAAGGCCGGCGTCGTCGGCTGGACCGAGGCGATGAACAAGGAGCTGGCGCCCGAGGGGATCAAGTCGTGCGCGCTCTGCCCCGCGTTCGTCGACACGCCGATGACCGACTTCGCGAAGGCGGGCGGCGTCGCGGCCGAGCAGATGATCACGACGGTCGACATCGCCGAGTCCGTGCGCCTGCTGCTGAAGGTGTCCCCCGCCTGCCTCATCCCCGAGATCATCTTCGAGCGTCCCGGCGACGCGCTGTAGAGGGAACGACATGAAACTGGGAGTCCACATCGGCTACTGGGGCCTCGGCCTCACGGCGGCGCAGCAGCTGGAGATCGTGCAGGAGGCCGAGCGGCTCGGCTACGACAGCGTGTGGGCGGCGGAGGCGTACGGCTCCGACACCGCGACCGTGCTGGCGTGGCTCGCGGCGGGCACGAGAACGATCGGGCTCGGCTCGGCGATCTTCCAGATCCCCGGCCGCAGCGCGGCGATGACGGCGATGACCGCCGCCACGATCGACAACCTCTCGGGCGGCCGCATGCGCTGCGGCATCGGCGCGTCGGGCCCGCAGGTCGCGGAGGGCTGGCACGGCCAGCGCTACGGGAGAATGCTCCAGCGCACGCGCGAGTACGTCGCGGTGGTGCGGATGGCGCTCGCGCGCGAGCGCGTCGAGTTCCACGGCGAGACGCTGGAGCTGCCGCTGCCCGACGGTCCCGGCAAGGCGCTCAAGCTGACGATCGCGCCGGTGCAGGAGCGGATCCCGATCTACCTCGCGGCGATCGGCCCGAAGAACACGGCGCTCGCCGGCGAGATCGCCGACGGCTGGATCCCGACGCTGTTCGCGCCCGAGCACGTCGCCGAGTTCCGCGCCTACCTGCAGGAGGGCGCCGACCGTGCCGGCAAGACGCTCGACGGCTTCGACATCGCCCCGACCGTCAACGTGCTCGTGACCGACGATCTCGCGAGCGGCCGCGACGCGATGCGCCCCTACCTCGCGCTCTACATCGGCGGGATGGGCTCGCGCAGACAGAACTTCTACAACCGCCTCGCCGTCCGCTACGGCTTCGAGGAGGCCGCGAAGACGGTCCAGGACCTCTATCTCGACGGCAAGCGCGAGGAGGCCGGCGCGGCGCTGCCCGACGCGCTGATCGACCTCGTCACGCTCTGTGGCCCCGCCGACCACGTGCGCGAGCGGCTCGGCGTCTACCGCGACGCCGGCGTCGGCACGCTGATGGTCACGCCGATGGCGTGGTCGGCAGAGGAGCGGCTGGCGCAGCTGCGGATCGTGGCGGAGCTGGCGGCGGCGTAGCCGCGGGCCGGGCCGGGTCGAGGATCCCGAGCAGCACGTCGACCACGCGCGGGTCGAGCTGCGTCCCGGCGACGCGGCGCAGCTCCGCGTGGGCGGCGTCGGCCGAGCGCGGCGGCCGCCACGGTCGCCGCGACGTCATGGACACGAACGCGTCGCACGCCAGCAGGACCCGCGCCGCGAGCGGGATCTCCTCGCCGGCGAGCCGGTCGGGGTAGCCGGTGCCGTCGAAGCGCTCGTGCTCGTGGCGAACGATCGGGGCCGCCTCCTGCAGCAGCGGCAGCCCGCGCAGCATCCGCTCGCCGATCAGCGTGTGCTCGCGCAGCACCGCGCGCTCCTCGTCGCGCAGCTCGCCGGGGTGCGAGAGCAGCGCAGTCGGCACGCCGACGGTGCCGACGTCGTGGAACAGCGCGGCGAGGTAGAGCGCGCGCAGCTCGCGGTCGGCGAGACCGACCGCGCGGCCCGTCTGCCAGGCGAGCTCGGCGATCCGCCACGACTCGTCGCCGGCGGCGGCCGCACTGCCGACCGCGACCCGGTAGAGCTCGCCGAAGCCGGCGTCGCGCAGGCGGTCGAGCAGGCGCCGGCAGGTGAGGGCACGGCCGAGCTGCTCGGCGATCGCCTCCGCGAGCGCGCGTTCGGCGACGTCGAACGCGTACGGGCGGTCGGCGGCGACCGTCAACACGCCCCACGTGCGCGCCTCGTCGCGGACCGCGACGGCCAGCTCGCTGCGCACGCGCGTGCCGTCGACCCAGCTGCCGTCGAGGTCGTCCTCGACGACGGCCGGGCCGGCGGCGGCGACGGCCCGGTGCGCAAGCGCGAGGCCGGAGAGCTCGGCGACGACGCCCGGGCGATCCTCGCCGGAGCTGAGGACCGCGAAGCGGGCGGCCCCGCCCTCGGGGTCGAGCGCGACGACCGCCGCGCCCACCGTGTCGAACGCGCCCGCCAGGAAGGCGACCGTCGTCTCGGCGAGCGTCCGCTCGTCGCGGCTGCCGGGCAGCGCGCGCGCCAGTCCGGCGAGCAGGGCCAGCCGATCCGTGGCGCCGGCATCCGGGCGGCCGGCGCGCGCCCGGCCCTCCCGCGGATGCGCGGGACCGTCGCGCAGCGGGCCGCCGTTCGCGCGCTTCGTCTGGCGCAGCGCCGCGTCTGCCCGCAGGATCAGCTCGTCGACGTCGCGCGCCGGCTGGCCGAACGTCGCCCAGCCGACGCTCGCGCCGAGGCGCCGCTCGCCCTCGGCGCCGAACGGGATCGCACCGATCGCCTGCGCGAGACGCTCCGCGAGCTCGCGCGCCTCCTCCTCCCCGGCACGCACCGCGATCACGCCGAACTCGTCGCCGCCCTGGCGGCAGCAGACGTCCTCCTCGCGCAGCGCGTCCCGCAGCGCCACCGCGACGAGCCGCAGCGCGTCATCCCCCGCGAGGTGCCCGAGCTCGTCGTTGATCCCCTTGAAGCCGTCGAGGTCCAGCAACACGAGCGAGAAGGGGTCGCCGTAGCGGCGCGAGCGCGCGACCTCGGCGGTCAGCTGGCGCATGAACATGCGGTAGTTGCCGAGGCCGGTGAGGTCGTCGAGATCGGCCATCCGCAGCGCGTCCGCCTCGCGCCGCAGCAGCGCGTCGTGCGCGCGGCGCAGCGTCAGCAGCGACCAGGCGAGCGTGCCGGCCGCCAGCAGCGCGACCGCTCCGACGCCGATCCCGAGCGCCGAGACGAGCGTGTCTTCGCCGTCCACGACCGCGAGCACCACGAGGCCGACGATCGCGAGCACGAGCACTGCCGCCGCGACCAGCGCGACCGCGGTGCGGACACGCGTGGGCCCGGCGCCGGACAGGGCCGGTCCGCCGTATGCTCGCGGCCCGTCGCGGCCGGGCGTGTCGTCGTCACTCCGTCTCCGTGGGCGCATCGGACATCCATGCCGAAGGTGGTTAAACCTCCCCAAAGCTACCAAGACCTCGGGTCGCGTCCGGGCGCACGAACGTCCGAGCCGCTGCGGCTGTTCCTGGGCGCGTTCGGCGATCCCGGCCACGCCTTCCCGATGCTCGCGCTCGGCGCGGCGCTTGCGCGACGCGGTCACGCGGTCGCGTTCGAGACCTGGGAGCGCTGGCGCCCGCACGCCGAGGCGGCCGGGCTGGCGTTCGTCCCCGCGCCCGAGTATCCCGTCTTCCCGACGCAGGACGCGCCGCTGAAGCCCTACGAGGCGGTCGTGCGCGCGGCGCGCGACACGCGGCCGCACGTCGCGGGGCTGAGACCGCACGCGGTGGTGGCGGACATCCTCACCCTGGGCCCGGCGCTTGCAGGGGAGTTGGAGGGCGTGCCGGTCGCGACGCTGATCCCACACGTGCATCCGCACCTGGCGTCGGACGCGCCCCCCTACTCGTTCGGCGCGCGCCTGCCACGCACCGCGAGCGGGCGGCGTCTCTGGCGCGGGGTGCACCCGCTCGTGCTGCGGGGGCTCGAGCACGGCCGCCGCGACCTCAACGGCGCGCGGGAGCGGCTCGGGCTGGCGCCGCTCGACCGCGTCCACGGCGGCATCAGCCGGCGGCTGTGCCTCGTGGGGACGTTCCCCCAGCTGGAGTACCCGCGCGACTGGCCTGACTGGACGCACGTCGTAGGCCCACTGCTGTGGGAGCCGCCCTCCGAGGACGTCGAGCCGCCGCCGGGCTCGGACCCGCTCGTGCTGATCGCGCCCTCGACCGCGCAGGACCGCGGCCATCGGCTGCTGCGTGCGGCGCTCGCCGGCCTGGAGGGCGAGCCGGTGCGGGTGCTGGCGACATGGAACCGGCGGCGGCTGCCGGGGCCACAGCGCGTGCCCGCGAACGCGCGGCTGGTGGAGTGGATCTCCTACGCGCGCACGATGCCGCGCTGCGCCGTCGTCGTCTGCCACGTCGGCCACGGCACGATGGTGCGAGCGCTCGCCTCCGGCGCGACCGTGGTGGCGTGCCCGGTCGCGGGCGACATGGCGGAGAACGCCGCGCGGCTCGACTGGGCGCGTGCCGGCGTGCGGCTGCCGTGGCGCTTCGCGACCCCGCGCGGCGTGCGGCTCGCGGTCCGGCGCGCCCTCGCGGAGCCGGAGCTGGCGCGCCGGACGGGCGAGCTGGCGGCCTGGGCCGCCGCGCACGACGGGGCCGAGCGCGCGGCCGACCTCGTGGAGGAGCTGGCGCGCGGCGAGCGGTAGCGGTCGCGCGCCCGTCGACGCGCTACGCGGCCTCGCTCGCCTTGCCGCCCTTCGGGTGCGCCTTCGCCCAAGCGACGATCGCCTTCGAGTCCTGGATCACCTCGCCGTCGTCCGTCACGAGCACCGGCACCCATGTCTGGCCGGTCAGCTGCTTGACCTTGCGACGGCCCGGCGTGATCGCCGGCAGCGGCCCCCAGCCGTACGTGCGGACGACCTTGGGCTCCCACCCGGCCTCCTTGAGCGCGTCGTGGGCGTTCTTGCAGACGTGGCCGCCCGGCCGCGGAGCCGGGAACGTGCCGTAGCACACGTAGAGCTTCATCTCGGTCCTCTCGTCGCGAATGGGCCGCGAGCATAGGCCGGCACGCGTCGTCCCGCGCCGGTCGCGCGGCGAGCGCGGCGGCGCGTCCCCGCTGCCGCTACCATGCTCCTTCGCCTTCCCCGGTAGCTCAATTGGCAGAGCATTCGGCTGTTAACCGAAGGGTTGTTGGTTCGAGTCCAACCCGGGGAGCTGCGCGTTAGCGGCGCCGCGCAGACTGGGCCGCGTGCAGCTCGACGGCGCCACGGTCCTTACTGCGGATCGGACACGCGATCGCGCTGTGGACCATGCGCGTGGTGCCGGCGCAGACCATGCTTACGCCGTCGGGCACCCGCACGCGAATGGTCTGCCGCGTGACTCCGCGCGCTATGGGATCGATGACCGCTCGATAGAGGTGCCGCATGCGCCCGTGCCGGACGCCGACGGCGCGCAGCAGTACCGGGCGCTGCGCCAGGCTGCCTGCGTTGAGGTCCCGCCCGATCAGCTTCACGACGACCACGCGCATGCCAGCCTCTCTGCGGCCCCAGGCAGCGGTGAGTGCAGGATGGGTATGGCGTCTGGGCAGTGGGAGACTGATGCACGCGGTTCCGCCGTCAACGTGTGCGCGCCGATTGAGGCCGCACGACTCGTCCTCGCTCCCGACGGACGCGGTGACGCCGACCGCGTCGTACCCGCCGTGCGGAAGCGGCACGTCGATGCTCTGCATCGCCTTGCCGTCGCTGTCGGGCCCCACGACGGCGCGCGAGAGGGTCACCGGGATGGACGAGTCGGCGGTGTCGATGTCGTGGTCGAAGTCGATCAACCCGTCGACACGCACCTCCAGTCCGTCCGTCGTGCTCAGGTCCTCCGCTGTCACGGTGCCGGTGACAGCCAGCCGTCTGAAGTCGAATCTCACGTCGAGCCGTGGACGCTCGGTCTCGCTTGCAGTTGCGATCGTGAGCCCGTAGCCGAGGATCAGCCCGGCGAGCGCGCACACTGCCCCTCCGATCCTGATCGCGGTCTTGGCCCTCCCGTCACCGAACCGGGCCCCCACCGCGACCGCTCCGGCCCCGAGGATCAGGAGACCGAGGGCGATCGTGAAGCCGATCTCGTGATTGCGCTGCACGCGGCCGAGCGAGCCGGTCACGGTCAGCGCGGCGATCCCGGTGATGAACGCTCCGACGACGCCGATCACCGCAAGGATCTCCGGTCTTTGGCCCGTCTTCTGGTCGTCGACGCTCACGATGTCTTTGTACTAACAATCCGCTTATCAATGCAAGGCGAAACCCTCGCTCGCGGCAGCGTCCCCTCACAGGCGTGCTCGAGGTTGGCGGGCGGGCCCGGCCGTGTTGCAGCCCTGCGCAGTGTTGTGACCGAGGCCGTCGTAGGGTCGGCGGGCGCAGTTCACCCGGCATGCGCGCAGCGCGGAGACGATCGAGGCGGCGGCCCGCTCGGCCCTGGCCGCCCCTGACCGCGTCGTCGTCCTCGACGTGCTCGCTCGCGCCGGACGCTGACACCGGGGCCGGTCGCGCGAGCGCGCTACCTGCCGGCTCTCGCGTGCAGGAACGCGACGAGGGCGTTGAGGTCGCTCGCGGAGATCTGCTGGCCGAAGCCCTGGGGCATGATGTTCGCGCTGTAGCCGCTGGCGATCACGGCGTTCGGGTCGACGATCGACTGGTGGATGAACGCGGTGCTCTTGCCCGGCAGCACGTCGTCGAGGTTCGGGCCGACGGTGCCGGTCGCGCCCGCCGCCGCGAGCGTGTGGCAGCCGGCGCAGCCGTTCGACGCGAACGCCTGTCTGCCGGTCGCCAGCGTCGCCGCCGAGGCGCCGCCCGTCGTGCCCGTGGTCGTGCGGGCCTGCGTCTGCGTTCTCGCCTGCGTCTGCGTTCTCGCCTGCGTGCGGGTCTGCGCCGGGGCGGTCGCGGTCGGAGTCGGCGTCGAGCCGCCCGCGGACGTCGTCGAGCCGCCTCCCCCGCCGCCGCAGGCGCTCAGCAGCACGGCGGCGCCGAGCACCGCCGCGACGATCGTGAGCAGGCGCGCCGCCGGCATGCAGCCACTCTCGCCGCGACCACGCTGCACCGCAACCTGGGTCGTCCGGGCGCTGACGCGCGGACGTGCGGGCGGCTACGCGCTCTGGAGCGTCCCGCTCAGGAGGCGCAGGCGTCTGCGGACGTCCTCGCGCTCGCGGCTCAGTCTGGCGATGCCGCCATCGGCGCTGCCGGCGACGCGGGCGAGCTCGATCGCGCGTTCGAGACGGGCGAGCTCCAGGGACAGCCAGGCGTGCTCGAGGTTCGCCGGCCGCGCCGAGCCGCCGCGCGCCGCGCGGGCGTCGAGGTCGGAGACGAACGTCGACAGCTCGGGATCGTCGCCGGGCAGGCCTTCCAGCGGCGCCTCCAGGTGCGTGCGCAGATGCGCGGCGGCGCGGCGAGCGAGGTCGGAGCTGAAGACGGCGTCGACGTCGGCCTCGTCGAGCAGCGGCTTCGCCTCGCGCGGAAAGGCGAGGCACAGCGCCAGGAACGTCCGCTCGCCGCGCTCGCGGCGGTCGAGCGCGAGCGGGACGGGCGGCGCGCCAGGGGCGACGCTTGCGTGCGGGCCGGCTGCGGCGACGTCGGCGGCGCCGCCCGAACCGGGCCCGGCGCTCCCGGCCGCGACGGCGCGTGAGGTGTGCGCTCCGGACAACGGCACCGCTGCCGGCCCGGCCTCCCCCACGAGCGACGCCGCCAGCTGGTCGGACAGGTCGAGGCGGCCGGCGACGCGGCGCACGAGCTCGTCGCGCAGGACGCTCGCCGGCAGCGGCCCGAGCACCGGGCGGATCTCCGCCAGCGCGCGATCCTTGCCCTCGGCGGTCCCGGTGTCGGCGCGGGCGAGGATGCGGTCGACGTGGAACTCGACGAACGGCGCCGATCTCGCGATCCGCGCGCGCAGCGCCTCCACGCCCTCCTGCTGCGCGAGGTCGGCCGGGTCGCTGCCGGCCGGCAGCGCGACGACGCGCAGCTCCAGCTTGCGCCCCTCCGCGACGCGCGCGGCGCGCAGCATCGCCTCCTGCCCGGCGCCGTCGGCGTCGAGCGCGAGCACGAGCGTGCGCGCGGTGCGCTCCAGCTCTCTCGCCTGCTCGTCGGTGAACGAGGTGCCCATGATCCCGACCGCGTGCTCGACGCCCGACTGGTGCAGCGCCAGCACGTCCGTGTAGCCCTCCGCCAGCACGACCGCGCCGGCGCGCGCGGCCGCCTTGCGCGCGAGGTCGATCCCGAACAGCTGGCTGCCCTTGTGGAAGACCTCGCCCTCGCTCGTGTTGAGGTACTTCGCTCCCTGGTTCTCGCGCATCGCGCGCGCGCCGAAGCCGACGACGCGGCCGCGGGCGTCGGCCAGCGGGAACATGATCCGCTCGCGGAAGCGGTCGTAGATCGAGCCGCGCTGCTGCTTGCTTCTCTGCGCCAGCCCCGTCGCGAGCAGCTCCTCCTCGCCGAAGCCGGCCTTGCGCGCCACCAGCAGCAGTCTGTCCCACGCGCTCGGCGCGTAGCCGACGCGGTAGGCGCGCAGCGTCTCCTCCGCCAGCCCGCGGCCCGCGAGATAGGCGCGCGCGCCCTCGGCCTCCTTCGCCTCCCACAGGTAGCGGGCGTAGTAGGCGGCGGCGCGATCCAGCAGCTGATGCAGCCGCTCGCGCCGCTCGCGGCGGGCGCGCGCCATCGGATCCTCGTCGGCGACCTCGAGCGTCACGCCGAAGCGCTGCGCGAGCGACTCCATCGCGCCGACGAAGTCGAGCCCCTCCGTCTCCATCACGAAGCGGAACGGATCGCCCGATGCCTGGCAGCCGAAGCAGTGGTAGTGCTTCTCCTCCGGCCGCACGTGGAAGGAGCCGGTGCGCTCGTCGTGGAACGGGCAGCGGCCGAAGTACGAGTTCACGCCCGCGCGGCGCAGCTCCGTGCGCGTGGAGACGAGCGCGATCATGTCGACCGCGTCGCGGACCTTCTCCTTCGAGTCGTCGGTGTAGCGCGGCATCAGGAGGGGAAGGCGCGCGGCACGGTGAGCGCCTCGAAGCGGCGGATGCAGAAGCGGTCGGTCATGCCGGCGAGGTAGTCGGTCACGCGCGTGGCGAGGTCGTCCGTCCGCGCGTCGAGCGGGGGGATCTCGTCCGGGTGCGCACAGTAGTGGTCGAACAGGGTGCGCACCGCGCGCTCGATCTTCGCGTGCTCGGCGCGCGCTGCCGGGGCGAGGTAGACGCGCTCGAACATGAAGTCGCGCAGCGCCGTCATCGCGGCCCCGGCCTGCTCGCCCTGCACGACGTCGCCGGCGCGCTCGGATGCCTCCACGACGTCGTGCACGAGCGCGTCGATCCGCTGCGCACCCGTCCCGCCGAGCACAGCGATCGGCTCGCGCGGCAGCTCGGCCTCGTCGAGCACACCGGCGCGCAGCGCGTCGTCGATGTCGTGGTTGACGTAGGCGACGCGGTCCAGCAGGCGCACGATCCGGCCCTCGAGCGTGCGCGGCAGCGGCGCGCGCCCGGAGTGGCCGAGGATGCCGTCGCGCACCGGTGCGGTCAGGTTGAGCCCCTCCCCGTCGCGCTCGAGCCGCTCGACGACGCGCAGCGAGTGCTCGTGGTGCTTGAAGCGCCGGCCGAACCGCTCCTGGAGGCAGTCGTCGAGCGCGGCCTCGCCGATGTGGCCGAACGGCGGGTGGCCGAGGTCGTGCCCGAGCCCGATCGCCTCGACGAGGTCCTCGTTGAGCCGCAGCGCGCGCGCGACGGTGCGGGAGACCTGCGTCACCTCCAGCGTGTGCGTGAGGCGCGTGCGGTAGTGATCGCCCTCGGGCGCCACGAACACCTGCGTCTTGTGCTTCAGGCGGCGGAACGCCTTGGTGTGGACGATCCGGTCGCGGTCGCGCTGGAACGGCGTGCGCAGGCCGCACTCCTCCTCCGGGCGCTCGCGGGCGGCCGGGTAGGACGGCGTCGCGAGCGGAGACAGCTGCGCAGCCTCCTGCGCGCGCACGCGGGCGGCGAACGCCTCGGCGACGGGGCCTGACGGATGCGCGGGGGATCGCACGGCCATGCCGTCGATTCTCGCACCACGGCGGGTCGCCGGCGCGGCCGAGCCCGGCGGCGCCGGCCGGTCCGCGTGCGGACCGTCGCGACGACGACCGTGCGCGACTTTCCGATCGCGCTAGCGTTGCACCCGTCGTGACCCAGCTCGACCACCGGCGCGCGCGCCGGCTTCTCGCGCGCGCCGTCCTCGCGGGCGGGCTGCTCGCCGTCGCCGCGCTCCCCACCTCGCTTCTCAGCCCCGGCTCGCACCGCGCGCAGGCCGCGCAGCGCGTGCACACCGCCGCGACCGCGCGCAGCGTCCTCGTCGCCGACGGCGCGCGCAGCCGACGCGTGCGCCGCCGCGCGCGTCACCGGCATGCGCCACGCCCGGTCCGCACCGCGCCCCGGCCGGCGCTCGTGCGGCCGCGCGTCCTGCACGGGCTCTCCTACGGGCCGCTGCCGCGCGAGCGCGCCGACGTGCACCTGCCGCTCCCACCGCGCAGCGGCGTCGCCCCCGCCGTCCTGCTCGTGCACGGCGGCGGCTGGGCGCACGGCAACCGCCGCCGCATGGCGACGACCGCGGACGCCTTCGCGCACGCCGGCTTCGTCGCGGTCGACGTCGACTACGCGCTGCTGCGCGCGGGCGTCGACGGACTCCCGCAGCAGCGGCGCGACCTGCGCCGCGCGGTGCGCTGGATGCGCTTCAACGCGCAGCGCTTCGGCATCGACCCCGCGCGCATCGGCGCGCTCGGCACCTCCGCCGGCGGCCACCTCGCCGCGCTGCTGGCCACGAGCGGCACGGGTCCGCTGACCGCCGGGTCACGGGTGGCCGCGGTCGTGACATGGTCGGCGCCGCTCGACCTGGGCGCGCTGCCGGCCGGCTGGCTCGGCGGCGTCGTCGACGCGCTCGTCGGCTGCCCCGTCCGCGGCGGCTGCCCGGGCCTGCGCGCCGCCGCCTCGCCGCTTGCCGCCGTCACCCCCGACGACCCGCCGATGCTCCTCTTCAACTCGCGCCGCGAGCTCGTCCCGGCGACGCAGGCCGAGCGGATGGCCGCCGCGCTGCACGCGGTTGGCGTGCGCGCCGACCTCACGCTGCTCGACGGCACGCTGCACGCGCGCGAGTACACGCCGCGGGCGCTCGGCCCGAGCGTCGCCTGGCTGCGCCGCGTCCTGGGCTGAGGCGGGGTCTGCCACTCAGCTGCGCGCCGTGCGCGGCTTCGGCAGCTTCGCGTCGAGCCAGTGCGTGAGCGTGCGCGCGTAGGTGGCGCTGAGGTGGAACGCGTTGCGGTAGACGAGCGCGTTGCCGACGACCGACGGGCACAGCTTGTGCGGGCAGAGGACCCGCAGCGGGTCGATCACCCGCACGCCCTTGACCTTGCGCGCCCCGCGCGCGTCGAACGACAGGCTCCACTTGCGCGTGACGGGGAAGGCGCAGCGGCGCAGGTCGTGGAGGTGCTCGGAGACGCATTCGGCCGGGTTGAACGGCGCCTCGACCTGGTCGCGGATCACGGCGACGGCGGCGCCGGTGCCCCGCAGGCGGCGCAGGGTGCGCGCGTAGCCCGCCTCCATCCGCGGCTCGCTCTGCGCGCGCGACCAGCGCCCGCCGCCCGGCTTGCGCACGCGGATGCGCGCGGCCGTCGAGCTGCTGGTGATCACGAGGTCCGGGTGCGCGCGGTGGAGGATCCGGCGCATCGTGTTGCGCCGCCAGGCGTCGCAGCCGTCGAGGTAGTCGATGTCCGCGACCGGGCAGCCGGCGCGCATCAGGCCGACGACGCGCCAGTCGTACCGCTTGGCCAGCAGCAGGATCGCCGGCGCGTACTGCAGCGTGTGCGAGTCGCCGAACAGCACGACCGTCGTCGGCGAGGATCTGTCGCCGTAGACGCACGTGCGCGAGGTCGTGCGCGTGCGCTCGGTCAGGCAGCCGTCGGCGAACATCTGGCCCTTGTCGTCCTTCGCCTTGCGCGGCGGCGGGCGCAGCGCCTTCGCGCTGCGCTGGAGCGTCGCGCCCTGGGCGACCGCCATCGCGCCCGTGACCTCGCTGGCCGGGGCGAGCGGGACGCTCGGCTGCACACCCGCCAGGACGAGCCCGAGCGCGACCGCGCTCGCCGTGCAGGCGAAGCCGAGGCCGAGCGCGCGCCGCGGCCGCCGTGCGAGCGTGCGCGAGTGGCGGAAGCGCTCCTCGATCGCGTGGTGCGTGACGTAGGTCGGCACGAACGAGAACGAGGATCACCGCGACGCTCGCGAGCGGCGAGAGCCGCCCCCAGAAGTAGGTCGCGAACACGATCGCCGGCCAGTGCCACAGGTACCAGGCGTAGGAGATCTCCCCGAGGAACTGGAACGGCCGGCGCGACAGCAGCCGGATCGGCGCGCTCGGCCGCGTGGCGGTGCCGGCGAGGATGAACGCGGCCGCCGCGACGCACGGGATCAGCGCACGCCAGCTCGGGTACGGCGTCGCGTCGCCCCAGAGGAGCGTCGTGGCGATCAGCGTCGCGAGCGCGCCGCCGGCGAGCGCCGCGCCGAGCGGGCGTGCGAGTCGCAGGCCGGCCGGCAGGGCGAGCCCGAGGGCGGCGCCCAGCGCCAGCTCCCAGCCGCGCGCGAGCGTCGAGAAGTAGGCGCGCTGCGGGTCGTGCGCGGTGTAGGCGATCCCGTAGGCGAGCGACGCGACCAGCAGCGGGGCCACCGCGATCAGCAGCGTGCGCCGCACGTCGCCGCCGCGGCGGCGGACCCACCAGGTGGAGAGCAGCATCCACACCGGCCAGACGAGGTAGTACTGCTCCTCGAGCGACAGCGACCAGTAGTGGCGCACCGGGCTCGCGTCGGGGTTGAAGGCGAAGTAGTCGACCGCCTGGGCGATGAAGCGCCAGTTGACGAAGTAGAGCCCTGCCGCGATCACGTCACCGGAGACGGCGTCGGCGCGCACCGGCGAGAAGCAGATCATCGACGCCACGACGATCACCGCGAGCACCGTCAGCGACAGCGGCAGCAGCCGGCGCGCGCGGCGCGCGTAGAAGCGCTGGATCGAGACCGTGCCGGTGCGCTGCAGCTCGGTGAAGACCAACCGCGTGATCAGGTAGCCGGAGAGGACGAAGAAGACGTCCAGGCCGACGAACCCGCCCTGCGCGAACGGCAGCTCCGCATGGCAGGCGAGCACCAGCACGAGCGCGAACCCGCGGATTCCCTGGACGTCGAGCCGGAAGCCCTTCGGCGTCTGCGCCCCCGAAACGGGCGCGTCTGAGCTGTCGGCGTGATCGGGCGCGATGTGGATCGCAACACGGCGATCCCGCCGACGCTGCCCAGGGCTGTCAGAAGCGCTGACGTGCCAGCGGCGATGACGGTGCTCCCGCTACCGAGCTGCCGCGGCCGAGGTCCGGCCGGCGTCACCGCACCGCCGCCTGCGCCGCCGCCACCCGCGCGATCGGGACGCGGAAGGGCGAGCAGGAGACGTAGTCGATGCCGGAGTGGTGGAAGAAGTCGATCGAGTCGGGATCGCCGCCGTGCTCGCCGCAGACGCCGAGCTTCAGGTGCTCCTTCGTCTTGCGGCCCAGCCACGCGCCCATCCGCACCATCTGGCCGACGCCGGGCGCGTCGATCGTCTCGAACGGCGAGCGGTCGACGATCTTGCGCTCCAGGTACGTGGCGAGGAACTTGCCCTCGACGTCGTCGCGCGAGAAGCCGAGGCCCGTCTGCGTGAGGTCGTTCGTGCCGAAGGAGAAGAAGTCGGCGTGGTGGGCGATCTCGTCCGCGAGGAAGCACGCGCGCGGCAGCTCGATCATCGTGCCGACGAGGAAGTCGCGGCCGACCTCCAGGCCGCGTTCGTGCCCCGCCTTCACGACCAGCTCGCGCATCAGCTCCAGCTCCGCCTCGTAGTCGACGAGCGGGATCATCACCTCCAGCAGCGGCGCCTTGCCCGTCCGCTCGCGCACCGCGATCGCCGCCTGCGCGATCGCGACCGCCTGCATCTCGTAGACCTCCGGGTAGAGGATCCCCAGCCGGCAGCCGCGCGTGCCGAGCATCGGGTTGGTCTCCTCCAGCGCCTGCACGCGCTCCAGCGTGCGCTCCAGCTCGTCCGTCTCCCCGCCGGTGTCGCGCGCGTGCTCCAGCTGGCGCTCCAGCTCGAAGCGGTGCGGCAGGAACTCGTGCAGCGGCGGGTCGAGCAGGCGGATCGTGACCGGCTCGCCCTCCATCGCCTCGAACAGGCCCTCGAAGTCCTCCTGCTGGAGCGGCAGCAGCTCGGCCAGCGCCGCCCGCCGGGCCTCCTCGCCCTCGGCCATGATCATCGCGCGCATCTTCGGCTGGCGATCGGCGGCCATGAACATGTGCTCGGTGCGGCAGAGGCCGATCCCCTCGGCGCCGTACTCCCGCGCGCGGGTGGCGTCCTCGGGCGTGTCGGCGTTGGCGCGCACGCCGAGCGTGCGCAGCTCGTCGCACCACGCCAGCACCGTCTCGAACTGCGAGCTCCAGCGGGCCTCGACGAGCGGGACGTCGTCGAGCGTGACGATCCCGGCCGAGCCGTCGATCGCGATCCGGTCGCCGCGCGTGAGGACCGTGTCCCCCACCTTGACCGTCTCGGTGTGCAGGTCGATCTCGAGCTTCCGAGGCGCCGCACACGCATGGGCGGCCCATCCCACGCGCCACGAGTGCGGCGTGCGAGGCCTTGCCGCCCTCGCTCGTGAGGATCCCGCGGGCGGCGTCGAAGCCGGCGACGTCGTCGGCCTCGGTGAACGGCCGCACGAGGATCACGTCGCGCCCGGCCTCGGCGGCGGCGACGGCCTCGTCGGCGGTGAACACGACCGCGCCCTTTGCGGCGCCCGGAGAGGCCGGTACGCCGTGCGCGAGCACCGCGATCTCGGCGTGCGGGTCGAACGTCGGATGCAGCAGCGCGTCGAGCTTGCCGGCGTCGATCGTCATCAGCGCCCGCTCGCGGGTGAGGAGGCCCTCGGCGACCGCGTCGGCGGCGAAGCGCACCGCCGCCTGCGCCGGGCGCTTGGCGTTGCGCGTCTGCAGCATGTACAGACGCCCCTCCTCGATCGTGAACTCGACGTCCTGCATGTCGCCGTAGTGCGCCTCGAGCGTGCGCAGGATCTCCATCAGCTCGGCGTGCGCCTCGGGCATCACGTCGGCCAGCTCGGCGATGTCGCGGGTGTTGCGCACGCCGCTGACGACGTCCTCGCCCTGCGCGTTCTGGAGGAAGTCGCCGGAGGGCTCGGGCTCGCCCGTGACCTCGTCGCGGCTGAAGGCGACGCCGGAGCCGGACGTCTCGCCCTTGTTGCCGAAGACCATCTGCTGCACGTTGACCGCCGTGCCCCACTCGTCGGGGATGCGGTTGATGCGGCGGTAGTGGATCGCGCGCTCGCCCATCCACGAGTCGAACACGGCCCGGATCGACTGGCGCAGCTGCTCCTGCGGGTCCTGCGGGAAGTCCTCCCCCGTGTGCTCGCGGAACAGCTGGGCGAAGCGCTCGGTGAGGGTGCGCAGTGCGTCGAGGTCGAGGTCCGTGTCGAGCGTCACGCCCTGCTCGCCCTTGAGCTGCTTGATGACCTCCTCCTGGCGCTCGCCCGGCACGCCGCGCACGACGTTGCCGAACATCTGCACGAAGCGACGGTAGGAGTCCCACGCGAAGCGGGGGTTGCCGGTCTTGGCCGCCAGCCCCTCGACGGAGGCGTCGTTGAGGCCGAGGTTGAGGACCGTGTCCATCATGCCCGGCATCGACTCGCGCGCGCCCGAGCGGACGGAGACGAGCAGGGGGTCGTCCGCATCGCCGAGCGCCGCGCCGGCCGCCTCCTCCAGACGCGCGAGCGCGTGCGCGACCTGCTCGTCGAAGCCGTCCGGCTCGGTGCGGTCCGCCTGCATGTAGGCGACGCACGCCTCGGTCGTGATCGTGAAGCCGGCGGGCACGCGCTCGGCGCCGAGGATGCGCGTCATCTCGGCGACGTTGGCGCCCTTGCCGCCGAGCAGGTCGCGCAGCTCGCGCGAGCCCTCGGCGAAGTCGTAGACGTATCTCGTGGCGGCGGAGGTCTCGGGCATTCGGGGAGTCTAGGACGGCCTCTGATGGAACAGCCTTTCCACAAGCGGGGCCGTTCTCACCCGCTCGGTGCTCCTCCGCTCAGGCCCCCTTCGGGGCGAGCGCGGCGGAGGTCGCGAGCACCGTTCCGCGCGCGCCGAGCGCCTGCACGGCGACGACGGGCGCCGCCGCGATCGTCGTCGCCGTCTCGAAGCCGCTGCGGCGCACGGATGCGACCGGCTTCAGCGTGCTCGCGTCCGTGCCCGCGAGCACCCGCCAACGCACGACGCCGTCCGCGCCGTTCCAGCTCGCGTAGACGCGTGTGCGCCCGTGCGCGCTGCTCGCGGCGAGCGCCGGTCTCGTCAGCGGATCGGGCTGCCACGGCATCAGATACGCGCGGTAGGACTCGTCGCCCGCCGGGAAGCGGTAGTCGCGCACGCGCGCGCCGTGCCGGGCGTAGACCGTTCTCGTAGCGCTCGCTGCCCCAGCCGACGAGCACGTCGCCGCCGGGGAGGTCCTGGTAGCTGCCCTGGCTGTTGGCCAGCAGCGACGGGCCGCGGTGGCGGTAGTCGTGCACGAGCCACGCGCGGTGGCGCTTCGTGTCGAGGCCGACCGCGATCGCGCGCGAGGCGCTGTGCACCGCCGGCGCCGCGCCGTCGTCGAACAGCGTGATCGTCCCGTTGCCGGCGACGCGCGCGTCGTGCTGCCACGCGAACGACACGCCGCGGCCGAGCGAGAAGCTGCTGCGCTTGCCGCCGAGCCGCCACTGCACGTGCCCGTCGGCGCGCGCCACCTTGTAGATCGTCCAGGTGTTGCGCGAGGAGACGAGCAGGTTCCCGTCGGGCGTCTCGCTCGCCGAGTTGACGTGGAAGTAGTCGTCGACGTGCCCGTCGACCTTGTGCGGCGGCACGTGCGACTCGCGCACGGGGACGTGGTCGAGGCTGTGCCACTCGAAGCGCACGAGGCCGGTCTTCACCTCGACCTCCTGCACGACCGAGTCGAGCACGACCGCGCGTCTGGCCCCGCCGATCCCCGAGGTGTCCCACACGACCGGGTTCTCGGAGGTCACCAGCGCCGTTCCGCGGGAGGTGAGCTGCAGCTCGTGCGGGTCGGCCGCGTAGCCGTCGCCCGCTCTGATGGTGGCGATGCGCCGGTAGGAGCGGTCGAAGACCTCGCCGACGCCGTTGCCGACGCCCGCGTTGACGAAGCCCTGCCACCACGTCATGACCGGCTGGCCGTCGTACTGCTGGACGCGCACGTCCGTGGCGGTCTGGCCCGTCGGCAGCGGGTGGAACCAGATCGGCGTGCCGTCGCCGCCGACCACCAGCGGGCCGTGCTGCCCCGGCCCCGCCTGGCCCGGCGAGTCGAACTCGCTGAGGAACAGGTCGCCCGCGGGTGCGCGGCCGTGCGGCGCCGACGCGGTCACCTGCGGGATCGCGAGGTCGTGGCGCGAGTGCGGGCGCAGGACGCCCCGGCCGTGGAGGAGCAGGGGCGGCTGTCTGGCCGGCGGACGCAGCGGCCGGCCCTGATGCGCGATGCGGATCGCGTAGGCGCCGTGCCGGCCGCCGGCGACGTCGAGATCGGTGCGGACCGTGACCCGCTCGCCCTGGGCGAACGGCTTGTCGGGCACGAAGCTCGCACCGTCGCCGTCGGAGTGCGCCTCGACGTGGCCGCTGTGCGCGCCGGTGACCGATCCGCTGACGGAGATCGTGCCGAGCGCCGCGGGAGCCACGCCGCGGAAGTTGAGGCGCGTACGCGGCGAGGCGACGCGCGTGCCCGGGCTCGGATAGGCGGAGATGCGGGCCGAGGCACGCGCCGGAACCCCGAGGACGGCCGCTCCGATCGCGCCGATCGCGACCAGGGCGCTCCAGGACGTTCGCTGCGGCATCTTGCGCCTCCTTGTCGACGACCGGCGCACCATGCCCGGTCCCGGCCCTCCCAACCGGTGCTGGCGCCCGAAGTTCCGCCGCTGCGCGCCCGCGTGTCAGGCCGCTGCCCGCGGCAGCGGCCGCAGATGCACGTGGGCGTGGTGCTCCGCTGTCTCCGAGATCGCGCGCTCGGCCTGCCGCAGCGCGCGCGGGGACGCGTCGGGCGCGTCGGACAGCGGGCGGCCGAGCGCGGCGACGAGGAAGGCGTGCGCCTCCTCGCCGAGCGGGAACGCCGACGCCTCGCAGGCGCTGCACACGACCCCGCCGGCGGCGCCGGAGAAGGCGACGAGGTGGTCGGCCTCCCCGCACGTGGCGCAGTGCGCGAGCTGCGGCGTGAAGCCGCCGGCGACGAGCAGCTTGAGGCGGAAGGCGAGCTGGTGCGGCGCGCGGGAGGCGTGCTCGTGCTCGTCGAGCAGGCGCAGCTCGTTGGCGAGCAGGTGGAAGGCCGGCGGGCTCGGGTCGCCGGCCTCGAACAGGCGCGCGACCGCGTCGCAGGCGCGCGCGGCCGCGTCGAGCGAGGCGGCGCGCTCGCGCAGCGGCCCGTGCGCGTCGCGCGTTCTCGGCGCTGGTGACGGTGAGCAGGTCGGAGCGGCCCTGGTACAGCAGCATGCGCAGATGGAAGAACGGCTCCAGCCGCGCGCCGAAGCGGCTGCGGGTGCGGCGCGCGCCCTTCGCGATCGCGCTCACGCGGCCATGCTGGGGCGTGTAGAGGTGGAGGATGCGGTCGGCCTCGCCGTAGCGTATGGAGCGCAGCACGATCGCCTCGGTGCGCAGCGAGCCGGGCATCAGGTGGTCCGCCTCATGGGGGCGCTATACTAAATGAAGTGCCTGGCAAGACGATCACGCTCTACACGACCGACCGCTGCTCCTCGTGCGTGCGCGCGAAGGCCCTGCTGACGCAGCGCGCGCTGCCGTTCGAGGAGGTCAATCTCTCACGCGACCACGACGGACGCGTCGCGCTCGCGCAGCGCACGGGCATGATGACCTTCCCGCAGGTCCTCGTCGGCGACCACACGCTCGGCGGCTACGACGCGCTCGCCGCCGCCGACCGCGACGGCACGCTCGCGACGCTCCTCACCGGCTGAGCGAGCTCCACGGCACCGGGAAGCGGTGCTCTCGCTTGCGCGCGCCCGCGCGCGTGGGCTAGCGTAGGCCGCCACGCCGGTCTCGGGGGAAAGAGGGGGAAGTCGATGAACATCGCTGCGTTCGTGTGGGGCGGCCACCCCAGCTCGAACTACCGCGCCACACATCCGCTGACGGAGCTCGCGCGCCGCGGCAACCTGATCGCGACGTACAGCGAGGAGACAGAGCTGACGCCGACCGACGACGAGCTCGCGACGATCGTCGCGGACTTCGACGTCGCCTTCATCGGCCGCTACGTGCAGCCGGAGGCGGTCGCGCTCGCACGCCGCCTGACCGCGGCCGGCCTGGGCGTGGTGTGGGACTGCGACGACGACGTCGTCAGACCGGAACGGCGCGCCGGCTTCGACGGCATGGCCGAGGTCGTCGACGTGATCACGACGACCAACGACGCGCTCGCGGACCGCTACCGCGAATACGGGGCGCGCACCGTGGTGCCGATCCCCAACTTCCTCACGCTCCCGTCGCTCAGCCATCCCAGACGCCGCCACGAGGGGACCGTGCTCGGCTACATAGGCTGGATCGACCACCAGGACGACTGGGACGCGCTGGGCTTGGCCGAGATCGTGGAAGACCTGCTCGACGTCCACGACGACCTGCGCGTCGAGAGCGTCGGCCCGATCGACCTGAGACTGCCGGCCGACCGCTACCGCTCCTACGGCGTGCTGTCGTTCGACCAGCTGCCGCAGGCGATCGCCGGCTTCGACCTCGCGATCGCGCCGCTGATAGACAAGCCGGGCAACGCGACCCGCTCCGACATCAAGCTGAAGGAGTACGCGATCGCAGGGGTCCCCTGGCTCGCCTCCGACTACGGCCCCTACGCCGGCTGCGGCGAGGACCAGGGCGGCCGGCTCGTCGCCGACGACGACTGGTTCGCGGCGCTCAACGCGCTGCTGTGCGACGGCAAGGCGCAGCGCAAGCTCGCCAAGCGCGGCCAGAAGTGGGCGAAGGACCAGACGCTCGAGCGCAACGCGAGCCGCTGGATGGGCGCCTTCCAACAGGCGAGCGCGCTCGCCGAGGAGCGACGGGGCGCGCCGGCCTGACGTCACCGGCGCGCGCCGCGCGGCCGCGGCTGGCAGCGCTCGCAGACGTAGGTGCCGCGCCCGGCCGCGACGATCTTCCGGATCGGCCCGCCGCAGACGGGGCACGGCTCGCCGGCGCGGCGATGGACGAGGAAGCGGTCCTGGAAGGAGCCGCGCGCGCCGTCGAGGTCGCGGAAGTCGTCGATGCTCGCGCCGTTGGCGTCGATCCCCTCCTGCAGCGCCTCGCGGACCGTGTCGCGCAGCAGCGCCCACTGGGCGCGGGACACGCTCCCGGCCGCGCGCAGCGGGTGGACCCGCGCGCGGAAGAGCGCCTCGTCGGCGTAGATGTTGCCGACGCCGGCCATGCGTCGCTGGTCCAGCAGGAACGCCTTGACCGGCGCGCGGCTGCCGCGCGCGAGCGCGTGGAGGTGGTCGGCGGTGAAGTCGTCGCTGAACGGCTCGACGCCGAGGCGCGCGCCGAGGTAGGCGTCGAGCGCCGGTTGGCCCGCGACGAGCACGGCCGTTCCGAAGCGGCGCGGGTCGACGAAGCTCAGCGTGTGCTCGTCGTCGAAGCCCATGATCGCGCGCGTGTAGGGCGCGGACGGCTCGGCGTCGTAGAGCAGGTTCCCCGTCATGCGCAGGTGCATCAGCAGGAACAGCTCGTCCTCGAACTGCGCGATCAGGTGCTTGCCGCGGCGCCCGAGCGCCTCCACCCGGCGGCCGACGAGCGGGCCGACCACCTCGTTCGGCTCCCGCGGAGCCGTCCAGCGCGGATCGGAGACGCGGTAGACGACGAGCATCCGGCCCTCCAAGCGCGGCGCGAGCTGCCGCCGGACGGTCTCGACCTCGGGCAGCTCCGGCATCGTCGGGGAGCGTAGCCGGCGGGCGACTACGGCGTGAACGGCGTGCCGGGCAGCGCCGGAGCGTCGCGGCCGGTGAGCCAGCGCACGACGCTGGCGCCGACGTCGGCGAGCGGGCCGTCGTGGCGGCGGCCGCCGTGGCCGGGGAACAGCGCCAGCAGCGGGGCGTGCTCGCGCGTGTGGTCGGTGCCGGGGTGCAGCGGGTCGCAGCCGTGGTCGGCGGTGAGGATCAGCAGGTCCTCCGGCAGCAGCAGCTCCAGCCAGCGCGCGACCGCGGCGTCGATCTCGCGCAACGCGGCGTGGAAGCCCGCGACGTCCTTGCGGTGGCCGTAGACCTGGTCGGTCTCGATCAGGTTCGCGAAGACGAAGCCGGCGTCGAGGCGCTGCAGCAGCTCCGTGGTCGAGGCGATCGCCTCCGCGTTCGTGGCGCCCGGGTGTGCGGCGTCGATGCCGCGGCCGGCGAACAGCTGCGCGACCTTCCCGACGGCGTGGACGGTGACGTGCGCGTCCTGGAGCACGTCGAGATAGCTGGCGGCGGGCGGCGCGAGCGCGAAGTCGCGCCGGCGCGGGGTGCGCTCGAAGGCGCCGTCCCGTCCGCCCGGACCGGCGTCCGCGAACGGGCGGGCGATCACGCGCGAGACGGCGTGCTCGCCGGCCATCAGCTCGCGCACCCGCCCGCAGATCGCGTACAGCTCTCCGACCGGCACGCGTCCCTCGTGCGCGGCGACCTGAAGCACGGAGTCCTGCGAGGTGTAGACGATCAGCGCGCCCTCGGCACGCGCCTGCGGGCCGTGGCGCTCGATCGCGGCCAGCCCGTCGCTCGGGGCGTTGCACAGCACCGCCCGCCCCGCGAGCCGCTCGATCTCCGCGACGATCTCGGGCGGGAATCCGCGCGGATAGGTCGGCGGCGGCGTGCTCGCGACGACGCCCATCAGCTCCCAGTGACCGGTCGTCGAGTCCTTGCCCGGGCCGAGCGGGTGCAGGCGGCCGTGGAGGACGGGGTCGATCCCGGCCCCGCCCGCCCGGACGCCGTCGAGCGGCAGGATCGAGCCCAGCCCGAGCCGCTGGAGGGTCGGCAGATCGAGGCCGCCCGCCGCCTGCGCGAGGTGGCCGAGCGTGTTCGTGCCGGCGTCGCCGTAGCCGGCGGCGTCCGGGAGCGCGCCCGCACCGACGGCGTCGAGCACGACGACGACCGCGCGGCGGCCCATGTCCCCGCTCAGCCCGGTCGCTCGGCCGACGCCCGCGGGTGCGCCTGGAAGTAGACGTCGCGCAGGCGATCGGCGGACAGGTGCGTGTAGATCTGCGTCGTGGCGATGTCGGCGTGGCCGAGCATCTCCTGCAGCGAGCGCAGGTCGCAGCCGCCGGCGAGCAGGTGCGTCGCGAACGTGTGGCGCAGCGTGTGCGGGCTCATCTTGTCGGACAGGCCCGCGCTCTTGGCGTGGCGCTGGACGATCTTGTAGAGGCCCTGGCGGGTCAGTCCCTGACCGCGCTGGTTGACGAACACGTGCGTCTCGTCGCGGATGCCGACGAGCTTCGGACGCCCGACGGTCAGGTAGGCGATCAGCGCCGCGACCGCCTTGCTGCCGATCGGCACGAGCCGCTCCTTCGAGCCCTTGCCGTTCGCGCGCAGGACGCCCTCGTCGAGGTCGAGCTCCTCGAGCCTGATGCCGACCGCCTCGGAGGCGCGCAGACCGCAGGCGTACATCAGCTCCAGCAGCGCGCGGTCGCGCAGGGCGGCGGGCGAGCCGCCTCTCGGCTGCGCGAGCAGCAGCGCGACCTCGTCGCGACTGAGGACCTTCGGCAGTCTCTTGCCGCGCGGCGGGCCCTTCAGCTCGGCCGTCGGGTCGCGGTCGAGGATCTCCTCGCGCCGCAGGTGGCGGTAGAACGAGCGCAGGCAGGCGACCTTGCGCTGGACCGTCGTGGAGGCGGCGGGCGCTCTCCCCTCGCCGCCCTCCGCGAGCGACGCGACGAACGCGGCGAGGTCGGTGTGCTCGACCGTGAGCGCGTCCTTTCCGATCGCGCTCAGCCAGGCGCCGAACTGGAGCAGGTCGGAACGGTACGCCTCGAGCGTGTTGCGGCTGAGGCCGCGCTCCAGCTCGAGGTAGGCGATGAAGTCGAGGACGAGGTCCTCGTGGGCGCCGGTGCGCAGCGGAGCGATCGCGGTCGACATGTCCGCACGGATGATTCGTGCTGGGGCGCTCGGCTCCTGCCGGGGCGGGGTGACGCTGCTCGTCGGCGCCCGGCAGAGCGGCAAGAGCACGCTTGTCCAGCAGATCGCCGGCGGAGCACGCCCGGCGACGCTCGTGCGGCTGGCCGCCGTCGATCCGGTGTTGCCGATCTCCGCGCTCTGGGCCGATCTCTAGCCGCGCCGCGCGCGGAGCAGCAGCAGGCCGACGAGCGACTTGGCGTCGCTGCACTCGGCGATCGCGTCGTCGAGGTGGTGCAGCGGCCAGGCGACGATCTCGATGCGCTCGTCCTCGTCGACGGGCGGGCGCTCGACGTCGCGCAGGTCGGTCGCGAGGAAGACGTCGATGCGCTCGTCGGTGAAGCCCGGGCTCGTGTAGATCGCCTTCAGGTGCTCCCATGCGTCGGCCGCCTTGCCGATCTCCTCGGCCAGCTCGCGCTCGGCCGCCGCCTGCGGATCCTCGCCCTCGACGTCGAGCTTGCCGGCGGGGATCTCCAGCAGCGCGCGCTCGCCGACGATCTCGCGCGGCTGGCGCACGAGCCAGACGTGCAGGTCGTCGTGCGCGACGATCGCGACCGCGCCCGGGTGGGCGACGTTCTCGCGCGTCACCTCCTCCCCGTCCGCGTGGACGTAGCGCTCCACTCTGACCGTGCCGATGTGGCCGGACCAGATCGTCTCGCTGCCCGTCTGCTCGAACGAGCTCACGCGCCGACCTCCCGCGTCGCCGTGGCCCGCTCCGCCAGGACGCCCCCGGCCGCGAGCGCGGCCGCGAAGAACAGGCGGTCCTCGTCGAAGCTGCGGCCCATCGTGCGCGTCGGCAGTCCGCTGGCGCGGTAGCCCTCGGGGTCGATCGCGGCCTCGACGACGTCGTGGCCGGCCGCACGCGCGGCGTCGAGCGCCGGGCCGATCCCGTCCATCTCGGCGAACAGCCGGACGCCGGGCGGTACGGCCAGCGTGACGGGCGCGAGCAGCAGCTCGAGGACCGTGCGCGTGTGGTGCGAGAGCCCGCGGTGGCGCTCGCGCGGGTCGCCCGACGACATCCGCGCGGTGAGGACCGTCGGGCAGCCGAGCGCGATCGCAGCGTGCGCGGAGTCGAGCGCGACCATCCCGCCGTGGCCGAGCGCCGAGCCGGAGCCGAGGATCCCCGGGCCGGGTCCCACGAGCGCGACGTCCCAGCCCTCCGCCGCGAGGCCGTCGTGGATCGCGCCGGCGGTCGAGATCGCCTCCTGCGCGCCGCCATAGGCCGGGCCGGCGGTCGTGTGGCCGGCGAGCAGGCCGCGGTTCAGCAGCTGACGCACGGTGTCGGACACGCCGCCGGGCAGCGCGCCGCCGGCCGTCTGCACGTAGCCGACCTTGGGCCGGCCCCGCCCGCCGCCTGCCTGCGCGAGCGCCCAGGCGATCGGCGCGAGCTGCCCGTGCAGCTGGAAGATGCCGGCCGGTCTGCCCAGCGGCGTGCGCAGCTCGCGTCCCTCCGCCGGCAGCACCGCGTGCTGGAGCGAGCTGTAGTTGAGCTTCATCACGTGCGCGCCCGGCATGCCCTTGCCGTCGAGGCCGCGCGTGAGGTTGACGTGGACGACGTCGAAGCCGCCGGAGCCGAGTCTCAGCTCCCGGGCCTCGACGTTGAGGATCACCTCGTCGCCCGCTCGGCACGGGCCCACGAGCGCCGTGTCGGCTCGGGCCGGCCGCTCCTCCCCGGCCACCTCGACGGTGAGCCGCTGCCACGGCTCCGGAGCCTCGGCCTCGCTGACGATGCCCCGCCGGAGCCTCAGCATCGGTCTGGTGCGTTGTCGAGGAGGGCGAGGGTGACGTCGAGCATCTGCTCGAGCGCGGCGACGGAGACCGACTCGTCGGGCTGGTGCGGGCGCTCGGTGCCGTTGGCGAGGTTGGCGCAGGGGAAGCCGGCGGCGATCAGGGCGTTGGCGTCCGCCCCGCCGCCCGTGACGATGTGGCGGGGCGCGTGGCCGCAGGCGCGGAGCGCCGCCTCGGCCACGCGGACCTCGGGCGCGGACGGCTTGAGCCGGTACCCGTGGAACAGCCGCGCGACGGTGACGTCGAGGTCGCACTCGGCGGCGTTGGCGCCGTCGGTGAGATGGTCGACCAGCTCGCTCACGAGCGCCTCGACCTTCTGCTCGTCGAGGCTGCGGACCTCCGCCTCCACGCGGCACCGCTCCGGCACGACGTTGATGCCCGAGCCGCCGGTGATCGTGCCGACGTTCGCGGTCGTCTTCCTCGTCGAGGCGGCCGACCGGCATCGCCGCGATCGCCCGCGCGGCCGCGACGATCGCGCTCCGTCCGGCCTCCGGGCGGATGCCCGCGTGCGCGGCGACGCCGCGCAGCTCCGCGACGATGCGGTGGTAGTACGGCGAGGCGAGCACGATCTCGCCGATCGGCGAGGCGTGGTCGAAGACGTAGCCGAAGCGGCTGCGCAGCTTGGCGGCGTCGAACGCCTTCGCGCCCGCCAGCGCGTGCTCCTCGCAGACGGTGAACAGCAGCTCGACGGGAACGGGCGGCGGCTCGGCGACCCAGCGCCGCGCCGCGGCGAGCATGACCGCGACCGCGGCCTTGTTGTCGGCGCCCAGGATCGCGTCGTGGCGGTTGCGCCACACGCCCTCCTCGCAGACCGGCTCGACCGGGCCGGTCAGCGGGACCGTGTCGAGGTGAGCGCAGAGCAGGACGCCGGTGTGGTCGGAGCCGGGGGCCGCCGCGGCGTGGGAGGCGGGATCGGCGGGCGACGGTCCGGCGGAGGCCGGCGGGCCTGGGGCGGCGGGGATGCGGGCGAGCAGGTTGCCCGCGTCGGACCCGGCGATCGGGCCGGCGTCGTCCTCCTCGACCGTCAGGCCCAGCTCGCGCAGCTCCGCGGTCACACGATCCGCGCAGGCGCGCTCGCGCCCGTACGGCGACTCGATCGCGCACAGCTCGGCGAACAGCTCGCCGAGCGCGCGGCGCTCGCCCGCGTCGGCGCGCCTGAAGCTCATGCAGACCCTCGCGTCCGCCGGCGCTACGCCGTCGTCGTGCGCGCGCCGGCCTGCTCGCGCTCGCCCGAGGCCGCTGCGGCGTGATCCAGCGCCGCGCGCACGAAGCCGCGGAACAGCGGCGCCGGGCGGTCCGGGCGCGACTTGAACTCCGGGTGGTACTGCGAGGCGACGAAGAACGGGTGCTCGCTCGCCGGCAGCTCGACCGCCTCCACGAGCTGATCGTCGGGCGAGGTGCCGCCGACCACGAGGCCGGCGTCCTCGATCCGGCGGCGCAGGTGGTTGTTGACCTCGTAGCGGTGACGGTGACGCTCGTAGATGACCGGCTCGTCGTAGAGCTCGCGGATGCGCGTGTCGTCGTGCAGCTTCACCGGGTCGGCGCCGAGGCGCATCGTGCCGCCGAGGTCGGAGATCTCCTTCTGCTCGGGCAGCAGGTCGATCACGGGCCACGGCGTCTCGGGGTCGAACTCCGTCGAGTTGGCGCCGTCCATGCCGACGACGTTGCGAGCGAACTCCGCGACCGCGACCTGCATGCCGAGGCAGATGCCCAGGTACGGGATCTGCTGCTCGCGCGCGACGCGCGCAGCGGCGATCTTGCCCTCGATCCCGCGCCCGCCGAAGCCGCCCGGGATCAGGATCCCGTCGGCGTCCGCGAGCCGCTCGGCGGCATCCGCGGCCTCCAGCTTCTCGGAGTCGATCCAGTCGACCTCGACCTTGCCGCCGTGGGCGATGCCGGCGTGGCGCAGCGACTCGACGACGGACAGGTAGGCGTCCTCGAGCTTCACGTACTTGCCGACGAGCGCGATCTTCACCGGTTGCCTGGCCCGCTCCGCGCGTTCGGTTATCGCCTCCCACTCGGTCAGGTCGGGCGCGGGCGCTTCCATGCGGAAGTGGTCGAGCACGAACTCGTCGACGTGCTGGTCGACGTAGTTGAGCGGCACCTTGTAGATGTCGTCCACGTCGGAGGCCGAGACGATCGCCTCGACCGGCAGCGACGCGAACAGCGCGATCTTTCTGCGGATGTCGGTCGAGAGGCGTTCCTCCGAGCGGCACATCAGCATGTCGGGCGCGATGCCGATGCGGCGCAGCTCGTTGACGGAGTGCTGCGTGGGCTTCGTCTTCAGCTCCCCGGCGTGGCCGATGTACGGCACGAGCGTCAGGTGGATGTACATGCAGTTGCGCCGGCCGACGTCGACCGGGAACTGGCGGATCGCCTCGAGGAACGGCAGCGACTCGATGTCGCCGACGGTGCCGCCGATCTCGGTGATGACGACGTCGACGTCGCTCGCGTCGGCGACGAGCTTGATGCGGTGCTTGATCTCGTCGGTGATGTGCGGGACGACCTGCACGGTGCCGCCGAGGTAGTCGCCGCGGCGCTCGCGGCGGATCACCGCGTCGTAGATCCCGCCGGCGGTCACGTTGCTGCCGCGGCGCGTGTTGGCGGAGGTGAAGCGCTCGTAGTGGCCGAGGTCGAGGTCGGTCTCGGCGCCGTCCTCGGTCACGAACACCTCGCCGTGCTGGTAGGGCGACATCGTGCCGGGATCGACGTTGATGTACGGATCGAGCTTCTGCAGCTGGACCGTCAGCCCGCGCGCGACGAGCAGCCGCCCGATCGATGCGGCGGCGATGCCCTTGCCCAGCGAGGACACGACGCCACCCGTCACGAAGATGAAGCAGGTCGTGCCGTTCGTGGGGGCGTCAGGCATGCGCGTCATTCCTTCCGATCGAGTCTATCTGCCGCAGCAGCGGCGTACGTTCGATGAGCGTGTTGAGCGAGCGCAGCTCGCCGTAGATCGTGATCGCGAGCACGACCGCGAGCGCGATCAGCCGGCCCGTGGTGTCGAACGCGTTCAGCAGCCAGAGGCCGGCGACGGCGCCGATGACGTTCGCGCCGACGTCCCCGAGCATCGTGCGCTCGCGCAGGTCGTAGACGCCCACGACGACGATGGGAGCGGCGAAGGGCCCGACGACCCACAGTGCCGGGTCGATGCCGTAGCGCCCGTCCCACGCGACGGCGGACAGGAGCACCCCCAGGAGCACGAACCCCTTCGCCGAGCGCCCGGGTCGCAGGTCGAGCAGGTTGAAGACGTTCGTCGTGAGCACGAGCAGGGCGACCGCCAGCAGGTACTCGCCCCGCCCCGAGCCGCTGCCGGAGAGCGCGTACAGCGCCAGCGCGAGCGACCCGACCGCCTTCAGCGCGCCGGTGCTGAACGCGCCGCTCAGCACGGCGCGGCCGTGTCCGCGCCAGCCGCGTGAGCTGCCGGCGAGCAGGTCGTCGATCGCTCCGAGCAGGGCGACGCCGAGCACGTACACGACGCTGAAGAGCCCGAAGGCGAAGACCTCACGGTGGGCGAGCTGCTCGACGGCTCCGCCGACGCCGAGCGCCAACACCCCCGCCGCCACGATCGCGATCCCCCCGGGGAACGGCAGGCGCACCCCGCGGTAGTTCTCGCGCGTGAAGCCCTCCGCTTGCAGGTGCCGCAGGATCGGCGGCGTCAGCAGGAGTGCCGCGGCGAGCGCGACGAGCGTCGGAAGGGCGTGCACCCGGGCACCGTAGCCGCCGAGCCGGATGGCGGCCGGGTCAGGCGCTGGCCGGCGCGGCGAGCGCCGCCTCGGTCGCGAGGCCCTGGCCCCACGCGCTGCGCGCGAGGCGCCAGCCGATCTCGGGCCGCTCCGCGACCGCCGGCACGTAGTCCGGGAAGGCGGCGCCGGCGAAGCCGAGCAGCGTCCCGGGCTTGATCCCCGCGCACCCCTCCCGCGCCTCCAGCGCGAACGGGCCGAAGCCGTGCCGCTCCCAGTGCTCGCACAAGAACGGGTGGAAGGCTGCGAGCGAGACCTCGGTGATCGGCTGGTTGAGGTAGCGGGCGACCTCGGGGTTGCGGTTGATCGCCGCCATCGGCGCCTCGTCCTGCGCGCGCCAGCGGCGCAGCAGCAGCCGCTCGGTGCGCAGCACTCCGGCGGCGCTCACTGCAGGATCGGCGGCAGACGGCCGCCGTCGGCGGTCGACTTCACGCCGAAGGCGCCGCGCTGGCCGGCCAGCGCGAACACGAGCGCGGCGCGGCCGATCGTGTCGTCGACGTCGTCGACGCTCGAGAGCTCGTGATCCTTGAACCACTGGATCTGGGACGTCTCCGCGTCGCTCGTCTCGATGCCCACGACCGGGACGTCGTGCGTGCGCAGCCCGCGCATCAGGCCGTCCTCGAAGGTGTCGACCGCGTCCGCGTCGGGCCCGTCCAGCTGCGGCGTGTTGCGCACGACGACGACGCCGTCGGCTCCGTTCAGCGTGCCGCTGCCCTGCATGAGCAGGTTGCGACGGGTCGTCGCGAGCAGTCTCCCGCCGCGCACGAACTGGATCCCGATGCGCGTCGCGAACGGGTGCAGCAGGTTCGGATCCGCTGTCAGCTGCGCGTAGCGCGTGCCGTGCGCGGCGGCGGCCAGCTCGTCGAGCTGGAGCGGCTCGCGGATCACCGACACGGACGCCAGTCGCGCGCCCGAGCCCTGCAGCGCGCCCTTCGTCAGGTTCCACATGCGGTCGGAGGGACCGCCGAGCTCGATCAGCGCGATCCGCCGCCCCGCGAGGCGGTCGGCGACGAGCCCGGGATACGCCTCCTGCTCGAACGCTTGGCGCTGCTCCAGCTGGGCGCGCGCGTCGTCGCGCTGCGCCTGTGCGTCGCGCACGTCGTCGCGCAGCGAGGCGCGGACGTCCTTCTCGGCGCTCGAGACGAGCCCCTTGTCGCCGATCGCGACGCCGAGCAGCAGCCCGATCGCAAGCGACAGCAGGACCGCGACGAGCGACAGGGCGTGGTAGCGGAAGTTCAGCATCGCGGGGAGCGTGTCAGGTGGAGCTTGCGCGTGCCTAAGCGGCGATGCCGAGCAGCACCTGCAGCTTGAGCCACAGCAGGTCGGCGACGTCGTGCAGGCCGGGCGTCAGCAGGATCACGGCGAGGAGGACGAGCAGGCCGGTGACCGCCAGCAGGCCGATCGGCGCCACGCCCGGCCGCGGCCGGTAGAGGCGGCCCACGCCCTTCGCGTCGACGAGGATCTCCCCCACGCGCAGGCGCGTGAGGAACGTCGAAGCCATGCCGCGGCGGTTCTTGTCGAGGAACTCGACGAGGTTGAAGTGCGAGCCGACGGAGACGAGCAGCTCCGCGCCCTTCTCCGCCGCGATCAGCATCGCGATGTCCTGGCTCGTGCCCGGCGCGGGGACGGTCTTGTGGTCGAGGCCGAGCTGCTGGAGGTACGCGCGGCCGGGGGCGCGCCCGTCGGGGTAGGCGTGGACGACGAGCTCGGCACCGCAGCGCAGCGTCGCCTCCGCGGCCGAGTCCATGTCGCCGACGATCATGTCCGGCTTGAAGCCTTCTTGCAGCAGCGCGTCGGCGCCGCCGTCGACCCCGACGAGGACCGGCCGGACGTCGCGGATGTACGGCCGCAGGGCCTTGATGTCGCGCTTGTGGTCGACGCCGCGCACGACGATCAGCGCCGGGCGGTCGCGAAAGTCGGTGTCGAATCTCGGCAGCTCGATGCGGCCGGCGAGCAGGTCGCGCTCCTCCAGCATGTACTGGACGGTGTTGTGCGCGAACGCCTCGAGCGCCTCGCCGATCTCGGCGCGGCGCTGGTCGGTGTCCGCCTGGATCCGCTCGACTGCGAGCAGCTGGCCGGACGCGACGCGCTCGCCTCTGCACCACACCTCGCCGCCTCTGAGGACGATCGGGTCGCCGTCGTGCAGGCGCTCGAAGAGTCCGTCGCCGGGCACGTCCACGAGCGCGATGCCGGCCTGCGCGACCAGCAGCGGGCCCATGTTCGGATAGCTGCCGCTCGACGACGGCGAGCAGTTGACGACGCCCGCGACGCCGCAGGCGACGAGGTCTTCACCGGAGACGCGGTCGAGGTCGCGATGATCGACGATCGCGACGTCCCCCGGCCGCAGCCGCTTGACGAGGTGCTTCGTGCGCTTCCCGAGCCGCGCGACGCCGGCCACCTCGCGGCTCGGCGCGCTGGCGGTGGACGTGGCGGTGGTGGAGGAGGAGGACGGTGCCACGGGAACTCCGCGATTCTACGGCCCCTCACGCCGCCTTGAGCAGCTCGCGCGCGTGGCGGCGGGCGGCTTCTGTCGTCCTCGTCGGCGCCGAGCATGCGGACGAGCTCGGCGACGACGGCGTCTCCGGCGAGCTGGGCGACGGTCGTGACGGCGGTCTCGCCGCTGCCGTCCTTGGCGATGCGGAAGTGGCGGTCGGCGTGGGCGGCGACCTGTGGCAGGTGCGTGATGCAGAGCACCTGGCGGTCGGCGGCGAGCGCGTGCAGCTGCGCGCCGACGGCGTTGGCGGTGCGACCGCCGATGCCGGCGTCGACCTCGTCGAAGACGAGCAGCCGTGCGGCCGCCTCTTCCTCCGCGCCGGCGTGCGCGACGCCGAGCAGCGCGAGCATCACGCGCGAGAGCTCGCCGCCGGAGGCGACGTCGCGCAGCGGCCCCGCGGGCACGCCCGGGTTGGCGGCGATCAGCAGCTCGACCTGGTCGGCGCCGGACGGGCCGGGCTCGTCGCGCGGGGCGAGCTCGACCTCGAAGCGCGCGTCCGGCATCGCCAGCTCGGCGAGGCGCTCGCGCACCGCGTCGGCGAGCCCGGGCGCTGCCGCCGCGCGCGCGTCGTGCAGCTCCGTGGCGACCGCCGCAAGCCGCTCGCGCGCCGCCGCCAGCGCGGCGGTCGTCTCCGCCAGCGCGGCCTCGGCGCCGAGCAGCTCGTCGCGCCGTGCGCCACAGCGCTCCGCGTGCGCGAGCACCGCGGCGATCGTGCCGCCGTGCTTGCGCTCCAGCCGTCCGAGCGCCTCCAGCCGCTGCTCGACGACCTCCAGCCGGGCCGCCGGGTCGGCCTCGCCGTCGTCGGCCCCGTCGAGGTACCGGTGCAGCTCGGCGCCGACGTCCTCGGCCTCGAGCGCCAGCGCGCGCAGCCGCTCGGCGAGCGCGTCGAGCGCCGGGTCGACCCCCGCGACCGCGTCGAACAGCTTGCCGGCCGCGCCCAGCAGCTCGGCGGCGCCGGGCGGGCGGGGCTCGTCGGCCGGGGCGATCGCCTCCGCGCCCGCGAGCGCCGCCGTCCGCAGCGCCTCGAGGTGGCGCAGACGCTCGCGCTCGGCGCCCAGCTGCGCCTGCTCGGCCTCGTCCGGCGCCGCCTCCTCGATCTCGCGCAGCTCGAACTCGAGCAGGTCGAGCTCGCGCTCGCGCGCGCCGTCGAGCGCGCCCAGCTCCTCGGCCCGGCGCAGGCACGCGCGGACCTCGGCGTGGGCGCCGGCCGCCGCCGCGCGGCGCTCCCGCTGTGCCGGGCCGCAGAAGCCGTCGAGCACCTCCAGCTGCGCGGAGGCGAGCATCAGCCGCCGGTGCTCGTGCTGGCCGTAGAAGGCGAGCAGCTCGCCGCCGACCTCGCGCAGGTCGCCGACCGTCGCCGCGCGCCCGCCGAGGTACGCGCGCGTGCGGCCGTCGGCCCACACGCGCCGCGCCAGCACCAGCTCGTCCGCGCCGGCCGGCAGGCGCTCGCCGAGCAGCTCGCGCACGTGCGCGTCGAGCGCGAAGACGCCCTCGACGTACGCCTCCTCCGCGCCGGGCCGCACGATCCCGCTGCGCGCTCTGCCGCCGAGCAGCAGGTCGAGCGCGTGCGCGAGCATCGTCTTGCCGGCGCCCGTCTCGCCCGTCAGCACGTTGAGCCCGGGACCGAGCCGCAGCTCGGCGCGCTCGATCAGCAGCAGGTTCTCGACGCGCAGCTCATGCAGCATGCGCGCGAGTGTCGCACGCGCCACCGACGGAAGGGCGAACGCGCGTTCGCCTGGGCCGGCTCCGCACGAGCCGGGGCTCCGGCGAGGACGCTCAGACGCCGCTCGCCAGGCGCCCGAACTTCTCGCGCAGGCGGTGATAGAAGCTCGCGCCCGGCGCTTGTGCGAGCGTGCCGACGCCGCCGCGGAAGCGCGCCCCGACCACGCCGCTCCCGCCGGGCGGGAGCTCGCAGACGGGCCGGCCGTCGACGCTCACGTCGACCGGTTCCTCGTACGAGCGGCTGCGCACGGCGATCGGGTCCTGCGGGGCGACGACGAGCGCACGCGCGGTCAGCGAGTGCGGCGCTATGAACGAGACGGCGAGCCCTTCCACGCCCCACGCCATCACCGGGCCTCCGTTGGCGAGGTTGTAGCCGGTCGAGCCGGCCGGCGTGGCGATCACGAGGCCGTCGCAGCGCACGCGGCCGACCTCCTCGCCGGCGACGTCGTAGGCGAGGTCGGCGACGCGCAGGCCCTGCTTGCGGTGAAAGGAGACGTCGTTCATCGCCAGCCACGACTCGTCCCCGCAGGTGACCTCGATCCCCGGCAGGCTCAGCACGTCGAAGTCGCCGTGCAGCGCCCGCTCCAACCCGGCCGTGACGCCGTCGGGGTCGATCGTGGCGAGGAAGCCGACCTCGCCGAAGTTCACGCCGAAGACGGGGACGCCCGTGCCCGCGTAGGCGCGCAGGCCGTGCAGGATCGTGCCGTCGCCGCCGAGCGCGATGCAGAGGTCGGCGTCGCGCGCGACGGGCGCGTCGAGCACGAGCCCCTCCGCGGGCGCGAGCGCGTGCTTGCGCGTCTCCTCCGGCGTGAAGCGGAGCGTCCAGCCGGCGTTGCGGGCCGCGTCGCGCAGCTGCGCGAGCGCGGCGCGCGTCTCGCCCGGGCGACGGTGCGTGAAGACGGTGGCGACTCTGCCCATGACTCAGGCCTCCTCGGCCGGCTCGGCCGGCTCGGCGGTGCGGGCGGCCTGCTCGAGGTCCTCCACCGCGCCCGCGCGCCCGCGCTCGGCGAGCCACACGAAGCTCTCGCGGTTGCCCTTCGGGCCGGGCAGGCCGGAGGAGGCGTAGCCGAGCACGCTCGCGCCGAGCGTGCGCGCCGCCGCGCCCGCGGCGACCAGCGCCGCGCGGCGGTCCCCGGGGTCGCGCACGACGCCGCCCTTGCCGACCTTCTCGCGCCCGACCTCGAACTGCGGCTTGACGAGCGCGAGGCAGTCGAAGCGGTCCGCGGTCGCGGCGAGCACCGCCGGCAGCACCTTCGCGAGCGCGATGAAGGAGACGTCGATCACGACGAGGTCGGGCGGGTAGGGCAGCTCGGCGGGGTCGAGCGCGCGCGCGTTGCGGCGCTCGAGCACGGTGACGCGCTCGTCGGTGCGGATGCGCCAGTGCAGCTCCCCGTAGGCGACGTCGAGCGCGACGACGTGCGCGGCGCCGCGCTGCAGCAGGCAGTCGCCGAAGCCGCCGGTGGAGGCGCCGACGTCGAGCGCACGGCGGCCGGCGACGTCGAGGCCGAAGGCGTCGAGCGCGTTCGCGAGCTTGCGCCCGCCGCGCGAGACGAACTCCTGCTCCGCGGTCACGGCCACGACCACGTCGTCGGGCACCATCTGCCCCGGCTTCTGCGCGCGCTGCCGCGCGTCGCCGAGCATCACCTCCCCCGCCAGCACGGACGCGGCCGCGCGCGAGCGGGAGGCGAAGACGCCCCGCTCCGCCAGCAGCGTGTCGAGTCGCACCTTCGCGCTCACGAGGCGAACGCTACCGGCCGCGGTCAACCCGGCGCGCACGCCCGGCAGCCGCACCCTCTGTGCGCCACCTCACACACCGCGGAGATGGGACCGCTCACCATGGTTGGCGCAATGACCGCGCTTCGCACACGGCCCATCTCGCTCCCGCTCCACGGCGCCGCCGAGCTGCTGATCGGCGTGCTCGCGCTGGTCGCGCCGTTCGCGCTGGGATTCGGCCTGGCAGGCGGGGTCGTCTCGGTGCTGATCGGCGTGCTCACCGTCGGCCTCGCGCTCGACGCGGCCGAGCAGCCGGCGCGGGTCTCCGCCCACCAGGCGTTCGACTACGGGATCGCGTTCGCGGCCGTGCTCGTCGCGATCCCGCTCGCGCTCGCCGGCGACGCCGCCGCGGCGCTGTTCCTCGGCGCGCTCGGGCTCGTGCAGCTCGCGCTCCACGCCGGCACCCGCTACTCCACGCGGGCCTCCTAAAGCTTCCCCCACCGATCACTGCAACACCACATAGACACATCTCTCCTCCCTGAGAAGCGGCTCGCCTAGGCGGGCCGTTTCTCTTTAACCCTTCGGGACGGGGGCCGACTGGACGTCCGTCCGATTCCGGCGCGTCCGCGCTCACGCGGGCGGTGCCGCGGCCGATGCGAACGGCGAAGCCTCGATGTCGCCGACCGTCACCGCACGCCGCCTCCCCCGTCTCGCGCCGCTGATCGCGGCGCTGCTGCTGCTGCTGCTGCTGCTCGCGCTGGCGCCCGCGACGGCCGCGGCGTCCCGCCACGGGACCGTGCGGCTGTCCGCCGCCGACTACAGCGTCCGGGAGAACGCGGGCGCGGCGACGATCACGATCGTGCGCAGCACCTCGAGCGGCCACGGCGAGGTGCGCTACGGCGTCTGGTACGACCGCTCGGCGCAGCCCAACCAGGACTACACGCCCGTGCACGGCCGGCTCGACTTCGCCGACGGGCAGCGCCAGGTCACCTTCCAGATCCCGATCGTGAACGACAGCTACGTCGAGGGGGACGAGACGGTCAAGCTCGGCATCTACGGCGCCTACCCGCAGCGGCTCGCGGAGCCGACGCGCGCGACGCTGACGATCGTCGACGACGACGCGATCTCCGGGGAGCGCGACCCGCTCAACCCGCTCGGCCTCGACCCCGCCCCGGCAAACGGCGACCCGCTGGCCGGCGCGCGCTTCTTCGTCGACGAGGAGTGGGGCCTGGCCAACCAGGTCGCCAACTCGCTCAAGCACCGCAGACCGGCGGTCGCGGCGAAGCTGCGAACGATCGCCGACCAGCCCGAGACCAAGCGCTTCGGCTCCTGGAACACGAGCCCGCGCAGAGACATCGCCGGCTTCCTCCAGCGCGCCGCCGCCGCCGACCCGGGCGCGATCCCGCTGATCTCCACCTACCGGCTCAAGCACATCGCGTGCGGGCACTACGCCGACTCGCCGCGCGAGGCCGCCGCCTACAAGCGCTGGTATCGGCAGTTCGCGCAGGGGATCGGCAACCACCCGGTCGTCCTCTTCTACGAGATCGACGCGCTGATCACGGCGCCCTGCCTCTCGCACACCGGCCTGAAGGTGCGGATCGGCGAGCTGCGCTCCGCGATCGCGACGCTCTCCAAGCTCCCCCACGCCGTCGTCTACGTCGACGCCGGCGCCGGCGACGCGCACGACAAGGGCTTCATGGCGCGCATGCTCAGATGGGTCGGCGTCGGCCGCATCCAGGGCTTCTTCACGAACTCCACGCACCAGGACTGGACGAGCAAGGAGATCCGCTACGCGTCCTGGCTCGTGCGCAAGCTCGGCGGCAGGACGCGCGGGCCCCATTTCGTGGTCAACACGGCCGCGAACGGGCGCGGGCCGCTGGTCCCGAAGGACCGCACCCGCTACGGCAACTCGTTCCGCTGCAACGCCCGCGGCCGCGGCCTCGGCCCGAGACCGACCGCCGACGTGCCGGCGAGGTACCGCAACCTCGACGCGCTCATCTGGATCGGCAACCCCGGCCGCTCCGCCGGCAGATGCGCGCGCTCCTCCAGAGCCCCGCCGACGGGCGCGTTCTGGCTCGACTACGCGCTCGAGCTGATCCGCAACGCGGACTTCAGGATCAGGTAGGCGAACGCGCCCGGAAGGGCTGCGAAAGCTCCATTCGCGGCGCGTCCGTGTTGCGGCGGGTATGCCTCAGGTCATGCGCCGCCGTTCGACCCGCCGCCTGCGCGCCCCCGCGCTGCTCGCGCTGTGCGCACTGCTCGCGCTTCCCGCCGCAGCGGCCGCCGCGGGCCACGGCACGGTGCACCTGGTCTCGAAGCGCTTCTTCGTGCACGAGGGCGCGGGCGCGGCGACGATCGGGATCGTGCGCAGCGACCCGCGCGGCGGCGGCGCGATCCGCTACGGCGTCTGGCACCGCACGGCCGACTACGACATCGACTACAAGCCCGTGCACGGCCGGCTCGACTTCGCCGACGGGCAGCGCGAGGTGACCTTCCGGGTGCCGATCGTCGACGACCCCTACGTCGAGGGGCGGGAGACGATCGCCGTCGGCATCTACGGCGCCTACCCGCAGCGCCTCGTGGACCCCAAGCGCGCGACGCTGACGATCCTCGACGACGACACGATCTCGACCGAGCGCGACCGCGCCAACCCGCTCGCGCTCGACCCGCCGCCGCCGGCGCGCAACCCGCTGCTGGGCGCGACCTTCTTCACGAACCCCCAGCGCAACCTCGCCGGCACCGTGATCGAGCAGATCCGCCACCGCCGGCCGGTCGCGGCGCGCCTGCTGCAGACGATCGCCGAGGAACCGGAGACGAAGCGCTTCGGCGCGTTCAACTCCCGCCCGGGCGCCGCCGTCTCGCAGTACCTCGCGAAGGCGCAGGACGCGCAGCCCGGCTCGGTCCCGCTGATCTCGACGTACCGCCTGCGCCACGTGAGCTGCGGCGGCTACGGGGACACCCGCCGCGAGGCGCGCCGCTACAAGCGCTGGTACGGCAAGTTCGCGCGCGGCATCGGCAACCAGAGCGTCGTCGTCTTCATGGAGATCGACGCGCTGATCACGATGAGATGCCTCTCGCGCCACGGCGTCCGCACGCGCATCCACGAGCTGCGCTCGGCGATCGGGGCGATGGCGCACGTCCCGCATGCCGTCGTCTACGTGGACGCCGGCGCCGCCGACGCGCACAACCCGCACTTCATCGCCACGCAGCTGCGGCGCATCCGCGTCGGCCGCATCCAGGGCTTCTTCACGAACTCGACGCACCAGGACTGGACGCTGCGGGAGATCCGCTACGGGCGCGAGCTGGCCCGGCGGCTGCACGGGAAGCCGCACTTCGTCGTCAACACCGCGACGAACGGCCGCGGGCCGCTGCGGCCGAAGAACCGCGTCCTGCACGGCAACACCTACCACTGCAACCCGCCGGGCGCAGGACTCGGGCCGAGACCGACCGCGGCGGTGCCGGCGCGCTACCGCAACCTCGACGGCCTCTTCTGGATCGGCAACCCGGGGCGCTCCGCCGGAGCGTGCAGCAGCACGCCGAACCCGCCGCCGGCCGGCTCCTTCTGGGTCGGCTACGCGGTCTCGCTCGTGCGGCACGCCGACTACCGCATCCGCTGACCGGCGACCCGGCGGCGCCCGGCTCGCGCGCTACGCCGCCAGCTCGTGCGCCGGCCACGGCACGACGCCGCGGACCGTCGTCCCGCCGCCGGGGCGCGAGACGATCGTCACGAGCCCGCCGGCCGCCGCAGCGCGCTCCCGCAGGTGCGCGAGTCCGCCGTCGCGCGCCGCGGACGGCGGCGCGAAGCCGGCGCCGTCGTCGGTGACGGCGAACGTGACGACGCCGCCGTCGTGCGCGAGGCGGATCGTCACCCGTGCATGGCCGCCCGCGTGCTTGACGGCATTCTGGAGCGCCTCCAGGCAGCAGTAGTAGACGGCGGCCTCCGTCTCGGGCGTGCTGCGCGGGACACGGCCGCTCACACGCACCGGCAGCACGGCCTGCTCGGCCTCGGCGGTCAGCGCGTCGGCGACGCCGCGCATCGTCAGCAGCGGCGGGAAGGCGCCGTGCGCGACGGCGCGGACGCTGTCGAGCGCCGCCTGCGCGTCCTCGCCGAGCCGTACGAGCATCCGGTGCAGCTCCGCGTCGCCGCCGTCGGCGGCGAGCTCGGCGGCGAGTCCGAGCCGCACGCGCAGCGCGACGAGCGCGTTCTGCGCCCCGTCGTGCAGGTCACGCTCGATCCGCCGGCAAGCGGCGGCCTCGCCGAGCGGAACGATCCGTCCCTGCGAAGCCTCTGCATGCAGCGCGCTCATCGATCGGTCCCTTCGCGTCGCCACCCTCGGCAGCGCCGATCCTGGCAGGTTGGCATGTCGCGCCCATCCGGGTAAACCCCTTACGCCGTATAGAGGGAGAACGCTGGTTTCGCAATCGTGTCCTCCATCCCACATACCCGCGAGCCGTACGAGGCCGACGGCGACGCCGCGCCGGCGATCCGCGTGGCGCTGGCCGACGACAGCCTGCTCGTGCGCGAGGCGATCGCGGCGCTCCTCGCGCGCGCCGAGGACGTCGAGCTCGTCGCCGTCTGCGGGGACCCCGCCGCGCTGCTGGCCGCCGTCGAGCGCGAATGTCCCGCCGTGGTGGTGACCGACGTGCGCATGCCGCCGCGCTTCGAGGACGAGGGGATCGAGCTCGCGCGCCGGCTGCGCGAGACGCACCCGGACGTCGGCGTCGTCGTGCTGAGCCAGTACGCCGACCCGCAGCTCGGCCTCGCGCTGCTCGAGCAGGGCGCCGACGGGCGCGCCTACCTGCTGAAGGAGCGCGTCCACGACCGCCGCCAGCTGATCGCCGCGATCGAAACGGTCGCCCACGGCGGCTCGGTGATGGACGCGAAGGTCGTCGAGGCGATGGTCGCGCGGCGCGGCCGCGCGGAGCGCTCGCCGCTCGCCGAGCTGTCGCCGCGCGAGCTGGAGATCCTCGGCGAGATCGCGCAGGGCAAGAGCAACGCACGCATCGCCGAGCAGCTCGTGCTGACCAAGCGCGCCGTCGAGAAGCACATCAACGCGATCTTCCTCAAGCTCGGCCTCAGCCACGCCGAGGACGTGAGCCGTCGCGTCAAGGCGGCCCTGATCTACCTCGACGAGCGCGCCGACTGAGGTGCGCGCCTCCCCACGGGGGTGGTGGGCACACCCTTGAGCGCGACCGCAGGCTGCTGCGACGGTGCGGGGACGACCGCCCAAGGAGGTTCTGCATGTCCGCTCACCAGGAGCCAAGCTCGTCGTTCGCGCCCGGCGGCGGGACGTCCGCCTCGTCGCGGGCGACCTACAGCGAGGCCGGGACCGGCTTCGGCTGGGTCGTCTTCGCCGGAACGATGCTCGCGCTCGTCGGCGTCATGAACGTGATCTACGGCATCGCCGCGATCGACAACGCGAACTTCTTCGTCAACGGCGCGCAGTACGTCATCAGCGACCTCAACACGTGGGGCTGGGTCGTGCTGATCACCGGCGCGGTGCAGATCCTGACCGCCTTCGGGGTGTGGGCGCGCAACACGTTCGCGACCTGGCTCGGGATCGCGTTCGCGTCGCTGAACGCGATCGGCCTGCTGCTGATGCTGCCGGCCTACCCGCTGCTGTCGATCGCGCTGTTCGCCGTCGACGTGCTGATCGTCTACGGCCTCGCCGTGCACGGCGGCCACCACGCAGACGCGTAGCCACGACGGCGGCAACGACCGCGAGCGCGCATGGATCCCGCGCCCGGAGCGCCCGCTCCGCCGCCGCCGCCCCCGCAGCGTCTGCCGCGGGGGCGGCGCTACGCCGTGCGCGCGCTGCTGGCGGTCGCGACGCTGCTGGCGGTGCTGGCGATCGTGTCGGTGTGGGCCGACCGCCAGCTGCTGAACGCGGACGACTGGGCCGACACGAGCACGGCGCTGCTGGAGGACCCGGCGGTGCAGACGGCGGTCGCCGGCTACCTCGTCGACCAGGTCTACGCGAACGTCGACGTGAGCGGCGAGCTGGCCAGCGCGCTGCCGCCGCGGCTGAAGCCGTTGGCCGGGCCGGCGGCCGGCGGCCTGCGCAACGTCGCGCAGGACGTCACCGAGAAGGCGCTCGGGCGCCCGCGCGTGCAGCAGGCCTGGCGCACGGCCAACCAGCTCGCGGCCGAGCGCTTCATCGCGATCGCCGAGGGGAAGTCGACGCTCGTCGCGATCTCCGGCGAGACGGTGTACCTCGACCTGCGCGCGCTCGTGCTGGACATCGTCCAGCGGCTCGGGCTGCCGGGGAAGCTCGCCGGCAAGATCCCGCCCGGCGCCGGGAGAGTCGCGATCGTCACGAGCAGACAGGCGTCGGCGGTGCAGGATGCCGCCAGCGCGCTGCGCGGCCTCGCGGTCGTGCTGCCGACGGCCGCTGTCCTGCTGCTCGCGCTCGCTGTCGGGATCGCGCGCCCACGGCGCCGCGAGACGCTGCGGGCGGCCGGCTGGTGCCTCGTGCTGGCCGGAGCGGTCGCGCTCGTGGCGCGGTCGGTCGCGGGCCAGCGGGTCGTCGACAGCCTCGCGCAGACCGACGCCGTGAAGCCGGCCGCACAGGCGACCTGGTCGATCGCGACGAGCATGCTCCACGACGTCGCGTGGGCGACGGTCCTCGTCGGGATCCCGCTGATCGCGGCGGCGTGGCTGGCGGGCGCGACCCGCCCAGCGCGCGCGCTGCGCGCCGCCGCCGCGCCGTGGCTGCGCGAGCGACCGGAGCTCGCCTACGGCGTCGCGGCCGCGCTGGTGCTGCTCGTGATCGCGTGGGAGCCGATCCCCGCGACGCGGATGGTCGTGCCGGTGCTGGCGATGATCGGGCTCGTCGCGCTCGGCGTCGCGGTGCTGCGGCGTCAGGTCGCGGCCGAGCTCCCCGACGCGAGCGTGAGCGCGGCACGTGCGAGCTGGCACGAGCGGACCGGACGGTGGGGACACGCGGTGCGCGGGGCGTGGCCGCGACGGGCGCCCGGCGCAGGCACGGCCGGCGGTCCGCCGCGTGTGGACGTGGCACCACCGCCGCCGGTCCCGGCGCCGCCGAGCGCGGCCGAGCGGATCGCGCTGCTCGAGCGCCTCGCCGCGCTGCACGAGCGCGGCGTCCTCAGCGACGCGGAGCTGGCGGCCGAGAAGGCGGCGCTGGCGCCGCCGGCCGTCGCCTGAGGCGCGGCGTCAGAAGCGTCCCGTCGGCCGCGAGCGCGGCCAGCACCGAGATCGCCCCGGCGACCGCGAGCAGCGGCCACGCCGCGCCCGCGAAGACGGAGGCATGCTCCTCGGCATGTCCGGCCGGGCCGCCCGGACCCTCGCCGGCGGTCAGCTGCGCCGCCCCCGCGCCGGTGACGGCGGAGGCGGCGACGCCGAGGCCGACGGCGACCCACATCAGCCCGGCCGCGTCCGCGCCGCCGGCGGCGAAGATCACGCACAGCACGAGGCCGGCGAGCCCGAGCGGCGGCACCAGTCCCAACGGCGGCGCCGCGAACGCGCCGCTGCCGACCGGCAGCGCGACCGCCGCGGCCACCGCCCACAGCGCGAGCGCGAGCCACTCCATGCGCGACGGATACCCACAAGGGCCGGTGCGCGCAGCCTCCGCGCCGCGTGATGGCGCGTGCCCGCTGGCCGGCGGCTACGAGGCGGAGGAGCGGCCGAGCACGTCGTGCGGCGCGGCGAGGCGTTGCAGGATCCGCTCGGCGATGGCCTCGCCGGTGTATCCGACCTCCTCGTGCAGGAGCTTCGGCGCGCCGTGCGTCACGTAGCGGTCGGGCAGGCCGATGCGCAGGATGCGCGACGGCAGGCCGGCGTCGGACAGGGACTCCCAGACGGCCGAGCCGAAGCCGCCCGCGAGCACGCCCTCCTCGACCGTCACGAGCAGCTCGTGCTCGGCCATCAGCTGCGCGACGAGCGCGGCGTCGAGCGGCTTGGCGAAGCGCGCGTCGGCGACGGTCGCCTCGAGGCCGTGCTCGCGCAGCAGGTCCGCCGCCTCGAGCGCCTTGCCGACGCCGGTGCCGTAGCCGAGCAGCGCGACCGTGCCGCCGGCGCCGGCGCGCAGGATCTCGCCCGTGCCGATCTCCAGCGCCCGCGGGGCGTCCGGCAGCGGCACGCCGACCGCCGCGCCGCGCGGGTAGCGCAGCGCGATCGGGCCGTCGTCGTACGTCAGCGCCGTGTGCAGCATGTGCACGAGCAGCGCCTCGTCGCGCGGGGCCATCAGCACGATGTTCGGCAGCGGGCGCAGGTAGGCGATCTCGAACGCGCCGTGGTGCGTCGGGCCGTCGTCGCCGACGAGGCCGGCGCGGTCCATCGCCAGCACGACGTTCAGTCTCTGCAGGCAGACGTCGTGGACGATCTGGTCGAACGCGCGCTGCAGGAAGGTCGAGTAGATCGCGGCGACCGGCTTGGCGCCCTGGAGCGCGAGGCCGCAGGCGAACAGCAGCGCCTGCTGCTCGGCGATGCCGACGTCGAAGTAGCGCTCCGGCAGCGCCTTCTGGAGGATGTCGAGGCCGGTGCCGGTGTTCATGGCGGCGGTGATCCCGAGGATCCGCTCGTCGCGCTCGCACTCGCGCAGGAGCGCGGTGCCGAAGACCTTCGTGTACTGCGGCGGGGCGGGCTTCGCGGTCGGATCGGTCCCGCCCGCCCCCGGCGCAGGGGCGACCGCCGGCGCGCCATTCGCGATCGACTTCGGCTTCGCCGCGTGCCACTTCTCCATCCCCTCCAGGCCGCCCTCCTCGGCCGGCGCGAAGCCCTTCCCCTTCACGGTCGCGATGTGGACGACGACCGGGCGGTCGGCGGCGAGCGCTTCGCGCAGCGCCTCGCGCAGGTGCGGCACGTCGTGGCCGTCGATCACGCCCATGTAGGCCCAGTCGAGCTCCTCCCAGAAGAGGCCCGGCGCCCAGAACGCCTTCAGCGACTCCTTCAGCTGCGGGCCGAGCCGCTCGAACGCGGCGCCGATCGCGCCCGGCAGCTTCGTCAGGCCGCCCTCGACGCCCTCGCGCGCATGCCACCACTTCGGGTTCAGCCGCACGCGGTTGAAGGAGCGCGACAGCGCGCCGACGTTCGGCGAGATCGACATGCCGTTGTCGTTGAGCACGACCACGATCGGCGTGCCGAGCCCGCCCGCCTGGTGGACGGCCTCGAAGGCGACGCCGCCGGTCATCGCGCCGTCGCCGATCACCGCGACGACCTTGCCGTCCTCGCCGACGCCGTGGCGCATCGCCTCCTTGAGCCCGACGGCGTAGCCGATCGAGGTCGAGGCGTGGCCGGCGCCCATCACGTCGTGCTCGGACTCCTCGATGCAGCAGAACGGCGCGAGCCCTCTGTACTTCCGGATCGTGGCGAGCTCGTCGCGGCGGCCGGTGAGGACCTTGTGCGGGTATGCCTGGTGGCCGACGTCCCAGAGGATCTTGTCGGTCGGCGAGTCGAGCAGCGAGTGCAGCGCGACGGCGAGCTCGCAGGTGCCGAGGTTGGCGCCGAAGTGGCCGCCGATCTCGCCGACCGTGTCGATGATGTGCTCGCGCACCTCCTGCGCGAGCTGCGTCAGCTCCTCGTCGGCGAGGCCGTGGAGGTCCTGCGGGTGGTCGATCCGCGGGAGGATCGCCGGGGGGGCGTGCGCGGGTCTCGGCTGGTCGCTCATGAGGTGCGGGTGGCGATGAAGTCGGTGATCTGCGCGAGCTCCGGCGCGCCGCCCGGAGCCGCCTGCGCCAGCGCCGCGCAAGCGTTGCGATGGGATTCCGCCGCCAGCTCGCGCGCCCGTTCGAGCCCGAACTCGCTCACGTAGGTGCGCTTGCCGAGCCGCTCGTCGCTGCCGTGCGTCTTGCCGAGCCGCTCGTCGCTGCCGGTCACGTCGAGTATGTCGTCGACGATTTGGAACAAGACGCCAAGCTCGCTCGCGAAGCTGCGGAACAGCTCGATTCTCGCAGGTTCGCGCGCGAGCACGAGCCGCAGCGGGCAGACGATCGAGGCGACGATCAGCCTGCCGGTCTTGAGCGTGTGGACGGTGCGCAGCCCCGCCGCACCGGCCGGCGCACGTTCGGTCACGTCCAGATACTGCCCGCCGACCATCCCGTTGACGCCCGTGGCGGCGGCCAGCTCGCCGACGGCGGCGAGGATCGCGGCCGGATCGCCCGGCTGACGCGTCAGCACGTGACGGAACGCCTCCGCGTAGAGCGCGTCGCCCGCGAGGATCGCGACGTTCTCGCCGAAGGCCTTGTGGCAGGTGGGCCGGCCGCGGCGCAGGTCGTCGTCGTCCATCGCCGGCAGGTCGTCGTGGATCAGCGAGTAGGTGTGGATCAGCTCGACCGCGGCCGCCAGCGGCAGCGCGTGCGCCGGGTCCTCCCCCACGGCGCGCAGCGTCGCGAGCGCCAGCACGGGCCGCACGCGCTTGCCGCCGGCCAGCAGCGAGTAGCGCATCGCCTCTTCGAGGCCCTTCGCCTGCTCGGCGCCGTTCTCGACGAAGCGCAGCGCGCCGAGGTAGCCCTCGACCTGCTGACGCAGGCCTTCGGGATAGGCGTCGCTCATCGCGGGTCGTCGGCCGCCGCGCGGGCGCGCCGGTCCAGCTCGGCGGCGGCTTCGCCGGCCAGGCGCGCGCACTCCTCCACGAGGCCCGCCGCCTCCTGCGGCTCCAGCTCGGCGTCGCGCAGCCGCGCGGCCGCCTGCTCGAGGCGCGCGGTGAGATCCTGGAGCGGGTCGACCGCGCCCATCAGGAGGCCTCCCTGCCGGCCGCGCCGGCCTCCGCCGCCTGCCGCTCGCGCAGCACGGCGGCGAGGATCCCGTTGACGAAGCCGGGCGCCTCGGAGCCGCAGTAGGCCTTCGCCGTTTCGACCGCCTCGTCGATCGCGCCCTCCGGCGGGATCGGCTGCTGGCCGGGCACGTCGCCCGCGTGGAGCATCTCGAGCAGGCCGACGCGCATGATCGAGCGCTCCAGCGGCGCGATCCGCTCGAGCGCCCAGCCCTCGGCGTAGCGGCCGATCAGCGCGTCCAGCTCCGGCTGACGCTCGAGCGCCGCCTGCGCGAGCGCGCGCGTGAAGGGCGCCGCGTCGCGCGGCAGGGTGTCGTCGAGCGGCCGCCCGGTGAGGTCGTGCTGGTAGAGCGCGAACACGGCTCTGCGGCGCTGGTCGCTGCGGCGTGCCACGCGTTCGGCCCGGCTCCCTACGCCCGCGAGACGTAGTCGCCGGAGCGGGTGTCGACGCGCACCTTGTCGCCGATGTTCACGAACAGCGGCACGTTGACCTCGGCGCCGGTCTCGAGCGTGGCCGGCTTCGTGCCCCCGCCGGAGGCCGTGTCGCCGCGCAGGCCCGGCTCGGTCTGCGTGACCTCGAGGTCGACCGCGCTCGGCAGCTGGATGTCGGACGGCTGGCCGTCGATCGACAGCAGCTCGACCGCGTCGTTGGGCCGCGTCCACTTGAGCGGCTCCGCGAGCGTCGCCTCCGGGATCGCGATCTGCTCGAAGGACTCGGAGTCCATGAAGTGCGCGTCGGTCCCGTCCGAGTAGAGGAACTGCATCTTGCGCACCTCGGTCCGCACCGAGCGGAACTTCTCCCCGGCGCGGAAGGTGCGGTCGATCACCGCGCCGTCGCTGGCCCTCCGCAGCTTCGTCCGCACGAACGCGCCGCCCTTCCCGGGCTTGACGTGCTGGAACTCGACGATCTTGAAGATCGTCCCTTCGACGTCGATGTGGTTGCCGTTCTTGAACTGGTTCGTGGAAATCAGATCAATCAGTCCCTTTTGCAGGCAAAAAGCGCTGTCGTTGCCGAAAGCCCGGGCCGGGAGTGTACTGCGAGATCCGGCCAGCCGGCGGACACCTGCCTTCGTACCATGCAAGATCTGTCGCGGGCGCAGGAGCGTCCCGCTCGAACACGAAAACGGTGGCCGTGCCCGGGCCAACTGCTGACTGTCGTCGCGACCGCCTGCGGCTCGTCACGGCTCACGAGTCTGGTCGTCGCGGAACTTGACTCGGCGTCTGACGCGCCTCCTGCTAGCCGGAATGTGCTCGACGGCTCCGCCTTGGACCGGTACGTGGACCGCCTTCGCCTTGGCCACGCTGCACGGCGGGTTCCAGAACAGTTCGCTCTGCGCCTGCCGGAGGAGATGACCGATACCTGGCGCCGTGACGCCGCTCGTCAGCGGCTCACGATGCCAGAGTGGGTCGCCGAGCGCCTCAAGAGCGCCCCGAGCACCTGCCTCAGATGGGAGATCGCCGCGGCCAGCGCCCGACAGTCTCTGGGCGCGTGGGCTTACGCCTCTTTCCCCTACACCGCAATCCGCCGCGGGAACATGCTCAGGTAGTCGTCGCCGAGTCTCCGAACATGCCGGCGGTAGTCGGCGTCCGAGAACACTCGCCCGGAAGGCTTGTCCATCCCGCCGATCACAGCGATCTGCGGGTCGGCGAAGCCGCGCTCGGCGAGTTCCGTCGGCGTGCCGTTCTCCAGCCGACAGAAGAGTCGGTACTGGCGTCGCCCCGGCCCGGTGACGCGGATCTCGTAGTAGCCGCCCATGGACCCGCGCATCGCTTCCCACTTGCCGCCGCCGCTGAACGCCGGCGGGGGTGCGCGGCGCACGGCCTCCAGAACGGCGAGGATCGTCGCCTCGACCTTGTCAGGGCAGCGGTCGAGGAACTCGTCGGCCGGAACCCGACCGTCAGCCGTTCTGTAGTAGACGACGCCCCACGGCATCGCCCGAATGTAGGCAAGCGCCAGGACGCGTGGCGCGCTACGCCACTTGCGTCTTGCGGCGTGCCGCAGTCCGCTTGCGCGGGACGATGCGGATGTCCGCGTCGAGCGCGTCTGCCAGCGCGACGACCGTGCGCAGCTCAGGGTTCACCGGTGCCGTCAGCAGACGGCGGATGCTCGCCTCGTTCTTACCGATCTCCCGCGCAAGCTCAGCTTTCGTGAGGCTGCGCTCCGAGCGCAACTCGTCGAGCGCGTTGATGACCGCGTCGATCGCGGCGATCTCGCGCTGCTGCCTCTCGAACTCCATGCGAAACTCGGGGCTCTCGCGCAGCCGCCGCTGGAGGCGGCGATCGTGATGTCCGGTGTCCAGCACAGGAAGCAGTGTAGCATCAGCGCAACGTCAGCGTTGCACCTATGCAACGCCCGGTGCAATGATCATTCTCGTCACAAACAGAACTGGTTCGTGGAGGTCACGGCGGCGATTCTACGTAGCCCGAGCGGCGACGCGCGGCTTCGCCCAGCCGAGACGTGAATGATATGCTGGCATCCCTATGGTTCGTACGACGGTGAAGCTGCCGGAGGATCTCGACGCACGCCTGCGCCACGAGGCACGGCGGCGCGGCACGACCATCGCCGAGATCACGCGCACGGCGCTCGAGGCGCACCTCGGCGCGACCGGCTCGCGTCGCAAGCTGGGCGCCGCCGCCGCAGGTCGCAGTGGACGCAACGACGTCTCCGAGCGGGTCGAGGAGATCATCCGCGCGGAGTCGGCGCCATCTCGCTGATCGTCGACGCCGGTCCGCTGTACGCGTACGTCGACGCCGACGACGCCCACCACGCTGCCTGCCTCGAACTGTTGGAGACCCACCCCGGGCCGCTCATCGTCCCCACCCTCGCCATCACCGAGGTCGCATACCTCCTCGCGACACGGCTCGGCTGGGAGGCGGAGGCCCGCTTCCTCGGCGATCTTGGCAGCGGTGCCTTCGCTCTGGAGCCTCTCCATCCAGCAGACCCCCTCCGCATGGTCGAGCTAGTGGTCCAGTACCACGACCTTCCACTGGGAACCGTCGACGCGTCTGTGATCGCCGCCGCCGAACGCCTCGACGTCAGCGACATCGCGACCGTCGACCGACGCCACTTCAGCGTGGTGCGACCGACACACGTTCCCGCGTTTCGCCTGGTGCCGTAGCTCTCAGCCTCGCCTGTGGCTACCCAACGCTCGGAGCATCGACGTCCTGCGTTTGCAGAAGGTCACCCAGCAGCAGGTATGTCCCCGTCACGAAGCGAAACGCATCGAGCCGCGAGAACGGGCTTGGCGCTCACATGGGCGCCCTTTTGCCCTGCGCCGTCCGCCGCATCGAGTCGAGCACCGAGAAACTCGAGATCAGCAGTGATCATCGTGGCGGCGGTCTTGCTCGTCGCGCGGGAAACCACCCAGTCCACGAGCCGATTGACATAGTTTCCCTGCCCCATCCGTCGACCGTCAACGTCTGGGCCAGGAGGCCGCAACCGATCGGCTGCGGTCATCAGGAGTCGTCGACAGGTTGAGGCAGCGTTCTGCCAGTGCTCGGGGTTATCGGATGAGGCATTCTCGAAGGCAGCGGTGATCATCGGAAGGGCATCGGGCACCAATCCGCCGATCCGACCGTCGACCTCACCACCGTCCCGCCAGGCACCCTGGGAAGCATCCGCCGGACGAGCGGACTGGAGGAGCTCCGATGATGCAGTACCTCGTGAGCTACGGGCAGGGACCGGACTCCTGGGGCGCCTACTCCCTCGACCTCCCCGGCTGCACTGCCGTCGCCGCTTCACGCAATGAGGTCGAGCAGCTCATGCGTGAGGCCGTTGAGGCGCACGTCGACGTGCGAAGCAGGCATCGCTCGACGCAGGACTTCAAGACGCACCTGTTTGAGCAGCTTGAGCGACGCCTTGAACCTCAGGGCGCGCGGATGACCGGCGCGACGGCGCCCGACCGCTACGACCCGTCGTCCGCGCGGGGACGTGCCGCGGCACCCGCCGGGAGGCGGACGGACAGCCGTGCGATGCGGGCGCCGTCGACCTCCTCCACCGCGCAGCGCGCGTTCGCGACGGTGACCGCGTCGCCCACGCCCGGGCGGCGGCCGAGCGCGTCGAAGACGAGTCCGGCCATCGTGCGCGGGCCGTCCTGCGGCAGCCGCGTCCCGAGCGCCTCGTTGAAGTCGTCGATCGTCATCGAGCCGGCGACGCGGACGGTGCGCTCGTCGACCCACGCCAGCGTGTCGTCGGGCAGGTCGTACTCGTCCTGCAGATCGCCGACGATCTCCTCGAGGATGTCGGCCATGCCGACGATCCCCGCCGTCGCGCCGTACTCGTCGACGACGACCGCGAGCTGCTCGCGGCGCTCCCGCAGCTCGCGCAGCAGCGCGCCGAGGTCCTTCGTCGGCGGGACGACCGTCGCCGGGCGCGCCAGTGGCCCGACCGGTGCCTGCGGGTCCGCGCGCGCCGCCGCGAGCAGCTCGCGCACGTGCACGACCCCGAGCGGGCGGTCCAGCGACCCGTCCCCGACCGGGTAGCGGCTGTGGGGATAGGCGACGACCGTCCCGAGCGCGGCCTCGGCCTCGGCCGCGCCGTCGAGCCAAGCCACTTCGCGCGCGGGGACCATCACATCGCGCGCCTCTTGGCGGGCGAAGTGGAAGACGTTGTGCAGCAGCTCCTCCTGGGCGCGCTCGATGACCCCGCTGCCCTCCGCCTCGTCGATCAACGCCTGCAGCTCCTCCGGCGAGCGGACGCCCGCGCCGGCGCTCACGTCGCGGACCCCGAACGGACGCAGCAGCAGCTGCGCGGAGCCCTGCAACACCCACACGGCGGGGCGCAGGACCACCGCGGTCGCCTCGATCGCCGGCGCCACGAGCACCGCGAGCTGCTCGGCGCGGTCGAGCGTCAGCGCCTTGGGCACCAGCTCCCCGAGCACGACCGACAGGTAGGTCACGACGCCGAACGCCAGCAGGAAGCCCAGCCACGGCGGGACGCCGGGGCCGAGCAGGTCGCGCACGAGCGGCTCGCCGACCGCGCCCGTGAGGATCGCGATCGCGGTGATGCCCACCTGCACCGTCGAGATCACGCGGACCGGGTCGGCCATCAGCCGCAGCGCCGAGCGGGCGCCGGCACTCCCCGCCGCGGCGCGCCCGGCGAGCGCGGCGCGGTGCCCGGTCACCACCGCGTACTCGCCGATCACGAAGAACGCGTTGCCCGCGACGAGCCCGAGGATCGCCAGGACGCGCAGCAGATCGCTCATCGCGCCCCAGGGTAGGCCACCACGAGACCCCGGAAGCTGCCGTCTGGGTCCCCTGAGCGCTCAAGACCCGTAGCCTGCACGGCTGCGTGCACGCACTCCCCCGGCTCTGGCGCGAAACGGACTTCCGCTGGCTGTTCCTCAGTCAGACGATCTCGACGACTGGCGACCGCATCGTCCTGGTCGCGCTTGCGCTGCTCGTGACCGAGCGCACCGGCTCGACGACCGACCTCGGGATCGTGCTCGCCGCGCAGACGGCGGCGCTCGTGACGTTCCTGCTGATCGGCGGCGTGTGGGCCGACCGTCTCCCCCGCCACCGCATCATGGTCTCCACCGACCTGATCCGCGCCGCGCTGCACACGCTGCTCGCGATCCTGATCTTCGCCGACGCGCTGACGATCTGGCAGCTGGTCGCGATCGAGGTCTGCTTCGGCGCGGCGGAGGCGTTCTTCCGCCCCGCCTACAGCGGGCTCGTGCCGCAGACCGTCCCGGAGGAGCTGATCCAGGAGGCGAACGCCGCCAACGGCTTCACGCAGACGCTCGCGGAGTTCGCCGGCCCGGCGCTCGCGACCGTGCTCGTGCTGACCCTCGGCACCGGCGCGGCGTTCGCGATCGACGCGGGCACGTTCGTCGTCAGCGCCGGGCTGCTCGCGCTCGTGCGCCCGCGCCGGCGCGGCGAGCCCCGCGCACGCACCTCGCTGCCCGGAGAGCTGCGCGACGGCTGGCGCGAGGTCCGCTCGCGCGCGTGGGTGTGGGTGACGATCGCGGTCTTCGCCGTCCACCTCGTGCTCGGCTTTGCGCCATACGTCGTGCTCGGGCCGACGGTCGCCGCCGACCGCTACGGCGACCCCGCGCTGTGGGGCTGGGTCGCCGCCGCCATCGGGCTCGGAACCGCCGCAGGCGCGCTCACGGCGCTGCGCTGGCGCCCGCGGCTGCCGCTGCGCACGGGGATCCTGCTGACGGTCCCGTTCGGGCTCGTGCTGCTGGCGTTCGCGCTCGGCGCCCCGCTCGCGGTCGTGCTGCCGTGCGCCGTCCTCGCCGGGGTCGGGCTTGCGCTGTTCGGCGTCTGGTGGGAGACCGCGCTCGCGCAGCGGATCCCGCCGCAGGCGCTCTCGCGGGTGGCCTCCTACGACTGGATGGGCTCCTTCGCGCTGCTGCCGCCCGGGCTCGTGCTGATCGGGATCCTCGCCGATCACCTCGGCGCCACGACCGTGATGGGCGCCGCCGGCGCGGCCGCCTCCCTGCTCGTGCTGCTCGCGCTGCTGCCGCGCGAGACACGCCGCCTGGAGCGGCGCTCCGGCGCCGCGGAGCCGGCGCTCCACTCCGGCGTCACACCAGGCACGTCCGGCGACGTCGTCCCCTGACGCTCAGGTGATCGTGAGATCCTTCGGGAGGGTGCTGAGGCGCTCGCGGCCGTCGTCGGTCACGACGACGAGGTCCTCGATGCGGACGCCGAGCTCGCCGGGAAGGTAGACGCCCGGCTCGACCGTCACGACGTTGCCGGCGGCGAGGGTCGCGTCGGAGGCCCTCGAGAGGCGCGGCGCCTCGTGGATCTCCAGGCCGACGCCGTGGCCGAGGCCGTGGCCGAAGCGCTCGCCGTGCCCGGCCGCCTCGATCACCGCGCGGGCCGCGGCGTCGGCGTCGCGCCCGTGCACGCCGGGACGGACCGCGTCCAGGCCCGCCAGCTGCGCGCGCAGCACGAGCTCGTAGACCTCGCGGGCGCGCTCGGACGGCTCGGCGCCGGCGGCGAACGTGCGCGTGCAGTCCGAGCAGTAGCCGTCCAGCTGTGCGCCCCAGTCGATCGTCACGAGCGCGCCGGCCTCGATCGTGGCCTCGCGCGGCACCGCGTGCGGCAGGGCGCCGTGCGCGCCGTGCGCGACGATCGTGTCGAAGCTCGCCCGCTCGGCGCCCAGACGGCGCATCTCCTGCTCGAGCGCGAGCGCGACGGTGCGCTCCGTGCGCCCGGCGAGACCGTCGCGGAGCGTCCGCTCCAGCGCGGCGTCGGCCAGCTCGGCGGCGGCGCGGATCGCCGCGACCTCGGTCGCGTCCTTGACCTCGCGCAGCTGCTCGACCGACCCGCCGGCGCGAACCGGCTCGACGCTCGCCGGCAGCGCCGCGCGCAGGCGGTCGTACGTCCGCACCGACATGTGCTGGTCCTCGATCCCGAGGCGCACGTCGCCGGCCGGCAGCGCGGCGATCGCGTCGTCGAGCAGGTCCTGCTCGCCCACGCGCCGCTCGAAGCCGTGCACCTGCTGCTCGGCCTGCGTGACGTAGCGGAAGTCGGTGACGAAGCAGCGCAGCCCGCCGACGCCGACGAGCGCGACGCCGTTGCTGCCCGTGTAGCCCGTGAGGTAGCGGACGTTGACGAGGTCCGTGACCAGCAGCGCGTCGACCTCGCGCTCGTCGAGCAGCGCCGCGAGGCGGTCCGCGCGGGTGTCCGAGGCGCGACCTGCGCCGCCGTCGCTCATCGGCCCAGCTCGTCGCGCAGCAGCCCGAGCGCCTCACGGTAGCCGTCCGGGCCTCTGCCGGCGACGGTGGCGACGCACAGGTCGCGGACCACCGAGACCTGCCGCCACTCCTCCCGCGCGCCGATGTCGGAGAGGTGGACCTCGACGGCCGGGATGCCGGCGATCTCGAGCGCGTCGCGGATCGCGAACGAGTAGTGCGTCCACGCGCCCGGGTTGAGGATCAGCCCGTCGACGGTGTCCTCCAGCCGGTGCAGCTCCTCGACGAACGCGCCCTCGTGGTTGGTCTGGAAGAACTGGACGCTGAGGTCCAGCTCCGCGCCCCAGCCGGCGATGCGCGCCTCGAGCTGCATCAGGCTCAGCGCGCCGTAGTAGGCCGCCGGCCGGCGGCCGAGCTGGTCGAGGTTCACGCCGTGCATGACGGCGATCCGGTTGTGCGACGCGCGGTTGGCGGTCACGCGGCGCTCAGCTCCCGCACGGCGGCGCGCAGCTCGCCGTCCTCGATCTGGCAGCCGGGCCGCGCGGCGCCGGGGGCGTCGAGCAGCACGAACGGGACGGTTTCGCCGCTGCGGCGCTTCTTGTCGCGCGCGGTCGCGACGAGCACGGCGTCGGGGTCGACGCCCTCGTCGAGCTGCGTCGGCAGCCCGCGCGCGGCGAGCAGCGCGGCGACTTCGGAGCGCAGCGCGTCCTGGCCGGAGAGCCGCAGCGCCGCCAGCAGCCCGAGGCCGACCGCCTCGCCGTGGCGGTAGCGGGCGTAGCCGGTCACGGTCTCGATCGCGTGCCCGACGGTGTGCCCGAGGTTGAGCACCTGGCGCAGGCCGGCGTCGCGCTCGTCCATCGCGACGACCGCGAGCTTCGTGCGCGCGCAGGCGAAGATCACGTCGGCGTCGGGGTCCTCGCCCCGGCGCACGCGCTCCCACAGGTCCCCGCCCGCGATCAGCGCCGTCTTCAGGACCTCCGCGTAGCCGGCGGCCGCCTCCTCGCGCGGCAGCGTCTCGAGCGTCTCCACGTCGGCGACGACCGACGACGGCTGGTGATAGGCGCCGACGTAGTTCTTGCCGTTCGGCAGGTCGACCCCGGTCTTGCCGCCATAGGCGGAGTCGACCTGCGCGACCAGCGTCGTCGGGACCTGCACGATCGGCACGCCGCGCTGGTAGGTCGCCGCGACGAAGCCGGCGAGGTCGCCGACGACGCCGCCGCCGAGCGCGACGAGGTGGTCGCTCTGCGTCATGCCGCGGTCCGCCAGCTCGATCCACACGCGCTCCGCCGTTCTCAGCGACTTGTGCTGCTCCCCGGCGGGGAACGAGATCGTCGCCGCCGGCGCGCCGAGCCGCTGCGCGTACAGCGGGCCGACCTCGTCGTCGGTCACGACGAACCCCTGGCCCGGCACCGGAGAGAGCGGCGCCCCGAGCAGGCCGCGGCCGACGAACACCGGGTACTCGCCGGAGGCGGACGTCGCCCACAGCAGGCGGGTGCCCTCCGGCGCCTCCGCCAACGCGAGGATCGACGGCAGCGCGTCGTCGATGCGGTCGCGGCGGTCGGCCGGCAGCACGACGTCGGCCGCCGCCATGTAGCGCGGCCGGCGGCGCACGTACAGGTCGCGGAACGCGTGCGGGTCGCGCGCGAGCGGGCGGCCGCGGCCGGCGGCGCGCTCCCACGCGACGTTCACGTCGACGTCGAGCAGGATCGTGATGTGGCGTCTGAGCGCGGCGCGGATGCGCTCGGCGTGCAGCGCGCCGCCGCCGAGCGAGAACACGCCGCCGTCCGCCCCCTCCAGCATCTCCCCCACCAGCTCGGCCTCGATCGCGCGGAACGCCGCCTCGCCCTGCTCGGCGAAGCAGCGGTCGATCGGCATGCCGATGTGCTCGGAGATGACCGCGTCGCTGTCGGTCAGGTCGAGCCCGAGCGCTCTCGCGAGCCGCCGCGCGGCGGTCGTCTTGCCGGCGCCCATGAAGCCGACGAACACGAGCGCGCGGCCGGCGGGCGGGCGCAGCGGCCCGTCGTGCGTCAGCGGCGGCGCCACCCGATCCGCTCCTCGTAGGCGCGGACGGCCTCGCGGACGTCGTCGATGTGGTCGCCGCCGAACTTGCGCCGGTACGCGTCGGCGAGCACGTGGGCGAGCATCGCCTCGCCCACCACCCCGGCGGCGGGCACGGTGCACGAGTCCGTGCGCTCGCGCAGCGCCTCGGCCGGCTCCTTCGTGTCGATGTCGACCGAGCGCAGCGGCTTCGTCAGCGTCGGGATCGGCTTCATCGCGACTCTCACGACGAGCGGCGTGCCCGTCGTCATGCCGCCCTCGAGACCGCCGGCGCGGTTCGTCTCGCGGAAGAAGCCGCCGTCGTCTCTGTAGAAGATCTCGTCGTGCGCCTGCGAGCCCGGCACGGCCGCGAGGTCGAAGCCGTCGCCGATGCCGACGCCCTTCATCGCCTGGATCGACATCAACGCCATCGCGATGCGGCCGTCGAGGCGCTCCTCCCACGAGACGTGCGAGCCGAGGCCGGGCACCAGCCCGAAGGCGATCACCTCGTAGGTGCCGCCGAGCGACTCGTTCGCCTTGCGCAGTCTGTTGATCTCCTGCACCATCGCCGCGCTCGCCTCGGCGTCGAGGCAGCGCACGGGCGACTCGTCGACGTGGTCGAAGTCCGCGACGGTCAGCGGCCTGGACGGTACGGGCGCGGCGACCGACGTGATGCGGGTGACATGCGAGCGGACCTCGACGCCGAGCGCTCGCAGGAACGCCTTGCAGAGCGCGCCGCCGGCCACGCGCGCCGCCGTCTCGCGCGCGCTGGCGCGCTCCAGGACGTTGCGCACGTCACCGGTGCGGTACTTCCACGTGCCGACGAGGTCGGCGTGGCCGGGACGCGGCAGGTGCACCTCCGGCACCTCCGCCTCGACCGGCCAGGGGCTCATGCGCTCCTCCCAGTTGGCGAAGTCTCTGTTGGGGATCTGGAGCGCGACCGGGCCGCCGAGCGTGCGGCCGTGGCGGACGCCGGCCGTGACGTCCGCTCGGTCTCTCTCGATCTTCATGCGCCCGCCCCGGCCGTGGCCGAGCTGACGGCGCGCCATGTCGCCGTTGATCGCGTCGCGGTCGAGCTCGAGGCCGGCCGGCAGGCCCTCGACGATGCAGGTGAGGCCGGGGCCGTGCGACTCGCCGGCGGTGATCAGGCGGAGCGTCATGAGGGCGTACAGGTTACGTGCGCGTCGGCGCGCACGCCGCGCCGCGCCCGGCGGCCCGGCCCCGTTTCAGGGAAGCGGCTCGAGCACGGGCGCGCGCGGCGCCGCGCCGGCGGCCGCCTGCGGACCCTCGCCACGCGCGGCCGGCGGCGCGCCGTCACGCTCGAGGTAGGTGCCTGCGACGGCGTCGAGCACACCGCTGCTCGGCGAGTAGCGCAGCGCGCTCATCACGGCCGAGGTGGCGGCGCGGCGGCGCACGATCCGGCGCCCGGCGGCCGAGGCGCGCGCGTAGGCGCGGCTCGCCTTCGCCTTGGAGGTCGTCTCGTGCACCGCGACGTCGACCAGGTCCAGCTCGTACTGCGTGACGGAGCCGTCGGCGGCGGCGAAGTCGAGGAACGCCACCTGGTCTCTTCTGAGCTCGACCGCCTGGCAGTCCTTCTTCGACGGCACGCATCTGCCGTCGCCCTGCGCGTGGACGTCGGTGGAGACCATGAAGACGGCCGTCTCGTGGTCTCTGCGCATCCCCATGAAGATCACGATCGGCGTCGCGGCGCTGGGCAGCGGGGCGAGCCGCGGCACGTCGCGGATCTCGTGCAGCGGTGCGCCGGCGCGGCCGAAGCGCACGTCGATCGAGGCGTACGTGAACGTTCTCGGCGCGGGCGTCGCGGAGCCGCCTCCGTTGGAGCCGCCGCCGGACGACCCGCTTCCGCCGCCCGTCGCGGGGGCGCCGGAGCCGCCGGCGCTCGACCCGGCGCCGGCCGACCCGCCCGCGTCGACGGGCGCGCTGCCGCCCTCGGCGGCCGCTCTGGCGGGCACATGCTGCTGCTTGAACGGGTTCTTCGCGCGGCCGCGCAGCGGGATCCCCGCCGCGGCGGCCTCGGAGACGCTCACCGCCGGGGTGCCCGCGAGCGCCGCCGATGCGGCCGGGACGAGCGGCACGTCCGCGGGCGCCGCCGCCTGGTCGGCAGGCGGCTTCTTCGCCAGCACGACGGGCACCGCCACGAGCGCCACGACGAGCAGCAACGCGAGCGGCCACAGCCGCCGGTCGACCATCTCGCTCCACAGGTCGCGCACCGGTCTCATCGTCAGCGCACCACCGGGGTCGCGGTCGCGGTCGGCGTCGAGACGCCGCCGCCCGATCCGGAGGACGAGCCGTCGCTCGCGGGCGTGCCCGCGCCGGACGGGCCGCCGGCCGTCGCGCCGTCGGTCAGGCCCTGGCTCGCCGGCAGCAGGTACGTCGTCGCCGCCACCGCCGCCGTGACCTTCGGGAAGCCGCCGGGTGCGGCGTTGAGGCCGATCCCGTCGATCGTCATGAAGCGGCCGTTGACCGCCAGCGCGCGGTTGCGCACGACGAGGAAGCGCTCGAGCCGGCCGACGAAGTCGGACATCTTGAAGAAGTCGCCGGTGAATCTGAACGAGAACGGCATCGTCGGGAAGCCGGCGGTGCCGACGACGGCGCCCGGCGGCAGCGTCGCGGTGGCCGCCTGCGTGGCGGGCGCCGGCGAGGACGGCGGGGCGGGAGCGGCGGCACCGGAGCCGCCGCCGACCTTCAGCGAGCGGAAGTCGACGCCGGTCGCGCTCGCGGCATGCTGGACCTGCACGAGCAGCGACGCGACGTTGTCGTCCTCCGGCACGGCGGCGCCGAGTCTCGCGACGGTCGCGTAGTCGTGCGCGTAGGAGTCGCGCGCCTGCTCGCCGGCCGCGACGTCGGCGAGCGCCGCGTCGCGCGCCTGGCGCTGCGTGTCGATCTGGGCGGAGAGGCTGTCCGCCTCGTCGCGCATCGGCGAGAGCACGAGGAACCAGCCGGCGGCCGCCAGCGCGGCGACGGCGACGACGAGCAGCATCACGCGGTCGCGCGTGGTCATCGGATCTCGCTTCCGCTCGTGGAGCCGCCGCCGACCGGCGCGGGCGTCGTCTGCGCGGCCGGCGTGGCGGAGCCGGACGAGGGCGCCGTCGCGGCACCCGGCGTGCCGGCGTCCGCGCCCGGCTGCGCCGGCGAGGGCACGTCGGGCAGCGGCGCGAAGAAGACGACGACGCCGAACTGCGGGAAGCGGTCGTGGCCGTAGCGGCAGTCGCCGCCGCTCCCACCGCCCCCGCTCCCGCTCCCGCCGTCGTCCTTCGTCGAGTCCGCCAGCGCGACGCGCACGACGCCGGTCATCAGGCGCAGCCGCGAGATCAGCCGCGCGACGCCGTCGTGGCTCGTGGTGCAGCCGCTCAGCTCGATCGCCGGGTTCGGCAGCGCGCTGCGCGTCGCGCCGGTGTCGCCGGAGCCGGCGCCGTCGACGCTGACGCCCGTCGTGACGGTGCCGAGCAGCGACGTGAGCCAGACGTCGTCCGGGATCACGCGTGCGAGGTCCGCGAACGCGCGGTGCCAGTCGAAGCGCGCGGCGCCGAGCTGGCGCACGGTCTGTACGCGTGCCTGCGCGAGCGCGGCGAACTCGCGGTAGGGCCGCGTCGCCTCCGCCTGCGCCTGCACGACACGCGCCTGCGTCTGCAGCGAGGCGAGCTCGGCGCGGCGGTCGACGAGCTGGTTGCTCGTCAGCACGTACGCGACGACGCCCGCGAGCAGCAGCCCGAGCACGCCGAGCACGACCCACGGGCCGGCGCTCGCGCCGCCGCTGCCGCCGCGACCGGCCTCGCCGGGGATCAGGTTGACGGCTCTCATGGCGCCGGCGTGTCCTCCGCGCCGCTCGGCGCCGCGCGCGGGGGCTCCGCGACGGCGAGCCCGGCCGCGACGGCGAGCCGTCCCGCCTCGATCCCGCCTGCGGCGCCCGGCTTCGCCTCGTTGACGGTCCCGACCTCGACGGGCAGCCCGATCGCCGCGCCGAGCTGGTCGCAGAACCCGGGGATCGTCACCGCCGGTCCGGTCACGACCGCGCGCTCGGCCGCCAGCGCGCCGGCCTGCGCACGGTGGAAGTCCAGCGAGTTGCGAACCTCGTCGGCGATCCGGCGCACGCCGTCGCTCAGCACGCTGCGCGCCTCCTCGACGACCTCGGCGTCGCCCGCGATCCCCTCCACCGGCGCGAGCAGGCCGACGTGCACGAGCCACTGGCGCGCGTGCTCGAGCGTGAGCCCGCGCCGCTCCGCGAGCTCCGCCGCGAGCGTCTCGACGCCGCCCGGGGCGACGCGCGTGAAGACGCACGTCGTGCCCTCGGCGAGCGCGAGGTTCGTGACGCCGCCGATCGACACGTAGAGCGTGGCGCCGGCGCCGGCTGCGCGGCCCCCGTGCAGCGCGCGGATCATCGCGAACGCCGCCAGGTCGATCCCGTCGGGGCGCAGGCCCGCCTGCCGCGCGGCGGCGTGCAGGCGCTCGACCATGTCGCGCCGGGCGGCGACGAGCACGATGCGCGTGCGCTGCCCGTCCGCGGTGTCGACGAGCCCGAGCGACTGGTGCTCGAGCACCGCCTGCTCGAGCGGCATCGGGATGTGGTCCTGCGCGTGGAAGCGGACCGCGGCGGCGATCTCCTTCGCGTCGCTCAGCGGCGGAAGGTCGACGGTCCGCACGACGATGCGCTGGTTGGCGACGCCGATTCGCACGCGCTTGCCGAGCTTGTGCTGGCGGAACAGCTCTCTGAGGACCTCCGCGAGCGCGGCCGGGTCGGCGACCTCGCCGTCGCGCACGACTCCCGGGGGCAGCGGCAGGCCGGCGGCGCGCTCGATCGCGAGGCCGTCGCCGGCCGTCGCGCGCGCCTGGACGGCGGCGACGAAGCCCGGCTCGATGTCGAGGCCGACCACGGCGCGGCCGGATGTGCGTGCGCGGGGCATCAGCGCTTACATCGGCGTATCTGGCCGGATGGTTGAGCGTGGTTGCGGGGTCTGGGTCAGAGGGCCAGGCGTGGGCTGCGGGCGGGCGGGACCACTCAGGCGAACGTCGACAGGTACCAGTCGACGATCGCGGGGCCGGCCATCACGCCGACGACGCCGCCGAGCGCGAGGAACGGGCCGAACGGGATCGCCGTCTTGCGCCCCTCCCCGGTGCCCTTGCGCGCCATGATCGCGACGCCGACGACCGTGCCGGCAAGCAGCGCGACGAGCAGCGCGACCGCCACCTCGCGGCCGAGGAACAGCCCCAGCATGCCGGCGAGCTTGACGTCGCCCATGCCCATCCCGCCCGGCCGGGCGAGCGCGGCGAGCAGCAGGAATCCGCCCGCCGCGGCGCCCGCGATCAGCTGCTGCGGAACGCCGCCGAGGTCGGTCGCGGCGCCGATCGCGAGCGCCGCCACGGCGCCGAGCGCGGTCAGCCGGTTGGGGATGATGCGGTGGTCGAGGTCGATCAGCGCGATCGGCACGAGCAGCGCGACGAGCACGAGCCCGAGCAGCACGTCGTGCAGGCCGTCGTTCGTCAGCACGACGCCGGCCGCCAGCGCCGCGGTGAGCGCCTCGACGAGCGGGTAGCGCGCGGCGATCGGCGCGCGGCAGTCGCGGCAGCGACCGCGCAGCACGAGCCACGAGATCACCGGCACGTTGTCGTACGGGCGCACGGGGTGCTCGCAGCCGGGGCAGTGCGAGCCGGGCAGCAGCAGCGACTCGCCGCGCGGCATGCGCCACGCGACGACGTTCAGGAACGAGCCGGCGAGCAGGCCGCCGGCCGCGGCGCAGAGGGCGAGCGCGAGCATTGCCGATGCTCCTTCCACGCTCAGCTCCCGCCCACCTGCTCGGCATAGCGCTGGATGCGCCAGGACGCCTGCACCGGGTCGATGAAGTGCGGCGGCTCGCGCAGCCGCAGGCGGTCGTCGTACTCGTAGTCCTTGTAGTAGCCCGACGTGATCGTCGAGCCGCTGCCGCGCCCGACCGGGCCGCGGAACTTCTGCGCGATCGTCCCTCTCACCGTCAGCGTGCCGAGCGGCGAGCCGCAGAAGTAGCTGTCGACCGTGAAGGAGTGGTTGAGCGCGAGGATCGCCGCCTCGATCGTGATGTTCGTCGGGCCGCCGTCCTCGACGCAGCGGGTCTTGTCGTCGGGGTGGTAGGGGTCCGGTCTCGTCGGGTGGTAGACGCGCACGAAGTTGTCGGCGATCAGGCCGAGCATCTTGTCGCCGACGCGCGCGATGTCGCCCTCGACGACGATGTCCTTCGCGCTCGCGATCGTGAGGTCCTCCGCGTAGGTTCCTCTCACGTAGGCGTCGGCGCAGCCGGCGGGGTCGCTGTAGGGCGCGAGCGCCTGGTAGGCCGAGACGGCACAGCCGGCGGTCGCGTCGTTGTCGACGTAGACGACGCCGTTGGACGGCAGCGGCCACGTCTGCGTCGCCGGGCTGAGGTTGGCGTTCGTGACGACCATCTGGCTGTCCTGCAGCTCGATTCTCGTCGTGCCTCTGAGGATGTATCTGGCGTCGGCGATCTGCTTGAGCGAGGTGCTCGACGGGGGCGGCGTCAGCACCGGCGAGTACGGCTTCCAGGTGCCGACGATGTTCGGCGAGCCGTAGCAGTTCTGGCGCCAGCCGCTGCCGGAGACCTCGATCGAGTCCTGTGAGGTGCGCCCGAACGTCGGCGACCCGCAGACGAGGATGTCGTCGTTCGTGTGCAGCGGCCCCTCGATCGTGTCGCCGCTGACGAACTGGATCTCCGTGCAGTGGATCGACGAGGTCGAGGTGCTGCCCCAGGTTCCGCTCACCTGCTGCTGCCAGGCGTTGTCCGGCGACGCCGGCCAGCGCTGGCTCGAGCGGTCGTTGCGCCAGTAGCGCGGGCACTCGCTCGCCGCCCACGTCGGCAGGTCGGGGCCGCCGCTCGGCGTGAAGGTGCCGCTCCAGCCCCCGCTGTAGGTGCCGACCCGTGTCGGGTTGCCGTTCGCGTACAGCACGTACCACGACGGATCGGAGGTCTCGTAGTCGGTGAAGTAGAGGTAGTCGAGGAAGCTGCGGCGGCGGAAGGTCGCGACGACGCTGCGCTTGACGCCGTTGGAGAAGCCGGTCGACTTGATGCTGAAGGTGCCGGACATCGGCCCGCCGGCGGCGACGATCATCGTGCCGGTCGCGTCGCCGGGGTCGCACGCGGTCGCGCCGTTGGCGGGGATCAGCTCGATCGCGTAGCTCGTGTCCGAGCCCGGCACGCTGCGCGTCTTCAGCGGCGAGGCGCCGAGCTGGTTGAGCGCCGGGTGCGCGGGCGAGACGTCGGTGCACTTGGCCCAGTAGGCGTTGTCCTGCGTGAGGTGGAAGAAGTAGTCCTGCACGCCCGCCTCCGCGGCCGCGTACGCGCGCTTCTGGTCCTGGTCGTTGCGGCTCAGGTGCACGTCCCCGCGCGCGGCGGCGAACGCGGCCACGCTGAGCGCCATGCCGGCCAGCATCACGCCGAGGACCGCGATGAGGGTCCAGCCCTCCTCGGCGCGCAGACGGGTGCGGAGTCGTTCGAGCATCTAGATGCAGAGGGGCGAGTGGTCGGGATCGGTGGGGTCGGCCGTGCGCACGTAGACGTTGGCTGTGAACGGCTCGCCGGTCGAGGCGGTGCCGATGCGGGCGGGCAGCGACTGGTAGGCGACCGTGATCTGGACGACGCGCTGCGCGTCGTTCGCGCTCAGCGGCGTCGCGAGCAGTCTGGACGGGCGGATCGGGTCGTTGCCGTCGAACGTGTAGTAGCGGAAGATCGGCACGTCGGCCCCGCCGGACTGCTGGCGCGCGAGGTGGTCGAGGACCACGCGGGTGCGCGACGGCGTGGTCGCGAACGTGAACGGCGGCTGCCCGCCGGTCTGCGTGCCCGGGTAGGTCTTCTCGGTGATCGCGCCGTTTGCGAACGAGAGGTCGCGCTGCTCGGGCACGAACGTCGTGTTCGCGAGGTCGGCGTAGAAGGTGACGTGGTCGTCGTCGCCGTACGTGATCGCCGGGTAGCCGGGTCCGAGGCAGACCTGCGAGCGCAGCTCCTGCACGAGCTGCTCCATCGCGGTGCGGCCGCGCGCGATCGCCTCGCTGCGGTCGGAGATTCTCGTCTCCGCGTGCTGGAAGGCGTCCGCCAGCGTGAAGGCGCCGAGCAGCACCCCGACGCCGATCGTGGTCGAGACGAGCAGCTCGACGAGCGTGAAGCCGCGCTGGTCGCGGCGCAGGCGCCCCAGCAGCCGGCTCATGGGCAGCTCCCTGCGCTCGTGAGGTCGTATGTCGCGTCGGTGGTGGCGACGCCGGCGGCGCTCGTGTTCGCGATCGTGCCGCTCTTCGCGTACGTCGTGCCGGCGATCGTCGCCTGCACGCAGACCGCGTAGGTCCCGTACGGCAGCGCGCGGTCGGTCAGGTAGCCGTCGGCCCCGGTGGTGCGGTCGGGCAGCGCCCCGCAGCCGGACGCCGTCCCGGTCAGCTTCACGGTCGCGCCGCTCACCGCGCCCCCGCCGCGCGTGACGAGCAGGTCGACCGGCGGCTCGCGCAGCGTCACGGCCGCGGTGGCGCCGGGCTCCACCTGCGCGAGCTGGGTCGTCCCGCCGTAGGCGCTGGGGTCGGCTCCGGCGCAGCTGCCCGCGTAGACGCCGTAGGGGTCCGTGAACGGGTAGACGAGCCCGGACGTGTAGGCGGCGTGCGGCTGGCCGTCGCCGAACGGCGTGAGCGGCACCGTCAGGTGCGAGGTGACGGCGGTGAAGGACGTCCCGTTGGCAGGGACCGGCGTGCCGCCGGCTCTGTCGAGCGTCTCGTACGTCGCCTGGATGCGGCCGCCGAGGTCGTAGTCGAACGCGGTCGTCGAGGTCGCCTCGCCGACGACGCCGGCGTCGCTCGACGGCGACGGGTCCCCGCTCGGGTCGACGTAGCCGGCCTTCGAGAGCCCGACGGTGTAGTTCCCGACCGGCAGGTAGCCCCACAGCACGCAGCCGAGATCGTTGCTCGCGTCGGTGTAGCTCTGCGGCCCGGTCAGCGCGACGCTGGCGCCTTGGACGCCGTTGCCCTCGCGGTCGCGCACCTCGACCGCGAGCGAGCCCAGGTTCGTGCCGAACGAGCCGGCCGGCGGGGCGATGACGCTCTCGATCGTCACCGGCTTGATGCGCATGCTCGGCCAGGTGACGGACGAGGCGATGCGCAGGTAGTTCGCCTTCGCGCTGCCGCTCGTGCAGCTGGCGGTGCCGGTCTCGTCGGTCACCCAGCTCGCGCTCGAGGCGACCGTGTACGTGAGCGGCCCGACCGTCGTCGTGGAGCTGTCGCGGTAGTTCGACAGCTCGGTGACGGCCATCGCGCGCATGCGGTCCTGGTCCTGCTGGGCGATCTCCGTCGCCTGCGAGCGGTGCTTGTTGGTCCCCGAGGTGGCGGACGCCGCGTCGAGCCCCAGGTAGACGCCGGAGGCGACGAGCACCAGCAGCATCGAGGAGACGACGACCTCGATCAGCCCGAGGCCGGACTCGTCGTGTGCCAAGGCGGCAGCCATGCGGCGGAACGAAGCCACGGGACCCTCATCGGCGCGCGCGTAGTGGGGGTTGAGCGGCCGGGTCGGGGTCGGACATCCGTCTAGCGAAACGCCGTGAGCGGCCGCGTCGCTCGACCCGCGGGGCGGGGATGCCGATGCGATCTCGATGCCGATCGCCCGTCGCATCGCCGCCCCGCTGCTCGCGCTGCTGGCGCTCGCGCTCGCGCCCGCCGCGAGCCAGGCGATCTGCTCGCCGACGTTCGCCCCGAGCGGCACCGTCGACCGCCCGACCGCGTCGTCCGGTGGCGCCGACGCCACGCTCTTCGAGCGGCTGCGCCTCGACCGTGCTCGACGTGACGCCGAACCCGTTGGACCCGGGCGCGACGGCCACGTTCGACGGCAGCGGCTCGTTCGGCGACAGCGGCACGAGCGCCGACATCGCCAGATACGACTGGGACTACGGCGACGGCCAGAGCGCCAGCACGTCCTCCGGCACGGCGATCACGACGCACGCCTACGCGACCCGGGGGCACTACGTCGCCACGCTCACGACCTACGACGGCAGCGACGCCCTGCTCGCCACCTCGATCCCGGCGAGCGTGTTCGTCGGCGCGGCGCCGGTCGCGGCGATCGCGCTGCAGGACCCGCCGGCGTCGGGGATCCTCAAGCCCGGGACGACGTACACGTTCGACGCGAGCGGCTCCACGCCCGACGCGGGCGGCACGCTCGCCGAGTACCGCTGGGACTGGGGTGACGGCTCGGCCGTCCAGACGACCACCGACCCGACCGCAACGCACGCGTTCGCCGAGGGGGCCTCGAGATCCGTGAGCGTGACCGTGGTCAACGACATCGACCTCGCGAGCGACCCGGCGACGCTCGACGTCACCGTCGCGGACCAGCTCCCGCTCGTGACGCTCGTGGCGAGCCCCTCGACGGTGCAGGTCGGCCAACAGCTGACGCTCGACGCGAGCGGCTCGAGCGACCGCGACGGCTCGATCGCCGAGTACCGCTGGGACCTCGACGCCAACGGCTCCTACGAGACCTCGACGGGCCTCGTCTCGCACGTGACCGCCGGCGGGTATCCGAACCCGGGCGTGATCGTGCTGAGCGTCGAGGTGGTCGACGACAACGGCAGATCGAGCAAGAAGGGCGTCGCGGTGACGGTCGTGGCGCCGCCCGGCGGCGGCGGGTCGAGCGGCGGAGGCGGCGGGGGCTCCTCGGGCTCGGGCGGCTCGGGCTCGGGCTCGGGCTCCGGCGGCACGGGCGGGTCGGGCAGCGGCTCCGGGTCCTCCGGCGGCGGCTCCAAGGGGTCGGGCGGGTCGTCCGGCGGCTTCGGCCGCTTCCCGTCCGGCGAGGGCTTCACCGTCGCGCTCGACGGCGCCGCCGTCCAGCGCCTGCGGGGCGTGCTGCGTCGAGGGATCGGCCTGCGCGCCGCCGCCAACCAGGCTGCGAAGGGACGCCTCACGGTAAGCCTCTCCCCCCGCGACGCGCGTCGCCTCCATCTCGCGGGGCGCGCCCACGGCAGCCGCCGCCGCGGTCACGCCAAGCGCTCCCGCCGCGCGGTCCGGATCGCCCGCGCCCGCCTCTCGCTCTCCCCCGGCCGCACCGCCAAGCCGAAGCTCAAGCTCACCCGCAAGGCCGCCCGCGCCCTGCGCCACACCCGTCTGCGCACGATCCGCGTCACCATCCGCGGCACCCTCTCCACCGGCTCCGACAAGGCCGCGGTGGTGCGGGTGGTCCTGCTGCGGCGCTGAGCGGCGGGCGGCCGTCGCTGCGCCCGGACCCGTCATGCGACGTCAGACGACGTGCAGGCGCGGCCGCCGCCCGAGCGCGCTGGCGACCGCAGTCACGTCCGCGGGGTCGCTCGTGGCGATCGCCTCGGCACGAGCAATCGCGGTGACGACCACGCTTGCATCGGCCACGTCGCTCGTCCCGCTCGCCCCGAGCGCCTCGCCTGCGGCGCGCGCGTCTTGCTCGCGGAAGTCCGTGACGCGGCAGCCGCGCAGCAACCGAGCAACCCGCTCCTGGCGTCTGCCGCGCCACGCCTGCGCGAGCACGATGGCCGGCACCGTCGGCCTGACACCTCGCTGCACGAGACGTCGGTGCAGCACCCACATCTCACGCGACCCGCGATCCGCGGCGATCAGCGCACCAGCGTCGTACGTGACGCCGTTCACAAACGACTTGGGACGCCGAGGTCGTCGAGGATCCGGTCGGCGGCGGCGAGCTCCGCGGGCGTGAACGCACCGTTCTCGGCCTCCCACTCGGCAACCGCGGCGAGCCCGTCCTCGAGCGCCAGCGCGTTCTCCGACGCCTCGTTGAGCCAGGCTGACAGGCTCATCCCGCGACGGTTCGCAGCCTGCCGTGCCGCATCGGCGATCGGGGCCCGCAGCACGACGGAAAGCTTGCGAGTTGGCATGGGCCGATCGTACCGCTGCATTCGCATCAGCGGACACGCACATCGCAAGAGTTCTGTTCCCGATCTGGTGCGGGCGCGTCGCCGGACGCGCATCCGCCCGATGGGCGATCATTGCTCTCGATGACCGACCGGCGAAGCGTCCCCGGCGTCCTCGGCGGGCAGCGCACATGGAACGACCCCGCGCGGATCGCAGAGCACCGTGCGCTCACGCCGTCCGAGCGCCTGAAGCGCACGATCGAGGCCAGCCGCGCCGCCCTGCGCTTCGCCCAGGCACCGCGTCGTGACCGCTTCTGATTCACCCTTCGAGCCGCAGCGCCTCGTCGCAGCGCTCAACGCCGCCGGCGTGCGGTACGTGATCGTCGGTGGCCTCGCCGCCGGCGTCCATGGCGTGATCCGCGCGACGCGAGACGTCGATCTCGTCCCTGACAGCGCAGTAGCCAACATGGATCGGCTCGCGCACGCGCTCAACGAGCTGGGGGCGCGTCATCCGGTGACCGACGCGCCGCTTACCGGCGAGGCGCTCTCGCGACCAGCGAGCGTCAAGCTCCTCACCAGCGCGGGCGAGCTGCACGTCCTCAATCGGATGCCGGGCACGCCGCCGTTCGACGAGTTCGAAGCGCATTGCGTGCTCGTCGAGCTCGAGCCGGACGTCGAGGCGCCCGTCTGCTCGCTCCCACACCTCCGCCAGATGAAGCGCGCCAGCGACCGCCCCCGCGACAGCGTCGACTTGGCCGAGCTCGACGAGCTGCACGGCCGCGACTGAGGCATACGACGCCGGAGTGAGGGGTCAGGGACTCCCGGCCTCTGAGACCGCGTCGTCGATGGACGTGGCGAGCCAGCTTCTGATCTCGTCCATCGACGCTGTCGGCTCACCGCCCTGCACGACGAAGCCCTCGAAGAAGTCCACGAGCGACGTCCCGTGCCAGAAGGTGACCCGAATCTCGCAGTCCTCGCCGTCGAGCCAGGGTCTGAGCTCAGCCCTCGCCTCGAGAGCGCGATCCGCAAGCGCCGATCTGCGGTCCTCCAGGAGGAGGCGGGCAGACTCGAGGATGGTTGCTGCGAAGCTGGACGTCGTCATCCGGTTCCTTTCGCCGGGTACTCGACCCATGCATCGGGGAACATGCGCTCCTCGCCGTATTTTCCGATGTGCATCTGGTGCTGGTGAACCACACGGCCGTCGACCTCGACGCGGTGCACCGTGGAGATGGTGTCGCCGTGGAGGATCTCTCTCGCGAAGCTCGAGATGCCGCCGTCCCGTCCAACCGTGCTGCGGACCTTCCAGCTCCAATGGAGACCCGCACGCTCCACGCCGAGGCCGGCGCGTATCTCGCCTCCGCCGGGCGTCAGGAAGCTGGCCGCGATCCCGAGGCCGCTGCCGAAGCCGTAGCCGGGGCCCGCGCAGGAGCCGTCGACGCCGGCGATGGCGTTGCTGAGGCCGAAGGTCAGCTCGTTCAGGGTGCCGGCGGCGGCGTCGGAGACGAACATGCCGGCGTTGCCCGCGGCGCCGGCGATGTCGCCGAAGCTTGGGAACAACCCGCTCGGATCGGTGTAGGCGAGCGGGGAGCCGCCGGCGTAGGCGTAGGGCTGGCCGGTGGCGGAGGCGAGCGGGTCGCGGGTGAGGAACTGGCCGGTGGCGGGGTCGTAGGAGCGGGCGCGCAGGTACTGCAGGCCCGACTCCGCGTCGGTGTACTGCCCGGCGAAGCCGAGCGCCGGCGCTTCGGACCCTTCGCTTCTCGAGGCGAGCGTCCCATACGCGCCGTAGGTGTAGATGCCCGCGGTCGTGCCGTCGGCATAGGTGAGCATCCGCGTCGAGCCGAGCGCGTCGTGGTGGTAGCGCTCGACCGTGCCGGAGCCGTCGATCTGCGCGATCGGCAGGCCGCCGGGCCCGTACACGTAGCTGTTCGCGCCGTCCGACAGCAGGAGCGGCAGGTCGCCGCTGTGGTCCCACGCGAAGCTTGCGGTCGCTTCGCCGATCGTCTTGCTCGTCCGCAGGCCGTCGCCGTCGTAGGCGTAGGTGATGGCGCCTTCCCCCGGCTGCGCGTAGCTCACGAGGCGGTCGGACTGGTCGTAGCCGTATCTCGTCGCTCTGCCGCCTTCGGGCGTCGCGCTGACCCGGTTCCCGTCTTCGTCGTAGGCGAAGGCGGCCGGCGCTTCCGCTTCCCCGGGCGCGACGGGCCCTTCCGTGAGCTCGTCCGCCGCGTCGTAGGAGAGCGGTCTGGCGCCCGCCATCTCCGTGAGGTTGCCGGCATCGTCGTATTCGTAGGCGTCGGCGCCCTCGCTGGAGAGCTGGTGCAGCGCCGTGTGCGTCGATCTCACGGTTTCGGGGCTGAACACGACGCCGTTTTCGACTTCGGTCACGAGGCCGTCGGCGTCGCGCGTGTAGGCGATGGTCCCCACCACTCTGGCGAGGCTCACGCGCGCGAACGTCGCCGAGCTCGTCGCGCCGGTCGCGTCGTATTCGTAGGTGTCTATGTTCTGCAGCGCTTCCGACGGGAACGTCACCTGCGTGAGGTCGGAGTCCGCGTCGTAGGCGAACGCGGTCGTCACTTCCGTCCAGTCCGTCACGCCGGTGAGGCGGCCGGCGTCGTCGTATTCGCGCGTGACCGCGTGGCTCGACGGATACGTGAGTCTCGTCAGGTGCCCGGCGAGGTCGTAGGCGTATCTGACCGTGCTGCCGGTGCCGTCGACGTCCTGCGTGAGGCGTCCGAGCGAGTCCCATGTGTATCTCGTGGTGCCGCTGCCGTCGGTCATCGATTCGCGTAGGCCGGCGGCGTCGTAGGCGAGCGTCACGTTCGGGGTCGTTTCGTCGGAGTATCTGATGCTCGTCTGGCGGTTCGCCGCGTCGTACCCGTAGGTCGTCGTTCGTTCGGCGGGATCCATCAGTCTCGTGAGGTCGCCGGCGGCGTCGTAGCCGTATGTCGTGGTGCGTCTGAGCGGGTCGGTGCTTGCCGTGACCCGGTTGCGCGCGTCGTATTCGTACGTCGTCGCGTGTTCGGCGCCGTCCGTCGTCGAGGTGAGGTTGCCGTCGCCGTCGTAGCCGCGTCTGAGCGTCGTTTCGTCGGCGCGTCTGATCGAGGTGAGCAGGTCGGCGTCGTCGTAGCCGTAGCTCGTGACGTGCTCCTTGGCGTCCGTCGTCGCTTCGAGGTTCCCGGCCGCGTCGTAGGCCCATCTCGTGACGTTCCCGAGCGGGTCGGTCGCCTGCGTCAGCAGACCGGCGTCGTCGTGGACGTAGCTCGTCGTGTGTGCTTCAGGCGAACCGCCTTCCTCGTTGCCGCGCGGGCTGACGACCGCTCTCAGGTTGCCGGCGTCGTCGTAGCTCATCGTCGTTTCGTCGCCGAGCGGGTCGCTGATCGAGGCGAGCAGGCCGCGAGCGTCGTAGCTCAGTTCGGTCGTCTTCCCGCGTGGGTCGACGATCGCCGTGATGTCGCCGGGATGCGCTTCGTCGCCGTGCGCGAATCTGACGACGCGGCTTTCTTCGGTGCCGCTGAGCGGCGTCGAGCTGGAGAGCAGGTTGCCGGCTTCGTCGTATTCGAACGTCGTCGTGGTCGACCGCTCGTCTCTGAACGTGAGCCGGTCGCCGAGCGAGTCGTACGTCGCGCTCGTCGTGTGGCTCAGCGGGTCGGTCGTGGACGTGCGCCGCCCGGCGGCGTCGTACGTCGCTCTCCAGACGTGTTCGTTCGGGTCGGTCACCTGGGTGGTGCCGTGCGTGTCCGGGTCGTACTCGTAGCTCCAGGTGCCGGCGTCTTCGGTGCCGACGCCGTCTTCGCGCTGCACCAGCTGCCCGCTGGCGTACCAGTCGCGCCGCACGCGCCCCTCCGGGCTCGTGACCTTCGTCATGCCGGGGCTGTACGCGAATCTGGTGACGCCTTCGTTCGCGTCGGTCTGGGACGTGACGCGGTCGGCCGAGTCGTAGGCGTTCTCGACGTCGAGGTGGCCGTTGGGGTCTATCCGTTCCGTGAGGCGGTGCTGTTCGTCGTAGGCGTATCTCCACGTCTGGCCGCGCGCGTCCACGACGCTCGTGAGCTCGTCGCCTTCGTAGCCGTATCTGACGGTGCGGCCGGCGGAGTCGTCGAGCTCCGTGACGTGGCCGGCTTCGTCGTATTCGAGTCTGAAGGTGCGTCTCGACGGATCGGTGATCGTCGTGAGGTCGCCGGCTTCGTCGTAGCTCAGCGTCGTCGTCTCGCCGTTGAGGTCCAGCTCTCTGACCAGCCGGCCTTCTCTGTCGAACACGAAGCGGTCGCGCTGGCGGCGCGTCAGCGTCCAGGTGCCGTCTTCGTTGGCTCTGAGGGTCGCGAGATACGCGCTCGGGCCGACGTAGCCGCCTTCCCCGTTGGGCTCGAACGCGATCGTCGACCCGTTCTCCTGCGTGATCGTGACGACTTCGCCCGGCCCTTCCGCTTCGAGCGACATGAGGTAGCTCGCGGTCCAGCCGTGCCCGAACGCCCCGTTCACGTCCGACTGCGCGCTGTACGTGCGGTCGAACGACAGCGCCGGCCCGCGCCCCGGCAGCGCCAGATCCGTCCGTCTCTCCCAGTACTCCCCGCTCGCCGTGTTGACCGGGTCCCCGTAGCAGCCCTGGTCACACGTGTTCTCGGACGGGTTCCCGCCGCCGGTGCGTTCGCCGACGATGGATTCGATGCGTTCGTGGAGGATCCAGGAGACGGTGCTTCTTGGTTCGGCGGGGGCGCTGAACGTGAGAAGGGTTTCGTCGTTCGCGTCAGACACATAGAGGTTGTCGTCAACGTCGACCGCGAGGGCGGTTATCCCCCAGAACTTTCCAGATTCAGCGGGCGTGCCCGGCCACGGCGGATTCGGCAGTAGTTCAGACCACGGATGGCCGGCAACTGCAAAGATCGTGCCTTCTGGAGTGATCCCGCGGATGTAGGCATCCTGTGTCGCCAGGTAGAGGTAGCCGCTCGAGTCGACGGCGAGCCCCTCGACTTCCCGGAATTCGGCTAGCGTCGCCGGACCGCCGTCGCCTTCGTTTCTCATTCCGCCGTTGCCGGCTATCGTCGTGAATCTGCCTCTTTCGTCCATCTTCACGATCTGCTGCCCGTAAGTCCCTTCGGAGAAGTACACGTCGCCTTCGGGACCGAACGCCAGATAGGCCACAGCCCAGCGTTCGGTGCCGATCCCGGCGTATCTAGCGACGAGGACGCCGGATTCGTCGATCTCCCATATTCCCCGGGTACAGGAGTCGAGGACGAAGAGATCGCCCGATGTCGGGTCAGCGGCGATGCCGGTCACCAGCATCCCGACTTCGGAGGCCACGGCGCCAACCGTCGGCCATGGTCCTCTGAACCCGTATTCGGCGCAGTGATATTCGGTGCGGCCGGCCCACGTGCTGATTCCACCGGTCGAACTCGATATGCGTCGGACGCTGTAGCCGGTTGCGGTGTAGACGTTGCTAGAGCCGTCGACAGCGAGGACCCGTGGTGCCTCGACTGTTGCGTCCCGCGCTGCTCCACCGTCGCCGCTCGTTTCGCAGCTCCCACTTCCACCTGCGACCACCTGCGGTATCCCCGTCGCGTTCACGGACAGGACGCGGCAGATCGAGCCGTCCGAGTCTCCGGAGTAGATGACGCCGGTTGCCGGGTCGATCGCGACCCCAGCCGACTTGTAGCGCTCCCCGAGCGGCAGGTAGGTCGCGTGTGCGGCGGCCGGCAGCAGACCGAGCGTCGCGATGAGCAGTGCGACGAACGTCGCGTGGCGGGCCGCCGACCGGCGTCGGGCGGCGCGGTTCCCCGTGCGCAGCATGCATCCCCCTGTCCGTGCTCGGCGCGCGTCCCCCGTGGCCGCGTCGGTACCGACCGAGCGGTCAGGCTACGGGAGCGGCGTGAGCGCGGCAACGCCTGATGTTGGCGCGCGAACGCGGACGGGGCGGACCCGAAGGCCCGCCCCGTCGCTGTTCCGGCTTGAGGTGTGCTTGCTGCGGTGAATCGGTCTAGCGCTTCACCATCTGCTGTCGGCGTGGCAGCCGCCAGTGCCGGGTCTGTCGCAGCTTCGCGTGATCTGACCGGTGTCGCTCCGCGAGATCGTGTACGCCACGCCGGCGTCAGAGGTGGCGGTGACCGTGAACGTGGTTCTCGTGCCGGACGCCGTCGGCGCGGTGCTGCCGGGCGTTCTCGTTCAGGGCCGCCTCGATGCCCTGCAGGCCCGCGAGATCCGTGTCGTAGGTCTCGTTGTCCGTGAAGTACGTCTCCTCCGCCGTCTGCATGTTGCGGACGAAGGACTTGGCGCTGGCGTCGCCGGCCTTGTCCTTCTGGGAGAGGAATGACGGGATGGCGATCGCGGCGAGGATGCCGATGATCAGGATGACGACCAGGAGCTCGATCAGCGTGAAGCCTCTCTCCTCCTGGATCCGTCTGCGGATGGCGTGCAGCATGTTTCCTCCTGGGAACCGTGGGGTCCGTTCGTTCACCGCCAGATCCCTGGACGGGGGCCGCTCGGGCCTCTCGGCTCTGGCACCGCTCCTATCGGCACCCTGCATTCCGGGGTTGAGCGTCCCTGGACGTTTGGACGATTCCTTGCACACGACGCCGTTCGCGACGTGGCCCGGTCTCGTGTGAACGGAGGCGTCGGGCCGGGTCAGGCGCCGGCGGCGCCGCGCAGGGCCTCGCCGGCCGCCTGCGCGTCGCGCTCGGGGTCGCGCACGCCGCTGCCGCCGCACCACGCGCAGGTGATGCTTCTTCTCTCGCCGCCGAGGCCGGAGATCACCGTGCCGGTGCCGCGGCACGGATGGCAGATCGTTCTCGTCGCGCGTGTCGTCTCTGGCGGCCATGGGTCGGCGCGCGAGGGTAGCGGGTCGGACGGCGCGGCGCGTCGTGCGGGGCGCGCCGGCCTGCCCGATCGGTCGGCGACGCGGCGTCACCCGCGCCGCATGAGCCGCGCCACGGCCGCCAGCAGCTCGTCCGTCTTGTCGGCGCGCTCGCACTCCGGCGCGCCCATCACGCAGTGGCGCGCGTGCTCGTCGAGCAGGCCGAGCGCGACCTTGTCGAGCGCCGCCTGGACCGCGGAGATCTGCGTCAGCACGTCGATGCAGTAGCGGTCGTCCTCGACCATCGCCTGGATCCCGCGCACCTGCCCCTCGATCCGCCGCAGCCGCTTGCCCAGCTGGTCCTTCGTGGCGGTGTACCCGCGCACGGGCGCCTGCGGCTCTGTCGCTGCCATCTCGATCTCCTTCGCGGTCGGCACGCAGACAACTCTAACATACCCCCCGCCCGTATCTGATACGTTGATCCCATGAGCGCCACCGAGCATCTCCAGCTGCCGATCGAGGGCATGACGTGCGCATCATGCGCGAGTCGCGTCGAACGCAACCTCAACGAGCTCGCCGGCGTGAGCGCCAGCGTGAACTTCGCGCTCGAGCGCGCGACGGTCGACTACGACCCCGACGCCGTCGACCCGCAGGAGCTGCTCGGTGCCGTGGAGGCCGCCGGCTACCGCGCCGCGCTGCCGGAGTCGCCGGCCGCGCACGAGCACGGCGCCGCCGCGCCCGCCGCCGGCGGCCACGACCACATGGCCGCGACGACGCCCTCCGAAGAGGCCTCCCTGCGCCGCCGCCTGCTGATCTCCGCCGCGCTCGCGCTGCCGGTGCTGCTGCTGTCGATGATCCCGCCGCTGCAGTTCGAGAGCTGGCAGTGGCTCGCGCTCCAGCTCGCCACGCCCGTCGTCGTGTGGGGCGCCTGGCCGTTCCACCAGGCGGCGTGGGCCAACCTCAAGCACGGCGTCGCGACGATGGACACGCTCGTCTCGCTCGGCGTGCTCGCCGCGTTCCTGTGGTCGATGTACGCGCTGTTCCTCGGCGACGCCGGCATGCCGGGCATGAGAATGAGCTTCGACCTCGTCCCCTCCCGCGGCGGCGGCACCGGCGAGATCTACCTCGAGGTCGCTGCGGGCGTGACCGTCTTCATCCTCACCGGCCGCTACTTCGAGGCGCGCGCGAAGCAGCGCGCGGGCGCCGCCCTGCACGCGCTGCTGGAGCTGGGCGCGAAGGACGTCGCGCTGCTCGGCGACGACGGCGCGGAGCGGCGCGTCCCGATCGAGCATCTGCACGCCGGCGACCGCTTCGTCGTGCGCCCGGGCGAGAAGGTCGCGACCGACGGCGTCGTCGAGGAGGGCTCCTCCGCCGTCGACGAGTCGCTGCTGACCGGCGAGTCCGCACCGATCGAGAAGCGCCCGGGGGACGCCGTCGCGGGCGCGACCGTCAACGCCGGCGGCCGGCTCGTCGTGCGCGCCACGCGCGTGGGCGCGGACACCGCGCTGGCGCAGATCGCGCGGCTCGTGAGCGACGCGCAGTCCGGCAAGGCGCCGGTGCAGCGGCTCGCCGACCGCGTCGCGGGGATCTTCGTCCCGATCGTGATCGTGCTCGCGCTCGCGACGCTCGCCGGCTGGCTGATCGCCGGCGAGAGCACCGCCTTCGCGTTCACCGCCGCCGTCGCGGTGCTGATCATCGCCTGCCCGTGCGCGCTCGGGCTCGCGACGCCGACGGCGCTGCTCGTCGGCACCGGCCGCGGCGCGCAGCTCGGTCTCCTGATCAAGGGCCCGGAGATCCTCGAGTCCACCCATCGGGTCGACACGATCGTGCTCGACAAGACCGGCACCGTCACCAGCGGCCGGATGGGCCTGCTCGACGTCGTCCCGGCCGAGGGCGTGACGCGCGCGGAGGCGCTGCGGCTCGCGGGCGCGCTCGAGGACGCCTCGGAGCACCCGATCGCGCAGGCGATCGCCCGAGGCGCACGCGAGGAGCACGACGGCGAGCTTCCCGGCGTCGAGTCGTTCGCGAACCGCGAGGGCCTCGGCGTCGAGGGCGTCGTCGACGGCCGTGCGCTGCTCGCCGGCCGCCCCGCGCTGATGGCCGAGTGGTCGCTGACGATCCCGGACGAGCTGGAGGCGGCGCGGCGCGAGGCCGAGCAGGCCGGCCGCACCGCCGTGATCGTCGCGTGGGACGGCGCCGTGCGTGCGCTGCTGGTCGTGGCCGACACCGTCAAGCCGACCTCGGCAGAGGCGATCGCGGAGCTGCGCGCGCTCGGGCTGCGTCCGGTCCTGCTGACGGGCGACAACGCCGCGACCGCGGCTGCCGTCGCCGACGAGGTCGGGATCCCCGCACGCGACGTGATCGCCGAGGTACTGCCGGCCGACAAGGCCGAGGTCGTCCAACGGTTGCAGTCCGAGGGTCGCGTCGTCGCGATGGTCGGCGACGGCGTCAACGACGCGCCGGCGCTCGCGCAGGCGGACCTCGGCCTCGCGATCGGCACCGGCACCGACGTCGCGATCGAGGCCTCCGACCTGACGCTCGTCGCCGGCGACCTGCGCGCCGCCACCGACGCGATCCGCCTCTCGCGCGCGACGCTGCGCACGATCAAGCAGAACCTCGGCTGGGCGTTCGGCTACAACGTCGCCGCCCTCCCCCTCGCCGCCGCCGGCCTGCTCAACCCGCTGATCGCCGGCGCGGCGATGGCCTTCTCCAGCGTTTCGGTCGTGTTGAACGCACTGCGGCTGCGGCGGTTCCAACCCCACCGGAGCTGACGCGCTACCCGCCCGGCGGTCCGCCGAGCAGCACGTCGGCGACGATCAGGTACGCCGCGACCGCCGTCACCAGCAACGCGAAGCCGCGGCCCAGCTCGCGCCGCGGCAGACGCCCGGACACGCGCGCGCCGGCGAGCGCGCCGGCCGCGCAGGCGACCGTCATCGTCCCCGCGACCGCGAGGTCGACCGTGCGGCCGGCGAGCAGGTGGGCGCCGAGGCCGAGCAGCGAGGTCGCGGCGATGATCGCGAGCGAGGTCCCGATCGCGCTGCGCAGCGTGAACGCGAGCGCGACGGCGAGCGTCGGGACGATCAGGAAGCCGCCGCCGACGCCGAGCAGGCCGGTGAGGAAGCCGATGCCCGCGCCCGCGGCGAGGTCGCGCGCGAGATGCAGCGGCGGGCAGGTGCGGCCGGGAACCGGCGCGCCGTCGGCGCCGCTGCTCGCGCGGCGCCACGTCGCGGCGGCGGCGAGCAGCATCACCGCCGCGAACAGCGCCAGCAGCAGCGCGCCGCCGACCGCGCCGCCGGCGGTCGTCCCGGCGAAGACGCCGGGGACCGCGCCGGCGGTGAAGACGGCGGCGTGGCGCCAGCAGACGCGCCCCTCGCGGTGGTGGCCGAGGCCGCCGGCGAGCGCGCCGGCCGTCACGACCATCAGCGAGGCGGTCGTCGCCTGCCCGACGGGCTCGCCGAGCAGATAGACGAGCACCGGCACGGCGAGGACCGACCCGCCGCCGCCGAGCACGCCGACGGACAGGCCGATCAACAGACCGAGCGGGATCGCGGCGAGCGCCATGCGCCCGCCCCTACCCGCGCTCCTCGCCCACCGCCACGGGTCCGTGCCCGAAGCGCACGTCCGGCAGGACGCGGTGCAGCGACTTCGGCAGCCACCACGCCCACTTCCCCATCAGCCGCAGCAGCACCGGCACGAGCAGCAGCCGCACGAGCAGCGCGTCGAGCAGCACCGCGACGCCGAGGATGATGCCCATCTCCTTCGGCGGCAGCGGGCCCGAGAGGGCGAAGGTGAAGAACACCGCCACCATCACCGCCGCCGCCGCGAAGATCACGCGGCCGCTGTGCGCGACGCCGCCGACCATCGCCTCGTGCGGATCGTGCGAGCGATCCCAGTGCTCCTTCGCCGAGGACAGCAGGAAGACCGTGTAGTCCATCGAGATCGCGAAGATCATCGCGAAGAAGAACACGGGCCCCCAGGCGTCCAGGAATCCCTGCGGCTCGAAGCCGAGCAGGCCGCTCAGGTGGCCCTCCTGGAAGATCAGGCGTGCCACGCCGAACGCGGCGCCCGTCGCCAGGAGGTTGGTGAGCACGCCGGCCGCCGCGATCAGCGGCGCCTGCAGCGCCACCAGCAGCAGCAGGAAGCCGAGCACGAGCACGACCCCGATCACGAGTGGCGTCTTGCTCGACAGCAGCTGCTCGAGGTCGTGGTTCTCCGCCGGGGCGCCGCCGACGAGCGTGCCGGCCGGCAGCTCGGCGCGCAGCCGCTCGATCGTCGCGCCGACGGCGGGGCTCGACGGGTCCGCGCCGGGCACCACCTGCACCAGCGCTGCGCCGTCCGTGCCCGGCATCGCCGGCATGACCTGCGCGATGCCTGCGTCGGCCTTCGCGATCGCGCTCACGCGCGCCGCGTCTCTCTGCGTGGCGACGAGCTGCAGCGCGCCCGGAGCGCCGGTGCCGAACGCCTGCTGCACCTGCGTGTAGCCGACGCGCGCGCCGTCGCTCGTCGGTACGACCTTGATCGACGGCATGCCCGTCTTGAGGCCGAGGACCGGCAGCGCGAGCGCCACCAGGATCGCGACGGCGATCGAGCCGAACGCGTACGGATGGCGCCACAGGCGCTCGCCCCACGCCGCGAAGCGCGGCGAGCGGTGATCGCCGGCGTGGACCCACGGCAGCGAGAGCTTGTCGACGCGCGGGCCGAGCTTCGCGAGCACGGCCGGCAGCAGCGTCAGCGTCGCCGCCAGGATGAAGATCACCGACAGCATGATCCCGAGCGCCATCGAGCGGAACGCGGGGCTCGGCACGAGCATCACCGCGGTCAGCGAGATCAGCACGGTCAGGCCGCTGAAGAGCACGGCCTTGCCGGCGGTGTCCATCGTCTCGGCGACCGCGTCGACGACGCGCTCTCTGGAGCCGAAGAGGGCGCCGCGGAAGCGCATCACGACGAACAGCGCGTAGTCGATCCCGAGCGCGAGCGCGAACATGAGCGCGAAGTTCATCGCCCAGATCGACACGTCGAGCACCTGCGTGGCGAGGTAGAGCGAGCCGGCCGAGGCCATCAGCCCGAGGATCGTGAGCATCAGCGGCAGCCCGGCCGCGACGAGCGAGCCGAACGCCAGCACGAGGATCGCGAGCGTCACCGGCCACGACAGCAGCTCGGACTTCATCATCGCGGACCGGTTGGCCTCGTTGAAGCCGGACCACATGCCGCTCGCGCCGGTCAGCGAGACGGTCACGCCATTCGCCGAGAGGTCGCCGAGCGGGCCCTTGAGGTCGTCGGCCGCGCGCACCATCGTGTTGGCGTCGGCGGCGGCGCCGGCCTGGATGACGGCGGTGTGGCCGTCCTGGGAGATCGACGTGCCCTGCTGGGGCGCCGCGACCTGGCTCACGCGCGCGTCGCCGCGCAGCTTCGCCTCGGCGGCGACGACGGCCCGTCTGAAGGCGGGGTCGCCCACGGTCGCCGTGTTCGAGTGCACGACGACCATCAACCCGCTCGACGAGAGCCCGCCGAACTGTCTGTCGAGGGCCTGGCGTGCGGCGACGGACTGCGAGCCGGTCGCCTCCCAGCCCGCGCCCGAGAGGGCGGTCTCGACGCGCGGCGCGAAGAAGCCGAGCGCGACGGCGACCACGAGCCAGACGACGACCACGAGCCGCACGTGCGTGGCGGTGTAGCGGCCGAGCCGCCCGATCGGTCCGTATGCGGGCATGTCAGCGTCCTCCGAAGGCCGAGCGCAGCCCGAACAGGCGGCGCAGGATGAGCGAGGCGGGGCAGTTGCCCAGGGTCACGTAGAGCCACTGGTTCACGCCGACGAACGCCGTCAGCAGCAGGAACCAGGGCGAGACGACCGCGGCGAGCAGCGCCGACAGCAGCGTCATCGTGCCGGCGAGCGCGAAGAGGACGCGCTCGAGCGGCCAGCTTCCGTCGCGCGGTGGGCACGCCGGCTCGCGTGCGGCGCGCTCCGCCACGCCGAGGCGCGGCGGGTCGAAGGAGCCGCCGAGGTCCTTCCGCTGCGTGCTCATGCCGTCGACCTCCCGAGGATCTCCTCCAACGCGGCCAGTTCGTCGCGCATGCCGCCGCAGACCTGCTCGCAGAGCATGAAGATGGAGTCGTCGGCGATCGCGTAGCGGACGGCCGTGCCCTCCTTGGCGCGCGGGACGATGCCCGCCCGGTGGAGGACGCCGAGGTGCTTGGAGACGTTCTGCTGGCTGGCGGCGAGCGCCTCGGCCAGCTCGTTGACGGTGGCGCCGCCGTCGCGCAGGCGGTCGAGCAGCTTGATGCGCATCGGCTCGCCGATCACGCGGAAGCGCGACGCGATCAGCTCGACGAGCTCGTCGGGAAGGGGGCGTGGGAGAGTCATGCGGGCAAGTCTACCACTGCTTGGTTGTGCAGTTGTACGTAGCTGCTACGGACCGGACGTCCCGTACCGCGCCCCGATGCCGCCCCGTCCCCGCGCGGCCACGATGAGGCCAGCGTCGTCACCTCGTCGTGATCGAGCCGCGCGACGTCTTCACCTTCATCCCCTCGCTCGTGTGGCTGCCGTTCGGGATCCGCGACGCCGACGACGTGACGTTCCCGCTCGCGCCGCTCTACGCACGCAAGGGCATCCGCTTCGTCAACGAGGCCGCCACCGCGATCGACCTCGACGGCCGCACCGTCACGACCTCCGGCGGCGAGCAGATCGCCTACGACGGGCTCCTGATCGCGACCGGCCCGCGGCTCGCGTTCGAGAAGATCCCCGGCCTCGGCCCCGTGGGCGGCTACACGCAGTCGATCTGCAACCTCGAGCACGCCCAGCTCGCCGGCGAGGCGTGGCAGCGCTTCCTCGCGAACCCCGGACCGGTCGTCGTGGGGACCGCGCAGGGCGGCTCCTGCTTCGGCGCCTCCTACGAGTTCCTCCTGAACACGCGCCACCGGATCGAGAAGGCGGGCCTGACCGACGTCGCGCCGGTGACGTACGTGACGGCCGAGCCGTTCCTCGGCCACTTCGGCCTCGGCGGCATCTCCGACTCGCAGCGGCGCGTCGAGGGCTTCTTCGACAAGCTCGGCATCGAGGGGATCCCGAGCAACGTCATCAAGGAGGTCCGCGACGGCGAGATGGGCTTCGAGGGCGGTCGCGTGCTGCCGTTCGCGTACTCGATGATCGTCCCGCCGTTCACCGGCGTCGATGTCGTGCGGGAGACGGAGGGGCTCGGCAACCCGATGGGCTTCGTCCCGGTGGACGACGAGTTCCGCCACATCGAGCACGAGCGCGTCTACGCGGCCGGCGTCGACGTCGCGGTCGCGCCGCCGCACCCGACGCCGGTTCCCTCCGGCGTGCCGAAGACCGGGCAGATGAGCGAGCAGATGGCGAAGGTCGCCGCGCAGAACCTCGCCGCCGACCTGCAGGGCGGCGAGCGCCGCCGCCTGCCGATGGACGAGATGACGGCGATCTGCATCCTCGACGCGGGCGGCAGCGGGATCGCGTTCAAGGCCGACAACGTCCTCGGCGAGACCCGCCGGGCGCACGTGATGCAGGGCCCGCAGGCGCACTGGGCGAAGCTTGCGTTCGAGCGCTACTTCATCGAGAGCCGCAAGCGCGGGTTCGTGGCGGTGTAGGCGCGGTCGAGGTCCGCGCTACGAGGTGCGCTCGCGGCGCTCCGGCTCGCGTGCGACACGCCACTCGGCGAGCGTGCGGTGCTCCGCGGTGCGGTAGCAGACGCGACGCATCGCGAACGGCGTCGGGGCGCCGCGGTCGGTCAGCAGGATCGCGGGAAGCCAGGGCGCGTCCGGCCCGCCGACCGGCTCGTCGGGCAGCGGCCGCCCGACGACGTGGTGCTCGACGCGCGCACCGAACAGCGTCAGGTTCACCGCGCCCGCGGCGTCGAGCGCCGCGCTCGGCGACAGCACGCCGCGATAGCCGGCTGCGCGCAGCTCGCTCGCGAGCGCCTGGGAGTCGCCGTGGTCGCCGACCGCGATCTGCGGGTCCAGCCCGCATGCGTCCCACTTGTCGAAGGTCGAGAGGTCGGCGATCCGGGTCGCCGAGACGCGGAACTGCCAGAGGCTGCGGTGGTCCGCGAGCCGGTCGTCCTCCGTGCGGAGCGACTCGTGACGGACCCGCTCCGCCCAGGCACCGTCGCTCGACAGCGCGAGGTACTGCACCAATGCCTCGCCTTCGCGATGCCAGCGCCCGGACTCCTGCCGCAGCGTCATGTCGCCGGCACCATGCCACAGCGGCGGAACGCCGCTCTCGACGTGCCGGTAGGCGACCCAGCGCCCTGCGACCGCCTCGGGGCTAGACGTCCAGCTGGGCACGTCCACCTCGTGCGAGCGGCCGCAGCTTCGCAGCAGCGTCCGACAGGTCGGCGTCGATCAGCTCGCGTGGCGCTCTCCCGCCGAACTGCTCGCGTGAGCGGTCGAACCACAAGAGAACCCCGTATGGCGTGGTCGAGTTGCGCAGGTCGTAGATGAGCTGCCCGATCAGCACGATCCGGTCCGGATTGCGCCTGATCCGCTCGACGCGGCCTCTGCGCCAGTTCTGCACCGACTTCGTGGTCACCCCGAGCAGGCGCGCCACCTCGCCGACCTCGACGCCCGCCAGCTCCTCGGCGACGAATCTCGCGGCGAAGGCGGGATCGTCGATCGCCTCGTGGTCGAGCCGGCGCAGCATCGCACGCACGACGTCCTGCATGATCTTCATCGCGTAGCGGACGTGCCAGCCCTCGTCGAGGCCGTCCGGGTCCCGTGCGATCTCGGCGCGCAGCTCCTCGAGCGTCAGCAGCAGCTCGCGCGCGAGCGCATGGTCGCGCCACCCCGGGTTGCGCGTGACGCGCACGATCTCGTCGCGGACGCGCTCGAACCAGCGGTCGCGCTCGGTCACGCGCCGCTTGCGCGAGATCTCGTCGTCGCGCAGGTCGCGGGTGCTGGGCTCGTCGTACGGCGTCAGCGCAGCGTCGAGCTCGCGATCGAGCGTCTCGATGCGCTCGCGCAGCTCGTCGTCGGTCATCGGCGGCTCGGGCAATGCAGACATGGCAGGATCACATGGAAGTCCGTGATCTTTCGCTTCTGGCGAAAGTCGTGCGACCGATGGTAGCGCGCGCGGCGCGGCGCAGCGCAGCTTCGCCACGCAAGCGGGACGCCTCGGAGCGCCGAACCTGGGCGCTCAGTCCAGCTCGACGCGCATCGCGGCGGCGAGGCCGCCGCCGAGCACGTGCTCGCCCGCACCGAACCGCACCGTCAGCGGGCCGCCGAACGGCTGGCGGTCGACGACCGCGAAGGCGTCGCCGAGGCGCACGCCGCGCTCGCTCAGGTAGCGCAGCATCGCCGGGTCGGAGTCGGAGACGCGCACGAAGCGCCCGCGCGCGCCCGGCTCGAGGTCGGCGAGCCGCTGCGTCTCGCCCTCCTCCATCACGAGGTCGGCGTCGGGGATCGGGTCGCCGTGCGGGTCGTGCGTCGGGTGGCCGAGCTTGGCCGCGATGCGCGCCTCGAGGTCCTCGGAGATCACGTGCTCGAGCGCCTCGGCCTCCTCGTGGACGCGGTCCCACGGCACGCCGAGGTGCTCGGCGAGGTAGAGCTCCAGCAGGCGGTGGTGGCGCAGCACCTCGAGCGCGACCCGCTCGCCCTCCGGCGTCAGCACGACGCCCTTGTAGCGCTCGTGCACCGCCAGCCCGCGCTCGGAGAGCTTCTTCAGCATCGCCGACACCGACGCCGGCGTCACCCCCAGCCGTTCCGCCAGGTCGTTCGTGGACACCCCGCCCGCGCCGCCGGCGCGCCGTTGCAGGGCGTAGATCGCCTTCGCGTAGTCCTCGATCGCCTCCGACGGGCGGCTCAGCTGCTCCGCGGTCATCGCCCTGGAGGATACGGCGGGAGCGATCGGCGACGGCTCAGCCGGGCCCCGCGTGCTATCTGATCGCGTCGTAGACCTTGAACAGCGGCATGTACATCGAGATCACGATGAAGCCGACGATCGCGCCGACGACGATGATCATCAGCGGCTCCAGCAGCGAGGTGAGGCCCTTGATCGCGGCGGCGACCTCGTCCTCGTAGAAGTCGGCGATCTTCGCGAGCATCGTGTCGAGCGCGCCGGTCTCCTCGCCGACGCCGACCATCTGGCAGACCATCGCCGGGAACACCGGCGCGTCGCGCAGCGGCGCGACGATCGTTCCGCCCGCCTTCACCGACGCGGTCACCTCCGCCATCGCTCTCTCGACGACCGCGTTGCCGGCCGTCTTGCCGGTGATCTCGATCGCCTGCAGGATCGGCACGCCGGAGGCGATCAGCGACGACAGCGTGCGACTCCATCGCGCGAGCGCGATTCTCTGCACGACCGGCCCGATTCTGAACGGGAACTTGAGCCGGATCGTGTCCCACTGCGGGCGGCCCCACGACGACTTCTTCCAGCGCCGGAAGGCGATCACGACGATCGCGACCCCGGCGATCAGCAGGTACCACCGGCCGGTGATCAGGTCCGACAGCGCGACGGTGACCTTCGTGATCGACGGCAGGTCGCTGCCGAACTCGTCGAACGTCTTCTGGAAGACCGGCACGAGGAACGCGACCATCGCGATCAGCACGATCGCCGCGAAGCTGAAGATCACCGTCGGGTAGATCATCGCGCTCTTGACCTGGCGCCGCAGCGCGTCGTCCTTCTCGAGCTGGTCGGCGACGCGGATCAGCGCCTCGTCGAGCCGGCCGCCGGTCTCACCCGACTCGACCATCGCGACGTAGAGCGGGTTGAAGACCTTCGGATGCCGTCCGAGCGCCGCGGAGAACAGCAGGCCCGCCTCGACGTCCTTGCGCACCCCGACGACCGCGTTCTCTCAGCGGCTTGGAGTCGGTCTGCTCCTCGAGCACGTAGAGCGCGCGCAGCAGCGTCATGCCGGAGGCGACCATCGTCGCGAGCTGGCGCGTGAGGACCGTCAGGTCGCCCGGCTTCACGCGCTCGAAGAGCGTGATGTCGAGCTCCTTCGAGCGGTGCTTCGCCGCGATGTCGACGACGATCAGGCCGCGCGACTTCAGCTGGTCGGCGACCGCCTGCTTGGAGGCGGCCTCCACCTCGCCCTTCGCGTGCGAGCCGGCGAGGTCGATCGCCTTGAAGACGTACGTCGCCACGAAGCCATCCCCCTCAGACGCCCGCGAGCGCGGGGTCCATCGGCACCGCGGCGCCGCCCGTGCTCAGCAGCCGCCGCAGCTCGTCGGGCGTCGAGGAGCGCGCCTCGGCCAGCTGCCGCGTGATCCGGCCCGCGCGCACGAGCCCGGCGAGCGAGGCGTCCATCGTCTGCATCCCCTGCGCGCCGCCCGTCTGCAGCACCGAGTAGATCTGATGCGTCTTGCCCTCGCGGATCAGGTTGCGCACGGCCGGCGTCGGCACGAGCACCTCGGCGGCGACGCAGCGGCCGGCGCCGTCGGCGGTCGGCAGCAGCTGCTGGGTGACGATCCCCTGCAGGCCGATCGCCAGCTGCGTGCGGATCTGCCCCTGCTGGTGGCCGGGGAAGACGTCGACGATGCGGTCGATCGTCTGCGGGGTGTCCTGCGTGTGCAGGGTCGCGAACACGAGGTGGCCGGTCTCGGCCGCGGTGATCGCGGTCGAGATCGTCTCCATGTCGCGCATCTCGCCGACGAGGATCACGTCCGGGTCCTGGCGCAGCGCCGCCTTCAGCGCATCGCCGAACGTGGTGGCGTCGGTCCCCAGCTCGCGCTGGTTGACGATGCATCTTCTGTGCCGGTGCAGGAACTCGATCGGGTCCTCGATCGTCATGATGTGCTCCTCGCGGGAGCTGTTGATCACGTCGATCAGCGAGGCGAGCGTCGTCGACTTGCCCGAGCCGGTCGGGCCGGTCACGAGCACCAGGCCGCGCGGGCGGTCCGCCATCTCGGCGACCGCCGGCGGCAGCCCGAGCGACTCCAGCGGCGCGATCTCGAACGGGATCAGGCGGAAGGCGGCGCCGAGCGCGGAACGCTGGAAGTAGGCGTTGACGCGGAAGCGCGCGCGGCCGGGGATCTGGTAGGCGAAGTCGAGCTGCCAGTTGTTCTCCAGCTTCTGGCGCTGGTCGTTCGACAGGATCGAGTAGACGATCTCGCGCGTGTCGGTCGGCGTCAGCGTCGGGTAGCCGTCGACCGCGGCCAGGCGCCCGCGCAGGCGCACCATCGGCGGCGCGCCGGCGGTCAGGTGAAGGTCGGACGCCCGGCGGTCGACGACCTCGAGCAGCAGCTCCGCGAAGTCGATGTCCATCCCAAGCGATATCGGCAGCTCGGGCGGGAAGCCTGAGCTGCCCGGCTACACCTCGACCGCCACGGCGATCTCCTCCTCCAGCCGCTCCTCGGGGAGCTGCGCAGCGGCCGGCTTGCTGCGCGGGAGGAACAGCGCGGGGATTGCGGCGAGCAGGATCAGCGCGAACGCCCAGCGGTAGGTGTGCCCGAACGCGTCGGCCACCGCCGGCGCGAGCTGCGCGCGTGCTCCGGGCGGGATCGACTGCGCCGCCTCGAGCCCGTGGCCCGCACCGTCCGCGCCCGGCAGGCGGGCGGCGAGCTGGTTGGCGAGGACCACCGACGTCAGCGCCACGCCGAGCGCGCCGAAGCCGCGCTGGACGATGTTGAACGCGGTCGTCGCGCGCGAGACCTCGGCGTGCTGGAGCGTCTGGTAGGCGGCGGCCATCGTCGGCATCATCGCGAGGCCGATGCCGAGGCCGTTCACGAACGACGCGGCGCCGAGCAGCACGTACGACGTGTCCGCGCCGACCTGCGTGAAGACGCCGAAGCCGACGAGGATGCACACCAGGCCCGGCAGCACGACGCGCGCCGCGCCGGTGCGGTCGACGATCCGGCCGCCGACCGGCATCGCCATCGCCGCCGCGACGCCCTGCGGGATCATCAGCAGGCCGGCGGTGAGCGCCGACTCGCCGCGCGCCACCTGGTAGTAGAGCGGCAGCAGCAGCATCGCGCCGAAGAACGCCATCGCGAACATCGCCATGGTCATCCCCGAGACGGCCGGGACGCGGCGCCGGAACAGGCGCACGTCGATCAGCGGCGCTTCGACCCGCAGCGCGTGGCGCACGAACGCGACGATCAGCGCGATGCCGCCGAGCGTCGGCAGCACCGCCTTCGCGCCGGAGAAGCCGCCGTGGGAGCCGGTCTCGGCGAGGCCGTAGACGAGCGCCGCCAGGCCGGGCGAGAGCAGCAGCAGGCCGAGCACGTCGAGCGTGTGGTGCGGTCTCGGCTGGTCCGGCTTGAGGATGCGGAACGCCATCGCGAGCGCGACCACGCCGATCGGGATGTTCACGTAGAAGATCCAGCGCCAGGAGACGTCGTCGACGAGCCAGCCGCCGAGCACCGGGCCGAGGATCGGCCCGATCAGCATCGGCGCGCCGATCACGCTCATCACGCGCCCGATCCGCTGCGGGCCGGCCGCCTGCGTGAGGATCGTCATGCCGGCCGGCATGATCATGCCGCCGCCGAGGCCCTGCAGGACGCGGAAGGCGATCAGCGAGTGCGCCGACCACGCCATGCCCGACAGCGCCGAGCCGGCGAGGAACAGCACGAGCGAGGTCATGTAGAGGCGCTTGGTGCCGAAGCGGTCCGCCGCCCAGCCGGTGAGCGGGATGACCGTCGCGAGCGCGAGCAGGTAGCCGGTCGAGACCCACTGGATCGTCGGCAGCGGCGAGTGGAAGTCGGCCGACAGGTGGTTGATCGCGATGTTGACGATCGTCGTGTCGAGGATCGACATGATCGCCCCGAGCACCACGACCGCGGAGATCGCCAGCAGCGCGCGGTCGAGGCGCTCCGAGCCGGAGACGGTCGGGGTCGCACCCGTCTCGTCGCCGGCCGGTGGACGTCCGTTCCGGTTCGCGCTCATCGCGCGTCTCCTGTCGTGTCGTCGGCGTCCCACTGGTCGACGATCCCGGCCAGCGCCGCGGCGAGCGCGTCGCGCTCGGCGTCGCCGAGGCTTTCCGCGAAACGGCGCAGGCCGACGAGGCGCGCGTCGTTGATGCGCGCGAGCGCCGCGCGCCCGTCGCCGGTGAGCGCCAGGCGCTTGATCCGCCGGTCGTCCGGGTCCTCGCTGCGCGCCACGAAGCCGTGCCGCACGAGGCCGTCGACCGCACGCCCGGCGGCGGCGACCGACAGGCCCATCTGTGGCGCCAGCTCGGTGAGCGCCAGCCCGTGGTCGGCCTCGGCGAGCACGAGCATGCCGCGCATCTGCGCCATCGTCAGCTCGAGCGCGGCGATCAGCGCGAACAGCTCGCTCTGGTCGCCCTTCATCACGCGAGCGAAGAAGCGGTGCAGGTCCTCTGCGAGCTGACCGGTCGCGGCGGTCTTCGACGTTTGCATCGGCGCAACTATAGGCGCCCAAGCGATCTTCGCAAGCTTGCGATGTTCGCGCGCTTACAACGTCCTCAGGTCGTGCCCGTGACCCGCGCCACCTCGGCCAGCGACGTCAGGCCGGCCTTGACCTTCTCGAAGCCGTCGTCGCGCAGGCGATGCATCCCCTCGCGCATCGCGACGGCGGCGATCTCGTCGGCGGGCGCGCGCTGGAGCACCAGCGAGCGGATCTCCTCGGTCATCGACATCACCTCGTAGAGGCCGAGGCGGCCCTTGTAGCCCATCCCGCCGCAGCGGCCGCAGCCGACGGGCTCGTAGCACTCGAGGTCGAGTCTGACGTTGAAGCCGCTCTCGCGCAGCACCTCGGCGGGCACGATCGTGCGCTTCTTGCACGTCGAGCAGAGCGTGCGCGCGAGCCGCTGCGCGACGACGCAGTCGATCGCGGACGCGACGAGGAACGGCTCGATCCCCATCTCGATCAGGCGCGTGATCGCCGTCGGCGCGTCGTTCGTGTGCAGCGTCGAGAGCACGAGGTGGCCGGTCAGCGCCGACTCGATCGCGATCTGCGCCGTCTCGCCGTCACGGATCTCGCCGACCATGATGATGTCGGGGTCGGCGCGCATCATCGAGCGCAGGCCGTTCGCGAACGTCAGGCCGGCGCGCGGGTTCACCTGCACCTGCGTGATGCCGTCGAGCTGGTACTCGACCGGGTCCTCGATCGTGATGATGTTCTTCTCGGTCGTGTTGAGCTGCTGGAGCGCGGCGTAGAGCGTCGTCGACTTGCCGGATCCGGTCGGGCCGGTCGCGAGCACGGCGCCGTAGGACTGCGAGAAGGCGTCCTGGAAGCGCCGGCGCTCGGCGTCCTGCATGCCGAGCTTGTGGAGGTCGATCTGCACGTTGCTCTTGTCGAGGATGCGCATGACGATCGACTCGCCGTGCACGCTCGGCAGCGTCACGACGCGGATGTCGACGGCGCGGCCGTCGACCGTCAGGCCCACGCGGCCGTCCTGCGGGACGCGCTTCTCGGCGATGTCGAGCTCGGCCATGATCTTCGTGCGCGAGACGACGCCCGCGACCATCCGCGGGGGGATCGTCGTCGAGACGCTCAGCACGCCGTCGATGCGGAAGCGCACGCGCAGCTCGCGCCCGTCGGGCTCGAAGTGGATGTCGGAGGCGCCGCGCTCGGCCGCCTGCGCGATGATCGAGTTCACGAGCTTGACGATCGGCGCCTCGGCGGCCGACTCGTGCAGCTCGACGACCTCGCCGTCGTCCTCGAGCTCGGCCTCGTCGGCGGCTTCCGTGACGGAGTCGCCGAAGCGGTCGAGCCGCGCGACGAGTGTCGCGATGTCCTCGCGGCTGGCGACCGCCGGCTTGACGTCGAGCCGCGTGAGCATCGCGATGTCGTCGACCGCGAGCACGTTCGCCGGGTCGGCCATCGCGACGATCAACGCGCGGTTCTCGTCCGCGAACGCGACCGGGACCGCCTCGTAGCGCTTCGCGGCGGACGAGTCGATCAGGTTCGCCGCCGCCATGTCGATCTGGAAGACCGTCAGGTCGAGGTGGTCGAGGCCATAGCGCTCGCCGATCGCGCGCGCGAGCTGGTCCTCGCTGATCGCGTCCTGCTCGAGCAGCACCCTCTCCGGCGGCTTGCCGGTGCTGCGCGCGGCCTCCACGGCGACGTCGACGCGCGCCTGGTCGACGAAGCCGAGGTCGGCGAGCACGTCGGTGAGGAAGCGGCCCGAGCCGCCGCGCTGTGACGGCGGCGTGACGCCGTTCCACTCCTCGCGCGACTGCGGGGCCCTGGCGAGCGCGCCGTCGGCCTGCGGGGCGTCGTCGTCGGGACCGAGCGCGCGGAGGTGACCTCCGCCCGCCCGGACGGCGGCCGGCTTGGGCGCGGGCCGCGCGGGCTCGGGCGCCGGCGCGGTCGGCTCCTCGATGGTGGGCGGCGGCGCCGGCGCGGCCGGCTCGGGCGCGGCGTCGCTGCTCCGCATCGCCGACCACTCCGGCGGCAGCTGGGCCTCGGCCTGGCGGGCGAACGGGTCGAACACGAGTGCCTGCGACGGATCAGCGTCGTTCTTGGGTCGCATAGCGGACCCGATATGCCCCTCATCGTGGGCGGGCGGCTCAGGCGGTGGACTTGGCGTCGCCGGCGTCCCCGCGGGCGGCGGTCCGGAGGACGTCGAGGGGGGCGGCGCGTCCGGTCCAGCGCTCGAAGGAGCGTGCTCCTTGTCGAACCAGGATCTCAAGGCCGTCCACCACCGTCGCGCCGGCGTCGCGCGCGGCGCTGGTCAGTGCCGTGGGCCGGCTTCCGTAGACGAGGTCGACGAGGCATGGGTATCCACGGAGAGCATCGGCGGTCAGCGGAAGCGCCTTGAACGGGTCCTCACCCCATTGCAGGCCTACGGACGTGGTGTTAACGACGATGTCGGCGGTTTCCGGAAGGACGCCGACCGGGCGGCCGCCGATCTCGGCGCACAGACGCTCGGCCCGCTCGCGCGTGCGGTTCCAGACGAGCACCTCCGCGGCGCCCGCGTCGAGCAGCGCCCACACGACCGCGCGGGCGCTCCCGCCGGCGCCGAGCACGACCGCGGTGCGCCCGGACGGGTCGAGCGGGAGCGCGTCGATCAGGCCCGGCGCATCGGTGTTGTCGGCGTGGATGCGGCCGTCCGGGAGGAACGTGAGCGTGTTGGCGGCGCCGATCGCGCGGGCGCAGCCCGTCGCCTCGTCGGCGAGCGCGAGCGCCGCCTCCTTGTGCGGGATCGTCACGTTCGCGCCCGCGAATCCGGCGCCCGGCAGCGCCCGCGTCGTCTCCTCGAACAGCTCGGGCGGGACCGGCAGCAGCTGGTAGCGCCAGGCCTCCAGGCCGAGCGCCGCGTAGCCGGCCTCGTGCATCGCCGGCGAGCGGCTGTGGCGCACCGGCCAGCCGAGCACGCCGCAGATCGGCATCAGCCGCGCTCCGCGGCCTCGCCTCGGGGCCGCCGCTCGCCGCACCGCCGCACGGGCCCGCTCAGCATCTCGTCGGGGACTTGCCGCCGGCCGCGTCGCGCGCGTCGTTGTAGCGCTGGACGTCGCGCTCGAACTGCGCGTCGGTGGAGGAGAAGGCGTGCTGGCCGCACGTCCCCGGCTTCACGACGTAGAAGAGGTACGGGACCTTCGCCGGGTGCGCGGCCGCCCGCAGCGACGCGAGCCCGGGGTTGCCGATCGGACCGGGCGGCAGGCCGGCGTGGTTGCGCGTGTTGTAGGGCGTGTCGCTGTTGAGCTCGGAGACCTTCAGCGGCTGGGTCCAGTTGCCGAGCGCGTAGCGCAGCGTGGCGTCGATCCCGAGGTTCATGCCCGCTCTGAGGCGGTTGTAGACGACGGCGGCGACGAGCGGGCGCTCTCTCGCCACCATCACCTCGCGCTCGACCATCGAGGCGATCGTGACGACGTCGAAGACGGTCAGGTTCTTGCTTCTCGCGTATCTCAGGTCGATCTTCGCGAGGTTCTGCTTGAACGCCGTCGCCTGCTCGCCCACGAGCGCTCTGGCGCTCGCGCCGCGTTCTCAGCTCGTAGGTGGCCGGGAACAGGAAGCCCTCGAGCGTCGCGCCCTTCGGCGCGCCGTAGCGCCGCGGGTCCAGCAGCTTCGAGCTGCGCGAAGCGGCGAGGTAGTCGCCGCGCACCCCCGCGGCTCTCGCGATCGGGACGGTCTCGCGGCGGCTCCTGCCCTCCGGGATCGTGACGTGGATCGTCGGCGGCGGGGGCGGGTTCTTGCCGAGCGCGTCGAGCGCGGCCCCGTAGGACATGTCGCTTCTGAGCCGGAACGTGCCGGACTTGAGGTCGCCGCCGGCGCCGGACAGCTTCGCGCGCAGCTTGAAGAAGAACGACGAGTCGATCACGCCTCTGGCGGCGAGCAGGTCGCCGATCTGGCCGACCGTCGCGCCTCTCGGCACGATGACGAGCACGCGGCCGCTGCCCTCCCCCGCGCCCGGCTGGTAGATCGACCACAGCATCCACCCGGTGAGCACGATCGCGGCGATCGCCAGCAGCGCCCCGGCGCGCAGGCCCCAGCGCCGGCTGCCGGAGCGCGACGGGCCGGCCGGCGTGCCGCCGCGCGGCGGCACCGGCGGGCCCGGCGGCCGGCCGCGCTTCCCGCCTCCGCGTCTGCCGCCCGCGCGGCCGCCTCCGGCGCGCTCGTGCGGCGCGACCCGGCGCGTGCCCAGCGGGATCTCGGGATCGAGCGTGAGCGGGCCGGCCGCGACGTGCTCCGGCTCGGGCTCGGCGAGGAAGGCCGGCTCGGGCGCCACCGCCGCCGGCTCCTCGACCACCGGATGCTCCTCGGTCCACGTCGTCGTGACGTCGAACATCTGCGTCGCCTGCGGGTCGTGCGCCGGCTCGGGCGGATGATCGACGGATTCGCCCCCTGTGAGGGGGTCGAAGCGTCGATCGTCGGGGATGGGCGCGGCCGGCGGCTGCGGCGGCGAAGCCGGCGGCTCCGGCGGGAGCGGCCGGCCCTCGCGCGCGGCCCGCTTGCGTTCGCGCTCCAGCCTGGCGGCCTCGCGCTCCTCGGGGGTGCGGCTCATCCGGCGACCTCCGTCCCGTGGCGGGCGAGCCAGTCCTCCAGCAGCACCGCCGCCGCCCGCGAGTCCTCCGCGGCGCTCGCGCCGCCCGACCGCTGCGCGATCGTCGTCGTGAAGCGCTCGTCGTAGAGGGAGACCGGGACCGCCTCGCCGAGCGCCTCGCTCAGCCGCGCCGCGAACGCCCGCGCCTCGCGCGTCTGGTCGGTGTCCACGCCGCTCAGTCCGAGCGGCAGCCCCACGACGACCCGGCCCACCGAACGCTCCCGGACGAGCGCCATCAACGTCGCGAACCCCTTCTTCGTAGCCGGCCGTTCGACGGGCGCCCCGGGCGTCGCCAACGTCCCGGTCGGATCGCTGAACGCGACCCCGCACCGGGCGCTCCCGTAGTCGAGCGCGAGCACGCGCATCAGCCCGCGAGGGCTGCCTCGATCGCCGCGCGGGCGGCGGCGATCGCCTCCGGCAGCTTCTCCGGGTCGCGGCCTCCGGCGCGAGCCATCGTGTCGCGGCCGCCCCCGCCGCCGCCCGTCACCTCGGCCGCCACTCTGACGATCGAGCCGGCCTTCACGCCGCGCTCGACGAGCGCCGGCGCCACCGTGGCCACGAGGTGGACCTTGCCGTCCGCGACCGCGCCGAGCACGATCGCGCTGTCGCCGAGCTTGGCCTTCGCGCGGTCGGCGATGTCGGGCAGCGTCTTGGGGTCCGAGACCTCCACGACGGCCGCGAGGAGCGCGGCGCCCGCGACGGAGTCGGCGGACGCCAGCAGCGCGTCGAAGTCGACGGCGCCGTTCGCACCCCCGCCCTTCTTCGCGGCCTTCTCCAGCTCCTTCACGCGCGCCCGCAGCTGCGCGACCTCGTGCGGCACCTGCTCGGGCGTCGCGCGCAGGGCGACCGCCGTCCTCGTGCAGCGCACGGTCGTGCTCGCGCATCAGCTCCACCGCGGCCGGCCCGGTCAATGCCTCGATGCGGCGCACGTTCGCGGCGCTGGAGGTCTCGCTCACGATCTGGAACAGGCCGATCTCCGCGGTCGAGCGCACGTGCGTGCCGCCGCACAGCTCGCGCGAGAACGACCCGTCGCCGACCTCGACCATCCGCACGACGTCACCGTACTTCTCGCCGAAGAGCGCCATCGCGCCACGCTGCTTGGCCTCGTCCAACGTCGTCGTCAAGGCGCGAACCGAGTGGTTCTCGAGGATCCAGCCGTTGACGTCGTCCTCGACCGCGCGCAGCTCCTCGGGCGACAAAGCCTTCCCGTGCGTGAAGTCGAAGCGCAGCTTGTCCGGCTGCACCGCCGAGCCGGCCTGGCGCACGTGCGTGCCCAGGCGCGCGCGCAGCGCCGCGTGCAGCAGGTGCGTCGCGGTGTGGTTGCACTGCGTCGCGTGGCGGGCGCGGTGGTCGACGACCGCGCGGACCGCCTCGCCGTCCGTCAGCTCGCCGGCCTCGGGCGCGAGCACGAGCACCTGGTCCTCCCCGCCCGCGAGGCGGAAGACCTGCTCGACGCGCGCGCGGCAGTCGCCGTCGGCGCACTCGACCCAGCCGGAGTCGGAGACCTGGCCGCCGCCGGCCGCGTAGAAGGGCGACTCGCGCAGCTTCACGAGCACGCGCCCGTCCTCGCGCTCGAGCGCGCCGACCGACGTCTCCTGCTCGGTCGTCTCGTAGCCGGTGAACGCGCTCGCGAACCCGGCGGCTCCCGCCAGCTCCTGCGCCCGCGCACGCAGCACGTCGGCCACGGCGCCGCGACCGCCGCCCGCGCGTGCCCGCGTGCGCTGCTCGTCCATCAGCCGCTCGAAGCCGGGCTCGTCGATGCCGAGGTCGTGCTCGGCGGCGATCTCTCGCGTGAGGTCGATCGGGAAGCCGAACGTGTCGTGCAGCTGGAACGCGTCGGCGGCGCCGATGCCCTCCTCGCCCTGCTGCTTCGCCTGCGCGATCAGCTCGTCGAGCAGCTTCGTGCCCTGCTCGAGCGTTCTGCCGAACGACTCCTCCTCGGACGCGAGCCACTTGTGGATCGCGTCGCGCTGCTCGGTCAGCTCGGGGTAGGAGCCGCCCATCAGCTCCTCGACGCGCTCGGCGAACTGCGGCAGGAAGCCGGGCGCGAAGCCGAGCCCGCGGCCGTGCTGGATCGCGCGGCGCATCACGCGGCGCAGGATGTAGCCGCGGTCCTCGTTGCTCGGCACGACGCCGTCGGCGACGAGGAACGTCATCGCGCGGGTGTGGTCGGCGAGGATCCGCAGCGAGCGGGTCGTCGGGAAGTCGGCGCCGTATCTCACGCCGCCGAGCTGCTCGCCGAGCTCGATCAGCGGCTGGAACTGGTCGGTCTCGAAGACCGACTCCTTGCCCTGCAGGATCGCCGCCAACCGGTTCAGGCCGAGGCCCGTGTCGATGTTCGACGCCGGCAGCGGCGTGAGCGTGTTGACGGGGTCCTGGTCGAACTGCATGAAGACGAGGTTCCAGAACTCGAGGAAGCGCTCGTTCTCGCCGCCGGGCAGGTCGTCGGCCTTGCCGAAGTCGAGGCCGCGGTCGAGGTACAGCTCGCTGCACGGCCCGCACGGCCCGGTCGGCCCGGCCTGCCAGAAGTTCTCCGAGCGTGCACATTCGACAATACGCTCGCGCGGCACGCCGATCGCCTTCCACAGGTCGATCGCCTCCTCGTCCGGGCCGAGCCCCAGCTCCTCGTCGCCACCGAAGACGGTGACCCAGACGTCGTCCGGGTCGAAGCCGAAGCCCTGCGTGGAGAGCTCCCACGCCGCCTCGATCGCGCCCTGCTTGAAGTAGTCGCCGATCGAGAAGTTGCCGAGCATCTCGAAGAAGGTCAGGTGGCGGTGCGTGTTGCCGACGTTGTCGATGTCGGTCGTGCGGAAGCACTTCTGACAGCTCGTCATGCGCTGGCTCGGCGGCTGCTCCTGGCCGAGGAAGTACGGCTTGAGCGGGTGCATGCCCGCGGTCGTCAGCAGCACCGAGGCGTCGAACGTCGCCGGCACGAGCGACCCGGACGGGCGCCGCAGGTGGTCGCGCTGCGAGAAGAACGACAGGTACGTCTCGCGGATCTCGTCCGAGGTCATCGTCATGAGTCTGCGCAGTGTAAAGGCGAGATCGCTACCGTCGTCGCCGCGAGATGGCCTCGATCGGGACACTGACCGGCGCGCCGGCGCGCTTCGAGGGCGGCCTGCGCGAGGTCGCGCCGCGCACGTGGGCGTGGCTGCAGCCGAACGGCGGCCTCGGCGAGTCGAACGCCGGCCTCGTCTGCGGCGACGGCGCCTCGCTGCTGATCGACACCCTCTGGGACGAGCGCCTGACGCGGCGGATGCTCGCCGCGATGGCGCCGCTGGTCGCGGACGCGCCGCTGCGCCACGCGTTCGTCACGCATCCCGACGGCGACCACTGGTGGGGCAACGCCGTCCTCGACCCCGGCGTGCAGGTCCTCGCCCTGCCGGCCTGCGACCGCGCGATGCGCGCCGAGGCGCCGCCGCGGGTGCTCGCCGGCATGGCCGCGACGACGCGCGCGCTGAGCCCGGTGCCCGGCCGCGTCGGCGCCGTCGCGCGCCGCGGTCACGCGATGCTCGCGCCGTTCCACTGGCGGGGCGTGCGGCTGCGGTATGCCGACCGTGTGCTTGACGGCGAAGGCGCACCGGCGCCGGTCGCGACGCTCGACGCCGGCGGCCGCGCGGCGCACGTCCTCGACGTCGGCCCGACGCACACCGCCTCCGACGCGATCGTCCACCTGCCGGACGCCGGCGTCGTGTTCGCGGCCGACGTGCTGTTCGTCGGCGTCATGCCGGTGATGTGGCACGGGCCGGTCGAGACGTGGCTCGCCGCCTTGGAGACCCTGCTCGCGCTCGACGCCGGCGTCTACGTCCCGGGCCACGGTCCGCCGTGCGGGCGCGCGGAGGTCGAGGAGCTGGCCGCCTACTGGCGCTGGCTGCGCGACGGCGTCGCCGAGCAGCGCGCCGCCGGCCGCCCGGCCGGCGAGGCGGCGAAGCGACTCGTGCGCTCGCCGGAGCACGCGCGCTTCGCGTCGTGGGAGGGCGCCGAGCGGATCGTCGTGAACGTCGCGACGATGTACCGCAACCTCGACGGCGGCCCGGCCGAGGTCAAGCCGCCGGTGCGCGCGAAGCTGCTCGTGCAGACCGCCGCGCTAGGCGAGCAGCTCGCGCGCGGCTGAGCGACTACGCCGAGGCGCCGCTCGCGACGACGTCGAGCGAGGGCGCGGCGTCGGGCGCGCCGGCGCGCGGCGCCGCGATCGTGCCCCAGCCGACGATGCGATCGCCGTCCATCAGGCACGCCATCTGCCCGGGCGCCGCGCCGTCGACCGGCTCGGCCAGCTCGATATCCAGGGTGCGGTGCCCGCCGGCGCGCAGCGCATCCGCGTCGCGCAGGCGTGCGGCCACGGGCTTCGTGCGGTAGCGCAGCTTCACGCGATCCACGCGCGCGCCCTCGCGGAACAGGCGCACGCCGCGCACGGACACGCGCGTCGTGGCCAGCTCCTCGCGCGTGCCGGCTATCACGCGGTTCGCGCGCGCGTCGGTGCCGAGCACGTAGAGCGGCTCGTTGGAGGAGACGCCGAGCCCTCTGCGCTGCCCGACCGTGAAGCCGTGGTGGCCGCGATGCCGCCCGATCACGCGGCCGGCGCGGTCGACGATCTCGCCCGGCCGCTCGCGGATCCCGCCGTGCTTGGCGAGAAACGCGGCGCGGCTCGTCCCGGCGAGGAAGCAGAGGTCCTGCGAGTCGGCCTTCGACGCGACCGGCAGCTCCGCCTCGGCGGCGATCCGCCGCGCCTCCGGCTTCGTGATCCCGCCGAGCGGGAAGCGCATGCGCGCGAGCGAGTCGGGCTGGAGCGCGGCGAGCATGTACGTCTGGTCCTTCCACGCGTCGGCGGCGGCGGCGAGCAGCGGGCCGTCGGCGTGATCCTGCTCGACGACGCGCGCGTAGTGGCCGGTGGCGAGCGCGTCCGCGCCGAGGCGGTCGGCCAGCTCCAGCATCGCGTCGAGTCGAACGTTGCCGTTGCAGCGGATGCACGGGTTGGGCGTGAGGCCCACGTCCCAGTCGGCCAGGAACGGCTCGACGACGCCCGCGCGGAACTGCTCGCGCAGGTCGAGCGTGAAGTGCGGCAGGCCCATGCGGTGCGCGAGGCCGCGCGCGAGGCGGACGGCGGAGGCGGAGCAGCAGGAGCGCTCGGCGTCGTTCGCCTCGTCGGCCCACAGCTCGAGCGTGACGGCGACGACGTCGCCGGGCGCACCCGCGGACCGGTCCAGCTCGTCCGCCGACGCAACGTCCCCGCCGCCCCGCGCGCACAGCAGCGCGGCGACCGCGGAGTCGACCCCGCCGGACATCGCCACGAGCGTGCGCGCCGCACCACCGGCCGGCGCCGCGAGTCGCGCGCTCGTGAACGCGGCGGTCCCCAGCGCCCGCGCGAGCGCGTCGGCGACCAGCTCCGCCGCATGGAACTTGCCGGGCGAGAGCCCGCCGACCTCCGCCGCGACCTCGCGCGCGCCGATCCGCGCGACGTCGAGCAGCGCCATGCCGGCGATCCGCTCGACCACCGCGCTCGCGCAGACGACCGTCGCCCCGCACGCGTCGGCCTCCCAGCCGGCGTCCGCGACATGCGTTCCGGTCGCGTCGAGCGTCAGCCCGAAGCGGATCACGTCGCCGCACGCTCTCGTGCCGGCGACGCCGCTCGCACCGTCCCCCGGCACCTTCCCCCGGCCCCGCGGCGAGCTCAGGTGATGCTCGAACAGCTCGGAGTCCACACGCGCGAGTGTAGACCGGCCGCGACCGCTCGTCAGCGGGTGCGCAGGAGCCGCCGGCGCGCGGCGGCGTCGAGCGGGTCGACGCGTCTGATTCCGCGCACGCCGTCGAAGCCGCGGTCAGCGGTGACGATCGTGCCGATGTCGTGATCGAGGCAGGTGCCGACGTGAAGGCGGTCGTTGCTGCCCAGTCTCCTGGCGTCGTGTGCGAGCGCGAGCGCGAACGCTCGATCCGTCACCGGCAGCAACGGCGAGAAGAGCTCATATGCGTCCTCGGCGATCGTCCCGAGGTCGCCGGCGCGCTTGGACTGCTGGAGGCGCCACACCTCTTCGAGCACGGCGACAGACGTGCGCCCGTCGGCGCCGTCGGCGATCGCATAGAGCACGTCGAGGCATGCGTCGCGATGCCCGGGCACCCCTGCCGCGGCATAGACCAGGACGTTCGCGTCGACGAAGAACGTCACGCGCGCCGGAGGTGCCCCAGGAGCTTGTCCGCCTCGGCCTCGCGCTCCTCCTCGACGACGCGATTGAGCTCGTCGGGAGAGAGAGGCCGGCCCCGCAGCGCCCCGATCCGGTCCACCGCGGCACGGCGACCCTCGGGCGTCGCACCGCCGAGCTGCGCGTCGACAGCGTCCCGGACCACGCTCGCCACCGACGTCCCCCGGCGCTCGGCCTCCTGCTCCAGCCGTCGCCGCTGGTCTGCGGAGACGAGGATCTGCATGCGCTCCTTGAGCATGTGTAGAGCATACACACCTCTTCCCGGCCAGCCGGCGTCCGCGGAGAGCGGCTGCCATCATCGGAGCGCGTGAGCGCTCCCACCCCCTCGCCCGCTCAGGAAGGCCTCGTCGCACGCCTCGCGCGCTGGGTCGTCCACCACCGTGCGCTGGCGATCGGCGCGTGGGTCGCGCTGCTGATCGCGCTCATCGCGCTCTCCGGCGCGGCCGGCACGCGCTACGCCGAGACGTTCTCGCTGCCGAACACGGACTCGCAGCGGGCCTACGACCTGCTGAAGAAGGACTTCCCCGGGCAGTCGGGCGACAGCGACCAGATCGTGCTGCACGCGACGCAGGGCCGGATCGCCGACCACGCGCCGCAGATCGACGCGATGCTGGCCAGCGTCCAGCGACTCCCCCACGTCAGCCACGTCAGCAGACCGGTCGTCGCCAGAGACGGCACGATCGCGTTCGCGACCGTCTCGCTCGACGTGCGCGCCAACGAGATCACGAGAGCCGACGGACAGAGGCTGATCGACACCGCGCAGGCGATCGACTCGCCCACGCTGCAGGTCGAGCTCGGCGGCCAGGCGATCGAGCAGGCGCAGCAGCAGAGCTTCGGCACCGCGAGCGCGATGGGACTGCTGGCGGCGGTGATCGTGCTGCTGCTGACGTTCGGCTCGCTCGTCGCGATGGGCATGCCGATCCTCACCGCCGTCCTGGGCCTCGGCACCGCGTTCGGGCTGATCGGGCTGCTCTCGCACCTGCTCGACGTGCCGTCGGTGTCGACCGAGCTGGCGGCGATGGTCGGCCTCGGCGTCGGGATCGACTACGCGCTCTTCATCGTCACGCGCTACCGCGAGTCCTACCGCCACGGCGCGAGCGTCGAGGACGCGGTCGTGACGGCGATGGACACGGCCGGCCGCGCCGTCCTGTTCGCGGGCGTGACGGTGATCATCGCGGTGCTGGGGATGTGCCTGCTCGGGGTCTCCTTCCTCTACGGCATGTCGATCGCGACCGCGCTCGGCGTGCTGATGACGATGCTCGCCGCGCTGACGCTGCTGCCCGCGCTGCTGTCGCGCTTCGGCGACCGGGTCGGCAGACTCGGACGCCGCGCGGCGCGCCACGAGCAGGCCGGCCGCCCGCACGACCGCGGCTGGACCGCCTGGGCGCACCTGATCGCCCGCCACCCGTGGCCGGCGATGCTCGCCGGGCTCGCGATCGTGCTGACGCTCGCGGTGCCGGCGCTGTCGATGCGCCTCGGCCAGAGCGACGCCGGCAACGACGTGAAGAGCAACACCACACGCCACGCCTACGACCTGCTGGCGCAGGGCTTCGGCAAGGGCTTCAACGGGCCGCTGACGGTTGTCGCCCAGCTGCCGGCCGATCCGGCCGCGGCGAGAGCCGTGCTGGCGAAGACGAGCGCGACGCTGGCCGGCGCGCCCGGCATCGCCTCCGTGGGAGCGCCGGTGATCAGCCCGAACGGGCGCACCGCGACGATGCAGGCGTTCCCGAGATCCGCCCCGCAGGACGCCGCCACGACCGACCTCGTGAACCGGCTGCGCGACGAAACGCTGCCGCCGGTCGAGCAGGCGACCGGGACGACGCTGCTGGTCGCCGGCTCGACCGCGATCGGGATCGACTTCTTCGAGCGTGCTGGCCGCCAAGCTGCCGCTGTTCATCGGCGCCGTCGTCGGGCTCGCCGCGCTGCTGCTGCTGGTCGTCTTCCGCTCGTTCGTGATCCCGCTGCAGGCGGCGGTGATGAACCTGCTGTCGATCGGCGCGTCGCTCGGCGTCGCGGTCGCGATCTTCCAGTACGGCTGGCTCGGCGGGCTGCTCGGGATCCAGCCCGGCCCGATCGACGCGTTCATCCCCGTGATGCTGTTCTCGATCGTCTTCGGCCTGTCGATGGACTACGAGGTCTTCCTGATCTCGCGCATCCACGAGGAATGGACGCGCAGAGGCGATGCGAGAGGCGCGGTCGTCGAGGGCCTCGCGAAGACCGGCCGCGTGATCACCGCGGCAGCCACGATCATGATCTGCGTCTTCCTCTCGTTCGGCATCGCCGACGAACGCGCGGTGAAGCTGTTCGGCATGTCGTTCGCGATCGCCGTCTTCGTCGACGCGTTCGTCGTGCGCTCGCTGCTGCTGCCGGCGCTGCTGCACCTGCTCGGCCGCCGCACCTGGTGGCTGCCGGCATGGCTGGACCGCCGCATGCCGCACCTCGCCATCGAGCCGCCGCTGCCGGCGGCCGCCGTCGCGCCGGACGCCGACACGGCACCGCCGAGCGACGAGCAGCCCGCGCTCACGCGCTGAGCGCAGCCGGCGCCGCGCGTCGAACGGGCGCCCTCAGCGCCGCTTCGCGGCGAGCGCGTCGGCGAGGCGCTGCTCGATCTCGCCGCGGTCGGCGTAGCCGACGATCGTGGTGGCGCGGCGGCGCGGATCGACGATCACGACGGTCGGGGCGACGGTCACCTCGACCTCGTTCGTGATGAAGGCGTAGGCGGACAGCTTCGCGAGCGGCACCGACAGGACGACGGCGCGGCCGCCGAAGTGGGAGACGTGGCGCATCTCGCCCGCGACTGCGCGCGCGTCGGCCGTGTTCGGGTCGACGAACGCGATCGCGACCGCCTTGTGGTGGCGCAGCGCCGACTTGACGGCGCGGACCTGGGCGTTGGCGGCCTTGTGATGCGCGGCGGCACCGTGGCCGGCGTGCGGCTTGGCGGCGGACTTCGGCGACGCGGCCACGCTCTTGAGTCCCTCGGTGCCGGCCGCTGCTCCGCTGACCGGCGCAGGGGTCGTCTGCGCGGCCGGCGCGGGTGCTGCGGCCGACTCGCCGCCGGCCGAGGGCTTCGGCTTCAGCGCGAGGAACCACAGCGCTGCGAACAGCACCGTCACGGCCAGCAGGATCTGCACAGGGCGGGAGACCTGGTCCATCCCCCTCGTATTCGGCAGAAAGGGCCTGCGGCGTTAGCTCAGCGGACGCGGCGGGACCGTGATCCCCAGCTCTCTCAGCTGGCGCGCGTCCACGCCCGCCGGCGCACCGGTGAGCGGGTCGGCGCCGCTCGCGGTCTTCGGGAAGGCGATCACGTCGCGGATCGTCTCGCGGCCGGCGAGCAGCGTGACGATCCGATCGATCCCCATCGCGATCCCGCCGTGCGGCGGCGCGCCGTATCTCAAGGCGTCGAGCAGGAAGCCGAAGCGCGCCTGTGCCTCCTCGGCGCTCATGCCCAGCAGCTCCAGCACCTTTCGCTGCACGTCGGTGCGGTTGATGCGGATCGAGCCGCCGCCGATCTCCGAGCCGTCGAGCACGAGGTCGTACGCGCGCGAGCGCAGCGCGCCCGGGTCGCCGTCGAGATCCCCCTCGGGCGCGGTGAAGGGATGGTGGAGCGCGTCCCAGCGCGCCTCCTCCTCGTTGCGCTCGAACATCGGGAAGTCGACGATCCAGAGGATGTCGTGGGACGACGCGGATCCCGCCGGCCCCACCAGCTCGAAGCGCTCGGCCAGCGCCAGCCGCAGCGCGCCGAGCACGGCGCAGACGACCTTCGGCGCATCGGCCGAGATCAGCAGCAGGTCGCCGGGCTTGCCATCGAGCCGCGCCGTGACGCCCGCCAGCTCAGCTGCCGAGAGGAACTTCGCGATCGGCGAGCGCCAGCCGCCGTCCGCCTCCACGAACGCCCACACGAGCCCCTTCGCGCCGAACTGTCTCGCCAGCTCGGTCAGCTCGTCGAGGTCTCTGCGCGCCAGCTCGCGCGCGCCCGCGTTGATCCCGCGCACGACGCCGCCGGACGCCAGCGCGCCGCTGAAGACCTTGAACTCGGACGATGCGAGCGCCTCCCCCACGTCGGCGATCTCCAGCCCGAAGCGCGTGTCGGGACGGTCGACGCCGTAGCGCGCCATCGCCTCGTCGTAGGGCATCCGCCGCCACGGCGGTGGCGGGACGTCGAAGCCGGCCGTCGCGAAGACCGCGCCCATCACGGCCTCCATCGTCTCGATCACGTCGTCCTCGGCCACGAACGACATCTCGAGGTCGAGCTGCGTGAACTCCGGCTGGCGATCCGCGCGCGTGTCCTCGTCGCGGAAGCAGCGGGCGATCTGGTAGTAGCGCTCGTAGCCGCCGATCATCAGCAGCTGCTTGAACAGCTGCGGCGACTGCGGCAGCGCGAAGAAGGCGCCCGGGTCGATGCGCGCCGGCACGAGGTAGTCGCGCGCGCCCTCGGGCGTCGAGCGCGTGAGGATCGGCGTCTCGACCTCGAGGAAGTCGCGCTCCTCGAGCACGCGGCGCATCGTCGAGATCGCCTTGTGGCGCAGCACCAGCGCCTCCTGCAGCGGGCGGCGACGCAGGTCGAGCGTGCGGTGTCTGAGGCGGATCAGCTCGTCGACCGGCCCGTCCTCGTCGATCGGGAAGGGCGGCGTCTCCGCGTCGGCGTGCAGCACCAGCTCGTCGACGGCCAGCTCGATCTCCCCGGTCGGCAGCTGCGGGTTCACGTTCGCGTCCTCGCGCCGCACGATCGTGCCGGCGGCGGTGAGGACGTCCTCGGAGCGCAGCGCGTGCGCGGCCTTGTGGGCCTCGGGCGCGCGGTCCGGGTGGAAGACGAGCTGGACGATCCCGGAGCGGTCGCGCAGGTCGATGAAGATCAGGCCGCCGTGGTCGCGGCGGCGGTGGACCCAGCCGGCGACGCGCGCCGGGGTGTCCGCGCGCTCCCCGGTCAGCGAGCCGGCCCAGGCGTCGCGGTAGGCGTTCGCGCGCGGCTCGTTCACGACAGCTTCCTCGCGCGCAGCACGTGCGCGATCACCGCACCCGGCTCGACGACGTCCTGCTCGCCGCTGTCCATGTCCTTCACCGTCGCGCCCTCCTCGCCGAGGATCGCGACGAAGCGCGCCCCGATCCGATCCGCCTGCTTGAGCTGTCCCTTCAACGAGCGCCCCGCTAGCTCGAGCTGCGCGGCGAGGCCGGCACGGCGCGCCTCCTGTGCGATCTGGAAGCCGGTCGCGCGGTGGCCGTCGGTCGCGTGCGCGACGAACAGGTCCACCACCGGCGCGACCGGCTGCTGCGCGCCGGCCGCCAACAGCATCCGCTCGATCCCCGCCGCCCAGCCGATCGCGGGCGTCGCCGGGCCGCCGAGCTGCTCGACCAGCCCGTCGTAGCGGCCGCCGCCGCCGACGCCCGACTGCGCGCCGAGCGCATCGCTCGTGAGCTCGAAGACGGTACGCGAGTAGTAGTCGAGCCCGCGCACGAGCGTCGGATCGATCTCATAGGGCAGATCCGCGCCGTCGAGCAGCGCGCGCACCTCGGCGAAGTGCTCGGCGTCCTCGCCACTCAGGCGGTCGAGCAGCAGCGGCGCGCCCGCCATCACCTCGCGCGTGCCCGGGTGGTCGGAGTCGAAGGCGCGCAGCGGGTTGGCGTCGATCCGACCGCGGACCTCCTCCGAGAGTCGCTCCTCGTGCGCGCGCAGGTGCGCCTGCAGCTCCTCGCGGTAGGCGGCGCGCGTCTGCGGGGTGCCGAGCGACGACAGCCGCAGCCGCAGCTCTCTGACGCCGAGCGCCTCCAGCAGCTCCGCCAGCAGCAGGATCGACTCCGCGTCGAGCGCCGGGTCGTCCGAGCCGATCGCCTCGGTGCCGACCTGCCAGAACTGCCGCTGGCGACCGGCCTGCGCGCGCTCGTAGCGGAAGAAGCTCGACAGGTACCAGAGCTTCACCGGCTGGGCCAGCTTCTGCATCCCGTGCTCGACGTACGCACGACAGACGGGCGCGGTGCCCTCGGGCCGCAGCGTCAGCGAGCGGCCGCTGCCGTCCTCGAACGTGTACATCTCCTTCTGGACGATGTCGGTCGAGGCGCCGACGCCGCGCGCGAACAGCTCGGTCGCCTCGAACGCCGGCGTCTCGATCCGCCGGTAGCCGGCGGCGCCGAGGATCCGGCGCGCGGCGTCCTCGACCGTGTGGCGGCGGTCGGCGTCGTCGGGCAGCACGTCGTGCGTGCCGCGTGGGGCCTTGAGCTTGGCGCTGCTCACGAGGTGCGTGAGGCTATCGCGCCAGCGCCTGCAGGAAGGGGTTCGACGCGCGCTCGGCGCCGAGCGTCGTGAGGCCCATGTGGCCGGGGTGCACGACCGCTTCGTCGGGGTAGGCGTCGAGCAGCTCGGCGATCGACTGCAGCAGCCGCGCGTGGTCGCCGAAGGGCAGGTCGGTGCGGCCGATCGAGCCCTGGAAGAGCACGTCGCCGGAGAACAGCGCCGGCGTCGCGTCGCGGTCGTCGTCGGAGACCGCGGCGTAGGTGACGTGGCCGGGGCTGTGGCCGGGCGTGAAGCGCACCTCGAACGTCATCCCCGCCAGCTCGAGCGTCTCGCCGCCGGCGAGCAGGTGGTCGGCCTCGTAGGACTCGAACGGGCCGATGCCGGGGACCGGCACGTATCTCATGACGTCCGCGAGCACGCCGCGCTCGATCTCGGGGCACCAGACGGGCGCGCCCGTCGCCCTGGCAAGCGGCGCGACGGCGCCGACGTGGTCGAAGTGCGTGTGCGTGAGCAGGATCGCCTCGACGGTGACGCCGAGCTGCTCGATCGCGGCCAGGAGGCGCGGCGCCTCCTCGCCCGGGTCGACGACGACCGCGCGGTCGGAGCCCGTCGCGCGCACCACGTAGCAGTTCTCCTGGATCGGCCCGACGGTGAACATGCGCGCGTCGATCATCAGGCGTCCTCGGGCGGGCGGGACCGGTGCTTCGCCGCCTGGTCGCGCAGTCTTCTCGCCTGACGGCGGCGGTAGATGAAGAGGTCGGTGTAGTAGCCCATCGGGACGTAGACCGCGAGCATGAAGATCGCTATCCCGACCTTCGGGCCGAGCTGCTGGTTGCGGAAGAAGACGAGCATCAGCACGAGGAACAGGCCGGCCGCGATGAACGCGCGGTTGAGCGCGCCGCGCCACGTCGGCGGCTGGTCGAGCCGCGCCTGCCGCAGCTCTCTCGCGCTCGGCTTGCCTTCCGACGCGGTCGGTCTGCGGCCGGTGCGCCCGCGCGCTTGGACCTGGCCAGCGGCGTTGCCGCGGTGCTTCGTCTGCCGCTTCTTCTTCGTCTGCGCCATCGCCCTGGAGCTTAGATGGTCGCCGACGGCCGCGACGGGGACCGGCCGCGGACTGCTCCGGCCGGTCCCGGACCGCTACTGCGCCGCTCTGTCCAACGCCTTCTCGAACGCGTCGCGCGCCTGCTTGATCTGCTCGGAGTCGGTGACCAGCTGGCTCGCGGCCGTGCGTGCGGCGGCGGCGTCGTGCGCTCTGGCGGCGGTCGCGATGTCGCTCAGGTCGCCGGTGCCCTGCTCGATCGCGTCGCGCAGCGCGTTGCGCTCGGCGACGAGGTCGCTCGGCACGTCGAGCTCGTCGAGTCTCGCGACGGCGGCGTGCCCGCGAACGACGAGCGCCGCGAACGTGGTCGCGAGCGCGACGTCGGTCTGTCTGCTCGCATTCGACATCGCGTCGCCGATCGAGCCGCCGAGCGCGACGATCTGCGTTCTCACCGGCCCGTAGGCCGACTGCGCGTCCGCGGCCGAGGGCTGGCCGGAGCCGCCGCAGGCGGCGAGCGCGAGGGCGGCGATCAGCGCCGCGAGCGGGAGGAGTCGTCGCATCGTCATGGCCGGCACCCTACGCGGTCCTCCCGACGGTGCCGTCCGCTCAAGCCAGCCGCGCCAGCGCCCGCTCGATCAGGTGCGCCTCCGGATCGAAGCCGGGGATCGGGACGTCGTGCGGAAAGCCGTCGAAGGCCGCCTCCGGCGCGAGGCCGATCAGCTCCGCGGCCGCGACCGGGGCGTGGCGGCCCACCGCCGCGACGACATCCTTGAGCGGCGTGAGGTCGGGGCGCTCGACGTTCGTCGAGACCTGTACCTCCTGCTGGCGCTCGAGCGCCAGGCCGATCGCGCGCAGGCCCGGCAGCCCTTCGGCGCCGCCCTCGCGGATGCGCGCGGCGATCTCGCGCGCCTGCTCCACCGTCGCCGGCGGGCGCAGGGTGAGGTTGAAGGCGACGAGCGGCGGGCGGGCGGCGCACAGGGTCACGCCGGCGCTCGCGTGCGCGCGCGACGGGCCGAAGTCGGATTGCAGCTCCCCGGCCGCGAGCCGCCGCGCCAGCGCGGCCGGGCCGCCGCGCCGCAGCTCCGCGCGCGTGCGCCCCTGCGCGAGCGCGCCATACGTGAGGACCGGCAGGCCGAGATGCCGCGCGAGCAGGTCGGCCGTCACGAGCGCCTCCGCGCACGCGGCGCCGCGGTCGGCCGGCGTCAGGTGGACGAGCGGCGCGACGTCGAGCACGCCGACGTGCGGATGGACGCCCTCGTGGCGGCGCAGGTCGATCCGCTCGACGGCGACGCGCGCGCCCGCGAGCAGGGCCGGCGCGAGCGTCCCCGGCGCCCCCGCGAGCGTGAAGACGCATCGGTTGTGGTCGGGGTCGCGGTGGGTGGCGAGCAGGTGGACCGTCCCGGCCGTCGCCGCGTCGCCGCCGCCGGCGCCGCTCGTGAGCGCACGGCCGAGCGCGTCGATCGTCGCCGCGTCGCGGCCCTCGGAGAAGTTGGGGACGGCGAGCAGCATCGGCGGGCTCCGGTCCTCCGCGGTCCGCCGCGGGCTCAGAGGACCCAGCGCCCGCCGTCGAGCACGCGCGTGCCGCCGATCTCCAGCGTCGGCTCCACGACGACGACGTCGAGATGGATCGGGACGGAGACGGTGCCGCCGATCCCGGCGCTCGCGCCGAACGCGACGTGCACCGTGCCGAGGATCTTCTCGTCCTCGAGCACGTTGCCGGTGAGGATCGCGGCGTCGTTCGTGCCGACGCCGAGCTCGGCGACGTTCGTGCCGTTCGGGCCGTGGGCCTGCAGGCGGCTGAGGAACTCCGGGCCGAGCGGACCGTCGGCGGCGGTCAGATGGCCGGCCTCGACGGTCAGCAGCACCGGCTCGGGCGAGATGCCGAGCGGCGCGAGGCTCGTGGCGGCGAGCGTCCCGCTGCCGCCGACGGGCGCGGTGAAGCCCTCGCCGGCGGGGAGGTTGCCGAACTTCGCGCCGCTGGAGATCTCGCCGTAGTCGGCGAGGCCCTGGCGGCCGGAGATGTCGAGCGTGAGGTTGGAGCCGTTGCGGCAGGTGATGCGCGCGTCCTCGGCCGCGGTGAGCAGCTCGGTGACCTGGAGCGTGCGCGCCTTCAGCGCGTCGAAGTCGATCGCCATCATGCGCGCGAGCATGTCGGCGGTGACGCCGGGCAGCGTGGCGCCGCGCGCCCCGGCCTCGGTCGCGGCGCGGCGGGCTTCGGTGTGCGACAGCGAGCGCGACGTCGGGCAGACGTAGACGTCGCAGGCGGCGAGCGCCGCGGCGACGGACGGCGGCGGCTCGGTCCCGTCGTTCGCGCGCGCGTCCATCAGCATGAGGACCGCGTCGGCGCCGTGGCGGGCGGCCGCGTCGCGCAGCGCCGTGGCGAGCGTGCGCGAGTCCGGCGTGCCGAGGTCCCCGATCACCAGCACCTGCTCGCCGGCTTCTGACGGCGAGGCAGCGGCCGACGACGGTCTCGAGCGCGCGCTCGAGCTGCTCCTGCGGTGGCGTGGCGGCGGTCATCCCGCCGGGACCGTATCGCGTCGCGCCGGCGTGGCGGTCGGCGAGCCGGCGGCGCCCGCGCGAGGCGCCGCCACCCGTCCCGCGACTCGCTACGCCGGCTGCGCGTTGCCGGGTCCGCCGCCGCCCGCGGCGCCGAACGCCGAGCGGCCGGCCCACAGCGCCGCGAACACGAGCACGTTGACGATCAGCGCGATCAGGGTCGTGATCCCGATCCCGTCGAGGCCGAGCACGAGCAGCCAGATGAGGTCGTAGACCGCGCGGAACCCGCTGACGAACGCGCCGACGAACCAGGCGCCGGTGTCGAGTCGCAGCAGGCCACGCCCGACCCAGATGTAGATCGCGCCGACGAGCGCGGTGACGATCCCGAACACGATCGCGCTGCCGGTCGAGTAGCCGTGCACGCTGCCGCTGAAGATCACGAGCACGATCCCCGCGATCAGCTCGACGATCCCGACCACCATCGCCAGCATCGCGACGACGGTCACGCCCCCGGGCACGTCGGTTGGACTGTTCGCGGACATGCGAGCACCTCCCAGCGTCGGATGAATCCTCTCCCTGACGGTTCGATGACGCCCCGACCGCTCCTGCCCGCGATCCGGAGCTTGCAGCCACCCGGCGCACGCCCGCGCACGCAGCCCGACGCGCCCCGCCACCGCTACACTTCGGCCTCCCCGCCGGAGTAGCTCAGTCGGTTAGAGCAGCGGAATCATAATCCGCGTGTCGGGGGTTCGAGTCCCTCCTCCGGCATCGCGGTTTCTCGCTGGACCTCGGCCACTTTGGCCCTGAGCCCACCCCGCCAGAACGGCATCTCCTCCTCGCGGAGTACCGCTGAGGAGTACCGCAGGAGCGTTTTGGCGCAACCGTAGCGCCAGGCCGCGGCCCGTGGCGGACGATCACCCGAAACGAATGGGCTACTGCGGCAGGCTCCCGAAGTACTCGTCCGCATCGGTGACGTAGATGCGGAGCAGATCCCCGGGCTTGAGCGCTCCGTTGTCGTGGCCCAAGTCAGCGCGGATCGCGAACAGCACCCCCTCCCATTGAAGAAGGGTGCCCGCATCAGCTTCACCTCGCGCCTCGAACGCCCGCATCACAAGGAGCCACGCCGCGATAACAGGAGTTGCGCCGTAGAGCAGAAGCTTCCGCTGAAACTCTCTCATGAAACGCTCGTCTGGTCTGCTCCCCGCTCTTGCACCGCGGACCATCATCTTCAAGAGGTCCTCGTAGATCGGCGCCATGCGCTCGCGATGGGACTGCAGGAGTTGGAGGCGCTTCTCGCGCTGGCGTCCGAACTCAACCGCGACGAAGGCGATCGCTGCCGTGAGGAACGAGCCGACCACAGCAGGATCAGCCGTGACCCCCCGGATGATGGCGTACCCGAGGACCCCGGCCAGAGCGACGACAACCACGACGCTGAGCGCGGTGAGCAGGCGAGAGTTCATTGCGCGCAGCCTAGCCTTGCGGCCGGTCGCGTCGGGTGGCCACATCGCCAGTTGGTGGCGTAACCTATGTGGTACATTTGCCACATGGTCAGAAAGCCCAACGCCTACGAGCGCTTCCTCGTCGAGCAACTCGCCGACCCGGAGTTCCGCGCAGAGTTCGAGCGCGAACGCCACGAGATCGAGACGATCGACGCGATCGTCAACGCGCTCGACGGGCTGCGCGACGAGCGCGGACTCACCAAGGCCGACCTGGCACGACAGATCGGCAAGAACCCGGCCAGCGTGCGCCGTCTTCTGACGGCCTCCGGCAATCCCGAGCTGCGCACGGTCGTCGCGATGGCCAACGCGCTCGACGCGGACATCAAGATCGTTCGGCGAAGCCCCGGTCGCACACGGCGCACCGCCGCGTAGCACTCGACCGAGACACCCATCCGCGCCCTTTCGTAGGGTCGCGGGATGACTTGGGCCGTCACCTTCTATCAATCCGACGCCGGCACCGTTCCAGCGCGCAAGTTCTTGATGAGCTGCCCCACGAACGTACGACGGAAGCTGCTCGTGATCCTCGAGGTCGTCCGCGTCGCTCCCCCGCCCTCGTTCAGCGGCGGCGGCATGTGGGAGGCGATGCACGGCACCATGAACGGCTACTACGAGATTCGCGCGACGGGGCCGGGGCGCCGGCACTACCGCCTGTACTGCATCCTCGACAACGGCACCAAGGGGGAACTGAAGGAACGCGGCTTCGACGAACCGCACATCGTCGTCCTCAACGGCCTCGTGAAGCCCAACGCCTCGCTCTTCTCCGACGCCGACTACCGGCGACACGTCCGCAGACTCGGCGAGCGCTACCGCTCAACACTGCCTCGACCGGTCGCGGCCTGACCCCGTGTTCCCCTACTACGACCCCGAACGCCGACATCGCCTGGTTCCCCACGGGCGAATCGGACGACGTCGTCAGTGAGCGCGTCCCGGGCGGGCTGCGCGACTACGACCGCGCGACGCATCAGTTGGTTGCCATCGAGGTAAGGGACGCCAGCACCCGCCTCCCCGCCAACCTGCTCGACGCCCTCCCCGCGCCCGAGCTGCCGCACTTCGCCGCCACCTGAGCACCGCATCCGGCTTCCCGCTCTCCGGCCCCTCCCGCCCCGCGCGCCTGCGGCGCATCGGCGCACGCATCCAGGCCAACAGCACCCGAATGGTCACCGCACAGCCAGCACAGACCAGATGCACGGATGTCATGTGTCGCCGCTGGTGACCTCTCGCCTCGGGCCACTTTCCAGGTAAGCCGTTGTCTTCAAGTACGGGATATATCCCGTGGTGGCAACGTGCCAGGTCAGGCACGTTGCCGCCCTCATGGCCGACCCCCGCTCCGCACAGCACCACGCGCTCGGCCAGCTCATCCGCGCCCGCCGCGAAGCGCTCGGCATCAGCCAAGAGGACCTCGCCCACGAGGCCGGCATGGACCGCTCCCACCTCGGCGCGATCGAGCGCGGCGAAGGCAACCCCGCCTACGGCTCGCTGCTCGCCATCGCCGAAGCGCTGCGCGTGCGCCTCTCCCAGCTCCAAGACGCCGTCGAGAACGATCAGCGGCGGCCTGCCCGAGTAGCCGCGAACGGCGCTCGTTGCGGGTTCGCGCGCGCGAATCCCACCTCCCACTTGCGGGTTATATCCCGCATGAGTAGGATGCCGCGCACATCACCGTCCCCATCCCCTCCCAGGCACGGGACGCCGCGATCGGGCAAGTAGGGCAGGGAGCGAGAGCGAGGTCCCCCTCGTCGCCCCCGGCTGCTCGAGCGCGGCCATCCCCGCCTGCCGGTGGAGCGGCGGCGATGCGCGAGCGCCCGGCAACCCCCAGCCGGGCGCTCCTATTTCTCAGCCTGCGCCTGCAGCTCCGAGAGCTGCACGCCGAGCACGTCAGCGATGCTCAGCAACGTCGCATACGAAGCGTTCTGCTCGCCCCGCTCGATCCCGCTGTAGTACGCCCGATCGATCCCCGCATCGAGCGCCACCTGCTCCTGCGAGCGACCCAACTCCGTGCGCCGCCGCCGCATCGCCTCGCCCAACGCGAGATGCCTGGAAGAACGCGGCCGCACCGCGCCGGCACGCTGCCCGACACAGCGTCATGCCTCTACGGGATATATGCAACAGTTGACCGCGGCCGCCGTCGGGCCTCCTACGATCCCGCGCGTGGCGGAGTACTTCCACGTTTCTCACGCGCCTGCTTCAGGCATTCCTCTTCCCGCGGAGTTTGCCCTGCGGACGGACTCCCCGTGGGTTTCAGGTCCCGCACAGCAACTTGCGCGGGAGTGGTTCCCGGAAGGGCTGACGCAACATGGATGGCAGTACCTCCTCGACTTCCAGTCGGATCCAGGCTCGCGGACCCTGGAGGTGATGTTGGAGCTGATGCGTCGTGCCGAGTTCTCCGACGCCCCGTCGCGCATGGCGTCGGTGTTCGGCTTCGCCACGATCGAGGACGCGCGCGCATTCCGCGCCGAGTATCGCCGCGGTCCGAAACGGGGCATCTACCGCGTGGACGGTGAGTGCGTTCACCGCGGAAACATGCGCCTCGTCGACTGGGGAGCGACCGGAGCAGGCGCAATTGCCAACGCCCGGAGCTACTGGCGCGGGGAACGTGGCGAAGCCAGCGAGCTGTGGGAGTGCTTGCTTGCCCCGCCGGTCCGCATCCTTGGTGAGGTCGAGTAGTCCGCTGCGTTACGCGACGGGACCTGACCAAACGCCCGCGTCAGCCGCGCCGCGTCGTCGGCGTGCGGCATGAAGTGGACGTAGACCATCCTGGTCGTGATGTCGGCGTGGCCCATCCAGGCTTGGATGGAGGCGAGCGGGACGCCGGCCGCGGCGCAGCGGGAGCCGAAGCAGTGGCGGAGTCTCCGTGGAACGTGAGCCGGGGCAGCTCGTCGCCCTCCTCGGCGGCGGCCTCGAGAACGGCGACGCAAGCACGTGACATGCACGCGACTGTTCGCCCACCCCCGGACGCCCACCGGCCGGTAGCCGCGGCCTCGTCGCCCTCCGGGCTCTTCCGCCGCGACTACCGGCACGGCTGGGTGTGACCTATGTCCCGACTCATGAGCGACCTATCACCTGGGACATATGTCCTGAACCGAGACACCCCGAGGAGTCGGACCCTCCGTCGGAGCCGAGAGTCGGAGAGTCGGGGGCACTGTCGGACCTGAGCGTCGGACCCCGATCCGGCACCTGCCGACCGCCCCGCCCGCCGCGTGCGCCTCCGGATCTCAGGTCCGGATGCCCCGAGAATCGGGACCCTGCTCCAGTTCGAGTTCCGCGGATGAGATCCGGACGTCGTCGGAGGGGGGTCCACCAGTGACCCGCTCGGGCCGTGCGTCGCCTATCGCTCGGGAGCCGAGCCGATCGTCCGGCGGATGTCCGACATCTTGCGGAACAGGCGCAACGGGTCCTCCGGCGAGGCGATGAAGCCGCGGTCACGGTAGAAGCCGGCGGCGTGCTCGTCGATCGCGTCGACGACGACCACGCGGGCCGCGGCAGCGTCGCTGGCTGCGACCGCGCGGCGCAGCGCCTCGGCCAGGAGGCGCGTTCCGAGCTGCCGACCCTGGAAACGGTGATCGACAGCGAGACGCGCGACGAGAATCGTCGGGATGCGATGGCGCGGCATGCCACGCGCGAAGCGCCTGGGCATCTCGTCGTGCTGAGCCGAACCAGTCGTGAGGCTGACGTAGCCCGCCACGGCCTTCCCGTCCAACAGAACGAACGTTCGCGCGATGTCGGCGCGGTGGCTGGCGAGCGCGTGACAGATGAGCCACGCGTTGAGCTGATCGCTGCCGCAGTCGAAGCCGCTGACGTCGTACTCCGCCGCGAGCAGCGTGAGCCGCAGGCGGCTCACGCCTCCGGGATGCGCGGCAGGCGGAACATCTCGACCATCTCCGGCACAACCTCAGCCGGCGCGTCGATGGCCTCAGCGAACCGCTCGAACGCGGCCTTGCTCATGACAAGGTCGCGGCGTTCATCGAACACCTCGCGCGCGCTCTCCTCCGCAGCGTCGAGGAGAAAGCCGGTCACGGTCTTGCCCGCGAGCGCAGCCGCCTCGCGGATCATCGCGTCCTGCTGATCGCTCACGCGGACGTCGATGCGATGGGCACGAGGGTCGGCAGCCATGTCCGGACAGCGTACACACGCTCGGCGAACTCGGCCACCCCTACGAAGCCGTGCGCGCCACCGCCCGGTCCAGCGCGAACGACGCGCTCGAGGCCTTCGACACGCGCGACGAGAGGCGGTCGGCGGCGTCGTGCTGGGGGACGTGGTGGACGTAGATCATCGTCGTGGCGATGTCAGCGTGGCCCATGTAGCTCTTCACGTCGGAGAACCGGAACTCCTGGACGGCGAGGGTGCCGAACGTGTGGCGCAGACCGTGGAAGCGCAGGTGCGCGATCTTCGCGGCCTTGAGCGCCTTGTAGTAGCCGCGGCGCAGCGCCGAGTCGTCGAAGTTGCCGCCGTCGGGCGCCGGGAAGACGAGATGGTCCTCGTCGGTGAGGACGCGGAACCCTCCTCCGGCATTGCCCGCACGGAGCCGCCCGGCGTCGCGGCTACGATCGCCCGCGTGCTCCCCGGCCTCGACGTCGCCGCGATCCGCCACTACTGCGAGCAGCGCGTCCCACCCCACGCCCTGCACCAGGTGCGCGTCGAAGCCCAGGTCGACGCGCGAGCCGTGACGATCGTCGAGCGCCGAGCACCCTGGCGCGAGGACTACGGCCCCGAGTGGACGACCCTCGGCATCGCACGCCTCCGCTACATCGCCAAGACCCGCCTCTGGACCCTCTACTGGCGCGACCGCAACCAGCGCTGGCACAGATACGACCTCGTCGCGCCCTCCGCCGACGTCCTCACCCTCCTCGACGAAGTCGACCGCGACCCCACCGGCATCTTCTGGGGCTGACGCTTCCGTGCTCGCGGTGCGATCGGCGACGTACGGAACACCGGCGCACGATCGAGACGATCGACGCCATCGTCAACGCGCTCGATGAGCTCGCAGGCGAGCACCGGCCGACCGGAGCAGCACCGACGCGGTAGCCCGCTACTCAGATGTGGCGGTCCGGCACGGCGCGGTCGGTCGCGGCGTAGCTTCGATGACATGACTCGCCTCGCCTACTACGACCGCGACGCCGACATCGTCTGGATCCCGTTCGGCGAGTCGGACGACGTCGTCAGCCAGCGCGTTCCCGGCGGCCTGCGCGACCACGACCGCGCGACGCGCCTGCTCGTTGCGGTCGAGGTGTGGGATGCCAGCACCCGCCTCCCAGCCGACCTCCTGGACGTGCTTCCCGGTCCTGACGATCCGGTGTTCCGCGGCGTCTGCATCGCCGAGATGAACGCGCGATTCACCGGGTTCCCACCCCTGCGCGCGGACGACGACATCGTCCCCGTCCGCGCCAGACCAATCGACTGATGCTTGTCTTCCCGCTCCGGCAGAACCTCAGCAAGTGCCTCCGCCTGGTCCAGGAGGGTGAGCGCTTGGTCGTGACGGAGCGCAACCGACCCGTCGCGGAGCTGGGGCCCCCGCCCACGACGGGCGAGGCGCTCGACCGCCTGATCGCCGAAGGACGCGTGTCGCGTCCTGCCCGGCGCCGACTGCCGCAGCCGATCGATCTCGGCGGCGATCCGCATGCGCTCAGTCGCGCGCTCGACGCGATCCGCGGCGACCGTCAGGTGCCGCTCTTCGTCCGCCAGAGCGCCGCGGCGCGGCTCGCGGGACTGCGGACCGTCGCTCCGGGCGCGCGATAGCCGCCCGCCCTGGCATCGTCCCGTTCATGGCGACGACGCGGCAGCATCACCACGGCGCCCCTCACCTGCCGTACCACCCGCGGACCGAGCGCCACCGGGCGCGCGGGCGAGGGCTGCTGCGGCTGCGAGACGCGTCGGCGATGGCGATCGGCGGGATGATCGGGGGCGGGATCTTCAGCGTCCTCGGCGTGACGATCGGACTGGCGGGGCACCTCGCGTTCGCGGCGTTCCTGCTCGGCGGCGTGCTCGCGCTGCTGACCGCCCGCTCGCTCGCGCGCCTCGCGTTGCACTCGGGCCGGCCGGGCGGGCCGTTCACCTACCTGCGCGAGGAGGGGCACGCGAGCGTGGCCGCGTGGGTCGCGTGGCTGCTGATCGCCGGCTACGTGTTCGCGCTCGCCGTCTACGCGTTCACCTTCGGGCACTACCTCGCGAACGTGCTCGGGGCACCGCTGCTCGTCGCGCGGCTCGCGTCGATCGCGGCGCTCGGGACGTTCCTCGCGGTCAACCTGCGCGGCGTCGCCGCCTCCGGTCTCACAGAGGACGTCGTCGTCGCGCTCAAGCTCGTCGTGCTCGCGCTGGTCGCGCTGATCGGCCTCGCCTCCTTCCACGCGGACCGGCTCGCGCCGCTCGGCGACCAGGGGCTCTCCGGCGTGCTCATCGGCGCGGCCGTGATCTTCGTCGCCTACGAGGGCTTCGAGCTGCTGCCGTACGACTACGACGACATCGAGCAGCCGCGCAAGACGCTCCCCCGCGCGCTGTACCTCTCGGTCGCCGTGGTCGTCGCGGTCTACGTGGCGGTGACGCTCGGCGCGCAGATGCTGCTGCCCGACGCGACGATCGCCGCGCGCAAGGAGGTCGCGTTCGCGATCGTCGGCAAGCACGCGCTCGGAACCGCCGGGCTGTGGATCGCGAGCCTCGGCGCAGTGCTGTCGACCAGCTCGGCGATCAACGCGACGCTCTTCTCCGCCGCGCGGCTCGCGCGCGACGTCAGCGCCGCCGGAGAGCTGCCCGCGTCGCTCGGCCGCGAGCGCGACGGGCTCCCGATCCTCGCGCTCACCTGGCTGTGCGTGCTCGGGGCGGCGTTCGCGCTGCTGCCCGGGATCTCCCAGATCGTCTCGTTCGGTTCGCTCACGTTCCTCGCCGTGTTCGCGCTGATCAACCTCATGCACGCGCGCCACACGGCGGCGCCCGGGACCGATCGCGGCCTCGCCTACGTCGGCGCGGCCGGCTGCGCGTTGGCGGCGGTCGGGCTCGTCTACGACCTCGCACGTTCCGACCGCCCGTCGCTCGCGCTCGTCGGCGGCTGCGCGCTCGTGCTCGCGATCGGTCGGATCGCGTTCGTGCGCAGCAGGCGTCGCCACGCGTAGCCCCGGCCGCCCGTCCCGCGCGTGCTCGATACTGCGTCGATGCTCCGGATCCGTCTGCGACCCGCGCGCGGGATGCTCGTGCCGCTGCTCGTCTTCGGCGCGCTCGCCGTGCTCCTCGCCGGCGCCGGCTTCGCCGCGCTGGAGAGCGACGTCGTTCTCCGGCTACTGGGACGGCGTGTGGTGGGCGCTGTCGCTGATGACGACCGTCGGCTTCGTCGGCGAAACGCCCGAGACGACCGGCGGCCGCATCCTCTCCGCCGTCCTGATGCTCGGCGGCTTCGCGATCCTCGCGCTCACGACCGCCGCGATCGCCTCGCTGTTCGTGCGCGAGGAGGAGGCGCCGTTCGAGAAGAGCGAGCGCGCGTTCGAGCGCGAGACGATCGTGCGGCTCGACGAGCTCTCAGCGCGGCTGGAGCGGATCGAGCGAGCGCTGCCGCCGGCGCCGCCGGGCGAGCGCTGAGCACGCCCGCTACCGCGAAACGCCACTCGCGTCCGCGAAGTCGAACACGTCGAGTCCGACGACGTTCCGGAAGCCGCGGTCGGCTGTGGCGAGTGCGAAGCCGTGCTCCTTGCAGAGCGCCGCGATCCAGATGTCGTTCTGCTGGATCGGCGTCCCGGCACGCTTGAGCAGCGTCGCGATCTCGCCGAAGAGCCACGTCGTGCGATCGCCGAGCTCGAGCACCTGAACGCGCGGCACGGCGAGGAAGCGCTCGAGCGTCGCGCTGTTCTCGTGCAGGCGGGCTCCGTCCTGGAAGCCGAACCGCAGCTCGCCGAGAACCACGACCGGCACGCCCACGACCTCGGCGCCCGCTACCTCGTCAGTGAGTCGGCCATCGCCCTCCTGGAGCGCGCGATACGCGTTCGTGTCGAGCGCGAGCTTCACGCGAGGTCGGACGGCAGCGCGTCCAGCCACGCCTGCGCGGACTCCTGCTCCGCGAGGGACCCGCCGGGAGCGCTGCCGACGAACCAGTCCAGATCGTCGTACCGTGTCGCCGCCGGGAGCTTGGCCCGCTCCAGCGTCTCCCACGACCACCGCGTTCAGGCTTCTGCCCGTCGCACGTGCCTCCCTCCGCAGCTCGGCATCGAGCTCCGCCGGGACGCTACGGACCGTGTATTGCATGCCTGCCATGCCATCAGTCTAGGCGCCTCATGCCTGCACGGCAAGACCGCGTCGTTCGGCCCTCACCCGCCATAGTTGGAGCCGTGAGCGATCGCCCCGACATCCAGACCCGCGACGACTGCGAGCGGCTCGTGCGCGCCTTCTACGGGAAGGCGATGGTGGACCCGATCATCGGGTGGCTGTTCACGGACGTGGCGAGACTGGACCTCGAGGCGCACGTGCCGCAGATCGCGTCCTTCTGGGAGACGGTGCTGCTGGGCGCGAAGTCGTACGGCGGCACGCCGTTCGAGCCGCACGCGCGGCTGCACGCGAAGGCCAACCTGCGCGCGGGGCACTTCGGCCGTTGGCTGGCGCTGTGGACCGAGAGCGTCGACGAGCTGTTCGCCGGACCGACGGCGGAGCTGGCGAAGGCGCACGCGCTGCGCGTCGCGCAGGCGTTTCACCGGCGGCTGCAGTCCTACCCGGCGCCGCCGCTCGGCGCGGACGGCGAGCCTGGCGCCGCCGAGCCGACCGCGGAGCCGGAAGCCGACCCGCGCCTCGTCGTCACCCGGCACGCGCCGGGGACGCCGACCGAGCGCTGAGGCTCGCGAAGCCGCGGATCAGCTCCGCCGCCTCGGCCGGCACGTCGAGCTGCGGACAGTGGCCGACGCCCTCGAGCTCGACCCAGTCGGCCTGCGGCAGCCACTCCTCGCGGAAGCGCGCCGCCGCACCCGGCCATCTCAGCAGCTTGTCCTGCGTCCCCCACACGACGCGCACCGGGCAGTCGATCCGCTCGGCGTCGAGCCGCCAGCCCTCGCGTTGCGCATACTCGACGAGCGGCAGCGCGGCCGTGCAGGCGGCGGCGCCGCGGATCTGGTGCGCCAACAGCTCCGGCGGGATGTGCTCGAAGCGCTCGGCCGTCATCAACGTCGAGCGGCGCCGGCCCTCGGGCGTGGCGACGATCGCGTCGGCGTGCGGGGCGGCCGCTCTCAACAGCTCCTGCATCGTCGTGAAGTAGGCGAGCGCGTCGCGGAACGACTCGTCGCCGGGCAGCCAGCCGCCGGCCGGCGCGAGCGCCGTCACCGAGCGCGCCCGCCCGCGCGCCGCCAGATGCAGCGCGACGTAGCCGCCGAGCGAGTTGCCGGCGACGTGCGCCGTCTCCCACCCCGCCGCGTCCATCGCACGCTCGACCGCGTCGACGATCGCCGTGTCCGACACCTCCCCGTCGATCGCCGGCCCGCCCGCGTGGCCCGCGAGCGTCGGCGCCAGCACCTCGTGCTCGCGCTCCAGCGCTCCCAGCACCAGCTCCCACGTGCGCCACGTGTCGGTGAATCCGTGCAGGAGCAGCAGCGGCGGGCCGGAGCCGGCGTGGTGGGCGGGCGTGAAGGCGGAGTCCATCGCCGCCGACGGTAGCGACCCCCCGCCGAGCACGCGGCGGTCGACACGGCCCTGCGCTCCGACAGGCGGTAGCGGGCGACCGTGCCGGCGAGGGCGAGACGGCAGTAGCCGACCGGCGGCGCGGCGCGGTCAGCTCTCGCAGGCGATGCCGTCGCCGTCGCTGTCGAGGCCGTAGTGGTCGTTGCCGACGACCGTGATCGGGCCTTGGACGTAGAGCGGGCCGTTGCCGCTCCCGCCAGCGCAGTCGTAGTCGCTCGCGTTCGGGTCCAGGCACGCGCCGGCGTAGTTGGGGTCGCAGCCGCCGCCTCCGCCTCCGCTCGACGGCGGAGGTGACGGCGGCTTCGGCTTCGGCTTCTGCGTCACCGTCACGGCGTGGACGAAGCGGTCCCCGAGGTGGTTGACGCACGTCACGACGTAGTGAGACCCGTGTCGTGGGGCACGACAGGCGAAGCGGTAGCGGGCGTCGAAGCCAGCCGTGCCTTGCCCGCCGTCGCGCACGGCGAAGCGCCCCGGCATCGCGCGCGGGAAACGGCGGACGAGCTCGCGCTCGAAGGCCGCTGCGTGGCGAGCCGGCTGCCTGCAGCCGCCGAGCGAGCGCGACGCGCGCAGCGTCCTGCCGGTCAGGACGAGCCGGTGCGCGAGTCCGTCGCGCGAGGCCGGGATGCGGCACGCGCGCAGCCGCTTGGTGTACGTGGAGCTGCGCAGACGGCGCGACTTCAGCACGCCGGAGATCAGGTTGAAGCGGACGTTGCCGCCGTGCACGCGCGAGCCGGCGCGGAACTCGAAGCGGCAGAACGCGGTGGCCGCCGCCGGCTTGATCTGCCGGCGCGGACACGCCAGCCACGGCTTCCGGGCGCGCGTGAAGCGGCGTCCGAAGCGCGACGCGAGCGTGGTGCCGAGCGCATCGACGGCGACACGCGGCGTGATGCTCAGGACCTTCCCGTCGAACGCGCCGGAGAAGCGGTCGCCGTCGGCGCTCCCCGAGACGCACGCGAACGGGTCGCGCCCGCGCAGGTCTCCCGGCAGTCCGGGGTCGGCGAACGCGTACGTGACGGTGGCGCCGCTCCAGACCGCGGTCGCCGTCGGGTCCTCGTCGAGGTCGGTCCCGAACAGATCCGCGCCGGCAGCATCGGCCTCGATCGTGAGGACGTCGCCGAAGTCCTCGCCGCAACGGCGGTCCGCCCGCCGGCTCGCGGACTCGCTCAACACGAGGTCGAGCGAGCTCACGTCCGGCGTCGTGAAAGTCACGCTGACCGTCAGCGTCGTGCCGTCCCAGCCGACGACGGCGCCGGTGACGTCCGTCGTCGTCCCGTCGCCGACCGGATCGGCGACCGTCGCGGTGGCGGCGTGCGCGCTCGCGCTTGCAGCCATCAGCGCCGCGAGGGCGACTGCGATCCCCATCTGCCTCCCGCGGCGCACCCGGTCACCCTACGGGCTTCGGCACCGCACTTCCAGAAGGAAGTGCGCTTGCGCGGACCGGCCGTCAGGCCGGCGCGAAGCGGGCGAAGTAGCCGAGCGGCGTGCCGATGCGGTGCTCGAAGCGCAGGCCGGCCAGCTCGGCGCGGGTCCGCAGGCGTCCCGGGCTGACCCAGTGCGGGTCGCCGAGCAGCTCGCCGACGACGACGCGGCCGCCGCGCTTGACGACGCGCGCCAGCTCGCGCAGCGCCGCATCCTGGTCGGGGATCTCGCCGAGCACCGTGACGAGGTAGGCGGCGTCGAAGGTGTCCTCCGCGAAGGGCAGCGCACACGCGTCGCCCTGCATCGCGACGATGTTGCCGATCCCGCGCTCCTCCGCCCGCAGCAGCGTGTGGTCGAGCATCTCCTGTTGGAGGTCGAAGACGTCGAGGTGACCGGGCGCGATCCATTCCGCGACCTCGAGCGCGTAGTAGCCGGTGCCGGGACCGACCTCGAGGACCCGTTCGCCGGACGCCGGCGCGAGCGCCTGCCGCAGCCGCGGCCGCGTGATCAGCGGATGCGGCGCCTGCACCCAGAAGCGCTGGTTGTACGGGCACGCCGACGGGTTGCGCCGCCACCACAGCGCGGCGCCGGCGATGGCCGCCCCAGCAGCCGCTGCGATGCGCGTGCCACGTCGCATCGGCTCAGCCTCGCACGCCCGCATGGCAAGCGCGCCGGTCCTGGCGCGTCGCCGCTCGCACCTCCGTGACGGCGCAACCGCTTCGCGACCCCGGCGCCTGCGGTACGGTCGGCGGACCATGCCCGCCTCGCGCCACGACGCCGACGCGCTGCGCGGCCTCGAGGCCGTCCCGCTGACGCTGCCGCGCGGGCTGGAGCTGGAGTGGCTCGGCGTCTCCGGCTACCGCATGACGTACGAGGGCGTCTCGCTGTTCGTCGACCCGTACATCTCGCGCGTGCCGCTGCGCGACCTGCTGCTGCGCCGCCGCGCGCTGCCGGACGAGGCGCTGCTCGACCGCTACGCGGGGGCGGCCGCCGCAGGCGACGTGGCCGGGGTGCTCGTCGGGCACACCCACTTCGACCACGCGGTCGACGCGCCGGCGATCGCCCGGCGCTTCCACGCGCCCGCCTACGGCTCGGAGTCGCTCGTGAGACTGATGCGGCTGCACGGGCTCGGCGGCCTGGCGGTCGAGGTCGAGCCGTACCGCCGCTACGAGCTCGGGCCGTTCGTCGTCTCCTTCACGCCGAGCGCGCACTCGAAGCTGATCCTCGGCCGGCGCGTGCCGTTCGACGGCGAGCTGAGCTGCGACCACCTCCACGGCCTCACGCCCGGCGCCTACCGCTGCGGACAGGTGTGGGGCATCCGGATCGAGGTCGCGGGCACGAGCTTCTACCACCAGGGCAGCGCCAACCTGGTCGACGAGGCGCTGCGCTCCGAGCCGGTCGACGTCTTCCTCGCCGGCGTCGCGGGGCGGGCGGTCACGCCGCGCTACTGGGAGCGCGTGCTGCCGCGCCTGGACCCCGGCGTCGTCGTGCCGACGCACTACGACGACTTCTTCAAGCCGCTCGGCGCGCGCATGGACTTCATCCGCAAGGTGCGGCTGGAGGCGCTGCCGGACGAGATCGGCGCCGTCAGCCGCGACGCGACGCTGGCGGCGCTGCCGCGCACGGACGCGAGCCCGGCGCCGGGCCGCGGCGGCTCGTGAGCGGCGCCGCCCCAAGCCACCCGCGGCTCGTCCAGCGCTTCCAGCAGGCCCGCGGCGACGAGCGCCTCGCGATCCTCGAAGGCTTCCACGCGCTCAAGCACGCGCTGCGCTTCGATGCCGAGCTGGACGTCGTCGCGGCCGCCGACCCGGAGGCGCTGGAGCGGATGGCGGCGGAGCTGGCGCCGGACCTGGCGGGCCGCTTCCGCGCGCTCGCCGGCGAGCCGGTCGCGCCGGAGCTGCTGGCGACGCTCGTCCCGCACGTGCCCTACACGAAGGTGCTGGCGCTGGCGCGGCGGCCGTCGTTCGACGCGGCGTCGCTGCTCCGGGGCGGCGGCGCGGCTGACGCGCCGGTCGTGCTGCTGGAGGACCCGCGCGACCTCGGCAACGTCGGCGCGGTCGTGCGGGTGGCCGCCGGCGCGGGCGCGGCCGGCGTCGTGACGACCGGCATGCACGACCCGTGGGACCGGGCCGCCCTGCGCGGCTCCGCCGGCCTGCACTACGCCCTGCCGGTGGGGCGCGCCGACGGCTTCGCGGCGGCGCTCGCCGACGTGCCTGCCGACCTGCGTCGCCCGCTGCTGGCGCTCGACCCCGAGGGCGACGTGCTCGACCCGTCCGCGCTGCCGTCCGGCGCGGTGCTCGCGTTCGGGACCGAGCGCCACGGCCTCTCCGACGACCTCCTCGCCCGCGCCGACGCGCGCCTGCGCCTGCCGATGCGACCCGGGGTCTCCAGCCTCAACCTCGCGACGGCGGTCGCCGCGGCGCTGTTCGCCTGGCGGCTCGGGCCGGGGCGCGAGCCCCGCTGAGGCGCCCGGCCCCCGCCCCGGTAAGCGTCGCCGGCGATGACGGCGATGGCGCGGGTGCTACCGCTGCGACCTCGCCGCCGACAGCGTCAGCCGTCGCGTGAAGCGCTCGCCGCCGAGCACGATCGTCACCTTCACGCGCACGCGGTGGCGCCGGCGCAGCTCCCGCAGCGCCTTCCCCCGCACGCGCGTCACGATCCGCACCCGACCGGTCCGCGACGCCGAGAACCGCCGCCGTCCGAACGAGAGCGCCCGGACGTGGCGATGACGCGGGATCCGGAAGCCGAGGCGGCCCCGCAGGCCGGGCGTCGTGCGGAAGCTGACGGCGAAGCGGGCGTGGACGCCCACCCGCGCGCGGCGGCGAAGTCCGGAGGGCGCGGTGACCACGAGAGCGGGCGGCGTGGCGCCGGTGGAGTCGCCGGCGCCGGGCGTGGGCGTCGTCCCCGTGCCGCCGCCGGATGAGCCGCCGGCACCGGGCGCGGGCGCAGGCGTCGTCCCCGTCCCGCCACCGGACGCGCCGCCGGCACCGGGCGCGGGCGCAGGCGTCGTCCCCGTCCCGCCACCGGACCCACCGCCACCGGAACACGACGGCTCGGCCGTCTCGACGCTCCAACCGGCGAGCGTGCCGGCGTCGGGGGACACCGCATCGGTGATCCGCAGCGTCCACGTCCCGACCGGGTCCTCGCCCGCGAACGCCGCGAGTGGCTCGTCCGGCGCATACGGTCCCGCGAGGGAGGTCGCGCCGGATCTGGACGCCGGGACGTCCTGGATCGCGGCGGACGCGTCGTCGTCGAAGACGACCGGGCCCGACCAGTCGAGGTCCGAGCCGTAGGTGCCGGAGCCCGGCCGCTCGAGCAGGTCGACCGTCGTCCCGCTCGGCGAGGTCAGCCACGCGTGCAGGTCGCCGACCCAGGTCTGCGTCACGTCGACCGTCACGCGCAGGTGGTCGATCGCGCTGCCCGACGGGACCGTCAGCGTCGACGTCGCGCTCGTGCTCGTCGGGCTGCCGTCGGGGATCGCCTTCGGCACGTCGGAGGAGGCGAACGTGCCCTGGCCGGCGCCCGTCGCCAGCGAGACGGGAACGTCCGCGTCGCCCTGGTCGCTCGCGACGTGCAGCGTCAGCGGGACGTGGTCGCCGCACGTCAGCGAGTGCGGCAGCTGCAGCTGGAACGGCGCCGCGCCGGACGCGGCCGCGCCGGACGCGATCGACCCGTAGGAGGCGTCCGCGACCGGGACCGTCACACCGCCCGCGGTCGTCGTGAGCGTCGCCTGGACGCCGGTGAGCGTCCCGACGCCGGGGTTGCGCAGCGGAACGGTCACGTCGAGCAGCTCGCCGGGCTCGGCGACGCCGTCGCCGTCCCCGCCGGGCGCCGGGTCGGCGGCCGTGACGCCGTCCGCGACGGCGAGCGCCGGCGTCGCGAACGAGGCGAGCGCGCGCGTCGCGTTCGGGCTGGTGGTGCGCGCGCCGTAGCCCATGCCGCGGGTCGCGAAGACCTGCCAGATCGCGTCGTGGTTCGCGCCGCCGTAGCCGGTCTCGTCGGCGAGCAGGATCGCGTCGCGCTCGTCGAGGAACGACGGGTCGGTCGGCGAGAGGCGCATCGCGTTCGTGATCAGTCTCCGCGCGGTCGAGGCGCCGAGTCTCTTGCGCAGGTCCCACAGCGTCTCCGACCAGATCTCGCCGTCGTCGTGGACCTCGAACGCGGGCGTGCTCGCGTCGTAGCCGCCGACGCGACCGAGATCTCTGTACGTGAAGCCGCCGGTGTGCCCGGCGACCGTGCTGCCGCTGCAGGCCGCCGTCGCCGAGCCGACGGAGCAGTCGAGCGGCTGGTTGCGGATCCCGTGCGCCGTGTCCCCGGTCGCGTACTCGCCCACCACGACCTCGCCGTCGGCCGTCGTGTCGCTCACGTAGCCGTTGGCGACGAGATAGTCCATCGCGTACCAGTCGCTCCATGCCTCCCCCATCGCGCCCGACTGGTTGGCGTTCAGCCCGTCGCCGTCGCCGATCAGCCGGTTCGAGAGGCCGTGCGTGTACTCGTGGAAGACGACGCTCGCGTCGTCGGCGCCGTTGACGTCGGGCCAGCCGCCCTTGAACAGGTACATCTGCATCCGCGGCGACTGGCCGTCCGGCGGCGTCGACATGTTGGCGTTGTTGAAGTACGGGCCGTTCGACTGGGGCGGGCTCGTCACCGGCACCTGCGAGGAGTCGTCCGCCTCGGCCAGCACCGGATCGCTCCCCTCGAAGTTGCGATCGGAGCTCGTGAAGCCGATGTCCGGCTGCTCGAGCCAGTCGTGGAACTCGTTGACGTAGTAGAAGACCTGCGTCGTCGCCGCCGAGCGGTTTCTCGCCTCGGTCGAGACGTCGGACTCGTCCCAGGTGCAGTACGTGCAGATCCCGGTGAAGAAGCCGATCGGATAGTCCCAGTCGGTGCCGGAGCTCGGGCCGACCTCCTCGGATGCCTGGGCCACGTCGTCGTTGTTGACGTCGGCGTAGGCGTGGGCGTTGGGACCCGTGAGCGTGGTCGCGGAGGCGGTCAGCCATCTCGCGATGTCGACGGTGTGGGCGGTGCCGCCGCTCGCGGCGCCCGGGTGGTAGTCGTAGACCGACGCGTTCGAGACGGCGAAGTCGGTGAGCGAGTGGCGCGCGAGCACCGCGCCGCTCGCCGCGTCGACGACCTCGTCGTACACGTACGGGTCGCGGCCGGCGACGGTCAGCCGCCAGGCGAGCCGGTCGCCCGCGGGCGAGGGGAAGACGACGAGGCTCGCGCGGTCGCCGTTGGCGAACGTCGTGACGCGCTGGGCTCCGGCGTGCCGGGTGGCGCGCGGGAGCGAGGTGGTCGCGCCGACGTCGGCCTGCGCAGCGGCGAGCGCCGCGCCGGCGCTCAGGCTCGGCTTGGTCGCGTTGGGTGCCAATCCGCCCAGCGGCGGACCGCTCGCGGCCATCACGCGACCCTCACGCGTGACGTGCACGCGCAGCTCGCCGTCGTACGCGGGGATGCCGTCGCGGTACGGCGTCCACGTCAGGTGCGTGACGCCGTCGTTCGAGGTCGTGCGCGCCGTCAGGCGCAGCGCTGCGATCTGCGCGGCCGTCACCCCGAACACGTCCGCGTGGCCGCGGACCCACGCGAGCGCCACGTCCGCCGGGTCGCCTGCGTGCGGGCCGCTGAGGAAGCCGTCGGTGCGGTTCAGCACGCGGATCCCGCCGCCGACCGGGTCCGTCGCCACGTGCGCCTCGATCCCGAGCCGCTCGGCGAGCGCGTGGCGCGCGCCGCGCACGTCCGCCGGCACCGGCGTCCGCTCGCCACCGCGCACGTCCAGCCCCGGCCGACCGCCGGCGGGCGGCACCGCTCTCAGCGCGGCGGCAGCCCCCGACGACGCCCCGATGCATGCGACCGCGAGCGCCGCGATCGTCATCGCTCGCACCGGCAGCTTGGATCCGGGTGTGCTCATGTGTCCGTCGCGGGACGGTAACCGGGACATCGAGGCGCGGTCAACGGAGTCACCTGACGGAAACGATGTATGCTCGATACATCATGCGTCGCACCCAGATCTACCTCGCCGACGACCAGGATCGCGCGCTCGGCGAGCGCGCGCGCCGCGTCGGCCGCACGAAGTCGGCGCTGATCCGCGAGGCGATCGACGGCTACCTCTCGCCCGCGGCATCCGGACGCGACGAGATGGCGCGGCTGCGCGCGGCCGTCGCCGACGCGAGCGGCTGCGCTCCCTACCTCCCGCCCGGGGCCGAGTACGTGGACACGCTTCGCAGCGCCGACCGCGAACGTGCACGCGAGCTCGACGAGCGTCGCGGCTGACCGGCGCTCGTGTACGTCCTCGACACCTCCGTGCTGATCGACGTGCTGCGCGGGTCGCAGGCGGCGGCCGCGTGGCTCGGGGGCCTCGACGAGCTGCCCGTGTGCTCCGAGGTCACCCGCGCGGAGGTGTTGCGCGGCATGCGCTCGCCGGAGCGGGCACGAACCGAGCGGCTGCTGGACGTCGTCCGCTGGGCGCCCGTGGACCAGGCGACGAGCCGGCGCGCCGGCGAGCTGGGCCGGCGTCATCGCCGCAGCCACCGGGGCATCGGCGTCGCCGATCTACTCATCGCGGCCACCGCGATCGTCCACGATGCGGAGCTGGCGACCGGGAACGTGCGCCACTACCCGATGTTCCCAGGGCTGCGCCCCCCATACGACGCCCGGGCCTGAGCCGCCATCTCGCCGGTCGATCGTCCGGCGCTCACCGACTCCCAGCCCGCTCTCAGGCTCGTGTGGTCCCATGAGGGCCATGTTCCGTCATCGGCAGAGGAGCTGGAATCGTGAAGTGGAGAGGTAGGCGCGCGGTTGCCCTGGGCGCCGCGGTGGCGCTGGCGGCTGTCGGCGGGGGCATCGCGTACGGCGCCGCGAAGAGCGACCCGCGCGACGCGCTGCTCAGAGAACGCGGCGCAGCGGCTGAACGTCACGCCGGACAAGCTGCGCTCCGCGCTCGACGGCGCCGCGGCCGATCAGCTCGACCAGGCCGTCAAGGACGGCAAGCTGACGCAGAGACAGGCCGACCGCATCGAGCAGCAGATCAGAGAGCACGGCGTGCCGCTCGGCGGCCCGATGGGCGGCCCCGGCGGCCCCGGTGGCCCCGGCGATCATCGCGGCCCGTTCGGCCGGCACGGCGGCCCCGGCCACGGCCCGTTCGCGATGGGCCTCGACGCGGCCGCGAGCTACCTCGGCCTGTCGAGATCCGCGCTCGACAGACAGCTGAGAGCCGGCAGAACGCTCGCCGACGTCGCCAGAGCGCAGGGCAAGACGGTCGCCGGGCTGGAGCAGGCGCTCGTCGACGCGGCCAAGACGAGACTCGACAGAGCGGTCGCGGACAGAAGACTCACCGCCAGACAGCGCGACGAGATCCTCAGAGAGGTCAGAGAGCACGTCGGCGACCTCGTCGCCGGCAGACGCCCCGGTCCCCCGCCCGCCGGCAGAGCGCGCGGCGCCCGCCCCGGCGGCCCCGGCGGCCCGCCGCCCTGGGGCGGCCCGCGCCGGCACCCCTGACAGGGCGACCCGCGCGCAGCCTGCGCCCCGCCGCAACGGCGGGGCGTAGGATCGCCGGCGATGAGCGGCTGGGGACTCACGGACGTGCCCGGCCAGCGCGGGCGCACGGCGATCGTCACCGGTGCCAACAGCGGCCTCGGCGCCGTCACCGCACGGGCGCTCGCGCAGGCAGGCGCGCGCGTGCTGCTCGCCTGCCGGGACGTGACGAAGGGCGAGGCGGCCGCCGCGACGATGACCGGCACCGTCGAGGTCCGGCAGCTCGACCTCGCAAGCCTGGAGAGCGTGCGCGCGTTCGCGGCCGGCGTCGAGGAGCCGGTCGACGTGCTCGTCAACAACGCCGGCGTGATGGCGCCGCCGCGCGCCGAGACCGCCGACGGCTTCGAGCTGCAGCTCGGCACGAACCACCTCGGCCACTTCGCGCTCACCGGCCTGCTGCTCGACCGCGTCCGCGACCGCGTCGCGACGCTCTCGAGCAACGCGCACAGAATCGGGCGCATCCACTTCGACGACCTCCAGTCCGAGCGCCGCTACGGCGCCTGGTCCGCCTACGGCCAGTCGAAGCTCGCGAACCTGCTGTTCGCGCTCGAGCTGCAGCGCCGCCTCGAGGCGACCGGCTCGCCGCTGCGCAGCGTCGCCGCGCACCCCGGCTACGCCGCCACGAACCTCCAGTACGCGGGTCCGGCGATGGCGCACACGCGCATCGGCGCGGCGGCCGTTCGGCTCGGCAACCGGCTGCTCGCCCAGTCCGCGCAGGCCGGCGCGCTGCCGGCGCTCTACGCGGCGACCGTCCCGGACCTGCCCGGCGGCTCCTACGTCGGCCCGCGCGGCCCCGGCCAGCTCCGCGGCGCGCCGACGCTCGTGCGGCCGAACCCGAACGCGCGCGACGCGCAGGTCGCCGCGCGGCTGTGGGAGGCATCCGAGCGGCTCACCGGCGTCGCGTTCGGGCTGCCTGCGCCGGCAGCCACGTGAGCGGCGCCGCCGCGCGACCTCCGCGTCTGCCACGCTGAGCCGGCGATGCGGCGGATCACCTGGCTCGGGCATGCGACCGTCCTGCTCGAGCTGGCCGGGACGCGGCTGCTGACCGACCCGGTGCTGCGCGGCCGCGTCGCGCACCTGCGCCGTCATGCGCCGCGGCCGGGCGCGAGCGTCGCGGTCGGCCCGGTCGACGCGGTGCTGATCTCGCACGCCCACCACGACCACCTCGACCGTCCCTCGCTGCGGACGCTCGCGCGCGCGGAGACCGACGCGGTCGTCCCGCGCGGGACGGCACGGTTCCTCGACGGCCTCCCGTTCGGCGCCGTGCGCGAGCTGTCGGCGGGCGAGCGCGTCCGGCTCGCCGGCGGTGCGAGCGGCGACGTGGAGGTCGAGGCGGTCCCCGCCTGGCACGCCGTGCGCCGCGTTCCCCACCGCACCGACCACGCGGCGCTCGGCTACCTCGCCGACCGCGTCTGGTTCGCGGGCGACACCGGCCTCGACCCGGCGATGGAGGCGCTGCGCGGGCGGGTGGACGTCGCGCTGCTGCCGATCTGGGGCTGGGGACCGCGCCTCGGTCCCGGTCACCTCGACCCGGCCGGCGCGGCGCACGCGGCGGCGCTCGTCGCACCCGAGGTGGTCGTGCCGATCCACTGGGGCACCTTCCTGCCGGTCGGCACGCACCGCCGGCACGGCCACGTGCTGCACGAGCCGGCGCGGGCGTTCGCCGATCAGGTGGCGCGCGCGGCGCCCGGCGTGCGCGTCGCGGCGCTCGCGCCGGGCGAGTCGCTGACGCTCTGAGCGACACCGGCCGCGAGCGCGCCGCCGTCGGCGTACGCCTCCTGGCCGAGCTGTGCGAGCCAGCCGCGCAGCACGCGGTGGACCGCCTCCGCGCCGACGACCTCCTGCGCCGGCCACGGCAGGTCCGCCGGGTGCAGCACGAACGGGTGCGCCTGCCCGCCGCCGAGGCCGCCGTGCGAGCCGACGAGCTCCTCGAACGCGGCGACCTCGTCGAGCTCCGCCCAGTAGCGGCTGTTGACGACGACGTCGGGGCACGCGGCGAAGCGGTCGGTCCGGCGCACGTGCGCGGCCGCGCGCGGGCCGAACGGCGCAAGCGGGTCCTCCCCCTCCACGGCCGCCACGTCGTCGTCGGGGCGGTCGAGCAGGCGGCGCCCGTGCGCGCCCAGCACGACGGCGCCGTCGCGCTCGGAGCGCACGAGCACGAAGCCGATCCCGGGGTGCGTGCGCAGCGCGTCGAGCAGGCCCGGCCGGGACGCCTCGATCTGCTCGAGCGTGACGCGGCCCGGCTCGCGCGGGAACGAGATCAGCCCGAGGTTGCCGGACGCCATCACCGCGATCTCCGGCAGCTCGCCGGCCGTCGGCGCGGCGGCCTCCTCGCCGAGGCCCAGCTCGCTCTGCCCGTCGCGCGCGCTCGCGACCGCCTTCGCGGTGCGGCCGGTCATCGTCGGGCGCGATGCCAGCTCGGCGAGGCCGGCGTCGAGCGAGCCGCGCCCCTCCTCCCCGCCGCCGACCTCGGCGTGCACGCGCGCGTCGCCCGCATGGCGCTGCACGAGCTGCTCGAGCGTCTCGCCGTAGCGCTGGAGGAAGGTCGCGCCCTGCGACTGGCCGTGGTCGGACAGCACGACGATCCGGTACGGCCGCGGCGCGTGGTCGACCGCCGCCGCGATCCGCGCGATCGCGCGGTCGACGCGCCGCAGCACCGCCAGCGCGTCCGGCCGCTCGACGCCCGAGTGGTGGGCGACCTCGTCGTAGGCGAGGAACGTCGTGTAGACGACCGGCCGGCCGGCGAGCACGTCGGCGGTGACGGCGGCGACCTGGAGATCGAGCTGCACGACCGTCGCGTACGCGCGCAGGAAGGCGTACGACACGGAGCGCTGGATGCGCGGCCGCACGTCGCGCCGCCGCTGCTCGATCGCCGCGAAGCGCTCGGCGACGACCTCGCCGAGCGAGCGCAGGAACGTCAGCGCGACCCCGTAGGGGCTGGCGAAGTAGGCGAAGTAGTCGCGCCCGAGCCGGCCGTCGCGGTCGCGGTCCAGCACCGTGCTCATCGTCAGCATCGAGTGCGGCGCGTCGCCGGAGAGGATGTTCGCGCGGCTCGCGCCGTCGTGGTACAGCAGCCCTCTGCCGTCCGAGCGGCGCCGCTCCAGCTCGGCCGCGTCGCGCGGGTGGTTCGTGACGATCGCCTTGCCGTGCGTCTTCTCCCACCAGCGGAACGCGGGCATCTCGTCGTTGGAGCCGTGCAGGATCCCCGCCTGGCAGGCGCCCGTCTGCGAGGACCAGTCGGTCTCCCAGCGCTCCAGCCGGTGCTCGCCGGCGTGGACCCAGCGCGCGAGCGTCGGCGCGTTGCCGTCGCGCAGCGCGCGGCGCAGCACGTCGTGCGCGAGCCCGTCGATCTCCAGGAACAGCACGCCGGGCACGTCGCTTCTGACCGCAAGCTTCGTGCGCTTGAGCTGGCGCACGACGACGTGGCGCAGCCACAGGTCGCCGCTGTCGAGCGCGAGCACGGCGCTCGCGACGGACGTGAGCGCCGTGAGCGCGAGCGTCACGACGAGCGCGGTGAGGAGGTCGTCGACGTGGACGCCGTAGTCGATCTGCGCGACGGCGAGCAGCACGAGCGCGTTGAGCACGAGCGCGCCGAGGCCGAGCGTCATCACGGTGAACGGCAGCGCGACGCGGATCAGCAGCGGCCAGATCAGCGCGTTGGCGAGCGCGAGCAGCAGCGCGAGGATCACGGCAGCGCCGAAGCCGTCGGTGCGGAAGCCGGGCAGGATCGCGCTCAGCAGCAGCAGCGCGCCCGCGTCGAGCAGGACGACGGTCGCGAGGCGGCCGAGCAGACGGCGGGGAATCCGCATGGGCCGAAGCATGCCGCATGTTCCATCCGCCTCGCGCGCCATCGTGGGTGGCGCCATGCGCCTGCTCCACACCGCCGACTGGCATCTCGGCCGCGCCTTCCACGGCGAGGATCTGCTGGGCGCGCAGGCGGCGTTCGTCGACTTCGTCGTTGAGGCGGCTCGCGCGCAGGCGGTCGACGGGATCCTGATCGCCGGCGACCTCTACGACCGTGCGCTGCCGCCGGTCGACGCGGTGCGGCTCGCGAGCGAGGCGCTCGCGCGGCTGGCGGAGGTCGCGCCGGTCGTCGCGATCTCCGGCAACCACGACTCGGCCGCGCGGCTCGGCTTCGGGGCGCGGGTCTTCGCGCGCGGGGGCGTGCACGTGCGCACGGACCCGCTCGCCGTCGCCGACCCGGTCGCGCTCGGCGACGGGCTCGTCTACGCGATCCCCTACCTCGAGCCGGACCTGGTGCGCGAAGCGCTGGGCGTGGAGGAGCGCTCGCACGCGGCTGCGATGGCGGGCGCGATGGCGCGCGTGCGGGACGACGCGGCCACACGCGGCGACGCTCCGATCGTCGTGACGGCGCACGCGTTCGTCGCCGGCGGCGCGCCGAGCGAGAGCGAGCGCGACCTCGCGGTCGGCGGCGCCTCGCACGTGCCGGCGTCCGCGTTCGACGGCGCCGGCTACGTCGCGCTCGGGCACCTGCACGGGCCGCAGGTCGTCGGCGGCGGCGTCGGCCGGTACTCGGGCTCGCCGCTCGCCTTCTCCTTCTCGGAGGCGGGCCAGGCGAAGTCGGTCGCGGTCGTCGAGGTCACGGCAGGCGCGCTGCCGTTCGTGGAGCTGCTGCCGACGCCGGTTCCACGTGCGCTCGCCGAGCTGCGCGGGACGCTCGACGGGCTGCTCGCCGACCCCCGACTCGCCGGCGCCGAGGACGCGTGGGTCCAAGCGACGCTCACGGACCCGGTGCGTCCGGCCGACGCGATGGAGCGGCTGCGCCGTCGCTTCCCGCACGCGGTCGCGCTCGCGTTCGACCCGCAGGGCGAGGGCGCCCGGCCCGAGGACTCCTACCAGCGCCTGCGCGGCCTCGACGACGACGAGCTCGTGCAGCGCTTCGTCGCCGACACGCGCGGCCGCGCGGCGGACGACGACGAGCTGGCGCTGCTGCGCGACGCGCTGACCGCGCGGCGGGTCGCCGAGCTGGCGGCGTAGCCGGGAGCGACCGCCGTGCGCCTCCACCGCCTGCGCGTCACCGCCTTCCAGGCGTTCGCCGGCAGCGAGCAGGTCGACTTCGACGCGCTCGGCGAGTCCGGCCTGTTCCTGCTGCACGGCGACACCGGCGCCGGCAAGACGACGCTGCTCGACGCGATCGCCTTCGCGCTCTACGGCCAGGTCCCCGGCGCGCGGGCGCGCGACGCGCGGCTGCGCTCCGACCACGCGAGCACCGACGTGCGCACCGAGGTCGAGCTGGAGGTGACGCTGCGCGAGCGGCGGCTGCGGATCGTGCGCCGCCCGCGCCAGCAGCGCCCGAAGCTGCGCGGCGAGGGGATGACCGAGGAGGCGCCCACCTGCACCGTGCAGGAGCTCGACGCCGCCTCCGGCGAGTGGACGACGCTCGCCGCCCGCCGCGACGAAGCGGACGCGGAGCTGGCCGACCTGCTCGGCATGTCGTGCGACCAGTTCTGCCAGGTCGTGCTGCTGCCCCAAGGCGAGTTCGCGACGTTCCTGCGCGCCGACAGCGGCGAGCGGCAGGCGGTGCTCGAGCGCCTCTTCGGCACCGACCGCTTCGCGCGCGTGGAGCACTGGCTGACCGACCGCCGCAAGGCCGCCTGGGCCGAGCTGCAGGCCGCCTCGCAGGTCGTGCGCGACGTCGTCTCGCGGCTGTCGGAGGCGGCCGGCGATCCCCCGCCCGACGACTGGGAGCACGACCACGACGCGCTGCGCGCGTGGGCCGGCCGGCTCGGCGTCACCGCCGAGGCGGAGGCCGTGAGCGCCGCCGACGCGCGGCGCGCCGCCGCGGGCGCGCGCGCCGCGGCCGACGCCGCGCTCGCGGAAGCCCGCGAGCTGGCCGACCGCCGCGCCCGCCACGCCGCCGCCGTCGAGGATCTCGCCGCCTGGGAGGCGCGCCGTCCGGCCCGCGTCGACGCCGAGGCCGAGCTCGCCGCCGCCCGCCGCGCGGCGCCGCTCGCGGCCCTGCTGTCGGGATCAGCGTCGTTTTCGGTCCGTATAGCGGACCAGATACGCCTCTCATCCCCTGGCCAGCTGCGAGCCCGGGCGGCGGCGGCACGGAGCGAGGCGGGCGCGCTCGGGGCGTTGGTGGCCGTCGAGGCGCGGCTGGCGGACGCCGACGCGGCGCTGGCGGAGCTGGCGGGGGCGGCGGATGAGGCGGCGGAGCGGGCCCGGACCGCGACGGCGACGATCGACGCCGCGACCGCCGAGCGCGCCGCCCTCGAGGCCTCCGCACAGGCCGCGCGCGACGCCGGCGCTCGCGCGGAGCGCCTGACCGCCGCCGCCGCGTCCGCGCGCGAGCGGGCGGAGAGAGCCGCCGACCGCGACCGCCTCACCGCCGAGCTGGCCGCCGCCCGCGAGCGCCTGCGCGCCGCCGTCGACGCCGAGCAGCAGGCCCACGGCGCGTGGCTCGACCTGCGCGAGCAGCGCCTCGCCGGCATGGCCGCGGAGCTGGCGGCCGACCTCCAACCGGGCGAGCCGTGCGCGGTCTGCGGCGCAACCGAGCACCCCGCGCCGGCGAACCAGGACGAGCGAGCGGACGCCGGCATCGCCGACCGCGAGCACGCCGCCCAGCAGCGCCACGCCGAGCTGGCCGAGCAGCGCGGCGCCGGCGAGCGCGCAGCCGGCGAGCTGGAGGCCGCGCTCGCCGCCGCTCGCGCCGTCGCCGGCGACGACCCCGCCGAGGCGCTGGCCGCCGAGGCGAACCGGCTCGCGAACGAGCTGGGCACCGCACGCACGGAGGCCGACACGCTGCCCACCGCCGAGCGGGCGCTCGCCACCGCGGCCGAGCGGATCGCCGCGAACGAGCGCGCCCGGCGCGAGGCCGCGCAGGCGGAGGCGACCGCGCGCGCCACCCACGCCGAGCGGGCCGCCGCGCTGGAGGCCGACCGCGCGCGCGTCGCCGCGGCCCGCGGCGAGCTGCCCAGCGTCGCCGAGCGCGCCGCCGCGCTGCGCGCCGAGGCGGACGCCGCCGAGCAGGAGGCCGCCGCGCGCGACGCCGGCTTCGCCGACGCCGACGCCGCCCGCGACGCCGTCCGCGACGAGTCCGCCCAGGAGGACCTCGCCCGCCGCCTGCGCGACTACGACGACGGCCTCGCCGAGCGCCGCACGCGCGTCGCGGACCTGGGATCGGCGCTCGCCGAGCCAGCCGGCGCGACCCCGGCCGACCTCGCCACCCTCGAGGCCCAAGCCGCGACCGCCGCGACCGCCGACGACGCAGCCGCCAACCGCGACGCGCTCGCCCGCCGGCGCCGCGACGACGTGACCCGCCTCGCGGGCGACCTCGATGCGGCGCTCGCCGACCTCGCCCCGGTCGCCGAGCGCGAGCGCACGATCCGCGAGCTGGCCGGCCTCGTCGACGGCACCGCCGCCGCGAACCGCCTGCACATGCGCCTCTCCGCCTACGTCCTCGCCGCGCGGCTCGAGGAGGTCGCGCAAGCCGCGACGTTGCGGCTGGAGCGCATGTCGAACGGCCGCTACCAGCTGACCCACACCGACGAGCGCGCCCGCGGCGAGCGGCGCGCCGGCCTCGAGCTGCGGGTCGTCGACGGCTGGACCGGGCAGGAGCGTCCGCCGGCGACGCTGTCCGGCGGCGAGACGTTCCTCGCGAGCCTCGCGCTGGCGCTGGGCCTCGCCGACGTCGTCGCCGCCGAGGCCGGCGGCTCGCGCCTGGAGACGCTGTTCGTCGACGAGGGCTTCGGCTCGCTCGACGAGCGCACCCTCGACGAGGTCCTCGACGTGCTCGACCAGCTGCGCGAGGGCGGCCGCACCGTCGGCATCGTCTCCCACGTCGCCGAGCTGCGCCAGCGCATCCCCGCCCGCCTGCGCGTCATCAAGGCCCGCACCGGCTCCCGCGTCGAGCACGAGCGCACAGCGCTCGCCGCGTGACGAACGCAGAGAACCCGGAAGGAGCGGATTTGGCGCCGACCCGACGCAGGTCCGTCCACTCGGCTCGCTACGGTGCCTGAGGAGATGAACGAGAGACACTCGAGCGAAGTCGAGAAGGTGCTGCTCTATGTCGAGGATGCGCGCTCCCGTGCCAGACGTGCGGCGGACGTGGTCGCAAGAGACGGCGCAGACGCTCACGTCGTCGCCGCTCTCCAGGACGCCGAGCGCCAGCTTGCTGCGCTGCACACGTCGCTCGCGCAGAGCACCTACTACGCCGTCGCCGATGCGACGCTGAAGCTCGCGGTCTGATCCACTTCTGCCCGCGATGACGGGCGAGGAGATCCAGCGCCGGCTCGTGGACTTCGCCCGTCGGTGGAGCCTCTACGACGGCACCGAGCGCGCCGAGGCCCAGACCTTCCTCAACGAGCTGTTCCGCTGCTACGGCACCGACCGGTTCGATGTCGGCGCACGCTTCGAGGAGCATCAGGAGGGCCGCTTCCTCGACCTGCTGTGGCCGCGGCGCTGCCTGATCGAGATGAAGCGCCCTGCCGAGGCGTCACGGCTGCCGTCCCACCACAGACAGGCGTTCGCCTACTGGAAGGGCGCCGCCGACGGCGCGCACAACGTGCCCGCACCGCGCTTCGTGGTGCTCTGTGCCTTCCACCGCTTCGAGGTCTGGGAGCCGGGCGCCTACCCGGACGCTCCGCGCGCCGAGTTCAACCTCGTCGAGCTTCCCGATCGGGTCGACGCGCTCATGTTCCTCGCGGAGCGCGAGCCAATCTTCATCGCCTCGCAGGCTGCCGTGACACGAAGAGCCGTCCAGCACGTCACCGGGCTCTTCCAGCGCTTGGGCGACCGACGCGCAGCCGGACCTGACGAGCTTCGCGACTTCCTCCTGCAAGCCGTCTGGTGCATGTTCGCAGAGGATCTGGGCCAGCTCGAAGGGCATCTCTTCACCCAGATCGTCGACGACCTCATCGCGAACCAGCAACGGTCGAGCGCCGACGACCTCGGCCAGCTGTTCGAGTGGCTCAACCGCCCCGGCGAACGCCCGCCGGGCGGCCTGTACGCGACGACGCGCTACGTCAACGGCGGTCTCTTCGCGCATCCGGCACGCGTGCACCTCGACGCCGAGGAGCTCGCGACGCTCCGCCTCGCATGCGACTACGACTGGAGAAGAGTCGAGCCGCACATCTTCGGATCGTTGCTCGAGGGAGCCCTCGGGCCGGAGGCACAGGGAAAGCTCGGCGCCCACTACACCCACGAGGTCGACATCCAGAAGGCGATTAAGCCGACGATCGTCGATCCGTGGCGCGAGCGCATCGAAGCGGCTGCGACGCTCAGAGACGTCCAGCGGCTCCAGAACGAGCTGCTCGACTTCGTGGTGCTCGACCCCGCCTGCGGCTCCGGCAACTTCCTGTACATCGCCTATCGCGAGATGCGCCGGCTGGAGCAGCGACTCCACGAAAAGGAGCGCGAGCTGCGCCTCGCGGCAGGCCGCAGAGCCGCGAGCCAGAGCGCGCTGAGCGCCTTCTTCCCGCTGACCAACATCAAGGGCATCGAGATCAACGCCTTCGCCGTCGCACTCGCACGGGTGACGCTCTGGATGGCGCACAAGCTGGCAGTCGACGAGTTCGACCTCGACGAGTCGACGCTTCCGTTGGAGGACCTGTCAGGGATCCGCGCCGCGGACGCGCTGCGCGTCGAATGGCCACGCGCGAGCGCGATCGTCGGCAACCCGCCGTTCCACGGCGACCGGCATCTTCGCGGCCTGCTCGGCGACGATTACGTCGAATGGCTCAAGCGCGAATTCGGCTGCGGCGTGAAGGATCACTGCGTCTACTGGTTCCGCAAGGCGCACGACCATCTCGCTCCCGGCCAGCGCGCTGGCCTCGTAGGAACGAACTCGATCTCCCAGAACCGCGCGCGATCGGCGAGCCTGAACTACGTCGTGGAACGAGGCGGCGTCATCACGGACGCGGTGTCCACGCAGCCGTGGCCGGGAAACGCGGTCGTCGAGGTCAGCATCGTCAACTGGATCCGCGAGCCGGCGGTGGCGCCGCGAGAGTTCATGCTCGACGAGAACCCGGTCGAAGGCATCGACACGGCGCTCACAGCATCGACCGTCCCGCTCGCCGACGTTCCCGTGATCGCCGCGAACCGGGGGCGGGCGTTCCAGGGCTTCCTCCCGGGCGCAACGTACGACATATCGCTCGAAGCCGGGAGGGCGCTGCTCGAAGCGGATTCGTCGCTCGCTGCGGTGGTCAAGCCCTACCTCAACGGCAGAGACGTCACGACGACGGTCGCTCAGCAGCCGACCCGCTACGTCGTCGACTTCGCGCAGATGGCGCTCGAGGACGCGATGCGTTATCCCTCGGCTCTCGAGGTCGTCAGAAGCCCAGGCGAAGGAGAGACGCGAGAACGAGCACGAGCTACGAACGCAACCCGCGCTGGTGGCAGTTCCTTTGGCCGCGTCCAGACTTCCGGCGCGCGGCGGACGGGCTCGATCGCTTCATTGCCGGCACGGCCACGGGCAAGCGGATCCTCTTCACGTGGTGTGAACCCGATTGGCGCCCGAGCAACGCGACGAACGTCTTCGCGCTCGACAGCGACTACACGATGGGCGTGTTGACGAGCCGCATCCACACGGACTGGGCCGCGAAGAGAAGCTCGACGTTCCGCCAGGATCCCCGCTACACGCCTACGAGCGCCTTCGACACCTTCCCCTGGCCGCAGCCGTCGGACACGCAGCGCGAGCGGATCGAGGATGCGACGCGCCGGCTGCTCGCCCGGCGGGCGACCATCTGCGCCGAGCGCGCCATCGGGCTCACCGTGCTCTACAACCGCCTTGATGAGGGTGCCTTCGAGGATCTGCGGGCGTTGCACCGCGAGCTCGACCTCGCCGTAATCGCAGCGTACGGATGGGAGCCGGAGGTGCTCGACGACATGCGCGAGCGCAACCGGCGCCTGTTCGCGCTGAATGCCCGCATCGTCGCGGGCGACCTCCCGTACCAGCCGTTCTGATCGTCTGACGCGAAGCCGAGCGGCGCGCGCCTCCCTCGCACCGGGACGCTACCGTGGCGCCGTGCCCGTGCATGCCGACGATCGCGCCAGCGGCCTCGCCGTCCACGGCCTGCGCATCGCGCGCGGGGAGCGCGTGGTGCTGGACGGCGTGTCGTTCGACGCGCCGAAGGGAACCGTGAGCGCGCTCGTCGGTCCGTCGGGGAGCGGGAAGAGCACGCTGCTGCGGTGCCTGAACCGGCTGCTCGTGCCGGCGGCCGGGAGCGTGCTGCTCGACGGCGACGACACGGCCCGACTGGAGCCGTGTGAGCTGCGCCGGCGAGTCGGGCTCGTGGCTCAGACGCCGACGATGCTGCCCGGCAGCGTGCGCGAGAATCTCGCCTACGGGCTCGACGCTGACGCGGAGGCCGCCGCCGAGCTGCGGCTGCTCGCCGCGCTCGCGCACGCCGGCCTCGACGCCGGCTTCCTCGACCGTCCGGCCGCCGAGCTGTCGGGCGGCGAGCGGGCGCGCGTGGCGCTTGCGCGGGCGCTCACGCGCGAGCCGGAGCTGCTGCTGCTCGACGAGCCGACCGCCGCGCTCGACCGCACCGCCGCGCAGCGCATCGCGACGACCGTGACGGGCCTCGCGCGCGACGGGCTCGGGATCGTCGTCGCCACGCACGACCTCGCGTTCGCGGCGGACGTCGCGGATCGCGTCGTGGCGCTGCGCGACGGAACGGCGCTCGTGGGCGCGCCCGGCGACCTGCTCGACGCGGCGCCGCAGACCAGCGGCGCCGGCCGGGAGCCGGCCCCGTGAGCCAGTCGCTCGCGCAGGTCCTCGCCAGCGCCGCGTTCGTGCTCGCCGCGGCGGCGCTCGCCTACCGGCAGCGGCTCGGCCTGTCCCGCTCGCTGCTGACCGCCGCGCTGCGCGCCGCCGCGCAGCTCGCGGTCGTCGGCGCGCTGATCGCGCTCGTCTTCCGCGTGCCCGCGCTGGCCGTCGCGTTCGTCGCGGTGATGGTCCTGACCGCCTCCCTGACCGCCGGCTCGCGGATCCGTGCGCTCCCCGGCTCGCGGCGCATCGCGGCCGCCGCGATCGCCCTGCCCGCGCTCGGCGCGACCGGCGTGCTGCTGCTCGTCGGCGCGTTCGACGCGACGCCGCGCGCGACGATCCCGACGGCGGGGATCCTGATCGGCGGCGCGCTGCTCGCAACCACGCTGACCGGCCGCCGGCTCGTCGAGGACCTCGCCGCCGGCGCCGACGAGATCGAGGCGCGCCTGGCGCTCGGCGACCGCGCGCGCGACGCGCTCGTCCCGCTCACCCGGCGCGCGATCGCGGGCGCGATGGTGCCGCTCACCGACCAGACACGCAGCGCCGGCCTCGTCACGCTCCCCGGCACGTTCGTCGGCCTCGTGCTCGGCGGCGCCTCCCCCGCCACCGCCGCGCGCATCCAGCTGACCGTGCTGCTGACGCTGCTGCTCGTGCAGCTGCTGAGCGCGCTGCTGACGGCCGAGCTGGTGACGCGCGCGGCGACGCTGCCGGGCGAGCGCGTGCGCGTGCCGAGCGCGGTCGGCTGATCCGGCGCCGGCCCCGGCGCGAACCGCCGGCGCGGTGCGGCCGGCACAGCCGGTTCCGCGGGTGCAGCCGGCCGCAGGGCTAGCGTTGAGACCGTGCGTACGCGCCGTCCGCTCTCGGCCCGCCGCTCATGGCTGCTGGTCCTGCTCGGCCTCGCCGCGCTCGCGCTCGGCGGCTATGCGGTCTACCGCGTGCTGACGCGGGAGTCCTCGACCCCGGCCTCGGTCGCCGGAGCGGTCCGCCGCTTCCAGGCGCTGCCGCCGAGCGCCCGCACGCTGCCGGCGACGCTGCGCGGACGCGCGCCCGAGCCCGGTGTCTACGTCTACGCCACCCAAGGCTTCGAGCAGTCGAAGGCGCTCGGCACGCGCCGGCACGCCTACCCGCCGCAGACGACGATGACCGTCGCAACGACCACGGCCGGCTGCCTGCGGATCCGCTGGGCCGTGCTGGCGACCCGCTGGGACGCGATCCTCACGTGCCCGCGCGCCGACGGCGGCTGGCGCCTGGCCTCGCAGAGCGAGAGCCACCAGTTCGCCGGCCATCTCGACCAGCGCACCTACGACTGCACCGCCGCCTCCACGTACCTGCCGGCGCGGCTGGAGACCGGAGCGACCTGGAGCAGCAGCTGCGCGATCGAGCACACGACTACGGCCGACAGCGGCACCGTGCTCGGCCCGCGCACGCTCGCGCTCGACGGGAAGCGCACGCGCGTCGTGCTGCTGCGTACGACCACGCGCGTGAGCGGCGAGACGACGGGCGCCGGCACGACCTTCACGTGGGTCCTGCCCGACACCCACCTCGTCGTGCGGCGCACGATCTCGAACACGAGCAGCACCGACACGATCGTCGGCTCGGTGCCCTACGTCGAGCAGGCGACGCTCAAGCTCGGCTCGGCGCGCCCGCGCCGCTGAGCCGCGCGACGATCTCCAGCCGCATCCAGTGGATCTCGCGCTCGGGCAGGCGCGCGGCCCCGCGTACGTCCACGGGCAGCGGCGCCTCCAGGTCGGCGTGCACGAACGCGACGCGCCCGTCGCCGGCGAAGCGCTCGCGCGCCTGAGGGTGTCGTAGGCGGGAGCGTCCCACTCGCGCCGAGCGTCGCGATCGCATGCGTTGTGCGTCATCGCGTACACGCGTCCACGATCACGGTCGGCTTGTCTGGGCGCATTCCGGTCCGTCGCTGCTGCGAGCATCCGCAGCGATGGGCACCCCGGGCCCGCTCCCTGTCCACCACCCCCACCTCGCCACGCGCGTCGCTGCCGGCGGCGGCGGCGTCGACGCGCGCCGGCGCGCCCGCTGGGACCGCACGCCGCTGTGGTGGATCGCCGTGCTGTTCGCGATCGGGTCGACGTGCTTCCTCGTCGCGGCGGTCGCGTCGGAGTGGTCGTCGGTCACCCGCCCCGGCATCGGGATCGCCTTCTTCGTCGGCTCGATCTTCTTCACGAGCGCCGCCTACCTGCAGCACTGGCTCGCCGTCCGCACCGCCTGGCGAGCGAGACGCCTGCGCGAGCGCGGGCGGCTGAGACTGCGCCATCCCACCGACTGGCCGCACCCGCATGTCGACGCGCTCGCGACGCTCGTGCAGTTCGCCGGGACCATCCTCTTCAACCTCAACACGTACAACGCGATGGACACGACGCTCACCACGACGCAGGCGAACCTGCGCGTATGGACGCCCGACATGATCGGCTCCGCCTGCTTCCTCGTCGCCAGCGCGCTCGCGTTCGCCAACGGCTCGCGCGCGTGGCTCGCGTTCGAGCCGCGCTCGCGCGGTTGGTGGGTCAACGCGCTCAACCTGCTCGGCTCCGTCGCCTTCGGCGTCGCCGCGCTCGCCTCGCTGATCCAGCCCGCGACGAACCAGCCGGTCAGCGCCGCGGTCGCGAACGGCGGCACGGCCGCCGGCGCACTCTGCTTCCTGCTCGGCGCGCTCCTGCTGCTGCCGGACGCGACCCCGCGGGCGCCGTAGCGGCACGGCCCGAGCGTCCTGCCCTGTGGTCGTGCTGCGAGGCCGAGACAGGACGCTTGCGGCGCCGTCTACGCCGCCCGCCGCCGGGCGACGTAGGCGTGCACCCAGCCGCCGAACGACAGGTCATGGATCCGCGCCAGGTCCGAGCCGTAGAAGCCCTCCGCCATCGCCCCCGAGTATCGCGCGCCGCGCCTGAGTGCGCCCGCTACTTCACACTCCCCGCCAGCAGGCCGCGCACGAACGCGCGCTGGAAGAGCAGGAACACGACGAGCGGGATCGCGAGGGAGAGGAACGAGGCGGGGGCGATCAGATCGATGTTCGAGCCGAACTGGCGCGTCTGGGAGAAGATCGCGACGGTCAGCGGCTGGACGTTGCGGCCAAAGGTGAGCGCGACGATCAGGTCGTTCCACGTCCACAGGAACTGGAAGATCGCGAGCGCGCCGATCGCCGGCAGGCCGAGCGGCAGGATCAGCCGCGTGAAGATGCGCCACTCCGAGGCGCCGTCGATGCGCGCCGACTCGAGGATGTCCTTCGGGATCCCGACGAAGAAGTTGCGCATCAGGAAGATGCCGAACGGCAGCCCGAACGCGACGTGGAAGAGGATCAGCCCGAGCACCGTGTCGAACAGGCCGGCCGACTGGTACAGCGAGAAGATCGGGATCAACGCGACCTGCAGCGGCACGACCAGCAGGCCGATCACGACGACGAACAGCCAGTCGCGCCCCGGGAACTCCAGCCACGCGAACGCGTAGCCCGCCAGCGAGGCGACGACGACGAGCAGGATCGTGTTGCCGACCGCGATCTGCACCGTCGTCCACAGCGCGCTCGTGATCGCCGAGTTGTCGAAGATCGCGCGGTAGTTGTCGAAGGTCACGACGCTCGGATGCGCGACGACCTTCCACCAGCCTTCCTGCGCGATGTCGCTCGCCGGCAGCAGCGACGTCAGCAGCAGCCCGAGCGTCGGCACGAGCCACAGCACGCCGACGAGCAGCAGGAAGAGGTTCAGCGGAGCGCGCGCGACCAGCCGCACGATGCGCGTCGCCGGCGACTCGCGCCGGCGCGTGGTCGCCGCCGGGATCGTCGCGGCGCGCCCGGCGGTCTCCCCGGTGGCGGACATCGGCGCGCTACACCTCCCGCCGGAAGCGGCGGACGTTCAGCGCCAGCACCGGGATCACCAGCACGAACAGGAAGACGGCGATCGCCGAGCCGAGGCCGAAGTCGTTGACCCCGCCGAACGAGGTGCGCCACATCGCCAGCGCGATCACGTTCGCGTCGTCCTGCGAGGACGCGGGCGCGATCGACAGGATGATGTCGAACACCTTCAGGACGTTGATGATCATCGTGATGAACACGACGGAGAGGACCGGCGCCAGCATCGGGACGGTCACGCGCCGGAAGACCTGCCACTCGGTCGCGCCGTCGGTGCGCGCGGCCTCCAGCACCTCGCGCGAGATCGCCGCCAGGCCGGCCGCGATGATCACCATCGCGAAGCCCGCCCACACCCAGATGTAGGCCATCATGATCGCCGGGGTGATCAGGCTCGGCCCGAGCCACGAGACGCCCGTGAACGGCTCGGAGAACGTCGACGACGCGATCGCGACTCTGTAGCTGCCGGGTCTCACGTCCCCGAACGAGAACGAGCCGTCGTCGGCCGTCTCGGTGCTCGCCACCACCGCGCCGCCGCGCGCGCCGCGCAGCTCGACCGTCACGCCCGGCAGCCCGTCCTCCCCCTGCTCCACGACGCCCGGTCTGCCGCCGCCGGGCTTGAAGTCGCGCCAGACGGTGCCGTCGATCGCGCCGGCCTTCGCGCTCGGTCTCGCCGCCTGCGTCGCGCTCGACGGAAGCTCGTCCGGCGGGATCGCCGTCAGTCCCATCAGCGCGGTCCCTCCCGGCCGCAGCACCGTCTTGAGCACGAAGCCCTGCTGCGGGCTGCCGACGAGCTGCGGCGTCGAGGCCTGTCCCTGCGTCAGCACCCCGTTGTTGCCGAACGCGTCCTTCACCACCTTGATCGACGCGTTGACGGTGCCCTGCGAGGGATCCTTCTGGTCCATCACGCGCCAGATCACGCCGGCGGCGAACAGCGAGATCGCCATCGGCATGAAGACCGCCGTCTTGAAGCCGGTCGACCAGCTGATCCGCTCGGTCAGGACCGCGAACACGAGCCCGATCGCCGTCACGAGCGCGGGCACGACGGCGACCCACAGCACGTTGTTCTCGATCGCCGTCGTGAGCGTGTCGGTCGTGAACAGCGCCTTGTAGTTGTCGAAGCCGACGAAGTCGCTGCCGGAGCGGTCGAAGAAGCTGCGCACGACGGTGCGGGCGGTCGGATAGACGAGCCACACGCCGAGGAACACGAGCGCGGGCAGCAGGAACAGGAGCGGCACGAGGCGCTCGCGCCAGCGCCCCGCCCCGCGTCCTGCTCCCGCCGTGACTGCCGATGCCTCCACGCCCGCCCTCGGCTCAGCCTCTCTGGCTGCTGTAGGCCTTCTGGGCGGACTTCTGGAGTGCCGCCGCCGTGCCGTCCACGTTGCTCGGGTTGGCGAGGAAGTCCTGCAGGATCTTCCACTCGCCCTGCCCGGGCGTTCCGCCGAAGGCGGCCGGCGCGAGGTCGGACATGTCGAAGCGGAACGTGTCCGCGCCGGAGATCGCGGTCGCGATGTTCGCCGTCAGCTCGTCCGGGTAGTCGGCGGCGGTGACGCCTCTGTTCGGCGAGGAGAAGCCGCCTCGCTCCGCCCATACCTTCGCGCCTTCCGGCGAGGCGAGGAAGTTCACGAACGCCTCGACCGCCGGGTTGTCGCGGAACGCGACGATCGAGTCGCCGCCGCCGACGACCACGTTGGCGGAGGAACCGCCGACCGTCGGGAACGGGAACTCGTCGTAGCCGGTGCCCGGTCTGAGCTTCGTCTGGCCGGCGACGACGCCGGGGACGAAGTCGCCCTCCATGACCATCGCGCCCTTCGGCGGGTTGACGAACACGTTCTCGACGGACTTGGGGAAGTCGGTCTGGAGCGCGCCGGAGGTCCCGCCGACGATGTTCGATCTGTCCGAGAAGACCTGCGCCATCGATCTGAGCGCGTCCTTCACCGACGGATCCGTCCACGGGATGTCGAGTCTCGACAGCTGGTCGTACTTGTCCGGCCCGGCCTGCCGCAGGTAGATGTTCTCGAACAGGTCGGTGAGCGTCCAGCCGTCCGCGCCGCCGATCGAGTAGGCGTCGACGCCCGAGGCCTTCAGCGTTCTCGCCGCCGTCAGGAGGTCGTCCCAGCTCGCCGGCGCTTGCACGCCCGCGTTTCTGAACGCTTCGACGTTGTTCCAGACGGTCGACTTGTTCGCGCCCTTGTAGACGAAGCTGTAGAGCTTGCCGTCGATCGTGCCGAGCTTGACGAAGTCGGACGGGTAGTTCGCGGAGACGGTGTCGCTGGCGTAGTCGAGCGGTCTGAGCGCGCCCTTGGCCTGGAACTCCTGGATCAGGCCCGGCTGCGCGATCGCCGCGAGGTCGGGCGGGTTGCCGCCCTGCACGGCGGTGCTCAGCACGGTCGGCAGGTTGTCGCCCGCCGAGGTGTATCTCACGTTCACGTTCGGGTACTGCTGGTTGAACGCGTCGATCACGGCTCTGAACGACTTCTGCTCGTCGCCGGTCCAGACCGCCATGACGGACACGTCGCCCGACACGCCGGCGTTCGTCGTCCCGCCGCCGCTCGTGCTCGTGCTGCCGCCGTTGTTGCCGCCGCAGCCGGCGAGCACGGCGAGCGCCAGCACGACCACCCCCAGGACGCTGAGATTGAGGCGGTGCCTGATCACGAGTCTGCTCCTTCCGTCGGGGCGTCGTAGATGCCGAGCCCGGTTCCGGGGTCGAAGAAGTGCATGGCGCGCGTGTCGACGACCGCCTCGACGGGGCCGTCCTCCTGCGCGTCGGAGCGCGGGGCGAAGCGGCCGACGACCGTCGTCTCGGATGTGCCGTCGTCGAGCGCGTGCACGCCGACGTCCTCCGCCAGCTCCTGCACCGCGTCGGTGTGGGCCGCCTGGGCGGCGAGCCGCGCGTGGACGATCACCTCCGAGCCGAGCGCCTCGCGCAGCCGCACGTGCATGCGCAGCCGCCGATCCGGCGGCGCGTCGCGATCGATCGCCGCGTCCTCGAGGTCCTCGGGCCGGATGCCGACGATCAGCTCGCGCCCGGTCCACGCGCGCAGGGCGGGCCGGATCGCGAGCACCTCGTCGTCGAGCGTCAGCGCCTGCTCGCCGAGCCGCACGCGCAGCCCGCCGTCGTCGCGCTCCAGCTGCGCCTGCAGCAGGTTCATCGACGGACTGCCGATGAAGCCGCCGACGAACAGGTTCACCGGGCGGTCATAGAGCTCCTGCGGCGGCGCGACCTGCTGCAGCTCGCCTCTGCGCATGACGGCGACGCGGTCGCCCATCGTCATCGCCTCGACCTGGTCGTGCGTGACGTAGATCGTCGTGACGCCGAGCCGCTGCTGGAGGCTGGCGATCTCCGCGCGCATCGCGACGCGCAGCTTCGCGTCGAGGTTGGAGAGCGGCTCGTCCATCAGGAACGCCGCCGGCTCGCGCACGATCGCGCGACCCATCGCGACGCGCTGGCGCTGGCCGCCGGAGAGGTTGCGCGGCTTGCGCTTGAGCCACGGCTCGAGGTCCAGCACGCGCGCGGCGTCGCGCACGCGCCGGTCGATCTCCTCCTTGCCGACCTTCTTGAGCCGCAGGCCGAAGGCGATGTTCTCGTAGACGGAGAGGTGCGGGTAGAGCGCGTAGCTCTGGAAGACCATCGCGATGTCGCGGTCGCGCGAGGGCACCTCGTTGACGACCCGCTCGCCGATCCGCAGCCGGCCCTCGGTGATCTCCTCGAGGCCGGCGACCATGCGCAGCGCGGTCGTCTTGCCGCAGCCCGACGGCCCCACGAGGACGACGAACTCCTGGTCGTCGATCTCCAGGTCCATTGCCGTGACGGCACGCGTGCCGTCCGGATAGACCTTGCCGACGGCGTCGAACGCGACGACCGCCATATGCGCACCTCCTCACCGCTGCGGGCGGCCGAACCGGTATCCCGGGCCGCCCCCTCCAGCGGTACGCGTACCCCGCTGCCCCAGCTGCAAACGGCGACGTGCACACGGCGGTCCGCGCGCGCACGCTCGCGCTTGACACGATGCACCCGCTTGAGGTCTGCTGACCGACGGGAGGCGCCGGCGCGATGACTGCGGGGCGCGGGCGCCTCCGGCGCGGGCCCGTGGCGACGGACGCCGGGGCCGGGGCGCCGCCCACAGGCACCCCGGCCGCTACGTCACCAGCGGTACCAGCCCCGCCGGGAGCCGGCGCCCGCGTCCGCCGAGCCGCCGACGAAGAAGCCGATCAGCCACAGGACGACGGCGGCGATCAGGATCCACCAGAGCACGTGGGCGGCGAAGCCGGCGCCGCCGAGCACGAGGATCAGCAGCAGCAGGACGATGAGCGCAACCATGGGCTCCTCCTCGGTCGGGGTGCGGCGCGGACGCCGCTCGATCGGCTCACTGTTCCCTCCCGGCGACCGGAGCATGCGCCGCGATCCGCCAGATGGAGCAGCGAGCCGGCGAGATCCTCGACGCACGGCCCAGGGCGGATCGCGGCCGATCGCCGACCATCCTGTCCATGCAGAGCACTTCACCCATTCGCCGCTACGTGCTGCTGCGGCACCGGGGAGCGGACGCGAGCGCAGGGCGCTGGAGCATGGAGCGCGTCGCTCCGGCTCCGCGCGGCGCCCGCCGCGCCCGGGTCGCCGAGCAGGACGCGAAGCCCGCGGGCGACCGCGCCTGACGGCAGGCGGCCACCAACTCCCATCCGGCGCGTCCCGGCCGGGTCACGTCGCCCGAAGGCGGTCCGTGTGCGATCGCCGGAGGGCGAAGGAACGTCCCTCGGGTCTCTCCTCCTCGTCGAGCGTCACCGCTCGGCCGGGCGCGCCGGGCGGGCGGGGCAGTAGCGTTTCGGTGCGTGTCACGCTCACGCGCGCCGATCCCGCTCCTCGTCGTCCTTGCGCTGGTCGCAGGCGCCGTCCCCGCGGCCGGCGCGGCGCTGCCGACGAACGCCGCCGACAACCTGCGCACCGGCTGGTACCCGGACCAGCCCGGCCTCGCGCCCACGACCGTCAGCGGCTCGAACTTCGGGCGCCTGTTCACGACGAACGTGCAGGGTCAGGTGTACGCCCAGCCGCTGGTGTGGAACGACACGCTGCTGGTGGTGACCGAGGACGACCACGTCTACGGGCTCGATCCGGCGAACGGGACGATCCGCTGGCACCGCAGCGACCTCGGCACGCCGTTCGACGCCTCCGACGTCTTCTGCGGCGACCTCACGCCGCACATCGGCATCACCGCGACGCCGACGATCGATCCGGCGACCGGCGTCGCGTACTTCACCGCGAAGTCCTACGACAGCAGCAGCGGCAGACCGCGCTACGACCTGCACGCGATCGACGTCGCGACCGGCGCCGAGCAGCCGCACTTCCCCGTCCAGATCTCCGGCAGCGCCGACAACCAGCCCGGAACCGCGTTCGACGCCAGATACGAGCTGCAGCGGCCCGGCCTGCTCCTCATGGACGGCGTCGTCTACCTCGGCTTCGGCAGTCACTGCGACGTGACGCCGTACCAGGGCTGGGTCGTCGGCGTGGACGCGAGCGACGGGCACGTCACCGCGCGCTGGGTCGCGACGCACGACGGCGAGGACGGCGCCGGCATCTGGCAGGCGGGCGGCGGCCTCGTCTCAGACGCCGACGGCGAGCTGCTGGTGACGACCGGCAACGGCGATGCCCCGGTCGACCCGGCTCCCGGCAGCTCGCCGCCCGGCGGTCTCGGCGAGGCGGCGGTACGGCTGCACGTGCAGCCGGACGGCAGACTGCGGCCGACCGACTTCTTCGCGCCCTACGACGCCGACCTGCTCGACAGATGGGACGCGGACTTCGGCTCCACCCCGCCGACCGTGCTGCCGCGCCCGTGGTTCGGCGACCGCCACCTCGTCGTCACCGCCGGCAAGACCGGCTACCTCTACCTGCTCGACGGCGACGACCTCGGCGGCATCCGCCAGTCGCCGAGCGGAGCGGACAAGGTGCTGCAGAAGCTCGGCCCGCTGGGCGGCGCGTGGACGCGCATCGGCGTATGGCCGGGCGACGGCGGCTGGCTGTACTACCCGACGGCGGCGAGCGGCCTGGCGGCGTCGGGCTCCGCCGGAAAGCTCTACGCGCTGCAGTTCGGCGTCGACGGGACGGGCGCGCCGCGCCTCAGCGTCGGCGGGCAGGCGGCGGACGACTACGGCTTCGGCTCCGGCGCGCCGGTCGTCACCTCCGACGGGACGACCTCCGGCACGGCGCTCGTGTGGGTCATCTATGCCCCGGCCGGCGACGGCTACGGCGCCGAGCTGCGCGCGTACGACCCGCTGCCGGTCGGCGGGACGCTGCAGCTGCGGCGCAGCTTCGCGATCGGCCGCGCGGCGAAGTTCACGCCCCCTGGCGTCGCCGGCGGTCGCGTCTTCGTCGGCACGCGCGAGGGAACCGTGCAAGGCTTCGGCGTCCCTGCGACGACCCCGTTGAGCGGCAGCGGGGCGAGCTTCCCGACGACGCTCGTCGGGGACACCAGCGACCCGATCGACCTGAGCTTCACGGCGACGCAGGCGCTCACCGTCACGGGCGTCGACGTCGACGGCCCCTTCGGCGCCGGCCTGCTGTCGAGAACGACGCTGGCCGACGGTGAGAGCGCCACGCTCCCGGTCACCTTCTCGCCGAGCACGTGGGGCCAGGTCGGCGGCACCCTGACGCTGAGAACGACGGCCGGCGACGTGAGCGTCGGCCTGATCGGCAGAGGCCTCGAGCCCGACGGGCTGCTCGTCGCCAGCCATCCGGTCGTCAACTTCGAGGGCGTCGTCCCCGGGCAGAGAGCCGACGATGCGCTGGTGCTCACGAACGTCGGCGCCACGCCCGTGCAGATCCAGGCGATCGACGCCCCGACGACGCCGTTCGGCCTCAGCGGGCTCCCGGACGACGCGACGCTCGCCAGCGGCGAGCAGCTGACCTTCAGCGTCTCCTTCTCGCCGGCGACGCCCGGCCTCTACGGCTCCGATCTCAGGATCCACAGCGACGACGGCGAGGGGCCGCTGACGATCGGCCTCACCGGCGTCTCCGTGACGCCCGCGCACCTCGTCATCTCGCCCGCGGGCCTCGACTTCGGCACGGTCGCGCTCGGCGCCGCGGCGACGCGCACGTTCCACGTCGAGAACACGGGCGGCGCGCCGGCCACCATCACGAAGTCCAAGCCGCCGGCGCTCGGGACGTTCCTGCCGGCAACACCGGGCTCGCAGGACGGCAACCCGCTGCCCGAGGGCAGCGTGATCGCCGGCGGCCATGCGGTCGACGTGACGGTCCGGTTCACGCCGGCCGCGTTCGGCCCGGCCGCCGACGGCTGGGTGCTGAACGCGACCGACGACGGCGGCGGCGTGCGCACCGTCGGGATGTCCGGCACCGGCGTCCCGCCGCTGAGCGATCCAGGTGGCGGCACCGGCGGCGGCGCCGGCGGCACCGGCGGCGGCGCCGGCGAAACCGGCGGCGGAGCCAGCTCGGCGCCGCCGGACGCCGCCGGCCTCGCGTTCGCGCACGCGTCGCTGCGCCTGCACCGCGTCGCGCGTGTGGCGCGCATCCGCCTCGCATGCGCCCGCGACGCTGCCGCGGCCTGCCGCGGCCGGGTCCTGCTCTACGGGCGGGTCGCCGGGCGTCGCATGCACATGCGCCGGCTCGGCGGCGCGCACCTCGCGACGCGCCGAGGACACCGCGCCGTCGTGCGCGTGAGGCTCGTGCGCTGGGCGCGGCGCGCGCTCGCGCACGGGCACGCGCTGCGCGGTCGCGCGGTGCTGCGCACGCGCGACGCGGACGGGACGCTCGTCGAGCTGCGTGTCCGCCTGACGCTGATGCCCCGCGCGCTCGCGCTCGTCCGCATACCAGCGTGCGAGCGACGACGGGGCTCGAGCACGTGTCAGCTGCGGTGACCGTCCCGGTGGCTGCGAGGCACGCTCCTCGAGCGGCGGCGCGCCAGCGCGGCGGCAGCGGCTAGCACCGCGGCCCCCGCCGCGAGCAGGTGGCGGCGGCGCGGGCGCGGCGCAGGTCTCGACGAGGCATGCTCGAAGGCGACGTGCGGCGGCGGCGCGGGCATCGCGAACTGCTCCGCGGCCAGCACGTCGTGCGGCTTCTCGGAGGCGTTCGGCTCCGGCGGCAGCTCCAGCGGGTGGTCGTGGACGGCCGCTTCGGGCGCCGGCATCGCGAACTGCTCCGCGGCCAGCACGTCGTGCGGCTCGTCCGAGGCGTTCGGCTCGGACGGGATCGCGGGGTGCGACGGTTGCTCGCGCTCGGCCATGCGCGCATCTTCGCAGATCGCCACCGGCTCCTGGACGACGCGCGGACCTGCATTCCACGATGGCATAAATCTGTCCTGATGCGACTTAGATCTACTTCGGCGCCTATACTCACCTCATGGCACCGAGCGGATCGCCTTCCGCTGTGCGCGACGAGCCCGCGAGAGAAAGCGAAACCGACCACATGAGCAGACTGCTGCTGGTCCCCTTGGAGGACGTCGTCGTCTTCCCGACCATGAACCTGACGCTGACGGTCGACGTCGGCGACGAGCAGCGCGTCCTGCTCGTGCCGCGCCACGAGAGCGCGTTCGCCAACGTCGGCACCGTCGCCGACGTGAGCGACCGCGTGCGCCTGCCCGGCGGCGGGCACGCCGTCGTGCTGAGCGGCCTGCACCGCGGCGTCGCCGGCGCCGCCACGACCGCGCCCGACGGCAAGCTGTACGTCGAGGTCGACGAGCGGGCCGACGACGTCCCCGTCGACGGGCGCACGCGCGAGCTGGAGCGCGAGTACCGCGCGATCGTCGAGGAGCTGCTGGAGCTGCGCGGCGGGGCACCGCTGGGGAGCCCGGAGGGCGAGTCAGTGGTCGGGCGCATCCAGGCGTTCGTGCGCGCGATCAGCGAGCCCGGCACGCTCGCCGACACCGCCGGCTACTCGCCCGACCTCGACTTCGCGCAGAAGGTCGAGCTGCTCACGACGCTCGACGTGACCGAGCGCCTCGCGCTCGCCGTGAAGCTGCAGCGCGAGCGGCTGGCCGAGCTGCAGGTGCGCAAGCGCATCCGCGAGGACGTCGAGTCCGGCGCCGAGAGACAGCAGCGCGAGTGGTTCCTGCGCAGACAGATGGACTCGATCCGCAAGGAGCTCGGCGAGGACGACGCCTCCGTCGCCGAGGAGTACCGCACGAAGATCGCCGAGGCCGGCATGCCGGACGACGTGAGAGCGCAGGCCGAGAAGGAGCTCGGCCGGCTCGAGCGCATGGGCGAGCAGTCGGGCGAGGCGTCGATGATCCGCAGCTACCTCGACTGGCTGATCGCCGTGCCGTGGAGCAGACGCTCCGAGGAGCGACTCGATCCGGTGCATGCGCGCGAGGTGCTCGACGAGGACCACGCGGGCTTGGAGGACGTCAAGGAGCGCATCACCGAGTACCTGGCCGTGCGCAAGCTGCGCGCCGACCGCGGCGTGCCCGACGACAAGCGGTCGGGGGTCATCCTGACCCTGCTCGGCCCCCCGGGCACCGGCAAGACCTCGATCGGCGAGTCGATCGCGCGGGCGACCGGGCGCGAGTTCGTGCGCATGTCGCTCGGCGGCGTGCGCGACGAGGCGGAGATCCGCGGCCACCGCCGCACGTACATCGGCGCGCTGCCGGGCCGCCTGGTCCGCGCGCTGCGCGACGCCGGCACGATGAACCCGGTGATCATGCTCGACGAGGTCGACAAGGTCGGCGCCGACTGGCGCGGCGATCCGAGCGCGGCGCTGCTGGAGGTCCTCGACCCCGCGCAGAACCACTCGTTCCGCGACCACTACCTCGACGTCGAGCTCGACCTCTCGCAGGTGCTGTTCATCGCGACCGCGAATGTCGCCGAGACGATCCCCGGTCCGCTGCTGGACCGCATGGAGGTGATCCGCTTCGACGGCTACACGACCGCCGAGAAGGTCGCGATCGCGCGCGACTACCTGTGGCCGCGCCAGCTGGAGCGCAACGGCCTGCGGCCCGACGAGGCATCGATCTCCGACGAGCTGCTGCGGACGGTCGTGACCGAGTACACGCGCGAGGCCGGCGTGCGCCAGCTCGAGCGCGAGCTCGGGACGCTGCTGCGCAAGTCCGCGACGAAGGTCGCCGCGGGGAGCGTGAGCCCGCCCGTCGCGATCGACCTCGACGCCGCGCGCGACGCGCTCGGCCGCCAGAAGCACTTCCAGGAGGCGGCGATCCGCACGGCCACGCCGGGCGTCGCGACCGGCCTCGCGGTGACCGGCGCCGGCGGCGACGTGCTGTTCGTCGAGGCGGTGCGGATGCCGGGCGAGCGCAAGGACGCGCTCGTGCTGACCGGCCAGCTCGGCGACGTGATGAAGGAGTCGGCGCGGATCGCGCTCTCCTACGTCCGCGGCCACGCCGAGGAGCTGGGCATCGCGCCGGAGACGGTCGACGGCGAGTTCCACGTCCACGTCCCCGCGGGCGCGATCCCGAAGGACGGGCCGAGCGCCGGCGTCACGATGGTCACCGCGCTCGCGTCGCTGCTGAGCGGGCGCCCGGTCAAGCACACGGTCGGCATGACCGGCGAGGTCACCTTGCAGGGTCGCGTGCTGCCGATCGGCGGCGTCAAGCAGAAGGTGCTCGCCGCGCACGCTGCCGGCCTCACCGACGTGATCCTGCCCGAGCGCAACCGCGGCGACCTCGACGACGTCCCCGCCGACGTGCGCGAGCAGATGACGTTCCACTTCGCGATGTCGGTCGACGAGGCGCTCGCCGTCGCGCTCGAGCCCGCGCGGCAGCCGAGCGCCGTGTAACCGCGTCCCCCACCGCGTCCCCGCCTGCCGGTTGACCTCCGGCTCGTCGCTCCGTCATCCTGGGCGGCGAGCCGGAGGCAGGGGGCCGCCGGCACGACCAGGGCCCGGCTGCGGAGAGGCGGGCCCGAAAGGGGGAATCGCCATGACCGGCACACGCCGGCTGTCCGCGGCGCTCGCCGCCGCACTCTGCATCGTCGCGTCCGCCAGCTCGGCGGCGCTCGCCGTCTATCCCAACTCGATGGCGGCGACGGGCGACTCGATCACGCGCGCGTTCAACACGTGCTCGTTCCCGTTCATCGACTGCCCCGCGAACTCGTGGGCGACCGGGACTTCAACCGAAGTGAACAGCTTCTACCTGCGCATCCTCGAACACAACAGAGGCATCAGAGGCAACCTACACAACGACGCCGTCTCCGGCGCCCAGATGGGCGACCTGCCGGGGCAGATGAGCACCGTCATCAGCCAGGGCGTCGAATACGTGACCGTCGAGATGGGCGCCAACGACGTCTGCACCAGCAGCGAGGAAACGATGACCTCGGTCGAAAGCTTCAGATCGAGCTTCGTGAGCGCGATGAACGCGCTCACCGAAGAACTTCCCGGAGCGACCGTGTCCGTCGGCTCGATCCCGAACGTCTACTGGCTCTGGAGCCTGCTCCACACGAACAGATCGGCCGTCTCGACCTGGAACCTGTTCGGCATCTGCCAGTCGCTGCTCAGAAATCCGACCTCGACTTCCAGAGAAGACGAAGAACGCCGCCTGCGCGTCCAGCAGCGAGAGGTCGAATTCAACGAAGTGCTCGCGAGCGTCTGCGCCGAATACGAACAGTGCCAGTACGACGAAGGCACCGGCTACGCGTACAGATTCGAAACGGGCGAGGTCAACACGCGCGACTACTTCCACCCGAGCGTCGCGGGGCAAGCCACGATCGCCGAAATCGAGTGGCCGCTGGTTGAATTCTGACGCCGGCCGCACGCACGTCGAAGGCCGACTCGGAGCGCGGGAGCGGCGACGCTCCCGCGCTCACGATCGCTATCGCACCGTGAACGCCACGCGGTCGTGGTGGCCTGCGGAGAAACCGCGCCAACGATGAGCCGGACCCGGAATCAACCCGGGATTTTCCCGGATCACGAACGGAAAAACGTATAGTTTCCCCCGAGTTCCGCGAAGCGTGCGTCGTCCTCACCGGTTCCTCCGCGCGCGATCTGCGCGACGCAACCAAGGACCTCGCCGACCGCCGCGGCCGAACCTGGGGAGCCCGGTCAACGCGTCGGCCGTCGCCACCGACGTGGGCCTGCGCGACGGCGACCGCGTCAACGACCGCCTCGACGACCTCGTCCAAGCGTTCCTCGCCTGGCGCTGCTACCGCGAGCGGTCCGGCCGACCCAACCCGGCGGCCCAGCGCAAGGTGTACTTCGTCGATCCGCTCATCGCACAGCTTCCGCACCTGCGGAGCCCGGCGGTTCCCCCGCCCGATCCGTCGCTGCTCAACGAGCAGCAGATCGGCCTGCACCTCGCCCGCGCGCTCTCCCTCGACCGGCCCGCGGCCTTCGCCGAGTCGGACGGCGGCGCTCCCCGCCTACGCCGCCGGCACGCCGCCGCGCGGCTCGAAGCCGGGGCACTCGCGCACGGGGATGCGCGGGTAGCGGGGGTAGGCCGGGTCGTCCTTGGAGCGGCGGCAGAGCGAGAAGACCGAGCCGCGGCGGTTGGGGACGAGCTGCTGGTGGGCGCAGGCGTTGCAGAGGCCCGCGGGCGGCGGCGGAGGGTCGGCCATCGACCGCCACTATACTTTTTGAAGCATGCAGACGTTCGCGCGCCTCCTCGGCTTCCTGCGCCCGCACCGCCGGGGCGTCATCGTCTCCTTCCTGTTCGCCGCCACCGCGATGGGCGCCGGCGTTTCGATCCCGTGGCTGACCGGACAGGCGATCGGCGCGATCTCCGACGGCGACCGGCACGCGCTCGTGTGGTTCGCGCTCGCCATCGCCGGCGCGGGCGTCGCGCGACTCGGCCTCAGCGTCGGCCGCCGCCTCGTCGCCGGGCGCGTCTCGCTCGCCGTCGAGTACGACCTGCGCGCGCGCCTCTACAGCCACCTCCAGTCGCTCAAGCTCGGCTTCTTCGACCGCCAGCAGACCGGCCAGCTGATGTCGCGCGTGACCGTCGACCTGCAGGCCGTGCGCTTCTTCCTCGGCTACGGGCTGATCTTCATCGGCCAGTCGTTCTTCACGATCGCGCTCGCCGCCGTCGCGATGCTGATCATCGATCCGCTGCTGGCGCTGATCGCGCTCGCGCCGGTCCCGTTCGTCGTGATCGTCGCGTTCCGCTACGGCCGCCGCTCCCGCCCCGCGATGCAGGAGGTCCAACAGCGGATCGCCGAGCTGACCGCGGTCGCGGAGGAGAACGTCTCCGGCGTGCGGGTCGTGAAGGCGTTCGCGCGCGAGCAGCTCCAGCTCGAGCGCTTCCGCCACCACACCGGCCGCGTCTTCGACCAGGCGATGTACACGACGCGGCTGCAGGCGCGCTACGCGCCGACGATCGGGTTCCTCCCCTACCTCGGCCTCGCCGCGATCCTGCTCGTCGGCGGGCGCGCCGCGATCTCCGGCTCGATCGACCTCGCCGTCTTCACCGCCTTCTACGGCTACGTGCTGATGCTGACCGGACCGATGCGCACGCTCGGCTACATGCTCGGCGCCGCGCAGCGCGCGACCGCCTCCGGCGCGCGGATCTTCCAGGTGCTCGACCGCGCGCCCGCGATCGTCGCGCCGGCGGGCGCGCCGCCGCTGCCGGAGGGACGTGGACGCGTCGAGCTGCGCGACGTCTCGCTGGAATACGACCCTCCCACCCACGCGCACCGGCCCGCGCTGGAGGGGATCGACCTGACCGTCGAGGCGGGCAGCACGATCGCGCTCGTCGGCGGCACCGGCTCCGGCAAGACCTCGCTCGTCTCGCTGCTGCCCCGCCTCTACGACGCCAGCTCCGGCTCGGTGCTGATCGACGGCGCGGACGTCCGCCTCGTCGACCCCGGCTCATTGCGGCGCGAGATCGCGGTCGTGACCGACGACCCGTTCCTGTTCTCCGCGACCGTCCACGACAACATCGCCTACGCGCGGCCGGACGCCACGCGCGAGGAGGTCGAGGAGGCGGCCCGCCGCGCCCACGCCGACGGCTTCGTGCGCGAGCTTCCAGACGGCTACGAGACCAGGATCGGCGAGCGCGGGCTGACGCTCTCCGGGGGCCAGCGCCAGCGGATCGCGATCGCCCGCGCGCTGCTCGCGAACCCGCGCATCCTCGTGCTGGACGACGCGACCTCCTCGGTCGACGCGACGACCGAGCAGGAGATCAAGGCCGCGCTCGGCGAGGTGATGGCGGGCCGCACCACGTTCGTGATCGCCCACCGCCTCTCGACGATCGCGCTCGCCGACGAGGTCGTCGTGCTCGAGCGCGGCCGGATCTCCGCGCACGGCACGCACGACGAGCTGCTCGCGCAGGAGGGCCTCTACCGCGAGATCGTCGAGAAGGGCCTCCCGGACCAGGTGTTCCTCACGCGCAAGCCGGTCGAGGAGGGCGCGGCCGCCGCGCGAGCGTCCGGGCCTGTGCCGGCAGGACGAGCACAGGGCAGGACGCTCGGCGCGGCCGCGGCTGCCGCGGGGAACGGTGGGCGCGGTCGCGCGGTCGCCCAGCCCGCGCGCCGCCGCGACGAGGGCGTGAGCGCGCTCGCGAGCGGCGCGCTCGGCTCGCTCACGACCGCCGGCCGCGAGCAGGACCGCCTCGCCGAGCTGCGCCGCCGCCTGCGCCAGACGGGCGGGCGGGGGCGCAAGCTGCGCGGGCTGATCGAGCTGCTGCGGCCCTACCGCGGCCGCGTCGCGCTGATGCTCGCGACGCTGATCGTCGCGACCGGCGCCGCGCTCGCGCCGATCCCGCTGGCGACGAAGGCGATCGACACGGGGATCCAGCAGCACGACGCGGGCACGCTGACGGGGATCGTGCTCGTCTTCCTCGCCGCCGCGCTGGTGTCGTGGGGCGCCTCCGCCGCCCAGACCTACCTCACCGGCTGGGTCGGCCAGCGCGCGCTGCAAGACCTGCGCGTGCAGCTGTTCCGCCACCTGCAGTCGCTCTCGCTCGGCTACTACTCGCGCGTGCGCGCCGGCGTCGTGATCAGCCGCATCACGAACGACGTCGAGGCGCTCGACTCGCTCGTCTCCGACGGGATCGTCACGCTGTTCCAGTCGACGCTGACGCTGGTCGGCGTCGTCGTGATCCTGCTGGCGATGGACGCCGAGCTGGCGCTGTGGACATTCCTCGCGATCCCGCTGATCGCCGTCGCGGCGCTCGCGTTCCGCATCGCCTCCGCCGACGCCTTCCGCCGCACGCGCGAGCGGATCGCGGCGGTCACCGGATACCTGCAGGAGACGCTGTCGGGGATCCGCGTCGTGCGCTCGTTCGGCCAGGAGCGCCGCCACATCGACCGCTTCGCAGACCTCAACCGGGCCAACCGCGACGCGAACATGACCACGGTCCACCTCAACGCCGCCTACTTCCCCGGCGTCGAGCTGCTGTCCTCGCTCGTGACGGTCGGGATCCTGCTGATCGGCGGCTTCGAGGTGATGAACGGCAACGCGCAGACCGGCGTCGTGTTCGGCTTCATCGCGGCGCTGAACCAGTTCTTCGACCCGATCCAGCAGCTCTCGCAGCTCTACACCACCTACCAGTCCGGCATGGCCGCGCTCGACAAGATCTTCGAGCTGCTCGACGAGGAGCCGGAGCTGGTGGACCGGCCGGGCGCGGTCGAGCTGGGACGGGTGCGCGGCGAGCTGTCGTTCGAGGGCGTGTCCTTCCGCTACGGGGACGACGACACCGGCCCGTGGGCGCTCAGCGACGTCGACCTGCACGTCCCGCCCGGCCAGACGGTCGCACTCGTCGGCGAGACGGGCGCCGGCAAGTCGACGCTCGCCAAGCTCGTCGCGCGCTTCTACGACCCGACCGCGGGCGCCGTGCGCGTCGACGGCCACGACCTGCGCGACGTCGCCGCCGCCTCGCTGCGCGCGCAGATGGGGATCGTGCCGCAGGAGGGCTTCCTCTTCAGCGGCACGATCGGCGAGAACATCGCGTTCGGGCGCCCGGACGCCACAGCGGACGAGATCGCCGCGGCGGCCGCCGCCGTCGGCGCCGACGCGTTCGTCGACGACCTCCCGCTCGGCTATGACACCGAGATCGGCGAGCGCGGCGTGCAGCTGTCAGCCGGGCAGCGCCAGCTCGTCGCGTTCGCGCGCGCGCTGATCGCCGACCCGCGGCTGCTCGTGCTCGACGAGGCGACCTCCAACGTCGACATCCACACCGAGACGCGCATCGAGCAGGGCCTGCGCCGACTGCTCGCCGGCCGCACCGCGATCGTCATCGCCCACCGCCTCTCCACGATCCGCCACGCCGGCCTGATCGTCGTGCTCGACGGCGGCCGCATCGTCGAGCAGGGCACCCACGACGACCTCCTCGCCGCCGGCGGAGCCTACGCCCGCCTCCACCGCGACTGGGCGGAGCAGGCGGTCGCGTAGCGGCGCCGACCGCGCTATCGTCCCTGGCCGCAGGGTCGAGCCGCCGGTATCGGCGGGGCCTCGGTCTTGCTAAGAGATTGACGGTCGGGCCGCCCCGGGGCGGCCCGACACGTTTATGCGTCGGTCGGACGCACGACCCGATCGCCGAGGCACTGCTCGTACCAGTGCCACATGAATGCCCGCCCCGGTCGTCGCCATGTGCTCCGTGCAGCAGACCTTCGCCCCCGTAGCGGCCGGGGTGGGCGGTAGATTGGCCGCACGATGCGCGACGAGTTCGCATTGCTGCGCGGCGTGGCCGAGGAGGACGTGGCGGAGCTGACGGAGCGGGCGCGGCGGCGGCGCTTCGCGGCGGGCGAGGTCGTCTTCCACGCGGGCGACCCGGCGGACACGCTGCACCTCGTGCGCTCCGGGCGCTTCGCGGTGCGGATCACGACGGAGTTCGGCTCGACCGCGACGCTCAACGTCGTCGGGCCGGGCGGGGCGTTCGGGGAGCTGGCGCTCCTGACCCCGGACGCCCCGCGCAGCGCGACGGTCGCGGCGCTCGAGGAGGCCGAGACGCTGTCGATCCACCAACTCGAGTTCGACCGCCTGCGCAGACGCCGCCCGCAGACCGACGCGCTGCTGGTGGAGGTGCTCGCCGCGCGCGTGCGCGAGCTCTCCGAGCAGCTCGTCGAGGCGCTGCACATCCCGGCCGAGCTGCGCGTGCGGCGCCGGCTGCTCGACGTCGTCGGCGCCTACGGGCCGGCCGAGGCCGGTGCGGTCGTGCCACTCACGCAGGAGGAGCTCGCCTCGCTCGCGGGCACCTCGCGCGCGACCGTCAACAGAGTGCTGCGTGAGGAGCAGGCGCTCGGGACGATCGAGCTCTCGCGCGGCCGCACGACGCTGCTCGACCCCGGCGCGCTGGCAAAGCGGGCGCGCGGCGCGTTCGCCTGAACGCCGCGGTTGCCGCGAAGCGTCCTGCCCTGCGGTCGCCCTGGCGCCCCGCGGCAGGACGCTTCGCCCGGACGCTCCGCAATGCGCCGGCTCAGCGGCGGCGGCGATGCGCCGGCGCGAGGACGCGCTTGCCGGCCGGCACGAGCACCGTCTTGCGCAGCACGAACGAGCGCACGGCGACGAGGCCCTTCGAGACGACCACGAGCGTGCCGGGCCGCGGGTGGCTGGGGCAGCGGTCGACGGTCGTCCAGCGCGTCCCGCGGACGGTCGCGGCTCCGTAGCGCCCGCGCGTGCGGATGCGCCCGCGCGCGCGGACCTTCAGTCTGCGCCCGTGCTTCGCGCGCCCGCCGCGCTTGGCGTGGTGACGGCGCGTGGAGCGCCGGCTCGCCTTCGCGCGCGGAGCGACCGGTGCCGTGCGCGCGCCCGCGGACGCGTCGTGCACCTGCCGCCGCGGCGAGGCGCCGCAGCCGTAGAGCGGGCCGGACAGCTTCAGCTCGCCAGGTCGCTGGCCGTGGTCGTAGCGGGCCGGCTGGCGCAGGGTCGTGCGCCCGCCGGTGGCGATCGCCTTCGCGCGTCTCCCCGCCAGGTTGGTGGTGAAGAAGACCACGACGGACCCGTTGGCCGTGTCCAGCTCGCTGCCCATCGGCAGGTTCTCGATCGCCTCCAGCGGCACGAATCTGCCGCTGCCCGGCAGCCGCACGAGCACCCGGCCCAGCCGCGGCTTCGCGACGACGCTCTTGCCGAGCACCGGCGGCGAGACGCCGAGCGGCGGGTTGGGGTCGGCGACGCCCTCCGGCAGCGGAGGCGGCTGCGTGACGCGGCGGATGCGGTGGTTGAACGCGTCGGCGATCCACGTGCTCGTGCCGTCGCCGGCGACCGCGCGCGGATGCGAGAGCTGCGCGAGCTCGGGATCGCCGCCGTCGCCGCTGAGGCCGAGCGTGCCGGTGCCGGCGAGCGTGCGGATCGTGCCGTCGACGCCGACGAGCCGCACGCGCTCGTTGCCGGTGTCGGCGATCGCGATCGAGCCGTCCGGCAGCGCCGCGACGCCCTCCGGCAGGTTCAGGAGCGCTCTCCCCGCCGGGCCGCCGTCGCCGCCGAAGCCCGGCGTCGAGGACGAGCCGGCGACGGTCGTGATCGTGCCGCCGGCGTCGACGCGGCGGATGCGGTCGTTGCCGGTGTCGGCGATCAGGAAGCCGCCGCCGCCGAGCGGCGAGACGCCGGCGGGCTGTCTGAGTCCCGCCGAGGTCGCCGGCCCGCCGTCGCCGAAGAAGGCGGGCGTTCTCGGTGCCCGCGACGGTCGCGATCGTCCCGCCGGCGCTGACGCGGCGGATGCGGTCGTTGCCGGTGTCGGCGATCAGGAAGCTTCCGTCCGGCAGCGCCGCGACGCCGAGCGGCTGGTTCAGCTGGGCGGAGGTGGCGGGACCGCCGTCGCCCGCGAAGCCGGCGCCGCTCGTGCCGGCGACGGTCGTGATGACGCCGTTCTCGACCTTGCGGATGCGGTTGTCGCCGGTATCGGCGATCAGGAAGCCTCTGCCGTTCGCCAGCGGCGAGACGCCGCGCGGCTGGTTGAGCCGCACGTCGGCGTTGACGGCGAGCACGCCCTCCCCCGCGAAGCTGCCACCGGCGCCGCAGCACGGCCCGGCGCCGGCGACCGTGGCGATCGTGCCGCCGGCGTCGACGCGGCGGATGCGGCCGTTCGACGTGTCGGCTATCAGGTAGGCGCCGCCGCCGAGCATCGCCACGTCGGACGGGCTGGTCAGCAGCGCGCTCGTCGCCGGGCCGCCGTCGCCGGAGAAGCCGCCGGTGCCGCTGCCGGCGACCGTCTGGATCGTCTCGCCCGGCGCGCCGTGCACGACGCCGGTCGCGCCCAGGCCGGCAAGCGCGAGCAGCGCGAGCGTCGCGAGCAGACGGAGGATGGCGGTGCGGCGGCGGAGAAGCATCGAACCGGACTCTTGCGCGTTCTGCGCCTCGGCACTGTCGCAGACCCGACGCAGCCCGTGTCGAATGCGCGACACTGCCGCGATGCTGCGGCGCCCCCCAGCCCGCCTCGCCCGCGCCTTGCTCGTCGGACTGCTGGCAGCCGCGGCGGCTGGCGGGATCGCCCTGATCCACGACGGGCCGGACGAGCGCGTCGAGCAGAGCCTCCTCGACGCGCGCTTCGCGATCCGGGGCGGCCACGCGCTGCCGGACGTCGCCGTCGTGGCAATCGACCAGCCGACCTTCAACCGCCTCGCGATGCGCTGGCCCTTCCCGCGGTGGGTGCACACGCGCACGATCCATCGCCTGCTGCGCGCGGGCGCGCGCGAGGTCGTCTACGACGTGCAGTTCTCTGAGCCCTCCAACCGCCACGACGACCGCGCGTTGCTGCGAGCCGCCGGCAACGGCAAGGTGATCCTCAGCACCACCGAGCTGAACGCGGATCGGCAACCGGCGATCCTCGGCGGCGCGCGCGCACTCGCCGCGCACGGCGGGCGCGTCGGCATGGCGCTGTTTCCGGTCGATTCCGACGGCGTATGGCGGCGCGTCCAGGGCGAAGTACTCGGCGTCCCGCAGCTCTCGGTGCTGGCGGCCGGCGGCGATCCGGCGGCTCCGTCGCGACCGATCGACTTCGCCGGGCCGGCGGGCGCAGTGCGCACCGTCTCCTTCTGGCGTGTGGCGACGGGCCGCTTCGCCGCAGCCGACGTGCGTGGGCGCATCGTCGTCGTCGGCGCCACCGCACCGGCCCAGCACGACCTGCATCCGGTCGCAGTCGGCGGCGACCTCATGCCGGGCGCCGAGATCCACGCGAACGCGATCGAGACGGTGCTGAACGGCTATCCGCTGCGCGACGCGCCGGCGTTCCTCGCGATCCTGCTCGTGCTGACCGCGGGCCTGTTCGCGCCGCTGGCAACGCTCGCCGGCTCACCGGCGCGCGCGCTCGCGCAGGCGCTCGGCGCGGGCGCGCTCGGCGCCGTGGCGCTGCTCGGCGGCGCACAGCTCGCGTTCGACGCGGGCACGATCCTGCCGGTCGCAGCGCCGCTGCTGGCGCTCGCGCTCGGCACCGTCGGCGCGGTCGCGCTCACCTACATCTTCGAGGTGCGTGCGCGCCAGCGGCTGCGCGCGACGTTCGAGCGCTTCGTGCCGCCGAAGGTGGCCGCCGAGCTGCTGCCCTCCGACGACGCGGCGCCGCGGCTGGAGAGCCGGCGGCTCGAGGCGACCGTGCTGTTCTGCGACCTGCGCGGCTTCACGTCGCTCGCCGAGCGGCTGGAGGCCGAGCAGGTGATCGCCGTGCTCAACCGCTACCTGGAAGCTCGTCTCCAGCGTCGTCTTCGCGCACGGCGGCACGGTCGTCTCCTACCAGGGCGACGGCGTGATGGCCGTCTTCGGCGCGCCCCTGCCGCAGGCCGACCACGCGCCGCAGGCGCTCGCGGCGGCGCGCGAGATCCTCGACACCGCGCTCCCGCGCTTCAACGCCTGGCTGCTGGAGGAGCACCTCGCCGAGCGTCCGCTGGACGCCGGCATCGGGCTCAACACCGGCGAGGTCATGTCCGGCCTGGTCGGCTCCGAGCGGCGGATGGAGTACGCGGCGGTCGGCGACGCGACGAACGTCGCGGCCCGCCTCCAAGGGCTGGGCCGCGACGCGGACGGACGGCTGTTCGTATCTGGGAGCGCGTACACAGCGCTCGCCGCGACCGGTGCCGCCGACGGGCTGCGCCGCCACGGGGAGGTTTCCCTCCGCGGGCGGCGCGAGCCGGTCACGGTGTACGTCGCGGACTGATCCTGCGGCTACACGGTCTTCGGAACGCAGACCACGTACGCGCGCAGGAGGCGGTTGGCGCCGGTTCTGTTGACGCCGACGGCGCTCCAGCCGGTCATGTTGTTCGTGCCGCCGGTCGTCGGGACGGGAAGCGAGCTGTTGAGCTGCGCGTCGAGCTGCGTCGGCGTCTCGGTGCCCGGGATGATCCAGGCCGCGCCGCCGCCGATGCCCTTCTCGTTCCCCGCGCACGAGGCCGTGACGGCGTTCGCGCTGCCGGTCGCGACCGTGACCTCTCTGAGCGCCACCCGCACGCTGTTGGCCATGAAGGCGCCGGCGTCGTGGCCCTGGAGCTGGAGCGCGTTCTGCGCCGTCGTCGCACTGTCGGCGGTCGTGGCGGTCGTGGCGGACGTGGCGGTCGTCGCAGTCGCGGCCGTCTCGGCGGTCAGCGCTCTCTGCGCGACCGGGACCGGACCGAGCTTCGACTCCTTGATCTGCTTGCCCGTGAGCGTGTTGAAGCGCAGCCGGTTGCCGGGGATCGAGTGCTTCTGGATCGCCTTGCCGCTGAGCGTCGCGGCCGCATAGCCGGTGCCGCCGAGCGCCACGAACAGCGCGAGCATCGCGACGACGAGCGAGGCGGACGGACGACGGATGGTGATGGTGGAACGCATGGGAACCCTCCGGTTCTCGGGGGCGGGCCCGTTGCCCGCCGCTTCATGGGTTCCAGCTTCCACCGAGAGGGCCGCGGCGTCTGCTCGCTGCGCGACGCGCCGAGTGTCAAGTGCGCGACAGTCCGTGGGGCTGGTGCCTCACAGCCAGTGGCGCAAGCTCGTCGCCGCGTCGTGGGACACCTGCCGGCAGAGCTCCGCCAGCGCGGTGACCATCGCGCCGATCGTCCGAGCGTTGCCGCGCGGAAAGGCCGCCGGATGGACCAGGACCAGCCCGTGGTGGGCGGTCGCGCGCGCGTCGTGGTCGTTTGCGATCGGCACGAAGTCGCGCACGTTCTCCGTCACGACGGCGCGCTGCTGCTCCTGCGCGACGGCGAAGACGTCGGGGTCGGGAATGCCGCGCAGCTCCGGCCGCTCGGTGACGGCGACGGCGTCGACGCCGCGCCGACGCAACCCCTCGGCGATCGCAGCGGGGCACATCTCGTCGAGAAGAAGCTTCACGTTCGCAATCTACGAGCGAGTCGCGCTATCGCTTCAGCGCGTCCTGCGCATGCCGCCAGGCGGCCTGCTGACGCTCGGCCTCCTCGCGGTTGTCCCGGATCCACGTGTCGATCTCGTCGCGGAAGTCGCCGTAGTAGCGCAGCGCCACGCGGACCTGCCCGGGGGTGAGCGATCCCCACGCCGCCGCGTTCGCGATCGCCTCCTCTCCGGTCCCGTCGACCTGCTGGAGCGTCTCGACGACCTCCCACACGTCCGGGCCGGCGGCCAGCGCAGCGCGACGGCCGCCGGGACCGTCACGGAAGACGACGCCCGGATGCTCGGCCATCCGCAGGCCCTCCTCGAGCAGTCGCTCGCCGACGCGGGTCTTCGACTCGCCACGTCCGCGTGCCTGACGCTCAAGCTTGGCGAGCGTTCCACTCCCCAGACGCATCGAGAACGGCTGAGGCGAACCAGCCATGTCGTGCACTGTAGCGCACCGCACTACACGCCCTGTGACTGCGGGACAGGGATTCGAACCCCAATTTCTCGGTCCAGAGCCGAGCGTCTTGCCGTTAGACGATCCCGCAACGGATCGAGCGATCAGGATAGAGGCTTCCTCGGCGAGGCGTGCTCACGCCGGCAGCGGTGGGAGGATACTTGCGATGGAGCAGCGACTCAGCCTCGTGACCCTCGGCGTCGCCGACCTCGCGCGAGCCCGCGCGTTCTACGAGGCGCTCGGCTGGAGCGGCACGTCGCCCGACGACGACGTGATGTTCTTCCAGTCCGGCGGCATGGTGGTCGCGCTGTGGAGCCGTGAGAAGCTCGCGGCCGACAGCGGGATCGCCGAGGACCGCGGCGGCTGGGGCGGCGTGACGCTCGCCCACAACGTCGGCTCCCCGGCGGAGGTGGACGCCGTGATCGCGCAGGCCGAGGCGGCCGGCGCGACGATCCCGCGCCACGGCGCGGCGACGTTCTGGGGCGGCTACTCCGGCGTCTTCGTCGACCCGGACGGCCACCCGTGGGAGGTCGCCCACAACCCCCACTGGACGATCCACCCGGACGGGTCGGTCAGCTTCTGAGCGCGTCGCCCGGGACGAGCGGATAGCCCAGCGTGACCCAGTCGTGGATGCCGCCGCGGTAGTACAGCAGCGCGCTGGCCGGGTAGCCGGCGTCGAGCAGCGTTCTCGACCGCCCACGGCGTCGCGGCGCACTGCGGCCCGTTGCAGAAGACCACCGTCGCGGTCGTGCGGTCGAGCTCGCCGATGCGCTCGAGGATCTCGCCGTGCGGGATGCTGCGTGCGGTCGGGATCGTGCCTTGCGCGAAGAAGTGCGGCAGGCGCGTGTCGACGAGCGGCAGGCCCGCCTCGATGTGTGCGATCAGCTCCAGCTCGCCGAGGGTGCGCAGCCCGGGCGCCAGCTCCAGCGGCTGCACAGTCCCCCACGTCGCGTCGACGACGAACCGCCCGCGCGCGCCGAGCGCGCGCGGGACCTGCAGCGTGTCGTCGTCGCGCGGGAGCCGTCTCGGCGACGGCACGGCGGCCGGGCCGGGCTCGGTCATCGCACCGGCATCGTCGCGGACGTGCGCACGCGGATCACGCCGGCGGCCAGCTTGCGTCGAGCTCGAACTGCTCCTCGCCGAGCCCGAGCACCATCGGCTCGCCGCTGCGCGCGACGAGCTGCAGGGGGATCGCCGGGTCGGTCGTCGCGAACACGACCGACAGCACGCTGCGGCCTGGGAACGCCTCCGCGAGCGAGCCCACCGCGCGCGCGTGGTGCTCGACCCCGCCGAGCGGCGCGGTGATCTCGGCGCGCACGGCATCGACCTCGAACGGCGGCAGCGCGCGCACGTCGGGCAGCGGAAGCGGCGCCGCGGCGAGCCGGTCGGCGTCGAGCTGGACGACCTCCTCCCCCTCGCCGAGCAACACCGGGCCGACGGCGGGGCACTCGACGACGAGCGGCGGGACCGCCTCCCCCTGGTCGAGCAGCAGCGTCGCCTCCAGCGCACCGGCCGCGTGCACGAACGTACGCAGCGTCACGACCATCTCGGCGATCAGCTCGCGCGCCTCCTCGGCCTGGCTCACCGGCGCACCCCGCGACCGGCCTACAGCGACGCGAGGTCGCTGCCGAGGTCCCCGAGCGCGCCGGCTCGGTCGCCGAGGTCGGTGCGGTGCGCGATCAGCCGGCGCGCGTGCTCGAGGTCGTCCGAGCGCCCGACCGACAGCGCGCCCTCGACGCGGCCCTCCGAGAGGTACCAGACGCTGAACGCCCCCTCGTCGAGCGAGCCCCGCACGACCTCGCGATCCCACGTGGCCGCCGGCCCGACGTACTCGAGCGAGGCCCAGTCGGCGAGGTCGGAGAAGAAGTACGGCACGACGTCGTGCTCGACCTCCTGGCCGAGCATGTTGAGCGCGACCGTCTTGCCGTGGTTGAACGCGACGTCCCAGTGCTCGACGCGGATGCGGCGGCCGTTGGGGCGCGAGTCGTAGGAGCAGACGTCGCCGGCCGCCCACACGCCCGCCGCGCTCGTGCGCAGCTGCGCGTCGCACAGCACGCCGCCGCGCTCCTCGTCGAGCGTCAGGCCCGCCGAGCGCGCCAGCATCACGTCCGGCATCACGCCGGCGCCGATCACGACGCAGTCGGCCTCCAGGCGCTTGCCGCCGGCCGTGACGACATGCGTCACGCGCCCGTCGGCGCCCTCGAAGCGCTCGAGCGCGTCCTCGCCGTGCACGACGATCCCATGCGCCTCCAGGCGGTCCTGGAAGAAGCGCCCGGCCTGCGCGCCGAAGCCGCGCTCCAGCGTGATCGCCTCCTGCATCACGATCTCGCACCTCGCGTGGTCGGCCGCCACGAGCGACGCCGCGACCTCGCAGCCGACGTAGGAGCCGCCGATCAGGACGACCTTCTTGCCGTCCGCGTCCGCACGGATCGTGTCGGCGTTGCCGAGCGCGCGCAGGTAGTGGATCCCCTCCAGCTCGGCGCCCTCGACGTTGAGCCGCCGCACGTTGGCGCCCGTCGCCAGCAGCGCGCTGTCGTAGGACACCGTCTCCTTCGAGGACAACGTCGCCTCTCTCGCGGTCGTGTCGAGCTTCATCACGCTCGTGCGCGTGCGCAGGTCGATCCGCTGCTCCTCCCACCAGTCGTTCGGGCGGAAGTACGTGTCGTCGCGCGACTCATGGCCCTGCAGGTAGCCCTTCGAGCAGGGCGGGCGGTTGTACGGCGGATCCGGCTCGCGCCCGGCGAGCAGGATCTCGCCCTCCGCGCCCGACTCGCGCAGCCAGCGCGCGCAGTTCGCGCTCGACAGCCCGCCGCCGATCAGCAGGTGCGCGACGTGACGATCCGCCATCGGAATCCCTCCTACCCCGTTCGGGACGGCCTACGCGCCCGGTCCCGCGCCGTTGCGCGTGAACTGCGGCGTGATCGACGACTCCAGGCCCGGGTCGAGGATCAGCAGCACCTCGTCGCCCGCCTCGATCACCGTGTCGGACTTCGGCACGAAGCCGGCGCCGCCGCGCAGCACCGAGATGATCAGGCTGCCGTCCGGCAGCTCGACGTCGGCGACGCGCTTGCCGGCGGCCGGCGCGCCCTGGGCGACCTCCAGCTCGATGATCTCCAGCCGCTCGCCCTCGAGCGCGAGCAGCTGCACGAGCCCGTACTGCGGCACCTCGTGCTCGATCAGGCGCAGGATCAGGTCGGTCGCGGAGACCGCCGGGCGGATGCCGAGCAGCTTGAAGTGCTGGAGGTTGCGCGGGTTGTTCACGCGCGCCACGATCCGCTGGGTCAGGTACTTCTCCGTCGCCATCTGGCAGATCAGCATGTTGTCCTCGTCGTCGCCGGTGACGGCGATCACGAGGTCGGCGCGCTGGATCCCGGCGCGCTCGAGCACCCACAGCTCGGTCGCGTCGCCGTACTGGACGGCGTGCTCGAGCTCCTGCTCGACGATCAGGTAACGGCGCCGATCGGCCTCGATCAGCGTCACCTCGTGATCTCTGGCGAGCAGCTCGCGCGCGAGGTTCCAGCCGACCTTGCCGGCGCCGACGACGATCACGTACACGCGATGGTCCTCCTCATGCGGCGGCGATGTCCCCGAGCGCCGCCTGCTCGACCATCTCGATCGCGTGCTGGGTCGGGCAGATCGTGCGCAGCCCCTGCTCGGCGTACCAGGCGGCGCGCGCCGGGTCGAGCACGCGCACCACGACGCGCGGCACGTTGAAGCGGCGCTGCGCGATCTGCGCGATCACGAGGTTCGTGTTGTCGCCGTTGGTGGAGGCGATGAACACGTCCGCCTGCTCGATCCCGGCCTCCAGCAGCGCGTCGACCTCGAGCGCGGTCCCGACCGTGTAGCGACCGCCGGCGTCCTCCCAGCTCTCCGACAGGTCCTTGTCGAGCTGCTCGTGCGAGAGCGGATCCTCGTCGAGCACGGAGACCTCGTGCCCGGCGACGAGCGCGCGCTTGGCGACCGCCGAGCCGACGCGTCCGGCGCCTACGACCAGGATGAACATGGCCGGGAGGTTACCGCGGCGCCTCCGGCGAGCGCGCCCGGCCGGGCGCGTCGCCGTCGTGCCCCGCCTGCGCGTCCGCCGGCTCCGGCGCGCTCGCCGGCTGCTCGGCCGCCGGGGCGGTCAGGATCACGCGGCACTCGGACTTGCGCAGCACGTACTTCGTGACGTCGCCGACGTAGTTGTCGAGCGGGCCGCCGGCACCGCCGAACAGGGCGCCGCCGCGCACGCGCGTCGGCTCCTCGGCCGCGAGCACGATCGCCTCGACGCCGCGCCGTCTCGCCTCGCGCACGATCGCCTCGCCGGCCCGGCGCGCGCGCACCATCGCGGTCGCGACGTGCACGCCCTCGTACTCCTCGCCGACCGCCTTCGCGCGGCGCAGCGCCTCCTGCGCCCGTCTGACCTGCGCCTCGGGCAGGCGCGCGTCGATCGGCAGCGACATCGGCACCTCGAAGACCCAGATCGCCTCGATCGTCGCGCCCTCCTCGTCGAGCTCGTCGCGCACCTCGCCGGCGAGCCGGCCGGCGGTCTGGACGATGTCGTCGTCGAGCGACTCGCCGAAGATCGGCACGAGCAGCGAGCCGAACTCGGCGCGTGGCGGCTCGCCGCGCAGCGCGCGCTCGGGGACGGTGACGCGCTTGAGCAGCGGGTTGCCGTCGGCGCGGCGGTAGACCACGTAGAGGGCGAGGCCGGCGAGCAGCCAGCCGAGGCCGACGTAGCGGGCGCCCTCGTGCAGCACGACGACCGTCACCCAGCCGGCGCCCGACAGCACCGCGCCGACCAGCGCCGGCAGCGGCAACGACCCGCCGCGCACGCGGATCGAGAGGGGCACGCGGTAGGGCCGGTCGCGCTGCGGCTCGCGGTAGCGCAGCCGGATGATCGACAGGTGCGCGATCGTGAACGCGAGCATCGCGCCGAACGCGTAGATGCCGACGAGGAAGTCGATGTCCCCGGGGATCGTGAGCGCGGACGCGACGACCGCGGCGAGGCCGATCAGCACGTACGGCGTCCCACGTCTCGGGTGCAGCCGGCCGAGCACGCTCGGGATCTGGCGGTTCGTCGCCAGGCCGTACGCGAGCCGCGAGATGCCGAGCATCGCCGAGTTCGCCGCCACGACCAGTCCGATCACGGCGGTCACCGCGACGGCGGCGCGCAGCGTGTCGGCGAGCCACACCGGGTCGAACGCGTCGGCGACCGACAGCAGCGGCGCCTCGACGTCGCGCGTGGAGAACGCGTCCGCCCCGCGCGCCACCGGCAGCGCGCTCGTCGCGACGAACGCGATCCCGACGTAGACGATCATGATCGCGCCCGCACCCGGCCCGACGAGCCGGCGCAGGCCGGTGCGCGTCGTCTCCGTCTCGCCGGCGAGGCTCGCGGCGGCCTCCAAGCCGGTGAAGGCGATCGTCGCGATCGTGAGCGCGTAGATGGTGTCGTCCCACGCCGGGTCGCTGCCGAGGTGGACGGTGTCGACGATCGCGCCGGGATGCCAGACCAGCACGATCCCCAGCGCGATCACGAGCAGCTGCACGGCGATGTCGGCGATCGCCACGAACAGCCCGCGGCGCAGCTGGCGCACCGTCACGCCCGCGACGTTGATCAGCGCGACGACCGCGATCACCGCGATCGCGACGACGATCTCCAGCGCCCCGTCGCCGACCGGTGCCGAGAACTCGGCGAGGTAGTTCGTCGCCGTGAAGGCGGTGACGGCGAGCAGGATGCAGTAGTCGAGCAGGATCGCCCAGCCGGCGACGAAGCTGATCAGCTCGTTGAAGGCGTAGCGCGCGAACACCGAGGACCCGCCGCGCTCACGATGGAGCGCCGCGCCCTCGACGTATGTCATCGAGGCGAGCGCGAAGAACACGCCGGCCACGAGGAAGACGATCGGCGTCAGCCCGAGCGCACGCTGCGCGACGACGCCGAGCGCGAAGTACACGGAGCTGACGGACATCGTGTAGACGAGCCCGAACAGCGCGCGGGCGCTGAGCGTGCGCGGCGCGGCGGCGTGGTCGTCCTGCACGGTCACGGCCGCCTCGCCTGCAGGTAGAGGCGCGCGCAGCCGGCCGCGACGAACAGCACGCCCAGCACGACGCCGAGCGCGAGCCCGCCGCCGCCCGCGATCGCGGTGCGCACGATCAGCAGCACGCCGATCACCACCATCGCGAGCGACAGCAGGCGGGTGGTCGAGCGATGGATCTGGTGCGGGTCGGGCATGACGGAACGGCGGATCTGGCCGAGAGCGTAGGCGCTCAGGCGGCCGCCGCCGGCTCGACCGGCGCCGCGCGGCGGCCCTTGACGGACTCGATGATGACGCGGCAGGGGCGCTCGGCGAGCACCGTCTCGAGCGTGCGGCCGAAGACCGAGCTGCCGCTCGTGCGCTCCGGCATCGGCATCACGATCGCACGCGCGCCGATCTCGCGTGCCTCGTCGACGATCGCGCGCCCGGCCTGCCCGGCGCGCACCTTCTGCCAGTGACCGGTGACGCGCCGCCCGCCCTGCACCTTCGCCTGCTCGATCGCCTCCTGTGCGGCCAGCTCCTGCTCCAGCAGCGCAGCGTTGATCGGGCTCGTCGCCGGCACCGTGATCGTCACGAGCACGTGGATCCCGCGGCTGCGCCGCGCCGCCATGCGGATCGCCGTCGCCAGCACCTCCGGCACGAACTCGCGCTCCTCGAAGGCCACCAGCACCGACTCGTACTCCGCCTCGTGATCGACGACCGGCTTCGGCACCGCCACCCGCGTCGTCGTCGTCAGGTCGAGGCCCTGACGCCGGCGGTAGAGCACGTAGAGGCCGACGCCGGCGAGCAGCCATGCGAGGCCGACGGCGGCGACGTCGAGATGCAGCGCCGTCACGGTGACCCACGCGATCCCGGTGCCGGCGCCGCCGACGAGCGCGAACAGCGGCAGCTCCCGCCCGCGGAAGCGCAGCGTCCCGGGCCCGCGATAGGGCCGTGGGACGTCGGCGCGCGTCACGCGCATCCGCACGACCGCCGCATGCGCGATCGTGAACGACAGCATCGCCCCGAAGGCGTAGATGTTGCCGAGGAAGGTGGCCTTGCCGGGAAGCATCGCGACGCACGCGAAGCCGGAGAAGACGAGGATCCCCAGCCACGGCGTGCGGAAGCGCGGGTGCAGCTGGCGCAGCTTGTCCGGCACCTGGCGGTGGATGCCCATCGAGTAGACGAGCCGCGAGACGCCGATGATGCCGGCGTTCGTGGCGATGAACAGGATCGTCGCCGCCAGCAGGCCGACGTAGAGCTGGCCGACGCCCTGGAACGGCCCGAGGTCGAGGTGCTTGACGATCCCCAGGACCGGGTCGCCGGCGAAGCCGCCTTGGTCCTCCCCCACGCCGAGCAGCGTCTGGTAGCTGCCGTCGGCCGTCTTCGTGACCGGCAGGGCGCTGAGCGCGACGGCCGGCAGCAGCGCGTAGATCGCGAAGACGGCGATCACGACGCGGTTGATCGCGCGCGGGATCGTCGTCGCCTCGTCTCTGGCCTCCTCGGCCATGTTCGAGATCGTCTCGATGCCGGTGTAGGCGATCATCGCGACGGGGATCGCGATGATGAAGTCCTTCCAGCTCGGCGCGAGCCCGAGGTGCACGTTGTCGATCAGCGTCTGCGGCGAGAAGACGAGCACGATCCCGAGCACCACGAGCAGCAGCTGCGTCGCGAAGTCGGTGACGGCGAGCGCGATGTTCAGGCGCGCCGCCTCCTTGACGCCGAACACGTTGATCACGGCCAGCACGGCGACGACGACGCAGCCGCCGACGATGTCGCCGGGCGCGTGCCGCAGCGGGTCCCAGAACAGCGACCCGATGTAGTGCGGCACGAAGAAGGCCGAGATCGAGATCGTGATGACGTAGTTGAGCATCTGGCCCCACGCCGCGAAGAACGACCAGAACTCGTTGAAGGCGTGGCGCGCGAAGCTCGAGGAGCCGCCCGCCTCCGGGTACATCGCCGTCGCCTCGGAGTAGGTGGCGGCGGTGAGGAAGAAGATCACGCCCGCGATCACGAACACGACCGGCGTCAGGCCGAGCGCGAACGACGCGACCAGTCCGAGCGCGTAGTAGATCGAGCTGCCGACGTTGCCGTAGGCGGTCGAGAAGAGTGCGTTGACCCCGAGCACGCGCTCGAGGCCGTGGAGTCGGCGTTGGGCCATCAGGGCGTTCGGACGCGGATGCTAGATGGCGGGACGGCCGGCGGTCGCGCGGCATCGCGCGAGCGCCGGGACGGCCCCTACCCGACTCGCTCGCCGGCCCGGCCGAGGCTGAGCCCGCTCGCTCCCGCTTTTCACCTGACGAAAAGCATGTTCACTCTATAGTACGCTCGAAAGGAGCAACTTCCGTGACCGACACGACCCGCACCACTCGCAACCCCACCGCCCGCGACGGCGCCGGCTCGACCCGCGCGGTCGACCGGGCCCTCGACCTGCTCATCGCGCTGACCGACGGCTCGAGCGGGCGAAGCCTCAGCGAGCTGGCGCGCGCCGCCGACCTCTCCCCCGCCACCGCCTCCCGCCTGCTCTCGACGCTCGCGCAGCGCGGCTTCGTCCAGCGCAGCGAGCGCGGCGACTACCAGCCCGGCCGCCAGCTCAAGCAGATGGCGGCGATCGTCCTGCGCGAGGAGCCGCTCTACGAGCTGGCCGGGCCGCATCTGACGGCGCTCGCCGAGGAGACGGGCGAGACGGCGAACCTCGGCATCGCGCTCGACGCCGACCGCGTCCTCTACCTGCGACAGGTCGCCAGCCCGCAGCGCGTCCAGACGGCGGCGTGGACCGGCCGCACGATCCCGCGCGAGGGGACGGCGATCGGCGCCGCCCTGGACGGCGCCGTCGGCGCCGAGGGCTACGTCGCGATGCAGCGCACCGTCGAGCCCGACGTCACCGCCGTCGCCGCGCCGATCGTCGATCACGCCGCCGCGATCGTCGGCGCGATCAGCATCCTCGCGCCCACCTACCGGACCGACGAGGAGCGGATCGCCACGTACGGGCGACTGCTGGTCCACCACGCCAGGGAGATGTCGCTGGCGCTGGGCGCCCCCGACGCGCTCGCCGCTCCCGGCGGCGAGCGCCCGTCGCAGCCGCCTCCCACCCCACGATGAGAAGGAGACCGCACATGGCCGTGAGCGCACCGCTGCGCTGCCGTGGCTGGCAGCAGGAGGCAGCCCTGCGCCTGCTGGAGAACAACCTGCACCCCGACGTCGCCGAGCGGCCGGAGGAGCTGGTCGTCTACGGCGGGATCGGCAAGGCCGCGCGCGACGACGCCTCGCTGGCCGCGATCAAGCGCACGCTGCGGCGACTCGGCGACGAGGAGACGCTGCTCGTGCAGTCCGGCAAGCCCGTGGCGGTCTTCGAGAACGCACGAGCGCGCTCCCCGCGTGCTGATCGCCAACTCCAACCTCGTCGGCGACTGGGCCACCTGGGAGCACTTCCGCGAGCTCGACGCGGCCGGGCTGATGATGTACGGCCAGATGACCGCCGGCTCCTGGATCTACATCGGGAGCCAGGGGATCCTGCAGGGCACCTACGAGACCTTCGCGGCGATCGCGCGCCAGCGCTTCGGCGGTTCGCTGGCGGGACGGCTGGTGGTGACCGCCGGCCTCGGCGGGATGGGCGGCGCCCAGCCGCTCGCCGTGACGATGAACGACGGCGTCGCGCTGTGCGTCGAGGTCGACTGGCATCGCATCGAGCGGCGCATCGAGAGCGGCTACCTCGACGAGCGCGCCGCCGACCTCGACGACGCGCTCGCGCGCTGCGAGGCCGCCGTGCGCGAGCGCCGGCCGTTGTCGATCGGCCTGCTCGGCAACGCCGCCGAGGTGCTGCCCGAGCTCGTGCGGCGCGGCGCGCCCGTCGACGTCGTCACCGACCAGACGAGCGCCCACGACCCGCTCGTCGGCTACATCCCGGCGGGGATGACGCTCGAGCAGGCCGACGTCGCGCGCACGCGCGACCGCGACGGCTACCTCGCGCGCGTCGGCGAGAGCGCGCTGGCGCACGTCGCCGCGATCCGCGACCTGCGCGCGGCGGGCGCGGAGGCGTTCGACTACGGCAACGCGCTGCGCGGCCTCGCCGCCGAGCACGGCGACGGCGTCGCGTTCGACTACCCGGGCTTCGTGCCCGCCTACATCCGCCCGCTCTTCTGCGAGGGCAAGGGCCCGTTCCGCTGGGTGGCGCTGTCGGGCGACCCCGAGGACATCGCGCGCACCGACGAGGCGATCCTCGAGCTGTTCGGCGAGCAGGAGCACATCGCCCGCTGGATGCGACTCGCGCGCGAGCGCGTGCAGTTCCAGGGGCTGCCGGCGCGCATCTGCTGGCTCGGCGCCGGCGAGCGCGACCGCGCGGGCGCGCGCTTCAACGAGATGGTCGCGTCGGGCGAGCTGCGCGCGCCGATCGCGATCGGTCGCGACCACCTCGACGCCGGCTCGGTCGCCTCGCCGCAGCGCGAGACCGAGTCGATGCGCGACGGCTCCGACGCCGTCGCCGACTGGCCGCTGCTCAACGCGATGGTCAACGTCGCCTGCGGCGCGTCGTGGGTCTCTATCCACCACGGCGGGGGCGTCGGCATGGGCAAGTCGATCCACGCCGGCCAGGTCGTCGTCGCCGACGGCACCGAGCTGGGCGCCGAGCGCGTGCGCACGGTCCTGACGGCCGACCCCGGCATGGGCGTCGTGCGCCACGTCGACGCCGGCTACCCGGAGGCGATCGCCGCCGGCGAGCGGCTCGGCATCGACGTGCCGATGCGCGACGGGGACCGGCCGTGACCGACCTCAGCATCGAGGGCGCCGCGCAGCGGCTGCTGCCACCCGAGGACGGCCTGGCCCACCTGCGCCTGGATCGCGCCGGCGCGCTGCGCGCCGAGCCCGGCGACGTCGCCGTCGCCGGCGGGCGGATCGTCGCGCTCGAGCGCGACGACGCCGCGGTGCGGCGCATCGACGCCGGCGGCTGTGCGGTGATCCCCGGCTTCGTCGACTGCCACACGCACCTGCCGTTCGCCGGCTGGCGCGCCGAGGAGTATGCGCGCAAGGTCGCCGGCACGCCGTACGAGCAGATCGCGCGCGACGGCGGCGGGATCGCCTCCTCCGCGAGCGCGCTGGCGCAGGCCGGCGACGACGAGGTGCTCGCCCAGGCCGGCGGGCTGGCCGCCGAGATGCTCGCGCACGGCACCACGACGTTCGAGTGCAAGAGCGGCTACGGCCTCTCGGCCGAGGGGGAGCTGCGCGCGCTCGCGCTCGCCGACCGGCTCGGCGAGCAGGTGCCGCAAACCACCGTCTCCACCGCCCTGCTCGCCCACGCCGTGCCGCCCGGCCGCTCGGCCGACGATTGGATGGACACGGTCGCGGAGCTCGTGCCGCGCACGCACGCGACCGCGCTGGACATCTACGTGGAGTCGGTCGCCTTCGGCCTCGGCCACCTCGCGCGCATGGGCGAGCTGGCGAGCGCCCACGGCCGCATGCTGCGCGCCCACGTCGAGCAGTTCTCGACGATGCGCTCGGTGCCGGTCGCGCTCGAGCACGGGGCGCGCTCGGTCGACCATCTCGCCTGCCTGCACCCCGACGACGTCGCGCCGCTCGCGCGCGCCGACTGCGCCGCGGTGCTGCTGCCCGCCGCCGAGCTGCTCGGCGACGAGCACCTCGCCCCCGGCCGCGCGCTTGCCGACGCCGGCGCGATCGGCGTGCTCGCCACCGACGCCAACCCCGGCACCTCGCCGGTCGTTCTCGATGCCGCTCGTGATCGGCCTGGCGGTGCGCCGCTACGGCTGGAGCGTGCGCGAGGCGCTGGCCGCGGCGACGCTCAACGCCGCCTGGGTGCTCGGCCGCTCGCACGAGCTGGGCTCGCTCGAGCTCGGCAAGCGCGCCGACCTGCTCGTGCTCGACGCGCCGATCGAGCACCTCCCCTACCGGCTGGGCCACAACCCGGTCGCGGTCGCGATCGCCGGCGGCGAGGTCGTGCACGTCCGTCCCGACGCCGCCTGGAGGCTCGCATGAGCGTCACGACCGAGACGATCGCGGCCGCCGAGCTGGCCGGCCTCCTGCGCGACCTGATCCCGATCGGGCGCGACGGCGAGGGCGCCACCACGCGCCTGGCCTGGACGCCCGAGGACGAGCGCACGCGCGCCTGGTTCGGCGCGCGCGCCGCGGCGCTCGGACGCCGCGTCGAGCGCGACCCCGCCGGCAACCTGTGGGCGATCCCCGACGCGCCGCCGCCGTGGTGGGCGGTCGGCTCGCACCTCGACTCCGTGCTCGGCGGCGGGCGCTTCGACGGGGCGCTGGGCGTCGCGGCGGCGTTCGCCGTGGCCGCGCGCGAGCCGGTCGCCGTGATCTCCTTCGCCGACGAGGAGGGCGCGCGCTTCAACACGCCGACGTTCGGCAGCCGCGCGCTCGCCGGCCGGCTCGACGTCGCCGACGCGCTCGCGCGCGTCGACCGCGACGGCGTCCGGCTCGCCGACGCGCTGGCCGGCGCCGGCGTCGACCCCGCCGGGCTGGCGCGCGCACCGCAGTGGCTCGAGCGCCTGCGCGGCTTCCTCGAGCTGCACGTCGACCAGACGCGCGAGCTCGCGCAGGCCGGCGTGCCCGCGGGCGCCGTCGCGCGGCTGGCCGCGCGCGTGCGGCTGCAGGCGCAGCTCGACGGCCGCGCCGACCACGCCGGGACGACCCGCGGCGAGGATCGCCGCGACGCGCTCGCGACCGCCGCGCGGCTGATCGTGCGCGGCGAGGAGCTGGCCGCCGCCCGCCCCGGCATGGTCTTCACGGCCGCGCGGATCGAGGTCGAGCCCAACGCGCCGACGACGGTCCCGGCGCGCGTGCGCCTGTGGCTCGACGCGCGCGCCCCCGGCGCCGCCGACGTCGAGCGCTGGCGCGCCGAGCTGGAGGACGCCGCGGCGCAGCTCGCCGAGCGCAGCGGCGTCGCCGTGACGCTGCGGACGGCCGCCTCCTCGGCCGGGACGGCGTTCTCCCCCGAGGTGCTCGCGCGGCTGCGGGCCGGCGTGGCTGCCGCCGCCGGGACGCCCGGCGCGCCCGCGCTCGTCTGCTACGCCGGTCACGACGCGGGCGTGCTGGCCGACGCGCTCCCGACCGGCATGGTGCTCGTGCGCAACCCGAGCGGGATCAGCCACGCGCCGCAGGAGGACGTCGCGCTCGAGGACGCGGCCGTCGGCGCGAACGCGCTGCTCGCGGCCGTGCGGGAGCTCGCATGACGCGCGCGTTCGAGCTCCCGGCGATGCCGAACGTCCACTCGCACGCCTTCCAGCGCGACCTGCGCGGCGTCGCCGAGCGACCGGCGCCCGAGGCCCACGCCGCGGACGACTTCTGGAGCTGGCGCGAGGCGATGTACCGGCTCGCGAGCCGTCACGACCCGGCCGGCATGCGCGCGGCCGGCGCCCGGACCTACGCGGAGATGGCGGCGGCCGGCTACGGCGCCGTCGGCGAGTTCCACTACGTCCATCACCGCCCGGACGGCACGCCGTACGAGCAGCCGAACGCGATGGCGATCGCGCTCGCCGAGGCGGCGCTCGAGCAGGGCCTGACGATCGTGCTGCTGCCGGCGGCCTACCACCGCGCCGGCTGGGACGGCGGCGACCTGCCGCCCTCCCCAGGCCAGCGGCGCTTCTGCGACCCGACGGTCGAGGCGTTCCTCGCGCGCGTGGACGCGCTGCGCGCCTGGGCGGCGGACCGCGCCGGCGTCCGCGTCGGCGTCGCGGCCCACAGCGTGCGCGCCGTGCCGGCGGCGTGGCTGGAGGCGATCGCCGCCTACGCCGACGCGCACGGGCTCGTCCGCCACGTGCACGCGCACGAGCAGCCGCGCGAGCTGGAGCAGTGTCGCGCCGAGCACGGCTGCACGCCGATCGAGCTGCTGCACCGCACGGGCTTCCTCTCCGCCCGCACGACCGTCGTCCACGGCGTGCACGTGAGCGACCCCGACGTCGCCCTGCTCGCCGAGCACGACGCGATCGTCGCGACCTGTCCGACGACGGAGGGCAGCCTCGGCGACGGCCACCTGCCGGCGCTGCGCTACCGCGACGCCGGCGTGCGGCTCGCGATCGGCAGCGACTCGCAGGTGATCCTCGACCCGTTCGAGGAGCTGCGCGAGCTGGAGACGCTCGCGCGCCGCGAGCGTCGCACGCGCCATGCGCTGCTGGCGCACGCCGGCGACCTGTGGGGCACCGTCTGCGGCGCCGGCCGCGCGAGCCTCGGGCTCGACGCCCCCGCCGGCGCCGACGCGGCCGGCGGCACGATCGCCGTCGACCTCGACCACCCGCGCCTCGCCGGCGTCCCCGACGAGGACGTGCTGCGAGCGGTCGCGACGTGCGCGAGCGCGGACGTCGTGCTGCCGCGAGCCGCGACGAGAGGACCCAGATGAACGCCACGCTGGGCGGCGAGACGGCTCGAGCGCGCTGACCTCCGCCGTGAGCGCGTTCGAGCGCGCGGCCGACCTGCTCGGCCTCGACGACGGGCTGCGGGAGTTCCTGCGGCGCCCACGCCGCTCGCTCGAGGTGACGGTCGCGATCCGCGGCGACCGGGGCGACCTGCTCACGTTCGAGGGCTACCGCGTCCAGCACAGCCTCACGCGGGGGCCCGGCAAGGGCGGCCTGCGCTACCACCCACGCGCCTCGCTCGAGGAAGACGACCGCGCTCGCGATGGCGATGACCTGGAAGTGCGCGCTCGTCGGCCTGCCCTACGGCGGCGCCAAGGGCGCGGTCCGCTGCGACCCGGCGTCGCTCTCGGAGCACGAGCTGGAGCGGCTGACGCGCCGCTACGCGGCGCTCATCATGCCGCTGATCGGCCCGGGGCGCGACGTGCTCGCGCCGGACCTCAACACCAGCGAGCGCGAGATGGCGTGGATCATGGACACCTACGCCACGCAGACGGGCCTGTTCCTCGGCTCGGCGGTCACCGGCAAGCCCGTCGACCTCGGCGGCTCGGCACAGCGACGCTCGGCGACGGGACTGGGCGTCGCCGAGGCGGTGCGGCTCGTCGTCGCGCAGCTGGGCCTGCCCGCCCCGGTGCGGCTGGCGATCTCCGGCTACGGGAACGTCGGGCGCACGGTGGCCGAGCTGCTCGCGCACGACGACGCCTTCTCGGTGGTGGGCGTCGGCGACGTGACGGGGGCACGCCACTGCCCGGAGGGACTCTCCGTCACGGCGATCTCCCGGGCGCTCGACGACGGCGGCTCGGTCGCCGCGACGCAGCAGGGCGAGGCGATCGGGCGCGAGGCGCTGCTGGAGCTGGACTGCGACGTCCTGATCCCGGCCGCGGTGTCCGGCGCGCTGACGGAGCGCAACGTCGACCGCGTCCGCGCGCGGGCGATCGTGGAGGGCGCCAACGTGCCGACGACGGCCGCGGCCGAGCTGGTGCTGTGCGAGCGCGGAATCCCCGTCGTGCCCGACATCCTCGCCAACGCCGGCGGCGTGATCGGCTCCTACTACGAGGACCAGGGCGGCGCCGACGACGACGCCCGCGTCGCCGCGGGGATCCGGAGGCGCATCGCCGCCACGTTCGCGGCGGTGAGCGCGCGCGCCGAGGCGCTCGGATGCACGCAGCGCGACGCGGCGATGTCGCTCGCGATCGAGCGCGTCGCGGCGGCGCACAACACGCGCGGGCTGTTTCCGTAGCGCTGCCCGCGTCAGGGCGTGAGCAGGTCTTGCAGCAGGCTGCCGACCGAGCGCGGGTCGACGCCGTAGCGCCGCTCGTACCGTCTGGCCCAGCTCGGGTCCGCGAGCGCCAGCACGAGCTCCTCGCGGCTGCTGCCGTAGCGGCAGGCGGCGGCGTCGAGCGTCTGCAGCGCGCGGTCCTGGAGGAAGCCGGAGATCCCGCCGGTACCCGGCAGCTCGCGTGCGTTGCAGGGGTCCTGGATCGCCACCCCCTGCGGCTCGTCGGCCGCGTGGATCGCCGCGTAGGCGACCGGCAGGCCGGCGGCGAGGACGACCAGCACGATCGCCACCACGAGCGCCGCCGCCGGGGCCCGAACGCTCGTGCGGGCGGGTCCTGTCGCCTCCGGGCGCGCGCACACCCGCCTGACGGCGGGCGCACATGCGTCCTCAGCGCCACCCACCCGATCGGCGTCGCTGGTGGACGGCTCGGCTCGCCCGGAGCCGGGCACCTCCCCCTCGGTCGCCGCTCGGCTGACGCGCGCCTCGCCGCTCCCCAGCGCGAGAGCGGCGGCTCCGAGCAGCGCGAGGGCGCCGGCGATGACGAAGGCGAGGCGGAAGGCGTCGCCGACGGCGCTGACGAGGATCTCGTCGGCGCGCCGGGCGAGCCGGTCGTAGGCGGCGGCCTCCTCGCCGGTGTAGCTGCGACCGTGGGCGGCCAGCGCTCTGCGCAGGCCGGCGCGGGGCCGCTCGGCCTCGACGCCGCCGAGCAGGTCCGGCGCGAGCGCGAGCTTGTCCTGCGGCGGCAGCTGTGCGTCGAGCACGAGCGCGATGCCCTGCTCCTGGGCGCGCTCGGTGACGGCGTCGAGACGATGTGCGATCAGTGGCGCGAGCGCGATCAGCACGAGCGCGATCCCGGCGTGGCGCACGGTCAACAGGCGCGCGGCCTCGCGCGCCGTGCGCTCCGGCAGCAGCTCGCCCGCGAACGCCGGCAGCGCCATGCCCATGCCGACGCCGGCGAGCGCCTGCGGCGCGAACGTCCACGCGACCGACGCGCTCGGCAGCCATGCGAGCGCGAGCACCCCGCCGCCGACGAGCAGCGAGCCGGCCGTCGCGCGCGTGCGCGGCGTCCCGCCGATGCGCGAGCCGGCGATCGCGGCCAGCGGCAACACGGTGACGGTAGCCGCGGCGGCGAGCGGCTCGATCGCCCAGCCGGCGATCAGCAGCAGCACGAGCCCGAACAGCACCGCCGTGAGGGAGGCGGAGATGAGCGCGAGCGCCGTCGCGTCCGCGATCCGCGCCGCGCGCGGCTCCGGCTCCTCCACGACGAGCGGCGTGAGCGCGGGCTCGGGCCGGTCCCGCAGCGCCGCGAGCGCGCCCACGGCGGCGATCGGCACCTGCACGACGAAGATCGCGCGCCAGTCGAACGCCTGCGTCAGCGCGCCGCCGAGCGCCGGCCCGACGGCGGCGGCGAGCACGGCGGCGCCGAGCCAGTGCCGCCGGCCGGCCTGCGTGCCGCCGCGGATCAGCTCGAACGTCGCGACGAGCGCGAACGCCCCCGCCCACGCCTGGATCGCGCGCGAGGCGAGCAGCGGCGTCAGGCTGTCGGCGACGGCGCAGCCGACCGAGGCCACGGCGAACAGCGCGAAGCCGGCCGCGCCGACGCGCGCCGCGCCGCCGACGCGCACGATCCGCTCGGCCGGCAGCAGCGCGAGCGCCAGCGCGCCGGTGTAGACCGCGATCACCGCCGCGACGCCCTCGACGGTCGTGTCGAGCGCCCGCAGCAGCTCCGGCAGCGCCAGCGTCACGATCGACGCATCCGCCAGCACCAGCCCCGCCGCGATCGTCACCACCCAGCTGCGCGCGCGCATGCGCCAATGGTGACGCACCCGGAACGCACGACGGGCGGCCCCGAGGGACAGCCCGTCGCGATGCAGCTATGGCTCTGGCGCAGCTATCGGGCTGTCTGGCAAGGACGCAGCCGGTGTGGCGTACTTCGTACGCGAACCGGCGAGGACACCGCCAGACGGCCCGAGAGCAAGCCAGATCAGGTGATCAGCGGGATGATCAGGAGCGCGACGATGTTGGCGACCTTGATCATCGGGTTGATCGCGGGGCCGGCGGTGTCCTTGTAGGGATCGCCGACCGTGTCGCCGGTGATCGACGCGGCGTGGGCGACGGAGCCCTTGCCGCCGAACGCGCCGTCCTCGATCAGCTTCTTCGCGTTGTCCCATGCGCCGCCGCCGGCGGTCATCGAGACGGCCATGAAGAGGCCGACGACGATCACGCCGATCAGCAGGCCGCCGAGCGCCTCGGTCGAGATCAGCCCGACGACGAGCGTCAGCACGATCGGAATCAGCGACGGGATGATCATCTCGCGCTGCGCGGATCTCGTGACGATGTCGACGCACTGGCCGTACTCCGGCTGCTCGGTGCCGTCCATGATTCCCGGGTGCTCGCGGAACTGGCGGCGCACCTCCTCGACGACGGCGCCGCCGGCGCGGCCGACGGCCTCCATCGAGAGCGCGGCGAACAGGTAGACCATCATGCCGCCGATGAGCAGTCCGATCAGCACCGCCGGGTCGTCGAGCACGAACGTGATGCGGTCGCTCAGCGGCAGCGCAGCGTTGACCTCCAGCTTGAACGCCGCAAACAGGACGAGCGCGGCGAGCGCGGCGGAGCCGATCGCATAGCCCTTCGTGACGGCCTTCGTCGTGTTGCCGACCGCGTCGAGCGGATCCGTCACGGCGCGGACCTCCTCGGGCAGCTCCGCCATCTCGGCGATGCCGCCGGCGTTGTCCGTGATCGGGCCGAACGCGTCGAGCGCGACGATCAGGCCGGTCAGCGACAGCTGCGCCATCACCGCGACGCCGATGCCGTAGATGCCGGCGAGGTCGTTCGCCCACAGGATGCCGAGCGCGATCACGAGCGCCGGGGCAGCGGTCGCCTGGAAACCCTGCGCGAGGCCCTGGATGATGTTCGTCGCATGGCCGGTCTCCGACGCCTTGGCGGTCTTTCTGACCGGGCCGAAGCGCGTCGAGGTGTAGTAGTCGGTGATCACGAACAGCAGCGCCGTGACGCCGAGGCCGATCAGCGAGCAGATGTAGAAGTCGCTCACGCCGGGCGTGTCGCCGGGAGCGTGCGCCAGTCTGAAGCGGACGCCGTCCATCAGCCAGTGGGTGATCGGGTAGAACGCCGCCGCGGCCAGCAGGCCGGAGACGATCAGGCCCTTGTAGAGCGCCCACTCGACGTTGCCTCTGGCGGACCGCACGAAGAACGTGCCGATGATCGAGGCGATGATCGAGACGCCGCCGAGGATCAGCGGGTACATCGCGACCTGCGTCGCGTCGCCGACGCTGAACGTCAGCACGCCGAGCAGCATCACGGCGACGGCCGTCACGGCATACGTCTCGAACAGGTCGGCCGCCATGCCGGCGCAGTCGCCGACGTTGTCGCCGACGTTGTCGGCGATCACGGCCGGGTTGCGCGGGTCGTCCTCGGGGATGCCGGCCTCGATCTTGCCGACGAGGTCGGCGCCGACGTCGGCGCCCTTCGTGAAGATGCCGCCGCCGAGTCGCGCGAAGACGGAGATCAGCGAGCCGCCGAAGCCGAGGCCGATCAGCGCGTCGATCGCCTCCTTCGGCGTCCGGTCGACCCACGCGGTGAGGATCCCGTAGTAGGCCGCGACGCCCGTGAGCGCGAGGCCGACGACGAGCAGGCCGGTCACCGCGCCGCCGCGGAAGGCGACGCTCAGGGCCTTCGGCACGCCGTCGCGCGCGGCCTCTGCGACGCGCGAGTTCGCGCGTACCGAGACGTTCATGCCGATGTAGCCCGCCGCCGCCGAGGACGTGCCGCCGATCGCGAAGCCGATCGCGACGTAGATGTCCTGGATGAAGATGAGGGCGACGAACAGCACGACGCCGACGACGGCGATCGTCGTGTACTGGCGGTTGAGGTACGCGCGCGCGCCCTCCTGCACCGCGGACGAGATCGACACCATCCGCTCGTTGCCGGGCGAGAGCGCCAGCAGCGAGCGGACCGTGAGCGCGCCGTAGGCCAGCGCACAGGCCGCGCACACCAGCGCGACGACGACGCCGTGGTCACTCAGGAAGCTGGACAAGACTGGATCCTCCGGGGGTCTCCGTTGGACATGCCGGCACGCTCTCCGCGCGCCGGCATGCTTCGGGGCCCTTCGAGCCGGCAGCCGCCGACCCCCAGGGCCCCATAAGAACCGCGCGAGTCTATCGAGCCCGGCGGCGGCGGGACGTCAGCGCGCGACGCGCTGCGGCGCGGAGGTGCGCGGGACCGGCTCCGGCCACGGCAGCGTCGCGAGCATCCGCTCCTCGCCGCACAGCGACCACAGCTCCTCCGCGAGGTGCGGAGCCATCGGCGCCAGCATCCGCACGAGCTGGCGCGCAGCGATCAGCAGCGCTGCCTCGTCGAGGGTGACGTCGCCCGCAGGCGGGTCGCTTGCGACCGCCGGAGGGCGAAACGCCGTTTCGTCGCTCCCGTGGGACACGAGCGCTCTGCGCTCGAACTCGCGCAGCTTCTGCGAGAGCCCGATCACGCCCTCGACGGCGTGCTTCATCTCTATCGCGTCGAGCGCCCGCGTCACGTTGCGCTGCGCCACGTCGCACCACGTGACGAGCTTGCGGCGCAGTCTCGTGCCGCCGTCGATCCGCTCGCGCAGCTCGGGGTCGACCTGTGGCCAACGACGCATCCGCGGCGCGGCCCAGCCCCACAGCTGCTCGAGCCACTCGGCGCAGAATCTGATCGGCTCGTCGGTCCAGTGGAAGTCGTTCTTCGGCGCGGCCGCGTAGAGCATCGCCACGCGCAGCACGTCGGCGCCGACCTCCTCCAGCATCGCCTTCAGCTCGACGGTGTTGCGCAGGTGCTTGCTCATCTTCTTGCCGTCGAAGCGCACCAGTCCGATCATCCGCTGGTTCGTGAACGGCTCGCCGTCCTCGATGTGCGTCAGCAGCCCGACGTCGCGCAGCATCTTCGTGAACGAGCGCTGGTCGAAGACGAAGCCGGCGCCGTCGGTGCCGCGGATCACGTTCGTGACCGGCAGCCATCTCGCCGTCTGCGGGTGGTCGAACATGCTGTGCGCGCGGTCCTCGTACGGGACGCTGATCGACAGCCACGTCCAGAACGCGTCGACGTGGCAGTCGAGCGTGTCCGTTCCGCGTCTCGCCGGGCCGCCGCACGCCGGGCACGCCGTGTTCACGAACGCATCGTCTTCCGCCAGCGGCCGGCCGGTGCCGTCGATCTTCAGGTCCGTCGGCAGCACGACCGGCAGCTGCTCCTTCGGCACCGGGACGACGCCGCAGTCGGCGCAGTAGACGATCGGGATCGGCGCGCCCCAGCTGCGCTGGCGCCCGATCGAGAAGTCGGTGATCGCGTACCGCGTCGCCGGGCGCGTGACGACCCCGACGGCCGTCGCGAGGGCGGGCGGGATCGCGTCGGGCGCCACGCCCGCCTTCTCGGCGATCGTCGCGTCGGTCGCGTCGGCCGCGGGGACGCCGAGCGAGGCGGTCGCCCCGTGGCGTGCGTCGACGATCGGCGAGACGAGCACGGGGAGCGGGCGCGGGATGCCCGGCACGCTGGCCGTCAGGCCCGTGGCGATCACGTCGACGGTGCCGGCGCTGTCGCCGCTGCGCCAGCCCATCGATCTCATGTCGCGCAGCGCCTCGCTCTCCTCCAGCTCCCCGACCCATGCGCTCAGCCGCGGATGGTTCGGCGAGACCGCGACGAACGCGGCCTGCGCGAGCGCGTCGGGATCGGCGGCGAACACGGCGGCGTGCGCGCCGGCCGGCGTCACCGCGTCGACCTCCACGCCCTCCACCCGGCTGATCAGCGAGCGCTGGGCGTTGAGCGCGTTGACGTCCCAGCCGGCCAGGGCGTCGAGGTTGCGGTCGTTCTCGGCCGCGTAGCGCGTGGCGCGGAAGAACCACTGCTCGAGCGGGACGAAGCGCGTCGGGCTGTCGCAGCGCCAGCAGACGCCGTCCTCGGCCTGCGTCTGCGCGAGCACCGTCTGGCACGAGTCGCACCAGTGGACGTGGCGGGTCTGGCGGTAGATCAGGTCGTGCTCGTAGAGCAGCAGGAACAGGGCTTGAGTCCACTGGTAGTGCTGCGGCTCGCACGTGACGAAGGAGCGCTCCCAGTCGAACGAGAACGCCGAGGCCGGAGAAGTCGCGGCGGAAGTTCTCGCAGCACTGCTCGACCCACTCCGCCGGCGTGATGCCGCGGCGGATCGCCTCCAGCTCGGACGGCAGCCCGAACGAGTCGAAGCCGGTCGTGAAGAGGACCTGGTCGCCCATCGCCCGGCGGAAGCGCGCGAACGCGTCGGAGACCGAGTAGATGCGGGCATGGCCGAGGTGCGCGTTGCCCGACGTGAACGGGCAGGACGGGAAGACGTAGCGAGCCGGCCCCGCCGCGGGGTCCGCATCCGCCTCGCCGGGCGTCGCGAACGCGCGCGCCTCGCGCCAGGCGGCCTGCCAGCGCTCGTCCAGGAGCGCCGCGACGTAGCCGCCGGCGTCGTTCAACTCACGGTCGTCTGCCGGCGACACGGCTCCCCCAATTACATACAGATCCGAAAATTGAGAACTTCAGTACGCCCGACGGGACTCGAACCCGTATCTCCGGCTTGAAAGGCCGGTACTCTCCAGGAAACTTGCGGTCTGGGACGCACGCAATCGCGTTGCCGTGAGGCAGCCGGACACCGGAAAAAGACAAAGCTCCCCCGGCTTGATGTCCAGCGCGCGACGGCGCGTGCGGATCCCCCGATTGTTTCCTTTGACCGTTTGAGCTACGGGCGCAAGCGGTCTTACGCGGCCAACCATAGGCACCCCGTTCGCGCCTTGTCAAGTGGTCGCCTGTCGGTAAGCTGTTCCCCACGCGTCGCCCAGGGGGATGGGCGGCCGCAACGGCAAAGGGGGACGAGGGACAGATGGTCTCGGCGTCGATCATCGAGTGCATCGGCGGTACGCCGCTGGTGCGCCTGCGGCGGCTGTTCAACAACGGCCCGCAGGTGTACGCGAAGCTCGAGCTGCTCAACCCGGGCGGCTCCGTCAAGGACCGTCCCGCGCGCTACATCGTCGAACGCGGCCTGCGCGACGGCACGATCGCCCCGGGCGCCACGATCGTCGAGTCGTCCTCCGGCAACTTCGGGATCGCACTCGCGATGGCGGCGCGCATCTACGAGCTGGAGTTCGTCTGCGTCGTGGACCCGAGAATCGCCCCGCTCAACCTGCGCATCCTCAACCAGCTCGGCGCCCGCGTCGAGATGGTCGAGCGCCCCGACCCCCACGGCGGCTACCTCCACACGCGCCTGGAGCGCGTGCAGGAGCTGCTCGCCGAGATACCGGGCGCCTACTGGCTCGACCAGTACGCGAACGCGCTCAACGCGCAGTGCCACTACGACGGCATCGGCACCGAGATCGTCGACGCGCTCGGCACGGAGGAGCCGGTCGACGCGTTCGTCGCCGCCGTCAGCACGAGCGCGACGCTGATGGGCGCCGCCCGGCGCCTGCGCGAGGCGTACCCCGGCATCCGCGTCGTCGCCGTCGACGCGCAGGGCTCGGTGATCTTCGGCGGGCCGGCGAGCAGACGCAGCCTGCCGGGCATCGGCTCCAGCCGCACGCCCGAGCTGCTCTGCACTGACGAGGTCGACGAGGTGCTCTACGTCGACGACTACGACTCCGCGCGCGCCTGCCGCGAGCTGCTGCGCAGCGAGGGGATCCTCGCCGGCGGCTCCTCCGGCGCGGTGATCGCCGCCGTCCAGCGGGTTGCGGCCGAGCTGCCGCCGGGCGCGCGCATCGCGACCGTGCTGCCGGACCGCGGCGAGCGCTACATGGACCTCGTCTACGACGACGAGTGGGTCGAGGCGCACCGTCCGGCGATCCCGGCGCCGGCGCCGTCCGTCGTGCGGCCCGCCGCCGTCGCGCTAACTCCGACGTCCTGAGGAGAGCCATGACATCGACGCAGACCGAGCCGGGCTCCGAGGCCCGGCCCCACCGCTCCGCGCCGCCCGAGCCGGGCGCCGGCGACATCCTCTACCTCAACCGCCGCGACGTGCGCGCGGCGATGGGCGACTCGATCCGCGGCTACGTCGAGGCGCTGCGCGGCGCGCTCGCGCTCCACGCCGAGGGCAAGACCGCCCAGCCGCTCAAGCCCTACCTCCGCTGGCGCAGAAGAGGCCACATCGCCGACCGCATCATCGCGATGCCCGGCTACGTCGGCGGCACGCACGCGATGGCCGGGATCAAGTGGATCGGCTCCAAGCACGACAACCCCTCCGCGCGCGGCATCCCGCGCGCGAGCGCCGTGATCGTGCTCAACGACCCCGAGACGCACTTCCCGGTCGCGATGATGGAGGGAGGCGAGATCAGCGGCATGCGCACCGCCGGCGTGACGGTGCTCGCCTGCGAGTACCTCGCGCGGCCGGGCTTCCAGTCGGTCGCGCTCGTCGGCTGCGGCTTCATCGGGCGCCTGCACGCGCTCGGGCTGCTGGAGTCGTTCCCGGCGATCGAGTGCCTGTACCTCTACGACCACGACCGCCGCGCGGCCAGAGCGCTCGCCGCCGAGCTCGCGCGCGACGGCCTGACCGTCACCGTCTGCGAGACGGCCGAGGAGGCGGTCTGCCGCGGCGAGGTCGTCGTCCCCTGCACGGTGACGGCGAAGCCCTACATCGAGCTCGACTGGCTGATGCCGGGCGCGTTCGTCTCGAACATCTCGATCATGGACGTCAAGCCCGAGGTCTACCTCGGCGTCGACAAGCTGCTCGTCGACGACTGGGAGCAGGCGAACCGCGAGAGAAAGACGATCAACCAGCTCGTGCTCGCCGGCCGCCTGAAGCAGTCGGACCTGCACGCGGAGCTGGGTGACGTGGTGCGGGGGATGAAGCCCGGCCGCGAGAGCCCGGACGAGCGGATCCTGCTCAACCCGATGGGGATGGCGGTCGAGGACGTCGCGTGCGCCGCCGCCGTCTACCGCACCGCCCGCGAGCAGGGGACCGGCACGTGGCTGACGCTGGCGTAGCGGCGCCGGCGGACGTGCGCCGCCGGCTCGGCGCCGTGCGCGAGCGCCACGGCGACGTGTACGTCCTCGTCGGCCCGCCGCGCACGGCCTCGACCGCCGTCTCGCGCATCCTCTGGAACCACGAGCGGGTCGGCTTCTACAGCCACGAGCCGTTCGAGCCGACGTGGTACGAGGGTGCCGGCCCCGAGCGGGCCGCCGAGCTGCTCGAGGCGCCGGACCGCGTCGACGACCTCGCGCCCGCCCGCCCCGGCCGCGGCGACGGCCGCGCGCTCGTCGTCAAGGAGATGACGTTCCAGGTCGGCGACGCCTTCCCGCTGCTCGCATCGCTCGCCACGCGACCGATCGTCTTCCTGATCCGCGACCCGCGCCTGACGATCGCCTCGCGCATGAAGGTGCTGCGCCGCGCCGGGCGGCCCGAGGTCTTCCCGCTGCGCGAGTCCGGCTGGGAGGACCTCGCGCGCCAGCTCGCCTACGTGCGGCGCGAGGAGATCCCGCACGTGCTCGTGGACTCGAGCGACCTGCGGCGCGAGCCGGAGCGGGTCGTGCCGGAGCTGCTGGCGCGGCTGGGGCTGTCGTTCACGCCGGAGCTGCTGCGCTGGCAGTCCAGCGGCGCCACCGGGTTGAGCGCCGTCGCGGGCGCCGACGACCCCTTCTACCGCCGCGTGCTCGGCAGCACGGGGATCGAGGCGCCCGCCGAGGAGATCCCGGACCTGTCGGCGTTCCCCGAGCCACTCCGCGCCCACGTCGCCGCCTGCGTCGCGCAGTACGAGGAGCTGTGCGCCTCCGGTCCCCGCTGAGGGGCCCAAAGCCACACAGCTCGAGTCCGACTACTGGCCCGGCACCCAGAGCCGGCCGGATCTCTGCGCGGGGCCGGGGCCCTCGCCCGCGCCGGGGTCTCCGGCGGGCTGCTCGCTCGGGGCCTCGGGCGCGGGTGGCGCAGACGCGGCGCCCGCGCCGGGCTCCGCGGGGCCGGCGCCAGGCGCCGCGGCCGGCGCTCCACCCGCCTGCACCGCCTGCGCATAGGCCATCTGCAACTGAGAGAGCGCGTCGCGGATCGGTCTCGCCTGCTCGCCGCCGAGCGACTGCTCCACCAGCGGCATCAGCGCCCGCACCGCTTCGATCCCCATCCGCGTCTGGGCCAGGTCGACCTCGCCCTCCGACCCGGGGACCAGGCCGGCGCGCATGACGGCGACGTTGAGGATCGAGACCGTCGCCTCGGTGACGACCTGCTCGACCCGCACGCGCTTGAGCTCCTCCTGGAGCGCGGCGCGCATCTCCTCCTCGCTCGGCTGCCCCGGCCCACCGGGACCGGCACTCGGCTCCTGCGTACTCATACGATCGCCTCCTGGGCGTACGTCTCTCGGGTTTCGCGGACCGTCGCCGCGTACACCTCGGCGATCGAGGCGCCGGACTCCAGCAGGCGGCGCTGGCGCTGGGCGCCGTTGAGCTCCGGCAGCGCGACGTCGATCCCCAGCTCGCCCCGCACGGGCGCCGTCCAGGCCAGCAGCCGCTCGACGGCCTCCCGCGCCGGCTGCTCGACCGCGCGGTCGAGGTCGATCAGCTTGCCGTCGAGGCCGAAGCGGATCGCGCGCCACATGTTCTCCTCGACGAGGCGGGGAGCCGGGTCGACGAACGGCACGCCCTCGTCGACGTCGCGGGCGGCCTGCAGGATCGCGCCGGCGATCAGCCCGGCGAGCGCCTCCGACTCGGGCGCCGTGCTCTGCGCGTCGCAGATGCGCACCTCGACGGTGCCGAACGACAGGTGCGGGCGGATCGACCACCACACCTGCGTGTACTCGACGATCGACCCCGTCTTGACGAGGAAGTCGAGGTACGCCTCGAACGCCTGCCAGCTGCCGAAGGCGTCCGGCACGCCGCAGCGTGGGAACGACTTCGTGAACGTCTGCGTGCGCGCCGTGTGGAGGCCGGCGTCGCGGCCGTCGACGAACGGCGAGTTGGCGGAGATCGCCAGCAGCAGCGGCAGCACCGGCCGCAGCCGGTCGCACACCTGCACGGCGCGGTCGGCGCCGCGCACGCCGGCGTGGACGTGCATCGAGAACGTGTTGTTGCGCCGCGCGACGTACCGCAGGCCGTCGACCACCCGCCGGTAGTGCTCGGTGTCGATGTTGCGCTGCTCGCGGTAGTCCGCCCACGGATGGGTGCCGGTCGCCCCGAGCGCGACGCCGCGCTCGGCGGCGAGCGCGAACAGGCGCCGGCGGTGGTCGCGCTGGGCGGCCACGGCGGCGGCGAAGTCCTCGCCGCGGCCGGAGCGGATCTCGACCTCGGAGGAGATCAGCTCGCCGGCGATCGAGCCGGCGAGCACCGGGTCGCGCTCGGCGGCGGCATCGCGCAGCTCCTCGAAGCGCGGGACCAGGTCGAGGCTGGCCGGATCGAGCAGCGCGAGCTCCTCCTCGAGGCCGATCGTGCCGTCGATCGCGTCCTCGTAGGACGCACGCGCGGTGGAGAAGTCGAGGCTCACGAGCAGGGCCGGGAGAGGGCGAGCCGGGCGGCTCAGGTCAGGTAGAAGTACAGCGCGTAGAGCAGATCGACCGCGGGGCTCGAGGTGTGCACCGTCACCTCCGGCGGGACCTGCAGCAGCGCCTCGGAGTAGTTGAAGATGATCTTCACGCCCGCGGCCACGAGGTCGTCGGCGAGCGCCTGCGCGGCCGCCGTCGGCACGGCGAGGACGCCGACGACGATGTCCTCCTCCTCCACGATCTGCGGAAGGTCGGTCGCGCCGCGCACCGTGTGCGGGCCGACCTGCTCGCCGACCTTGGCCGGGTCCTTGTCGAAGATCGCGACGACGCGGAAGCCGTGGTCGGCGAAGATGTCGGAGCTGGCGATCGCGCGGCCGAGATGGCCGGCGCCGAACAGCGCGATGTTGTGCTGGCCCGAGGTGCGCAGGATCTTGCGGATCTGCGGAGACGAGCGAGTCGACGTTGTAGCCGACGCCGCGCTTGCCGAACTTGCCGAAGCCGGAGAGGTCGCGGCGGATCTGCGTCGAGTTGACGTGCGTGTAGTCGGAGAGCTCCTGCGAGGAGATCGTCTCCTTGCCCATCTTCTTCGCCTGCGTGAGCACCTGGAGGTAGCGCGAGAGCCGGGCGGCGACGCCGAGCGAGAGGCGGTCGCCGACCTTTCCCAGCGGACTCTCGGCGTCGTGCTCGATGGTGGAGCTCATCGTCGCTCAGTGTATGCGAGTCGGCGCCGCAGCTCTGCCTCGTCCACGAAGAGCTCGAACAGCTCCTCGCCGTCGAGCGCGACCACCGGAATCCGCTCCAGATAGGCGCGCAGGAGCGCGTCGTCCTGCTCGACGTCGCGCTCCGTGAGCGCGAACGGCAGCTCCGCCCGCACGCGCTCCAGCACGACGCGCGCGTCGTCGCACAGGTGACAGCCGGGCCGGCCGTACAGCACGACCTCGCGCATCCCTACAGCCCCCGCTCCCCGGTCGCGTACGCGTCGAGCGCGGCGTAGTCGGGGAACGGCACGGCCGGCAGGTGTCGCGCGGCCGAGGCGATCATCGCGGCGTTGTCGGTGCACAGCGCGATCGGCGGGATCTCGACATCCGGCACGAGGCCGCGCATGCGCTCGCGCAGCGGGCCGTTGGCGGCGACGCCGCCGCCGAGCGCGAGGCGCTCGAGGCCCGTCTGCTCGAGCGCGCGCTCGACGCGGCGCGCGAGCGTCTCGACGATCGCCCGCTGGTAGGAGGCGGCGAGGTCGGCGCGGCGGCGGCGCGACTCGTCCTCCCCCAGCTCTCTGAGCTTGTAGAGCAGTGCCGTCTTCAGGCCGCTGAAGGAGAAGTCGAGCCCCGGCACCTGGCGCGCGGTCGGGAACGCGAACGCCTCCGCGTCGCCGTCCTCCGCGAGGCGCTGGAGCGCCGGCCCGCCGGGGAAGCCGAGCCCGAGCATCCGCGCGCCCTTGTCGAACGCCTCCCCCGCCGCGTCGTCGTACGTGGCTCCCAGCACCTCGATGCCGCCCCCATCCCAGCCCGCGTGGTCGTGGACGTGCGCCAGCAGCGTGTGCCCGCCGGACGCGATCAGGATCAGGAACGGCGGCTCCAGCTCGGCCGGCTTCAGGAACGACGCCGCGACGTGGCCGTGCAGGTGGTCGACCGGGATCAGCGGCAGCCGGTGCGCGGCCGCGAGCGCCTTGGCGGTGCTGACGCCGACGAGCAGCGCGCCGACGAGGCCGGGACCCTGCGTGACCGCCACGGCGTCGAGTCCGGGCAGCGTCGTGCCGGCCTGGGCGAGCGCGTCGTCGACCACCGCACCGATCAGCTCGAGGTGGTGGCGCGAGGCGACCTCCGGCACGACGCCGCCGTAGCGGTCGTGCACGCCCTGCGAGGAGATCACGTTCGCGCGGATCTCGCCGTCCTGCGTGACGACCGCGGCGCAGGTGTCGTCGCAGCTCGTCTCGATCGCGAGGATCACGCGGCGCCGCTGCCCACGTTCGGGACGTCGTCGAGGCGGCCGGCGAGCGTCGAGCGCGTGCGCCACATGATGAGCGCGTCCTCGCCGTTGTCCTGGTAGTAGCGCGGCCGCGTGCCGGCCGAGCGGAAGCCGAAGCGCTCGTAGAGCGCGATCGCGCCGTGGTTCGTGGGCCGCACCTCGAGCGTCAGCTGCACCCCGCCGCTGCCGTCGTCGATCCGCTGGAGCAGCTCGCCCAGCAGCGCGGTCGCGATGCCCTGGCGGCGCAGGCCCGGGTCGACGGCGATGTTCATGAGGTGCCAGACGGTGTCGTAGCGCGAGCAGACGAGGTGTCCGACGACCGTGCCGTCGCGCAGCGCCGCGAGGCACACGCCAGAGGGCTTCGACAGCTCCAGCACGAACATCGCCAGCGACCACGGCGTCGGGAAGGCGCGGCGCTCGACGGCGATCACCTGCGGCAGGTCCGAGTAGGAGAGGCGGCGGATCTCGAGCACGGTCGGTCGGGTCACGGTCGTTCGGTCTGCCGTCTGCGGAGCGCCAGCTCGGCGTCCGGGAGGCGCAGGTAGGCCGGGAGGACCGCGTCGCGCGCGTCCGGCTCCATCGCCGCCGCGAGCCGGGCGTGCACCGCCGCGTCGACCCGGTGGGCTGCGGAGCCGTCCGCCGGGACCGCCGCCCCGGCCGCTTCCAGTACGTCCCGGAAGCGTACCGCCCCGTCCCCCACCGCCACGGCGCCCGCGGGCAGCGCGCGCACCGCCTCGGCGAGCCGCTCCGGCGTCAGCGCGGCCGGCGCGAGCAGCGGGGCCGCCGTCGCCCGCTCGGCGTCGCCCACGCCCCAGGCGGCGGCGAACGCCTCGCCGCGGCGCGCGTCGAGCACCGCGACCACGGCGGGCGCCTGTGCGCCCGCGTCGCGCGCGCCGGCGGCGAGCGAGCGCAGCGTCGAGACGCCGACGAGCGGCAGGTCGTGCGCCTGCGCGAGCGCCCGCGCGGTCGCGACGCCGACCCGCAGGCCGGTGAAGGTCCCCGGGCCGACGCCGACGGCGAGCCGCTCGAGCTGCGCCAGCGAGAGCCCGGCCTCGTCGAGCAGCGCGAGCGCGAGCGGCAGCAGCTCGCTCACGTGCCCTGGACGCTCGCCGGGAGCCGGATCGTGGCGACGCGCCAACTTGCGCCCGTCCCGGAGCGCCAGCGCGACGGCCGTCGCCGGCGTGGCCGTGTCGAACGCGAGCAGCGCCATGCCGGGCATCGTCGCGCACCGGGGCCTGTTCGTGCTGCGTCGCGCGAGCGGCGGACGGATGCCCGCAACGTGCGAAAACGCGCATGGTTCCCTCGGCATGCCAACCGCCGGATCGCGTAGGGTGCCGCGGCGATGACGGCGAGCCAGCTGCCGCACGGCACGACGTCCAGTCCGGCGCTTCCCTGCTCCGCGCGCCTGGTCGCGCTGGTGGCGCTCCTGCTCGCCTGCATGGCGACGGCCGCGCCGACGTCCCGCGCAGCCGCGGTGCGGGGCACGCATCCGGGCGCGAACCGGTCTCCGGTCGCGCAGGCGGCCGCGACGTCCGCGGCGTCCGCGCAGGCGGTGCCCCGGCGCATCGCGCGCCCGGCGGCGCGCGGCGGCTGCCGGACCGCCGGCGGGCTGCTGCGCACGCGGCGCAGCATGCTGCGCACGCAGCACCGCCTGCTGTGCCTGATGAACCGCGCACGCGCCCGCTTCGGCCTGCCGGCGTTCCACGCGAACCGCTGCCTGCACCGGGTCGCGGCACGGCACGCGCACGACATGGTGCACCGCAGCTACTTCGCGCACGTGACGCCGAACGGCTCCGACCCCGGACGGCGGGCGCGCATCTCCGGCTACGTACCCCGCTCGGCGGCCTGGATCGTCGGCGAGAACATCGCCTGGGGCGTCGCCGGTGCGGCCCGGCCCGCGTGGGTGATGCGCGCGTGGATGCACAGCCCGGAGCACCGCCGCAACCTGCTCTACCGGCGCTTCCGCGACGTCGGCATCGGCGTCTCCCGCGGCGTTCCCGTCGCCGGCTTCCCCGGCCTGCGCCTGCGCGCGACGTTCAGCGTCGAGTTCGGCGCGCACGGCGGCCGGACGCGCTGCTCGCACGCGGCGAGCCGTCGCGGCGCGCCGCACCGCAACCGCGCAGCGCACGGCAAGCGCAAGGCGCACCACAAGCGCAAGGCGCACCACAAGCGCAAGGCGCACCACAAGCGCAAGCCGCAGCGCCGCGGCTGAGCGCCGCTACCCGTCCGCCGCGGCGATCGTCAGCTCGCGCACGTCACCGCCACGGTGCTCCAGCCGCACGCGCGCGGCGACCGGCAGCTCGGGAAGGCCCTCGGCGATCTCCGGCCACTCGACGAACGCGACCCGTCCGGGTGTGAGGTAGTCGGCCAGCAGCGCCGGGTCCTCCGCGCCCAGGTCGGCGAGGCGGTAGAGGTCGAGGTGCGAGACCGGCACCCGCCCCTCGTAGCGCTGGCCGATCGTGAACGTCGGGCTCGTGACGCGGCCCGTGACGCCGAGCGCGCGGCAGGCGCCGCGCACGAACGTCGTCTTGCCGGCGCCGAGCTCGCCCGCGATCAGCACGACGTCGCCCGGCTCGAGCGCGGCCGCCAACCGTGCCGCGAGCGCCTCCGTCTGCTCCGGCCCGGTTGTGCGATGGGCCCCGATCGGCGGCGGCGGCTGCTGGCGCATCGGGGGCGGACGGTACCGTACGCGCGACGATGACCGACGCGCCCGCAGAGCCCCGGGGGGACGGCCCGGACGTGCCGGAGCGCGACGGGCCGGCGGACCGTCGGGGCTCGCTGCGCGACCGCCTGCTCGCGCTGCGCTCCTCCGACCTCGCGAGAGCCGGCGGGCTTGCCGGGGCGATGATCGCCACGAACGTCGTGGCGCTCGGCTCGACGGTCGTCTTCGCGCGTCTGCTCGACGACTACGGGTCGCTGGCGGCGCTCGTTCTCCTACTACCTGATCCTGTCGGTCGCCGGCCAGGCGATGCAGGTCGCGACCGCGCGCGACGCGGTGCTCGGCCAGCTCGGCCGCGGCCCGGCGCTCGCGGCCACGCTGCGCGGCTGGACACGCTCGCTGCTGCTGCTGACCGTCGCGCTCGGCGTCGTCTCGGTGCTGCTGCGGGCGCCGATCGCCGCCGCGGTCGGCGTCGACCAGCAGTGGGCCGCCGCCGTCGGCCTGCCGGCGGGCGTCCTGTGGCTGCTCGCCTCGGTGCTGCGCGGCGGCCTGCAGGGCGCAGGCGACTATCGCGCGGTCGGCGTCAGCCTCGTCGGCGAGCAGACCGCGCGCCTGCTGCTCGGCGCGCTGCTGGCAGCGGTCGGTCTCGGCGTCACCGGCGCGTTCCTCGGCACGCCGCTGTCGCTGCTGGCGGTGGCGGCGTACTGCGGCGTCGAGCTGCACGCGGAAGGTCGGGGCACCGGACGCCGGGACGCCCGCGGCGCGGCGGCTGCGCGACCACGTCGCCGGCGCGACGGTCCCGATCGCCGGCCTCGTCGTCGTCGCGCTGCTGCAGAACGTCGACATCATCGCCGGCAAGCACCGCTTCTCGACCGACGTGGCCAGCTCCTACGGCGCCACCGCAGTCGCGGCGAAGGTGCTCGTGTGGGTCGCCGTCGGCGCCGGCTTCTACCTCGTGCCGGAGACCTCGCGGCGCCACGCCGAGGGCGAGGACACCCGCCCGGTGCTCGTGCGCGCGCTCGCGATCGTGCTCGCCTGCGCCGTGCCGGTGCTCGCCATCTTCGCGTTCGGCGGCAGGCAACTGCTGCAGGCGGCGTTCGGCCCGGACCGCCTGCTGGCCGTCGACGCGCTGCTGCCGCTCGGCGTCGCCTTCACGCTGCTGGCGCTGACCTACCTGGCGATCCAGTACCTGCTCGCGCTGCGCCGCACGAGCTTCCTGCTGCCGCTCGGCGCGGTCGCCGTCGCCGAGCCGATCGTGCTGCTGACGGTCGCCCCGTCCACCCCGAACGGGTTCGCCGCCGTCGTGCTGGCCGTGCAGGCGCTCGCGGCGCTCGTGGCCCTGGGCATGGCCTTCGCTACTCGAAGAGACCCAGCTGGTCGGCGCGGACCGCGGGCTCGTCCGCGGCCTCGACAGCCGGCGGCGTGAGCGGTTCCGCGTCGCCCGGCGCCGGCGCGCCCTCGGGCGGCGATGCCTCCGCCGGCGCGATCTCCGGCACCGGCTCCGCGAGCTCCGGCTGCGGCGGCGGGTCCATCGCCAGCAGCTCGGGCAGCCGCGCGAAGTCGGCGCGCAGCGTCTCCAGCATCGAGCGCGTGTAGAGCGCGGCGGCCGGGTGGTAGATCGGGAACAACCGCACGGCGCGGTGGCCGAGCACGTGCACCTCCGGCTGGCCGTGGAGGCGCGAGATGCCGGTCGGGTCGCCGCGCAGCAGCTTCGTCGAGAAGTTGCCGAGCGTGCAGATCACGCGCGGCTCGATCAGCTCGGCCTGCCGATGGAGGTAGTCGCGGCACGCCTCGATCTCCTGCGGCCGCGGGTCGCGGTTGCCGGGCGGACGGCACTTCAGCACGTTCGCGATGAAGACGTCTCTGCGCTCCAGCCCGATCTCCGCGAGCAGTCTGTCGAGCAGTCTGCCGGCCTGCCCGACGAACGGCAGGCCCTGCTTGTCCTCGTTCGCGCCGGGCGCCTCGCCGACGAACATCAGGTCCGCGTCGGCGTCGCCGGCGCCGAAGACGACGGTCGTGCGCGTCTCGGCGAGCGCGCATCTCGTGCAGGCGCTCGCCTCCAGGTAGACCTGCTTGAGCTGCTCCCGGCGTTCGGCGGCGTCGCTCACGGCGTGCCGGATGGTATTCGGGCGCGACGACGAGTAGCATCCATGGGAGCCGTCACCCGCTGGGGACGGACATCGCAGGACTCACACCACCACCACTGAACGCCGACCGGTATCTCCCATGTGGGAACTGGAACGGGAACCCGCCCACTCCGCCCGTGCGCGCACGCGCTGCGCGATCGTCGGCGCCGGCCGTCTCGGCCGAGCGCTCGCAACAGGGCTGCGCGACGCCGGCTACGCGGTCGACGGCCCGCTCGGCCGCGGCGCTGACGGTCAGCACGCTGACGTCGTGCTGCTGTGCGTGCCGGACGCCGAGATCGGCAACGCCGCGGCCGCGATCGCGCCACGGCCCGGCGGCCCGCTCGTCGGCCACTGCTCCGGCGCGACGACGCTCGACGTGCTCGCCCCCCACGAGGCGTTCTCGCTGCACCCGCTGATGACCGTTCCCGCGGAGGGTGAGGCGCAGCTCGCGGGCGTGAGCGCGGCGATCGCCGGCACGAGCGATCGCGCCCGCGGCGTCGCGCACGAGCTCGCGACGGCCCTGCGCCTCGTCCCGACCGACGTCGCCGACGCCGACCGCGCCGCCTACCACGCCGCAGCCTCGATCGCCTCGAACTTCCTCGTGACGCTCGAGGCCGCCGCCGAGCAGCTCGCCGCGACGGCCGGCATCGACCGCCGAGCCCTCGTCCCACTCGTACGGGCCACGGTCGAGAACTGGGCCGCCCTCGGACCCGACCGCGCCCTCACCGGCCCGATCGCCCGCGGCGACGAGGAGACCGTGACTCGCCAGCGCCACGCGCTCGCCGAGCGCGCCCCCCACCTCCTCCCCCTCTTCGACGCGCTCGCCGAGGCGACCCGCGCGCTCGCCGTCCGCTCGCTCGCCGCCCACGCGAAGGTGCCCGGATGAGAGTCGTGCGAACCGTCGCGGAGCTGCGCGCGCAGCTGGCGCCCGAGCGCCGGGCCGGCCGCACGATCGGCCTCGTGCCGACGATGGGCGCCTTCCACGCCGGCCACGCCTCGCTGATGGAGCGGGCGCGCGAGGAGACCGACGTCGTCGTCGTCTCGCTGTTCGTCAACCCCACGCAGTTCGGCCCCGGCGAGGACCTCGCCGCCTACCCGCGCGACGAGGCGCGCGACGCCGCGATCGCCCGGGAGGCCGGCGTCGACGTGCTGTTCGCGCCGCCCGTCGAGGCGGTCTACCCCGACGGCTTCCAGACCTCCGTCCGCGTCGGCGCCCTGGCCGAGCCGCTCGAAGGGGCGCAGCGCCCCGGCCACTTCGACGGCGTCGCCACGGTCGTGACGAAGCTGCTGAACATGGTCGGCCCGGACGTCGCCTTCTTCGGCCAGAAGGACGCGCAGCAGGCGCTGATCGTGCGCCGCGTCGTGCGCGACCTCGACCTCCCGGTGCGGATCGCGGTCTGCCCGACGGTGCGCGAGTCCGACGGCCTCGCGATGTCGAGCCGCAACGCCTACCTCGGCCCCGCCGACCGCGAGCGCGCCGTCGCGCTGCGGCGCGCGCTCGACGCCGCCGAGTCGGCCGTCGCCGCCGGCGAGCGCGACGCGACCGCCGTCTCCGCCGCCGCGCACGCGGCGCTGGCTCCCTACGGCGTCGAGCCCGAGTACCTCGCGCTCGTCGGCGCCGACACGCTTGCTCCCGTCGATCGGATCGACGGCGACGTCCTGCTCGCGCTCGCGGCGCGGGTGGGCCGGGCCAGGTTGATCGACAACACGCTGCTCACGCCAGACACCGCCATGTCCACCAACGGGAGACCCTGAACCGTGCTGCGCACGATGCTGAAGTCGAAGATCCACCGCGCGACCGTGACCGACTCCGACCTCCACTACGTCGGCTCGATCACGGTCGACCCCGACCTGCTCGAGGCCGCCGACATCCTCGAGCACGAGCAGGTGCACGTCGTCGACGTCGACAACGGCGCCCGCTTCGAAACGTACACGATCGCCGGCGAGCGCGGCTCCGGCGAGATCAAGGTCAACGGCGCCGCGGCCCGCCTCGTGCACCACGGCGACACGATCATCGTCATCTCCTACGCGCAGTACGACCGCGTGGAGATGGAGCACTACCAGCCGACCGTCGTGCACGTCGACCGAGAGAACCGCATCGTCACCGTCGACAGCGAGGTGGCGACCCTCCTTTCGTAGGGCGCCAACCACGCGGTCAGAGAGGAACGAACGCATGTCCGCCTCACCCGTCCCGACAGCCGTAGCGCCAGGCGCCCCGCCGGCCGAGCGGCTGCCCGTTCTCGCTGCCGGAGCTGGCCGAGAAGAAGCGCCTCGGCGAGCCGATCGTGATGGTCACCGCCTACGACTACCCGTCCGCCCAGGTCGCCGAGGCGGCCGGCGTCGACCTCGTGCTGGTCGGCGACTCCGGCGCGATGACCGTGCTCGGCTACCCGTCGACCGTGCCGGTGTCGGTCGAGGAGATGCTGATGCTGTGCGCCGCCACGCGCCGCGGCCTGCGCACGCCGCTGCTCGTCGCCGACCTGCCGTTCGGCTCCTACGAGGCATCCGACGAGCAGGCGGTCGCGACCGCGCAGCGCTTCGTCAAGGAGGGCGGCGCCGAGGCCGTGAAGCTGGAGGGCGGCGCGATGGCGCAGCGCGCCCGCGCGATCGTGCAGGCCGGGATCCCGGTGATGGGCCACGTCGGCCTCACGCCCCAGACCGCCACGCAGCTCGGCGGCTACCGCGCGCAGGGCCGCACCGGCGAGCGCGCGCACGAGGTCGCCTGCGACGCGCTCGCGCTCCAGGAGGCCGGCTGCTTCTCGATCGTCTTCGAGGCGATCCCCGCCGGCGTCGCGCACGAGCTGATGGAGCGGATGGCGATCCCCGTGATCGGGATCGGCGCCGGCGCCGCGACCGACGGCCAGGTGCTCGTCTTCCACGACCTGCTCGGCATCCGCGAAGGCGTCGGCGCGCGCTTCGTCAAGCGCTACGCCGACGTCCAGGACGAGATGGTCGCCGGCGTGCGCGCCTTCGCCGACGACGTGCGCACGCACCGCTACCCCGCACCCGATCACACCTACTCGATCGACCCGGACGAGCTTGCCGCCTTCCGCCAGCTGCTCGACGCGTAGCGCCCGCCACGCCGCGAAGCGCCCTGCCCCGCGGTCCTGATGCGACCGCGGGGCCTCAGCGCGACGCTGTCGAAGCAGCGCGCACGCGCCCACGAGGCCGTAGCGTGTGAATCGTGATTCACAGCGCTGCCTTTCCGCCCGGTCCGCGCCTCCCCGCGTCGCTCCAGACGCTGCGCTGGGCGTTGCACTCGCCGTCGCTCATGGAGCGCGCCCACGCGCGCTACGGCGACGTCTTCACGCTGCACTTCGTCGCACGCGCCGTCTCCGGCCCGTACGCGCCGCGCGACGAGGGCCGCTGGGTCTTCCTCGCCGACCCCGAGCACGTCAAGCAGGTCTTCACCGCCGACCCGGACGTGGTGCGCACCGGCGAGACGAACCGCTTCCTGCTCGACCTCGTCGGCCCGGCTTCGATCCTCGTGCTCGACGAGCCGCAGCACATGGAGCGCCGCCGCCTGCTGCTCGAGCCGCTGCACGGCGAGCGCGTGCGTCGCTACGGCGAGCTGATCGCGCAGATCGCCGCAGCCGAGGTCGCGACATGGCCGCGCGGCGCGCCGCTGGCGCTGTGGCCGCGCATGCAGGCGATCACGCTCGAGGTGATCGTGCGGGTCGTGTTCGGGATCGCGGAGCCGGCGGCCGTCGCGCGCTGGCGGGCGCTGCTCGCGACCCTGCTGAACCGCGGCACGAGCGCACACTTCGTGCTGACGCAGGCGCTCAGCGCCGCGCTGCGCGGCCGCCCCGCCGGCAGTGCCCACCGCCGGCTGGTCGCCCCGCTCGACGCGGCGCTGGCGCAGGAGATCGCGCGCCGCCGGGCGGCCGACGACGCCGGCGGACGCCACGACGTCCTCTCCACGCTGATCGCCGCCCGCCGCGAGGACGGCACCGCGCTGAGCGACGCCGAGCTGCGCGACGAGCTCGTCACGCTGCTCGTCGCCGGCCACGAGTCGACCGCGACGATGCTCGCGTGGGCCTTCGAGCGGCTCGTGCGCCACCCGGACCAGCTGGCACGCCTGCGCGAGGAGGCGCACGCGGGCGAGGACGCCTACGCCGCAGCGGTCGTGCGCGAGACGCTGCGGCTGCGCCCGGTCCTGCCGATCGTGCTGCGGCGACTGGCAGCCCCGTTCGAGGTCGGTGGCCGTCTGCTGCCCGCGGGCGCCTGGGTGGCCCCGTGCGCGTACCTCGTCCACCGCCGGCCGGACGTCTATCCCGACCCGCTCGCGTTCCGGCCCGAGCGCTTCCTCGAGCGGCCGCCCGGCACCTACACGTGGATCCCGTTCGGCGGCGGCGTGCGCCGCTGCCTCGGGGCGAGCTTCGCGCAGCTGGAGATGACGCGCGTGCTGCAGGCGGTCGCGACACGTGTCGAGCTGCGGCCGACGCGCCCGCAGGCGGAGCGCATCCGCCCGCGCTTCATCACGCTTGCGCCGGCGCGTCGCGCCGAGGTGGTGCCGACCTGACCTCCCCGTCGTGCTCGCCAAGCGGCCGCCGCGGGAGGTTGCGCGTCGCCAGCAGCGAGGCGAGCACGACGAAGCCGCAGGCGAGCAGGCCGACCTTGAGCGCCTTCAGCTGGGCGTCGGAGTAGCCCTCGACGAGCGCCTGCGTCTCCGCGGGCGGGACGCCGGCCGCCTCCGCGCCCGCCCTGACGCTGTCCGCGTCGACGAACGACACGTCGCCTCCCAGCGCCACCGACACCTGGTCCTGCGTCGCCTGCGAGATGCGCGCGTCGCTGCCGACGTTGGCGGTGAACGCGGCTGCGAGGCCGGTGATGACGATCGCGCCGATCAGCGCGGTGCCGAGCGAGGAGCCGAGCTGCTGCGCGGTGTACTGGAGCCCGCCGGCCTCGCTGCGGTCGCTCTCGTCCACGGCCGACTGCACGACGTTGCCGAGCTGGGAGACGACGAGCCCCATCCCGATCCCGAGCACCGCCATCGCGACGTTGAAGTCCGCCGTGTCGATCTGCGGCTCGATCGTTGCGAGCAGGAATCCGACCGCCGCGAGCAGCGCGACGAAGCCGGCGCGCACGATCGTGCGCGGCGCGAAGCGCGTCGCCAGCCGTGCGCCCAGCAGCGCGGTGACGAGCAGCGCGACCGACGTCGGCAGCATGCGGATCCCCGTCTGGAGCGCGTCGAAGCCCTGCACGATCTGGAGGTAGAGCGGCACGGCGAAGAAGATCCCCATCAGCACGAGGTTCTGGCCGAGGAACGTCACGAGCCCGCTGCGCAGGACCGGTCGCCGCAGCAGCGCGAAGTGCATCAGCGGGCTCTCCCCGCGCTCCTCGCGCCGCCGCTCCCATGCGCGCAGGCATGCGAGCAGCACGCCGCCGGCCGCGACGACGAACGGGGTGAGCGAGAAGCCGAACGGCTCCAGCGGCGAGTTGCGCGGGGCGAGCCATCCCCAGCTGCTCGCCTGCAGCACGCCGTAGACCACGAGGCCGAGCCCGAGCGCGCTCAACACCGAGCCGACCCAGTCGAGCCGCGGCGCCGGCCCCTCGCGCGGCGCGTCGGCCACCAGCCGCGGCGTCGCGACGACGATCCCGAGCGCGATCACGACCTCGCCGGCGAACACGAGCCGCCACGTCAGCTCGGTCGTCAGCCAGCCGCCGAGGATCGGGCCGACGGCGATCGCCGCGCCGGCGACGCCGCCGAGCGCCCCGTAGGCGGCGGCGCGGGCCTTGCCCTCGAAGTTGCCGGCGACGAGTGCGGCGAGCGCGGGCAGCACCAGCGCCGCGCCGATCCCCTCGAGGATCGACCAGCCGAGCGTGAGCGACGCGACGCTCCAGGAGAGCGCGGTGAGCAGCGAGCCGCTGCCGTAGATCACGTGGCCGACCACGAACGCGCGGCGGCGGCCGAGGATGTCGCCGAGCTTGCCGCCCGTCATGAACAGCGCGGCCATCACGAGCGCGTAGAGCGTGATGACGCCCTGGATCGTCGTCACGGTCGTGTCGAAGTCGGCGACCAGCTGCGAGATCGAGACGTTCATGACGGCCGCGTCGAGCACCATCAGGAACTGCGAGGCGGCGAGGACCACGAGGACGAGGCGCTTCGACATGCCGCTGTCCTACCCGGCCGCGATCTGCTTGACGACCCGCGCGGGCGCGCCGGCGGCGATCGTGCGTGGAGGGACGTCCTTCGTCACGACGCTGTTGGCGCCGATCACGGCGCGCTCGCCGATCGTCACGCCGCTCGTGACGACGACGTTCGCCCCGCACCAGACGTTGTCGCCGATGCGCGTCGGGCCCTTGCTCGTGAAGCCCTGCCACGGCACCGGCTTCTCAGGGTCGTCGAAGCGGTGGCTGCCGTCGGTGACGAAGCAGCCGTTGGCGAGCATGCAGTGCTCGCCGATCTCGACCAGCTCGACGGCGGCGAGCATCACGCCGCGGTTGAGGAACGTGCCGCCGCCGATGCGGATCCGCGCGGGCGCCGGCGCGGTCAGCCACACGCCCGGCTCCAGCAGCGCATGCGGGCCGATCTCCAAGCGCCCTTCGGCAAGCGCCTCCAGCACGTTGCCCTCCAGCGGCCAGCGCGCGAACGCCTCGCGCTTGAGCAGCTCCCAGTGGATGCGCGCGCGGTTCCACGGCAGCCCGTTGCGCTCGTACCAGCGCCACTTCTGCGCCCACAGCCGCGCCTGGCGCGCACGCTCACTCATCGGGCGCACACGCTACACCGTGCGCCCGAGCTGTCCTACGCCGCCGCCGCGACCTTGCGGGCTCTGCGCTTCGGCGCCGGCAGCAGCGGCCGCAGGAAGTCGCCGGTGACCGAGCCGGGCGTGGCGGCGATCTCCTCCGGCGTGCCGGCGCCCATCACAAAGCCGCCCTCGTCGCCGCCCTCGGGGCCCATGTCGAGGAGCCGATCGGCGGTCTTGATGACGTCGAGGTTGTGCTCGATCACGACGACCGAGTTGCCCTGGTCCACGAGCGTCTGGAGGACTTCGAGCAGTCTCTGGATGTCGGCGAAGTGCAGGCCGGTCGTCGGCTCGTCGAGGATGTAGAGCGTTCTGCCCGTCGCGACCTTGCACAGCTCGGCGGCGAGCTTGACACGCTGCGCCTCGCCGCCGGAGAGCGTCGTCGCCGGCTGGCCGAGCCGCATGTAGTCGAGCCCGACGTCGTGCAGCGTCTGGATGCGCCGGCGGATCTTCGGGATGTGCTCGAAGAAGTCCAGCGCCTCCTCGATCGGCATCTCCAGCACCTCGGCGATGTTCCTGCCCTTGAAGCGGACCTCGAGCGTCTCCGCGGTTGTAGCGCTTGCCGTGGCACTGCTCGCACGGCACGTAGACATCGGGCAGGAAGTGCATCTCGATCTTGATCTGCCCGTCGCCGCGGCAGACCTCGCAGCGCCCGCCCTTGACGTTGAAGGAGAAGCGACCGGCTCTGTAGCCGCGCGCCTTCGCCTCCGGCGACTTCGAGAACAGGTCGCGGATCTGGTCGAACAGCCCGATGTACGTCGCCGGGTTCGAGCGCGGCGTGCGCCCGATCGGCGACTGGTCGACCGCGATGATCTTGTCGAGCTGGTCGAGCCCGGTGATGCGGCGGTGCGCGCCCGGGCGCTGCTTGGCCCTGTGGAGCCGGTTCGCGACCGACTTGTAGAGCACCTCGTTCACCAGCGTCGACTTGCCGGAGCCCGACACGCCCGTCACGCAGCAGAACGTGCCGAGCGGCACCTGCACGTCGACGTCCTTGAGGTTGTGCTGCGTGGCGCCCTCGATCCCCACGTAGCCCGACGGTCTGCGCCGTCTCGCCGGCACCTCGATCCGGCGCGTGCCGGCGAGGAACTGGCCGGTGGCGGACTCCGGAATCTGCTCCACCTCAGCCGCCGTGCCGGCCGCGACGACGTGGCCGCCGTGCTCGCCGGCGCCCGGCCCCATGTCGATCAGGTGGTCGGCGGCGCGCATCGTGCCCTCGTCGTGCTCCACCACGAGCACGGTGTTGCCGAGGTCGCGCAGCCGCTGCAGCGTCCCGATCAGCTTCTCGTTGTCGCGCTGGTGCAGGCCGATCGACGGCTCGTCGAGGATGTAGAGCACGCCCACGAGCGAAGAGCCGATCTGCGTCGCGAGCCGGATCCGCTGCGCCTCGCCGCCTGACAGCGTCGCCGCGGCGCGGTCCATCGACAGATAGCCGACGCCGACGTTCTCCAGGAACGCCAACCGCTCCTCGATCTCGCGTAGCACGAGCCGCGCGATCCGCTGCTCCTGCTCGCTCAGGTCGAGGTCGCGGATCCACGCGAGCGCGCGCCGCGTCGGCATCGCCACGTACTCGTGGATGCCGAGCCCGCCGACCAGCACCGCGCGCGACTCCGGCCGCAGCCGCGCGCCGTCGCACGCCGGGCACGACACGACCGACATGTACTCCTCGATTCTCTCCCGCGCCCAGTCGGAGTCCGTCTCCTTGTAGCGCCGCTCGAGGTTCGTGACGATCCCCTCGAAGCCGGTCGTGTAGGTGCGTCTGCGGCCGAAGCGGTTGCGGTACTGGACGGTGACCTTCTCGCCGTTGGTGCCGTAGAGGAAGAAGTCGCGCTGCTCTTGCGGCAGGTCCTGCCACGGCGTGTCCGGATCGACCTCGTAGCGCTCGGAGATCGCGGCCGTCATCTGCTCGTAGTAGTTCGACGCGCTCGCCGACCACGGCGCGATCGCGCCCTCCCCGATCGACAGCGTCGGGTCCGGCACGACCAGCTCCGGGTCGATCACCATCTGCGAGCCGAGCCCGGTGCAGCGCGGACAGGCGCCGTGCGGGGCGTTGAAGGAGAAGATGCGCGGCTCCAGCTCCGGGAACGAGATGCCGCACTCGAGGCAGGCGAACTTCTCGCTGAACGTGCGCGTGACCGGGTCGGACGAGCCACTCTCCGGGTCTCCGTCGATCAGCTCCACCTCGACGATCCCGTCCGCCAGCGAGACCGCGGTCTCGATCGAGTCGGCAAGCCGCTTGCGCAGCTCCGAGCGCATCACGAGCCGGTCGACGACGACGCCGACGTCGTGTCTGTACTTCTTGTCGAGCACGATCTCCTCGTCGAGCCGCCGCAGCTCGCCGTCCACTCTGACCCGCGTGAAGCCCTCGGCGCGCAGCTCCTCCAGCTGTCTGCCGTACTCGCCCTTGCGCCCGCGCACGATCGGCGCGAGCACCATGAAGCGCGTTCTGTCCGGGAGGTCCATCACCTGGTCGATGATCTGCTCGGCCGACTGCCCGGCGATCGCTCTGCCGCATCTCGGGCAGTGCGGATGGCCGATGCGCGCCCACAGCAGGCGCAGGTAGTCGTAGATCTCGGTGACCGTGCCGACGGTGGAGCGCGGATTGCGCGAGGTCGTCTTCTGGTCGATCGAGATCGCCGGCGAGAGGCCCTCGATCGAATCGACGTCAGGCTTGTCCATCTGCCCGAGGAACTGGCGCGCGTAGGCCGACAGCGACTCGACGTAGCGCCGCTGACCCTCGGCGTAGATCGTGTCGAACGCCAGCGACGACTTGCCCGAGCCGGACAGCCCGGTGATGACCACGAGCGCGTTGCGCGGCATCGCGACCGTGACGTCCTTGAGGTTGTGCTCGCGCGCGCCGGAGACGACGAGCTGATCTGACGGCGGCATCTGCGCTGGACTATAGGCGAGCGAACAGACGTTCCCTCGTCGTCGGACACCGGTGACGACCGGTCGGCGGACGGCGTGCCTACCGCGCCGCCGGCGCTCCGCCCGGCGGCCGCCACCGCGGCCGGCCCAGCGCGCGGTCGTTCGCATGGAATCTCTCGATCATCCGCACCGCGACCGGGTTCCCCGTCGCCGCCCAGCGGACGAGCGACATCCGGAAGTCGTCGTCGATCGGCACGTCGATCGGCTGGTGTGGGCGCTCGCCGACGAGGCAGTGGTAACAGATGTCCACGTCCCCCTCGCCGCGGCGCCACTCATGCTGGCCGCAGTCGCGCGTGCCGAGCGGGACCCATACCGCCAGCGGCATCGGCAGACAGGCCCGCAGCCAGCTCCGCCACCGATAGCGGGGACGGTGACGAGGCACCGGCTCGAGTGCCGAGGGATGCGGTGCGGGGCGGGCTCTCACACGGTGAGTGTAAGCATCGATCAGGCTCATCTCGACCTCTTCTGTCTGTTACGCGCTCTCCAGAGCTTCAGCTCAGCGACGAGCTTGAGCCGCTCGGCTCTGGACAGCGCATTCGCAACGATTCAGCGCGCACTTGGGGACGTACCTGCGCAGCGTCCCCGGAGGGCTGGATAGGGTGCCGTCCGTGCAGCAGCTCGCCGAGGACGTCTGGCATCTCTCCGGCTTCCCCGCGAACGCGGTGAACGTCTACGTGATCGGCGACGTGCTGGTCGACGCGGGCCTCGCGTTCGACAAGGGCCGGATCCTCAAGCAGATCGAGGGACGCGCGATCGCCGCGCACACGCTCACGCACGCGCATCTCGACCACTACGGCTCCAGCCACGCGATCTGCGACCGGCTGAACATCCCGATGTGGTGCGGCGACGCCGACGCCGAGGCCGTCGAGCACGGCAAGATGGTCTCCAAGGGCGGGCGCATGGTCCCCGGCCTCGCGAAGGCCCACCCGATCGCCAGACGGCTGCGCGAGGGCGACGAGGTCGCGGGCTTCACCGTGCTCGAAACGCCCGGCCACTCCCCCGGCCACGTCTCCTACTGGCGCGAGTCAGACCGCACGCTGCTGTGCGGCGACGTGATGTGGGGCTTCAACCCCTTCACCCTGCGCGGCGCGATCCGCGAGCCGTTCCCGCCCGTGAGCCCCGACCCCGCGCTCAACCGCGAGTCCGCCCGCCGCATCGCCGCACTCGAGCCCGCGCTCGTCTGCTTCGGCCACGGGCCGCCGCTGCGGGATCCGGCGAAGCTGAAGGCGGCCGTAGCGAAGCTGCCGCGCTGAGCGGGCGCGGCTACGGCGCGGCCGGCGCCCAGCTCGGACGCGGCCCTACGAAGTCCGGGTCGGAAGAGATCCGCCGCGCTTCCAGCTCGCGCACCTCGTCGTGTCCGAGGAGCAGCCGGAAGCGGAAGTAGAGCTTGCGCCGGATCAGCGTCACGCGCGCGTCGTGTGTCATCGTGCCGCAGCGGTTCGTCGCGAGAAGACGCTGCTTGGGGCAGACCGCCAGCTCGCGGAAGTTGGCGAACAGCGGCTCGTCGTCCCCCGGCACCGGAGCCAGGAAGAACGTGTGCGCCCATGCGACGCGCACCGTACGGTCCTTCTCCACGAATCCGGCCGTGATCTCCTTGCGCTGGCGCTGGTCCACGACCGCGGAGAGCCGGCGGACGCGGACGACGTGGACGTCACGGACGCTCGCCTTCGCGAGCTCGCACGTCGGATGCACGAGCAGCGCGGCATCCCACTCCTCCCCGTCGACCTCGAGCGGGCCGAACAGGTCGCCCTGGCGCCACGGGCAGGCGGACGCCGCCTCGGGGCTCACCCAGTAGTCCTCTGCCGGCAGGTACCAGGCGCCGGCGGCAGCGCTACTCGGCAAGCCGCAGCTCCTCGTCCTCCGCCTCCTCGACGGGCGTGTGCGTCAGGCGGACGCCTGTCGTCGGCAGCGGCCGCCCCTCCTCGTCGTGCGTGATGTCGACCGGGTAGCGCGCCTGGAAGGCGTTCAGCGCTCGCCAGTCGAACTCGGCGGGCGCGAGGCCGAGCTCCTCCAACGTCTCGGAGGGGATGCTCACGCCGGCGGCGACAGCGGCCAGCAGCATCGCGACGGTGGAGCCGAGCTGCTCGCGACGCTCGCGTTCGGCCACGAGCTCCTCGTACGCGGCGGGCGAGAGCAGGACCGCGTCGGGGCGGTTGTGGTTCGTGACCAGGACCGCGCGCCCCTGCCGAACGCTCCCGTCGAGGACCGCGCTCAGGCGGTTCTTCAAGTCGCGGACGCCGACGTGCTCGAGGTCGGGGATGTGGCGCGTGGGTTCGGCGGGCACGGGGAGAGTGTAGCCGCGTTTGTAGCTACACACCGCGTCTTGCCCGCCGACGGAGGGGCAAGGCGCAACGGAGCCGGGCTCGGAGAGAGCCCAGAGCGCCGGTCGCGCCCATTGCGACAACGTCGACAACGCTTCGACGGAGCCGGCGCCTCGCGAACGCCGGAAGCAGGCGGACGTCTTGACGGCGGCATCTACCTGGAAGCGACCTGGTGGATCGCTAGTCCAGCGGCTACGCCGACAACGAACCGAGGAGCACTGTGGAGATCCAGCTCAGATCTACAGGGACGTCAGACATCGAGATCATCGTCAGGGCCGGCGAGGCCCCGCCGGAGGGACCCGCGTCGCCTCCTTCCCCTCAAGACGACCCCCCTGGGCCTCCGTCATGTCCCGCCGGACCCTCGCTCCGGGGCCGGATGCAATCCCATCCCAGATCCTAAGGTCGGTCCACTCACTGGGCCACGGACCCCGCCAAGCCGTCCGAACGATTACGTACTTTTGAGTGCGCGGGACCGAGGGACGGTGCCCGGACCCCAGGGCATGCAGACCTTCGACGACTTCTTTCGCAGAGCAACGGGACATGGTCCCCACGCGTATCAACGCGCGCTCGCGCTGGCGGAGCAGCTGCCCTCCGTGCTGGCCGTGCCAACCGGGAGCGGCAAGACACAGGCGCTGATCGGCTCCTGGCTCTACCAGCGTCAGGTGCAACGGCGAGGCCCGCGACGCCTCGTGTACGCGCTGCCGATGCGAACCCTCGTGGAGCAGACGGCCGACGTCGCGCGCCGGATGCGAAGGCGCTACGACCTCAGAGAGGACGAGCTGCGCATCCACGTCCTGATGGGCGGCGAGCCGCGTCCCGCTGAGGACTGGCGCCGCTTCCCCGACGCCGACCAGATCATCGTCGGGACGATCGACATGCTGCTCTCGCGAGCGCTGAACCGCGGCTACGCCGAGAGCCGTTACATGTGGCCGGTCTCGTTCGGCCTCCTGAACGCCGACTGCCGCTGGGTCTTCGACGAGGTCCAGCTGATGGGATCGGCACGCGCCACGTCGGCCCAGCTCGACGGGCTGCGCGCGAAGCTCGGAACCACCCTTCCGTGCGAGACGATCTGGGTCTCCGCGACGGTCGACCGGAGATCCCTCGTCACGATCGACCGCGACGAGCTGGGCGTGACGTTGGGGCTCGCCGACGAGGACCGCACCGGCGCGCTGAGAGAACGACTGACCGCGGTGAAGCTGCTCGAGCGCGAGGACCTCAGCAGCGTCAGATCGAGCGATCAGCCGAAGCGGATCGCCGCGCTCGCCGCAGATCGCCATGTCGCCGGAACGCGCACCATCGTCGTCGTCAATCGGGTCGATCGGGCGCAGGCGGTGTTCGCCGGGCTGCGCAGAGCACTCAAGGGACCGGACGCGCCGCGGACGGTCCTCCTGCACTCGCGCTTCCGTCGCGGCGAGCGAGCCGAGCACACGCAGCGCGCGCTCGACGACCCGGCCGGAGCGGGAACGATCGTGGTCGCCACGCAGGTGATCGAGGCCGGCGTCGACGTCTCCTCGCGCACGCTCGTCACCGATGCAGCCCCGTTCTCTTCGATCGTCCAGCGCGCCGGACGCTGCAACCGCGAAGGGGAGCCCGATCCAGCCACCATCGTCTGGCTCGACACCGGACCGGCCTCCACTGACGCAGCCGGACGGAGAGCCGCGGCACCCTACGTCCCAGAGGATCTCGAAGCGGCGCGCGAAGCGCTGATCGAGCTGGAGGGCCGATCGCTCTCGCCGGAGACGCTCGACGCGTTCCGCGAGGTGTACGAGACCAAGGACGACCCGGTCGTCCTGCGGCGCCGCGACCTGCTGGACCTGTTCGACACCGCTCCCGACCTGTCGGGGCTCGACATCGACGTCGCCCCGTTCATCCGCCCCGACGACGACCGCAACGTCGCCGTCTTCTTCCGCGACCTGGGCGCGGCACCGCCAGCGTCCCCTGAGGAGGACATGCCCGAGCCCGCGGAGCTCGTACACGTCCCTGTCGGCAGCGTGCGAGGCCGCGTCTGCTGGACGGTGGACCATGTCGACGGCATCTGGACCCGCCGCGGCGACGGCGTCGTCGCGCCGGGAGCGACGGTCCTGCTCAACGCGCGCGACGGCGGCTACGACGACGACCTCGGCTGGAGCCCGAGAACCGCCAAGGCACCGGTCACCGTCGTGCCCCCATCCGGTCCGCGCCCGAAGCCCGAGGGAATGTCCTCTGACGACGCGAGCGTCGTCAGAGAGGCGCAGACGCTGAGCGACCACCTGGTCGCGACCGAGTCCGAGGCCGGACGCATCGCCGATGCGCTGATGCTCGATCGCTGGAGAGCCACGCTGAGGACTGCGGCCGCGCTGCACGACGTCGGCAAGGCCCACCCCGTCTTCCAGGAGACGTTGCGCGACGGGATCGACCGCGAGCGCCACCCCGACCGCGACGACCTGGTCTGGGCCAAGAGCGAGCGACGTGGCAGACACTCGCGCCCCTTCTTCCGCCACGAGCTCGCCTCGGCGCTCGCCCTCCTCGCCCACGCCGATGCGCTGGAGCTGTCGCAAGCGCAACTCACCGCCTATCTCGTCGCGGCGCACCATGGGCGGGTCCGTCTCTCCATCCGCCCTGCCCCAGGAGAGGCCGCTCCGAAGAACGGGGCGACTGATGCCCGCTATGCGCTCGGGATCGTCGAGGGCGACACTCTCCCGCCGGTCGACTCGCCTGTCGGGTCGATCCCCGAGACGCGGATCGACCTGACGCCCATGGAGCTCGGAGGCGATCGTTCGTGGGCCGCTATGGCTGCGGCGCTGCGCGACGACGCCGAGCTCGGTCCGTTCCGGCTCGGGCTCCTCGAGGCGCTGGTGCGCGTCGCAGACTGGAGGGCGAGTGCCTGAGCTGCGGCTCTCCGGCTGTCGCACGCGACCGCTCGCCGGATATCTCAAGGGCCTCGGCATCCTGCGCGTGCTCGCGCACCAGCACGACGCGAGCTGCCGGGTGCGCTGGAGCGCCGGCGCGCTGGAGCTTTCCTCAGATCTCGACGAGGACGCCCTGCGCAGCTTCTGGACCGAACGCTACGCACCCACGCCGGTGCTCTCGCCGTGGAACGCCGGCAGTGGCTTCTACCCGAGAGCCAACTCGACGGCCGTCGCGAACCTCGCACGGATCGCGGACTCGCAGGACCCGCGGCTGGAGCGTTACCGCGAGCTGGTCGGACTGACCCGCGACCTCCTGTCCGACGAAGGGATCCCCGGCAAGCCGGAAGGCGACCAGAAGGAGCGACTCGTGCGGGCCGCGCGCCGCCGCTGGCCGGACCCGGCGCTCGAGTGGCTCGACGCCGCGATCGTGCTCTCGGACGACCGCCTCGCGTTCCCTCCAATCCTCGGCTCGGGAGGGAACGACGGACGCTTCGACTTCTCCTCCAACTACATGCGAGCCGTGGGCGAGCTGCTGCTGGGAGGTCACTCGACCGCCGCGCTGCTCGACGGCGCGCTCTTCGACTCGCCCACGAGCCTCGACCGGACGACGCTCGCGCACTTCGAGCGCGACGACTCCCCGGTGAACTCCCCGCTGCCCGCGACGGCGAGCCTCGGCAACCCCTGGGACCTGGTGCTCGCGATCGAGGGCGCCGTCGCCCTCAGCGCGAGCGCCGCGCGCCGCTTGGGGACCAACCGCCGCGGCCAGATGGTCGCCCCGTTCACCGCCCGCCCCACCGCAGCCGGCTATGGCTCCGCGGTGAGCGGGGAGTCCGGTCGCGCCGAGCTGTGGCTGCCGCTGTGGTCGGCCTGGGCCACGTACGGCGAGATCTCGGCGCTCGCCCGGGAGTCGCGTGCGGAGGTCGGCAGCGGCACGCGGCGCCGCATGGCCTCGACGGGGCTCGACTTCGTCCGCGCCGCAGGCGAGCTGGGCGTCGCCCGAGGGATCGACGCCTTCGAGCGCTACGCGCTGCTCGAGCGCGCCGGCCAGGCCACGCTTGCGGTGCCGGTCGGTCGCGTGCGGGTCTCGCCGCGTCCGGCCGCCGGAGCGCTGCGTTCGATCGACCCGTGGCTGACGCGCGTGCTCAGCTTCGCCGGAGGCGATCGCTGCCCGCAGTCGATCGCCCTCGCGGGACGCCGGCTCGAGCGGACGGCCTTCGGATTTGCCGCGACGGGCAGCCCGGCTGACGGATGCGCGACGCTCGAAGCGATCGGGGCGATCGAGCAGGCGCTCGCCCGCAGCGCCGCGACGGCCACGCACGCGGGCCTGCGCCCGCTGTTCGGCGCCGACGCCACGACTTGGATCGCCGCGGCGGACGACGGCTCGGAGGAGTTCGCGATCGCGTCGGCGATCGCGTCGCTGGCCGACCATCCCAAAGCCATGCGCTCCCCCGCGCTGCGCGACTATCTCCACGGGACGGTCGACGGCGGCCGCGCCTTCGACGAGAGCCGGCGCCACGCCGTCCTCGGCGGCAGTGCGATCGGCCGACTGGCCGCCATCCACGCCCGCCGCCACCTCGACGCGCTTCGCAGCGCAAGAGAGCCGGACCCTGCCCGGCGCGCGCACCCCGCCTACACATTCGGATCGTGGTGTCCGCTCGCCGTCGTGCACGGCTTCGCCGCAGGCGCGCTCGACGACGACCGGATCATGCGTCTGCTGCTCGGCATGACGCTGCTCGAGCGTCGCGAGAACATCCCAATCCCGGCGCGCGCCTCGGGTCCCCCCCGCCCTCAGCCGGCGCTCGACGTGCTGCTCCTCGCTTGGTCACGCTCAGAAGTGCTGTCGAACGGCGCGCGCGGACCCCGCGGCGACGCCCAGCTCGGCCCACGACCGGGATGGGCTGCCCGACTTGCGGCGGGCCGCGTCGAGCCCGTGATCCGCGATGCGCTGCTGCGCCTGCAGATGGCTGGCCTGCCGCCACGCGCACGCACGAGCGACCTCGTGGACGGCGCAGCTCCGGGGACGCAGCTGTGCGCCGCCCTTCTCGTGCCGGTCGCACCACACGAGATCCGCGCGCTGCGGCGACGAGTCACCGCACCGGCGCCCGATGACGCCAACCCCCAGGACACGGAGGAAGCAGCATGATCGAAGGGCTCGAACGGAGCCGCGCCTCATCCTCGACGCCCGGCTGTCGCCGGCCATCGGATCGGCGTTCCAGCCCACCGGCTTCCCAGACCTGGGCGCAGCCGAGTTCGAACGTCCGAGACAGGACGGAACCTCAGAGCGTGCGCTGCTCGTCGAGTCGGTGCAGTCGCTCGCGAACCACCTCGAGGGCGCCTGCTGGGACGACGCCGGCAATCGGCCCGTGCCTGCGGTCGCGCGACTGCCCTACGTCGAGGTTCGCGACGGGCACGACCGCTTCCTCACGTCCTCGCGGCTCGAGCCGCACCGCCTCGCCGGGGCTTACGTCAAGAACGCTCAGCTCGACGGCACGCCGATCGGCGAGTGGATGATCGGCCGCCTCGCGGTCGAGGAGGGCATCCCGCTCGACTGGCGCTCGATCTACGCCGGGCTGTTCCAGCTCGACCCGTTGTGCCTGCTCCACGGCGTCTTCTTCTCGGACCCGCAGTGGAGAAGATTCGGCAACCCGAAGGTGCGGCGGGCGATCACGGCCGTCATGGAGGCGCACGACGCGCGGCCGGTGGTTTCCGGCGGCGTCAAGCGCGACGACGTCAGCCCGACCGCGCACGAGGGCAGAGCCGCGAGAGAGGGATACGGCTTCGTCCCGTTCGGGCGCACCGAGTACACGGCCGCCGAGATCGTCATGAGCGTCGCCGTCGACCTCGAGCAGATCCGCGGCTACGGCCTCGGCGACGACGCGACCGACCTGCTCGTCGCGATCGCGCTGTGGGAGATCCGGACGCTGCTCGATCGCCCGCTGCGGCTGCGAACCGCGTGCGACCTGGTGGTCGACGACATCAGAAGCCCGGCGCCCAGACGGATGGGAGATCCCCAGCGCTGAGGCGCTTGCCAAGCGCATCGAGGCCTCGCCCGTCGCATTCGACTCGAGCGAGCCGCGCACCGGGCTCCTGGGGTAGCACGATGGTCGGGCTCTCCATCCGCTTCGACCTCGGGCGCTATCACGCGACGCCCTGGGGTGCGAACGTCAACGACGCCGTGCCAGAGTGGCCGCCGAGTCCCTGGCGACTGCTGCGCGCCATCTACTCGGCGTCCCGCACCGACATCCGACTGGCCGCCCGGCGCGAGGCCGTCGACCGCGCGCTGGGGACGCTCGTCGCGAGCGGACCGCCGGCGTACGAGCTTCCCGCGGCGCTGGCCGGCCATACGCGCCACTACATGCCAAAGGTGAGCTACTCGCCGCTCCACCGGGACGCGACGACGAAGATCCTCGACGGCTTCATGGCCCTCGACCCGGTCAGCGAGCTGCGCGCCTGGTGGGAGGCGAGCCTCGACGAGGAGGCAGCCGCGGCGCTCGCCGAGGCGGTCAGGTCGCTTGCCTACCTCGGACGCTCTGAGTCGCTCTGCTCGGCGACGCTGCTCGACGGTGAGGAGCCGGGCTCGATCGGGGCGCTGCCGCTCGAGCTGGTCGCGGATCCCGACGAAGGCAACGAGCTCGTGGATCTGCTCTGCCCCGCCACCAACCAGTCGCTGGAGATGCTGACGGTGTCCGTCACGGAGCTGCGCTCGCGGCGCCACCTTGTGCCCCCGGGCGCGCAGCGAGTGACGTATGCAGTGCGCCATCAGCCTGCGTGTCGCCCCCCTCGCAGGACGGCGCGCGAACCGCAGGCTCCCCAGGTAGCGGTGTTTCGGCTCACCGGCGGAAGCCGGCCGGCGATCACCGAGGCGGTGGCGCTCGGTCAGGCGCTGCGGAGCGCGGTGCAGTCGCGCTACGGCGCCGCCAACGACAGAGCCGCGTCGCCGACGTTCAGCGGCCGAAACGGAGATTCGCCGCGCTCCGACCAGCATCTCCACGCGCACTACCTCGCCGCTCCCGAGGACCACGGCGCGCGTGTGGATCGTCTGTTCGTCTGGGCTCCAGAGGGGTTCGGCCCGCGCGAGATCGCCGCGCTCACCGGGGTCACGTACATCAAGTTGCACGAGTCGGCCGAACGGCTCCCATGCGTGCTCGCCGCGCTCGGGGTGCCCGAGGAGCTCCAGATCCCACCGGTGCTCGGGCGTGCTCGCGCGTGGAGATCGCTGACGCCGTTCGGGCTCCTGCGCCACCCCAAGGTGCGCGGCGGCCAAGCCGTCGACACGCCCGAGGATCAGGTGCGAGCGGAGCTTCGCCGCCGCGGCGGTCTCCCCGAACCGGAGGAGATCGTCTTCGATCACGGTTCCTGGCATCGCTTCCGGAGCTCGAAGGTCGGCACCTCACGGCTTCAGCGCGCCCGGCTGTACGGCGTGCGCCTGCGCTTCGCCAAGCCGGTGCAGGGCCCGATCGCGATCGGGGCTCTCAGCCACTACGGACTCGGAGTGATGCGTCCCGACGATTGAGTCGCCGCACACGAGCAGGGCGCTGCTCGTCAACCGGCTGCCTTACGACGACGATTTCGACACAACGCGCGTTCCAGATCACCGAGTAGACGTGACCCTCCCCGACCTCATCCCCGCCCGCATCCTCAACGAGCACGTCTACTGCCCGCGGCTGGCGTATCTGGAGTGGGTCGGGCGCGAGTTCGCGGACAACGCGGACACGGCGGAGGGGACGTACGTGCACCGGCGCACGGACGCTCCGCGCGGACGGCCACCGGCGCCGAGAACGCCCGACGCCGAGCCCGACGGCTCGCCGCAGAGCACCTCGGTCATGGTCTCCTCGGAGCGCCTCGGCCTGATCGCGAGAGTCGACGTGCTCGAATCGGCGGCCGACGGCAGCGTCGTGCCCGTCGAGGTCAAGCGCGGGCGCCCGCGCGACGGCGACGGGCCCCCGCTGTGGGAGCCGGAGCTGGTGCAGCTGTGCGCGCAGTCGCTGATCCTGCGCGACGCCGGGCATGACGTCCCGCGCGCCGAGGTGTACTTCGCGCGGACGCGCACGCGGCACTCGATCGAGCTGACACCCGAGCTGGAGCAGCAGACGCTCGCTGCGATCGCGGAGCTGCGGGACAACGCGGCGCGCGGGATCCCGCCGGCGCCGCTCGTCGACAGCCCGAAGTGCCCGCGCTGCTCGCTCGTCGGGATCTGCCTGCCGGACGAGGTCAACACGCTCGCCGAGCGCACCGACGCCGCGCCGCGCCGCCTCGTCGCCGCCGACTCCCCCGCCCAGCCGCTGTACGCGGCCACGCCCGGCAGCCGCATCTCGAAGCGCGGTGGGCGGATCGTCGCGCTCGAGAGAGGCGAGGAGGTCGCCTCGCGGCGACTGCTGGACGTCTCGCACATCGCCGCGTTCGGCAATGTCGACGTCGGCTCGGCGGTGCTGCGCGCCTGCTTCGACGCGGGCATCCCGGTGCTGTGGCTCACGATGGGCGGCTGGCTCTCCGGCTTCGCGCACGCGGCCGCGTCGAAGAACGTGCTCGTGCGGATGCGCCAGCACCGCGCGGCGGCGATCGGCGCCGGCGACGTCGCGGCCGCGATGGTCGCGGGCAAGCTGCGCAACCAACGGACGCTGCTGCGCCGTCATGGCGGCGAGGCGGCGAAGACCGCGGTCGCGCAGCTTGCGGACCTGGCGAAGGCGGCCGAGCGAGAGCGGGTCAGCGAGTCGCTGCTGGGGATCGAGGGGACCGGCGCGCGCATCTACTTCGAGCGCTTCGGCGCGCTGCTGAGAGACGCCGGGCCGGGGACGGCGTTCGCGTTCGAGGAGCGCAACCGACGCCCGCCACGCGACCCGGTGAACGCGCTGCTGTCGTTCGTCTACGCCCTGCTGACGAAGGACGCGGTGATCGCGACGCTCGCCGCCGGCCTCGACCCGTACGTCGGGCTCTACCACCGCCCGGGCTTCGGCCGGCCGGCGTTGGCGCTCGACCTGATGGAGGAGATGCGCCCGCTCGTCGGCGACTCGACCGTGCTGATGGCGGTCAACAACGGCGAGGTCGGCGAGCGCGACTTCGTGGAGCGTGCGGGCGGCGTGGCGTTGACGCCCACCGCGCGGCGCAGAGTCATTGCCGCCTACGAGCGGCGGATGAGAGCGGAGCTCAGACATCCGCTGTTCGGCTATCGCACGAGCTACCGGCGCGCGCTGGAGATCCAGGCGCGTCTGCTCGCGGCGGTGCTCGTCGGCAACGCGCCGGCGTACCGGTCCTTGACAACTCGATAGCCGGCGGGGCTCGTGGCCGACCGAACGCGCTACCTGCTCGCCTACGACATCCGCGAGAAGCGGCGGCTGCGACGCGTGCACCGGGTCGCGAAGGACTTCGGCGAGCCGCTCCAGTACTCGCTGTTCGTCTGCGACCTCACGACCGTCGAGCTGATGAGGCTCAAGGGCGCGCTCGTCGAGGAGATGAAGCAGACCGAGGACAGCGTCAGCATCTTCGACCTCGGCCCACCCGCTGGCCGCGGCGTGAGATGCATCGAGTTCATCGGTCGCCGCCGCGACCTTCCCTCGGACGACCCGGCGATCTGGTGACCCCGGCACGTTGCGAGGGGTCAGGTGGTGTCCCGAACCCCAGGGAGCGCTCGCGAACGGAAAATTCCCGCAAATCCGCCATAACCATGCGGCGAGCACACCCGCGCGACCCACCCGCCACCCTCCGATCGCCGCACCACTCGCAAGGCTCTGCAAAGCTCCTGCAAACCCGGCCCGAATTTCGCGAGCCGTCACCGGCGCCGCAAGGCGCCGGCTCCGTTGAAGCGATCAAGACGAAGAGCTACTCCGCCTACGACACCGGTCACCGGCGCCGCAAGGCGCCGGCTCCGTTGAAGCTCTTTGCCGAAGATGTACGCGGCCCCGATGGCGATGTCACCGGCGCCGCAAGGCGCCGGCTCCGTTGAAGCCTGTACATCAACACGTCAACGGACGAGATGTGCCGGAGTCACCGGCGCCGCAAGGCGCCGGCTCCGTTGAAGCGTGATGCTGAACCCGTCGACCGCCGACGGAACGCAGGTCACCGGCGCCGCAAGGCGCCGGCTCCGTTGAAGCATCAACACGTACGTGAGCGGCACGCTGACGGGCGAGTCACCGGCGCCGCAAGGCGCCGGCTCCGTTGAAGCGGCGGGCAGCTCGAGCGGCGGGTCGCCGAAGCGCAGTCACCGGCGCCGCAAGGCGCCGGCTCCGTTGAAGCTGTAGGACGCCCCGGCGTCGACGTCGGTGCGCAGCTGTCACCGGCGCCGCAAGGCGCCGGCTCCGTTGAAGCAAGTCGAGCACCAACATCACCTCCTACGACCGGCTGTCACCGGCGCCGCAAGGCGCCGGCTCCGTTGAAGCCTCTCCATGCGGCGCCCCAGCGTCTGACGACGCGGCGTCACCGGCGCCGCAAGGCGCCGGCTCCGTTGAAGCCGGGCGATCCCAGCGCGGCACTTCTCACCGGCAGAGGTGTCACCGGCGCCGCAAGGCGCCGGCTCCGTTGAAGCCTTCCACTTGGCCGGTGGTGACTGCGTACGTTAGGGTCACCGGCGCCGCAAGGCGCCGGCTCCGTTGAAGCATGGCTTCGGGCATCGGAGAGTCCTACCAGTTCGTGTCACCGGCGCCGCAAGGCGCCGGCTCCGTTGAAGCGTCGCCGAGACGGCCCCGGCCGCCCGCGCGATCGGTCACCGGCGCCGCAAGGCGCCGGCTCCGTTGAAGCCTCACAAGCGACGGTGACGAGTCGACGCCGGAGAAGGTCACCGGCGCCGCAAGGCGCCGGCTCCGTTGAAGCACGCCACCGCTGACCGGACTCGGACCCCTGTTCGACGTCACCGGCGCCGCAAGGCGCCGGCTCCGTTGAAGCGCGATCACCCCGTCGTACATGCCGTCGACGACCGAGTCACCGGCGCCGCAAGGCGCCGGCTCCGTTGAAGCGTCGCGGACGTCGCGCCGCGCCTGTCGCGGCGGGTCGTCACCGGCGCCGCAAGGCGCCGGCTCCGTTGAAGCCCGGAGATCGGCTGGCAGCTCGGCCACACCGACAACGGGTCACCGGCGCCGCAAGGCGCCGGCTCCGTTGAAGCATCGTGTGGGCATGGGAGCTGCCCGACTGGGACGGGTCACCGGCGCCGCAAGGCGCCGGCTCCGTTGAAGCATGGACCTGTTCCCGAAGTTCCACACCGGCGGCGTGTCACCGGCGCCGCAAGGCGCCGGCTCCGTTGAAGCTTGCTGTGGACCGGCGCGGGGTCGGCCGACTGGTAGTCACCGGCGCCGCAAGGCGCCGGCTCCGTTGAAGCGACGACCTGCTGTCGCAGCCGCCGCGCGCGACGGGTCACCGGCGCCGCAAGGCGCCGGCTCCGTTGAAGCTGCCCGGCCTCCGCCGGGCGTCGGGGACGACCAAGGTCACCGGCGCCGCAAGGCGCCGGCTCCGTTGAAGCCACAGAACCGCGTACGCGATGGCGCTGCGCGCGCCGTCACCGGCGCCGCAAGGCGCCGGCTCCGTTGAAGCGAGGCCGAGCAGGACTACGTCGTCGGGGTGCTCGTGGTCACCGGCGCCGCAAGGCGCCGGCTCCGTTGAAGCGAGGGAGGCGAGGATGCTGCCCGCTGAGCGCGTGATGTCACCGGCGCCGCAAGGCGCCGGCTCCGTTGAAGCCCGCCGCCGGTGACGCGCTGCCATCCGCGCGCCCGTCACCGGCGCCGCAAGGCGCCGGCTCCGTTGAAGCGTGCCGAGCACGACGACGTATCTACGCAGCGGCACGGTCACCGGCGCCGCAAGGCGCCGGCTCCGTTGAAGCTTCGTCAAGGGCTTGCCTGCGTACTTCGTCAAGGGCTGTCACCGGCGCCGCAAGGCGCCGGCTCCGTTGAAGCTGCCACCGCACGATCCAGGCGTCGCGGTCCTGTGCGGTCACCGGCGCCGCAAGGCGCCGGCTCCGTTGAAGCGGGGGATGCCATGTGTGCCTCCTAGGCAGTCGCCGTCACCGGCGCCGCAAGGCGCCGGCTCCGTTGAAGCGACGCCGCGCGGCGTCGAGCTCTCTCCTGTGAGCGCGTCACCGGCGCCGCAAGGCGCCGGCTCCGTTGAAGCCCGATGGCCTTGCAGCGCTTGACGGGCCGGCGCTGTCACCGGCGCCGCAAGGCGCCGGCTCCGTTGAAGCGGCCAGCTCACGGCCATGCTCGACCGGCAAGCCGGGGTCACCGGCGCCGCAAGGCGCCGGCTCCGTTGAAGCGGCAACGCGCAGGAGCAGGCCCCGCCCGCGCTCGGGTCACCGGCGCCGCAAGGCGCCGGCTCCGTTGAAGCTGTCCGGTACCAAGCCCACGTCCACATCCTTGGGCGTCACCGGCGCCGCAAGGCGCCGGCTCCGTTGAAGCGTCGATCTAGCCACGCCGCTACCGGCCACCGGGGGTCACCGGCGCCGCAAGGCGCCGGCTCCGTTGAAGCGTATCTGGTAGAGCGTATCCCGGATGCTGCCTGCACGTCACCGGCGCCGCAAGGCGCCGGCTCCGTTGAAGCCGCCACAGCAGGAAGCCGCCGAGTGCGAGGGACCCGAGTCACCGGCGCCGCAAGGCGCCGGCTCCGTTGAAGCAATGAGGCGCTGTTGGACCTGTTCGAGATGGGCAAGTCACCGGCGCCGCAAGGCGCCGGCTCCGTTGAAGCAAGGGCATCGCCACACCCCGACCGAGAAAGGCACGTCACCGGCGCCGCAAGGCGCCGGCTCCGTTGAAGCGTAGTCGACCTCGCGTGCGAAGAAGCCGCGGCTTTGTCACCGGCGCCGCAAGGCGCCGGCTCCGTTGAAGCCTGATACGACGCCGGCCTCAGTCGGCGACAGTCTGGTCACCGGCGCCGCAAGGCGCCGGCTCCGTTGAAGCTGTGCTGCGGCGAGCATGACGCTGCCGGAGCCGCCGAAGTCACCGGCGCCGCAAGGCGCCGGCTCCGTTGAAGCGTCGTGACCGCGCCGTCGCCGGGCGCGAAGGCCGAGTCACCGGCGCCGCAAGGCGCCGGCTCCGTTGAAGCCAAGACAGCGGGGGTACGCGCACTATCGAAGCGGGTCACCGGCGCCGCAAGGCGCCGGCTCCGTTGAAGCGACGTAGCGCGAGCAACTTTCGAGCGCCTGGGGGACTGTCACCGGCGCCGCAAGGCGCCGGCTCCGTTGAAGCGATGTATCGAACTGGTACGACCCGGGCACAGGCCGGTCACCGGCGCCGCAAGGCGCCGGCTCCGTTGAAGCGGCTCTGACGATGCGGGCCGGAGCCGGCGCCTCTTGTCACCGGCGCCGCAAGGCGCCGGCTCCGTTGAAGCTTGACGAACTCTCGACTGACTATCCCGGCATCGGCCGTCACCGGCGCCGCAAGGCGCCGGCTCCGTTGAAGCGACGTAGCCATTGATACGCGCGCCGACAGCGCCGAGTCACCGGCGCCGCAAGGCGCCGGCTCCGTTGAAGCCGGCGGGCGTCTTGCCGGCGACACGCTCAGACCGCGGTCACCGGCGCCGCAAGGCGCCGGCTCCGTTGAAGCTGGGCATCGGCATCCGCTGAGCTGTGGGCACCCTGTCACCGGCGCCGCAAGGCGCCGGCTCCGTTGAAGCCCATCGGGGGGCGGTCATACAGCCACCGTGAATGGTCACCGGCGCCGCAAGGCGCCGGCTCCGTTGAAGCTTCGTGACCAGCTCGCTGATCGGCTCGCGCTCAGGGTCACCGGCGCCGCAAGGCGCCGGCTCCGTTGAAGCCGAATCTCCGGCCGACGTTGCTCGCAAGGCCGGGTCGTCACCGGCGCCGCAAGGCGCCGGCTCCGTTGAAGCCGAATCTCCGGCCGACGTTGCTCGCAAGGCCGGGTCGTCACCGGCGCCGCAAGGCGCCGGCTCCGTTGAAGCGGTGCCGCGCTCAAGCGCGCCGTGAGCGGCGGCTGGTCACCGGCGCCGCAAGGCGCCGGCTCCGTTGAAGCCAGTCCATCGACCGCAAGGGCAGAGCCGCCGTCCTGTCACCGGCGCCGCAAGGCGCCGGCTCCGTTGAAGCATGCCCACGAGCGCGTCGGGGAAGCTGTCGTAGCGTCACCGGCGCCGCAAGGCGCCGGCTCCGTTGAAGCTCGGTCACGCTGATCCGCCTGCACCAGCCGCCCGCCGTCACCGGCGCCGCAAGGCGCCGGCTCCGTTGAAGCTCGGTCACGCTGATCCGCCTGCACCAGCCGCCCGCCGTCACCGGCGCCGCAAGGCGCCGGCTCCGTTGAAGCTCGGTCACGCTGATCCGCCTGCACCAGCCGCCCGCCGTCACCGGCGCCGCAAGGCGCCGGCTCCGTTGAAGCCCCGGTGCCAGAGAGGCCGACCACATTCAGCTACTGTCACCGGCGCCGCAAGGCGCCGGCTCCGTTGAAGCGCGAACAACGGGGTCGTGCGCACGCCGTTCATCGTCGTCACCGGCGCCGCAAGGCGCCGGCTCCGTTGAAGCCCGACCGCGCCGAGCGTGCGGGCCGCGCCGGTCGCGTCACCGGCGCCGCAAGGCGCCGGCTCCGTTGAAGCTCGGAGACCTCGGGGTCCTCTGACACGAGCTTCCGGTCACCGGCGCCGCAAGGCGCCGGCTCCGTTGAAGCGCGCTCAACCAGACGGTCGATGTGACAGGCGGCAGAGTCACCGGCGCCGCAAGGCGCCGGCTCCGTTGAAGCCGGAGTCTGGGAGTGGCGCGCACCCTATCGGCAGCTGTCACCGGCGCCGCAAGGCGCCGGCTCCGTTGAAGCGAACACCGGGCGCTGGAACTGCGGCGCGATCCCTGTCACCGGCGCCGCAAGGCGCCGGCTCCGTTGAAGCACGAACGCCGCCGCCCCGGTCGCCGAGGCGACGGAGTCACCGGCGCCGCAAGGCGCCGGCTCCGTTGAAGCAGGGTGCCGCATCGAGACTGCGCTCGGCCGCGAACGTCACCGGCGCCGCAAGGCGCCGGCTCCGTTGAAGCCACGCGTACCACCTCCAGGACGCGCTGCGCGTTCCGGTCACCGGCGCCGTGAGGCGCCGGCACGCGGCAGCCGGAGCTCGGCGGCTCGCTCAGCGCGTGCCCGGCAACACGTCGACCGACGGGTATGCCTCGCCGAAGCGCAGGATGCCGAGCGGGTCGGGTGTTACGTGGACGGGCGTGTTGCCGGTCGCGCGGAAGCGCAGGATCTCGTAGGTCGCGGTGGCCGTCCTGCGCGGCGGGCCGAAGCCGCCGACGCCGAGGCCGGTCCCGACCAACCCGGGCAGCTCGGGCGCCTTGCCCGGGTCGCGCGAGCCGGCGACGGCGACGACGTCGAGCTCGCGCACGCCGGCGCCCTCAGGCGGCATCGTGGAGATGCCGCGCCGGTAGTAGCGCAGTGCCAGCTCGCCGTTGGCGGGCGAGACGACGAGCGCACGGGTGCCGTCGGTCGTGCCGATCGCGCGCGCGAGGCCGGCCCAGTCCGGGCGCTGGTACTGCGCGTCGGCGCCGACCGTCACGACGATCGCGAGCGAGATCGCGCACAGTCCGCCGAGCAGCGCGAGGCCGATCCCCGGCGACCGGCTCGCGCCGTACCCGACGCCGAGCGCCGCCAGCAGCGGGACGAGCGCCGGCAGCACGTTGCGCGCGTTCAGGTAGTCCACGCCCGCCAGCGCCGCCAGCAGCGGGAGCGCGACGCCGCAGGCGCCGATCGCGGCCAACAGCAGCGCGCGCCGCCGCGCCGGCGCACACGTGCGGCGCAGCAGCAGCCACGCCCCGCCCGCGAGGAGCGCAGCGGCGAGCAGGCCGAACGGCAGCGCGAGCGGCCCGCGGTAGCCGAGGACGAACTGCTTGGGTACCTGGGCGAGCCGCACGACCAGCGACGTGCCGGCGATGTCATACGGGTTCCCACGCTGTGCGAGCAGCAGCGGCAGCAGCGCCAGCCCGGCCGCCGCGAACGCACCGATCGCCACCGCGGCCTCACGCCGCCGTGCATGGCGCCACAGCAGCCACGCCGCCTGCGGCGCGAGCACGAACGCGGTGAAGTAGTGGGTCGCGAGCGCCAGGATCGCCGCGAGCGCCCAGCCGGCCAGGACGCGACGACGCGGGTCGGCGAGCGCGCGTTGGAACAGCAGCAGCGCGAGCGCGCTCAGCAGCACCGCCAGCGCGTAGCTGCGCGCCTCCTGCGAGAACCACACGAGCAGCGGGTTCACCGCCACCAGCGCCGCGGCGGCGAGGCCGGCCCGAGACAAGCCGCCGGCGGCGCGCGCGGCGACTGCATAGGCGACCGGCACCGTCAGCAGCCCGGCGAGTGCGGACAGGGAGCGCAGGCCCGCCTCGCCGTCGCCGAAGACGCGCGTCCACCCCCACTCGAACAGGTAGAAGAGCGGCGGGTTGCTCTCCCCGTGCGGGAGCCGCGAGAGCATCTCGCCGAACGGCCGCCGGACGAGGTCCCACGTGGCCGCCTCGTCGAACCAGATGCTCTGCGTGCGCAGCGTCGCGAAGCGCAGGACGGCGGCGAGCAGCAGGATCGCGCCGAGCGCGAGCCACGGCACGGCGGTGCGCCCGCGGGCGGGCGACGGCGCTGCGGGCTCTCGCGCGGTAGTCGGCACGCTGGCGCGGCAGGGTAGCGTCCCGCGCGGGCGAGGCGCCGGCGGACCGCTAGCGACCGGCGGCGGCGTAGACGTCGTCGAGCAGCCCGGCGCGGCGGTCGCCGAGGCGGAACTGCTCGTCGAGCACCTGCTCGGCCTGCTCGCGCGGGGCCCCGCTCAGCGCCAGCTCGAGCGCCACGAGCCGCGCGCCGGCGTCGTCGGCGTCGCCGGCCGGCTGCGGCGCCGGTGCGTCCGGGTCGGGCACGAGCCGATCGGCGTCGACTGCCGCGTCGCCGCCGGGCGCCGGCGCGGCCGGATCCGGCACGAGCGGCTCCGGCGCGACGTCGGGCGCCGCAGCGGCCGGCGGCCGAGTGCCGAGCGCCTCCAGCAGCGTCGTCAGCTCGCCGCGCAACGTCTCGATCCGCTCGAGCGCACCGCTCGCGGCGGCCGTCACGCGCGCGGTGCTCTCGTCGCCCGCGCGGCCGGCGGCGCTGCCGATCCGCCCGGCCTCGGACTCCGCCCCCGCGACGATCTCGGCGGCACTCCGCTCCGCCGCCGTCAGCACGGCCCGCACCTGCTCGGCGGCCGCGTCGGCGGAGGAGGCGACGCGCGCCTCCAGCTCGTCGGCGACCCAGCGCAGGTGCGCGTCGACGGCGGCGCGGTCGTAGCCGCGGAACCGCTGGGGGAAGTCGCGCTTCTCGATGCTGCGACGGTCGAGCGCCATCTCGCCGAGCTTAGCGCTGCGGCAGGCGCACGGCGCCGGCTTCGCGCGCCACGAGCCCGTCGCGCTCCAGGCCGGCGAGCGCGCGCTCCAGCCGGTCGGGCGCGAAGCCGTCCGGCAGCCCCTCCCCCGCGACGAGCGCGGCGACGATCCGGCCGCGCACGTAGCGGTCGGTGTCCTCGAAGCGGACGTGCTCGGAGCTGCGCCGGGCGGTCGGCGCCTCGCCCCACGCGAGCGTTCGCCCGCGCGTGCGGCAGCCGGCCGCCGGGCACGCCTCGCAGGCCGGCGCGCGCGCTGTGCAGACGGTCGCGCCCAGCTCCATCAGCGCCTGGTTCCAGTCCGGGGCCCGTCCCTCGGGGAGGATCGCCTGCGCCCGCCGGGCCAGCTCCGGCGCGCGCCGGCGCCGGCGATCCAGCCGCTCGATCACGCGCCGCACGTTCGTGTCGACCGCGGCCGCCTGCTCGCCGAACGCGAACGACGCGACCGCCGCCGCGGTGTACGGCCCGACGCCGGGCAGCGCCAGCAGCCCTTCGACCGTCCGCGGCCAGCCGTCGCGCGCGACGACGCCGGCCGCCGCTTGCAGCGCCAAGGCGCGCCGGTTGTAGCCCAACCCCGACCACAGCCGCAGCACCTCCGCGACCGGCGCCGCCGCCAAGGCACCCACGTCGGGGAACCGCCCCAGCCACGCCTCGTAGTAGGGCACCACGCGCGCGACCTGCGTCTGCTGGAGCATCACCTCGCTGACGAGGATCCGGTACGGGTCGCTCGTGCGCCGCCACGGCAGGTCGCGCCGCACGGCGGCGTACCAGGCGAGGATCGCGTCGGCGTCGGGATGCGCCATCGGCCGGCACGGTAGCGCCGGCGGCGGGCGTCCTACCCGCCGCCGTGCAGCGTCAGCGTGCGGCGGAAGCGCGTCGTCGCCCCGCCGCTCTTCACACTCACGCGCGCGCTGAGCTTTACCGTCCCCAGGTGCGCCAGCCGCAGCCGCGCCGTGCGCGAGAGCCGCACGTGGAAGGCGAGCCGTCCCGCCTTGCCGCGCTTCGCGCGCGCGGTGCCGACCGTGCGGCGTCGCAAGCCGGCGCGTCTGGCAAGCGCCTTCGAGACGACGAGCGCGCCGCGCGCGTTGCACGAGGCCGCGCAGCGCAGCACGACCGCGACGCCGCGTCGCCGCGCGCCCGCCAAGCCTCTCGCCACCCGCAGGCGCCGCAGCACCGGTCTCGCGCCGCCGGTGCCGCCGCCGGCGTCCTGCTGGCCGCCGCCCGCCCCGCCCGGCAGCACGACCGCCGTGTTCGCCGTCCCCGTCACCGTCGCCGTGTAGCGCCGCACGCGGAAGAGCGGGTTGCCCGGCTCGATCAGGCCGTTGCCGCCGAAGTCGAGTCTGCCCGTGACCGTGCGCCCGTCGGCGCTGAACTGCAGCGCGATCGTGCCGGCGAGGATCTGCGCCGGCGCGGAGATCAGCGACGACGACGTGCGGAACAGCTCGACCGTCAGCCCACGTGCGGACAGCTCGTCGACCGCCGCGCTGACCGTTCCGGCCGCCACGTCCGCTTGCACGGTCGCGACGTCGATCGCCGCCGCGGTCGGGCCGAGCACGTCCGGCATCACGTGGAAGCCCTGGCTGTTCGTCGCGAAGTTGATCGCGCCCGGGCGGTTGTCGAGCGCCGGCGTCTCGCCCGTGAAGAGCCCGACCACCGGCGCGTCGGCGCGCGGCGCCGAGCGGCGCTGCTCGACGAACAGCAGCGCTTCTGAGGTCGACGTTCCCGGTCACCTGGTAGCCCGGGATGAAGCTGTTCCACTCCGACACGACGCCGGTGATGCGCGCGTCGTAGCCGGCGGCGAGCGGGACGACGGCGTGCGCGGCCGGCGCGGCGGCCAGCAGCAGCGCCGCCGCGAGCGCGCCCCCGAGCGTGCGCGTGCCAGAAGCCCTCATGCGACGAACCCTCTCGCGGGCGGGCTCGCCTGTCAATCCGCCGCGCGGCACGTCACGACGCCGGCGGCACCGGCACGCCGCCGCCGCGCGCCTCCGCCAGCGCGATGTCGAGATCGCGCCGCAGCGACTTGATCTCGTCGCGCAGCTTCGCCGCGTACTCGAAGCGCAGCTCCTCGGCGGCCCCGAGCATCTCCTCCTCGCACTCGACGATCGCCTTCTCGATCTCGGCCGGCTGCATCGTTCTGCCGGCGTCGATCTTCATCCGCCGTCTGCGGCCCTTCGGCACCTTCGACTCGGCCTGCAGGAACTCGGCGATGTCGGAGATGCCCTTGACGATCGACTCCGGCGTGATGCCGTGCTCGAGGTTGTAGGCGACCTGGATCGCGCGGCGGCGGTCGGTCTCCTCCAGCGCCGCGCGCATCGCCTTCGTCTCCTTGTCGGCGTACATCAGCACCTTGCCGTCGACGTTGCGTGCCGCGCGGCCGATCGTCTGGATCAGCGAGGTGGCCCCGCGCAGGAAGCCCTCCTTGTCGGCGTCGAGGATCGCCACCAGCGAGACCTCCGGCAGGTCGAGGCCCTCGCGCAGCAGGTTCACGCCGACGAGCACGTCGTAGTCGCCGAGGCGCAGCTCGCGGATGATCTGGATGCGCTCGATCGTGTCGACCTCGGAGTGCAGGTAGCGGACCTTGAAGCCCATCTCCAGCAGGTAGCCGGTGAGGTCCTCGCTCATCTTCTTCGTCAGCGTCGTCACGAGCGTGCGCTCGTCTCGCTCGACGCGCGCGCGGATCTCGTTCATCAGGTCGTCGATCTGGTTCCGCGTCTCGCGCACGTCGATCTGCGGGTCGACGATCCCGGTCGGCCGCACGATCTGCTCGACGATCCGCCGGCTGTGCGTTCGCTCCCACTCGCCGGGCGTCGCGCTCACGAGCACGAGCTGCGGCACGATCGAGAGGAACTCGTCGAATCTCTGCGGGCGGTTGCCGAGCGCGCTCGGCAGGCGGAAGCCGTAGTCGATCAGCGTCTGCTTGCGCGAGCGGTCGCCCTCGTACATGCCGCCGATCTGCGGCACCGTCTGGTGCGACTCGTCGACGAAGCAGACGAAGTCCTCGGGGAAGTAGTCGATCAGGCAGTAGGGCCGCTCGCCCTCTCTGCGCCCGTCGAGGATCTGCGAGTAGTTCTCGACGCCGGAGCAGAAGCCCATCTCACGCAGCATCTCCATGTCGTACTGCGTGCGCTGGCGCAGGCGGTGGGACTCGAGCAGCTTCCCGGATCTCTCCAGCTCGGCGCAGCGCTCGTTCAGCTCGCGGCCGATCTCCTGCACGGCGCCCTCGATCTGCCCCTCCTCGACGTTGTAGTGCGTCGCGGGCCAGATCCCGACGTGCTCGACCTCCTCCTCCAGCACCTCGCCGGTGAGCGGGTCGAAGTGCTGGATCTCCTCGACCTCGTCGCCGAACAGCGTCACGCGGTAGGCGGACTCGGCGTAGGCCGGGAAGACCTCCAGCGTCTCGCCGCGCACCCGGAAGGTGCCACGCTGGAGGATGTCGTTGCGCGTGTACTGGATCGACACGAGCTTCTTCAGCAGCTCGTCGCGGTCGACCATGTCGCCGCGCTTGAGGATCACGACGTTGCGGTCGTAGGTCTCCGGCGATCCCAGTCCGTAGATGCTCGACACCGACGCGACGACGATCACGTCGCGTCGCGCGAACAGCGCCGCGGTGGCGGCGTGGCGCAGGCGCTCGATCTCCTGGTTGATCGCCGAGTCCTTCTCGATGTACAGGTCGCGGCTCGGGACGTACGCCTCGGGCTGGTAGTAGTCGTAGTAGGAGACGAAGTACTCGACCGCGTTGCTCGGGAAGTACGTGCGGAACTCGTTGCACAGCTGGGCGGCGAGCGTCTTGTTGTGCGCGATGATCAGCGCCGGTCGCTGGACCGCCTCGATCGTCGCCGCCATCGTCATCGTCTTGCCGGTGCCGGTCGCGCCGAGCAGCGTCATCGCGCGCTCGCCGGCCTCGATCCCCTCCGCGAGCGAGGCGATCGCCTGCGGCTGGTCGGCGGTGGGGGCGTAGCCGGCGTCGAGGTGGAATCTGCGCATGGGGTTCAGCGAGGGTAGCGGCGATCGCGGCCGCTCGGTGGCCGCGATGCCCCGCGAACCGCCGCAGGCTCCACATACCGCCTGTATGTTTGAGCGACTGCTCACACACTCTGACGGCGGGAGGCATCACATGGCCGACTTCACGGTCAAGCGCATCGACGAGATGGAAGGCGCGTACGGCGGGGCGATGAAGCGCGCGCGGGCGGAGCTCGGCGTCAGCTCGTTCGGCATGGCGATCATCGACATGCCGCCGAGCTTCGAGCACTACCCGACGCACGACCACGCGAGAGACGGCCAGGAGGAGGTCTTCATCGCGCTGCGCGGCGGCGGCGAGGTCGAGATCGACGGCTCGCAGCGCGTCCCGCTCGACGCCGACCACGTCGTGCGCATCGCCGCCGGGACCGACCGCAAGGTCCTTCCCGGCCCGGACGGGATCCGCCTGCTCGCGCTCGGCGCCAAGCCCGGCGCCGTCTACGAGCCGCCGGCCGCCTCGCAGCTCGGCGCGCCGGACCCGATGGCGATCGCCCCGCTCCAGCAGTAGCCGCAGCGGCAGGATGCGCCGGCGCCCGCCCCGCCAGGCGGGATGCCGGCGCCGCCGCTACTGCAGGCCCAGCTCGCGCGCGTACGTGCGGCGGTACTCGCGCCGCGCGTCGAGCACCCGCTGCACGTACGCCTCCGTCTCCGGGAACGGGATGTCCGCGACGCCGAGCCGCCGGCCGCGGGCGCCCGCGTCGGCGACCCATCTGTCGACGTTGCCCATCCCGCCGTTGTAGGCGGCGAGCGCGAGCACCTCGTCGCCGTCGTAGCGGTCGAGCAGGTAGCGCAGGTACCAGCTGCCGTAGGCGATGTTGATCTCGGGCGTGGCGAGGTCGGCGGTCGTGAAGCGCGTGCCGCCCGATCTCTGCGCGATGAAGTCCGCGGTGGACGGCAGCAGCTGCATCAGCCCGAGCGCGCCCGCCGACGAGGTCGACGGGCTGAACTTCGTCTCGGCGTAGATGACGCCGGCGATCAGCGACGGATCCAGGCGCTTGTCGCGCGCCTGCTGGCGGATCGTCCCCTCGTGCCGGAGCGGCAGCGCCGTGAAGTCGTGGACGGCGCTCGTGAACAGCGGGTGCAGCAGCAGCGCGCCGAGGCCGACGACTCCGAAGAAGGCGACCGCGAGCAGCGCGCGGCGACGACGGCGCGCCGCCCGCTCCCGCTTGGCGCGCCGCCGCGACACCTGCAGCTGTGCGGCAGACGGACTCACCGTCTCAGCTTTGCAAGGACCGCAGACAGCCGCTGCTCGAGCTGCTCGACGCTGCCGTCGTTGACGACCGCGTACGTCGCGCGGGCGGCCTTCTCCTCCTGCGAGAGCTGGCGCGACATCCGCTCGGCGACGGCGGCGTGCCCGCGCGCGCCGGCGCGCTCCTCGCGCAGCTCCTCCGGCGCGACGATCGCGATCGTGGCGTCGTAGGCGGCCTCCATCCCCGCCTCGAACAGCAGCGGCGTCTCGACGACCGCGGCGGGCGGCGGCGGCTCCTGCGCCTCCGCCGCCTCCTTGAACGCCAGCACGCGCGCGCCGACGCGCGGCCACAGCACGCCCTCCAGCCAGGCGCGCTCGTCCGGGGAGGCGAACGCGTGCGCGGCGACGGCCGCGCGGTCGACCATCCCGCCCGGCGCGACCTCCGCGCCCCAGCGGGAGACGACGAGGTCGCGCACCTCGTCGGACGCGTACAGCTCGTGGACGACCGCGTCGGTCGACAGCGTCGCCGCGCCCAGCCGGGCGAGCGCCGCGAGCGCCGTGGACTTCCCGGCGGCGATGCCGCCGGTCAGCCCTGCGAACGGGACGCGGTGCTCGTGACTCAGACGACTACGCCTGCGCGGTCGGGTCCTCGGCCGGAGCCTCGGCGGCCTCCGGCTCGCCACCGTCGGCCTCGGCCTCGGCCTCGGGGGCCGGCTCCTCGGCGACGGGCTCCTCGGCGACCGGCTCCTCAACCACCGGCTCGGCCTCGGCCTCCGGGGCCGGCTCCTCGGCGACGGGCTCCTCGGCGACCGGCTCCTCGACCACCGGCTCGACCGCGGCCTCGGCCTCCTCGGCCTCCGGGGCCGGCGCGACCGCGTCCGGCACGACCTCGGCGGGCGCCTCGTCCGCAGGCGCCTCCTCGGCGACCGCGGCCTCGCCGCCGGCGAAGACGTCCTCGGAGAGGCCGAGCTCCGGCACGTCGTCGAACGACGCCTCGCCGCCCTCGACCGGGGCCTCGGCGGCCGCACGCTGCAGCGGCAGCACCTGGCCCTCGACGCGCTTGATCGACAGCGAGAGACGGCGGCGATCGGAGTCGATCTCGAGGATCTTGACCTTCACCTCGTCGCCCGGCTGGATGATCTCGCGCGGGTTCTCGACGTGGTGCTGCGCCAGCTCGGAGATGTGCACGAGGCCCTCGACGCCGTCGAGGATCTCGACGAACGCGCCAAAGGTCACGACCTTGGTGACCTTGCCCTCCAGCTCGTCGCCGACGTTGTAGGTGTCGACCACACGCTGCCACGGGTCCTCCTGGGTCTGCTTGAGGCCCAGGGAGATCCGCTGGCGATCCCTGTCGATGTCGAGCACCTTCACGTTGACCGTGTCGCCGATCGAGAGGATCTCGCTCGGGTGGTTGACGTGCGACCACGACAGCTCGGAGATGTGGATCAGGCCGTCGATCCCGTCGAGGTCGACGAACGCGCCGAAGTCGACGATGTTCGAGATCGTGCCGTCGACGGTCATGCCCGGCTGCAGGCGGTCGAGGATCCGCTCGCGGTCCTCCCTACGCTGCTCCTCCAGCACCGCGCGGCGCGACAGGACGACGTTGTTGCGCGAGCGGTTGAGCTCGATGACTCTGCACTCGATCGTCTGGCTCAGGTACTCGTCCAGGTTCGGCACGCGGCGGATGTCGACGAGCGAGGCGGGCAGGAAGCCGCGCACCCCGAGGTCGATGATCAGGCCGCCCTTGACGACCTCGATGACGGTGCCGTCGACCGGCTCGCCCGACTCGGCGGCCGCTTCGATGCGACGCCACGCCTTCTCGAAGCGCGCGCGCTTCTTCGACAGGATCAGGCGGCCGTCCTGGTCCTCCTTCGTGAGGACGAGGGCGTCGACCTCCTCGCCCATCTCGACCTCGTCCTTCGGGTCGACGGACTTGCGGATCGACAGCTCGTTCGCGGGGATGACGCCCTCGGACTTGTAGCCGATGTCGATGAGGACCTCGTCCTTGTCGATGCGGACCACGTTGCCGGTGACGACGTCGCCTTCCTCGAACGGCGTGAGCGTCGCGTCGTAGTTGGGGACGATCTTGCCGTCGATCTCGAGCAGCAGGCCATCGCTGCCCTCGACGATCTTGGCGTCGGTCGGGAGGTCGGTTGAGATGGACATGTAGGTACCGGTTGGGGACAGGACGGAAGCCGAAAGAGGTTAGCGGAGTGGCGCTGCCCCGGCGGCCGGCCTGCCCGCCGTATCATCCGCGCTCCCCATGCCGAAGCGTGCGACCAAGCGCGGCGCGGAGCGGACGCCGCTCGACCGCGACGCCGACGTCCTGATCTGCGGTGCCTCCTTCGCCGGCCTCGCCGTGGCCCGCGAGCTGTCGGGCGCAGGCGCGCGCGTGCTGATGGTCGACCGCTACGAGATCGGCGAGAAGCAGACGTCCGCGTGCGGGATCCCGACGGACTGGCTGCGCAACATGGGCCTGACGGGCGCCCACCAGCAGACGTTCCGCGAGCTGGTGATGCACAACCCGCACACGACGGTGCGCTACCAGCTGCCCTGGACCTTCTCGACGTTCGACTACCGCACGCTGTGCGCGCTGCTGCGCGAGCAGGGCGCCGACGCCGAGTTCGACATCGCCAAGGTGGAGGGACGGACGGGCGACGTCGTCCACACCGATCGCGGCGACCTGACCGCGCCGCTGATCGTCGACGGCCTCGGCTGGCGGCGGATCCTCGGCCGCGGCGAGAACGTGCAGCCGCCCGACGCGCTGCTCTCGCGCGGGCTGGAGGTCCACCCGGGCGGCGGCGGCCCCGACCTGGAGATCTGGATCGACCGCTCGTACGTCCCCGCCGGCTACGGCTGGTCGTTCCCCGCCGACGGCGAGGTGCGCGTCGGCGTCGGCTCGTTCGACCCGCGCTTCCACGTCAAGGAGCCGACCGTGCGCCTGGCTTCGGACCTGGGCCGCGACCCGGTGAGATTCCAGGGCAACTGGATCCCCCACAAGCTGCGCCCCGCCACCGACGACGGCGTCTTCATGGTCGGCGACTCGGCCGGTCACTGCCTGCCGCTGACCGCCGAGGGCATCCGCACCGCCCTGTACTTCGGACTGGCCTGCGGCCGCGAGCTGCGCGCCGTGGTCGAGGGCCGCCAGACGCGCGAGCAGGCGCTCGCCCGCTACCACGGCTTCAGCGCGAGCCACCGCTTCCCGTTCGACTCGATGCTGCGCGTGCAGAGGCTGATCCCGAAGATCTGGCCGCGCGCCTTGGCGCTCGGCCTGCGCGGCATGACCGCCCAGCGCTTCGTCGACTGGTCCTTCGGCCACTACCTCGACATCGCCCACCCGGACTTCGCCCTCGGCGGCCCGCACGGCGACCGCTTCGCCGCCGGCGGCGCTCAGCCCGTCGCGCTCGCCGCCTGAGCGAGCATCCGCGCGATCGGCGCGGCCGTTTCATCGGCGTGGCGCACGACGTCGTCGCAGGTAACCCGGGTTCGTCACGAAATGCCGATGGACCGCCAGCGGCGGTGGCGCTCGGCGAGGCGGGCGGCCGGGTCGGCGGCCGTGAGCGTGGCCAGCTCGGCGGCGAGCGCGGCGGCGACCTGCGCGACGAACGCGTCCTGCTCCTCGTGGGCCGGGCGCGGCTCGGGGATCAGCGCGTCGGCGATGCCGGCGTCGCGCAGCTGCCAGGAGGCGCCGCCCTGCGTGCCGGCCAGCTCGGCGGCGTGCTCGACGTCGCGGTAGAGGATCGCGGAGGCGCCCTCGGGCGCGATCACGCCGAGCGAGGCGTGCTCGGCCACCAGGACGCGGTCGGCGTTGAGCAGCGCGAGCGCGCCGCCGGATTCCGCCCTCGCCGAGCAGCAGCGCCAGCGTCGGGACCGGCAGCGCCGCCATGTCGCGCAGGCAGCCGGCGATCTCCCCGGCGAGCCCGCCGCGCTCGGCGTCCTCGCTCAGCTCCGCGCCGGGCGTGTCGACGATCGTCACGAGCGGCAGCCGCAGCTCGGCCGCGAGCGCCATCGCGCGGCGCGCCTTGCGGTAGCCGGTCGCGTTCATCACCGCGGGCGTCCCGTCGCCGCGCCGCCGCTGCGCCACGACGACCGCCGGGATCCCGGCGACGCGCGCGAGCGCGCACAGGCAGGCGGGGTCGTCGGGATGTCCGTCGCGCGCCCCGCGCAGGACCGTGACGTCGGTGGCGATCGCGTCGAGGACGGCGCCCGCGCCCGGGCGGCGTCTGTCGCGCACGTGCCGCAGCGAGGCCCACGCGTCGCGCTCCACGGCAGCGGCGGGCGAGCCCGCGGCCGCCGGATCGACGGCGTGCGGCGAGGCGCCCGCGCCCGCATCCGCGTCGGTCACGGCGAGCACGCGGCCGACGGCGGCGCGAACCCCGGCCGGCTCGACGACGCCGTCCACCAGCCCTTGCGCCAACAGCGTCTCGCTGCGCTGCACCCGCGCGGACAGGGGGCGGCCGGTCAGCAGCTCGACCACGCGCGGGCCGGCGAAGCCGACGAGCGCGTCCGGCAGCGCGAACGTCACGCTCCCCAGCGACCCCCACGACGCGAGCACGCCGCCGGTCGTCGGATGCGTGAGGCAGACGACGTACGGGAGGCCGGCGGCGCGCAACCGGCCGGCGGCGTCGGCCAGCTTCGCCATCCCCACGACGGCCAGCGTCCCCTCCTGCATGCGCGAGCCGCCGGACGAGGTGAGCGCCACCAGCGGCAGCCGCTCCGCCGTCGCGCGCTCGAACGCGCGCGCGACGCGCTCGGCCGTCGCGACGCCGATCGAGCCGCCGAGGAAGCCGAACTCGCCGGCGACCAGCGCGAGCGGGCGCCCGTCGAGCGTCGCCCGGCCGGTCAGCACCGCCTCGCCGAGGCCCGTCTTCGCCGCCGCGTCGGCGAGCCGCTCGCGGTAGGGCTTCGTGTCCGAGAAGCCGAGCGGGTCGTCGGAGACGACGTCCTCGTCCCACGCCGCGAAGCTGCCCTCGTCGGCCACGAGCGCCACCCGCTCCCGCGCGCTCGCCGGTCCGCTCTGCACTCCGCTCGGCACTCGCGGATCGTAGACTGACGCCCGCCGCATGTCCCCCGCTTCGCACTTCGCCGACCGACTGATCGCCCGCGTGGAGGCGACGCGGAGCCATCTCGTGGTGGGGCTCGACCCGGACCTGCGGGAGCTGCCGCCGGAGCTGCTCGACGGCGTCGAGGACCTCGCGGACGCGGCGCGGGCGGTCGAGGCGTTCGCCAGAGCGGTGGTCGACGGCGTCGCGGAGCTGGTGCCGGCGGTCAAGCCGCAGTCGGCCTTCTTCGAGGCGCTCGGGTCGGCCGGGGTGGCGGCGCTCGAGCGCGTCGAGGCGCACGCGCGCGCCGCGGGCCTGCTCGTGATCGAGGACGCCAAGCGCGGCGACATCGGCACCACGATGGCTGCCTACGCCGCCGCCGCGCTCGGGCGGGTGCGACTGGACGAGGAGACCGAGCTGCCGGTCCACGACGCCGACGCCGTCACCGTCAGCCCCTACCTCGGGCCGGAGTCGCTGGAGCCGATGATCGACGTCGCGCGGCGCTTCGGCAAGGGCCTGTTCGTGCTGGTGCGCACGAGCAACCCCGCCTCCGGCGAGGTGCAGGACCAGCCGATCGGCGCGGCCGACGGCCCGCCGCTGCACGAGCGCGTCGCCGCGATGGTCGACGAGCTCGGCGCGGGCGGCGTCGGCGAGCGCGGCTACGCGGACGTCGGCGCGGTCACCGGCCTCACCTACCCACGACAGGCGCCGCGGCTGCGCGCGCTGATGCCGCGCGCCTATCTGCTGGTGCCCGGCCTCGGCGCACAGGGCGGCCGGCCGGAGGACTTCGCCGGCTTCCTCGACGAGGACGGCCTCGGCGCGGTCGCCGCCGCCTCGCGCTCGATCGCCGGCGGCTGGAAGGCCTGCGGGGGCGGGGAGCCGGCGCTCACGGCGGTGCGCGAGGGCGCAGCCGCGGCTACGGCCACCACGAACGCCACGCTCGCCGACGCGCTCGCGGCCGCCGGCCGGTGGCGCTGGTAGCGGGCCGCCACACGGTCCCGCCGCTCGCACGCGTCGCCGGGGCGCGGGCCGCGCCCTACCCCGCCCCGCCGTCGCCGGGCGGCTCCTCCGGCGCCTGCGCCGACGGCGGCAGGTCCAGGCGCGCCAGCGGCTCCTCCGGTCTCTCCGGCGGCTCGGGCAGGTCCACGCCCGGCGGCATCTCGACCTGGGAGACCTGGCGGTAGTCCCACCACTCGCGCAACGCGATCTGGATCGACGCGGCGAACGGGATCGCCAGCAGCGCGCCGACGATCCCGAACAGCGTCGCCCCGAACAGCACCGAGACGAGCACCGCGAACGGGTGGATCTCGACCGCGCGCTTCTGGATCTGCGGCTGGATCACGTTGTTCTCGATCTGCTGGTAGCCGATCGCCCAGATGACCCAGACGATCGTGTCGACGGGGAAGTCGTTGAAGACCGTCACGAGGCCGACGAGCACCGCGGCGATCGTCGCGCCGACGAGCGGGATCAGGTCGAAGACGAACACGATCGCCGACAGCGGCGCGGCGAAGGGCACGCCGAGGATCGTCAGCACGAGGAACGTCGTGATGCCGGCGATCGTCGCCTGGAAGAGCGCGCCGCCGACGTAGTTGCCGACCGCGATCGCGATGCGGTCGACGGCGCGCCTGATGCGCGGCGCATGCTCGGGGCGCGCGAGCGTGATGCCGCGGTCGATCCAGGTGCGCCCGCCGGCGACCATGAAGATCGACAGCACGAAGATGTTGAACGCCTCGAACAGCGAGCCGACGATCGTGCCGCCGACGCTCGACAGCGTCGAGGCGGCGTCGTCGAGGTGCTGCGGCAGCTCCTGCGCCTTCTGCTGGAGTCTCGCGCCGATGTCGTACTGGCTGTCGAGCTTGTTCAGCGTCGGGTTGGTCGTGAGCCAGTCCTGCGCGTCGTGCACGTACCTCGGCACGTTCTTCGCGAGGTCGGTCAGCTCGGTCACGAGCGGCGGGATGATCAGCGCGGCGATCCCGATCGGCACGAGGATCAGCGCGAGGTAGGCGACGAGGATCGCCAGCCCGCGCGGCATCCGCCGGCTCAGCAGGTTCACCGGGCCCGACAGCGCGATCGCCAGGAACGTCGCGATCACGAGCCAGCCGATCGGCCTGCGCAGCTCGTAGACGAGCAGCAGCGCGAAGACGACCGACAGCACGACGAGGACGGTGCGCAGGATCGCGCGCGGCGTCGGCTCGCGGGCCGCCGGCGCGGCGGACGCGGCCCGCCCGCCCGCCGGCGCGGGCGCCGACGCGCTCACTTCGCCTCCAGCCAGTTCGGGCCGATGCCGGCGTCCACGACCAGCGGCGGGTCGAGCTCGAGCGCGCCGACCATCGCCGGCACGACCACGTCGCGCGCCCCCGGCAGCCCGTCCACCGGCCCCTCGAACAGCAGCTCGTCGTGGATCTGCAGCACGAGTCTCGTCGCCAGGCCGGCGTCGCGCAGCGCGGCGTCGGTGCGCACCATCGCGACCTTCATGACGTCGGCGGCGGTCCCCTGGATGACCGTGTTGACGGCAAGCCGCTCGCCGAGCTGGCGCACCTGGCGGTTGCGCGCACGCAGCTCCGGGATCTGGCGCCGGCGGCCCATGAGGGTGGTCACATACCCGTTCTCGGTCGCCTGCTCGATCGTGCCGGCGATGAACGCCTGCACCGCCGGGAAGCCTGCGAGGTAGCGGTCGATGAACTCCTGCGCCTCCTCGCGCGAGATCCCCAAGCGGTCGGCGAGCCCGAAGGCCGAGAGGCCGTAGACGATCCCGTAGTTGACCATCTTCGCCTTCGAGCGAGAGCCGGCGTCGAGCTGGTCGGGCGCGACGCCGAGGATCGCCGCGGCGGTGGCGGTGTGGACGTCCTCGCCGCGGCGGAAGATGTCCTTCAGCACCTCCTCGCCGGCGATGTGCGCGAGGATCCGCAGCTCGACCTGCGAGTAGTCGATCGCCAGCAGCGCGTTGCCCGGCTCGGCGACGAAGCAGGCGCGGATCTCGCGCCCGAGCGAGGTGCGGATCGGGATGTTCTGCAGGTTCGGGTCGTTCGAGGAGAGGCGGCCGGTGGCCGCGACGACCTGGCTGAACGTCGTGTGGATGCGGTCGCGCTCGTCGGCATACGTGGGCAGCGCCGCGAGGTAGGTCGACTCGAGCTTCGTCAGCTCGCGCCAGCGCTCGACTCTCTCGATCACCGGGTGCTCGTGGCGGATCGCCTGGAGCACGCGCGCGTCGGTCGAGTAGCCGGTCTTGCCGCGTCTCTTTCTCGACAGGCCGAGCTTCACGAACAGCACCTCGGCGAGCTGCTGCGGCGAGCCGATCATGAACTCGGTGCCGCACAGGTCCCAGATCTCGCGCTCCAGCTGCGCGACCTCGTCCTGCACGCGCACGCGGATCGCGGCGAGCCGCTCCCGGTCGAGCTTGAGGCCGATCCGCTCCATCTCGCGCAGCACGTGGACGAGCGGCAGCTCGACGTCGTGCAGCAGCGCGCCGAGGCCGCGCTCCTCGATCTGCGGGCGCTGGGCGGCGGCGAGCGCGTGGACCAGCAGCGCGTCGCGCGCGGCGGGAGGCTCCACCGACGTGTCGGCGCCGATCCCGCGCTCCTCGCACAGCTCCTCCAGCGCATACGCGCGGCGTGCGGGATCGAGCAGGTAGGCGGCGATCAGCGTGTCGAACGCGAGCCGCGACGGCACCGTCCCGAGCGCCTTCGCGTCGTGCGCGAGCGCCGGGCGCTCGCCGAGCGCCGCTGCCAGCTCGCCGGGCGCGACGCACTCCCCCGCGAGCGCCTCCTCGCCGCCGGCGTAGGCGCCGAACGCCCACGCTTCGCTCAGCGGGAACAGCTCGCCTTCGGGCTGCTCCGGCGCGCGCGCGGCCAGCGCAACCTCCGCGGAGCCGTCGCCGAGCGCCGTGAGCGCGTCGAGCGGCCCCGTCCGCACGCGCGCCCGCAGCGTCTGGTCGGCCTCCGGCCGCGGCGCGGCCGCCTCGCCGGCGCCGTCGCCGTCGGCGCCGAGCGCCTCCTCCAGCCGCCGCAGCGGGTCGCGCAGCTCGAACTCGCGGAAGACCTCGCGCAGGCGCGAGCGGTCCGGCTCGGCGCTGACGAACGCGACGGGGTCGACGTCGACCGGGATGTCGCGCACCATCGTCGCCAGCTGCTTGGAGATGCGCGCGTCATCGGCGTGAGCGATCAGGTTCTCGCGCCGTCTGGTCGCTCTGATCTCGGGCGCGTGCTCGAGGACGCCCTCGAGCGTCCCGTACTCCTGCAAGAGCTGTGCGGCCGTCTTGTCGCCGATGCCGGGGACGCCGGGGATGTTGTCGGACGTGTCGCCCTTGAGGCCGATGAAGTCGGGCACGAGCTCGGGCGGGATCCCGTAGCGGTCGATCACGCCCTCACGCGTGTAGAGCTTCGTCTCGGTGATCCCGCGCGCGGTCGCCATGATCGAGAACGCCCTCGTCGACGAGCTGGAACGAGTCGCGGTCGCCGGTGACGATCACGACCGGCACCTTCGCCGCCTTCGCCTTCTCGGCGATCGAGGCGATCACGTCGTCGGCCTCGTAGCCTTCGACGGACACGTTCCCGTAGCCGAACGCCTCCACCAGCGGCTCGAGGTGCGGCCACTGCTGCTTGAACAGGTCGGGCCGCGAGGCGCGCTGGGCCTTGTAGTCGGCGTAGACCTCTCTGCGCCCGGAGTGGCCGCGGTCCCAGACGACGATCGTCGCCTTCGGCCCGTGCTCGGTGAGGATCTTCACGAGCATCGAGGCGAAGCCGAAGATCGCGTTCGTCGGGAAGCCCGTCGAGGTCGCGATCGACTCCGGCAGCGCGAAGAACGCGCGGTACGCGAGCGAGTTGCCGTCGATCAGGAACAGCTCGTCATGACCCGCGCCAGCTCTGCTCACGGCGTGGAACTCTAGGGGGCCGGCCGGTCGCGCGGCAGGAGCGCGCCGCGACGCGGTCGCGCCGCCGCGAACACCGACAGGAGTTCCACGATGCGGAAAACGGAGCCCGCCTCGCGGCAATATACTGCCCAAACACCGAACTCCGACCAAGGAAGCACGACGCCATGGCCACCACCCCGAGCGCTCAGTTCAGCCTCACGATCCGTATGGAGATCGTGGACCGCCCCGGGATGCTCGGCCGCGTAGCCAGCGCCATCGGGGACGCCGGCGGAACGATCGGCGCCGTCGACCTCGTCGCGATCGACGGCGGCAGAACGGTACGCGACATCACCGCCCTGTGCGGCGAGCAGGACACCTGGGGCCACATCACCGCCGCGCTCGAAGCGCTCGACGGCGTGCGGGTGCTCGACACCGTCGACCGCACCTTCGAGGTCCACCTCGGCGGCAAGATCGAGCAGCGCAACAAGCTGCCGCTGAAGACCCGCGACGATCTCTCGATGGCCTACACGCCCGGCGTGGCGCGCGTCTGCAAGGCGATCGCGGAGGACCCCGACAAGGCCTTCCAGTACACGATCAAGCGCAACACGGTCGCCGTCGTCTCCGACGGCACCGCGGTGCTCGGCCTCGGCGACATCGGCCCCGCCGCGGCGATGCCGGTGATGGAGGGCAAGGCCGTCCTGTTCAAGGAGTTCGCCGGCGTCGACGCGTTCCCGATCTGCCTCGACACGAAGGACCCCGACGAGATCGTGGCGATCGTGAAGGCGATGGCGCCGACGTTCGGCGGCATCAACCTCGAGGACATCTCCGCCCCCCGCTGCTTCGAGATCGAGGACCGCCTGATCGAGGCGCTCGACATCCCCGTCTTCCACGACGACCAGCACGGCACGGCGGTCGTCGTGCTCGCCGCGCTGATGAACGCGGTCAAGCTGACCGGGCGCCGCATCGCCGACCTGCGCGTCTTGGTCGTCGGGCTCGGCGCCGCCGGCGTGGCGGTCACGAAGATCCTTCACAGCGCGGGCGTCACCGAGGTGATCGGCTGCGACTCGCGCGGGGCGGTCCACACCGACCGCGCCGACTACCTCGACGGCTCGATGAACGCGATGAAGCGCTGGTACGCCGAGACGACGAACCCGGAGAACCTGTCCGGCGGCCCCGGCGACGTGATCGACGGCATGGACCTCTTCATCGGCCTCTCCGGCGCGCGCGTGATGCCGCCCGAGGCGCTCGGCCGCATGCGCCCCGACCCGATCGTCTTCGCGATGGCCAACCCGAACCCCGAGGTCAGCCCCGAGGAAGCGGCGCCATACGTGCGGATCATGGCGACCGGCCGCTCGGACTACCCCAACCAGATCAACAACGTCCTCGCCTTCCCCGGCATCTTCCGCGGCGCGCTCGACGTGCGCGCGAGCGCGATCACCGAGGGCATGAAGGTCGCGGCCGCACAGGCGATCGCCGACAGCGTCCCCACCGACGAGCTGCGCGAGGACTACATCGTGCCGTCCGTCTTCAACCGCGAGGTCGCGCCGGCAGTCGCAGTCGCGGTCGCCGAGCAGGCACGCGAGAGCGGCCTCGCGCACGCGCACAACGAGGTCGGCTTTGCGCCAGCCGACGAGCTGCACGTCGGCGCCGCCTGACCGCGGCTCGCCGCGCGCAAACCACCATCCCGGCGGCTCACAACCGCCGGGCGCGGGTAGTCGTATCTTCCAGCGACCACTTCTCGACTGGAGGCACGGATGCGGGTGACGGTGACGGGTGCCACGGGGCTGATCGGCTCGCGGCTCGTGGCGGCACTCGCACGCCGCGGCGACGAGGTGACGGTGCTCTCGCGCGATCCCGAGCGCGCTCGCGCGCGGCTCGGCTCGGGGATTCAGGCGCAGGCGTGGAATCCGCTCGGCGAGCCCGCGCCGAGCGCCGCGCTCGCCGGCCGCGACGGCGTGATCCACCTGGCGGGCGAGCCGGTCGCGCAGCGCTGGAGCGCCGCCGCGAAGGAGCGCATCCGCACGAGCCGCGAGAGCGGCACGGCGAACCTCGTCGCCGGCCTGCGCAGCACGGAGCCGCGCCCGCGCGCGCTCGTCTCGGCCTCCGCCGTCGGCTACTACGGCCCGCGCGGAGATGAGGAGGTCCCGGAGTCCGACCCGCCGGGCGAGGACTTCCTCGCCGAGGTGTGCGTCGCCTGGGAGCGTGCCGCGCAGGCCGCGTCCGAGCTGGGCGTGCGCGTCGCGCTCGTGCGCACGGGCGTCGTGCTCGATCCGCACGGCGGCGCGCTGGCGAAGATGCTGCCGCCGTTCAAGGCGGGGATCGGCGGCCCCGTCGCGGGTGGGAGGCAGTGGATGCCGTGGATCCACGTCGACGACCTCGTCGGCCTCTACCTGGCGGCGCTCGGCGGCGCGGACTGGAGCGGCCCGCTCAACGGCACCGCGCCCCACCCCGCGACCAACCGCGACTTCTCGAAGCTGCTCGGCCGCGCGCTGCACCGGCCCGCGCTCGCGCCCGTGCCGCGCCTCGCGCTCAAGCTGCTCTACGGCGAGATGGAGCAGATCGTCACGACCGGCCAGCGCGCCGTGCCGCGCCGGGCGCTCGAGCTCGGCTACGCCTTCGCGCACCCCGAGCTGGACGAGGCGCTCGCCTCAGCGCTCGCCTGAGCCGGCGAGCGAGCCGGCGAAGCGAAGCCGCCCGCCCACGACGCGGAACGCGCCCCAGCGGCGCAGCGACGTGTCGCCGGCCGCGTCGATCGCGTACGGGCCGAGGACGCCGCCGCGCACGTCGGTCGCGAAGTAGGCGCGCACGACCTGCGCGCGCGTGATCGCGCCGTCGCCGTCCGCGCGCTCGGCGCGGCGGATCGCCTCGAGCACGCCGCGCATCGCCTCGTAGCCGTACGCCGCCTCCGGCGCGGGCGCATGCCCGTAGCGCGCCGCGAACGCATCCTCGAAGCGGCGTGCCGCCTGCGGCTCGTCGCGCGGGCCGAGCACCGGGCGCGTCACGTGCGCGGCGGCCGCGGCCGGCCCCAGGCCGGCGACGAACGCCCTGTCGGCGAGCGCGGCCGGCGCGAACAGCCGCAGGCTCGCGTCGGCCGCCGCCAGCTCCCGCCACAGCCGCGCCGCGCCGGGCCGGGCGCCGGTCGTGTCGAGCACCGCGTCGGGCCGCGCCTCCAGCAGCCGCGCGATCGCGTCGGCGTGGTCGCGCGACTGCACGTCGACCTCCTCGCGCGCGACGATCGCGATCCCGTCGGCCCGTGCCTTCGCGCGCAGGTTCGTCGCCAACGCGCGACCGCTCGGCTCCTCCCCCGTCAGGACCGCGAGCCGGCCGACGCCGCTCGCGCGCATCGCCGCGAGCAGCGCGTCGGCCTGGCTGCGATCCGACGGCACGACCCGCGCGAACGTGCGACCGACGTCCTTGAGCTTCGGGTAGTAGCGCTCGGGCGATCCGGCGACGGCGCGGCTCGACGTCGTCAGCCCGATCGCGGTGTCGAGCGGGCTGACCTCCAGAACGCCCGCCTCGTTGAGCAGCGGGATCGAGATCGCCGAGGTGCCGGTCGCGACCTCGCCGAGGTACGCGACCGCATGCGGGTCCTGTGCCGCGCGGCGCGCGTTCTCGGACATCTGGGCGGGGTCCGAGCGGCCGGCGGCCGGCGTCGAGGCGTCGAGCGCCACGAGGCGCACGCGGTAGCGGCCCGCGCGGCCGCCGTCGTGCGCGAGCGCCAGCCGCTCCGCGTCGAGCACGTCGGTCGCCACGTCGCGCAGCGGCCCCCGTTCCGGTACGGACCCGTAGACGGTGAGCTGCGTCCCGCGCAGCTCCGGGTCCGGCTCGGCGGAGCCGCCCCCGCAGCCGGCGAGCACGAGCGCGGGCAGCGCGAGCGCCAGCACGAGTCGAAGCGGGACACGGCGGAGCACCGGCGGGAATTCTAGGTTGGACCGCCCCGCGACGGGCTAGGCTGCGTGGGAATGCGAGTCGGGATCCTCACGGCCGGCGGCGACTGCCCCGGCCTCAACGCCGTCATCCGCGCCGCCGCCCGGCGCCTGCTCGCGCACGGCCACGAGCCGGTCGGGCTGCGGCGCGGCTACCGCGGCCTCGCCGAGCGCGACCACGTGGCGCTCGACCAGAAGGGCGTCTCCGGGATCCTGCCGCTCGGCGGGACGATCCTCTCGACCTCGAACTACAACCCGTTCCGCGAGCCGGACGGGCTGGAGAAGGTGCGCGCCGCGCAGGCCGCCGACCCGCTCGACGCCGTGATCGCGATCGGCGGCGAGCACACGATGATGATCACGCGCCGCCTGTCCGAGGAGCTGGGCCTGCCGGTGATCGGCGTGCCGAAGACGATCGACAACGACGTCGTCGGCACCGACTACACGTTCGGCTTCGACACCGCGGTGCAGACGGTGACGTCCGCGCTCGACCGCCTGCACACGACGGCGCAGTCGCACGACCGCGTGATGGTCGTCGAGGTGATGGGCCGCAACACCGGTTGGATCGCCGTCTTCGCGGGCATCGCCGGCGGCGCCGACGGGATCGTGATCCCCGAGCTGGAGCTGACCGTCGAGGAGATCGCCGCGGCGATCATGCGCCGCCACGAGCGCGGCAAGGACTTCTCGATCATCGTCGTCGCCGAGGGCGCCGAGCTGGCGTTCGCCTCCGGCGAGCAGCGCCAGATCCGCGCCTCAGAAGACGTCGACAGCTACGGCTACCCGCGCCTCGGCGGGATCGGCGCCGCGCTCGCGGTCGAGATCGAGCAGCGCACCGGCTACGAGACGCGCGTCACCACGCTCGGCCACGTCCAGCGCGGCGGCACCCCGACCGCGACCGACCGCCTGCTCGCGACGCGCTACGGCGTCCACGCCGCCGACCTCGTGATGGCGGGCGAGACCGGCCGCATGGTCGCCCTGCACGGCACCGAGATGACGAGCATCCCGCTCGAGCAGGTCGACGGCATCAAGACGGTCGACCTGCGCTATCTCGAGATCGCCAGGACCTTCTTCGGCTAGCGAGCGCCGGCGCTACCAGCCGCCGGAGCCGCTCGGGCGCTTGGCGCCGGGCAGGAACTTCACGAGCGACTTGAGCGTCGCGGCGACGAGCACGATCACGAGCGTGATCAGGAAGCCGTCGAAGCCCTTGACGCCGAGGGCCCACAGGACGACCCAGAGGCAGAAGGCGAGCGCGGTGGTGAGTGCGAGGCCCATTGCGCGCGGAAGACTAGCGAATGGCCTCGGTGGAAGGCGCCCGGAGAGCGCCGGCCATCGCGGCGACGATCCCGCGCACCTCGGCGGCCGGGTCCTCGGCCTCGCCGGCGGCCCGCACGAGCCGGCTGCCGACGATCACGCCGGCCGCGCCCGCGTCGACCGCTGCGGCCGCCTGCGCGGGCGTGCCGATGCCGAAGCCGACCGCGACCGGCACCTCGCTCGCCGCCGCCGCGCGCTCCAGGAAGCCCGCCAGACCCGCGTCGAGCGCACCGCGCTCCCCCGTCGTGCCGACGAGCGAGACGGCGTAGAGGAACCCGCGCGCCAGCTCGCCGATGCGCGTCAGACGCTCCGGCGGCGTCGTCGGCGCCACGAGCGGGACGAGTGCGATCCCCTCCGCGTCGCAGGCGGCGCGCAGCTCGGGCGCCTCCTCGAGCGGCAGGTCGGGCACGATCAGCCCGCTGATGTCGTGTGCGCGCAGCGCCGTGCAGAACGCCTCGAAGCCGCGCGCGTAGACGATGTTCGCGTAACACATCAGGACGACCGGCAGGCGCGGCGCGAGCGCCGCTCCCAGCTCGAGGATCTGGTCCACGGTCGCACCGTTGCGCAGCGCCTCGACGCCGGCGGCGTGGATCACCGGACCGTCCGCGAGCGGATCGGAGAACGGCACGCCCAGCTCGACGAGGTCGGCGCCGCCGTCGGCGTACGCCTCGCCGATCGTCAGCGACGTCGCGAGGTCCGGGAAGCCGCCCATCAGGTACGGCATCAGCGCCGCGCGCTTGCCGCTGGCGGCGAACGCCTCGGCGATGCGATCGACCCCGGTCATGCTTCGAGCCGCCGGATCACCTCGGCGAGGTCCTTGTCGCCGCGGCCCGAGAGGCTCACGACGTCCAGCTCGGAGTCGCCGTTGGCCAGCGTCCAGGCGATCGCGTGCGAGGACTCCAGCGCGGGGATGATCCCCTCCAGCCGCGCGAGCCGCTGCAGGGCCGCGAGCGCCTCCGCGTCCGTGACCGCCTCGTAGCGCGCGCGGCCGGTGTCGCGCAGCCACGCGTGCTCGGGACCGACGCCGGGGTAGTCGAGCCCGGCGGAGATCGAGTGCGCCTCGAGGATCTGCCCGTCGGCGTCCTGCATCACCGCCGAGTAGGCGCCGTGGAGGATGCCCGGCCGCTCGCCGACGGTCAGCGGCGCGCCGTGGCGGCCGGTGTCGATCCCCTCGCCGGCCGCCTCGACGCCGATCAGCTCGACGCGCTCGTCGGCGAGGAACGGCGTGAAGATGCCGATCGCGTTCGAGCCGCCGCCGACGCACGCGATCACACGCTGCGGCAGCCGTCCCTCGCGCTCGAGGACCTGCGCGCGCGCCTCCTCGCCGATCACGCGCTGGAGGTCGCGCACGAGCGCCGGGTACGGCGCCGGGCCGGCGGCCGTCCCGAGGACGTAGTGCGTGGTGGCGACGTTCGTGACCCAGTCGCGGATCGCCGCCGAGCAGGCCTCCTTGAGCGTGCGCGTCCCCGCGTCGACCGGCTGCACGGTCGCGCCGAGCAGCCCCATCCGCTCGACGTTCGGCTTCTGGCGGCGCATGTCCTCGGTGCCCATGTAGATCACGCACTCGAGGTCGAGCAGCGCGCAGGCCGTCGCGGTCGCGACGCCGTGCTGGCCGGCGCCCGTCTCGGCGATGATCCGCGGCTTGCCCATCCGCTTGGCGAGCAGCGCCTGGCCGATCGCGTTGTTGATCTTGTGCGCGCCGGTGTGGTTGAGGTCCTCGCGCTTGAGATAGACCGTGTGGCCGACCGCCTCGGACAGCCGCTCGGCGAGGTAGAGCGGCGTCGGGCGCCCGACGTAGTCGCGCAGCAGCTCGCCGAGGCGCTCCGTGAAGGCGGGGTCGCGCTGCGCGTCCAGCCACGCCGTCTCCAGCTCGGCGAGCGCCGGCATCAACGTCTCGGGGACGTACTGGCCGCCGTAGGGGCCGTAGCGGTGCTCGAGGCCGGCGGTCATGCGACCCGCTCCGGGCGGTCGGCGGTGGGCGCGGTCGCCCGCACGGCCTCGGCGAACGCCGCCATCTGCGCGTGATCCTTGACGCCCGGCTCGGCCTCCACCCCGCTCGCGACGTCGACCGCGAACGGGCGGACGGCGGCGATCGCCTCGCCGACGTTGTCCGGCGTCAGCCCCCCGCTGAGGATCAGCGGCCGGTCGCGCGGGTGCGCGCGGGCCAGCTCCCACGCGAACGTCGCGCCGGTGCCGCCCGGGCGTCCCGGCGCATACGCGTCGAGCAGGTGGAAGTCGGTCGGGAAGGCGTGCAGCGCGCGCACGTCGGCGCGGCCGCGCACGCGCGCGGCCTTGATCACCTTCGCGCCGGTGCGGCGCGCGACCTCGGCGCAGTAGGCCGGCCCCTCGTCGCCGTGCAGCTGCACGAGCGTCAGCTCGAGCGCGTCGGCGACCGACGCGACGGTGTCGAGGTGGGCGTCGACGAACACGCCGGCCAGCTCGGTGCGGCGCCTGAGCGCGGCGGCGATCGCGGCCGCCTCGTCCATCGTGCAGCGCCGCGGCGAGCGCGGCCAGAAGATCATCCCGACGGCCCATGCGCCCAGCTCGGCCGCCCGCTCGGCATCCGCCAGGCGAGCGATGCCGCAGAACTTGATCCGCGCGAGGTCGTCGGGCACGCCCCTATCGTAGGCGCCGCCGACGTGCGACGGCGCGCGGTGCCCGCGACTGGGACCCTCCTACGGCGTCTGCGAGGAGGACTGCGACGGCGCCTGTCTCGGCGCGGTGCCGAGCGTGACCGTCAGCTGTCTCGCCTGGCCGCTGCGCATGATCCCGACCCGTACCGTGTCACCGGGCTTGTGCTTGGCGATCAGGCCGGTGAGGTCGCTCATCGAGTTGACCGCATGGCCGTCGAACGACTGGATCACGTCGCCGCCGAGCATGATGCGCGAGCCGCCGAGCTGGCTCTCGATCGTGCCACCGTGCATGCCGGCCTTCGCCGCCGGCCCGTCGCCCTCGACTCTCTGGACGAGCACGCCCTTGGAGACGCGCAGCTGCAGGTCGGCGAGCGAGGCGTCGATCGTCGCGCCCGTTATGCCGAGGTAGGCGTGCACGATCGAGCCCGACTGCTTCAGCTGCGGCAGCAGCTGCTTGGCGGTGTTGATCGGCACCGCGAAGCCGATCCCGATGTTGCCGTTGCTCGACCCGCCGGTGATGATCTGCGAGTTGATGCCGATCACGCGGCCGGCGACGTCGAGCAGCGGACCGCCGGAGTTGCCCGGGTTGATCGACGCGTCGGTCTGGATGACGTGCTGGATCGTGAAGCCGTTCGGCGCGCTGATCTCGCGCTGCAGCGCCGAGACGACGCCGGTCGTGAGCGTGCGGTCGAGGCCGAACGGGTTGCCGATCGCGAGCACCGGGTCGCCGACCTGGGCGGTGCTGGAGTCGCCGAGCTGCAGCGGCGTGAGCTTGAGGCCGGAGGGGTCGACGGACAGCAGGGCGAGGTCGTTCGTCGCGTCGGTGCCGAGCACTCTCGCCGTCACGGTGCGGTTGTCGTCGAAGCCGACGCTGACGGACGTCGCGTTCTCGACGACGTGGTAGTTCGTGAGGATGTGGCCGTCGCCGTCGATCACGAAGCCGGTGCCGGTCGCCTCTCCGCCCCGATCGGTGCCGAACGGCGACGAGCTGCCCGCGCCCGCGCCGAGCACCGAGCGCACGTAGACGACGCCGGGCGCGTCGCGCTCGTAGATGTCGTGCGCGGTGAGCCCGCGCTCGGCCGCCTTCGCGGTGTCCGTGCTCGGGCTCGCGACGGGCGCCTGCTGGACGACCGTGGTCGTCTTCGTGGCGCCGCCGACGCCGAGGACGAGCAGCGCGACGGCGACGACGCCGCCGCCGATCAGCGCGGCGACCAGTGGGGAGCGCAGGACCGTTCGCATACGACCGGGCAAGTGTGCAGGCAGGCACTCAACGCGAGCTAAACCGCGCGGTCCTCGCCCTGCTCGGTGAGCGCACGGCAGGCGGCCTCGACGTCGGCCGCGCGCATCAGCGCCTCGCCGACGAGCACCGCGTCGACGCCGACGCGCTCGAGCTCGTCCAGCTGCTCGCGCGTCGCGATCCCGGACTCGGAGACGACCGTCTTGCCGGCCGGGACGTCCGCCAGCAGCTCGAAGGTGCGCTGCACGTCGACGCTGAAGTCGGCCAGGTCGCGGTTGTTGATGCCGATCACGTCGGCGTCGAGCTCGAGCGCGACCTCCAGCTCGCGCGCGTCGTGCACCTCGACGAGCACGTCGAGGTCGAGCGCGAGCGCCTCATGGTGCAGGCGCGTCAGCTCACGCGGGTCGAGCGCGGCGACGATCAGCAGGATCGCGTCGGCTCCGACCGCCGCTGACTCGAACAGCTGGTAGTGGTCGACGACGAAGTCCTTGCGCAGGATCGGCAGACGCGTCGCCGCCCGCGCCGCGCGCAGGTCGTCGAGCGAGCCGCCGAAGTGCGGGCCCTCGGTGAGGACCGACAGCGCGGCGGCGCCGGCGCGCTCGTAGGCGCAGACGACGTCGGCCACGCTCGCGCCCTCGCGGATCGGTCCGGCCGACGGCGAGCGGCGCTTGTGCTCGGCGATCACGGAGATGCCGGGATGCACGAGCGCCTCGGTGAACGGACGATCCTCGCCGCGCGCGATCAGCTGCTGCTCGAGCGTCGCGAGCGGGACTGCGTCGCGGCGCTGCTCCACCTCGCGGCGGGTCGAGTCGACGATGCGCTCGAGCGTGTTCACGCTGACGATGCCTCCCTCGCGGCGTCCTGGGTGAACGTGACGTAGTGCTCCAGCACGGCGGCGGCGGCGCCGGAGTCGATCGCCTTCTCGGCCGCGCGCACGCCCGCCTCGAGCGTCTCCGCGCGACCGCCCGCGTAGATCCCGGCGCCCGCGTTCAGCACCGCGACGTCGCGCGGGGCGCCGCGCTCGCCGGCGAGGATCCGGCGCGCGATCTCGGCGTTGACCTCGGGCGTGCCGCCGTTGAGGTCGTCCGGCTGGGCCGCGTCGAGCCCGACCTCCGCCGCGTCGACGACGAAGCGGCCGATCGCGCCGTCGCGCACCTCGACGACCTGGCTGGGCGCGCACGTGGAGAAGCTCGTCGAGCCCGTCGTCGCTGGAGACGACGAGCACGTGCGCCGCGCCCAGCCGTGCGAATGCCCCGGCGATCGCGTCGAGATAGCGCCGGTCGGCGACGCCGGTGAGCTGGCGGGTGACGCCGGCCGGGTTCGTCAGCGGGCCGAGGAAGTTGAAGATCGTGCGCACGGCGAGCGCTCTGCGCACGGGGATCACGTGGCGCGTCGCGGCGTGGTGCGTGGGCGCGAACATGAAGCCGAAGCCGACCGAGTCGACGCAGCGGCCGACCGCGGCCGGGTCGATGTCGATGCGCGCGCCGAGCGCCTCCAGCACGTCGGCCGCGCCGGAGAGGCCGGTCGCGGAGCGGTTGCCGTGCTTGGCGACCGTGCAGCCGGCGCCGGCGGCGATCAGCGCCGCCGTCGTCGAGACGTTGAAGGTCTGGCGCCCGCCGCCGGTCCCGACGACGTCGAGCAGGTCGTCCTGCGTGTGGTGGACCGCGACGTGCGCCGCCATGTCGCGCATCGTGCGCGCGAGGCCGGCGATCTCGTCGACCGTCTCGCCCTTCGTGCGCAGCGCGATCAGGAACGCGGCGATCTGCGCCTCGCTCGCGTTGCCGGACATGATCTCGGCCAGCACGGCGGCCGCGTGGTCGGACGGGATGTCCTGCCCCGAGGCGAGCGCGTCGATCGCACGGGTGACGGTGTCGCGCTCCGCGCCGGGCATCCTCAGGCGATCCCTCCCACGGCGGCGCGCGTGCCGGCGGCGAGGAAGTTGCGCAGCAGGTCGTGGCCGTCCGGCGTGAGGACGGACTCCGGGTGGAACTGGATGCCCTCCGCCGGCAGCGCGCGGTGGCGGATCGCCTGGATCACGCCGCCGCCGCGGGCCGAGACCTCCAGCTCGTCCGGCAGCGAGGACTCCTCGGCCACGAGCGAGTGGTAGCGGCCGACGGTCAACGGACTCGGCAGCCCCGCGAAGATGGTGCGGCCGTCGTGCTCGATCTCGCAGACCTTGCCGTGCACCGGCTCGTGGCGCACGACGCGCCCGCCGAACGCCTGCGCCATCGCCTGGTGGCCGAGGCAGACGCCGAGCGTCGGGATTCCCGCCTCCGGGAACGCGCGCACCGCCTCCAGCGAGATGCCCGACTCGTCGGGCGTGCACGGGCCGGGCGAGACGACGACCGCGTGATAGCCGCGCACGAGCAGCTCCCCGACGGTCGCGTGGTCGTTGCGCACGACCTCCACGTCCGCCTCCAGCTCGCCCAGGTACTGGACGAGGTTGTACGTGAACGAGTCGTAGTTGTCGAGGACGAGCACCCTCATGGCCACTCAGGCTGCGTCACCGCCAGCTCGACCGCCTGCTTGACGGCGCGCGCCTTCGCCTCCGACTCGCGCAGCTCGTAGTCGGGCTTCGCGTCGGCGACCGTCCCGCCGCCCGCCTGCACGTGCGCGACCCCGTCCTTCACGACGACCGTCCGGATGTGGATGCACGTGTCGAGATCGCCGGTGTAGGACAGATAGCCGATCGCGCCGCCGTAGCCGCCGCGCTTGACGAGCTTCGAGCTCGTCGATGATCTGCATCGCACGGACCTTCGGCGCTCCGGAGAGCGTACCCGCCGGGAGGGTGGCGCGCAGCGCATCGAGCGGGCCGACGTCGGCGCGCAGGCGGCCGGAGACGCGCGAGACGATGTGCATGACGTGGCTGTAGACCTCGATCTCCATGTACGCGTCGACGTCGACGGAGCCGTACTCGCTCACGCGCCCGACGTCGTTGCGGCCGAGGTCGACGAGCATCACGTGCTCTGCGCGCTCCTTCTCGTCGGCGAGCAGCTCCTCGGCGATCCGTCGGTCCTCCTCGGCGCTGGCGCCGCGCGGGCGCGTGCCGGCGATCGGGCGCGTTCTCGATGCGGCCGTCGTGGACCGTGACGAGCGGCTCCGGGCTCGCTCCGGCGATCTCGAAGTCGCCGAAGTCGAGGAAGTACATGTACGGGCTCGGGTTCACGGCGCGCAGGCCGCGGTAGATCGAGAACGCCTCGACCGGCGTCTGCGCCGACCAGCGCTGGCTGGGGACGACCTGGTAGGCGTCGCCGGCGTGGATGTACTCGACGATCCGCTCGACCATCGCCTCGAACTGCTCGGGCGGCATGTTGCTCTTCCACTCGGGCGCGGCGGACCCGGCCCCACCCGCCCGCGGCTCGCGCTGCGGCGGCAGCGGGGCGGCGAGGCGGCGGCGCACGTCCGCGATCGCCTCGACGGCGGCGAGGTAGCCGGCCTCGAGCTCCTGGCCGTCGTCCGCGTAGACGTTCGCGAGGATCGTCAGCTCGCGCGTGAGGTGGTCGAACGCGACCAGCACGTCGGTCAGCATCAGCGCGAGGTCGGGGATGCCGACCGGGTCGGGGTTCGGCTCCCCCAACGGCTCGACCGTGCGCACGAGGTCGTAGCCGAAGCAGCCGACCGCGCCGCCGGAGAACGGCGGCAGTCCCGGCAGCGGCGCCTGACGGTGGCGCGCGACCTCCGCAGCCGCCAGCGCGTACGGGTCGCCCGGGTCGCCGAGCGACCAGCGCAGCACGCTGCGGGGTCTGAAGCCGATGAACGACCAGCGCCCGACGCGGCCCTGCTCGGCCGACTCCAGCAGGAACGCGGGCCCCTCCCCGCGCAGCTTCAGGAATGCCGAGATCGGCGTTCTCGCAGTCCTCGACGAACGTGTGCCGCAGCGGGATCAGGTTGCAGTCGCGCGCGAGCTCGCGCACCTCGTCGAGCGAGGGCGTCACGTGGACGGCGGGCGCAGCAGGTGCGGGCTCGGTGTCGGTCGGCGGCGCCATGGGCGGCTGCTCAGCGACTGCGCTCGTCGAGCACGCGCTCGGCGTCCGCGAGGCTCAGCCCGCGCGAGCGCAGCAGGACGGCGAGATGGTAGATCACGTCGGCGGCCTCGTTCGCCACGCGCTCGTCGCTCTCCTCCCGCACCGCCCGCACGACCTCCTCGGCCTCCTCCTCGACCTTCGCGCCGGCGAGCGCCGGGTCGGCGAGCAGCTTGGCGGTGTAGGAGCCCGCCGTGTCGGCCGCCGCGGCGCGCTGCGCGATCGTGCGCTCCAGCGCCGGGAGCGTCTCGTGCGGCGCTCCGGGGATCAGGTCGCCCGTGAAGAAGCAGGTGCGCTCGCCGGTGTGGCAGGCCGGCCCGGCCGGCTCGACGAGCGCGAGGATCGCGTCGCCGTCGCAGTCGACGCGCAGCGCCATGACCTTCTGCACGTTCCCGCTGGTGGCGCCCTTGTGCCACAGCTCGTCGCGCGAGCGGCTCCAGTAGTGCACCTCGCCGGTGGCGCGCGTGCGCTCGAGCGCCTCGGCGTTCATGTACGCGAGCGTCAGCACCTCGCCCGTGCGCCAGTCCTGCGCGATGCACGGGACGAGGCCGCGGTCGTCGAACGCGATGGCGGGGTCGTCCATGAGTCGGGAGATTGTAGGCGCGCCCGCGTGACGGCGCGCGCCGCGGCGCCTCACCAGCCGCGCCACCCCGGCCCGAGCCGCACCGGCAGCGGCGCCGAGCTGGAGGAGCGCAACACGAACCCGATGGCGTCGATCGCGCTGCGCGTCGAGCTGGCACGGGCGATCGGCGGCTGGGACGGGCGCGTGGAGCGCGCGGCCGACTGGGATCTGTGGAAGCGTGCGTTCGCCGCCGGTGCGCGAAGTGCGCTCTCGCTCGAGCCCACGCACCTGCACTTCCGCGCCAGCGGCCGCGAGCAGGCGTGGCCGCTGCGCGTGCGGCAGAACGCCGCCTGGCTGGCGCGGATCGAGGATCCGGCGCAGCTGCGCGACGTGCGGATCGCGCTCCACGGCGCACACGGTGCGGCGACGGCGCGGCGGCTGGAGACGGAGCGGCAGGTGCACGAGGCGCACGAGGTGGTGAAGGAGCTCGACGCGGCGGTCGCCGCGCGCGACGCGCGCATCGCCGAGCTGGACGAGCGGCTGGCGGCGTGCGAAGCGGAGGCGGTTCGGCGCGGCCAGACCCTCGCGCGGATCTACGCCGGCGGCTGGTGGCGCCTGCGCAGACGACTGCTGCGATTGATGCGGCTGTTCGGGCGCGCGCGCTGAGGCCCGCGCGGGGTTACCACCCAGTGGCCGGCCACCGCCAGCAGCGCACCGTGCACGGGCCATGCTCGGCGGCGAGCGCGGCGGCGGCCGGCGGCGCGATCTCCAGGTCCGTGACCCAGGGATCGGACCCCGCGGGCGCGTCGGCGGCACCGCCGATCCCGGTCCCACGGCACTTGAGGACCGCCTCCCAGCGCACCCAGGCGCGCAGGAACTCGCGCTCGCGGGTGGACGGGTCGAGCCCCGCGAGGCGGTCAGCCTCATCCTCGCCGAGGACGCGCCGCGCGATCGCGACGTGATCGACGCTGCGGCGCGGCAGCTCGACGTCCACGCCGACCGCGCGGTCGAGCGTGACGGCGATCAGCGCGACGTCGCCGGAGTGCGAGAGGTTGAAGCGAATGTCGTGGCCGACCAGCCTTGGCTTGCCGTGCGGGCCTTCGGCGAAGCGCAGCGCGCGCGGATCGGTGTCGTCGGCGCAGCGCGCGAGCAGCGCGCGCAGGATGCCGTGCGCCCGGCCCCAGCGGACGCCGTCCTCGGCGCTGACGAATCGGGCCGCACGCTCTCGCTCGGCGTCTGACAGCAGCTCCCGGAGGTCGTCCCCGCCGGGCGCCAGCTCCGCGCACCACACGTCGACCACATCCGCGGCCAGCCGCGGCCGCATCGGTCCCGGTTCCCATCGGGTCTGCATCGTGGCGCGGACGCTAGCGTGGCGGAGCGATGGCATCCTCGACCGCAGCCTCGCCGACGCGCGTCCCGCCGCGCGTGATGGCGGCGATCCTGCTGGGGACGGTCCTCAACCCGATCAACTCGTCGATGATCGCGGTCGCGCTGGTGCGCATCCAGGACGACTTCGACGTCAGCGTCGTCTCGCTGTCGTGGCTGATCTCCAGCTTCTACCTCGTCGCGGCGGTCGGGCAGTCGGTTCTCGGCCGTCTCGCCGACCAGTTCGGGCCGCGGCGGGTCCAGTGCACGGGCTTCGTGTTGATCGTCGTCGCCGGCCTGCTCGGCCCGCTCGCGCCCAGCTTCGGTTGGCTGATCGCGGCGCGGCTGCTGCTGGCCGCCGGCACCTCGGCCGGCTTCCCGGCGGGGCTCGCGCTGCTGCGCAACGCGTCGGGCGGTCACCGACCGCCACCCGCGACGCTCGCGGCGATCACGATCGGTGGATCGTCCAGCGCCGCCCTCGGCCCGGCGATCGGCGGGGCGCTCGTCGCGCTCGCCGGCTGGCCGGCGATCTTCTTCGTCAACGTGGTCGTCGGCGTCGTCGCGCTGCCGTTGTCGCTGCGCTGGCTGCCGCGCGATCCGCAGCACGAGGGCGGCCTTTCGTTCGCGACCGTGCGACGGCTCGTGGACCTGCCGGGAATCGCCGCCTTCGCCGTGATGCTCGCGAGCGTGCTCGCGCTGCTGCTGTCGCTCGCCGGCACGCCGCTGTGGTGGCTCGTGCCGGTGGCGCTGGCGGCCGGCGGCCTGCTCGTGCTGAACGACCGCCGCCGCGCGGACCCGTTCCTCGACGTGCGCATGCTCGCCGGCAACCGCGCGCTGCTCGGCGTCTGCGTCCAGTACCTGCTCGTCAACGTGGTCGCGTTCGGCATCTTCTTCAGCGTGCCGCTGTGGCTCGAGGCGGCCCGCGGCCTCAGCTCGGGCGCGGCCGGCGCGATGGTGATCCCGCTCGCCGGCATCGCGGTCATCGCCACCCCGTACGCCGCGCGCATCGTCGCGCGCTCCGGCGAGCGCCCGGCGCTGCTCGCGGGCGCCTGCGCGATGGTCGCCGGCACGCTGCTGCTGCTGACCTTCTCGGACGACACGCCGCTGTGGGCGGTGGTTCCGGTGACGGTCGTGCTCGGGATCCCGATCGGCTTCAACAACCTCGGGCTCCAGTCCGCGCTCTACGGCGCCAGCGACCCGGCGCGCACCGGCGCGGCCGCCGGCCTCTTCCAGACCTGCCGCTTCGTCGGCGCCGTCCTCTCCACCAGCCTGCTCGGCATCGTCTTCGCCGACGGCGTCGACAGCGCCGGCCTGCACACGCTGGCGCTGATCCTGGCGAGCGTCAGCGTGGTGGTGCTTGCGGCGAGCGTGCGGCGCGTCAGGCTCTGAGCGCGTCGTCGATCAGCTCGCGCACGCAGGCGGCCAGCGACGCGACGTCCGGCTCGCGCAGCATCGAGCGATGCGTTCCAGGGACTCGCCGCTCGGCCACGCCGCCGGTGTCGACGCCATACCAGCGTTCGAGCAACGTGTGGGCGTCGAACTCATCCGAGCGCAGGAGCGTGACGACCCCGCGATACGGGCGTGCGCGGTAGCCGTGCCACGCGCGGTGGCTCGCCTCGCGCATGCGCTCGCGGCGGCGCGCCGGGGCGTCGGGGCGACGCTCGAGCGTGAGGAGGTCCGCCGCCTCCCCCAGGCGCCAGGCCAGCCGCTCGCGACGTGCCGCAAGCCACGCGCCGCGCGCCTGCCGTGGCAGCGGCGCCTCCCAGTCGCGGTCCGGCGCCGGCGGCAGGAGGCGCGCCGTCAGGCCGTGCTCGGCGCGCCCCTGCACCCAGGCCCAGCCGACGAAGTCGGCGGCGTCGGTCCCGGCGAGGTCGGGATAGGCGTCGCGCACGTTGGGGAGCTGGCGGTAGGCCTCGTGCAGGTAGCGGTTGACCGGCATGCCGTCGGACCCGTGCACGACCGGCGTGGCGAGCCAGCTCAGCAGCCGCTCCGTCCCCGCCGCGTCGAAGTGGTCGCCGAGCCGCTCGCCGGCCCCGGCACGCCGGACCGCGCCGTTCATGACCCAGTCGAACGGCGTGCCGTCGGCGAGCGGGCGAGGGCTCCACAGCGGCCCGCCCGAGTCGAGCACCGCCAGCAGCGCGACCCGCTCGCCGCGCGCCTCCAGGCGCCGAGCCAACTCGTAGGCGGCGAGGGCGCCGAGGCAGCGCCCGGCGAGCAGATACGGCCCCTGCGGCTGGATGCGCCGGACCTCCCGCTCGTACGCGCGCGCCAGCGCGGCGACCGACGCCGGCAACGGCGCGCCGCCGTCGAGTCCGCGCGGCTGGAGCGCGTGGAACGGCTGCTCCTCCCCGAGCGCGCGCGCCAGCGCGCCGAAGCCGACGGCGTTCCCATCGCCGGCGGACGCGCAGAAGATCGGCGGACGGGCCGTGCCGGGACCGGCCGGCGTGAGCGTGACGAGCGAGCCGCGACGAGCCGCACGGTCCTCGACCTCCAGGTCCGCCGCCAGCTGCCGGACCGTCGGCGCGGCGAAGATCGTCGCGAGCGGCAGCCGCCGGCCGAGCGAGGACTCGATCGCGTCGAACAGCTCGACCGCCAGCAGCGAGTGGCCGCCGAGCTCGAAGAAGTCGTCGTCCAGGCCGACCGCGCCGGCGTCGAGCGTGCGCTCCCAGATCGCCGCGAGACGCCGCTCCAGGTCGCTGCGCGGCGCCACCCGCTCGACCTCGTCGGCGCTCCTCGTGCCGGCGACCGGCGGCGCGAGCGCAGACGTGTCCAGCTTCCCGTTCGTCGTCAGCGGGAGCCGCTCGACGACGCTCCACGCGACCGGGACGGCCGGGCCGGGCAGCGATCGCGCGGCGTGCGCGCGCAGCTCGGCGGGCGTCGGCACGGCGCCGCTGCGCGGCACGACGTGAGCCGCGAGCGCGCGGTCCGTACCGCGCTCGAACGCGACGACCGCCGCATCCGCGACCCGCGGATGACGGCGCAGCGTCTCCTCGATCTCGCCCGGCTCGACGCGGAAGCCGCGCACCTTGAGCTGGCGATCGACGCGCCCGAGGAACGCGAGCGTCCCGTCCGGCCGCCGGCGGACGCGGTCGCCGCTGCGGTACATGCGCGCGTCCTCGCCCGCGGAGAACGGGTCCGGGCGGAAGCGCTCGGCCGTCAGCGCGGCGTCGTTGACGTAGCCGAGCGCGACGCCGTCGCCACCGATCCACAGCTCCCCCGGCAGGCCGTCCGGCACCGGCTCGCGGTCTGCGTCCAGCACGTAGACGCGTGTGTTCGGGATCGGGCGCCCGATCGGGACGGCGCCGTCGATCGCGTCGCCCGGCGCCATGCGGTGCGTGCACGTGAACGTCGTGCCCTCGGTCGGCCCGTAGCCGTTCACGAGCACCGCCCCTTCCGGCAGCGCGCGCAGGGCGCGCCGCACGTGGTCCGGCGACAGCACGTCTCCGCCCGCCAGCAGCTGCCGGAGCGACCCGAGCAGCTCCGGGCGATCGTCGACGACGCGATGGAACAGCCCGGCGGTCAGCCACAGCGTCGTCACGCGCTCGCGCGCGACGAGGTCGCCCAGCTCGCCGGTCGTCAGCGCGCCCGGCGGCGCGAGCACGACGCGGCCGCCGTTCAGCAGCGCACCCCACAGCTCGAACGTCGAGGCGTCGAACGCGGGCGCAGCGAAGGCGAGCAGCGTCTCCTGCGGGCCGAAGCGAACGTAGTCGGTGCCGCGCACGAGGCGCACGACCGCGCGATGCGGCACCGCGACGCCCTTCGGCGTCCCGGTCGAGCCGGACGTGAACATCACGTACAGCGGGTCGAGCGGGCCGGCACCCGACGGCGGCGGCGTGTCCGGCTCGCGCGCCAGGTCGCCGTCCTCGTCGAGGCACAGCAGCCGCAGCGACGCCTCCGGGAGCTGGTGCCGGTGCCGCGAGCAGGTGAGGACGAGCCGCAGGTCGAGTGCCTCGGTCAGCGCCCGCAGCCGCTCTGGGGGATCGTTTGGATCGAGCGGGACGTAGGCCGCGCCGGCCTTCGCGACCGCGAGGAACGCGACGACGAGGTCGATCGAGCGCTCAAGGCAGACGCCGACGCGCCCGCCGCCGGCGACGCCCCTGGCGCGCAGCCGGTGCGCGAGCCGGTTGGCGCGGCGCTCCAGCGCGCCGTACGTGAGCGTCTCGCGCTCGGCGACGACGGCGACCGCGTGCGGCGTCTCCGCGGCACGCGCCGAGAACAGCTCCGCGACCGTCGCCTCACGTTCGTAGGGGGCGACGCGACCGGCGCCCGCGTGCAGCGCGTCCAGCGCCGCGCCGTCGTCGAGCGGGAGCGACGCGACGCGCTGCTCGCCGTCCGCCGCGGCGAAGCGCTCGAGCAGCGTGCGGTAGCGCTCCAGCATCTGCTCCGCGGTCTCGCGCGCGAAGAGGTCGGTGTTGTACTCCCACACGACCGTCAGCCCATCCTCCGCCACCCGCGCGTAGTCGCCCGCCGCCCGTTCGGCCGGCGCTGCCCCGCGGCGGTGCACGACGACGACGTTGAGGTCGGCCTTGGCCGAGCCGTTCGGCAGCGCGTCGCGCGGCACGAGCGTCGCGTCCCCGAGATCGATCGTCCGCACCGCCGCGTCGTGGAACGAGAAGAGCGTCTGGTAGAGCGGAGCGGCGTTGCGGGCGCGAACCGGTGCGACGTGCTCGACGACCTGCTCGAACGGCACGTCTTGGTGCGCCTGCGCCTCCTGCACCTCCCGCTGGACGCGCTGGAGGAGCTCGTCGAGCGTCGTCTCGGCGTCGACGCGCAGCCGCAGCGCGACCGTGTTGACGACCATCCCGATCAGCTCCTCGCTCGCGAGAGTACGGCGGTTCGCGAGCCCCGAGCCGACGATCAGCTCCTCCCCCGCCCCGTAGCGGGCCAAGAGCGCCACGTAGGCCGCGAGCATCGCGGCGAACGGCGTCACGCCGCGCGCGCGGGCCGCCGCGCGCACGCGTTCGGTCAGCTCCGGCCCGAGCGTGCAGCGCAGGCTCTCGCCGCGGTAGGTCTGGCGTGCCGGGCGCGAGCGGTCGAACGGCAGCTGCGGCGCCGGCGGCGGGTCCGCGAGCCGCGACCGCCAGTGCGCGAGCGTGCGCCGCCCCTGCTCGCTGGAGACAAGCTGCCGCTGCCAGGCGACGAAGTCGCGGTACTGGACGCTCGGCGGCGACAGCGCCGGCGTGCGCCCCTCCACCTCGGCGCGGTACAGCTCCGCCATCTCGCGCAGCAGCACCGCGGTCGAGACGCCGTCGTGGACGACGTGGTGCTCGACCGCGATCAGCGCGTGCTCGTCGTCGGCGAGCCGCGCCAGCGACCAGCGCACGAGCGGCAGCTGCGCCGGGTCCAGCCGCAGCTGCGCAACGGCGGCGAGCTGCAGTTCGAGCGCGGCCTCCCGGTCGGCGGCTCCCCGCAGGTCCTCCACGACGAGCCGCACGGACCACGGCTCGTGCACGCGCTGAAGCCAACGACCGTCCTCGCGCGGGAACGTCGTGCGCAGGATCTCGTGCCGCGCGACGAGCGCCGTCAGCGCGCGCTCGAGCGCCGGCACGTCGAGCGGCCCGAGGATCCGGTGCGCCGACTGGCTCTGGTACGGCAGGCTCTCCTCGGCCAGCTCGCTCACCATCAGCGCCTTCGCCTGGCCGGCGGAGGCGGGCACCGGATCCGCGTCCGGCGTGCGCGGGCAGAGCGCCGGCAGCAGCGGACCGCCGGCTCCCGCCACGACGCGCTCCGCGAGCGCCGCGGGAGTGCGCGCCGCGAAGATCGCGGAGATCGGCAGCTCCACGCCGAGCTGCAACCGCAGCCGGCCGAGCAGCTGAACGGCCAGCAGCGACTCGCCCCCGAGCGCGAGGAAGTCCTCGGCCGGATCGACGGCGGGCAGCTCCAGCACCTCGGCGAAGACGGCCGCGATCTCGCGCGCGAGCGGTGTCGCCGCTGCCGCGTCCGCTTGCGAGCGCGGCGCCTCGCGCGCCGCCAGCGCGCGCCGGTCGACCTTGCCGTTGGGCGTGTGCGGCAGCCGGTCGAGCAGCGTGAAGGACGCCGGCACCATGTACGCCGGCAGCCGCTCGTCGAGGAAGGCGCGCAGGGCGCCCGCGTCGCACGCGGGGTCGCTCGGCACGACGAAGGCCGCGAGCCGCCGCCGGCCGGCCGTCTCCCCCGTCACGACGACTGCGCGGCCGACGCCCGGGTGCCGCACGAGCTGCGCCTCGATCTCGCCCGGCTCGACGCGGTACCCGCGCAGCTTCACCTGGTCGTCGCGCCGTCCGTGGATCTCGAGCACGCCGTCGGGGCGCCAGGTCACGACGTCGCCCGTCCGGTACCAGCGGTCCCCATTCCCCGGGATCTGCGAGAAGCGCTCCGCCGTCAACTGCGGCTGGTGCAGGTAGCCGCGCGCGATGCCCGGCCCGGCGACGTGCAGCTCGCCGCGCTCCCCCGGCGCCACCGGGGCTCCGTCCTCGCCGAGCACGCGGAACAGCGCGCCCGCGACGGAGCGGCCGATCGGGATCGCCGCGTCGCCGTCGGCCTCCGCGCCGACCTCGTGCGCGGTGCAGAAGGAGGTCGTCTCCGCCGGGCCGTAGATGTTCACCAGCCGCGTCCGCGGGCAGGCCGCGCGGAAGCGGCGGGCGTAGCGCGGCAGCAGCGCCTCGCCTCCGACGAGCAGCATGCGCAGCCGCGCGAGCCCTTCGGGTCCGTGCTCCACCAGCTGGTGGAAGATGCCGGTCGCATTCGCCGCCCAGGTGACGTCGCGGTCGGCGATGGTGCGGCAGACGGCGCGCGGGTCGGGCCGGCCGGGCGCGTGGCAGACGAGGCGCGCCCCGCTCGCGAGCGATCCGAGGATCTCGTACGCGGCCATGTCGAACTGCGGCGCCGCGAGGTGGAGCGCGCCCTCGCCGGCGCGCGGCAGCAGATCGGGCTCGCGCTCGATCAGGTTCAGCAGGTTGCGGTGCTCCAGCGCGACGCCCTTCGGGATGCCGGTCGAGCCGGACGTGAACAGCACCGCGCACAGATCCTCGGGGGCGGGCGTCTCTACGAGGCGCGTCGCGTCCTCGTCGCCGAGCACGACCAGCTCCGGGTCGAGCGCGAGCAGCTCCTGCGGCGCGCCCGCGAGCCGCCCCGCGAGCGCGGCCGGGGTCACGACCGCGCAGGCACGAACCGCGTCGAGCTGACGGCGCAGCCGCATGCGCGGGCTCTCCGGATCGAGCGGCGTGTAGGCGGCGCCCGCCTTCAGCGTGCCGACGATCGCGACGACCAGCTCGAGGCCGCGCTCGGCCATCACGCCGACGACCTCGTCGCGGCCGGCGCCGTGCGCGCGCAGCCGGTGCGCGAGCCGGTTGGCGTGCTCGTCGAGCTGAGCGTAGGTGAGCGCCCGCGCTCCGGACTGCACGGCAATCGCGTGGGGCTGCTCGTCGGCCTGCCGTTCGACCGCGCCCACCAGCGACCGTGTCGCCGTGGCCGCGCGCCCTTCCTCCGTCGCCCTCACGGAGCGAACCTAACCGAACGCAGGCGACCGGTTGACCGCAGCTGGCGCGTCGCCGCTCTCGGCGGCGGCGGCCGCTACTCGATCCCCAGCCGGTCCAGCAGGCGGTCGTCGGAGCGCCAGGCGCGCCGGACGCGGACGGCGAGGTCGAGGTGGACGCGGTGGCCGAGCTCGCGCTCGAGCTCTCTGCGGGCGGCGGTGCCGATCGCTCTGATCATCTTGCCGCCGGCGCCGATCAGGATGCCCTTCTGCGAGTCGGCCTCGACCCAGATCACGGCGCGGACCGCGACGAGGTCGGCGCTCCGCTGCTCGATCTCCTCGACCTCGACCTCGACCGCGTGCGGGACCTCCTGGCGCGTGCGGCGCAGCACCTGCTCGCGCACCAGCTCGGCGAGCAGCACCTCCTCCGCCTGGTCGGAGGCGTCCTCCGGCGGGAAGTAGAACGGCCCCTGCGGCAGCAGCGAGCCGAGGTGCGCCACGAGCGCCGTCAACCCCTCTCCGCTGCGCGCGGAGATCGGGAAGATCTCGTCCCCGACGGCCAGCTCGCCCGCCGCCTGCAACGCCGCGGCTACCTCGGCGCGCGAGCAGCGGTCGACCTTGTTGACGCCGATCACGACCGGCACCCGGGCACCGGCCAGCAGTCGCGCGATGAAGCGGTCGCCGGGGCCGATCCCCTGGATCGCGTTGACGAGCAGCAGCGCCGCGTCGGCGTCGGCCAGCTCCGACTCCACGCGCCGCTGCATGCGCGCGGTCAGCGCGTCGCGCGGGCGCTGCACGCCCGGCAGGTCGATCAGCACGAGCTGCGAGTCGTCCGTGGTCGCGACGCCGCGGATCGCGCGGCGCGTGGTCTGCGGCTTGTCGGAGACGATCGCGACCTTGCGCCCGACGATCGCGTTGACGAGCGTGGACTTGCCGACGTTCGGCCGGCCGGCGAGCGCGACGAAGCCGCTGCGCGTCGCCGCCGGCGGAGGGCCCTCGCCGCTCACTCGTGCACCCAGCGCAGCAGCTCGGCCTGCAGCGCGAGCATCTCGCCGTCGTCCACCTCGTGGTCCATCCCCGTGAGGTGGAGCGCGCCGTGCACGATCGCCTCGCTGACGTCCTCCGTGCAGGGCGGGCAGATGACGACGTCGCCGAGCTCGCGCGGGGCGCCGTTGCCCGCGGCGGCCGACGCCGCGGCGGGATGGTCGGCGTCGGCGCCGTCGATCGGGAACGACAGGACGTCGGTCGGGGCGTCTCTCCCCGGTGGTCGCGGTTGAGCGTCTGGATCGTCTGCTCGTCGACGAACGCGACCGCGACGTGGCCGTCTTCGATCCCGGCCGAGGAGAACGCGAGCATGCACAGCTCCTCGACGTCGAGCGACGTGAGCGTGTCGAGGACCCCGTCGTCGAGCCCGATCACCTCCACCTCCAGCATGCGACCGGCTCCCGCTACGCCCGCCGGCGATCGGCCGGGCGCAGCTCGGGCGCGAGGCGCTGCTGATGATCGGCGTAGGCGGCGACGATCCGCTGCACGAGCTTGTGGCGCACGACGTCCTCGCCGCCGAAGCGGATGAACTCGATCCCCTCGACCTCGTCGAGCACCTCGCCGACGGCGACGAGGCCGGACTGCTGCTCGCTCGGCAGGTCTATCTGCGTGATGTCGCCGGTGACGACCATCTTCGAGTTGAAGCCCAGGCGCGTGAGGAACATCTTCATCTGCTCGGGGCTCGTGTTCTGCGCCTCGTCGAGGATGATGAAGCTGTCGTTGAGCGTGCGCCCGCGCATGAACGCGAGCGGCGCGACCTCGATCACGCCGCGCTCGAGGTACTGCGAGACGCGCTCGGGGTCGATCATGTCGTGCAGCGCGTCGAACAGCGGCCGCAGGTAGGGATCGACCTTCGCCATCAGGTCGCCCGGCAGGAAGCCGAGCCGCTCGCCGGCCTCGACGGCCGGGCGCGTGAGGATGATGCGGTTGACCTCGCGGCGCGAGAGCGCGGCCGCGGCCATCGCGACCGCGAGGAACGTCTTGCCGGTGCCGGCCGGGCCGACGCCGAACGTGATCGTGTTGCGGCGGATCGAGTCGACGTAGACCTTCTGGTTGACGGTCTTGGGCGCGACCTTCGTCGAGCGGTGACGCCAGACGACGTCCTCGAGGATCCGGCCGGGCGACTCGTGCTGGTCGAGCGCGCCCTGGACGGCGTCGATCGTTCCGGGCGCGATCTCGTGGCCCTGTCCGATCAGGTCGCTCAGCTCGCGCACGACCTGGATGCCCGACTCGACTGCCGCGTCGTCGCCTTCGAGCGTGAGCATGTTGCCGCGCAGGAAGACGTCACAGTCGAGATGGCCCTCCAGCGTGCGCAGGACGGCGTCCTGCGTGCCCGCGAGCTCGGCGGCGACGGCGTTGTCGAGCTCGACCTGGCGCTTCACTGCGATTGCAGGGCCCCCTGCACCCGCGCGGAGACGCGCTTGCCGTCGGCGCGGCCCGCGACCGTGGCCATCGCGGTCTTCATCACGCGGCCCATGTCCTTCGGCGTCTCGGCGCCCGTCTCGGCGATCGCGGCCGCGACGATCGCGTCGAGCTCGGCGTCGGACAGCTCACTGGGGAGATAGGTGGCGATCAGCTCCGCCTCGTCCTCCTCGCGCGCGGCCAGCTCGGCGCGTCCGCCGTCGCGGAACTGCGTGGCGGCGTCGAGGCGGCGCTTGCGCTCGCGGCGCAGCACGGCCTGCTCGTCGCCGGCGCCCTCCTTCGCGTCCTTCTGCAGCTCGGAGAGGATCATCCGCAGCGCGCCGACGCGGTCGCGCTCGCCCGCCTTCATCGCGGCGGTGAGGTCGGTTCTCAGCTGCTCGGCAACGGTCACTGCTGCCAAGGATAGCTGCGCGGCGGTCGGCTCAGGCGCCGCTCTCGACCGTCGCCGGCGCGCGGTCGTTCGCCGGCTCGCCCTGCGCCCGCGGCGCCGACGCCGGATGCTCGTCGAGCTCGGGCGGATGGCCGAGCTGTCCGAGCTCGCTCGTGTCGCGGCTGAACAGCAGCGAGACGGTCCAGTCGACGACGAGGCGCGCCTTGCGCTTCGTGCCCGGCATGTTGAGCAGGTGGTACGTGCGCGCGAGGAACCACGCCGGGAAGCCGCGCCATCTGATGCCCATCGTCGTGGCGACCGCCTGGTGGCGGCCCATGTCGACGAACACGCCGAGCGTTCTGTAGGCGAACGGCTTGACGCTGCCGCCGGCGCCCAGCTCCGCCGCGACGTTGCGCGCCACGCGGCGGCCCTGGCGGATCGCGTGCTGGGCGGTCGGCGGCGAGGGCTCGCCCTTGCGCGCCGGGTCGGGGACGGCGGCGGCGTCGCCGATCGCCCACACGTTCTCGTGGCCGGCGACGCGCATCGTGCGGTCGACGTCGATGCGTCCGCCGGCGGCGAGCGGGAGGCCGAGTCTCGCGACGACCGGGTTGGCCTTGACGCCCGCGGTCCAGGCGACGGTCCGCGTCGGGATCGTCTCGCCGCCCTTGAGCCGCACCCAGCGGTCGCCGACCGCCTCGACGGTCGTGCTCGTGCGGATCTCGATGCCGCGACCGGCCAGCTCGCGCTCGGCGAACTGCGCGAGCCGTGGCGCGACCTCCGGCATCACGCGCTCCTTCGCCTCGACGAGGATCCAGCGCATGCCCTGCACGCGGCAGCGCGGGTAGAGGTCGATCACGTCGCTCATGAAGTCCTGCAGCTCGGCGAGGCCCTCAAGCCCGGCGTAGCCGGCGCCGACGAACACGAACGTGAGCAGCTCGGCGCGCGTCTCGGCGTCGGGCACCGTCTCGGCGATCTCCAGCTGCGAGAGCACGCGGTTGCGCAGGGCGATCGCCTCGGAGAGCGTCTTGAAGCCCATCGCGTGCTCGACGAGGCCGGGGATCGGCAGCGTGCGCGAGGTCGACCCGAGCGCGACGATCAGCTGGTCGTAGCGCAGCTCGTGACGGCGGCCGTCGAGCGAGTCGACGACGAGCGCGTTGCGCTCCGGCGCCGCGCCGCTGACGCGCCCGAGCCACAGGTCGGTCGTGGTGAGCTGCTCGCGCAGCGGCACGACGACATGACGCGGCTCCAGCGTGCCGGCCGCCGCGCCGGGCAGCAGCGGCGTGAACAGCAGGAAGTTGACGTCGGAGACGAGCGTGACGCGCGCGCTGTGCGGCGGCAGCGTCTTCTCGAGCGTGCGCGCCGCGTAGTAGCCGCCGAAGCCGCCGCCGGCGATGACGATGTCCCAGGCCATGGCACCGAGCGTATGCCCCGGATGGCGATGAGGCCAATCGCACAAGCGTGTCACAAAGTCCCCGTCGGGCCGGCGCGGCGGCGGGGTCCGGGCGCGGCGCCGCGCGCTGTGGTTGGCTTCGCGCGATGGACGACCTGCGGCTGCTGTGCTACGGCGACTCGTTCACGGCGGGCGTCGGCGATCCGGAGGGCCGCGGCTGGGTCGGGCGCGTCGTCGCGGCGGCGTTCGCCGCCGGCCGGCCGCTGACCGCCTACGCGCTCGGAGTGCGGCGCGAGACGTCGGTCGAGGTCGCGGTGCGCTGGCGCTTCGAGGCGCAGGCGCGGCTGGCGGCCGGCGCCGACACGCGCGTCGTCTTCGCCGTCGGCGCGAACGACACGACCGTCGAGGACGGCCGGCGCCGCGTCGAGCCGGATCGCTCGTGCATGGCGCTCGGCGCGATGCTCGACCAGGCCGCCGGAATGCGCCTGCCCGCCGCCGTCGCCGGGCCGCCGCCGGTCGGCGACGCCGCCCAGCGCGAGCGCGCGGTCGCGCTCTCCGCGCGCTTCGCCGAGTTGTGCGCCGCGCGCGACGTGCCGTTCTGGCCGGTCGCGGACGCGCTGGCGACAGATTCGGCGTGGCTGACGGAGCAGGCCGCCGGCGACGGCGCGCACCCCGGCGCCGCCGGCTACGACCTGCTCGCGCGGCTCCTGATCGAGCGCGGCCTGCTCGACTGGCTGCTGGCGTGATGCACGCGCCTCGGCGTTAGCGTGACGCCGATGCCGAGCATCTATCTGCGCCAAGGGGACGCACTGCTGGAGATGCGGGAGCACCCGTACGAGGCGGAGACGGTGCTGCAGGAGCTGCTCGCCGACCATCCCGAGCTGCTGAGCGAGAGCGGCGGCCTGCTGCTCGTGCGCCGGGAGGCGCCCGTGTCGGACGCCGCCCAGCAACTCAATGCCGGCTGGCTGGACCACCTGTTCCTCGACCGTGACGGCGTCCCGACCCTGGTCGAGGTCAAGCGCAGCTCGGACGGCCGTTTGCGCCGGGAGGTCGTCGGCCAGATGCTCGACTACGCGGCCAACGCCGTCGCAGGCTGGCCGGAGGACACGCTGCGCCAGTGGTTCGCGGAGACGTGCGCGTCGGCAGACCCCGAGGAGGCGCTCCAGGAAGCCTTCCCGGAGGTCCAAGACGTCGAGGCGTACTGGAGCCGCGTCCGCACGAACCTGAGCGCCGGCCGGCTGCGACTCGTGTTCGTCGCCGATGCGATCCCCGCCCACCTGCGCCGCATCGTCGAGTTCCTGAACGGACAGATGCAGCAGACCGAGGTGCTCGCGATCGAGGTCAAGCAGTACGCCGACGAGCGCGGCGAGGTGCAGACGCTCGTCCCGCGCGTCCTCGGACAGACGGAGGCGGCGCAGCAGGCGAAGGGCCGCCACCCAACCGCGCGCTGGGATCGCGAGAGCATCCTGCATGACCTGCTCGAGCGTCACGGTCCGCATCTCGTCGCGGTCGCCGAGGCGATCTTCGCGTGGGCGGACGCGCGCGGGCTCACCGTCTGGTTCGGCAGCGGCACCCGCGACGGCTCGTTCCAGGCCGGCGTGCAGGACGGCACGCGCTATCTCTGGCCATTCGCGGTCTTCACCTACGGCCGCGTCGAGATCCGCTTCGAGTACATGGCGCGCCGCCCGCCCTTCTCCGACGTCGCGCTGCGCGACCAGCTGCGCAGGATCCTGAACGCGATCCCCGGCGTCGAGCTGGACAAGACGCAGCTCTCGCTGCGCCCGAGCATCGACCTCGGTTTGCTCGTCGAGCCGGCGGCGCGCGACCGCTTCCTCACGGCGATGGACTGGGCCTTCGCGCAGCTCGAGTCAGACGGCAAGCAGTAGCGCGGCCCACTCGCCGCGCTCGCGGCGGTCGTGCTCGCGCAGGCCGAGCGGGGCGAAGGCGGCGGCGATCTCGTCGGCCTCGTGGACGAGCAGGCCGGAGGCGATCAGGGTCCGCGGCGCGGGCGGGCCGCCGGCTGCCGCGAGCACGCGCGCGTAGTCGAGCAGCAGCGGGCGCAGCAGGTTCGCGAGCACGACGGGTGCAGCCGGGACGGGATCGCTGCGCAGGTCGCAGCGCGCGACCTCGAGCGTCACGTCGTTGACGGCCGCGTTCGCCGCCGTCGCCTCGACGCTCAGCGGGTCGAAGTCGACCGCGAGGACCGGGCCGACGCCGAGCTTCGCCGCCGCGATCGCGAGCACGCCCGAGCCGCAGCCGAGGTCGAGCAGCGGGCCGCGCTCCGGGCTCGCGTCGGCAAGCGACAGCAGCAGCTCCAGGCACAGCCGCGTCGTCGCGTGCGCGCCGGTGCCGAACGCCTGCGCCGGGTCGATCACCAGCTCGACGGCAGCGCCGATCGGCGCCACCCACGGCGGGCGCACCGCCAGGCGCGGGCCGTCCTCGCCCTCGAGCACCAGCGGCCGGTGGAAGTCCTTCCAGCGCTCGGACCAGTCGTCCGGCAGCTCGCTGGTCGTCACCTCGATCAGCCCGCCGCCGACCGCCGCCTGGAGGTCCGGCAGCACCGGCAGCTCGCCCGGCGGCCCGTAGACGGCGTACTCGATCGCGTCGCCGAGGTCGACCTCCTCCACCCCGCCCGGCGCCAGCTCCAGCAGCTCCGCCAGCGCGACCTCCGCATGCGCGCGGTCGACGCGCAGCGCGAGGCGGATCATTCGCCCGGGCCGTGCACGACGAGACCAAGGCGGCGGGCGAGCTTGGCCTGGCCGATGTCGCGTGTGTGCAAGGCCAGGTCCGTCGCCGCCGCCGTCCCAATGATGAGCAGGTCAGTCGCCTTCTGCCCGCGTCTCTCGTCGCGTGCCAGCGCGAGTGCGCGTCCGTAGTGCTCCGCGACCGCTTCGTCGACCGGGAGCGGATCAAACGAGGAGCGGATCAGGCGGAGGCGGGACAGGCGCCCCTCGCGTTCGACGGTGTCGCGCGCACGCCGAACACCGGCATGCAGCTCGCCGAGCGTGATGACGGAGATAGCCGTCTCGTCCGGCAGCAGAACGTGGCCGTCGAGTGCCGCGATCACCGACGACGTGTCGGCCAGGGTCTGGTTCACCCGTCGTTCCAAGGATCGTCGATCGGCGGCTCAGCAGCTCGCATCTCCGCCAGATCGGCTGCCCAGCTCTTGTCGACCGGAGAGTCTCGGAAGATTCTGAGCAGCGTCTCGCGATCGACGAAGCGTCTGCGCTCCGGCGGTGCCTCGATCGGCACGACCTTCGCGACCGCGCGACCGCGAACGGTCACCGTGAACTCCGTGCCGGCCTCGGCCTCTCGCAGGATCGCGCCGACGTCGTTGCGCAGCTCTCGTTGGGGGATCGTCTTGCGACGCATACTGCTACGCAGCGTAGCAGTTGACTCGCTACGCGCCGAACGCGCGCTTGAGCTTGGAGAAGACGCCGCCGTCGGCACGGAGGTTCTCCTCGGTCAGCGTGTCGGCGAGCTGCTCGAGCAGCTCTCTCTGATCGGGCGTCAGGCGCCGTGGGATCACGACGTTGACGACGACGCGCAGGTCGCCGTGGCGGCCGCGGCGCAGCGCCGGCATGCCCTTGCCGCGCAGCACGAGCGTGTCGTGCGGCTGCGTGCCGGCCGGAATGTCGAGCGGGATCGGCTCCTCCAGCGTCGGCACCTCGAGCGTCGTGCCGAGCGCGGCCTGCGGCGCCGGCACGTCGACGACCGTCACGAGGTCGTCGCCGTCGCGCACGAAGCGCTCGTCCTCGGCCACCCGCACGAGCACGTAGAGGTCGCCGGGCAGTCCGCCGTGCTCCCCCGCGTGGCCGCGGCCGGCGAGCCGGATCCGCTGCCCGTCGGCGATGCCCGCCGGCACGTCGACCGACAGCGTGAGGCGCTCGACCCGGCGGCCGCGCCCGTGGCACGCCTTGCACGGCTGCCGCGGCACCCGGCCGTCGCCGCCGCAGGCGTCGCAGGCCGTCGCGCGCACGACCTGGCCGAACGGCGTGCGCGTCACCGCGCGCAGCTGGCCGGCGCCGCCGCAGCGCTCGCACGTCTCGATCGGCGTGCCCGGCTCGGCGCCGTTGCCGTGGCAGGCGTCGCAGCGCACGACCGCGTCGTAGCCGACCTCGATCCCGCGTCCCGTCGCGGCGTCCGCCAGCTCGACCGTCGCCGTCACCGCGACGTCGCCGCCCTGCGCCGGCCCGGCGCGCCCGCCGCCGAACATGTCCGCGCCACCGCCGCCGAAGAAGGCGTCGAAGATGTCGGCGAAGGAGCCGAAGCCCGTCGGCTGGAAGCCGCCGCTGCGCAGCCCCTCGGCGCCGTAGCGGTCGTAGGTGGCGCGGCGCTCGGGGTCCGACAGCACCTCGTAGGCCTCGGCCGCGGACTTGAACTTGCCCTCCGCCTCGGGATCGTGCGCGTTGACGTCCGGGTGCAGCTCGCGCGCGAGCCGGCGGAAGGCCTTCTTGATCTCCGACTCGCTCGCGTCGCGGGCGACGCCGAGACGCTCGTAGTAGTCGGTCGACATCGGGCCGGCGCTCATCGCTCGTAGACGTCCTCGACGAAGCGCGAGAGCTCGATCGCGGCCGCGCGCACCGACGCGATCGCGCGCCCGTAGTCCATCCGCAGCGGCCCGATCACCGACACCGTGCCGAGGTTGCGCGCCGGCAGGCCGTAGCCGGACGCCACGAGCGCGAGCGAGCGCAGCGCCGGCGCCTCGTTCTCGCGGCCGATCCGCACGGAGACGTCGCGCTGGTCCAGCGCCGAGCGCAGCACGCCGAGCAACGAAACGCGCCGCTCCAGCATCTCCATCACCTCGTTGAGCTGCGTGTGGTCCTCGAAGCGATACCGGCTGACGAGCCGCGAGGCGCCTTCGACGTAGAGCGCGTCGTCCGCCGTGTCGGTCAGCTCGATGAACGCCGGCGAGACGGCTGCGAGGAACCCGCGCTCGCGCGCCCCGAGCGTCGGGTCGCCGAGCCGCTGATGCAGGATGCGCGCGCCGAGGCCGAGTCCGGCGAGCTGCTCGTTGAGGTAGCTGGCGCCCCAGTCGACGAGGCCCGAGTCGATCGGCTCGTCGAACGTCAACGTCCGCTTCGTCACGCCGCCGGTGGAGGTGATCACGACGACCATCAGCACCTGCGGCTGCAGCAACAGCACCTCGACGTGGCGGATCGTCGCCGTCTCGATCGGCGGCGCGGAGACGATCGCCAACAGGTTCGTCACCTGCGAGAGCGTCTCGGTCGTGACGCGCATCGCCTCGTCGACCTGGCGCCGCGCGAGCGTCAGCGCGAGCGGGTGCTCGCCGGTCGCCGAGGCCGCCCGGCTCGCGGGCAGCAGGCGGTCGACGAAGTAGCGGTAGCCCGCGTCGGTCGGCACGCGCCCGGCGGAGGTGTGCGGATGCGCGAGCAGGCCGTGCTCCTCGAGCATCGCCAGCTCGTTGCGGATCGTCGAGGGTCCCCAGTCGAGGTCGACGTCGATCGCGAGCGCCTTGGACCCGACCGGCTGGCCGCCCTCGTGGTAGACCTCGACGACCTTGCGGAGGATCAGCTCCTGGCGCGGCGTCAGCATGCAGGGGATTCTAGGCGGGACGGCCGCCGGCTCCGCCGCCGGCCGCGTCTCCGCGCGTGCGACGCGACCCCCTGTACGTCTGACATCTCCATACAGGCGGGGGTTGCGGCCGGGCACGCGGACCGTGGACGCTTCCGCGCTTCATGCCCGTCGCGCCGACAGCCCCCGCCACCTTGCCCGTCCTGCTGCTGGGCCACGACGAGCTGGCCGCAGCCACCGCGACGGCGCTCGCGGAGGCAGCGACGACCGTCGTCCACCTGCCGGACCCGGCCGACGACATGCTGCGTGCGGCGCTCGCCCACGGCTCCAGCTCCGTGCTCGTCGTCGGCCGCGACGACATCCAGGTGCTGCGCTTCGCGCTGCTGGTGGAGCATCTGCAGCCCGGCGTCCCGCTCGTCGTGACGATCTTCGACCGCACCGTCGCCGAGGAGATCCGCCGCAGCGTCGCGAACTGCACCGTCGTCTCGCTCGCGGACGTCGCCGTGCCCGCGCTCGCCGGCCCCTGCCTGCACGACGGCTTCCGGCTCCTGCGACGCCAGCCGGACGGCGCCTTCGAGGCGGTCGTGCGCGACGACGGTCCTGCGCAGACGGCGGGCAGCCGCTGGAGGACGATCCCCTATCGCCCCCACGACGCGTCGTGGGTGGGCCGCGCGTGGCGCTGGATCGCGTCGCAGGGACGCCCGCTCGACGGCAGCGCCCGCCTGCTGCAACTCGGCCTCGCCGGGCTGCTCGCCGTTCTGCTCGTCGACGGGACGCTCGCGATGGCCGTCCACGGCGCGAACGTTCCGGACGCGCTGTACGGCGCCGTGAAGACGATCGCCACGGTGGGCCCCAACGCCGGGGCCGACCACGGCCCGATGTGGCTCAAGCTCGTGAGCGCCGCGCTGATCGCGGCGACCGTCGGGCTCACGGCCGCCTTTACCGCAGGCCTCGTCAACCGCCTGCTCGACAGCCGGCTGACGGCGCTCGTCGGGCGGCGCACGGCACCGCGCCGCGATCACGTGATCGTCGTGGGGCTCGGCCAGGTCGGCCTGCGCCTGTGCCGCGCGCTGCGGGCAGCCGGCGTGCCGGTGATCGCCGTCGAGCAGGATCGCGACAGCCCGCACCTGCGGATCGTGCGAGCGCTCGGCATCCCCGCGGTGATCGGCCGTGGCGGCGACCGCTATCTGCTGCGGCGCCTCGGCGCGGAGCGCGCTCGCGCGCTCGCCGCCGTCACCTCGGACGACGTCACGAACATCGCGGCGTGCGTCGCCGCACGCGCGACCGCGCCCGGCCTGCGGATCGTCCTGCGGGCCGGCGACGGCGACGTGACGGCGGAGAGCCAGGCGCTGTTCCGGCTCGGCACGGCCTGCGACGTGCTGCGACTCACCGCCTCGGTGCTGGCGGCAGCCGCGACGGGCCTTCCGGCGCGTGAGGCGTTCCTGGACGAGCACCGCGTGGTGCTCGTCCAGCCCGACGGCCGCGTCGGCTGACGTCAGTCGACGGCGATCTCCGCGACGGCGTTGCGGATGATGCGCGTGTCGCCTTGCCGCGCCTCGGCGTCGACGGTCGCGACGCCGTCCTCGACCGCGCTGACCGTGCTCGTCACGACGACCTCCTGCTCCAGCACGCCCATGCCGCGGAACTGGACGGAGAGCGCCTTCAGCTTGTCCGGGCCGCCGGCCGCCTCGGTCTGCGCCCGTGCGACCTGCGCCATCGACCACAGCCCGTGCAGGATCCGCCCCGGCAGGCCGACGGACTTGGCGAGCTCCTCGTCGATGTGGATCGGGTTGAAGTCGCCCGAGGCGCCCGCGTAGCGGACGGTCAGGAAACGGTCGGGCGTGACCTTCAGCTCCGGCAGGGTTGTCCCCGGCTCGAATGTCGCCATCTCGTTCACACTCCCCGCACGATGATCTTCCAGAGGCCGGTGCAGACCGTCGCACCGCTCGCATCGGTCGTCACGACCTCGAAGTCGTAGAAGCCCATGCCGCCCTTCTCCGAGATGCCCGCGACCTTCGCGCGCGTCGTCAGCTCCTCGCCCGCGACGACGACGCGCTCCCAGCGGAAGTCCTGTCCGCTGTGCACGAGCATCGCGAAGTTGATCCCCACCTCCGGATCGAACATGCCCGGCATCACGGCCGGCGACTGGTAGACGACCGCGAACATCGGCGGCGCGACGACGTCGTCGTAGCCGGCGGCGCGCGCGGCGGCCGGGTCGAGGTGCAGCGGGTTCGTCTCGCCGACCGCGTTCGCGTACTCCTTGACCTTCTCGCGGCCGACCGCGTAGACGACCGGCGGGTACTCCTTCCCGACGGCGCTCGTGTTGACTGGCACCGGGCTCCTTCCTCGTCGTAGCGGTGTTGAGCGGCGCGGAGTCTACGGCTGCCCGGCGCCCGTCGCGCCGGGCAGCCGCGCTCGCGTCAGGCCCCCGGAGAGACGCGACGCGAGGCGACGTCGACGTTCACGACGACGTCGACCACCACCGCGTTGGAAACGAGGCCGCGCGCCAGCTCGTACTGCGCCTCCGCGAGATCGTGCGGCAGGCGGACCAGACGGTTCGCCGACCCGAGCACGCCGTCGACGACGGCGCGTGGTCGTGCCAGGTGACCCTCTCGCCCGGCCTCGGGCACGTCGGTCGCGACATCGCTGCTGCGCTGGGCGGGCATCGTCATCACCTGCTCAGCGACTTGCCGGCGCTGCGCACGACCTTGCGCAGGAAGTCGTACTGGACGTGCACGAGCTGGTCGGCCATGTCCATCGCGGCGTCGATCACCGTCTGCCGTCCGGACGGACCCTCCGTCTGCGGCGGCAGCGTGCGGTCGACGGTGTCGATGAACTCCTTGACCGCCTGGATGGCGGCGCGCTGGCCGGCCTCGACCTCCTCGAAGACGTCCTCGGTGAGCTTCTCGGCGCGGCCGGACCCGGTCGTCCGCCGACCGTGGTGCTGGGCGTCGCCGGCCCGCGTGCGCTTGGCCGGTGTGGCCCGTGGCTGTGCTTTCGTGGCAGCCATCGTCATCGCTCCCTTCGGTCTGCGAGTTAGTAGTTGATCGCCTGCGTTCATCTGTATCAACGGTACGGCTCCGCGGGCCCGCGGCCATCCGTAGCAACCCCTGCATCGCATGCGCCGAACCCGCACACGCCGACCACCCGGCGCGGCGCAGCGCGCGCCGCGGCGCGCAACCGGCCTCGGGTTCTCAGAGGATCAGCGGCACTGCGCCGCCGTCGACCGACCAGGCCGCGCCGACCACGTCGCTCGCGCGCTCCGAGCACAGGAACGCGATCACCGCCGCGATCTCCACCGGCTCGGCGAAGCGGCCGAGCGGCACTCTCGCGGCGGCCGCCGCCATCGCGGCTCTGCGGTCCTCGGCGCCGCCGGCCGCGACCGTCTGGTCGGCGAGGCCGCCCTTGCCCTTCCACAGCCCGCTCGCCGTCAGCCCCGGCGCGACCGCGTTGACGAGCACACCCCGCCCGACCCATGCATCCGCATACGCGCGCGAGAGCGACAGCTGCGCCGCCTTCGTGACGGAGTAGGCGGCGTTGCGCAGCGACGGGCGCTTGCCGGAGGTCGAGACGACGTTGACGATCCGCCCCCACCCCTGCTCCGCCATCGGCGGCGCGGCCGCGCGCATCAGCCGCTCTGGGCCGCGCACGTTGAGCTGCCACTGGCCGTCCCAGTCCTCGTCGGTCAGCTCGTCGAGCGGCTTCACGAAGGAGGTGCCGGCGTTGTTGACGAGCACGTCGATCCCGCCGAGCCGCTCGGCGCAGGCGGCGACGATCCGCTCGCCGGCGTCGGGCTTCGTGACGTCGGCGGCGAGGATCTCGGCGTCTCTCGGCGCCGCCTCGGCAAGCCCGTCGCGGTCGCGCCCGACCAGCAGCAGCCGCGCGCCCTCGGCCGCGAGCAGCTCGGCCGTCGCGCGGCCGATGCCCTTGCTCGCGCCGGTGACGACGCAGCGCTTCCCCTTCAGGCCGAGATCCATGCGCGCGTCCTCGCTACTTCGCGTCGCCCAGCTCGAGCACGGCGAGGAACGCCTCCTGCGGGACCTCGATGCGGCCGACCTGCTTCATCCGCTTCTTGCCCTCCTTCTGCTTCTCGAGCAGCTTGCGCTTGCGCGAGATGTCGCCGCCGTAGCACTTGGCGATGACGTCCTTGCGGTAGGCCTTGACCGTCTCGCGCGCCACGACGCGGGAGCCGATCGCCGCCTGGATCGGGACGTCGAACTGCTGGCGCGGGATCTTCTCGCGCAGCTTCTCGGCGAGCGTGCGGCCGATCACGTGCGCCTTGCTGCGGTGCACGATCATCGACAGCGCGTCGACCGGGTCGCCGGAGAGCAGCACGTCGAGCTTGACGAGGTCGGAGGCTCTGAGCCCGATCAGCTCGTAGTCGAGCGAGGCGTAGCCCTTCGTGCGCGACTTCAGCTGGTCGAAGAAGTCGAGCACGATCTCCGCCAGCGGCAGCTCGTACTCCAGCTGCACGCGATCGGAGGACAGGTAGTGCATGCCGGCGTGCGTGCCGCGCTTGTCCTGGCACAGCTCCATGATCGTGCCGACGAACTCCTTCGGCGTGAGGATCGAGGCGCGGATGTACGGCTCGCGGATCTCTCTGATCTTCGACGGGTCGGGCATGTCGGTCGGGTTGTGGACCGGCACGATCTCGCCGGTCTCCAGCTCGACCTCGACCTCGACGGACGGCATCGTCGCCAGCAGTTCGAGGTCGTACTCGCGCTCCAGCCGCTCGCGCACGATGTCCATGTGCAGCAGGCCGAGGAAGCCGCAGCGGAAGCCGAAGCCGAGCGCGTCGGAGGTCTCCGGCTCCCACGAGAGCGCGGCGTCGTTGAGCACGAGCTTCTCGAGCGCGTCGCGCAGGTCCGGGTAGTCGTCGGAGTCGATCGGGAAGAGGCCGCAGAAGACCATCGGCTTGACGTCGCGGTAGCCGGGCAGCGCCTCCTCGGCCGCGTTGCGCCTGGTGGTGAGCGTGTCGCCGACGCGCAGTCTCGTGACGTCCTTGATGCCGGTGATGACGTAGCCGACCTCGCCGGGGCCGAGGTGGTCGATCGGCGTCATGCGCGGGTTGAAGAAGCCGATGTCGTCGATGTCGGCCTCGGTGCCGGCCGCCATCGCGCGGATCGCCTCGCCCTTGCGGAAGGTGCCGTCGACGACGCGCACGTAGGCGATCACGCCGCGGTACTGGTCGAACTCGGAGTCGAAGATCAGCGCGCGCGGCGGCGCGTCGGGGTCGCCGTGCGGCGGCGGCACCTTCTGCACGAGCTGGTCGAGCACCTCGACGACGCCCGCCCCCGTCTTCGCGCTGATGCGCAGCACGCCGTCCGCCGGCTCGCCGAGCAGCTCGGCGACCTCGGCCGCGACGCGCTCGGGCTCGGCGCCAGGCAGGTCGATCTTGTTCAGGCACGGGATCAACTCCAGCCCGGAGTCGATCGCGAGGTAGGTGTTCGCGAGCGTCTGCGCCTCGACGCCCTGCGAGGCGTCGACGACGAGCAGCGCGCCCTCGCAGGCGGCGAGCGAGCGGCTGACCTCGTAGGTGAAGTCGACGTGGCCGGGCGTGTCGATGAGGTGCAGCTGGTAGGTCTCGCCGTCGGAGGCTTCGAACAGGACGCGGACCGCCTGCGCCTTGATCGTGATCCCGCGCTCGCGCTCCAGGTCCATCGAGTCGAGCAGCTGCGCTCTCATGTCGCGCATCTCGACCGTCTTCGTCAACTCGAGGATGCGATCGGCCAGCGTCGACTTCCCGTGGTCGATGTGGGCGATGATCGAGAAGTTGCGGATGTGCGCCTGGTCGGCCATGAGCCGGTACAGGGTAGAGCGGCTGCCCGCCCGGCCGCCGTGCGAGGTCGCAGCCGTCCCTCCCCGCCGTCCGCGCGACCCTGACGTGCGTCATCCAAAAAAAAGACCCGGCCCCACGAGGGGGCCGGGTGGTCCAGGCACCAATGCTAGCAGGACGGCCCTCACCAGCCATCAGGCCGGATGAAGCCGTCAACGCACTCGGGAAGCTGACTTGCGCGGTACTCACACTCGGCGACGCGCCGCCACCAGTGCCCTTGCACACCGTCATCCGGCGTACCGCGAAGCTTGCCTGCGAGCGGAGCCGTGCCCGGGTTCACAACACCGACCGGGACCCGATCTCGAGCGACATGAATCGGGAATGCCAGATCGCTGTCGTTGGAGACCACCATCGCCGCATCGATCGTGCCGCCGAACAGATCGACGAGCAGGTGTGTGGCCACGTTGACGTCGGTCCCCTTCTCCTCGCGGTCGAGGTAGGCCACCATGAACGTCGCCTCGGGCACGTCGGACCCGTCGCCATCCCGGACGCGAACCGGCCAACGGGCCTTGGCCAACCGCGGACGACCTCGAGCGTCGCGCTCGGCCAGCGGGGCGACCTTTGCGCGGGTCACGAAGGTGCCCATGGCCACGCGATCGACGCTCCCGAACGCGCGCAGTGCACGGATGTACACGTCCTGCTCGGTAGGACTGCTCGGATCCTCAGCCCCGCTCACGCGCGTCTCGTCCCGCGGCCGCACAGTGACCGCGCCCCGAAGTAGAGGTTGAAGCCGTCGATGTAGACGCCGACTCGCATCGGCGGGACGCTACGCGGCGTCCTGCGGAAGCGGGCACGCGCTTCGCAACAATTCAGCGCGTGTCGCGTCAGTCGCGTCTGAGGCGGCCGGCGACGAGCGTGCGGATCTGGCGGGCCTCGGGGATGCCGAGCGCGAGGACGGTGGCGACGTAGACGGCGACGCCGGCGGCGAGTGCGGCGCCGACGGAGGCGATCTGCGCCGGCAGCGAGCGCCCGAGCAGGTCGTCGAGGCCCCACCAGACGCCGAACGGAGACGAGGCCCAGCAGCGCGGCGGCGGCGAGCATCCGCAGCACGGCGGTCAGGGTCCGCCGCCCCTCCAGGCTGCCCTCCAGCAGCCCGCGCAACCGCCACGTCTGCCCGAGCGTCATGCCGACGTTGCCGGCGACGGTGCCGAGCACGAGGCCGGCGATCCCGAACGGCTTGTACAGCGCGACGCTGACGATCACGTCGATGACCATGTTCCCGATCGCCAGCGCGGTCGGCAGCCACGGCCGCTGGAGCGAGAAGAACGTCCGCGTCAGCAGCAGGTTCACGCCCGCGAACGGGAGGCTGAACGAGAACCAGAAGAGTGCGGTCGAGACGAGGTCGGTCGAGTGGGCGGTGAAGTCGCCGCGCTGGTAGACGAGCCGCACGATCGGCGTCGCCAGCACCGCCGTGAAGACGGCGGCCGGGATCAGCAGCAGGTAGATCTGCCGCACGCCCGAGGCCATCGTGCGGCGCAGGCCGGGCAGGTCGTGGTTCGCCGCGAAGCGCGAGAGCGTCGGGAACAGCACGGTCGCGAGCGCGACGCTGAACATCCCCTGCGGCAGCATGTAAACGCGGAAGGCGGCGTCGATCGCGCGCGGCGCCTCCTCGGAGACGAGCGTTCCGAGCGAGGAGTTGATCAGCAGGTCGAAGTTGATGACGCCGAGGCCGATCGTCACCGGCAACATCAGCCGGAAGACGCGCACGACGTGCGGGTCGCGCCAGTCGAACGCCCACTCGAAGCGGAAGCCGACGCGCGGCAGCATCGGCAGCGACATCAGCAGCTGCACGGTCGTGCCGCCGAGCACGCCGATCGCGTAGGCGTACATCTCGTTCGCGCCGTGGAAGAGCGGCTTGAGCGCGACGAGCACCCCGATGATCACGAGGTTCCACACCAGCGGCGCGATCGCCGGGATCGCGAAGTGCTCGTAGGAGTTGAGGATCCCGACGACGAGCCCGTTGACGCCGAGCAGCAGCACGATCGGGAACAGCACGCGGCTCAGACCCACCGTCAGGTCGGTGAGCTGGGCGTCGAACGTGTCGCCCGTGAAGAGCGGCATGATCAACCCGGCGAAGAGGATGAAGAAGGCCGTCAGCGCGCCGAGCGCGGCGAGCATCACGAACAGCAGCGTCGAGGCCAGCCGTGCCGCGTCGCGCTTTCTCCCGTGCGCGATGTGCTCCATGAAGACCGGCACGAACGCCGCCGAGAGCGCGGCGTCGGCGAACAGGCTGCGCACGAGGTTCGGGACCTGGAAGGCGATCGTGAACGCCGAGAAGGCGCCGGACGTGCCGAAGTAGCTGGAGGCGACGACCTCGCGGACGAGGCCGGCGATGCGCGAGAGCCCCGTCGCGACCGAGAAGATCGCCGTGTTGCGCGCCAGTCCGCGTCCGCGTCGCGCCGGCTCGGCGGGGGGCACGGCCGGGGTCTCCGTCTCGGCGCTCACGAGCGCGCTATAGTACGGCGCGCCGCGGCCCTGACCGCGGCCTCTCTACGTCATGGCCAACATTCACTCACAGAAGAAGCGCATCCTCCGCGCCGAGCGTGAGCGGCTCGAGAACCGCCGCTACACCTCCAAGGTCAAGACCCTGTTCCGGCGCCTCGAGGCCGCGATCGGCGAGGGCGGCGACGCCGCCGACGCCGAGCCCGCCCACCGCGAGCTGGTCAAGACGATCGACAAGGCCGTCAAGCGCGGCTCGCTCCACAAGAACACCGGCGCGCGCAAGAAGAGCCGCGCGGCTCGCGTCCTCGCCTCGCGCGAGTCGTAGCTCCCCCACCGGCAACGCCCCGCATCGCCGCCCCTCAGGCGGCGATCTTCGCGATGGCTTCGAGTGCCAGGGTGTCCTCGGTGAGTCCGCCGCGGGTGCCGCCGCGGGAGGCGAGCTCGAGGTCGGCGACGATGCCGAGGGCGGTGCGCAGGCCCGTGACGTCGCTGCGCTGGACGTCGGCGACGAAGCGCTCGGCCGCCTTCGGGGGCATGCGCAGGCCGCGGCGCACCTGCGCGGCCGACTCGCCGGCGGCCAGGCGCGTGGCGACGTCGAGCGCGTCGCGCAGGCGCCGGGCGATCGTGAACAGCAGGCCGGCGAGCCGCTCGCCCTGGTCGCGCAGCTCGAGGTAGGCGCGCACGGCGGCGGCGCCGTCGCGCGCGACGAGCGCGTCGGCGAGCGTCCAGCCCTTGCGCTCGGCCGAGCTGGCGATCAGCTCCGCGAGCTGCTCGGCGTCGAGCGCGACCGGCGCGGCGCGGTCGGCGCCGAGCTCGAGCGCGACCTTCTCCAGCTCGCGCAACAGCCGCTGCTGACGCTCGCCGACGTGCTGCACCAGCACTCTCGCGGCCGGCAGGTTCAGCTCGATCCCGAGCTGCGCGGCCTGCGCCACCGCCCACTTCGGCAGCTCCCACGGCTTCACGCTCTGCTCGGTGCTCACGTCCCCCCCGGCCTTGCGGACCGCCTCGACAAGGCCGTCCGGGACCTTCATGCGCCCCTCCTCGCGGCCGAAGAAGGCGACGGTCGTGTCCGGCGCAAGGCCCGCGACCGCCGGCACGACGAGCGCGACGTCGGCGGCCTTCCAGCGCTCGACGCCGTCGACGATCAGGAAGCGCCGGCCGATCGCGAACGTCATCGCCGACAGCGCGCCGGCGACCGCCTCCGCGCTCGCCGCCTCGCCCTCGAACAGCTCGATCCCCTGCGTCCCGCTCTCGGACTCGGCGAGCGCGCGCAGTCTCGCGCGGCGCTCGGCGATGCGGCCGTGATCGTCGCCGTGGATCAGGTAGGCGGGCTTGAACGCGGGCACACGGCCGAGTCTACGTGCGCGGACGGCGTCGCAGCAGGCCGCCGAGCAGCAGCATGACGAGCCCGATGACCGCGTAGCTGGCGAGCAGCGCGAGCGGGCCGGGCAGGCCCAGCTCGAGGCTCGCGTGCGGGACGCCGGCCGCGACGTGCGCGACCCAGCCGACGTAGGCGAGCAGGTAGGCGTTGAGCGCGTTGAGCGGCAGCGCGAGCGCCGGCGTGAGCTGGCCGAGCGCGGCCGCGAGCATCCCGAGCCACGTGATCGGCGCGATCGCGGGCGCCGCCAGGAGGTTCGCGGGCAGGCCGACGAGCGAGACCTGCGCGAAGTGGAAGGCGAGCAGCGGCGCGGTGCCGAGCGTGGCGGCGAGCGACATCGCGAGCGCGTCGGCGACCGGCTCCGGCACGCGGCGGCCGCGCAGCGCGCCGCGCACGCCCGGCGCGAGCAGGGCGATCGCGACGACGGCCGCGAACGACAGCTGCCAGCCGGGGTCGGCGTCGGCGCGCGGGTTGAGCGCGAGCGTGACGGCCGCCGCCAGCAGCAGCGCGTACCAGCGCGAGGCGGGCCGGCCGGCGAGCGCGGCGACCGTCGTCGCGGCGCCCATCACGCCGGCACGCTGGATCGACGGGCCGGCGCCCGCGAGCGGCACGTAGAGCGCGATCAGCGCGAGCGCGCCGAGCAGCCGCCCGCGCAGGCCGAGCCCGGCCCACGCGAGCAGCGGCAGCGCGAGCGCGAGCAGCAACGCGACGTTCTGCCCGCTGGCGGCGAGCACGTGCGCGAGCGAGGAGATCCGGAACTCCTCGCGCGTGCGCGCGTCGAGCGCCTCGTCCTGCCCGAGCGTCATACCGCGCAGCAGGGCGGCCTGCGGCGCGGACAGGCCGGCGCTCAGCGCGTGCTCGGCGCGCGTGCGGATGCCGTCGACGACGCCGAGCGGGCCGCCGCGGGCCGCGCCGGTGACCGCTGCGGAGTCGAGCGAGATCGCCGCGTGCGCGCCGCGGCGCGCCTGGTAGGTCTCGAACGGCCCGAGCGCGCGCAGACGCCCGCGCACGTCGATCAGCGCCCCCGTCGCCGCCTCCGGCCAGGCGACGCCCTGCCCGATCCGCAGCATCACGCGCTCGCCGGCGCCGGTGTCGCCCGCCGGCGGCGCGAAGGCGCGCAGCTGCACGAGCGCGGTGTGGCCGTAGCGGACCGGGCGCGGCTGCTCGAGCAGCACGACGCGCGCGACGACGGTCGAGCCGAGCAGCGGCGGGAGCTGCGTCCGGTCCAGCGAGGCGAGCCGCTGCTGCGCGCCGAGCGCGCCCGCCATCACGGCCGCGGCGACAAGCAACGCGAGCGCCGGCCGGCCGGCGAGCGCCGCCGCCGCGAGCGCGAGCGCCAGCACGAGCTGCGGCGCGAGCGGCGCGACGAGCAGGCCGACGACGAGCGCGGCCAGCACGAGGTGCCGCGGATGGGCGCGCAGTGCGTCGGCACCGACGGTCAGCCGGCCCTCGAGCGTCGCGACAGAGCGGCCGACGATCGCGGCCGACCGTCCGGCGCCGCCGCGATGCGCGCTCACTGCCCGAGTTGCGTGCGGATCGCGGCGAGCTTCGCGTCGCCGATGCCGTTCACGTCCTGCAGCTGGTCGAGCGCGGCGAACGGGCCGTGCTGCTCGCGGTAGGCGACGATCTTGGCTGCCGTCGCGGGACCGACGCCGTCGAGCTGCTCGAGCTCCTGCTCGGTCGCGCTGTTGATGTCGATCGAGAGCGGGGCGTCCGGCTGGTCCGCGCCGCTGCCCGCCGCGCCGGCCGGCGCCGCTGCCGTGCCCGACGACCCGCCCCCGGCCCGCTGCGGCACGACGACCTCTCCCCCGTCCGTCACTCTCGCCGCGAGGTTGACGCCGACGCGGTCGGCGCGACGCGTCAGCCCGCCCGCGCGCCGCACCGCGTCGTAGGCGCGCGCCCCGGGCGCCAGCCGGTAGACCCCGGGACGCCGCACCGCGCCCTTCACGTCGACCACGAGCCGGCCGGCGGGGGCGTCGCCCGCGCCGCCGTCCGGAGCGGCGCTCAACCCGTCCGGCATGCCCGCGGTGGCCGTCGTCGAGGCGATCGGCATGTTCGACGGGACGGCCGCACCGCCCGAGCGCAGGAAGCGCGCGCCGATCAGCAGGACGGCGAGCGCGAGCGCGGCGTAGATCGCCAGCTGGGGCTTGGACGGAGGCGTCGACGGCACCCGCACGACGCTACGGCCGGCGCCGTCACGACACACGCGCGCATCGCAACAATTGCGCGCACCAGCGGCGGCGCTGTGACCGCCGGCGCCCGCCCAGGTCCCAGAGCCGGGTGCCGGCCCGGACGCGACGTCCCGTCTACTTCACGACGAGGTTCACGAGCTTGCCGGGCACGACGATCGCCTTCACGACCTCGTGCCCGTCGACGTGCGCGCGCACGTTCGTCTGCGCGCGCGCGAGCGCCTCGAGCTCCTCGCGCGACGCGCTCGCCGGCGCGGCGACGCGGTCGCGCACCTTGCCGTTGACCTGGCAGACGAGCTCGAACGTGTCGGACTCCAGCAGCGCCGGGTCGGGCGTCGGCCACGGCTGCTCCCATACGCGTCTGCCGGTCGTCAGCTCGTAGACCTCGCTCGCCGTGTGCGGGGCGAACGGGAAGACGAGCGACGCGGCCGCCGCGGTCGCAAAGCGCTGGACCTCCGGCGACGCGGTCTCGCGATGGCGGTAGACCTCGTTGACGAGCTCCATCACGGCGGCGATCGCCGTGTTGAAGGCGAAGCGGCCGGCCATGTCGTTGGTGACCTTGTCGATCGCCCAATGCGCCTTGCGCATGACCGCGAGGTCCGCGTCCGCGAACGCCGCGCCGTCGGGCGGCAGCTCGCCGGCCTGGGTGGGCGGGCCCAACTCCACGCCGAGCCGCCACAGGCGCGCGAGGAAGCGGTGCACGCCCTCGACGCCCTCGTCGGACCAGTCGGCGTCCTGGTCGGGCGGACCGATGAAGAGGATGTAGCAGCGGGCGGTGTCGGCGCCGTATCTGTCGACGTACGTCGCCGGGCTGATCACGTTGCCCTTCGACTTCGACATCTTCGCCCCGTCGCGCGTGATCATCCCCTGCGTGAAGAGCGCCTGGAACGGCTCGTTCGCGTCGAGCAGCCCCATGTCGGCGAACGCCTTCGTGAAGAAGCGCGCGTACAGCAGGTGCAGGATCGCGTGCTCGACGCCGCCGATGTACTGGTCGACCGGCATCCACTGGGCGAGCACTCTGCGGTCGAACGCGGCCTGATCGTTGTTCGCGTCGCAGTAGCGCAGGAAGTACCACGAGGAGTCGACGAACGTGTCCATCGTGTCGGTCTCGCGCAACGCCGCACCGCCGCAGGACGGGCAGTCGACGTTGACCCAGTCCTCGACGGCGGCGAGCGGGGACTTGCCTCTCGGCTTGTAGTCGGTCACGTCGGGCAGCTCGACCGGCAGCTGGTCCTCCGGCACCGGGACCATGCCGCAGCTCGGGCAGTGGACGATCGGGATCGGGCAGCCCCAGTAGCGCTGGCGCGAGACGAGCCAGTCGCGCAGGCGGTAGTTGACGGAGGCGTGGCCCTTGCCCTCGCGGTCGAGCCAGCCGACGATCGCCTCCAGCGCGTCGCGGTTGCCCATCCCGTCGAAGTCGGGGTGGCTGTTCACGAGCGGGCCGTTGCCGCTGTAGGGCAGCTCGCCGTCGGGCCCCGACGGGTCCTCGATCACGCGGCGGATCGGCAGGTCGTATGCCTGCGCGAACGCGAAGTCGCGCTCGTCGTGGCCGGGGACGGCCATGATCGCGCCGGTGCCGTACTCCATCAGCACGTAGTCGGCGACGTACATCGGGATCTGCTCGCCGTTGACGGGGTTCCTGACGGTGCGGCCGAGCGCGACGCCGGTCTTCGTCTTCTCGACGTCGCCGCGCTCCTCGTTGGACTCCGTCAGCGCGTGGTTGACGTAGTCGCGGACGGCCTGCTCCTGGGGCGTGCCCTCGACGAGCCGGACGACGTCGGGATGCTCCGGCGCCATCACGAAGAAGGTCGCGCCGAAAAGCGTGTCGGGGCGCGTGGTGAAGACGGGGTAGTCGATCCCCAGCTCGTCGCAGCGGAACGTGACCTCGGCGCCCTCGGAGCGGCCGATCCAGTTGCGCTGCATCGTCTTGACGTGCTCGGGCCACTGGATCGTGGCGAGGTCCTCGAGCAGCCGGTCGGCGTAGTCGGTGATGCGGAAGAACCACTGCTCCAGCTGGCGCGCCTCGACGACGGCGCCACAACGCTCGCAGGTCCCCTCGGCCGTCACCTGCTCGTTGGCGAGCACCGTCTGGTCGTTCGGGCACCACTTGACGGCGGCTTCCTTGCGGTAGGCGAGGCCGCGCTCGTAGAGCTTGAGGAACAGCCACTGGGTCCACCTGTAGTACCGGGGCTCGTGCGTGCCGAACTCGCGCGTCCAGTCGATCGAGATCCCCCACTGGCGGAACTGGCGCTGGAAGGACTCGATCGAGGAGGCGGTCGAGTCGCGCGGGTGCTCGCCGGTTCTGATCGCGTGGTTCTCGGCCGGCAGGCCGAACGCGTCGTAGCCCATCGGGTGCAGGACGCGGCGGCCGATGCGGCGATTGAAGTGCGCGACGGCGTCGCCGAGCGAGTAGTTCTTGAGGTGCCCCATGTGCGGCTCGCCGCTCGGGTAGGGCAGCATCTCCAGCACGTAGTAGGCGTCGCGCCCGTCGGGGTCGTTCGAGACCTCCCACGTGCGCTCGCACGCCCAGGTTTCCTGCCATTTCGGCTCGATCGCCTTCGGGTCGTAGCGCGGCTCGCTCATCGGAGCGAGGAGGTTACCTGGGCACCGAGCACGAGCGACCGGCCGAGACTACGATCGCTGCATGCGACGGCTCCTCCTGCTCGTCGGCGCGGTCGTCCTCGTCGACACGATGTTCTTCTCGGCGGTCACGCCGCTGCTGCCCTCCTACACCGAGCGCTTCGACCTCTCGAAGGCGGGGGCCGGGATCCTCGCCGGGTCCTACGCCGCCGGCGCCGTGCTCGGGACGATCCCGAGCGCATGGCTCGCGACGCGCGCGGGCGCACAGCGAACCCTGCTGCTCGGGCTGACGCTGATGGCCGTCTCGAGCATCGCGTTCGCGTTCGCCGGCAGCATCGCGCTGCTCGACACGACGCGCTTCCTCGACGGGGTCGGCGGCGCATGCGCGTGGGCGGGCGGGATGGGCTGGCTCGTGTCGATGACCCCGCCCGAGCAGCGCGGCACGAAGATCGGGACGGCGATGAGCGCCGCGCTGACCGGCGTGCTGCTGGGACCGGTGCTCGGCTCGATCGCACACGCCACCGGACCGGAGGTGCCGTTCTCGGTCGTCGGCGTGCTCGCCGCGCTGCTGGCGCTGGTGGCCGCGCGGATGCCCGCGCCGCCGCCGCTGCCGTCCGCCGTCGAGCGGCCCTATGCGACCGCGCTGCGCGACCCACGCGTGCGGATGGGCGCGTGGCTCGTGCTCGTGCCGGCGCTCGTGTACGGGACGGTCGAGGTGCTGGTGCCGCTCGCGCTCGACGACCTCGGCGCGAGCGCGCTCGCGATCGGCGCGACGTTCCTCGTCGCAGCGGGCCTGGAGGGCGTCGCGCAGGTGCTCGCCGGCCGCGCGACGGACCGGCTCGGGCGCGCCGCGCCGATCCGCTTCGGCCTCGTCGGCACGCTCGCCTTCGTGCTGCTCGTGTCGCTGCCGCAGACGGCGTGGCTGCTCGCGGTGGTCGTCGCCACCGGCTGTGTGCTGAGCGGGATCGTCAACACGCCGGCGATGACGGTGCTGTCGGACGGCGTCGAGGGCGCCGGGCTCGAGCACGCGCTCGGCTTCGCGATCGTGAACCTCGTGTGGGGCGGCGGGCAGGTGCTCGGCGCCGTCGCCGGAGCGGCGCTCGCCGACGCGACGACCGACGCCCTCCCCTACCTCGCGCTCGCCGGCGTGTGCGCCGCGACGCTCGTCAGCCTGCGGGGCCGCGGCGCACAGCTCGCACCCGAGCCCGTGCGCGAGCTGGCATGACTCCGCGCTACCCGCGGACCGCCCACCGGGCCGGTACACTGCAAGGCGGCCTGGGGCTATAGCTCAGTTGGGAGAGCGTCGCGCTGGCAGCGCGAAGGTCGTCGGTTCGAGCCCGACTAGCTCCATCTTCCGGAGACGACCGTATCCCTAATCGAACCGCGCAGCCGAAGGATCCAGGTCCGCAAGGCGTCGCAGCGACTCAGGGCGGGGAGATCAGCGACTTCCACCAGTCCCGATTGGCGCGGGAGTGTTCGGCGAACGCCTGGGTTGCGTCCCAGTACGACTCGAAGCCCGGTCGCCGGTAGACGTCGAGCACGGCATCCAGGTCGTCCTTGGAGGGCGTCCGTTTGTCTGTGTAAGCGTTTTCTGTGACGGTATCGGTTGTCCGGGTGTGGTCTAGATTGCGGTGTCGGGGAGGCGGTCGCCGAAGTGGATCTTGAAGGCGGCGAGGGCGGCGTTCCAGTTGTAGGCGCGTCGCCAGTTCTTCTGGGCGTTGGTGATCGCGAGGTAGATCAGCTTGCGGGCGGCGTCCTCGGTCGGGAAGCTGCCGCGGGTCTTGATGATCTTGCGGATCTGGCGGTTGAGGGCTTCGATCGTGTTGGTGGTGTAGACGACGCGACGGACGTCGGCGGGGAACGCGAGGAACGGGACGATCTGCTCGAAGCGGTCGATCCAGGCGGCGCTGATCATCGGGTAGGTGGCGTCCCAGGTCTGCGCGAAGCGCTGGAGCTCGTGCTCGGCGTGCGTGCGGTCGACGGCGGTGTAGATGCGGCGCAGGTCGGCGGCGACCTTCTTCTTGTGCTTCTCGGGCACGAAGCGCAGGCTGGAGCGGACCATGTGCACGATGCACGTCTGCACCCAGGCCTGGGGGTAGACGGCCTCGATCGCGTCGGTGAAGCCGGTCAGGCCGTCAACGCAGCAGACGAGCACGTCCTCCAGGCCGCGCTGCTTGAGCTCGGTCAGGACAGCAAGCCAGAACTTCGCGCCTTCGGTCTTCTGGATCCAGAGGCCGAGGACGTCGCGCTCGCCGTCGCAGCCGACGCCGATCGCGAGGTAGCAGGCGTGGTTGCGGACCGCCTGGCCGTCGCGGATCTTGACCACGAGCGCGTCGAGATAGACGATCGGATAGACCTGCTCCAGCGGCCGGGTCTGCCAGGCCTTGGCGTCGGCCAGGACCTGGTCGGTGACGCGGCTGATCGTGTCGCGCCCGACGCTCGCGCCGTAGATCTCTGACAGGTGCGCCTCGATGTCGCGCGTGCTCATCCCGCGCGCGTACATCGCGACGATCTGCTCGTCGAAGCCCTCAAAGCGCCGCTGGCCGTTTCTGACGATCTGCGGCTCGAAGCTCCCGGCCCGATCGCGCGGCCGCTCGATCCGGACCGGCCCATGCGCGGTCTGCAGCGTCTTCGGGGTGCTGCCGTTACGCGTGTTGCCGACGCCGCCGGGCGGCTCGGCGTGCGGCTCATAGCCCAGATGCGAGGTCAGCTCCCCGGCCATCGCGCGCTCGACGAGCCGGCGCGTCAGCTCGGCCAACAGCCCGCCCGGCCCGACGATCTCGCCCTCGCCACGCCGGCCGGCCAACAGCTCGTCGATCAGCTCGTCCGAGAGCCGCTCACGCACCGCCTCGGGCAACGCCCCGCCCGCCGCGCTCGCGGCGGCGTCGAACGTCGCTCGCCCTCCGGGCTCACGACGCTCAACACCGCCGCGAACCCCCTCCAACTGCTGCTCCATCTCGATCTCCTGCTTGGACATGACGCTCCAAATCGCTCATGCCTACACAGAACATCGGACACTCCCCGTCCTTGGGGAAGAGCTTGTCCCATCGCCGCGGCCAATCCAGCGCAAGCCCTCGCAGCAGTTCCTCGCTACCAGGCTTCATCTGGGCCTCGTAGGGCATGAAGCGGTCGACCGGCCCCAACGCCGGGAAGTCATCGAGCGACGGGCCGAATGTGCAGCCACACCACCGTTGGGCCGCTTCCGCTCGCGCTGCCTCGATGATCGGTTGCCCAAGGAAGATCCCCCGTGACTCGTCCATCACAGCATCGCCGAAGGCGATGCCTCCCCGAAGCGGCAGACCGTCGTGAAGGCAGTCGCAGAAGAAGTCAAGCACGATGTCGGCACTGACGCGAAAGCTGATCGGGTGATAGCGGGTCCAGAGCAGCACCGTGTCGCTGAAGTACGTGGATCTCAGATCGAGGAAGCCCGACACAGGAACCATGTTGCCCTTGTCATCGACGGGCTCCGCGTCGACAACGATTCGGCCCCCGGCGCGCGCTTGGATCATGGCGAGGAGCGACTCGTACTGCGCAAGGATGCGAGGAAGCCCCAGCTCTGCGACTCGTTCCGCGAACCCCAAGACATCGAAGAAGAAGAGAACGATGGTTTCGCCGTTGACGAGCGCCGTGCCCGTTCCTCGATCGTCGTGCTCGTCTGCGTCAGGGCTCGTAGGCATGGTTCCTGCATGATCCACGGCCCGGCGAGACAGCGCGCTGGATCGTCAGTGCCACTCGCCGACTCATGAGACCCCTCGACTGTCAGCGGATGCGAGGACACGAGCCACTGCCGGTGGCGCCGGTACGCTCAGCGGCGTGCCGAAGACCGTGCGTCAGATCGAGAAGATCCTTCGCGCGAACGGGTGGACTCTGGAGCGGACGGTCGGAAGCCACCGGCAGTACGTCCACCCCGAGAACCCGAACGTCGTCACCGTCCCAGGCGTTCCCGGCAAGCAGGTCGCAACCGGTACCCTGTCCTCCATACGACGCGCAAGCGGCATCAAGGAACTGCGATGACGGAGTATCTCGCGATCTACGAGCGCAACAAGGACGGATGGTGGGCATACGTGCCCGACCTCCCCGGCTGCACTGCCGCCGGGGACGACCGCGATGAGGTCGAGCGCAACGCGCGCGAGGCTGTGGCCGCGCACGTCGACCTGCTCCGCTCCACCGGGCGCGTGGTGCCCGAGCCGACGACCCACGACGTGAGCCGGATCGCGGTCTGATCCGACGGCGCATGGCCGTGGCGGCCTGCTCCTGCGCCTGCCGGCCTACGGGTCGTTTCACGCCACGGTGATCTGATACCGCCCTCGCGCGATCCGGATGAAGCGGCCACCAGGGCCGGCATTCGACGCCAAGCAGTCCTTGACCGAGGACGCGGGCACCGGCTCTCCCCGCAAGGCTTCTACGCCTGCCCGGATCTCTGACACCTGCATCGGTCTCCCAGCATCGGCCAACACCTGAATCACGGTCTTTAGTACCCGGCCACGCTCGCGCTTTCGCAACGTTCGTGGTGCGGGCGTCGACCCGCTGGCCATCCCGACTCGCTCGAGCTTCTCCACCAACCGTCGCAGCCGCTCCTGGCTCTCCAGGTTCGAAAGTGTCCCAAGGAGGGCCATAGAAACCGCTCCCCTATAGAAAGGTCGTTTCGGCGGGCTTGCGGTACAAGCGCCAGCCACGACGGGTTCGCTCTCACGCGGGGCCGTGGCTGGTAAACCAGTTCAGCCACCTGACCACGTAGCGGACTTGGTCGGCAAACTCGTCCAGCTTGTAGGCGGGTCCGGTGACGGAGAACGTGAGAACGCACGCTGACCAGGTAGCGCTTTGCCTCGACAGTGCAGTCGAGACCTCGCCGTTGCGCAAACTCGAGAAGCTGACCTTCGACCAAAGGTCGGTCGACCCGTCCGACGAGACAGGCCAGCTCTCGCGTCTCCTGTCGGCTGGCCTCGTGCGCGCGAGCATCGTCCAGCTCATGCTCCTGGCCAGCCAATGGCGGATCGACTTGGCGCCACGCTCTGAGCCCCTCATCCCACCGACCGACTTGCATATCCGCGCTGAGCCCGATGGCGCGCGCGACACGCTCGATCGCCACGCGTGCGCCATCGATGCCGGATCTGCTGGACGCGTAGACGAACAGCGTGTCGTCACGACGTGAGAGCACGACCCCGACCGGCAACAAGCCCCCGACCTCGGAAGGTACCGGCGCTCGACAGGCATCACTCCGGTTCGCGGTGATATCCGACCACGCGGCATCCGGGACCCTCTGCGACAACTCACACACCGAGCGCCGGCCGCGCGACCGCCTGGTTTGCGCGACGCCAAGTTCTCTCCATAGAGAAACCGCTCCCCTCGAAGAGAAGTCGTCTTGGGTGGTCTTGCGGTACGTGGCCTTCCTGCGGCGGTACGGTCGATGACCCTGCCGGTATCACCCTACGTCATGCCCTACACTGAGGGCGTGCGCAAGACGAGCGTCTACCTCGATGACCGCCAGGCCGAGCATCTCGCCGCACTGGCGCGCGAGGCGGGTCGACCGCAGGCCGAGATCCTGCGGGAGGCGATCGCCGCCTACCGGCTGCCATCCTCGCACGACCGCAGGTTTGCGCTCGCGACCGGCTTTCGGCGCATCGACAGCGACCCGCGCCCGATCTCGGAGATCCCCGAGCACGATCTGCTTGACGGCTTCGGCGCTTGACGCTGCTCGTTGACACCGCCCCGCTCGTCGCGCTCGCCGACGCCGGCGAACCGCGCCGCGACGCGATCCTCGCGGCGATCCACGACGAGCCTGGATCGCTGGTCATCCCCGCACCGACGACCGCAGAGATCGACTACCTGCTGGGCCAGCGGCTCGGCGATCCAGCCCGACGCGCCTTCCTCGCCGACCTGGCCGCAGGCCGCTTCACCGTCGCGAGCCTCGAACGTGAGGACTACGCGACGGTTGCCGACATCGACAGTCGCTACGCCGATCTCAGACTCGGCCTCGCCGACTGCGCGCTCGTCGTACTCGCGCACCGCTACGAGACCGCGCGCCTGCTCACGTTCGACGAGCGGCACTTCCGCACGGTCGCCCCGCTCGGGGGTGGCAGATTCACGCTGCTCCCAGCCGACGGGTAGCTCTCACGTCGCGAGCGGAGCCGGCGAAAGGCCGGTCGCATGGTTTGTACGACGCCAACCTCTCTCCGCTTCGGAAACGCTTCCGCTACACAGAGGTCGTTTAGGTAATCCCACACATAGCGTATATCCCACTGTCGAGCAGCGAGGCTCTCAGCCTTCGATCACGGTCACCGTGATGCCGGGGCCCGGGGCGCGTGCGAGCGCCCGGTCGCATGTGATGAGAGGACATCGAAGGCTGCGCGCCAAGGCGATGTAGAACGCGTCGTAGGAGCTGACGTTGTGGCGTAGCGCCCATGCATCAGCGACGAGCGGAGCGATCGGAAAGCGATCGATGTCGCTGTCGACCAAGAGCCCGAGCGCCTGCTGGGCACGCTCGTCAGACATCTCGCCGCGACGGACGTAGTGCGTGATCGCGTGAAGGACTTCGGCGTCGAGCAGTGCCGGTGCGACGCCATCGATCCCCTCCAAGGCAGCCCGGACCGCCGCCGCGCGCGGGTGTGCGACGAGCAGGTCTACGACGACGGACGCGTCAACGACTGCGTACGCCACGGTCCACGCGAGCCATCAGCTCGTGATCGCGCGCTTCGCCCGCCCCGCCGCCACCCCCGCCGACTGACCGCCCGCGGCGAGCGCCGCTCCGGCTCCGCCCTCCGGGCTCCGCCCCCACGACGCCCGCCGCGACCCCAAGGGGTCACTTTTCAACCGGCGCCAGAGGGTCAGATTTCAACCGGCCTTGACAGGCGCGCTAGCAGAGCTGCTGCCCCTCCCACATGCCGCCCGCGGGACGCAGCCGCGCCGACGTGCCGTGGTCACACCGACGCGCCCTCACCCGCTCGCGGTCGTCAGCAAGACCGCGACCGCGGTCAACGCGTCTCCCCCTTCGTTACCGCCGCGCCGCTCGCGCGTCTGAAGTCCCAGCTCTCCGAGACGGGCGATGTAGGTCGCCGTCAGCTCGTCCCACGCGGCGAGCGCCTGATCGTCGAGCCACACGGTGACGTCGCCTCTGCCGTTCTGCCGCTCGAAGTCGGTCACGAGCAGTGCGGCGCGGGTGCCCCACGCGAGCGACGCGACGCGGTCGCGGTCGGTGAGCTGGTAGTGGTGCGCGACCGCTCCTCGGCGCTGTGTCTTCCCCGCGAGCCTGATGATGCCGCGGTCGGCGAGGAAGCGGACGTGGTAGCTGACCGTCCCGAGCGGGAGTTGGAGTGCGGCGGCGATGTCGCTCGGCGTCGCCGTCCCCGTGTCGAGGAAGCGACGCATGATCTCGACGCGGTAGGGATGCCCGACTGCGTGTAGCCAGTCGCCCTCCGTCGGTCGCGCGGTCAACGCGGGCGGGCCGCGCGCGCGGCGGTCGCGATGACGTGGGGGTGCCCGCCGGTCCCGGTCCCCGAAGCGCGGGGGTCGGACCGGAACCGGCGGGCCTCGTGCACGGGGATGGGCTCGTGCACGATCGCATGGCGCCGCGAGGGTGCGACCGCACGCACGCGACCCCGGACGCCACAGGGGCAGGGCGCCGGGGCCGCGATGCGTCCGCGACGTCCCCGCGTGCACTCGGGCGGCCTCGTCGTCTGGGGGCGACGCGAGGCGCGCGGCACGCGTTTTGGGCGATCGGGGGATTGCCCGTGGGACGCTCGCAGCACCATTGCGAGCAAGCCTGACGCTCCACCTCCCCGCTGCCTAGTTCGCGGCGGTATACCGACTCGGTACATCCCTACGAGTCAAATGGCCGTTGTCGTTTGCGACACAGTGCGGCGGTGACTAGGGTGCGAGTCAGATCACTTCGGGGTTTGGGGATCGGTGAGCAAAGTCGCACCAAGCGGGGTCGTTGCGAGAGTGACGTTGGCGACCGTCGTCCTCGCCCCCGAGCCGCTGACGCGGTACGCCGTCGCACGCGCGGTCGAGACGCGGTTCGGCGGCGAGAGGGGCATCCTGCGCACGAGGCGGCAGCACGCCTATGACCTCCTGCCGAGACTGAAGACTGCCGGCCTCATCAGGGTCGTCGGAACCGTGCCGACCCGTTCCAGCGGAGACCTGACCGATCTGCTGGCCGCGACGCAGGCGGGCGTCGCGGACTGGCGCGCGTGGCTCGCCGGCCCGATCACCATGCCGGACGCGATGATCAGAGCGCTGTCGCGCCTCTACGCGGTGCGCAAGGGCGACTACGCGACGATGCTCGCGATCATCGATCGCTACGAGGCGACGGTCCGGGCGATCGTGCAGCACGCGATCGACCCGGGCGAGCCCGCGGACGTCGCCGACCGCATCGGCCTGCTGTGGAACAGACGACAGCTCGTCGCGCAGCTCCAGTGGTGCCAGCACGCGCGCGACGAGATCTACGACGAGATGGCGACACGGGAGCGACGGTGACCCTGCTCACGCTCACCGGCGTCTCACTGCGCCACCCGACCGTCGCCGCGCTGTCCGACGTGTCGCTCGAGGTCGTCGCGGGCGAGTTGGTCGTCGTGTGGGGTCCGGCGCGATCGGGCCGCACCACGCTGCTGGAGGTCGCCGCCGGGCTGCGCAAGCCGGACAGCGGCACCGTCGCGTTCGCCGGCAGGTCGCCGCGCGCGAGCCTCGGCCGGCACGAGGGCTTCGCGCTCGTGCCGAGCGCGGAAGGCCCGCTGCTCGGCCCGGAGAAGCTCGTGCTCGATCAGGTCGCGTTCCCCGCGCTGCGCGTGATGTCGCGCTGGCGCGCGCAGGCGGCGGCCGACGCGGCGCTGCGTCGCTGCGGCGTCGACGAGCTCGGACAGACGCCGATGAAGGCGCTGTCGCACGCCGAGCGGGCGCGCGTCGTGCTCGCGCGGGCGCTCGTGCGCGAGCCGCGACTGGTCCTGATGGACGAGCCGACCACCGGCCTCTCCCACACCGAGAGCGAGCGCTTCCTGAAGCTCGTCCAGTCGCTCGCGCGCGACGGCATCGCCGTCCTGATGACCGACGATGCCGAGGGGTCGGCGCTCGTCCCCGGCGCGCGCGTGCTGACGATGCAGCGCGGCACGTTGCGCGGGGCCCAGCCATCGCCACCGGCCGAGGTCATCCCGCTGGAGCAGCGGCGCGCCGAGCCCGGGTTCGGCTCGTGACGCTGCGACTGGAGCACGTTCCCCGGCACTTCACCGTCGGCGGCGAGACCGTGCGCGCGGTCGACGACGTGTCGCTGCACGTCGAGCGGGGAGAGCTGATCGCGCTGTATGGACCGAGCGGCTCGGGCAAGTCGACGCTGCTGCTCGTCGCCGCCGGCCTTGAGGCGCCCGACTCCGGCACCGTCACCTGGGAGCGATATCCGGTTCCGCTGCGCGGGCGCGCCGCGGATCGCTGGCGGCGCGAGACGCTCGGCGTCGTGCTCCAGCAGCCGCAGCTCGTGGAGGGCGTGCCGCTGCACCGCAGCGCCGGCCTGCGGCTGGAGGCGCGTGGCATGCGCCGCTCGAAGGCGCGACTCGACGGGATCCGGGCGCTGAGAGACGTCGGCCTCGGCCATCGCCTCGAACACCGGCCCGACCAGCTCTCGATCGGCCAGCGGCAGCGGGCAGCAATCGCGAGAGCGCTCACGACCGACCCCGCACTCATCCTCGCGGACGAGCCGACCGGCAACCTCGACTCGCAGACCAGCGCGCACATCGTCGACCTGCTCGACGGGCTCGCGCACGAACGAGGGCGCGCCGTGCTGATCGTCACCCATGACCCGCAGCTCGCGCACCGGGCGGACCGGGTGCTGCGGCTCGACGACGGTCGACTGGTCGAGCTGGCCGCCGACGACGCCGACCTCACGCCGACGCCATGAGCGACGACGGACCCGTGCCGCGCAAGGTCGAGCGTGCCGAGCGGACAACGTGGATCCGCCCCGGCACGCTCCTGACGCTCTACGCCGGCCGGCTGCGGCGCCAGTGGCTTCAGGAGCTGCTCGCGGCGGCCGGCATCGCTACCGGAGTGATGCTGGTGTTCGGTGTCCTCGCCGCGAACACGAGCATCGAGAGCTCGGCCCGGGAGATCGCGAACGGGATCGCCGGACGGGCGCAGCTCCAGCTGCGCGCCATCGGCGCCGAGGGGTTCGACGCCCGGATCGCGAACAGGGTGCGCTCCGCCCCTGGCGTGCACGCGGCAGCGGCCGTCCTCCAGACGCATGCCACGCTGCGCTACGGGGACCGACAGGTCGGCATCGACCTCGTCGGCTTGGACGACGCGTACACGCAGCTCGGCGGCGTGACCTCGCGGCCCGCGATGCTCGGACTGTTCGGTTTGCCCGGCATCTACCTCTCCGCCGGCGCCGGCGACGCGCTCGGCATCCGCGTCGGCAGCGCGCCCGCGCGACCGGTCACGATCGCCGTCCGTGGACGCGCACGTCACGTACCGGTCATCGGCGTGCTCGGGCACAGCGAGATCGGCGCGCTTGCCGACACGCTCATCTCCTCCACCTCCTTGCAGCGAGCCCAGAGTCTCAGCGGCCTGCCCGACCGAGCGACGCGGATCCTCATAGTTGCGAAACCCGGACAGGAGGATGTCGCGCGCCGATCGATCGAGCAGATCGCGCGCACCGATGGCCTGCAGACGAGCACAGTTGAGGACGAGCTGCACGCGCTCGCCGTCGCGACTGCTCCCAACGATCAGTCCACGACGTTGTTCGCGACCATCGCGGCGATCGTCGGCCTGCTCCTGACAGGCATGGCGATGCTGCTGACCGTGCCCGAGCGCCGGCGCGAGCTGGCGCGCATGCGGATCGTGGCCGGGTTCACGGCACGTCAGGCCGCACAGGTGCTGCTGTCGCAGGCGCTGTTGCTCGGCCTGCTGGCGTCGGGCGTCGGTGTGATCGCCGGCTACGTGATAGCGCGCAGCTCCGCGCAGGCGCCGCCGGGATACCTCGCGTTCGCCTTCCCGCTCGGCTCCGGGGTCGACGTTCAGCCGTGGATGGTCGCCGCGGCGATTGCCGGCGGAACGCTCTGCACGTGCATTGCCGCCGCCACGCCGCTGATGGACCTCCACGGCAGTCGCGCGCTCAATGCGATCTTCGGGACCGCCAGCTTCCCCGGACAGAGCATCTCGGCCACAGTCCGGTTGCGGCTCGCTGTCGCCGCCGCGGTGCTCGTGGTGCTCGCCTCCGCCATGGTGGCGCTGTGGCCGGCCACGACGCTGCTGGCGGTCGGTGCGCTCATCGTCGCGACGCTGCTGGCGATGCCTGCCATCCTCGCGGCGATCCTCACGGTCGCGGATCAACTGGAGCACATCGACCGGGCGCCGCCGCTCATGATCCCGATCGGCGCGCTGCGCGCCGCGCCGGTCCGGTCCCTCGCCCTCGCCGCCACCTGCGCCGTCGCCGTCTGCGGAGCCCTCGCGATCGGCGGCGCCCGGGACGACCTGCTGAACGGACTGGATCAGAGCGAGTACTACGGGACGGCCGACATCTGGATCAGCCAACAGGGCGATGCACTCGGCCTCGAGCCGTTCCGCCCGCCCGCCGGGATCGACTCGATTCCCGGCGTAGCCGCTGTTCGCCGCTACACCGGCGGGCTGCTCGACGTCGGCGACCGCCGCAGTTGGGTCGTCGCCCATCCGATCGAGGACTCGATGATGGTTCCGCCGTCGCAGGTGCTCGACGGCAACTACGCGACCGCCAACGCACGCCTGCGTGCCGGCGGCTGGGTCACCGTCTCCGACCGGATCGCGCGCGAGCAGGGCGGGATCTCGCCCGGCGGGACGATCGAGCTGCCAACACCCACCGGCCGGCACGCATTCCGCGTAGCCGCGATCACGACAAACCTCGGGTGGGGACCGGGTGCCATCGCGATGAACGCCGACGACTACCGGCGCGCCTGGGCCAGCGCCGCGCCGACCGCACTGGAGGTCGACGTCAGACCCGGCGCCTCCCCCATCCGCGTCGCCGCCGAGATCCGCGCCGCGCTCGGGCCGACGACGGGCCTCGAGGTCAAGACGACGCCGCAGGCCATCGCAGACGCAGCCGGCATCGTGCGGAACGGCCTTGCCCGACTGCGGCAGATCTCGACGCTGCTCCTCATTGCGGCCGCGGCCGCAATCGCCGTGGCGATGACCGCGACCATCCGCGATCGCCGGCCACAGCTCGCGGCATATGCAATCGAGGGCTGGAGCCGCGCCGCCCTGTGGCGGGCGCTCATGGCGGAGACGGCGATGATCCTGCTCGCCGGCTGCCTCGCCGGCATCGCTACCGGCACGTACGGGCACTACCTCGGAGGGCGCTGGCTGCAGCAGACCACCTCGTTCCCTGCGCCGTGGTCATGGTCGTTTGGCGCGGTCCTCCCGGTCTGCGCGCTGCTGGCAGGTGTGGCGCTGCTGGTCACGGCCGTGCCGGGTTGGTTCGCGGCGCAGCCACGCGGACGCCTCGCGATCGAACGGCGCTGACGCACCGAGTTCCCAAGGCAGCACCGGGTGCTCGGCGATCATCGCGCGATGATCGCCACGCTCAAGACTTTCGTGACACTCAGCGATTACGGAGCGTGCATCGTCCCGCGCGCGCGCCGTGAGATCCGCAGATGGGCCGCTGCCGCTGCCGTGATCCCCGATCCGGCGCTGCGGAGCCACGCGACGCACGCCATCCTCGTCGACAGTCGGAACGCCGAGGCGGTCGCCGCGCTGGCGGCCACCGCTCCTCGCCGGCAGCGCCGCAGGGCGGTGGAACTGCTCGTCGCCTACCAGCTCCTCGTGGACTACGTGGACACCCTCGGCGAGCGCGTCTGCGCCGACGAGCTCCGACGCGGGCTCGACCTGGGCATGGCGCTCGTTCAGCCGTCCGCCCGCCCGCTTCGCCGATCGACCTCGATCCACTCGGCGACGACGGCGGCTATCTCCTCGCGCTCGTGACGACGTGCCGCAGCCGCTTCCGGCGCCTGCCTGCGGCACAGGTCGTCGCGCCGGAAATCGAAGCGGCGGCGGCGCGCTGCGCGCAGGCGCTCGCATACACGCATGCGGCGACGCGGAGCGGGACGCTCGACGAGCTGCAGGACTGGGCCAGGGCAGCGCACGTTGGCGAGTATTCGTGGTGGGAGGTCGCCGCCGGCGGCAACTCCAGCATCGCGATCCTCTCGCTGCTCGCCGCCGCCGCCGATCCGCTGACGACCGGCCACGACGCGACTGCGCTCGCGGCGTCGTACTGGCCCCATGTCTGTGTGATGTCGACGATGCTCGACAGCGTCGCCGACTACGAGCGCGACCGGATGAGCGGCGAGTTCTCGTTCGTTCTCGCTCTACCCGGACGCCGGTGCAGCGCGGGCCGGCTTGCTCCACGCGACCCGGTTTGGGCTCACTGCCGTCGAGCCGCTTCGGCACAACCGTGTCCACACGATGATCGTCTGCGGCATCGCCGGGTACTACGCCGCCTCCGCCGCGCCTGGCAGTCTCGCGGCCAAGGTTGCGCCGAGTGTCGTTGCCCAGCTCGGCCGCACGGCCGCGCCGATCGTCCTCGCGCTCCGCGCGCGACACCGCTGCTCCTAGGGCGACTCCACCACCCTGGTCACTCGGTCGGGGTGCTTGGTGAGGTAGTTCGTCAGCTTCTTGGGGTGGTACTTGGCGTCCGCGGTGTGCAGCCGGAGGCGTGCGCTGGAGGCGACGGTGCTGTCCGCCGCGTCCTCGAGCCGGCGGTCGATCGGCTTCATCGCCCAGTAGAGCAGATTCATCGACTTGTGCTTCGTCCCCAGGGCATCGGGCGAGACGTCCTCCCCGCTCTGGCGGCGGCCCTCGACCGGCGACGCCGTCCGTTGGAACCATTCGGGCTTGAAGGCCAGCCCGTGGGCTGCGGCCTGCTCGGCCATCCACAGCAGGGTGATGTCGGCCAGCTGCGGATCCGGGTACCCGCCGCCGACGTCGGAGTGCACCCCGGCGAACCAGACCTGCTCGATCGTCTGCGTGCGCGGCGCGTCCGCCTGACGCTTGAAGGGCGTCGGCTCGAACGGCCGGCGGCGCTCGTCGATGGCCATCGCGTGGGCGGCGTGCCAGACGTGCGAGCCGAGCTGGACGTCGTGGAAGCTCCAGCGCCGTGACAGGTACTCCCGGGCCCGCTTCGGGACCGGCGCAGGAATCGGGATGCCCAGCGCGCCCACCGTGTCCCAGACGCCCAGGAAGCGGATCGGCGTCCGGTCCTCCACGGAGGGGTGCTCGCTCTCGCGTCGCGGCTCGCGGTAGGCGTAGGTCTCGCGAAAGAGCCGCGCCTCGTTGCTGTTCGGCCGGGTCGACTTGGCGCGGGCGCGATAGAGCGCGAACGCGTCGTCGACGGCACCGAGGTGCTCGGGCCGCAGAACGCCGCAGTTGCCGATCAGGCCGGCGAGGCTCCGGGCCGTGAACGCGCCGCGACTGAAGCCGAAGAGGTAGAGGTCGTCGCCGGGCACGTAGTGCTGGGCGAGGAAGCGGTACGGGGCGAGGACGTTGTCCGAGAGGCCGATGCCGAACGCGCCGCCGCCGATGCGGTCGACCACGCCGCCGGTCCCGACGCCGCGCTCGTAGAAGATCCACTGCTCGGTCCCGCCGTCCTCGTCGGCGACCGCGCGGGCGAGCTTGGTGACGTTGCTCGGCGTGACCTCGTCGCCGTGGACCTGGTCGGGGCGGTTCCACGTGCCGTCGCAGGCGATGACGATGCGCTTGCTCATCGCGCCCCTGCAGCGAGGTCGTTTCGGGGCGGCTTGCGGTACGGGCGCCGTCGGTGACGGTTCGCTGCCCGACCTGCGTGCAGATCAGTCGTCAAGTCGCTCGGTCGGCTGGCCTGTGATCTGTGCAATGAGGTCGAAGTCCTTGTCCTGGTGCAGGACCACGAGGCCAGCGCGCTCGGCGATGGCTGCGATGAAGAGATCCGGGACCGACGGCGCGCGGTGATGGCCGCGATCGGCGAGCAGCGTGAGGACCTCGACGGAGCGTTCTTCGGCGGCGGGCGTTGTGTGCTCGACCGGCATCGACGCGACCGGCGGCTCGCGGAGTCCCGCACGAAGGTCCTGCGGGCCGCGCGCCGAGTAGCCGACTTCCAACAGCGTCACCGTCGCGACGCGAACACGGCCCCGCTCGATCCGATCGGCCCACGCGTCGGTGCTCGGACTACGGCCGAGCCGGACCAGCGCCGACTTGTCGATGAGCCAGCCGGATGGCTCGACTGCCGCCGCGCTCACGACCAAGCCCGGCCCATGACCTCGGGATCCTCGAGATCGGAGAAGCGAGCCGCGAACCGCTGAAGGTCCGCCGCGGTCACCGGCGTCGACGGGCGGGTCGCGTCCTGATGCAGCCGGCGCCGAAGGTACTCCGTGCGCGAGAGCTTGAGCTGCGCTGCGAGCGCATCGATGCGGGCGAGATCCTCCGCCGGCACGTCTCGAATCAGGACATCGGGCATGGCAGGCAGGATATCATCGGATATCACAGCCGCAAACGCAACGGGGTCGACGACGTCGGCGTTCGGTCGCAGCCCGATCGCCGTGAGCCCGAGCGAGACGCCCTACCATCCAGGTCGACAGGAGGATGGACATGAGCCCGTTCGAGGTGAAGACCGAAACGCTGCATGGCCGCCCGGTGACCTACGCGGTGGCCGGCGAGGGACCCGTGCTGCTGCTGATCCACGGGATGGGCGGCACCTTCGAGAACTGGTCGGAGGTGATCGATCCGCTGGCGCGGAGACACACCGTGATCGCGCCCGACCTCCCGGGACACGGCACCTCGGCGCCGGGCGGCGGCGACTACTCCGTCGGGGCGCTCGCCGCCGGCCTGCGCGACCTGCTCGCCGCGCTCGGCCACGAGCGGGCGACGCTCGTCGGCCACTCGCTCGGCGGCGGGATCGCGATGCAGTTCGCCTACCAGTTCCCCGAGATGGTCGAGCGCCTCGTGCTCGTCTCCAGCGGCGGTCTCGGCCCCGAGGTGAGCCCCGTCCTGCGCGCCGCGGCGCTGCCGGGAGCCGACCCGTTCATCGCCGTCACCGCGGCGGCCGGGCAGCGCGTCGGACCGCTGCTCGGGCGCGGGCTCACGGCGATCGGGCTGCGGCCGAACGCCGACGTCGCCGAGGTCCTGCGCGGCTACGGCACGCTCACCGACCCGCGCCGCCGCGCCGCCTTCCTGGGGACCGTGCGGGCGGTGATCGGCACCGGCGGCCAGCGGGTCGACGCGACCGACCGCCTCTACCTCGCCGAGGCCATGCCGACGCTGATCATGTGGGGCGCCCGCGACCGGATCATCCCCGCCCGCCACGGCAAGGACGCGCACCGCCACGTCCCCGGCAGCCGCCTCGAGATCTTCGAGGACGTCGGCCACCTCCCCCAGGTCGAGGCGCCGCTGCGCTTCGTCCTCGCGCTCGAGGCGTTCCTCGAGGAGACCGAACCGGCGCACCTCGCCCGCGCGGACTGGAACGCCATGCTCCAGGCGCGCGACGCCGCGTAGCGCGCGGCGCGCTGGAGCGGTGACCGGCCAAGACACTGGTCATCTGACCGGCGCGTGGTAGCGTGCGGCGCCGTGACGCGCGCGTCACGGCGGATGCGCTTCCCCCTCCCTCAGCCCTCGCAGGGAACGCGGGCACTCTGTGCGCTGATGCTCGTCGCCCTGCTGGCCCTTCCGGCCGGCGCGCTGGGCGCGGCGCCGTCCCCGCAACGGAGCCGCGTGCCGGTCTCGGCGCTCGGGACGCTCCGGCAGCTGCACGGGACGGGCGGATGCGTCGTCGACCGCTCCCAGCGGTCCCGCCGCCACTGCACGCCCGTGCGGGCGCTGCGCGGGCCCGCGCCGTTCCTCGGCTCCGACGCCGTCGCGATCAGCCCCGACGGCAGGAACGTCTACGTCGCCTCCTCCCGCAGCGGCGCGATCGCGGTGCTGGTGCGCAACGCGCGCACCGGCAGGCTGACGCAGCGCAAGGGCGCCGCCGGCTGCATCGCCATCCGGGGCAGGAGCGGCTGCGCGCGGGGCCGTGCGCTCGGCCGCCCCAACTCGGTCGCCGTCAGCCCCGACGGGCGCAACGTCTACGCCACCTCGCTGCTCAGCGACGCCGTCGTCGTCCTGCGCCGCAACCGCCGCACGGGCGCGCTCACCCAGGCGCGCGGAACGGCCGGCTGCGTCGCGAACGCCGCCGCCGCCGGCTGCGCCGCCGGACGCGCGCTCGACGGCGCCGACGTCGTCGCGGTCAGCGCCGACGGCAAGAACGTCTACGTCGGCGCGTTCAGAGGCGACGCGGTCGCCGTGCTGACCCGCGACCCCGCCACCGGCGCGCTGACCCAGCCGGCCGGCGCCGCCGGCTGCATCGCCGCCACGGCCGCCGACGGCTGCGCCACCGGCCTCGCGCTCGACGCGCCCGAGGGCCTGGCGATCAGCGCGGACGGCAACGACGTCTACGTCGCGACCGCGGTCTCCAACGCGCTCCTCACGCTCGCCCGCGACCCGTCGACCGGCGCGCTGACACAGGCGACCGACGGCAGCGGCTGTCTCGTGGACGCCGCGCTCGCCGGCTGCACGACCGGCGTCTGGCTCGGCGGCGCGAACGCGGTCGCCGTCAGCCCCGGCGACGACGACGTCTACGTGACGTCGCTGCTGAGCGACAGCCTGACGTCGTTCACGCGCACGGCAGGCAGCGGCCAGCTCGCCCAGCAGTCCGGAACGTCCGCCTGCGCGATCTACGTGCTGGCGGTCGGCTGCTCGCTCGCCCGCGCGCTCAGCGCCCCCGAGGGGCTCGCCGTCTCGCCCGACGGCGCCAGCGTCTACGCCGCCGCCTTCCGCTCGGCCGCGGTCGGCGTCTTCGACCGCGACACCGCCACCGGCGCGCTGATCCAGAAGCCGCGCCGAGCCGGCTGCGTGGTCGCGGGCCCGGCGCCGGACTGCACGCGCGGGCGCGCGCTGCGCGGGGTCAGCTCGCTCGCCGTCAGCGCCGACGGCAGATACGTCTACGCGGGCGCGTTCGGCAGCGACGCGGTCGCCGTCTTCAAACGGGTCACCAGGGCGGCGACGCGCATGCGCCGCTGACGGAACGGGAGGCGCAGATGGACAGATCCGAACGCGACGACGCCGAGCAGGGCGGGATCACCCGCGGCGACCTGCTGAAGGGCGCGGCCGGCACCGGCGCCGGCATCCTGCTCGGCGGACACGCCGCCGCGGCCGCCGCACGCACCCGCCCGCGCCGCCGGACGCCGGCACGCGAGGTCGCCGGCATGAACGTGCTGCTCTTCCTCACCGACCAGCAGCGTGCGATCCAGCACTTCCCGCCCGGCTGGGCCAGGCGCAACATGCCCGGCCTGACGCAGCTGCAACGGCACGGCATGACGTTCGAGCACGCCTTCACGAACGCGTGCATGTGCTCGCCGGCGCGCTCGACGCTGATGTCCGGCTACTTCCCGGCCCAGCACGGCGTCAAGTACACGCTGGAGACCGACATGCCCGCGCCGACATACCCGCAGGTCGAGCTGAAGACCAGCTTCGAGAACCCCGCCAGCGTCGTGGCGGCCGCCGGCTACACGCCGGTCTACAAGGGGAAGTTCCACTGCGTCAAGCCGGCGAACGGCACGACGTGGGTCCCGGAGGACGTCAACCAATACGGCTTCACGCGCTGGAACCCGCCGGACGCCGGCGCCAACCAGGACATCTCCGAGGAGGGCGGCGGGATCTACGACAACGACGGCCGCTTCATGACCGAGCTGGGCACGGCGGACGCCGGCACCGAGGGCGCGCTGCAGTACCTCGGCTCGACGGCCGCGCAGAGCCAGCCGTTCTTCATGGTCGTCTCGCTCGTGAACCCGCACGACGTCCTCTTCTACCCCTCGACCTACACGAGCGGCGGCTACGACAGCTCGTGGCTGCAAGGCGAGATCGAGCCGCCGGCGACCGCGAACGAGAGCCTGGCGACGAAGCCGAGCGTGCAGGCGCAGTTCCGGCGGATCTTCAACCTCACCGGTCCGATCCCGACGCACCAGATGAAGCGCAACTACGCGAACTTCTACGGCAACCTGATGAAGGCCTCGGACGCCTATCTGGTGCAGGTCCTGCAGGCGCTCGCGAAGGCCGGCCTGCTCGACGACACGCTCGTGATCGCGACCGCCGACCACGGCGAGATGGGCGCCGCCCACGGCGGCATGCGGCAGAAGAACTTCAACGTCTACGAGGAGTCGATCCGCGTCCCGCTCGTCTACTCGAACCCGCGCCTGTTCCCGCAGGCGCAGAGAAGCCGGGCGCTCGTCTCGCACGTCGACTTCCTGCCGACGCTCGCGAGCCTCGTCGGCGCGCCGGACGCCGCCCGCGCCGACTGGGAGGGGGTCGACTACTCCGACCAGATCCTCAGCCGCTCGCCCAGACGCGGGCAGGACTACACCGTCTTCACGTACGACGACTGGCAGTCCGGGCAGAAGCACGGCCCCTACCCGAGACCGCCGAACCACGTCGTCGCGATCCGCGAGCAGCGCTGGAAGATCGCGCGCTACTACGACGCCGACGGCAGAGAGCCCGACCAGTGGGAGATGTACGACCTCCACACCGACCCGCTCGAGCGCAGAAACCTCGCCTACAAGCACCACAGACGCACGCCGCGACAGCAGCGCGAGTACCGCCGCCTGCGCCGCAAGCTCGCCCGCGTGCAGCGGACGCGCCTGCAGCCGCTGAGCTGAGCATCTCGCGCCGAGCAGCCGGCTGGTGTGCAGCGCGAGCTCGCCGATGCGCGCGAGGCAGGCACCGATGCCGCTCGCTCAATGCCGCCGCCCCGCCACCATCGCCCGCCGGCTCCGGCTGTGGCGCTTGGCGTACCCCCGTCCGTGCACCACGGCGCGCAGCAGCACGCGGTGGCTCCAGAAGCGGCGGGGCACGCGGAACGGCACGACGGCCACGCGGTCCGTGACCCTTGACGTCCGGCCGATGCGCCGCCAGCGATGGCCGCGCCGGAGCTGCAGGTCCACGAGCAGCCTCCCTCTGCCCACATCGCCGCGGACACGGACGTGCAGCCGTCCGTGGTGCGGCAGCCGCAGGAGCCGCGACAGCACCGCTCGGACCACCTGCTTCGCCGGCGCGGCCACGGACCCGGTCGCTGTCGCCGATGCCGCGCTCGGGGAGCCCGGCCCCGGGCCCGGCGTGCCTCCTGGAGCGGGTGGCGGCGACGTCGGAGTGGGCGGCGTCGGCGGAGTGGGCGGCGTCGGCGGAGACGAAGGCGGAGACGTCGGGCACGGCCCGCCGCCGGCCCCTTGATCCACGTCGAAGCTGGAGTCGGACGCGACCTCGCTCCCACTCCACGACACCGCCAGCGCGTCCGTCGTGAAGGTCCCGCAGGCGTCTGGCAACGCCATCCACGCATGCGGCCCGCCGGCGAGCTCCAGATGCACGTTCGAGAGCGGCAGCTGCGGGAAGTCGTCGGACACCACCGTCACGTCGCCGGTGTCCGGATCCTCTTCCACGTCCCACGGCAGCTTGACGATCAGCCCGGGCCCCTCCGCGACCAGATAGATCGCGAGCGCCGAGCCGAACGGGTTGTCGTCCGCCGTCGCGAGGTAGACCGATCCCGTCAACGGCTGCGGGAGCAGCGGCGTCGCGATCGTCGCCGACCCGACCTTCGAGGCGTCAGGGCACGTCGGCTCGGCTGTCGTGCCCAGCCCGATCTCGGCGAGCGAGCAACCCTCCAACCCGTCCTCCCCGGCCGGCGCGACGTGCACACCCTCGGGCAGCGTCATGCCCGCCCACTGCAGATCCGCCTCTCCGAGCGTGTCGGGGTTCTCGCTCTGCGGCAGCTGCACGTCGAACGCGAACGCGAGCGGCGCTCCCGCCTGCGGGGTCGACGCCGGCGCCGCGCTCACCGACGCGTCGAACGGCACGCTGTCGCACCCCGTGAGCCCCTGCTGGGCGCCCCATTGGCTCGGCGGCGACGGATACGCCGGCGGGAGATGACTGGAGAACGTCGCGCTCTGGAACGCGCCGGGATCCGTCCACGAATCGACGTTCAGCGTGGTCGACAGGCTGGCGTCGTCGCAGGACGTCGGGGTGCGCAGGAACGCCCTCCGGGGTGCGCCGCTCGCGCACGTAAAACCGCCACGCCAGGGGTTGAGCTGCCCCGGGCACGCGCGCTCGGAATCGTGGCTCGCGTCTGCCGGCACCCCCCACAACGTCAGGCTCATGCCGGCCACGGCAAGCGCCTGAGGGACGGTGGCGTTCAGGGTCAGCCCGTAGTCCTCTCCGCTACGAAGCTGCGCGTCCAGCGTCACGACGGTCCCCGCGACGGCGAAGCCGAATTGCGCCGGCTCGCCGGACGCGGGCACCATGTTGAACACCGGCACCGGGCCCTGCACGACCGGGCCCGGGAGATCGTTGCGGCGCACGAGCGTCGTTCCGACCTGCGACGACGCCGGACACAGCGGCTCGGGCTCCGCGCCGTCCGTGTGCTCCAGCTGGGTCGCCGTGCATCGGGTCGTGTCGATCGGATTGGCGGTGAAGCCAGCCGGCAGGTCGATGCGCACGTCCTTCGCCGGCTCCACCGGCCAGAGCGGACCGAACGGCGAGTCGGGGTTCGTAACGGTGTTGAGGTCGATCGCCGTCGAGGCGGCGAACGGGTGCCCGGCGGCCTGGGTGAAGGGATCCCCATCGGAGCTCGCCGTGACCTGACCATCGAAGGCGTCGACGCCGAAGGCCGGCGGGGTGGCCGTGATCGTCGTCGGATCGACCGTGCTCGCCGACGACAGGCCGCCGCCCGAGACCTGGAACGAGCCGGTCACCGACCCTGTGGCGCCTGGATCGACCGCGACCCTGAGCCCGATCACGCGAAAGTCGTGTGCGGACACGACGTCCGTTCTCCGTGCACGTCACCACCGACGCCCCGGCGACGGCGGAGCCGCCCGGTCCGGCGCACGCGAAGCTCGCGTCCGCGCTCTCGTTCGCCGTCGAGACGGCCGTGACGCCGGTCGGCAGCGTCGCGACGAGGTCGACCTCGCCGCCGTCGCTGTCCGCTCCGCCGGGGTTCGTCACCTGCACGAGGTAGTCCAGCGTCCCGCCCGGCGCCGCCGTCGTGTTCGACAGCGCGTCGATCCGCCATGCCGGCGCGGCCGCTGCCGTCGCCGAGCACAGCAGGCCCACAGCCAACGCCATCCCGGCCGTCGCGACGATCCCCTGGAGTCGTCGTACTCCCACCATCTGGAGTATCACACGCGACGAGGCGTCGCGCGACAGCGTGCGCTCGACCGGGGCGCAGCCGGCGCGTCAGCCGCGCATGCCGCGCAGCACCAGCTCGGCGAGGCGGTGGGCCGACTCGGGGCCGATGCCGGCGAGCTCGCGCAGGGCGCGGAAGACGAGGCGGAGGTCCTCGTGGGTGGCGTCGTCGCGCAGGGCACCGGCGGCGCGGGCGCGCTCGACGAGCGCCGCGAGCGCGTCGGTCGCGGCGCCGCGCGCCGCGCGCACCGCCTCGCTGGCGAACGTCGCCTCGTCCCAGGCGGTCTGCGAGAGGGCGTCGGAGATGCAGTCGTCGACCGTCGCGTGCGTGGCCTGGACGAGCGCGTCCCAGGCGTCCGGGGCGTCGCGTGCGGCCGCGAAGCGGGCGATCAGCACCTCGGCGCGCTCGATCACGAGCGCCGCGATCAGCTCGTCCTTCGTGCCGACCTGGCGGTAGATGCTGCCGACGCCGACGCCGATCGCCTCCGCGAGCGCGGGCATCGGCGCGTCGATCCCCTCGCGCGCGAACAGCTCGTTCGCGACCGCGAGCGCGCGGGTGCGCTTCTCGGTGGCGCTGAGCGAAGACCAGACTGGCACCGGAATGGCCATTCCGCTAGCCTAGCGGAAGCGCTCGCCGATCGAGCAGCGCCCCGATCGGGAAACCCGCGAAGAGGAGCACCCATGGCCCCGCTCAGGTCCCGCACCGTCACCCACGGCCGCAACATGGCCGGCGCCCGCGCGCTGCTGCGCGCCGCCGGCGTCGCGCGCGAGGACTTCGGCAAGCCGATCGTCGCGGTCGCGAACTCCTACACGCAGTTCGTCCCCGGCCACACGCATCTCAAGCCGGTCGGCGAGGTCGTCTCGGCGGCCGTGCACGCGGCCGGCGGCGTGCCGCTGGAGTTCAACACGATCGCCGTCGACGACGGGATCGCGATGGGCCACGGCGGGATGCTCTACTCGCTGCCCTCGCGCGACCTGATCTCCGACAGCGTCGAGTACATGGTCAACGCGCACTGCGCCGACGCGCTGATCTGCATCTCCAACTGCGACAAGATCACGCCGGGGATGCTGAACGCCGCGCTGCGGCTGAACATCCCGACGGTGTTCGTCTCCGGCGGCCCGATGGAGGGCGGCGTCGCGACGCTCGTGGACGGCACGGTGCGCAAGGGCCTGAACCTCATCACCGCGATGGCCGAGGCCGTCTCCCCCAGCGTCAGCGACGCCGACATGGACCTGATCGAGGAGGCCGCCTGCCCGACGTGCGGCTCCTGCTCGGGCATGTTCACCGCCAACTCGATGAACTGCCTGACCGAGGCGCTCGGGCTCTCGCTGCCCGGCAACGGCTCGACGCTCGCGACGCACACCGCGCGCAAGCAGCTCTACGAGGACGCCGGCCGCACGGTCGTCGAGATCGCGCAGCGCTTCTACGAGCAGGACGACGCGTCGGTGCTGCCGCGCTCGGTCGCCACGCGCGCCGCGTTCGAGAACGCGATGACGCTCGACGTGGCGATGGGCGGCTCGACCAACACGGTCCTGCACCTGCTCGCCGCCGCGCAGGAGGCCGGCGTCGACTTCGCGATGGCGGACATCGACGAGCTCTCGCGCCGCGTCCCGTGCATCTGCAAGGTCGCGCCGAACGGCACGTACCTGATGGAGGACGTGCACCGCGCAGGCGGGATCCCGGCGATCCTCGGCGAGCTGCGCCGCGGCGGCCTGCTGCACGAGGACGTCACCACGGTCCACGCGGGCACGATCGACGAGTGGCTCGGCGAGTGGGACGTGCGCGGGCCGAAGCCGAGCGAGCGGGCATCCGAGCTGTTCCACGCCGCCCCCGGCTGCGTGCGCTCGGCCAGAGCGTTCTCGCAGTCGGAGCGGTGGGAGTCGCTCGACCTCGACGCCGCCGAGGGCTGCATCCACGACGTCGCGCACGCCTACTCGGCCGACGGCGGCCTCGCGATCCTCTACGGCAACCTCGCCGAGCGCGGCTGCGTCGTGAAGACCGCCGGCGTCGACGAGTCGCTCCTCACGTTCAGCGGGCCGGCCGTGGTGGTCGAGTCGCAGGAGGACGCGGTCGAGCTGATCCTCGCCGACGGCGTCAGACCGGGCGACGTCGTCGTGATCCGCTACGAGGGCCCGCGCGGCGGCCCCGGCATGCAGGAGATGCTCTACCCGACCTCCTACCTGAAGGGCCGCGGGCTGGGCAGAGCATGCGCGCTGATCACCGACGGGCGCTTCTCCGGCGGGACGTCCGGGCTCTCGATCGGGCACGTCTCCCCGGAGGCGGCGGCCGGCGGCGCGATCGCGCTCGTCGAGAACGGCGACACGATCGCGATCGACATCCCGGCACGCTCGATCTCGCTCGAGGTCGACTTCGAGGAGCTCGCCGCGCGCCGCCAGGCGCTCGAGACCGCCGGTGGCTACGCGCCGGCCGCGCGCGAGCGCGCCGTCTCCCCCGCGCTGCGCGCCTACGCAGCGATGGCGACCTCCGCCGACACCGGCGCGGTGCGCGACGTCGACCGCGTCGAGCGCGCGGTCGCCGCGGTGGCGAAGCTCGGCGCGGACGCGCCGGTCGGCTGACCGCAGGCGAGCCGGCGCGCCCGCACGCGCGCCCCGCTCAGGCCTCCGCGCCGGCCTGCCGCATCGCGATCGCGAACTTCTGCCACTCGGACTGGAAGTCGGTCAGCACGACCGGGTGGCCGGCGCCGTCGGCCGCCGCCGAGCGGCGGCCCTGCGCGTCGGCGGGGATCGCGGCGCGGCGCCGGTTGCGCGCCTCGGTCCGCCACGCCTCCATCAGGCCGTGCTCGTTGCGCGGCGCGTCGACGTCGGTGCGCGGCGCGTCGAGCAGCAGGCCGCCGAGGTGCGGCGCGCGCCGCACCCGGGCGGGCATCGCGCGCAGCGCTCTGCGCGAATCTCTCGCGAACGCGAGCAGGATCGTCTTGATGAGCGAGGTGTGGTCCCACACCGGCTGCTCGCGCTCGTCGCGGCCATCCTCGATCCGCGGCGGCGCGTGCAGCACCTGCCGCTTGACCCGCGGCCCGGCGAACAGCGCGGGCACGCGCAGGCCGTAGGTTCTGAAGCCCGACGGGTCGTCGGCGGGCAGCGGCGGCGGCATGACGTGGTCGTAGAAGCCGCCGTGCTCGTCGTAGGTGACGATCAGCAGCGTGTCGTCCCACGCCGGCGAGCGGCGCAGCGCGTCGTAGACCTCGAACACGAACGCCTGGCCGGCGCGGATGTCCGACGGCGGATGGTCGTCGTTCGAGTTCGACTCCAGCACGCTCAGGTCGACGAAGTTCGGGTCGATCCACGAGACCTGCGGGAGATCGCCGCGCGCGGCGTCGTCGAGGAAGGAGCCGCCGCGCACCATCGGCCGCTCGAGCGACTCCGTCAGCCAGTCGACCTGGCGGCGGTCGAAGAAGGCGAAGTTGTCGCGCATGAGGTTGCCCGGGTCGCGGTAGGCGCCGTCGGCCGCGCGCAGCGTCGCCGGGTCGTGCGAGTACCAGCGCCACTGGTCGCGCCGCAGTTGGCGGGTGAACGCGGGCTCGTCGTAGAGCGGCATCCCCTTCAGCCGCTTGAGCAGCGGCTTGGGTACGTGCTGCCAGAGACCGCCCTCGACGACCTTCGGGCCGGCCTGCCCGCAAAGCGCGTACATGCGGTTCGGCCACGTGTCGCCGGGGATCGCCGCGTGCCACGCGTCGCAGACGCAGAACTGGCGCGCGAGGTGGTCGTAGACGGGCACGTCCTTGCTCGTGTAGTAGCCCATCGGCACGCCGTACAGGTCCGGCGTCACCTCGTTCTCTCGGCTTGCGGCTCTCGATGAAGCTGCGCACGAAGCCGCCGTTCGTGCCGGCTCTGCCGTAGCCGGGTCCGAGCTGGATGCGCACGCCTCTCGGCGAGTGGTCGGGGTCGAGCTTCTTCTGCAGCGCCTCGCCCTTGCGCAGCACTCTCTCGGCCTCGGCGTCGAACGCGTGCACGTAGCGCCTGCGGCCTCTGTCGTCGACGTTGAGCTCCTCGCCGGTCAGCCCGTCGACTTCGCTCATGCCCTCCTGCGGCAGGTAGCCGAGCATGTGGTCGAACGACCGGTTCTCCATCATCACGACGACGACGTGCTTGAGCGCGCCCAGCCGCTCCACATCCGCGTCCTGCGTCCCCATGGCGCCTCCTCGCGTCTCGCTGGCCGGCAGAGGCACCCACCCTAGCGGGAGGTGCAATGCGCGGGCGAGGGCGCTGGGACTACTTGTCGCGCAGGAACGACGGGATGTCGATGTCGTCGTCGGAGATCTCGAGCGAGGAGCGCTGGCGGTCGTCGAGCGTGACGTCGCGGTCGCGCCGGGTGCGGCGTGTCTCCTCGCGGGCGCTCGACGTCGGGCGCCCACCGATCGGGCGGCCGCTGTGGTCGAAGCCGGTCGCGATGACGGTGACGCGCACGTCCTCGCCCATCGAGTCGTCGATGACGGCGCCGAAGATGATGTTCGACTCCTTGTCGGCGGCCGCGGCGACGATCTCGGCCGCCTCGTTGACCTCGAACAGGCCGAGGTCGTGCCCGCCGGTCATGTTCAGCAGGATCCCGGTCGCGCCCTCGACCGACTCCTCCAGCAGCGGCGAGGCGATCGCGGCCTTCGCCGCGTCGACGGCGCGCGTCTCGCCGGAGGCGCTGCCGATGCCCATCAGGGCGGTGCCGGCGTTGTGCATGATCGTGCGCACGTCGGCGAAGTCGAGGTTGATCAGGCCGGGGATCGTGATGAGGTCGGTGATGCCCTGGACGCCCTGGCGCAGGACGTTGTCGGCTTCCTTGAACGCCTCCAGGATCGTCGTGCGGCGCTCGACGATGCCGAGCAGCTTCTCGTTCGGGATCACGATCAGCGTGTCGACCTGCTCGCGCAGGCGCTGGATGCCCTCGTCGGCCTGTCTCCCGCGCTGCGAGCCCTCGAAGCCGAACGGGCGCGTGACGACGCCGACGGTCAGCGCGCCGATCTCGTTCTTCGCGATCTCCGCGATCACGGGCGCGGCGCCGGTGCCGGTCCCTCCGCCCTCGCCGGCCGTCACGAAGACCATGTCCGCGCCCTTGAGCGCCTCCTTGATCTCGTCGCGCGACTCGGCGGCGGCGCCGTGGCCGACCTCCGGGTTCGCGCCGGCGCCGAGGCCCTTCGTCAGCTCGTGGCCGATGTTCAGCTTGATGTCGGCGTCGCACATCGCGAGCGCCTGGGCGTCGGTGTTCGCGGCGACGAACTCGACCCCGCGCAGCCCCGCGTCGACCATGCGGTTGACCGCGTTGGTGCCGCCGCCGCCGACGCCGACGACCTTGATCACTGCCAGGTAGCTGCTGCCGCTTTCCATGATGGTTACCGTCCGACCCTTGAGTTAGCGTCGAGACTTTGGCCCGACTGCCGGAGTGCGAGAGTGTCGCACGTTATGGCCTTATTCGGCGGGCTGTCAACGCGATGTGCGTGCCGCAACAGACGTTGCAGAACGCCCGATTCTCTATCACACGTCGAGACTTGACCGGCGATCAAGGTAACCCTCGACCTCAGGTTCAGCATCAGCCTAGGGCGTGCTGTCCCCCGTGCCGCCGGGGATCGCCGGCATGTCCGACTCGCTCGTCGCCGAAGCCCCGTCCGAGAAGCCGGCGACCCCCGGGCGCTCCGGCGCCGAGACGTCGATCGAGGTGGCGCCCGCGGCATCGGGGTCCGCGAGCACCGCGGCGGCCGCCGCCCACTTCGCCGTCAGCCGCTCGCCGCTACCGAACACGAGCAGAGGGCCGTGCGCCAGTTGGATCGTGAGGCCGCCCTCGGAGTCCGGCACGACGCCCTCCACGCGCGTGCGCAGGGCGCGCGGGGCGGCGCCGAGCGCGGCGACCGCCGCGACCGCCGCGGGCTCGGTCAACCGCTCGCCCGCGGGAGTGGACTGGAGCGGGATCTGCGGAAGCGTCGCCGGCGCGGTCACGTCGCGCAGCAGCGTGCCGTCGGAGGTGACGGCGATGCGGCGGCCGTCGACGACCACCGCGCCGACGGCGACGTTCGTGACGACGTGGATCCGCATCGCGTGCGGGAAGTCGGTCGCGACCTCGATCCGCTTCACGAGCGAGAACGGCGCGACGGCGGTGTCGAGCGCGCCGCGGCGCACGTGCAGCGTCGTCATCGAGCGCGCGGCCTGCTCGAGCGCGACGCGGATGTGCGCGCCCTGCGCGCCAGGCACGCCGGTGACCTCGACGCGGCGGACCGCGACGAGCGAGGAGTCGCGCAGCCAGAACCAGCCGGTGAGCAGCAGCGCGAGCGCCGCCACGGCGGCCAACAGGACGCGCAGACGGGGCCGCGGGGCGTGCAGCGTGCGTCCGCCGGCGCGGCCGGGCGCGCCGGCGCCGGCGCGGCGACCACGGCGCAGCGCGTTCACGATGCGGCTGGGCGCGGAGCCGGCGCCGGTCGCGCTCACGATCCCTCGATCTCCCAGTCGTCCGGCCAGGCGACGGCGCCGAGCGTCTGCACCTCCGGCTCGAGCACGACGCCGAAGCGCGCGTGCACGCGGCGGCGCCCTTCGGCCATCAGCGCGAGCACGTCGGCGGTGCTCGCGCCGCCCGGGTTCTCGACGAAGTTCGCGTGCTTCTCGGAGAAGCGGGCTCCGCCCACGCGCAGGCCGCGGCAGCCGGCGGCGTCGAGCAGCTGGCCGGCGGTGCGGCCCTCCGCGCGCGGGTCGTCGGTGGGGTTTCTGAACGTGGACCCGAACGTCTTGATGCCGGACGGCTGGGCGGCCTTGCGCTTGGCGCGCATCTCGGCGAGCGTCGCCTTGACCCGCTCGACGGGTGCCGGCTTGAGCTCGAAGGACGCGCGCGCGACCACCTCGCCGGCCTTGAGGTTGGATCTGCGGTACGTGAAGCCGAGCCGGTCGGGCGTGCGGCGCCCGACGCCGCCGGCGGTCGCGACGTCGACGTGCTCGAGCACGCCCGCCAGCTCGCCGCCGTAGGCGTTCGCGTTCATCCGCACCGCGCCGCCGACCGTGCCGGGGATGTTCACGCCGAACTCGATGCCGGTCAGGCCGGCGTTCGCGGCACGCGCGGAGACGGCGGGCAGGCGCGCGCCGCCGCCGCAGCGCAGCTGCGTGCCGTCCCGTTCGATCTGCGCGAGGTCCTTGTCGAGCTTCATCACGAGTCCGCGGACGCCCTCGTCCGCTACCAGCAGGTTCGACCCCGAGCCGACGACCCCTACCTCGTGACCGTGCTCCTGCGCCCAGACGAGCAGGGCGACGAGCTGCTCCTCGGTCGCCGGCCGGGCGAAGTACTCGCCGTGGCCACCGGTGCGAACGGTCGTCAGGCGGGCGAGCGGGAAGTCGGGCTGGACGCCGGGCGGGAGCTGGCTCACGCGGCCAGCCTCCGCCCCAGCTCGTCGACGTCGCCGGCGCCCATCGCGAGGCAGACGTCGCCCGCGCGCAGCTGAGCGCGCAGGAAGCGCTCGGCGTCGTCGAAGGCGGGCAGCCAGGCGACGGTGCGTCCGCCCGCGGCGTCGGCGGCGACGTCGGCGATCAGCTTGCCGTCGACGCCGGGGAAGTCCTCCGGCCGCTCGCGGGCGCGATAGACGTCCAGCACGACGACGACGTCCGCAGCCGCGAGCGCGCGCCCGAATTCCCGCGCGAGCGCGCGCGTGCGCGAGTAGAGGTGCGGCTGGAAGACGGCGACGACGCGACGTGCGCCGAGCGTGCGCGCGGCGGCGATCGTCGCCGCGACCTCGGTCGGGTGGTGGGCGTAGTCGTCGTAGACGCCGGCGCCCGCGGTGGTCGTGCCGAGCAGCTCGAAGCGCCGGCCGGCGCCCTGGAAGTCGGCGAGCGCCGCCGCGGCCTGCGCCGGGTCGGCGCCGGCGAGGCGGCAGGCCTCGAGCGCGGCGGCGGCGTTGAGCGCGTTGTGGGCGCCGGGGACCGGCAGGCGGACCTCGATCCCGCGCCACGCGAAGCCGATCCCACCGGCGTCCAGCTGCGGGTCCGGCACGTCGTAGGCGACGACGCCGACGGCTGTGCCGCCGCCCTCCGCACCGCCCGGCGCGAGCGCCGTCAGCGCGGGCCGGTCCCACACGACGATCCCGCGCGTCGCCCGCCCGAGGAACTCCCGGAAGGTCGCGTCCACGTCCGCCTGCGTGGCGTACGTGGCGTGATGATCGAGCTCGGCGTTCGTGAGCACGGCGACGTCGGGGTGGAGCTTGAGCAGCGAGCGGTCGGACTCGTCGGCCTCGACGACGACCCACTCCCCCGCGCCCCAACCGGCGTTGGAGCCGGTCGAGCGCACCGCGCCGCCGACGAGGTACCCGGGGTCCATGCCGCAGCCGCGCAGCGCGTGCACGACCATGCTCGTCGTCGTCGTCTTGCCGTGCGTGCCGGTGATCGCGACGCAGCGCCGCAGCGCCGTGATCTCGGCGAGCAGGTCGGCGCGGTGCAGCTCGCGCTGGCCGCGCTCGTGCGCGACCGACCGCTCGGGGTTGTCCACCGGGACCGCCGTCGAGTAGACGAGCTCGGCGTCCGCCGGCACGTTCGCCGCGTCGTGGCCGACCGCGACCGTGCAGCCGAGCGCGCGCAGCCGCTCCAGCGCGGGCGACTCCGCCCGGTCCGAGCCGCTTACGTCCGCCCCCAGCTCCCGCGCCACGAGCGCCAGCCCGCTCATCCCGGCGCCCCCGATCCCGACGAAGTGCAGCCGCCTGCCGGCCCAGGGTCGCGCGTCGCTCACGGCCGGGAGGCTAGCGGCCAGGGGGGCCGGGACCGTGCGCGGCGGCGGTGAGCAGCTCGGCGGCGATGTCGTGGGCGGCGCTGGGGCGGGCGAGGGCGGCGGAGGCGTGGGCCATCGCGGCGAGGCGGGTGCGGTCGTGGAGCAGCTCGGCGACCTCGTGGGCGAGGCGGGCGGCGGTGAGGTCGGCGTCGCGGATGACGACCGCGGCGCCGGCGTCGGCCATCCAGCGGGCGTTGGCGGTCTGGTGGTCGGCCGCGGCGGCGGGATAGGGGATCAGGATCGCCGGTCTGCCGTGGGCGGCGACCTCGAAGACGGAGCCGCCGGAGCGGGCGATCACGAGGTCGGCGACAAGCAGCGCCTGGCCGAAGTCGTGGATGTACTCGCGCAGGTCGTAGCGCGGGGCGGGCGGGGCGATCTCCCTCAGCGACGCGACGTCGCGCGCGCCGGCGGCGTGCAGGACGCGGAACGACGCGCCGCGGAAGGCCTCGACGGCCGCGTGGTTGATCGAGCGGGCTCCGAGCGAGCCGCCGAAGACGAGGACGACGGTGTCCTCGGGCGCAAGGCCGAAGCGCTCGCGCGCAGCGGCCTCGTCGGTCGCCGGCGCCGGGACCGGGCGCCCGGTGACGAGGTAGCGCTCCCCCTCCCGTCCGTCGAGCGGGAACGCCAGGCACACCCGCCGCGCGAACGGCGCGAGCAGCCGGTTCGCGATCCCCAGGTGCGAGTCGGCCTCCGTCAGCACCAACGGGATGCGCAGCAGCACGGCCGCCAGGCCGACCGGCCCGGCCACGTATCCCCCGCCGCCCATCACCGCGTCGGCGCGAAGCTCGCGCAGCAGGCGGATCGAGGTGAAGACGGCGCGCACCGCGAGCAGCGCGGCCCGCGCGGCCTTCAGCGGGTTGCGGCGGTCGAGGCCGGCGACGCGGATCGTGCGCAGCGCGTAGCCGGCGGCCGGCACGAGCTCGGCCTCCGCCCGCTCGCCGCCGACGAAGGTGACGGAGGCGCCCTCAGCCCGCAGCGCGCCGGCGACCGCCAGCGCCGGCACGACGTGCCCCGCCGTCCCGCCGGCGGCGATCGCGATCCGCGGGCGCTCCGTCACGACCGGTGGGCGCGGATCTGCGGCGCGGCGCCGACGGCTCGACCAGCCGCAGCCCGGCGCGGTTGCCCTCCGCGACGTTCAGCAGCAACCCGACGGCCGCGAGGATCACGGTGAGGTTCGTCGGCCCGTACGAGATGAACGGCAGCGGCACGCCGGTCAGCGGCGCGATGCCGAGCACCACGAAGATGTTGAGCGTCGCCTGGCACAGGATCAGAGAGGTGAGACCGGTGGCCAGCAGCTTGGCATACGGGGCGGTCGCCGCCCGCGCGATGCGCAGGCCCGACCAGGCGATCAGGCCGAACAGCGCGATCACCGCCGAGACGCCGACGACGCCGAGCTCCTCGCCGATCACCGCGAGGATGAAGTCGGTGTGCGCCTCCGGCAGGTAGAAGACCTTCTGCACCGACTGGCCGAGGCCGACGCCGAACAGCCCGCCGGAGCCGAGCGCGATCTGGCCCTGCACGGACTGGAAGCCGCTCGTGGAGGCGCTCGCCCACGGGTCGAGGAACGCCGTCAGGCGCGCCTGCTGGTAGGGCTGGACCAGCACGAGCATCCCCACCAGCACCGCCCCGCCGGCCGCCAGGTAGCCGAGGTAGCGCAGCGGCACGCCGGCGGCGACGAGCAGCGCCGCGACCGACCCGCAGATCACGAGCGCGGTGCCGAGGTCCGGCTCGGCCGCCACGAGCGCCGCGGCGGCGCCGGTCACCACGACGATCGGGCTGACCATCCCCTTGAACGTCCGGATGCGGCCGGGATTCGCCGCCAGCACCTGCGCGACGTAGAGGATCAGCGCGAGCTTCATCAGCTCGGACGGCTGGAAGGAGAGCGCGCCCGGCCCGATCCAGCGACGCGCGCCGTTGACCGAGATGCCGATCCCCGGCACGAGCACGAGCAGCAGCAGCCCGAACGAGCCGACCAGCAGCAGCGGCGTGTACCGGCGCAGCAGCGCGACGCCGTGACGCGACATCGCGTGCATCACGACGAGCCCGAACGCGCCGAACAGCAGGTAGCGCACGAGGAACTGCGTGCCGTCGCCGTTGCCCTGCAGCAGGTTGCGCGCCGAGGAGGCGCTGTAGACCATCACCGCGCCGAACGCGAGCAGGATCAGCGCGGCGGTCAGCAGCATGCGCTGCTCGACCGGGCGGCTCTGGGCGCCCGCGGCCCGCGCCGGTCCGCGGGATCCGCGTGCCGCAGCATCGCCCGGCCGGCCGGGCAGCCGCATCAGCGCGCCTCCACGAGTGCGCGGAAGTGCTCGCCGCGCGCCTCGAAGTCGGGGTACTGGTCGAAGCTGGCGCAGGCGGGCGAGAGCAGCACGACCTCGCCGGGGCGGGCGGCCGCACGGGCACCGGCGACGGCGCGCTCCATGTCCTCCGCGAAGATCAGCGGGATGTCGGCCGGCGCAAGCGCGGCCGCGATCTCGCCCGCGCCCTCGCCGATCAGGTGGACCGTCGCGCAGCGCTCGGCGACCAGCGGCGCGAGCGGCGCGAAGTCCTGCGCCTTCGTGCGCCCGCCGAGGATCAGGTGGACCCGGCCGGGGGGACGACGGGCGGGATCGGGCTCGTACGACCGCAGCGCCACCAGCGTCGAGTCGACGTTCGTCGCCTTCGAGTCGTTCACGTAGGCGACGCCGGCGACCTCGGCGACCGGCTCGAGCCGGTGCGCGACGCCGCGGAAGCTGCGCAGGCCCGCGCGCACCGCGCCGGCGTCGACGCCGCGCGCGAGCGCGACCGCGGCGGCGGCCATCGCGTTCTCGCGGTTGTGCGGGCCGGTCAGCCGCAGCTCGCCGGCCGCCAGCAGCGGCTCCCCCTGCCAGCGGATCGTCCCGTCGGCGGCGTCGTAGGCGACGTCCGCGTCCGGCGCCTCGCCGAACGTCACGCGCCGCGCCGCGCCCGGCAGCTCGATCCCGAGCGCCGCGGGCACGACGGCGATCGTGCCCGGGCCCTGGTGGCGGAAGGCGCCCAGCTTCGCCTCGCGATAGGCGACGAACGAGCCGTGGCGGTCGAGGTGGTCGGGCGTGAGGTTGAGCAGGACGGCGGCCTCGGGCGCGAAGGCGGTCGTGTCCTCCAGCTGGAACGACGACGCCTCGCAGACGATCGTCGCCTGCGGCGCGATCTCGCCGACGAGCGACGCCACGGCCGTGCCGACGTTGCCGGCGACCGCGACCGGAAGTCCGGCCTCGCGGTGGACGTGCCCGAGCAGCTCGGTCGTCGTCGTCTTGCCGTTCGTGCCGGTCACGGCGAGGAAGTGGTTGGGCAGCAGCCGCCAGGCCAGCTCCAGCTCGCCGACGATCGTGCGGCCGCGTGCGCGCGCGGCCTCCACGACCGGCGCCTCGTGCGGGACGCCCGGGCTCTTGACGAGCGTCCGCGCGCGGTCGAGCAGCTCGATGCCCTGGTCATCGAGATGCACTTCGACGCCCGCCTGCGCAAGCCTGCCGACGTCCGGCGCGCCGGCGTCCACGCCGATCACCGTCTCCCCCGCGCGCGCAGCGCGAGCGCCGCCGCGACGCCGGAACGAGCCAGCCCGACGACGAGGTAGGGGCCGCCGGGGAGCGCTGGACGCGGTGTCATCGCGCTCAGCGGATCGACTGCTGGTAGATCGTGAAGCCGACCGCCGCGCAGACCGAGGCGATGATCCAGAAGCGCAGGATGATCTTCGTCTCCGACCAGCCGCGCATCTCGAAGTGGTGGTGGATCGGCGCCATCAGGAAGACGCGTCTGCGGAACGTCTGGAAGGCGAGCACCTGGATCGCCACCGACAGCGTCTCGATCACGAAGATCCCGCCGAGGATCACGAGCAGGATCTCCGTCTTCGTCATCACCGCCAGGCCGGCGATCGCGCCGCCGAGGCCCAGCGACCCCGTGTCGCCCATGAAGATGTTCGCCGGGAACGAGTTGAACCACAGGAAGCCGACGCACCCGCCGACGAGGCAGCCGGCCAGCAGCGTCAGCTCCGCCTGCCCGGTCGTGACGTACGTGATGCCGATGTAGGCGAGCAGCACGATCGCCGCACAGCCGGCGGCGAGGCCGTCGAGGCCGTCGGTCAGGTTCACGCCCGAGGTCGTGCCGGCGACGACGAGGTAGATGAAGACGGGATAGAAGACGCCGAGGTCGATCTGCGCGTCGACGATCCGCAGCCGCACGGTGTCCTGGAGGCCGGCGCCCTTCGTCGCCGCGAGCCACAGGCCGATCGAGATCGCGATCGTCGCCAGCAGCTTCGTGCGCCCGCGCAGGCCGAGCGAGCGGCGGCGGACGATCTTCGTGTAGTCGTCGGCGAAGCCGATCAGGGCGCACGCGATCGCCGCGCCGAAGACGCCGATCGACTGCCAGTCGTACTCGGTCAGGATCAGGAACGGGATCGAGACGGCGGCGAAGATGATGATCCCGCCCATCGTCGGCGTGCCCGCCTTCGTGTGGTGGCCTTCGGGCCCCTCCTCGCGGATGTGCTGCCCGAACTCGCGCTCGCGGATGAAGGCGATGAACTTCGGGCTCAGGAAGATGCAGATCAGCAGCGAGGCGGTCCCCGCGATCAGCACGCGGCCCATCAGCGGGCGGCCTTCTCGGCCGGCGGGTCGCCGCCGGCCCCTGCGCCGTCCGCGAGCGCCTCGGCGACCGCTTCGAGCCCGATCCCGCGCGAGGCCTTCACGAGCACCGTGTCGCCGACGGTCACGAGGCCCGGCACGAGCTTCGCCGCGGCGGCGGCGTCGGGCGCCAGGACCGCCTCGCCGTCGCCGCCGAACGCGTCCGCCAGCTCGCGGCTGCGCGGGCCCACCGCGACGAGCAGGTCGACCCCCAGCGACGCCGCGTGCGCGCCGATCTCCGCGTGGAAGCGGGGCGAGTCGGGGCCGAGCTCGAGCATGTCGCCGAGCACGGCCACGCGGCGTCCCTCGCCGGCGGTCGCAGCGAGGTCGTCGAGGGCCGCGCGCATGGACATCGGGTTGGCGTTGTAGCAGTCGTCGATGACGGTGACCCCGTTCGCGAGCCGCATCCGCTCGCCCCGTCGTCCGCTGAACGCGACCGTCACGCGACCCGCCGGCCGCACGCCGATCGCCCGCGCCGCCGCAACGGCGGCGAGCAGGTTGCCGCGCAGGTGCTGCTGGTGGAAGTCGAGCGTCAGCGCGATCCGCTCGCCCTGCGCGTCGAGCTCCACGGTCCCGTCCGCATCCTGGCGGGCGAGCGTCACGTCGCCGCCGGGGCCGAACGTGACGGTCGCGAGGTCGTGGCGGCGGTGCGGGTCGAGCAGCGGCTCGTTCGCCGGGATCACCGCCGTCGCACCGCCGTGCAGGTCGGCGATCAGCTCGGCCTTCGCGGCCGCGATCGCCTCGACGCTGCCGAGCAGCTCCAGGTGCGCGGGGCCGATGTTGACGATCACGCCGACGTCCGGCTCGGCGATCGCCGCCAGCTCGGCGATCTGGCCGGCGCCGCGCATCCCCATCTCCAGCACGAGCGCCTCGGTGCCCTCCGGCGCCGCGAGCAGCTCGAGCGGCAGCCCGATCTCGGTGTTGAAGTTGCCCCGGCTGACGAACGTGCTGCGGTGCGGCGCGAGCAGTGCCGCGAGGATGTCCTTCGTCGAGGTCTTCCCGGTCGAGCCGGTGATCGCGATCACCTTGGCGCCCAGCTCGCGCCGCCACGTGCGCGCGAGCGCTTGGAGCGCCTGCAGCGGGTCCTCGGCGGCGATCACGGCACCCGCGCCCGCGGCGGCCTGCGCGGCGCCCGCGGCGTGCTGCGGCGCGACGAGGACGCCCCACGCCCCGGCCGCCAGCGCCTGCGCGGCGAAGCGGCCGCCGTCGTGCGTCTCGCCCGGCAGGCCGGCGAACAGGTCGCCGGCGACGACCTCGCGCGAGTCGATCACCACGCGCGCGGGGCCCGGCCCGGCCTCGTCGTGGCCGGCGCGGTGCGGCGCCGGCGTCAGCAGGCGTGCACCGGCAGCCCGCGCGACGTGCTCGGGCGTCCAGGACCTCATGAGGCGGCGACGCCCCGCGCCGACAGCGCGTCCCGTGCGACGGTCGCGTCGTCGAACGGGACCTTGACGCCGCCGGCCAGCTCCTGGCCCTGCTCGTGGCCCTTGCCGGCGATCACGACGACGTCGCCGGGCACGGCGGCGGCGATCGCGGCGACGATCGCGGCGCGGCGATCCACCTCGACCGCGACGTGCGGTCCGTGGTCGGTGCCCCGCACGACGTCGTCGACGATCGCCTGCGGGTCCTCCGAGCGCGGGTTGTCGGACGTGACGAGCACGTGGTCGGCCAGCCGGGCGGCGATCGCGCCCATCTGCGGGCGCTTCGCTCGGTCGCGGTCGCCGCCGCAACCGAAGACGCAGACCAGCCGTCCGGACGTGAGCGCACGCGCCGCTCGCAGCACGTTCTCCAGCGCGTCCGGCGTGTGCGCGTAGTCGACGAGCACGGCGAACGGCTGCCCCTCGTCGACCGGCTCGAAGCGGCCGGGCACACGGCCGGCCTGCGGCAGCGCGGCCGCGACAGCATCCAGCGGCACGCCGAGCGCGCGCACGGCGGCGACCGCGCCGAGCACGTTCTGCACGTTGAAGCGGCCCGGCAGCGGCGTGCGCAGCGCGACCTCGCCCTCCGGCGTGCGCGCGACGAAGGCGGAGCCGGCGAAGCCGCTCTCCACCTCGACGGCGCGGTAGTCCGCCGCGTGGTCGATCGCGAACGTCAGCGGCGGCCGGCCGGCGGCGGCCAGCTCGTCCGCGAGCCGGCGACCGAAGGGGTCGTCGACGTTGACGACCGCCGCGCGCGGCGGCTCCCACTGCTCGTCGCCGGTCGGCAGGAACAGCCGCCGCTTGGCCGCGAAGTAGTCCTCCATCGTCGCGTGGAAGTCGAGGTGGTCCTGCGTCAGGTTCGTGAAGATCGCCGCCGCGAAGCGGATCGCGTCCGCGCGGCCGAGCGCCAGCGCGTGGGACGAGACCTCCATCGCGCATGCGACGTCGCCGCCGTCGCGCATCGCGCGAAAGTCGCGCTGGAGGTCGATCGCCTCGGCGGTCGTGCGCTCGACGGGGCGCTCCACGCCGCCGACGAACGACGTGACGGTGCCGAGCAGCCCGCACTGCCGTCCCGCGGCCTCCAACAGCGCCCGCACGAGGTACGCGGTGGTCGTCTTGCCGTTCGTGCCGGTGATCCCGACGACGTCCAGCGCCGACGTCGGGTCGCCGTGGAAGCGCGCCGCCGCCGGCCCCATCGCCGCGCGCACCGACGGCACGACCGCCTCCGGCACGCCCAGCCCCAGCGGCCGCTCCACCACCAGCGCCGCCGCGCCGCTGGCCACGGCGTCCGGCGCGAAGTCGTGCCCGTCGCGCGTGAACCCTCTGACGCAGAAGAACAGCGTCCCCGGCTCGACGCGGCGGTTGTCGTACGCGAGCGAGCGGATCTCGACATCGCCGCCGGCGACCGCAGTGCCCATCACGTCGCGCAACAGCATCGGCGCCCGATTCTACCCGCGGCTCCGGTCCGCTCCGGGCCTCAGCTCGGTCTGATGCCGAGGTACGGGAGCGCGAACGCGACGATCTTCTGGAACGCCGGCGCGGCGACCTGGCCGCCGTAGATGGCGCCCTGCGGCTCGTCGACGACGACCGCGACGAGCAGCTGCGGGTGGCGAGCCGGCGCGAAGCCCATGAACGACGCGATGTAGCGGGTGTCGGAGTACTCGCCCGTGTCCGGGTCGACCTTGTTGGCGGTGCCGGTCTTGCCGGCGAGGTCGTAGCCGGGGATGCTCGCCTCCGAGGCGGTGCCGCCGGAGGCGAGGACGCCGCGCAGCATGTCGCGCACGCTCGCCGCCGTCTGCTCGGAGACGACGCGTCTGCCGGGCGCCTCGCGGACCGCTCTGCCGCCGATCGACTTGACGATCTGCGGGGTGCGCAGGATCCCGCCGTTCGCGATCGCCGCATAGGCCTCGAGCATCTGCATCGGCGTCACCAGCTCGCCCTGCCCGATCGGCAGGTTCATGATCGAGGTGCCGGAGTAGTCGGCGTACGTCGGCACGATGCCGCGCTCCTCGCCGGGCAGCGCGACGCCCGTCGGTCTGCCGAAGCCGAACGTGTCGACCCACTGGGAGAAGCGTCTCGCGCCCGTCATCAGCGCGATTCTCACGGCGCCGATGTTGCTCGAGCGCTGGAGCACCTGCGCGACGGTGAGCGTCTCGTCGCCGTGGTCCTCGGCGTCGTGCAGCGTGCGGTCGAACAGCGTCAGCTGCGACGGGACGTTGACCGGCGTGTCGGGCGTGACCGTGCCGTCCTCGAGCGCGCCGGCGACCGTGAACGCCTTGAACGTCGAGCCGGGCTCGTAGGGGAAGCTGACCGCGCGGTCCTGTTGCGCGTACGCCGGCGCGCCGGCCGGGTCGTTCGCGTCCACGCGCGGCCAGTTGGCGAGCGCGAGGATCTCGCTCGTCTGCGGGTTCATGACGATCGCCGTCGCGCCTCTCGGCCGGTACGCCTGCCCCACGCCCTGCAGCACCGACTCGACCTTGTCCTGCAGGTTCGCGTCGAGCGTCAGCTGCACGTCTCTGCCGGGCACGGTGCGCTGCTGGTCCTCGATCGAGATCGGCTGGCCGAGCGCGTCGCTGACGACGCGGCGCAGGCCGTCGTGGCCGCGCAGCGCGCGGTCCTCCCCGTACTCGAGGCCGGTACCGCCGCCCGGGTCCTCGCTCGCGCTGCCGAGCACCTGCGCGGCGAGCCAGTCGCGCGGGTAGGTGCGGCGCGAGCTGGGCGTGAGCGCGATGCCCTCGACGTGCAGCGCCGCGACTCTGTCGGCTCTGGCGGCCGGCAGGCGGCGTGCCAGGTAGACGAAGCCGGTCTGCTCGGAGAGCTTGCCGAGCAGCTCGCCGGCGTCGACGCCGAGCAGCGGCGCGAGCTGCGCGGCGACTCTCAGCGGCGCTCTGACGAGGTACGGCGTCGCGCTCACGTCGCTCGCCGGCTCGGAGACGGCGAGGACGGCGCCGTGGCGGTCGCTGATCGTGCCGCGCGGCGCCGGCAGCGTCACCTCCTGCACCTGCTGCGTGGCGGCGGCGCGCTTGAGCGCCGGCGCGCGAACGGCGCCGAGCCATGCGGAGCGCAGCGTCGCGACGGCGAGCGCGGCGACGAAGAGAACGAAGAGCAGCCCGATGCGGCGGTCGGTCAGCCCCGGCACGCCGGCGAGCCTATCCCTGGCCGCCGACGGCGGAGTCGGTCGCGGTCGTCGCAGTCGCGGCCGTCGCGGTCGTCGCGGTCGTCGCAGTCGCGGCCGTCGCGGCCGTCGCGGTCGTCGCGGTCGCGGTCGTGTCGGTGGTCGCGGTCGTGTCGGCCGTCGCCGCGGCCGGGTTCGGCACGCGCATCGTCGTGAGCGCCTTCGCGGGATCGCCCGGGCCGGCGGTCAGGAAGCGCGGCGAGCCCTGCGACGGCATCACGTAGCCCATCTGCGTCGCCTGCGTGACGATCCGCTCGCTGTCGGACAGCTCGGAGATCTCCAGCCGCAGCGCGGCGTTGCGCTGCTCGAGCGCGCCGCTGTGCTCGACCGCGCGGCCGATGCCGGCGTTCAGTCTCAGCAGCGTCAGCTGCAGCGTCACGATCCCCACGAGCAGCGTGCCGAGCAGCACGATCCACACGCGCCCGGAGATGAGGCGGTCGAGCAGGCGATGGTCGGGCAGCGAGCGCAGCCACCGCAGCGCGCGCGCGCCGCGCGGCAGGTCGGGACGGCGCGCGGGGCGCGGCACGGCGCGCGGACGCGGCCGCGCGGGAGCGTGCGGGCGCGGGGCGGGCAGCGCGACCGCGGCGGCCGCGATCGTCGCGCCGCGCGGGGCGGGCCGCGCGGGGCCGGACACGCGGCGCGGAGGCCGGCCGGCGCCGAGGCGCGCCGATCTGCCGGCGGGGCGCAGCCCGGTCGCTCTGCGGCGGCCGGCGGCAGTGGCGGCGGGTGGCGTCACGATGCCTCCTTCTCGAGCTTGCGGGCACCGCGCAGGTGGGCGGACTTGGCGCGCGGGTTGTGCGCGACCTCGCCGGGCGACGGCGCGATCGCACGACGCGCGAGCAGCTCGCCCTCGGGCGTGCGGCCGCAGGCGCAGACGGGCAGGTCCGGCGGGCAGACGCAGCCACGGGCGCGGTCGGCGAGGAAGCGCTTCACGCGCCGGTCCTCGAGCGAGTGGAAGGAGATCGCGGCGAGTCTGCCGCCGGGCGCGAGCAGCTCCCACGCGAGCGGCAGCGCGCGGTCGAGCTGCTCGAGCTCCTCGTTGACGGCGATGCGGATCGCCTGGAAGGTGCGCTTGGCGGGATGGCCGCCGGCGAACCGCGCGGGCGCCGGGATCGCCGACTTGACGACCTCGACGAGCGCGTGGGTCGTCTCGATCGGCGCCTGCGCGCGCTCGCGGACGATGGCGCGCGCGATGCGGCCGGCGTAGCGCTCGTCGCCGTACTCGCGCAGCAGCCGCGCAAGCCGGCGCTCGTCCCAGGTGTTGACGATCTCCGCCGCGGTCAGCTCCTGCGCGGGGTCCATGCGCATGTCGAGCGGCGCGTCGTAGGCGTAGGAGAAGCCGCGCTCCCACGTGTCGACCTGCATCGAGGACATGCCGAGGTCCAGGTAGACGAGGTCGGCGCGGACGCCCTCGTCGCGCAGCAGCTCCAGCCCGCTCGCGAAGTCGGCCCGCACGAAGCGGGTCGCGCACGGCACCTCGGCCGCCAACTCGGCGAAGCGCTCCTCGGCGATCGGGTCGCGGTCGATCCCGATCAGCGTGCCGGCCGGGCCGATGCGGTCGGCGACGAGGCGCGCGTGGCCGCCGCCGCCGATCGTGCAGTCGACCGCGATCGCGCCGGGACGCGGGTCGAGCAGCTCGATCAGCTCGCCGGCGAGGACCGGGATGTGGATGGAGACCATGTCAAGCAGTGTGGTCATGCTCGCGGGCATCGCCGGTCATCCCGCCGACTCGAGGCCGGCGGCGATCTCGGACACGTTCTCCAGCACCTCGCCGTTGTACGCAGCCCAGTTGGCGCGATCCCAGATCTCGAGGCACTCCCCCGCGCCCACGACGCTCACGTCCTTCGCGAGCTTCCCGGACTCGAGCAGGAATCTCGGCAGCATCACGCGGCCGGCCCCGTCGAGCTCGGTCGGCTGCGAGTTGGCCATGAAGTGGCGGTTGAGCTTGCGGTACTCGGGCGACAGCGGGCTGTGACCCTGGAGGGCGGCCGTCGTCCAGGCGTCGTAGTCCTCGGGCCGCCAGATCGCGACGCAGTCCTCGAGCCCGGCCGCCAGCACGATCCCTTCGGCGTAGGCAGCCCGATAGCGCGTCGGAACCGTGAGGCGGTTCTTCGCGTCGAGCGTCAGGTCGAAGGTGCCACGGAAGGTCAAGGGATCGCCTCTGGAAGAAAGGCGGACCGAGGTGGCCGGGTGGGAGGAGCCCTGCCACCCCGGTCCGATGGCGCGCAAGCTATCCCACCTTCTCCCACTTTGCAACCCATATGGCACAGGACATCCCACTCATGGCGCGAACGGGCGCCTTGCCGGCCCGGAATCCCCGCCGTGGCGGGCGATTGCGCGGTGGGAGGAGGTGGGGCGCCTTTCGTCCAGCGCCCCGCAGCGACGCGTGCAGCCACGCGATCTGGGCGCCGGATTGCAGCCGTCGGCCTCCCCGGCCGACGAAGCGTCCTGTGCTGCGCTCGCGTGAGCGCCCCAGGGCAGGACGCTTCGGCGCGACCTGCGACTCAGGCCAGCAGCGAGGCGATCAGCGCGGCGGCGACGAGCAGCAGCACCGACGGGACCAGCAGCAGCGCGACGACGAGCTGGATCTGCGGCGCGGCCTTCGCGGCGCGCTCGGTGAGGCGGCGGGCGTGGGCGGCGCGCGCTTCGGCCGCCAGCCCGGCGAGCGCGTCGGCGAGCGGCGTGCCGTGACGCGCGCCGCGCTCGAGCGCGCGCACGAGCGGGACGATCCCCTCGCATGGGCAGCGCGCCGCCAGCCCCGCCAGCGCGCGCTCGCGCGGGACGCCGAGCTCGACCTCGACGGCCGCCGTGCCCCACTCGCGCGCGAGCAGCCCGCGGTCGCGGCGCGCGACCTCCGCCAGCGCGCGGTCGAGCGAGAGGCCGGCACCGAGCGCCACCCGCAGCAGGTCGAGCAGATCCGGCAGCTCGAGCGCCATCGCGGCGGCGCGAGCGCGCATGCGGCGGCGCAGCCACAGGTCCGGGGCGAGGAACGCCGCGAGCGGCAGCGCGAACGGCGCCAGCAGGCCGAGCCGGCCCGGCAGCGCGGATCCGAGCGGCAGCGCGAGCACCAGGCCGAGCGCGCCCGCTCCCCCCTTCGCCGCCATCACGTCGCTCGCGCGCAGCCCGAGCGGGCGCCCGGCGGCGGCGAGCCGCGCGCCGAGGTCGCCGGTCGCGGCGGGCGCGCCGACGCGGCGGCCGATCCGCGCGAGCAGCGCGAGCGCCGCGGCCCGCCGCCCCGCGCGCGCCGGCCCGCCCGGGCGCGGCAGCAGCTGCGAGAGCGCCAGCACCATGAGCGCCGCGGCCGCGCCGGCGACGCCGGCCGCCCCGCTCACGCCAGCCCCCCGACGATCGACGAGAAATGTGCCCCGAGGGACCGAAAGTCGTCGATCGTCCGGCCGCGGGCGCTCATCCGGCCACCCGCCCGAGCCGGCGGATCGCGAGCAGGCCGAGCAGCTGGAGGAAGCCGGCGAAGGCGGCGAGCCAGAGCGCGAGCGGCACCCGCAGCACGTGGCCGAGCGCGCCCGGGCTCGCCAGCTCGGCGAGCGCGGCGGCACCGGCCGGCAGGACGCCGACGACGACGCCGGTGAAGCGCGCCTGCGCCGTCGCAGCACGCGCGTCGTCGGCGCAGCGCGCGGCCGCCTCCTGCGCGCGCGCCAGCTCGCGCAGCAGCGCGACGAGGTCGCCGCCGGCGTCGCGCTGGAGCAGGACCGCGGTCGCGAGCGTGTCGTACGCGCGACTGTCCGCGCGCGCCTGCAGCCGCGCGAGCGCGGCATCCAGCGGCTGTCCGAGCGCGAGCGCACGGCCGAGCGCCTCCAGCTCGACGGCGGCGGCGCCGTCGACGCCGCGCGACGCCTCCCCGAGCGCGCGAGAGATCGCGTGGCCGGCCGCGAGCGCGTCGGCGACCGCGCGCGCGACCGCCGGCGCGGCGCGCTCAAGCTCGGCGCGGTAGCGGCGCCGCCGGCGGCGCACGAGCGTCCGCAGCGTCCACGGGCCGCCGGCGGCGAGGGCCGCGCCGAGCGCCGGCCCGGCGACGAGCCAGCCGGCGGCCAGCAGCACCGACGCCGCGACCAGCGCGAGCCGGCGGCGCTCCGCTGCGCTGGGCTCGGCGCCGGCGCGCCGCGCGCGCACGAGCGGGGCCAGCAGCCCGCCGAGCGCGTCCCCGCGCACGCGCCCCTCGGCCGCCGCGAGCACGTCCCACAGTGCGAAGACGCCGAGCGCGGCGGCCAGCGCGGCGACCGGCGCCGCGCTCACGTGCGCTCGTCCCGCGGCGCGACGGATGCGCGCAGCCGGAGGCGCGCGGCTTCGAGCCGTGCGAGCGGGTCGGCATCGGCTCCGGCGTCCTGGTTGGCCTCACCGAGCGAGGCCGATCCGGCGGCAGACCCATCCGGCGGACGAGCGTGGGCCGATCTGTTGGAAGCCTCGTCGCCGGAAGGCGCGTCGGCCAGCCGCGCGGCGAGGTCGTCCGGCAGCGGCACGCGCCAGTGCGCCCGGCCGCCGCGCAGCGTGTACAGCTCGCGCACCCCCAGCCCGCCCGCGACCCGCACGACCTGACTCACGGCGACGATCCGCCGGCGGCCGTCGCGCTCGCGGCGCTGCTGCACCACGAGGTCGATCGCGCCCGCGACCAGCTCGCGGATCGCCGCGTGCGGAAGCGCCACGTCGGCCATCAGCGCGAGCGTCTCCACGCGTCGCAGCGCCTCCTCCGGCGAGCCGGCGTGGACGGTCGAGAGCGAGCCGTCGTGCCCGCTCGCCATCGCGCTCAGCATGTCGAGCGCCTCGCCCCCGCGCACCTCGCCGACGACGATCCGGTCCGGCCGCATCCGCAGCGCGTTCTTGACCAGCCGCCGGATCGTCACCTCGCCGCGCCCCTCCAGCGACGCCGGCCGCGCCTCCAGGCGCACCACGTGCGGCTGGCGCAGCCGCAGCTCGGCGGCGTCCTCGATCGTCACGATCCGCTCGCCGTCGGGGACGAAGCTCGACAGCGCGCCGAGCGTCGTCGTCTTGCCCGAGCCGGTGCCGCCGCTGACGAGGATCGTCAGCCGCGCGCGCACGCATGCGCCGAGCAGGTCGCGCAGCGCCGGGTCGAGCGTGCCGTTCGCGACGAGGTCGTCGGGCCCCATGCCGCCGGCGCGGAAGCGGCGGATCGTCAGCAGCGGCCCGTCGAGCGCCAGCGGCGGCAGCACGACGTTCACGCGCGAGCCGTCGGCGAGCCGCGCGTCGCACAGCGGCTCGGCCTCGTCGACGCGACGGCCGAGCGGCGCGAGGATCCGCTCGATCGCGTGGCGCAGGTCCGCCTCCGTCGCAAACGTCACGCCGGTCGGCTCCACCACGCCCCGCCGCTCGGCCCACACGCGCCCCGGCCCGTTGACCATCACCTCCTCGACGTCCGGATCGGCCAGCAGCGGCTCGAGCGGCCCGAGCCCGAGCGCCCGCTCCGTCACCAGCCGCCGCAACGCCGCCCGCTCGTCCTCGCTCAGCAGCGCGGCGTCCCGCTCGACGAGCGCGGCGACGCGCTGCGCCGCGTCCCCGCCGTCGTCGCCGGCGGTCCGCACGAGCTCCTCGCGCAGCTCGCCCGCCAGCTCCTCGAGTCCCTTCGCATCCGTGTCCATGCGCGCCTGAGGCCGATCCCGCGGCGGATTCGCCCCCCTGCGCGCGCAAGTCCCGGTGCGCGCGGCCGATGACCGGGTGGATGAGCGCGGAGGCCGCCCCCGACGCCCTGCCCGGGCATGCGCCGGTCGCGATCGCGCGGCAGGCGATCCACGACCGCTGGACGCGCGTCGTCGGCTACGCGCTGCTGCTGCGCCGCCCGGACGCCACCCGCCGCGGTCTCGCCGGCGACGACGAGGAGCGCGCGGCCACGGAGGTGATCGTCGAGACGTTCACCGGCATCGGCGTCGGTGCGATCTCAGGCGACCTGCCGGCGCACGTGCGCGTGCCGCGACGCTTCCTGCTCGAGCTGCACCCGCTCGCGCTGCCGCCGGAGCGCGTCGTGCTGGAGGTCGCCGACCCCGGTCCGGACGACGCGCCGCTGCGCGCGGTGCTCGAGCGGCTGGCCGCACAGCGCTATCGCGTCTCGCTCCTCTGCGACCCGGTCGGGCCCGCCCCGCTGGAGCTCGCGCGGGTGGCGGAGAGCGTGAAGCTCGACGTACGGGGCCTGGCGGAGCCGGAGCTGGCGGACTGCGCCGCGCGCTTCGGCCCCGCGACCGAGACGCTGATCGCCGACGGCGTCGACACGCCGGCGCTGCGGGCCAGCTGCCGCGCCGCCGGCTTCCAGCAGTTCCAGGGCTTCTTCCTCTCCACGCCGGACGTCGTCGAGGGCGCCACCCCGCCGAGCGGCCGTGTCGGCGAGCTGCGCGCGCTCGCCGGCCTCTACGCGCAGAGCACCTTCGAGGAGCTGGAGGCGACGATCTCGCGCGACGTCGGCCTCTCCTACCGGCTGCTGACCTACCTCAACTCCGCGTACTTCAACCTCGCGCGGCGCGTCGCCTCGGTGAGGGAGGCGATCGTGCTGCTCGGCATGCAGGCGGTGCGCCGCTGGGCGACGCTGATCTCGCTCTCGGGCGCGCAGGACACGCCGCACGAGCTGACCGTCACGGCGCTCGTGCGCGCGCGGCTCTGCGAGCTGATCGCGCGGGAGGCCGGCGCGGACGCCGATGCCGAGGCCTGCTTCACCGCCGGACTGTTCTCGGTCGTCGACGCCATCGCCGGCGCGCCGCTCGGGCAGGTGATCGAGGCGTTGCCGCTGACCGACGAGGTGCGGGACGCCCTGCTCGTCCGGCGCGGGCCGATGGGCGACGCGCTCGCGGCGACGATCGCCTACGAGCGCGGCGAGCTCGCGGTCGTGGCCGAGCGGGCGCCCGGCGTCGCGGTCGCCGACCTCTACCTGAGCGCCGTCGGCTGGGCCGACGCGACCTCGGGCGTGCTGCGCTCGACGACCGCGACGAGCGCAGCCACGACGTCCGGCGCGAACTGAGTGCCGGCGCATGCCCGCATCTCCTCGACCGCGTCCCGCACCGAGCGGGCGCGGCGGTAGGAGCGGTCCGTCGTCATCGCGTTGAACGCGTCCGCCGCCGCGACGACCGTCGCCTCGCGCGGGATGCGCTCGCCGGCGAGGCCGTCGGGGTAGCCGCCGCCGTCCCAGCGCTCGTGCGAGGCGCGCACGATCATCCCGACCTCGCGCAGCACGCCGCCGACGCGGTCGAGCATCCGCTGGCCCTCGATCGTGTGCGTCTTCATCAGCGCCCACTCGTCGTCGGTCAGCGCCCCGGGCTTGTCGATGATCGTGTCGGGGATCACGATCTTGCCGATGTCGTGCAGCAGCGCCGCCAGCTCGACGTTGTGGCGCTCGCGCTCGTCGAGGCCGAGCTCGTCGGCGACCTCGAGCGCCAGCGCGACGACGCCGCGCGTGTGGTCGCCGCCGGTGTACTCGTCGGCCTCCTCCAGCAGGTCGCCGAGCAGCATCGCGATGCCGCGGTAGGCGCCGCCCAGCTCGAGCGCCTGGTCGAGGCGCTCGTTGCGCTCGCGCGCGAACAGCGTCAGCAGTGCGGCCAGCGGCAGCACGAGCAGGAACGCATACGGGTGGTGGTCGGAGGCGAACGCCGCGACGAGCCCGACCGGCGCCAGCAGCGCGTCGACGATCCACACCCACGTCAGCGCTCTCAGCTGCTCGCGGCTCGGGATGTCGAGCGCGAGCCGCGCGCGGACCGCGTAGACCCCGAGATCGATCGCGAACTGCGCGCCGAGCGCCAGCGCGTACCAGGGCCAGTCGCTCCACTCCGGCATCGTCGCGCCGGCCACCAGCAGCACCAGCGCCGGGCCCATCGCGTGCCAGGCGTCGCCGGGCAGCATCAGCGCGCGGCCGGGATGCAGCTTGCCGCGGGCGTAGTCGGGCAGGTTGCCGATCAGCATCCCGAGCAGCACGAGCAGCGGCACGAGCTGCGTCGGCAGCAGGAACAGCATCGGCACGAACGCGAGCTGCGTCGGCACCGTGTGGCCGACGCCGGCGTGGAAGCGCACGCGCGAGAGGACCGCGTAGGAGAGCACGAGCGCGATCGCGGGTCCCGCCTGCAGGGTCGTGCCGGAGTCGCCCAGCAGCGCGAGCGCGATCGCCGCCACGAGGAACGGCAGCCCGACCACCAGCTCGGCGCGGTACTCGTCCCACGTCGGCGCGTCGCCGCGCGCGGGGCGGCGCTCAGACGGCGGCTGCGGCAAGGGCTCGCCGGGCGACGGCCCCGGCGCAGCGGCGGGCGGCGTCCCCGGTGCCTCGACCTCCCCGACGGCTACGGCCATGGGACCGGGGTCGGATCTCCGGGAACCCAGGAAGTCGGCGGCGCGAAGGGCGGATACACGGAGTCGAACGGCGGATGCTTGGCGCAGACGGGCGAGGTCGGATCCGGCAGGCACGGGTTGAACGGATGGACCATGTACGGGTCGCGCTGGATCTCCTGCGCGTTCGTCCAGCCGTCGTGGTCGACGTCGTCGGCGCCGTCGGGCAGGCCGTCGCCGTCGGTGTCCGGATCGAGCCAGTCCGTCTGCTGGTAGGTGAGCGTGTAGGCGACCTCGCTCGGATAGGCGGCCTGCCACCACGCCGGCACCATACGGCCGTGCGCCTCGTCCCAGTTGGTCAGGCCGTCGCCGTCGACGTCCTTCTCGTCGTCGGTCAGGAAGCCGTCGCCGTTGATGTCCTGCCATCTGGTGGCGGGCGTCACCGCGACCGGGCCGCCAGAGGTCTGCGTGCCGTCGCTGTAGTTCAGCGGGAAGCTCGAATGCCCGTACATGACCCACGCCGCGTGCTCGTCGGCCATCGTGAGGCCGTCGCCGTCGTAGTCGGTGTTCGCGTCGGTCGGGTCGAGCGGGTTCGGGTAGGGCCGCTTGCCCGGATAGGGCAGCGCGCGCGAGTTGTAGTCGAGCGCCGACTCGTACTCGTAGCCGTCGGGGATCGAGTCGCCGTCGCTGTCGGCGTTGCAGGGATCCGTCTTGATTCTCAGCTCGAGCGCGTTGGTCAGCCCGTCGCCGTCGGCGTCCGCCGTCGGCGCGGCGGCCGCGGTCTCCAGCGTGCACGACGGCGCGGGCGGGCCGGCGTTCTCTTGCCCCCGCCGGAGCGCGTCTTCGCCGGCAGCACGACCGGCGAGAGCTTGCGCGGCGTGAAGCGGGCGCCGAAGCGGCGTGCGAGCACGCGCAGGCGGAAGCGCGTGGGCGCTCTCTCGCCCGTGTTGCGGGCGACCAGGTAGCGGCCGAGCTTGCTCGTCAGCTTGACCTTCATGCGCGTCTTCGTCGACCGGCCCGCACGCAGGAAGATCGCCGGCGCGCCCTTGCGGAAGAAGACGACCGTGTTGCGGCGTCTGCCGGGCAGGAAGTTGCGCCCGACGACCGTGAGCGTGCCGCCGATCGCGAGCTTGCGCGGCTTGACGCGCTTGATCAGCGGCAGGGCGGCGGCGTGCGCGTGCCGCTTGTGCGCGTGCTTGTGCGCCGCCGTGCTCGCGTGGAGCGCGGGCAGGCTTGCGCCGGCGCCCACGGAGGGCACCAGCAGACAGCCGGTCGCGAGGACCGCGGTGACGAGCTGGCGTCGGGACATGCGCTCCACGCTTGAATCGGCCGCTCGGCACGATCCCTTGAGCGGTGGCTGTGCGGACGCGCGGACGTCAGCGCAGGCGTCAGCGCAGCCGCTCGCCGACGTGCAGGCCGCGCGCGCCGACGGCGGCGTCTCCGGGCGCGCGCACGAGCAGGCGCACGTCGCTCGCGAACGCCTGCGCCGCGGCGAGGTAGACGGCGTCGCGCACGCGCACGCGCAGGGCGGCGGAGACGCGCGCGCCGGTGCCCGCGTCGGACGGGTCCGGCGCGACCCGGTGCGCGTCGAGCACCTCGGCGTCCTCGAGCGCGAGCACGGTCGCGCCCGGACGCCCGCCATCGCCCGGGCGCGTGACGAGCACGTCCACGCGCGCGCCCGTCACGACCGCCCGCGGGTCGCCGTGGGCGAGCACCTGCGCGACGCGCTCGCCCGGCGCGAGCGCCGCCGTCGGAGTCTCGCCCGCGCGGCGCAGCACCGCGGCGGTGAGGACCGAGCCGGCCGGCAGCGCGACGGCGGCGCGCGCCCCCGCCAGCGCGGCTGCGCTCGCGACCGCGTCGGGCGGCGCGTAGCGGCGCGGCAGCGACCGCAGCAGCGGGCGCGCATCCGCGAGCGACGCGCCGGCGGCGACCGGGGCGCGCGTCACGAGCACCTGGACGTTCGGGCCGAGCGCGCGCGCGAGCGCCGCCTCGCGACGGTGGACGCTCGCCGCCGCCAGCGCGCCGAGCAGCAGCGCGAGCGCGAGCAGCAGCAGCGCGCGGCGGCGGGGCGTCATGCGACCCGACCCCGCCGCGCCGCCGTGCCGGACGGCCGCCCGCCCCTCACGGCTGCGGCAGCGCCGTCGGCAGCTCCAGCACCAGCCGCGCGCCCCGCTCGCAGGGCGCCGCCGCCAGGCGGCCGCCGAAGCGGGCGGCCGCCTCCTCGGCGATCGACAGGCCGTGGCCGCGCAGCCCGCGCCGCCGGCGCACCAGCTCGGCGACCGGTGCCGGCAGCCCCGGGCCGTCGTCGAGCACCTCGACGCGGACCGTGCAGCGGCTCGCACGCGCCCGCAACACGATCGCCGGGCCGCCGTGCTCGATCGCGTTCGCCAGCAGGTTGCCGCAGGCCTGCGCGAGGCGCGTCCGGTCGCCCCGCAGCAGCACGTCGCCGGGCGGGTCCTCCAGCTCCAACCGGGCACCCCGCTCCCACGCGCGCCCGAGCTGCGCAGCGACCGCGTCGGCGAGCAGCGGCGCAAGCTCGAACGTCTCGACCCGGTCGCCGGCGCACGCCCCGCGGCGCGCGGCGGCGAGGTCGGCGAGCGCGAGGCCGGCGCGGCCGAGCTTCAGCTCGATCGCCGTCAGCGGCCCGCGCGCCGGCCCGGCCGGCGCCGCCCGCGCCGCGAGGTGCGCGGCCAGCCGCGCGGACGTCAGCGGCCCGCTGAGCTCGTGGCAGGCGCGCGCGACCTGCTCCATGCGCCGCGCGAGCACGACGCGCCAGGCGGTCGTCGCCCCCAGCGCGGCGACCCAGCCGCCGAGCGCCACCGTCGCGCTCATCGTCCCGCCCCCGCGCCGCCGCCGGCGCCGGCGTCCACGCCGACGCCGGGGGCCGCCTCGGCGCCGAGCGGCGGCGGCTCCTCCAGCAGGCTCGGGCCGTCGACGAGCCGGTAGCCGACGCCCCACACGTTCACGAGGTAGCGCTCGCCGTCGCGCGCGAGCTTCTGCCGCAGCCGGCAGGCGTGCGAGTCGAGCGTGCGCGTCGAGCCGTTCGTGCGGAAGCCCCACAGCGAGCGCAGCAGCTCCTCCTTGGAGAAGACGCGCGTCGGATCCGAGGCGAGCGTGCGCAGCAGCGCGAACTCCTTCTGCGAGACCGGCAGCGGCCGGCCGTTGAGCCGGACGGCGCGTGCGGCGGGGTCGACCTCCAGCCCGCCGACGCGCAGGATGCCGTGGCGCACCGCGCGCTCGCCGCGGCGCAGCAGCGCCCGCACGCGCGCCCGCAGCTCCGGGTAGCTGAAGGGCTTGCCCAGGTAGTCGTCGGCGCCCTTCTCGAAGCCGCGCAGGCGGTTCAGCTCGCCGACGCGCCCGCTCAGCACGAGCATCGGCAGCAGCGGGTCGATGCGGCTCGCGACGCGGTCGGCCTCGCGCACCTCCTGGAGCAGCTCGAGGCCGTCGCGGTCGGGCAGCGTCAGGTCGACGATCGCGAGGTCGGGATAGCGGGACTCGATCAGGCGCATCGCCTCGCGGGCGCTGACGGCGCCGATCGGCTCGAAGCCGTCGGCCGCGAGGTTGTCGGCGAGGAAGCCGCGCGTGTGGCGGTCGTCCTCGACGAGGAGGATGGTGGGGCGGTGTTCGTTCATGGCCGCCCTGAGGGTGGTTGCGGCGCGAATTCGCCCCCTTCGCCGCCGGTTCGACGCAATCTGCGGACGCATGTCGGCGACCGACGTGACCGGCGCCTGCGATCTGCAAGTTCTCGTGCAGCCCCTCCGCCGGCGCAGGAGTCGCGCATATGATGCCGACGCCCACGGACCGGGACACGGACCGAGCGGGAATCGACCATGCTCAACCAACGCGGAAACTACAGCTCGGGCGACGACTTCGTGCTCGAGTACGGCGAGCTTCGCTTCACCTTCAACGAGCGCGACTTCTCCGAGCGCTGCGAGCAGGCCGCCCGCAAGCTCGGCTTCGTCGGCGGCCGGCTGGAGGGCCACGAGGCCGAGGACCTCGTCAACCTCGTCGTCAACGGCGAGGTCCACGACCCCGCCTCGGCACTCGGCGAGCACGTCAACGACTGCTGGCCCGAGCTCGTCGGCCCCTCCGAGCGCTCGCTCGTGCACTGGCTGCGGCGGCTGATCTTCCGCAGCGCGTGGCTCGACCAGCGCGTGAAGGAGGGCGAGCTCGACATCGCCTTCGACGAGCGCACCCACACCTTCGCCTACGTCCAGCCCGACCGCGGCAACGAGCCGATCGAGCTGGCGCCCGAGCCCTCATGGGGCCAGGTCGCCTACCTGCCGCGATAGCGGCCGGCTGACACCGCCTCGCGGCGCCAGCCGACTCGCTCTCGATCTCTACTCCACCTGCTCGCGCACGGCCTCGGCGATCGCGTCGGCGCCCTGCTCGCCGACCAGCAGCTCGGGACGCAGCGTGCGGCTCGCGAGCAGGTCGATCGCCGGGAAGCGGCGCACGCCGGCCAGCTCGGCGTCGAGCATGACGACCGTCGTCTCGCCGCCGATCGGCGCCGCGGCGGTCGCGATGACCGTCAGCGAGCCGCCGCCGGGGATGTGACGGGCGGCGGCGAGCGCCTTGCGCGCCGCGCCGGCGGCGACGCCCTCGAGCGTGTCGATCAGCACGACGGCATGGCCGCCGCGCGCGGCGACGCGCTTGCCCTGGTCGATCGCGCGCTCGATCGCCTGCACCTGCGCGTCGGCCGTCGCGGCGAAGCTGAGCGTTGCGACCGGCTCGACCGGGCCGCTCTTCCACTCGGCGATCTCCTCCGGCCGCGCGCCGGCCAGCACGACCGCCGTCTCCAGCTCGGCGTCGAGCTCGGCGAGCGCGTGCGCGAGGCGGCGCAGCGTCTCGCTCTTGCCGGTGTGCGCGGCGCCGGCGATCGTCACGCGGGAGCCGCGGCCGATCGGCGTGAGGAACTCGATCGCCTTGATCGTCTCGTCGTCGGCGCCGAACGCGAAGCGCACGCTCGGGAAGGCGGCCGGCAGCTCGTCGAAGCGGACGCCCTCGCTGACCTCCTCGGCCGGGCGGCCGTTGATCGTCTCGACGCGCACGAGCGAGGGATGGCGCTCGGAGCGGCGCGGCGGGCGCACCGGGCCGGCGACCCGGTCGCCGTCGACGAGCTCGCAGCGACGCACCTGCGCGCCGGAGACGTAGACGTCGTCGTCGGAGGGCTTGCCGCCCTTGCCGACGCGCAGGAAGCCGGAGCCGTTGCCGGACAGCTCGACGACGCCCTCGACGGTGCGCTCGCCCTCCTCGCGCGCCTGGCCGCCGCGCTCGCGCTCGGCGCGCTCCCTGCCACCGCGCTCGCGCTCCGGCTTGGTGCGCTCGTCGCGGTCGCGGTCGCGGTCGCGACCCCGGCCGCGGCCGCCGCGCTCGCGGCGAGCGGGGCGCTCCTCCTTCTCCTCCTCGGCCGCGGGCTCCTCAGCGCGCTCCTCGCGCGCACGGCCACGGCCGCCGCGGCGACGGCGCGGACGTGACGAAGCCTCGTCGTCGCCGGCCGCTTCCGTGCCGGCCGCGCCCCCCTGACGGGCGACGATCGCGTCGATCAGCTCGTCCTTGCGCAGACGGCGGAAGCCGTCCACCCCGAGCTTCCGAGGCGATCGCGTGCAGGTCGGCGAGGGGGCTGTCCTCCAGCGCGGGACGTTCGAGTACGGGCATGGTCCTCCTGTCGGGACGATCGGTGAGCCCCGGCCGCGTTGATGGCAGCGGCCGGCGTCGTGTGCGCCGCGAACGGTAGCGGACGCGCAGGCGCGACCACCTGACGCACGGATCGGCGTGCCTGGCAAGGAAGCAGGGGTGAAGCCGTACTCGGGTACGGCGAACCCCGATGACGCCGCCAGGCGCGCCGATCCGTGCGTCAGGCGCGGCGCAGCGACTCGGCGAGGCGGACGTCGGCGCCGAGCTCGCGACGGCCGGCGAGCACCTCGCGCACGGCGATGAAGTCGGCCGCGGCGGCGACGTCGTGCAGGCGGAAGAGGTGGCCGCCCGCGTCGATCCCCCACGCGAGCGCGGCGAGCGTGGCGGCGCCGCGCTCGCGCGGCGCGCGGCCGGTGATCGCGCCGAGGAAGTCCTTGCGCGAGAGCGCCAGCAGCAGCGGACGCCCGAGCGCGTGCACGTCGCCGAGCCCCCGCAGGGCCTCGATCGTCTGCGCCGGCGTCTTGCCGAAGTCCGGACCGGGGTCGAGGATCAGCTGCTCCTCGGCGACGCCGCGCTCGCGGGCGAGCGCCATCCGCTCGCGCAGGAAGGCGACGACGTCGGCCGCCGTGCGCCCGTCCCAGGAGGGGTCGAGCAGCTTCTGCTTCGGCGCCGCGCGCGTGTGCATCAGCACGAGCGCCGCGCCCGTCTCGGCGCACACGTCGGCGAGCTCCGGGTCGCGCAGGCCGCTGACGTCGTTGACGATGCACGCGCCGGCCGCGATCGCGGCGGCCGCGACCGCCGGCTTGTAGGTGTCGACGGAGACGACCGCCCCCAGCTCTCCCGCGACCCGCTCGACCAGCGGCACGACGCGGGCGATCTCCTCCTGCGCGCCGACAGCGGGTCTGTTGGTGACGCCGGACTCGCCGCCGACGTCGATCACGTCGGCGCCGGCCGCGAGCAGGTCGCGCGCGAGCGTCACGCGCTGCTCGAGCGTGCGGTGGACGCCGCCGTCGGAGAACGAGTCGGGCGTCGCGTTGACGATCCCCATCAGCCACGGCCGCCTGCCGAGCTCGAGCGTGCGGTCGCCGGCGCGGACGGTGCGATGCGGGGCGCCGGGCTCGCTCATCTGCGGGCGAGCCTAGCGGGCGGCACGCGCGCGGGCGCGCGCCGCGCGCGCCCGGGCGGCGCGGGCGCGGGTCGCGCGCCGCTCGCGCGCCAGCGCGCGGCGCACGCGCAGCGGCGGCTTCGAGCGCAGCACGAGCACGGCGGCCGCTCTGTCGCGGCGTGTCGGCGTGCCGCGCCCGCTTCTCGCCACCGGCTTGGCGATCCGCAGGCGCTGCGCGAGCGTCGTGCGGTTGCCGGCGCGATCGAGCACGAGGACCCGCAGCCGGTAGCGGCCCGGTCTCGCGTAGGCGTGGCGCGTCCCCCGGCGAATCCGCTCGCGCGGCGTGCGGTCGCCCCAGTCGACGACGATCCGCTTGACGCCGGAGGTCGCGACGTCCTGCGCCTTGCGCGCCGTGCCGGTCGGCGTGTCGGTCGCGCGCACCGCGAGCTTCAGCGTCGCGCCGGCCCGCCGCGCCCCGGCGACGCGCGCCGTCGCGAACGGCGGCACCGAGTCGACCCTCACGCTGCTCGCCTTCGCCGTGTACTGCTGGCCGCGGCGGTCGAGCGCGACGACCTGCCAGGTGTGCGCGCCCTGCGCGAGCGCCGAGGACGGCCGCAGGCTGCGATGGCCGGTGACGCCGGCCTCCACGCCGTCGACCGTGACCTTGAAGTAGCGGCCCCATGTCTCGCGCGAGCTCGTCCACGCCAGGACGGGCCGGTCCGTGCGCTGGAACCCGTGTGCGCGCGCGGCGGCGAAGCGGCCCGGCGGCTGGTCGACGGAGGCGACCGCGATCGCGCGGCCCTGCCCCGGCACGTCCTGCACGTAGGCGACGGCGATGTCGCCGGCGTCGTCGCCGGCCGCGAACAGGCCCGCGGCGGCGTTCGTGGGGCCGTACGGGTGCGAGATCGCCTGCTCGGCCTCGAAGTCGCCGCCGTCGCGGTAGCGCGCATGGATCTCCGGCGTCCCGCCTGACGGCGTCACCTGCCACGCGACGAGCGTCTTGCGGGCCGTCGCGGCCGCCGGCACGGCGTAGCCGGCGGCGCTGTTGGCGACGAGCGAGTCGATCGGCAGGACCGTCGAGGGCTGGACGTCGAACAGCAGCTGCAGCGCGGTCGTCGCGTTCGTCGACGCGTTGCCGGCGACGACGAGGCCCTGGCCGGTCCCGACGGTCGCGATGCGCGGGCTGCCGGAGTCCTGGCCGGAGGCGAACGGAGCGCCGTCGACGGCGACGGGCGTCCTCGAAGCGCGCGCCGCGCAGCCGGCGGAAGACGGCGCGCGTGCGCGTGACCCCGCCGCCGAGGTCGAAGCGAGCCTGCAGCGCGACGCCGGTGAAGCTGTCGTCGTCCTGCGTGCTGACGACGGGCAGGTCGGCCGACGCGGCCTGGACGCCCTCGATCGTCAGGCCGGCGAGCGCGTCGGCGACGGCGACGCTGGGCCGCGTGCCCTGCACGCGCCGCGCGAAGACGTGGCCGGCCTCGCCCCACACGACGATCGCGACGCCGTCGGCGGAGGCGGCGACGCGCGGACGGCCGCCGCCGGTGCCCGCGTCGTTCCCGGCGTTCGCGTCGAGCGGCGCGCCGGCCACGCTCCACGGCCCGCCGTCGCGGTCGTAGGCGGCGCGCACGTCGTGGCCGCCGGCGCCCGGCGCGGCGAACGCCGCGTAGCCCTTGCCGTTGACGCTGAGGTCGACGGCCGGGCCGGACGCGCCGCCGCCGCTCCACAGCGTCTGCCGCGACCAGCCGGTGCCGGCGTCGGCGCGGGTGACGGCGTAGACGTTGCCGGCGTTGGCGAAGACGACGAGCACGCGGCCGCCGTCGCCGGCCGCGACGGCCGCCTCGGTCGTCGCGCCGCCGATGTTCGCGTCCAGCCGCTCGGGAGCGCCCCAGGCGCCGTTCGCGAGCCGACTGACGAACACGTGCTGCACGCCGCCTTCGTCCATCAGGTACGCGATCGCGCCGGTGCCGTCCGGCGCGAGGTCGATCCCGCTCAGCGTGTGCAGCGCCGCGGTCGGGCCGACGACGGGATCGCCCGCGAAGACGCCGGCGCGCGCCGGCGCGACCGCCAGCGCGAGCAGCAGCGCGGCCGCCGCCGGCAGGGCGATCGATGCGAGTCGGGCGAGCTGACGGGGCGGGGAGGTTCTCGGCATAGGCGCCCGCGGCGACATCGCGTGCTTCAACCGACGGGCGACGCGAAAGTTACGCGATCGCCCCGACGCAGACGCGCCCGCGCGTCCCGGCGGCCTTCCCTGCCCGGCAGGTGGACGCGGTCCCCGGGGAACGGGAGAGGGCGGTGGTCGGGGCCGGCCTCCTCGGCCCCGCTCACCCTCCCCCTCGTTCCCGACGCGACGCGACGCACGGCGCCCTGCTGGTCGGACTCGAACCCCCCGGTCGGCCCGGCCCCGGTCGTGCTCCCGGCGCACGAACGACCCTCCCACGAGTCGGTGCCCGAGGGAAAGTCGTTTGGTAAGAACGCTGACGTTCAAACTGATGCCGATGCGCCCGGTCCCCCAGCCGGACGCCGCCGCGCCCGCCGGGCGAGGCCGGCGTGGCGTGGCGTGGCGAGGCGTAGACGCTCCGAGCGGCGGACGGGGCCGTGCGGGCCCCGTCGCCTCCGGCGCCTCCTACAGGTCAGACAGCTCGGCGGTGATGTCCGACACGGACGCCTTCGCGTCGCCGAACAGCATCGCCGTCTTCGGGTCGTAGAAGAGCGGGTTGTCGATGCCCGCGAAGCCCGACGACATCGATCGCTTGAGCACGATCACGCTCTGGGACTTGTCGACCTCGAGGATCGGCATGCCGTAGATCGGCGAACCCGGGTCGTCGTTCGCCGCCGGGTTCGTGACGTCGTTGGCGCCGATGATCAGCGAGACGTCGGTGCGGCCGAACTCCGGGTTGATGTCGTCCATCTCCTTGAGCTGGTCGTACGGCACGTCGGCCTCCGCCAGCAGCACGTTCATGTGGCCCGGCATGCGGCCCGCGACCGGGTGGATCGCGTACTTGACCTCGACGCCCTTCTTCTCCAGCGCGAGCGCCATCTCGCGCACCGCGTGCTGCGCCTGCGCAACCGCCATCCCGTAGCCCGGGACGACGACGACCTGGCGCGCGTACGCGAGCTGGATCGCGGCGTCCTGGGCGCTCGTGGAGCGCGCGGTGCCGCCACCCTCGCGCGCCGGCCCGGCGCCCGCCGCGGCGTCGCCGCCGCCGAAGCCGCCGGCGATGATCGACGGGACCGAGCGGTTCATCGCGACCGCCATCAGGTTCGTCAGGATCGAGCCGGAGGCGCCGACGATCGTGCCGGCGACGATCAACGCGAAGTTGTCGAGCGCGATGCCCGCGGCAGCGGCCGAGAGGCCCGTGAACGCGTTCAGCAGCGAGATCACGACCGGCATGTCCGCACCGCCGATCGGCAGCACGACCATGTTGCCGAGGATCGCCGCCGCGACGAGGACCCCGAGGATGAACAGCGCCGGCGAGTGCGTGCCGGACGCGATCGCGATCGCGGACCCGATGCACACCAGCAGCAGCGCCAGGTTCAGGAACTGCTGGCCCGGCACGCTGATCGGCTTGCCGGGCAGGATCTCCTGCAGCTTGCCGAAGGCGATGTTCGAGCCCCAGAAGGAGATCGAGCCGATGATCGCCGCGAACAGCGAGGCGACCATCACCTTCATGTCCCACGTGCCCGTCGAGCCGACGAACTCGCCGCGGAACTCCGACCACGCGATCAGCGCGACCGCGCCGCCGCCGACGCCGTTGAACAGCGCGACCATCTGCGGCATCGCCGTCATCTTCACGCTGCGCGCCGCGGGGACGCCCACGGCGGTGCCGATCACGATGCCGACGGCGATCAGGATCGCCGTGTGCGCGTTGGGGATCACGCCGTCGCCGATCAGCGTCGCGATCACCGCGATCGCCATCCCGACGGCGGCGATCTTGTTGCCGCGCACCGCGGTTCTCGGCCCCGCCAGCCCGCGCAGGCCGACGACGAACAGGATCACCGCGACGATGTACAGCGAGTTGACGAAGTCCTTCTCCTGCCAGAAGGAGGTTGCGAGCGCGGTCACGACCCCTCCCCCTCGTCCGTCTTGGCCGGCTCGGGCTTTCTCTTGAACATGCCGAGCATGCGGTCCGTCACCAGAAAGCCGCCGACGACGTTGATCGTGCCGAACGCGACCGCGATCACCAGCAGGATCTGGCTGACGACGTCGTCGCCGAGCACCGCCTCGCTCATCACGAGCAGGCCGCCGAGCACGACGATGCCGTGGATCGCGTTCGTGCCCGACATCAGCGGCGTGTGCAGCGTGTTCGGCACCTTGGAGATGACCTCGAAGCCGACGAACGCGGCCAGCACGAGGACTCCGATCTGCGTTACCAAGTCCATGTGTTCAGTCCCTCACGTTCAGGCCGGCTGACCGGCGGCGGCCTTCGCACCCTCGTGGACGATCTCGCCGCCGCGCGTCACGCAGGCGCCGGCGATCACCTCGTCGTCGAAGTCGAGCGCCAGCGCGCCCTCCTTCACCATCAGCCCCAGCAGCGCCTCGATGTTGCGCGCGTAGAGCTGGGAGGCGTGCTCGGCCATCGTCGACGGCACGTTCAGCGGCGCGCAGATCTTCACGTCGTGCTTGATGACGGTCTGCCCCGGCTCGGAGAGCTCGCAGTTGCCGCCCGCCTCGCCGGCGAGGTCGACGACCACCGAGCCCGGCTTCATCTTCTTCACCGCCTCCTCGGTCACGAGGATCGGCGCGCGGCGGCCCGGCACGAGCGCCGTCGTGATCACGACGTCGACTCTGCCGATCGCCTCGGCCATCAGCTCCTGCTGCTTGGCCTGCTGCTCGGCGGTCAGCTCCTTCGCATAGCCGCCCGCGCCCTCGAGGTCGCCCCCGAGGTCGAACTCGAGGAACGTCGCGCCGAGCGACTCGACCTGCTCCTTCACCGCGGCGCGCACGTCGAAGCCCTGCACGACCGCGCCGAGGCGGCGCGCCGTCGCGATCGCCTGCAGGCCCGCGACGCCGGCGCCGAGCACCAGCACGGTCGCCGGCCGGATTGTGCCCGCGGCGGTCATCAGCATCGGGTAGAAGCGCCCCATCTCCTGGGCGCCGATCAGCGCGGCGCGATAGCCGGCGATGTTCGACTGCGACGAGAGCGCGTCCATCGACTGCGCGCGCGAGATCCGCGGCACGGCCTCCAGCGCGAACGCGGTCGCGCCCGAGGCGGCGAGCGCGCGCACGCCCTCGCCGTTCGTCAGCGGGGCCAGGAACCCGATCAGGACGCTGCTCGCCCCCAGCCGGGCGGACTCGTCCGCCGCAGGAGGCGCGACCTTCACGACCACATCGCTCTGCCAGACGGTGGCAGCGTCGTCGGTGAGCGTGGCACCGGCCGCCTCGAACCCGGCATCCGGGATCAGGGCCTCGGCACCAGCTCCGCGCTCGACGACGACGTCGAGCCCGGAACCCGTCAGCTTTCTCACGACCTCGGGCACGAGCGCGACGCGACGCTCGCCTTCGACGGTCTCCTTTGGGACTCCGATTCTCATAGGCGCGGGAACCCTACCGGCCCGACACGTGGAATGTCTCGGACTTTGCGCGAGCCCCGGCAGCACGGGGACCCAAGCATCCCTACAAGGGCAGCGGCCGCCGCGCGAGCCCGAGCAGCGCGGTCGCCGTGACCCACACCGGCGTCTGCGTGCTCGTGCGCGAGTAGCGCACCGCGCCGGTCGGCCCGACCAGCGAGCGCAGGTAGGCGAGCGGGGTCGGCGCACCGTGGCGACGCACCGTGCGCAGCGGCACGCGTGCGGCCACGAGCCCCTGGATCGCCCACGCGGTCGACTGCGCGTTGGAGGCGCCGCCGCGCTGCTGCGGCAGGCCGCCGTCGCCGTTCTGCAACCCGCGCAGGTAGCTCACGGCGCGGCGCAGCGCGGTTCGGTGGCCGCCGAGCGCGGCGAGCGCCTGCATCGCGGCGGCGGTGTCGTCGGCGTCGCTCGCCAGCCCCTTCGCGAGGAAGCCGAAGCCGCCGTCGGCGTTCTGCTGGCGCGCGAGCCAGGCGCCCGCGCGGCGCAGCGCGTGCGTGCCGGTGCGCACGCCGGCGGCGCGCAACGCGAGGATCCCGAACGCGGTGAGGTTCACCTGCCCGAGCACGGCGCCGTCGCGGCCGACGCGCCGCGCGAGCGCGACGACGAGGTTCTGGTGCGCGACCCGGCGTGGCGAGCTGCCGGCGGCGGCGAGCAGCAGGACCGTGCGCTCGAGGTCGCCGATGCCGGTGGCGCTGCCGTTGCGCGCCAGGCCCCGGCTGTGCGCGCGGGTCCACGTGACCGCACGGCGCACGGCGGCGGACGCCGCACGGCCGCGCTGCGTCGCGAGCGCGATCCCGGCCCAGCCGGTGACGAGGCCGTTCGCGCGAGCGCCCGGCACCGTGCCGAAGCCGCCCGCGCTGCCCTGCGCGTGCACGAGGTAGGCCGCCGGACTCGCGGCCTGCGCCGACGCCGCGCCCGGCCCGGCGGCCGCACTTGCGGCGAGCGCGAGCGCCGTCGCGGCGACGGCGAGGCCGGCGGGCCGCGGCGTCCACGTGAACGAGAGCCGCGTGCGGAAGCGCCGCAGCGTGCGCACGAGCGCGGGGCCGAACAGCAGGAAGAAGGCGACGTTGCCGGCGGCGTGGGCGAGGTCCCAGGGCAGCGAGGTGCCCTGGTAGACGAGGAAGCGGTGCCACAGGTCGCCGCCGCCGAACGTCGCGACGCTGCCGAAGTTGACGATCGCGCCGTACAGCAGGCCGGCGGCGCCGCAGGCGAGCGCGAGCGGCACGCGCCCGAGCCGTCCGCCGCTCGCCCGCGCGAGGCCGGCGCCGGCGACGCCGATCGTCCCCCATGCGGCCATCTGCCACGGCGTCCACGGCCCCTGCGTGAAGAAGAGGTTCGACGCCAGCGCCGCGACCGCGCCGACCGCGAAGCCGGGCGCGCCGCCGAACACGTAGCCGGCAAGCAGCACGACGTCGGTCGTCGGCTTGACGTTCGGGACCGGCGCGAAGGCGATCCGGCCGAGCACCGCCAGGGCGGCGAGCGTGCCGACGAGCGCGAGCACGCGGGCCGAGGGATGCGAGCGCTCGTACCAGGCGAAGCCGCCGGCGAGCGCCAGCGCAAGCAGCAGGAACGAGGCGAGTTGCCAGCTCATCGGTGGACCTCCGGTCGTCGTTCGGCCAGCTGCGCGCGCACGAGCGCGGCGCCGGCGTCGGGGTCGAGCGCGCCGCCCGTGCCGCGCAGAATGCGGGCGGTCTCGGTCGCGAAGTACCAGCCGCCGGAGAGCACGTCGGCGGCGGCGCCGTCGGCGATCGGCGCGCCGTCGGCCAGCAGCACGACGCGATCGGCGACGGCCGCGGCGAGCTCCGGGTCGTGCGTCGCCACGAGCAGCGCGGTCCCCGAAGCGGCGAGCCGCCCGAGCAGCACCGCGAGGTCGGCCTTGTGCGCGCGGTCCATCCCCCGCGTCGGCTCGTCGAGGCAGAGCAGCGCCGGCGGCTCCGCGTCCTGCCCACCGAGCACGATCGCCAACGCCAGCCGCTGCCGCTCGCCCCCCGACAGGTCGCGCGGATGGCGGTCGGCGAAGCCGGCGAGCCCGACCGCGGCGAGCGCGTCGGGCGGCGCCTCGTCCCCCACCCGCTCGTGCACGAGGTAGTCGTTCGGGTTCTGCAGCAGCAGCGCGACGCGACCGGCGGTCTCGACCTTGCCGCGGGTGGGCTTGGCCAGTCCCGCCACATGCCGCAGCAGCGTCGACTTGCCCGCTCCGTTGCGCCCCATCAGCGCCACCCGCTCGCCCGCGGCGATCGAGAGGTCGACGCCGCGCAGGATCGCCGGCTCCCCCTTCGGCTCGACCCACACACCCTTCGCTCGCAGCGCAAGCGCCGCGCGTCCGCGAAGTGTCCTGCCCCGTGCCGCCGATACGACCACAGAACAGGACGCTTCGGTGGACGTGCCCGCCGTTCCGGCCGCCTGGGGCGGCAGCGCGCCGTGCGAGCGGAGCGTTGCGCGCGCCTGCTTGACGCCGACCGGCGGCGGGCCGAGGCCGGCGCCGGCGAGCAGGCGGGCGCCGGGGGTCTCGAGCGCGGGGGCGTCCGCGTGCGCCCATGCCAGGAACGCCTGCGGCGAGGCGTCGCAGGCCACCCGCCCGTCGGCCATCGCGATCACGCGGTCGGCGGCGGTGAGGCAGCGCTCCAAGCGGTGCTCGGCCAGCAGGATCGTCGTCCCCCACTCCTCGTTGAGCCGCCGCAGCAGCCCGATCAGCTCGTCGCCGGCGACCGGGTCGAGCTGCGAGGTCGGCTCGTCGAGCAGCACGATCCGCGGGCGGCCCACGAGCGCGGCGGCGAGCGCGACGCGCTGCAGCTCGCCGCCGGAGAGCGCGTGCGTCGGGCGCTCGAGCAGGTGGGCGATCCCGAGCGCCAGCGCGGCCTCCTCGACCCCGCGCGCGATCGCCGCCGGCGACTCGCCGCGGTTCTCGAGCGGGAACGCGAGCTCGTTGCGAACGGTTCCCATCACGACCTGCGTCTCGGGGTCCTGGAACAGCGAGCCGGCGACGGCGGCCAGCTCGCCGGGGCCGTGGTCGCGCACGTCGAGGCCGGCGACGGACGCCTCGCCGGAGACGCTGCCGCCGTGCACGTGCGGGACGAGCCCGGCCGCCAGCCGCAGCAGCGTCGACTTGCCGCTGCCGGAGCGGCCGGCGAGCACGACCAGCTCGCCCTCCTCGACGAGCAGCGTGACGTCGTCGAGCGCCGGGCGCGGCGCGCCCGGGTACGTGTACGTGAGGCGATCGACCGCCAGCGTGCTCATCGGCGCCCCCACGCGGCCTGGAGCGCCGCCGCGCGCGGCTCGATGCCGCGGCGGTCGAGGAACGGCGCCAGCGGCAGCGCGACGAGCGTCGCCGCGAGGCCCCACGTGCCCGCCCCCCAGTCGCCGTGCACGAGCGGGTAGGCCGAGAACGACGCGACGCCGGCGAGCCGCGCGCCGACCGTGAGCGCGAGCAGCGCGGCCGCGACGGCGGCGAACGCGGCGTCGTGGCGCGACCAGGGCGCGCGGACGCGCGGCGGCCGGCGGGCGGTCCCGTAGCCGCGCACCTCGAGCGCGGCGGCGACGTCGACCGCGCGATCCAAGGCGCCCGCCGCGACCGCGCGCACCAGCGCCACGCGTGACGGCGCCGCCCCCGGCCGGCAGCGCTGCGCGTCGGCCATGCGGCGGCCGTCGCGCTGGAGCACCGGCACCATCCGCGTGGCGAGCGTCGCCGTCAGCGCCGAGCGGAAGGAGGCGCGGCGGAACAGGCGCAGCACCTCGTCGGGATCGACGACGGCCGCGTACAGCGCGCAGCAGAGGATCAGCGCGAGCGCGCGCAGGCCGAGCACGGCGCCGTAGACGAGCGCCTCGAGCGTGACGTCGACGCGGCCGAGCACCGGCACCTCGCCGAGCCGCGCGATCACCGTCAGGCCGTTGCGCGTGACGAGCGGGTTCAGCAGCGCGATCACGAGCGCGAACGGCAGCGCGATCAACAGCGCGCGGCGCAGCGAGCGCCCGGCGCCGGCGGCGGTGCCGGCGGCGAGCGCGGCGGCGACGACGGCGCCGAGCACGAGCGGGTTGTCGAACAGCAGGGCCGGCAGCGCCAGCACGGCGCACAGCAGGCAGCCGACGGCCGCGCGCGCGGCGTGGAGTGGGCTGGCGCTGCGCCGCACCGGCATCAGCGCACCACGGGCAGCCCGATCGCCTGGGTCCCGTCGAGCGCGAGCGCGAAGCGGCGCTGCAGCGTCTGCTCGTCGAGCGCTCTCGCGGCGGCCATGACGCCGGCGACGTCGGTGCCGGTGAGGACCCACGTCGGCGCCTGCTGCTCGAAGCGCGTGGCGGCGACGAGGCCGGCGCCGGCGCCGAGCGTGCGCGCCGGCGCGCCGGACGGGTCGAGCAGCTGCATCTGCCGGCCGTCGCCCGAGAAGCGCACGTAGACGCCGCTCGTGACGGGACCGCGGTCGAGCTGCTCGAGCGCCGTGTCGCGGCGCAGCTGACTCCAGCGCCCGACGAACACGCGCACCGTTCTCTGGCCCACGCCGGTCCCGAGCGTCTGGCGGCCCGCGATCACGCCGGCGTCGGAGAGCCGCTGCGAGACCGTGTCGCAGGCGTCCTTCACGTCGTCGGCGCACTCGAGCACGACCGGGTAGCGCTTGCCGTCGGCGCCGTGCGCGAACGGGTCCGGGAACTGGCCGACGACGGCGGGGACGTGCGGGGTCGCGCTCCAGTCGTGGCGGTCCCACCAGATGCGGTCGCCGTCGTGCAGCGCCGCGTCGGCGGCGCCGACCTCGCTCTCGACGCCGTTGAGGTAGAAGAACCAGTCGACCGGCCGGCCGCCCTCCCGCCCGCCGGCGAGACCGTCGATCGACTGCACGAAGCCGCCGCCGTAGCGCGTCTCGACGTCGAAGCTGCGCTGCAACAGCCGCATGACGGTCTCCGACGAGGGCAGGTCCTGGACGATCCGCGCCCCCACCTGTCTCGTGCCGAAGTCGCGCGTGACGAGCACGCGCGCGCCGGTGCCGCCCTCGCCCGCACCGAGCCCGCAGCCGGCGAGGCCGGCGGCGAGCAGCAGCGCGAGCGCGAGCGACGCGAGCAGGCGGGGGCGCGCGCGGCTCATGCCATCGCGCTCACGCGGAAGCGGACGTGCAGCACGCGGCGGTTGCCGGCGCCGTCGGTCGCGATCGCGTCGAGCCGGTAGCGGCCCGGGGTCAGCCGCGCCGGCAGCAGGAACGACCAGCGGCGCCGGTCGCCTGCCGCGAACGGCGCGCGCGGGGCGCGCCTGCACGGCCGGAACGCGCCGCGCTGAGCGTCGAAGCGGGTGCAGCGCCCATGCGCGCGACGCGTGAGGCGCAGCGCGACGGCCGCGCCCTCGGGGTCCCGCGCGATCCCGTGCAGCGTGCGCGGAGCGTGCGCTGCGGCGAACGTCTGCCCATTCGCGACGCCGGCCAGCTCCAGCGTCGGCCGTGTGCGATCGCGACTGCCGCACTTCGCCCCGCGCCCGTGGGCGCGCACGCCATGCTGGCAGTGCAGCCGCGCCGAGGGCACGTCGCCCGCGTGCGTCGCGCGCAGCGTCGTCTGGCCCAGCCGCAGCGGGACGCGCACGCGGCCGTCGGCGGCGGTCGTCACCGGCTTCGCGCCGCCGGCGACGGTCGCACCGGGGACCGGCGTGCTGGTCCCGTCGCCCGACAGCCGCACGACCTCGACGTCCATCGACGACAGGTGGGGGCGGATCACGCGCAGGTCGAGCGGCAGGTTCGCGCAGCCGGCCGGGTCCGGCGTGAACGTGCAGAGGAACTCGAGCACGCGGTCGCCGGCCTGCAGCTCGCTGCCGCAGACGCCCTTCTCGGACGGCGTGCCGTTGATCCACAGCGTCCAGTACGCGCTGAAGTCGGCCGGCGCTCTGACACCGGCGATCGCGTCGACCGCGTAGTCGCCGAAGGAGTCGAACCAGGTGCCGCTCCAGCTGCCCTTCGTCGCCTGCCACAGCGCGCCGCCGGCGCTCGTGCCCGAGCACGCGTTCGCGCCGTCGGGTCTGACCTGAGCGCGCGCCGTCGTGAGCGTCGCGTCGGCGAGCGTTCTGCCGGGCGCCTCGACGCGCACGCTGACGCGCGCCGGCGCTCCGGCGTGCGCGACCGGTGCCGCGACGCTCGTCGCGACCAGCGCTCCGGCGAGCGCTCCGATGATCCTGCGAGACATTCAGCCACCCCTTTCCGCGAGGGCGTATGGAACGTGCGGTCGGGGCCTGGTCTCCTGGCTCTCGGGCCTACTCCCCGCGCCTTCCCGGACGGCGGTGCCGTCCAGTGGCTGCGCAGACGGGCTGCGCGTGCGGCGAGCGTCGCTCGATCACAGTGGCGGGTCCGCGCCGGATTCTCACCGGACTTCCCATCGCCACCGACCTTGAACGTGCCGGATGCTATCGCGGCCGGTGACGGATCGCGTCCGGGCGCCGCCTACACTGCGGGCGACGATGGTCAACCTGACCCGCATCTACACGCGCCACGGCGACAAGGGCGAGACGCACCTCGGCGACATGAGCCGCGTGCCGAAGACGCACCCGCGGATCGAGGCGTACGGCACCGTCGACGAGCTCAACGCGCAGCTCGGCGTCGCGCTCGCGAGCGCGGGCATGCCGGCGCGCTACGCGCCGTGGCTCCAGCGCGTGCAGAACGATCTCTTCGACGTCGGCGCGGACATCGCGGTGCCGCATGGCGGCGACCGCACGCGGCTGCGCGTCACGCCGCAGCAGACGAGCTGGCTCGAGCAGCGCTGCGACGACGTCAACGCGGAGCTGCCGGCGCTCAGATCGTTCGTGATCCCCGGCGGCTCGCCCGCGGCCGCGCAGCTGCACGTCTGCCGCACCGTCTGCCGCCGCGCCGAGCGCGCCGCGATCGCCTGCGGCGAGGAGGCGCTCGGCGAAGAGGTCGTGCGCTACCTCAACCGCCTCTCCGACCTGCTGTTCATCCTCAGCCGCGGTGCCGTCGAGGGCGACGAGCCGCTGTGGGAGCCGGGCCGCTTCCGCGACCCGCCCCCGCCCCCGCCCGCGCCGGCGGCGTCCGCCGACTGACGGGTCCGGCGCTACCGACGCACGGGCCTTGCCGGCTCAGGTAGGTTCGCCCCTGCACGTATCGGGGAAATGCGTCGGATTGGGGGAATTGAGGGATGCGCCTCAGGCATTGCTGTGCTGCCATCGCGGCCGTGATCGCGGTCGCCGCCGCCGGCTGCGGCAGCGGCTCTGACTCGTCGTCGAGCACTCACGCCTCGACGAGCACGACGCCGGTCAGAAGAACCACGGTCCTGCACCACGTCAACAGACTCCCGAAGCCGGCGAACCCCGGCCCGCACCCGGGTGCGAAGGTCGACCAGCTCGTGATCAGAGACGTCAGAACAGGCGTCGGCCCGGCGCTCCAGTCCGGCGACAGAGGCCAGTTCGACTTCATAGGCACCAACTGGGTCACGGGCAGACCGCTCGACAGCTCGTGGCACAGAAAGAGAGCGTTCGAAACGCAGATCGAACACGGCGTCGTGATCGACGGCTGGTGGCAGGGCATCCCCGGCATGAGAGTCGGCGGCGAGCGCCGGATACTGATCCCGCCCGCGCTCGGGTTCACGCAGAGCCTCGTCTCCGGCCTCAGAGGTGCGACGACGTACTTCGACGTCGTGCTGCTGCAGATCGACCCGCAGAGACCGAGAGGGCTCGGCGGCAGATAGCCGCCGTCAGGGCAGGTGCGCGGGCACGGGCTTGACGCCGTTCCCGCGCCCCGCGACCCGCACCGTGCGCGCCCACGAGGCGCGCAGGGCCGCCGGGTCGGCAAGCCGGCGGCGCAGCGCGTCGCCGACCGGCAGCACCGCGTAGTCGGGATGGCGCACCCACACCGGCACGTAGCTCACGCTGCGCACGCGTGCGCGTCTGCCGTCGACGACGACGTGCAGCAGCGCGAGCAGGCCGTCCTGCGAGCCGGCCGCGCAGCACGACGGCGTCTGGTTGGAGAGCAGGTTGCCCTCGCCGTAGACGACGAGCTTCCCGTTCACGCGCGCGACCGGCTGCACGACGTGCACGTGCTGGCCGACGACCGAGGTGATCGCCGGCGAGCGCGTGAGGCGGTCGGCGAGCGCGCGCTGGAAGGCGTCGGGCGCGCTGTCGTACTCGGTGCCCCAGTGGAGGTTGACGATCACGACCTGCGCGCCGCGGCGGCGGGCGCGGCGGGCGTCGGCGAGGATCCGGTCGGCGTGCGCGAGGTTCACCGACCACGGGCTCGGCAGCGGGATCCCGTTCGTCATCTCCGTGTAGGCGAGCCACGCGACGCGCACGCCCTTCGCGCGCAGCATCAGCGTGCGGCGCCGGCCCTCGGGCTTGGCGAACGACCCCGTGTGCCGCACGCCGGCGCGGTCGAGCGCGGCGGCCGTCTGGTCGATCCCCCACTGGCCCTGGTCGAGCGAGTGGTTCGAGGCGGTGTCGCAGGCGTCCCAGCCGGTCTGCCGGATCGCGCGCGCAAGCGCCGGCGGCGTGTTGAAGACCGGGTAGCCGGTCGGCGGCGCGGGCGTCATCGGCGTTCTCGACGTGGCAGACCGCGAGGTCGGCGCGCGCTACGTAGGGCTTGAGGTAGCGCAGCAGCGGCGCGAAGTCGTAGCCGCTGCCGCCGGCGAGCTGCTGGGCGCGCTGCCACACGGGCGAGTGGATCAGCAGGTCGCCGTTGACCTCGATCGTGAGGTGGACCGGGCGCGGTCTCGCCTTCGGCTTCGAAGCCGGCGCGGACGCGTCGGCGGTCGACTGGGCACCGCAGCCGGCGGTCGCGCAGGCGACGAGCGCGGCGGCGAGCGCCACGGCGAGGACGCGTCCCGGCCTGCACGTCATCGCCGAAGTGTGGCGCATGACGCGGCGGCGCATGCCAAGGTCCGGCCCTTCCGCGAGCGCACAGGAGCTGACACGCATGGCACAGGGAACGATCGTCGCCGGCCGCACGGCCGTCATCACGGGCGCGGGGTCCGGCATGGGCCGCGCGATGGCGCAGCGGCTCGCACGCCTCGGATCCCCCGTCGCGATCTGCGACTGGAACGAGGACGACCTGCGCGAGACGGAGGAGACGATCGCCGGCCCGGTGCTCGCGCGCAGACTCGACGTGCGCGACCGCGGCGGCCAGATGGCGTTCGCGGCCGAGGTCAAGGCGTGGGCGCCGCAGCCGCTCGGGCTGGTCTTCAACAACGCCGGCGTGACCGTTCTCGCAGACCGCCGCCGACGCCGCGCCCGAGGACGACGAGTGGGTCATCGACGTGAACATGTGGGGCGTGATCCACGGCACGCGCGCGTTCCTGCCGATCCTGCTCGAGCAGGACGCCGGCGCGATCGTGAACGTCTCGAGCGTCTTCGGCCTGATCGGGTTCCCGACGCAGAGCGCGTACTGCGCCTCGAAGTTCGCCGTGCGCGGCTACACCGAGTCGCTGCGCCACGAGCTGCGCGAGACGAACGTGCAGATCGTCGCGGTGCACCCCGGCGGCGTGAACACGAAGATCGTCGAGCACGCGCGCTTCCACGTCGACGACCGCGGCAACAGAGACCACGAGGCGCTCAAGCGCGACTTCAAGAGAGTCGCGCGCACCTCGCCCGAGAAGGCGGCGGAGATCATCCACACCGGCGTCGAGGCCGGCAAGGTGCGGATCCTCGTCGGCCGCGACGCCGGCTTCCTGTCGCTGCTGACGCGGATCGCTCCGGTGCGCTACTTCGACGTGCTTGGGCGGCTCGAGCCGCTCATGCGCAGATAGCCCGACGTCCGCGCGGAAGGACGATCTGTCATATATGTGACAGATCGCGTCACGCGGCCGACCGCACCGCGTGCGACGCGCAGCCCGTCTCCTAGCGTGGATGTCGTGCCCAGCCCGTCACTGCCCTCGTCTGCCCCCGCCGGCCCACATCAGGGCCGGCGGCGCCGCGGCGGGCGCGGACCGCAGCGCACGTCGCGGGAGATCGGCGCGATCAGGGGGCTGCCGGCGTGGCTGGCGACCAGCTCGAACGGCCTGCTCGCGCTCGCGCTGATCGTCGGCGTGGGCGCCGGCGTCGGCGCGATCGTCTTCCGCGAGATCATCCTCGAGGCGACGCGCATCTTCACCGGCCAGCAGGACTACGGGGTCGGCGGCCGCCAGATCAACCACCTCGTGCCGTGGCTCGGCATCTGGTTCGTCGTCCTGGCGCCGATCGTCGGCGGCCTGCTCTACGGGCCGCTCGTCGCGCGCTGGGCGCCCGAGGCGCGCGGCCACGGCGTGCCCGAGGTGATGCTGGCGGTCGGCCAGAACGGCGGGCGGATCCGGCCGCGCGTGCCCGTCGTCAAGGCGGTCGCCTCCGCGCTCTGCATCGGCGCCGGCGGCTCCGTCGGCCGCGAGGGGCCGATCGTGCAGATCGGCTCGGCGCTCGGGTCGGTGCTCGGCCAGGTCACGCGCGTGAGCGAGGCGCGCCTGCGGCTGCTCGTCTCCTGCGGCGCCGCCGGCGGCATCGCGGCGACGTTCAACGCGCCGATCGCCGGCGTCTTCTTCGCGCTCGAGGTGATCCTGCGCGACTTCGAGGTGCAGTCGTTCGGCGTCGTCGTGATCTCGTCGGTGACGGCGAACGCGATCGCGCGCATCGCCTTCGGTGGCGAGGCCTTCCTGCAGCTGCCGGACTTCGGCACGCCGGTCGCCTCCGAGTACGTGCTGGCGGCCGTGCTGGGCGTGCTGGCGGCCGTCGTCGGGATCGCCTTCATCCGCGCCGTCTACGGCTCGGAGGACTTCGCCGACCGCATCTGGCGCGGCCCCGAGTGGCTGCGGCCGGCGGTCGGCGGCGTGCTGCTCGGCGCGCTGCTGCTCGCGCTGCCGCAGATGTACGGCGTCGGCTACCCCGTCCTCGAGGGCGCGGTCGACGGCCACTACGTGGCGGGGATGCTCGTGCTGTTGCTCGTCGGCAAGCTCGTCGCGACGAGCCTCACGCTCTCGATCGGCGGCTCGGGCGGCGTGTTCGCACCGTCGCTGTTCGCCGGCGCGATGCTCGGCAGCGGGTTCGGGCTCGCCGCCCACGCGCTCGTCGGCGGACCGGAGGCGGGCGTCTACGGCCTGCTCGGGATGGGCGCCGTGTTCGCCGCGACCGCGCGTGCGCCGATCACCGCGGTGCTGATCATCTTCGAGCTGACCGGCGAGTACGCGCTGATCCCGCTGCTGATGATCGCCGTCGTCGTCGCGACCGGGCTGGCGAACCGGATCACGCAGGAGACCATCTACACGCTCAAGCTGCGCCGCCGCGGGATCGACGTGGAGCGCCCGCGCGGGCGCGACCTGATGGGCGAGATCACCGTCGGGGAGGCGATGCGGGAGCTGCCCGCCACGATCGCGTACGACACCCCGCTCGACACCGTGCTGGCGAAGCTCGCGCGCGGCCCGCACCGCGCGCTGCCGGTGCTCGAGGCCGACGGCGCGCTGCGCGGCGTCGTGACCGCGCAGGAGCTCGAGCGCGCGCTCGCCGACGGCGCCGACGTCTCCCGCGCCGGCGACCTCGCGCACGCCACCCCGCAGCTGCGCGCGACCGAGCCGCTCGACGACGCCGTCCGCGCGCTCGGCCGCGCCGGCGAGGAGGGCCTGCCGGTGCTCGCCGGCGACGGGGCGACGGTCGCCGGCTGGATCGACCACTCCGACGTGCTCGCCGCCTACCGGCGGCGGCTCGAAGCGCGCTCCCCGCAACCAGCCGGACCATGATCGGCGAGCTGCTGCCCGCGCTGACCGGAGCGAGCATCGCGATCCCCTATGCGGTGCGCTGCCGGACGCTGCGGGCACGCGGCGCGCCCGTCCCCCGCTTCCGGCAGGTGCTGTTCGGCGCCGGCCTCGCGCTCAGCGTCTTCGCGGTGCTGCCGCCGCTCGGCGCGATCGACGACGAGCTGCTCCTGGCGCACATGGCGCAGCACATCCTGCTCGGCGACCTCGGCCCGCTGCTGATGGCGCTCGGGCTGACCGGGCCGCTGCTCGCGCCGGTGCTGCGCAGCCCGCTCGGCGCGCTGCGGCCGCTGGGACACCCCGTCGCGGCGTACCTGATCTGGGCCGTCGACCTCTACGTCTGGCACCTGCCGGTCTTCTACGAGGCCGCCGTCCGCCACGGCGGAGTGCACGCGCTGCAGCACCTGATGTTCGTCGTGGCGGGGACGAACATGTGGATGGCGCTGCTCGGGCCGCTGCCGAAGCCGGCCTGGTTCGGCAACGCCGCGCGGCTGCTGTACGTCGTGGCGGTGCGCTTCACCGGCACCGTGCTGGGGAACGTCTTCATCTGGTCGGGCACGCTCTTCTACCCCGTCTACCGGAGCGGCGACGCGCGCTGGGGGCTCGCCCCGCTGACCGACCAGAGCCTCGCCGGCGCCGTGATGATGACCGAGGAGAGCCTCGTGACGCTCGGGCTGCTGGCGTGGCTGTTCCTGCGCGCCGCGCGCGAGAGCGACGAGCGCCAGGCGCTGCTCGAGCAGGCGAGCGCGGCCGGCGTGCCGCTGACCGAGGAGCGTGCCGCGCGCGCGGTCGCCGCCGGCGAGGGCGCGCTGCTGGCGCAGCGGATCGCGCGCGAGGGCGGCGGCTACCCGCGCGCGCCGGGGGACGCGGCCGCGCCCGGCTGAGCGGCCGCGGCGAGCGCCGCCGCAGCGCCCTCGAGGCCCGCCCCGGGGTCGCCGTGCAGCAGCCAGCGCCCGCGGCCGGCCTGCGTCACGAGCCCCTGAGCGACGAGCCGGCGCATGGCCGTCGAGACGGTCGGCCGCCGCACGCCGAGCATCGTCGCGAGCGCCGCGTGCGTGAGGTGCGGCAGGCGCAGCTCGACGCCGCGGCCGGTGACGCGGCCGAAGCGGTCGGCGAGGTGCCACAGCGTCGTCCACACGCGCTCCTCCACGCGCGCCGGCTGGCCGGCCGCGAGCTGGTAGGCGAGCCAGCGCGAGCGCTCGACGGCGCGACCGACGAGCGCCGCCGGGATCTCCGGCCAGGACGCGACGCGCACGGCGAAGTCGCGGTCCAGCAGCACGAGCCATGCCGGCTCGACGACCTCGTAGTGGGCGCGCGCCGGCAGCGAGGAGGCGGCCTCGGTCGCGTGCGTCCAGGGGCGCAGCACGTCGCCGGGCCCGAGCAGCTCGGTCCACCCCATCGCGCCGATCGCGACGTGCCGCGCGAGCAGCCCCTCCAGCACGAGCAGGCCGAGCCAGCCGCGGAAGCGCCGCGGGTCCGACGGCGCGTCCCAGCCGCCGGCCGCCACGCGGATCGTCGGCGCCCACGCGGCCAGCTCGGCCGGGCCGCGCTGCTCGCGCGCGAGCCCGTCGGCGAGGCCGCGGTCGAGCGCCAGCACCTCGACGGCGCGGGCCGGCGCGGCCCCCGGCCAGCGGACCGGCGCCGGCTGCCGTGTGCGCTCGTCCGCCGGCTCCGCCACGCGGCGAGTCTGACAGGCGCGCAGCCCCGGCGGGCGGCCCCGGGCCGGGATTCCGGGGCCGCCCTGCCGCGGCGCATCGAGGGGGACGCGCACAGGCAGCCTAGCGGAAAACAACCTTTATAGGTGGAAATACAACTTGGAACGATCTGGCTTCCACCAGATGCATCGGGCAGGGTCCCGGGTCGGATGGCGACGCCCGAGGAGAAGCTCCACGCCCTCGGGCGTACGATCCGCGCGTTCCGCCGCGAGCGCGAGCTCTCGCAGGAGGCGCTCGCCGCCCACGCCGGCGTCCACGTGAACCTGGTCGGCCGCCTCGAGCGCGGCACGGGGGACGTCTACGCGACGACGCTGCTGGCGATCGCCGGCGGACTCGGCATGCCGCTGTCCGAGGTCGTCAGCGCCTACGAGGCGCGCCTGCGCGACGGTCGCTGAACGCGACCCGAGCCGAAGCCCGGCCGCGGCGCTGCCCGGCGGCGTCCACGCCGCCGGCGACGCGATCGACCTGCGAGCGGCCGCCGCCATAGAGCGCCTCGCGCACGTCGTCCTCGACCTCCTGCGGCTGGCGTGAGACTTCATGGGCGAGCTCGCAGGCGTGTTGCCAGCGGCCGAACAGCAGCGTGATCGCGAGGTCGCTCGGCAGGCCCGCGAAGGGGTCCTCTGCTCGCATCCGGCGATACGCCCGCTGCTCCAGCTGCTCGGGATCCACGCCCGCAGCATCCGCCGCGGCCCGCACCGCCCGCAACGCGGTCGTCCGGTTGATGCGCCGCGCGCGCACGAGCCGGCCCTACGCCGCCGCGCGCCGGACGGTCAGGTCCGCCTGCGCCGCCTCGGCCGAACGCTGGATGCGGGTCGCCGCGCCGGCGTCATGCGCTGCGCGGTGACGCACCGCAGTCGTCGCGCGCGGGACGCTCGTGGTCTTCGCGGCTGGCATGGTCGGCTCCCTTGCTGGACGGCGGACCGACCCAGCCTCCCGGCCGCCGGCGCACGCGTCATCCGCCGCCCGCCCGGCCCCCCATCCGTAGAACGCCGCGAACCGCGCGAGCGGGACGGGCCGGCGGCCCGCGGATAGCCTCTCTCGCGGAATGGCGAAGAAGAAGCTCACCCCCGGCACCGCGCTCAAGCCGAAGCGAACGTGCTGCAAGTCGCGGCCGCGCTGCAAGCGCTGCGCGGTGACGCTCGAGCGGCTGAGCGCGATGGGCTTCGCCGAGAACGCCCCTCCGACGGCCGCTACGTGATCGTCGAGCGCGTGCCGAAGCGCGAGCTGAAGGCCGCGCGGCGGAAGTAGGCGGGGAGCTTGCGGCGCCGCCGGGCGCGTGACTCAGACGACGCGCAGCTGCTCGCCGTCCGCCGCGACCGTGTCGCCGCGGCGCAGTTGGCGGCCGCGCCGCGCCTCGCGCTCGCCGTTGACGCTGACCGCGCCCTCCGCGAGCAGCTCCTTCGCGTCGGCGCCGGAGTCGGCGAGGCCGGCCAGCTTCAGCAGCTGACCCAGCCGGATCGTCTCGTCGCGGATCGGGACCTCGCGCATGGGCGATGGCGGACCATAGTCGTGCAGGCCGCTCCGAGCGGCCCGCCTCGTTGCTCTAGGGTTGCAGCGTTGCAGCGATTCCCTCCCGACGCCCAGGAGCGCACGTGAAACGACGTCCGGTCGCCACCGCAGCCATCGCCCTCGCCATCGCCCTCGCCGCCGGCGCGCCTTCCGCGAACGCCGCGACGATCGGCGCTCCGCTGAGCGTGCAGGCGAACACCACGGAGGGCTGCGAGAAGATCGTCCTGCCCGCGCTGCGCCCGCTCTACGCCTCGCAGGGACTGCTGCCGACCAACTGCACGTTCTTCGGCTTCGACGCCGCCGGCGCGTGGACCTCGCAGACGCCGCCGGGGCGCTGGGTCATCAACCGGGCGCGCGTGCGCACCGGACCGCGGGTCGGGCCGATGGTCTTCACGGTCCTGCGCGCGCTGCGCTCGAAGGCCGGCACGCAGGGGGTCGCGTGCTGCACCGCCGTCGCCGAGAGCCAGGTCTTCACCCCCCAGCCGAACACGGTCAACACGATCCCCGTGAGCATGCCGGCCGTCAACACGGTCGAACTGGTCGACAACGAGCAGATCGAGGTCGTCGACTACCTCGGCATCACGCTGCTCACGCCCGACAGCTCGGTGCCGGTGCACATCGCGACCGGTTCCGGCGACCCCGCGGCCTCGGCGATCGGGACCTTCTTCGCGCCGCGCGTCACCAACGGCCAGACGCGCGCCGACGGCGGCACCTTCTCGAGCGAGATCCTCCTGGTCAACGCCGACTACCAGCCGGCCGGCTCGGGACCCGTGCCGCCGACGCCGATCGCCGGGGTGAACCCGTTCGCCGTCCAGCGCAGCGTCGAGCTGCTGCGCCGCGGCACGCTCGCCCAGCTCGCCGCCGTGGTGCCGGGCGCCGGCGTCCTGCGCGCCGGCTCGCCGGCGCGGGCGCGCGTCGCCGCGCTGCGCGGCCGGGCCGCGGCGCGGGCGACCGCGGCGGCGACGGCAAGAAAGAAGGCGAAGCGGCGCGGCCCGCGCAAGCGCGCGCTCGTGCGGCCGGCCACCGTCCGCGCGCAGCAGGCCGGCACGGTCAAGGTCAACGTCCGCCTCAACAAGTGGGGCCGCAAGCTGCTCGCCAAGCGCGGCCGGCTGCGACTGCCGATCAAGGTCACCTACACGCCGACCGGCGGCAGAGCGCAGACCCAGACCCGCCGGGTGACCTTCAAGCGGCCGGCCGCCAAGCGGCACAAGGCGAAGGCGCGCGCGAAGGGCTGACCGGCGCTGCTGCGCCAGGTCGAGGTCCGCCGAGCGGCGCGCTGCTCAGCCGCCGGCGACGTCGCGCCGCACGAACACCGTCAGCCCCGCGAGGAACGCCGGCAGCGCGTACAGCGCGCAGACCCACGCGGCGCGCACGACCGGCGCCCAGTCGGCCGGCTCGCGCAGCAGCCCCTGCCAGGCGTCGAACTGGGTGGAGAGCAGGTAGGGCTTGATCGCGGCGAGGCCGGAGATGATCCCGACGAGCTGCATCAGCAGCGAGATCATCAGCGCACCGACGATCGCGGCGGCGGAGTTGCGCGTGACGGTCGACAGCAGCAGCGCGATCGCGGCGACCGCGATCACCGGCAGCATGTAGGCGCCGAGCGCGGCGGCCATCAGCTCGAACGCGCGTCCCGTCGGGATGCGCGTGCCGGACAGCGACGTGAGCGGGTGCAGGCCGTAGCGCAGACCGCCGAGCAGCAGGCCGACGCCGGCGAACAGCAGCAGCGCGACGAGCGCGTAGGTGCACGCGGCGAGCGCCTTGGCGAGGAGCACCTGGTGGCGGTCGACCGAGCGCGTGAGGATCGTCTTGAGCGTGCCGTTGCCGTCCTCGTTGGCGACGATGTCTCCGGCGACCAGCGCGACGATCAGCGGGAACAGCCAGATCGAGCCGAAGATCAGCAGCACCGGCGGGATCGCGAGCCCCGTCTCGCGCACGTAGCGCCCGAACGGCACGTCGTTGGGGCCGCCGCTCTGCAGCTCGAGCGCGACGACGAAGACGATCGGCACGATCACCGCCATCCCGAAGCCGAGGAACGTGCGCTTCTGCGCGCGCAGCTTGCGCAGCTCCCAGCGGTAGACGGCGCCGACGCCGGGGCGGCGGCGAGCCGCGGGCGCGGCGGGCGCCGGCGCGCGTTCGGCGACGGCGCTCACCGCGTCGCCCCCGTGCCCGCCGCGGTGCTCTCGCGAGCGGGCGCGGCGCCGTCGCGGTCGGGCATGCCGTCGCCCTCCGTCAGGCGGAAGAACAGCTCCTCCAGCGACGCCACGGCCGGCACGAGCGCCGTGATCGCGACGCCGGCCTCGACCAGCGCGACCGACAGATCGGCGACGGCTCGCTCCTGGTCCGCCGCGAACGTCAGGCCATCGCCTGCGCTGAGGACCTCCTGCACGCCCGGCTGCGCGCGGCAGATCGCGAACGCGCGCGCGTCGTCGGTCGTGCGCAGGCGATAGCGCTGGCCGGTCGAATGCAGCAGCGCGTCGAGCGCGCCCTCGTAGATCACGCGGCCGGAGCGCACGATCGCGACGCGGTCGCACAGCTCCTCCACCTCCCCCATCAGGTGCGACGACAGCAGCACGGTCATCCCCTCGTCGGCGAGCCGCCGCACGAGCAGGCGCATGTCGCGCATGCCGGCCGGGTCGAGCCCGGTCGTCGGCTCGTCGAGCAGCAGCAGCCGCGGCGCGCGCAGCAGCGCGGCGGCGATCCCCAGCCGCTGCTTCATCCCGTGCGAGTAGCCCTTGACCTTGTCGGTCTGGCGGTCGGCGAGGTCGACCGTCTCCAGCGCACCGTCGATGCGGTCGCCGGCGTCGCCGCCGTCGAGCGCCGCCATCAGCTCGAGGTTCCTGCGGCCCGTCAGGTAGGGATAGAAGCGCGGCGCCTCGACGAAGCCGGCGACGCCGTCGAGCGCGGCCGCCCCTTCCTCCAGCGGGTCGCGGCCGAACAGGCGTGCGACGCCCTCGTCGGGGCGGATCAGCCCCAGCAGCATCCGCAGCGACGTCGTCTTGCCGGCGCCGTTGGGGCCGAGGTAGCCGTAGACGCAGCCGGCCTCGACGGTCAGGTCGACGTGGTCGACCGCCGTCACGTGGCCGTAGCGCTTGACGAGGCCGCGGGCCTCGATCGGATGCCCGCTCGCCTCGCTCATCCGAGCTGGCGGGCGGCGGTCTCGGCCGACTGGGCGGGGATCGAGCCCGCGACGACGTAGTCGACGCCGCCGCGCTGGAACGTGAGCACCGTGCCGAGCGCGGTCGCCAGCTCGTGTCCGCTCGCGCCGTCGATGTTGATCGTCGGGAGCTGGAGGCCGTGATCGCGGCGCCCGCCGCCGGAGCCGCCGAAGCCGCCGAGCGGCTGCTCGCCGGGCGTCGCCTGGCGCTCGACCACGGCGATGCCGCCGAGGCCCTTGCCATAGGTGACGACCGCGGTCGGCGTGTCGCCGTGGCCGGCGAGCCACACCTGCTGGCGCGGGAGCCCTACGAGCCGGTCGGGCGCGGAGAGCTTGAACGGCAGCGCGGCCTGGACGTCGGCGACGCCCGTCACCGGCTTCGCGTCCGGCGTGCCGGCGGTGCCGCCGGAGGAGGACGGCGAGAGGTCCACGACTCTCGCGCCCGCGGGCGGCGGCACGGCGAGGTCGCTCGTGGCGATCGGACCGAAGGAGACGTCCGTCGCGGTCAGCTCCAGCACCGGGTCGCGCTGGCCCGAGGCGTAGACGGCGGCGCGCAGCGGCACGCCGTTCGTCGCGTCCCAGGCGAGCTCGGCGGCGCCGAGCAGGCCGCCGTCGCCCTTCGGCGCGATCCGCACGGTGTAGGTCGGCTCGCCGGCGGTCGACGTCGGCGTCGCGCCCGACAGCGTCCAGCGCTTGCCGGCCTCGGCGATCGCCTGGTCGACTCTCGCGAGCGTCGGCGGCGTGTGCGCGTCCGGCGTCGCGGCGTCCGCCTTGTCCCGCGGCAGCGCGAAGCGGTAGGCGGTGTTCGAGGAGGCGTCGTAGGCGGTGACGACCTTGCCGTCGGAGACGATCTGCGCGTCGCCGGCCTGGGACTGCAGCTCGACGCGGAAGCGCCCGTCGCCCGTCACCCACAGGCGGCCGGAGGCGCCCGCCATCAGCGGCGAGGCGGTCCCGTCCGGCAGCGCGCCGGAGGGGATCAGGTGGTTCGTGAAGTGCACGCGCGCGGTGACGCCGTCGACCGTCGGCGCGGTGAGCGCGTCGTGGACCGCGACGTCGAGCGGCTTCGGCGCCGGCTTGGGGCCGCCGCCGATCGCGCCCTGCGCGATCCCGACGCCGGTCGCGAGCACGACGAGCGCCACGGCGAGACCGACGAGTCTGCGGGTGGAGATGGTCCTCAGGCGCTTCATCGCGTTCCCTTCGCGTCGGGTGACACGACCTGTTCTACCCCGCGACCTTGAGGGATCTGTGAGGGCGGCGCGAGCGGCAGCTCCAGCGCGAAGGTCGCGCCCGCGACCGTCGCCCGGCCACCGTGGCGCTCCGCCGTCGCCCGCACGATCGCGAGCCCGAGCCCGGTGCCGCCGGGCGGCGCCTGCGGCCCGCGCCAGAAGCGCGCGAACGCCTGCTCGGCCTGCTCGGCGCTCAGCCCGGCGCCCTCGTCGCTGACGGCGAGCAGCGCGCGTCCGTCCTGCGCCGCGACCTCGACGGCGATCCGCCCGCCCGCCGGGCCGTGGCGCTCGGCGTTCTCGACGAGGTTGCGCAGCGCGCGCTCGAGCGCCGCGCGATCCCCGCGCACGCGGACGGCGCCGCCGGGAGCCTCCACGCGCGCGGCCGGGTGCTCGGCGGCGACGACCTGCGCCAGCTCGGCGAGGTCGACGAGCGCCGCGCCGGCTGGCGGCGCGGCGACGTCCTCGCGGGCGAGCGCGAGCAGGTCGTCGAGCAGCTCAGCGAGCCGCTCGGCGTCGGCCTCGATGTCGGCGAGCGCGGCCGGGTCGGCGCCGTGGCGCGCGACGTAGGCGGCGTTGCCGCGCAGCGCCGTGAGCGGCGTGCGCAGCTCGTGCGAGGCGTCGCCGACGAAGCGCCGCTCGCGCTCGCCCGCGCGCTCCAGCGCCGCGAGCATCGCGTTGAGCGTCGCGGCCAGGCGCCCGACCTCGTCGCGTGCGCCGCCCGGCAGCCGCCGGCCCGGGTCGCCCGTGCGCGCGATCGCCTCCGCGCCCGCGGTGAGGCGCGTCAGCGGCCCCAGCGCGCGGCGCGTCAACAGCACCGCGAGCGCGGCGGCGAGCAGCGCGGTCGCGAGCGCCGCGATCACGACGAGCCGGCGCAGCGGCCCGAGCGTGTCCGCGATGCCGCTCGTCGAGCCGGCGACGGCGACCGCCCCGCCGGCGGCCTGTCCGCCGCCGAGCCGGCCGAGCGGCGCGGCGTAGAGGCGCAGCGACTCGTCGCCGAGCCGCACCTCGCCGTAGCCGGCGCGCCGCTGGCGCAGCGCCCTCCGCAGCGCCGGCGCGTCGGGCAGGACGCGGCCGCCGAGCGCGGCCGAGCGCGCCACGATCCGCCCATGCGGATCGAGCACCTGGACGAACGCGGCGCTCGTGCCGACGCGGCCCTCCAGCACGCCGGCGGCGGTGATCAGCCGCGGCGTCGTCGCGGCCAGCCGCGCGACCTCGGCCGCGCGGTCGCGCAGCCCACGGTCGAGCGAGCGGTGCAGCTGCCGGTCCACGAGCGCGAGCGTCACCGCCCCGAGCAGCACGACGGCGAGCACGGCCGTGACGGCCGCGGCGAGCGCGACGCGCAAGCGCAGGCTGAGCGGACGCGTCATCGGTCCAGCACGAAGCCGACGCCGCGCACGGTGCGGATCAGCGGCGGGTCGCCGAGCTTGCGGCGCAGGTCGGCGACGTAGCGGTCCACGACGTTCGGGCGCGCCTCCAGCTCTCCGCCCCACACCTCCTCCAGCGCGCGCTCGCGCGAGACGACGGTGCGCGCCTCGCGCAGCAGCAGCGCGAGCAGCTCCGCCTCGCGCGGCGTCAGCTCCAGGTCGCGCCCGCCGCGCTCGCCGCGGCCGGTGGCGGCGTCGAGCGTGAGGTCGCCGAACGCCAGCGTGTCCGGCACGGCGCGCCCGCGCCGCAGCAGCGCCCGCACGCGCGCGAGCAGCTCCTCCGGCGCGAACGGCTTGAGCAGGTAGTCGTCCGCGCCGGCGTCCAGCCCGGCGACGCGGTCGGCGACGCCGTCGCGCGCGGTCAGCAGCAGGATCGGGGTCGCGAGCCGCTTGCCGCGCAGGCGCCGCGCGACGGCGAGCCCGTCGAGGCCGGGCATCGCCACGTCGAGCACGAGCAGGTCGGGCACCGTGCGCTCGACGGCCGCCAGCGCCGCGCCCCCGTCGGCCGCCGCGCAGACGTCGTAGCCCTCGGCACCGAGCGTCCGCTCCAGCATGCGCCGGACGGGAGCGTCGTCGTCGACCACGAGGACGGAGGGACGCGACATCGCCTCACAGCGTAGGCGAGCGCAGCGGCCGCGTCCGCTGTGGGTCGAGGCGCAGCAGCATGCCCTTGCGCGGCGCGCCGGCGGCGGCGCTGACGTCGGTCCCGTGCGCCTGCGCCCAGCGCACCGCCCCCGCGCAGCCGGTCGCGAAGCGGTTGCCGGGACGGCACGGTGCGCCACCGGCGAGCAGGTAGCGCACGCGCCCGGCGCTGACGTCGGCGGCCAGCTGGCGGGCCGTGACGAGCGAGATCCCGTAGGCGCTCGTGAGCACGAGGACGGGCTGGCCGTCGCGGGCGATCAACGCCCCGGCCTTCGCCGCGGCGGCGGTCGCGAACGCATACCGCGCTCCGTGCCGGTGGGCCGCGAGGTAGCCGCTCAGGCGCGCGAGCGCGCCCAGCGGCATCCCACCCGGGTTGCCGCCGTCGGAGCTGTGGGCCTGCACGAGCCGCACGGACGTCGCCGCCGGGATCACGAGCAGGCCGGCGAGGCCGATCGTCGCGAGCGCGCGAGCGGACCACCGCGGTCTCGCGCGGACGACCGCGGCGGTGGCGAGCACGGCGCCGCACGTCACGATCAGCGCGGCCGCGGGCGGATGCGCCGCCAGCACTCCGAACGCAGCCGCGAGCAGGATCGTGCACGCGAGCGCCGCGCTCGCCACCGCCGCAGTCTGGCGCGGCCGCGTCGCGCCGGCGTGCGCGAGTCCCGCGACGGCCGCCCCGAGCGCGAGCGCGACCGCCGGCGCGAGCGCCTCGAGGTACCGCGTTCTCAGCCCGGCGGCCAGCGAGAGGACGGCGAAGCCGGTGAGGATCCACACGCCGAGGAACGCGGCGCCCGCGCGCGCCAGACGCGGAACGGACCGCCGCCGCGAGAGCGCGAGCGCCGCACCGCCGGCCAGCAGCGCGCTCAGCAGCTCACCCCCGATCAGCGCGCCGAGATGGGCGCCGCTGGCCCCGAACAGCGCGAGCGGCCCGGCGCCGGCGCCGCTCGGCTGCGGGTTCGCGGACGGTGCCAGCCCCAGGCGCGAGAGACCGTCGAAGACGACCACGACGTTCCACGCGGTGCCGTCCTGCGAGCCGATCGGGAACGGCTTCGGACCCGGCGCGAGCGCCACGGCTACCAGCCACGACAGCGACACCGCCGCGAACGCCGCCCCGCCCGCGAGCAGCGCGCGCACGCGCCGGCCGGTCTCCTCGCCCGCGAGCGCGAGCCAGGCGAGCAGCGCGAGCGCGGGCAGCGGCACGAGCGCCTCCGCGAGCTTGACGTTGAACGCGACGCCGAGCACCGCGCCGGCCGCGACGAGCCAGCGCACGCGGCGCCCGGCCGGCGCCTGCGCGCCGCGCACGACCAGCCAGGCGGCGAGCACCACGAGCGCGCTCATCAGCGAGTCCATCGTGTCGCTGCGACCGGTGAGCACCGAAACGGGCAGCACCGCGAGCGCCGCGGCGGCCGCGAGCCCGGCCGTGCGACCGAACAGCCGGCAGCCGACGCCGTAGACGAGACCGACCGCCGCGATCGCGCCGAGCGCCTCGGGCAGATGCAGCGCGAGGCTGCCGTAGCCGAGCAGCTTCACGCTCGCCACTTGCAGCCACAGATCGGCCGGCGCCTTGTCGATCGCCGTCATCGCCGTCGGGTCGTAGGCACCGAAGAAGAAGTTGTGCCACGAACGCGACATGCTGCGCACCGCCGCGTCGTAGAAGGCGTTCCCGCCGACGCGGTCGAGCTCCCACAGCCGCAGGCCCACCGCCAGCGCGAGGATCGCGACGAGCGGCGCCGCCCGCCGCGCGCGGACCGCCCAACGGCGATCGCGTCGCCTGAGCTCCAGCCGGGTCGCCGAGCCTTCCACCGCTCCACCGTCCCACCGCGAAGCTGTCAAGTTCCTGAACGGCGCCGCTCGCCGCGACGCCGTCAGCGCAGGATGCCGGTGTGCCCGATCGAGTAGCGGCCCGGCTGGGGCCAGACGGCGAGGCCGTGCGGGCCGCTGCCGACCTTGACGCGGTGCACGACCCGGCCTGTGCGGGTGTCGATCGCGTAGACCTCGCCGCCGTAGCGGCCGCCGAGCCACAGCACCCGTCCGCTGGCCGACAGCCCGCCCATGTCGGGGCTGCCGCCGGGGATCGTCCACTTGCGGTAGGGCCGCCGGGTGCGGAAGGAGATCAGCGAGATCGTGCCCTCGTCGCGGTTGGTGACGTAGAGCGTGCGCGCGTCACGGCTCGGGTAGAGGCCGTGGGCGCCGCGGCCGGTGGGCTGGAGGCGCAGCACGCGCCACGTGCGGGCGTCGATCAGCCAGACGCCGTTCGCGGTCATGTCGGCGACGTAGAAGACGCGGCCGTCGGGCGAGAGCTTGACGTCCTGCGGCTTGGACCCGGGGCGCAGGTGGATCGTGCGCAGGACGCGCTCGTGGACGAGGTCGACGACGATCATGTCGGCGCCGAACTCGCACGAGACGAGCGCGGTGCGACCGTCGGCCGTGTAGTCCATGTGGTCGACGCCGGGGCACTGGGGCACGTGCAGCGCATGGCGCAGCTTCATCGTGTGCGGCTCGCGGAAGTCGAGCTCCTTGTGCGCCTCGGCGACGACGATCGCGCGCAGCCCGTCGGCCGTGAAGTAGAGGTTGTACGGGTCGAGCACCGGCACCGGTCTGCCCGGTTTCCCCGTCAGCGGGTCGATCGGCGTGAGGCTGTTGCCGAGGTCGTTCGTGACCCACAGCGTTCTGAGGTCCCACGACGGCGTGACGTGCTGCGGCAGTCTGCCGACCGCGAAGTGATCGATTATGCGGCCGCTGCGCTGGGAGATCACGTCGACCGTGCCGGACTCGGAGTTCGGCACGTAGACGAGCGGCCGGGCGTGGCGAGCGGCGGCGGCGAGCGGCCCAGGCCGCTCGGCGGCGTAGACGTTCGTCGGCGAGAGCAGCGGCGGGATCCGCCCCGGCGGCGGCGTCACGTCGGCCCTGGCCACGGGCGTGGTGGACGTGGTGCGGCTCGTCGTCGCGTGCGGGGCGAAGGCCCACGCCTCGTCGTGAACCGTGCCCGCCGCGTCGCGCCCCCCGACCACCCAGATGCGGTCGCCGAACGCCGCCGCGCTCAGGTCCGACAGCGCGACCGGCAGGTGCCCGGCGCGCCGCACGCGCCCGCTGACGGGATCGATCGCGCGGATCTCCCGCCGCTGGCTGGCGAGCCCGTCGCCGCGGCCGCCGAGGACGTAGAAGGTCCCGCCGAGCGACGCGCCGGCGGCGTGCGCCAGCGGCGCCGGCAGCGCGCCGATCGTGCGGGCGCGGCCGCTGGCCGGATCGAACGAGACGATCTCCGAGCGCGCATGCGTCCCATCGCTGCCACCGGCGATCAGCAGCCGCCCGCCGACCGCGGCGACGGCGGCATAGCGCAGCGGGTGCGGGAGCGTCCCGACGGCGCGGATCGACCGGCCGGGCGCGAACGCGAGCACGGAGCGCAGCGGCACGCTGCCGGTGTACCCGCCGACGAGGTAGACGGTCGAGCCGATGCGGGCCGCCTCGAGGTCCGAGCTGGGCGACGGCAGCTTCCCGGCCGCGCTCACGTGCCCGTCGGGGTCGATCGCCTCGATCGCCGCGGTCGGCCCGCTCGCGCTGCCGCCGCCGAACACGAACAGACGGCCTGCGATGCCGGCCGCGCCCATGTCGTGGATCGCCTGCGGGAGCGTCGTGAACGTCCGCGGTGCGGCGACGCCGGTGCCGGCGACCGCGACGACGTCCGCCACCGAGGCGTCCGCGGCGCTGAGCCCGCCGGCCGCGAGCAGCCGTCCGCCGGCGACGGCGAGGCCGGGCAGCTGCACCGGCACCGGAAGCGTCGCGCGGGCGGCGAGCCGCAGCGCGACGGGCCGCGTGCGCACCGCGGGCGGCCGCGTCGCGGCGGTCGTACCCGCTCTGGCCGTGGTCCCACCGCCGGCGCTCGCGCCGCAACCGGCGAGCGCCAGGGCGCCAAGGCTGGCCGCGCAGCACCACGCCGCGCTCGCTCGAGGCCTGCCGATCACGCGCATCACCCTTGCATCTCCAACGTGACCACAACATGAACACAGCGGCCGAGGGATGACGGCACGGGCGTGGAGCAGCCATCATCGAGCGATGCCCGCCGTGCGCATCGGCCTGTGCGAGGACGACGCCGACCTGCGATCGGTGCTGACGCGCGCACTGCGCGCCGAAGGCTTCGAGGTGCGCGCCACGATGACCGGCCACGAGGCGGTCGACGCGTTCTCCGCCGCGCCGCCCGACCTGCTCGTGCTCGACATCGGCCTGCCCGACGCCGACGGACGCGACGTCTGCCAAGCGCTGCGCTCGCACGGCGTCCGCGCCCCGGTGGTGTTCCTCACCGCACGCGACGCGCTCCCCGATCGGCTCTCCGGCTTTCACGCGGGCGGCGACGACTACCTCACCAAGCCGTTCGCGCTCGCGGAGCTGGTCGTGCGCGTGCAGGCGCTGCTGCGCCGCGCCGGCACGACGAACGCGCCCGTCGAGCTCGCCGACGGGATCCGGCTCGACCCGGCCGCGCACGCACTGCGCTCCGGCGAGCGCTCGGCGCCGCTGACGCCGACCGAGTTCCGCATCTTCGCCACGCTCGCCGCCCGCCCCGGCGACGTCGTGCGACGCGCCGACCTGACCGCCGCGGCCTGGCCCGACGGCGCGATCGTGCACGCGAACACGCTCGACACCTACATCGGCCGCCTGCGGCGCAAGCTGACGACGGTCGGCAGCACGCGCGCGATCGAAACGATCCGCGGCGTCGGGTACAGCCTCAGATGAGCCGCCTCGACCTGCGCGACCGCGTCACGGTCGCGACCGCGCTCGTGCTCGCGCTCGGCCTCGCCGTCCTCACGCTCGGCGTCTCCCTGCTGCTCTCCCACCAGCTCGACCGCGACCTCTCCGCCGGACTGCGCGAGCGTGCCGACGCGCAGCTCGCGCTCGTGGACGTCGAGCACGGCCGCACCGTCGTGCGCGACGCGGCCGAGGACGGCGCCCTCGACGAGCAGGCATGGGTCTTCGCCGACGGCCGCGTCATCCGCCGCCCCACGGCCGCACCGGCGGTGCAGGACGCCGCCGACTCGCTGGCGCGCGTCACGCGCGTGACGGAGCGCTCGATCGGCGACCGCGTACGCCTGCGCGCCGAGCCCGCCTACGCCCCGGATGGCGGGCGCCGGATCGGCACGGTCGTCGTCGGCGCCTCGCTGATCCCGTACGAGCACACCGAACGGATCGCGCTGCTCGGCATGATCGCGCTCGACCTGTTCGTGCTCGGCGCAGGCGTCCTGCTCGCGCGCCGCGCGGTCGGCAAGGCGCTCCAGCCGGTCGCCGACATGACCCGCCACGCCGCCGACTGGAGCGAGCACGACCTCGACCGCCGCTTCGGCCTCGGGCCGCCCCGCGACGAGCTGACCGCGCTGTCCGCCACGCTCGACCAGCTGCTCGCGCGCATCGGCGCGAGCCTCCGCCACGAGCAGCGCTTCTCCGCCGAGATGGCCCACGAGCTGCGCACGCCGTTGAGTGGCGTCCGCGGCGAGGCCGAGCTCGCACTGCGCGCACCCGGCACGCCGGCGGACGTGCGCGAAGCGCTCCAGCAGATCCTGCGCGGCACCGAGCGCATGGCACGCGTGATCGACACGCTGCTGACCGTCGCACGCAGCGACGCCGAACCCACCCGCGGCTCCTCCGACGTACGCGCCGGCATCGCACGGGCAATCGACGCGCTCACGCCAGCCGCCGCGCGCGCGGGCAGGACGCTCGCGTTCACTCCGCCCCCGACCGCGGTACGCGTCGCGGCCGACGAGGACGCCGTCGCCCAAGCGCTGCAACCGCTGATCGAGAACGCGGTACGGCACGCCTCCAACACGGTCACCATCGCCGTCGGCGGTGAGAACGGCCACGTCGACGTCATCGTCCACGACGACGGAGCCGGACTCGCCGACGACGCCGAGGACATCTTCGAACCCGGCCGCAGCCGCACCGGAAGCGCCGGCCTCGGCCTCCCCCTCGCACGCCGCGTCGCGCGCGCCTGCGGCGGCGACGTCACCGCCGACACCTCGACCGACGGCGGGCGCTTTGCGCTGCGCCTGCCCCGCCTGTCCTAGCAGGCGCCCGGCGCCCTGTACGGCGCCGCTGACGCCAACGACCCCGACCACGCAGCGATCATCGCAACGCTGGAGGCCTGGCCGGGGGAGCTGGTCGTCTCCGCCTTCACCGCGGCCGAAGCCGACCATCTCATCCTCAGCCGGCTCGGCGTCGATGCCGAGCTGGCACTGCTCGACGACCTCGCCGTCACCTACACGGTCCAGACGCTCGACGCGAGAGGGCTCAAGACCGCCCGCAAGCTCTGCGCCCAGTATCGCGACCTGAAGCTGGGACTCGCCGACGCATCGATGGTCGTGCTCGCGGACCAGTGGTCGACGCGGAACTTGGCGACCTTCGACCACCGGCACTTCCGCACCGTGACCGCGCTCGACGGCGAGCCGTTCACACTGCTGCCCGCCGACGACGACTGACCGGCCCGACGGGTGGTAGGACATCCGCCGGGCCATCCGCGAGCTGCGTGCTCGCTTTGGGCTCCGAAAGAGATCGCGGCTGACGTCCGCACGAGCACGGCGACCTCATCGGCGTCACGATCGTCGGCGCACGCAAGCTCGTAGACGAACACCGCGACGTACACGTCCAGGCACCGGTAACGCTGGCCGCCGACGCGCTCGCGCAGATCATCGGCTGAGCAGACCGAGCGCCGAGCACGCTCAGCGTGCTCCGGCCCCCGCCCGCAGCTCGCCGATGCCGCGCAACGCTTCGATCACGTTCGCGCGTGCCTCTTCACGGACCCTGCCTCGCCGTCCGCAACCGCACAGACGTGGCACCCGGTGGTGACTTCCGTGCAGCTCATTGCAGCGCCAGTTGCAGCGCGGATTCGAACCCCGGTTTCCGCCGTGAGAAGGCGCTGAGGCGTTCCCGCCTGCTTCCCCATACACCTCTATTTGCAGGGATTTTCTGGAACGGCGGAGCGTCGCGGAACGTGCCGGTACGCGCTGATGTGCACACTGAGTGCACAGGCGTCAGCGCGTGGACCAGCGCCGCGCGCCCGGGTCCCACGCCCCGTTCGCCGCGTCCGCGCTGACGATCAGCGGGTCGGCGAACGCTGCCGCTGCCGCGATCACCTCGGCGAGATCGTCAGGAAGGTGCTCGCCGAAGCGCCCGAGCGCCTCGCGATAGGCGCGGTAGCCGCCGCCGCGCAGACTGGCGAGATTGCCGACGGCGACGGACACCGGGACGAGTTCTACGTTCCGAAAGGCGGCGGTTGCCGTCAGCGCGTCGCGCATCGGTGCCCGCGCGATGGTGTGGGCGCCGGTGACGGTGTAGATGTCGGCGAGGTCGCGGACCCGGGTGTTGGTCTCGGCGAGATCGATCGCGGTGGTGAGCTTCTCGGCCAAGACAGTCTCCACCGGGTAGCCGAGCACGTGGATCGGCGGGCTGTCCGGCCGCAGCCCGGGCAAGGCAACCTGCTCTGGCTCGGGTGTGACCGGATCGCCGAAGTTGACGTCCAGGCGCAGCTTGACGACGGCGGTGGCGATGCGCGCGTCCATCACGACACGGACGCCGTGGTAGAGCGCGTGGTCGCGGATCACGCGTGTGGCGATGGAGCCAGCGAGGTACTCGACGCCGTCGTCGGGATCCTCGATCGCGGCGATCTCCGCGACGCGCGCCGCGACCTCCTGCGCGTCGTTAGCGATGCCGATCGCGAGCGCGTCGGCATCGACGGTCGGTCGGCGCTGGCCGAACGCGGCGAGCAGCACGCCGCCCTTGAGCACGAACTGCGATGCGTAGGGCGAGCGGCTCAGCCGCGCCAGCCAGCGCTCGACCACATAGGCGGTCAGGTACTCCTGGGTCCCGCGGCCCTCGCGGCGAGCGCGGTTCTGCAGGTCCAGGTACGCGCGGCCAGCGGGCGTCGCGCGGCTCACCGGGGTCATCGGGCACTCACCACGTCCAACGCGCGACGCACCGGGCCGAGCACGCCAAGCTCGCGCGCGTACTCGAGCAACAACGCCGGCCGTGCGTCCGGCCGGGCCATGTACCGGTTCAACGCAGCGTGCGCGATCGCCTCGCCCAGCCGATGACGCAGTCGCATCAGATCGACCACCGTACGCGCCGGGTCGTAGACGCGGACCGCCTCGCCCGGGGCGGCCTCGATGCTGGTCAACCCCACCTCGAAGGTTCGCGGATCGAAACGGAACACCTTCGTGGGCGGGTGATCGATCCGCGGCGGATGGGTCCCATTGGGCACCGCCACCTGCACGCGCACTGGCTGCTCGTCGGTCAGGTCGTGCACCGCCGCGGCCGACACGCAGCACACGATCGCCCGCGGCGCCCGATAGGAAACCGCCAGCAGATCGGGATGCCCCGCCAACGGCGCGTCGGCGCGGCGAAACACCCCGCGCGAGAGCTCGACGACCTCCCCCGCGTCACGCCATGCGTACAACTCCCGCGGATGCACCCCGCGCGAGAACGCCCTCGCCGACGTGAACGTGTCCGGCATCTCCGCCACCACAGGCATGGACAATAAGCTTACACGACCACTCCGTTCATGTAAGCAATCTATCCACGGGCGTTCTCGACGCGCGCGGGGACGGGGGCGCGATGAGCGCGAACGAGTCGTGCCGCTCGCGGATCGCGTCGATCGCCTGCGGCAGCGCCAAGCTCGCGCCGCGCGAACCCCATGTACACGCTCGGTACACAAAACCGCGGAAGCGGGGCCAGATCAGTGCCCCCGAAAACAACGAAAGCCGTAAGCGATGGCGCGCGGCGAGATCAACCCCACCTTCGCGACCCTGCTCAGGCTCGCCCGCGGCATCGACATCCCGCTCTCCGAGATCGTCGTCCTCTACGAAACCCGCGCCGCACAAGTCCGCCCACAACCGCTCATCGGCACCGCCGACCGCGCCCACGCCGGATAGGGGACCACGGGCGCTCGCATCCCCCGACACCTCGGGGCAACGAAGGAGGCGGGACGCGGCATCGGCACCCACGCCAGCGATGAGAACCACCGCCGGCATGGCGCCGACCTGGGCCGGAAGGTTCCTGCTGTGGAAGATGACGCAGCAGGAAGGCCGAGCCGCCCCGCCGCTACCGCGAGCCGGTCGGCGGCGGGATGCCGAGGTCCTTGCAGATCTTGCGGGCAAGGCCGTATGCGATCTCGCGATGACGCGGGACGGCGGTCGAGCGCTCGGCGTCGAAACCCCAATAGCTGTGATTGCCGCCTTCGCGCAGCAGCGCCGCACCGTGCGTGCGCAGGTGGCGCTCCAGGTCGCGGCGCTTCACGCCGCGATGACCAGCTCGACCGACTCGCTGTCCGGAGCAGTCTCAGCGCTCGGATGCTGGCCGAAGCGCAGCTCCAAGATCCCGCGCAGGGCGTCGATCACGTTCGCGCGCGCCTCGTCACGCGTTCTGCCCTGGCTGTGCACGCCCGGCACCTCGGGGACCGACGCGACGATCCAACCGTCCTCATCGGGCTCGTAGACGATCGTGACGTGCAGCGAATCGCTCATCGCCTCAAACAGTAGGGCGCGCAAGCGCTTCCCACAACCGCACAGATATGGCACCCGGTGCCGACTACCGTGCAGCTCATTGCAGCGCCAGTTGCAGCGCGGCGCTCCCTGGAACGCAAAAACCCTCCGATTTGGAGGGCTTTCGCGAGTACCGCCACGGGGATTCGAAGCGCATCGTAGGGGTTCGGCGATGACCGGTGGAATCGGTGTTTGCGCCGGTGCGGCGGGCGATTTGGCGCGTCTTCCACCCGCTCGGAACCCGCTGGAACCAGGGACGGACTTTCACTCGACTTTCATCCACCCGCGGGCTCCTGGAACAGACGATTGACCGGCTCCGAGCTGAAGATCCGCGCGAATACCTCGTCCGCCTCGCGGAGGTACTCGGCGCTCGCCGTCCCACTTTCGAGCGCCTCGACGAAGGCGTCCGCTTCTTCGCCCTCGAACACGACCTCGTCTGCCGCGTCGTCAACCATCGCGCGACCGTAGCGTCGCGCTCGGCCAAGGTCCACCGCATATCGCTAGTGACCATTCGCAGCAAGCGCAACCATTTGCGTTTGCTGCGTTTACTGCTACGGTACTCGCAAGCGAAAGCAACCAACGTCATGGCCACCTCCACTTCCACATCTCAGCGTGTCCTCAGCGCGTCCCCCGAGGAACAACCCGAGCTGGCGAAGGTCGTCGACCTGCTCGCGCACCTCGACACCGCCGCGGAGCGCAAGACGCGGCTCGTCGGTCCAGACGGCGCGAGCATCGTCCTGCCGGCTTCCGCCTTCGAGGCACTCAAAGCGGTCGTCACCAGGATGGCGCAGGGCATGGCGATGACGCTCGTCCCCAGCGGACGCGAGCTGACCACGCAGGAGGCCGCAGACCTCCTGCGGATCTCCCGCCCTTCGGTGATCAGACTCCTCGAGAACGGGACCATCCCGTTTCACAAGGTCGGCACCCACCGCCGCATCAACACCGAGGACGTTCTCGCGTACCGGGCAAAGCGCAACGAGCAGCGGCGAGCGGCGCTGCGCGAGCTGACCGAGATCTCCGAGGAGATCGGCTACCACTGATCCGCTGTAGCCGCTGTCCCGGCCGCTTCGTAGAGTCGAGAGATGGCCTTCAAGGTCGTCCTCGACGCCAACGTCCTCTACCCCTACTCCCTGCGCGACACGCTGCTGCGCCTCGCCGAGCGCGAGCTGTACGTGAGGATGTCCCGTTCGTCGTGGAAGTTCGTGACGGCGGTCCCGGGGTGAACGTTCAGGCGGTGACGAGCGTAGCGGTCTCCTCCCGGATCGGGGCGGTTGGCGTCGGGACGCGCTGGGCGGCGAGGTCGCGCTCGACCGCGAGCGCGAGCTTGGCGAGCTCGCTGTAGCCGATCACCCTGCGGAACTGTCGCTCGGCTTGCAGCATGCCGGCGGCGGTCCAGCGCAGGCACATCTCGCCGTGCTGCCAGCGCTTGACGTTGCGGCTGCTGCGGCGCACGCACTCGATCATCGACTCGATCGGGTTCGTGGACTGCAACGTGCGCTTCAAGGGGCCGCGGACGCGCAGGCGCGTGATCGTCAGCGTTCTCATCGAGCCCCTCGTTCAGCGAGGCGGCCGCGCCGGGATGCGACCGGGCCAGCTCGCCGGCGAGCGCTTGGAGCTGCCCGCGCGCGGCGGTGTGATCGTCGAGCTTCCACGCCCGTCGCAGCCGCGCCTTCACGGCCGGCCGGTCGCGTTCGGGCAGGTGATCGAGCACGTTGCGCTCCTTGTGCCGAACACACCGCTGGACCGGGACCGGCCCGAACGCCTCGGCCACCGCGGCCCGCAGCGCCTTGGAGCCGTCGAGGACGACGAGGACGCCCTGCTCGACGTCGAGGCCGCGCTCGACCAAGTCCGCGAGCAGGTGGCCGGTGACGGTCTTGTTCTCCGTCGAGCCGTCCCACAACCCCAACGGCACCTTCACGCCGTCAGTCGTGATGCCCAGCGCGACGACGCAACAGCGGCCCTTCAAGTCGATCCCGTCGAGCATCAACACCGCCAACCGCACATCGGCCAGCGACCGCGACATCAGCTGCGCGAGCTGCTGACGAGTGCGGCCCACGAACTCGCGCGAGACCGCACTCTTCGACGCCGAGCGCTCCGCCTGCGCGACCTCGCTGCCGACCGGCTCGCGGGTGCGTTCGAACCGACGGGTCGATACACCGGCGAGCATCTGCTCAAGCACCACGCGGGTCAACGGGTCACGGTCGGCGAAGTGCGCATACGTCGCCAGCCCGACCTCGCCACCGTCAACGGCACGCACCCGCGGCCGATCAACCGGGACACGACGGCCGCCGAGCGTCACCTCGCCGGCCTCATGACCATGACGCACCGCACGACGCTCGGGATCACGCGCATGCTTCGGACCGACGACCTCCTCGACCTCGGCCTCCATCAGCTCGTGCAGCACCCCGAGCCCGACGCCGACACTGAGCGCGAGCAGCCCTTCCTTCGCAGCCCCGGCCAGCTCACCGAGCGCCGCTTGCACCCGATCCGGCAACTGCGACTCCTTGACGGCCTCCTCGGCCGATACGGTCCTCTCCACGGCGGTTCCTCCGATCGATCTTGGGGATCACCGCGAACGCTCCCAACCAGAGCGACGCGGCGGAGGGACCGCCGTCCTACTTCCACGAACTACGGGACATGCTCACCGGCGCGCGCGCCGGGGTCTGGAACAGGGTCTGAATCTCTTGGAGATTCGGGGCTGAGATCCGGACGCTGTGCCCCTCGCTCCCCGCCAGATCGCCCGCCAGACCGGCGATCGAGGAAGGGGGTCTCCGCTGATTCCGCTGCGCTCCACACCGGAGACCCCCTTCCTCGACCAACACCACAAGATGTGGGTCGGGCCGGTACTGAGGAGGCGGTGAGGCTGGCGGGGAGCGAGGGGCACAGCAGGTGGCCGAGGGACAGTGCTGGAAGACTGTTGGGAGCTGTCAGGTTGGCTGGTACCGTATATGGCATGGTGAAGACGACGGTCTATCTCGATGATCGGGACGCGGCTGCGTTGCGGCGGATGGCGGCGGAGTCGGGGCGCTCGCAGGCGGAGATCATCCGTGAGGCGGTCGCGCGCACGACGCAGGCTGCGGGTCCGCGTCGGCTGCGGTCGGCGGGAGTCGGTCGCGGCAGCGGCGAGCCGGTGGCGCGCAACGCGGACGAGATCGTGCGGCAGGAGCTTGGGCGATAAGCGCGCTGATCGTCGACGCCGGCGCCCTCTACGGTGCCGCTGACGCCAACGACCCCGACCACGCGGCGATCATCGCGACGCTGGAGGCCTGGCCGGGCGAGCTGGTCGTCTCCGCCTTCACCGCGGCCGAAGCCGACCACCTCGTCCTGAGCCGGCTCGGCGTCGATGCCGAGCTGGCATTGCTCGACGATCTCGCCGTCACCTACACCGTCCAAGCGCTCGACGCGAGAGGGCTCAAGACCGCCCGCAAGCTGTGCGCCCAGTACCGCGACCTCAAGCTCGGACTCGCCGACGCATCGATGGTCGTCCTCGCAGACCAATGGTCGACGCGGAGCCTGGCGACGTTCGACCACCGCCACTTCCGCACCGTGACCGCGCTCGACGGCGAGCCGTTCACACTGCTGCCCGCCGACGGCGACTGACCGACCCCGCGCCCGTCGCGGCCGCGGACCAGGCGAGTGCGGAGATTTGTTGCAAACGCGTGTTGTGCTGTAACAGGGAACGGGCTTACCGTCCGGGGGACATCTACAGATAGAAGCCCGACGGGTGGTGAGACACCCGCCGGGCCGTGCACAGGAGGGACTAGCTCCCATGCAGAAGCAGCGTATCCCGCGCGAGCCGATCTCGGCAGCGCACGGAACCCTTGGCAGAGCCGTCCACGAGCTGCGCGCCCGGTTCGGACTCTCGCAAGAGACGCTCGGCTTCCAAGCCGGGCTGCATCGCAACTACGTCGGCGCGATCGAGCGCGGCGAGATCAACCCGACCTTCTCGACGCTCATGCGACTCTCCCGCGGGCTGCCGATCGCGCTCTCGGAGCTGATCGGCCTCTACGAGACCCGCTCGGCCGAGGTGCTGCCCGAGCCGCTGATCGGCGCCGAGCCGCGACCACCGCGACGCCGACGCACGTAGCGAACCTCAGGCGCCGCGAAGAACTTGCGGCGTCAGGCAACGAAGGAGGCGGAACCGGTCACCGGTCCCCACGCTCGCGTCGGGGACCGCCTCCCGCCTGACGCCAACGGGGCCGAATGCTTCCTGCTGTGGATGGTGGCGCAGCAGGAAGCACGGTCCGTTGCGGCACCTCTTGGCCCATGCGCGAGCGCCGGTCTGCCCAGCGGGCTGCTGCAGGCCTATGCCGCCTTCGGCAGCAGCGCCGAGCCCTTGACCGCGGGCCCGCACGCCTTCCCGTCGTCGTCGAACGGGATCGCTGCGACCTCGTCAGCCGCCTCCGGCTCATCGCGCGCAAGCTCAGCCAGCGCGGCGAGAGCGTCCTGCTCGCTCTCGAACCACGCGACGAGATTGCCGGTGCTGGTGAAGATGCCGTGCGCCATGGTCATAGATCAGGGTAACGAGGGACTCCGGCGCGGTCTACGCCGGCACGACATCCACCACGCATGCCGCGAGTTGGACCGGAGCGCCCCACAGCGACCGATGCGCACCCTTCGGTGGGGCATCGATGCAGAACCCCGCACCGCCTGGGAGCCGCAACCGCGCCACATGCGTGCCGATGCCAGGGAAGCGCTCGACCAACGCACACGCCGCCTCGCGGGTCGTGAACGTCGAGACGGCCATATGCAGGATCGAGTAGAAGCGCTCGACCCGTCGCGGACGTGCCTGCCGCTCGTAGTTCGACGTGAGATCGAGCACCAGCCCGGGATGGTGTGGACGCTCCGCGTTCACGACGCGGAACAGCTCGACCTCTTCGAGCACCGGAACGACGACGATCCGGTTCGGTCCCTGGAAGCTCGCGACAGCAGCAGACATGTCGCCTTCGAGGCTATGAGGCGTGTCTACAGCCGAGATAGGTGCATCGACCTCAGGCAGCCCGCAGCACGAGCATGCCGCGCAACGCGTCGAGCACGTTCGCCCGTGCCTCCTCGCGGCTTCTCCCTTGGCTGTGGACTCCTCGGACGGCCGGAATCGACGCGACGACCCAGCCGCCCTCCTCCCTCTCGTAGACGATCTCCACGCCGATGCTCACGCGAGCAGAGTGCGGAATCAGCGTCGCCTCCTCAACCGCACAGATGTGGCACCCGGTGCCGACTTCCGTGCAGTTCATTGCAGCGCCAGTTGCAGCGCGGCGCTCCCTGGAACGCAAAAACCCTCCGATTTGGAGGGCTTTCGCGAGTACCGCCACGGGGATTCGAACCCCGGTTTCCGCCGTGAGAGGGCGATGTCCTAGTCCCCTAGACGATGGCGGCGCGTCAGCGGCGAGAATAGCAAAGCGATCTGCGGGAGCGCGGGGCTGGCGGGGAGGCCGCGAGCGATCGGCGCTACCGTGTATCTTCGAGCGCGATTCCCTGCGGCTGTGGCGGAATTGGTAGACGCGCACGGTTCAGGTCCGTGTGGGGTACACAAATCCCCGTGGAGGTTCAAGTCCTCTCAGCCGCATGCAAGCCCCGCCACCGTGCGGGGCTTCTTCGTTCCGGGGGCATTTCGTCCAGTAGGCGGTTGCCGCCGTCCGCGACGGCGTCTAGGTTATTGGCGCGTCGCCAATAGCGGCTGCTGGACGGTCGCGCTCCCCCGAGCCCTGGAGGGTCCCCCTTGCCTGCTCGTCGTCTGCCCTGGTTCGTCCTTGCCCTGCTGAGCGCGCTCGCGCTTGCGCTCCCGGCCGCAGCGGCTGCTCGCAGCACGCTGAGCGGCAGCGTGCAAAGCGGCAGGCTCGCGCTGTCCGGCGTCCCCGTGAGCCTCTACCGCACCGCCGGCGCCCACGGCACGCCGCGGCAGCTCGGCCGCGCCCGCACGAACCGACACGGCAAGTTCCGGCTCACCTACCGCAAGCCCGGCGCGGACGCGGTCCTCTACGTCATCGCGGGCCGCCGCTCGCACGTGCGGCTCGCAGCGACGCTCGGCAGCGGCCGCATCCCGCGGCAGATCGTCGTCGACGAGCTGACGACCGCCGCGACCGGCTACGCCTTCGCGCAGTTCACGACCGGCGGCTGGAAGATCGGCGGCCCCGCGCCCGGCCCGCGCAACGCGGCGCTGATGGCGGCGAACCTCGCGAACGCCCACACCGGCCGGGTCTCCCCCGTCCTGCTGCGCAAGCCGAACGGCGGTGAGAACGACGACGCTCGCCGAGCTCCGCTCGGTCGCCAACATGCTGACGTCCTGCGCCCGCTCGTCCCGTGGCTGCGGGCGCCTGCTGCGGCTCACGCACGTCCGCGGCCACGCGCGCCCGACCGGCACGCTGCAGGCGGTCGCCGACATCGCGAAGTTCCCGTGGCACAACGTCAAGCGGCTGCGCTCGCTCGCGCTCGACGGTCCCGCGCCCTACCGCGGAGCGCTGACGCGCAAGCAGCGCCTCGCCGCCTGGACGATGCCGGTGCGGTTCGTCGGCGACGGCAGATCGATCGACGGCCCCGGCAACTTCGCGATCGACGGCGACGGCAACGTCTACGTCGCCAACAACTACGTGTACGGCGCCGATCCGCTGATCCCGCGCTGCGGCAGCGACCTGCTGCCGGTGTTCGGGCCCGACGGGCGCTACCTGCCGAACAGCCCCTTCCAAGGCGGCGGCCTCAGCGGCGCCGGCTACGGCATCGGGCTCGACCCGAGAGGGAACGTCTGGGTCGGCAACTTCGGCTTCGCGGCGCCGGCGCCGAAGTGCCCGGAGAGACTGCAGCCGCCGCACAACAGCGTCTCCGTCTTCAACTCGCAGGGCAGAAGCCTCGCCGGGGACACGGGCGTCGTGGCCGGCGACATCTTCTGGCCCCAGGGCACCGTCTCCGACCAGAGAGGCAACATCTGGGTCGCCAACTGCGGCAACGGCAAGGTCTCGCGGCTGCCGGCCGGCGACCCGAGAGCGGGCGTCGGGCTCGACGTCGGGCTGACGGAGGCGTTCGACATCGCGATCGACGGCTCGGGAATGGTCTACGCGACCGGCCTGGGCAACAGCAAGCTGGCGATCCTCAACCCCGACGGATCGCGGCAGGCGCTGTACGACGCGGCGCAGCTCGGGCTCAGACGACCGATGGGCATCGCCTCCGACAGCAGAGGCAACATGTGGATCGCCAACTCGGGTGCCATCGACCTGCCGTGCCCGGATGGCAGAACCGACCTCAGCAACGTCGGCGGATCGCTCTCGCTCCTGGCGGCCGGCGGCAGACCGGTCACACAGGAGGGGACCGCCTTCACCGGCGGCGGCCTCACGATCCCGTGGGGCATCGCGGTCGACGGCGACGACAACGCGTGGGTCGCGAACTTCGCCAGCAAGCGCGTCTCCGAGTTCTGCGGCATGGCGCGGCGCAACTGCCGTCCCGGCTCCAAGACCGGCGACCCCATCTCGCCGAACCGCACCGGCTACGCGTTCGACGGCTTCACGCGCCTGACGGCCGTGGAGATCGACCCGTCCGGCAACGTCTGGGTCGCGAACAACTGGAAGCCGATCCCGATCCAGACGAACCCGGGCGGCTACGAGGTCAGCGTGATGGTCGGCGCCGCGGCGCCGCTGAAGACGCCGCTGATCGGTCCGCCGGTACCGCTGCTGCGGTGAGCGGCGGGCGGCGACGGCTCGATCCGGAGGCGCGGCGTCGGGAGATCCTCGACGCCGCGCGCCGCGCCTTCGCCTCCCACCCCTACGCGGAGGTGAGCGTCGAGGCGGTCGCCCGCGACGCCGGCGCGAGCCGCGCGCTCGTCGGCCACTACTTTGGCGACAAGCGCGGCCTCTTCCTGGCGGTCGCGCGCGACGTCGTCGCACGCACGCCCGCGGTCGTGCGCACCGACCTCGGCCTCGGCGTCGAGGAGATGGTCGCCGCCAACACCGACGCGTGGCTGGACCTGCTGGAGCGCAGCCGCGAGACGGCGATGATCTTCCTCGGCGCCGGCCCGTTCGGCGGCGACCCGCAGCTCGAGGCGCTGCAGGACGAGCTGCGCGACGCGATCGCCGAGCGGATCCTCGTCAACCACCTCGGCACGACGGACCTGCCGCCCGCGGCGCGGCTGACGATGCGCGCGGCCACGGGCATGATGGAGCGCGCGATCGGCGACTGGCTGACGGGCAAGGGACCGACGCGCGCGCAGACGCACGCGATCGTCGCGCAGACGATCCTCGCGACCGTGCGGCACGTGCTGCCGGCGGTGCTCGCGGTCGACGAGCCGGCGCAGTAGCTGGCGCTACGGCCTCATCATCACGCCGAGCATCGACGCGGCAGCGCGAAGCGCAGGTGTGTCGATCGTCACGTCCTCGACTCGCGCCGCGCTCGCGGTGCCGCCGCGACGTACGTACGCCAGTGGTCGACGAGCGCGCCAGCTGCTCGCTCGAGCAGCCCGCGGAGTAGCGTGTCGCGCATGCCCGCCGCCTGGCCCGCGCTGCCGCCGTACGACGCCTGGGCCGCGACGTGCGACACGCTGCATGCGCACGCGCAGGTGCTCGGGAAGCTGGCGGTCGCGCTGGCGCCGCCGGAGCCGCAGCTGCAACACGCCGCGCTGCGCCTGACCGCCCGCGGATGGGAGACGCTGCCGCTGCCGGCGCCCGACGGATCGGGCAGCGTCGTCGTCGTGCTCGACCTGCACACGCACCACGTCGTCGTCGAGCACAGCGGCGGCGAGAGCCGGCGCGTCGCGCTGATGCCGGACCGCGCCGTCGGGACCGTCACCAGGCGGCTGCTGACGGCCGTGCGCGAGCTGGCCGGCGAGGCGGTCGCGATCGACCCGGCGCCGCAGGAGGTCGCCTGGACCGTCCCGCTCGACGAGGACGACGAGCACGCCACCTACGACCCGCACGCCGTCGGCGCCTACGTCCAGGCGGCCACGCGGGCCGCGCTCGTGCTCGCCGCCTTCCGCGCCCCCTACCGCGGGCGCTCCACGCCCGTGAACGCGTGGTGGGGCTCGTTCGACCTCGCCGTCAACCTCTTCTCCGGCGAGCCGGCCGCGCCGCCGGCCGACGACTTCATCATGCGCAACGCGATGGACGCCGAGGAGGTCGCGGTCGGCTGGTGGCCGGGCGACGCGAGATACCCGCAGCCCGCCTTCTACGCCTACGCGCACCCCGCGCCCGACGGCTACGGCGACACCGCGCTCGAGCCCCCCGCTGCGCGCTGGGAGCCCGCCCTCGGCGAGCTCCTGCTCGACCACGCCGACGCCGTCGCGAGCCCCGACCCGCACGCGGCAGCGCTTGCGTTCGCGCGCTCGGCGTTCGCGCACGCCTGCCGCGCCTGCGGCTGGGATCCGGCGCTGCCGGCGAGCGCCGCCGGCTCGCCGCCGCCCGTCGCCTAACTGTTCTGCTCGCGGTCTTGGTGAACGCGGGTGATGGGGGCGTGGCCTCTGGCGGCGGTGTGCGGCCGGCGGCGGTTGTAGTAGCGGATGAACGATGACAGGGCGCGGTCGCGTTCGGTCGAGGTCGGCCAGATGCGGCCGTGGGCCCATTCGCGGTCGAGCGTCTTGAAGAACCGTTCGATCTTGCCGTTCCAGCGGGGCGTGAACGGCGGGGTGAGGATGTGCCGGGCTTCGAGCGCGGCGAGTGTCTTGGCGAACTCGTGGCTGGTCGCGTAGCACTTCGCGTTGTCGGACATCACGGCCTCGACGGGACCGCAGCCCTGCTCGCCAAACCAGGCGGCCGCGCGCCGCAGCGTGCTCGAGACGGTGATCGCGTTCTCGGCGCTGTGGATCTCGCAGTAGGCCAGGCGGGTGTGGTCGTCGATGACGCCGATGACCTTGATCTTGCCGGCGCGCTTGGTGCGGTGGCGGGCTGAGCGGTCGCCGTGGGCCCAGTGGCCGGGGCGCTCGAACTTCGGCAGCTCGAACGCGTCGATGTGCAACAGAGCACCGGCCTCGGCCCACTCGTAGCGTCTGTACTGCCGGCGGGGCTCGCTGGCGCGCTGGCGGCTGACGCCGTGACGCTTGAGCACCTTCCAGATCGTCGAGCGGTGCCGGCCGGTGAGGAACTGCAGCTGCATCGGCCCGTAGTTCGTCCGCGCCCGCGCGGTCAGGATCGCCTGCTCGGCCTCCACGCTCAGCGCCCAGGGACACGACCGCGGCCGCGGCGGCCGCGCGCGCAGACACGCCCTGGTGGCCCGCTCAGCCTCGCTGGCGTCCTTCCACCGGTGCCACCACCGGTGCGCGGTCGCCGGCGCGACGCTGAGGGCGGCCGCGGCCGCCCTCAGCGTCGACCCCGACTCCATCAGCCGCACGAGCTCCAAGCGGCCCTGCAATCCGAGCTTGCACCTACCGTCCTCCATGTCCGGCCTCCTTCGGCGGGTCTGTCGTCGCAGACCGCACCTTCCGTCGGAGGCCGGACGCCTCCTCACCCGTTCACGAAGTCCGTGGGCAGCTCACCTAACGGCGTCCCGCGCGACGCCTCTTCGTTAGGCTCGCCACGCTCACGTCGGGGAGCGGCGGGACGTCCGGTTGGGTGCAGCCGGTCGCGCCGGCGCCTCCCACCCGTCATCGCGTGGGCCTCACCGTCATGTCGTACAGAAAAGGAGCTTGCTGTGAAGCTCGTGATCGGCATCGTCCGGCCCGAGAAGGCCAACGACGTGCTGGAGGCCCTCTACCGCGCCGAGGTGCGCGGCGTATCGATGAGCCGTGTGCAGGGACACGGCGGGGAGCTCGACCGCGTCGAGACCTATCGCGGGACGACCGTCAAGGTCGGCCTGTCGGACAAGGTCCGCTTCGAGATCGCCGTCTCCGACGACTTCGTCGACGCGACGATCGACGCGCTCTGCGACGGCGCGCGCACCGGCGAGGTCGGCGACGGCAAGATCTTCGTCGTGCCGCTCGAGCGCGCGGTCCGCATCCGCACCGGCGAGGCCGACAAGGCCGCCGTCACCCCGGTGGGGGAGTAGCCGATGCCGACACCGCTGCTCGCCGCCGCCGGGGCGATCGACACCGGCGACACCGCCTGGATGCTCGTCGCGACCGCGCTCGTGCTGATGATGACCCCCGCGCTCGGCCTCTTCTACGCCGGCCTCGTGCGTGAGAAGAGCACGCTCAACACGTTCATGATGTCCGTCGCGGCGATCGCGGTCGCGACCGTCACGTGGGCGGCCGTCGGCTACTCGCTCGCGTTCGACGGCACCGGTGACCTGATCGGCGGCCTGCACCTCGCGTTCCTGCACGACGTCGGCTTCGCGCCGCGCGCCGGCACGACGATCCCCCACCTCGTCTTCTTCGCGTTCCAGACGACCTTCTGCATCATCACCGTCGCGCTGATCTCCGGCGCGGTGGTGGAGCGGATGCGCTTCGGCGCGTTCATGATCTTCGCCGCGCTGTGGTCGGTGCTCGTCTACGCCGTGCTGGCGCACTGGGGCTTCGGCGGCGGCTGGCTCCAGTCGGGCGGAACGCTCGACTTCGCCGGCGGCATCGCGGTCGAGATGGCGTCCGGCTTCTCGGCTCTGGCGGCCGCGATCGTCGTCGGCGCGCGCAAGGACTACGGCCGCCAGGCGCTGCTGCCCCACAACGCCGTGCTCGTGCTGCTCGGCGCCGGCCTGCTGTGGTTCGGCTGGTTCGGCTTCAACGGCGGCAGCGGCTTCTCGACCGGGAACGCGAGCGTGCTGGCGTTCACGAACACGCTGCTGACGCCGGCCTGCACGCTCGTCGTGTGGTTCGCGCTCGACCTGATCCGCGGGCGCAAGGTGACGGCGATCGGCGCCGCCACCGCGATCATCGTCGGCTGCGTGGCGATCACGCCGGCCGGCGGCTTCATCAGCCCCGGCTGGGCGATGGCGCTGGGCGCGCTGGCGGCGCTGCCGAGCTACGCGATCATCGTCTGGCGCCCGCGCACGCGCGTGGACGAGACGCTCGACGTGCTCGCCGCGCACGGCACGGCCGGCCTCGTCGGGATCGTCTTCATCGGCTTCGTCGCGCAGGTCGGCTGGAACGGCGTCTCCGACGGGCTGCTCTACGGCAACGCGACGCAGCTGCTGTGGCAGGGGCTCGCGGCGGTCGCGACGCCGGCGTACGCGTTCGGCATGACGTTCGCGCTGCTGAAGCTGATGGGCGCGCTGATGCCGCTGCGCACGAGCGAGATCGAAGAGGCGATCGGCATGGACGTCACGCAGCACGGCGAGGAGGCGTACGCCTCCGGCGAGGGCGCGATCCTCGTCACGACCGAGGCGGGCCACGAGAGCCCGCGGCCGGTCGCGCAGCCGGGGGTGGCCTGAGCGGTGAGCGCCGCCGCGGTGATCGAGCAGCACCGTCGCGCCGGCCGTCGCTTCGAGGCGGCCGGCGTCGGCAGCTTCGTGCGCGAGGCCGGCGCGGGGCCGGCGGTGCTGTGCATGCACGGCGTGCCGGCCTCGTGCTTCCTCTACCGCAAGGTGCTCGACGAGCTGGCCGCGCGCGGGCTGCGCGGGGTCGCGTTCGACCTGCCCGGCCTCGGCCTCGCCGACCGGCCGGGCGGCTTCGACTACACGTGGAGCGGCCTCGGCCGCTTCGCGACCGCGGCGGTCGACGCGCTCGGGATCGAGCGCTTCCACCTCGTCGTGCACGACGTCGGCGGGCCGGTCGGCTTCGAGCTGGCGGCCGCGCTGCCGAAGCGGGTCGCGTCGCTGACGCTGCTGAACACGATCGTCGAGGCCGACACGTTCAGGCGGCCGTGGTCGATGGAGCCGTTCGCGCTGCGGCGGCCGATCGGCGAGTCCTACCTGCGCGGCACGCCGCCGTTCGCCTTCCGCGCGCTGATGCGCCTGCAGGGCGTCGCGGACACGCGCGCGGTCACGCGCGACGAGCTGGACGCCTACCGCGCGCTGCTGCTGGGCGACGATCGCGGCGCCGCGTTCCTGCGGGTGATGCGCGGCTTCGAGCGCACGCGCGAGAAGCGCGACCTGTACGTCTCGGCGGTGCGCGACGTCCCCTATCCCGTGCAGGTCGTGTGGGGCGAGCGCGACCCGGCGCTCACGCTCGCGAGATACGGGGAGCTCGCGCGGCGCGCCGCCGGCCTGGAGACGATCCACCGGCTGCCCGGCAAGCACTTCCTGCAGGAGGACCAGGCGCCCGGGATCGCCGAGCACGTCGCGCGGATCGCGGCGGCGGGCGGCTGAGCCGAGGACACGCTCAGGCGCGGGAGCGGCGGCGCAGCGCGCGGGCGGCGCCGGCGAAGACGGTCGCGCGCCCGGTGGCGATGGGCTCCACCTCAGGTGCGACGACGAGGCGCGGGCGCAGCGTGGCCTGCGCCTGCGCGCGGAAGGCTTCGACCTCGCGGGCGGCGCGCTCGTCGGACCAGCCGGCGTGGCGGACTGCGATCTCGGCGGCGGCGTCGATCGCGGTCAGGCCGGCGTGGGCGCCATAGCCGACGAGCGTGCGGCGGGCGACGACGTCGGCGAGCATCTCGGCCAGCTCGGTGCGCAGCGAGAAGACGACCTCGGCGCCGATCGCGCCGCTGTCGGGGTCGAACGGCTCCAGCAGCTCGGGCGCGCCGTCGGCGAAGTCGAGCACCTCGGCGGCGCGGGTGCCGTAGATGCGCAGCAGCCGGTCCGCCGTCTCGAGCGGCAGCCCGCTCGTCGCGCGGAAGCGCTCGCGGAAGCCCTCGAACGGGTAGGCGGTCCCGCCGGGCAGCGGCAGCTGGTGCGTGCGGCACTTGTCGGCCTTGCGGCCGAGCTTCTTGACGGCCTGGTCGACGGTCTCCTCCGCGAGGCGCCGGTAGGTCGTGATCTTGCCGCCGACGATCGACAGCAGCCCCTCGACCCGCTCGCCCTCCGGCACGTCTCTGCCGGCGTGGTCGTGGATCACGTGGCTGCGCGTGATCGCGCCCTCGTCTCCGGCGTCCTTGCCGACGCCGGGGGCCGGCAGCGGCCGCACGCCGGCATACGTGTAGAGCACGCGCTCGGGCGTGAGCGCGGCGCCCGGGATCAGCCCGTTCGTTCTCGTCGATCAGGTAGGCGACCTCCTCGTCGGTCGCGACGACGTCGTCGAGGTCGCCGTCGAAGCGCGTGTCGGTGGTGCCGATCAGGTAGAGCCCGTTCCACGGCACGACGAAGTACGGCCGGCCGTCGCCCGCCGCCTCCGCGTACACGGCCTCGCGCGGGGCGCCCGGGAACGGCTCGACGACGAGGTGGCTGCCCTTCGTGCCGCCGATCAGCGGCCGGCCGGCGGCGGCGCCGGCGTCGCCCGGCGGCGCCAGCAGCTCGTCGACCCACGGGCCGGTCGCGTTGATCACGAGCGCGCCGCGTGCGAGGTGCTCGTCGCCGTGCAGCTCGTCGTGCAGGGCGACGCCGCTGACCCGCGCGTCCGGCCCGCCCGCGCCCCGCTGCAGCCCGGTCACGCGCATGTACGGCAGCACGACCGCGCCGTGGCGGCGCGCGTCGAGCGCGTTCTCGAGCGCGAGCCGCTCGGGGTAGGCGGCCTGCGCGTCGTAGTAGGCGGCGGCGCCGCGCAGCCCGTCGCTGCGCAGGCCCGGCTCGCGCCGCAGCGCCTCGTCGCGGCTGAGCATGCGGTGGCGCTCGAGCGACTTGTCGAGCGACAGCGCGTCGTAGGCCATCATCCCCATGCGGATGACCGCCGGCCGGCGCTTGCGCTCCTCGTAGATCGGCAGCAGGAACGACAGCGGGTGCACGAGGTGCGGGGCGATCCGCAGCAGCGTCTCGCGCTCGCGCAGCGACTCGCGCACGAGCGGCACCTCGAAGTGCTCGAGGTAGCGCAGGCCGCCGTGCACGAGGCGCGTCGAGCGGCTCGTGGTGCCGGCGCCGACGTCGCCCTTGTCGACCAGCAGGACCGAGAGCCCGCGCAGCGTCGCGTCGCGCGCGATGCCGGCGCCGTTGATGCCGGCGCCGATGACGATCAGGTCGAACGGGCGCTCGAAGGTGCGTGACGGGAGCGGTGCGCGCATTAGGATCCGCCACCATCGTAGGAGCGAGGCGGACGTGTCGCGTTACGTAGCTGCAATCGACCAGGGCACCTCGTCGAGCCGCTGCATCCTGTTCGCCCGCGACGGGACGGCCGCCGGGACGGCGCAGCGCGAGCACGCGCAGATCCACCCGCGCGCCGGCTGGGTCGAGCACGACCCGCTGGAGATCCTCGCGAACGTGCGCGCGGTGGTCGACGAGGCCGTCGCGGCGGCCGGCGCGAGCGCGCGCGACGTGGCGGCCGTGGGGATCGCCAACCAGCGCGAGACGACGGTGCTGTGGGACCGCGCGAGCGGCGAGCCGGTCCACAACGCGATCGTCTGGCAGGACGTGCGCACCGCGCCGCTCGTGGCGGAGCTGGCGCGCGCCGGCGCGCCGGCAGCCGGGCGCGCGCGCGAGGGCGGCGCGACGGCCGCGGACGCCGACCGCCTGCGCGCGACGACCGGCCTCCCCCTCTCCACCTACTTCTCCGGCCCGAAGGCGCGCTGGCTGCTGGACGCGGACCCGTCGCTGCGGGCGCGGGCGGAAGCCGGCGAGGTGCTGTTCGGGACGGTCGACTCGTGGCTGATCTGGCAGCTGACCGGCGGACGGCGCGGCGGCGTGCACGTGACCGACGTGACGAACGCGAGCCGGACGCTGCTGATGGATCTCAGCACGCTGGACTGGTCCGACGAGGCGCTCGACCTGATCGGGATCCCGCGCGCGACGCTGCCCGAGATCCGCTCCTCCTCGGAGGTCTACGGCGAGATCCGGGCCGGCACCGCGCTCGACGGCGTCCCCCTCTCCGGCATCCTCGGCGACCAGCAGGCCGCGCTGTTCGGCCAGGCGTGCTTCACCCCGGGCGAGGCGAAGAACACCTACGGGACGGGTTGCTTCCTGCTCGTCAACACGGGCGCCGAGCCGGTCGCCTCGCGGGAGCTGCTGACGACGGTCGCCTACCGCCTGGGCGACGGACCGCCCGCGTACGCGCTGGAGGGCTCGATCGCCGTCGCCGGCGCGGGCGTGCGGTGGCTGCGCGACCAGCTCGGCTTCATCGCGAGCGCCGACGAGGTCGAGGCGCTCGCGGCGTCCGTCCCCGACACCGGCGACGTCTACGTCGTGCCGGCCTTCTCCGGGCTGTTCGCGCCGCGCTGGCGCGAGGACGCACGGGGCGCGATCGTCGGCCTCACCGCGTACACGACGAAGGCGCACATCGCGCGGGCGATGCTGGAGGCGACCGCGTGGCAGACGCGCGAGGTGCTCGACGCCGTGCGAGACGCGGTTGGCACCGGGATCTCCTTCGATCAGCTGAAGGTCGACGGCGGCATGACCGTCGACGAGCTGCTGATGCAGTTCCAGGCCGACGTGCTCGGCATCCCGGCGATCCGGCCGCGGGTGGCGGAGACGACCGCGCTCGGCGCCGCCTACGCGGCGGGCCTGGCGACCGGCGTCTGGTCCTCGCCCGGCGACGTGCGCGAGCACTGGCGCGAGGAGCGCCGCTGGGATCCGCGCATGGACCCGGCCGAGGCCGAGCGCCGCTACGCGCGCTGGCGCGAGGCGGTCGAGCGGTCGCTGGGCTGGGCGACCTGAGCAGCCCGCGCGACGCCGCGGTGCACCGGCTGACAAGCGGGGGTTTCCGTCGCCGCGGAGGCGGGCAGGCGCGGGGGAGCGGCCACGACCGGCCGTGCCGCATCGGCGAACCCGATCCCGACCCGAAGGAGCAGCCATGCTTGCCATCACCGACACCGCCGCCGAGGCGATCCGCGGGATCGTCGCCGCCCCGGAGCTGCCCGACGGAGCGGGCCTGCGCATCGCGACCCAGGCTGGCGACGAGACCGCCAGCGCGCTCGAGGTCTCCGTCGCCGAAGACGCCCGCCGACACCGATCAGGTCGTCGACGAGTCCGGCGCGCGCGTGTTCGTCGACGCCGACGCCGTCCCGCTGCTCGACGACAAGCTGCTCGACGCCCAGATCGACGGCTCGCGCGTCGGGTTCATGCTCAGCGAGCAGCAGGCGGCCTGAGCGCGGCGCTCACGCCAGCAGCTTCACGATCGCGACGAGGCCGACGACGACGATGAGCGCGCGCAGGGCGCGCGGCGGGAGGCGGCGGCCGGCGCGCGCGCCGAGCTGGCCGCCGAGCGTGGAGCCGATCGCGACGAGCGCGACGGCGTCCCAGGCGATGTGCGCGGCGAGCAGGAACACGACCGCCGCGACGCCGTTGACGATCCCCGCCAGCACGACCTTCAGCGCGTTGACGCGCGTGAGCTCGTCGTCGACCGAGAGGCCCAGCACCGCGAGCAGCAGGATCCCCTGCGCCGCGCCGAAGTAGCCGCCGTAGACGCCGGTGCCGTAGGTCGCGGCCAGCGCGAGCGGGCCGCCGCCGTCGTCCGTGTCCGCGGCGCGGCGCCGCTGCAGGCGGCGGTTGAGGCGCGGCTGGAGGATCACGAGCACGACGCCGAGGGCCACGAACGCCGGCACGATCGCGTCGAACGCGGACGCCGGCAGCGCGAGCAGCAGCACGGCGCCGGTGATCCCGCCGAGCAGCGACGCCGGCCCGAAGCGCGACACGCGGCCGCGCTGGCCGTCCAGCTCGCGGCGGAAGCCGACCGCGCCGGAGATCGAGCCGGGCACGAGCCCGAGGTTGTTCGAGAACGTTCGCCGTCAGCGGCGGCAAGCCGACCGCCAGCAGGATCGGGAAGGTGATCAGCGAGCCGGAGCCGACGAGCGTGTTGACGGTGCCGGCGCCGACGCCGGCGAGCAGCACGAGCAGCGCGTCAAGCGGCGTCATGGCGGACGCGGTCGGGCTCGCGCTCCTGGATGACGACGCGGTCGAAGCGGGAACGCAGCTCGTGACGCATGGCGGCGCAGAAGCATAGGCGGGCGCGCGGCCGGCCGGTTCCTCCGGCGCGGGGCGCACCCGCCTGGTCCTGCGTCCCTCCTCCCTGGAGGTGAGCCCGCCCGACCCGCGATGCGGGGGACTGTGGCCGGGCGGGCTCGGTCCCGCGTCGCCGGCACGGGGGGACGGGAGCGACGGCGACACGGGAGGCTTTGGAAGCTCGGTCAGATCACGGGGCCACCTGCTGCTCGGGCCGCGTGGCGAGCGTGACGGTCAGCGTCTGCGCGCCGCCGTCGCGCTGGACGGTGACCTTCGCCTGCTCGCCGGGCTTGTGCGCGTTGACCGCGGTGGAGAGGGCGGCGGCGTCGGCGATCTGCTCGCCGTCGAAGGCGGTGATCACGTCGCCGGTGCGGATGCCGGCCTGCTCGGCCGGGCCGCCGGAGGCGAGTCCCGCGACCTGCGCGCCGGCGCCGCTCTCGGCCGCGCCCAGCTGGACGCCGAGGTAGGCGTGCGCGACGTGGCCGCCGGCCTTGAGCGCGGACACCACGCTGCTGACGGTGTTCGAGGGGACCGCGAAGCCGATGCCGACGTTGCCGGCCTGCGAGGAGCCGCTGCCGTTGAGGATCTGCGAGTTGACGCCGATCACGCGGCCCTGGTCGTCGAGCAGCGGGCCGCCCGAGTTGCCGGGGTTGATCGGGGCGTCGGTCTGGATCGCGTCGTCGATCGCGTAGCCGTTCGGCGCGTCGATCTGGCGGTGCAGCGCCGAGACGATGCCGCCCGTGAGGGTGCGATCGAGGCCGTAGGGGTTGCCGATCGCGTACGCGGCGTCGCCGACGTGCACGCTCGCGGAGTCTCCGAACGTCAGCGGCGTGAACGTCTGGCCGCCGCCGTCGACGCGCAGCAGCGCCAGGTCGGTGGACTCGTCGCGGCCGACGACGGTCGCGGGATGGGTCGCGCCGTCGCCGACCTTGACGGTGACCGCCGTCGCGCCCTCCACCACGTGGGCGTTCGTGACGATCAGGCCCTCCTTCGAGACGACGAAGCCGGAGCCCGTCGCCTCGCCCCGCTGCCCGCCGCTGGAGATCTGCGAGGTGATGTACGCGACCGAGTCCTTCGCCTGCGCGTAGACCTGCTCCGCGGTCAGACCGCCGTTCGCGCCGGCGCGGTCGGCGACCTTCACGGGCGGCTGGGACGTCGTCTCGATCGTCGTCGTGTGCGTCTGGGCGTCGCCGGCGATGCCGACGACCGCGGCGCCGCCCGCGGCGCCGAGGATGGCGGCGGCCGAGACGGTGAGGAGGGCTTTCGGTGCGTGCATGGGTCGCATCGTGCAGGCGAACCCTGAAACGCCACGTAACCGCGGATAAGTGCAGGCGAAGTTGTTGCCGAAGCGCGCATCAACGCGCGCGGCTGCGCAGGTAAAGACGCGGCGGGCGCAAGCCGGACGGCCCACGCGGCGCGGCGCGGCGCGCGGTCAGCGCAGCGCGCCGAGGAAGCGGTCGGCCTTCTTGGCCACGCGGCGCAGCGCGTGGAGCGACGCCTGCGGGTCGCCGGGAAGCTGGAGGCTGTGGTCGAGTCCGTCGAGCTCGAGGCGGTCGAGCATCACGTTGTCGGACAGCCGCTCGGGACGCCAGGTCGGGTCGGCCGTACCGCCGACGAGCAGCGTCGGCCGCGGCGTACGGCCGAGCGCGGCGACGATCTCCGGGCGGTCGAGCAGCGGCGTGAGCCAGATCGCCGGCAGGCCGCGGTCGGCTGCGAGTCCGGCGAGGTCGCTGGAGAGCGACTTGCCGACGAGCACGTCGAGCTCGGTCGGGCGGTGCTCGAGCGCGCGCCGCGCGCGGTCCTGGACCCACGCGAACGGGTCGGCGCCGACGGGCGGCTCGTCGAGCACCTCCAGGACGCCGTAGCCGCGCGAGACCGCGACCTCGCGCACGAACCACAGCAGCGGCGCGCGCGTCGGGTAGCGCGCGCCCGGCAGCAGCACGACGCGACGCGGCGCGTCGGGCCGGTGGATCGCGGCGGGGAACCCTGCGGCGGCGTCGGCGGACACGGATCGCAGCCTACTGCGCGCGTCCGTGGTTCTCCGCCCGGCGGGTAGTTTCCCGACGCACCGAATGGCGGAGCGCCGCCGATGAGGACGCCGAGCGAAATGCCGATCCTTTCCTGGTGTTGCGTCGCCGGGAAGACCTTGCAGGCGGGCGTCCCGCTGCGCGGGTCCGCGCCCTCGCGCGGGAGCTGGACCCGTGGGCGCGGCGCGCGCTCGCGCTGGGCGTCGCGTTGGCGTTCGTGTTCGCGCTCAGCGCGCTCGGCCTCTTCGGCCACGGCGCGCTCCACGTCGCGATCGCGCGCTGGCTCAACGCCGCCGTCGGCCTGCTGTGCGCCGCGATCTGCCTGCGGCGCTGGCAGCGCGCACGCGATGACCGCCTCGCGTGGCTGCTGATCGGCGCCGGCATCAGCTCCTGGGCGGTCGGCAACGCCGCCTTCTCGATCGTCTACGCCGACGTTCCCGACGGCGCGATCCCGACGCCGTCGTTCGCCGACGTCCTGTGGCTCGCGCTCTACCCGCTCGTCTACGCCGGCATCGTGCTGCTCGCGCGCCGCCGTCATTCCCATCTCGGCATCGCGCTGTGGCTCGACGGCTGGGTCGTCGGCCTCGCGGGCGCCGCGCTGCTGAGCGCGCTCGTCGTGCCGAGCGTCGTCGGCGCCGGCGACAGTCAGCTCGCGCTCGCCACGAACCTCGCCTACCCGCTCGGCGACCTCGTGCTGTGCCTGCTGGTGATCGGCATCCTGCTGAGCGGCATCCCGCGCGGCGCGCGCGGCCTCGCGGCGGGCGTGCTCGCGCCGGTCGCGTTCGCGCTCAGCGACGCCGTCTACGTCGCGCAGAGCGCCGACGGCTCCTATCGCGTCGGCGGCCTGCTCGACCTCGGCTGGCTCGCCGGGCTGCTGCTGGCCGCGTACGTCGCAAGCGTCTGGTCGCTGCCGGCCGCGCGCCTCGCGAGCCGCTTCGTCGACGCGACGGCGCTCGTGCCGATCGGCGGCGGGCTCGTCGCGCTGGCGCTGCTGGCGGACGCGCAACTCGCTCCCGTGCCGCCGCTCGCCGTCGCGCTGGCCGCCGCCGCGCTGCTGCTGACGCTCGTGCGCACCGGCCTGACGCTCGCCGAGAACCGGCGCGCCGTCGCCTCGCTGCACCACGAGGCGCGCACCGACGCGCTCACCGGCCTCGGCAACCGCCGCCGCCTGTTCTCCGACCTGGCGCGCGCGTGCGCACGAGCCGACCATCCGATCGCGCTCGTCGTCTTCGACCTCGACGGCTTCAAGACCTACAACGACACGTTCGGGCACACCGCAGGGGACCAGCTGCTGCGACGGCTCGCCGGGCGGATGCGCGACGAGCTCGCCGGGCGCGGGCGCGCCTACCGGCTCGGCGGCGACGAGCTGTGCGCGATCGTCGACCCGTCCCCCGTCGCGCCCGCGCAGATGTCCCGGCAGCTGAGCGAGCGGCTCGTGGAGCGCGGCAGCGGATTCGTGGTGACCGCGTCGCACGGCTGCGCCCTGTTCCCGGACGACGCGCAGGACCCGGGCGAGCTGCTGCGCCACGCCGACCGGCGCATGTACGACGAGAAGCACAGCCGCCGCCCGTCGGCCGCGACGCAGGCGGTCGACGCGCTGCTCGCGACCGTACAGGAGCGCCACCCGGCGCTCGCCGACCACGTCGACGGCGTCACCGGGCTCGCGCGCGAGCTCGCGCGGCGGCTCGGCCTCGCCGACGCGGACCTCGACGCGGTGATCCACGCCGCCGCGCTGCACGACGTCGGCAAGGTCGCGATCCCCGACGCGATCCTCAAGAAGCCGGGGCCGCTCAGCCGGCAGGAATGGGCGTTCATGCGCCGTCACACGCTGATCGGCGAACGGATCCTGCGCGCCGTGCCGGCGCTGCGCACGGCCGCGCCGCTCGTGCGCTGGAGCCACGAGCGCTGGGACGGGCGCGGCTACCCCGACGGCCTGCACGGGACCGCGATCCCGCTCGGCGCTGCGATCGTCGCCGCCTGCGACGCGTTCGACGCGATGACGGAGGACCGCCCCTACCAGGCGGCGCGCCCGCCGCGCGAGGCGCTGGCCGAGCTGCGGCGCTGCAGCGGCACGCAGTTCGACCCGCGCGTGGTGCCCGAGCTCGTGCTGCTGATCGAGCAACGACTGGCGCCGTCGCGCGCTCCGCTGCGGCGGCGCGCCCGCGGTGCGCTCACCGCCGCGGGGGCGGAGTCGGCCTGAGAAGGCCCTGCTCGAGCGCGCGGCGGACGAGCTCGGCGCGCGTGCGACAGCCGAGCTTCCGCAGCAGGCCGGCGCGGTGCGCCTCCACCGTGCGCACGCTCAGGAACAGCCGCCCCGCGATCTCGCCGTTCGTGTGGCCGAGCGCGATCAGCCGCAGGACCTCCGTCTCGCGCGGGCTGAGCGCGCACGGGCCGTTCGCGCCGTGCCGCTCGACCACGACGTCCTCGACGGCGAGCTGGGCCGCGAGCGACGGGGTGAGGTACGTGCCGCCGCGCGCGACGGTCCGCACCGCCTGCACGAGGTCGGCGCCCGCCGACTCCTTGAGCACGTACCCGCGCGCGCCGCGCCGCAGCGCCTCACGCGCGAGCGCGGGCTGCTCCTCCATCGTGAGGATCGCGATCGCCGTCCGCGGGAAGCGCTCGACGAGCCGCGGGACCGCGGCCAGGCCCGAGCCGCCCGGCATCGACAGGTCGAGCAGCAGCACGTCGGGCGCCTCGTGCTCGCAGCAGCGCACCGCGCCGGCGACGTCGCCGGCTTCCGCCACGACGGCGAAGTCCGGTTCGGCGTCGAGCACCATGCGCAGGCCGCTGCGGACGACGGCGTGGTCGTCCGCGACCGCGATCCGCACCTGCCCGGGCTCCGCTTCGCTCGACATGCGCCTCCCGTGCGCCGACGGCGCGAGCATAGTCTTCGCACCAAACGCCGGTGCGCCGGGTGGCGGGCGCGCGTCGTGTGCGATGCGTCACACGCGCGGGGCGACTGCCGCCGCCACGCAGGTGGAGCGCTAGCGTCTGCGGTGCGATGGCCTCCGCGACGATCGACAGGAGCGTGCTGCCGCCCGGCCCCGGCGGGCCGAGCGCGCTGCTGGCGGCGCGCTTCCTGCTGCGCGGGCCGCAGTTCCTGGAGCGCTGCCGCGACCGCTACGGCGACGTCTTCACGATCCGCCTCAACACCGGCCGCACCGTCGTGATCGCGGGCGACCCGGCGATCGCGAAGGAGGTCTTCCAGGGAAGCCCGGACGACCTCCACGCGGGCGCCGGCAACGTCATCCTCAAGCCGATCCTCGGCGGACGCTCGGTGCTGCTGCTCGACGGCGCCGAGCACCTGCGCCAGCGCCGCCTGATGCTGCCGTCCTTCCACGGCGAGCGGATGCGCGCCTACGGCGAGACGATGACCGCGGTCGCCGAGCGGCAGATCGCGCAGTGGCCCGTCGGGCGCCCGTTCGCGGTCCATCCGACGATGCAGGCGATCACGCTCGAGATCATCCTGCGCACCGTCTTCGGCGTCGAGGACCCGGCGCGCCTGCGGCGGCTCGGCGAGCCGACGAAGCGGCTGCTGAACTCGACCGACCAGCCGCTGCGGCTGCTGCTCCTCCAGCTGACGAGATCGGACGGCGCCAAGCCGCGCAGCCCGTGGGGTCGCGTGTACGCGCTGCTGGCGCCGGTCGACGCGCTGATCCACGAGGAGATCGCGGCACGGCGCGCCGAGCAGACGCCGCGCGACGACATCCTCTCGCTGCTGCTCGAGGCGCGCGACGACGACGGCAACGCGCTCACCGACGCGGAGCTGCGCGACGAGCTGCTGACGCTGCTGCTGGCCGGCCACGAGACGACCGCGACCGCGCTCGCGTGGACGCTCGAGCGGCTCGTGCGCACCCCGCGCGTGCTCGCGCGCCTGCGCGAGGAGGTCGAGGACGGCGCCGGGACCGAGTACGTCGACGCGGTCGTCAAGGAGGCGCTGCGGCTGCGGCCGGTCGTGCCGGGCGTGATCCGCATGCTGCAGCGGCCGCTGACGATCGGCGGAACGGATCTGCCGGCGGGCGTGCTGATCGCGCCGTCGATCTACCTGATCCACCGCCGCCCCGACGTCTACCCCGACCCGGACGCGTTCCGGCCCGAGCGCTTCCTCGGCGACGACGCGCCGAGCACCTACGAGTGGCTGCCGTTCGGCGGCGGGATCCGGCGTTGCCTCGGCGCCGCCTTCGCACAGTACGAGATGCGGATCGTGCTGCAGACGATCCTGCGCATGGCCGTGCTCGAGACGACCGGCGCCGAGCCGGAGAAGGCGCGCCGGCGCTTCGTCACGTACACGCCCGGCCGCGGCGGGCGGGTGCGCGTGACGCGACTGACGCCGGCAGGGCGCCCGGCCGTCGCCGCCTGACGCGGGCCCGCCACCCGGTCGCGCGCGCGGCGCCGCCGGCCCTTAGAACCCAGCCGGATGGCGCACGCGGAAGCCGTGCGCCGAGCGCATGTCCGGCTGCCAGCGCGAGGGGTCCGCACCGCTCGTGTCGAAGCGCAGGCCGGCGACCGTCATGTAGACGTGGGTGCGGTTCGCGTAGATCGTGATCCACGTCCCCGGGCCGGGCTCGCCGTAGGACATCAGCTCGCCGGAGGTCGCGCTGGCGTCGAGCAGGCCGGCGCCGTGCAGCGCGTAGCCGACGGAGCCCGAGCAGTCGTAGCCGCGGTCGTGCCATCTGGCGTGGCCGCCGCCCCAGCGGTAGGGCAGCGAGGCGATGCGATTGCCGGCGGCGATCGCGGCCGCGACCGCGAGCGGGGCGCCCGACGGCGGCGCGGCGGTGCCGTCGGCGAGCAGCGTGGCGAGGCCGGGCGGCGCGACCGGCGTGGGCGTGCGGCGGGCGCGCGCACGACGGTGCGGGCGGGCGCCGCCGGCGCGCCGCGCGTGACGGCGGGTGGCGCGACGGGTGCGCACGGCGGCGCGTCTGGGCGCCGGCGCGAGCGCGCCCGGGGCCGCGCCGCCGGCCGTCGCGCCGTCAACCGTCTGCGGTGGTGCGACAGCGGCGCCGCCCGTGCTCGTCGCGAGCGAGGCCGGCGCGCAGACGGCGAGCAGCGCCGTGGCGAGCGCCAGCGCGCGGATGCGGACGAGCTGCGGCACGAAGCGACCTCCCAGCCGGCGGCGCCGGCGGACCGTGGGCGACGACCTGCCCGCAGGATCGGCGCGCCCGCCGCTCCCGTCGAGGGCTGCAAGCGCTCGTGCATCCGTGGGCGTCAGGCACGTGAACGCTCATGAAATGCTGAGCAAACGCCGACACCTGCTTCCATGTCGGCGATTCCCGGCGTGCTCGAGGTCCCCGGCGGGGGCGGGTTCGAGCTGCGCATGCGAGTCGAGGTGCTCGCGAACAGCTTCCTCACGGGAGCCGCGCTCGCGCTGCTCACGCTCGCGCTCCCGCACGGCGGCGCCGCGCACGCGACCGGCACGCTCGCGTGCGCCCTGGCCGCGCTCGCCGCCGGCGGCCTCCTGCGCTGGCGCGCACAGCAGATGCCGCGCTGCGCCGTGCCGCTCGCGCTCGCGCTCGGCAGCGCGCTCGTCGCGGCCGCCGCCTGGTGCTCGGGCCAGGCGCCGAGCCCGCTCGTGCTGCTGTTCACGTGGGTCTTCCTCTATGCCGCGTACTTCCTCTCGCTGCCGGTCGCGATCGCGGAGAGCGCCTGGGCCGGGCTGCTCTACGGCGCGCTGCTGGCCGCGCGGCCGCCGGCCGACGGCGCGCTCGCGTGGTGGCTCGTCGGGCTCGCCACGCTGGCGACCGTCGCCGTCGTGATCCGCCTGATCCGCCGTCGCACGGAGCGGCTGATCGCCCGCCTGTCCGACGCGGCGCGCACCGACGCGCTGACCGGGCTGCCGAACCGCCGCGGCTTCCGCGAGCTGCTCGACCTCGAGCTCGAGCGCGCCCGCCGCGCCGGTCAGCCGACGAGCCTGCTGATCGGCGACGTCGACCACTTCAAGGACGTCAACGACCGCCTCGGCCACCACGCCGGCGACGCCGTCCTGCAGCGTGTCGCGGCGCTGCTGCGCGAGGGCCTGCGGCAGATCGACCTGCCGGCGCGGATCGGCGGCGAGGAGCTCGCGGTGATCCTGCCCGGGACCGACGCCGAGGGCGCCTACCTCGTCGCCGAGCGGCTGCGCGCGGCGCTGCGCGACGCCTTCGCGGACGCGAGCGTGCCGATCACGATCAGCTTCGGGCTCGCCGCCCACCCGGCGGACGCCGAGACCGCCTCCTCGCTCGTGCGCGCCGCCGACGAGGCGCTCTACGGCGCGAAGGAGAGCGGCCGCAACCGCTCCGTGGTCCACAGCCCGGCGCTGCGCGAGCTGGTGCGCTGCGGCCGGCCCGAGCAGGACGTCGCGGCCGAGCGCTTCGTCGCCGTCGTGCTCGACCTCGCCGAGGCCGTCGACGTGCGCTTCAGCGGCAGCGTCCGCCACTCCGAGACGGTCGGCCGCTACGCGGAGCTGATGGCGCGCGAGCTCGGCCTCTCCGAGCGACGCGTCGGTCGCGTGCGACTCGCCGGCCTGCTGCACGACGTCGGCAAGGTCGGCGTGCCGGACGCGATCCTGCGCAAGGCCGGCCCGCTGACCGGCGAGGAGCGGGCGGCGATCGCGCAGCACCCGGCGCTCGGCGCGCAGATCCTCGAGCATCCGTCGCTCGCCGACGTGCAGTTGTGGGTCGGCGCCCACCACGAGCGCCCCGACGGGAAGGGCTACCCCCACGGCCTCGCCGGCGAGGCGCTGCCGCTGGAGGCGCGCGTCGTCGCCGTCGCCGACGCCTACGAGGCGATGACGAGCGACCGCAGCTACCGCGACGCGATCGGCCACGAGCGGGCACGCGCGGAGCTGCGCCGCCACGCCGGCACGCAGTTCGACGCGCGCGTGGTCGCGGCGCTCCTCGCCGTGCTGGAGCGCGAGGCCGAGCGCGCGGCCGAGCTCAGCCCGGCTGCGGTGCGGTAGGCCCCGCCAGCAGGCCCGCCAGCAGGCGGCCGTACTGCTCGAGGTGGCGGTCGCCGAGGAACTCCTCGGTCGCGCGCCGGCGTGCGTTCGCCGCCAGCCGCGCCGCCTCCAGCGGGTCGCGCAGCAGCCGTTCGACGGCGGCGCCGAAGGCGGCGAGGTCGCGCGCGTCGTCGACCAGCAGGCCGTCCTCGCCGTCGACGATCTGGTCGACGATCCCGCCGACCGCGCTCGCGACGATCGGCCGCTGCTTCCACATCGCCTCCGCGACCGTCAGGCCGAAGCCCTCCGCCAGCGACTTCTGCACGACGACCGTCGCGTGGCGCTGGAGCGCGTTGATGATCGCCGACTGCTCGTCGGGGTCCGACATCGGCGTGCAGGCGAGGTGCACGCGGCTGCGGGCGGCATGCGGGAGCGTGTGCCACAGCGCGATGCATTCCTGCAGCACCGCGCCGCCCTCCGGGTCGTCGGCGACGCCGGTGACGGCCGGGCCGGCGAGCAGCAGGTGCGCGCCGAGCGAGGCGTCGACGTGCTCGGCGAAGCCGGTCATCACGCCCGCCATGTCCTTCAGGCGGTCCCAGCGCGAGACCTGCACGACGAGCGGCGCGTCGGCCGGCGGCGGCGGGCCGGTCTGCAGCACGTCGACGTGGCGGTTGATGCGCCCCGGGGAGCCGTCGCGGCGCGTGAAGGCGACGTGCGGGCCGTCGGCCTCGCCGGCCAGCATGCCGACGTACACGAGCGCGTCGTGCACGTCCCGCGGCGCCATCGGCTGGTTCTTCGCGGCGAACGGGTCGATCGACGGCGGAATCACGACGACGCGCTCCGGGTCGGCCCACGGCGGCGCGAACGGCCTGCGCGAGACGACGCAGCGATCGACGTCGCCGACGTAGGGCTCGAGGAACGCCCAGCCGCGCCGCGTCCACTCGTTCGGCGCGTCGGCACCGATGTGGCAGCGCCACACCACGGCGGTGCCGGCGCGTCTGAGCGCGGGCGCCATGCCGGCCGTCTGCGGGTCGTGCAGCAGCACGACGTCGCCCGGCGCGACCGTCGCCAGCAGCTCGCGCGCGTTGCGCGCGCAGACCGCCTCGTAGTGGCGCCGCTCGGCCGCGCCGATCGCGCCGCCGTCGCCGCGTGCACCGTAGATCCAGTTGTGGAGCCGCTTCGTGATCGCGAAGAAGTCCGGGTCGCCCTCGATCACGAGCCAGCGCACGTCGACCCCGGCGCCGCGCGCGTAGGCGAGCAGCGACTCGAGCAGCTCCGCGACGCCGCCGCCCGTCGCGGTCGAGTTGACGTTGACGACCGTGCGCGCGGCGAGCAGCGTGCGGGCCTCCGCCGCGGCCTGCTCGTAGGCCGCCATCCGCTCCGGCCCGATCAGCGGGGCGAGCCGCATGGCGTCGATCGCCTGCACGGCGACCTCCCGCAGCCGCCCCTGTCCGTGCGTCCTCATGCCGTGCAGGCTCTCATGAGGCCATCGCTCTCTCATCCGGGGGAAGCCGCAAACCGGGACGTGGACTGCCCGCTCCACCATACGTGGGCCTACGGCACGCGCACGTCGCACTCGTGCGGCTCGTGCCGGTGCTGGAGCAGGAAGGCCGGCATCGTGCGCGCTCGGCCGCGTCTCAGCAGTCCGCCGGCACGGGCACCGGCCGCTCCGGGGCGACCCGCGGCAGCCAGTGCAGCGAGCGCGGCAGCCACCAGTTGCGCTCGCCGAGCAGCGCCATCGTCGCCGGCAGCAGCACGCCCCGCACGAGCGTCGCGTCGATCAGGATCGCCGCCGCGAGGCCGACGCCCATCTGCTTGAGGTCCGGCAGCGACAGCGTCGCGAAGACCGAGAAGACCCCGACCATCACGACCGCCGCGCTCGTCACGACGCCCGCCGTCGACTTGATCCCGTGCGCGACCGCCTCGCTCGTGCTCATGCCGCCGTCGTACGCCTCGCGGATGCGCGTGAGGATGAACACGTGGTAGTCCATCGAGAGTCCGAACAGCACGACGAACAGGAACAGGGGCAGCCATGCGGCGACGGCTCCGGTCGCTCTCATGCCGAGCAGGCCCGCGCCCCAGCCGTGCTGGAAGACGAGCACCAGCACGCCGTAGGCGGCGCCGACGCTCAGCAGGTTGAGCGCGACCGCCTTGATCGCGACGACGAGCGAGCGGAACGTCACGAGCAGCAGCAGGAACGCGGCGGCCAGCACGAACGCCAGGACGATCCCGATGTGCGACTGCATCACGTCGTTGAAGTCGTGCGTCTGCGCGGCCTGGCCGTCGACGTAGGCGGCGACGCCCGGCAGCGACCCGACGGTCGCCGGCACGATCTCGCCGCGCATCGCGTCGAGCGCGCGGTTCGAGGCCGCGTCGCTGCCGTCGCCGGCGGCCGGGACGTCGACGACCATGACCGAACGGTCGGGGCTGACGTCGACCGTCACCGGACCGTGGAACAGCGCCGGGCGCGCGAGCGCGCGCCGCTCCAGCTGCGCGACCGCGGCTCTCACGGGCGGCGCGGTCACGTCGCGCGCGGCCAGCACGACGCCGACCGGCTGGCTCTCGCTCGGGAACGCGGCCTGCATGCGGTCGTAGGCGCGGATCGCTGCGACGTCGCGCGGCAGCGACTCGATCCCCGGCGTCGTCGTGTGCATGCCGAGCACCGGCACGGCGAGCGCGACCAGCACGCCGCCGGAGAGCGCGACCGCCAGCAGCGGCCGGCGCAGCACGGCATCCAGCAGGCGCGCCCACGCGCCGGCGCCGGCGGTGCGGCGGCGCAGGCGGCCGAGGAACGGCACGCGGCCCGTCTCGACGCGGTCGCCGAGCACCGCCAGCACGGCCGGCAGGACCGTCAGCGAGCCGAGCACCGCGACCGCGACGACGGCGATCGTGCCGGTCGCGAACGAGGTGAACGACGCGTCGCCGGCGAGGTACATCCCGCCCATCGCGAGCATGACGGTGCAGCCGGAGATCAGCACGGCGCGGCCCGAGGTCGCGGCCGCGGCCTCGATCGCAGCGTCCTTGCCGCGACCGGCCGCACGCTCCTCGCGCACGCGCCGCAGGTAGAACATCGCGTAGTCGACGCCGACCGCGAGGCCGATCAGCAGGATCACCTGGTCGATCGCGTCGTCGACCGGCGAGAGCTGGCTGAGCGGGCCGACGAGGCCGAGCGTCGCCATCACGCCGGTGATCGCCAGCAGCAGCGGCACGCCGGCCGCCATGAGCGCGCCGAACGCGACGACGAGGATGATCAGCGTCATCGGCAGCGACGTGCGCTCCGCCTTCTGGAAGTCCTCGCCGATGCGCGCGTTGAGCGCCTTGTCGAGGCTGGCGTCGCCGACCTCGTCGAGCCGCAGCTCGGGATGCGCGCTCGCGACGGCCGCGACCTGCGCGAGCGGGCCGTCGACGAGTCTCCCCGTTCTGTCCATGTCGCCCGGCAGCTCGAACGAGAACGAGCGCGGAGCGGCCGTCAGCCGAGATCTGCCCGTCGGCGGCGGGCGCGTACGGGCTCACGACGGCGCGCACGCCGTGCGTGCCCGTCAGGCGCGCGACGAGGTCGTCGACGGCGGCGTGGAACTGCGGGCCTGAAGCGGTGACCCCACCCCGGCCCTGGATCAGGACGCTCTCCTGCGCCTTCTGCGGGAAGGCGTCCTCGACGAGGCGCGCGGCCCGGCCGGCCTCGCCCGACTGCGCCTCGGCGCCCGTCAGCGTGTGCGTGCCGACAGCGCCGCCGACGACGAGCGAGAGCACGACGAACGCGAGCCATCCGGCGATGGCGCGCTTGCGATGCCGCACGCTCCAGCGACCGGCGCGGGCGGCGATGTTCCTGGGTTGCATGGCTCCTCCGGGATTCGTGGTGGCGGACGGCATGGAGGCAGCCTGCTGCTCGGCGTCCCTGAGAACACCGGGGGCGATCCCTGATCCGGGACCCTGATCTTGCGGGCCGATCTCGTGCCGCGGGCGCCGTCCGCGCGCGTATGCTCGGCGCCTGATGGACCCGCAGCCCGCCTCCACGGCGCTCGTCGGGCGCGAGCGGGAGCTCGCGCTGCTCGGCGCCGCGCTCGACGCGCTGGACGGCGGCGCCGCCGGTTGCGTGACGGTCGAGGGCGAGCCGGGCATCGGCAAGACGCGCCTGCTCGGCGCGCTGCGCGAGCGGGCGGAGGCGCGCGGCGCGCTCGTGCTCGGCGGCAACGCGGCGGAGTTCGAGCGCGACGTGCCCTTCAGCGTGTGGGTCGATGCGCTCGACGCCTACGCCGTCTCCACAGGAGCTGCCGGCGCGGCCGGACTGGAACGCGCTGGCGGCCGACCTGCGCGACGTGCTGCCGTCGCTGGCGGGGCCCGGCGGTGCCGGGGCCGGGGCCGCGAACGGCGGTGCCGGGGCCGACGGCGCGGGCGGCGGCCTTGCCGACGAGCGCTACCGCGTCCACCGCGCCGTGCGCGGTCTGCTCGCGCTGCTCGCCGCCGAGCAGCCGCTCGTGCTCGCGCTCGACGACCTCCAGTGGGCCGACGACGCCTCGCTCGAGCTGCTCGCCGCGCTGCTGCGGCGCGCACCGGGCGCGCCGGTCCTGCTCGCGCTCGCGTTCCGCCGCGGCCAGGCGCCGGAGCGGCTCGCCGCGGCGCTCGCGGCGCCCGGCGTGACGCGCTGCGAGCCGGCGCCGCTGAGCGAGGCGCAGGCGGCCGAGCTGCTGCCGGGCCTGGATGCGGGGAGCATCGCGGCGGTCCTGCGCGAGGGCGGCGGCAACCCCTTCTACCTCGAGCAGCTCGCGCGCGGCCGGCGGTCCGCCGCGGCCGGCGGCGGCGCGGGCGCGGCCGACGCACGGCGCGCCGCGGCGCCGGAGGGGGGCGCCTCCGGCGCGGTCCCGCGCGCCGTCGCGGCCGCGCTCGCGCACGAGCTGGCGGCGCTGCCGCCGGCCGCCCGCGCGCTGCTCGACGGCGCCGTCGTCGCCGGCGACCCGTTCGAGCCCGACCTCGCCGCCGCCCTCGCCGGCCTCGCGCCCGCCGAGGGACTCGACGCGCTCGACGCGCTGCTCGCCGCCGACCTCGTGCGCCCGACGCACGTCCCGCGGCGCTTCGCCTGCCGGCACCCGCTCGTGCGGCGCGCCGTCTACGACGCCGTCCCCGGCGGCCGGCGGCTCGCCGCCCACGCGCGCGCGGCCGAGCTGCTCGCGCAACGCGGCGCGAGCGCGGCCGAGCGGGCGCATCACGTCGAGCAGTCGGCCGCGCCCGCGGACGCGGGCGCGATCGCGCTGCTGCTGGAGGCCGGCGAGCGAACGGCGACCCGCGCGCCCGGGACGGCGGCGCGCTGGTTCGCGGCGACGCTGCGACTGCTGCCGGCCGACGACCGCGAGCGGCAGCGCACGACGCGCGTCGCGCTCGCCTCGGCGCAGCGCGCGGCCGGGCAGCTGGAGGCGTGCCGGGAGACGCTGCTGGAGGCGGTCGAGCTGCTGCCGGCGGAGGCCGTCGGCGAGCGCGTCGAGCTGATCGCGCGGGTCGCCGCCGTCGAGCACTGGCTCGGGCGCCACGACGACGCACACCGCCGGTTGGAGCGCGCGTGGGCGGCGCTCCCGGAGCGCGACTCGGCCGCCGCGGCGGCACTGCAGGTCGAGCTGGCGGTCGACGCGCTCTACCGCCTCGACGATGCGCAGGCGATCGCGATGGGGACGCAGGCGCTCGCGACCGCACGGGCGCTCGGCGACGGCGTTCTCATCGCCACGGCCGCCGCGGCGCTGGCGCTCGCGCAGGCCGGCTGCGGACGAATCGAGGCGGCGCGCACGCACCGCGACGAGGCGGGCGCGCAGCTCGAGCGCCTCGACGACGCGCAGCTCGCAGGCCACCTGGAGGCGCTCTACTACCTCGGCTGGGCCGAGAGCTACCTCGAGCGCTACGACCGCGCGGTCGCGCTCGCCGACCGCGGCATCGCGATCGCGCGCGCGGGCGGCGGCGGGCACCTGCTCGTGCCGCTGCTCGTGCTCAGGGGTCACCCGTTCGAGATGCAGGGCCGACTCGCGGAGGCGCGCGGAACGTGCGAGACGGCGGTCGAGATCGCCACCCTCTCGGCCAACCCGCACGACCGCTTCTGGGCGCTGTTCGAGCTCGGCTACGCCCACTACTACGCCGGCCGCCTGGAGGAGGCGGCGCGGGCGTGCGAGCAGAGCGCCGCCGCCGGCGGGCGGCTGAGCGGCGGCACGATGCCCTCCGCCGGCGGCGGGCCGGGCTGGGCGCTGGCCGTCTGCCGGCTGGAGCAGGGCGACGCGGCGGAAGCGCGGGCGCTGATGGCGGAGGTCGGCGGCGAGACGCTCTCGCACTCGATCTCGGTCGAGCGCTGCTTCGACTGGGAGGGCCTCGCGCTCGCCGAGCTGGCGCTGGGCAACGTCGCGGCCGCTGCGGACTGCGCGGAGCGCTCGGAGCGCGACGCGGAGGCGCTCGCGCCGTTGCGGCTGCCGGCCGCGCTCGCGGCGCGCACGCGCGCGGCGGTCGCGCTCGCGCAGGGCGACGCGGCGGACGCGGCGCGCGCGGCGGCGGCGTCGGTCGCGGCCGCGGAGGAAGCGGGCGCGCACCTGCAGGCGGCCTTCTCGCGCACGCTGCTGGGGCGCGCGCTGGCAGCGGCGGGCGAGCACGCCCGAGCGGTCGCGGCGCTGCGCGCGGCCGAGCGCGCGCTCGACGCGGCCGGCTCGCGGCGCCCGCGCGACGAGGCGCGCCGCGAGCTGCGCAAGCTCGGCGCGCGCGCCGAGCCGCGCGGCCCGGCGACGCCCGCCGAGGGCGGCGTCGAGTCGCTGACGCCGCGCGAGCGCGAGGTCGCGGACCTGATCGTCGCCCGCATGACCAACAGACAGATCGCCGCGAAGCTGTTCCTCAGCGACAAGACGGTCGAGTCGCACGTGCGCAACCTGTTCGTCAAGCTCGGCGTCTCCTCGCGCGTCGAGGTCGCGCGCACGGTCGAGCGGGCTGGCGGCTGAGCCTTGCTCTGACCGCGAGTCCGCTAATTCGCGAACCATCTCGCCGCGATCAGCTCGATCGTGCCCTTCGTGCGGACGGTCGTGGGGCCGAGCAGCCTCGCAAGCGCAGCGAAGTCGAGCTGGGCGTCGGCGAGGCCGGCGCTCGGCAGCCAGTGCAGGTCGGCGCCGGCGAACGCGAGGCGGTCGCCGTCCGGAGCGAGCGCGAGCGCCGCCTCGCGCGCGGCCGCGTCCGGCTCGTCGCCCAGCAGCACGACCTGCGGCTTGCCGGTCGAGGCGGCGAGCGCGGCGGCGTCGAACGGCGCGAACGCCGCCATCGCCCGCATCTGCTCGACGCCGCGGGCGAACACCGGCACGTCGTAGGCGAGCCGCTCGCTCAGCCCCTCCGCCAGGCGTCGTGCCGCCGCCGGTGCGGCGTCGTCCGGCGCCGTGAGGATCACGTTGCCGCTCGCGCGGAACGTCGCCACGTCCGCGAAGCCGAGCGCCTCGACGTGCGCGGCGAGGTCGGCGTTCGAGATCCGGCGTCTGCCGAGGTTCATCCCTCTCAGAAAGGCGGCGAGCCGGAGCATGCCGATCGGACTGTAGTCCCGCCGCCGGGCGACGCTTCCTGCGGCGCGCCGAGATCGACGCGGCCGACCGCGTCTTCGTCGAGCGGACGGCGCGGCGCGAGCGCTGAACCTCAGTCGGCCCAGAAGCCCTCGACGATCTCGCCGTCGGCGCGCGGGTCGTCGAGCCGCACGGAGACGATCAGCAGCTCGGCGTCGTCCGGCCCGTCGTTCCAGATCGAGCGCACGACCTGCGGCGCGACGCGCACGGCGGCCGGGCCGTCGACGTCCACGACGTCGTCGCCGAGCTTGAACTGCAACCGTCCCGAGATCACGAAGTAGATCTCCTCCTGCGTGCGATGGCGGTGCCCGTAGCCGCCCTTCCCGCCGCTCTGCGGCGGCATCCGCCGGTGCGTGATCGCCACCTGCTCGGTGCCGAGGTCGCTCGTCATGAAGCGCATCTCGCCGGGGTATCTGCCGCCGAACACGTCGGCGACGTCCGTCAGTCCGAGAATCGTGTAGTCGCTCATCGACCGACCGTACCCGAGGCGACGCGCGCGCAGCGCAGCGCTCCGCTGCGCGGTGCAGATGTGATCCGCTGCTAGGATCGCTGTATGGATCAGCGGACGTCGGCCCTGCCTCGGGCATACACGCCGGTCGACGACCGGCTCGCGCATGCGCTCGAGTGCGCAGCGGATTTCCGGCTCGTCCCCGAGGGTGCCTCGCGCTCCGAGCGCCTGCGCAGCCTCGCGTTGTACGCCTGTGAGCGGCTCGAGGCCGACGCCGCGTTCGAGCAGCAGGTCGCCGCCTACCGCGAGCTGGCCGCCGATCCGGAGCGCAGCGCCGCCATCAAGGCGTCGGTGCTCCAAGCCGTCGAGGACGGCATCCTGTGACGCGCCCCCGGTGCGGCTGGCTGCACCGGGCCAGGATCCCCGGCGCCGCGGCGTCGCATCTCGCGATCCTGACCGAGGACGTCTGGAACGACGCGATGTCCGACGCGGTCGTCGTGCCGGTCTACCGGCGAACGCAGCCGCGGGACACGCTGCTCACCGTCGCGCTCGGCGACGATCTCGAAGCCGACTGCACGCGCGTGCAGAGCATGCCGCACGAGTTCGTCGGCGAGCCGATCGCACCGCTCGACGGTCAGCCGTGGGTGCGCCTGCGGGTGAACGTTCGCCGCTTCCTCGACGTGGACGCCCGCGCCGGCCGGCGGCCCGGGCGGCGCGTTCAGCCGGCGCACGCGGGATGGTGGCCACGGCAGAACGACGTGCACTTCGCGTCGAACCCGCGCATCGGCCCGCAGGACAAGCTGTACGCACCGGTCAGCTCGGACGCGTGGAACTCGGCGGCCGGCGCCTCCTACTGCCCCTGCGTGCGGCTCACCAGCAAGACCAAGCAGCGGCGGCTGCGTTGGGAGGTCCCCGTCAGCGGCGGCTGCGTGGTGACAGGAGACCTGTACTCGATCGCGTTCCATCGCTTCGAGCAGGCGCCGCCGGCGGCGAGGTACCCGGCGCGGCTCACCGCCGAGGAGTCCGCGCAGATCGCCGGCCGGCAGAAGCGCGCGCTCTCGCTCGCTTGAAGCGCCGCACCGGGTTGCGGCGCGGGCGTAGGCTTGCGCGCACGATGCGCGTCCCGCCCGTCGACCCGACCGCGCCGCGGCGCCTGCGCAAGGCGATCATGGAGCCGTTCGCGCTGACGCGCGCGGGGCGCTGGTTCACGATCGAGGTCGCGCCGCGGATCGACGGGACGATCGGGCGGATGAGCGGCGGGCGGCTGACGTCGCTGCCGGGGATCCCGATGCTGCTGCTCACGCACAGAGGACGCAGAAGCGGCAGAACGTACGTGACGCCGCTGCTCTACTTCACGCAGGGCGACGACGCGGTCGTGATGGCCTCCAACTACGGGCGCGAGCGCGACCCGGCGTGGCTCGCGAACGTGAAGGCGAACCCGGAGGTCCACCTGCTGGCGCGCGGTCGCGGCGGCCGCTACCGCGCCCGCGTCGCCGAGGGCGAGGAGCGCGACCGCCTGTTCGGGCTCGCCAAGCAGCTCACCCGCGCGTACGCCGACTACGAGCGGCGCACGACCGACACGCGCACGATCCAGATCGTCGTGCTCTCGCCGCTCGAGCCGGCGTAGCCGCTCAGCGCGCGAGCGCCGGCAGCGCGGCGAGCTTGCAGATGGCGCGGCGGCGCATAGGCTGATCGGGATGGAGATCGGCGTCACGAGCTTCGCGGACCTGGCCGACGGCGTCGACGCGGGGCGACGGCTGCGCGAGCTGGTCGAGGAGATCGAGCTGGCGGACGCGGTCGGGCTCGACGTCTTCGGCGTCGGCGAGCACCACCGGCCCGACTTCGCCGTCTCCGCCCCCGCCGTCGCGCTGGCGGCGGCCGCGAGCCGCACGCGACGCATCCGCCTCTCCAGCGCGGTGACGGTGCTCTCGACCGACGACCCCGTGCGCGCCTTCGAGCAGTTCGCGACGCTCGACGGCCTCTCGGACGGGCGCGCGGAGATCATCGCCGGTCGCGGCTCGTTCACCGAGTCCTACCCGCTGTTCGGCGCCTCGCTGGACGACTACGACGAGCTGTTCGCGGAGAAGCTCGACCTGCTGCTCGCCGTGCGCGCCGCCGAGCGCGTCACGTGGTCGGGCTCCGGGCGCCATCGCGCCGCCCTGCAGGACGCCGGCGTCTACCCGCGCCCGGTGCAGGACCCGCTGCCGGTGTGGATCGGCGTCGGCGGCACGCCCGCCTCGGTCGTGCGCGCCGGCCTGCTCGGGCTGCCGCTCGTCATCGCGATCATCGGCGGCGAGCCGGCCCGCTTCGTGCAGTTCGCCGACCTCTACCGCGAGGCGCTGCGGCGCGGCGGCCACGACGCCGAGCAGGCGCGGATCGCGATCAACTCGCACGCCCACGTCGCCGACGACGCGCAGCGGGCGGCCGACGAGATGCTCCCCGCCTACGCGGCGATGATGAACCGCGTCGGCCGCGAGCGCGGCTGGCCGCCGATCGTGCGCCAGCAGTTGCTGGGGACGGAGGTCGCGCCGCGCGTGCGCGCCGCCCTCGACGCCGCGCCCGTCCCATGACCGAGGAGCGCGCCGGGACGATCGCGTTCGACAGCGGTCCGGGCCGCTGGGTGCTGGCGATCGCGGTGCTCGGCTCGGGGATCGCGTTCCTCGACGGCACCGTCGTCAACGTCGCGCTGCCGGCGATCGGCGCGGACCTCGGCGCGACGACGAGCCAGCTGCAGTGGATGCTCAACGGCTACCTGCTGACGCTCGCGTCGCTGATCCTGCTCGGCGGCTCGCTCGGCGACCGGATCGGGCGGCGGACGGTCTTCACGCTCGGCGTCGCCTGGTTCACGCTCGCCTCGGCGCTGTGCGCGCTGGCGCCGAGCGCGGAGGTGCTGATCGGCGCGCGGCTGCTGCAGGGGATCGGCGGCGCGCTGCTGACGCCCGGCTCGCTCGCGATGATCGAGGCGAGCTTCCGCCGCGCCGACCGGGCGCGCGCGATCGGCGCGTGGTCGGGCCTGACCGGCGTCGGCGCGGCGCTCGGGCCGCTGCTCGGCGGGTACCTCGTGGACGCCGTCTCGTGGCGCGCGGTCTTCCTGATCAACCTGCCGCTCGGCGCGTTCGTCGTGCTGAGCGCGCCGCGTCATGTGCCGGAGACGCGCGACCCGGCGGCCGCGGCTGGCCATCTCGACGTGGGCGGCGCGGCGCTGGCGGCGCTCGGCCTCGCCGGCACGACCTACGCGCTGATCGAGGCGCCCGGCAAGGGCATGTCGGCGGCGATCGTCGCGGCGGCGGTCGTCGGCGCGCTCGCGCTGGCGGGCTTCCTCGTGCGCGAGCGGCGCACGCCGCACCCGATGCTGCCGCTGTCGCTGTTCGCCAACCGCCAGTTCAGCGCGGCGAACCTCGTGACGGTCGTCGTCTACGCGGCGCTCGGCGGCGTCTTCTTCCTGCTCGTGGCGTTCCTGCAGATCGGGATGGGCTGGTCGCCGGTCGCGGCCGGCGCCGCCTCGCTGCCGGTGACCGCGCTGATGCTGACGCTCTCCGCGCGCTCCGGCGCGCTCGCGACCGCGGTCGGGCCGCGCATCCCGCTGACGGTCGGCCCGCTCGTGATCGCGGCCGGGATGCTGCTGATGACGCGCATCTCCCCCGGCGACTCCTACGCCGGCTCCGTGCTCCCGGCGGTCGTCGTGTTCGGCCTCGGCCTCACGCTCGTCGTCGCGCCCGTCACGGCGACCGTGCTGGCGGCCGCGGACGCGCGCCACGCGGGGATCGCCTCCGGCGTCAACAACGCGGTCTCGCGCGTCGCCGGGCTGCTGGCGGTGGCGGTGCTGCCGCTGATCGGCGGGCTCACCGGGAACGCCTTCTACGACCCGGCCGCGATGACGAGCGGCTTTCACACGGCGATGGTGGCGACGGCGGCCGTCGCCGCGCTCGGCGGCCTGATCGCCTGGCTGACGATCGACCCGCACGTGCTGAGCGCCGACGAGGAGACGCCGGAGTTCGAGTGCGCGGTGGCGGGCGCGCCGTTGCGGCCCGAGCACGAGCCGGCGCAGGCGCAGGCGTAGGCGCGGCGGCGTGCCGCCCGCGCTCAGCCGTTCCCGACCGGCGAGCCGGCGAGGAAGAAGAACCAGGCGTTGAAGACGAGCACGGCCGCCGTGACGCTCCAGACGACGACGTGCTCGATCGCGCTCGTGCCGTGTCTCTCGCGCGTCGCGTCGTCGCTCTCGGCGCGCATCGAGCGCATCCACGGCGAGACGCGGCGCTCCGCCGCGCGGCCGGTGAGGCGGTCGTAGCGGGCGTTGACCCGCGTCAACAGCGCGGTGAGCGCGAGCACGAGCACGAGCAGCACGACGACCACGACGCCGACCGCCGTCATGCTCAGGCCGCTCGGTCCCGCCGTCCGCGAGCCGACCCACAGCGCGACCAGCGGCGCGCCGGTCCAGATGTTGACCGTCACGAACGCCGCCGCGGCGGCGAGGCCGATGCGAGCGAGCATCGTCCGCGCCCCGCGCGCGCCCGCCGGCTCCGCGGGCTGCGCAGATCCTCCCGACCGGTCGCGGTCGCGCGCCTCCATGCAGCGCAGCGTACCCCAGGCCGTCGCGAGCGGACGAGGGTGCCCGCCCCGCCGCCCGCCCGGCCGACCCCGCGACGATTGACGGCCGGCGCTTCGAGGAACATGCCGGGCCATGCGCCGCGAGCGACTCCACCGCGCCGCCCGGCATGCCGGCCAGCTGGCCGAGCATGCGGTGCGCGCGTTCTTCGCCGACCGCGCCACGCAGCTCGCCGCCGCGATCTCCTACTACGCGCTGTTCGCGATCTTCCCGATCGTGATCCTCGCGGTCGCCGGCTTCAGCCTCGTGCTCGGCGAGGCGACCGCGCGCCATGACGTGCTCGACTTCCTGACCCGCAACCTGCCGGTGACGCAGCAGTCCGGGCGCCAGGACCTGTCGGACCTGCTCGGCGGCGTGACGCAGAACACCGAGGCGTTCGGGATCGTCGGCGTGCTCGGCCTGCTGTTCTCGGCGAGCGGGCTGATGGGCGGGCTGCGCAACGCGGTCAACACCGCGTGGCAGGTGGAGGACCGCCGGCCGCCGCTGCACGGCAAGCTGCTCGACGTCGTGCTCGTGCTCGGGATCGGCGCGCTGATCGCCGCCTCGCTCGCCGGCAGCCTCGTGACGCGCGCCGTGCAGTCGCTGAGCAGCGACGTCTCGCAGGCGCTCGGCGCGGGCGTCTTCGGCCTCGCCACGCGCGCGCTGCCGCTCGCGATCGCGTTCGCCGGCTTCCTGCTGCTCTACCGCGTCGTGCCCGCGACGGCCGTGCGCTGGCGCGACGCCGCGGTCGGCGCGCTCGTCGCGACCGCCGGCTACGCGGCGACCAAGGTCGGCTTCGGCGCCTACCTCAACGGCGTCGCCGACTACGGCGCCGTCTACGGCTCGCTCGGCGCGGTCGTCGCGTTCGTCTTCTTCGTCTACCTCAACGCGAACGTGTTCGTGCTCGGCGCCGAGGTCGCCTCGGAGTGGCCGGCCGTGCAGCGCGGGGCGCACGACGTGCCCCATGCGGAGGAGGACGACGACACGCCGTGGTGGCGCGGCCTGCTGCGCGCGCTGCGCGGCCTGGCGGTGCGCGACGACGAGCAGGGCGACGACGAGCGCGCCGACGGCGGACGGCGCTGAGCGAGCGCGCCGCTACGCGGCCGCGGGGCGCGCGGGCGCCGACGGCAGCTGGCCGGCGATGCGCCCGGCCCAGGCGCGGATCTCGTCCCAGTCGCGGCGGTCGCGCCACTCGGGCGGAGTGCCCTCGATCATCGCCGTCTCGACCCGGCCGTGCGGCTCGGCCGGCATGCTGCCGCCGAAGACGACGTGCTCGCGCGCACCGATCTTGTCGAGCTTCTTGATCGTGTGGCCGGGCTCGGTCCACGCCGGGTTGTCTCTCGCCGGGTCGCCGGTCGGGCCGGAGCTGAAGACCCACAGCGGGAGCTGCTCCAGCTCGTGGCGGTGCTTGCGCACGAAGTGGCGCGCGTCGCCGCGCCAGCGTCTCATGTACACGGCGCTGCCGAGCACGACGGCGTCGTAGCCGTCGAGCCCGGACACCGCCCCCGCCTCGACGCAGTCGACCGCGTGGCCGGACGCGCTCAGCGCGCCGGCGATCGCGTCCGCGATCTCGGCCGTCGAGCCGCGCTTGGAGGCATATGCGACGAGGACCTTCGCCATGGGACCGTCACCGTCGCAGCCGGCCGGCACCGCCGCATCCGCGATCGTGCGCACGCTCGATCCGGGTGGGCTACGGATGGCGGGGCGCGCTTGGCGAAGCCTCAGGAGCAGGCGTCGCTGGTGGCGCTGGTGAAGGCTCTGACCGCGCTGACGACGCTCGCCGCGTCGGTGGCGATCGTGGCGATCTGCGTGGGCGACGGGCTCGACGGGAGGCCGGCGACGTCGGCTCTCAGACGCGCGACCGACGAGCTGATCGCGCTCGTCTGGTCCGGGAAGTCGCTTCTGGCGGACGCGACGAGCGCGTTCGCGTCAGATTGGATCTGCTGGAGCTGCGACTGCAGCCCGCTGAGACCGCCGGACGGCGTGAGGCTCGTCAGGCCCTTGATCGAGTCCTCCAGCTGGCTGCGATCCGAGCAGTAGCCGGGCGTGCCTCCCCCGCCGCAGCCGGCGAGCGCGATCGACGCGCACGCGAGCGCGGCGAGCAGCAGGTGTGGGGCGCGTCGGCTCACGTGGAGCGGTGATATCCGGAATGCGGTGCGCCCGAAACCGGCGCGAGCGGGAGATGGGCGACGAACGCGGCGCCGCCGCCCGGCGCGTTCCCCGCCTCGACACGGCCGCCGTGACGCTCCACGACGCCGGCGACGATCGCGAGGCCGAGGCCCGCGCCCGCCGCGCCCCGCGTGCGCCCGCCCTCGGCGCGCCAGAAGCGCTCGAACAGCGCGGCCGGGTCCTCGCCGGCCGGCAGGCCCGGCCCGTGGTCGCGCACCTCGATCCGCGCGTTCGCTCCCTCGCGCGCCACGGTCACCTCGACGGGCGTGCCGTCGGGCGTGTGGACGAGCGCGTTGCGCAGGAGGTTTCCGAGCACCTGGGCGAGCTGGTGGCGGTCGCCGAGCACCGTCGCGGCGCCCGCGGCCCCCTCGGCGTCGAGCGAGATCTCCCGCGCGGGGGCGGTCGCCTGCGCGTCGGAGACGGCGTCCTGCGCCAATGCCGCCAGGTCGACCGGCCGGCGCTCGCCGTCGGGCGCCTCGCCGAGCCGCGCGAGCGCCAGCAGGTCCTCCACGAGCACGCCCATGCGCGCCGACTCCTGCTCGATGCGGCGCATCGCCTTCTCGACCTCGTCGGGCTCGCGCGCCGCGCCGATGCGGAACAGCTCCGCGTAGCCGCGGATCGACTGCAGCGGCGTGCGCAGCTCGTGCGAGGCGTCGGCGAGGAACTGGCGCAGCCGATCCTCGGACGCCTTCTGGCCGGCGAACGCGCGCTCGAGCCGGTCGAGCATGCGGTTGAGCGCGATCCCGAGGCGGCCGACCTCGGTGCGCGCGTCGGCCGGCTCGACGCGGTGCGAGAGGTCGCCGCCGGCGATCGCACCGGCCGTGTGGCCCATCCGCTCCAGCGGCAGCAGCCCGACGCGCACGACGACGCGCGCGACGAGCCCGAGCACGAGCAGCACCGCGGCGATCACGAGCGCCTCCACGAGCAACAGCCGGTCGAGCGTCTGCGAGACCTGCGCAAGCGGGATCGCGACGACGTCGACGCCGTCGCCGCGCGGGTCGGGCGCCGCCAGCACGCGATAGTCCCGCCCGTTGCCGCCGGAGACGGTCACCGGGCTCCCGACGGGCAGGTCGGCCGGCAGGTCGGGCGTGCTCGCGCCGCTCTCGCCGTAGCCCTGCTGGACGGTCGTCGACTCGACCGCGCCGCTCGCGTCGCGGTGCTCGCCGTAGGTGCCCTCCGGCAGGCCGAAGCCGGGGCCGCCGCGCCCCGGCTCCCCGCCCGGGCCGCCGCGATCGGCGGGCGGCAGCCGCAGGCGGAAGTCGAGCGCCGCCGTCACCGGTCTGATCGCCGCCTGCAGCTGCTGGTCGGCGCGGTCGAGCAGGAACGAGCGCTGCTCGGCGTAGGTGATCCCGCCGAGCACGAGCAGGCCGACCGCGGCGAGCGCGAGCAGGCCGGCGACGAGGCGTGCGCGCAGCGAGCGCATCGCTCGTCCTCAGCGCGGCAGCCGCAGGACGTAGCCGACCCCGCGCACCGTGTGGATCAGCGGCGGGCCGTGCTCGTCGAGCTTGCGGCGCAGGTAGCTGACGTAGGTCTCCAGCACGCGCGCGTCGCCGCCGAAGTCGTAGTCCCACACGTGCTCGAGCAGCTGCGCGCGCGAGAGCACGCGGCGCGGGTTGAGCATCAGGTAGCGCAGCAGGCGGTACTCGGTCGGCGTGAGCTCGACCAGCTCGCCGGCGCGCGTGACCTCGTGCGCGTCGTCGTCGAGCTCGACGTCGGCGAACGTGAGCACGCTGTCGTCCGCCTCGGCGGCGCCCGAGCGGCGCAGCAGCGCGCGCACGCGCGCGACGAGCTCCTCGAGGCTGAACGGCTTCGTGACGTAGTCGTCGCCGCCGACGGTGAGCCCGCGAACTCTGTCCTCCGTCGCGTCGCGCGCGGTGAGGAAGATGATCGGGACGCGGGCGCGGTCGGCGCCGAGTCGCCTCGCGACGTCGAAGCCCTCCATGTCGGGCAGCATCACGTCGAGCAGCATCACGTGCGGGCGCTGCTCGCGGACCGCGGACAGCGCCTCCGCGCCGGTGCCCGCGGAGGCGACCTCGAAGCCCTCGTAGCGCAGCGCCATCGAGATCACGTCGACGATGTTCGGCTCGTCGTCGACGACGAGGACCCGGTGCGCCCCGTTGCCCGCGGGATCGTCCATGTGGGGATCATCCCGCACGAAGCTGTGAGCTTCCTGAGAGCTTCACATGCGGGTCGGCGCCCGCGGCTCAGTCCCAGTCCGGCGCCCACGGCGGGTCGGCCGTGCGCAGACGCCGCTGCGAGAGCGCCGCGACCGCGGCGCGCTCGTCGTCGCTCAGCGCGAAGTCGAAGACGTCGAGGTTCTGCGCGCGGCGGTCGTGGCTGGAGGCCTTCGGGATCGCGGCGACGTTCGGCTGGTCGAGCAGCCACCGCAGCGCGACCTGCCCGGCCGACTTGCCGTGGCGCGCGCCGATCTCCGCCAGCTGCGCGTCGTCGTGGACGAAGCCGTGCGCGAACGGCGAGTAGGCGGTGAGCAGGAGGTCGTGCTCGAGGCAGACGTCGAGCACGGGCCCCTGCGGCAGGTAGGGGTGGTACTCGACCTGGTCGCAGAAGATCGGCGCCAGCTCGACCGCCTCGCGCAGCATCTCCGAGGGGAAGTTCGAGAACGCCGATCTCCCGCGCGAGCCCCTCCCCGCGCAGCGCGGCCATCGCACCGAGGGTCTGCGCGAGCGGGATCTCGGCGGCCGGCCAGTGGAGCAGCAGCAGGTCGACGTGGTCGGTCGCGAGGTCGGCGAGCTGCTGCTCGAAGACGCGCAGCAGCAGGTCGGGCGCGGCGTGCTCGTACCAGGCCTTCGTCGTCAGCCAGATCTCGTCCCGCGGGACGCCCGAGTCGGCGAGCGCGCGGCCGACCTGGCGCTCGTTGCCGTAGGCGCGCGCGGTGTCGAGGTGCCGGTAGCCGAGCGCGAGCGCGTCGCGCACGCCGTCGTAGGCGTCCTGTCCCTCGACGAGCCACGTGCCGTAGCCGAGCTTCGGCACCTCCACGCCCTGAACCGCGACGGTCGTCGCCTGCGTCGCCTCGCGCGGCATCGCCTTCGACCCTACCCCCTCCGTTCGAACGGCTACCGTGCTCGCGCCGATGCGCACGCGCGCCCCGCACCTGCTCGCCGCCTTCGCGCTGACCGTGATGGCGGACCCGATCTCCTCGGTCGCCTACGCGATCGAGGCAGCGCTGCGCAAGCTCGGTGGGAACCTCGGCAGCCTCGTGCCGGCGATGGCGCTCGTGATCGGCACGATCGCGCTCGTCTCCGTCACCTACGCGCAGCTCGTGCGGCGCTTCCCGGAGGGCGGCGGCGGCGCGCAGGCGCTGGCGGCGGCGTTCGGCGAGGGCTGGGCGTTCGTGCCGCTGGGTGCGCTGCTGGTCGACTTCACGCTCACGATCGCCGTCTCGTGCGCGGCGGCCGCCAGCGCGCTCGTCGCCTGGGCGCCGGGACTGGCGGGCGCGCGCGTGGCGATCGCGGTCGCGCTGGCGGGGCTCGTGGCGCTCGGCTGCCTGTTCGGCCACCGCGGGCGGATCGGCTTCGCGCTGGCCGTCGTGCTGTTCCTCGCGCTGGCGGCGGTCGTGCTCGTGCGCGGCGCGGTCGCGCCGGCGGTGCCGGGCGCGGGCGGCGGCGCGCCCTCCGCGCTCGGCGACGCCAGCCTCGGCGCGGCGCTGCTGGCGATGCCGCTCGGGATGGCGCTGGCGACCGGCGTGGAGGCGCCGTCGAACGCGATCGCGCAGCTCGGCGAGCTCGACGACGACGGCCGCCGCCGCTACGGCGTGCGCACGATCTGGCTGATGGTGGCGATCGTCGGGTCGCTCACGCTCGCGGTCGCGGCGCTGGCGGTCCGGCTCGGCGAGCACGGGCCGGGCGCCGACTCGACGCTGCTGGCCGACGTCGCCCGCCACGCGACCGGCGGCGACGCGCTGTTCGGCCTCTTCCAGGCGGCCAGCGCGCTGCTGCTGCTGGCGGCCGCGGCGTCGTCGTTCCTCGCCGGGTCCGGCCTGCTGGAGGCGCTGGCGAGACACGGCGCGAACGAGCACGAGGGCCTGCTGCCGCGCCGGCTCGGGGAGACGAACCGCTGGTATGCGCCGCCGTGGGGGATCGCGCTGCTGCTCGCGCTCGCCACGGCGCTGCTGCTCGCCGCGGGCGGCCGCGACAAGGACCTGGTGCAGTTCTACGCCGTCGCCGTCTTCGCCAGCTTCCTCGCCGCGCTGGTCGCGAGCGCCGCGCTCAACCGCCGCGACGGCCGCCGCGGCGCGATGTGGGTCAACCTCGCCGGCCTCGTCCCCGTCGGGTTCGTCTTCGCCCTCAACGTCGTCCGCCTCGACCCGCTCGCCTCCCTCGCCGCCGCCTCGCTCGTCGCACTCGTCCTCTGGCGCCGCTGGGTCCGCGCCGGCCGCCCGGGCGGGGTGGCCGGCGTGGTGCGGTGAGGACGCGCGGCGTGCGAAGCTGATGCATGTGATGCGCTAGCATCGGCATCATGCGCACCACTCTCTCGATCTCCGACGAGCTGCTCGTCGCAGCCAAGCATCGCGCGCGTGAGCGAGGACAGACGCTCGGGCAGCTGGTGGACGCCGCGCTCCAGCGCGAGCTGAACGAGCCCGGCGCGGCGCAGCCGGCGCCGCCGGTTCCCGTCTTCCGCGGCGGCACAGGCCCCCGGCCGGGGATCGACCTGCGCTCCAACCGGGCGCTGCACGAGGCGCTCGACGAGGGTCGCGCGCTTGACGAGCTGCGCTGAGCCGTGCTGCTGCTCGACGTCAACGTGGTGCTGGCGGCACACCGCGACGATCACCCCGACCACGCCGACGTCCGCGGCTGGTTCGACGCGATGCTCGCGTCGCAGGAGCGCTTCGCGGTGCCGGCGCCCGTGTGGGGATCCTTCCTTCGCCTGACGACCAATCGGCGGATCTTCGACGTTCCGACGCCGCGCGCCGACGCGTTCGCGTTCGCCGAGTCCGTGTGCGCGCAGCCGTCCCACCTGGCGATCGGTCCGGGGCCACGCCACCTCACGCTGCTGCGCGCGCTGTGCGAGGAAGCCGACGCGAACGGGGACCTCGTCCCCGACGCGATCCTCGCCGCGATCGCCGTCGAGCACGGCTGCGAGGTCGTCACGCTCGACCGCGACTTCGCGCGCTTCCCTTCGGTGCGCCACCGCCGGCCGGCACCGGCCGGGTAGCCCGCGCGGCCGGCGCCCTCCGCGGTGGAGGGCGCCGGCGTGCGTCAGGACTGACGGACGGCTATTCGATCGCCTGCCAGTACCACTGCTGGTTGCCGCCCCACCAGCAATCCCACTGCTGGAGCCAGGCGCCGTTGGCGGTGCTTAGGCCGGGCACGTCCATGCAGCGGCCGGAGTGCCGCGCGATCAGCGCTTCGTAGGGCGGCTGCCCCGCGATCGGGACGATGTGCCACTGCTGGTTGTACTGCCCGGCGCCGAGGCAGTCCCACTCCTGGAGCTTGGCGCCGTTTTCGTAGCTGACGCCGGTGACGTCGACGCACTTCCCCGTCGAGTTGATCTTGACGTTGAAGTACTGCCCTTCCGATTCGATCGGCACGAGCGTTATCACCTGGCCGTCGCCCGGACTCGGCGCCGGGCTGCAGTCCCACTGGATGATCGGGGTGCCGTTCGCGCCGTTGTTGGCCGACAGGCTCAGGCACTTGCTCGAGTGCCGGTTCACGAGCCGGTAGCCGCTCTTGATCGTGAATCCGTGGTAGTTGGATTCCGAGCCCTTGAACGAGCCCTGCTTCGTCAGGACCGTTCGCGTCTGCCATCTGCCGACGCCCTTTGCCCAGAAGTTGTACTGGTAGTGGCCGTTGACGACGTTGGCGTGGGCGGTGTCGACGTAGCTCCAGCTGCTGCCGTTCCAGCGCTCGAAGTTGATGTTCACGTAGACGCCGTTCACCGGCGGCCCGCCGGGGTACAGGTCGAGCACTTCCCCGCCTATGCTCACGTAGCCGGGCTGGCCGTTGAGCGTCTGCGTGATCGTCGCGTACGTTCTCGTTTCATACCCGCAGATGTATCCGCCGGCGAGCACCGCGTACGAGCACGCCGATTCGCGCGTGTTGCCGTTGACGTCGAGCAGGCCCGCGTGGTCCTGCCAGCAGACCGAATATTCTCCACCGCACGACCCGGTGTCCGGAAGGTCGCGGTAGAGGTACCACGCAGCGTAGGAGACGTCGCCGCGGTCGCGCAGCCATTCGGTCGAGACGCGCAGCAGTCTCGCCTGTTCGGCGTTGCTGACCGGTTCGCCGGCCGGCAGGTTCTGGCCCGCGACCGCCCAACCGTACTCGGTGATCCACAGCGGCGAGCTGTCGCCGTGGGCGCTGAGAGCGCTGCGCGCGGCTTCGACGCGTTCGTAGAACTTGCTCATGCGGTTGCTGTATTCGCTGCCGAACGCGTACGGATGCAGCCCGAAGCCGTCGAACGCCGCTTTCACGTCAGCCGTCGTGTGGTTGCCCCAGACGCCGCCTTCGGTGACTTCGTCGAACAGTCTGTTCGTGAAGCTCGTAACCGATTCGACCGGCGGTTCGGCTTCCGGGCTCGGGTTCGAGTCGAGCCCGGCGGAGAACGACCGTCGCCGCGCCGTCGGCTCCGTGGATGACCGCGCCCGTGTCGATCAGGAACTGCGCGTAATGGTGCGGCTGCGCCTGTTCGACGCCGGTTATCAACAGCGGGTTGTTCTCCGGCCGATTCGGCTCGTTCCAGACCTCCCACGCCTTCACCGGCTGAGCGCCGAATTCGTGCGACAGGTTCCAGAAGCTGCCGTTGTTGCCGTAGCGCTGCACGAGCGCTCTGACGAACGTCAGCCACGTGCTGTATTCGGTCGTGCCCTTGCGCGGATAGCGGCGGCCGCTGCCTTCGGCGCCGAACAGCACCGGCAGGATCGCGATCCCGTGACGCGCCGCCCGTTCGAAGAGGCCGTCGTAGCCTTCGACGCTCGTCGTGTAGGTGAACTGCACCCGCACGCGGTGCGCGCCGAGCGCCTGCATGTTCGCCCAGTCCGATTCGGCGCTGATGTGGCCGGTGTCCAAGCCCCAGAATTCGGCCGGCACGGCCTGCGCCGCCGGCGTGGCCGCGGCGAGCGCCGTCAGCAGCGCGAGCGCGAGCAGGATGAGCTGCGCGCGGCGCCGCGGCGGCGCGCGTTCGAGCATGTCGATGTTCCGCATGTGCGGTGCGTCCTCTCTGTCGGGATGGCGCCCCGCGTCACTCGCAGTTGACGACGGGGTCGTAGGAGTCCTTGGCGGTCGGTTCGTCGATGCCTTCGCCGCAGTTGACGGTCGTGTCTCTCGTTTCGTCCTTGGCGCGCAGCTTGTCGGAGCCGGCGTTGCCGTAGAGGCTGTCGACCGATTCGTCGCCCCAGACGGTGTCGGCGCCGTCTTCGCCGTAGAGCGTGTCGTTGCCGGCGTTGCCGTGGATCAGGTCGTTGCCGCTGCCGCCGTGGATCGTGTCGGTGCCGGAGTTGCCTTCGAGCGTGTCGTCGCCGGCGTTGCCGTGGATCGTGTCGGCTTCGGTGCCGCCGTAGACGGTGTCGTCGCCTTCGTGGCCTTCGATCAGGTCTTCGCCGCCGAGGCCCCAGATGGTGTCGTTGCCCTGGCGCCCCCAGATCGTGTTGGCGGCTTCGTTGCCTATCAGGACGTCCCACTTCTTCGTGCCCTCGAGGATCTCGCTGTCGCCGCCGACCCACGTGTACGCGCCGCCAGAGCAGATGTTCCCCGTGCCGCCTTCGCCGAGCACGTAGGCGTGGCCGTAGTAGGACGAGCCGAGTTCGCCCGATTCGGCGCTCGGGTCGCCGAGCGTCGCGTTGATGCCGTATTCGCCGACGCCGGGTACTTCGCCGCTCCCCGGCACGGTGCGCGCGAAGCCGGCGACGTCCTGGCCTTCGCCGCCGTGGAAGACGTGGCCCTGGCAGGGGTTCGTCGTGACGAGCTGGTCGTTGCCGGCGTCGGCGTAGAGCTGGTCGCCGCCGGTGCCCTCGGCGATCAGCGCGTCGGCGCCGGCGCCGCCGTGCAGCGTGTCGGCGCCGCTGTTGCCGGAGTAGAGCGTCTCGCTGCCGGAGCTGCCTTCGATCGTGTCCGAGCCGTCGCCGCCGTCGAGGTCGGTCGTGACGCCGTTCGGCGCGGCGGATTCGTCGGTCAGCGCGTCGGCGCCGTCGCCGCCGAACCACGTCTGCGCGCCGCCGACCGGCGTCGCTTCCAGCGAGCAGCTCACGGTCCCTCTGCTCGGCGTCGAGCACGATTCGTCGGTCGCCAGTTCCTCGGCCGAGCCTTCGACCGCCGCGGTGACGGTGAAGCTCGCCCCGCTGTTCGAGAGCGTGAACGTCTCCCCCGCCGAGCCGCCGACGGCGATCAGCGCCGGGTCCGGCGTCGCTTCGGTCGCGAACGGCGAGTAGGTGTCGAGGTAGGCGAACGGCCCGGTCAGCGATCTCGCCGGCTCTTCGCACGGCCCCGGCGTGCACGAGTCCGACCCCATGCCGCCGTAGAGGTGCTGGTTGGCGACCCCTTCCGGGGCGATGATCTCGTCGTCGAACGGCGAGCCGACCACGCTCTCGACGTTCGTGACCGTGTCCTTGCCGCTGCCGATCGCCGTGTGCGCTTCGACCCCGCCGGCCGTGCTGCCGGTCAGGTTCACGGCGACGCCGTCGTAGCCTTCGACGTGGCCGGCGCTCGGCGTGACGTCGGCGAAGGACACGACGTCGTTGTCGTTGCTGTTCGTGCCGCCGTCGAGCACGTCGCCGTTCGTGCCGCCCCGCAGCCAGTCGTTGCCGCTCCCGCCGTAGAGCTGGTCCGCGCCGTGCCCGCCGACGAGCAGGTCGCGCCCTTCTTCGCCGTAGAGCTCGTCGTCGAGCAGCTCGCCGAACAGCTTGTCGTTCCCCGCCTGCCCGTGCAGGTCGTCGCCCTTGCCGCCGCCGTAGACGACGTCGTCGCCCGCGCCGGCGCAGACGACGTCGTTGCCGTAGCCGGCGTAGATCGTGTCGGCGCCGGAGCTGCCGACGATGAAGTCGTCCTGCGGCGTCCCTTCGATCGTGCCCGAGCCGTAGATCACGTGGTAGCCGTTCCACGTGGTCGCTTCTCTCGGCGGCAGCGTTTCGCACGAGCTGGCCGACGCCCGTGCGACACCGGCGCCCGCCGCGAGCGCCAGCACGAGCAGACCGAGCAGCGCGACCGCCGTGCGGCAGCCGCGGACCTGGCGTGAGCAGATCACGCGCATCCCCCTGGAGGTCGTGTGTTGTCCCCCGCGGCCGGGCGTCCTGCCCGCCGCGAACAGCGCGGAGCTCTAGCTCAGCTCCGGAAGCCGGTCAAGCGAATCGCGCTGGCGCGGACGCACGCTGTCCGCTTGCGGACCATTCGACGCGGGGAACGACGTCCAGCGCTCGGAGGCGAACGGCAGCGCGGCGCGGTGGAGGGTCGGCGCGAGCTTGGGGACGAGCCCCGCGAGGTCGTCGAAGACCGCGCGCACGAGCGTCTCGGCGCTCGCGCCGTCGCCGAGCGCGAGCGCCGCGGCGCGGTCGAGCGCCTGCTGCTGCGTGAGCGCGGTCGCGGTGCGGCCGTCCGCCGGCACGGCGTCGAGGGCGAACGGGGTGCCGCGCGTCGCGAACGCGCCCCAGCGCGAGACGAACACGAGCACCTCGCCGAACGCCTCGTCCGCGTCGTCGACGGCGAAGCGCGTGCGCAGCCGCCCGAGCCGGTAGCTCAGCTCCGACCACGTCAGCTGCGTGAACTGCGCCGGCGTGAGCCACAGCAGCGTCGTCGCGACCGCGGTCCCCGCGCTCGGGAAGATCGTCGCCGGCAGCGCGCCGTAGAGCGCCGGCTGCGGCGAGAAGCCGACGTCGAAGTCGTGCAGGCGACCGGTCACCGCGAGCACCGTGCGGTCGGCTGCGTCCGCGAAGTGGGCGAACTTGCGCTGCAGCGTCTCGGGCGCCGCGTTCGAGCCGATCGCCAACAGCGGCGCGCGGCCGGCGGCGGGCGCGCTGAAGGACTCGATCATCCGCTCGCGTTCCGGCTCCGTCAGCGCCGAGAGCAGCTCGACCTCCCCGTCGTCGCGCAGCAGGTAGGAGCCGGGCGGCCGCTCCCACGGATACGCGCACGCCCACGCGAACGCCTCCTCGTCGCACGCGCGCCGCGGGACCCGCGCGACGAACGCGCCGACCCAGTCGCGGAAGGCCGCGTCGTCGAGCGCGAGCCGCTCGAGCAGCTCCGGGTCCGCGATCGGCGGGGGCCAGGCCGAGGTCACTGGCCCGATCGTAGCCGTGGCAGGACGGCCGTCAGCGCAGCTCGAAGCGGTCGGGCGGGGCGACGAGCGCGTCGCGCAGCACGAACGTGCCGTTCGCGACCGGCACCGCCCGCACCGTGCCGCGCGTGTGCACGAGCACCGTGCGCGCGCCGTCCGGCGCGACGCCGACGATCAGACGCGCCGGGCCGACCGGCGCCTCCGCTCCCGCGCGTCCGCGGCGCTTGACGGTGATGTCGGCGAGGCCATGCGCGAGCGCGTCCGCCGTTCTCGTGCACGTCGAGCCGGCACCGGGAGAGCCCAGGCTGCCTTCCTCGACGACGCACAGGTGACGGTCGGCGGGGACCAGCCAGTAGCGGCCGGGGAGCGCGACCGGGATGCGCTGCGCCAGGCGCCAGCTCATCCCGAACAGCGGCGTGCCGAGCAGACGTCGCGTGTGCGGCGGCAGACCCTCCGGGCGCGTGTGCAGCAGCGCGAAGGCAGCGCGCTGTCGCCCTTCCACGTCGGCGATTACGGGGGCATGCATGCGGCGTCCCGAGACCGCGCCGGACACGCGATCAGAACGTGTTGCCGTAGACGACGGTCGCGCCCGCGGCGTTGTCCTCGATCCACGGTTCGACGTGGAAGACGGAGCCGAGGTTCATGGTTCTGACCTGGCCGGGGCCGCCTGAGCAGCCGCCCCATATCGCACCGGCGCCGATGCATATCGAGTGCGAGACGCCGTAGCCGCTGTCACCGCTCATGTTGCGCGCGGCGCCGTAGCAGTAGCCGTAGTTCGAGACCGTCCGGCCACCGCAGAACGAGCTCGCGCTCGCCGGCGAGGCGCTCAGCGCGATTGCCAGCGAAGCGCCGACGAGTGCGACGAGGCCGGCGAGCAGCGTGATGCGGCGCGAGAGGCCGCGGGAGATGCCGTGAGCCATGGGGCTCCCTTCGATTCGTGGTGTGCGTGTGGACTGGCGGACGTCCGCACCGGCCGGATCCCCTGGCGTCGCGTGAGCGGGTCACGCGCATTCCCCTGTCGGGCGATCGCGACCGAGCCCGCGGCTCCGGCATCGTGCCGTCCCCACGGACCCGGATAGTGGTAGCTCAGGCCGCGGCGACGGTCAAAGGCGCCCGTCATCTGGGCGACACGTCTGTTTGCGCGCGGACGTGGGCGGGTTTAGCGTCTGCGCGGCCGCTCGGTCGGCCCGACGCGCTCGCGCAGCCAGCGCACGAGCGGGGCGGCGGCGTCCAGCTCGCCGCGGATGCGTCTGCCGGCGGCCGGTCTGTGCAGCCAGCCGGCCAGTCTGTGGCGGTTCGAGACGGTCAGCGCGCGGTGGCGCAGCAACTCGATGCGCGGGTGGTCGAGCGGATAGCCGCGTGGCGCGCGCACCAACTCCGGCTCGTTGAGCGCGAGGCCGGCGGCCTGTGCGCTCGCGATCGCCTTCGCCAGCGGCGCGGCGCTGCGGCCGTCGTCGACCAGCCGGCGGAAGCGCGCAACCTGGTCGGGCGCCGGGTTGTGCAGGCCGGCGGCGACGAGCAGCCCGTCGAGCGACAGCTCGACGTAGAAGCCGCCGGCGCCCTCGTAGCCGACCGCCAGGCCGACGTGCTCCTTGACCGGCGGGCCGGGATGGAAGCGCGTGTCGTTCCAGGGGCGGAACAGGTGCGGGCGGCCGAAGTCGGTCGCGAGGTCCTCCCCCAGCGCTCTCGCCGGCGCGACGAGCAGCTCGTCGTAGCGCGAGCGGTTCGCCTTGAACCACTCGCGCTCGTTGTGCGCCTCCAGCTCGCGCAGGAACGCGAGCGCCTCTGGCGGGAAGCCGCAGAACGCCGTCACGACGTCACAGCTTGAACGTCGGGCGCCCCACGTACCAGAAGAGGTCGCCCCAGACGCCTGCGTCGACGAAGTACGCGAGCTTCATCCCGCGGTAGCTGCTCGGCAGGTGGAACGTCGCCTGTCCCTTGCGGTCGATCTTGCGCGGCTTGATCCCGGGCAGCTGGTAGCCGGTCTCCGACAGCACCCACACCTTGATCGGGCGGTGCTTCGTGCCCTTGACGGTGAAGCGCACGCTCGTGCCGCCGAGCTTCCTGAGCTTGACGACGAGCTGGCGCGAGACCTCCGCCTGGGCGAACGCGCCGGGCGAGACGCCGAGGTCGGCGTCGCCGGCCGTCTCGACGCGGATCGACTCCTTCGTCGCCGTCTTCGACTTGATCGAGAAGGCGCCGTTCGCCTTCGCTCTGATCCGTCGCGTCGCGCGCGGTCTGACGACGTAGCCGCCCGTCTTGACCGGCGTCCACGAGCTGTAGGTCACCGTCAGCGTCGCGGCGACCGGCTTGCCAGCGTCGTCGCGCACGACGCCCGCGAGCGTGCGGCCCTTCGACGGCGAGGCGGCGCACAGGACGGTGCCGGCGCTGTCCTTGTTGCGCGCGCCCTTGCCGGCGCACTTCAGCGTGACCGTCGCGGCATGCGCGCCGGCCGCGAGCAGCCCGAGCGCCGCGAGGCAGGCGAGCAGCGCCGTCGCGTGCGCCCGCGCGCGACGGCGCGCGGTCCTACCCGTCGATGCGGTGCCGCCGTTCATCCTGTCCTGCCTCTCTGCGTCCGGGACATGTGTGCGAGCGTGAAGGTACGCGATGCCGCGGGCTGCGTCGAATGCCCTACGACGTGTGCCGTAGGCCGGCGGACCGCGGATCGGGTCAGCGACAGCGTGCCGTGCCGGCGTCGCGGAAGCGCTCGCCCGGCTCGCCGACGAAGCGCCAGGCGTAGCGGCCGGGGCCGAGCGTGAGCTGGAGGACGCCGAAGGTCGAGGCGCGGGCGCGGCTGTTGCGGCGCGCGAGCAGGATCGGATACAGGCTCTTGCCGCCCCCGCCGACGACGAACTGCACCATCCCGCGCGCGCGGGAGCGACGGCCGTCCCACGTCTGCGGCGCGAAGCGCTCGTAGTCGTGGTCGTGCCCGGAGAGGACGACGTCCGCGCCCGCGCGCTGGAGCGTGCGCCACAGCGGCGCGACCGCCTCGTCCGGCCCGTGCAGTCCCGAGGAGAAGCGCGGCTGGTGCCAGTAGGCGAGCGTGCAGCGGCGCGGATGGCGCGTGAGGGCGGCGCGCAGCCAGCGCTGCTGGCGCGAGCCGGGGCCGCAGCCGACGACGTCGCAGTTGGCGTTCAGCACGACGATCCGCCAGCTGCCGAGGCCGTACGCGTACCAGCCGCGGCCGGCCGGGCCGGCGCGCTGCCCGAAGTAGGCGACGTAGCCGGCGGCGCCGGGCGTCCCGTACTCGTGGTTGCCGACCGCCGGGCGCATCCGCGCCTTGAGACGACCCCACGAGCGATCGAACGAGCCTTGGAAGTCGGCGAGCGCGCCCGCCGGGTACTGGAGGTCGCCGAGCGGCGCGACGACGTCCGGGTCCAGGCGCGCGAGCAGCCGCGCGGTGTCGCGCTGGTGGCAGGTGTAGCGGGTGCGCGGCTCGCCGGGCGGGCAGGCGATGTCGCCGGCGGCCACGAGCGTCGGGCCGGTGACCGGCCGGGCGTGCCGCATGCGCGCCGCGGCGCCGGCGCCCGTCCCGCCGGTGCCGGCGCCGGCGAGGTCCGTCCCCGCCGCCCGCTCCTGCGCGCTCGACTGCCCGCCGCAGCTCGCCGCGCCGAGCGTCCCGACGGCCAGCAGCGCTGCGATCCCGGCGCGGACGGTCACGCGATGGATCGTACGCCCCGCGCCTGCCGCCGCCTCAGCGCAGCCGGCAGCGCAGCCGGCTGTGCGCTCGCGCCCAGGCGCGCAGCGGCGCGCCGAGCAGGAACAGGCGCGCGGTCGCGCCGTAGAGCTGTGCGTCCTGGAACAGGAACGCGTGCCCGGCCCCGGCGAAGACGCAGTGCCTCGCGCGCGGGATGCGGCGCGCGAGGCGGCGGCCGTTCGCGCCGCGGTCGATCACGTCGAGCGCGCCGTCGGCGACGAGGACGCGCTGGCGCAGCCGGTGGATCTGGTTCCACAGCCCGCCGGAGGCGGACTTCCAGGCGCTCGTCGCGCTCTGCTGCCCGGCCTGCGCGTACGCGCTGACCTCGAAGTCCGCCGGGGTCACGCCGCCCTGAGTCGCGATCGCGCGCAGGTACGCGGCGGCGCCGCGCAGGCCGGCGCCCGTCGGCGGGAAGCTGAGCGCGAACAGCGTGTCGGAGCTGACGTCGCTGCCGAGCACGTTGCGCACGAACGGACCCGGCTGCCTGTAGTGCGTCCCGCCGGGGTTGGTCGCGTCGAGCACGAGCGTCCGCACCAGGCCGGGGCGGTCGACGGCGAGCTGCTGCGCGACGTAGCCGCCCATCGACCACGCGAGCACGTGCGGGCGGCCGAGTCTCAGCGCATCGATCAGCCCGGCGGCGTCCTGCGCCATCTGCTCGATCGTGATCGGCTTCGTGCCGGCGCTCGTGGTCGCGACCGCGCGGTTGTCGAACACGACGAGGTGGAAGCTGCGCATCAGCGGCGCGAGCATGCGCGGGTCCCAGTCGGCCATCGCCGCCGAGCGGCCGGTGATCAGCAGCAGCGGCGGGCGCCCGCCGTCGGGGCCGGTGCGGTAGCCGACGTCGATGTCGCCGACGGTCACGTGCCGCACGGGCGAGAGCGACGCCGCGGCGCAGGCCGTGCCGGCACCGACGCCCGCGAGGGCGACCGCCGCGAGCGCAGTCAGCAGCGCGACCGTGCGTCCGTGCAGCATCGTGGGACCACGGTAGCGGCCCGGCCGGCGGCGTCCGCGATAGCGTCGTCGTGCCTGTAGATGCCCGGCCACAGGAGGTTCCGATGCCCAGAAGCCCCGGTCCGCTGCTCAAGCGCGTCCTGCGCGTTCCGACGCGGCTCTACGACGCGGACGCCGGCTGGCTGCTCGGCCACCGCTTCCTCGAGCTGACGCACCGCGGCCGGCGCACCGGCACGCTGCACCGCGTCGTCGTCGAGGTCGTCGAGTGGCGGCCGGACGCCGCCGAGGCGGTCGTCATGTCCGGCTTCGGCAGAGACGCGCAGTGGTACCGCAACGTGCTCGCCGACCCCGCCGTCGAGATCCGCATCGGCCGCGAGCGCTGGCCGGCGCGGGCACGCACGCTCGAGACCGACGAGGCCACGGCGGTGCTCGCCGGCTACGAGCGCCGCAACCGCCTCGCGGCCCCGGTCGTGCGCACCGTCCTCTCGCGCCTCGCCGGCTTCCGCTACGACGGTTCCGACGCCGCCCGCCGCCGTCTCGTCGAGACCCTCCCGCTCGTCGCCTTCCGCCGCAGCGACAGCTGACCGCGCACCGCTGCCGTCAGTGGACGACGACCGGCTGCGAGCTGTCCATCGCGGACGGAACGTCCCGGCACGAGCGCCGGCGCGCATGCGCGCGATCAGCGGTCGGCGATGCGGCCGAGCAGTGCGAGCGCGTCGGCGAGCGCGGCGCGCTCGGCGGCGGTCAGCTCGCGCTCGAGCGCGGCGGTCAGCCAGCCCTCGCGCCGCGCGCGCGTGGCGCGCAGGAGCTCGCGGCCGTCGTCCGTCAGCTCGACGAACGCGCGGCGGCGATCGTCGGGGTCGGGCCGGCGCGAGACGAGCCCGGCGCGCTCGAGGTCCCCGACCGTCTGCGCCATCGACTGCGGGCGCATCCGCTCCACCGCCGCGAGGTCGCTCACGCTCGCCGGCCCGTGCCGGTCGAGGCGGCCGAGGACGGTCAGCTGGGCCGCCGGCGGGCCGGGCTCCTGCCGCAGGCGCCGGACCAGGCGGCCGACCGTCTCGCGCAGCTCGTGCGCGAGCGCGGCGCTCGTCGCAGGTGCGGTCGATGCGGGCATCGGCGCCAGTGTACGAGATCGACAGGTCACCTGTACAGGCTGCCTGTAGAATCCTCCGCCGATGCGCCTCCTCCGAGCCCGCCCCGACGCCACCGATCCAGGCCGTTACAAGTGGATCGCGCTGTCGAACGCGACGCTCGCGGTGCTGCTCGCGACGCTCGACGGCTCGATCACGATCATCGCGATGCCGGACATCTTCCGCGGCATCCACCTCGACCCGCTCGTCCCCGCGAACTCGTTCTACCTGCTGTGGATGATCCTCGGCTACCTCGTCGTCACGAGCGTGCTGATCGTCAGCCTCGGCCGCCTCGGCGACATGGTCGGGCGCGTGCGGATCTACAACCTCGGCTTCGTGATCTACACGGTCGCCTCGCTGCTGCTGGCGATCTGCTGGCTGGAGGGCCCGGCCGGCGCGCTGTACCTGATCGGCTTCCGCGTCGTGCAGGGCGTCGGCGGCGCCTGCCTGCTCGCCAACTCGGCCGCGATCATCACCGACGCGTTCCCGCCCAACCAGCGCGGGATGGCGCTGGGGATCAACAACATCGTCGGCGTCAGCGGCTTCTTCATCGGGCTGATGATCGGCGGCGTGCTGGCGCCGATCGACTGGAGACTCGTCTTCCTCATCTCGGTCCCGATCGGACTGTTCGGCACGGTCTGGGCGTACCGCAGCCTGCACGAGCTGAGCACGCCGAGAGCGGCGCCGATCGACTGGCCCGGCAACGTGACGTTCGCGCTCGGGCTGGTCCTGATCATGGTCGCCGTCACCTACGGCATCCGGCCCTACGGCGACCACGCGACCGGCTGGAGCAGCCCGCGCGTGCTGGCGCTGCTGGGCGGCGCGCTGATCTCGTTCGTCGCGTTCGTGCTGATCGAGCGCCGAGCGCGCGACCCGATGTTCCGCCTGCCGCTCTTCCGCATCCGCGCGTTCACGTTCGGGACGCTGTCGACGTTCCTCTCCTCCGTCGCGCGCGGCGGGCTGATGTTCATCCTGATCATCTGGCTGCAGGGCATCTGGCTGCCCCAGCACGGCTACAGCTTCACCGAGACGCCCCTGTACGCGGGCCTGTACATGGCCCCGTTCACGGTCGGGATGCTGCTCGCCGGCCCGACCTCGGGGATGCTCTCCGACCGCTTCGGCGCGCGACCGTTCGCGACCGGCGGGATGGTGCTGACGGCAGGCTGCTTCGGGCTGCTGGCGGCACTGCCGACGAACTTCGCCTACTGGCAGTTCGCGGCGATCCTGTTCCTGATGGGGGCGGCGATGGGGATGTTCGCCTCGCCGAACCGCGCGGCGGTGATGAACAGCCTGCCGCCGGGCGACCGCGGCGTAGGCGGCGCGATGAACCAGACGTTCCAGAACTCCGCGCAGGTGCTGTCGATCGGCATCTTCTTCACGCTGATGATCATCGGCCTGAGCGCGACGCTGCCGCACACGCTGTCAGCCGGGCTGGAGGCGCACGGCGTCCCGGCCGGCACGGCGCACGCGGTCGGCGCGCTGCCGCCCGTCTCGATCCTGTTCGCCGCGTTCCTCGGCTACAACCCCATCCAGCACCTCGTCGGCGGCCACGTGCTGAGCGGCGTCTCGGCGCACGACCAGGCCGTGCTGACGGGCCACTCGTTCTTCCCCACGCTCATCTCCGCGCCGTTTCGCGACGGCCTGCACGCCGCGTTCGCGTTCGCGATCGTCGCCTGCCTCGTCGCGGCGGCGGCGTCGCTGATGCGCGGCGGCCGCACGGAGGCGGGAGCGCCCGAGCTCGCCGTGCCCGCGCCGAGCCGCGCGCGCTGAACGGCCGGCGTCGGCGTCATCGTCGGACGCCCACGTTAGGCTGCGACGCATGGGTGCCGACCACAGCGGCGGCGCATGAACCTCGGCGGTGCGATCGGCGACCTGCTGCCGGCCGCGATCGGCGTCGCGATCAGCCCGATCCCGATCGTGGCGACGGTGCTGATGCTGCTGTCCGCGCGCGCGGGGCGCACCGCGCCGGCGTTCGCGGCCGGCTGGGTGGCCGGGCTCACGCTCGCGGGGATCGTCGTGCTGCTGATCGCCAACCCGGCGGGCGTTTCCGAGGGCGGCAGCGGCACGACCGGCAGCGGCTGGGTGAAGATCGCGCTCGGCGTGCTGTTCCTCGCGCTCGCGCGGCGGGCCTGGCGCAGACGCCCGGCGCCCGGCGAGCAGCCGGCCCTCCCCGGCTGGATGGCGGCGATCGACCGCATGCCCCCGCGGCGCGCGGCGGCGATCGGCGCGGGCCTGGCCGCGATCAACCCGAAGAACCTCGCGCTGACGATCGCCGGCGCGCTGTCGATCGCGCAGGCCGGCCTCTCGACCGGCGGCGACGCCGCCGCGCTCGCGATCTTCGTCGCGCTCGCCTCGGTCACGGTCGCCGGCCCGGTGATCGCCTACCGGCTCATGCGCGAGCGCGCCGAGGCCCCGCTGCTGCGCGCGAAGGACTGGCTCCTGCGCGAGCAGGCGACCGTGATGGTCGTCCTGCTGCTCGTGCTCGGCTTCGTGCTGCTCGGCAAGGGCATCGCGATCGTCAACGCGTAACGCACAAGCGGCAACGCACCATGCGTGTCACGTTGCCAGATCGGCAACCGAGCGGTACCCTCGCCGCATGACCGACACGGGACACGACACGACGCTGCAACTTGCCGGCCGGCGCCTGCGCGAGGAGCGAGAGCGGTGTGGGCTGCGCCTCGCGCAAGCCGCGCTGGAGCTCGGCGTCGACAGATCCGCCCTCTCCCGGATCGAGAACGGCGAGCGCGGCCTGGACTCGATCCTGCTCCGGCGCGCAGCCGCGCTGTACGAGATCCCGATGGACCGCTTCTTCGAAGAGGCCGACACGGGGCTGCTGGTGAAGGCGCGCGACGCCAGCGGGGACGTCACGGCAGCGAACGCGATGGCCGCGTGGGCCCAGCGCAAGCTGGCCGAGCTGCGCTTCGTGCGCGAGGAGACCGCCCGCCGTGGCGACTAGCGCCGCATCGCTGGAGGGCGAGAACGCCGCCCTCGCGCTGCGCCAGCGGCTCGGCCTCGGCGACGACGCCGTCGACCTCGAGGCCGTCGCGACACGTCGCGAGGCGCTCGTGTTCCAGCATGCCTTCGGAGACGACGCGCCTGACGGCATGTACGTCTTCGACGGCGAGGCCGCGGTGATCGTCGTCAACGCCGCGAAGCCGCCGCAGCGCCAGCGCTTCACGCTCGCGCACGAGATCGGGCACCACGAGCTCCACCGCGTCCGCGGCCCGATGCAGATCGTCGACGCCGACGTGACGTCGACGACCGGCCCTGACGGCGCCAAGGATCCGGACGAGGTCGCGGCCAACGCGTTCGCGGCCCACCTGCTGCTCCCGCGCACCGCGCTGGAGCACGCGCTCGCCGGACGCCGCAACCGGCACGTGACCGCCGACGTGCTCGTCGAACTGGTCCGGCACTTCCGCGTGTCGTGGGAGATGGCCTGCTGGCGGCTTTCCAACGAGCGCTTCATCCGCAGCGCAGACCGGGAGCATCTGCTGTCGGTGCCACGCCGCGCGACGCTGGCCGCGCACGGCATCGCCGAGCGCCACTACGCGCTCAGCGGTCCCGCGGTGCCGTCGGAGCTCGCACTGAGCGCCGCGCACCTGTGGGCGAGCTGGCACATCACCGACGAGCGGCTCGCCCAACTGCTCGAGCTGCCGGTCACCGAAGCGCTCGCGCTGATGGACGACTGGGACGTGCAGCGCGAGGACCGCGCCCGGAGCGCCGCCGACGCCGGCGAGCAGGCGCTGGTCGCAGCCGGACTCGACGTTTCGGAGCTGGCAGCGGCCGCAGAGCCGGAAGACGAGGAAGAGGCCGAGGACGTGACGTAGGTGGGCGAGCTGTGCCTCGACACGACGGCGTTGATCCACTTCGAGGCGGCAAACGCGCTGCCGACGCTCGAGCTGCTGTGCACGCTGCCGGGCGACACGCACGCCCCGGTCTCCGTCGTCGGCGAGTGGCGCGGTCACCGCGTCGATCCCGCCGGCCACGTCGCGGGGCACCCCTGGCTGAAGGTCGTCCACGCCGACCATCCCGACGACCTCCGCCTCGTCGCCGACCTCGCCCGTCGTTATCGGACGCCGCCGCATCGCGACGAGGGCGAGATGGACGTCGTCGCCGTCAGCAAGCGCCTCGGACACACGGCCTTGATGGAGGACGGCGTCGGCTGCAAGCAGGCCGACGACCACGGCGTCCCCCACCTCGCGATCGTGACCCTGCTGGCCTGTGGCGTGGCATACGGGGCACTCGAACACCGCGCGGCCTGGCGAACGCACCAGGCCGTCGAGGCAACGCGTGACACGTTCCACTCGATCCTCATCGCCGACCGCGACGGCCGGCGCGGCTTCGCCGCAGCCGCGATGGCGCTGCGCGCGCTGCGTCGCGCCCAGGGCGATCCGCCGCTCGCGCGCTTCATCGCCCAGCGCAACCTCGACGGGATTCTCCTCGCCGCTGCGCGTGCGGCGATGAACGTCCCGGCACGCTGAGCGCCGCACCGCGCGCCGACCCTGCGACGATGGCCGGATGGCGAGGAGCTTCGGCGACGCGCGCTGGTATGCGGTGCGGCCGGCCGCGAACCGCAAGCCGGCGACGTACCGCTGCCCGCTCTGCGGGGCGCACCTGCCGGCGCTGAGCGCGCACATGCTCGTCTTCCCCGAGGGCGACCGGGAGCGCCGCCGCCACGCGCACACCGAGTGCGTCCTGCGCGCGCGTCGCGACGGGCGCCTGCCGCTGCGCGAGGACGCCGAGCCGCGTCGGCCCTCGCTGCTCGCGCGGCTGCTGGGACGCGGCTGACCCGCGAGCGCGGCGACCGGCCCGGCGCCGCCGTTGCGAGCCGTCTGGACTCCCCGCGATGATGGGAACATGTCGACGACTCCCGTGCGCGCCGTGGCGCGCCCCCAGCACCGTCTTCGCCTCCGCCCCGCGCGACGCGCGGCGCTCGCCGCCGCCGTCGCCGGCGGGCTCGTCGCCTCCGGATGCAGCGCCGAGGTCCACGTCGGCGGCGAGGACCAGGTCACCGGCGCGAAGATCGCGGAGGAGATCAAGGGCGAGTACGCCAAGCGCGAGCAGGCGAGCGGCATCGCGCTCACCTCGCTGACGTGCGAGGAGGCGAAGGCCGCGGCCGGAGCGCGCATCGTGTGCAGCGGCCGCAACTCGCGCGACATCGACGTCGAGATCGGCGGCGAGATCACCGGCGTCAAGGGGACGACCGTCGACTACAGGTGGCGGATCACGCGCGCCTTCGCGCCGGGCACGCTCTACGCGACCGCCGCCCGGAGGCTGATCGAGCAGCGCCTCGGGCATCCGGTGCTCGACGTCTCCTGCCCGACCCGCATCGAGCTGCGCGTGAGAGCGGTCGTGAGCTGCAGGGTCCAGGTCACGCAGACCGCGACGGCGACCGCGCAGCTGCTGCTGACCGATGTCGACGGCGGGTTCCGACTGCGCGTCTCGACCCCCGCGGACACCGGCGGCGGCAGCGGCAGATCCGCGTAGCCGTGGCCCGGCGCGGCGCCGGCGGCGCCCGTTAACGCCCGCGTAGCACGGCGCCCTCCATGCTGCGGCTGAGACCGACCGCAGAAGGAGGAACGATGGCTTCCAACAGACGAGGGTCCCGGCTCCCGCGACGGCGCGTCGCGGCGGCGCTGCTCGCCTGCGCCGCGCTCGCCGGCCTCACCGCGGCCGTGGCGCTCGGCGCGGGCCGGCGACACGCGGCGGCGCGGACCTCCGCGCATGCCGTCAGCCCGGAGGCGATCCCGCTCGGCGACGGCGACGTCGGCACGACGCCGCAGGCCGGCTCCGTCGACGCCTGCCAGACCATGTTCCGTCGCGGCGGCGCGCAGCACGCGGGTCCGTGGATCGACGACGCCGCCGGCACCTGGGACAAGACCGCGAAGCCGGCCGTCCAGGGCGCCGTGCCGTGGCCGCAGGCGTACTACCGGGTCCGGAGGGTCCACGGCACGCGCGTGGTCGCCTTCGACGACCTGCCGACGAACCACGCGACCGGCGTCTTCCCGATCGCGACGAGCGAGCCCGCCTACGCGTTCGACACGAACCCGAACCGCATCGGCGCGCACCGCATCCGCTGGCGCCTGCCGCTGCACCCGCACGCCGCGCGCCGGCCGTCGTGCGTCGGGATGGGGCCGATCGGCGTGCTGCGCGACGGCGTCTTCCTGTTCAACGGACTCGACGCCGCCGGCCGCGACGCCGCCGCGCACGAGGTGCAGGACTCCTGCGACGGGCACCCCGACCGCTCGGAGAGCTACCACCACCACGACGTGCCCTCCTGCCTGCTGAACGCCACGCGCAACGGCCGCACGACGCTCGTCGGCTACGCGCTCGACGGCTACGGGATCTACGTCGTCAAGGACGCGCACGGCAACCTGCCGACCAACGGCGACCTCGACGCCTGCCACGGCACGACGAGCGTCGTGCGCTGGAACGGCAAGCGGCGCCGCGTCTACCACTACGTCGCGACGCTCGAGTACCCGTACACCGTGGGCTGCTTCCACGGGACGCCGATCGCCGCACGATGATGGGCGGATGCGCGTCCTGATCGTCGAGGACGAGGCCCAGCTGGCGCAGGCGCTCGCGCGGGGCCTGCGCCGGCAGGGCTTCACGGTCGACCTCGCCGGCGACGGGCGCGCGGCGCTGCAGAAGGCGGCGCTGGTCGACTACGACGCGATCGTGCTCGACCGCGACCTGCCGCTCGTGCACGGCGACGAGGTCTGCCGCACGCTCAACGCCGACGGCGCCGCCGCGCGCATCCTGATGCTGACGGCGGCCGGCGAGCTGGAGGACCTCGTCGGCGGGCTCGACCTCGGCGCCGACGACTACCTCGTCAAGCCGGTGCGCCTCGCCGAGCTGGCGGCGCGACTGCGCGCGCTCGGCCGCCGCGGCGGCGAGCCGGCCCCGGCGCTCCTGCGCCACGGCGACCTCGAGCTCGACCCCGGCCGGCTCATCGCCACCCGCGCCGGACGCGACCTCGGGCTCACACCGCGCGAGTTCGCGGTGCTGGAGCTGCTGGTGCGCGCGGAGGGACGGGTCGTCAGCGCCGAGGAGCTGCTCGCGAAGGCGTGGGACGAGAACGCCGACCCGTTCACGTCTGTCGTGCGTGTGATCCTCTCGCGGCTGCGCCGCAAGCTCGGCGAGCCGGACCCGATCGCGACCGTCGTCGGGCGCGGGTACCGCGTCTGATGCGGCGCACGAGCATCCGCCTGCGGCTCGCGCTGTGGTGCGCCGGGCTCGTGACGGTGGCGGGCGCGATCGTCGTGATCGCCGTCGTCTCGCTCACCGGCACCGTGCTGCGCGACCACGCGCGCCTGCCGCCGGCGGCGCCGGGCGGGTTCGGCCCGCCGCCGGCGGTGGCGCGCGCCGAGCTGGCGCGGCGCGGGCGCTTCGTCGACGACACGCTCGCGGAGGCGCGGCTCGTCGGGCTGGGTGCGATCGGCGTGCTGGCGCTCTGCTCGGTGGGGATCGGCTGGCTCGTCGCCGGGCGGATGGTGCGGCCCGTGCACGCGCTCGCCGCGACCGCGCACGAGGTCTCCGAGACGTCGCTCGGCCGCCGCATCGCGCTGGAGGGCCCGCGCGACGAGCTCAAGGAGCTGGCCGACGCGTTCGACGGGATGCTCGACCGGCTCGACGCCGCGTTCGCGTCGCAGCGGCGCTTCGTCGCCGACGCCTCGCACGAGCTGCGCACGCCGCTGGCGACGATCCGCGCCGAGCTCGACGCGGCGCTCGACGACCCGGAGGCGAGCGCTACGGATCTGCGCACGGCCGGCACGCGGATCGGCGCCGTGCTCGACCGCGCGAGCGCGCTCGTCGACGCGCTCCTGACGCTCTCGCGCTCGGACGCGATCGAGGCCCGCCGGCCGGTCGACCTCGCCGCGCTCGCGGGCGACGTCGTCACCGCCACGCCGGGCACGGCCGCCCTCGACGTCCGCGTGGACGCAGGGCCGGCCGCGGTGCTCGGCGACCCGGCGCTGCTCGAGCGCCTGGTCGGCAACCTCGTCGAGAACGCGGTCCGCTACAACGCTCCGGGCGGACTGCTCCACGTCGCGACGGCGACGCGCGACGGCACCGCCGTGCTGACGGTCGTCAACGACGGCCCGGCGATCGCGCCGGACGACGTGCCCGCGCTGACGGAGCGCTTCCACCGCGGCGGCCGCTCGCGCGCCGACGGCTTCGGCCTCGGCCTCGCGATCGCCGACGCGATCGCGCGCGGCCACGCCGGCGCGCTGACGCTCCGAGCCCGTCCGACCGGCGGGCTCGAAGCGACCGTCGCGCTCCCCGCCGCGCACGTCCCGCCGCCGTCGCCGCGCGCGTAGCCCAGCTCAGCCGGCCGGCAGCGGACGACAGAGTCCGTGCTCGCCGCACTCGCCGAGCGTGGAGGCGCCATCAGGGGCGGCCGGGGGGTCGTCGTAAGCGGCGCGCCCGCCGATACCTCGGGTACGGGCTGCCGCGCATCCACGCGCGCCCCGGCCGCGCCGTCCGACGAGAGCAGACGATGACCTTCCCCGCCTTCGCACACCCAACAGACGTGCCCGAGCCCGCGCCCGACCGGCCGCAGGAGGTCGTCTTCTCCGCGGGCGAGGTGCTCGACTGCCTCTCCGACGGCGTCATCGTCACCGCCGCGTCGGACGACACGACGATCGTCTACGTCAACCGCGCGGCGTGCGAGATCACCGGCTATGCGCCGGAGGAGCTGCTCGGCAACACCCCGCGCATGCTGCAGGGTAAGGACACGGACCGCAGCGTGCTGCGCCGCCTGCGGCAGGATCTCGCGGCGGGGAGGCCGTTCAGCGGCGAGGTCGTCAACTACCGCAAGGACGGCACCCCGTTCGTGATGGAGTGGACGATCTCGACGCTCCCCGGGCCCGACGGCACGGCGGCGTTCCACGTCGCCGTGCAGCGCGACGCGACCCTGCCGGCACGGCGACTGCTCGACGCCGAGCGCGAAGCGCGCACCGACCCGCTGACCGGGCTCCCGAACCGCGCCCACATCGACGACGTCCTCGCCGACGGCGGCTGGCTCGTCACGCGCGCTCGCGCGACGATCGTCGTCGACGTCGACCACTTCAAGGACGTCAACGACACCTACGGCCACCTCGTCGGCGACGAGGTCCTGCGGCTCGTCGCCCGCCGCCTGAGCGCCGCCGCGCGAAGTGGCGACATCGTCGCCCGCTGGGGCGGCGAGGAGTTCTGCGTCCTGATGCTCGGCCAGGGCGATGCACACGGACGGGACGGGACGTCCGCCCGGCTCGCCCGGCGCATCGTCGACACGATCGCGGCGACGCCCTTCCACACGTCCGCCGGCGACCTCGCCGTCACCGTCTCGGCCGGCAGCGCGGCACTCAGCAGCGCCTGCGCGACCGCGCCCGAGCTGCTGCGCGCAGCCGACCGCGCGATGTACGCGGCCAAGCGCCGCGGACGCAACCGCGCCGAGCACGACTGACCGCGGCCCTCACGTCCGAGCCGGACCTTCGAGCACGGCCAGCAGCGCGTCGAGCACCTGCGGATCGAAGTGGGTCCCGCGACCGCGCTCCAGCGTCTCGAGCGCGTCGGCGTGGGAGAAGCGCGCGCGATACACGCGGTCGCGCGTGAGCGCGTCGTAGACGTCGGCGGCCGCGGCGAGGCGCCCCTCGAACGGGATCTCCTCGCCGCTGAGCCCGCGCGGGTAGCCGGTGCCGTCGAACTTCTCGTGATGCGTCCAGGCGATCACGGCGCCAAGCTGCAGCAGCGCGCTGTGCGAGCCGGTGAGGATGCGCCGGCCGATCTCCGGGTGCTCCTGCATCGAGAACGCGCTCTGCCGAGGTCAGCTTCCCGGGCTTGAGCAGCACGGTCTCGGGAACCCCGATCTTGCCGATGTCGTGCATGGCACTCGCGCTGCGGATCAGGTCGCAGCGGTCGGCGGACAGGCCCAGCACCTGCGCGGCGTCGTGGCAGTAGTCGCTCATCGCGCTGAGGTGGGCCGCCGCGCCGGGATCCCGCGCCTCCGCCGCGGTGCACAGCCGTTGGACCGTCTCCTCGCGCGAGGCCCTCAGCTCCCGCTCGGCGCCGAGGTCGTGCCGGTGCCGGCTGACCGCGCTCGTGACGCTGCGCAGCACGTCGTCGGCCTCGAACGGCTTGATGAGGTACCCGCAGGCGCCGATCGCCAGCGCACGATCGGCGAGCACGCCCTCGTCGAGCCCGCTCACCATCACCGCGGTCGTGTGGGGATGACGCTCCAGCACGTGCGCGACGAGCTCGAGACCCGACGCGGCGCCGGGCAGCTGCACGTCGCAGAGCAGCAGGTCGAACGGCGCCACGGCCAGCCGGGCCCGCGCCTGCGCCGCGGTGCTCACGGCCGTGGAGCGGTAGCCGGCGTCCGCCAGGACACCGGCGAGCTGCGCGCGGACCCGCTCGTCGCCGTCGACGACGAGCACGCGCTCCTTGATCTGCCCTGCCTGCCGCATGAAGGTCGGACGACGACGCGCTTGGGTCTCCCGCTCGCCGTCCTGCCCCCCCTTTCATCTCAGTATCGGCCTCGCCCTTGACTAATGAAACCCCGTCGCGTCGTAGTGGCGCGCCGCCGTCAGCGCAGGATCGTCAGCGGCACCCCGCGGCCGATGCGTCGCGCGAGCCAGCCGATCGCCGAGGTGCCGAGCCGGATGCAGCCGTGGGAGGCTGCGCTCCCGAGCGCGCCGGAGAGCTGGTCGGTCCCGTGGATCGCGATCTGGCCCGGGCCGCCCTCGAACTCCTGCAGCACGTCGGAGCGTGCGCTGGTCGCCAGCGCGAACGGGCCGCCGGCCTGGCCGGGGATCGCGAGCACCTCCTCGACGAAGAAGTGGCCGCGCGGCGTCGGCGTCGAGGGCTTCCCCACCACTGCCCGGAAGCGGCGCGCCGTGCGACCGTCGCGGGACACGGCGATCAGACGAGCCGAGAGCTTCAGCACGAGGCGCCAGCGGGTGGCGGCGCGCCGGGTCTTGCCGGCGGCGATCCAGCCGGCGCGCCCGTTGGGCCGTCCCGGCAGCCGCACGTGCACCCAGTGCTTGCCGTTGGGGCTGCGCGTGCGGCCGAGCACGGGCAGGACCGTGCGCACGCGCGTCAGCGGCCGCAGCGCGCTGACGAACCCGGCGTGCGGCGCCTTCGGCCGCGGCCTGGTCTGGATCACGTGATCGTGCAGCAGCACCACCAGCGGCTGCGCCGCGCTCGCCGTCGCGCCGGCGCCGCCTGCCGCCGCCACGACGAGCGCCGACGCGAGGACCGCACGGCTCATCCGGTGAAGCGCGACGGGCCCCGGCGCGGGTGGAGCGCCGCCGCGGCGCAGACGCGGTACCGGAGCCTGCGCGTCTTGGCGCGCGTGGCGTCTCTGAACGAGATGCGCGCGCGGATGACGTGCCGGCCGGGCCGAGCGTGGACCGACACGACGAACGGCGATCTGCGCTGGCTGCTGATCCGCCGGCCGTCCAGCCGGAAGACGACGCGCCGGATCAGGTGGCCGCGCACCGCGGCGCGGAACCCGTCGACGCAGGCCACGGACGGCGTACGCCGCTGCAGCGCGCGGCGCGGCGTGGGCCGCAGCCTGGCGGTGCCGTTGCGATGCTTGCGAGTGGCCGAGCCGTTCCCGCTTCCGCCCCCACTCCCGCTCCCGCTCCCGCTCCCACCCCCGCTCCCGGAGCCCGGCGAACCGGCCCCCGGTCCGGGCGTCGTGGAGGCGGTGCCGCACTGCGGCGCGCCGAGCACGTTGTCGATCAGGCTGACCTGGCCGTTGCGGGCGAGCATCCGCCCGATCACGGTGGCTCCGTCGTTGAGCGAGATGCTCGTGAGGGCCATCAGCGTGCCCTGGAACGCGGTCGTGGTGCCGAGCGTCGCCGAGCTGCCGACCTGCCAGAAGACGTTGCACGGCGAGGCGCCGTTGACCAGCACGACCGAGCTGGCCGAGGCCGTCGTCAGCGCCGAGGCGATCTCGAAGACGAACTGGGCGTCGGGATCGCCCTGCGCGTCGAGCGTGAGCGCGCCGGTCAGCTGGGCGTCGGAGGTGTAGCGGTAGGCGCCGGCCGTCAGCGTCCGGTTGCCGAGGTCGGTGCCGCTCAGGTCGTCGGCCGGCGCGACCGGCTGCCCGGCCGCGACGTTGTACGCCGTCGTGAGGTCGGCCTGCGCCTGCTGGGCGACGCCGTCGTCGGCGTGCGTCGCGCCGTTGACCACGGCGGGCAGCCCGAAGCCGACGAGCGCGGTGCCCGGCGCGACCCCGAGGTCGCCGTTCAGCACCGAGGGGCCGGTGTTCGTGACGGTGGCGCCGCCGAGGACGACGAACGGGGTGACGGTGCCGAGCTGCACCGGGGCGGCCTGCGCGGCGACCGGTGCGGCGACGAGGGCGGCGCCGGCGGCGAGAGCGACCGCGACGTGCCTCGCACGCGTGCGATGGAGGCGGCTGGACATGGGAGGTCCTCCCTGATTGACGAGCGGCCCCTGCCAGGGGATGGCTGCGTGTCGAGCAGCTCGGCTATGGGGTGCGAGCTGCATCGTGGGGCTTACCCATCGGCCGAACCACGTGACCTCATTGCGGAGTTTTGGGACGCCATCTCTGTTCGCCGGCGCTCCGGCGGGTCCCCGGCGGCGTACCTATGGGACGAAAGGCAGGTGAGTCCATGCTCGGTCCGCACCGTCGGAGGTCGCTGCGCCTTGCGACGGGTTCGTTCGTCGTGCTCGTGCTGATGCCCGTCGCGTATGCGGCCGCGGCTCTCCCCTCCCCCTCGTCGCCGCGACCGCCGTGCAGACCGGCGGCCTTCACCGGCGGTGTCGTGTCGTTCGCCGGCGGATCGAGCGCTCTTGCGCCGCGGTGCGTCAGGCGCAAGCCGCCGATCTGCCGCGACCTGCGCGGGCCTCGAGGCCGCCGGGGCGCCAAGGGGGCGAAGGGCAGGCGGGGCGCGCGGGGCGCGCGAGGGCGGACCGGCGCGGCCGGAGCTGTGGGCCCCGCCGGGTCCGCCGGCCTGATCGGCCCGATCGGACTGACCGGCGCGACAGGCCCGCAGGGACCGCCGGGCGTCCAAGGCGAGGTCGGCGCCACGGGGCCGCCCGGCGCCGACGGCGCGACGGGTCCCACCGGCCCGCCGGGGAGCGACGGGCTCGACGGCGCCACGGGGCCGCCCGGCGCCACGGGACCGGCCGGACCGCAGGGACCGGCCGGCACGAGCGGACTGTCCGAGTACGCCTTCGTCTACAACCTCGGCGCCGAGGTCGTGCCGCTCGAAGGCGACGTCACGTTCGACTCCAACGGCGTGAGCACGTCCGGCATCACGCACGCGCTCGGGGGCGCCGGGATCACGCTCGTGAACGCCGGCACCTACAGCGTCGCGTTCTCGGTCTCCGGCACCGAGGCGAGCCAGTTCGCGCTGTTCGTCAACGGGGCGACGCTCGTGCCGGGCAGCGTCTACGGCTCAGGCGCCGGCACCCAGCAGAGCACCGGACAGACGATCGCCACGTTCGCCGCCGGCGACGTCCTGACGCTCAGGAATCACACGTCGGCTGCGGCCGTCGGCCTCGCGACGCCGATCGGCGGAACGCAGCCGAGCACGAACGCCTCCGTCACGATCGAGCAGCTCGCGTGAGGCGATGGGACGAGGGATGCCCGGCTCCACCATTGCCGGGCACCCCGTGTCTCCGCAGCCGACGCGCGTGCGTCAGCGGCTGCTCTTGCGCGCCCCGGCGCGCTGGAAGAAGCGCTCCCGGATCGGGTACGTCGCGGCCACCGTGCGACCCGCGGTCGTCCGGATAATGACCTTCACGTTGAGCGTGGTCAGCCGGTGATGCCGGGCACGCCTGTGCAGCGCACGACTCTCGTGCAGCAGCTTGGGCCCGAACGTCGCGACGTGGCTGCGGACCGGGTGTCTGAACGTGATCCGCCTGAACTTCGGGTGACGCCCGGCGAACCGCAGCCCGTGCGGCAGCACCACCTTCAACGAGCGCAGCTTGGCCTCCGGGGGGTCCACGACCTTGAGCTTCAGCGTCGGGCTGTTGGTTGCGACGCCGGTCAGCGAGGCCTTCGTGATCCGCGCACCCGTCTGCGCGACGCCGAACGACAGCACGACCTGCGAGAAGCCGACCTTGCTCAGCGAGAAGTCGGTCCCGTACAGGTGGATCAGCGTCGGCAGGTCAGACGAGTTGGTCACCGCCTGACGCGCCCAGCTCCCGCCGCCGCCAGCGCCGCCGCCATCGGCGCCCTTCGACTGGCCGGCGCCGGCGCCGCCGCCCCAGCCGCCACCGCCGGCGCCGCCGAGGAAGTAGGTGCCGCCGATCGGACCGCCGAGACCGGGAGCCCACGTGAACGACGTTCCGACGAATCCGGCCCGCGAGGTGCCGTAGCCGCCCTGGCCGCCGACGCCCTGTGTGCCGGCGTTGCCGCCGCCCTTTCCGCCCAGGCCATAGGTCGTGTCCGCCGATCCGCCGCCGCCCGCGCCGTGGTTGCTGCCCTTGCCCCGAGTGCCGTCGACGGTGGTGTCGCCGCTGGTGATCGGTCCCGTCGCGGTCATGCGGCCACCGGTGCCGCCGTGCCCGCCCGTGCCGCTGGACTGCGCGCCGCCTCCGCCACCGCCGCCGCCGGCGATCGCGAACACGAGATCGTCGTGGCGGCCACCGGGATTGACCTGGTCGTTCAGGCTGCCGTTGGTCTGCGCCGACGGGAACATCACGTCGGCCGTGGCGAGCTTGTTCGGCTGCACCCCGGTCACCCACGACGCCGAGCCGCCACCGCCGCCCGTGCCGCCGAGGGACGTCTTCTGGGCGCTCACGCCCTGTCTGCCGACGAGCACGAACAGCGCCGGGGGGACGCCGTTCGCCGGATCGACGTAGGTCTGCCCGTAGTAGGAGGTCGCGATCAGCTGCTGCATGCCGCCGAGCGTCTGCACCGTGACGGCGTAGCCGCCACCACCACCCTTGCCCGAGCTGCACGTACCGCAGCTCTTGCCGTTGCGCCCCGTGCCGCCGATCGCCTCGACGCCGACGTTCGAGCTGGAGTCGATCGCGCCGATCCCCTTGCTCGCAAGCCAGGTGTTGAGGCTTCCGATCAGACCGGCGCCGGTGACCAGCGGGATCGCGCCGGGCTCGTCCTTGCTCAGCGGGTTGCCGCCGAAGCTCGTCGTCACCACGCACTGCACCCCGTTCAGCGGGACCGCGCCCTTGCCGAGCTTGTTGGCGTACCAGGTGCACGAGGTCCCGTCCGGGGTACCGCCGATCGCCGTCGTCGACGCAGCGGCGCCGGGAGCGGTCGCCCCAGCGCCGATCAGCACCACCGCCGACGCGCTCAGCAGCGCGGCGACGGTCCGCGCGCCCACCACGCGTCGCAACACGCCCACATCGCTCCACCGCAGCATTCTCATCGGATTCCTGCTCCTCTTCGAGATGATCCGCTCCCCCTCTCGCACAGCTGAACGTCGCGACACGGAGCAGGACTCGGCCAACGCGGTTCGAGACCCTACTTCGGCCGGGTGACGTCGCGGGCGGCGCCGGGTGCAAGGCGCGCGGCACGGTCATCGGCGTGGCCGGTCAGTCGCCGAGCGTGAGCATCGGTCAGGCGACGTCGCGCAGCCGGCGCGCGAGGCCGAGCGGCGTGGTGCGGGCGCGGACGGCCAGCAGCAGCGAAACGGGGACCGCCAGCGCCGCGAACGCGCCGCCGATCGCCAGCTCGTCGGCGAGGCGGCTGCCGGGCGCCGCCGAGCCGCGTCTGCGCGCGAGCAGCGCCTCGAACGTGTTGCCGGCCAGGTTCGCGATCGTCATCGCGCGCACGACCGTGTCGAGGTCGGTGCGCTCCCGCGGCGTGCGGCGCGCGGCGAGCGCGCGCTCGAGCTCCGCGTCCACCGGGCCGAAGCCGGCCTGCAGCCGCGCGAGCGCCCAGGCCAGCTCCACCTGCGTCTCGCGGTCGATCTGCTCGGGGTCGAGGCCGGCGAGCTGTGCGAGCGCGTCCGCGTCGGCGCCGACCGCGAGCGCCCAGCTGTGGTGCGCGACGACGCAGTAGCGGCAGGCGTTCGCGTGGGAGACGGCGAGCATGACCTGCTCGCGCAGCACGGGGTCGAGATCCCCCCGCACCCACACGCTCCAGAGGCTGCGGGGCCGCGCCGCGACGCGCAGCAGGTCGCGCGTCATGTGGGGGACCGAGTAGACGCGCTTGCGGAACGGGGGACAGACCGGCGCGTCGCGCTCGGCGGCATTCGGAATAGCGGACATTATCCAGATAGTAGCTACTATCCGGACCGCATGGCGCAGCAGCAGCTCACACGGGCCGACGCGCAGGCGCAGACGCGGGGCCGCCTCGTCCTCGCGGCGGCCGGCGTGTTCGCGCGGCGCGGCTACCGTGGCGCCACGCTCGGGGAGATCGCGCGCGAGGCCGGCTTCACGGTCGGCGCCGTGTACTCGAACTTCGCGACGAAGCAGGAGCTGTTCCTCGCCGTGCTGGAGGAGCACGTCGGCGCGCGCATCGACGAGCTGGCGGGTGCGCTCGCGGCCGCGAGCACGAGCGCGCAGGCGGCCGAGCTGGCGGCGGCCGGCACCGCGCGCCACCTGCACGACGACCCGACCTGGTTCCCGCTGTTCGTCGAGTACTGGTCGGAGGCCACGCGCGACCCGGCGGTGCGGGAGCGCTTCGCCGACTACCAGCGCGCCACCCACCGCCGGCTCACCGAGCTGATCGAGCGCTGGGCTGCCGAGCACGGGCGCGAGCCGGCGCTCCCCGCCGCCGACCTCGCGATCGTCGCCAAGGCGCTGACCAACGGTCTCGCGCTCGAGCGCGAGGCGCTGCCCGACGGCGCCGCCGACGAGCTGCTCCTGCGCGCGCTGCGCGCGCTCGTCGCGTAGCGGCGCGTCAGGCCACTTCGCTCGGCGTCACAACCGGCAGCCCGGCCTCGAGGCCGCGCTGGCGCATGCCGCCGTCGTTGGTCAGCACGATCCCGCCGACACGGGTCGCGAGCGCGACGTATGTCGCGTCGTAGGCGGTGAACCCGTGCGCGAGGGCCAGCGCGAGCGACTGCGCCACGAGACCGCCGATCGCGTGGAACCGGATCGACGCCGCCGACAGGTCCGCAATCGCGATCATCGCGTCCTCCGCGTGCAGCTCCTCGCGCCGCACGCGCTTCCACAAGACGTTGGCGACTTCGAGCACCACGAAGTCCGGGGCGTGCAGCTCGGCGCCCTCTATACGCCTGAGGGCAGCTTCGGACCGCTCCGTCGCCGGATCGTCGACGTAGAGCGCGGCGAGCACGCTCGCGTCGAGCACGTAGGCCCCCACGGCTACCGCTCGCGGTCGGCGCGAATCTCGTCAGCCACCGACACGTCCGCCGGACGCACCGCACGACCTCGGACCTTCCGAGCCCGCTTGAGCAGCTCGCCGACCGTCAGCTCGCCGCGCTCACGCAGCTCGCCCTGAAGGATCTCGATCGCCGCCGCCCCGATCGAGCGACGCGAGTCCCGCGCCTCCTCGCGCAGACGCGCGTAGAGATCCTCGGGCATGTCGCGAACGTAGAGCGTGGCCATGGGCGAGATGCTAGCAGCTTGCTAGCAGACCCTCCAACCGGGCGTTGGCGCTCGTGGCGCCCGAGCAATCCCCAGCGGCCCGAAGTGGCAAGCACCCCCGAGATCCACCACCGCGTCAACACAGACATATAGTTCCTTGAGGCACGGGTCCTCAGCCGAAAGCGTGCACGCGTGCCTTCCAGTTGCAGTTCTACGAGGACGAGCACGGTGACAAGCCCCGTGCTGCGCTGGCTGCGCGAAGCGCTGACGCCGACCCAACGGCGCGCAATCGGCGTCCGTCCGTGACCACCTTCGAGGACTTCATCAACGAGATCGAGGCCGAGGCCCGCGCCCAAGGCCCCGACGCCGTCGCCGCGCTCGAAGCGTTCCGCCTGCACTTCTCGCTCGCGCGACAGCTCGGCGCCCTCACCGGCGCACGCGGCCTCGACGTCCAACTCATCCCCGGACACCGCGCCGCCTGAGCAACGCCGGCAGCGACGCTGCCCTCGTAACCGCGCAACCGCACGGTTGCGGAAGTCGGGGCGCCGGGATTTGAACGCCTTCCTGGCGCTTCTCTCAGGCGTTTCCGCTGCTATTCGGCGGTCTGAGGTGTCCTGAGATCAGCTCAGATGCGCTCAGAATGGAACCACCTTGGAACCACGGCTACCCTCGGCGGCGCTTCAGCCGCCCGTTTCGCGAAGGCGTCGCTGAAACTCGTCGGCCGCGCGGGCACGCCTCGCATCGTTCTCTGCGGCGTCGGCGCTGCTGCTGCGAGCTTCGGCCCGAGCGACCGCATTGTCAGCCGACTTGGCTGCACTATGGAGATAGTCCTCCAGGCGAGCGTGAACGCTCGACGGGTCTACTTCCGCCGGGACGCCGCGCAAGACAACCTCCCTCCTAGACACGTCGAGCCCGCGCCAGAGCTGGCCGCGCGTTCTCTGATTCGTGGATTGCGAGCGTTTCGCGGAAGGCAGCCCACCAAGCCTCGTTCTCAGGCGCATCGGCAACGGGGATCCGAATCGAGCCTCCGTCGACGCCAGTGTCGTACTCAGCGGCGGACCAGTCGAGCATCAGTTCCGGCATGGATCCATCCTAGAACACCGTACCCCGGTGATTGCTCACGCGGCTCCGGCAGTCCCGGGCATCTGATGAAGCTCACCGGAGCTTTGAGAGCTGCCGTCCGCTTGTCCCGGCATTTGGATCGCCGCCTGAGCGGCAGACTTCCGTTCCTGCAGAATGCGATTGGCCAAGTCCGTCAGCTCCTTGAGCACGTCGAGGCCTTCTCTCAACTCTTCCGGAGTTGGCGGCGTTGGGTTGGCGGCGCGCGACCGGTCGTGCACCCACGGAGAGTTCTCGTCTTGACCGCGGTCGCTGAGCTGGCAGATCTCTTCGCTCCATACAACGTCGCGGAGTTGCTTGGGATGGACACCGCCATCGCTCCGTGTAACGACCCCTCCGAGCACCTTGTCCTCAAGGGCACGCTCGAACGTCTGTCGCAGTGCTGTGCAGAAGTCAGAAGCGTGCTGTTCGTATTCGGCGCCCTCCGGGTCACGACGGTGGATAGTCGCCAGAGCCTGGTGTCGCTCATTGAGGTCTCTGATGCGTCGCTCTACCGATTTTCCGGTCCAGGGAAGTTCAGCTTGCACCCGTCCAGCACGACCGTCCGCCTTCGCAACGTACTGGCTATGGATCTGAACCTGATTGGCAGCAGCCGCACGCTGGAGTTCATGCAGAAATGCAAGCTCATGGGTAAACACGATGACTTGGCGTTCCTGCGCCATACCCGCAAGCGCCCGCGCGATGTGGCGACGGCCTTGATGGTCGATCGAGCACACGGGGTCGTCCAGGACAATCGGCTGGCCTTGGTACGCCACCGAGACCTCGGCCAGGAAGAATGCGAGCGCAAGGCGGCGCTGCTCGCCCTCACTGAGCACTTGCCCAAGTGACACTCTGTCTTTTGCTTTCACCTTCACGCCCACGCGCGGACGGCCCTCTCGCCCGCTCGTACGGCAAGCGATCACCTCGGTCTGGTCGAAGTTCAACGCGCGCAGCTGGTCATGAAGAGCCGTTCTCAAGATCCTTAGTGATGAATGACGCCGCGAAGACGCGCAGGCGGTTGCTCACTGCGGTCGTATCCAGCTCCGGCAGCGCTCGCTTCAAGCGGTCAGCTGCACGGAGGCGCTCAAGGCGGCGCTCGATCTCGACCAGACGCTCAGCAAGAGCAGCGCACGCACGAAGCTCAGCCAGCTCTCTTCGAAGAGCCAGTTCTTTTGCTGGGTCCTGAAGCGACCGAAAGTGCGCCGCCGCAGAACGACGCTCACCCGCCCATGCCTCGATATCGGGCGATGCAGAGACTGGTGCTGTCTCCTCGCCGGCTCGCAAGTCCCGCCGAGCTCGATCGGCATCGACGAGCCACGCCTGAAGAGCGACAGCCAGTCCCTCGTTGTTCTCCGCGATCGCCGTCAAGACAGCGCTGTGATCGCGTCGCAAGCGGTCGATGTCGGGCAGACGGTCTATACGTGTCGTTGCAACAGCACGTGCTGTTTGAAGCTGACGCTCAGCATCCGACCGAACCCATTCCTCGAAGCGCAACAGCCGGTTTCGCGCCTCAGGCTCGACGGTTTGCATGCAGGTCGGACAAAGCGCGTCGTCGCGATCGGCGGGGAACTCCTGCCCGTGAACGTCGCGCATGAAAGTCTTGGCCGCATTCCACATCACAAGCCATGCCTCGGTGGCAGCCCCTGAAAGCGGCTCCTGAGAAAAGCGCTCCACGGAGAGGCGCGCGACCGCTTCCTCAGCCGCTTGAACCGCCTTGCGCTCCGACGCGGCGGCAGCCATCGCCTCCGCATCGAGAAGTCGCGTTGCGGCAGCCATAGCTACGACAAGTGCGTCCGCCCGCTCCGCGTCAAGCTCGGCAGCGCGAGCAAGCGCATCAACGTTGGCTGCTTCGATCGTCGCCACCTCTCGCGCCAGGAGCTGGCAGCGTTCCGGATCGCTCGCGCCGGCCATCACGCGAAGCACTGCGAGGTCCGTTTCTGGGCCGAGCGCAGCAACTGCCCGGCGCACCTCTGTGCCATCCCCGAAGGGCTCCAGCGGAATCTCCAGATCCTGAAGGTCTGCATGACGCTGCCTGACGCGTTCAGCGACTTCGCCATGCGCCCGATGCAGGCGCCGCACAGCCTCGAGTGCGAGCGGAACGTAGTCCACGTCGTGGTCATCTGTCAGCAGCCGCAACCCGCATGCGGCGTCGAAGACGCACATGCCTGCGAGGTCGCCAGGAGCGTCCTCATCCAGCGACAAGCTAAGCCGACGCTCAGCACCTGCGAGTTGCCAACGGATTGCTGCGCTCGGGCGTGGCCGACTCCCAGCATCGGCGTAGACATCGCCAAGGACACCTTCCTGGTGATGCGCGCGGCCGGCGTGCTTGGGGATCCGCGCCCAACCAGATTTACCGGACCCATTGAAGCCGTACACCACATTCAGCCCATGTGGGATGAAAGGCAACTCCTCACCGTCGGTGAGGCGGTTGACGCCAGCGACATGCTCGATGGACAGGAGTTCCACCGTGGACCCGGCCGACAGATCAGCTGGCAAGTCTTCGCGACGAACGCTGCGCGCGCTCGCCAGCGCTTCAGGCTCTCCGAGGAGCATGTCGACCACCGCATCGCGGGCCCGATCATCCAAGGGCGCACCGGAAAGCGATCGCAGGAACAACTCCTGCTGCCATGGAGACCGCGTGGCCAGCCATCCGTAGATGTCGTCGTGCAAAGCCATTCGGACCGTGCCGGGGAAGCGCCGAGTCGGGGGCACTGCATGCTACTGCCCGGTGCAACGCCGCACCTCGTCGCAGAGTGACTTGGCGCGTCAAGCTCCTAAGGAGCAGTGAGCTGCACTACCCGGAGTGCTGAGTGGCCTGCGGATGTACGCGTGAACGCCGCCTCCACCATCTCGCCCTCGTGCTCGCTGGGCGAGTAGTCGGCGTAGCGCTGGGTGGTGGTGATGTCGCGGTGGCCCATCCACTCCTGAAGCGTGCGCAGCGGGACGCCGGCGGCGGCCATGCGGGTGCCGAAGGTGTGGCGCAGGTCGTGGAAGCGGTGGTCTTCGATGCCGGCGGCTTCTGAGTGCGGCGGACAGGCGGCGGCTGATGTTCGCCTTCGGCAGGACGCCGCCGTGGTCGGGATGGGCGAAGACCAAGTCGTCGTCGTCGCGCCAGATCGTCTGGTTCCAGACGCGGCGCAGCTCGGTCGCCAGCTCGGCGGTCATGGGCACGGAGCGGCTTGAGCGCTTGGACTTGGGCGTGCCGAACTCGCCGTAGGTGTAGCTGCGTCGCACGCGGATGCGGCGTGCCTCCCAGTCGACGTCGCGCCAGCGCAGCGCGACCAGCTCGCCCTTTCGCAGGCCGGTCATCACGGCGGTCGTGAAGATCGCGCGGTCGAGGTGCGCGAACGGCCCGGGCCGGATGTGGGCGAGGAGCCGGTCGACCTGCGGGAGCGTGAGGTAGCGGATCTCGGTCGGCTCGCGCAGCGCTGGCAGGTCGATGCCCTCGCACGGGTTGACGGTCGCCCAGCGCCGGTACGGCGCCTTCGCGAAGACGAACAGACCGGACAAGGTCGCGATGATCCGGCGCACGGTCGCCGGTGCGCGACCTGAGCGCTCCAGGAGCGCGACGAGGTCGATCACGTCCTCGGGCTCGATCGTGTCCATGCCGCGCTCGCCGAAGAACGGCGCCAGGTGCACGCGCACGGCGCTCTCGACGCTCGCGCAGGTGGACTTCTTGCGTCCCCGTCGTTGCGCGTGCTCGACGTAGCGGCGCCCGACCTCCTCCACGCTCAGGCGCTCGCCGACCTGGGCGCGGACCTGCGTCTCGGCGATGAGGCGCCGCAACTCCTCCTCGGCCTGCGCGCGCGTGAGGCCGATCCGCTCGCCGCGCATCCGCTTCGGCCCGATCCGGCGCTTCACGCGCCGGCCGTTCGCGTACCAGGCGCCGTAGTAGGTCTCGCGGCCGTTGGCGTCCACCCGCACGGACAGGCTGCCGGTGCCGTGCGAGCGGCGCGCGCCGCCGCCCCTGCGGGAGGTCGGGCGCGGCGGCTGGGTGGTGTCGGTGGCGGCGGGCATCGGCGTCAGGGGACACCGAAGCCGACTTGCCGCGCGCGCGTGCTGGACGCCAGGTGTAGCGTCCAGGGCGCGTCGGAGTGCTCGCTCCGGCGCCACGCCCCCGGCCGTTCCAGCGGCGCGGGGGCGACCTATGTGGTGCTGCTGCGCGAGCACTCTACGAGGACTCACGCGCCACGCCTAGGTCTTGGGCCACGGCGCCGACCCTCCCACCACGCACGCAGCTCGTCGGGCTCGAAGCGGACGTAGCGCCCGAGCCGCACATGCGGGATGCGCTGTGCCCGCGCCTGCGCCAGCATCCACGAGGCCGGCACGCCCAGCAGCTCGCCCGCTGCCGTCGCGTCCACGAGCCGATCCGGCCCGCGCGGCGCCGCGACGACGGCGGGCAGCGTTCTCGACCGTTCCGCGCATCACCACCGCCACGCCCGCGCGAGCAGCACGGCCGCGCAGCCGGCGGCGACGGCGCCTGCGAGTGCCGGCACGAGCGGTGAGCGCGCGCCGGCCGCTGCGGCTGCGAGCCAGCCCTGTGCGTGGCTTGCCACAGTGATGATGAGGAGCGCGCCGGCGGTGAGGAGCAGTGCGGCCGCATCTCTGGGATCTGTGCGTTCTCATTGAGTTACCTCCGCTTCGCGGAGAGAAGAAGCCAGCGAACGCGACCTCTCGCGATCGGCGGCAGGTCCGGCGGTTACGCGACCAAGTCGGTGATCACGCCGGAACCGCAGGCGGAACCACGGACGGAACCGCAGGCGGAACCCGGGCTGTGCGGGGGCAGGCGTCACGCTTGCCTCCGCATCGCCTCGATCAGCATGCGCTCGGCCAGCGGCGGGGGCACGGCGTTGCCGATCTGGCGGAACTGGTGGCGGCTCGATCCCTGCCCGGCGATCCCGCCACGTCGCCGATGAGGCGGCGACCCGCAGCGCGACGCGCACGACGACGCGCAGCGCGGCCCGCAGAACGACCTGTGAACGACTCGAACGCACCATGCGCCGAGTACAGGCGGTACGAGCCCCGCTGTCTACAACCGCGCACTTACGTACTTGTGCACTTGCACTCGGCGGGGCCTGCAAAGCACTCGCAAGCGACATGCGCCCGAGTACAAGTGATGCGCCCCTACCTGTCTACGACTGCATGACCATATGGTCATGCAGTTGGCGGACCTCTACCGCACCTCGCGCCGGTTGCGCTCGTACATCTCCACCAGCTCCGAGAGCGGCACGTTCAGCCCGCGCACGACCTTCAACAGCACACGGAACGTGACATTCAGCTCGCCGCGCTCGATCCCGCCGACGTAGTTGCGATGCAACCCGCCGCGGAAGCCGAGCGACTCCTGCGAGAACCCCCGCCGCGCACGCAGCTCGCGCACCGCCGCACCGAGCGCTCTCAGCTCCGCCGGGTCCAGCACGCCGTCAGCGTCGAACGCCTCCCGGCGCGCGACCGAACCCCCGGCGAACGAGCCGCTGGACCCCCGGTCCGGGCTCGGCAACAATCCGTACCGCATCGAAGCATCCCTTCGGTGCCAGGCCCCGGGGCGTCGCAAGCGCCGCCGGGGCCACCTTTTCCATGACCGGGCAGAAAGCTACGTGGACCTGTCACCCGCGCCAACGCGCAACGCCAGCACGAAGACCTCGCACGCCCGGAAAGCACCCCGAAGCGTGCAGAAAACGGAACCACAGTGGAACCACGAAGCCCCCGGCAAGCACCCAAAACCAGCGGTTTTGCAGCACTTTTCCGGCATCGGGGCGCCGGGATTTGAACCCGGGACCTCCTGCTCCCAAAGGTGGTCTGCGGCGTCTGGTTGCCGCGTTTGCGGGCAGTTCGAGCAGTCGTTTCTGCCCGTTCTGACGGGAAATCTGCGGCGTTTGGTACCCGCGCTGGTACCCGCGTCCAGGCTTGGTACCCGCGCCGATTCCGCTGGTACCCTCGCCTCCTCCATGAAGGCACGGACCGAGCATCGGCATGAAGACTGAGACGGTGACGACGCCCGCGGTCGTCGTGCGCGTCGGCAAGGACGGGACGCCGTTCTTCGAGGCGAAGTGGCGCGACGCCGAGCGCCGTCAGATGAAGCGCCGGCTCGGTCCCGCGTGGGTCGAGCCGGACGGCGTCGGCGGCTGGCGCAAGCGCAGCGGCCGCGCGCCGGCCGACTGGCTGGATCAGCGCGCCGCACACGTCGCGGCCGCGGAGAAGGTCGCCGAGGTCGAGCAGGAGCGCGAGCGGGCGGCGGAGGCGGCCGCCCGCGAGGGCATCGCGACGTTCCGCCGCGTCGCGCACGAGTGGCTCGTCTGGAAGCGCGAGGTGAAGGGCGGCGCGCCGTCGACGCTGCGCGACAACGCGCTGCTGCTGCGCGAGCCCGGCGAGCCGCACAAGCGCGGGAGCGGCACGGCACCCGGCCGGATCATGGGTCGCTTTGGCGACCGGCCGCACGACGAGATCACGACGCGCGAGGTCGCTGCCTTCCTCCGCGAGCTGGACGGCGAGCTGACGCCGCGCAACGTCAACGCGCACCGCGCCGTCCTCCATGCGATCTTCGCGTACGCGATGAAGCCGGACACGTACGCGCTGGCGGCGAACCCGGTCAGCGGCACGGACAAGCGTCGCGAGCCGCCGCCGGCGCTGCTCGACCACTACGAGGTCGACGAGGTCGAGGCGCTCGCCCGCGCCTGCGAGCGCGGCGAGCATCGCGTCAAGCCGCCGAACTACCGCGGCCGCCCCGTCGTCCTCAGCGACGAGGAGAGCGCCGCACGAGCCGCGGAGGACCGCCAGGACGGCGACCTCTTCCGGGTGACGTTCTACAGCAGCATGCGGCTCGGCGAGGTCGTAGCGCTGCGCTGGCGCAGCGTCCACTTCACCCCGGACCTCTCGGGCGCGATCATCAACGTGGAGCGCGCCGTCAGCGCCGGCACGGAGAAGGAGCCCAAGGGCCGCCGCACCCGCCAGGTGCCGATCCCCCGCCCGGGCGCGGAGGCGCTGGCGCGGCTCGGCCAGCGCGGCGAGTTCACCAGCCCCGACGACTACGTGTTCTGCAGCCGGCTCGGCCGCCGCCTCGACCCGTCAGCGATCCGCCGCCGCTACAAGCGCGCCGCCGACGCCGCCGGCCTGCGTCCCGTGAAGCTCCACGGCCTGCGCCACGCCGCCGGCTCCGTCCTCGCCCGCACCCTCCCCCTCGTCACGGTCCGCGATGTCCTCGGCCACGCCGAGCTCGCCACGACCAACCGTTATCTGCACAGCAAGATCGACGCGGCCGCGATCGTCGCCGTGAACGCTGCGTTCGGGGTCGTGTCTGAGACTCGGAACGTCGCCGCCGACCCCTCGGCCTGATCCAGAGCGCCCACGGCCCTTGTCGCGCCGGTCTTGGAGCCGGATCCAGAAGGTCAACCAGTCGTTGCACCACGCCGGCAGTCCGCCGAGAGCACGCAGAACGATCCACAGTGTGAGAGGTCTCGCGACCTGTGCCGCAAGCGCAACTTTGTCCACGCCCCACGGTCTACCAGCGATCCACGTGCCGACATCCATCGTCGGCAAATGCGCTCAGCTGCTCGTGGGTGCCTCAGTCAAGCCGCGCGAGGATCCCGCGCGCCTCGTCGCTCATCTCTGGTGGCGCCCCGCTCTCCTCACAGCACGGCGGCTTCACCGACCGACGACGCCCACGAACCGACAGGCCCGGAAAGACCTCGGCGAGCAGCTCGTGCGGGTTGCTCTGCTCCGTGTGCTCGCCGACGGAGATGATCACGACCGTCTCCGGGTCGGGGAAGGCGAGGTGCATGCGCCACTGTCCGTAGAAGTAGCGACAGCAGAGTGGGTAGCTCTCGCCGTCGCTGCCGAGGAGGCGGTAGCCGCCGGCGGCGCAGCCACGGCCGCGTAGCTCCTCCACGGCGGAGTCGTAGCGGCGTCGCACGCGGCGGTCGAGCCGCTCGACCACGCGCCCGGCGGACCGCGTTCGCAGGACCTCCACGGCCGTGCGTTCAGGCGGGCTCGAGGTCGCCGCGCGCCAGCTCGTCCAGCCCCTTGCGGACGCTCTCGCTGCGACGGTCGCGCATGTCGTGCAGGTAGTCGATCAGCGCGGCGAGCCAATCGCGATCCTGGCCGCGAGCGCGCAGCTCGCCGAGCGCGCGATGCACACGGCGCGCGCTTTCGCGGTCGATCTGAGCCGGCTTGCTGCCCGCCTTGCGCTCCAGCACGCCGCGGTCCATCCAGGCACGCACGGTCGGCGCCGACACGTCGAGATACTGCGCAGCCGCATCGACGCTCAAGCCGGTGCCCCGCGCCACCTCAGCCTCCAGGCGATCGACCGCCTCGCTGATCTCCTCGACGGCGCGCAGAACCTCCTCGCGAGACCGCTGCCCGCCTGGGGCTGGCGCGACCAGCTCGGCGAGCCGATCCCGCACGTCATCGAGGCCCACGAGGACCTCTGCTGTTGCTCGTTGCTCACGCGTCGCCATCGACATGCACAGTACCAAGAGGATTTCCAAAAACAAGGACAAAACCGAAACCTAACGCGTCCGCAGACGCGCTTCCACGTCGTCACGGATGAACCGGATCGTGCGACCAAGACGAGCGCACGGCAGCTCACCGCGGCGTGCCAGCTCGTAGACCGTGGACTTCGGCAGCACGAGCATGTGCGCGACCTCGCGCGCGGTCATCACGTCCTCCCGCGTGATCCGCCGCACCCGCCGCTCCTCGCCACCGCCGCCGCTGCTCGCCGAATTCGTGCCCATATCTATACGTCGGGAGCCAAGCCGGATTGTGCGAGCCCGTGGACAGACGCGAGCGCACCCACAGCCTCTGCCGAAAACCGCGCTGCTTCCGACCGCCAGCCCCGCGATCACACCAACCGGTCCACGCACCAGCACCGCTGCTCGCTCCCTCCCGGCCTCCACGCTCGTCCCAATCGCCCGCTCTCGCTCCTGCCGCCACGCTCTGCCAACCGGCTCCCCTCGCCGCCATCTGCCTGCTGCCGCTCCCTGCCGCCCGTCTCCACCCCTGCTCGTCTCCACCACCCCGTCCATCGCTCCACCCCGCTCCGCCGCCGCGCGCCCCGATCCGCTCCGCTCGCTCCACACCCCGCTTCTGCTCCGCTGCCCGCCGCCCCGTCCACCACCCATCCCGATCAGCCAACAACTCATGTTGCTGTGTCCCTCGCTCCCCGCCAGCCACCGTCAATCCACCTGCCTGACCATGTATGGGCAGTCAAGGAAGTGGGGGGTCACTGGTGCGGAGCAGCGGTGACCCCCCACTTCCTCCCAGGTGGAACGGGCGATCTGGCGGGGAGCGAGGGACACAGCCCGCCGCCCACCTCCGACTCTCTGCCCCGACTTCCCCGAGAAGTCGGACCCTCCGTCGGAGCAGACAGTCGGACCTGAGAGGCGGAGAATCGGAGCAGAGAATCGGAGGCAAAGTCGGGGCCTACGAGCCCGACCGGCGCAGCCAGCAGTACCCACCCGCGAGCGGCGAACGGACGGGCACAGATCCGTGTGGCGTCCCGCGTCGAGTCCGCCACTGCCGACCGTAAGGTGCAGTGCGTGTCGCGCTTCACGATCGAGTTCTACGAGGACGAGCACGGCGACAGTCCGGTGCTTCGCTGGCTGCGCGACGAGCTGACTCCGATTCAGCGCCGGGCGATCGGCGTCGCCGTCCGGGAGTTCCTGCAGGAGGAGGGCATTGGCGTCTGTCGCTCCAGCTACGGCAAGCAGCTCGGCGACGGTCTGTTCGAGTTCCGCCTGCGCCACGACGCTGCCGAGATCCTGCGCAGCGTCGGAAAGACGGCCCGACCGGAGCCCAGCGGCCAACGCATCCTCCTGCGCGTCTTCTGTCACGCCTACGGCGACCGGATCGTGCTCCTGCTCGGCGGCTACGACAAGGGCGCCGACCCGACCCCGAAGCGCCAGCAGCGCGAGATCGCAAACGCGCGCAAGCGCCTCAAGGACTTCCAGCGGCGGATGCGGTAGTCGAGCCCTTGCCCTCGTATGGGATATGGGCCATACTCCTTCACATGGCACGGACCACCTTTGACGACTTCATGGCCGAGGTCGAGGCCGAGGCTCAGGCCGAGGGCCCCGAGGCCGTCGCCGAGCTGGAAGCCTTCCGCCTCCACTTCTCCCTCGCCCGCCAGCTCGCCGCCCAGCGCCGCGCTCAGCATCTCACTCAGAAGCAGCTCGCCGAGCGCTCCGGCATCGACCAGGCTGAGATCAGCCGCATTGAGCGTGGCCAGGCGAACCCCACGACGGCGACGCTTGGAGCGCTCACCGGCGCGCTCAGCTTGGACATTCAGCTCGTTCCAAGCAAGGCCGCGTAGCCTGAGCGATTCCGATAGCGCCCCTGTCTCCGACAGGCGCGCGGCGAAGCGCTGAGCCAGGCCGGTTTTCGCGGAGGTCTCGAAACCAGGTTCTGTCCTGGAGAGAGTCGAGGCTTCATCGATGGCTGCCCCGAGGAAGTATCCCGATGAGTTGCGTGAGCGGGCCGTTCGGCTTGTGTTCGAGTCCGGGCGTCCGGTCGCGCATGTAGCGCGTGATCTCGGCGTTCACAAGGAGGCGCTGCGCAGCTGGGTGCGTCAGGCCGAGGCGGACGCCGGTGGGCGCGCCGATCGCCTGACCAGCAGCGAGCGCGAGGAGATCAGGCGGCTGCGCGGCGAGGTCAGAGAGCTGCGCAGGGCGAACGAGATCTTGAAGGCCGCTTCGGTGTTTTTCGCCAAGGAGCTCGACCCGACCCGACCGAAGTGAGCGCGTTCGTGGACGCGCATCGTGAGCGCTTCGGGGTCGAGCCCGTCTGCAGGGTCCTGGGCGTGTCGGCGTCCGCCTACTACCAGCGTGCGAGCGGGCAGCGGTCGGCGCGTGCGGTGGCCGACGAGCGGCTGCTTGCGCGCATCCGTGAGGTCCATGCCGCCAACTACGAGGCCTACGGGTACCGGCGCGTGTGGAAGCAGCTGGCCCGCGAGGGTGTCTGCGCGCCGCGTTGTCAGGTGCAGCGGCTGATGCGCGCGCATGGGATCCAGGGCGCCAAGCGGCGCGGGCGGCCGTGGCGCACGACCGTCCCCGGCAGCGAGGTCCGCCAGCTGCCCGACCTGCTCGAGCGCGACTTCACCGCGCCGGGCCCGAACCGCCGCTGGGTCGCGGACTTCTCGTACCTGCGCTGCTGGGAGGGCGTGGTGTTCTTCGCGTTCATCCTCGACGTCTACAGCCGCATGATCGTCGGCTGGCAGTTCGCGACGCACATGCGCACCTCGCTGGTCGCAGACGCGCTGGAGATGGCCGTCGGCCAGCGCCAACCCGGCCGCGAGGTCGCGGTCGTCCACCACTCCGACCGCGGCTCTCAATACACCAGTTGCGAGTTCGGCGAGGCGCTCGAGGTGCACGGCGTGCTGGCGTCGGTCGGCTCGACCGGTGATGCTTATGACAACGCGATGGCCGAATCGTTCGTCGACACGTTCAAGACCGAGCTGATCCGCGACCGCGTCTGGCGCACGACGACGCAGCTTGAGCTCGCGATCGTCAGATGGGTCGGCTGGTACAACACCCGCCGCCTGCACGGCGAGCTCGGCGACGTCCCCCCGGTCGAGTACGAGCTCGAGCACGCCCTCACGATCACCCCGCCGGCGGATGGCGCGGCGGCCGGCAGCTGCTCCACCGCCGCCCTCCGGGCGCCGGCTCCGCAGCCGCCGGCCACACCCACCACCGCCACGACGTCCGAACCCCTGCTTACCGTCACCACCGCCAGATAACCCGGCCTCCGTGAAACCCGGTCCGGCTCACGCACTGTCAGAGCGCAGCTCTGGCATCAGGTGCGTTCGGCACAATGTGCGCCTGCCCAAGCACGAAGACACGTTGCTCGCCCAGGTTGAACGGGACGCCTTGGATGACGGCGTTTCGCTCGCAAGCGCACTCCGGAAATGCGTCGTCCTTGGCGGCAAGGCGAACTCAGAGGCCCTTCGTGACTGGGCGACCCGAGAGCTACACGGATATGGGGGCAACGATGACTTGCCTGACTACCGTGTGATCAATGCTCCATTGCTTGTGGACGGCATCGCAGGCAACTACCACGTCACGCGGCAGCCGTTGCCGCCATCGGCCCTTCCGGAGTTCGCGCGCAACCACATCTCCGAGAACCTCAGACTCCGGGACGGCGTAGGTGGGCTCGAAGCACTTGCCCGACAGGCCGAGATCAAGCTCGTCCCTCCGGCGGGCAGCGAGTTGGTGCAGTACATGAACGCAGAGAGCAGTGACCCGTATCGGAGCATCCACTCGATCTACTGGGCTGTAGCTCCGGCGGCGCTTCAGGGAGTGCTGGACCGAATCCGCACCTCGTTGACACAGCTCGTGGCAGAGCTGCGCGCGAACATGGCGGACAACGGAAGCGACATCCCTTCATCCGAAGCAGCGAGTCAGGCCGTAAGCGTGGTCGTCACCGGAAAACGGTCCCAGGTCAACGTCACTGCGGCCCAGGCAAGCGGCCATGGAACGAGTGCATCCGTAACACCTCCGGTCGCGGAATCGGCGGATTCTGAGTTCTGGACACGGGGACGCAAGATCGGCGCGTTCGTCGTTGGAACCGCAACCGTAGTCGGCGCCGTGATCGGCGTTCTTCAGGCCTTGTAGCCGAATCGAGAGTACGCCTTACGTCTCGCTGCGCGACGACCACCGCTCCGCAGCCGCCAGCGTCGCGACGATGTACTGGTTCAGCGAAACGCCTTCGCGGTCGGCCGACTCGATGAGCTTCTGATGGAGCGAGACGGGCATACGGACGTATGCCTGGCCGGTCGGTCTTGCGCGGCGCGGCTGCGGCGCGTTTCTTCTGCCCTTGGGAGCCACGGGCGACATCCTAGACGCGGCTGATGTCGCGACGACCAATCCCCAGCGCATTAGCAACATATACGCCGGTACATGCGCTAGCGTATTTGTCGCATAGTCGAGCGCATCGCTCGACCCCACATACGATTGGTGATAGAGGCCGGACGAGGCGTAGAGGCGCCCCGCCCGGCCAAGCACCGAAGGAGTGAGCTTCGATGCCAGATCCATTGTGCCGTTTGCACGGCATATCGGTCGTTCTCGACCGCGAGCAGGACCGCGACGACTCGGCGCAGCGCGTCGTCGCGCGAGGATGTCCCGTTCGTCGTGGAAGTTCGTGACGGCGGTCCCGGGGTGAACGTTCAGGCGGTGACGAGCGTAGCGGTCTCCTCCCGGATCGGGGCGGTTGGCGTCGGGACGCGCTGGGCGGCGAGGTCGCGCTCGACCGCGAGCGCGAGCTTGGCGAGCTCGCTGTAGCCGATCACCCTGCGGAACTGTCGCTCGGCTTGCAGCATGCCGGCGGCGGTCCAGCGCAGGCACATCTCGCCGTGCTGCCAGCGCTTGACGTTGCGGCTGCTGCGGCGCACGCACTCGATCATCGACTCGATCGGGTTCGTGGACTGCAACGTGCGCTTCAAGGGGCCGCGGACGCGCAGGCGCGTGATCGTCAGCGTTCTCATCGAGCCCCTCGTTCAGCGAGGCGGCCGCGCCGGGATGCGACCGGGCCAGCTCGCCGGCGAGCGCTTGGAGCTGCCCGCGCGCGGCGGTGTGATCGTCGAGCTTCCACGCCCGTCGCAGCCGCGCCTTCACGGCCGGCCGGTCGCGTTCGGGCAGGTGATCGAGCACGTTGCGCTCCTTGTGCCGAACACACCGCTGGACCGGGACCGGCCCGAACGCCTCGGCCACCGCGGCCCGCAGCGCCTTGGAGCCGTCGAGGACGACGAGGACGCCCTGCTCGACGTCGAGGCCGCGCTCGACCAAGTCCGCGAGCAGGTGGCCGGTGACGGTCTTGTTCTCCGTCGAGCCGTCCCACAACCCCAACGGCACCTTCACGCCGTCAGTCGTGATGCCCAGCGCGACGACGCAACAGCGGCCCTTCAAGTCGATCCCGTCGAGCATCAACACCGCCAACCGCACATCGGCCAGCGACCGCGACATCAGCTGCGCGAGCTGCTGACGAGTGCGGCCCACGAACTCGCGCGAGACCGCACTCTTCGACGCCGAGCGCTCCGCCTGCGCGACCTCGCTGCCGACCGGCTCGCGGGTGCGTTCGAACCGACGGGTCGATACACCGGCGAGCATCTGCTCAAGCACCACGCGGGTCAACGGGTCACGGTCGGCGAAGTGCGCATACGTCGAGAGTCCGACCTCGCCGCTGCCATCGATGGCCCGCACCCGCGGCCGATCAACCGGGACACGACGGCCGCCGAGCGTCACCTCGCCGGCCTCATGACCATGACGCACCGCACGACGCTCGGGATCGCGCGCATGCTTCGGGCCGACGACCTCCTCGACCTCGGCCTCCATCAGCTCGTGCAGCACGCCGAGCCCGACGCCGACACTGAGCGCGAGCAGCCCTTCCTTCGCAGCCCCGGCCAGCTCACCGAGCGCCGCTTGCACCCGATCCGGCAACTGCGACTCCTTGACGGCCTCCTCGGCCGATACGGTCCTCTCCACGGCGGTTCCTCCGATCGATCTTGGGGATCACCGCGAACGCTCCCAACCAGAGCGGACGCGGCGGAGGGACCGCCGTCCTACTTCCACGAACTACGGGACATGCTCCGTCGCGCCCCATGAGGTGCGTGGCCTCCGGCTCGCGTTCGGCTTCACCGTCCGGCAGCTGCGCGCCATCGGCGGCCTGTCGCAAGAGGAGCTTGGCTTCGCCGCCAAGCTGCACCGCAACTACGTCGGCGCGATCGAGCGCGGCGAGATCAACCCGACGCTGCGCGTGCTGTGCAAGGTCGCCTACGGCCTGCGGGTGCCGGCGTCCGACCTGCTCGTGATGGCGGAGCGCCTCGCGGCGGAGCGGCGGCGGGAGCAAGGCGAAGCCGAGCCAACATGATGGCGGCTCGCGTTTGGTACCCGCAAGTGGTATCCGCCACCAGCATCAAGCAATTGACCGCGGGCGCCTCAAACACGAAACCCCCGCATAAGCGAGGGTTTCGCCCCATCGCCCTGACCGGGCGGCGTTCGAACCCGGCGACCATTAGCCGCCTGCCCGCGGCGCTCCCGCGAAGCGGCTGGTCGCTCAGATCCCGAGCAGAAGGCTGAGCGCGTCGTCGACGGCGCGAATCTCGGCGGCATCGAGACGTCCCGCCGAGCGCCCGAGCCGCTGTGGATCGACGACCGTCGTCTGCTCGGCGAGCACGCGGGTCTCGCCATCCGCGAGCTCCACAAGCGGTCGAAAGCTCGCCGGACGCGCGCTCGTCGACGTCGGCGCGACGAGCACGGTGCCCAACCCGAGGAACTCGTCCGCCTGCACCACGACCGCATAGCGCGCACCACGCTGCTCGTGCCCGCGAGCGCCCCGAGGCGCCGGCAGCCGGAAGACCTCGCCGCGGACCATCACTCCGGCAGGCGCGGAGCCAGCTCCGCCATCTGCTCCCGGACCAACCGCATCTCCGCACGATCGTCCGAGTCCGCCACCAAACGACGCACCTCATCCGCGATCGACGAGCGAACCCGCCGACGAGCCGCCGCCTCACGCAACGCCGTCCGCACAGCCTCCGAGTCGCTCAGACCGCCCGCGCGCACCACGTCGAGCGCCGCAGACGAGCATGTCCCGTAGTTCGTGGAAGTAGGACGGCGGTCCCTCCGCCGCGTCCGCTCTGGTTGGGAGCGTTCGCGGTGATCCCCAAGATCGATCGGAGGAACCGCCGTGGAGAGGACCGTATCGGCCGAGGAGGCCGTCAAGGAGTCGCAGTTGCCGGATCGGGTGCAAGCGGCGCTCGGTGAGCTGGCCGGGGCTGCGAAGGAAGGGCTGCTCGCGCTCAGTGTCGGCGTCGGGCTCGGCGTGCTGCACGAGCTGATGGAGGCCGAGGTCGAGGAGGTCGTCGGCCCGAAGCATGCGCGCGATCCCGAGCGTCGTGCGGTGCGTCATGGTCATGAGGCCGGCGAGGTGACGCTCGGCGGCCGTCGTGTCCCGGTTGATCGGCCGCGGGTGCGGGCCATCGATGGCAGCGGCGAGGTCGGACTCTCGACGTATGCGCACTTCGCCGACCGTGACCCGTTGACCCGCGTGGTGCTTGAGCAGATGCTCGCCGGTGTATCGACCCGTCGGTTCGAACGCACCCGCGAGCCGGTCGGCAGCGAGGTCGCGCAGGCGGAGCGCTCGGCGTCGAAGAGTGCGGTCTCGCGCGAGTTCGTGGGCCGCACTCGTCAGCAGCTCGCGCAGCTGATGTCGCGGTCGCTGGCCGATGTGCGGTTGGCGGTGTTGATGCTCGACGGGATCGACTTGAAGGGCCGCTGTTGCGTCGTCGCGCTGGGCATCACGACTGACGGCGTGAAGGTGCCGTTGGGGTTGTGGGACGGCTCGACGGAGAACAAGACCGTCACCGGCCACCTGCTCGCGGACTTGGTCGAGCGCGGCCTCGACGTCGAGCAGGGCGTCCTCGTCGTCCTCGACGGCTCCAAGGCGCTGCGGGCCGCGGTGGCCGAGGCGTTCGGGCCGGTCCCGGTCCAGCGGTGTGTTCGGCACAAGGAGCGCAACGTGCTCGATCACCTGCCCGAACGCGACCGGCCGGCCGTGAAGGCGCGGCTGCGACGGGCGTGGAAGCTCGACGATCACACCGCCGCGCGCGGGCAGCTCCAAGCGCTCGCCGGCGAGCTGGCCCGGTCGCATCCCGGCGCGGCCGCCTCGCTGAACGAGGGGCTCGATGAGAACGCTGACGATCACGCGCCTGCGCGTCCGCGGCCCCTTGAAGCGCACGTTGCAGTCCACGAACCCGATCGAGTCGATGATCGAGTGCGTGCGCCGCAGCAGCCGCAACGTCAAGCGCTGGCAGCACGGCGAGATGTGCCTGCGCTGGACCGCCGCCGGCATGCTGCAAGCCGAGCGACAGTTCCGCAGGGTGATCGGCTACAGCGAGCTCGCCAAGCTCGCGCTCGCGGTCGAGCGCGACCTCGCCGCCCAGCGCGTCCCGACGCCAACCGCCCCGATCCGGGAGGAGACCGCTACGCTCGTCACCGCCTGAACGTTCACCCCGGGACCGCCGTCACGAACTTCCACGACGAACGGGACATCCTCGCCGCAGACGAGCTGTCGTCCAACCGAACGTGAAGGGAGCGAGACGCCACCAGCCGAGTGTAGCGCGAATCGTGCTACGCGCCCATGCCAGATCCGCGATCGCGAACCAGCTTCCGCTCTACACCCGCAACGCCCGCGACCCCAACGGCCTCGACCACCTCGTCGAGATCGTCGACGCACGCCCGGCCTGACTCCGGGCCCGCCGTCACGGCTGAGAGCTCGTCGCAGACGACCAGATAGCATCGCGCTCTTGGATCTGATCCAGCGAATCACGGCCGGCCGGGGCGGGTTCGTGGTGTTCGCCCTCACACCACCGCGTCACGACACCGAGCGCGAACGTGCGCAGGAGATCGCCGACGCGACCGTCGCTCGCCTTCGCCCGCTGGGTCTGGACGGTCTGATCCTCTACGACATCGACGACGAGACCGAGCGCAACCCGGCCGAGCGCCCGTTTCCGTTCATGCCGACGCTCGACCCGGCGGACTACCTGGCCGATCACCTCGGGGCCTGGCCGACGCCGATGATCGTCTACCGCGCGGTCAGCAAGTACGCGCCCGACGACTTGCGCGCCTGGCTGTCGGCGCAGGATCCGGCGCGGGTGATGACGGTTCTCGTCGGAGCGCCGTCCAGCGCCACGACGGGGCGGACGTCGCTGGCCGACGCGCAAGCGCTGCGCCGCGAGGTCAACCCTGCCCTGGCGCTGGGCGGCGTCGCGATCCCCGAGCGCCACAGCCGCCGCGAGGACGAGCATCTGCGGCTGCTGGCCAAGCAGGAGGCCGGCTGCCGGTTCTTCGTGACCCAGGTCGTCTACGACCTCAACGCAGCGAAGAACCTCGTGTCCGACTATCACTACGAATGCCGGGCGCGCGGGGTGTCAGCGGTGCCGTTCGTCTTCACGTTCTCGGTCTGCGGATCGATGAAGACGCTGGCCTTCCTGCGGTGGCTCGGCGTCGACGTACCGCGCTGGATCGAGAACGACCTCCAGCACGCCGCCGACCCGCTGGAGGCCTCCTACGAGCAGGCGCTCGCCACGGCCACCGAGCTGATGGCCTACTGCCGGACCCTCGGCGTCCCGTTCGGCATCAACGTCGAGAGCGTGTCGATCAGGCGCGTCGAGATCGAGGCCTCGGTGCGCCTCGCGCGACAACTCCGAACGCAAGTTGCGAGCTGAGAGCTCGCCATAGGCGCGCGCTCGTCGGATCCGTGACGAGCCGCGAGCCGTGAGCCGTCACTCCGGCAGGCGCGGAGCCAGATCGGGTTGCCTGACCGCGGTGAGACCGTCGAAGATGCTTTGCCAACGCCCAAGCAGCAGCTCCGCGTCACCGGCGGCCATCGTGAGACGAAGCTCCACGGTGTGCGAACGACCTTCAGCAGCCATTTTCCCTGCTGAGAGCGCCCAACGGACTTTGTGACGACATGTAGCTAGAATCCCTGTTGGCCATCCGCGCATCGGCGTCGCGACGACGGCGAGTCGCTAGTGCTTGGCCGTTCGCCTATGCCAGCCCTGATCCTGCCCTACTTCTTGCCTTGGCGCAATCGCCGGAACCGCGCAGCTGTGGTTCCGTCCGCGCTTGGCTAGAGGATGTACGCCATGCGACGAGGGCTGCATGGCCAGAACGAGACTTGGCGTCTGTTCGCATGAGTAGCACGCGCCATCGCCGCGAGCCCTCGACCTATAGCGACACTGGCGTCGACTACGCCGCGCTCGACGCGGGGAAGCGAGAACGCGCTTACTGCCGCCTTGGCAACCTCGTCGCTTCTCGCGGCACATGGGGGCGTCGCGCATGACGCATCTCGTGGCGAGCCAGCGTTTGTCTTCGACTTCGCGGGCCGAACGCTGGCGTTCGTTCTTGAGGGGCTGGGAACAAAGTCGATCATCGCTCGGCAGGTAGTCGAGCAGACAGGAAATGCCGACCACTTCCGAGCAGTCGCGCACGACACGGTCGCCGCAATCGTCAACGACCTCTGCTGCGTTGGAGCGCTTCCGTTGGTGGTCAATGCCTACTTCGCCACTGGTGCGTCGGACTGGTACCAGCACGCGGACCGTCACGCCGCCCTCATTAGTGGTTGGCAGGCTGCGTGCGACGAAGCGGGCGCAGCTTGGGGCGGTGGCGAGTCCCCATCACTCCCGGAGCTTGTCGACTCCGCAGAGATCGAGTTGGCCGGAAGTGCCATCGGAGCCGTGCCCGAGGGCTCGTCTGCGCTGCTTAGCGATCGGTTGGCGCCAGGCGACGAGATCGTGATGGTCGCGAGCAGCGGACTGCATGCCAATGGGTCTTCGTTGGCTCGTCTCCTCGCCAGAGAGAACGGCTACGCGACCCCACTTCCTAGCGGCCGGACGTTCGGCGACGCACTCCTCGATCCGTCCGTGATCTACGTTCGGCTTGTTGCGGCGCTGCTCCGGGCAAGATTGCCGATTAGTTACTGTAGCCATATCACTGGCCACGGCCTGCTCAAGCTGATGCGACCAAAGCGTCCGCTTACGTATCGCATCACGAGCCTCCCGCCGGTACCCGAGGTGTTGCAGTTCATGGTCGAGCAAGCTGGAATGTCCGCAGAGGCGGCATACAGCACATTCAACATGGGCTGTGGCTTCGCCGTGTATTGCGCGGCCGGCGCAGGGCAAGAGGTCGCCGAAATCGCGAACAGCATTGGCTACGAAGCAACAGTCGCTGGCACAGTGGAGAATGGGTCGCGACAGGTCATCATCGAACCTGCTGGCATTGTCTTCGCCAGCGAGGAGATGGACTTGACGCCCCGGCAGGATGCTTAGCTTCGCGTCCTGCGGAGCTGCTGAATTACCGCCAGCACATCGGCCCGCAGGTACCGCCGATGCCGCCCCAGCTTGATCGAGGGCAGCACACCGCGCCGCGCGAAGTCCTCGACCGTCGAGCGGCGCATCGCGACCTGCCGACCCGCGCCCTCCGACTCATAGAGGAGTGGTGCTCGCTCCACCGGGACGAGCTGCGGGCCAACTGGGAGCACGCCGTGCGACTCGAGCCCCTCACGCCGATCGACCCGCTTCCATGATGAGCCCGGACATCGTCGCCGCCCTTGCGCTCAGACCGCACGTCATCCGCGTGGTGTTCGCCGACGGCCAAGTCCGCGATGCCGACATCGCACCCATGCTCGACGGACCGGTCTTCCAACCGCTGCGCGACCCAACGGCGTTCGAGCAGGTCTTCGTCGACGAGGAGACCCACACCGTCGCATGGCCCAACGGCGCCGACCTCGACCCCGACGTCCTCTACCAAGCGGCACCCCCGGCAACCCCCCACGCCGCCCGCGTCAGCATCCCGCAGCACGCCTGACACGCGCCCGACCCGGGCCACACGTGAGCTGACGCCGAGCTCAAACTGGCGGCGGTTCAAGATCGTGCCGGAGCGACGGAGCAGACCGAAGCACCACACACGCGCTGTAGACGCCAGCGCCGACCGGGCCTACGGTGCGACGCATGGCCGAGGCACCACGCAATGCCCACCGACGTCGCAGCGGGAACCGGTCCGCCGAGCACGCGGACCTCGCCGACCGCATCCTGCAGCGCGCCAAGTCGCATCATCGTGCGGCGAGCGCCGTGTCCGGCGAGCCTGACATCGCCGACTTCGTCATCGGGTTCCATGCCCACCAGGCGGTAGAGCACTCGCTCGTGGCAGTGCTGGCCGGCGCCGGCCGTCCGCTCCCCCGCACGCACGAACTCGATCGCATCGTCCGGCTTCTCGCCGAGCGCGGCCTGGTCACTCCACGCGCGGTGGCGAGCTCCGGCTGGCTCAACCCGTGGGCGGTGAGGGCGCGCTACGAGGACATCGGAACTGCGCTCGACCGGCCGAGAGCGATCGAGACCGCGACGCTCGCGCTCGACTGGGCCACCCGCCTGATCGCTCCGCACAGCGCACGTGACCCGAGCCGGGCCGCAGGCAGCGACATGCTCCCGCTGCCACCTGGTTGGGACCGCACGATCGACGGCGAGCCGATGCCCGACATCGTCGCGGCGGTCCGTCGATCTCGCGCCGATCGATGACCTCCGAGGCAATGGCCGACCAGACCGGCGAGCAGCTCAAGAAGCTGTGTGCGTGCCGCTCCGGCACGGACGGCCGCGCCCTGCGTGACGAGATCGCGCGCATCAACCTCGGGTTCGACACCCTCGCCGAGGTCCAACGCCGCAACGCCCTCAGCGACGAAGACGCAACCGACCGCGCGGTGCGCGCCGTGCGCGAAGTACGCGCCGAGCGACGTTGACCTGAGCAGTCAGCCCCCGATCCACTGTTGACAACCTCCAACGCCCCGCCGTAGCCATGCGACGTGTGCGGGGGTCTACGCCGCTGGTCGCTCGCGGCCTGCGTGACGCCGGAACGGCGGATACCTTCGGCTCGTGACCGGAGAGCCTGTGGAGCCGCTGGCAGAGCTGCGGGAAGACCTGCTGCGAGCCGCTCGGAGAACCAACCCTGCGGAGCGGATGCTCGAAGTGGCCGCCGTGTTCTTGGAGGCGCCCAGCGCACACCTCGACCGAGGCGCCGCCGTCGCAACCGTCGAGCTGCCCTCAGGCCGGACCGCCAGCGTCCTGTCGCGGGTCGACGTGCTGCTCGACCGCCTCGACGAGCTGCAAGCCACCGGCCACCTCGTCGTCGGCCAGCAGGCGCTCGCGCTCCTCGGCGGCATGCCCGACGAAGACGCGACCGACCTCGACGCCCGCGCCGAGCAGCGGCGGGTGACGAAGATCCTCGCCGCCGTGCGCACGCTCGCGGACGACATCACGAGCGGGCGGCGCGAACCGCCCGACACCGCCGAGATGCATGAGATCGCCCGCACAGCGCTCCGAGCCGAGTACGCTCCTAGAAGCCCATGAGAACGCAGACCATCAACTTCGAGCAGTGGCAGCGCGACGCGCCCAAGCAGCGCGCGAAGATCGCGCCCCTGCTCGCACGCCTCGGCCCGATCGTCCGCGACAAGCCACGCGACCCCACCGAGGCCGAGTACCTGCGCCGCATCGGCACCCCCGAGCGGCTCATCGGGCCCGAGGCCTGACGCAGAGCCGTTCGTCTGCAACGTTTCGTCGAGTACGGCGCTCGGACGTGTCAGGGAAGGCATCGGCGCCGGTGGTCATGGTCCGCGTCGGCAAGGACGGGACGCCCTTCTTCGAGGCGAAGTGGCGCGACGCCGAGCGCCAGCAGGTGAAGCGCCGACTCGGCCGCGCGTGGGTCGAGGCGGACGGCGCCGGCGGCTGGCGCAAGCGCCGCGGTCGCACGCCGGCCGAGTGGCTCGACGAACGTGCCGCGCATGTCGCCGCCGCCGAGTCCTGCGCGAGCTGGACGCCGAGCTGTCGCCGCGCATGGTCAACGAGCACCGGTCCGTGCTCCACGCCATCTTCGTCTACGCCATGAAGCCGGACACGTACGCGCTCGCCGCGAACCCCGCCAGCGGGACGGACAAGCGCTACCAAGCGCCGCCTCCCCCGCTCGATCACTACGAGGTCGCCGAGGTCGAGGCGCTCGCGCGCGCGTGCGAGCGCGGCGAGCAGCGCGGCAACCCGCGCAACTACAAGGGCCGGCCGGTCGAGCTGAGCGAGGCCGAGCAGGCCGCGCGCGCGGCCGAGGATCGCCAGGACGCCGAGCTGTTCCGCGTGAAGTTCTACAGCGGCATGCGGCTCGGCGAGGTCCTCGCGCTGCGCTGGCGCTTCGTCCACTTCCTGCCCGACCTCTCGGGCGCGGTGATCGACGTCGAGCAGGCGGTGAGCGCCGGGGTCGTCAAGGAGCCGAAGGGCCGCCGCGGCCGCCAGGTGCCGGTCCCCCGGCCGGCTGCCGAGGCGCTCGCGCGACTCGGCCAGCGCGAGGACTTCACCGGCTCCGAGGACTACGTGTTCTGCAACCGCTATGGCGGCCTGCTCAACCCCTCAGCGCTGCGCCGCCGCTACAAGCGCGCTGCCGAGGCCGCCGGCCTGCGGCCGGTCAAGCTCCACGGCCTGCGCCACGCCGCCGGCTCGGTCCTCGCGCGCACACTCCCACTCGTGACCGTGCGCGATCTCCTCGGCCACGCCGAGCTGCGCACGACGAACCGCTACCTGCACAGCAAGATCGACGCGGCGGCGATCGTCGCCGTCAACGCGGCGTTCGGCGTTACCGACGACGACGCCTGACCCTGACGACCTGCCGGAGCCGTATCGTCGCCCGCGGTCCGCGCCACCTTCGTCTCCGTTGACAATCTCCAACACTCCGCTACAGTCATGCGACGGCACTCCGACAAGGACATCCGCAAGGCGATCAAGCTCGCGCTCGACGCGGGATGGACGCTCGAGGACGGCAAGGGCCACCGCTTCGGAACGCTGCGCTGCAGCGACGGTTGCGAGGTGGCCGTGTGGAGCACGCCGCGCAACCCGACCACCCACGCCAAGCGCATCCGCGAGACCGTCCAGCGCTGCCCGCACGAGACGGACGCCTAGGAACCGAGACGACATGAGTCCAGCCAAGAAGACCTACTCCTTCACGTTGTTCGTCCACGGTGCCGACGTACTGAGCGACGAGAGCATGGACGCGCTGTTCGAGGCCGGCTGCGACGACGCGACCTTCGGCGCCCGCGACGGCGCACAGTACGGCGAGTTCGACCGCGAGGCGGCCAGCTTCAGCGAAGCGCTGTCGAGCGCCATCCACGCCATGACCGAGGCCCTCCCCGGCCTGGAGATCGTCCGCGTCGAGCCCGACGACCTCGTGAGCATGGCGACGATCGCAGAGCGCAGCGGACGCTCCCGCGAGTCGATCCGCCTCCTCGCCGCTGAGCAGCGCGGCCCCGGCGGCTTCCCTCCCCCCATCGCCTACGTCGACCACAAGACCCGCCTCTGGCACTGGCCCGACGTCGCCCACTGGCTCACCGAGCACGACAAGGCCAAGGTCGACGTCGACCCCGAGGCCGCCGACCTCGTCGCCGCCCTCAACGCCGCCTACGACCTCCGCGAGCACACCCGCCGGCTCCCCGAGCCCGCGCTCGCACTCATCGACGAGGCGCTCAGCACGAGCCGCCTCGCGCGCCCGTAGCGCCGACCGAGAGCAAGCCGTGTCGACCGTCACACAGGCAGCCCGCCGCCTCTGCCGCGACCCGACGACGATCCGCCGCTGGATCCGCTCCGGTCGCCTCCGCGCCGAGCGCGTCGGCACGCGCCAGCTCATCGACGAGCGCGAGCTGACCCGCGCCGCCCGCAGCGACATGCTGCCGCTGCCGCCCGGCTGGGACCGCACGATCGACGGCGACCCGATGCCCGACATCGTCGCAGCGCTCCGCCGATCGCGCGCCGACCGATGACCTCCGAAGAAGCGATCAAACAGATCGGCAAGCGGCTCGCGAAGGCGCTCCCGCCGAGTTCCCGCGTGATCCTGTTCGGCTCGCGCGCACGCGGCACGGCCGACGAGGACGCGGACTTCGACGTGCTCGTGATCGAGCCCGCGGTCGAGAACGTGCTCGAAGAGTCGATCCGGCTGCGCAGCCAGCTCGACGACCTCGGCGCCCCGATCGACGTGATCGCGATGGACGAAGCGACAGCAAGGCAACGCGCGCTGGAGCGCAACACGACGGTCGCCCGCGCGCTGCGCGAAGGCCGCCTGCTCGCGCAGACCTGACCACGGCGCGACAGCGCGTCGCGCACGACGCATGCGTTCCGAGCACGACGTACGAAGTGCACGGTCGTGCCTGTCGCCGACCTTGAGCGGTATGCCGCTCAAGCGGGCCAGCAGGACGACGAGCTGAACGACCGCGCCACAGAGCGTTCGCCGCCCGGACACCGCGTCCACGATCCCCACCAGCCGCGCCAGCGCACCAGCACCGCCGCTCCCCTTCCTGGCCCTGCCCGCTCCCGTCCACCCGTACGCGCTCGCCCCTGCCGCCACGCCTGCCCGCCGCCCGGCGCCCCTGCTCGCGCTCCGCTCGCGCCTCCTGCCGCCCTCCCTGCCGCTCTGCCTCCCCATCCCCCGTCTTCTCGCCTCCCCCGCCCGTCTGCCGCCCCTTGCACGCGCTCTGCGCTCGCCCGCCGCAGTTCCCCCGTCGCCTCCCGTCTCTGTCTGTCTGCTCCGTTCGTCCCATCCCGCCCTGTTTCCCAACCCCCGTTGATGTGAAGTTCCCTTGGTTGTGTCCCTCGCTCCCCGCCAGCCCCGGTCCGTCCACTTACCTACCTATGGATAGGCAGTCAAGGAAGTGGGGGGTCACCGGTGCGCAGCAGCGGTGACCCCCCACTTCCCCCCAGGTGGCACGGGCGACCTGGCGGGGAGCGAGGGACACAACCCCGACCCTCAGCCCCGACACCCCCGAAGAGTCGGAAGCGCCGTCGCAGCCGAGGGTCGGAGCAGACAGTCGGAGAGTCAGAGGCCGTGTCGGAGCAGAGCGTCGGACCCGCCGTCGGACCACGCCGCCCGCCCGGCGCGAACCGCCGACCTCCGAATCTCAGCCCCGGAACCGCCGAAGATCCGGACCCTGCACCGCACCTGAGATCCGCAGCAGACATCCCGACCTGCCGACCAGAGATTCGCCGCTCCCCAGGCCACGCCGCCTGAGCGCCACGACTCCGCGCCGGGCGGCGCTACGCTGTGTCCCATGGCCACGACGGTCAAGATCGACTTCGACGGCGAGCTGCTCGCAAAGCTGCGCGCACGCCGCCCCGGCAAGGACGACCGCACCCTGCTCGAGGAGCTGGCGCGAATCGATCTCGGCTTCGACACCCTGGCCAAGGTCCAGCGCCGCAACGCCCTCAGCGACGAGGACGCCACCGACCTCGGCGCACGCGCCGTACGCGACGTACGCGCCGAGTCCTGACCCGACTCGTCCTCGACGCCAGCGTCCTGCTCTCCGGCGTCATCGCAAAGCCCACCAACCCCCTGGGCCGGCTACTGGCCGCCGCACGCACCGGCACGTTCGAGCTGGTCGCCTCCCCACGGATCTTCAGAGAGTTCCGCCGCGGACTCACCAAGCCCTACTTCACCAACCGCACCGGCGACCGCGACCTCCTCGACCACCCCGGCCTCCACCCACCCGCAATCACCGCCCGCGCTGCCTGCGAACTGCTCGGGCTGTCGGTTTAGACGACCGCTACTCGCGGAGAGCGTGCTCAGGCGCGCTTGGACTGCTCCAGGTTGCGCCACGCAGCGGCGAAGCCCTGGGCGTGCTCGTCGAACTGGCTGCGTGCCTTCGCGAGCGCGCAGACCGGGACTCCTCGTCGGTCGCCGCAAGCGCCTCGCCGAGCAGCAGGATCGTGCGGTCCTCGGGCCGGCGCGCGTCGTCCAACTCCAACCGCGTGATCGTGTCGTTCGAGATCCCCATGTCCCCACTTCCGCGTCCTCCTCAAGCTCGAACGCGGCCTCGCGATGCCGCTCTCCGAGCTGATCGCGACGTACGAGGAACTCGCCAACCGGCCCGATCTGGCCCCGGCGCCGAGACTCAGGCCCCGCGCGGACTAGACGCGAGCGGCCGGCCGCAGCGACCCCGCGACTGGCGCGTCCTGACTCGCAAAACTGGTCTACTGCGCGTATGCGACGGCTGGCGCTGCTCGCAGCCGTCGTGGCGGCCGTGTTCGCTCCCTCGGCGTCGAGCGCAGCTTGGACCGAAACGGCGGCCTACGACGCGCCCGGCGGAGGCATCGCCGACTGCCTCCGAGCGGCCGGCACCGACCGGCTGACCCTGCTCGGTCCGCTGAGGCGTGTCAGCACGCCGATTGACCTGCTGGAGCTGCACGGCGACCGCCTCGCGCCGCTCGCGACCAGCAGGCTCGGCTGGCTCGCCGACTGTCCCGAGATCGCGACCGCCGACGGGGTGCCCTCGCTCGCGGCCGGCATCGTCCTGCTGCCGCGCGGCAGAGGACACTTCGCCACAGCGCTGCGCGTGACGACGCTCGGCGAAGCGCCGCAGACGCTGCGGCCGGCGGGCGGGACGCCGTCAGTCGCGACCGCGCCCGGAGGTGCCGCGATCGTCGCATGGATCAAGCGCAGACGGGGCCAAGACAAGGCGCGCGTGATGGTCGCCATCCGCAGCTCGGCCAGCGCGCCGTTCAGCACGCCCACGGCCATTGACCGCAGGCCAGCCGATCACGGCAGTGTGGTCGCCGGGATCGACGCTACCGGACACGCGATCGTGGCATGGCGCACGGCGTCGCCGCGAAACTTCCCACAGGAGATCGTGCGCGTGGCCGCAGCGGATGCCAGCGGACACTTCGGGCCACCACACGTGCTCACGCGGACGCGGGGATGGAGCCTCGCGCTGGCGGTCACTCCAGACGGACGGACGCTGCTCGCCACGGAGGGCCTCGACAGCCTGCACGCTTACGAGCGTCTGCCCGGGCAGGCGGGCTTCACCCGCGTCCTGCTGCCGAGAGTGCCCTTCATCGAGGACCTGGCGATGGCGCTGAATCCCGACGGCGGCGCCGTGATCGCCTATCGAACCGACCCGTGGTCCACGGCCGCGCTCGTGCGGTCCGCGGGCGGAGCGTTCCGCGAGGGCGGCGACATCAAGCTCCGCCGCCTCGTTGACTTCAGACCGACCGAGAGCGCGTTCGCGAGCCCGCTCGTGTCGTCCCTCGGCACGCACGCAGAGCCTCCGCACGACAGCGGGGGCCAGGATCTCGCCGTAGCGCTCACGCCCAGCGGCCGGATGCTGATGACCTGGGTTCAGGACGGAGAGGGCGAGCGAGCAGCGGCCGCCTACGTCGCGCGAGGCACGCTGACGGACGGCTTCGGCGTACCGTCGCGCGTCGGCGGCGACTGCCGCTCCGCGACGGCCGCGCGACCGCTGCGCTTCGACGACGACGTGCTCGGAGTGGCATGGGCCGACGACGCTCGCGTCGACACGAAGCAGGGCGGGCTGCGGCGGCTCGGGGGCGGTCGCGTCCACATCGCACGCGACCTCGCTCCCGGCGAGCCGCCGGCGAGCGCACCGACGGCGCCTCGCATGACCGCCCGGCTCATTGGCCCGCCGGCGCTTCGCGCGACCGAGCCCCTGCGCGTGCGGGTGCACTGCCAGCGCGCGTGCGACGTGCGCGCGGTCGCCGTGGCGCGCACCCTCCCGCAGCCGTGGTGGAGTGTCTATGGCCGCCGCGGCGGCGCACGGCAAGTGCTCGACGCCTCGGACACGCTGCCCGCCGACGGGCAGACAACGCTGCGACTCGACCCCGAGAACGGTTCGAACGCTGCCGGCGCCCGCGGCTTCCCGCGAACGCCGATCGTCGTGCTCGCGTGCACCCCCGGCAACGCGGTCGTGCAGCGCCTCGAACTGCCAGCACCCCGCGTGCTGCCGCCGGGCCGCATCCCCAGCATCGCCGGCCTCGCCGCAAGACGCCACGGAAACCTCGTGCGAGCGACCTGGCACACCACAGCCCCGGCGCGCCGCATCCACTTTACGGCCTACCTCCTGCCCGCGGGCGGCGTGGCCCGTGTCACGGGACATGGGAGGACGCGCTTCGCGGCGACTCTGCGCGTGCCACACGGCCGTCAGGCGACGCGCGTGGGCGTCGTGATGCGCGGAGCCGACCTGCGGCAGCCTGACCAGACCGTGGTGCGCGTGCGCTGAGCGCGCCCACCGGCTGCGGGCGCGTCCGTCACAGTGTGCGTCGCCGCCAGGTGCATGTGCACGGGTGTCGAGAGCGCGGACGCAGTTTGGCACTCCCGCTCACGACGCGGCCCATTGCATGCCCCCCATAACGACAAGAGCCCCGCAAACGAGAGGCTCCTGTTCACAGCGGGGCGGGATTCGAACCCCGCGACCTTCGGGTCGTGAGCGACGTACCGCAGCGGCCCTGACGAAACGCTGAGGCGAAGCGCGAGATTGGTACCCGCGCCTGGTACCCGCACGCCGGAGGCCCTGCCTCCAGAAACGCGAAAAGCCCCGATTTCCAGGGCTTTCCTCGATCGGGGAGACAGGATTTGAACCTGCGACCGCCCGGCCCCCAGCCGGGTGCGCTACCAGACTGCGCCACTCCCCGTGGTGCTATGTGCCAGAGCGGGCGACGGGAATCGAACCCGCCCTAGAAGCTTGGAAGGCTTCTGTGCAACCACAACACTTCGCCCGCAGGCTGAGGCGTGATGATACTCCCGCGGCGGGAGCGATGGGCGGCGACGGCCGGGCGCGGCGGATCCCGGGGCGGCGCGCACGCACCGCGCCGCCCCGGGAGATGCCGAACGTCAGGACAGGCGCTGGATCACGAGCGTCGCGCCCACGCCGGGCGCGAGGGCCATCGTGAACGGAACCGCGGAGTTGTCGCGGAGGGTCAGCACGTCGCCGGCGGCGAGCGTGAGGATGCCGTCGGTCGTGGTCTGGCCGGTCGCGACCAGGAAGTCCACGTTCGTGGACGCGTCGACCGTGCCGTTGACCGCGACGGCGAACGCCGCGCCGACGCCGGCCGTGATGTTCGCCGTCGCCGTGACGCGGTAGCGACCGGCGCTGGCCACCGTGAACGTCGTCGTGCCGGCCGTGTGCGCGACGCCGCTGCCGAGGTCGGACGGGCCCGAGAACGGGACGTCAGCGCCGCCGACGACGGTCGCGTCGACAACGGTCGCGAGCTCGATCGACGAGCCGCTGTCGTCGCCGAGCGCGCTCGGATCGCCGGCCGGCCCCTGGGCGCCCGCGTCGCCTCTCGGCCCCTGGGCGCCGTCGTCGCCTCTCGGCCCCTGCGCGCCCGTGTCGCCTCTCGGCCCCTGCGCGCCGGCGGACCCCTGCGGCCCCGTGTCGCCGGTGTCGCCCTTCGGGCCCGCGGGGCCTGTCTCGCCCTGCGGACCGGCCGGACCCTGCTCGCCGGCGGCACCCGCCGGACCGTCCGCGCCCGCCGGACCGCGGTGCCCGCGCACGCCGCGCGGCCCCTTGGCGTTCCACGAGATCTTGCGCTCCCCGTGCGGGCAATGCGCGTTCGCCGTCGTGAGGTTCAGCGTCCCGAACTGCTCGGTGACGCAGGCGTAGATGCGCGCCTTCGCGTGCTTGCTCGCGATCGCGGTGACGCCGCCGCTCGCGGCGAACGCGGTCCCCGCGAGCGCGAGCACGAGCGCCAGCGTGGCGATGACATGACGACGCGCGAGCGCCAGGACGTGTGACATCGAAACGGTTCCTCTCGTCGCGGCCGGTGCACGTCGGCGCGGCGCCGCCGGCCATCGGCGAGGGATGCGCCACGCCAGGGAGATCGAGTGTGCCGACGCGCCGCGTGAGCGCTGCAAGCCGCCACCCAGCGACCGCGCCGCGCGGCCCGGTTTCCCGCTCGCCGGTCGCGCCGTAGGAGGACGGTCACGCATCCGCCCGCCGTGGGCTAGCGTTCGCCGCCTCACACGAGCGCAACCACCTCAGGAGCCACCCTTCCATGACCGACGTCGTGATCGCGGGCGCCGCCCGCACCGCCATCGGCTCGTACGGCAAGAGCCTCAAGGACGTCCCGCCCAGCGACCTCGGCGCGACCGCGTCGAAGGCCGCGATCGAGCGGGCCGGCATCGAGCCCGCCGACGTCGGCCACGTCGTCTTCGGCAACGTGATCCACACCGAGCCGGGCGACATGTACATGGCGCGCGTCGTCGGCATGAAGTCGGGGATCCCGAAGGAGACCCCGGCATACACGGTCAACCGCCTCTGCGGCACCGGCGTGCAGGCGATCGTGTCCGCCGCGCAGACGGTCCAGACGGGCGAGGCCGCCGTCGCGCTCGCCGGCGGCGCGGAGTCGATGAGCCGCGGCCAGTACTGGATGCCGGGCGCCCGCTGGGGCGCGCGGATGGGCGATGCGCCGCTCGTCGACGCGGTCGTCGGCGCGCTCACCGACCCGTTCGACAAGGACCACATGGGGATCACGGCCGAGCGCCTCGCCGAGCGCGGCTCCATCTCCCGCGAGCGCCAGGACGCGTTCGCCGCCGAGTCCCACCGCCGCGCCGCGGCCGCGCGCGCGGAGGGCCGCTTCGCGGACCAGATCGTCCCCGTGGACGTCAAGGTCAAGCGCGACACGGTGAGCTTCGAGCAGGACGAGCACATCCGCGCGGAGGTCGACGCGGCCGCGATGGGCAAGCTGCGCCCGGCCTTCAGAGGCGACGGGACCGTCACCGCCGGCAACGCCTCCGGCCTCAACGACGCCGGCGCCGCGGTCGTCCTCATGTCGAGCAGCGAGGCCGAGCGCCGCGGCACGCCGGTGCGCGGGCGGATCCTCGCCTACGCCTCCTGCGGCGTCGACCCGAAGATCATGGGGATCGGCCCCGTGCCGGCCACCCGCAAGGTGCTCGAGCGCGCCGGCCGCTCGCTCGACGAGGTCGGCGTGATCGAGCTGAACGAGGCGTTCGCGGCGCAGTCGCTCGCGGTGATCGACGAGCTCGGCCTCGACGAGGCGAAGGTCAACCCCAACGGCGGCGCGATCGCGCTCGGCCACCCCGTCGCCGCGACCGGCGCGGCGCTCACCGTGAAGCTGCTCGCCGAGATGGAGCGCGGCGACCACGAGCTCGGGCTCGTGACGCTGTGCATCGGCGGCGGCCAGGGGATCGCGCTGCTCGTCGGGCGCGGTTGACGCAGGCGATCGGACAGCCGTCCGGCTCCGCGACGCCCGCGCGGAGCCGGCTGGGACGGGCGGTACAGTCCCGCGCCAGATGACGCGCGCGAGCGGCATGCGACGGGTGATCGCGGGAGCGCTGCTCGCGGCGATCGCGGCCGTGCTCGCAGCGTGCGGTGGGGGCGCCTCCGGCGCGGCCGGCGACTTCACCCCGGGCACGCCCGGCGTCCTGACGGTCGCGACCGCGGACCTGCCGACGCCGGGCTTCTGGGAGGGGACCCCCGCCGATCCCAGCGGCGGCTTCGAGTGGGCGCTCGCGCGGCGGCTCGCCGACCGATTCGGCCTCAGATCGGTGAGAGTCGTGGAGCTGCGCTTCGAGCAGATCACCGCCGGCGACCTCGGCGGCGCCGACCTCGCGCTCGCACAGGTCACGCCGACCGATCGGCGCGCCGAGCACCTCGACTTCTCGACCCCCTACCTGCCGGCGCCGCCGGGCGTGCTGGTGCGCGCCGGCACCGACGTGCCGGACCTGCAGACCGCGCAGGGCCTGACGTGGGCGGTCCAGCACGGGACGACGCTCGAGGGCGACCTCGACCGCCAGATCCGCCCGGACGCCGCCCCGCTCGTGCTCGAGCGCCAGTCGCAGGTGCTCGACGCGCTGCGCAGCAGGCAGGTCGACGCCGTCCTGCTCGACCTGCCGACCGCGCTCGCCTACGCCGGCGACTCCGGCGGCGCGCTCGCGGCCGCGGCGCAGCTGCCGAGCGAGTCGAAGCTGGCGGCCGCGCTGCCGAGGGGCTCCGACAACCTGGAGGCGGTCGACTCGCAGCTGCACGCGCTGTCGGCCGACGGGCAGCTCGCCGACCTCGCCGAGCGCTGGCTCCACATCTCGCTCGAGGGCACGAGCGCCGACGAGGTGCCGCTGCTGCGGACGAGCCTGTGACGACCCCGGAGACGCCATGACCACCACGCTCGCCGCCGTCCTCACCATCCACTCCCCGCACGGCGTGCCGTGGGAGTTCCTGCTGCTGTTCGCGGTCGTGATCGCCGGCCCGGCGGTCGTCGAGCGGGCGCGCATCCCGGGTCTGCTCGGCCTGCTGCTCGGCGGCTTCCTGATCGGCCCGCACGGCTTCGGCTGGATCGGCGCAGGCAACACGACGGTCCCCGACCTCGGCCAGCTCGGCCTGCTCTACCTGATGTTCGTCGCCGGCGTGGAGCTCGACCTCGGGCTGCTCTCGCGCCACCGCCGCACGGCGGTCGGCTTCGGCGTGCTGACGTTCGCGCTGCCGATGGCGCTCGGCACGACCGCCGGCTTCGCGCTCGGCTGGGAGGCGCCTGCGGCGATCCTGCTCGGCTCGCTGCTCGCGTCGCACACGCTGCTGCTCTACCCGATGGTGCGCGACGCCGGCCTCACCTCCGACGCGGCCGTCGCGAGCGCCGTCGGCGCGACCGTGCTGACGGACACGATCGCGCTCGTCGTGCTCGCCGCCGTCGCCGGCACGCAGACCGGAAGCGGCTCGCCGGCCGAGATCGCCCTCGACCTCGCGATCGGCCTGGCGGTGCTGCTGGCCGGCACGCTGCTCGTGCTGCCGCGGCTGGCGGCGTGGGCGTTCAAGGTGCTGGGGATGGACCGCAAGATCCGCTACGCGGTCGCGGTCGCGTCGTTCCTGGCGGCGGCGACGCTCGCCGACATGTTCGGGATCGAGGGGATCGTCGGCGCCTTCTTCGCCGGCCTCGCGCTCAACCGGCTCGTGCCGAACGAGGGCGTGCTGATGGACCGCATCGAGTTCTTCGGCGGCGCGCTGTTCATCCCGGTGTTCCTCGTCTCGGTCGGCCTGATCATCGACCCGGCGGTGATGGTGGAGGGCAGAACGCTCGGGCTGGCGGGCCTCTTCATCCTCGCCTGCCTCGGCGGGAAGGGCGCCGCCGCGCTGATCGGCCGGCCGCTGCTGGGCTTCACGGGACCGCAGTCCGGCGTCGTCTTCGCGCTCACCTCGCCGCAGGCGGCGGCGACGCTGGCGGCGACGATCGTCGGCTTCGACATCGGCCTGTTCGGCACGAGCGTGGTCAACGCGGTGCTGGTGCTGATCCTCGCCAGCGTGGTCGTCGCGACGCTCGTCGGCTCGCGCGCGACGGCGCAGGTCGAGCCGCCCCGGGGCGTGCGGCCGCCGCTCGGCGCGCGCGTGCTCGTCGCGGTCGAGGACCCGGAGTCGGCTGCGCCGGCGCTCGCGCTCGCCGGCCGTGTCGCGGCGCCCGACGGCGGCGTCGTGAGAGCGGTCGTCGTCGGGCCGGAGACGGAGCTGCTGCCGCCCGAGCGCGTGCTCGCGCGCCTGCAACGGCTGATCCACGGCGCCGAGCTCGACGGCCACGCCGGCCTCGTCGTCGACCGCACGCTGCTCGACGGCGCCGTCCACGCGGCGGCCGCCTCCGACGCCACGCTCGTGCTGCTCGGCGACGCCCCGCACGGCCTCGACCCGGCCGCCGCGATCCCCCACCTGCCGCCGCACGTGCCGCTCGCGATCGTCGAGGACGGCGTCCTGCGGATCGTCGGCGACCGCGACAGCACCGCCGACCGCGCCACCGCCGAGGCGGAGCTGAGCCGGCGGATCGGGCGCGGCTGAGCGCGCCTCAGCCGGCCGCGCCGGGCGCCGGTCTGCGCGCCTCGGTCGGCACGACGCCGTCGTCGTCCGCCAGGGTCGGCGGCGGCCAGGGGCCGAACCAGTTGTCGCGCGCGCCGTCGAGCGTGACGACGCCGCCGCTGAAGGAGCGGCCGAGCGGCGAGGCGAGCAGCGCGACGAGCCAGGCGTGCTCGAGCGGCCGCCCGAGCCGCTGCAAGGGCACCGTGCGCGCGGCGCCGGCGCGCACGACGTCGGGGTACTTGTCGAGCGCCTCGGTCTCGAAGTGGCCGGCGGCGAGCGCGACGACGGCGATCCCGTCCGCCGCCCACCGCTGCGCCCACGCGCGCGTGAGCCCCTCGACCGCGGCGCGCGCCGCGCTGGAGTGCGTCATGCCGGCGAGGCCGTGGTGCGGCGAGAGCGTGACGTTGAGGATCGTGCCGCGGCCGGCGGGCTTCATGACCCGCTCGGCGACCAGCTCGGCCATCCGCGTCGTGCCGCCGACGTTGAGGCGGAAGACCGCCTGCCAGCCCTTCGCCGCGATCGCCTCCGCCGGCACGAAGTACTGGCCGCCGGCGTTGTTGACGAGCACGTCGAGGCGGCCGTGGCGCTCGATGACCGTGTCGACGATCGCCGCCGCGGAGTCGTCGTCGCGGACGTCGCCGACGACGGTCGACGCGCTCGGGCCGATCTCCGCCGCCGCCGCGTCGAGCACCTCCGCCCGCCGGCCGGCGAGCACGACCTGCGTCCCGCAGCGCGCCAGCTCGTGCGCCGCCGCCTTCCCGAGGCCGGTGCCGCCGCCCGTCACGAGCGCGACCTGCCCGTCGAGCAGGCCGGGCGCGAAGATCTCCGAGCGCTCCGCCGTCATCGCGCCGGCATCCTACGGCGCCCGACCGCGAGCGTCGCCAGGCCGGCGAGCAGGTAGAGGACGGCGAGGCCGGTGCAGGCGAACTTGACCGTCGCGAAGGCGCCGGCGAGCGGCGGGCCGAGCGACCGGGCGTGGCCGCCGAGCTGGAGCAGCAGGAAGGCGTCCTCGACCGCGTCGCAGGCGGCGCCGACGAGCGCGAGCGCGGCGATCGTCCCGCCCGGCCGCGCGAGGCGCGCGAAGCCGCGGGCCGCGAGCGCGTCGCGCAGCGCCCGCACCGCGAGGAACAGGAACAGCCCGTAGGCCGTCAGGTAGAGGAAGTCGAACCACAGCGACGCGACGGCGGCGTCGTGCCCGTCGGCGCCCCACGCGGTGAGGATCTCCTGTGCCTTGCCGTGGGTGTAGGCGACCTCGAAGGCGACGATCCCGTGGCCGCCGGCGTCCTGCATCCGCGACTCATACGCCAGCTCGACCGCGAACAGCGCGATGACGGCGACGGCCAGCAGCCACAGCGCGCGACGACGACTCATGGCCGGCAGCATCCCACGCCGCCGGCCGCGCGAACGCCGGTTCAGCAGCGGCCGCGGCCGCGCAGCAGGGCGCGGTAGCGGCGCATCGCCCACGGCTGCCAGTCGTCGTGGGTCTGCGTGCGCAGCGCGGCGACGCGCTCTCTGTGGAACGGCGAGGAGAGGCTCTCGGCGTGGCCGATCACGTGGCGGACCGGGATGCGGTAGCGGCAGCGCAGCCAGCGCGTGAGGCGCAGCGAGGCGTCGAGCTGGGCGCGGCGGGCGAAGACGTCGTCCTCGCGGTAGGCGACGTGCTCGATCCCGATCGCCGCCCAGTTGAGCCCAACCGTGTGACGGCACATGAACGTGACCGGCGTCAGCTGGTAGATCGCACCGTCGCGCGCGATCACGAACTGGGCGCAGACGCCCGGCAGCTCGTGCAGCTCGATGTCGGGCACGTCGGGCGCGAACGTGTCGATCGTCGCGGAGACCGAGTCGTTCTCCGTCAGGTGCTCGACGATCACGCGCGGATCGCGGATCGTCCAGCCGCGCAGGCCGTAGTGGCGCAGCCCGTACGCGGAGGTCTCGCGACGTCGCTGCGCGGTGATCGGGATGAAGCGGTGGCGGAAGCGCGGCTTGGCGGGCGCGGCATGGTGGCGCACGTGCGCGTGCGCGTGCCCGCCGGCTCCCGGCGCCGGGCCGGCGCCGCCGGCCGTCGCCGCGACGGCCACGGCGAGCGCGACGAGGCTGGCGAGCGTCATGCGGGGATGATGACCTACGCCGCCGCCGGCAGCGTGAAGCGCACGCGCGTGCCACGCGGGACGGCGGGCTCGAGCCAGATGCGGCCGCCGTGCGCCTCGACGATCGCGCGCGAGATCGCGAGGCCGAGGCCGGCGCCCTCGCCGCCGCTGCGCGCCGGGCCGGACTCGCCGCCGCGATAGAACGGCTCGAAGACGCGCTCGCGCTCATCCTCGGCGACGCCCGCGCCGTCGTCGGCGACCTCGACCTCGACGCCGTCGCCGTCCGCCGCCGGCCGCGCCCGCACGACGACGCTGCCGTCCGCGGGCGTGTGGCGGATCGCGTTGACGATCAGGTTGAACAGCACGCGCTGGAGCCGCTCGGCGTTCGCCTGCGTGGCCAACTCGCCGCCCTCCGGCAGCTCCGCCGCCACCGCCACGCCGCGCTCGGCCGCCTGCGCGCGCAGCGCCGCGACCGTCTCGCTCACCAGCTCGCCGAGCTCGACCTGGCGCACCGACCACGAGATCTCCCCCGCCTCCAGCCGCGCCAGCTCGAACAGGTCGTCGATCAGCACGCTCAGCGCCGCCACGTGCGTGCGCATCTCACGCAGGTAGCGCTCGCGCGTCTCGCCGGTCGCGACGCCGTCCTCGACCGACTCGACCAGCAGCCGCAGCGACGCGAGCGGCGTGCGCAGGTCGTGCGAGACCGCCGCCACGAGCGAGCGGCGGGCGGCGTCGGCAGCGTCGCGCGCGCGCTCCTCCTCCCCCAGCCGCGCGATCATCGCGTTCGCGGCGGCGGCGAGGTCGGCCAGCTCGTCGCGGCCGCCGGGGACGACGCGCACGTCGCGCTCGCCCTCGCCGACGGCGTTCAACCCGTCGCGCAGCGCGCGCACGTCGCGCAGCATCCCGCGCATCAGCAGCCCGCCGGCGCGCACCGCGACGACGCCGCCGACGGCCGTCATCGCCGTCACCATCAGCGCGTCGTGCGAGGAGACGAACATCGCCTCGGCGGCGACCCACACCGCCACCAGCACCGCGCCCACGGCGAGCGCGACCGCGACCGCGTACTGGTGCGAGAGCGCGCCGAGCGCGGCGCGCCGCGCCGCCGCGACGTGCGCGAGCGCGAGCGTCCCGGCCGCGACGGCGGCGACGAGCCGGAACGTCTGCCACGCCGCGTCCCAGCCGTAGGGGATCGCGACCGCGGCCGCGCCGGCGGCGCAGGCGGCGAGCGCGATCAGCAGCGAGCGCGCGAGCGAGCGCACGAGCGGGCTCATGGCCGGAAGCGGTAGCCGACGCCCCACACGGTCTCGATGAAGCGCGGGTGGGCGGGATCGGGCTCGAGCTTCGCGCGCAGGCGCCGCACGTGCACGGTCACCGTGGAGGTGTCGGTGTAGAAGTCGTAGCCCCACACCTCCTCCATCAGCTCGTCGCGCGTGAACACGCGCCCGGGCCGCTGGGCGAGGTGGCGCAGCAGCTCGTACTCGCGCTGCGTGAGCGCCAGCTCCTCGCCGTCGAGCGTGACCGTGCGGGACGCCTGGTCGATCCGCAGCCCCCCGTGCACGATCGGCTCGCCGTCGCCGGGCGCGACGCCGTCGCGCCCGGCGGCCCGGCGCAGCACGGCCTCCACGCGCGCGACCAGCTCGGCCGGCGAGAACGGCTTGACGACGTAGTCGTCGGCCCCGCGCCGCAGCCCGATCAGCCGGTCGGACTCCTCCGCGCGCGCCGTCAGCAGGATCACGGGGACCGGCTCGCCGGGCTGCTCGTGCAGGCGCCGCATCACCTCGATCCCGTCGAAGCCGGGCAACATCACGTCGAGCACGACGAGGTCCGGTCTGCACGTGCGCGCGGCCTGCAGCGCGGCCGGCCCGTCGGCCGCCTCGCACGTTCTGAAGCCGGCGCGCGCGAGGTAGCGCGCGACGACCTCGACGATCGTCGGCTCGTCGTCGACCACGAGCACCGTCCCGTGCACGCGCTGCGGCATCGGCGCCATCGTCGCATGCGGCGCGCGCGCGGGCGGATCATCCAAACGTGAAGGCATATCCCTCGACTCCCGACGCGGGCTCCAATCGCAGCAGGTGCGAGCCGACCTGCGGCAGGTCGACGAGCTGGTAGAGGCGCTGACGGCCGACGGTCACGACGCCGCCGTGGACGTCGGCGCCGGCGAGCGCGGCCGGGATCGGCTTGCCGTCGAGCAGCACGCGGACCGGCCGGGGACCGCCGGGCGATCCGAGCACGAGGAACACCCGGCGCGCACCGAAGCGCAGCTCCAGCGCCGCGCCCGGCCCGGCCGTCGCGGCCTCCTTGCCGACGTCCCACGTGCCGGCGTAGGCGAGCTGGTCCTGCCCCGGCGACGGCGGCTGGCCGAAGTCCTGGCGGCCGGGCAGGATCGTCCCGTTCGCGAAGCGCTCGGCGCGCGCGGCGCCGAGGTAGGTCTCGGGCGTCGTGACGCCGGCCGACGGCTCGACGCCCCGCGCCCCGGAGCGCTGCGCGCCGACGTCGCGCCCCGCCTCGCGCAGCAGCTCGCGGATGACCGCCTCGCTGTGGCCGTAGCCGCCCTCGCCGAAGTGCGCGTAGCGGACGTGGCCGCGCGCGTCGACGAAGTAGTGCGCCGGCCAGTACTGGTTGCCGTACGCGTTCCAGGTGCCGTAGTCGTTGTCCTGGACGACCGGGTAGCGGATCCCCTCGCGCGCGATCGCGTCGGCGACGTTGCCGGCGTCCTTCTCGAACGGGAACTCGGGCGTGTGGACGCCGACGATCGTCAGCCCCGCTCTGCGGTAGCGCGCGTCCCACGCCTCCAGGTACGGCAGCGTGCGCAGGCAGTTCACGCACGTGTAGGTCCAGAAGTCGACCAGCACGACGCGCCCGCGCAGGCCCGCCATCGTGAGCGGTCTGCCGCCGGCGGTGTCGAACCAGCGCTGGGTGTCGGTGAAGTCGGGCGCGGGCCCGTAGTCGCGCAGGCCGAGCTTGCGCGCGGCCGCACCGCCGGCCGCGGCGTGCGGGGCGCCGGCCGCGGCGCCGCCGCCGTCCCCCGCCAGCCCCGCGGCCAGCTTCGACGTCGGCGCGCCGCGCACGTCCGCGAGCGCGCGCTGCGCGGCGCCGGTCTTCTCCAGCCCCTCCGTCGGCGTCACGAGGAAGGCCGGCAGGTCCTTCGCGATCGCGCTCTGGAAGCGCAGGTCGTAGTCGTTGAGCATCGCGAGCGCGACGAGCACCATCACCGCGCCCATCGCCGCCTGCAGCGCGCCGCCGCGGCGTGCGAGCGGACGGGAGAGCCGCCGTCCGCCGAGCATCAGCGCGTAGAGCACCAGCGCCGAGCCGATCCCGTACGCGAGCGCGACCGCGAGCCGGCCCGCCGTGAACGGCTGCGCGGCGGAGACGGTGATCACGCCGGCGAGGATCGGCCCCGCGCACGGCGCGTAGACGAGCCCGAGCGAGGCGCCGACGAGCAGGCCGGAGCGGAAGCCGTCGCCGCCGCGCGCGCCGCCGTCGCCGGCCAGCGTTCCGCCGCGGCTCAACCGTCCCGCGACCCGGCTCATGCGCCCCTCGACGCGTGCCGCCAGCGGCGGCACGAGCAGCGTCACGCCGAACGCCAGCAGCGTGACGATCGCGAGCGTGCGCAGCAGCGTGTCCGGCAGGCCGAGCGCGTCGAGCACGTAGACGAGCGCGACGGTCGCGAACGTGAACGAGGCGGTCAGGCCGACGACGATCCCCAGCGGCCGCCGCCGCCCACCGGTCGCGCCGGCCGACAGCGCGATCGGCAGCACCGGCAGCACGCACGGCGACAGCGCCGTGCCAGCACCGGCGAGGAAGCCGAACAGGATCAGCAGCGCCATCGCCTGCGAGCATCGCAGGCGGCGCTTACGACTTTCTGAACAGCCCGTGCGCGGGCCGCCCGCGCGGCGACGCCCGCTGCCGGCGGGCGCCGCCCTCCTCGCGTGCGTGCAGGGCTACCCGAGCGGTGGCGGGCAGTGCTGCGCCTGCGTGATCGGCTCGTCGAACGTGTGCGTCTGGCCGTACGGCAGCTCGTACGTGAGCGTGATGTGCGCGTGCATCGTCGGGCTCGTGAACGACCACAGCGCCTGCGACTTGACGTTGTTGTCCTCGTACTGCTTGGTCGTGTCGAAGCCGATCGGGATCGCCAGCGGCGTCCAGTCGGTGACAGCGGTGTGGCCGAGCGCCGTGATGGTCTCCTTCAGGTCGCCCCAGTACGGCGTGGGGTGGTTCTCGGTCGGCACCGGCTGCCCCGAGAAGACACCCTGGAAGCCGAGGGGGGCGTCGCCGCTGCCCGCCGCCGGCTCCGGCTCGCCGGGCGCCAGCGGCCCTCTCCAGTACGGCTTCAGCGGGTGCGGGATCTCCTTCGAGGACGGCGCCAGGCACACCTCGAGGTTCGGCTCCTCCCAGGTCGCGGTCGCCCCGCCACCGATGGCGTAGGTCTGCGCGGGCAGGTCGACGCGGTAGCCGGCCGGGTGGTGGTAGCTGACCTCCCAGCGGATCGCGGCCTGCTTCCTGAAGCCGATCGCCTGGGCGATGCTGCCGAGGATGTTGTGCTGGGCGACCTGGGCGAACTCGTCCGCCGTCGTCGTGCCGCCCTGGTAGACCTTCGGGCCGACGCCGGGCAGGTACTCGTCGTCGGGCTGGAAGGTCATCGTCGCGATGCCGTGGGAATCGGTGTGGGTGATGCACACCGCGCCGCAGCTGGGCGTTTCCCCGAGGTAGGTGAGGTGGCCCTCGGAGTCGCGCTGCCACAAGATGGGGACGCCGGGGATCCCGCCCTTCTTGGGCATCTTGTACCCGGCGAGGCGGCCGCACTTCGGCTTGCCGTGGCTGTAGTCGTCGCGCATCGTGACCTTGACCTTGAACAGCATCGGCGCGGCTGACTTCGGACCACTGGTGCCGAAGGAGCCGCTGAGCTTCGTCTTCGCTGCCTGGATGCCGACGGAGTAGGCCATCGCCATGCCGTCGATGCCGTCCTTGAGCTCCTGGACGATGACGCCCGGCCCGCCCTCGGCGCCCTTGGTCGCCACCATCGTCCCGATCCCCTTCGAGTAGGAGATGGTGCCGCCGATGTTGCCGCCGCAGCCCGAGCCGGCGGCCGCGGCGAGCGGGCTGGCGCCCGCGGCGGAGGCGGCGGCGCGCGCCGGGCCGGCCTGATGGGTGGCGTGGCGCGTCGCGTCGACGCCGATCAGGATCCGCTGCAGCGGATCGAGCACGGGCTTGTCGGCGGCAGGCGCATGGATCAGGTCGACGTGGCGGGCCTGGCCGAGCTTGCGCACGACGGCCGCGAGCGCGCCCGCCGGCGTCCGGCGCGCCTTCTTCCCGCCCAGTCGCTTGATGCCCTTGGCGACCGCGGCGGCGAGCGTCTGGCCCGTGACCGTGCCCGCCCCGAGGCGCATCCCGGACTTGGCGAGCTGCGTCGCGACCTGGTCGAAGCTCGCGAGGCGCTTGCCCGCCAGCTGGTCGGCGATCAGCTGGACCTCGAAGTCGTAGAGGTAGATGCCCTTCGCGCCGCGCTCGAAGCCGCCGGCGACCTGCTTGCCCTTGCCGGTGTAGACGCCGACGCCGAGCGCGTGCAGCGCCTGCTCGACGGCCCTGATCCGCGCCCGCTTCGCGTGCGCGCGGGTGACCGCGCGGACGAGCCGCGCGGCGGACGGCGACCTCCAGCGGGTGACGCGGCGTGACGACGTCCGCGAGACGACGGCGGCAGGGCGTGCCGCGGCGACCGGCGCGACGGCGAGCGTGAGCGACGATGCGACGACGAGAGCGGCGATCCAAGCCCGAGCGGACGAGCGCACGTTGAAGCCTCCCATGAGCTGGTGGTGAGGCGATCCTATTCGACGCTCCCGTCGCCGGGCCACTACGCCCGCCGGAACTGCACGATCGCCGCGCTCAGCATCGCCAGCGCGAACGCGACCACGACGAGCACCTGCACGGCGATCGGCACCTGCCAGCCGAACCACGTGATCCCCGGCAGCAGCGCAGCTCTCGCCGCCGCCGAGATGTCGAGCTGGCCGAAGACGGCCTCGCGGATCGGGTTCACCGCGTAGGTGAGCGGGTCGAGCCGGTTGAGCACCGTCAGCCAGCCCGGCAGGCCGCCGAGCGGGAACAGCGCGCCGGAGAGGAACAGCAGCGGCATCACCAGCATCTGCATCAGCGCCATGTACGCCTGCATCTGCGTGATCCGCACGGCCGCCATCACGCCGAAGGCGGTGATCATGAACGCGAGCAGCAGCTGCAGCCCGAGCACCTCGAGGATCATGATCGGCACGTAGGGCACGCCCACCAGCGGCGCGAGCGCCATCACGAGGAGTCCCTGGAAGGCGGCGACGGTCGCGCCGCCGAAGCACTTGCCGAGCACGATCGAGCCGCGCCGCACGGGCGCGACGAGCATCTCGCGCAGGAAGCCGTACTCGCGGTCCCACACGACCGACGCGGCGCTGAACATCGCGGTGAAGAGGACCGCCATCGCGAGCACGCCGGGGTACATGAACGTGCGCAGGTCGACGCCCTGGGTGCCGCCGGAGGCGATGTTCGCGAGCCCGCCGCCCAGCACGAACAGGAAGATCAGCGGTTGCAGCAGCGAGGTGACGATCCGCAGCTTGTCGCGCCAGAAGCGGATCAGCTCGCGCTGCCAGACGACCTTGACGCCGCGCAGGTCGGCGCGCCAGCCGCCGGGCGGGATGACGACGCGGACGGGCGCAGGCGCGCCGCCGCCTGCGGTCGCGCCCGCGGGTCTGGTCTCGGTGGTCGCCATCAGCGCCGCCCCGCCATCATCCGCATCATCGGATCCGGACCGCCGCCGGCGGACTCGGCGTCGCGGATCGTCGTGCCGGTGTAGGACATGAAGACGTCGTCCAGCGACGGCCGCGCGACGCTGACGCCGCGGATCGGCACGCCCAGCTCGGCGAACAGCCGCGGCACGAACGCCTCGCCGCCCTCGACCGCGACCGTCACGTGACCCTCGGCGATCGTCGCCTCCAGGCCGAACCGCTCGCGCAGCGCCTCGATCGCGGCGTCGGCGTCGTCGACCTGGAGCTGGACGCGGTCCTTGCCGACGCTCGCCTTCAGCGCCTCCGGCGTGTCGAGCGCGATGACGCTCCCCTGGTCGATGATCGCGATCCGGTCGCAGTGCTCGGCCTCGTCCATGTAGTGCGTGGTGAGGAAGATCGTGATGTCCTCGGCCCCCTTCAGCTGCTCGACGTAGCCCCAGATGGAGCTGCGGGTCTGCGGGTCCAGCCCGACCGTCGGCTCGTCGAGGAACAGCACGCGCGGGGCGTGCAGCAGGCCGCGCGCGATCTCCAGGCGGCGCTTCATGCCGCCGCTGTAGGTCTGCACGAGCGAGCCGCGCCGCTCCCACAGCCCGACCATCTCGAGCACGAGCCGCATGCGCTCGGGCACCACCGCCTTCGGCACGCCGTAGAGCTCGGCGTGGAAGCGCAGGTTCTGCTCGGCGGTCAGGTAGCCGTCGAGCGTCGGGTCCTGGAAGACGAGGCCGATGTTGCGGCGCACGTCGTCGCGCTCGGCCACGACGTCGTGGCCGGCGACGCGCGCGCTGCCGCCGTCCGGTCTCAGCAGCGTGCAGAGCATCGAGATCGTCGTCGACTTGCCGGCGCCGTTGGGGCCGAGGAAGCCGAACGTCTCGCCGGCGCGGACGTCGAGGTCGATGCCGCGCACCGCCTCCAGCTCGCCGAAGCGCTTGACGAGCCCGCGCACCGTGACGGCGGGCGGGCGCCCGCCGTCGTGCGCGGGCGCCGTCGCAGTCGCCGCCGGGGCGGTCCCACCGTCGCGGGAGGGTTCGCTCATGCGTCCTCTCCGCGGCCGCCCGCCTCGTCCTCGTCGCCGTCGGCGAGCATCAGGTAGAGGTCGCGGCGCACGCCGACCAGCAGCCGCCGCGTCTGCTCGCGCTGCGCGTCGCTGCCCGTCCTGATCACCTGCGTCACCGCAACCATCACCTCGCGCACGACCTTCATGATGGCGCGTGCGTCGTCGGAGACGTCGCCGGCCAGCTCGTCCCACGGCGCGGGACGGTCCTCGTCGCGCTCCTCCACGAGCCGGCGACCCGCGTCGGTGAGGTGCAGCAGCTTGCGGCCGTCGGCCTCCTCGGAGCGCACGAGCCCCTCGTCCTCGAGCAGCTGGAGCGCCGGGTAGACGGAGCCGGCGCTCGGGCGCCAGGCGCCGTCGCTGCGCTCCTCGAGCTCCTGCATGATCTGGTAGCCGTTGCGCGGCTCCTCGGCGAGCAGCAGCAGCGCGGCGGTGCGCACGTCGCCGCGGCGCGCGCGGCGCCCGCGCCGTCCGCCGCCCGGTCCGAAGGACGGGTCGCCGAGCGGCCCCCAGCCGAACGGGAAGCCGCCGCCGCGCGGCCCGCCGCCATGACGGCCGTGGCCGTGGCCGCCGTGGGCGTGCCCGTGACGGCCGCCCATCAGCCGCCAGTCCCGGTCGAAGTTGGCGCGTCCGCACGGCTCCGGGCCGCCCGCGGTCGCGAAGAGCGGAAGTGCCCTCAGCATGTTGGCTCCTTTGGATCGCCGTATCTCGATGCGTTAACGATATATCGCGATAGCGCACGCAACGCAACCCCGGCGCACGGAGCGGTCCCCGGAACGACGAACGCCCCGAGGCTGGGATAGCGCTCGGGGCGTTCGATTTCCCTGTCCAGACCGAGGCCCGGGAGGGCCGGCACCGGGGAGCCCCTGCCTGCCAAGCCGACGCTGTGAGGGGGAGTCACACGTCGGCGAAGCCGGGGTGCCAAGACGCCGGAACAGTGACTATAACCACAAAACCTTCTCCCGGTGGAGATTTCCCATCCGCAGCGGGTGGAGCCGGACCCGCCGGTGGTGAAGGTTTCACGGTACGCATGCGTACCGCCTCGCCACAGCTCGTCGCCTTCGGCCGCACCCTGCGCAAGGCCCGCCGCGACCTCGAGCTCTCGCAGGAGGCGCTCGCCGGCGCGGCCGGCCTCAGCGCCAAGCACGTCGGCGAGATCGAGCGCGCGAACAAGGACCCGCGCCTGACGACCGTCCTGCGTCTCGTCGACGCGCTCGAGCTGCGCTCCGCCGAGCTGTTCGCCCACTTCGACGAGCGCCTCGAGAAGTGACGCGCATCCTCCACACGGGACTTGCATCGTATGCGAACATATGTTCGTGTCCGATCGACGAGCGAGACCGCCGGGGGCGACGGCGCGCAGACGCTTCGCGCAACCCGCGCCGGAGCTGCTCGCGCTCGCCGGCGCGATCCGCCTCCTGCGCCGCGAACGCGAGCTCTCGCAGGAGGCGCTCGCCTATGCGGCCGACATCCACCCCAAGCACCTGAGCGAGATCGAGCGCGCGAACAAGGACCCGCGCGCCACCACGGTCGTGCGCCTCGCCGACGCGCTCGGCGTCACCCCCGCCGCCCTCTACGACCGCTCCGGAGCCGGCAGCGGGAAACCACCGACGCGGTCCACGGACGGTCCCTGATGGCGGGCTGTCGGCGCGAGCGTAGGTTGGCCGCATGCTCAATCCCGCGCCCACGCTCGACCCGTTCGCCGTCGGCTCCTACGTGACCGACGGCGACGCGCTGCTGGGGATCGTCGGCGACCTCCCTCAGGAGCCGTCGCTGCGGCTCGTGGAGGACTGCCGCACGCTCCAGATCACCGTCGTCTCGGTCGACGCGCTGCGCAACCGCGGCGTGCTGCCGGTCCCGCGCTGACGTCGCGCGGGCACGCCCACCCCGCGCGGTAGCCTGCGCCCGTGCCCCTGCCGATCGCTGCGGCGTCCGGTGGCGACCTCGCCGCCATCCTGCTCGACCTGTTCGTCATCCTGCTGGCGGCGAAGCTCGGCGACGAGCTGTTCAAGCGGATCGGGCAGCCGGCGATCGTCGGCGAGATCCTCGCCGGCGTCGTCATCGGGCCCTCCGTGCTCGGCCTCGTCGAGCCCGACACGGTCTTCGAGGTGTTCGCCGAGCTGGGCGTCGTGTTCCTGCTGTTCTGGGTCGGGCTCGAAACGCGCATCTCCGACATGCGCGCGGTCGGCTCCTCGGCCGCGCTCGTCGGCGGGCTCGGCGTCGTGCTGCCGTTCGGCGGCGGCGTCGCGCTCGGCTTCGCCCTCGGCGACGGCAGCGCGGAGGCGATCTTCCTCGGCGTCGCCCTCGTCGCCACGAGCGTCGGCATCACGTCCGCGGTGCTGATCGAGCTGGGCGTGCTGCAGAGCCGCGCCGCGCGCACGATCCTCGGCGCGGCCGTGATCGACGACGTGCTCGCGATGCTGCTGCTGGCGGTCGCGACCGGCCTCGCCGACGGCGGCGGCCTCGACGTCGGCAGCCTGCTCGTCGTGCTCGGCATCTCGATCGCGTTCATCGCCTTCTTCGCGATCGGCGGGACGCGGCTGCTCGCGAGCCGCCCGCGGCTGCTGCACGCGCCGCGCTTCTCCGAGTCGCCGCTGATGCCGGCGGTGATCCTGTGCCTCGGCCTGGCCGCGTTCTCGGCGGCGGTCGGCCTCGCGGCGATCATCGGGGCGTTCCTCGCCGGCATGATCGTCGCGGAGACGAAGGAGCAGCACCCGATCGAGGAGGAGGTCGCCCCGCTCTACGCCTTCTTCCCGCCGTTCTTCTTCGCCTTCATCGGCGCCGAGCTCGACCTCGGCGCGCTCGCCGACGGCGGCGCGCTGCTGCTGCTCGCCGGCCTCACGGCACTCGCCGTCGCGACGAAGTACGTCGGCGCGCGGCTCGGCGCGCGCTCGCTGGAGCCGCGCGAGCGCCACGTCGTCGCGCTCGGGATGGTCCCGCGCGGCGAGGTGGGGATCATCGTCGCGGGACTCGGCGCGACCGCCGGCGTCGTGACCGGCGAGCGCTTCGCCGTGATCGTCGCGATGTCGGTCGCGACGACGCTGATCGCCCCGCCGCTGCTGCGCCGCGCGCTGCGCTCCTGACGAATGTCGCAGCGCCGTGTCGATTTCCTCGCGCCTCGTTCGTCGTCGGGGTAGAAACCAGGACCGCGAGGTCCCCGACGAAGGAGCAGCGGATGCGCTTCATGGTGATGGTCAAGGCGACGCAGGACAGCGAGAAGGGCGCGATGCCGAGTCAGGAGCTGCTCGCCGCGATGGGCAGATTCAACGAGGAGCTCGCGCAGGCCGGCGTGATGCTGGCCGGCGAGGGCCTGCAGCCCAGCTCGAAGGGCGCGCGCGTGCGCTTCGACGGCGCCGGCCGCACGGTCGTCGACGGACCGTTCGCGGAGACGAAGGAGCTCGTCGCCGGCTACTGGATCTGGCAGTGCAAGTCGCTCGAGGAGGCGATCGAGTGGGTCAAGCGCTGCCCGAACCCGATGCCGGGCGAGTCGGAGATCGAGATCCGGCAGATCTTCGAGGCCGACGACTTCGGCGGCGAGTTCACCCCCGAGCTGCGCGAGCAGGAGGAGCGCATCCGCGCGCAGATCGAGGGCGAGGCGCGGTAGCGCGATGGCGACGGCGGGGAACGGCGGGCGCGACCTGCGCCGCACGATCGACGCCGTCTGGCGGATCGAGGCGCCGGCGCTGATCGCCGGACTCACGCGGCTGGTGCGCGACGTCGGCCTCGCCGAGGACCTCGCGCAGGACGCGCTCGTCGTCGCGCTGGAGACGTGGCCGCGGTCGGGCGTCCCGGACAACCCGGGCGCCTGGCTGATGGCCACCGCCAAGCACCGCGCGATCGACGGCTTCCGCCGCGACGCGAACCTGGAGCGCAAGCAGGAGCGGATCGCGCACGAGCTGGAGCGCGACCTCGCCGGCGCCCCGCCCGACCCGACGGCGGACGCGGCCGCCGCCGCGCAGGCCGGCGACGACGTGCTCGGCCTGATCTTCATGTGCTGCCACCCGCTGCTGTCGATCGAGGCGCGCGTGGCGTTGACGCTGCGGCTGCTCGGCGGCCTGACGAGCGACGAGATCGCGCGCGCGTTCCTGACGCCGAGAGCGACGGTCCAGCAGCGGATCGCGCGCGCGAAGAGAACGCTGAGCGCGGCGAACGTGCCGTTCGAGGTGCCGGCGGGCGAGCAGCTGGCGGAGCGGCTGCCGGCGGTGCTCGGCGTCATCTACCTCGTCTTCAACGAGGGCTACTCGGCCACGGCGGGCGAGGACTGGGTGCGGCCGGAGCTGTGCGAGGACGCGCAGCGGCTCGGCCGCGTGCTGGCGGCGCTGATGCCGCGCGAGCCGGAGGTCCACGGGCTGCTCGCGCTGATGGAGCTGCACGCCTCGCGGCTGCGGGCGCGCCGCGGCCCGGACGGCGCGCCGGTGCTGCTGAACGACCAGGACCGCTCCAGATGGGACCTGCTGCTGATCGGCCGCGGGCTGAAGGCGCTCGACCGCGCGCAGGCCCTGTCCCGCGACGGCCTCGGGCCGTACGCGCTGCAGGCCGCGATCGCCGCCTGCCACGCGCGCGCCCGCACGCCCGAGCAGACCGACTGGGAGCGGATCGTCGCGCTCTACGACGGCCTCGTCGCGCTGACCGACTCGCCGGTCGTGGAGCTCAACCGCGCGGTCGCGGTGGCGATGGCGTTCGGTCCGGCGGCCGGCCTGGAGCTGGTCGACGGGCTCGCGGACGCGCACGAGCTGGTCGGCTACCACCTGCTGCCGAGCGTCCGCGCCGACCTGCTCGAGAGACTCGGCCGGCGCGAGGAGGCGTACGCCGAGTGCACGCGCGCCGCCGGCCTCACCGCCAACGAGCGCGAGCGCACGCTGCTGCTGGAGCGCGCGGCGGGCCTCGCCGGCGGGACGGCGCCGCGGCGGCGCACGCGGTAGCGTCGCGTCCGATGCGCATCGTGGTCGTCGGCGGCGGAATCCTCGGGCTCGCGACCGCGCGCCTGCTCGCGCGCGAGCAGCCCGACGCCGAGCTCGTCGTGCTGGAGAAGGAGCCGCAGCTCGGCCTCCACCAGACGGCGACGAACTCGGGCGTCGTGCACGCCGGCATCTACTACGAGCCGGGCTCGCTGAAGGCGCGCCTGTGCCGCCGCGGCGTCGAGCTGCTGCAGGTGTTCTGCGCCGAGCGCGACCTGCCCTACGAGGCGTGCGGGAAGCTCGTCGTGGCACTCGACGAGTCGGAGCTGCCGCGCCTGGACCGGCTCGAGCAGCGCGCAACCGCGAACGGCGTCCCCGGTCTGCGCCGGCTCGGCGCCGCCGGCCTGCGCGAGATCGAGCCGCACGCCGCCGGGATCGCGGCGCTGCACTCGCCGCAGACGGCGATCACCGACTTCCGCGCGGTCGCGCTCGCGCTCGCGGAGGAGCTGCACGAGCGGGGCGGCACGATCCGCACCGGCGTCGCGGTCGTGCGCGTGACGCCGGCCGGCCGCACGCCGGGCGGCGCGGTCGCGATCGAGCTGGCGGACGGCGAGATGCTGCACGCCGACCGCGCGATCGTCTGTGCCGGCCTGCACGCCGACCGCCTCGCGCGCCGCTCCGGCGAGGACGCGGAGCCGCGCATCGTCCCTTTCCGCGGCGAGTACTGGGCGCTGCGGCCGGAGCGGCGCGACCTCGTCAGAGGGCTGATCTACCCGGTCCCGGACCCGTCGCTGCCGTTCCTCGGCGTCCACCTCACCCGCAAGGTCGACGGCTCCGTGCTGATCGGCCCCAACGCGGTGCTCGCGCTCGCACGCGAGGGCTATCGCCGCCGCACCGTGCGCGGGCGCGACGTGGCGGACACGCTCGCCTGGGGCGGCACCTGGCGGCTGATGCGCCGCCACTGGCGCGCGGGCGTCGACGAGAACGCGGCGCTCGCTGTCGAAGGCGTTCTTCGTCGGCGAGGCGCGCCGCTACGTGCCCGAGCTGCGCAGCGACGACGCGATGCGCGCCGGGTCGGGCGTGCGCGCGCAGGCGGTCGACCGCGACGGCTCGCTCGTCGACGACTTCCGCATCGGCGGCGACGGTCGCATCGCATGGGTCCGCAACGCCCCCTCCCCCGCCGCGACCTCGTCGCTCGCGATCGCCGAGGAGCTGCTCGGACGGCTCGCGCTCGCCTGATCCGAACGTGGTCCGGCCACGACTCGGCCGAGCGTCGTCCCGCCTACAATGGAGCCGGTCCCCGGGGGACTGGTGTATCGGTAACACGGCGGTCTCCAAAACCGCAACGCCAGGTTCGATTCCTGGGTCCCCCGCTCTCTCCCAGGTTGGCGCAACTGGCTCATGAGTCCGACTGCGGCAATACGACGCATCAAGGCTGCTCCCGATGAACCGCTTTCCTGGCCGCCAGGGCCTTAACCACTCAAGCAGCCTCATGCGCCGCCTCAGCCCGAGGCCGACCATCAGGCAACCGCCGCGCACTACCACGCGAAATCACGAAATAACGGGCCAACGCCCGGCAACGCGGCCTCCAGCCGTCAGGGTCCGTAGCCAAAGCTTGGAGGTCCAAACCATGACTACGGGTTTCCGGTAGCCGCAGCCTCCTGGATCGGTTAGCGTCGCACCGGAGCGTGGAACGAGTCCGCCTCGCGCGTCGTTGACCTCGTCATGCGAAACCAGCAGCCAGCTCAGCAGCTCACCCGATCCCGTGCGCTGACCTCGCCGGTGACCTGGGCGGTGCTCGGCTTGATCCTGGAGCGTCCGAGCTACGGCTACGAGCTGGCGCATCGACTCGAGCGCCGGTACGGCGACGTGCTGCGGGTGAGCAGCTCGTGGCAGGTCTATGCGGCGTTGAACGCCTTGGCGAAGGCGGGGTTCATCGAGCCGGTCAACCCGCGGCAGAAGCTGGTGGCGCAGCAGACCAACAGTCGGCAGCCGAAGATCGAGTACCGCGCAACCGCGGCTGGCGTCGAGGCCTTCAAACGGTGGTTGGCCGATCAGATGCACGACGACCCCGCGCACGCCGACCTGCTGCGGAAGCTCGTCGCCGGGCGTCGCGTCGCCGCCGTCGACTCCGTCGAGGTCGTACGGGATCTCGTGACGAAGTACGAGGACCTGTGCGTCACCGAGGCGCGCGTCCTCTCCCACGACGTCCCCGAGAACGCCCGCGGCCGACCTCGGGGACCTGACCGAGCGCCTCGTGCTCGAGGCGCGGCGTTCGAAGCTCGACGCGCATTTCACGTGGCTGGAGTACGCCAACCGGGAGATCGACGCCTACGAGCGGGCGCAGAGAGGCGAGCGCGATGAGCCTGCTCGCCCTTGAGCACGTCAGCAAGCGCGTCGGGCGTGGCCGGGTCTCGCGGGCGCTGTTGCGCGACGTCAGCCTCACTGTCGAGCCCGGCCAGTTCGTCTCGATCTGGTGCCTGGACAGTCTCGCGCGGACGATGCTGGCGCGCGTGGCGGCGGGCGTCGAGCGGCCGGACGAAGGCGTCGTGAAGCTGGGCGACGTCGAGCTGCAGCACGCGCGCGCCGCCGAATGGCGAGGGCGTCTGCACTTCGTCGAGCCGTACTCGGCGGCAGGGGCCGGCAACACCGTCGTGTCGTGCGTGCAGATGCCGCTGCTCGCTCGCAGAGAGAAGCCGCGGCAGGCCGCAGCTCGAGCAGAGGCGTGCCTCGCACGCGTCGGTGCCTCGGCGCTCGCCGACCTGTGCGTCGAGGACCTCGACGCGACCGAGCTGGTGCGTGTGGCGGTCGCCGAGGCCTTGGCGAGCGAGCCGCGGATCATCGTGCTCGACGACCCGACGCGCCAGGTGGACCGGCTCGCACGCGGCAGCATCGTCAGCCTGCTGCGCTCGATCGCCGACGAAGACGTCGCGGTCCTGACCACCACGAGCGAGGCGATCGGCGTCGCCGGCGTCGATCGGGCGCTCACGCTTCGTGACGGCAAGCTGCGGACCGACGTCTCTGCGCCGATGGCCGAGGTCATCCCGCTGCCAGCGCGCACGCTGCGCAGTTAGAGCGCGCCTGCTCCGACACGCTCCCGCGATCCGAGCCGCTGGCGGATCCGGATGGCAGCAAGCAGGGGAGCCACGAGCCCGCCCATCTCAGCCATGACGGCCGCCGTGGCGTGCCGTGCCTCGTGGGACGCGGCGCCTGGATGCGCGCAGTTCAGCGCGATCATGCCCGCGAGCAGCAGCGTGTGCCGATCGGCCCGGGGCAGTCGGCGCGCGTCGGCATGCGCGTTGCGCGCGACCAAGGTCAGCCGCTCACCCACGACCGCCTTGGAAGCGTACTCCCGCACGTAGCTGCGGTTGCCGGAGATCCTGTCGTCCTCTTCGTCCACAAGGCTCTCCAGCAGCCAGTGCAGCGCTGCGATCCATGGAAAGTAGGCCTGCTCGATCGCCTCCGCTTCGCGTGCGTCGGTGGAAGGGTCTGAAGCCGCTGCGATCAGCGCGAAGATGCCCAGTGGCGAGCCGGCGGCGGCTGCGACCTCCCACCAGGCCAGCTGTTCGCGCTGTGTGCCGGCGAGCTGCTCTGACGCCCAGGCAGCCAACGCGTCGGGCTGCCCCCGCAGAGACGCGTGGTTCAGGCTCTGGGCCTCTCCGGCCCTCGTGGCGCAGCGGATAAGGCCCGGGGCCACCTCCCTGCGCGCGGGGAGGGCTAGGAAGGCGACCCGACAGCCTCGCAGCAGCTCGGCAAGGTACCCGCCGTCGTCCTCTTCGTCGTGGTGGTGGTGCGCGTAGTAGTCGAAGCCGGGTCGTGCAGGTCGGAAGGCATCTGGCAAGGCCTCGTGCAGCCGGAGGTTGTTCGCCAGCACGTCGTCGACGTGCTCCTCGGCGAGCGCGTCCAGCAGGTCGTACATGACCTCGAACGCCACGCAAAGGCGCACGACGTGCTTGCGACCGCGGGGGCGAGCGAGGATCGCGAACGCCGCCGCGCCCTCCGCGCTCATGTGCTCTGCGTCGAGCTTGCCGAGTGCCCGGTCGCGCAGCGCCGGGCTCGGGATCGCGCGCGCGTGGCGCTGCCAGCGGCGCAGCTCCAGTCGTGCGCGCGGGAAGATCACGAGCCAGTAGAGCAGCAGAGCGTGGACCGTAGAGGTGACGAGCGCCAAGCGCGACCTCGATCCGGGACGATCCACATCGCCAAGTCTGTGCGACGGCCCGCTTGGTCAGTCCGGCATGCTCGTCGTCGACGGGATCCGGACGGCGAAGTAGCCGGGCAGGCTTACGAGCAGCAGCGCTCCCGTCATGACGAGCAGCGCGATCGTGAGCGCCTGGACCGTCTGCGGCGCGAAGTGCGCCGGGAAGCCGGTGGTCAGCCGCAGCCAGCGGTCGCCGAGCACGTGGCCGGCCACCCCGGCGGCTACGCCCGCGAGGCACCCGAGCGTGAGGGAGACGGTCGCCTCGAGCAGCAGGATGCGCCGCAGCTGGCCGTCGCTGAAGCCCTGGATCCGCTGCGCCTGGATCCGTCGCCGGCGCTGGAGCACGGAGACCGAGATCGCGGCCGCCAGCGCGAACGCCGCCGCGACGATCATCAGGGCCGAGATCTGGCTCAGGCGTGTCAGGCCGTCGCGCAGGATGCCCTGGAACTCGGCGTCGAGCTCGCCGGCGGTCTGCACGTCGAGCGCCGGCGTGTCGCCGAGCGCGTCCCTGACGATCCGCTTCCCCGCCGCGGGCGAGACGCCGCGATCGAGGTTGACCTCGACCGCCGAGGGGTCGCTCGTCCTCCAGTCGCGGCTGTAGTCCTTCGTGTTGAGCACGATCGCGCCAGGTCCCCAGCTGAGGTTCGTCACGATCGCGGCGACACGGAGCCGATGGTCGCCGGTCGGCGTCGGGAGCGTGACCGGCCCGCCGACGTGCAGGCGCAGATCGTGCGCGAGCGTCGCGGACACCGCGACCCATCCGCCGCCGCGGACGAGCCGGCTCGCGTGCTGAAGGCTGCCTTCGACGAGCTGCGAGGGCGGGATCACCTCCGCGTCGCCCGGCGGGCGGGCGATGAGCCAGATGCGCCGATCGCCGAGGTCGTACATGCCGCCCTGGTAGATGCGCGCCGAGGCGATGCCCGGCGCCGAGCGCAGGCGCCTGAGCTGCGCGCGCGAGAGGTGAAAGCTGTCGGTCGTCAGGCTCCGCCCGGCCGTCGTCACCCAGACGTCCGCGGTCCCCAGGTGGTCGCCGTAGCCGAGGTACAGGCCGTGGACCATGTCGCTGCGTGCGCCGTTCAGCGCGGTGGTGCCGAAGACCGCGACTGCGGCGATGGCGGCCACGGCGACGGACCGCGTCATCGCCGAGCGCGTCCCCATCGCCGCGATGAGAAGGAGGTTCCCCCGCTGCTGGAGCCCGCGGGCGGCGCGGGAGACGAGCGGCACGCCGACGGCCAGCGCCGCCGGCATCGCGAGGAGCGTCGCGATAGCGAGGCCGACCATGCCGGCGATCGCAAGCCGCGGAGCGACCGCGACTCCGATCCACACGGCCGCGCAGATGACGATTGAGGCGACGAGGAGGTTGCGGCGAAGCTCGCGCGGGATCGCCTGTCCGACCTCGCCGCGCTCCGCGTAGGGGGCGTCGAGCGGCTTGGACGAGAGCAGATCCGCAACCGGGCGAGCAGCGGCGACGAGCGCGGCGAGGACGCCGGCCGCGAACGCGACCTCCACCGCATGCAGCGAGATCGTCCGCTGCGGCCCGACCGGGAACGTGAAGGCGAGATACGCCGGCACCGACTGGAAGACGACGCGCGAGAGCAGATCTCCGAGCAGCAGCCCGACCAGCGATGCCGCGACGCCGAGCACCAGCGCCTGGAAGCCGAGGATCGCGACGATCTGCAGGTTCTTGAAGCCCGTCGTGCGCAGGTCGGCCACGAAGCGGCGCCGCTCGGGCATCGTCAGCAGCATCGCGTTGAACGCGAACAGGAGACCCACGAGCGCGCTGATCGCGGAGAACAGCGCAGTGGACTGGTCACTTGCCGCCGTCGCGCCGCGCAGCCGCTGCACGAGCGCGTTCGCGCTGCCCACGGCCAGCGTATGACCGGTCAGTGCCACGAGCTGGCGGCGCAGCGCCTGCTCGCGATGCGGGCGGGCGGTCACGTAGGCCTGCGTCACGACGCCCGGCATCCCGGCGAGCTTCTGCGCGTATGCGAGCCGCGCGACGACGAGCGGGCTTTCCGACGCGTCGCCGATCTGGTCCGGGCCGAGCGTCGCCGCGACGGGAACCCGGAACGCACGACCGGCGACCATCAAGCTCAGCGTCTCGCGCGGTCTGACGCCGATCGCTCTCGCGACCGTCGCGGGGATCACCGCCCCTTCCCGTGGAAGCTGGAGGCCTTGGTCGCCGAACTCACGCGTCAGCGCGCCGCCGAGCTCGGCAAGGCTGGGGTCCACGCCGATCAGCTCCACCGGGAGGCTCCCGCGCGGTCCCTCGGCGATCCCGCGTCGCTGCAAGGTCGGCGCCGCCACCTGCACGTCTGGAAGCGCCCGCATCGCTTGGACGACGCGCGCGTTGAAGCCGTGCTCGTCTCCGCTCTCGACCTCGATCTGCGCCGAGCCCGTGATGCCCTCCAGCGTCGAGCCGACGGAGCTCGCGATGCTCGAGTTCGCGATCTGCACGGCGAACAGCAGCGCGACGCCGACTGCGATCCCGGCACCGGCGAGCAGCTCCTGGAGCGGGTGTGCCTTGACCCGCCACACGTAGAAGTAGACGAGCGCCCGCGGCTTCACGTCGCCGTCCGATCGCGCTCTGAGGTTCGTTCGTGGTCGGGCCGCGAGCCCGCTCGATCGCGGAGTTGGCCGTCGCGCAGCTCGAAGACGCGGTCGGCGAAGTGCGCCGCCTCGGGATCGTGCGTCGCCAGCAGGACCCCGACGCGCCGCTCACGCGCGATGCGCGACAGCAGCTCGAGGATCTCTCTGCTGCGTGCGGTGTCGAGACTGCCGGTCGGCTCGTCGGCGAGGATCAGCCGCGGCTCGTTCGCCAACGCGCGAGCGATCGCCACGCGCTGACACTCCCCCATCGACAACCGCTCCGGCGGCTGGTGGGCGCGGTCGTCGAGTCCGACGAGCTCCAGCCAGCGCAGCGCCTGCTCTCTCGCACGTTCTCGGCTTCCATCCCTCGGCGAGGAGCTTGAGCGTTGCGTTGTGGGCTGCCGAAACGCCCGGCATGAGCTGGAACGTCTGGAAGACGAACCCGAGCGACAGGCGGTGCGCCGCCCCCTTGCGCGCCGACAACCGGCCGACGTCGACATCGCCGAACAGGATCTGCCCGCGGTCGGGCTCCAGCATTCCGGCGGCAAGCAGCAGCAGGGTGCTCTTGCCGGAACCGCTCGGCCCGTAGACGGTTACAAGCTCCCCAGGCTCGAGCGTCAGCGTGACGCCGTCGACGGCGTGCACACGCTCGGTGCCGATGTCGTAGCTCTTCGCGACGTCGCGCAGCTCGAGGCGGTTCACGAAGCGGGCTCTCGGATCACCGGCGATCGTCCGACCGGCAACGGCACCACGTCCGCCGCCGGCGTGGCGGCGTTACGGACTCTGCCGTTGAGCAGAAGAACCGTGCGAGTCGCTCCCGCGGCTCCGCGCCCGTCCGGCGTCGTCACCAGCACGGCGAGCGCGGGATTGGACATGACCATCGATCGCACGAGCCACAGGAGCGCGACCCGATCCTCCATCGTCGTGTTCATGCCGGGCTCGTCCAGCAGGAGCACCGCGGGCTTCTGCACGAGCGCGCGCGCGAGCGCGACTCGGGTGACCGCAGCGGGCGACAGCTCCGGCAACTGGCGATGGGCATACTCACCGGCGCCGGCCCATGCAAGTGCCTTCTCGGCCTCGCGCATCGCCGTGCGCAGCGCCACGCCGCCGGCGAGCAGCGGGAGGGCCACATGGTCGATGGCGGGCTTGCCGTGCGCGACCCGCCACCGCTTCGGCACGTACGCGACACGGCGCCGCCACTCCGACCGCTGGCCGCGTGTGGCGGAGTGGATCTCACGCGCGCCGAGACGCACCACGCCTCGCGCCGGGCGGTCGATCGCGGCCGCGACGCGCAGCAGCGTCGTCTTGCCCGCGCCTCGGGCGCCTACGACCGCGACGACGTCTCCCGGCCAGACCGCGAGCGAGAGGCCGTCGAGCACTGTGGCCTGCTTGCGGCCGAAGCGGCGGGTGGCCGTCACATCCTCCAACGCGAGCGCCGGCTGGACGGGCGGCCATCGGGCGGGCGACGTCCCGCAGCCCGACCTGTCTCCCGTCCCCGACACCGAGCGCCTCCCCGTCCGTGCCCCCCAGGGCACACAGAAATGCCTGCGTACCCGACCCTAGTACAGCCGCCACCGCGCGGCAAGCGCCAACGGCCGGGATAACCAAGCTTTGGACCTCAAAGCCTTGGCTTGGCAAGCGACGCATACGGCCGAACAATGGCGACGATGAAGCTGCGTCGTCCCCATCTCCGGCATCGACGGTGCCGGCTCGCCTCGGCGCATTCCGCCTCTCGTCTCCCCCACGGTGAGAGGCAGCGCTCAGAGGCGACGGGGACGTGCAGGCGCACAACGGCCCCGGTGCTCTGCCCCCCTTATGGGTGCCGGGGTCGCGTGTGTGGCTCGTCGGACCGCCGTCGCTCCACGCCCCCATCCCCGTGGGGCGGCGGCGTTCGACGTGGATTGCGCCAGCTCGTGAGTCGACCGCCGGCATGACCCCGACCGCGAGCACTCGGGCGTGGACGCTGCTGCAGGCGCTCGAGCTGCTCAGGCGCATCGAAGCGCACGTGAGCGCTGACTTCACCTTCCACGAGGAAGGAGGAGAGCCGATCGTCACGTCGGCCGCCGCGATCGGCGGGCTGAAGCAGACCGCCGCCGAGCTGGTCGACGAAGTCACGCAGCTCGAGCACCTCGTCGAGCGCCTCCCAGACGCAGAGGTCAGCGTAACCGCCTCGGACGTTCAGGCCGGCGCATCGCGCCAGCTCGCGGAGGGCATCATGGACGTTCGCACCGCCCTGCTCGCAGCCAGCGCTCTCCCCATCGCCACCGGCTGGCCCGCGCTCGCGAACGCGCTGAGAGACAGCGACGCGCACCTGTGCTGGGACGAGACCACCCTCGTCGACCTCCTCGGCCGCTTCCGAGGCGCACGGCCCGAGGCCATCGACCGCGTGCTCGAGCAGGCGCAAGTCGACGCCTCCGCGCAGTGGGCGGAGATCTCCCCGCAGGCGGTCGCTCGGCTCGCCGAGGCCCTGGCGACCGCCGCGGACGCGCGTCCGCAGTGAAGCCGTGCCCGCGCCCAGAAGACAGCGACGCTCCGTCTCCGTCGAAGCACGAACAACGAGCGCGATGGAGCTTCACAGAGCGCTGAACGCCGACGCTCACACGCCATGACCACGAGCAGCCCGGCCGCGCGCCCCACGCCACGATGGGTGCGCGCGATCGCGCACCCCACCCGCATCGCGATCCTCGACCACCTGCTCGACGCCGGCGAGGCTACGCCGGTCGCGCTCTCGCGCGCGACCGGCGTGCCGCTCGGCAGCGTCGCCTACCACGTCCGCAGACTGTGCCACGACGGCCAGATCGTCCTCGCACACGAAACGATGGCCCGCGGCGCGGTCGTCCACCACTACCGCCTCGCCGATCCCGACCGCACCCGCGCCGTGCTCGCCAACGACATCCTCGCCGACGAGCACCCACCCGACGGGCCGCCCGGCCCGGTAGCCCCCGGCGCCTCCGCCACCGGCCGCTGGACCACCCTGATGCGCGCCGTCACCGAACTGCGCACCCGCCGCAAAGCCCGCGGTGTCACCCGCGCCCAACTCGCCGCCCAGATCCACATCAAGCCCTCGCTTCTCGCCGGCATCGAGCGCGGTGACGTCGATCCCCGCCTCACCACCCTCCTCGAACTCGCCGACGCACTCGACACCACCCTCGCCGAGGTCTTCGCGATCGCCGAGCGACCGGACGCCTGACCGAAGGAGCCCCGACGTGCCACAGACATCCAGCACACGCCGCGAGCACGAGGCACTCTCCCCGCGCGAGGAAGACCTGCGCCGCCAGGCCGAAGCACTGCACCATCTCTGCCGCTACCACCCCGGCCGCCTCACGATCGCCGAGCTCGACGTCGCGCTCAGCGATGGCAAGGGCGAGACGCTGCCCGTCGACACCGAGGTCGCCATCCGCGAGCTCGTCTGCCACGGTCTCGCCCACCGCGACGGAGACTTCGTCATCCCGTCCCGCGCCGCCATCTACTACCGCGAGCTGCCGGAGAGCACGCGAAACCACGCGAGATCACGGGCATCCGGTGCCGCCGTGCCGCCGATGAAGATCGAAGCCGTGATCGACGCGCTCGCCGGCACCCATTCACACCGCCATTCACACGAGATCGACTCAGGACGACCTGAACGCCCGAATCCCTAGAGTGGGCAAACCCTTCGGGGGACTGGTGTATCGGTAACACGGCGGTCTCCAAAACCGCAACGCCAGGTTCGATTCCTGGGTCCCCCGCTTCGTTAATAAGGCCGAGCGGATGCGGTTATACTTTTGGTATGAAGACCGCCGTCTCGATCCCCGACGATCTCTTTCGCAAGGCCGACGAGCTCGCCGGCCGGATGGGCAAGAGCCGCAGCGAGGTCTACCGCGACGCATTGGCCGACTACGTTTCCCGACGGGATCCTGGTGCCATCACTCGCGCGCTCGACGAGATCGCCGATGAGATCTCCGCCGACGGGCGTTCGTTCACCACGGCGGCCGCCCGCCGAACGCTCGCGCAGAGCGAATGGTGATCAGCCAAGGCGACGTCTGCTGGGCGTCGCTCGACGACCCAGTCGGCTCGTCTCCTGGATTTCGACGTCCGGTGACCGTCGTCCAAGGCGACAGCTTCAACGCGAGCCGGATAGCAACGACCGTCGTGGTGCCCCTGACCAGCAGCCTGCGCCTGGGCGCCGCACCCGGCAACGTGGTCCTGGATGCTGAGCGCACCGGCCTTCCCAAAGACTCGGTCGCGAACGTCTCCGCAGATCCTGACGATCGACCGCTCGCTGCTGACCGAGCGCGTCGGACGCCTCACGGCCAGTGATTTGCAGCTCGTTCTTGCTGGAGTAGACCTCGTGCTCGGCCGGGAGTGATCGCAGAGCAGTTCTGTCCCCGCAACTGTCCCTGCACCGCTGCGGATCCCGCTGCGTCAGTCTAAGCCGCCAATCCACGCAAGCCTCCAAAACCGCAACGCGAGGTTCGACTCCTCGGTCCCCCGCTCGTTGGCGCGGAAGCTTCCGAAGCGGCCACCACGGCCGGTATCCTGAGCCCCATGTCCGACCCGCGCGACATAGAGCTCGTCTTCGCTCCGCAGGAGGAGGGCGGCTACCACGTCTACGCTCCCGACCTCCCGGGCCTCCATTCCGAGGGCGACACATTCGACGAGGCGATGGAGAACGCCCGCGAGGCGCTCGAGCTGTACGTCGAAGGCCTGCGGGAGGTCGGACGCGCGCTCGACGCCGGCGTCGTCCGCCGCCGGGTTTCCATTCCGGCGTGAGTCCTCGCCTTCCGGTCGTCTCCGGCCAGCAGCTCATCAAGGCGCTGGAGCGCTCAGGCTGGGAGGTTGCCCGCCAGCGCGGCAGCCACGTCCGCCTGCACCATCCGGACCGTCGCATCTTCCTCACGGTGCCACTGCACCGCGAGCTGAAGCGCGGCACGCTCTCAGGCATCCTGGCCGATGCCGGTCTCGACGGGGACGACTTGCGCGACCTGCTCTAACGCACGACATGGACTACCGCCGCAAGCAATTCGACCCGCCCGAAGGCGAGATCGACAGAGGCCTCTGGCAGGTTCATTTCCCGCTCGACGTCAGTGAGAAGGCTGCGTTCCAGCAAGCTGCGCCGGGGGTCGTACCGGCTGAGCGTATGCAGTTCCACACGGACATCACGGACGGAACCGATGGCGACACGACGTTTGCGATCCGAGTCCACGCATCGCGACGAGATGAGGCAATCGACGAAGCGCGGCACCTCGTCTGCAAGATCCGCACGAAGGCGAGACTGTCCCCTTCGGCCCCGGAGCCGACCGGATACATCTCGCCGTGGTGGCAGTCGAAATCGATTGGAGCGCACCTCGGCGCTGAGGCTCATGAGCTTCATAGGCAGAGACGCCACGAGCTGGCCGTAGTCCGTATCCAGACTGCTTGCGAGCTGCACATCGCTGAGGCCGTTGACCACCTGCTTGCCGACCATCCGTCTGGAGTCGAAGCCGCCAAGCTGGTCCGGCGCCCGATGACGCTGCGCGACGATCGCTCACGAGCGCTGATGCACCTCCTCACCGGGCGTCAGGTCGAGCAGGAGCCGTGGTGGCCGGAGTACGTGCTGCACCTCAGGCGCCGAAATGCTGTTGTTCACGACGGCGTTGCGGTCACCTACGAAGACTGCGTCCGGTCCCTCGAAGCGAGCCTGAACCTCCAGCGATGGCTCTTGGAGATTCGAGGAGCCGATTTGTCCGATCTCGACGCAGAGATCGGGGACGGCGAGACGTAGAGACGGATCCACTTTGCGGCGGGGACCAGGCTTCTGTCCCCGCAACTGTCCCTGCACCGACCGATTCCCGACTACATCGGACCGAAGCGCCGATACGAGCAGGCCTCCAAAACCGCAACGCCAGGTTCGATTCCTGGGTCCCCCGCTCGGCTGGCTCGGCTCCGATCCGCATCGATCCGCTCAGATCCGCTACCGATCCGCGCTTTCGGTCCCTGGAGCTGTCCCTGTGGCGCAGGCCCGCATCCCACCCGGGTGAGGGGCAATACCAGACATATAGTTCCTTGAGTCGCGGTCATCGAGGCGCGACTGTGCCGGCGTGCCCGAGGACAACCACGACTGCCCGCCGCTCGGTCAGGCGGTCCGCGAGCGGCGGGAGGAGCTCGGCGTGACACAGGAGGGCCTTGCGAGCGCCGCCGGGCTGGCCACCAAGCGCGTGTGGCAGATCGAGCGCCAAGAGGCGAATCCGACGTACGCGACCCTGCGCGCGGTCGCCGCGGCGCTGCACGTTCCCGCCGAGCTGTTGATGCTGCGTGCGGCGGTGATCGAGGCCGATCGGGCGCGGGCGGCCGGCAGAGGCCGGCGTCGCCGAGTCCGCTCCTGAGCGGGCGGACGAAGCGAACCGCGCACGAGCTGGCCGCGCGCGGCACGGCATTTATGTCCGGTCGGCCGGTCGGCAGGCATGGCAGCGGACGCGCAGGATGACGAGCGTCGGGCCGGTCAGACGGCCGACCGCGGCGCCGATGCCGTCGGCGGCGAGGCGGACTGAATCGCCCGCGACGGTCGCCGACGAGAGGTAGAAGCAGGCCATCGCCACGAGCAGGAGCAGGTGGGGCGTCGGTCGCTCGAGCGCGTCGATCTGCTCGCGCGCCGATCTGGCGATCCAGCTCATGCGTGCCGCCGTCTCAGCCGGCGTGGCGTAGTGCGCGACGAGGCTGTGGTGGCCGGCGGCGACGTCGGCGGACTGGTCGACGAGGCTGTCCAGCAGGACGTGGAGCGCCCCGATCCACGGGAAGTACGCCGCCTCCAGGGCGAGCGTGCCGGACGACGGCGTCCCGGGGCGGGCGGCCTCCGCGATCAACGCGAAGACAAGCAGCGACGACGCGCCCGCCGCCGCCGTCTCCCACCACCGCAGCTCGCTGCCAGCCGGCGTGATTCCCTTCGCCCAGCCCTGCAGCGCTCGCTCGGCGTCGCGGCCGGGGCGCGCGTGGATCAGCGATTGGTAGGCGACCATGCGAGCGACCGCCCGGCGGGCCGGCTGCTCGACGGCGTCGTAGGCGGGCAGGGCCGCGAGTGCTTCGCGGCAGCGCTCGACGAGAGCGCACAGGTAGCCGCCGTCCTCCGTGCGCGGGTGGCACGCGTAGTAGTCCGGGTGGCGGCCGCGTGGGGCGAGCGCGGCGTCGAGCGCCTGGTGCAGCGCGCGGCCGTTCGCGACGGGATCGGCAGCCGGCAGCTCGACGAGGGAGTCGACGTAGTCGTAGATCGCTTGAAACGCGACGGTCGCGCGGATCACGTTCGGCCGGGAGCCGGCGACCGCGAACGCGGCGAACGCGGCCGCCCCCTCGAGGTTGCCGCCCTCGTCGTCGAGCGTCCGCAGCGCGCAGCGGCGGAGCTCTGGATCGGGGATCGCCTGCGCGTGTCTGCGCCAGCATCGCAGCTCGCCGCGGACGCGCGGGAAGACAGCGAGCCAGTAGACGAACGCCGCATGCGCGAATGCGGCAGCGAGCGCCAATCGGCGCCGTGCTGACGGTCCCATGCGGACACTCTCCCGCGCACGCACGGCGCGGGCGGGCGTCCCCGGCTACTCCTGGAAGCTGACGCGGGCTGGCACCTTCGCCGCCAGCCAGCCGGGCAGCGCGACGACCGCGAGCGCCGTGCCGGCGACGCCGGCCAGGGCGGAGAGGAGCTGTGCCGGCGCGGGCGAGAAGGGAGCGGGGAATCCCGTCGTCATCTGGAGATAGCGGCTCGCGAGCGCGTGGCCGTAGATGCCGAGCAGTGCGCCGACGACGCAGCCGACGACGAGGATGATCGCCGCCTCCAGCAGCAGGGCGCGCCAGAGCTGGCGCTGGTCGAACCCCTGGGTCTTCAACGCGGCCAGGCGTGGGCGGCGCTGCCAGATCGCCGCCGACAGCGCCGCGGCGACCGCCAGCGCGGCCGCGATCAGCAGCAGCGTGGAGATCTGGCTGAGGCTCGTCAGGGCCTGCCGCGACAGCGACGCGTACTGCCGCCGGCGCTCTTCGAGCGTCTGCACGCGCAGGCCGGGGCGGTCGCCGATGGCCTGCGCGACGCCGTTGCGCGCAGCGGCCGGGTCGACGCCGGGGCGGAGGTCGACCTGCAGGGCGGAGGGATCGCTCGTCGCCCATGCGCGACGGTAGTCGCGCGCGTTGAGGATGACGCCGCCCGGCGGCCATCCCAGGTTGGTCGTGATCGCCGCGACGCGCAGCGGCAGCCGGCCGGTGGGCGTGGGCAGCGCGAACGACGAGCCGACGCGCAGGTCGTGCGCCTTCGCGAAGACGTCCGAGACGGACGCCCAGCCGCCGACGCGCAGCTGCTTGGTGGCGGTGGCGAGCGAGCCGTCGACGAGCTGGCTGGGCGGGATCATCGCCGGGTCGGCCTGGCTGCGGGCGATGATCCACACGCGGCGGTCGCCGACGTCGAGCAGGCCGCCGTAGTAGGGCCGCACGCGCGCGACGCCGGGCGTGCGCTCGATCGCGCCGGCGAGCCCGGTCGCGTCGAAGCTGTTGGTCGTCAGGTCGTTGCCGCCGGTCGTGATCCACAGGTCGGCGGTGCTGAGGTATTGGCCGAAGTTGCGATCGAGCCCGTTCACGAGGTCGTGGTGCGCGCCCTCGATCGCGACGCTGCCGTAGACGGCGATCGCGGCGACGGAGGCGAGCGCGATCGAGCGGGTGCTCGTGGCGCGCAGTTCCATGACCGCGACGGCGAGCATGTTGCCGCGGCCGCGGATGCGGCGTCCGAGGCGCTCCAGCGGGCGTGCGGCGGCCGCGAAGGCGGCCGGGATCAGGCAAAGCGTCGCCACGGCGAGAGTGACGCCGGCGACGATCGTCAGCGCGGGCAGCGCGAGCGCGACGAGGGTCGAGGCGGCGATCAGCGCCAGGCCGGCGAGCGCGAGCGCCCGGGCGAGCCGCGGGCTCACGCCCTCGCCGGGCTCGCCCTCGTCGGCGTCGCGATAGATCGCGTCCGCGGGCCGGCCCGGCAGCAGGTCGAGCGCGGGCGGCAGCGAGGCGAGGAGCGTCGCGAGGACCCCGCCGCCGAACGCGATCGCCACCGTGCCGAGCTCGACGATGCGCTGCGTTCCGATCGGGAACGCGAACGCGAGGTACGCCGGCACCTGGTCGAAGAGGGTCCGCGACAGGATGTCGCCGAAGACGATCCCGGCTGCCGAGGCGAGGACGCCGAGCAGCAGCGCCTCGAACGTCAGGATCGCGAGCACCTGCTTGGGGTCGAAGCCCTGCGTGCGCAGCTCAGCGATGAAGCGCCGCCGCTCCGGCATCGTGAGCAGCATCGCGTTGACGGCGAGCAGCAGCCCGACCATCGCGCTGATGCCCGCGAACAGGGTGGTCGACTGGTCGTTCGGGGCGGCGGTCAGGTCGAGCGCGCGCAGCTCGGCGTCGGCGGGTGCGACGACGAGACGGTCGCCGGCGAGTGCCCGCAGCTCGCGGTCGACGCGGGCGTCGGCGCCGACCTGCGGCTCTATCAACAGCTGACTCACGCGGTCGGGCATGCGCAGCAGCGACTGCGCGACCGGCAGCAGGGCGATCCCGACCGGGCTCTCGGCGAGCGAGCCGATCGTCTCGGCGTCGAGCACGCTCCCGAGGACGACGCGTCGCGCATGACCGGCCGCGAGGACGGTGACCGGCCTTCCAGGGCGAGCGCCGATCGCGGCGGCGATGCGAGCGGGCAGCGTGAGGCCGTCGGAGAGGCGCAGACCGCCCGGGCCGAAGTCCTCGGTCTGGACACCGCCCAGGCGGGCGAGCGCGGTCGTGACGCCCACGAGCTGGATCGAGCGGCGCGTTCCGGTCGGTCCGACGACGGCGACGTCGCCGCGGACGATCGGGGCCGACTGCGCGACGCCGGGGAGCGCGCCCGCCTCCGCCGCGATGCGCTCGTCGAAGCCGTCGGCGGAGCGGGCGGCGAGCTGCAGGCGCGCGTCGCCGACGATGCCGTGGACGAGCTGCGCGGTCGACCCCGTCAGGCTGCTGTTGGCGAGCAGGACCCCGTACACGAGCGCGACGCCCACTGCGATGCCGGCGGCGGCGAGCAGCTCCTGGACGCCGTGCTCGCGCAGCCGCCACAGGTAGAAGCGACCGAGCACGCCGAGCCGGATGCCGAGCGACTGCCTCATCCCGACGCCGCGCGCGCGGAGTGGGTGTCGAGCCCGTCCTCGAGCAGGCCGTCGCGCAGCGTGCAGACGCGGTCGGCGTAGCCGGCGGCCTCCGGGTCGTGCGTGACCAGCAGGACCGGGATCTCGCGCTCGTCGCACAGCTCGCGCAGCAATGTCAGGATCTCGCGGCTGCGCTGCGAGTCGAGGTTGCCGGTCGGCTCGTCGGCGAGCAGCAGGCGCGGGTCGTTCGCCAAGGCGCGCGCGATCGCGACGCGCTGCTGCTCGCCCTTCGACAGCTCGCGCGGCGTGTGGGAGATGCGCGGGCCGAGTCCTACGCGTTCGAGCCACGGGCGCGCCTTGTGGCGCGCCTGGTCGAGCGACAGCCCCTCGCTCAGCAGCTTGAGCGCGGCGTTGTCCAGCGCCGAGGCGACCGGAACCAGGTGGAACGTCTGGAAGACGAAGCCGACGTCCGTGCGGCGGTACCGCGCCGCGTCCCGGGCCGACAGGTGCGCGATGTCGCTGCCGCCGAACCTGACGGAGCCGCTGTCGGGCTCCATCAGCGCGGCCGCGAGCAGCAGCAACGTCGTCTTGCCGGACCCGCTCGGCCCGTACAACGCGGCGAACTCGCCGGGCTCGACCTTCAGCGAGACGCCGTCGACCGCGCGGACGGTTTCCCCGCGCGCGGGATAATGCTTGACGACGCGCGCCAGCTCGAGCGCGTTCACGCCTGCGAGCCCCGCTGGTCGCCGGCACGGTCCTGCGGGAACTCGATCAGCCGGCCCGATCGCGGGTTGCGCATCCTCAGCCTGCCGTCGCTGATCGTCATCGGGCGGCGCGCCGTCCGTATCGCGGCGACGTCCTCGGAGGCGACGATCACGGCCAGGTCCGGGTGCTGCGCGAGTCCGCGCAGGAGCGCGTGGATCTCGTCGCGCTCGCCGGGGCTCGGCGTGACGCTCGGCTCGTCGACGAGCAGCAGCGCCGGGTCGCGCACGAGCGCGCGGGCGATCGAGAACGCGCGTGCGCTCGCCCGGCGACAGCTCGGCGACGCGCGCGTCGGCGCGGCTCGTGGCGCCGGCGCGCTCCAGCGCCTGCCGCGCGTGGACGGTGGCGTCGTGGAAGCTGTAGGCGTTGCTGAGCAAGGGCAGGGCGACGAAGTCGACGACGCGCTGGCCGCGCGTGGCGTGCCAGACGGCGGGCGCGAGCCCGATCTTCGCGCGGACCAGCTCCGCGCGCGCCGCCTCGGAGAGCGCGCCGACGTCCTGTCCGTCGAAGCGGACCACGCCGGAGTCGGGCGCCTCGAGCGTGGCCGCGACGCGCAGCAGCGTCGACTTGCCGGAGCGGCGCAGGCCGAGGACGCCGATCGAGTCGCCCGCGTCGAGCTCGAACGAGACGTCGTCGAGCACGGCGACGGTCTGGCCGCCGGGTTCGCGGTAGCGCTTGCTGACGCGCTCGAACGCGAGGAGCGACGCCATCGGCTACGCGCTCTGCTCGTCGAACTCGACGAAGCGCCGTCGCGCGTCGGCGATCCAGGCGAACTCGGCGTGGAGGTGACTGTCGGTGCCGGCGTGCGTGACCCGCGCGAGCAGGCCCTCCCAGGTGCGGACCTGTGGCGGCAGGACGTCTTCGGTCGCCTCGATCAGCCCGAGCAGGTCGGTCTCGTACTGGTCGAGGATTCGCAGCGCGCGATCCACTCTGCCGGCGGGAACCGTCGCGAGCCGGGCACGCACGTCGCTGCGCAGCGCCTCCTTGCGGACGTCGTCGTCGTGCCATCGCTCGAGCGCCTCGTAGGCGGCCGGCGTGGGGTAGCAGACCGAGCGCCGGCGCTCGTGCTCACGCCGCACGAGCCCTGCCGCGAGCAGCTGGTCGAGGATCGGATAGATGTCCTTCGCGGTGATCTGCCACGCAGGCCCGAGCCGATGCCGCAGCCGCACGGCCAGGTCGTAGCCGTGGCCGGGGCGCTCGCAGATCAGCGCGAGCGTGGCACCGCGAAGGGCACGCGCCGGACCCGGCCCGATGTCCGGTGGCGCGTCGCACGCGCGCTGTCGCTGCCGGTTGCGAGCCCCCATCCGTCCCTCCCGATTTGCGGAGCGGCCTCCGTGTAGTGAGGACCCGCGGACCATACCTATATGACGGACGACCCCGCAAGGCGTCACTGTCGCACTGGCTATCCGAACCACGAATAGTCGGGTTTCGGTCTAGCGCGCTCGGGCGGGCCGGGTCACGATGGCCGTGCCATGTCGCCAGGTCACAGCACCGCACGCCCGCCGGTGGGAGTACTCCCCCACTCGCCGCCGGCATCGTGCGTGCGGGGGATGGCGGCATGGCGTATCCCCCGCGACCGGGTCGCTGCGCACGACGGTCCCATCCGCCGCGCAGCCCTGGTCGAGCGCCGGCGCCCGCGAGCTACGCGGCCGCACGTCGGCCCGCGAGCCGCGGGCGTCTGGCGCGTGGGCGAGGGGGGCGCCCGCTAGATGCCGGCGGCCGAGAGAGCCGAGCGCGTGGCGAACGACGCGCTGGCCTGGCACGTCTACCAGATCGAGGACCTGCTCGATCGTGCGGAACGCGTCGCCACCGCGGGCATGCGCGTGCTGCGGCGGGCGCACGCCAAGGCGGGCGACGACGTCTTCCGTCTGCGCCCGCAACGCATCGCGATCCTGACCGAGGCCGTCGACGAGCTGGGCGAGCTGGCGGAGCAGGCCCGCACCTTCACCGAGCAGCTGCCCGCCCGCGACATCCGCGTGACACGCCAGGGCGCGGCGACTCAAGCCCTGCGCGAGCTCGGCGAGGGAGCCATCTACGACTGCCGGCGCGTGCTGCTCGTCGGGCGCATGGCGTCGCGCGCCGAGGGACTGCGCGCGCTCGCGCGCGGGTTGCGAGCCTCGGATGCCTACGAGAGCTGGAACGGCCTCACGCTCAAGGAGATGCTCCAGGCGTTCGACCGCATGACGCCGCAGCTGATCCGGCTGCTCGTGACCGACGCCAGACTGGCCCCCGGGCATGACGTCGCGCAGTGCTCGCCGGCCGAGGTCAATCGACTCGCCGCCCGGATCGACGACTACGTGGACCGGGGATCGTGAGGCGGCGACCATCGTCGCCGCGACGACGGCGCGCGCGTTCCGCGGTCCCGCCGACGCCCACCGACGGCGTCATCGTCCTGCCGCCGCCGGCCAGGGCGTCGCACGCGAGCCTGGCGGCGATCGCGACGACGCACGACCGGGTGCGGGCGATCCTCGGGTCGCACCTGTGGAAGCTCGGCTTCGTGACCGAGGCGATCGAGGTTCCGAGCGAGGCGGTGCCCGAGCCCGACGCCGAATGGGACGTGCGCGTCGTCGCCCGCCGGCGCGCGCTCTGGCGCAACGCCGGACGGCGACGCAGGCGCAACGGCGACGACCGCGTTCAGCTCGACGTCACCTGTCGCGTGCGACGCCGCTCGTTCGGGCGCCTGCACGTCCACTACCGGCTGCCGCCGACGCAGCGCCTCGCGCCCGTGCATCGACTGCCGGCATCCCCACGGCGCGCGCATGGTTGACCGGCAGGCCGTCCAGGCACTCGGTCACCCGACCCGCGTGCAGATCCTCCGCCTCCTGGGCGACACCGAGGTCGCAAGCCCCAACGCGATGTCGATCGCGCTCGAGATCCCGCTCAGCAGCGTCGGCTACCACGTCCGGCGACTTCAGTCCCTCGGCTTCCTGGAGATCGTGAGAAGAGTCCAGCGCCGCGGGGCGATCGAGCACTTCTACCGCCTCGTCCCCGGGGCCGGGGCCGAGGAGCGCGTCACGAGCGCGCGCCGCGACCTCCTCGCTCGCAAGGGCGATGTGAGCGTGGCCTGGCGGGCGCGGCTCGACGCGCAGGCGATCGCCGCGCTGAGACCGTCGGTCGACGACCTCTTCGCCCGCATGCGGGCGCTCGAAGCGGAGACCGCCCAGCGCACAGGCGTCGACCGCGAGGCGAGCGCGCTCACCGTCGACGTCCTGTTCCTCGTGGACGCCCCGGAGTGAGTGGACGGGGGAGGCAGCGGCAACGCCCCCGTCCGACCCGGCGCCCGGCGCACCTCCTTCCCGCGCCGGGCGCCGGCGGTCGGACTCCCTGTCGGTCGCGGCGCGCCGTGCGACGGCGCCTCATGCCACTGCCGAATCCTCGGCGAGCAGGGCGATGGCACCCTGGAGGCGACGGGCAACCGGTGGGTCGAGCTTCTTCAGGGCGCGGACGGCTGGCGGGCGCAGCTCGATCCGGTAGGTCACGTCCAGCCGAGGTCGGCCTTGGCCCGGTCCCACGGGATGTTGGGGCCCTCTTCGGCCATCGCGGCGTCGAAGGCCTCCGAGTGGGCGGAGCTCGACCGCCTCCGGCAGCCGCTCGCGTGCTGCGCTCATGCTCATGCTGGCGGGCGACAATCGTACAACTCTGCGTGCAATCCGTACAAGTTGCTCTCCGCGGCTCTCCCTGCGCGACCGGAGCCGTCACGGCGTTCGCCCGGCTACCCTGACCGCCGAATGCACTGCCTCATCGCCGCCGACATGGAGGGCGTCGCGGGAATCGACGACTACCGCGACTGCCTGCCCTCGCATCCCGCCGCCTATGCGCGGGGCCGGCGGCTGATGACCGAGGAGGTGCTCGTCGCGGTCGACGCGCTGCGACGCGGCGGCGTCGAGCGGGTCACCGTCGGCGACTGGCACATGGTCGGCACGAACGTCGAGCGTGAGCGGATGCCCGCCGGCGTCGAGGTGCGGCCGATCGCCGACCTCGCCCTGACCGCCGAGGACCCGTCGATCGAGACCGCGGCCGGCGGCGGCGTGGACGCGGTCGTGCTGCTCGGCCACCACGCGAGCACGCCCACGCCGCGCGGCTTCTGCTCGCACACGTTCGTGTGGGAGATGGAGGTGCTGCTCGACGGCGAGTCGCTGAGCGAGGTGCAGGTCTACGCGCAGGCGCTCGCGGCCGAGCGGATCCCGGTGCTCGCCGCCTCCGGCGACCGCTGGCTGCTCGAGGCGCTCGGCGAGCGCGAGCTGGGCGACGCCGGCCTCGTCGTCACGAAGGAGGGGCGGGACCGGGCGCGCGCGCAGTCGCGCAGCCTCGCCGCGACGCGCGTGGAGCTGGCGACGGCGATCGAGGCCGCGCTCGCCGGCTCGCTCCAGCCGCCGCCGGCACGCCGCTACCCGGCTGAGCTGCGCGTCACCGTCGAGGGCGCCGAGGTCGCACGCACGACGGTGACCGAGCCCGCCGAGCTGCTCAGCGCGATCGCCGCCGCATTCCGCTCCAGCGACGTTCGCGCGAGTACCGCCAGCTCGCCGCCGTCCTGCCCGCCGGGCACGACTCGCGCCTGCGCGCGCTCCAGCGCCGCGTCGGCAGCCTGCTCGCCACGCCGACGATGCTCGGCAAGGAGCGCCGCTGGCTGGCCGCGAGCCCGGGCGCGTGAGCGCCGCCGCTCGCGGCCCGGCGCCTCAGCGCTTGTGCGCGTAGAAGTTGATCGTGCAGCCGCCGTGCACGAAGTTCCCCGTGTTCATCTGGAGCGCGTCGTCCCACAGCAGCAGCAGCTTCGCGCGGAACGCTCTGCGGCCCTGCTTGAACGTCATCGGCGTCGGCACGAACAGGCCTCTGCGGATGCGGCCGACGGCGTAGCGGCCGTTCACGCTGCGGTAGGAGCGGACGCGCGGTCTGCTCTTGAGGCGGATCGCCGCCTTCCCGCACGCATCGGCGGTGTCGCCGGGCTTGAGCACGAGCTTGGTGACCTTCGTGGCGTTGCGCGAGAGCACGAGGGCACCGTGCTTGGTGTCGTCGAACAGGTTGTAGAACTTGTACTTGCCGCCGGCCGGCTTCGAGTAGGAGGCGGACGCCTGGCCCACCGCGACCGCGAGCAGCAGCAGAAACGACAGGACCAGCGCGGCCGCGACCGCGCGCGCGGGTGAGATCGAGCGGGAGGGTGTCATACCGACGCACGCTACCAAGGGCCCCGATGCGGGTGGAGGGATTCGAACCCCCAGCGGCCTCTACCTGGCCACCGGCTCCTAAGGCCGGCGTGTCTACCGTTTCACCACACCCGCAACTGCACCCTAGCGGCGCGGCGGGATTGTAGGGTCCAAGGTCGATGGAGGCGGGCTACGTGATCGATCGTCCCAATCGCGAGAAGGCGTCGTCGAAGACGACCCGCGCGATCGTGGTCGCGCTGCTGCTGATCTCGGCGGCGGTGATGCTGCTCGTGATGCTCGGCGGCTGGTCGGCGCTGCAGAGCGGCCCCGTGCTCCAGCTCGCCTACGTGGTCGTCTACGTCGGCATGGCGTACTACATCGCGCAGTGGAACCGCGGGCCGCTGCCGGTCGCCGCCGCGCTCGCGATCATCCTCGGCATCTTCGCCGTGATCGCCGCGCCCGAGTGGTTCCAGCGCGACAAGGGCGGCTTCGCGACGCCGGACTCGGTCTTCGGCACGACCGGGCTCGACTCGCAGGTGCTCGGCCTGCTCACGTGGCTGCTCGTGCCGCTCCAGATCCTCGTGATCTTCTTCTCGATGCAGGGCTTCCGCCAGGAGTGGCACGTCGAGGTCGAGCGCCCCGTCGGCCAGCTCGACCCCGGCCCCGGCGACCCGGCGCACGCCTGAGGTTCCAAGCCGGCCAGGGCCAGATAAGACCCAAGAAGTTTTGAAAACTTTTTGGGTGTAAACTCTGGACCCATGCCGGCTGCCCGCCCCACCGACGTCTTCGCCGGCCGCGACGCGGAGCTCGCTCGGCTCGACAGCGTCCTCGACCAGGTCCGGGAAACCGGCCGCGGAGCGCTGCTGTCCATCCGCGGGCGGCGCCGCGTCGGCAAGAGCCGCCTCGTGGAGGAGTTCATTCGTCGCGCGAGATGCCCGTCGGTCACGTACACGGCCATCCAAGGCCCGAGCGAGCAGGAGCTGTCGCGTTTCCTCGACACGGTCGCCCGATCGGACACCCCAGCGGGAAGGCAGATCCGCGAGGGAGCAACGGCACGCAGCTGGGAGGGCGCGCTGGCGCTTGCCGCGCACGGCGCCGCGCGCGAGACACCGGTCGTGCTCGTGATCGACGAGCTGCCCTATCTCGTCGCCAAGGAGCCGACGATCGAGGCGGTGCTGCAGCTTCTGTGGGATCGGACCTTCCAGCGGCAGCCGGTCGTCGTGATCGTCGTCGGCTCCGACCGCGCGACGATGGAGGCGCTCTCGCAGGAGGGCCGCCCGCTGTACGACCGCGTGCGCGAGCTCGTCGTCAAGCCGCTCGACCCGGCGACGACCGGGGAGCTGCTCGCCGTGCCGGCGGCAGACGCGCTCGACGCCTACGCCGTGATCGGCGGATTCCCGGTGCTCGCGCTGGAGTGGGGCGGCAGACGCACGCTCGCCGAGTACCTCGCCGACAGCCTGACCGACCCCAGCTCGTTCCTCGTCATCAGCGCCGAGCGCGCCCTCGCCTCGGAGCTTCCCGCTGACGTGCAGGCGCGCGCGGTCCTCTCCGCGATCGGCTCCGACGGACGCGCGCACAAGACGCTGCTCGCGCGCACCGGCCTGTCGCAGACATCGCTCGATCGCGCACTCCGTGTCCTCGTGGACAAGGGCCTCGTCGACGCGGTGACGCCGTACTCCGCGAAGGCGTCGCCGAAGACCCGCCGCTACCAGGTGGCCGACCCGTACCTGCGCTTCTGGCTGCGCTTCGTCGGGCCCGCGATGGACACGATCGACCGCGGACGAGGCGACCTCGTCGTCGCCGAGGTGGAGCGAGCGCTGCCGGCCTTCCGCGGCAGAGCGATCGAGCCGATCGTCCGCGAGTCGCTTGAGCGGCTGTTGCCGGACGACCGCTTCGGCGCCGCGCTGCACGTCGGCGGCTACTGGAATCGCACGAACAGCATCGAGGTCGATCTCGTCGGCGGCGACGTGCGTCCGGTCGCACGCACCGTCGCCTTCGTCGGCTCGATCAAGTGGCGAGAGCGCGAGTCGTTTCAGCGCTCCGACGCCGCGGCGCTCGCCGCGCTGCGAGCCGAGGTGCCCGGCGCTGGCGACGCGACGCCGCTTGTCGGCGTCTCGCGCCGCGGCTTCGGCCGCGGCACGAGACTCGACGTCGAGGTCACGCCTGACGAGCTGGTCGCCGCGCATCGCCCGTGAGGACGGCGCTCAGGGCACCAGCACGAGCTTGCGGTGCGCGCTGTGCTGGACACGCTCCCAGGCGTCGGCGACGGCGGCGAGCGGAACGCGCTCGACGTCGGCAGTCAGGCGCCCGGCCGCGGCGTGATCGGCGAGCGTGCGGTAGGCGTCGCGGCGCACGTCGGCGGGGACGAGGTAGTTCATGTAGCCGAGCAGGCTGAGGTGGCGGCCGCGGATCGGCGCCGAGGCGAACGTCGCCTCCGCGCCGGCCGACTGGCCGAGCTGCACCAGCCGCCCGCCGACGCCGAGCGCGGCGAGCGCGGCGGCCGCCGGCGTGCCCCACAGCGGGTCGTGGACGACGTCGACGTCGCCGCCGGCGGCCTCGCGGAAGGCGGCGGTCAGCTCCGCCTGCGTGCGCGGCGCTCCCAGGTCGACGGTCGCGTCGGCGCCGAGCTGCGCAGCGCGCGCCAGCATCTCCGGGTCGCGGCCCGCCGCGAGGACCCGGCCCGCACCCAGCAGCCGTGCGGACTGGACCGCGAGCTGGCCGACGACGCCGGTGGCGCCGAGCACGAGCACCGTCTCCCCCGGCTCCAACCGCGCGCGCCAGGCGAGCGGCAGCCAGGCGGCCAGGCCGGAGATCCCGAGCGCGACCGCGACGCCGTCGTCGAGCCCGTCCGGCAGCTCGACGGAGTCCTCGGCGGGGATGAGCACCCGCTCGGCGAAGGCGCCGAACGGCGCGACCGGCGCATCGAAGTAGACGCGGCGCCCGTCGCCGGCGACCCGTCCCACGCCCTCCGAGCCGACGACGGACGGCAGCGGCGGCGCGCCCGTCACGAACGTCCCGGACGCCTTGCGCACGTCGACCGGGTTCACACCCGCCGCGGCGACCTCCACGACGACCTGCCCCGCGCTCGCCACGGGCTCCTCGAACGCCTCGCAGACCGGCGTTTCGCCGTACGCATGAAGGACCGCGGCGCGCATCGACGAGACGCTACCCGCTCAGCCATGCTCGCAGCGGCCCGATGCGGCGGGCGGGAGTCGAACCCGCACGTCCTTGCGGACAGTCGCTTTTGAGGCGACCGCGTCTGCCATTCCGCCACCGCCGCGGTGACGGGACCAGTCTAGGGCGCGGCGAGGAGGCCGGACGCCGCCGGATCAGCCGCCGGCGAGCGCCAGCAGCTCGCCCGCGAGCGCGGGCGGCGCGGCGAGCAGGCCGGCAGGCATCCCGCCGGCCGGCGGCAGCTCGTGCAGCTCCAGCCCGGCGCGCTCGCACAGCAGCCCGCCGGCGGCGACGTCCCAGCGCTTGACGCCGCGCTCCCAGTAGGCGTCGCAGCGGCCGAGCGCGGTCCAGGCGAGGTCGAGCGCGGCGCTGCCGCCGCGGCGCACGTCGCGCACACGCGGGAGGACGCGCTGCAGCACCTCCGCCTGCCGCGCGCGCACGGCCGCGTCATAGGCGAAGCCCGTCGCCACGAGCGCAACGTCGAGCGTCTCGGCGCGCGGGCGCGGGGCAGGCGCGACCGGCGCTCCGTCGCGCAGCAACGGGCCCGAGCGGGTCGCGGCCAGCTCCTCGGCGCGCAGCGGGTCGAGCACGACGCCGGCGAGCGCCGCCCCGTCCGCGTCCTCGGCCGCCACGCTCACCGACCACTGCGGGTAGCCGAACAGGTAGTTGACGGTCCCGTCGAGCGGGTCGACGACCCAGCGCACGCCGCCCGCCTCCCCGCCCCCACGGCCCGCCGTCTCGCCGCCTTCCTCGCCGAGGATCGCGTCGCCCGGCCGCCGCGCCGCCAGCAGCGCGCGGATCGCCGCCTCCGCGGCGCGGTCGGCGTCGCTGACGGGATCGGTCGCCGTCGTCTTCGTGCCGACGCCCTCGACGGCCTGCTCGTAGCGGGCGAGCAGCTCGTCCGCCGCCGCGTGCGCCGCCGCGCGGGCGACGCCGAGCAGCTCGGCCTCGAGCGCGAGGCCCGACCCCGCGGGTTCGGGAACGCCGCCGCTCACGCCGCCAGCGGCGGGCGCCGGTCGGCCCACGGCCGCGCCGCCTCCAGCTGGGCGGAGAGCGCGAGCAGCGTGCGCTCGTCGTGCGGGCGCCCGACGAGCTGGACGCCGAGCGGCACGCCGTCCGCCGTGAAGCCGGCCGGCACCGCAGCCGCCGGCTGGCCGGTCACGTTCCACGCCGGCGTATAGGGCGTGTAGCGGGCGACGCCGTTGAACGTCCACAGCGCGCCGCGGCCCTCGTATCTGCCGACCGGCAGCGGCAGCTGGGCGGTGCCGGGCGTCAGCAGCACGTCGTGGTCGCCGAAGACGCGGCCGAGGCGCTCGCGCGTCGCGGCCTCGTGTGCGCGCGCCCGTGCCACGACCGCGTCCGGCAGCAGGCGCCCCATCAGCGTCATCGCGCGCGAGCGGCGCTCGAGCCGCCGCGGGTGCGCGAGCGCGGCGGCGTCGTCCGCTATGCCGCGCAGGTAGCGCGGGACGATCTCGCCGAGGATGTCGCCGTAGGGCACGGACACCTCCTCGACCGTGTGGCCGAGCGAGCGCAGCAGCGCGATCGTCTCCTCGTAGGCGGCGCGCTGCTCGGCGGAGAGCGGCGCGAGCAGCGGGTTGCGCGTCGAGCAGGCGATCCGCAGCCGCGCGGGCTCGCTCGCCGCCGCCTCCGAGAAGGACCCTGCGCCGGCCGGGTCGCCGTCGAGCGGGTCCGCGACGACGTCCCACCACAGCGCCGTGTCGCGCACCGAGCGCGTCACGCAGCCGTAGGTCGTGAGGCTCTGCCAGCCGTCCTCGTAGGGCGCGATCGGGATGCGGCCGCGCTGCGGCTTGAGGCCGTAGAGGGCGCAGCAGGTGGCGGGGATGCGGATCGAGCCGGCGCCGTCGGTCGCGACCGCGGCGCCCGCGAGGCCGGACGCGACCGCCGCGGCGCTGCCGCCGCTCGAGCCGCCGGGCGACCGGCGCGTGTCCCACGGGTTGCGCGTGACGCCCCACGTGGCCGACTCGGTGAACGGCCACTGCATCAGCTCGGGCACGTGCGTCTTGCCGAGCACGATCGCGCCCGCGGCGCGCAGCCGTCTGACGACCTCCGCGTCGGCGGTGGCCGGGCGGTCCTCCGCACCGCTGCCCTTGCACGTCACCTCGCCCGCGACGTCGGTGTCGTCCTTGATCAGCACCGGCACGCCGAGCAGCGGACGCTCGTCGCCGGCGCCCAGCCGTCCGGCGGCCTGGTCGGCCTCGGCGAGCGCGCGCTCGGCGAAGACGACGCGGATCGCGTTGAGCTGCGGGTCGATCCGCGCGATCCGCTCCAGGCAGGTCTCCACGAGCTCGCGCGGCGCGACCGCTCTCGCGCGCACCAGCTCCGCCTGACGAGCGATCCCGGCGAACGCGAGGTCGGCGCGGTCCATGGCGCGTCAGCGTACCGGTCGCCGGGGCGGCGTCACCCCGTCCGTGCCGGCCACGGCGGCGCGCCGCTCAGCCGAGCACGGGCATGACCGACGACGCCGGCCGGGCCGCCATGCCGCGCGGCGCGGCGAGCCGCTCGAGCATCACCGCGGTGTCGGCGATCGCGACGCCGGTGAGGTGGTCCTCGCGCGCGGCGAAGTCGGCGACGATCGCCTCGAGCGCGGTCGCGTACTCGTCGCGGTCGCCGTGCACGAGCCCGTGGAGCGCGTCGGCGGTGCGGGCGAACGCCTCGCCGCCATCGCGCATGCCGTCGATCGCGGGCGGCGCCGCCTCGTCGTCGCCCTGCGCGAGCGCGGCGAGCGCGAGCGCGTAGCACGCGGGTGGCGACATCGCCCGCAGGTTTCCGCTCGCGCTGGCCGGAGGGCGAAAGCACCGTTCGAGCTGTTCGCGCACGTAGCCGGCCGCGTGCCCGCCCTCGCCCCACAGGATCGAGGACTTCATCAGGCCGATCAGCCGCCCGAACGAGCGCGAGGCGGGCGGACCGGTCGCCTCCCACGACGCTCTGTAGCGGTCGGCCGCCGCACGGAACAGCGTGCGCGCCTGCGCCGCGTCGCCGCGCAGCAGCGCCTGCTGCGCCCGCCGGTCGAGCCCGATCGCCTCCCGCATCAGCGCTCTGTCGTCCATCCGCCCGGACGCTACCGCTTCCACGCTGTGGACGAACAGATGTATGCGGTAGACGACCGATGTATCCGGCGGAGGTTCGGGTACAGACGAGCCGTGGCGTGCATCCACGCCGTTCGCGAGATCCCCACGCTGACCATCGTCCACGTCGAGCCCGAAGTCGAAGACGACGCCTGGCGCTGGCTCAACCGCCGCGACGAGCACGAGTACTCGTTCGTCGACGCGACGAGCTTCGCCGTCATGCGCCGCCGTCGCATGCGCGAGGCGCTCGCGTTCGACGGCGACTTCAGCGCGGCGGGGTTCGTCGAGCTGCGGCCGTAGCGGCACCCGGCGGCGGCCCTACGGCGCGTCGCCGCGCGGCGGCGAGGCCCACAGGCCGCCGTCGCGAGGGTGCCGCGCGGTGGGGGTGTCGCTGGACCGGGCGCCGGCGCCGGGTCCCGCCAGCGGCTCGGGCGGCGACTCGGTGCGCCCGCCCGGTCCCGGCGGCTCCGGCGGCAGCTCCTCGCGCGGGCGCAGACCGGCCGCGACCGCGACCGCGCCGAGCAGCAGCAGGACGAGCGGCCAGAACCACAGGCTCGCGCCCGTCACGCCGGGAATCCCGGCCAGCACGACGAACACGAGCAGGACCAGCGCGCCGAGGTAGCCGGGACCGGCCTCTCTGTCGATGCCGGCGTAGGCGACGAGCCCGAGCCCGACGGCGAGCAGCACGAGCTTCCAGCCGCCGCCCGGCAGTCCCGCCGGCACGCCGAGGAAGCCGAGCGCGACGTCCGGCAGGCTCGTGTACGCGAGCACCGCCGCGCCGAGGAACGTCACGCCGAGCGTCAGGATCGCCAGGCCGGCCGCGTCGATCAGGTAGACCGACTCGCGCCGCCGCTCCTCGCGCCGCCCGAGCGCCGCCAGCACGAGCACGATCGCGAGCGCGAGCAGCACCCAGCGCGCCGTCGACGGCCCCTGCGGCGAGAAGGCCCAGTCGACGAACGCCAGCACCGCGACGATCGCGGCGACCGCGGCGATCAGCGCGCAGAACGCGCTGCGACGCGCCCGCGCGATCCACGCCGCCCCGGCCGCCACGACGAGCGCGATCCACATCCGCGAGCCCGACGCGGTCAGCGGCGCATCGGCGCCCAGCACCTGCGCGAGCCGCACGAGCGTCGTGAAGCCGAGCAGCAGGCCGGCGAACAGCAGCACCTGCTGGTAGGAGCGCGGGCGCTCGCCCTCGAGCGGCGCGAGCAGGCCCATGCCGAGCACGAGCGCGCACGCGAGCGCGTCGATCACGAGGAAGATCCCCGTCCCCCACGCCGCGTCGAGCCGCACGTTGACGAGCAGCAGGCCGAGCGTCAGCGGCACGGCGCCGGCGGCGATCAGGTCGCCGCGATGGGGATGGGGCGTCAGCGCCGCGATGCCTCTGCCGGCGAGGGCGCGCACGTCGTTCGCGTCGGCCATCCGCGCCAGCCTAACGCGCGCGGGTCACCGGCCACCTGCGTTCCGCGCGACGCCGGCCGCGTCTCGTACCATCGCGCGCATGAGCGACGACGAGCAGCCCGCCGAATCCGCCGGTCCGGCCCCGGCGCTGCGCGCCTCCGACGCGGAGCGCGAGCGGACGGCGACGCTGCTCCGGGACCACGCCGCCGCCGGGCGGCTGACGCCGGAGGAGCTCGACGGGCGGCTCGACGGCGCCTACGCCGCCCGCACCGTCGGGGAGCTCGAAGCCCTCCTGCACGACCTGCCGGCGAACGCGCAGCCGAGCGCCGCCGCGCCACGCCGTGCGGTCGGCCGCCCCGGGGCGCGCGAGCGCGCGCTGCACCTGGTCGGCCTGCTCGTGCTCGTCAACGTCGCCTGCAACGCGATCTGGCTCGCGACCGGCGCGGACGGCGCCTGGTGGCCGAAGTGGGTGCTGCTGGCGACCGTCCTGCGGCTGGCCTTCCAGCTGTGGGCGCTGCTCGGACCCGGCGCCGGCCGCGACGAGGCGCGCCTCGGCCGCGGCGGCGTCGCGCCGCGCGAGCTGCCTCGCGAGCCCGGCGGCGACCGCTAGCCTCGCTCGCACCGCCCACCACGCCCAGCCCCGGAGGCCCCGAATGGCGCTCGTCGAGACCGAGGACCGCGGCGCGGTCCGCCACCTGATCCTCAACCGCCCCGAGAAGCGCAACGCGATGCACGGCGAGCTCGTGCTGGCGATCGGCGCGGCGCTCAAGGAGGCGTCGGCCGCGCCGGACGTGCGCTGCGTCGTCCTGCGCGGCGCCGGCGCGATGCTCTCCTCCGGGATGGACTTCGCCGCCCTCGGCGGACTGGCCGACGAGCCGGCGAACCTGCGCCCGTTCCGTCGCGAGATCCTCGACGCCTGGAACGTCGCCGAGGAGATGGCGAAGCCGACGATCTGCCAGATCCACGGCGGCTGCATCGGCGGCGCGATGGAGCTGGCGCTCGCCTGCGACCTGCGCACGATGGCGGCCGACGCGGTGATCGGCATGCCGGAGACGCGCGTCGGGCTGATCCCCGACGTCGGCGGCTCCTCGCGCCTGCCGGCGGTCGTCGGGCTGGGCCGCGCGAAGGAGCTGATCATGACGGGCAAGCTGATCGGCGCCGAGGAGGCCGAGCGGATCGGGCTCGTGAACCGGGTCGCGCCGGCGGAGGAGCTGGAGGCGGCGACGCAGCAGCTGGTCGACGAGCTGCTCGCCTGCGCGCCGCTCGCGGTCGGGCTCGCGAAGCGCGTGATGGACGCGGCCGCCAAGCCGGCGCTCGCCGCGACGCTCGAGCAGGAGGTCGCCGCCCAGCAGCTGTGCGCGCAGTCGGCCGACTTCGCCGAGGGCGCCAAGGCGCTCGCCGAGCGCCGCATGCCGCAGTTCGCCGGGCGCTGAGCGACGGGAGCACCGCTATGAGCATGCTAATGTATGAGCATGTACGGTCATCGGCTGCAGATCCTGCTCGACGACGAGCGGCATGACCGCATCACGGCGGCGGCACAGGAGCGCGGCGTCTCCGTCGCGACCGTCGTGCGGGAGGCGATCGACCGCGGCCTGCCGACGGGAGAGCGGCGGCGGCAGGACGCCGCGCGCCGCGTGCTGGACGCGCCGGACATGAGCGTCCCGGACGTCGCGGACCTGCGCGGCGAGCTCGAGGCGCTGCGCAGCCGCCGCGCATGATCGTCCTCGACACGACCGTCCTCGTGTACGCGAAGGGCGCCGACCACCCGCTGCGCGATCCGTGCCGGGATCTCGTGCAGGCGATCGCCGAGCGCCGGATCGCCGCCACGACGACGGTCGAGGTCGTCCAGGAGCTCGTCCACGTGCGCGCCCGCCGCCGCACGCGCGAGGACGCGGCCGCGCTCGGGCGCGACTACGCCGAGCTGCTGTCCCCCCTGCTGACGGTGACGAGCGACGCGCTCGCGCAGGGCCTTGCGTGGTACGAGCGGTCCGAGCGGCTCGGAGCCTTCGACGCCGTCCTGCTCGCCGCGGCGGCGGCAGCCGGCGCGGACGCGATCGTCTCCGCCGACGCCGCGTTCGGCGAGATCGGCGAGATCGCGCACGTGACGCCGGACCGCGACGGCGTCGCGCGCCTGCTCGCCTGAGGCAGCGCCCCGCGGCCGGCGCGCTTCGCCCGCGCCGCGCCGATATCCTCGCGCGCCGATGCCCTCCCCCGTGACGATCGTCGGCGCGACCGGCGACCTCGGCTTCGGCCTCGCGCTGCGACTCGCCGCCGCGCAGGTGCCCGTCGTGATCGGCTCGCGCGACGCGGGCCGCGCCGCCGAGGCGGCCGAGCGCGTGCGGGCGGCCGTGCCCGGCGCCGACGCGCGCGGGCTCGCGAACCCCGACGCGGTCGCGGCAAGCGAGCTCGTCGTCCTGTCCGTCCCCTTCGCCAGTCAGGCGAGCACGCTCAGATCGGTCAGAGACGCCTTCAAGCCCGGCACCCTGCTGCTCGACGTCACCGTCCCGCTCGCGACCGCGATCGGCGGCCGGCCGACGCGCACGCTGATCGTCCCGCAGGGCTCCGCCGCCCAGCAGGCGCAGGAGCTCGTCCCGGCCGGGGTGAGCGTCGTCTCGGGCCTGCACACGGTCGCCGCGAAGCACCTGCAGGAGCTGGAGCACACGCTCGACGAGGACGTGCTGATCGCCGGCGACGACAGCGACGCGAAGGCCCGCGTCGCGGCGCTCGTCCGGCGCATCCCCGGCCTGCGGCCGATCGACGCCGGCCGCCTCGAGAACGCCCGCATCACCGAGCAGCTCACCGCGCTGACGATCGGCATCAACATCCGCCACAAGGCGACCGCCGGGATCAAGCTCACCGGCCTCCCGGTCGCCGGCTCCTGGGACGCGTAGCGATGCCGCGAGGCGGCGCACCGGTCGTCGTCCTCGCGGGCGGCACCGGCGGGGCGAAGCTCGCACGCGGGATGGCCGACGTCGCCGGCAGCGACGCGCTCGTCGTGATCGCCAACACCGCCGACGACGTCGAGGCCTACGGCGCGCACGTCTCGCCCGACCCCGACCTCGTGACGTTCTGGCTCGCCGACCAGATCGACGAGCGCGGCTGGGGCATCGCCGGCGACACCTTCCACGTGATGGACGGCCTGCGCGCGATGGGCCGCGACGTGTGGTTCAACCTCGGCGACCGCGACCTCGCGATCGGGCTGGCGCGCGCGCAGCGGCTCGCCGAGGGCGCGCGCCTGACGGAGGCGATCGCAGAGCTGGGCGCCGCGCTGGAGGCGCCCGGGCGCGTCCTGCCGATGTGCGACGAGCCGGTTCGCACGCGCGTGCGAGCGCACGAGCGCGAATGGCCGTTCCAGGAGTTCATGATCCTCGGCAGAGGCGAGGGACCGATCGACGACGTCGCGTTCGACGGGATCGATGACGCGCGGCCGACGCCCGAGGTGCTCGACGCGATCGCCCGCGCCCGCGCGATCGTGATCGGCCCGTCGAACCCGATCGTCTCGATCGGCCCCATCCTCGCCGTCCCGGGGATGCGCGCGGCGCTGCGCGACGCCGCCGCGCCCATCGTCGCCGTCAGCCCGATCGTCGGCGGCGCGGTGCTGAAGGGCCCGACCGCCGCCTGCCTCACGTGGGCCGGCCAACCGGCGTCCGCCGCCGGCGTCGCCGCCGTCTACGACGACCTGCTCGACGGAATCGTCGCCGACGAGGAGCTGCCGGCGGACGTCGAGCTGCCGCTGCTGGAGACGGAGCTGCTGATGGCCGACGGCGGCGGCCGCCAGCGGCTGGCGCGCGAGGCGCTCGCGTTCGCGACGGCGCTCGGCGGCTGACGCGGCGCCGCACGACGGTGGCGCGGCGCGGTGACGCGGTGCCGCGCCCGCGCGAGCGGATACCGTACGCGACCGCATGCAGACCGTCGCGATCCTGCCGGTGAAGCGCTTCGCACACGCCAAGCGCCGGCTCGAGGCCGCGCTCGCGGCCGGCGCGCGCCGCGCGCTCGCGGAGGCGATGTTCAGCGACGTGCTCACCGCCCTGCGCCGCGTCGAGGCGATCGACGCGATCGTCGTCGTGACCGCCGACCCCGGCGCACAGCGGATCGCCGAAGGCTACGGCGCCCGCGCGGTCGAGGACGCCGCCGAGAGCGGCCAGGACCATGCGGTCCTGCTCGGCGTCGCCGCCGCCCGCGAGCTCGGAGCCGCGCAGGCGCTGTGCCTTGCCGGCGACTGCCCGGCGCTCGACCCGGCGGCGCTGGGTGCGCTGCTCGGCAAGCCGCGCACGGCGACGCGCTGGGCGGCGATCGTCGCCGATCGCCACGGCACCGGCACGAACGGCCTGCTGCTGTGCCCGCCCGACGCGTTCGAGCCGCGCTACGGGCCGGACAGCTTCGCGCGGCACGCCGAGCTGGCGGAGGCAGCCGGGGTGTCGCTGGAGGTCGCGGAGCTGCCGTCGCTCGCGCTCGACGTCGACACGCCCGACGACCTCGCCGCGCTGCAGCAGCGGCTCGCGACCCAGCGCGGCGGTGCCGCGCACACGCGCGGGATGCTCCACCAGCTGCAGCGCACGAGCGCGCCCGGGCGCTGATGCTGACCGCCCGCGCGCTCGACGACCTGCCGGAGATCGTCGCCGGCGACGACCTCGCCGCGCTGATCGCGGACGCGGCCCGTGCCGGTACCGGCGCCGGCGCGCCGCTGTGCGACGGCGACGTCGTGGTCGTCGCGCACAAGGCGGTCTCGAAGGCCGAGGGGCGCGTGCGGCGGCTCGACGAGGTGACGCCGTCGCCGCGCGCGGTCGCGCTCGCCGCGGCCAACGGCAAGGACCCGCGCCACACGCAGGTCGTGCTCGACGAGACGCGCGAGCTGCTGCGCGCCGAGCGCGGCGTGCTGATCTGCGTCACCCATCACGGCTTCGTGTGCGCGAACGCGGGCGTCGACGCGTCCAACGCGGCGGCGGACGGGGTGGGTGGGTCCGAGTCCCTGATCCTCCTCCCCGTCGATCCCGACGCCTCCGCGCGAGCGCTGCGCGCGCGCCTGCGCGAGCTGACGGGCGCGTCCCCGGCGGTCGTGATCACCGACTCGTTCGGCCGCGCATGGCGCCACGGCCAGACCGACGTCGCGATCGGCGCCGCCGGCATCGCGCCGCTGGAGGACTGGCGCGGGCGCGCCGACAGCGTCGGCCGCGAGCTGCAGGCGACCTGGATCGCGCTCGCCGACCAGATCGCCGGCGCCGCCGACCTCGCGCGCGGCAAGGACTCCCGCCAGCCCGTCGCGATCCTCACCGGCCTGCACCGCCACGTCCTCCCACCGCACGACGACGGCCCCGGCGCCGCCGCCCTCCTGCGCCCAGCCGCCGAGGACCTGTTCCGCTGACGGAGCCGACCGGCGCGCGGGCGCGGTGGGCGCTGGTACGGTCGCGCCGCGATGCGGCCCGAGGATGCGCGGTTCCCGGCGGTCGGCCCGAGCGCGGGGCACTACGAGAGCTACTACCTGAAGTGCGGCGACGCGGCGAGCCGGCGGGCGCTGTGGCTGCGCTACACGGTTCACAAGCGGCCGGGCGAGGCGCCGCTCGGGTCGCTGTGGGCGACGCTGTTCGACGACGAGGGCCCGCACGCGGCCAAGGTCTCCCCGCCCCCCGAGCAGCTCGGCTCCGGCGGCGCTGACTGGCTGCGCGTCGGCGCGGGCCGCATCGGGCCTGGCGGCTGCTCCGGCGCGATCCCCGACCTCGCCGCGTGGGAGCTGCGCTTCTCCGGCGACGAGCCGCCCTTCCCCTACCTGCCGAGCGGCTGGATGTACACGGCGAAGCTGCCGCGCACGAAGGCGCTCAGCCTGCGCCCGGCGATCCGCGTGAGCGGCACGGTCACCGTCAGAGGCCGCACCGTCGAGCTCGACGGCTGGCCGGGGATGGTCGGCCACAACTGGGGCGCCGAGCACGCCGAGCGCTGGATCTGGACGCACGGCACGGCGTTCGAGGAGCAGCCCGCGGCGTGGCTCGACGTGACGATCGGCCGCATCAAGGTCGGGCCGTGGACGACGCCGTGGGTCGCCAACGGCTGCCTCTCGCTCGACGGCGTGCGCCACCGCCTCGGCGGTCTCGGACGCACGCGCAAGGTGCAGGTCGACGAGCGCCCCGAGCGCGCCTCGTTCACGCTCCCGGGCGACGGGATCGTCGTGCGCGGCGAGGTCTCCGCCCCGCGCGCCGACGTCGTCGGGTGGGTCTACAGCGACCCGGTCGGACCGCAGCACCACACCGCCCACTGCGCGATCGCCGACATGACGCTCACCGCCCTGCGCAGCGGCGAGCCGCCCCGCACGCTCACCGTCCGCGGCGGCGCCACCTACGAGCTCGGCATGCGCGAGCACGACCACGGCATCCCGATCCAGCCGTTCCCCGACCCCTGATGCCCGAGCACTGTCCCTTTGACCCCGCCATGCGGGGTGAGACGGACAGTGGTCGCCGGCGCTACTCCGTCAGCGCCGTCCCCATCGCGTGGAAGCCGCCGTCGACGTGGACGATCTCGCCGCTGATGGCGCTCGCCCAGTCGGACAGCAGGAAGCAGATCGTCTTGGCGACCGGCAGCGGGTCGGTGACGTCCCAGCCCAAGGGCGCCTGCTTCCCCCACGCGGCGGCGAGCCGCTCGAAGCCGGGGATCCCGCCGGCCGCGACCGTCTTGAGCGGCCCGGCGCTCACGAGGTTCACGCGGATGCCGTGCGAGCCGAGGTCGCGCGCCAGGTACCGCGACGTGGACTCCAGGGCGGCCTTCGCGACGCCCATCCAGTCGTAGATCGGCCACGCGACGGTCGCGTCGAAGTCGAGCCCGACGATCGCGCCGCCTGACTCCATCAGCGGCAGCAGCGCCGCGCCGAGCTGCTTCAAGGACACCGCGCTCGTCTCGAACGCCGTCAGCGCCGACGACGGCGGCGTGTTGAGGAAGTTCCCGCCCAAAGCGTCCTCCGGCGCGAACGCGACCGCGTGCAGCACGCCGTCGACCCCGCCCCACTTCGCCTGCAGCGCGTCCACCAAGGCCGGGTAGTGGTCGGCCTCGTTGACGTCGAGCTCCAGCACGTCCGGCGTCTGCGGCAGCCGCGCCGCGGCGCGCTCGGTCAGCCGTCTCGCCCGCCCGAAGCCGGTGAGCACCAGCTCCGCCCCGCAGCGCTGCAGCTGCTCGGCGGTCGCGAACGCGATCGAGTCCTTCGTGATGACGCCCGTGACGAGGACGCGCTTGCCGGCCAGATCCATCGGACCGGCGCTCACGCGAGGAACGCGCCGGCGCGCCGGTCGTCCATCGTCGAGAACGCCCACGCGAGGCGCCGGCGCGTGTCGCGCGGCTCGATCACCTCGTCGACGAAGCCTGCCGCGGCGGCGATGTCGGCGCCGAGGTGCTCGTCCGCATAGGCGGCGGCCAGGTGGTCGCGCGCGGCAACCGGGTCGAGCGCCGCCGCCAGCTCACGACGGTGGATGATCCCGACCGCCGGCTGCGCGCCCATCACGCCCAGCTCCGCGTTCGGCCACGCGAACGCCATGTCCGCCCCGAGGTCCTTCGAGTTCATCGTGATGTAGGCGCCGCCGTAGGCCTTGCGCATGACGACCGTCACGCGCGGCACCGTCGCCGCAGCGAACGCGCGCACGAGGCAGGCGCCGAAGCGGATCACGCCCGCCTGCTCCTGGCGCGTCCCCGGCATGAAGCCGGGCGTGTCGACGAGCACGACGAGCGGGACCCCGTACGCGTCGCACGTCTCCACGAATCTCGCGCCCTTCTGCGAGGACTCGGCGTCGAGCACGCCACCGAGGTAGCGCGGCTGGTTCGCGATCACGCCGACGGGCCGGCCGTCGATGCGCGCGAAGCCGGTCACGATCGAGCGCGCCCAGCGCGGCTGGACCTCCAGCAGCGAGCCGGCGTCGACGATCCCGGCGATGGCGTCGCGCACGTCGTAGACCTTGCGCGGATCGTCCGGCACCGCGGCGCCCGGATCGGCCAGCTCCGGCTCGCGCGCGAGCGTGCGCGGCAAGCCGGCCTCGCTGTGCTGCGGCAGGTAGGACAGCAGCGAGCGCGAGAGCGCAGCCGCCGCGCGGTCGTCCTCCACGACGAGGTCGCAGACGCCGTTGCGGTCGTGCACCTTGTGGCCGCCCAGCTCGGCGGCGGTCACGTCCTCGCCCATCACGTCTCTCACGACGGACGGACCGGTGAGGAACATCGCCGCGTCCTGCGTCATCACGACGAAGTCGGTCAGCGCCGGCGAGTAGCAGCCGCCGCCGGCGGAGAGACCGCCGATGATCGAGATCTGCGGCACGACCCCGCTCAGCGCGACGTTGTGACGGAAGATCCGCCCGTAGCCGCCGAGCGCCGCCGTCCCCTCCTGCATGCGCGCGCCGCCGGACTCGATGAAGCCGACGACCGGCACGCGCGAGCGGCCGGCGAGCTGCAGCACGCGGCCGATCGTGTCCGCATGCGCGGCGCCGAGCGAGCCGCCGAGGAACGAGGCGTCCTGCGCGTAGCAGGCGACCGGGCGTCCGTCGACGCGGCCGAGGCCGCCGACGACGCCGTCGCCCCGGCGGGCGCGCGCGCCGATCTTCGGCGAGACGACGCCGGAGCGGATCGGCTCGAACGAGCCGGCGTCGCAGAGCATCTCCAGCCGCTCGTGCGGGCTCAGGCGCTCATGGTCGACTTCGGTGCGTGCGGCGATTGCGGTCATGCGGCTGCGACCCCCTCCAGGCAGAGAACGACGTTGTGGCCGCCGAACCCGAACGAGTTCGACAGCGCGACCGGCCGCTCGCCTCTCGGCGCGAACGGACGGGCGCTCAGCGGGATGTAGTCGAGGTCCAGATCCGGGTCCTGCTGCTCGAGCGCGACCGTCGGCGGCAGCGTGCGCTCGCGCAGCGCGAGCAGCGTCGCGATCGCCTCGACCGCGCCGGCGGCGCCCAGCAGGTGGCCGATCGACGACTTCAGCGACGAGACGGGGATCGCCTGCGCGGCCTCCTCGCCCAAGGCGAGCTTGATCGCAGCCGTCTCGGAGGCGTCGTTGATCGGCGTCGAGGTGCCGTGCGCGTTGACGTAGTCGACCTGCTCGGCCGTCAGGCCGGCGTCGCGCAACGCGAGACGGATCGCCTCGGCCGCGTGTCTGCCCTCCGGCTCGGGCGCCGTCAGGTGGAAGGCGTCGGAGGTGGAGCCGTAGCCGAGCACCTCGCCGTAGATCGTCGCGCCGCGCGCCTGCGCGCGCTCGGCGTCCTCGAGCAGCACGATGCCGGCGCCCTCGCCCATCACGAAGCCGTCGCGGCGCGCGTCGAACGGGCGCGAGACGCCGCTCGGCGAGAGCGCGCCGGCGGCCTCGAACGACGCCCGCGCCAGCGGCGTGAGCGTCGCCTCGCCGCCCCCGGTGAGGACCGCGTCGGCGTCGCCGTACTGGATCATCCGCGTCGCCACGCCGATCGCGTGCGAGCCGGCCGCGCACGCGGAGGCGACGCTGAACGACTGGCCGCGCAGGCCGTAGCGCATCGACAGCGTGCCGGCGCCCGCGTTCGGCATGAACAGCGGGACCGACAGCGGCGAGACGGCCTTGGCGCCCTGGTCGCGCAGCAGGTCGTGCTGGGCCTCGAGCGAGCCGAGCCCGCCGATGCCGGTCGCCAGCACGCACGAGATGCGCTCGGGCGCGTACGGCAGCTCCTCGCTCCAGCCGCCGGCCGCGAGCGCCTCGTCGGCCGCCGTCATCGCGAAGTGCGCGAAGCGGTCGGCGCGGCGGATCTCCTTCTTCGACAGGTGGTCGGTGGCGACGAAGTCGCGGCACGCGCCCTCGCCGTCGGCGATGCCGCTCTCGCCCGCGACCCAGCGCCGCAGCAGCACGTCGGCGCCGACACCCAGCGGCGTGACGGCACCGACGCCCGTGATGACGACCCGACGGCGCATTACGCGGCCCGCGCCACCACGAGCTCGATCGCGTCGCCGACCGTCTTGAGGTTCTTCATGTCGTCGCCCTTGAGCTCGACGCCGTAGTCGTCCTCGACGATCTGCGCCAGCTCGACGAGGTCGAGCGAGTCGATGTCGAGCTCCTCGAACGTCGCCTCGCGCGTGACCTGCTCGATGTCGGGGCCGAAGCTCGCGAGCGCCTCGACGATGCGCGCCTCGACGGCCTCGGGGGTTGCGGTGGTTGCCATGTGGTCGGCTCCTTGGGGGTTCGGGTTCGGGGGTCAGGCGGCCATGCCGCCGTCGACGGACAGGACGGATCCGGTGACGTAGCTCGCGGCGTCGGAGACGAGGAAGCGCACGCAGGCCGCCACCTCGTCCGGCGTGCCGGCGCGTCTGGCCGGGATCGCCGACAGCAGCTCGCCGCTCAGGCCGGCGGTCATGTCGGTCTCGATCAGCCCGGGCGCGACCGCGTTGACGGTCACGCCGCGGCGCGCGACCTCGGCGGCGACGGTCTTCGTCATCGCGATCAGGCCGGCCTTCGAGGCGGCGTAGTTCGCCTGCCCCGGGTTCGCGCGCAGGCCGACGACGGAGGCGATGTTGACGATGCGGCCGTAGCGCGCCTTCAGCATCGGGCGCACGGCGCGGCGGGTCGTGCGGAAGGCGGCGGTGAGGTTCGTGTCGAGCACGAGGTCCCAGTCGCCGTCGGAGATCTGCGGCGCGAGCCCGTCGGCGCGCACGCCGGCGTTGTTGACGAGCACGAGCACCGGGCCGAACGCCTCTTCCAGCGCGCTGAAGCAGGCGTCGACGCGGTCGCGGTCGACGATGTCGCCGCCGAGCGCGAGCGCGCGCCCGCCGGCCGCCTCGATCTGCGCGACGACCGCCTTGGCGGCGTCGGCACCGCTGTTGTAGCCCACGCCGACGGCCCAGCCGTCAGCCGCGAGCCCGCGCGCGATCGCCGCGCCGATGCCGCGCGACGCGCCGGTGACGAACGCGCAGCCCTCGCGTTCCTCAGCCATCGCCCCGTCCCCATTCGATCAGTGCGCCGCCCCAGGTGAAGCCGCCGCCGAAGGCCGCCAGCAGCACGTGCGCGCCGTCGTGCAGGCGTCCGTCCGCGCGCGCCACGTCGAGCGCGTACGGCACGGAGGCGGCCGACATGTTGCCGATGCGCTCGATGCAGTCGATCACGCGTCTCGGGTCCAGCTCCAGCCGCTCGGCGACCGCCTTGAGGATGCGGCTGTTGGCCTGGTGGTAGACGAACAGGTCGACGTCGGCGAGCGCCATGCCGGCCGCCTCGAGCGTCTCGTGCGTCACCTCGACGATGCGGTTGACGGCGTGCTTGAAGGTCGCGTGGCCGTCCATCTCGATCGTGCCGCCGCCCCGCGACAGGTAGAGGAACTCCGGCGAGGAGGCGTCGTGACGCAGCAGCACGGGGCCGATGCGACCGGCGCCCGCCGGCGTCGGCGCCAGCACGACCGCTCCCGCGCCGTCGGCGAACAGCATCGCGGTCTGCTTGGAGGCGTGGTCGGTGATGCGGCTGATGAAGTCGGCGCCGACGACGAGCGCGCGCTCGGCCCGCCCGGCCTCGATCTGCGCCGCGCCGATCGACAGCGCCGTCAGGAAGCCGCTGCACGCCGCGTTGACCTCGATCGTGCCGGCACACCGCGCGCCCAGCTCGTGCGCGAGCGCAGCGGCGGCGTTCGGCATCCGCTCGTCGCCGGTGAGCGTGCCGACGACGACGAGGTCGACGTCGGCCGCGTCCACGCCGGCGCGCTCGAGCGCCCGGCGGCTCGCCTCGGCGGCCACGTGCGTGAGCGACTCGTCCGCCTCGGCGTGGCGGCGCTCGCGGATGCCGGTGCGCGTGTAGATCCAGCCGTCGTCCTTGCCGATGCGGGCGGCGACCTCGTCGTTGTGGACGCTGCGTCGCGGCAGGCCGGAGCCGACGGAGAGCACGGCGGCGCCACGCAGCGCCCGGGCGTGCGGGGCCGGCGCGGCCGCGGGGGCAAGCAGCGCGTCCTCAGGCACCGACGCCCTCCAGCTGCTCGGCCGTGAGCGCCTCGGCGTCCGGGACGGTCCGCTTGACGAGCCCGGTGAGGACCTTGCCCGGGCCGGTCTCGACGAAGCGGACGATGCCCTGCGCGCGCAGGGCGAGCAGCGTCTCGCGCCAGCGGACGGGCATCGTGAGCGCGTCGGCGAGCCGCGCGCGCACGTCGTCGAACGGCACGGTCGTGATCGAGCTGACCACGGTGACGGACGGCTCCCGGAAGTCGATCTGCGCGAGCGCCGCCTCCAGCTCCGGCCGTGCCCCCGCCATCGCCGGCGAGTGGAACGCGCCGGCGACGGGCAGCGGCACGGCGCGCAGACCCTGCTCGCGGGCCGCCTCGCCGGCGGTGGCGAAGGCGCCCTTCGCGCCCGACAGGACGACCTGGTTCGGCGCGTTGTCGTTCGCGACCGTGAGGCCGGCGGCCGCGGCGATCGCCGGCGCCTGGTCGGCGGCGCCCTTGCCGAGCAGCGCGAGCATCGAGCCGTCGCCGGCGCGCTCGCCCGACTCCTGCATCAGCCGGCCGCGAGTCGCGACGAGCCGCAGCCCGTCCTCGGCGGAGACCGTCCCCGCCGCGACGAGCGCCGCGACCTCGCCGAGCGAGTGCCCGGCGTACGCGATCCCGCTCACGCCCGCGTCGCGCAGCCGCTCGAAGCCGACGACGCTCGCGCAGTAGATCGCCGGCTGGGCGAAGCGCGTGCCGTCGTCGACGCGCGCGAACGGGTCGTCGCCGACCACCGCGCAGGCGAGCGCGAGCAGGTCCGGACGCGCCGTCGCGACCTCGTCGCGCATCTCGGCGGTCTGGCTTCCCTGGCCCGGGAACAGAAGTGCGGTGGACGACGCTGCCTCGGTCACTCCAGCGCAGCTTGGCCCCCGCGCCTATCGGCGCCCGCACCCCGCGGCCCTCACACCCCCCGCCCGGGGGGCCACCCGGGAACCGCCGGGGGGCGTTATGGCGCGCGGGGAGGAAATCGACCTCCAGGGACGTCCCTGACGGATGCGGGCGCCCGTCAGGGTCAGCCGAGCAGGCCGATGCGCTGGGCCCGCTGCACGGCCTCGGCGCGGTTGCGCGCCTTCAGCTTGCGGTAGAGCGCGCTCGTGTGCTCCTTGACCGTGTGCGGCGAGAGGTAGAGCTCGGCGGCGATCTCCCTGTTGGTGGAACCGGTCGCGATCAGCGTCAGGACCTGCTGCTCGCGCTGGGAGAGGAGCATGGCGGGCTGGTCGGCCTGCGGCGGGAACATCGTCATGCCGAGCCCGACCATCCGCACCGCCATCGCGACGTCGTGCGCGCCCCAGTCCTTGGAGACGAAGCCGGACGCGCCGGCGGCCTTCGCCGCCTGCGGCGAGATGCGCCCGGCGCCGGAGATCAACAGCACGCGCGTTTCGGGCGACTGTGCGCGGATCGACTCGCAGATGTCGGCGCCGGACTCGCTGCCGAGGAACAGGTCGACGAGCGCGACGTGCGGGCGGTAGCGGTTCGTCAGCTCGAGCGCCTCGTTCGCGTTGCGCGCGGCGAGGCAGCGCTCGACCCACGACTGCTCGCCGAGCAGCTGGCGGAAGCCCCAGTGGACGACGTCGTGGTCGTCGACCACGAGCACGCGCAGGCGCCGCTCCTCGTTCACAGGAGCGTCTCCCCGCCGGCGTGGCCCGCGATCGGCACGACGAGCCGCACGCGCCAGCCGGCCGGCTCGCGGGACGTGTCGGCGCCGAACTCGACGAAGCCGCCGTGCTGGAGCGCCTCGAAGCCGGCCAGCCGCAGCCCCATCCCGGCGCCACCGCCGGGGCCGCCGTGCTCGACGCCGTCGTTGCGCACCTCCAGCGAGAAGGTGTCGCCGTCGTGCTGGACGATCACGTCCACGCGCGCCGGCTGGGCGTGCTTGGCGGCGTTGCGCAGCGTCTCCGCGAGCACCGATTGCGCCACGCCCTCCAGGCGCGGCGGCACCTCCACCCCCTCCGGCCACTCGACCGCGACCGGCAGGCCGGTGTCCTTCGCCAGCCGCGGGATCTCGGCGCGCAGGGTCGTGCCCGTCTCGTGCGCGACCGGCGCGAGCGGGCGCTCGAGCGCGGAGCGCAGGTCGGCGAGCGCCTCCGACATCTCCGTGCGGCAGCGCTCGCGCTGCTCGTCGGTGAGCGGCGTCCGCGCGCTCAGCACGAGCGAGACGCCGAACAGGCGCTGCATCACGCGCTCGTGGATCTCGCGGGCGAGGTCGATGCGCTCGCCGAGCCGGCGCGTGCGCTCCTGCTGGCGGGTGGCGATCCGCGCGGTGGCGGCGAGCGCGGCGGTCTTGCCGAGCGTCCACATCAGGTGGCGCTCGCCGTCGGCGAGCTCGAAGTCGCCGCCGCCGCGGTCGGCGGCGATGATCCCGTACTGGTGCCCGGCGGCCGCGAGCGGCGTGCAGACGAGCGAGGTGATGCCGAGCAGCGCCGCGTAGTCGCGCGGGACCTCGCGCTCGATCACGTCGGAGTGGACGACGATCACGCGGTCCTCGATCAGCGCGCGCTGCGCGATCGGCGCCTGGTCGAGCGTCGGGCGCAGCGCCGCGAGACGCGTGTAGGAGATGCCGTGCGAGCCGACCGCGCGCACGCGCTGGCGACCGACGTCGTAGAGGAAGATCGCCGCACGACGCATGGTCGTCAGGCGGCAGATCGCCTCGCAGATGCGGTGGTAGAACTCGCTGGAGGTCGTGTCGCTCTCGATCTCGGACAGCAGGTCGACGAAGACCTCGAGCGGCTCGACCCCCGCGAACAGGCTCGTCTCCCGTGCCGGAGACGCCGGATTCGCAGTGCTCACAAGCACCGATCGTACGCCCCGCCCCCAAGCTGCCGCGGGCTGTCGCGTCGCCGCTACCCCCCGGTCGGGGGGGTGGGTCGGTTTGGCCGGGGGCCGAGCGACGGACGGGAGCGGCGCTTTGCCGCTACCAGTGGTTCGGTCGGAAGCGGACGCGCTCGATCCGTCAGCTCGCCCTCTGTGTGCCGCTGGTTGCGTGTCTCCCATGTCCGTCCCCGGTCCCCTCGACCAGGCAGCCCACGACGGCTGCGCGCTTCGCTGCGCTCAACCGGTTCATGTTGACCACCATGCGTGGTGACTCGGACGGAACCGTTGGCCGTCCTACGGGTCAGCACCTGTGACAATCCGGTGGACAAAAATAGACGAGATAAGGTCGGCGCGCTAAGCTGACGGTATGCCAGAGTCGATCGAAGCCAAAGCCAAGCGCAGCGGACGGGAGTTCCTGAAAACGCACCCGTGGATCGACTTCTGCTCGCCGGTCGGCGCCCTCCAACCCACATTCTGGCTTCATGTGGGCGCGGCCGAGTCCAAGTGCATGCATATCGCGCGCTCGCCGCTCAAGCCCGAGCTCGCCGCCCAACTGCACCAGACTTCGATCACGAAGGGGGCTCGGGCGACGACGGCAATCGAGGGCAACACGTTGACCGAGGAGCAGGTCTCTCGTGCCGTGAGAGGGGACCTCGAGGTGCCCCCAAGCCAGGAGTTCCTGAAGCAAGAGGCCGACAACGTCATCGGCGCTTTCAACGAACTGACAAGACGCCTCATCCTCGAACGCGAGCGCCTGGTGCTCACGCCGGAACTGCTCGAAGGGCTCAACGGCAAGATCCTCGAAAGGGCCGAGCTCGCCGAAAGAGTCGTCGCCGGAAGAATCCGCACGCACAGCGCGGTCGTGGGCGGCTACCGAGGGGCACCCGCCGAGGACTGCCACTTCCTGGTCGAACTGCTGTGCGACTGGATCAACGGCGACGAGCTTCGCCCACCGCACGATGACGCGGACCCGATCGCCAGGTTCTACTGCGCCTTCCTTCGAGCGACCCTCGCGCATCTTTACCTCGCCTGGATCCACCCGTTCGGCGACGGCAACGGCCGCCTCTCGCGCCTTGTCGAGTTCGCCATCCTGATCGAGGCCGGTGTGCCCCTGACAGCAGCGCACCTCCTGTCCCACCACTACAACCTCACTCGCGCTCGCTACTACGCCCGGCTGGAGGAGAGCAGCCAACAGGGACGCGGGTTGGCTGGCGTGACGCGGTTCCTCGGCTACGCCGTCGAGGGCTTCGCCGACCAGCTCTCAGAGCAGATCCTGGAGATCTCGCGCGCCGTGTTCGCTACGACGTGGCGAGAGTACGTCTACGACTCGCTGCCTGCCGGTACTCCTGCGCAGCGTCGCCAGCGAAAGGTGACCCTGGAGCTTCCCGAGCCACCTCACACCCTCCGAGGGATGGGTGCGCAGAGCCGACATCCGGACGCTGACGCCAGAGCTCGCCGAGCTGTACGCGAACAAGGGCCCCCGTACGGTCGCCCGCGATGTCAACCGCCTCTGCGAGCGCAGGGTCATCGTCAGGGACGGCGACCTGATCGCAGCCAACAGCTCTCTCCTGCTTCGTCACATGCCCTCGGCCCGCGACTTCGATCACTCGCCGATCGTCTAGCGAGCAGACAGCCGCCAGCGAGTCGCGCGGTTCGCCCAGCGCGCGCCAGCGGCGGGGTGCTACGCCGCCGCTGCGGTGAGCGGATGCTCGGCGCGGATGCCGTAGAGCGTGCTGCGCTCGGCCGCGGGGCGGCCGGCCGCGTGGGCGGCGGCGATCAGCTCGGGCGGGTCGAGCTTGACGCCGTGGTAGCTGCCGGCGAGCCGCGAGATCGACTCCTCCATCAGCGTGCCCCCGAGGTCGTTGACGCCCCAGCGCAGTGACTCGGTCGCGGTCTCGAGGCCCATCTTGACCCAGCTCGCCTGGACGTTGGGGATCGTCCGGCCGAGCGCGAGGCGGAAGACGGCGGTGTGCTTGAGGTTCTCCTCGCGGCTGATCTCCTCGACGCCGTGGGTGCGGCCGAGCAGCGTGTGGAACGGGATGAACGAGAGCGGCACGAACTCGGTGATGCCGCCGGTGCGCTCTTGCAGCGCCCGGATCACGCGCATGTGCTCGGCCAGCTCCCACGGCTCCTCCACGTGCCCGAACATCACGGTGGACGTCGACCGCAGCCCGGCGGCGTGACTGGCCTCGATCACCTCGACCCAGCGGGCGACCGGCAGCTTGTTCGGGCTGATCCGCTCGCGCACGCCGTCGTGCAGGACCTCGGCGGCGGTGCCGGGCGTCGAGCCCAAGCCGGCGTCGCGCAGCCGCGCGAAGACCTCCGAGAGCGGCAGCCCTGAGACGTCCTGCATGTGCGCGATCTCCATCGGGCTGTACGCATGCAGGTGCAGATCGGTCCCGTGCGCGGCCGCCTCGTCCCTCGCGACGCGCAGCCAGCGCAGGTAGTCCTCGAAGGTCCAGTCGGGGTGGATGCCGGACTGGATGCACAGCTCGCTCGCGCCATAGTCGATCGCCTCGGCGACCCGTCGCCGGAACTCGGGCTCGTCGTGCTCGTAGGCGTCCGGGCTGCGTCTGCCCTGCCCGAAGCCGCAGAACGCGCAGCCGACCGTGCAGACGTTCGAGACGTTGATGTTGCGGTTGACCACAAAGGTCACGAGGTCCCCGGCCAGCTCGGCGCGCAGCTCGTCGGCGGCCTCCCGCATCGCCTCGATCGCCTCCGGCCGGGTCTCGGCGAACATCGCGGTCAGCTGCTCGCGCGAGAGCGCCGCGCCGTCGCGCGCACGCTCGACCGCCGGCCCGACGAGATCCGCGTCGATCGCGAACGGCGCATCGGTGCGACCCGACCCGCGCCTGGGGATGAAGCTCCAGTACTTCTGCCGGACCGTGTCCAACACACCCTGCCCCAACCACCCCGCATCGATGAACTGCGGGTAGACGCACAACCGCTCCGTCAACGCGACCCCGTCCACCGCCAACCGCTTCCTGACCCGATGCGGCGAGGGGAACGGGTGCTCCGGCGAGATGTGGTCGCCGTTCGCGGACAGGCCGCCCAGGTCCGTCGCACCCGCCGCGACCAGCTCCGGCCACCAGTCCGCCAAGTTCGGCGGCACCTGCACGCCCACGTCCGGCATCAGCTCGCGCGCGGTCGCGATCAGCCGCTTCATCCCCGCGATGTCGATCGCCCCGTCGCCGCCGCGCGCCCACGCCGGCGGCGGCACGTCCGGCCCCTCGGCCACGCCGGTGCGCCAGTAGCGCTCCGCCGCCGCCGTCGCGATCTCCCCCGGCTCCTGCCCGTAGTAGCGCTCGTGCGGGACGAAGTTCTGCAGGATCACCTCCTGCAGATGCCCGTGCTCGGCGTGCACCGCCGCCAGCGCCTCCAGCGCCGCGACGCGATCCGCCTCCGACTCGCCGATCCCGACCAGGATCCCGCTCGTGAAGGGAATCCTCAGCTCGCCGGCCGCGCGGATCGTCTCGAGCCGCAGCGCCGGGTCCTTCGTCGGCGATCCCTGGTGCGCCACCAGGTCCGCCCGTGTGGACTCCAGCATCAGCCCCTGCGACGCCGTCACCTCCCGCAGTCGCGCCAGCTCCCCGCGCGAGAGCGCCCCCAGGTTCGTGTGCGGCAGCAGCCCGCGCTCCAGCGCACGCTCGCAGCACCACGCCACGTAGGCGACGAAGTCCGCGAACCCCAACTGCGCGAGCCGCGCCCTGACGCCCGGATGGTGCGCCGGGTCGTCGCCGGTGAGCACGAGCAGCTCCTTGACCCCGCGGCGCGCCGCACCGTCGATCAGCGCCTCGACCTCGTCCGGCGCGTGCAGGTGCGCTCTGTGCGTCTGGAACGCGCAGTACTTGCAGTGCGAGACGCACGTCCGCGACAGCGACAGCGTGACATTGCGCGAGAACGTGACGCGACGGCGCATCCCGGCGCAGTCTAGACGCGAGCGGGCTGACGGTCGCACGGGGCGCCGCACGGCCGGCCGCGCACTATCCTGGCCGGCCGATGCGCCGCCTCCTCCCCCTCCTCGCGCTGCTCGCGGCGGCCCTCGTGCTCGCGGCGTGCGGCTCCGACGCGCGCGACGCCCGCCCGAACGCGGACGCGACGCTGATGCTCGACTTCACGCCGAACGCGGCGCACGCCGGCATCTACTCGGCCGTCGTGCACGGCTTCGACGAGGCGGAGGGCGTCCATCTGAAGGTGCGCGTCCCGGGCAGCTCGACCGACGCCGTGAAGCTGCTGCTGTCCGGCCGCGCGCAGTTCTCCGTGATGGACGTCCACGACCTCGCGCTCGCCGGCGCGAGCGGACGCGACCTCGTCGCCGTGATGTCGATCGTGCAGCGCCCGCTCGCCGCGGTCCTCACGACCGCCGGCGTGCGCAGCCCGCGCGACCTGGAGGGCCGCAAGGTCGGCGTCACCGGCCTGCCGAGCGACGACGCGGTGCTGCGCTCGATCGTGACCGGCGCCGGCGGCGACTACGACAAGGTCGAGAAGGTCACGATCGGCTTCAACGCGGTGCCCGCGCTGCTCGGCGGCAGAGTCGCCGGCGCGACCGCCTTCTGGAACGTCGAGGGCGTCGCGCTCAGAAGCGCCCGCGCCGGCGCGCACGCCTTCCGCGTCGACGCCTACGGCGCGCCGCCCTACCCCGAGCTGGTGCTCGTGACCGCCCGCAGCACGCTGCGCGACGACCCGGCGCTCGTGCACGCGACCGTGCGCGCGCTCGTGCGCGGCTACGGGGTCACCGTCCACGACCCGGCGAGCAGCCTCGACGACCTCGCCTCGCGCGTCCACGGCCTCGACCGCAGAGCGCTCGCGGCCCAGCTCGACGTGCTGCTGCCCGCGCTCTCGCCGCCGGGCGGCCGCATCGGCGGGCTCGACCCGGCGGTCCTGCGCCGCTGGGCGCGCTGGGAGGCGCGCTTCGGGATCGTCCCGACGCCGCCCGACGTCAGCCGCCTGTTCGACACGCAGGTCGTGCCGGACTCGGGCGCAAGCAGCGACGACGCTGCCTGAGGCAGCGCGGCCTACGAGCGCATCAGCAGGCGGTTTGCGCCGCGCTGCGTAACCCGGCGCACGAGCCCGGGCATCAGGATCCGCGCGGCGGCGGCGCCCCAGTACGCGCGCGGGACGTAGCGCTCGGCCTTGCCGCCCGGTCCGGCGTCGAGGATCGCCTCGGCGACGCGCTCGGGTCTGGAGACGATCCAGCGCGTCACCGCTCTGTCGACGAGCTGGCGCTGGGGGAAGCCCTCGGTCGCGACGAAGCCCGGCAGCACGAGGCCGACGTGGACGCCGTGCGGCTGCTCCTCCAGGTGCAGCGAGTCGCTCCAGCCGACGAACGCGAACTTGCTGGCCGAGTAGGCGCCGCCGGCCGCGCGCGCGACGCGCCCGGCGGTGGAGGCGACGTTGACGATCGCCGCCGGCGCGCTCGCGCGCAGCAGCGGCAGCAGCGCCTCCGTGAGCCGCACCTGCGCGTCGAAGTTCAGCGCCATCGTGCGGCGCACGTTCTCCCAGCCGCCCTCGTCGGTGGCGAACGGCGCATTCCACGAGGCGCCGGCGTTGTTGACCAGCAGGTCGAGGCGGCCGCCGTGCTCGCGCTCGAGCGCGTCGCGCACGCGCGCGGGCGCGTCGTCGTCGGTCAGGTCGACCGCCACGATCGTCGCGCCGCCGACCTCCTCGGCGAGCGCCCGCAGCCGCTCCTCGCGCCGCGCGACGAGCACGAGCCGCGCGCCCGGCTCCTTGGCGAGCCGTCGCGCCGTCGCCTCGCCGATGCCGCTGGAGGCGCCCGTGACGACCGCGATCATGCCGCTGGAGTCTGCCTACTGCGCGCGCAGCGCGCGGAAGTCGCGCATCGCCGACTCGGGCCGGCCCCAGGCGTGCGTGACCTCGACGCGCCCGCTGCGCACCTCGCGCACGACGAGGTCGCCGCCGATCCCGGCGTCGTCGAGCAGTCTCAGCGCGCCGTGGACGGCAGGCGCCGCGGCCGCGTGGCCGAAGCGGTGGGCGACGATGATCCGCCAGTGCCAGTCGTGTCTCGAGTACGGCTGCGCGTTGCAGGTGACGAGGTAGACGGCGGCGTCGACGTACTGCGACTCGTCGTGCAGGCGCACGTCGAGCTCGAGGTCGGTCCAGTCGTCGGGCAGCGAGTCGACGATCTGCTGGAAGGCGCCGGCGAGGGGCATCGCGCGGAAGCGTACCCCGCTCAGCCCGCGAACGTCTGCCACAGCAGGAAGGCGTTCAGCGCGATGATCGCGGCGGCGATCGCCCAGGCGACCACGGTGGTCGCGCGGTGGTTGACGAAGGAGCCCATCACGGCGCGGCTGCTCGTCAGCAGGATCAGCGGCACGAGCGCGAACGGGATGCCGAACGACAGCACGACCTGGCTGAGCACGAGCGAGCGCGTCGGGTCGAGCCCGAGCGCGAGCACGACGAGCGCCGGCGCCATCGTCACCAGCCGCCGCAGCGCGAGCGGGATCGTGCGCCGGATGAAGCCCTGCATCACGACCTGGCCGGCGTAGGTGCCGACGCTGGAGCTGGCGAAGCCGGAGGCGAGCAGCGCGGCCGCGAACGCGAGCGCGGCGCCGCCGCCGACGAGCGTCTCGAAGCCGCTGTAGGCGCCCTCGATCGAGTCGACGCCGGTGAGGCCGGACTCGTGGAACAGCGACGCCGCGATGATCAGCATCAGCATGTTCACGACCCCCGCGAGCGCCATCGCGATCAGCACGTCGACGCGCGCGAAGCGGTAGAGCAGGCGGCGCTCCTCGTCGTCGCGCGGCGGGATGCGGTCCTGCGTGAGCGCCGAGTGCAGGTAGATCACGTGCGGCATGACGGTTGCGCCGAGGATGCCGGCGGCCAACAGGATCGAGTCCGTCCCGTCGAAGCCGGGCACGAACAGCCCGTGCACCACGCCGCTCGCGTCGGCGCCGACCTTGAGCGTGTCGTAGAGGAAGCCGAGCAGGATGATCGCCAGCAGCCCGCCGATCGCCAACTCGAAGCGGCGGTAGCCACGCGCCTGCAGCGCGAGGATCCCGAACGCGACGACGCCGGTCATCAGCCCGGCGGTGAAGAGCGGGACGCCGAACAGCAGGTTCAGGCCGATCGCCGCGCCGACGAACTCGGCCAGGTCGGTCGCCATCGCGATCAGCTCGGCCTGGATCCACAGGCCGATCGACGCCTTGCGCCCCAGCCGCTCGCGGCACAGCTCCGGGAGGTTGCGGCCGGTCGCGAGCCCGAGCTTCGCCGACAGCGTCTGGATCGCCATCGCCATCAGGTTCGAGACGAGCACGACCCACAGCAGCAGGTAGCCGTACTTCGCGCCGCCGGCGATGTTCGTCGCGAAGTTGCCGGGGTCGACGTAGGCGATCGCCGCCACGAACGCCGGCCCGAGCAGCGGCAGGATCCCCCGCAGCCCGCGGCGCGCGCGGATGCGCTCGAGCGCGCTCGGCTCGAGCAGCGCGACGGCGGCGGGCGCCTCGAGCGGCGGCGGGGGCGGCGGCGGGGTCACCCAAGTGATTGTGGCATACCTAAACCTCGGATGTGAAATGCCGCAGCCAACGCCGGCGGCGCATCCGGCGACCGCTATCCTCGACCGCATGCCGACCGCCGCCTCCCAGCTCGACGCCGACCGCACCGTCCGCGAGGCGTGCGGCCTCGTCGACCGCTCCGAGCGCGGCAAGCTCGCCTTCACCGGCGCGCAGGCGAAGACGTTCCTCCAGGGACAGGTGACGAACGACGTCGAGGCGCTGACGCCCGGCACCGGCTGCTATGCGGCGCTGCTGAGCCCGAAGGGCAAGATGCTCGGCGACCTGCGCATCCTCGACACGGGCGAGGAGCTGCTGCTCGACACCGAGCGACGCACCCTCCAGGGGATCTTCAACGTGCTGCACCGCGCGCGCCTCGGCTACGACGCGGAGTTGCACAAGCGCACGCTGCAGCGCGGGCAGCTGTCGCTCGTCGGGCCCGGCGCGCGCCGCGTCGCCGGCACGGCAGCCGAGGCGCTGCCGGACGCGGAGCACGCCCACGCGGCGGTCGAGGTCGACGGGATCGCCGCCCGCGCGATCGTCACCGACCTCGGCGTCGACCTGTTGTGCGACGCACAGGACACCGCCGGCCTGCGCGCCGCGCTCGCCGCGCGCGGCGCCGTGCCGGTCCCGGAGGCCGCCGCCGAGGTGCTGCGCGTCGAGCACGGCCGCCCGCGCTTCGGCGCCGAGCTCGACGAGGCGACGATCCCGCAGGAGGCGGGGCTCAACGAGCGCGCCGTCTCGTTCACGAAGGGCTGCTACGTCGGCCAGGAGACGGTCGCGCGCCTCTACTACAAGGGCAAGCCGAACCGCCACCTGCGCGGCCTGCGCCTCTCCGAGGCCGTGGAGCCCGGCACGGAGCTGACGCTCGGCGGCAAGCCGGTCGGCCGCCTCGGAAGCGTCGCCGACTCCCCCGTCTTCGGCCCGATCGGTCTCGCGCTCGTGCGTCGCGAGGCGGAGCCCGGCGCGGCGCTGTCCGCCGGGACCGCCAGCGCCGAGGTGGTCGAGCTGCCGTTCTGACGCACCCCTCGGTCGTGTCGCGACCGCGGGCCAGGGTAGGATGTGCAGTGCACGGGGTCACCATCGAAGGAAGGAGGCGCCGATGACCACATTCGCCGAACACGACACGAGCAGGCAGCTCGAGGAGCTCGACGAGCAGCGCCGGTCGGCCTGGGAGGACTACCGCAACTCGACTGCGGACCTCGCCGGCACCGACTACGAGGACGCCGAGCTGCTGTCGTGGGAGCGCCTCCAACGGCGCCTCGACGAGGTCGCCGGCGAGCGCGATCGGCTTGTCGCCGGCGTGCGCGGCACGTCCGCCGGCGCGACTTCCTGACCGGCACGTGGCGGCCGCGCATGCGGCCGCCCCACCCGTCGTTCGACCGCGACACCACATTTCGATGTGGCCATTTGCACGCTCTTTGTGGCGCATTCAGCACGCCACTCGCGGTTGACTGGCCGGTCGGCTAAGGTTCCCGCCGAGCGGCCCGGGGGCGCCGGCAGAGCGACGGACCGGCCGCGAAGCCGGGAACGACAGGGAGACCACACGCCACCATGCGGACGCGGATGCTCGCAGCGCTCAGCGCCATCGCGCTCGTCCTCGGCGTCGCCGGCTGCGCGTCGAGCGGCGGCTACGACAACGCGTCCCGCCCGCCCGCCCCGGTCTCGATCTCCGTCGAGCTGGTCGGCGGCCGCGTGGAGCTCTCCCCCGTGAGCGTCGGCGCGGGACCGGTCCTCGTGCTGATCGCGAACGAGACCGGTCGCACGCGCAACCTCACGCTCGGCGGCTCGTGCGTCGCCGAGGGCGCCTCGAGCGGCCCGATCAACCCGCAGGGCACGGCCCGCGTCCAGCTCCCGCTCGTCGAAGGCGCCTGCCGCGTCGGCGTCGCCGACGGCAAGCTCGCGCCCGCGCGCCTGACGGTCGGCTCCGAGCGGCCGAGCGCCCAGCAGGATCTGCTCCAACCGTAGGCCGGGCGCGATCGGCGTCCGTGAGCGGCGCTAGCGTGCGCCGACGATGCAGGTCCTCGACGCGATCGACGAGCACGCCCTCGACGCGCTGACCGCGCGCGACGAGTTCTTCTGGCTCGACCTGGTCGACCCCGGCCACGACGAGCTCGGCGCGCTCGCCGAGCGCTTCGGCTGGCACCCGCTCGCGCTCGAGGACATGCGCGAGCAGCATCAGCGGCCGAAGCTCGACCGCTACGGCGGCCAGATGCTGATCGTCTTCTACGGCGCGCAGGCGCCGACCGACCTGTCCGGCGAGAGACCGCATCTCGTCGAGGTCCACATCATGGTCAGCGGCGACTGGGTCGTGACCGTGCGGCACGACGGCTGCGACGAGCTCGACGCGCTGCGCCACCGCATCGCCGCCGACCCCAGCCGCGACGAGGAGCTCGTCGTCTACCGCATCTTCGACACGCTCACCGACACCTTCTTCCCCGTGCTGGAGGCGATCGACGACGCGATCGACGAGCTCGAGGACGTGATCGTGCTGCAGCCGACCGACGAGCAGCTCCAGCGCGTCTTCCGCCTCAAGCGCCGGCTCGTCGTGCTGCGCCGCGTGGTCACGCCGCAGCGCGACCTCGCCGCCCGCACGATCAGCGACATCAACGACCTGCCAGGCCTCGCGACCGGCTCGCGCGACTACTTCCGCGACGTCTACGACCACCTGATCCGCGTCTCGGACCTCGTCGACTCCTACCGCGACCTGCTCACGGGCACGATGGACGTCTACCTCTCGACCGTCTCCAACCGCCTCAACGTCGTGATGAAGCAGCTGACGCTCGTCGCGACCGTCTTCCTGCCGATCACCGCGCTGACCGGCTTCTTCGGCATGAACTTCGGCTGGCTCGTGCGCCACGTGACGTCGTTCTGGGCGTTCGCCGTCTTCGGCGTCGGCGGCGCGCTGCTGTCATGCCTCGTACTGTTCGCGTGGTTCCGCCGCAACCGCCTCCTCGACTGACGCCACCAGATAGGCGACCCTCCTCGCACCGCTACGATGCGGGCCTCCCATCCCGTCGAACCGAACTGCGAAGAGGTGCCGTGTGGCTGTTGACGTGAGCCAGGTCGCGAGCGTGGCGACCGAGCCGGGGACGCTCCCCGAGACGATGACCGCGTGGGTGATCCGCGAGGAGCGCCTCGGCGAGCCCGTCGACGCGTTCCAGCTGGAGGAGATCGAGACGCCGCAGCCGGGCGCGTTCGAGGTCGTCGTGCGCGTGATGGCCGCCGGCGTCAACTTCAACAACGTGTGGGCCGCGCTCGGCGAGCCGGTCTCCGTCATGCGCTACGGCGACCATCCGCAGTACGGCCATCACATCGGCGGCTCCGACGCGTCGGGCGTCGTCTGGAAGGTCGGCGAGGGCGTCACGCGCTGGAAGCCGGGCGACGAGGTCGTGATCCACTGCAACCAGGCCTCCTACGAGGACCCGGAGGTCCACGGCCTCGACCCGCTCGCCGCGCCCTCGCAGCAGATCTGGGGCTACGAGAACGACGTGGGGCTCCTTCGCCCAGTTCACGAAGGTGCAAGCGCAGCAGCTGCTGCCGAAGCCGAGACACCTCAGCTGGGAGGAGGCCGCCTCCTACGGCCTCACCTACTTCACCGCCTACCGCATGCTGATGGACCAGGCGAAGCTGCAGCCCGGTCACCGCGTGCTGATCTGGGGCGCCGCCGGCGGCCTCGGCGTGTTCGCCACGCAGCTGTGCAAGATCGCCGGCGCGCAGTCCGTCGGCGTCGTCTCCTCCGCGGAGAAGGGCGAGCTGGTCAAGCAGCTCGGCGCCGTCGACTACATCGACCGCAACGAGTTCACGGGCATGATGCGCCGCGGCGGGGAGGAGGGCGCGGACGAGAAGGCGCGCTTCAAGGAGTCCAAGCGCTTCTGCGCGGTCGTCGAGGAGAAGCTCGGCGGCGCGCCCGACATCGTCTTCGAGCACGTCGGCAGAGCGACGTTCCCGACCTCCGTGCTGTGCGTCAAGCCGTTCGGCAGAGTCGTCATCTGCGGCGCCACCTCCGGCTACCAGCTCGACTTCGACGTGCGCTACCTGTGGATGCGCCAGAAGCAGATCATCGGCTCGCACTTCGCGAACGCGTGGGAGGCGACGAAGGCGAACGAGCTGATCGAGCAGTCGCTCGTGCGGCCCGTGCTGTGGCAGACGATGGGCTTCGAGAAGGTCGCCGAGGCGCACCAACTGCTGCGCGACAACAAGCACCTCGGCAAGATCGCGATCCTCGTCGGCGCGACCGAGGAGGACCAGGGCAAGACGGCCGACGGCCCGGGCGCGATCCGCGCGGAGGTCGGCGCTTGAGCGCCGGCCTCGCCGCCGCCGCAACGCGATCCGAGAACCCGACCGCTAGGATCACCGCCCATGGCCGGAGTCGTTCACATCCCCTGGTACGCGACGCTCTTCCGCGGCGACAGACTCGCCGCGGCGGTGAGCGAGGTCGCGGCCGTGTCGCTGCGCTACGGCGCGACGCAGTACCGCGTCCACCGCTCCCGCGACGACGCGTACAGAATCACGCAGATGGTGTGGTTCGAGTCGAGACTCGACTGGGAGCGCTACTGGGAGGGCCCCGAGCTGGTCGCGTTCCGCGCCGAGTGGATGGGCAAGTACCAGGTGCCGGTGCTCTACGTCTGGCACGAGGAGATCGCGGAGGACATGATCGCCTCCGAGGCCGCCGCCGAGACGGCCACCGCCGTCTGAGCGCGCCGCCTCAGCCGCCCTCGAACGCGCCCTCGGCTCGCAGGGCGAGCTGCAGCTCGAAGCGCCGCTGCGAGTCGTCGAGCTCGTCGCCGAACAGCTCGCGCAGCTGTCCGAGGCGATAGCGCACCGTCTGCGGGTGGACGTGCAGCCGCTCCGCGACCGCCTGCAGCCGTCCCTGCGCGGCGAGCCAGGCGGCGAGCGTCGCCGTCAGCCGTGCGCGCGGACCGGCGGCGAGCGTCTCCAGCGGCGCGAGCCGCGCGCGCACCAGCTCCTGGGCGAGCCGGCGGTCGCTGCGCAGCAGCAGCGCGGTCGTGTGGTCGGCCGCGTCGAGCATGCCGTGGTCGGGCGCCGCCCCCTCGGCGGCGAGCTCCAGCACCGCGCGAGCGCGCGCGAGGCTGAGCGGCGCGTCGCGCCAGGCGACCGGCGGCCCGAGCGCGGCGACGTGGCGCGGCCCGACCGCGTGCTGGAGCTTCGCGCGGCAGTCCGCGCGGCCGGGATCCGGCACGAGCACGCACACGACGTCGCCGACCGTGTCCACGATCGCGTCCGCCGGCAGGCGCGGCACGATCCGCTCGCCGTCCGCCTCCGGGAAGGCGAACGCCGCGAGCGCATCCGGCAGCCGCCACTGCGCCGCGCGCGCGACCTCCTCGACGTCGAGCGGGTCGGCCGGCGGCTCGCGCAGCAGCAGGCGCACCAGCCGCTGGCGCTGCGCGCGCCGCTCGCCCGCCGCAGCCGACTGCTCGAGCGCGTAGCCCTCGGCCGACTTCGCCGACAGCTCGTCGATGTAGGCGAAGATCGACTCGGCCAGCAGGTAGAGCGTCGTCGGCTCCAGCCCGGCCGCGACGCCGCCGGCGGAGAAGCGCCGCCACGCGACGCGCGCGCCGACGCGGTAGGCCGCGAGCAGCACGTCGAGGCTGCGCCCGGCGCGCACCTCGCCGCGCCCGAGGTCGACGTAGACGCGCGAGCGCGGCATCGAGCCGCCGGCCTCGATCCCGTCGAGGAACTGCCGCAGCGCCTCCTCCACCCCGACGACCAGGCCGCGGCCGAACGGGCCCTTCAGGGGCCGCGCGTAGGCCGGCACCTCGACGCGGATCGCGGCGATGATCTCGCGCGCGAGGTCCTGCAGCTGCGGGCGCATCGCCGCGACCGCCTCCGGCGGCAGGCGGCGCCACGGGCGCGGGTCGAAGGCGTCTGGCACAGCGTCGGTCATTCTTGTGCCAAACCTACAACTCTTGACGGTCAAGACGTTGTCGGCAGATGACGACAAGGGCCAGTTTGCGTCGTAGGCTCCAAACCCATGACCCGCGCCCATCGCATCTCCAACCTCGTCGCCGTCGCCCTCCCCTTCGTCGTGTTCCTCGGCTCGATCGTGCTGCTGTGGAACAAGGCGGTCGGCTGGACCGACCTCGCGATCTTCGTCTTCATGTACGCGATCACCGGCTTCGGCATCACGATCGGCTACCACCGGCTCTTCACCCATCGCGCGTTCGAAACCTCGACCCCCGTGCGCGTCGCACTGGCGATCGCCGGCTCGATGGCCGTCGAGGGCGATGTCATCACGTGGGTCTCCGACCACCGCAAGCACCATGCGTTCGCCGACGAGGCGGGCGACCCGCACAGCCCGCACGTCGACTTCGAGGACGGCTTCCGCGGCGCGGTCAAGGGCCTCTGGCACGCGCACGTCGGCTGGATGCTGGGCGACAAGACGCACGGGCGCGCCTCCGCGCGCCGCTATGCGCCGGACCTGATCGACGACAAGCCGATCCGCTGGGTCAGCAAGACGTTCCTCTTCTGGGTCTACATGACGCTGCTCATCCCGTTCGTGCTGGGCTTCGTGCTCAGCGGCTTCTCGCTCGTCGGCGGCCTGCTCGGGCTCGTGTGGGGCGGCTTCGTGCGGATCTTCCTGCTGCACCACATGACGTGGTCGATCAACTCGGTCTGCCACTTCTTCGGGCGCCGGCGCTTCGAGACCGACGACGAGTCGCGCAACGTCTTCTGGCTCGCCCTCCCCTCGCTCGGCGAGGCGTGGCACCACAACCACCACGCCTTCCCCACCTCGGCGTTCCACGGGCTGCGGCGGCTCGAGCGCCTCGCCGACCCGAGCGGCCTGACGATCGCCGCAATGGAGAAGCTCGGGCTCGTCTGGAACGTCGTGCGCGTGAGCCCCGAGCGGCAGGAGAGCAAGGCGCTGGTCGGGGTCTGACGTCGCCCGCAGGTCGCCGCTTGGGCTGACCGGAGGGCGAAACGCGACCGGAGCGGTGCCGCGCGCACCGCTCCGTTTCGGCATCTGGCGCGTTCCGTACCCTGACGTGCCCGTGCCCGCCCTGCGCATCGCCCTGGTCGCCCTCGCCGCGCTGCTGGTCGCCGCCGTCCCGGCGGCCGCCGGCGGCCTCGTCGAGCTCGACGGGACCGTGCTGCGCTACACCGGCGACGACGTCGAGCCGGTCAACGTCACCATCTCGCAGCCCGGCGACGGCACGCTGACGCTCGACGAGAACGCGAGCCGCATGACGATCGCCGACGGCTCGGGCTGCGCCCTCGGCGAGGACGGCTACCACGCGAGCTGCCCGGACGCCGGCATCGAACGGATCGAGGTCAGACTCGGGCTGCTCGGCAGCGACGTGCGCATCCGCGCCGACCTGCCGGCCGACGTGCAGGGCGGTCCCGGCGACGACCTGATCGTCGGCGGCCCGGCCGACGACACGATCGACGGCGGCCCCGGCCAGGACATCATCGCCGGCGGCCCGGGCGCGGACGTGCTGCGCGGCGGTCCCGGCGAGGACCTCGTCACCTACGCCGACCGCATCCGCCGCGACGGCACGCTGCTGCCGCGCCGCGGCGGCGTGCGCGTGGCGATCGGCCGCGACGGCTACAGCGGCGCGCCCGGCGAGGGCGACACGATCGCCGACGACGTGGAGCAGCTCGAAGGCGGCGCGGGCCGCGACCGCTTCGCGCTCCGCGACGGGCGCCAGACGGCCGTGACCTGCGGGCGGGGCCGAGACCTCGTCGTCGACGACCCGCGCGACTCCACCGAGATCGACTGCGAGAGCAGCCACCTCGCGCCGCCGCGCGGCGGCACGCGGATCACCGTGCCGACGCTGCCGTTCCCGTTCGCCGGCATCAACGACCGCGGCCGCAGCGCGATCACGGTCGGCCCGCTGCTGCCGCTGCACCGTGGCGCGATCGTGCTGCACGCCAGCTGCCCCGCCGGCCTCGGCCTGCTCGAGCTCGTGAGAGCGCTCCCCTGCCGCGGCCGCGTGCGCTTCACGCGCTCCGACGGCGCCGGCATGGGCACCAAGCGCGTGAGCATCCCGCGCGGCGGGCAGATCACGCTGCGCCTCCCCCTCCACAACTCGCGCGCGCTCGCCCGCCGCGCCGCCGGCCTGTCGCTCAGCGCGACCGCGCTGCCCTACCGCGGTCACGTGGCGAGGACGCTGCGCTTCCGCGTCCGCGGTTAGCCCTGCTCCAATGGAGCCATCGTGAGACCGGCGTCGCGGAGCTGCTCCCAGTAGAGCTCGGCCGGCTCTCTCTGGCCGGTCCAGACGATCGCCTGGCCGCTGCGGTGGATCTGGTCGGCGTACGCGAAGCCTCTGTCGACGTCGACGCCTGGGATGTAGCGGGCGAGCGTGCGGGCGACGTGCTCGAACGTGTTGTGGTTGTCGTTCTTGACGATCACGCGCCAGTGACCGCCGAGGCCCGACTCGTCCCCGCCCACCCCGTGGACGCGCGGCCGCTCGATCGTCTGCGACATCGACCGCAGGGTATCGCCGCTCGCGCGCGCGGCTACGCCGACTGGACGCCGGTCGGATCCGGCGCGGCCGCCTCGCGCTCGGCGCGCTTGCGCCAGTAGCGCTCGAGGCCCTGGTAGATGTGCTCGGGCGGCACCGCCGCCGTGTAGGCGGCGCGCAGCAGGCGGTCGCCGGTCGTCTCGACGCGGTCTCTGACGGCGCCGCCGACGGTCGCCGGACCGGCGTTGCGCGTCAGCTGCGCGAGCTCGTGCAGCGAGCTGCGCACCGCGTCGAGCTGCTGCGCGACCGCGTCGATCCCGCCGAAGTGCGTGAGGCCGAGACTCGCCGGCCGCCACGCGGCGATCAGGTCGAGCGAGCGGTCCCACGCCTCGACGTCGATGTCCGGCGGCGGCGTCGGCGCGATCGTCACGTCGCCGGGCGGGATCCGCACGCCGGCCATGTCGCCGACGAACGCGCGCCCGGACTCCTCGTGCAGGTAGCAGACGTGGTGCGAGGCGTGGCCGGGCGTGTACGCGACGCGGAAGCGACCGGCGCCCGCGAGCGGGATCGTCTCCCCGCCGCTCAGCGCGTGCACGCGCTCCTCCGGCACCGGCAGCACGTCGCCCCACAGCGGCTTCATGCTCTCCTCGCCGTAGAGGCGCCCGGCGCTCGCGAGCAGCTTCGAGGGGTCGATCACGTGCGGCGCGCCGCGCTCGTGGACGTAGACGTCGAGGTCGGGCCAGCGCTGCACCAAAGCACCGGTCGCGCCCGCGTGGTCGAGGTGGATGTGCGTCAGCAGCAGCGCGCGCGGGCGGATGTCGCCGAGCGCGGCGAGCAGCGTCTCGACGCTCGACTCCGGCCCGGGATCGACGAGCACGTCGCCGATCCGCCAGCAGCAGATGACGCGGTCGAGCCCCTGGAAGCGGACGTCGATCGGCTCGGGGGAGTGATTTGCGCGACCTTCCACGTATCTCCAGCTTACAATCGGGCGCATGAGCGACGACGCCCCGCCTTCCCACCGCCTGTCCCAGCCCGACCGTCCGTGGATGATGCGGACGTACGCCGGCCATTCGACCGCGGAGAAGTCCAACGAGCTGTACCGCGGCAACCTCGCGAAGGGCCAGACGGGCCTCTCGATCGCCTTCGACCTGCCGACGCAGACGGGCTACGACGCCGACCACGAGCTGGCGCGCGGCGAGGTCGGCAAGGTCGGCGTGCCGGTCGCGCACAAGGGCGACATGAAGGCGCTGCTGCACGACATCCCGCTCGACAAGATGAACACGTCGATGACGATCAACGCGACGGCCGCCTGGCTGCTCGCGCTCTACATCGTCACCGCCGAGGACCAGGGGGTCGGCCCCGAGCAGCTCCAGGGCACGACGCAGAACGACATCATCAAGGAGTACCTCAGCCGCGGCACCTACGCCTTCCCGCCCGGCCCCTCGATGCGGCTGATCGCCGACATGGTCGCCTACACCGTCGAGCGCGTGCCGAAGTGGAACCCGATCAACGTCTGCTCCTACCACCTGCAGGAGGCGGGCGCGACGCCGGTGCAGGAGATCGCCTACGCGATGTCCACCGCGATCGCCGTCCTCGACGCCGTCAGAAGCGCGCGTGCCGGCCGAGCAGATGGGCAAGGTCTTCAGCCGCATCTCGTTCTTCGTCAACGCCGGCGTGCGCTTCGTCGAGGAGCACGCGAAGCTGCGCGCGATGGGGATCCTGTGGGACGAGCTCGGTCGCGAGCGCTACGGGGTCGAGGACCCCAAGCAGCGCCGCTTCCGCTACGGCGTGCAGGTCAACTCCCTGGGCCTGACCGAGGCGCAGCCGGAGAACAACGTCCAGCGGATCGTGCTGGAGGCGCTGGCCGTGACGCTCGGCCGCGACGCGCGCGCCCGGGCGATCCAGCTGCCGGCTTGGAACGAGGCGCTCGGCCTGCCGCGTCCGTGGGACCAGCAGTGGGCGCTGCGCCTCCAGCAGGTGCTCGCCTACGAGACCGACCTGCTCGAGTATCCCGACATCTTCGAGGGCTCGGTCGTGATGGACGGGCTCGTGGACGAGCTGCTGTCCGGCGCGCGCGCCGAGATGGCGATCGTCGCCGAGCACGGCGGCGCGGTCGACGCGGTCCCCTACATGAAGGCCGCGCTGGTCGAGTCGCACCGCGAGCGGATCCGCCGCATCGAGTCCGGCGCGCAGAAGGTGGTCGGCCAGAACGTCTACACGGAGACCGAGCCCTCGCCGCTGACGGCGGACGGCGACGGCGGGATCCTGGTGGTGGACCCCGACGTGGAGCGCCACCAGAAGGAGGCGCTCGCCGCCTGGCGCGCCGAGCGTGACCAGGCCGCGGTCGACGCCGCGCTGGCCGAGCTCGCGCGCGTCGCCGCCTCCGACGAGAACGTCATGGACGCGACGATCGCCGCCGCCCGCGTGGGCGTGACGACGGGCGAGTGGGCGCAGGCGCTGCGCGACGTGTTCGGCTCCTACCGCGCGCCGACCGGCGTCGGGGAGGCCGTCTCGATCGGCGACGGGGCGCTCGAGGAGCTGCGCGACGAGGTCGAGCGCGTGTCCGAGCAGCTCGGGCGCCGGCTGAAGATCCTCGTCGGCAAGCCGGGCCTCGACGGCCACTCCAACGGCGCCGAGCAGATCGCCGTCGCCGCGCGTGACGCGGGCATGGAGGTCGTCTACGAGGGCATCCGCCTCACCCCCGCGCAGATCGCCGCCTCCGCGCGCGACGAGGGCGTCCACGTCGTCGGCCTGTCGATCCTGTCGGGGTCGCACCGCGAGCTGATCCCGAGCGTGGTGGAAGCGCTGCGCGACGCGGGCGTCGGCGACGTCCCCGTGATCGTCGGCGGGATCATCCCCGTCGCCGACGAGGCGCCGTTGCGCGAGGCCGGCGTCGCCGCCGTCTACACGCCGAAGGACTTCGACATCACGCGCATCATGCGCGACGTCGTCGCCTTGGTCGCCGAGCGCAACGGCATCGGCGCGACAGCGTAGTCATCCCATCTACATGTTGTAGACAGGACGCCTGTGAGCGCGTAGCCTGGCGTGCATGGCCACGGCGCAGAAGACGTACAGCTTTCGGGCTCCGAGCGAGTTCGCCGAGCGCATGCGAGCTGCCCGTGTAGGGCTTCAGGACATCCTTGCGTCGCCCGACGCCGGCCACTTCAGCCACGAGTTCGAGATCGCGCTCGTCCGTCGCCTGCGCAACCTGCCGGAAACCCCTGGACAGGCGGAGTTCGCCCGCACGGTGACGGAGGCGCTCGTGGCGACAGTCGAGCGAGTGCAACGCGAGCCGGAGCTGATGGAGCAGATGCGCGCGTTCAACCGTGAGGACGTCGAGGGCGACGCGTGGCGACGCGGCGCGCTGCTGAGCCGTGCGCGTGCCGGCGACTTCGACGACTGAGCCATGTACGAGCGCGGAGAGGTCTGGTTCGCTCGGATCCCCGAGGTCGGCGTCAAACCTGTCGTCCTCGTGTCGGATCGCACCGTGACGCTCGCGATGCAACCGGTGGCTGCGCGCATCACGAGCGTGAAGCGTGCGCGGAGCGTCCCGACGGTGATCTCGCTCGCGCCCGGAGAGGTCGACGGCCTGCCGGAGCAGAGCTACGTCCTGTGCCACGACCTGATGACGGTCCGCGACGGAGGGCTCGTCGAGCAGCTCGGAAGAATCCCCTGGCGGCGGATGGTCGAAGTCGAGGACCGACTCGCGTTCGTCCTCGGTCTGAGCAACGTTCGATGACCGGCGCTGACCTCGGCGCACGGCTGCGGGAGCAGGACCTATCCACTGCGCCCGCCGTGCTGAACCTCGTGGAGTCGCGAGCGCCGGCGGCGCAGGCGGAGATCGCGGCGCTGATGGCAGCGGTCGCTCCGGGGGCGCTGGGCGGCGAGGCGCCGGGGCATGTGGTCGGCGTGACGGGGCCGCCGGGGGCCGGCAAGTCGACGCTGCTGTCGCAGCTCGTCTCCGGCTGGCGCGGGCGCGGGCGCAGCGTGGCCGTGCTGGCCGTCGACCCCTCCTCCAAGCGCTCCGGCGGGGCGCTGCTCGGCGACCGGGCGCGGATCGAGCATGACCCGGCGGACCGGTCGATCTTCATCCGCTCGATGGCGGCCGGCGACCGCCTCGGCGGCCTCGCCCCCGCTACCCGTGCCGCCGCGCACGCGCTGGCGGCGGCGTTCGACGTCGTCGTGATCGAGACGGTCGGCGTCGGCCAGTCCGAGACGGAGGTCGCGGAGGTGGCGGACACGGTCGCGGTCGTCGTGCAGCCGGGCTCCGGCGACGTGCTGCAGTTCCTCAAGAGCGGGATCATGGAGATCCCCGACGTGCTCGTCGTGACGAAGGCCGACCTCGGCCAGGTCGCGATCAGCGCGCGGCGCGACCTGCACGCGGCGCTGCGCTCGCTCGGCGCGCGCGAGACGCAGGTCGTCGCGGTCAGCTCGCTCGCGCCGCCGCAGGGGATCGACAGACTGCTCGACGCGATCGACGCGCACCGGTCCGCGAGCGACGTCGCCGCCCGCCGGCTGCGCGCCCGCCGGCTGCACGCGCTCGCCGACTTCACCGCCGAGCACGGCGCGCGCGGCCTGCGCGCCCTCGGAGGGCGCCGTGCCGCCGAGCGCTGGCTGGAGGCGCAGGACGCCGGCCTCGACGTGCCCGCGCTCGAGCGGGCGCTGGCCGAGCACGCGGGCGTGGCATGATGCGCGCGATGCCTGCCGTGCTCGTGGACGTGCTCATCCTCGCCGCGACGTTCGCCGTCGTCAGCGCGCTCGCCGGCCTGCTGGGCGCCGCCAACCTCGGCACCGCGCTGACGTTCGGCACGATCGCCTTCGCCGCGGTGCTCGTCGCGCTGATGCTCAAGCGCGACTGACACTCAGTCCGGCAGGAGTCGGAACGTCTCGCGATGTGCCGGTTGCACGGCACGGAAGTGGCGCTCGTCCAGCGTGATGACGATCTCGGCGTCGAGCCGTTCCGCCAGCGCGACGACCGAGGCGTCCGTCGCGCCCAGCGGGAAGTCGGCGTAGCGGTCTACGAGCGCGGCGATCCGCGTCCAGTCCTCCGGCGCCGGCACTTCGACCTCAAGCGCTGCCAGGGCGGCGACGAACTGCGCCTCGACTCCCGCGCCGAGCCGCGTTCCCGCGAGATAGCTCGTCTCCGCCACCACGAGAACCGGGATCACGAGCTGGAGGTCCGTCCGTTGGAGCGCCGCGACGCACCGCTCGTGGTCGTCGTCGTCGCGATCGAGCGAGGCGTAGAGCGGGCCGGTGTCAACGACCGCCAGCACGGCCCCACTCACGCGCGAGGATGTCCTCCGCGTCGCGCGCGGTATGACGCTGGCCGCTGTGGCCGATGCCTACGAACGGCAGCGCGCGGGGCTCGTCCGGCTTGGCGCCGACGTGCTCGCGAAGCGCCTCGCGAGCAAGCTCGGAGACCGACACCTGGCGCCGCCGGGCTTCGCGCGACACGATGCCGGCGAGGTCGTCAGGAAGGCTTATGGTGGTGCGCTTCATACGTGCATCGTAGCATCGTGTATGCGCGCCCAGCATCCGGCGCGCCGTCCTGGCCGCCTGGCTAGGGTTGCCCGCATGACGGCCGTGCCGATGCCGCAGGTCGAAGGGGTCACGCACCGCGACGTGCACACGCGCGGCCTGCGCTTCCACGTCGCGGAGGCCGGTCCGGCGGATGCGCCGCCTGTGGTGCTGCTGCACGGCTGGCCGCAGCACTGGTTCATGTGGCGCGACGTGATCCCCGGCCTCGCGCGCGACCGCCGCGTGATCGCGCCGGACCTGCGCGGGCTCGGCTGGAGCGACGCGCCGAAGCAGGGCTACCGCAAGCAGGAGCTGGCCGACGACGTGCTCGCGCTGCTGAGCGAGCTGGGCGTCGAGCGCTTCGACCTGATCGGCCACGACTGGGGCGCGTTCGCCGGCTTCCTGATCTGCGCGACCGCGCCGGAGCGCGTCGGCCACTACCTCGGCTGCTCGATCCCGCACCCGTGGCCGCCGCAGGAGCGCCCGAGCCTCAAGCGGCTCTTCAACCTCTGGTACCAGGTCGCCCTCGGCACGCCGGGCCTCGGCGCCGGGCTGATGCGCAACGGGCGCTTCAGCGCGCAGGTGCTGCAGGTCGCGCGCTCGCACGGCGACTACACGCCCGACGAGCTGGCCGCCTTCGTCGACGTGCTGCGCGAGCCCGAGCACGCCCACGCGACCTCGATGTACTACCGCACGTTCCTGCTGCACGAGCTGCGCCCGTTCATGTCCGGCGCGTTCAAGCAGCACAGAATCGCAACGCCGATCCACCTGCTGTGGGGCAGACGCGACCAGATCCTCCAGGGCGCCAGAGACCACGGCGACCACGAGCCCTACGCCCCGAACATGCGGATCGAGTGGGTCGACAAGACCGGCCACTTCCTCCCCGAGGAGCGCCCGGAGCTGGTCGTGCAGCGAGCGCGCGAGCTGTTCGCGAGATAGGAGAACGCATGGGACTCGGCTGCTTCGTCTCCACCGGCCGCTCGATCGAGCAGTCGCTCGCGCGCGTGCAGCGTGCGGAGGAGCTGGGGTACGAGTCGGCGTACGTGACGCACATCGCGGGGCGCGAGTCGCTGACGGTCGTGACCGCGTATGCGATGCGCACGCAGCGAATCCGCGTCGGCACCGGCGTCGTGCCGATCTACACGCGCACGCCGGCGACGATGGCGCAGACCGCCGCGACGATCGACGACCTCAGCGGCGGCCGCCTCAACCTCGGCCTCGGCGTCTCGCACCGCCCGGTCGTCGAGGGCTGGCACGGGCAGACGATCGACAGACCGGTCGCGGAGATGCGCGAGTACGCGTCGATCGTGCGGGCGATCCTGCGCGGCGAGGCACCGCCGACCGCGGCGCCGGACGCGCCGGCGGTCAAGTGGCGCACCGGCTTCCAGCTCGCCGGGCTCGACCCGCGCCCGGACCTGCCGATCTACGTCGCCGCCCTCTCCCCCGGCATGCTGCGGCTCGCCGGCGAGATCGCCGACGGCGTGATCCTCTGGCTCTGCACCCCGCCCTACATCCGCGACGTCGTGATCCCGATGGTGCGCGAGGGCCGCGAGCGCGCCGGCAAGACGCTGGAGGGCTTCGACGTCGTCCCCGCCGTGCCCGCCGCCGCGGTCGAGGATCCCGCCGTCGCGCACGCCTCGCTGCGGCGCGAGCTGATCCCCTACTTCGGCCTGCCGTTCTACCGCGCGATGCTGGAGCGCTCCGGCTTCGCCGACGAGATCGCCGCGTTCGACGCGGGCGCCGGCGCGGGCGACGGCGAGGCGATGCAGCAGGCGATCTCCGAGCGCTTCCTCGGCACGCTCGCAGCCGTCGGCGACCCCGACGCGGTCAAGGCCGGGATCGATCGCTACCGCGCCGCCGGCGCCACATCCCCCTGCGTCGGCCCGGTCTCCAAGACCGACTTCGACGCGACGCTCGAGGCCGCGGTGCCCAAGCGGGCCGTCGAGCGCTGATCACTCCGGCGGCCACGGCAGGCCGTCACGGTCGAACAGGCCGTGCGCGGTGAGCAGGTCCTCGGGCGCGTTGACGTTGAAGAACGGCGCCGGGTCCTCCAGCTCGAGCACCTGGGGACCGAGCGCCGCGACCGCGTCGGTCAGCGACGGCAGCGGATCGCGCGCGAGCGCTGCGGCGAGTGGCACGTGCGCGGACGGCGCGTAGCGCGCGAGCAAGGGTTGCAGCCGGCCGCCTGCGCGCGGCACCAACGCCGGCGCACCGCCCGCGTCGGCGTGTGCGAGCAGCTCGACCAGCTCGGGAGAGACGAACGGCAGGTCGCCGGCGACCACCAGGACGTCGCGGCCCATCCCTTCGATCCCCGCCGCGGCGCCGGTCGCCTCCAGCGCGTGGACGATCCCCGCGAGCGGATGGCGCGGCTGCGCCGGTTCGATCCAGATCGGCACGCCCGGCAGCGGCGGCAGCTCGCTCGCCTGCTTGGCGACGACGACGACCTCGGCGAGAACCGCCTGCAACGCGCGCAGCGGATAGAGCACGAGCGGGGTGCCGCGCAGCGCGACGGTCGCCTTCGCACCGCCGATCCGCCGCCCGGCGCCACCGGCGAGCACCACCCCGATCGGGTCCCGTGTCTCGCCCATCGTGCTCCGGAGCATAGAATCCCCTGCATGGAGGGATCGACCGACCAGGAGACCGTGCGCAGCTGGCTGCGCTGCTACCGCTGCTGGTCGCAGAACCTCGAGGTGCAGGTGCACTACGAGGGCATCCACCGGATCGATCCGGGCACCGGCGAGCGTGCCGAGGTCGTGGACGAGCTGCAGGAGGCCGTCGTGCAGTGCCTCGACTGCATGCACGACCAGCCGCATCTCGGCTTCCACAACGGCCGCGTCGAGCCGATCGAGGACCGCTGGGAGCGGATGGTCGCCGGCACGCCGTGGGTCGCCTCGTGCACCGTCGCGGTCGACGCCGACGACGTCGAGACCTGCTCCGGCCCGGAGGCCGGCGACGCGCTCTCCTACGCCGCCTTCGGCGACCACGGCACGCGCGAGTTCTTCACGCACGTGCGCTTCCACAAGCACGACGAGGACCAGATCGTCGTCCACCTGCTCGTCGAGCTCTACGCCCGCTCCTCCGAGGAGGCGACCGACGTGCTCGAGACCGCCGCCCGCGGCCTGCTCGCGATCACGTCGCTCGCCGAGGAGTCCCGCCCGCCGGCGTCGAGCGCCGACGACGTGCACTGAGCCTTCTCTGGCGCTCACCGCGCTTCGGCCGTGGCCCGGGCGTCGCGGCACGCCGGGCGCTGGCTCGCTCCCGCTCGGCATCCTCGTTCGCCGGACTGCCGCGGCGCTGCGCATCCTCGTGGCACGCTCACAGGGGATGCCGATCGGGCCGAGCCGCGCCCGGCTGATCGGGCGCTCGCGTCGCGCCGGCGCCTACGACCAGCAGCCGCCGCCCGGGCAGGCGATCTCTACGAGCGCGACCAGGATCGCGGGCGGCGTCAGCGTTCCTGCAGCTGCGGCGAGCACGGCGAGGCCTTGGCTCGTGCTTGGACCTGCGCGGCGGCTCGCCTCCCAGGCGAGCACGCAGCTTGCGAGCAGCGCGATGGCGAGCCGCTCGTGGAACGCGTTGCGCCCGTCGACCGTCGTGGGCAGGAGGTAGAGCGCGGTGCTCAGGAGCGTGGCCGCGAGCCAGGTCAGCGGCAACGCCCAGCGGCCGATGCCGCGGGCGAGGACGAGCGTCGCGACGACGATGCCACCGAGGACCAGCAGAAGCAGGAGCGTGCCTCCCAGCACTCGACCTGCATCGGCCTCTCGGCGGCCGGGCTGTAGCCGCGGTCAGATCTCCGGCGGCGGCTGCGGCTCCGCCGGCGGGGCGTCGCGGGGCAGGAGCTGGAGCTGCCACCAGCCGACGTCGTGCCAGGCGCCGGCCTTGAAGCCGATGCCGCGATAGACGCCCACCGGTACGCCGCCCGCTCGCGTCGCAAACGGCAAGGCGCCAGCGGGCGGGCCGCGACGCGTAAGGAGTTGCGATGCCCACCGACATCACACTAGCTTCAGGTGTGCCAACGATTCGGGGAGCACGCACCATGACCAGCACCGCCGCGTCCAGCGCCGTCGCAGCCGAGCGGACAGGCCGCCCGCCGTCCCCCATCGCCGCGATGAAACGCCGCTTCGAGAAGCCTGTGCTGCTCGCGAGCGCGCTCGTGATCCCCGCGATCATCGTCGAGGCGACGGCCCATGCCGGCGGTCTCCGAGAGGCCGCGGCGGTGCTCAACTGGGTCATCTGGGCCGTGTTCGTCGCCGAGCTGGCCGCCATGCTCGCCGTCGCGCCGAGCAGGACGGAGTGGATGCGCGCGAACCCGCTGCTCGTCCTGATCGTGCTGGTGACCGTGCCGTTCCTGCCTGCCAGCGTCCAGGCCGCGCGTGCCTTCCGGCTCGCGCGGCTCGTGCGACTCGTGCTCGTCATCCGGCTCGCGCGCAGACTGCTCTCGCCCAGCGGACTCCAGTTCGCCGCGGCGATCACGGGCCTCGCCGTGCTCGGCGGCGCCACTGCGTTCGAGGCCGCGGAGCAGGGAACGGCGAGAGCACCGACCCTGTGGGACAGCATCTGGTGGGCCGTGGACAAGCGCGAGCGCAGGCTCAGTCGCCGGCGCCGCCGACGAAGAGGACGAATCTGTCGATGCGGCCTCTACGACTGACGTGTGCCATCACGGAGAGCGTGCGAGCGCCGGCGAACCGCATCGTGGCGAGCTGATAGCCGCCGCCGTTCCAGTCTCTGACGAACCTCGCATGGCGCGGGATCGCCCCACGGCGATCGCCGATCGCGTAGCGGCGTCTGCCGATCCGCACCGACCACTGCCGGCCGGTGACGTAGGCGACCTGCAGGGAGCGCTTCGCGCACGACGCACGACCGCCGAACGACGCGAACAGCAGTCTCACGCCGGTGCCCCAGCTCGCGAGGCATCTGCGGCGCTGCAGCGACCGCTCGCGCCCCCACGCGCCCCGCACCTCGGCGAGCGTCGACATCGCCCGACGAGACCCCACCGGCCCCACGCGCAGGTCGCCGATCAGCCGCACGCCGGCATGCGGCGCCACCGCGACCACACGCCACGCACCAGGAGCGGCCGCGAGCGCGCTCGGCGCCGCAGCGACCGACGCCGCAGCGAGAAGCAGCACGAGAGCACCGGCGCCCCGAAGCACGCGACAAGCTTCGCAGAGCATCCGGACGCCGAAGCCACCACCGGGCCGAGCGAGCGCCCGGCGTGCCGCACCGCCCTGCGCCTGGACCTCGTCTCCGGCGGCTGCCAACACCTGGCGCATGGAACGTCGTGCGCAACCGTCGAAGCCGCCGGTCGGAGTCGCCGCCGTGCAGGAGACCACCGCCGTCCGGCTGGCCCGACTCCAGCGCGACCGCGCGCTCACGCCCGCGCAGCGACTCGACAAGCTCGCGGCTCTCTGCCGGCAGGCGGACATGCTGCGCAGCGCTCGCCGGCTGCCATGACGCTGCCCGACCTGCGAGCGCTGCTCCGACGATTCGCAGACGGAAACGTGAGCTACGTCGTCATCGGCGGGATCGCCCTCGTCCTGCACGGCGGCATCCGAACCACCGAGGATCTCGACATCGTCCCGGACCCGGACCAGGCGAACCTCGACCGCCTGTGGACATCGTGCGCACGCTCCCGGGCGTACCCGACTACGCCCGCCTCGCGGCGGATTCCGAGCGCTACGAGGTCGATGGGCTGATCCTGTCGGTGGCCTCGCCGGAGCAGCTGATCGCGATGAAGCAGGTCCGAGGGAGCGCGCAGGATCAAGCGGACGTGGAAACGCTGCGCCTGCTGGCAGAGCAGGATCCGCAGTAGCACCCGCCGTATCGCGCCCATGCCGCGGCCCGATCAGCCGAGCGCGGCCCGTCCCGCTCGGCATCCCCTGTGAGCACGCCCACGCAAGGCGGCGCCGCCAACGCCGCACGCGAACGAGGATGTGGAGCGGGAGCGAGCCCGCGCCCGGCGTGCAGCGACGCCGAAACGCGGGCGGAAGAGCCAGCCGGCTACGAAGCCGCGTTCAGCCGCGCCTCGAGCGCGTCGAGCTGGGCCGCCATCTCGGCCGGCAGCTTGTCGCCGAAGACGGCGAGGTGCTCGCGCAGGGACGGCAGCTCGGCCTTCCACTCCTCGGCGTCGACGCGCAGCAGCTCGGCCAGGTCCTCGGCCGGGATGTCGAGCCCGTCGAGCGGCAGCGCGCCCTCGGCGGGCAGCAGGCCGATCGGCGTCTCGACCGCCTCGGCGGTGCCGTCGCAGCGGCCGAAGATCCACGCCAGCACGCGCGAGTTGTCGCCGAAGCCGGGCCACAGGAACTTCCCGTCGGCGTCCCGCCGGAACCAGTTGACGTAGAAGATCTTCGGCAGCACGGCGCCGTCGCGCTGGCCGAGCTTCAGCCAGTGGCCGATGTAGTCGCCCATGTGGTAGCCGCAGAACGGCAGCTGCGCGAACGGGTCGCGGCGCAGTCTGCCAACCGCGCCCGCGGCGGCCGCGGTGGTCTCGGAGGCCATCGTGGCGCCGAGGAACGTGCCGTGCTCCCAGCTGAGGGACTCGTGCACGAGCGGCACGACGCTCGAGCGGCGCCCGCCGAACAGGAACGCGTCGATCGGCACGCCGGCCGGGTCCTCCCACTCGGGCGCGATCGCCGGATCCTGCGCGGCCGGGACGGTGAAGCGCGCGTTCGGGTGCGCCGCCGGTCTGTCGGCGTCGGGCGTCCAGTCGTTGCCGTGCCAGTCGATCAGGTGCGCGGGCGGCTCGCCCGTCATGCCCTCCCACCAGACGTCGCCGTCGTCGGTTCTGGCGACGTTGGTGAAGATCGTGTTAGCGCGCGCGGTGGCGATCGCGTTCGGGTTCGTCTTCTCGCTCGTGCCCGGGGCGACGCCGAAGAAGCCGGCCTCCGGGTTGATCGCGTAGAGGCGGCCGTCGGCGCCGAATCTCATCCAGGCGATGTCGTCGCCGATCGTCTCGACCTTCCAGCCGGGCAGCGTCGGGATCAGCATCGCGAGGTTCGTCTTGCCGCATGCCGAGGGGAAGGCGCCCGTCACGTACTTGACCTCGCCCTGTGGGCTCGTGAGCTTGAGGATCAGCATGTGCTCGGCCAGCCAGCCCTCGTCGCGCGCCATCACGGAGGCGATCCGCAGCGCGAAGCACTTCTTGCCGAGCAGCGCGTTGCCGCCGTAGCCGGACCCGTAGGACCAGATCTCGCGCGTCTCGGGGAAGTGGACGATGTACTTCGTCTCGCTGCACGGCCACGAGAACGTCCTGCTGCCCGCTCTCGAGCGGCGCGCCGACGCTGTGCACGCACGGCACGAAGTTGCCGTCCTCGCCGAGCACGTCGAGCGCGCCGGCGCCCATGCGCGTCATGATCCGCATCGAAACGGCGACGTAGGCCGAGTCGGTGAGCTCGACGCCGATGTAGGAGATCGAGGAGCCGAGCGGGCCCATCGAGAACGGCACGACGTACAGCGTGCGCCCGCGCATGCAGCCCTCGAACAGGCCGCTGAGCGTCTCGCGCATCTCGGCCGGGTCCTGCCAGTTGTTCGTCGGTCCTGCGTCGGCCTCGTCCTGCGAGCAGATGAAGGTGCGGTCCTCGACGCGCGCGACATCGCTCGGGTCGGACAGCGCCAGGTACGAGTTGGGCTTCTTCGCGTCGGAGAGGCGCTCGAACGTGCCGGCGTCGACGAGCTCCTGGCAGAGCCGGTCGTACTCCTCAGCCGACCCGTCGCACCAGTGGATGCGGTCCGGCTGGGTCAGTGCTGCGACGTCTTCGACCCAGGCGCGGAGCTTTGCATGGCGGGTCGGCGCGTCGGTGTCGGTATCGGTGATGCTCACGTGATCTCCCTCGTGGCGGTCGCGGGACATCCGCGGGATTGTTCCATCTGCGCTGAAACCGTGCTTCCGCAGGGTGGAAGGGGCGCCGTGGCCGCCCGCGCGACCACGGCGGGAGGAGCCGTCAGGCGCCCGGGTTCTTCCGCGGCACGAGCACGAGCCGCTTGAACTCCGCCACGAGCACGCCGTCCTGGTTGAGGACGCGGGTGTGGACCTTCACGACGCCGCGGTCGAGCTTCGTTCTCGACGGCTTGACGTCGAGCACCTCGGTCTCGCAGAAGAGCGTGTCGCCGTGGAAGACCGGGTTCGGGTGGCTGAGCTCCTCGGTGGCGAGGTTCGCGATCGCCTTGCCGGAGACGTCGGAGACCGACATGCCGAGCGCGAGCGAGTAGACGAGCGGGCCGACGACGACGTTTCTGCCCTGCTGCGACCCCGCCGCGTAGACGTCGTTCAGGTGCAGCGGGTGGTGGTTCATCGTGATGAGGCAGAAGAGGTGGTCGTCGGACTCGGTGACCGTCTTGGCCGGCCAGTGCTTGTAGGTCGCGCCGACCTCGAACTCCTCGAGGTAGCGCCCGTAGGCGTGGGCGCCGGAGGCCTCGCGGGCCGCCTGGTCGGTCTCGACGCCGTTGATCGTCTCGCTCATGTCTTCAGGACCGTCCTGCTTGTTCGGAATGCGTAAGGATGACCGCGAAGTGTGCCGCCTTCGCGGCGAGCGTGCGTCGCGTTGGCCCAGGGGTCAATACGATTTGCGCGACCGTCCACGTATCCGACACCGAACCCGAGAGACCCTGTGCGCAACCCACGAGACTTCGCGAAGCCCCTCGCAGTCGGGGCGCCCGACCCGATTCTTGACATCCCGTTCCGCCCCTCGCGGATGATCCACTTCTTCGACGCGTCGAACGAGAAGATGGCGGCGAAGGTGCCGGACATGGCCAAGCAGGCCGACATCCTGCTCGGCAACCTGGAGGACGCGGTCCCCGTCGACCGCAAGGAGGCCGCCCGCGAGGGCCTCGTGCGCGTCGGCCAGGCCGTCGACTTCGGCGAGACGCAGCTGTGGACGCGCGTCAACAGCCTCGACTCGCCGTGGGTCCTCGACGACCTGCTGCGACTCGTCGGCGAGATCGGCGACAAGCTCGACGTGATCATGGTCCCGAAGGTCGAGGGCGCCTGGGACATCCACTACGTGGATCGTCTGCTCGCCCAGCTGGAGGGCAGATTCGGCGTCAAGAGACCGATCCTCGTGCACGCGATCCTCGAAACGGCGCTCGGCGTCGCGAACCTCGAGGAGATCGCCGCCGCCTCCCCGCGCATGCAGGGGATGAGCTTCGGTCCGGCCGACCTCGCCGCCTCGCGCCGCATGAAGACGACGCGCGTCGGCGGCGGCCACCCGGGCTACCGCGTGATCGAGGACCCGAGCCCGGACAACCCCGAGGCGCCGCGCGCGAGCTACCAGCAGGACCTGTGGCACTACTCGATCGCGCGCATGGTCGACGCCTGCACGGCGACCGGGATCCTCCCCTTCTACGGCCCGTTCGGCGACATCTCCGACGACGCCGGCTGCGAGGCGCAGTTCCGCGCCGCCTTCCTGATGGGCTGCGTCGGCGCGTGGTCGCTGCACCCGCGCCAGATCGCGATCGCCAAGAAGGTCTTCTCGCCCGATCCGGACGAGGTCAAGTTCGCCCAGCGCGTGATCGAGGCGATCCCGGACGGCGCGGGCGTGCACATGCTCGACGGCAAGATGCAGGACGACGCCACCTTCAAGCAGTGCAAGGTGATGGTCGGCCTCGCCGAGATGCTGGCAGCCAAGGATCCCGAGCTGGCCGAGGCCTACGGGTTCGTAACCACCACGACCGGGAGCTAGCGCGTGCGCTTCTTCGAGTACGAGTCGCGGCAGATCGTCGCGGCGGCGGGCATCCCCGTCTCCCCCCACGGCTTCGCGAGAACGCCTGAGGAGGCGAAGAAGATCGCCGAGGAGATCGGCGGCTCCGTCGTCATCAAGTCGCAGGTGCTGACCGGCGGGCGCATGAAGGCCGGCGGCGTGAAGTTCGCCGACACGCCCGACGAGGCGGCCGAGCACGCCGACTTCATCCTGAGACTGGAGATCAACGGCCACATGCCGCGCGGCGTGCTGGTCGACTCCAGAGTCGCCGTCAAGCAGGAGTACTACGCCGGCGTCGTGTGGGACGGGATCCGCAAGCAGCCGGTGATGCTGTTCTCCGACATGGGCGGCATCGACATCGAGGAGGTCGCCGAGACGCACCCTGACAGAGTCGGGCGCGGGCACTTCTCGAACCTGATGGAGGTGTCCGACTACCAGGCGAAGCAGGTCATCGCGTCCATCGGAGTCACGGGCTCAGCGCTCACCCGCGCGACGCCGATCCTCGCCCGCCTCGCGCGCCTGTTCGTCAGACACGACATGACGCTGGCGGAGATCAACCCGCTCGCGCAGCTCGAGGACGGCAGATTCGTCGCCGTCGACGCGCACATGGACATGGAGAACGAGGCCCGTCCCCGCCAGAAGGCCGTGCTGAAGGGCCTCGGCGTCGGCGACGAGGAGACCCGCCAGGCGCGCGAGGCGACGCCGTTCGAGCTGGCCGGCGAGGCGGTCGACGCCGCGTCGCACCGCGGCGTGGCCGGCAACGTGACGGAGTTCGACGGCAACCTCGGGCTCGTGATCGGCGCCGGCGGCGGCTCGCTGACGCTGTTCGACGCGGTCCGCGCGCACGGCGGCAAGCCGGCGAACTACTGCGAGATCGGTGGCAACCCGTCGGTCGAGAAGGCCTGCGGCCTGGCGAAGCTCGTGCTGCAGAAGCCGGGCGTCGACAAGATCGCGGTGATGATGTCGATCGTCTCCAACACGCGCGTGGACATCGTCGCGCGCGGCGTCATCAAGGCGTGCCTGGAGCTGGGCTACGACCCCGGCGAGAAGATCGCGATCTTCCGCATCCCCGGCGCGTGGGAGGACGAGGGCTTCAAGATCCTCGAGAAGTACGGGGTCGAGTACTGCGACCGGTCCGTGTCCATGCACGAGGCGGCGCGACGAGCCGTCGAGAAGATCGAGGGGGTGGCTGCCTGATGTCGATCCTCATCGACGCAGACACGACGTTCATCGTCCAGGGCATCACCGGCCGCGAGGCCGTGAACTTGACCCGCGAGTGCCTCGACTACGGCGCCGGCGCCAAGGTCGTCGGCGGCGTGACGCCGGGCCGCAAGGGCCGCGAGGTCCACGGCGTGCCGGTCTTCGACACGGTCGCGCAGGCGGTCGAGCACCACGGTGGGCCGATCGACGGCTCCGTCGTCACCGTCCCCCCCGCCTTCACGAAGGACGCCGTGCTGGAGGCGATCGCGAACGGCATCAAGCTGATCGTGATCGTGACCGAGCGCATCCCGCGCCGCGACGTGGCCGAGATGGTCGAGTTCGCGGGCCTGCACGGCGCGCGCATCATCGGCCCCAACTGCCTCGGGATCATCGTCCCCGACGTGATCAAGATGGGCGGCATCGGCGGCCCGGCGAAGGACGCCGCGAAGGCGTACACGCCGGGATCGGTCGGCGTCATCTCCCGCTCCGGCGGCATGACGACCGAGATGTCCTCGACGCTGACGGCGGCGGGCCTCGGCCAGTCGACCGCGGTCTCGATCGGCGGCGACGCGATCATCGGCTCCTCCTACGCGGAGCTGATGGGGCTGTTCGAGGCCGACGAGCAGACCGAGGCGATCGTCATCTACACCGAGCCGGGCGGCCGCATGGAGGCCGAGCTGGCGCGCTGGGTCAAGGAGAACGACAGCCGTCTGCCGATCGTCGCGTTCATGGCCGGAAGATTCATGGACGAGATGCCGGGCATGAGCTTCGGCCACGCCGGCACGATCGTCGAGGGCAAGGCCGACACGGCCGCCGAGAAGATCCAGCGCCTCGCCGAGGCCGGGATCGTCGTCGCGGAGGAGATCTCGCAGATCCCCGAGATCGTCAAGTCCAGAATCGCCGAGAGGAGCGCCGTCTGATGCCCGGTGTGTTCATCGACGTCGAGGTCGACGCGGCCGTCGCGGCCGACCCCGCGCTCGCGGCGAAGCTGACCGAGGTCTGCCCGGTCGACATCTTCGCGACCGGCGGCGAGGGCGGCACGCTCTCGATCGACGAGGACAACCTCGACGAGTGCGTCCTCTGCCGCCTCTGCATCGACGCCGCCCCGCAGGGCACCGTGCGCGTGCTCAAGCTCTACGACGAGGGCGCGGTCCTCGCCTCCTGAGAACCCTCCCGACACGCCGAGAAGCAGCCCCGAAACGCCGCTGACCGCGGCGTTTCGTCGTTCTCGGCTCTGTCTCGCCCCAGCAGACAGCGTCATCCATGGCGATGGTGAGATACAGGTGTTGAAATGGGCATCGGAAACAGATGGCGAAAGAGCAAGGGAAAATAAGATGGAAAAAGAGGGGGCGTAAGAGTAGGATCAAAGCGTGGGATAGATGCCGTGTCGCGCTAGGATGCCAGGAGGGATCAGATGCCGCCCCTTACCCAAGATGTCGTAGAGCAGATTGATGACGCCACCAGCAAGACCGACAACAGAGCGCTCGCCGCGTACTTGCGCGACCAGCTTGGCCAGCGCGTCACGGCGTACCTGGTCGGCGCTGCCGACCCAAAGCAGATCGCCGCGTATGCGCGCGGTGGCAGCGTTTCCGATGTCCGTGCCCGCCGGCTGCGAGAGGGCTACAAGGTCGTGCGCATGATCGAGAACGCCGTATGACACCGAGACCGCGAAGGCATGGCTCTTCGGGACGAATGCGCGGCTCGACGATCAGGCTCCCATCGAGGTGATCGCGGGCGCAACCAAGACCGAGCAGTTCGCCGACGTGCGCCGCGCCGCGCGACAGTTCGCGGCAGCCGAGGCATGAGAGTTGGAGCTTGTGGACCAGATCCTCTGGCGAGTCGGGCATGTGCGAGACCCGCTCGGGTTCCCGCCGCGGGATGGACACGAGTGGTCTCACCGTTTCGACGACGTTCATAGACGCTGGCGCACCGTCTACTGCGCCTGGACCGCCGAGACCGCGCTGCGCGAGGTGCTCGCCGACCTGCGTCCCAACGCCGCGACACTCGCGCGCTTCGTCAGACGCTACGGCCCCGACGCGGCCGCTGAGCTGCCCTCGGCGTCGATCACACGCGCCTGGCGAGAGGGCAACGCGCTGGTTCCGGTTCGCATCGTGTTGAGCGATGGCGCGCACGTGCTCGACCTGACCGACGACCACGAGTGCCGCCGGCTCGAGGCAACCCATGCCCAGCTGCTCGTGGACTACGGCATCGGGCGGCTCGATCTGCACGAGATCACCACTCGTCGTCGAGAGGTGACTCAAGCGATCGCCACGCACGCCTACGACGAGGAGGACGTCGGCATCGTGCGATACCCGTCGAGCATCGATCTCGCGGCGACGCCGTGCTATGCGCTGTGCGAGGGTCGCGCGCACCTCGAAGCCGTGGGCGAGGCCGTGATGCTGACCGACCCGCCGCCCGAGGCACTGCAGAATGTCGCCGCAGGCTGGAACATGCAGCTCCAGGCCAGTCCGGCACGCACTCCCGGTCGCACGCGGCGCTGATCGTCCTACGCCTCGTGCGTGAGCGGCCCGTAGGCGTCCGGCCGCCGCGTTCTGAGGAAGGGGAACAGGTCGAGCCAGTCGCGGCGCTGGTCGAGCTCGAGGTCGGCGACGAGCACGGCCGCTCGGTCGCGCGGGGCCTGCACGAGGATGCGGCCGTAGGGGTCGGAGATGAAGCTCGACCCGTAGAAGGTCAGCGGCGGCTCCATTCCGAAGCGGTTGATCGCGACCATGAAGGTGCCGTTGGCGATCCCGTTGCCGACGATCACCTGCTGCCACAGCGGCTGCGTGTCGAACTTCGGGTGGCCGGGCTCGGAGCCGATCGCCGTCGGATAGACGATCGCGTCGGCACCGGCGAGCGCGTAGGCGCGCGCCAGCTCCGGGAACCACTGGTCCCAGCAGGTCGGGAAGCCGAGCCGGGCCTCCCCGACGTCGACGACCGGGAAGACGTCGGTGCCGTCGCCGGCCGGCCCGGGCCGGAACCAGCGGTCCTCGTGGTAGCCGGCCGTCACCGGGATGTGCAGCTTGCGCGTGCGCGCGACGAGCGTCCCCTCGGGCGCGACGCAGATCGCCGTGTTGTAGCCGCGCGGATCGCCGTCGCCGTCATCTGGAGCCCGCTCGTACAGCGAGGCGTGCACATACGCGCCCGTCTCCTCCGCCATCCGCCGCGCGAACGCGGTCGTCGGGCCGTCGGGGACCGCCTCGGCGCGCGCGAGCGCCTCCGGCGAAGGGTCCGGATCGGTCGCGAAGTAGGGCGAGAGCGCCAGCTCCTGCATGCACACCAGTTGCGCGCCGTGCGCCGCGGCGGCGCGGACCCCCTCCGCCAGCGCCGCTTCGTGCGCGACCGGGTCCGGATGCGAGCGCTGCTGCACCGCGCCGATGCGGAAGCTTCCGCGCTCCGGCTCGTCGACGCGCGCTTGGGAGCGCAGCGGCTTCCCCGTCGCGGTGAACACGTCGATCCCGCTCATGCGGTCGAGTGTAAGCCGCCGCGCATCAGCGGCCGGCGCGTCAAGCCGGCTGCGGCTCGGCCTGCGCGTCGCTCTCGCGCGTCTGCTCCGTCCGCGGCGTGGGCGACCGCAGCATGAGCAGCGTCAGCACGAGGCCGACGACCGCGGTTCCCGCGCCCAGCGCGAACGCGAGGTGATAGCCGCTCAGCTGCGCGGTGGCATGCGCGACGCCGTCGGCCAGCTGCGTCGCCGTGCGGTGCTCGGCGAGCGCGCCCAGCAGCGCGAGCCCGAGCGCCGCGCCGAGCTGCATCGAGACGTTCATGACCCCGGAGGCGATCCCGGCGTCGCGCGGCGGCACGTCCGCCATCGCGATCGTCAGCAGCGGCACGAACGTCGAGCCGCCGCCGAGGCCCATGACGACGAACGCGACCAGCAGCAGCGGCGCATAGGGCACGTCGGCCGAGGCGGTCGCGAACAGGGCGAGACCGGCGATCAGCGTCGAGATCCCGCCGATCAGCACCGGTCGCGGACCGAAGCGCCCGACCATCCGCGCGACCGGCCCGAGCGACAGCGCCGCGACCGTCAGCGTCATCGGCAGGAACGCGAGCCCGGTCGTCAACGGACTCAGGCCGCGGATCTGCTCCATGTACAGCGCGCCGAAGAAGAAGACCGCGAACATCCCGGTGAAGACGAACGCGCGCACGGCGGCCGCCACGGCGAGGCCGCGCACGCGGAAGATCCCGAGCGGCAGGATCGGGTTCGAGATCCGCGCCTCCAGCGCGACGAACAGGGCCTGCAAGACGATCGCGGCGCCGAGCAGGCCGAGCGTGCGGGCCGAGCCCCAGCCGTGGTCGGCCGTGCCGACGATCGCGTAGACGGCGATCATCAACGCGACGGTGACCAGCAGCGAGCCGAGCCAGTCGACGCCGCCGTCGAGCCCGATCGACTCGCGCTCGTCGATGAACGCGCGCCCGAGCAGCAGCGTCGCCGCGCCGATCGGCAGGTTGATGAAGAAGATCCAGTGCCAGTCGACCGACTGGGTGATCAGGCCGCCGAGCAGCAGGCCGACCGAGCCGCCGCCGACGGCGACGAACATGTACGCGCTCATCGCCTTCGCGCGATCGGCGGGGTCCGGGAACTCGCTGACGATCAGCGCGATCGTGACGGAGAAGGCGATCGCCCCACCGATCCCCTGCACGAAGCGCGCGGCGATCAGCAGGCCCTGGCTGTCGGCGAAGCCGCAGGCGGCGGACGCGAGCGTGAACAGGGCGACGCCGACCAGGAACACGCGCCGGCGCCCCACGAGGTCGCCGAGGCGACCGGCGACCAGCATGAAGCTGCCGAACGTGACGAGGTAGGCGTTGACGACCCACGTCAGCGCCGCGGCGCTGAAGTGCAGGTCGACCTGGATGTCCTCGAGCGCCACGTTCACGATCGAGGAGTCGAGCACGACCATGAACTGGCCGAGGCAGACGACCGCGAGGGCGATCCAGGCTCGCCGCGAGACGGTCGGATGAGTTGCCAGGACCGTCATCGATGATCACCGTACCAAAGATCATCCGCATCTGTATGACGATCATCTAATGCTGCTACGATTCTCGCCGCAATGGGCACCGTCCATGCACCGGGAGCGATGGTCCTCCTCACGCGGCTGGCGAAGGTCGCCTATCGCCGCAGCGACGAGGAGGCGCTCGGCATGCGCCTGCGCTGGTACGTCGCGCTGTCGTTCCTCAACGACCACGACGGCGCCTCGCAGCAGGCGCTCGGCGAGGCGCTGTGCGTCGACGCCAACAACCTCGTGCTGCTGCTCAACGAGCTGGAGGCGGCCGCGTACGCCGAGCGCAGACGCGACCCGCTCGACCGCCGCCGCCACCTCGTCCACATCACCGCCGCCGGCCGCCGCGCGCTCGACCGCGCCGAGCATGCGCAGGAGGCCGTCGAGGACGAGGTGCTCGGCGCGCTCGGCGCCTCCGAGCGCGCCACCCTGCGCGACCTGCTCGCCCGCGCGCTCGACGGCGCCGGGCCCGCGGCCTGCTGAGACGGCACCAAGCGGGTCAGGCGCGCACCGGCGCCGCCTGGCCAGGACGCAGGGACCGTCGCTCGGCGACGAGGTGGCGGGGAACCGCCACCGAACCGATGAGTCAGGACGCTAGCCCCGCGCTCTGCGGGTGCGGGAGCGCTCCTCCTGCTTCTCCACGACCTGGCTGATCAGTCTGAGGATCTGCTCGACGCCGGTGGCCTTCGCGTCACCGTGCTCGAAGGCGGCGCGCCACTGCTTGACGGTGCCCTCGACCGCCAGATCGTTGAAGCGCGCGCGCGTGACCTGCAGCCGCACCTTCGCGTCGGAGGCGATGTCCTTCGAGATCACCGGCCCCGGCAGCTCGACGCGGTACATCTGAACGTCGCCGCGGCCGCGCAGCTCCAGCCCCACGACGAGTCTCAACGGCTGGAGCGCCGGAACCGCCGCGAGGAAGTTCCGCACGCCCAGCTCGATCAGGCTTCTGGTGTCAGTGGCGGAGGTCAGGGCGCGGAGTCTAGATCTTGTGGCGCTCGAGCAGCTTGCGGCCGATCACCATGCGCTGGATCTCGGAGGTGCCCTCGCCGATCAGCAGCAGCGGCGCATCGCGATAGAGGCGCTCGATCTCGTACTCCTTCGAGTAGCCGTAGCCGCCGTGGATGCGGAACGACTCCTCGACGCAGAAGCGCCCGGCCTCGGAGGCGAACAGCTTCGCCATGCCGGCCTCGATGTCGGAGCGCGCGCCGGCGTCCTTCATGCGCGCCGCGCGGTTCGTCAGCAGGCGCGCCGCGTCGACCTGGGTCGCCATGTCGGCGAGCTTGAACTGGATCGCCTGGTGCTGCGCGATCGGCCTGCCGAACGTTCTGCGCTCCTGCGAGTAGCGCAACGCCAGCTCGAGCGCGCGCTGGGCGATCCCGACGCCGCGCGCCGCGACGTTCACGCGCCCCAGCTCGAGCGCGTCCATCATCTGCGGGAAGCCCGTGTTGAGGCCGGCCGCCTCGCCGCCGAGGATGCGGTCGGCCGGGCAGCGGTAGCCGTCGAACACGAGCTCGGTCGACTCGACGCCCTTGTAGCCCATCTTTCTCAGCTGCGGCGGGACGTTCAGGCCCTTGTACTCGCCGGTGTTCTCGTGCTCGCCGGCGACCTTCTCGGCGATGAAGCAGGTCATCCCGCGCTGCGGCTTGTCCGCGTCCGGGTCCGTGCGCACGAGCACGAACACGAGGTCCGAGCGCAGCCCGTTGGTGACCCACATCTTCTGGCCGTTGATCTCCCAGGCGCCGTCGTCCTGCTTCTTGGCGGTCGTCTTGATCGCGGCGACGTCGGAGCCCAGCTCCGGCTCGGACAGCGAGAACGCGGCGCGGATCTCGCCGGTCGCCATGCGCGGGAGGTAGGTCTGCTTCTGCTCGTCGGTGCCGAACTTCATCAGCAGGTAGGAGCCGATGAAGTGGGTGTTGACGACGCCGGAGATCGAGATCCAACCGCGCGAGAGCTCCTCGACGATCATCGCGTAGGTCGTCAGGTCGAGTCCCATGCCCCCGTACTCCTCGGGGATCGTGACGCCGAACAGGCCGAGCTCCTTCATCTGCTCGACGATCGGCTCCGGGAAGGCGTCCTCGTGGTCGTAGTGCTCGGCGTTCGGGATGATCTGCTCGTCCGCGAACTGCCGCACCATCTCGCAGATCGCCTGCTGCTCGTCGGTCTTCTCGATCACTGCGGCCATGGGGTCGATCGCTCCGGGTCGGGGATACGTGGAATGCCTCGTTTTCGCGTGGTCGAGGATACTTCCCGGCCGTGAACTTCGCGCGCGACGTGGTGGACGCCGCCGATCCGGGCGGCCTGGCGATCGTGGAGCTGGCACGCGACGGCGCACGCCGCGAGTGGCGCTTCGGCGAGGTCGCCGACCGCGCGGCGCGGCTGGCGGGCACGTTCGCGGCGCGCGGCGTGCGCCGCGGCGACGTCGTGATGACGTTGATCGGCAACCGCCCCGACTGGGTCTGCGCGATGGTCGCGTGCTTCCGCCTCGGCGCGGTGGTGCTGCCGTGCACCGAGCAGCTGCGCGCGAAGGACCTGCGCCTGCGGCTCGACGCGGCGCGGCCGCGACTCGTGCTGGCCGACGAGCGCAACGCGGGCGAGCTGGGCGCGGCGCTCGCGCTGCCGGCCGCGGGTGGCGCGGCGGGCGGGCCGGACCCGGTCGTCCTGACGATCCCCGACGAGGCGCTCTACGCGGCGGACCCGGCGCCCCCGGTCGAGCTGGACCTGCTCGACCCGTGCCTGATCACCTTCACGAGCGGGACGGCCGGCGAGGCGAAGGGCGTCCTGCACGCCCAGCGCTATCTGACCGGCCAGCGGGTGCAGGCCGAGCACTGGCTCGACGCGCGCCCCGGCGACCTCGTGTGGTGCACCGCGTCCAGTGGCTGGTCGAAGTCGGCGCGCAACGTCTTCATCGCGCCGTGGATCCGCGGCGCGACGGCGCTGCTGCACGACGCCCGCTTCAACCCGGACGAGCGGCTCGAACTGCTCGAGCGCGAGCAGGTGAACGTGCTCTGCATGGCGCCGACCGAGTACCGCGTGATCGCCAAGCGCGCGCAGCCGCGCCCGGTCGCCGGCCTGCGCGGGCTCGTCGCCGCCGGCGAGGCGCTCAACCCGGAGGTGCTGCGCGCCTTCCACGCGGCGACCGGCCTGTGGATCCGCGACGGCTACGGCCAGACGGAGACCGGCCAGACGACCGGCGCGCCGCTCGGCGAGCCGGTCCGCCCCGGCTCGATGGGCCGCCCGCTGCCGGGCGTGCGGCTGTGGGTCGAGGACGGCGAGCTGGTCGCAGACCCCGCGACCGTGCCGACGTTCTTCCTCGGCTACCTCGGCGACGGCCCCGACCCGCTCGCCGGACTGACGGGCGCCCCCGTCGCGGGGGAGCCGTGGCGCACCGGCGACCGCGTGCGCACCGACGACGACGGCTTCCTCTACTTCGAGGGCCGCGCCGACGACGTGATCATCTCCGCCGGCTACCGCATCGGCCCGTTCGAGGTCGAGTCGGCGCTCGTCGCCCACCCGGCCGTCGCCGAGGCGGCCGTCGTGGCGGCGCCCGACGAGGAGCGCGGCGCGATCGTGCGCGCGGTCGTGGTGCTGCGCGACGGCGCGGCCCCGTCCGACGCGCTCGCCGCAGAGCTGCAGGAGCACGTCAAGGCGACGACCGCGCCCTACAAGTACCCGCGTCGCATCGACTTCGCCGCCGAGCTGCCGAAGACGTCCAGCGGCAAGGTCCGCCGCGCCCTGCTGCGCGAGCGCGGTTAGGAGGAGGACGGACCGGACTCGCTGGAGGACTCGCCGATCGCGAGGCTTTCCGCGATCACCTTCTCCAGCGCCTCGCGCATCTCCACCGGCAGACGCAGGAATGCCGCGCTGTCGCCGTCCAGATGCGCGTTGATCGCCGGGATCGCCACCGGCGCCACCTCGACGCCCTCGAGCCCGTCAAGGGCATCCGCCCACGCCGCAGCCCAGGCTTCGCGAACGGCGGCCGGCTGCCGCGCGAGCACGACCGCCGAGGCGGCCACAGCGACATCGAGCGGGTCTCCCGCGCCGTGCCGGGCGGCGACGTCCGCGATCGCGGACGCGGCAGAGGGGAACTCGCCGGCCGGACCTCGCGCAGCCGCCAAGCACCAACGGCCGAGCACCTCGCCCGGCTCCGCGGCGACCGCGACGTCGATCGCCCGTCGCAGCTGAGCGTCCTTCGGATGGAGGGCGTCGTCAAGCTCCGTAGCCGCGATCGCCCGCACGAGCACACTCGCGGTCAACGCGACGACCTCGTGCCCGCTGTCCTCGAGGGCGGCAGCGCGCTCGTGGACGTCGAGCGCCTGCGCGATGCTCGCGGCACGGTCCCCGAGCTCCAGACTTGCGACCGACGCCAGCGCGACGGTCAGCAGGGTCATCTCGTCGTCGACGCCGAACAGACGGGCGGAGTCGTCCGCGAGCTCCGAGAGCAGCGCACGCGCGCGCCGATGCTGTCCTGCCCGCAACACGGCGACTGCACCGTCGTAGCGCGCGGTGCACGTCAACGGGTCATCCGGCCCACAGGCGCGTTCGACGCGGACGACGAGATCGTCGAATCGCTCGACGGCGGACTCGTGCTCGCCGGCCAGACCCGCGTGATACGCGCCCCACAGCTCCGCATGCAGCGTTTCGCGGTCGTCGGGTCCGAGCAGACGCGCCTGGGCAGTGGCCATCGTCTTGTACAGATCGCGTGCGGCTGCATCATCGCCGGCGTCGGAGGCAAGTCTGGCGAGCAGCCCGCGTGCCTGGATCGTCGCGCGATCGTCCGGCCCCAGCACTCGATCGCAGTCCTCGACGACCCCGCCGGCGAGCTCGCGAGCCCGCTCGGTGTCGCCGAGAGCGGCGGTCCACTCGACGACGTTGATGCGGCTGACGAGCGTGTCGGCGTGCAGTGCTCCGAGCAGCCGCTCGCGCTCGCGCAGCGTCGCCTCGCCGAGCTCGAGCGCGCGCGCCGCGTCGCCGGCCTTCCCGACGAAGAACGCGTGCTCCGCGTCGACGGCAAGGCGCAGCCGGTCGTCCGCCAGCGAGCGGGCGAGCGGCGCGAGTCGCGCGAGCGCCCGCACGGCGCCCTCGGCGTCGCCGCACGCGCCGCGCCAGCCCGCGGCGAGCAGGCCGAGCGCGACGCGGTCGTGCTCGCCGGCGCGCGAGTCGGCGACGCGCGACGCGGCGTCGAGGCCCGCGAGCACCCGCCGTCTTGCCTCCTCCGAGCGCGGCGACGGCGGCTCGGGCGAATCGGCGGGCACCGCCCCGCCGCTGCGCAGCGCATTCGCCGCCGCGCCGTCGCCGGTCCCCTCGATCGCGGCCGCCGCGATGTCGCGCAGCAGGTCGCGCTCCGCGGCCGCTGCGGCCTCGATGCGACGGCGCGCCGTCGCGACCGCGACGCCTCCGCCGTCGAGGACCGTGTGGGCGGCGGCCTCGGCGGCGACCGCCGCCGGCGAGCCGTGCGCCTGCCGGCCGCGGCCGGACGCCTGCCCGTCGTTCCAGCAGCGCGCGCCGACGAGCAGGTCGTTCGGGTCCGCCGCGTTGTAGGGATCGTGGATCGCCGGATCGCGCTCGCCGACCAGCGCGTCGCGCAGATAGCGCTCGGCGAGCGACTCGGCCTCGGCCTCGGCGAAGTTGCGCCGGCGCTCGCCGGGCGTGTACCACTCGCGCAGGAACGAAACGATCACTCGCAGCGTTTCGCCATGATCGTCGCGGTACTGCAGATGGTGGCGCAGCATCGGCTCGCGGATCTCGTACCAGGTGGTGCGCCGGTCCGTGCCCTCCGGCTTCGCGCGGCGGACCCAGCGCATCTCGTGCAAGCGCCCGAGCGACGTCGCGACGACCGCCCGATCGAGCCCCGACTGCTCGGCCAGCTCGGTGACCGTGCGCATCCCGTGCGCGCGCGAAACGACGCGGCCGCTGCCGTTGACGTCGGCCGTGCGACACAGCTCGACCGCCAGCTTGCGCTCCGTCGGCGAGAGCAGCGCGAGGCGCTCTTGGTAGTAGGGGACGAGCTCGTCCAGCAGCGCCTTTACCAGCGGCACGAGCTCGTCGAGCAGCTCGACGGTAAGGCAGCCGGACAGCACCATCCACATGCGCGGCGAGCCGCCCGTCAACCGCGTCACGGCCTCCAGGCGCGCCCCGGCGGCGGGCGTCGCGAGGAACGCGCGGAGCTCCCGCTCGCCGGAAGCCGCCGCGACGAGGCGCAGCAGCTGGCCGCCCTGCTCGGCCGTGAGGTCGGCCAGATGCTCGACATGGAACGCGCCGTACCACGGCTGCGAATGGTCGGAGACGCCGGGGAACAGCGACGGCGTCGAGGCCAACAACATCACGCGTCGCGACGTCTCCACGAACGCGCGCAACCGCCCCTGTCCCGACGTCCCGAAGTCGGCGAACAGGCGGTCGAGGTTCTCGGCGACGAGCACGAGCACGCGCTCGCCGAGCAGCGTTTCGACGAGCTGCTCCAACGCCTCTGGATCGCGGCGGGCGGCACGGGCGGCGCCGTAGGCCGCGCGCGACGCGTCGCGGCCCGAGTCGATCAGGCGCTCGATGATGGCGAACAGCAGGTCGGCATAGGACACGATCCCGGGCGCATCCTCGGGCAGCGCGACGAACGCCAGGCGTCTGGCCACGAGCGGGTCCTGCGCCGCGGCATGGACCGCGACGCGCAACAGGTGCGTCTTGCCGCTGCCGCGCGAGCCGACCACCAGAACGTGCGGGCGGTCCTCGCTCGCGGCTGCGGCGCGCAGCCGCTCGCACACGCGCCCGATCACGTCCTCCCGACCGACGGTGCGCGCGGCCAGCTCCTCCGCCGGCACGGCCGACGGCGTGAAGACGGGCAGGAGTGCGCGCGTGGCGGGACCCGGGGTCATCGGCGCAGCTCGATCCAGGCGCGGCGCACGAGCACGAACGCGAACGCACGCTGCTCGCCCGAGCGCACGAGGTAGTGGTCGTCCTCGAGCCGCTCGAGCACGTCGTGCACGCGATCCGGATCGACCGGAGCCAACGACGGCTCCGTGTCCAGGCGGCGCACGATCGCCGCGAGGTCCACCGGCTGCCGCGTCGCCGCGACGGCGTCGAGAATCCCGCGCGCCAGGCTCGCATCCTCGCCGTAGTAGAGGCCCACGCGGTTGCGGTAGTGGCGCAGATCCCATGGATCGTCGGGCGCGGCGAGCGCGCCGTCGACGATCCCGTCGACGCGCGCGGGATCGAGCGGCCGGGTGTTTGGATCGACCTCGGCGGCCTCCACGAGCTTGTGGATGTAGAACGGCACACCCTCGACCGCCCGCGCCATCGCGTCCGCCGTCGCGGGCTCGTCGTCGGCGGCGAGCCGCGCCCCGCGCAGCAGGCAGCGTGCGAGAAACGCCGCGTCCTCCGGCGCAAGCGGTTCCAGGCGCACGCGACGCGTGTCGTTGAGGACGCCGGACGCGCCACGCACGACGTGGTGGAAGCCGACGGAGCCGAGGCACAGCATCCGCAGTCCGGCGTGCGCTTCGCGCAGACGTCGCAGCAGATGAAGCGCTGCGGTGCCCTCCCGCCGCTCGCCGGAGCTGACGTCGAGCGCCCGCGCGAACAGCGGCAGCTCGTCGAGGATCAGCAGCAGCCGGCCGTCCGCCGCCTCAACCGCCGCCTCGACGACGTCCTCGAACGCGGGCCGGCCGGACAGATCCACCTCGACGCCCGCCGCCGGCACGCGCACCTTCGTGCGCTCGCGCACGACGCGCGCCGCCTTGCGCAGCGGCCCGTCGAGACGCTCGAACCTGCGGGTGAGCGCCTCGGCGAGGTCGCCGAGGCGCTCATAGCCCTCCGCGCTGTGACGGACCACGACCCAGCCGCGCTCCTGCGCCGCATGCTCGACCAGGCGCGCGAGCGAGGTCTTCCCCATCCGCCGCTCGCCCGTCAACACCACGCTGCGCGTTTCGAGCGTCTCGAGGATCAGGTCGCACATGCGGTCGCGACCGAGGATGTGCTCGATCGCGACCGCGCCACCGGGGTTGACTGGAATCGGCCGCAGCGTGCGTTCCACGCCGCAGAAACTAGCAACAGCCCCGTTATGCGTCAAGTACGTTACATATCGCCTCCGCGATCTATCACCGCCCTCATCTGAGCGTCATCACCGGCTCGCCGGCTTCCGTGAGGCCGGTGCCCGTGCGGGTGCACGTGCCGCCGCTCGGGGAGCCGGAGTTGTAGGCCTGGCGCACGCAGTTGCGCAGCGCGAGCTGGCCCCAGTAGTTCGGGTGGAGGTCTTCCTGGATTTCGTAGACGCCGAACAGCGCGCTGACCGTGCGGATCTGGCTGACCCACTCGGTGTCGTTCACCGCGCCGCTGTTCGTCCACGACGTCAGGCCTCTCTCCTCCAGCAGGCCGACCGTGCTCTCGCACAGGCGACGGCCGTTGAACGTCGAGCCGAGGTACAGCAGTCTCACGTTCGAGAGTCTCGCTTCGCTCGCGGCGTCGTGCACCGCGCCGTCGATCGTCGGCAGCGCCGTTTCGTTCGCCCAGTTCGCGTCGGCGTTCCAGAAGCCGCAGCCGCCGACTTCCTGGCGCGACCAGCCCGACTCCGAGTAGCGGAAGCCGGAGCCGTTCGGGATCGGCGACTCGTAGTCCTGCACGACGATCGCGTACATGCCGTCTTCGTAGCCGGCTTCCGTCATCGCTCTGTGCACGTTGAGGATCGCGTTCTTGATCGCGGTCGTCTTCGCGGCGACGTTTTCGCTCGTGAAGTTCGCCGTCACTTCGGAGTCGTCATGGCAGTAGTTCTTCCACCACGACGGCGACGTGAGCCAGTCGGTGAGGCAGTCCTGCACGATTTCGGCGAAGTTGAAGTCGTTCCCGCCGATCGAGAGGGCGACCATCTTGACGTTGTGGCCTTCGGCGTATTCCTGGAGCATGAGCGCCTGGCCCTTGTTCCCGCCGGAGTTGTAGAAGTCGATCCCCGGCTTGAATTCGCCTTCGCCGCCGAAGTGCGTCGCGGTCGTCGCGCCCGAGCAGGCGAGGTTCTCGCTGTTGACGCCGCCGCCGATGTGGATCTCCGCCGATAGCGAGCGGTGGCAGCCGGCGATCACTTCGGCTGTGTGGCCTTCGTTGTCGTCGTAGGCGTGCGAGCCGAGCGCGTCGACCCACGACGATTCTTCGTTCGTGTTGCCAGCCCAGCGCCCGGCCTCGCCGGAGATGTACGAGTCGCCGAGCGCGACGACCGACGCCGTGCCGGATCCCGGCCCGTCCGCCCGCGCGTGGCCGACCCACGCCGCCGACAGCGCGGCCGCGAGCGCCAGTGCGAGGACCGTGACGCGCCAGCGTGCCACGGACGATGCAGTCCGTCCCATCGAAGCTCCCCCTTCGATCGTTTGCGGGGCGAACCCCCGCCGCCCCTGCCGCAGCCGATCCTAACGAGGTTTCCTGAGCAAACCCGCCGGTTGGCGCGGGCGGGCTGCTACGCGGCGCCGGCCGCGGCCGGCTCCCCGGGCGCAGCCGCCTCGCCGGGGACCGGCGGGATGCGGCTCATCGCGCGCTCGGCGAGCGCGGTGATCGTGAGGCTCGGGTTCACGCCCACGTTGGCGGGCACGGCGGCGCCGTCGCAGACGAGCAGGTTCTCGTAGCCGAAGACGCGCTGGCCGGCGTCGACGACGCCGTGGTCGGGGTCGGCGCCGATGACGGCGCCGCCGAGGATGTGCGCGGTCGACGGGATGTTCATCGTCGCCTCCATCACGGAGGACTGCGCGATCCCGCCGGTGCGTCTGGCGAGCCACTCGGCCGCCTCGTTCGCGACCGGGATGAAGGTCGGGTTCGGTCTGCTCGGGTCCTGCTCGGTCTGCAGCCGCACCTCGCCGGAGCGCATGAGCTTCGGCCGCAGCGCGATCGCGTTGTCGAGCGTCTGCATCACGAGCACGATGATCGTGCGCCGCGACCAGCCGCCCGGCCACAGCACCTTCGCGAAGTCGACCGGGTGGCGGAGGATCCGGCCCAGCAGCTTGAGCGGGCGCGTCACGCGCGTGCCGTCGCCGACGAGCAGCGTGTAGAGCGTCGACATCGCGCCGCCGGCGTGGCCGTAGGTGACCGTCTCGATGTGCGTGTGCGGATCGGGGTAGATCGAGGAGGTGATGGCGACGCGTCTCGTGAGGTCCTCCGCGTAGTGCGGCGAGACGGTGACGGCGAGGATCGACTCGCTGTTGGTGCGCACGAGCTCGCCGAGGCGGTGCGAGATGCGCGGCAGCGAGCCGGACAGGCGGCAGCGCTGCAGCAGTCTGTTGGTGCCCAGCGCACCGGCGGCGACGACGACGCCGCGCGCGGTGAGCGTGCGCCGGTCGCGGTCGCGGCGCATGCCGGAGGCGACGTGGGTGACCGCGTAGCCGTCGGAGCCGTCCTCCGCGCCGAGCGGCCTCACGTCGACCACCGTGCGGTCCGGCGTCACCGTGACGCCGCGCTGCTCCGCCAGCCACAGGTAGTTCTTCACGAGCGTGTTCTTGGCGCCGTGCGGGCAGCCGACCATGCAGCGGCCGCACTGCATGCAGCCGGTGCGGTCCGGTCCCTCGCCGCCGAAGAAGGGGTCGGAGACCGTCACGCCCGGCTCGCCGAAGTAGACCCCGACCGGGGTCTTTCTGTAGGTGTCGCCGACGCCCAGCTCCTCGCCCAGCTCCTTCAGCAGTTGGTCGGCGGGATCGTCGTTCGGGGTCTCGACGACGCCGAGCATCCGCTGCGCCTCGGCGTAGTGGGGCGTGAGCTCGCGCTCCCAGTCGGCGAGGCCGGCCCACTGGCCGTCCTGGAAGAACTGCGACGGCGGCACGTAGAGCGTGTTCGCGTAGCCGAGGCTCCCGCCGCCGACGCCGCAGCCGCTGACGATCGCGACGTCCTTGAACGTCGAGAGCCGCAGGATCCCGCGCATCCCGATGCGCGGCGCCCAGAAGTATCTCCGCGCGCTCCAGGTGCTTCTGGCGAAGTCCTGGTCGCGGAAGCGTCTGCCGCACTCGAGCACGCCGACGCGGTAGCCCTTCTCGGCCAGCCGCAGCGCGGACACGCTGCCGCCGAAGCCGGACCCGATCACGAGCCAGTCGAAGTCGAACTGACGGGCGCTCGTCTCCATCTGCCCAGACACTAGCGCAGAAGGTGACGGGTGCGTCACGATTCTGCGCAGGCCCAGGCACTAGGCTCCGACGACATGGCATCCCGTCCCATCATCGGCGTCTGCACCGCGCTCGAGCGCGCGCAGTGGAGCGTGTGGGACCAGCAGGCCGCGCTGCTGCCGACCAACTACCTCGACGCGATCCGCCGCGCGGGCGGGATGGCGCTGCTGCTCGCGCCCGACCCGGCGCTGACCGCCGATCCCGACGAGGCGCTCGGCCTCGTCGACGGGCTGCTGCTCGTCGGCGGCGCCGACATCGACCCCGCGAGCTACGGGGCGCAGCTCGACGCCGCGACCGTCGACCCGGTGCCGGAGCGCGACGCGTTCGAGATCGCGCTCGCACGCCGCGCGATCGAGCGCGGGATCCCCGTGCTCGGCATCTGCCGCGGGATGCAGCTGCTGAACGTCGCCTTCGGCGGAACCCTCCACCAGCACCTGCCGGACCGCTTCGGCCACCACGAGCACCTGCGGGCGCGCGGCTCGTTCGACGGGGCCGACCACGACGTGCGGCTGACGCCCGGCTCGCTCGCCGCGCGCGCCGCCGGCGAGGAGCTGCACGGGACGAAGTCCCACCACCACCAGGGCGTCGACCGCGTCGGCGAGGGGCTCGCCGTGACCGGCACGGCGACGATCGACGGCCTCGTCGAGGCGCTCGAGCTGCCCGGCGCGGGCTTCGTGCTCGGCGTCCAGTGGCATCCGGAGGCCGACGAGCGCAGCCGCGTGATCGGCGCGCTCGTCGAGGCGGCGAACGCCTGCCACACGGGCGCTCGCGACGACAAGAGTAAGGCTGGAGTCGAAGGTTAGGCTCAGCGGCTGCCTCTGCGTGCGCGCTCAGTCCGGCAGCGCGACGACCGCGTCGACCTCCACGAGCGCGTCGCGCGGCAGCCCGGCCGCCGCGACCGCCACGCGCGCCGGCGGGTCGGTCTCGAAGAACGACGCGTACACCTCGTTGACGGCCGTGAAGTCGGCCATGTCGCGCAGGTAGAGGGTGACCTTGACCGCGTCGGCGAGGCTCGCGCCGGCCGCCGCGCAGACGGCGGCGAGGTTCTCGAGGCAGCGCCCCGCCTGCTCGGACGCGGTCGTGCCGACGATCTCCCCGGTTTCCGGATGCAGGGGGATCTGCCCGGAGCAGAACAGCAGCCCGCCCGCCCGCACGGCATGGACGTACGGGCCGATCGCGGCCGGCGCTCCGGCGGCGGTGACGGGCTCGCGATGGTGGGACACCCTGCGCTCCTCTCGTGACGACGCTGTCGGGCGCACGCTACCGCGCGGGAGCGCCGGCGCGGTGCCCGGACCGCATCCGCGGGTAGCCTCCCGCCGATGCCGAACCGCCTCGCCGGCGAGACCTCGCCGTATCTGCTCCAGCACAAGGACAACCCGGTCGACTGGCAGCCGTGGGGCGAGCGCGCGCTCGCGCAGGCGCGCGAGCGCGACGTGCCGCTGCTGGTCTCGATCGGCTACTCCGCCTGCCACTGGTGCCACGTGATGGAGCGGGAGTCGTTCGAGGACCCGGACGTCGCCGCCTACATGAACGAGCACTTCGTCTGCGTCAAGGTCGACCGCGAGGAGCGCCCCGACGTCGACGCGATCTACATGGACGCCGTGCAGGCGATGACCGGCCACGGCGGCTGGCCGCTGAACGCGTTCGCGACGCCGGACCAGGTGCCCTTCTACGCGGGCACGTACTTCCCGCCGCAGGGGCGCCACGGCCTGCCGGGATGGCGGCAGCTGCTGGAGGCGATCGCCGCGACGTGGAGCGAGCGGCGCGAGGAGATCGAGCAGCAGGGCGCGCGGATCGTCGAGCAGCTCGGCGTCAGCGCGCGCATCGAGCCGGACGCGGGCGAGCCGGAGCCGGGCCTGCTCGCGACCGCCGTGCAGGCGATCGCCGACCGCGAGGACCATGCGCACGGCGGTTTCGGCGGCGCGCCGAAGTTCCCGCAGGCGAGCGCGATCGAGCTGCTGCTCGCCCGCGGCGACGGCGACGCGGACCGGCCCAACCCCGCGGGGGCCGCCCTGCGCGCGCTGCGCGCGATGGCGCGCGGCGGCGTCTACGACCAGCTCGGCGGCGGCTTCGCGCGCTATGCGGTCGACGCCGCGTGGATCGTCCCCCACTTCGAGAAGATGCTCTACGACAACGCGCTGCTGGCGCGCGCGTACCTGCACGGCTGGCAGGTCAGCGGCGGCGACCCGCTGCTGCGGCAGGTCTGCTGCGAGACGCTCGACTGGGCGCTGCGCGAGCTGCGCGGCCCGGAGGGCGGCTTCGCCTCCGCGCTCGACGCCGACTCGGAGGGCGTCGAGGGCAGGTTCTACGTGTGGACGCCGGAGCAGCTGCGCGCGGCGCTCGCCGACGAGCGACTCTCCGAGATCGCCGTGGCGCACTGGGGCGTCACGCCGGGCGGGAACTTCGAGGGGACGTCGATCCTCGTGCGCGCCGGCTCCGACGACGATCCGCCCGAGCTGCCCGAGATCAAGCGGCGGCTGATGCTCGCGCGCGACCAGCGCGTCCGCCCCGGGCTCGACGACAAGCGCCTGACGTCCTGGAACGCGCTGATGCTCACCGCGCTCGCGGAGGCCGGCGCGGTGCTCGAGCGCGCCGACTACCTCGACGCCGCGCGCGCCTGCGCGGACTTCCTGCTGCGCGAGCTGCGCACGGAGGACGGACGCCTCCTGCGCACCTGGAAGGACGGCCGCGCGCACCTCGCCGGCTACCTCGAGGACCACGCCTACCTGCTCGAGGCGCTGCTGACACTCTACGAGGCGACGTTCGACGCGCGCTGGTTCGCGGAGGCGCGAACGCTGGCGGACGTGACGATCGCCCACTTCGCCGACGACGAGCGCGGCGGCTTCTTCTCGACCGCGGACGACCACGAGCGACTCGTCGCGCGCCGCAAGGACCTCGAGGACACGCCGATCCCGTCCGGCAACTCGGCGATGGCGCTCGGCCTGCTGCGGCTCGCGCGGCTGACCGGCGAGGCGGCGTACGAGCAGCGCGCCCGCGGCGTCGTCGCGCTGCTGCACCCGATCGCCGCGCGCCACCCGCTCGCGTTCGCGCACCTCCTGCGCGCGGTCGACTTCCTCACGGCCGACGACGTGCGCGAGGTCGCGATCGTCGGCGAGCGCGCGGATGCGGCACCGCTCGTGCGGGCGGTGCGCGACACGTTCCACCCGCGGCTCGTGCTCGCGGGCGCACCGGCGCCGAGCGACGCGGTGCCGCTGCTCGCGGGCCGCGAGCCGGTCGACGGCCGCGCCGCCGCGTACGTGTGCGAGCGCTTCGCCTGCCAAGCGCCGGTGACGGAGCCGGCGGCGCTGGCGGCGCTGCTGGACTGAGGCGACCGGTCGGGCCGCAGCGCGTCGTCGGCGCACGGCGACGGCTACCCTCCTGGCCATGTCCACCTCCCCCATCCGCGTCGCCGTCGTCGGTTCCGGGCCGGCGGGGTTCTACGCCGCCGAGCAGCTGTTGACCGCCAGAGACCGCGACGTGTCGGTCGACGTGTTCGAGCGGTTGGCGACGCCGTGGGGGCTCGTGCGCGCCGGCGTGGCGCCGGATCATCCGAAGATCAAGGCGGTCACGCGTCGCTACGAGAAGACGGCGGGCAAGGAGGGCTTTCGCTTCTTCGGCAACGTCGAGGTCGGGTCCGAGCTGCCGGTGCAGGAGCTGAAGGCCCATTACCACGCGGTCCTCTACGCGTTCGGCGCCTCGGGCGACCGGCGGCTGGGGATCGCGGGCGAGGACCTGCCGGGATCGCACTCCTCCACCGAGTTCGTCGCCTGGTACAACGGCCATCCGGACTTCGCCGACCACGTCTTCGACCTGGATGCGACGACGGCCGTGGTCGTCGGCAACGGCAACGTCGCGCTCGACGTCGCGCGGATGCTGGCGCTGCCGCGCGCGACGCTCGCGGCCACCGACGTCGCCGACCACGCGCTGGAGGCGCTGGCGGGCTCCTCGATCGAGGAGGTGGTCGTGCTCGGCCGTCGCGGTCCCGCGCAGGCGGCGTTCACGACGCCGGAGCTGATCGAGCTCTCCGAGCTTGCGCAGGCGGACGTGATCGTCGACCCGGGCGACATGGAGCTCGACCCGGCCAGTGCGCGGATCGTCGAGGAGGCCGACGCGCAGACGAAGAAGAAGATCGAGGTGCTGCACGGCTACGCCGCCAGCGAGCCCCACGGCCACGACCGCCGCATCGTGCTGCGCTTCTTCGCCTCCCCACTGGAGATCCTCGGCACCGAGCGCGTCGAGGCGATCCGCGTCGGGCGCACCGAGCTCGTCGACGACGGCGACGGCCGCCTGCGCGCGGTCGTGACCGAGGAGCAGGAGACGATCCCCTGCCAGCTCGTGTTCCGCTCCGTCGGCTACCGCGGCACGCCGCTGCCCGGCGTGCCGTTCGACGAGCGCTCCGCGACGATCCCCAACGACCACGGCCGCGTCCTCTCCGGCACCGGCGGCGAGCAGCAGCCGGGCGAGTACGTCTCCGGCTGGATCAAGCGCGGCCCGAGCGGGATCATCGGCACGAACAAGAAGGACAGCCAGGACACCGTCGACGCGCTCCTCGCCGACCACGCCGCCGGCAAGCTCCCCGCTCCCGCGGTCGAGGACCCCGACGCGATCCTGGGCGTGCTCGCCGAGCGCGTGCCCGACCACATCACCTACACCCACTGGCAGACGATCGACGAGCACGAGCGCGGCCTCGGCGAGCCCCACGGCCGCCCCCGCGTCAAGCTCGTCCGCCACGAGCACCTCCACGAGGTCGCCAAGAGCACCCTCGCGCGCGACTGAGCGGCGCCGCGCCAACCGCGGTGCAAACGCCGCGGCCGTGGAGAGAATCCGCAGATGCGCGCCTCCGCCCGCAGCGCCCTCACGTTCGCGGCCGGCCGCCGCGCGAAGTTCGCGGTGCTGGCCGTCTGGGTCGCGATCGCGGGCGTCGCCGGCTCGTATGCCGGCAAGCTCGAGGACGCCGAGCAGAACGAGCCGTCCGCGTTCCTGCCGGGCGACGCGGAGTCGGTCGCGGCGCTGGACGCGGTCAAGCGCTTCCCGTCCGGCGACACGACCCCGGCGGTGATCGTCTACCGCCGCGCCGGCGGTCTGACCGCGACCGACCGAGCGGCGATCGCGCGCGACCGAGCGGCGATCAACGCCGACCTCCCCATCGCCACGGCGAGGCTTGCGCCGCCGGTCCCCTCCGGAGACGGCACCGCCGCGCTGCTCGTGGCGCCGATCAGACCGCAGGGGGAGTCGAGAACGCTCACCGACGCGGTCGACGCGCTGCGCAGCGCGGTCGAGCGCGCGCCGCCCGGGCTGGAGGTGAAGGTCACCGGGCCGGCCGGCTTCTCGGCCGACGCGGTCGACGTCTTCTCGCAGATCAACGGCACGCTGCTGCTGGCGACCGCCGGGCTCGTGTTCGTGCTGCTGATCGTCATCTACCGCAGCCCGATCTTCTGGGCGATCCCGCTCGTGACCGTGCTGTTCGCCGAGGGCACCGCGCGCGGCATCGCATACGCGCTCGCCGAGGCCGGCGTCACCGTCAACGGGCAGACCGCCGGCATCCTGCCGGTGCTCGTGTTCGGCGCCGGCACCGACTACGCGCTGCTGCTCGTCGCGCGCTACCGCGAGGAGCTGCGCCGCCACGAGGACAGACACGAGGCGATGCGCGTGGCGCTGCGGCGCGCGGGCCCGGCGATCGTCGCCTCCGGGCTGACCGTGATCGCCGCGCTGCTGTGCCTGACGGTCGCCGAGGTGAACGCGACGTCCGGGCTGGGGCCGGTCGCCGCGGTCGGGATCGCCGTCGCGATGCTCGCGATGCTGACGCTGCTGCCGGCGGCGCTCGTGACGTTCGGACGGCGCGCGTTCTGGCCGTTCGTGCCGCGGTACGGCGGCGCGGGGAGCGACGAGACGCACGGCCCGTGGCGCAGGCTCGGCGAGTGGATCGCGCCGCGCCCGCGGCGCGTGTGGCTCGGCACCGCAATCGGGCTCGGCGTGCTGTGCCTCGGCCTCACGCAGCTCTCGACCGGGCTGACGAGCGGCAACCAGTTCCGCGGCGCGGTCGAGTCGGTGCAGGGCCAGAAGCTGATCGACGCCGCCTTCCCCGCGGGCGCCAACGCCCCCACGACCGTGATCGTGCCGGCCGCGTCACGGGCGCCGGCGGTCGTCGGAGCGCTCGATCGGCTCGGCGGCGTCGCGCGCGCCCAGGTCGTCGAGACCGACCCGCAGGCCGGCGCGCGGCTGTCCGTGACGCTCGCCGAGGACCCGTACAGCCAGGCCGCGTTCGAGCTGGTGCCCCAGCTGCGGCAGACGGCCCAGGCGGCCGGCGGGAACGACGTGCTCGTCGGCGGGCCGACCGCGGAGGAGCACGACCTGCGCTCCGCCTCCGCGCGCGACAACCGCGTGATCGTCCCGATCGTGCTCGCCGTCGTGTTCCTGATCCTCGCGGCACTGCTGCGCGCGCTCGTGCTGCCGCTGCTGCTGATGGGCACGGTCGTGCTGTCCTACGCCGCCGCACTCGGCATCAGCGGCTTCTTCTTCGCGCACGTCTTCGGCTTCCCGGGCGCCGCCCCGAGCCTGCCGCTGTTCGCGTTCATCTTCCTCGTCGCGCTCGGCGTCGACTACAACATCTTCCTGATGACGCGCGTGCGCGAGGAGACGCAGGCGCACGGCACACGCGACGGCACGATCCGCGGACTCGCCGTCACCGGCGGCGTGATCACGTCGGCCGGGATCGTGCTCGCCGGCACCTTCTCGACGCTCGCCGTCCTGCCGCTCGTCCCGCTCACCGAGATCGGCTTCGCGATCGCGGTCGGGGTCCTGCTCGACACGTTCGTCGTGCGCTCGATCCTCGTGCCGGCGCTCGTGCTCGACGCCGGCGACCGCGTGTGGTGGCCGTCATCTCTCGGCGCCGGCATCCGAGAGATCCCTAAAGGACCGGCAAGTACCGATCGAGCTCCCACTGCGTGACCTGGACGCGGTAGTCGTCCCACTCCTGGCGCTTGATCTCGACGAAGCGGTTGAACATGTGCTCGCCGAGCGTGCGCAGCACCAGCTCGGACTCGGCCGTCAGCTCGATCGCCTCGCCGAGCGTCGCGGGCAGCTGCTCGATCCCCAGCCGGCGCCGCTCGTCGGGTGCGAGGTGGTAGAGGTTCTTCTCCATCGGCTCGGGCAGCTCGTAGCCGTGCTCGATCCCCTCCAGGCCGGCCTGCAGCAGCACCGCGAACGTCAGGTACGGGTTGCAGGCCGGGTCGGGGCAGCGCAGCTCCATGCGCGTCGCCTGCTCCTTGCCGGGGTGGTAGAGCGGCACGCGGACCAACGCGGAGCGATTCCGGCGTGACCACGCGACGTAGGTCGGCGCCTCGTAGCCGGGCACGAGCCGCTTGTAGGAGTTGACCCACTGGGCGAAGATCGAGCTGATCTCGCGCGCATGGCGCAGCTGACCGGCGATGAACGCCTTGCCGACGTCGGAGAGGAAGTACTGGTCGTCGGCGTCGTAGAAGGCGTTTCTGCCCGCTCTGAAGAGCGACATGTGCGTGTGCATGCCCGAGCCGTTCTCGCCGAACAGCGGCTTCGGCATGAAGGTCGCGTGCAGGCCGTACTTCATCGCGCACTCCTTGACGGTGAGGCGATAGGTCATGCAGTCGTCGGCCATCTTCAGCGCCGGCGCGTAGCGCATGTCGATCTCGTGCTGCGAGGGGCCGACCTCGTGGTGGCTGTACTCGACGTGGATGCCGAGCTGCTCGAGCGCGAAGATCGTCTCGCGCCGCAGGTCCGAGCCGGCGTCGAGCGTCGTGAGGTCGAAGTAGCCGCCCTGGTCGAGCGGCTCGGTCGATCTCGCGTCTCTGAAGTAGAAGTACTCGAGCTCCGGGCCGACCATGAAGTCGTCGAAGCCCATGTCGGTCGCGCGCTGCAACGCGCGGCGCAGGACGTGGCGCGGGTCGCCCTCGTAGGGCGTGCGCTCGGGCGTCTGGACGTCGCAGAACATGCGCCCGACGCCGTCCTCGCTCGGCCGCCACGGCAGCACCGCGAACGTGCGCGGGTCCGGCAGCGCGATCATGTCCGACTCCTCGATCGCGTTGAAGCCGGTGATCGAGGAGCCGTCGAAGCCCATCCCGCCCTCGAACGCGTCCGCCAGCTCGCTGCTGTTGATCGAGAACGACTTCAGCTGGCCCAGGACGTCCGTGAACCACAGCCGGATGAAGCGGATGTCGCGCTCCTCGACGAGGCGCGCGACGTCGGCGGCGGTGAGCGGGGCGTCGTCCATGGCTGGCTCCTGGGCGTGGTCGGTGCGGCGACGGGCACCGGACCATACCGCGGCGCCCCGCGGCGCCGGCCGAGTCGGCCGGGGTTACGCCGCGTGCAGCGTGCGCGACTCCTCGACGGAGCCGTCGACCGGCACCTCGCCGGCGACGTTGACCATCGCCGTGAAGCGCTCGAGCGCGACCGCGGCCATCGCCTCGATCAGCTCCTCGTCGTCCCAGCCGGCCTCGCGCGCCTCCTCGTGGAGGTGCATTCTCGGCTTGCCGCCCTCCAGCAGCGCGTGGATCCAGCGCAGCAGCGCGGCCTCTCTGCCGTCGCGCGAGTCGCAGCCGCGCGCGAGCTGGATCTCGTCGAAGCGCAGGCCGATCGCGCGCGCGGCGCGCGTGTGCATCGCGACGCCCGGCGCCGAGCCGTCGTGCTCGGCGACCGCAAGCGCGATCCGCTCGAGCGTGGGGGGCGCGAGCCGGCCGTGGCGCAGCTCGGAGCGGAAGCGCGCGTAGCCGCGCAGCGCGGCCGGCGAGCCGGCGAGCACGCCGAGGAAGTTCGGGAGCTGGGCGCCGGTCGACGTCGCGCCGCGGAGCACCGGGCCGGAGCCCTCGGGCGCGGTCAGGTCGTCGTGGATGTGGAACCGGCTCATCGGAGTTCTCATGGCGTCACCGCGATTCGGAGCACTGTGCGGATGAGGCCGCCGGGGCCGCACCGCGTGGGGGTCACGTTCTCGTTATACGGAGCGACCTAAACGTGCGATCAGCCTGGCGCGCGGCATGCCGCCAGGCATCGTCCTCGCCTGCTCGCGTACGAAGTACGCCACGCAGCCGCGCGAGCAGCCGCTAGGGATGCGCGGTCATCACCGCGACGACGATCAGGAAGACGCCCATCATCACGGCCCACATCGCGGCGCGGTCGGGGCGGGTGCCGACGATGCGCTCGCTCGGGCGGCGCGGGGGCCGGCGCCGCGCGGGGCCGGATGCGATCTCCGTCGCGCCGGCCGGCGGCGCGACCTGGCCGCGGATCACGACGGTGCGGCGCGTCGCGGGGCGGTCGGCGACCGCGGCGGGACGATGGGACGGCCGGCGAGCGGTCTCGCGGTGAAGCGCCTCGGCAGGTGGCATCGATCGATCCTCTTTCCTCGGCTTACGGGGTTAGCTGACGGGCTCGCGCCGAAAGAGCGGCGCTACGTGCGGCCTGCACGATTCGCCCCGTGCGTCCTGGGTCCCCCGCTTCCCGTCCGGAGGCCGGCGGGAATTCAGCGGTCGTTGTGCGGGGCGATCCTAGCAGCGCACGCCAGCCATTCGCCTGCATATCGCCGATGTTATGGAGCGCACCGGCGGAACCCCGCAACGAGCGGGAAGATCCCGCGGCCGGCGAGTCCTCGGCCGGCTACTGGCCGGCGGCTGCGGCGACGAACGCCGCGACGGCGGTCACGTCGTCGCTCTGGACGATGCCCGGGGGCATCGTGCCGTTGCCGCGCTGGCGGCCTCTCCGGACGGCGTCCTCGACGAGCGCCTGGGTCGGGTGGAGCTGGTCGAGGTTGGGCCCGACCTTCCCGTCCGCCTCCGCGGCGGCGAGCGTGTGGCAGCTCGCGCAGCGCTCGCCGAAGATCACGCGCCCGTCCTGCTCCTGCTTCGTCAGCACGATCGTCGTGCCGCCCACGCGCGCGTCGGCGTTGTCGTGGTTCCCGACGAGGATCAGCACCGGCACCGCCACGCCGATCGCGACGTAGAAGATCGTGAACAGCGCCGTGGCGGCGCGCCGGCTGCCGCGGCTCTGCGACTGGATGGTCGCGCGCGCGCCGCGTGGCCCGCCGCGCAGCGCGACGAAGAACAGCACGAGGCCCACGACGATCCAGAAGGCGAGAAATGCGGCAGTTGCGAGCATGGCCGATGCGGACCCTACCCTGAGCGGACCACGGAATGGAAGGGGGAACCGCGTGCCGGCCGTCGCGGGCCGGTGCAGCGGCGACGCGCCACCGCGCGCGCACGCTACCGCCGCCGGCCCTGCGCGAAGCTCATGACCGCGGGCGCGACGGCGCGGAAGTCGCCGGCCGCGCCGGCGCCGCGCCCGGCCGCGACCCGCCGCTCGGCCTCGCCGTCCGGCGCGAGGTCCTCGACCTCGGCGAGCGTCTCCCCGGGCGCGGCGAGCGGCTCGATCCGCTCGACCAGCACGTTGATCCCTCCGCCGGCGGCCGGATGGCGCTCGAGGCGCCCGGCGGCCAGCACGAGCGGCTCGGTGCGAACGGTCAGACGGCTGCGCTCGTAGAGCGTCGGCGGCACGATCAGGTTGATCGTGCCGTGCTCGTCCTCCAGCAGCATGAAGACGACGCCGCTCGCGGTGCCGGGGCGCTGGCGCGCGACGACCAGCCCGGCCACCTGCACGCGCGTGCCGTGGTCGATGCGCGGCAGGTCGCGGCTGGCGGCGACGCCCGGCGGCAGCGTGCGGCGCAGCTGCGCGAGCGGGTGCGAGCGGGCGGTGAGGCCGGTCGTGTCGTAGTCGGCGAGCAGCTCGCCCCAGGCACCGAGCCGCTCCAGCTGCGGCGCCGCGGGCAGCTCCAGCCCGAGCGCGAGCTGCGTGCCCTGCGGGACGCGCCGGCCCGGCGTCGCGATCCCCAAGCGCCACAGCGCGACGCGACGGTCCGGGCGGGTGGGGTGGGTCAGCGCGTCGCACGCGCCCGACCACGCGAGCAGCTCGAGCGCGGGACGCCCCGCCCCGGCGCGCGCAGCAAGGTCGCCGAGGTCGCGGAACGGCCCGCCGGCCGCGCGCGCGGCGACGAGCGCCTCCGCGTCGGCGCGCTGGACGCCGCGCACGTAGCCGAGGCCGATGCGAACCGTCCCGGTTCCCGCCCGCCCGTCGACGCGCTCGACCGTGCACTCCACCTCGCTCGCGCTCACGTCCGGCGGCAGGATCGTCAGGCCGCGCCGCTGTGCCTCGTGCACGAGCGCGTCGGGCGGGTAGAAGCCCATCGGCTGCTCGTTCAGCAGCGCGCACAGGAACTCGGGGGCGTAGTGGACGCGCAGCCACGTCGACTGGTAGGCGAGCAGCCCGAAGGCCGCCCCGTGCGCCTTCGGGAAGCCGAAGCCGGAGAAGCCGCGCACCTTCTCGAAGATCCGCTCGGCCAGCTCCGGCTCCACCCCGTGCGTGGCGATCGCGCCCGCCACGAACTTCGCGTGATGCGCCTCGATCGCCGCCTGCGAGCGCTTGCGGCTCATCGCGCGGCGCAGCCCCTCCGCCTCCCCCGCGCCGAAGCCGGCGAACGCCATCGCGACCTCGATCACCTGGTCCTGGAAGATGATCGTGCCGAGCGTCTCTCTGAGCGGCTCGACGAGCGAGGGGTGCTCGTACGGGATCTCGAAGTCGGGATCGGCGCGCAGGCGCTGGAGCCGTTCGATGTAGGGGTTGACGGCGCCGCCCTGGATCGGGCCGGGCCGCACGATCGCGACCTGGATCGTGACGTCCTGCAGCGTGCTCGGCCGCGTGCGCAGCAGCGAGGCCATCTGCGCGCGGCTCTCGATCTGGAAGACGCCGACCGTCTCGGCTCTCTGGATCGCCTCGTAGGTCGGCGGGTCGTCGTAGGGGATGCGCGAGAGGTCGATCCGCTCGCCGCGCAGGCGCGCGATCTCCTCGACCGCCCGCTCGACGGCGCTCAGCATCCCCAGGCCGAGCAGGTCGATCTTCAGGAAGCCGGCGTCGGCGCACGAGTCCTTGTCCCACTGGACCATCTGGCGCCCCGCCGTCGCGGCCGGCACGATCGGGCAGCAGTCGACCAGCGGCCGCGTCGCGACGACCATCCCGCCGGGGTGCTGGGAGAGGTGGCGCGGCAGGCCGTGCGCCTGTTCGGCGAGGCGCGCGAGCCACGCCCAGCGGCTGCCGCTCGCGAGCCGCTCCGGCCCGAGCGCGGCCGCGACGTCGTGCGCGACGTCGCGCGCCGACCAGCCCTCCGAGCTGCGCGCGACGCGCTCGATCTCGCCCGGCGGCAGCCCGAGCGCCTTGCCCAGCTCGCGGATCGCGCCGCGCGCGCGGTAGGTCGGGAAGGCCGCCACGAGCGCGGAGCGGTTCGTGCCGTAGCGCTCGTGGATGCGCGGGATCAGCGCCGCGCGCACGTCGCGCGGGAAGTCGAGGTCGATGTCCGGCAGCGCCGTCAGCTCGTCGTTGAGGAAGCGCCCGAGGAACAGGTCGTTCGCGATCGGGTCGACGTGCGAGAGGCCGGTGAGGTAGCAGACGATCGAGGAGACCGAGGAGCCGCGGCCGCGGCCGGGCGGCAGCAGCGCCCGCGGTGAGTCGACCCCGCCCACCCCGCGCACCTCCAGCGCGACCTCGCGCGCCAGCTCGAGCATGTCGCGGTGCAGCAGGAAGAAGCCGGAGAGGCCGAGCTTGGCGATGATGCGCAGCTCCTCCTCCAGGCGCGGGAGCGCCTCGGCGCGCAGGGGATGGCGCCGGCCGCGCCCGCGCGCCGCTCCCCCGCGCGCCCGCCGGCCGTCCGGGTAGCGCTCGTCGAGCTTCGCGCGCGCGAGCTCGGCGAGCCGGCGGTCGGCGTGGGCGTCCTCTTCGCCGGGGTAGCGATAGCCGTGGTGCTCCGGGAGGTCGAAGCGCAGACGGTCCGAGATCCGCACGCTCTCCGCGACGGCCTCCGGATGGTCGGCGGCGAAGCGCGCCGCCATCGCCTGCGGGCTCGCGAGCACGTGGCTGAAGTTGCCGCGCCGCAACGGCTCGGAGGCGTCGAGCGTCGCGTGGTGGCGGACGGCGACGAGCGCGTCCTGCAGCGGCGCGCGGGCGCGCGCGTGGGCGTGGACGTTCCCCGTCGCGACGGTGCGCAGCTCCAGCTCGCGCGCGAGCGCGGCCAGGCGCCGGTTGCGCGCGCGGTCCTCGCGCAGGTAGGGCCGCTGCAGCTCGACGCGCAGGCGCCCGGGGCCGAACGCCTCGCGCAGCGCCGCGAGACCCTCGCGATCGTGGACCCCGCGGGTCGCGCAGCCGCTGAGGCAGACGAGGCCCTCCGCGTGGTCCAGGACGGCCGCGAGCGGGACGTGCGGCTGACTCGCCCGGCGCGGGCGGGCGGCCGGTGCGCCCGCGCGATCGGACGCTCCACCGCCTGCCGGGCGCGCGCCGGGGACGGGTCCCCCGCCCGCCCCCGGCTCCCCCGTGCGCGCCGCCGCCGCGGCGGGGTCCCCCGCCCCGCCGCGCGGGTCCGCCGGCTCGTCCCCGCGCGTGTGAGCGTGCGCGCGAGTGACGAGCCGGCAGAGGTTGCGCCACCCGCGCTCGTCCTCGACGAGCAGCGTCAGGTGGCGGCCGTCGCCGAGCGTCAGCTCGGCGCCGTGGAGCGCTCGCACGCCGACCGCCTTGCACGCCTGCGCGTGCTCCATCGCGCCGCAGACGTTGTCGTGGTCGGTCAGCGCGAGCGCGCCGTGCCCGAGCTCGGCAGCCGCGACCGCCAGCTCCTCCGGCAGCGAGGCGCCGTCGAGGAACGAGAAGGCGGAGTGCGCGTGCAACTCGACGTAGGGCACGAACGCATGTTCGTATGCCGCCTTCGCGTTGGCCACCACCCGGAGGTGGAAGCCAAGCGACTACACGCGCACGACGACCAGCCCGCCGACGCCCTCCACCGGGCCGAAGTCGTCGTCCTGCGTGACGACGGGCAGCCCGTGCGCGAGCGCGGTGGCGGCGATCCACAGGTCGTTGACGTTGAGGCGGCGGCCGGCCTCGGCGAGGTGCACGCGCAGACGCGCCCAGGCGGCGGCGACCTGCGCGTCGACGCCGAGCAGCTCGACGTCGGCCACCGACTCGAGCGTCGCGAGCCGCCGCGCGCGGGTGTCCACGTCGCGCGCGACGAGCACGCCGACGTGCAACTCGGCGAGCGTGACGGCGGAGATCGCCCCCTCATGTGGCAGGCGTCCGAGCTTCGAGCGGGCGCCCCGTCCCGCTCGCGACGAAGACGCTCGTGTCGAGCAGGCCGCGCTCGGCGGCGGCCGTCATCGGTCGAGCGGGCCGAGGTCGTCGGTCGTTCTCGCCCGCCAAGCGTCCGAGATCCGCGCGCAGCCCGGCGTCGGCCTGCGCGACGGCGAGCCGGCGCGCGAGCTCGGCGCGCGGGATCCAGCGGCGGCGCTCCGGCGCGAGCGGGACGAGCGCGGCCACCGGTCTGCCACGTTCTCGTGATGACGACGTCGTCGCCCGCCTCGACGCGGCGCAGCAGCTCCGCGGTGTTGTTGCGCAGCTCCCGGGAGGCGACCTCGGCTCTCATGCGACGATCGTAGCACGTACGTAGCTCATCGCTGCACGAACCAGCCGCCGGCGCGCAGGTCGTGGAAGACGACGAGGTTGCGGCCGCAGGTCGTGACGACCTCCCAGTAGCGGCGGCGGACGGGGCCGGCATCCCACCAGCGGTCCTCGACGAGCCACGACTCGCGCACGGCGTCGACGGCGCGCCCGTCGACCGTGCGGGGACGGCCGTCGGCCAAGTCGGCATCGACGCGGGCGCGGCGCGGCCGGGCGAGGCGGTGGGCGCGAGCGGGCGTCACTCGAACGGGGTGAGGATCGCGCGGCGCTCGGGCACGCGCGAGCCGGCGTCGACCGCGAGCACGCGCAGCGCGGCGTCCGGCCCGGCCGCCGCGCGCGCCTGCCGGACCGCTTCGCGCAGCCGCACGCGGCGCACCGCCGCCGCCTCGTCCAGCAGCGAGCGCTGGTCGCTCGCCGGCGGGCCGAAGCGCTCGACCGTCAGCGACAAGCGCTCGGCCGGCGCGGGCAGCAGCGCGAGCCGCGGCGCGAGCGCGAGCCGCATCCGTCGCGGGTCGGCGAGCGCTTCGCGGAACGGCATGCGATCGCGCCACGTGCCGCCCTCCACGAGCACCGCCGACAGCACGACGGTGCGCAGCGTGCGCCCGCGCCGCTCGCGCCGCGCCAGCAGCCGGTCGACGAGCAGGCCCAGCGCGTGGTCGAGCTGGACGCCCGAGAGCGCCTCCGGCAGCTCCAGCTCCTCCACCAGGCGCTCCGGCACCACGCGCGGCGCGAGCTTCCCGTCGCGGCCGCGCGCGAGCTCGTGCGCGAGCAGGCCGGGCGCGCCGAAGCGGTCGGCGACGGCCGTGCGCGGCAGCGTCGCGAGCTGGCCGAGCGTCGCGACCCCCAGCCGCTCGAGCGGCTCCGGCAGCTCCGCCGTCTCGCGCCGGCCGCGCAGCAGCCCGACCGGCAGCGCCGCGAGGTAGGCGGCCGCCTCCCGCTCCCCGCCGGCGACGATCGCCGGTCGCCGCACGCGCGCGCGGGAGGCGGCCGCGAGCGCGCAGAAGCGCGACGGCCCCGCCCCCAGCCGCGCCGGCTGGCGCAGCGCGGCGCGCGCCGCCTCCAGCACCCGCTCGAGCGAGCCGCCGTGCAACCGCAGCAGCCCGCGCGCAGCGAAGCAGGCGAGGCCCGGCCGCTCCGGCTCGACGGCCGCGCCGATCGACTCCAGCCGCACGAGCAGCCGCTCCCAGCGGTCGGCGACGCCGGCCGGGTCGGGCGGCACGAGCGTCAGCGACGGGCAGCGCGCGAGCGCCTCCCCGAGCGGGATCCCCGCACGCACGCCGAGCGCCTCCGCGGCCGGCGAGGACTCCCCCACGCGCTGCTCGCGGGTGGGCTCGGGCGCGAGCGCGGCGGGCGCGCGCAGCAGCTCCTCGCGGTCGCCGGCGGCGACGGTCAGCTCGAAGCGCGGGAGGAGGACGCAGACGATCATGTGCGAACACATGTTCGCCTGGAAGATCGCCCGCGGACCACCACCCGCGGGTGGAAGAGGACCGTCTTCAGGCGGAGGGCGAGGGCGGCCGCGCCGTGCGGCCGCCCGCAGCGATCAGAACGCCGGCTGGCGGCGGCCGCCCTTCTTCGGCTGGAAGGCGCCCTCGAGCGCCGTCTGCTCGAAGCCGCCGACGACGCGATCCTCGGTGGCGAAGCGGAACAGCGCGACGCGGAAGATCACGCCGAGCGTCGAGGAGAGGATCGCCGCGCCGACGAGCACGATCACGGCGACCGCGATCAGCGCGCCGCCCGCGGCGGGCACCGACGACGCGACGGCGACGCCGAGCGCGCCGAGGCCGATCGCCGGCAGCATCAGCGTCAGCAGGATCACGCCGCCGATCGAGCCGTAGCCGACGAAGCCCTCGCCCCAGCGCGCGCGGATGACGTGCACCGAGCGCGTGACCGCCTCCTTCGGCCCGACGCCCTCGAGCGCAAGCAGCGGCAGCACGAAGAAGGTCGCCATCGTCCACGCGAAGCTCGCGAGCGAGGAGAAGAGCACCGCGACGACGCGGCCGAGCGCGCTGTCCGACAGCAGGCCCTGGATCACCTGCAGCAGGATCCCGACCGTCAGCTGCACGAGCGCCCACTGCGCGATCACGCCGCGTCTGGAGCGGACGGCCGCGAAGCCGTCGCCGAGCGTCGGCCGACCGCCGTCGAGCGCCTGGGCGGCGGCCGCGGCGAGCGCGGTGCTGCAGTAGATGCCGATGAACGTCAGCACGTAGCCGCCGAGCACCATCACGACGACGCCGGCCGGCTTGCTGACCGCCGCGAACAGCGCGATGCCCGGTCCGAAGAAGAGGATGCCGGCGATCAGGATCGAGATCGACGCCACGACCGGGAAGAGCGCGAGCGCGCGGTCGGCCCGCAGGATCGCCCAGCTCTGCTTGGCGAGGTCCCAGCCCCGCCGGAAACGTCCGCCCATCGTCGCCGCTCCAGTCTCGTGCATCGTTGACGTGACGGCCGGTCCGGCCGCATGCCCGCGTTATCGGCCGCGCTGCGGCGGGGCTTGACCGGTGAGGGATCGGGCGCGGCGACGCCCCTCGCGACCTCCGCGTGCGGCGCACCACCGGCGCTAGGGTGCGCGGGTGCCCAGCGCCGCGTACGTGCTCGACGCGATCCGCACGCCGTTCGGCCGCTACGGCGGCGGCCTCGCAGGCGTGCGCCCGGACGACCTGGCGGCGCACGTCGTGCGGGAGATCGTCGCCCGCTCGCCCGGCCTCGACCCGGCCGCGATCGACGACGTGATCTTCGGCAACGCGAACGGCGCCGGCGAGGAGAACCGCGACGTCGCGCGGATGGCGGCGCTGCTGGCGGGGCTGCCGACGTCGGTCCCCGGCGTGACGGTGAACCGCCTGTGCGCCTCCTCGCTGGAGGCGGCGATCCAGGCCGCGCGCGCGGTCGAGTGCGGCGACGCGTCGCTCGTGCTGAGCGGCGGCGTCGAGTCGATGAGCCGCGCACCGTGGGTGCTGCGCAAGCCGGAGAAGGGCTTCCCGCGCGGGGACGCGACGCTCTGCTCGACGACGCTCGGCTGGCGGCTCGTGAACCCGCTGATGCCGGAGCGCTGGACGATCTCGCTCGGCGAGTCGACCGAGGGCCTCGCCACCAGATACGGGATCGCGCGCGAGGTGCAGGACGCCTTCGCCGTGCGCAGCCACCGGTTGGCAGCGGCCGCCTGGGACGGCGGCTTCTACGACGACTGGGTCGTGCCCGTGCCGGACACCGAGCTGACGCGCGACGAGATCATGCGGCCCGACAGCTCGCTCGAGGCGCTCGCGAAGCTGAAGCCCGCCTTCCGCCGCGACGGCAGCGGCACGGTCACGGCCGGCAACGCCTCGGCGCTGAACGACGGCGCCGCCGCGGTGCTGATCGGCGACGAGCGCGCGGCCGCCGCGATCGGGCGCGAGCCGCTCGCGCGGATCGCCGGGCGCGGCGTCTCCGGCGTCGACCCGGACGTGTTCGGGATCGGCCCCGTGCAGGCCGTCGAGCGCGCGCTGAGCGCCGCCGGCATCGGCTGGGACGACGTGTCCGTGCTGGAGCTCAACGAGGCGTTCGCCGCGCAGTCGCTCGCCTGCCTCGCCGCCTGGCCGCAGCTCGACCCCGAGCGCGTGAACGTCGACGGCGGCGCGATCGCGATCGGCCACCCGCTCGGCGCCTCCGGCGCGCGCGTGCTCGCCACCTGCGCCCACGAGCTGCGCCGCCGCGGCGGCGGCTGGGGCGTCGCGACGCTGTGCATCGGCGTCGGCCAGGGGCTCGCCGTCGTGCTGGAGGCGTAGGCGCCCGGCGCCCGGCGGCCGGCGGCCGGCGGTCTCAGCGGATCGCGAAGGCGACGCCGTCGCGGCCGGCGACGACGAGCGGGCGCGGCATGCCGTAGCCCGCGACCGCGGCGCGGATCGTCGCGGCGCGCGCTTGCAGCACGGCCGCCGGCGCCCCGAACGCCGCCATCCGCTCGTGGTGCTCGCGCGGAAAGGTGTTGCGCCCGTGGTAGGTGTAGAGCCACAGCTCGCCGGCGTCCGCGAGCGGCGCGATCGGGACCCGCTCGGCGAGGCTCGCGAGCAGCGCCGAGTCCTCGCCGCGGCGCGCCCACTCGCCGTCCTCCGGGTAGCGCACGCCGGCGTCGCGGCGCATCATCAGCGTGCCGGGCGCGAAGCGCTCGATCCCCGCGACGCGGCCGCCGTCGCTCCAGTCGATCCACGACAGCAGCCCGCGGTCCTCCAGCAGGTGCAGGTGGTCGGTCAGCAGGCAGGCTCCGGCATCGGCGCCGCGCAGCGCGGCGAGCTGGCGCGCGATCCGCTCGGGATGGCTGACGTCGTCGTCGTCCCACTGGCAGACGACCTCGCCGCGCGCCGCCTCGAGCGAGCGGTTGCGCAGCGCGCCGAGCGGCGCACCGGGGACGTCGGGCACGACGATCCGCACCTCGTCGGCGATCCCGAGCGCCTGCGCGTAGCGCGCCAGCGCGGCGCGGAAGCGCGCCTCGCCGTCGGTCACGACCACCAGCTCGCGCGGCCGGTGCGTCTGGGCGGCGAACGACGCGATCGCGCGGCGCGCGAGCAGCAGCCGGTCGCGTGTGACGAGCAGGCAGCTGACGAGCGGGCCCTGCGCGCGCGCCGCCCGGGCCGGCGCGGCGACGGGCGGCGCGGGGATCGCCGCCTGCCACGGCGCGTCCGCGAAGCGCGCGCCGGCCGGGCCGGCGGCCGCCCACAGCGCGTCGCGCAGCGCCGGCGTCACGCCGGCCGCGGCGGCGGCTCCCCCCGCGCCGCCCGCGCCCGCGAGCGGCGGCGCGTCCTGCAGCAGGCGCGCGCGGAACGCGAGCGCGGCACCATCGCCGAGCACCCCCGCGTGGGCCGCGAACGCGTCCGCGCTCGCGAACGGCTCGACCGCCGCCGGCGCGCCGTCGGCGCCGCGCTCGGGCCCGTAGAGCAGCGCGCAGCCGCGGTCGGCGAAGGTGTCGCGGATCGCCGCCAGCACGCCCGCGTCGGCGAGCCGCCGGTCGGGCGCGAGCGGCACGACGACCTCCTCGGGCGGCAGCTGGGCGGCGACGGCGCGCAGCGCGGCGGCGGCGTCGGCGGCGTCCGCGCAGGGATGGTGCGCGACGCGCGCGTCCTCGAGCGGCAGGCGGTCCGGCGCGGGCGCGGGGCCCGCGAACGCGAACGCGACGCCCTCCTCCGGCTGCTGGCCGAGCAGGCTCTCGACGCAGGCGTCGAGCGCGACGCCCGCGCCGTGCAGCGGCACGACCACCGTCACGTGCGGCGGCGCGGCGGCCGGCTGCGGCTGGCCGGCGAGCGCGTCGAGGCTGAAGCGGCGGTTGCGCACCACCTGCTCGACCAGCTCGGGCGGCAGCGCCGGCGAGCGCAGCAGCGCGTTGGCGGTCTCGATCGCCGCGCGGTGCTCGCCGGCGTAGAAGCAGGCGACCGCGTACTCGAGCGCCAGCGCGTAGTCGTAGAGCGGGCGCTCGACGAACAAACGCTCCGGCCCCGGCCGCGGGATCCGCATCGCCGCACCGAGGAACAGGTGGGCGAGCCGGTGCTCGCCGGCCGCCTGGTGGTGCAGGCCGATGCGGAACAGCGGCCCGGCGCGGTCGGGCGCGTGCTCGTGCGCACGCAGGTAGGCGGCGGAGACCTCCGGCCACGGCACGTCCATGCGCTCCTGCAGCTGGGCGATCTGGTAGCGCGCGTACCACACCTCCTCCGGCCAGCCGCCCATCTCCACGCGGCGGCGGTAGTGGCGCACGGCCAGCTCGTAGTCGCCCGCGTCGCGATAGCTCTGCGCGAGGTAGAAGACGGAGCGCGCATCGTCCGGGTCGTCGATCAGCGCGCGCTCGAGCAGCAGCGCGTCGCGCCGGTAGGTGTGCGGGTCGCGCGAGCGCGCGCCGTCGCGGTGGGGCACGATCCGCATCCCCGGCAGGAACCCCTCGCCGCCCGCCTCGGGGCACTCGAGGTACTCGTGCACGACGCCGCGGTAGCGCCACGGCAGCGCGGAGCGCACGAGCACGCGGCGCAGGTAGGTGCAGCCGCCGTAGTCCATCTCGGCCGTGTAGGAGTCGGCCTCCAACGGCGGCAGCGACTGCTCCGGGCCGAGCTTCGAGCACCTCGTCGGCGTCGATCACGAACGTGTAGTCGGCCGCGCCGCGCGCCAGCTCGAGCGCCTCGCTGCGGTTGTGCGCGAAGTCGACCCACGGACGCTCGACGAGCGTGCCGGGCAGGTCGCCCAGGCATCTGCGCACGATCTCCTGCGTGCCGTCGCTCGAGCCGGTGTCGACGATCGCCCAGGCGTCGATCAGCGGCCGCACGGACTCGAGGCAGCGGGCGATCACGCTCGCCTCGTCCTTGACGATCATGCTCAGGCAGATGCGCGCCATCAGGGCCCGCTCCAGTCGATCGCCGCGAACGGGAGGAACAGGTCGGCGAGCCGCAGCAGCGGCTTCGCGTTCGTTCTCGTCGGTCGGCGTGAAGACCGTCAGCGCGAACGCGAAGCGCCCGTCGGGCCGCACGGCGCCCTGCGCGTGGGTCCACTGGAAGAGGCTGTCGGCGACCGCCTGCGCGACCTTCGCGCCCTGGCCCGGCGCGATCGGCAGCGTCGGCAGCAGCCGCACCGGCGTGCGCGCCCAGATGCCGCCGTCGTCGCCGGCCGCCGGGTAGGCGTAGTCGCACGCGAGCTGCAGCCAGCCGCCGACGCCGGCCGACAGCTCGAGCACGTGCTCGAGCAGCGCGAGCAGGTGCTCGTGCAGCGGCAACCGCCGTCCGTCGCTGAGCGCGGCGATGTCGATCGGGGCGTCGGTGGCGAGCGTCGGCACGAGCGGGTCGATGAACGCCACGTCCGGCGTGCGGTAGACGAACGCCGGGTTCGTCGCATACGGCCGCGTCGAGCCCGTCGGCCCGAGCGGCCCGGAGGCGATCAGCGCGTCGTTGCGACTCAGCCACACGCCGCCGACGCCGCGCGTGTCGCGCACGATGTCGCGCTCGTCGAACCAGAGGCGGTGCGTGAGCGGCACGTCGGACGGCACGCCGGGCGGGTAGCGGTAGTGCGCCGTCATGCCGGCGGCGCCCTGCCACGTGAGCGGCACGTAGCCGGCGTCGGGCCCGTCGCCGGTCGCGCCGGTCGTGCTGCGCATGAAGACGCGCGGCCAGTCGCGCGCCGTCGCGCCGGTGAGGCCGTCCTCGCGCACGAGCCACAGCTCGGCGAGGTGGGCGTCCGAGCCGCGCGCCTCCATGCGGAAACGGTAGGTCGGCTCGGCGGCGGCCGCGACCGCGTCGGCAGGCAGCAGCTCGAGCCCCTGCGCGGTCCACGTCAGCAGGCAGGAGAGGACCTGCGCGGCGATCGCGCCGCGCGCGCTCTGACCGCCCGGCGCCTGCTCGGCGAGCGTCGCGAGGTCGGCGCTGAGCGCCTCGTAGGCCTCCGCGAACGTCGCCAGCGGCGAGCGCAGCCGGAAGAGGTCGTCCTGCGCGGCGGCGGCGTCGGACGCGTCGCGCGAGAACGTCACCTGCACGTGCGTCGCGTCCTGCGCCGCCGCGCGCCGCACGAAGTCGAAGCCGTAGCTCCACAGCTTCGCGTCGGCGATCGAGGTCGCGCCCGGGTGCGCGGGCAGGCCGTGCTGGCCCGTCAGCAGCGGCACGTCCGGGTAGGAGCGCACCGGCACCGGCACCTGCACCTGCGGGATCGCGGTGTCGACCGGCACGGGCGCGCCGGCGCTCGAGCCGATCGGCAGCGGGAAGGTCAGCCACGAGGACGCCTCGTAGCCGGTCGCCCCCGCGACCGGGCGGATCGCGTGCTCGAGCTCGTTGATCGCGTAGTCGAGCGTGAAGAAGGCGTTGCCGCGCCCGCGCGCCTGGCCGAGCGACAGCAGCACCGAGAGGCCGGGCGGCGTCGTGCCGTGCCGTCCCACCGCCACCTTCGCGGTCGAGAGCGTCGCGTCCGGCAGCAGCGTCGCGAAGCCGAGCCGCGGCGCCGCCAGCAGGCCGACCGCGTCGCGCACCGCCGCCGCCTCGCACAGCGCGTCGACCGTCACGCCCATCGCCTGCGCGATCTGCCACAGCGTCTCGCCCGCGCGTACCGTGTAGGGGATGCCGTCGACGTGGACGGTGCTGCCGGCACGGAAGATGCCCGGCACGTCCTGGTTGGCGCGGCCGACGGCGGCGACGTCGGAGCCGGTGAAGACGGCCACGCGCGCGAGCGTGTCGCCGGCGCCCAGCTCGCGCGCGATCGCGCTGACGGGGAAGCCCGTGGCGGCGTGCACGAGCGGCTGGCCGCCGAGCCCGCCCGCGCCCGCGATCAGCTCCACCCAGGCGGCCCACTGCGCCGGGTCGGAGAAGTCCACGCGCACGCCGAGCGCCGCGGCGACCGACTCGAGCGTGTCGGTCGCGTCGATCGTGTGCCGCGCGCTGCCGAACGTCGCCGTCTGGCCGGTCGCCAGCAGCCCGCTGCGCCCGTGCACCAGCTCGGCCAGATAGGCGACCGACACGCCGCTCGCCTGCGCGAGCGCGTCGAGCGTCGCGAAGGCGCTCGGCGGCAGCGTGCCGGGCGCGCCGACGAGCCGCGGCACGACCGGGCCCGACACGCGCGGCGGCGGCCCGGCGGTGCCGCTACTCCACGGCGAGCTGGCGACGACCGGCCACTCCAGCACCGCGTCGACCTCGTGGGCGGCCGACAGCTGCACGAGCATCTGCTGACGCAGCGACTCGCGCGCCGACAGCAGCGACGCGGTCGCGCCGACGCCCGCGAGGATCGGCACGACGCGTCTGCTGAGCGCCGTCGCGATGCGCCGCTTCGCGTCGACCACGCGGTCGAGCTCCTGCGGGCCCGACGGCGGCCCGGTCGGCCCCGTGCAGCCGCTGCAGCCGCCGGCGTCCGCCGGCTCCGCCGGGCCGGCCGCCTGCGCGCCCTGCGCGAAGCCCGGCACGGCGTAGGCGGTCGTCAGGTAGCGGTCGGCGGTCGCGAGCAGCAGCCGCAGCCACGCGTCGACGTCGGCGCCGTCGAAGCGCTTGAGCTGCGGCGCGCGCAGCCCGCAGCCGCTCGCATACGGCCAGTACTGGATCTCGCCCGTCCACGGCGCCGTCGCGAGCGGGGCGAGCGCGTAGAAGGACGGGTCGGCCGCCTCGATCGCGAGCCGGGCGATGCCCTGCGGCCCGAAGCTGACGGCCCAGATCTGGCCCGACTCCTGGTCGGGGCCGAGCGCGTGCGGCTTGCTGACGGCGCACTTCAGCCGCTGCGCGGCGAACGCCGCCTCGAGCTCGGCGGCGAAGCGGCGCAGGCCGTCCTCGTCGCCGCCGGTCAGCGGCGTCAAGCGCACGACCGCCTCGCGCACGGACGGCTCGCCCGCCAGCTCGGGCGTCACGAGCCCGGCGGCGCGCGCGAGCCGCAACTCGACCCGCACCGGGAAGATCGTGCGTCCCTCGCCGCTGCTGCCGTCGGGCGGGATGTGCGGCGCGAACGGCGCCGTGACGAGCGCCGGCGACGGCGGCAGCAGGACGCGCGCGCCGCCGCTCAGCACGTCGACCGCGTCGGCGTTCGCGCTCGCGAGCTCGTGCACGGTGAGCGTGAGGCCGTGCTCGTCGTGCAGGCGCCGCAGCACGGTCTCGACCGTGTCGTGGGCGCCGACCGCGATCGCCGTCCCGTCGGGCGCGCGCAGCGAGCCGCCGTCGCGCAGGAAGCCGGCGAGCGTGCGGTTGCGGCGCAGCAGCGCGGCGATCGCGTCGACCTCGTCCCCCTCCGCGCGGATCCCGAAGCGGCTGACGACCTCGCGCAGGCGCAGTCCGCCCGGCACCTGCGGCAGCGGCGCGACGAGCGCGCCGTTCGCGCGCAGCACGCCACGCTGCGGCGCGAGCTGCTCGGCGAAGCGGTCCCACGTGAGCGCCGGCAACGCCGCACGGCAGCGCTCGTAGAGGCTCTCCAGCGAGTCGAGCGGCGCGACGGGGAAGTCGAGCCCCTCGATCGAGACCGAGGCGGCGCCGAGCATGCCCGGCAGCTCGCGGTTGAGCGCCGCCAGCGCGGGCGCCGTCGTGCCGAGCCGCGCCGCGAGCTCGGCGAGCGACTCCTGCGCGCCGGGCGCGACGCCGGCCCACCGCTCGTCCGCGCCGAGCGCGGTCAGCTGCGGGATCGTCAGCGGCGTCGCCTGCAACGGCGTGGCGGCGTTGAAGGCGCCGAGCGCCTCGACCGGCAGGCGGTGGTCGCGCGCGACCGACGCGAGCGTCGCGCCGGCGTCGGGCGCGGCGCACGCGTAGCCGAGGCACAGCGGCGCGCCGGAGGCGTAGAAGCCCGGCACCGCGCGGTTCCAGCCGGCGATCTCGGCGGCCGTGCCGCAGCCTGACGGCAGCTGCGCGAGGCGGAACGCCGGCACGCCGACGGCGGTGCTCGTCGGGGTCGGCGTCGGGACCGTGAAGGCGGCGTGCGCGACCGGCGCGTCGGCGCGGAAGATGCCCGGCACCTCGGCGATCCCGCGCGCGAACGTCGCCAGGTCCGGCGCCGCGGCGGCGAGCGCAGCGTGCAGCGAGCGCAGCGTCGTCTCGTCGTCGGTGACGGCGACCGCGTCGCCGAGCGAGATCGTCAGTTCCGGCGCCACGAGGCCGTCCGCGTCGAGGTTGTCGGGCACGATCCCCTGCTCGGCGGTGCCGCCGGGCGCGTCGGGGTCGGGCAGGGCCACGTAGACCGGGCAGGCGAGCCAGGCGGCGACGCCGGCGAGCGTGTCGGGGACGCTGGAGGCTTCCCAGTCGGACGGCGTGCGCGTCGTGCGTCTGAGCGTGCGCAGCACCGTGCCGGGGCCGAGCGGCGCGTCGGGGTTGCGCTCGGCCAGCTCGGCCGGCGTCAGCGGCGCGACGGCGCCGGGCGCGTCGCCCGGCGGCAGCGGGCAGCGCGGCGGCCAGGGGACGGCCGTGCCCTGCGCCGCGAGCTGCGCGAGCGTCGACCCCTGCGGCGCGGCGACGATCCGCGGCACGACGAGCTGGCCGGCGAGCAGCTGCGCGAGCGGCAGCTCGGCGTTGCGCGCCGCCAGCTGCGCGCCGGTGACCGCGTAGGCGCCCGCGAACGCGCCGAGCGTCTGCCCGGGGCTCGGCGTCGCGACGACCTCCTCGAGCGCGGCGGCCGCGTCGGCCAGCAGCAGGCCCGTCGTGACGACGCCGGCGAGCGAGGCCTTCAGCGCGTCCGCGTCGAGCTGCGCCGCGCCGACGTTCGACGTCAGCTCGGCGCGCACGTCGCGCTGCTGGAGCTGGAAGAAGATCCGCTCCCAGCGCGCCGCGTCGTTGCGCGCCGCCGCGCTCGCCTGCGCGAACGGCACGCCCGCGCCGGCGATCCCGCGCGTGCCGTCGAGCGTCAGCTCGAGCGCGAGCTCGATCCCGCCGTCGCGCGGGCGCAGCGCGTAGGCGGCGCCGGCGCCCGGCCACGCGCCGACGCCGATCAGCTCGTCCGCGTAGCCGACCGGCACGTCGAGCGGCGCCAGCGGCGGCGTCGGCGGCAGCGTGTTGCCGTGGACGTCGTGGAAGCCGAGCGCCAGCCGCACGCGGCTCAGCGGCCGCGCGCCCGCCTCCGGCCCCGCCGCCCCGGCACCCCCCGCCGGCCCGGTGATGCCGGCGTACGGGTTCGCCGACGGCGACGGCAGGGCCGGCGAGGCGGGTGCGTCGTTGACCTGCCCGAAGCGGGAGATCGGCACGAGCTGCTGGTAGTGCCACGCGGTCGGCCCGGGCGGCCAGTCGTCGTCGAGCGCACGGATCGGCCCGGCCGGCAGGCTGTGGTGGCTGGCGTCGAAGTCCGGCCCCGCCTCGACCTGGTAGCCGAGCAGGCTGAAGAGGCTGCGCGCCGCCTGCGCGGGCTGCACGTCGCCCGGGTCGGCGCGCATCAGGCGCATGCCGAGCGTGCCGGCCGGCAGCGCCGGCACGCGCCGCAGCTGCTCGGGCTGCGGGTCGGACAGCTGCGCGAACAGCGTCGCGGTCGCCGCGTCGAGGTTCTCGGCGAGCACCGCGCAGGTGTTGAACGGCAGCAGCCGCCGGTCCTGGCTGCGCTGGCGCCCGAGCACGAGCAGCAGCTGGACGATCGCCTCGTCGCCGCCGCGGAAGAGCTCGTCCGGCAACGTCGCGCCCGTCTCGTCCCCGTAGGTGAGGTAGAAGCCGCCGGAGCCGGTGACGCTCGCCTCCCACAGCAGCCGCAGGAACGCGGCCGGCGCGCTCGCGCGCGCGAACGACGTGCCGGCGGTGGCGGCGACGTCGGCGGCGAGGGCGGCGTTCGCGTGCGTGACGGTCGACAGGTTCGTCTTGAGCGCGACGGTGCGCGCGGGGTCGAGCGCGCCCGACGCGAGCCCGCGGCCGTTCTCACCGCCGGCCGCGGGCGCGAACAGCAGGTAGAGCGCGTCGCCGGGCGTGCCCGCGTGCGCGAGCCACTGCCACGCGGACAGCAGCAGCTCGCGTCCCGCCTCGTCCGCACCGGAGACGACGTAGCCGCCCGGCACGGGCGCCTGCTCGGGTCCCGGCACGCGCCGCAGCCGCAGCGGCACGAGCATCCCCCACGCGTAGCGCTCGAGCCGCTGCTCGCGCCCGCCGGCGACGACCTCGGCGGGCGCCGCCAGCAGCTCGTAGGGCCCGGTCGGGCCGGTCGCGCCGGCCAGCAGCGCGCGCAGCGAGGCGGGGAAGGGCCACAGCGACGGCTGCCCGGCGGCCGGCGGCGGCAGCGTCGTCGGGCCGAGCGGGCCGACCGGCGCGCCGGCCTGCCAGTGGATCGCCTGCTGGAGCCCGTGGCGCGGCGCCATCGCGCGCGCGAACGGCATCGCGCTCGGCCCCGACAGGATCTGCGCGTCGAACGTCGGCCCCGGCCGGTGCGCGTTCAGGAACGTCGGCCCCATCCGCAACAGCAGCTGACCGCTCGGCCCGATCGGCCCGGTGAAGCCGAGCCAGTCGGCCGTGACGCCCTTGCGGAAGCCGACGTCGTAGGTGGCGCCCGGCGCGGGCGCCGGGAGCTGCTGCCCGAGCGTCTGCGCGAGCCCCTGCAGCGGCGGGTCCGGCGGCGTCGCCGTCGGGTCCGGCACGCGCAGGCCGTGGAGCAGGAAGCGCGAGGCGGCGCCGGCCAGCTCGCCGAGGCGGTTGAAGGCGAGCAGGTCGGCCTCGAGCGCGTCGCGGTCGCGCGCGGGCACGTGCGGCACGGTCAGCGGGCCGGTCGGTCTGCCGTCCGGGCCGGTCGCGCCGTAGTGGGCGAGCATCGTCGTCGCGCCGCTCGCGCCCTCGGCCAGCTCCTCGAGCGTGAGGTCGAAGCGCGCCGCGACGCCGGCGAGCGTGTCGCCGGGGGCGGCGCGGTAGCTGAGCGTCGGCAGCAGCACGACCGCGTGGCGGCGCAGCAGCCGGCGGTCGCCGGCGTTGGCGCCGACGAGCGCCTCGACCGCGACGCCGGCCGCCTGCGCGCGCACGTCGAGGCTGTCGCCGGCCTGCACGCGCGCCGGGTAGGGCGGCACCTGCAGCGTCGAGCCGGGTCCCAGCGGCGGCGTGAAGGTGATCCCGCGCGCGAACGCGAGGTAGCCCGGGTCGGCGGCGGCGTCGACCTGCAGCAGGTCGAAGCTGGCCGCGACCGAGTCGAGCGTGTCGCCGGGACTCGGCTGGTAGGCGGTCAGGCCCAGCTCGTCGATGCCGCTCGCGCCGGCGCGCGCGATCGGGACCTCGATCGTCGTCGTGCCGGGCGGCACGGGGCCGGTGAGGCCGGGGTTGAGGTCGGCGATCCGCTGCCGGTACCACGGCACGTAGGGACCGGTCGGCGCATGGCCGGCGCGCACCCACGTGCGCGCGGCGAACAGCGCGGCGGGATCGGACGCGGCCGCCTCGGCCGGCGTCAGCACGTGCGCGTGCGGCGGCACGCCGAGCGTCGCGCCGGGCTCCAGCAGCTCGCCGCTGGCGGCGTTCGCGAGCCCCGCCGGCCCCTGCATCAGCGCGCTCGGCCCGGCGACGCCGTAGGGCGCGTACGCCTTCGCGACGTCGGCGAGCGACTCGCTGCCGCCGGTCGCGCCGTCGACCGCCACGACCTGGTGCTTGACGCCGGCCACCGGCGCGTGCGCGCCCGTGTGCAGCGGGTAGTCGGCGTTCGCCTCGGCGAGCGTCGCGAGCGTCGGGCCGGCGGGCACCCGCACGGTCGTCCCCGCCGGCAGCCGCTCGTAGGGGTGCGCGACCGTCAGCTGCGGGTTGCGGCGCCGCAGCTCGCCCGGAGCCACGCCGTGACGGGCGGCGACGGTCGCGAGCGTCTGGTGCTCGCCGACGCGCAGCTCGAGCGTCTGCTCGCCGCCGTACTCGCGCAGCACGCCGGCGAGCGAGTCGCCGTCGCCGACTTTGTGGGGATAGGCCTCCAGCAGCTCGCGCGCGGCCGTCACGACGCCCTTGCCGATCAGCGCGAAGGCGTCGGAGAACACGAGCTCGGGCAGCGGCTGCGCGGCCGCGCCGGCGCCCGGGCCACCCGTCGGCGCGGCCGCGCCGGCGTCGGCGCCGCGCGGGCGCGTGCCCGTGCCGGTGCCGGCCTGCGGGTCGAGCCGCGTCTGCGCGTAGTAGTCGTGCAGCAGCTGCTCCCACGCCTCCGTCACCGGCGCCTGCTCCCACAGGCGCACGGGCGGGCGCCCCTGCGCGAGCAGCTCCAGCGGCGGGGGCAGCGGCAGCGCCGCGCCGGCCGTCGGCGGGCCGCTCGTCGGCGCCGACAGCAGCATCCGCACGTTGAGCCCGAGGAACGCGTCGAGGTTCTCCCAGCGGAACGCGCGGCGGCGGTTGGCGGCGTCGGCGAGCCACGCGGCGAGCGCGTCGAGCTGCTCGATCCCGACCTCCGCCACGGCGCGGCGCGGGAGCGGCGCCGGCAGCGGGTCGAGCCAGCTGAGCGCCCAGCGCAGCAGCCCGCGCGCGAGCACGTTGAAGGGCGCGTGGAGCGCGGCAGCAGGCGGGGCGGCGCGCTCGCGGCGCGGGCCGCGCAGGGCGGGGTCCTCGCCCGTGCCGACGAACAGCCCGAGGACCATCTGCACGGAGCGGGCGCCGCCGCTCTCCTCCAGCAGCGTGAACGACGGCGCGAGCGCCAGCGGCACCGTCTGCGGCGCGTCGAACACGCGCGCCGGACGCGGGTCGATCGCGGGTCCGCCGGCGGCCGCCAGCAGCGCCGCGTACGTGCGCGCGGGCGGGACGCGCCGCTCGCGCCGCTGCGCGCGCTGCTGGCGCAGCTGGAACGGATGCTGCGCGCCGTCGGGCGCGACGATCTGCCACGGCGGCGTCGTGTCCGACCCGATCGTGAACGACAGGTCGAGCGAGGCGGCGAACGAGAAGTCGATGCGGATGAAGAGGATGCGCACGCTCGCCGTCACGCGCACGCCGACGCTCAGCGCCAGCTCGATCGCGCGGTATGCCTCCGCGACGAGCGTCACCGACGCCCACACCGTCACGCTCACCTCGGCGCGCACGACGACGAAGTCGACGGCACCGAACAGCTTGCCGACGAGCGCCGCCGTCCCCTCCACGCGGTAGTAGACGTCGGTCGGCTGCGCGCGGTCGTCGGGGTTGAACCAGCCGAGGACGCCCTCGAGGATCGTCTCCAGCGTCACCGTCAGGCCGGCCTTCAGGAAGCCCTTGTCGATCGTCCGCCCGACGCCGACCGAGAGCCCGATGCCGAACTCGATCACCGGCGAGAAGGCGCCGTTGGCGACCACCGGCACGCGCTCGGACGTCGCGCCGTCGAGCACCGCGACGTAGAAGCCGCCGGCGCCGACGAACGGTCCCGCCTCGACCGAGAAGGAGCGCGAGAAGTCGCGCGCCCGCGGGAAGCCGAGGTCGACGCGGAAGTTGCCGTTCGTGTAGATGTCGATCGCGACGATCGGGAAGGTCAGCGAGACGGCGCCGAACTGCATCTGGCGGAACGCCGACGGCAGCGTCAGCTCCAGCTGGTAGACGCCGATCGTCTCGGTGACCTTCTTGTAGAAGATCTCGAACTGCAGGCCGCTGAAGCTTCTGACCTTCTCCCCCGCGAGCCCGACGCGCAGCCCGTACAGCACCGGGTCGGCGAACACGCCGGCGATCGAGACGGCGCCCATCACGGTGAAGTCGGCGCCGATCAGCCAGCTGCCGTCGCCGGTGAACGTGAGCGCGCGGGCGCGCCCGGGCGCGAGCGGGTTTCTGTCGCCCTCGGCCGGCGGCTCGAAGTCGTCGCGCAGCGCGGCGATCACGTCGAGCACCGAGCGGAAGCTGCGCCCGTCGCGGAAGCCGACGTTCTGCCCGATCCCCAGGTAGCGCAAGTCGATCAGCTGGTCGCCTCTCGCCGAGGGGGCCGGCGGCGCCTCGTTCAGCACGTCCCACGTGAGCGGGTCTCTGCCGCCGAACGGCTGGCCCATGAAGTCGCCGTCGAGCACGGCGAAGACGGTCGTCTGCCCGGCCGCGTTGCGCCCGTAGCTGAGCCCGACGCTCGTCACCTTCATGAAGCCGAGGTCGAGCCCGATCTCGTAGCGGAAGCCGACCGTGTCGCGCGTGAGGTTGATCTCGAGCACGAGCGCGTCGAAGCGCAGCCCGTAGAGCGCGTCCCACGGCGGCGGCAGGCGGAAGCCGGAGCCCGGCGCCGCGAGCCCGACGAGCAGCTCGAGCAGGTCGCCGAACGAGACGCCCGTCAGCCGCCCGCGCAGGATCACCTCTCTGTCCTCGACGGTGCGGGTGACGTGGATCGTCGCCGCGCGGAAGCGGAAGCTGAAGTCGATCACGTCGCCGCTGGAGCCGAAGCGGTACTCGACCGCCAGCTCGAAGTCCCACACGCGCAGTCTGCCGCCGAACGTGCCGCTCGTCGTGCGCGCCGCGAGCGCGCCGCGCGCCGGCTGCACGAGCGCATAGGGCGCGGGCGCCGCGAGCGCCTGCGGCGCCGTCGTCGAGCTGACGTCGAGGTGGGCCTCGATCTCCAGCGGCGGCGAGCCGGGGATGAAGTCGAGTCTCCAGAGCGCGACCGCGCGGCCCGCGACGCGGTAGTCGCCGCTGGCCGTCTGCACGCCGAGCGCGAGCCCGTCGAGCTTGAGGCTCGCCGGCAGGAACGACGGCAGTCTCACGCTCGCGCCGACGAACTTCTGCACGACGACCATCAGGTCCAGCGCGCTGCCCGGCGCCTGCGTCAGCGAGACGTCCCAGCCGTCCGCGCCCGCCTCCTTGGCCGCCTGCACGTCGAACTCGAGCGCGCCGTCGGGCGCTGTCGGGTCGAACACGAGGCGCCAGCCGGCGATCGCGACCAGGCTCACGCCCGCTTCCTCGTAGTCGACGAGCACGTTGAGGTCCTCGAGCACGATCGCGACGTCGGCGAGCTCGAGGATCGTCCAGCCGACCGCGAGCCCGGCGTTGAAGGAGAAGCTGCCGTTGCGCGCGTCGGCGAGCAGGTCGAGCGCGTAGACCTCCAGCGGCGGGATCGCGGCGGCCGGCACGAACGGGCCGAGCAGCTTCGCGACGAGGCGGTCGAGCGGGATCGTGTCGCCCTGTGCGAGGCCGCCCTGCACGACCAGCTCCGGCAGCGCGACCGACAGGTCGTAGCCGACCACGTCGTCGCCGCCGAAGTCCATCGCGAAGGTCGCCCCCACGAGCGCGTGCAGACGTGGGGCCTCGAGCGGCCGCTCGATCGTGAACGCGGCGCGCAGCTCGTTCGCCGTCAGCACGTCGCGCGGGAGCAGCGGCCACGGCGTCTCCGGCGCGAGCGCGACGGTCGCGGTGACGCTCGCGAGCTCGACCGACCCGGCGCCCGTCGCGACGGTCAGCGAGAGCCCGTCGAGCGTCAGCTGCGCACTGCCGGGCAGCGGCGCGGCGGCGAGCGCGACGTCGACGCTGCCGCCGGCGAGCGTGTCGAGCTGGCCGTAGCCGTCGAGCGGCGCGGCGGCCTCGAGCGCATACGTCTGCAGCGTCAGCGGCGCGACCGAGAGCGCGGTGACGACGCGCACGCGTTTCGCGCCGGCGCCGCTGCCGACGGTCAGCTCGGCGAACGCGTGCGCGAGCGCGACGACCGTGGCGGCATCGCCCTCCGGCGGCGGCAGCGCCTCCAGCCGCAGGCCGGGCTGCAGCGTCAGCGCGCCGAGCGCCACGGTCGCGCTCAGCATCCCCGAGAGCGCGAAGCGCGGGGCGTCCCCCTCGAGCGCGATCGTGCCGGCGACGCGCGGCAGCGTCGCGAACAGCCAGGCGACCTGGTCGAGCGGCCCGCCCGGCGACGGCGTGCCGCCGAAGCTCAAACCGGCCGGGTGGTCGCCGAGCACGGGATCGTCGAGCGACGCGAGCGCGAAGCGCGCGTCGCCGAAGCGCAGCTCCGCGAGCGCGCTGTCGGCGAGCGCCGGGAAGGTCGCGCCGAAGCCCCACGCCGCGGACAGCGGCTTGGACGCGACCGCCACCTGGACGACTCCGGCGACCGTCGCGAACGTGACCTCGACGTCGAAGCGGTCGGCCTGCCCGCGCGCGAGCAGCGCGCGACCGTCGAAGCGCACGGGGTCCTCGCCCTGCAGCGCGCCGCACTGCTCGACGCGCAGCGTCGGCTCGGACGGGTAGTCCGGCGGGTCGGGCGGCAGGTGGTCCTCGATGAGCCGCTCGATCGCCTCCGACCCCAGCGCGTTCGCCGCAGGCAGCTCGAACAGCGCGCCGCCGTCGGCGAAGTACGGTGCGAGCTGCTCGCGCAGCGTCACGGAACGTCGAGCTCCACGTACAGCGGCAGGTGGTCGCTGACGAAGTCGTGGATGAAGACGGCCGCCTCACGCGCCTCGGCGCCTCTGCCGGTTGCCGGGTTGCCTCTGAAGTAGCCGCGTCTGATCCCCGCGAGGAACGCCGTCCAGTCGGTCATGTGCGAGTAGGCGTCCACGCGCCGGCGCTTGCGCCGGTTCCACTCGTAGAACCATGGGCCGTCGGCCGGGTCGACGTGGCCGCAGCGCAGCGCGACCGCATCGAGATGCGCGCCCCAGGCTCTCAGGGTGTTGCCCGTGAAGACGCCCCCCTGGAGGACGTCGTTCGCCAGCTGGCAGACCCACGCCTGCCCGTTGGTCAGCCCGCGGTGGAAGACGTTGTCGATCGTGCTTCTGTAGTAGTCGGCGAGGTCGTTCGACTGGATCGGGGGCCCGATCGGCTTGCCGTTCACCAGGTCGTTGAGAACGGACGGCCGTGCGCACCAGGTTGCCCGGATGGTTGAGCGCGGTCATCGCCGCGCCGGCCGTCCGGGCCGCGCCGTGCGCTCTGTGGTACGAGGCGTAGCTCGTGTCCCAGTTGCCTTGGATCGCGTTGAGGTTGTAGTCGCCGAGCGCGATCGCCTTGTCGTGGTAGATGAAGGTCCCGCCGGCGTCCGGCGCGATGTACAGCTCGCGCGCGAGGCCGCCGACGAACACGCCGGTGCGCGCCGGGTCGCCCCGGCTGGGCGCGTGGAAGGCGACGATCGGCAGGATCGCGCCCGCCTCCCCGCCGCCCGTGTTGAGGACGATCGTGGCGACCGCCGGGCGGCGCGTGCGATCCCAGCGCCGGCCGTGCGGGACGGCGAAGGTCGAGACGTCCGCGTAGTCGGACCAGCCCCAGCCTCTGAGCGGGTCGTTGCTGCGGAAGCCGTCGTGTGCCCGCACCCAGGGGTCCGCAGGCGCGTTCTCCGCCACGCGGCCGCGCAGGCTCAGCTCGATCGCGTGGGCGGGTATCGCGCCTCTGTACGCTCTGACGCGCCACGCGCCGTTCGACAGGTCCTTGTGCGCTCTGCGCATCGTGAAGCGGGCCGCCTGGCCGTTGCGCCAGAAGACGGCATACCCCTCCTGGCGGTACGCGTGGCGACTGCCCCGGTAGGTGAGCTGGGCGGCCGAGACGACGTTTCTCTGCGGCACGGCGGTCGAGCGTCTGGCGACGGCGCCCTTCACCCAGTCGTAGCACCAGTCCGGGTTCGCGAGCCCGTTGTTGAGCGCGTACATGAGGTTGTCGAGCGAGGCCTCCGCGTTGGGCGTGACCTCCAGGACCATCAGCACGTCGATCTGGAAGCCGCGCACGACGTCGGCGACGAACTGCACCTGCAGCGACGCGTCCGTGCCCTTGCAGTCTCTGGACGCCCGGCCTCTGGCGCCGAAGTTCTGCAGGTTCCACACCATCACGCGGACGCTCGGCATCAGCGCGCCTCCCGCTTCGGCGCCGGCAGGCCGGGCGGTCGCGGCGGCGGCGCCGGCGGCGCGCTCTGCTCGGGGTCCTTGCGGTAGGCGCCGTACCAGCCGAGCCGGTCCGTCGTCGCGGACGGGTCGGGGTTGCCGAACAGCAGCAGGTTCGTCTGGCCGCCCGGCGGGAACGTGAGGCCGAGGAAGCCGAGCGCGATCTTCTCCAGCCGCAGCAGGAAGCCGTCCTCGTCGGCGAGCAGTCTCATCGCGCCGACGTCGAGCCGCAGCGGCCCCATCAGCGGCACGGAGCTGTCGCCGCTCTGCGCGCCCGGCAGCCGCAACCCCACCTGCACGTCGTAGTCGGGCGGGCGCGCCGGGCTCCAGGCGAGCGCGAGCCCGGCGGTCAGCTCGCTCGCGGCGGCGAGCCCGCCGGCGGAGCCGAGGTCCAGCTCGAGCGCGAGCGCGAACCAGCGACTCGCGAGCGGCCCCGGTCTCAGCGGCGTGGCGACCGGCGTGTAGCCGAGCCCGGCCGGCTTGGCGCCGCCCTCGCCCTGCAGCAGCCCCGTCGCGCGCAACGGGAACTTCGCGTAGAGGCTGCCGGGCCGCGCGCGGCTGGTGGCGAGGTCGAGCGTCGCGTCGCCGGCGAGGAACGCGAACTCGGTGACGCGCTGGGCGCCGCTGCCCGTCGTCGTCATGCGCACGACGAGCCCGCCGGCGACGAGGCCGGGCGCGTCGATCGCGGCGGCGCTCTGGTCCTCCGTCGTCCCGAACGAGAAGGCGTCGAGCTGCGGGAGCGCGTGGAAGCGCAGCACCCCGCCGAGCGTGAACAGCGAGACGACGCGGTCGGGCTGCGCCGGGTCGGGCTCGAGCGTGGTGAAGTCGCCGCCGTCGAGCGTGACGCTCGAGAGCACCGCGCCGTCGAGCAGGTAGAGGTTCGCGCTCGTCGCGCGGAAGCCGTACGCGCTGTGCTCGCCGCGCCGCTGCCAGGTGCCCTCGAACAGCAGGTTGTCGCCGTGCTCGCCGCCGGCGTTGGCCGTGTGCTCGCCGAACAGCTCGCCGATCAGCAGCTCCACGCGGCTCGCGAAGCCGGCGACGTGCGAGTTGGCGAAGTCGACGTGCAGCGAGAGGACCTTGAACGCGTACGGGTCGCCCTCGTAGACGAGGTCGCCGGGGTTGCGGTAGTCGATCAGCCCGAACAGCGACGAATCGCCCGTGCGCAGGGCGGCGCCCGGCGCGATCGGCGCGCCGTTGGAGCCGACGTGGTGGGCGATCGGCTCGCCGGAGATGCCGGCGGCGAGCCCGCGCAGCTCGGGCGGGAAGCGCTCGCCGGGGACGCGGCAGTTGAGCAGCAGCACGCCGTTCCAGTCGTGCAGGACCGTGTCGGCGAAGTAGGCCCCGCCGGCGCGCCCGTCGGCGACGACCTGCTGCAGCACCGCGGCCGCCTGCGCCGGGTCGGCGTTCCCGAGGCTCGGGTCGGTCCACTGGTGCCAGTCGCGCGCGAGCGTCGCGATGCTCGCCTCGCACGCCTTCACGATCAGCATCGTCGGGCGCGCCTTGTCGGTCGACCAGCTCGCCGGGTCGAGCGGGAAGGTCCAGTCGTCGATCGTGAGCCGGGCGCCGGGCGCGAGGTGCGGCGCGATCGCCGCCGGGTCGGAGATCACGAGGAACAGCTCGCTGCTGAGCAGCGCGGTGCGCAGGCGCCCGTCGATCGCGGTCAGCGCCAGCTCGTCGGCGCCGCCGCGCGAGCGCGCGAGCACGAGCCGGTCCCAGCTCGCGTAGCCGCTCGTGAAGTGCGACTCCAGCCCCTGCGGCGTGACGGCGAGGGCCGTCGGCCCGGCGAGGACGCCGGCGGCGGGCGGCGGCGCGTTGAGATCGTCGATCGCGCGCGTGCGCTGCGGCGTGAGCACCTGCTCCTCGAACCGCACGGCGCTGCCGGGCCAGCCGCCGCCGACCGGACCGGACGCGGTCGCGCCCGCATAGGGAGCGGCGGGGAAGCTCGCGGCCGGCGCCCCGAGCACGCCCGCGCCGGGCGGGAACCCGGCCGCGCGCAACGGCAGCTGGTGCAGCACCGGGTCGGCGCCGCGGCGGTCGAACATGCCCGCCTCGCGCGGCTGCGAGTAGTAGCCGGGCGTCCATCCGGTCGGGCCATCCGGCTCGGCGAAGTAGACCCACGCGGTCGTGACCGGTCTGCTCGACAGCGGGCAGGTGGCCGTGAGCGAGACCGGTCCGCTCGCGCCGGCCGGGCCGTAGTGGTCGGCGTAGGCGGGGCTGTCGGCGACGAACGTGACGGTCGCGCCGGTCGCCGGCACGCGCGCGAACTCGAGCCCGGAGAGGCCGAGCAGCACGTCGACGCTGGAGCCGGTCATGCCGGTCGGCGCGAGCAGGCGCCACTCGCCGTCGGGCGCGGCGTACTCGGCGCCGTCGACCGGGTCCCACTGCTGCACCAGGCGCGACTGCTGCGGCGAGATCGCGCCGATCCGCACCGCGTGCCCGCCGGTCGTCGTGAAGCAGCTCGGCAGCGGCTCGTCCTCGTCGACGCCGACGCGCGCCTGCGCGCCGGGCGTCAGCTCGACGGCGACCGCGACGGCACCGCGGGGGTCGGCCGGGAACAGCGGGTAGCGGATGCCGCTCAGCTCGCTTGCGCCGGCGCGGTAGCAGTAGCGCAGCGAGGCGTCGGGCGCGAGCCGGGCGGCGAACGCGAGCCGGCCGGCGTGCGCGCCGGCGGTCGCGATCCGCACCGCGCCGCGGACCGATCCGCCCGCCTCGGCCCCCTCCCCCGCGCGGCCGAAGCGCAGCGGCGTCGCGCCCGGGCGCGGCTCGGCGTGCAGCTCGGCGGCGTCCGGCCCGCACGCGAGCAGCGACGCGCCGTCCGGGACGCTCAGCGCCCAGCCGCCGGCCGCGAGGCGCACGGGCGCGAGCACGCGGCCGGCGTCGTCGAAGCGCAGCACGAGCGGCTCGCCGCCGGCGACCGCCCACACGAGCGCGCGCTCGCCCCCGCGCGCGACCGCCGCCGCGGCGGCGCCGCCGAAGGCGGCCGCGGCCGGTGCCGTCCGCTCGCCATCGCTCCCATCGGCGCGATTCGCCTCGTCCACGAGCCCTCCCGGAGGCTCCTCGACTGCTGAAGACGTGCACGGCGAGCGTATGCGCGGGACCCGTCGACACGCAACCTCCGCGACCGTTCATCCATCGCTGATAGCGGCATTTTTCCGCATCGATGTCCACTGATCGTTGACCGCATCCTGAGCGCTGGCTAGCGTGCGGCGCGAGATCGTGATCGACCGACTGCATGTCGTCGGGCCCGTGCGGGGGACGAGCGGCCACGATCGCCACACGCGCGGGTTCGTCCAGGGCTTCCGGCACCACGGCGTTGCCGTGCAGCTCACGCACCTGCCGGGCTGGTCGGGCGGGCTGCCGGGGCCGGACGCCGCGTCCTGGGCCGACGCGCTCGCCGCGCCCGTCGGCGCCGACACGGCGCTGCACTTCGCGATGCCGTGGCAGGTCGTCCCCGTGCCCGGCCGGCGCACCGTCAACTACACGATGTTCGAGTGCGATCGCATCCCCGCGGCGTGGGCGCGCTGCTCGCGCGCGCACGACCTCGTCGTGCTGCCGACGCGCGCGAGCCGCGACGCGTGGGCGGCCGCGGGGATCGCGCCGGAGCGGCTGCGCGTCGCCCCGCTCGGCGTCGACGCCGCCTTCTTCGCGCAGCCGGCCGCGCCGCTGCCGCTCGCGACGCCCGACGGCGCGCCGCTCGCCGAGCGCCGCGTGCGCTTCCTGACGGTCGCCGAGCTGCGGCCGCGCAAGAACCTGCTGGCGCTGCTGCGCGTCTGGATCGCCGCGACGCGTCCGGGCGACGACGCCGCGCTCACGATCAAGGCCTCCGCCTACGAGCCGGGCGCGCTCGAGCGCTTCGTCGCCGACCTGCGCGCGCTCGAGGCGGCACTCGGGCGCGGCCTGCGCGACGCCGCGCCGGTCGTGCTGCTGGCGGCGCAGCTGACCGACGAGCAGATGCGAGCGCTCTATCGCGCGGCGACGCACTACGTTCTCGCTGTCGCACGGCGAGGGCTGGGACCTGCCGATGACGGAGGCCGCCGTCGCCGGGCTCGCGCTCGTGGCGCCGCGCCACACCGCCTACGTCGAGTACCTGCGCGACGAGGAGGCGACGTTCCTGCCGGCGCATCTGGCGCCGTGCCGCAGCGAGGGACGGACCGGCGCCGAGGACATGGCGCTGTTCGCCGGCCTGTCCTGGTGGGACCCCGACGAGGACGCGGCCGCCGAGGCGATCCGCGCGATCGTCGCGGGACGCGCGCCCGCGACCGCCTCGCCGGCGGCGCGGCTCGCGCGCGAGTACGCCTGGGAGCGCTCCGCCCAGCGGCTGCTGGCGGCGCTGGAGCGAACGCCCGTCGCGACCGCGGCGGGCGCCACGACCTGAGGGAGAACGCCATGCCGACCGACTACCTGTCCGCCGCGTCCGCCGCCGCGAAGGTGCTGACGACGCGCTGGTTCACGGCGAGCACGCCGTACGAATGGGTCCCCGACGACTACTGGAAGTGCCCGACGATCGCGACCGAGCTGGTCGCGCACATGCGGCTCGCCGGCACGCAGGACCTGCTGCCCATCTGCGACGCCACGCGCGACGCCGGCTCCGAATACCTCACGCAGCTCCGCCTACCTCGACGACGCGACCTGCTGGGGCCGCCTCGGCGCGGCGGCGCACGCATGGCTCGCGTCGCTCGACAGCCCCGACGCGGCCTCCTACCTGGACGAGGCGCGCACGGTCGGCGACGACCTCCAGCAGCAGTGGCAGGCGACCGACGGCACCTGCGGCGGCGGGCTCCTCTGGATGCGCGACCCGAGCGCGGAAGGCAACTTCAAGGCCGCCAACTCGACGCTCGGCCTGATGGAGATCGCACTCGGGCTGTACGCCGCCGAGGACAGATCCGCCGCCCGCCTCGCGTGGGGCAGACGCTGCTGGGAATGGCTGCTCGCCAAGCAGCTGGTCGACGCGCAGGGGCTCGTGTGGGGCGGGCTGACGCAGAGCTGCACGGTCGCCCCGAAGAACATCCCGGTCGTGGCGCTGCAGGGCAACCCGCTGGGGCCGCTGTGGATGCTGTACGAGGCGACCGGCGACGACGCGCTGCTCGACAGCGCGCAGCTGATCTTCGACAAGACGCTCGCGAGCTTCACCTGGCCGGGCACCGAGATTCTCTGCACGCCGCAGGACGGCGAATGGGCCGGCGAGAGCGAGGAATGGCGGCAGAACCACCTCAACCCGGCGATGTTCAAGGGCATCTGCGCCGGCTACGCCGGCCCGTTCGTCGCGCGGCTCGCGACCGTGAAGGGCCGCGAGGCGACGGCCGTCCGCTACGCGCAGGCGCTGCGCGCGAACGCCGACGCGCTGCTCGCGAACTACCCGCATGGCGTCTACGGCATGGACTGGCACACCCCGAGCCCGGCCTACGAGGGCGACGGCGACGCCACGATCGACGCCTGCCTGCAGTTCGGCGGCCTCGCCGCGCTCGACGCGGCGGCGGCGGTGGCCGACGTGACGTGACCGCAGGCACCCGGCGATCCGTCGCGTCGCGGAGGCCCGGATGGACAACCCGAAACCCCTTGAGGAAAATGTTCAGGAGTAACGTGCTCTGGAGTGTTCGGCTGTACGTCGGGAGGCTGCACGGCCGTGCAACCACGCAGGCGACGACGGGTCCGCGTCCCGGACGACGAACCTCAGAAGCGGCTGGGCGCCAACGTGGAACGGCTCCGCTTGGCGAGCGGTCTCACGCAGGAGGAGCTGGCTGGCGCCTGCGATCTCCATCCCACGGAGATCGGCCGCATCGAGCGCGGCGAGCGCGACCTGCGGCTCTCGACGGTCATGCGCGTCGCCCGCGGGCTCGACGTGCAGCCGACGGCGCTGTTCGACGGCCTGCGCTAACGCTCGCCGGGCGGCGGCTGGGACCACGCGGCGTCGATCAGCTCCTCGACGCCGCCGAGCCCGAGTCCCCGCGCAAGGCGGTCGAGCTGGGTGACCGTCGGGTTCGCCCTCCCTCGTTCCACCATCCCCGGGTAGTGCCTGCCGAGCCCGCCCCGCCGGGCGACCTCGGCCTGCGTCAGCCGCTCGCGCGCTCGGATCTCGCGTGTGAGCGTCCCAAGTCGCTCGAGCAGGTCCTCGGGGTCCTCCGCTGCGCGACGCGCACGCGAGGTCATCGGCTCCGCCGTTGCGCGCGCAGCAGCTCGATCTCGCGGATCTGGGCCGCGGCCGCGCCGACCTCCGCGGCGCGGCGCGGGCTCATCGCAGCGAGCGCCCGGCCTGAGTGCCGCGCGATCCGCTGGCAGCTGCGCCGCACGGCGATGAGCGTGCTCGGCGGGATCGCGGTCGCGTCGAGCTCGCCGGGGGGGACGACCCCGACGCGCAGGCGCTCGCCGAGCGTCTCGAGGTAGGTGACGGCGGCAGCGATCTCGCCGAGCACGTCGTCGACCTGCGGATCGCCGCCGCGTCGGTCGAGCGCGACGGGCGAGTCGGATGCGAGCGCCATCTCAGCCTCACCCGCCTGAGCGTCCGGCGATGGGTGCACAGGGTCCCGACGACGCATCGGATGGGGGGAGCGCCGCCGGGACCCCGCACCCTCCCGTCCGCCGACGCTCTACCCGATGGGGGACCGACCGGGCACAGAGCACGCCGCCCGTGACGTGACGGGCGCTGGGGACGGAGAGGCTCACGAGCAGCATCCTCGCGATGCGGCGCCCGTCGGTCTAGTAACCAGGTTAGTGCTTACCGGGTTGAATAGTTGGCTGCCTGCGCGTTAGGCTCCACGCCCAGGAACACACGTGTTCTTCGTGGGTGCGTGCTCGAACGGAATGGGCCGTTCAGGATCGGGCGGGGAGGCATCGTCTTGGCCGGAAACGCGAAGCTGACGCCGAGCACGCGGCTGGCGGTGCTGGGGCTCCTGCTGGAGCGGCCGAGCTGGGGCTACGAGCTGGTCGCGCGCTTCGAGCGAACGTTCGGTCAGGAACCGTGGGAGTGGCGGGTGACGCCGCAGGCGATCTACAGCGCGCTCAGGAAGCTCGAGGAGACGGAGCTGGTCGAGCCGATCGACGGCGAGGACGGCGAGCGCTGGCTGGACTCGAAGCAGCGGCAGATGCGTCAGAGCTATCGCGTGACGGGCGACGGGGCGCGGTCGATCCGCGAGTGGCTCGCCCTGCCGATGTCCAGCGACCCCTCGCAGGAGGAGCTGCTGATCCGTCTGTACTTCGGCGACGCGAGCGATGAGGCGCTGCGGACGCTGCTCAGACGCCACGCCGAGGTCTGCCTGGTCGAGCTGGAGCGCATCGCCGCATCCCGACCGAAGACGCGGAGGCAGCGGCTCGTGAAAGAGGACCGGCGGCTGGCCGTGCAGGGGCGCTTGTCGTGGATCGACTACGCGCTCGCGGAGCTGCGCGGCCCCGGCGATGAGCGCGTGCGTCCGGTCGAACCATGAGCGTCCTCTCGCTGGAGCACGTCGGGAAGCGCTACCGGCGCGGGCACCGCGAGCTCGTCGCACTGCGCGACGTCTCGCTGGAGATCGAGAACGGCGAGGTCGTGTGCGTCTCCGGAGGTCGCGGCTCCGGTCGCACGACGCTGCTGCGCATCGTCGCAGGCAGCGAGCGGCCGGACGAAGGTCGCGTTCGTTTCGCCGGCGCCGACCTGTGGGAGGCCGGCGACGCGCTGAGACGGCAGATCGCGTTCTGCAACCTTCGCTTCCTGCCCGCACATGGTCGCGACGCCTGCGAGCACGTCGCGATGCCGCTGCGCGCGATTCGCGTCTCCAGCGACGAGGCCGGCCTGCTCGCGCATCGCGCGCTGGAGCGGGTCAGCGCCGGCGACCTCGCCTTCACGCCGCCGCACGCGTGGATCCCGTCCGAGGCGATGCGCGTTTCGCTCGCGCGTGCGCTCGTGCGCGAGCCGAGGCTGCTGATCCTCGACGAGCCGACCAACGGCGTCGACCCGATCGAGCGCGACCCGCTGCTCTCGCTGATCCAGCGGATCGCGCACGAGTCCGGCATCGCAACGCTGCTGACGGCAGGCGACACCGCGTCGGTCACCGGCGCCGACCGCGTGCTGCGCCTGAGCGACGGCGAGCTGCTGGGGCGGCCGCCGAGCCCTGCCGCCGAAGTGGTCGAGCTGCGACGGTCGTCCGCGTCGGAGTCGTCGCCGTGAGCGGCGCGAGCCTCGAGCTGCACGAGGTCGTCAAGCACTACCGCGGCGGCGAGCTCGTGCGCGCGGTCGACGGCGTCTCGCTGCGCATCGACCCGGGCGAGTTGGTCGCGCTCTACGGGCCGAGCGGATCCGGGAAGACGACGCTGCTGTCGATCGCGGGCGCGTTCCTGACGCCGGACGCCGGCGCGGTCCGCTTCGCCGGCCGCGACGTGACCGGCTTCTCGGCGCTGGAGCGCTCGCTGTATCAGCGGCGCGACATCGGCCTCGTCCAGCAGCGCTACCACCTCAATGCGGGATCGACCGCGATCGACAACGCCGCCGTGAAGCTGCTGGCGGACCGCGTGCCGCTGGAGGAGGCACGCCGCCGCGTGATCCCGTGGCTCGAGCGCGTCGGCCTCGGCGAGCGCCTGTCGTACACGCCCGACCGGCTCTCCGGCGGCGAGGGACAGCGTGTCGCGCTGGCACGCGCACTCGTGAACGAGCCGCGGCTCGTGCTGGCCGACGAGCCGACCGCCCATCTGGACCGCCGGCGCAGTCGCGAGATGCTGTCCCTGCTCGCGTCGATCGCGCACGAGCGCGCGGTCGCGGTCCTCGTCGTCACGCACGATCCCGAAGCCGCAGCGGTCGCCGACCGCACGCACACGCTCAGCGACGGCCGCCTCACGGCCGGCGTCTCGCACGAGCTCGTCGACGCTCCCCCGCGGGCGGTGGGCGGCGCCCAGCCATGAAGCTCGAAGCGCTGCTGCACTTCTACCGCCAGCGCCTGAGAACCCATCCGGCGCAGGAGCTGCTGGCGGGGGCCGGCATCGCGATCGGCGTCGCGCTCGTGTTCGCCGTGGTCGTGGCGAACACGAGCATCACGACCTCAGCGAGTGACATCTCGCGCGGAATCGCCGGCAACGCGCGCTACCAGCTCGACGCACGCGGCGAGCGCGGCTTCGACGCGGGCCTGCTGCGCGTCGTGCGGTCGCTGCCGAGCGTGCAGCAGGCGGCCGGCATCTTCGAGCAGCGCGCGATCCTCCAGGGGACGCGCCACACGACGAGCGTGGCGCTGATCGGCGCCGACGCCAGCCTGGCGCTGCTCGGCGGCCCGCTGACGCAGGACTTCGGCTCGCAGCGGGAGGGCCTCATCTTCCGCGACGGGCTGCTCGTTCCGAGCCGTCTGGCCGACAGCATCGGCCTGACCGGCCGCGGGCCGGGACGGTCGCGCACCGTCGTGCTGCGGCTGCGCGGCAGGGCGCAGCACGTGCCCGTCGCCGCCGTGATCGGCCAGGACGTCGTCGGCAAGCTGTCGGGCGCGCTGGTCGTCGTCGGCCGCCGCGACTACGTCAACAGACTGGCGGCGCTGCCTGGGCGGCTCACGCGCATCTTCGTCGTGCCGCGCCCCGGGCAGGACGATCTCGCGCGACGCCAGCTGGAGGCGCTGGCGGACGGGCGGCTCACGGTCGCGCCGGTGAGCCGCGAGAACCGCATCCTCGCGCAGGCGTCAGCGCCCAACGACCAGTCGACCTCGCTGTTCGCGGCGATCAGCGCGCTCGTCGGCCTGCTGCTCGCGTTCAACGCGATGCTGCTGACGGTGCCCGAGCGCCGCCGCGCGGTCGCCGAGCTGCGCACGCACGGCTACACGCCCCGCCAGGTGGTGCTGATGGCGGCGTTCGACGCGCTCGTGCTTGGGACGATCGCTTCTGCGGTGGGTCTCGGCATCGGCCTGGTCCTGTCCCGCACCGCCTTCGGCGGCCTGCCGACGTACTTGGAGTTCGCCTTCCCGTTTGGGGTCCAGCAGACCGTGCCGGCGACGACGGTCGTCCTCTGCTTCGCGGGTGGCGTGCTGGCGACGTTCCTCGCCGGCGCACAGCCGCTGTTCGACCTGCTCCCGAGCCGCTCGCCGGACGCCGTCTACCGCGAAGAGGGCGAGCCGGGGCAGGCGCTCAGTGCGCGCACGCGCCGCCGGCTCGGCGCCGCGTCGCTCGCGGTGCTCGCGCTGACGACCGCGGTCGTGTCGATCAGTCCCGCCGCGACGGTCCTCGGCGTCGCGCTGCTGGCGGCGGGCATGCTGCTCGCGCTCCCGCTGCTGCTCGACCTCGTGATGGGCGCGGTGGAGCGCACGGCCCGCCGCCGCGCGCGGCTGAACATGCTGATCGTCGCCGTCATGTCCGTGCGCGCCGCGCGCGTGCGTGCGATTGCGCTGGCGGCGACGGGCGCGGTCGCCGTGTTCGGCAGCGTGTCGATCCAGGGCGCCAAGCGCGACCTCGTCAACGGCCTGCATCGCAACTTCGTCGAGAACGTCGGCACCGCCGACTTGTGGGTGACCACCGGCGGCGACGACCTGACCACCGAGAACTTCATCGCGCGCGACACGCAGGAGCGCGTCCGCGCCGTTCCCGGCGTCAGCGCGGTGCGCTCCTACTATGGCGGCCTGCTCGACGTCGGCGAACGCCGGGTGTGGGTCATCGCACGCGAGCGGACCGACCGCGAGATGCTCCCGACACGGCAGGTTCAGGCCGGGAACGCGAGCGCGGCCGAGGCCGCGCTGCGCCGCGGCGGCGCCGTCGCGATGTCCGCGCAGCTCGCGGCGGCGACGCACGCCGACGTCGGCGACACGCTCGCGATCCCCACCCCCACCGGCGACCACCGCTACCGCCTCGTCGCGACGGTGACGAACATGGGCTGGGGCCCGGGCGCCCTGATCGTCAACGCCGCCGACTACCGCCGCGACTGGCACGCCGACGACCCGACCGCGTTCCAGGTCGACCTCAGACCCGGCGTTTCACCCACCGTCGCGAAGCACGCCGTGCAGCAGGCAATCCAGCCGTCCGTCGCGTTGCACGTGCAGACCGCGGCCGAGCGCGTGCACCGCTGGGACGTGCTGGCCGGCGAGGGCCTGCACCGGCTCACGCAGATTTCGCTGCTGCTGCTGATCTCGGCGGCGATCGCGCTCGCGGCCGCGACGACCGCCGCGATCTGGCAGCGACGCGCCGCCTTCCTCGACTACCGCTTGCAGGGCTACGCGACCCGCCAGCTGTGGAGCGCACTGCTGATCGAGAGCGGCATCATCCTCGCCACCGGCTGCGCGCTCGGCGCCGCCGCCGGCCTCTACGGCCACCTGCTGCTCGGCCGCTGGCTGCGAATCACGACCGGCTTCCCGGCCCCGTTCGAGCTGTCCGTCCCCGCGGCGATCGGCACCTCCTGCGTGGTCCTCGCCATCGCGCTCGTGGCCATCGCGCCGTGGAGCTACCGCGCGGTGAAGGCCCCGCCGGGGCACCCCGAGCTGAGCTGATCGGCTACCGCATGCCGGCGAGGAGCACGAGACTCGCCGACCATGCACACAACCCGGACCGGGCCGCGCGGGTGCGGGCTTCGTGACGCGCTCACGCTCGCCGCCTACTGGCTCACGATCTTCCCGCTCGCTCGGCGGGAGCTGCGCCACTGGCGGGTGCGCGCCGAGGCGATCCCGCACCCGGCGTTGCGCGAGCTCGCCACGCGCACACTCGAACACGAGCGACTCAACGCCGAGGGCGCGGCGCTGTTCGCGACGCTCGCGCCAGCCCTGCGCCGGCCGGAGGCGACGCGGCTGCTCGTCGCGTTCCAGGTGATGTACGACTACCTCGACGCGCTCACCGAGCACCGGGTGCCCGAGCCGCTGAGAACCAGCCGCCAACTGCATCGCGCGCTGCTCCACGCGCTCGGCGGCCGGGAGCACGCTGCGGGCGGGTACTTCGCCCACCACCCACTGGGCGACGACGACGGCTACCTCGCCGAGCTGGCCGTGAGCTGCCGGTCGGCGTTTCTGCGCCTGCCGAGTGCCGGCATCGCCGCACCGCATGCGCTGCGTGCCGCGCGACGGTCCGCCGAGGGACAGAGCCAGAGCCACGCCGCCGCGTTCACGACCGATCGGGAGCTGATCCGGTGGGCCGTCGACGCGATGCCTCCCGGCCTCGACCTCCGGTGGTGGGAGACGGCCGCCGCGGCCGAGTCCTCGCTCGTGATCCACGCCCTGCTCGCCAGCGCCGCCCAGCCGCGCCTGACTGCGGAATGCGCCGCGCGGGTCGCCGCTGCCTACTGGCCCTGGGTCACCGGCCTCAACGCCCTCCTCGACGACCTCATCGACACCGCCGAGGACGCCGCCGAAGGCACCCACAGCTACATCACCCGCTACCCGAGCCTTGCGGTGCGCGCGCGTCGCCTCGCCGCCATCGCCGCGAAGGCAAGCAGCGCCATCGACCGCCTCCCCCTACGCCCCCGCCACGCCGTCATCCTCGCCGCGATGACCAGCTACTACCTCGCCGCCCCGCAGGCCCGCAGCGCCGACGTCGAACCGGTTGCGCACCGCATCGCCAGCGCGATCGGCACCGACCTGCGGCCGCTTGTCGCTGCGCTGCGGGTGCGGCGGCGTGACCATCGCCGCCCGCGTTGGTCACCCAACGGATGAGATCCAGCACACGTCGCTGCCAGGTTTGCAGCATTGGCCATCCAGCGCAGGTACGCGTCTTCGCAGGCTACGACCCGAACGACGAGCGAACGACAGCCGGGAAGTCGCTCCACAGGACGACGATCGGCTGCACCCATGCGCTGGGCACACCTGCTTCCTTCAGACGCTCGGCGAGCTGAGCTGCCAGCGCTCGAGCGCGCGGGCGACCGCGGCCCTCGGGTTTGCATCAGGGCACCACCGGAGGTAGGGTGGGCGCCGCCCTCCCGGGAATTCGGTCGCATGGAGGGCGTGGCTGCCGCTCCCGACCCCTCCGCCGCTTGCTCGATATGCGTCGTGTCGTTCCCTTTGCCGCCGTGCTGATGTCATCGCTCGCCCTCGCGGTTCCCGCGACGGCCGACGCGTCGCGGATCGCGACAGCAGCGGCGACGGGAGAGACGATCGTGCTGCCGATCTCGATGGACTGGCGGATCGGGTACCACAGCGTTTCGACGTGCGCGTCCTGGGGGCTGGTGACGTGGCCCATCCAGGAGGGCGCCGTCAGTTGGGAGCTCTTCTACAAGTTCAACGGCGATCAGCGCAGCAAGATGCTCTCCCCGCCGTTCGACGACGACGAGTTCGATCGCTTCGGCTGGCACCCGGCCAAGGGAACCCACTGGTACGGCCAAAGCTACTCGGGCCGCTCCTCCCTGGGCGGGAAACCGGTCACGTGCGGCGACCTCCAAGCCAGACAGAAGGCCCTGTACAGCGACGTGAAGCTCCACATCACGCTCGCCCCCGACGCCAAGATCGTCGGCCGGGTCCGCGCCCCCAACGGCGATCCGCTCGCCCGCGTCCTGGTCCGTGCCAGAGGCGCCGGAAGCGACCGCACCGACGCCCGCGGCAGGTATGAGATCGACGTGCCCGAGAAGGCCAGGCGGTATGTCGTCCAAGCTTCCATGCGCGGCGTGTCGTTCCGGCCGAGAAGCCCGCGCGTCGCCGTCCGGCCGGGGCGGAAGTCCCGCGTCAACTTCCTCGCGCGCGGCCACGTGATCAAGGGCCGGGTGACCGCGCACTGCCCCGACGCCGGGGCCAGCCGCGCTCCCGCCAGACCGCGGTGCACCGTCGGCGTCAAGGGCGCCAAGGTCACCGCGAGCAAGGTGGGAGACAACAAGACGTACCGGGTGCGGACGAAGGCCGACGGCACCTATGTGATGCTGGTCCGGGAGCAGGGCGGCTACGTCGTCAAGTTCTCGGTGGACGGCAAGACTTGGACGAAGCGCACAACGGTCCGCCAGCGCCAGGTCACGGTCAGTCAGGACATCGGCAACCGCAACACCGGCGGATTCATCAGGCGCTAACGGTCGATCCTGCGGTCGATCTCGCAACCGTGTCGATTCCCCGGGGAGTCGGCCCATAGAAAAGCCCCGCCGAAGCGGGGCTTTTCCGTAGCAGGCCGGTAAGCGGGATTCTGTCGTGAGCAGTCATCCATCTGTGCGGCCGACCTGGACCTCGGCGGGCAGCCTGCGAACGGTCCGGCTTGGCCTTGCATCGGGTGGGGTTTACCTGGCCGCCGCGTCGCCGCGGCGCCGGTGCGCTCTTACCGCACCATTTCACCCTTGCCGGCCCGCCCCGGAGGGCGGACGTAGGCGGTGTCATTTCTGTGGCACTTTCCCGCGGGTTTCCCCGGGTCGGCGTTACCGACCACCCTGCCCTGTGATGTCCCGACTTTCCTCGAAGGCGGACCTCCGCGACTGCTTGGCCTGCACCTGCGCCGATCAGCGTAGTCGTTGCGCGGCGCCGCGCAAGGGCTGCACGCGACGCTGCGTCCGGGGTGCGCTCAGCGCGCGAGGCCGAGCCGCTGCTCGATCGCCTGGCGCGGCTGGGCGCCGACGATGCGGTCCGCCTCCTGTCCGCCGCGGAAGACCACCAGCAGCGGGATCGACATCGCGCCGTAGCGGCGAGCCAGCTCCGGGTTCGCGTCCACGTCGACCTTGACGACCTTCAGCGCGCCGGCGTGCTCGCGCGCGAGCTGCTCGAGCACCGGCGCGACCATCCGGCACGGGCCGCACCACGCGGCCCAGAAGTCGACGAGCACCGGCACGGACGCGCTCACCTCGGCGTCGAAGCTCGCCGTGTCCGCATCGACGAGCCACGGCAGCGGCGCGTGGCAGGCCGCGCACGCCGGGTGGCCGTTGCCGGTCGGGCGGACGCGGTTGCGTCTACCGCAGGAGGGACACGTCAGGACGGATGCGCTGGTCTCGGTCGTCGCCATGTCCTCACGATGCCCGCTCGGCGGCCGCTCCACAACCGCGAAGGCGCCGATGCGCGCTGCGGGGAACTACGACGGCGGCCGGCTACGTCAGCGTCGTGCCGCAGTCCTCGCAGCAGCCGCCGGCGGCATCGGCTGACGCAGCGTGCGGCCGCAGCGTCCCGCCGCACAGCGGGCACGCGACGGCGACCTGGGCGGCGAGGCCCTCCCAGGCCCCGACGATCGCGTCGTCGAGCGTCAGCCCGCCGCCCAAGTCCTCGTCGCGCGTCCGCGGCGCGTCGCTCGCAGCCGGCGCGATCGCGTCCGGCCCGGGGCCGAAGAGGATCGCGGGTCGCTCGATGCGCTCGATCTCCAGCACGGCCATCACAGCCTCCGCATCAGTCCGATCACTCTCCCGAGCACGCGCACCTCGCGGGTGCGGATCGGCTCCATCGCCGTGTTCTCCGGCTGCAGCCGTATGTGGTCGGGCTCTCTGAAGAAGCGCTTCACGGTCGCCTCCTCGCCCACGAGCGCGACGACGATCTCGCCGTCGTACGCCGTGTCCTGCGGGTAGACGACGACGAGGTCGCCTTCGAGGATGCCGACGTCCTTCATCGACTCCCCGCGCACGCGCAGCAGGTACTCGCCGTCCTCCCCACCGACGATCCCCGGCGTCTGCACGTACTCCTCGATGTTCTCCTCCGCCAGGATCGGCTGACCGGCGGCGACCGTGCCGACGAGCGGCAGCCCCTGCGGACGCACCATGCTGCGCACCCCGCCGACCGCCTTGTCGAGCAGCTCGATCGCGCGCGGCTTCGTCGGGTCGCGGCGCAGCAGCCCGACCTTCTCGAGGTTCGCGAGGTGTGCGTGCACCGTCGAGGACGAGGCGAGCCCGACCGCCTTGCCGATGTCGCGCACCGTCGGCGGATAGCCGTGGCGCGCGGAGTAGCGCTTGATGAACTCGAAGATCTCCTGCTGGCGTTTCGTGAGGTCGACCATCAGGTGGCGTGCTCCTCGGGGCGGGTTCCAAAGACGAACATGTGTTCGTGCCTACTATAGCGCCGCCTCGGACGGACCCGCAACGCCGGCTCCCCTATACTCCCCGCCCACGCCCGCGCTCGTGGCGGAATTGGTAGACGCGCAAGGTTGAGGGCCTTGTGGACCTTATGGTCCGTGGTGGTTCGAGTCCACTCGAGCGCATTCGGAGGGGGTTGCCGGGCGTGTGTGAACCGCCCGGAAGCTGCGGCGCCGCCTTAGCGCGCGTTTCCCAGGACCGCACGAACGGCGGCCAGCGGAACCATGAGCGTCCGCGGCTCGTCGCCGAGCGGCGCGAACGAGAAGTGCTCGTAGAAGCGGGCGGCCTCGTCGTCGAGGGCATGGACGACCACGGCGCGAATCCCGACCAGTTCCGCGGCGCCGACCGCCCGCCGGAGCGCGTCGAGCAGCAGGCCGGCGCCGATCCCTCTCCCCTGCGAGCTGCGATCGACCGCCAGCCGAGCGACGAGGCAGATCGGGATCGGGAAGTGCTTTGACGTGCCAGCACGCACGCCGCTCGTCGCTTGATCCTGCTCGACCTGGCCGGCGACAAGCGTGTAGTAGCCGACGACCGCGCCATCGGCATGCGACGCGACAAACGTGCGGCTCGTGTCGCGCCGCTGCCCCTGACCGGCGTACTCGCGCAGCCAACGGTCGAGCGACTGCCGACCGCAGGCGAACCGCTCGACGGAGTGTCGCTTGAGGTCGAGCGGCTCGGTCGTCACGCGCCGAGCGTACGAGACCGCTCGGCCAGCCGCCGCAGCCCCGACTCGAACGCCGCGGGACTGTCAAGCGCGTCGAGGAACCGCTGCGCCTCGTCGTCGCCGAGCACGATGCGTGACGAGACCTCGTGCTCGCGCCGGGCCACCATCACGCGCAGCGCGTCCTCCGCCTCCGCGTCGGACAGCTCGTCGACCAGTCGGTGCAGCTGCTGCTTTGTGGTCATGGCACAAATCCTAGCCGTGGCGGTGGCGCCTACGACATCGCATGCGCCACCGCGCCTCCTTCGGCTCAGCAGATCGACACAACGCTCAGCGCCCGCCGCCGCGCCTCCCGCCCCACACGGTTTGTGAGAAGTCCAGTCAGTCGCATGAGGAGCCCGCTTGATCGCGGGGCTTCGTCGCTTGACGGCTCACGAGGGATCGGACGCGGAGAACGCCGCCCGTGCGGCCTCGGCGCCGATCGCCGTCCGCTCGAGGTAGCCCGTGGTGCCGTGCTCGCGCAGCTCGCGTGCGGCGTCGACGACGGCCGCGAGCGCGGCGAACGCGAACGCGCCGCCGACCGACACGCGCGCCACGCCAGCCTCCGCGAGCTGTGGCAGCGGCGGGCAGCCGGGCCACATGAGCACGTTCACGGGCCGCCCCACCGCCGCCATGACCGCACGGATCTGCTCGATCGTGCGCAGGCCGGGCGCGAACAGGACGTCGGCACCCGCCTGCTCGTACGCCTGCAATCGCGCGATCGTGTCCTCCAGATCGTCAACGCCGCGGATGTGGTTCTCCGCGCGCGCCGTCAGGACCAGACGTGCCGGGCCGGCGTGCGCTACCTCGACCGCCGCCGCCACGCGCTCGGCCGCGAGACTCCGGTCGTACACCCGCCGCTCCCCATCCCCGCCGAAGTCCTCGATCGAGCAACCGGCCAGGCCCGTTTCGCGGAGCCGAGCGACTCGAGCAGCCTCGCGGACCCGACGTCCCACGGATTCGGCATCAGCAGCGGCGCTCCAGGGCGATGCAGCGCGAGGAAGACGTCCGACGACTGGACGCGATCGGTCAGGAGCCGACCTCAGTCCACGGCCGGTGCGGCGGGCGGCTCCGGCGGCTGTGAGCCGTCGAACAGGCGGCCGGCCAGCACGTCCGCGCGGCTGTAATGCCCGACCGCGTCGAACCAGCGCTTGGCGTGCAGCCCGGCGCGCAGGTCGCAGTCGGCGACGACGATGCCCTCCTCGCCGTACAGCGGTCCGGCGATCACCTTGCCCCACGTCGGCTCGATGATCGCGGCGCCGCCGCTCCCGAAGACGTCCTTGCCCTCCGGCAGCGGCAGGGGGAAGTCGGACGGGAACGCGCTGGCGGGGATGTACTGCGGCGCGGAGACGACGAACGCGCCCGACTCGATCGCGACGTGGCGCATCGTCGCCAGCCACCCGTCGCTGTCGTCGGCCGTCGGCGCCACCCAGATCTGTGGCCCGCCGCGATAGACCGCCCAGCGCGCGAGCGGCATCCGGTTCTCCCAGCAGATCAGCCCGCCGATGCGACCGAGCGGCGTCTCGACCGGCTCGAGGTCGTCCCCCGCTCCGACGCCGTGGAAGAGTCGCTCGTGCATCGTCGGCATCAGCTTGCGGTGCCGGTGGAGCAGACCGCCGGGACCGAGCAGCAGCAGCGTGTTGTACAGCGATCCCGGCCGCTCCGCCTCGCGCTCGTTGACGCCGATCGCGAGATGGATCCCGCGCCGTGCGCAGACGCCGGCGAGCTCGTCCACGAGCGGCCCCGGCACGTCCAGCGAGCTCGCCCACATCCGCTCCCACAGCTCGTCGACGCCGCCGAACGAGGCCGCCGCTCTCGCCCACGCGTTCGAGGGATACAGCGAGACGAACGTCTCGGGCAGCACGACCAGCTGCGCTCCGTCGTCTGCCGCCCGCTCCGCGAGCGCGATCGCCTTGGCGACGCTCGCCTCCGCGTCGAGCACCACCGGCGTCGCCTGCACGGCGGCGACGCGCACCGTCGGGAAGTCGGGCACGCGCCGAGCATAGCCCGTCCGGCCGTCTGCCGAATCCGACAGGAACCCTGCCACCCGCGTGGAACTCCACACCTCGATGGACGTGTGCGCCCGCCGCCCGAACACCGCGCCGGTTAGGCTGCCGCGCGGAGAGATGCTGGAAGTCGAGGAGCTTCAGGAGGAGCTGGCACGGGTGCGTGCGCAGCTCGGCGCGCGCGAGCGCGAGGCGGAGGAGCGCGAGCGGCAGTTGCGCGCGTCCTACGAGTCGACCGTGCGCGCGCTCGCCGACGCCGTCGAGGCGCGCGACGCCTACACCGCCCGCCACGCCGAGCGGGTCGCTGCCTACGGGCTGGAGATCGCGCGCGCGTGCGGCATGGATGCGACCGCCGACCCGGACCTCGAGTTCGGCTTCCTGCTGCACGACATCGGCAAGATCGCGATCTCCGACGCGATCCTCTACAAGCCCGGCCGCCTCACCGCCGAGGAGCGCGACGCGATGCGCCGCCACCCCGTGATCGGCGAGGACATCGTGCGCGGGATCGACTTCCTCGCGGGCGCCCGCCAGGTCGTGCGCTCGCACCACGAGCGCTGGGACGGCGCCGGCTACCCCGACAAGCTCGCCGGCGAGGAGATCCCGCTCGCCGCACGCGTGTTCGCCGTCGCCGACACGTTCGACGCGCTCACGAGCGACCGCCCCTACCGCGCCGCCGCGACGTTCCGCGAAGCCCGCCGCGTGATCGCCGCCGCCTCCGGCACGCAGTTCGACCCGACCGTCGCCGACGCGTTCGACGACATCGCCGACGCCCGCTTCGACGAGATCCGCGTCGCGCTGGCGTAGAGATCTGAGGCGGTGCCTCAGATCTTCAGCATCAAGATGGTGTTGAGCCCGAACAGGACCGCGAAGAAAACGGTCCAGCGGTTCAGGTTGCGCTCGACGAGCGAGCCGCCGCCGAGCGGGCCCGCACCGGTGCCGACGCCGAACGCGCCCGACAGACCCGTGTCTCTCCCCGAGTGCATGAGGATGAGCAGGATCAGGACGACGGCGATGACGACCTGGATGACACCGAAGATCACGTACACAGTTCGGCCAGCTTAGCCGACCGGCGGGGGCGGCGTTGCGGCCTCCGCATCGGGCGGCGGGGTGGCGGGCTCCCCGCCCGGCGCGGCCGCGTCCGCCCCGTGCGCCGCGGCGAGCCGCGCTCTGACGGCGTCGATCCGCTTCAACAGCGCGACCGCCTCGGCGCGCAGCTCGGCGTCGAGCGCGCGGTGGTCCTCGTCAGAGAGCTTGCCGGTGCGCTGGTCGAGCTCGGCGTCGCGGATCTCGCGGTACTTCGCCTCCTTCGCCGCCTCGAGGTCGGCGAGCTCGGAACGCGCAGCCTCGTCCGGATCCAGGCCGCGCGCCCGCGCGCGCAGCGGCGCGCCGACGAACGCCGCCACCGCCAGCACCACCGCGAAGACGATCAGCAGCTCCATCGCACCGGCGGGTCGGTCGTCATTGGGTCGTCCGCGCCAGCTCGCGCGCCACGCGCGCCGCGTAGCCGGCGGTGACGCGCCGCCGCGCGGTCGCGGGCGCGGGCCACAGCGCGATCAGGCCGCCGAGGAAGGTGACGATCGCGCCGATCCAGATCCACGTCGCGAGCGGCGAGACGATGAAGCGGAAGTCGGCCGGCCACGGTCGCGTGACGAAGCGTCTGGCGACCGCGGTGACGGCGACGTCGCGCAGCGCGTAGAGCTGGGCGAGCTGCTGCTGCCCGCCGCCTCTGGCGAGGATTCCCACCATGGCTCTTCTGAACGTGTCGTTGCCCGCGGCGATGATCGGCGCCAGCGGCGAGATGTCCGGGTTGATCACCGTCCAGATGTCGCGCCCGAAGCCGGCCCGCAGGCCGACCTCGCTCTCCGACTCGCCGCCGAAGAAGCGCCCGACGATCCCCTGCGTGACGTCCTGCGAGGGGTAGTAGCCGCGCGTCGTGCGCAGCGTCGCGACGTGCGTGCCGTCCTTGGAGACGTCGAGCACGGCCCCCAGCGAGATCTTCTCGGCGCTCGCATGCGAGGTGGCGCGCACGTAGCGGACGTCGAAGCCGCCGACGCGCGCGCTCTGGCCCGGCTTGAGCGAAACGTCCTTCGCGTGCTGGAAGGAGGAGGAGATCGCGACGCCGAGCAGCAGGATCGCGAAGCCGGCGTGGACGACGTAGCCGCCGTAGCGGCGGCGGTTGCGCCGCACGACGCCGGCCAGCGCGACCGGCGCGGGCTCGTTCGCGGATGCCTGCCGTGCGCGCATGCCGCGCCACAGCTCCTGCCCCACGCTCGTGAGCACGAAGCCGACGACGCCGGCGAACGCGGCCGCCTTCGGCTCCTGCCACGCCCCGGGCACGAGCAGCAGCGCGAGCGCCACCACCGCGCCCGCGACGGCCGGCAGCACGAACCCACGCCGCACGCTCGCGAGCGTCAGCCGCCGCCACGGCACGAGCGGCCCGATCCCCGACAGCGCGACGAGCGCGAACGCGAGCGGGACCGTGTACTTGTCGAACCACGGCGGCCCGACGGAGGCGCGCGTGCCGGTCACCGCCTCGGAGATGAGCGGGAAGAAGGTCCCCCACCAGACGACGAACGCGAGCGCGACGAGGATCACGTTCTGCAGCAGGAAGACGGCCTCGCGCGAGAGCAGCGAGTCGATCCGGTGCTCCGTTCTGAGGTCCGCGCGCCGCCACGCGACGAGCCCGACGGAGCCGAGCACCATCGTCCCGATCAGAATCAGGAACGGGATGCCGAGCGTCGAGGCGCCGAACGCGTGGATCGAGTCGAGGATCCCGGAGCGCACGAGGAACGTGCCGAGGATCGCGAGCGTCCCGGTCGCGAGCACGAGCGAGGCGTTCCACACCTTCAGCATCCCGCGCCGCTCCTGGATCATGATCGAGTGGATGAACGCGGTGCCGGTCAGCCACGGCAGCAGCGACGCGTTCTCGACCGGATCCCAGCCCCAGTAGCCGCCCCAGCCCGAGCTCGGTGTAGGACCAGCGCGCGCCGAGCACGATCCCGACGCCGAGGCACAGCCAGGCCGCCAACGCGAAGCGGCGCGTGGAGACGATCCACTCGGCGTTCAGGCGGCGCGTGACGAGCGCGCCGATCGCGAACGCGAACGGGATCGAGAAGAGCGTGTACCCCGAGTACAGCATCGGGGGGTGGAACATCATCGCCGGGTGGCGCAGCAGCGGGTTGAGGCCGGTGCCCTCCTGCGGCACCTGCGCGAGCGTCTCGAACGGGTTCGCCCAGAACAGCGTCAGCATCAGGAAGAACGCCCCGAACGTCATCAGCACGGCGGTGGCGACGGGCGCGACCTCGCGCACGCGGCGGCGCGTGAGCGCGAGCGCGGCGCTCGACCAGATCGACAGCAGCCACACCCACAGCAGCAGCGACCCCTCCTGCGAGGACCACGCCGCCGTCGCCTTGTAGAAGGTCGGCGTCGTCGTGCTGGAGTGCGTCGCGACGACGTTGAAGGAGAAGTCCGAGCGCAGGAACGCGACCTCCATGATCGCGAAGGCGAGCGTCAGGACCCCGGCGAGCGCGTAGACGGCGCGGCGGCCGGAGTCGACCCACGCGCGGCCGCCGGCGAACGCGCCGTAGAGCGAGGCGCCGACGCCGTACAGCGCGACGGCGAACGCGACGATCAGCAGTGCGCGGCCGACGGTCGCCATCTCAGGTGATGGAGGCCGCGGGGCCGGAGCCCGGTCTCGGCGGAGCGACCTGGAACTTCGACGGGCACTTCGTGACCATCGTGTCCTTCTCCCCCACGAACAGCTCGCCGTGGCGCTGCACCTTCACCATCACGCCGCGGCCCTCGCGGAACGGGTCGGGCACGATGCCGGTGTAGCGCACTCTCGCCGCGACGGGGCGTCCTCGGGTCGCGCACGCTGAACCACAGCACGCCGTCGGCGCGTCGCACCGATCCGTCCTTGACCGTCCCCGCGAGCGTGTACGTCTTGCCGGCGACCGCGCCGTCGAGCAGCTGACCGGCGGTCTGCTCGTCGCTGCCGGCGCTGAAGCTCGTGTAGACGAGCGCGCCGGCGGCGAGCAGCGCGGCCGTGAGCGCGACGACGAGGCGGATGCGGCGCTTGCGGAACGGGTTCATCCGCGCTCGATTGTGTCAGACCGCCGGGGGCTCCTGCCCGGCCTGCCGGCGCCGACCTGCCCGGAAACGCGAGGAATATGGACGGCAAACGCGAAACCTTTACCCGGACTTTCCGTTCACGCTCATGACCGTGCGTCCCCGCCCCCATCGCTCCAGGACCCGCCCGCGCCTCGGGCGCCGGGCCGCGCGGCGCGGCGTGCCCGCCGCGGAGGCGGTCCAGCCGGTCGCGCAGCAGCAGCCATCGGCCCAGCCGGTCGCGCAGGCGCGCGAGCGCGCCGCCGGCGGGCCGGAGGACCGCGCCGCCTACCGCTGTTCGTGCGGCTACGTGTTCGAGGCGCCCGTCTCGACGACGGTCGGCTGCCCGCACTGCGGCTGCACGCAGGCCTGGTAGCGCGCGCCGCCGCCTCAGCCGGCGGCGCGTTCCGCCTGCGCGTGCTCGAGCGCCGGCCATACGACCCCGACCGTTCGCTCGACCAGCTGCGCGCGCGGCACCTCCGGGTTGCGGTACCACCAGCTCGAGAGCCCGATCACCGCCGACTTCAGCAGCTCGGCGAGGATCTCGAGCCGGAGCGCGCGGTCGGGGTGCCCGGCGAACAGCTCCATCTCGCGCGCGAGCGTGCGCGTGATGCCGGCGTTGAGTCGCTCCTCCAGCTCCCGCCCGTTCGGCGAGGCGTTCGCACGCCGCAGCTCGTGCAGCAACAGGCGCGACGCCTCCGGGTGCTCCTCGACGTAGCCGTAGACCGCGTCCGCGGCCACCTGCACGCGCTCCGCGCCGTCCCGGCCCGGCGCGCGCAGCGCCGCCTCGACCGTCTGCACGATCTCGTCGCGGATCGCGTCGAGCAGGTGGGTGTAGAGCTCCTGCTTGGAGTCGACGTGGTCGTAGACGACCGCCTTCGAGATGCCGGCTCCCGCGGCGATCTCGTCCATCGCCGCACCGTCGTAGCCGTTGGCCGCGAACGTGCGCAGCGCGGCGTCGAGAATCAGCGCGCGACGCTCGGCTGCAGGCAGGCGCCGACGCACGCTTCCGCGGCCGTCGGACGGCGGGCTGAGTGAGGTCCGAGACGCCATCATCGGAGTCTTACCATTTACTGGAGTGTAGAGGTGCTCCGGGGCTTGAGGCGCATTTCCGAGCTTGTGCCACGGCCCGCGACGACGGCCGTGATTGCTGCGCCGCGGGCCCGGGTACGCCCCTGTTCGATGAGCTACGAGACCGGCAGCGCGCGGCCGGAGCTGCTGCGCGGGGGAAGGTCGGACGGTGCCCTGCGCACGCGCGCGCTCGCGACGCGCGTGCGTCGCGGCGACCGCCAGGCGCGCGAGGCGCTGATCGCGGAGCACCTTCCACTCGCCCGCGCGCTCGCGCGCCGCTATCGGCGCGGCAGCGAGCCGCTCGACGACCTCGTGCAGGTCGCCTCGCTCGGCTTGATCAAGGCGGTCGACCGCTTCGACCCCGAGCGCGGCCACAGCTTCTCGACGTTCGCGCAGCCGACGATCGTCGGCGAGCTGCTGCGCCACTTCCGCGACACCGGCTGGGGCGTCCACGTCGCACGCGGCACGCAGGAGCTGGCGCTCAGAGTCCGCGGCGCCGCCGAGGCGCTCGAGCGCGAGACCGGGCGCGCGCCGACGCCGCGCGAGCTCGCCGAGCGCACCGGCGCGAGCCTCGAGGCGGTCGTCGAGGCGCTCGGCGCGCTCGCGAACCGCACCGCGCTCTCGCTCGCCGCGCCGGCCAGCGGCCACGACGACGGTGGCGCAGTGCCGACGATCGCCGACACGCTCGGCAGCTCCGACGACGGCTACGCGCAGGCCGAGGCGCGCGCGCTGCTCGGCTCGGCCGTCAGATGCCTGCCCGAGCGCGAGCGGCGGATCCTGCGCATGCGCTTCGTCGAGGACAGGACGCAGAGCGAGATCGCGGCGAAGATCGGCGTTTCGCAGATGCAGATCTCGCGGCTGCTGCGCCAGTCGCTCGAGCGGCTCGCGCAGGTCACGCGCGCGCGGAGCTGAGCGCCGTCGGCGCCGGCGCGCTGCGCGCGGCCTTCGCCTCGTAGAGGTGACGATCGGCGCGGACCAGGCAGTCGGCGAGCGCTTCCCCCGGCCGCCAGTCCGTGGCGCCCGCGGACCAGTCCGCCGGGTGGGCGGCGCGCAGGCGCGCGAGCGGCTCCGCCGTGTCGACGGCCGCGGTGGCCGGAAACAGGACGACGAACTCGTCGCCGCCGACGCGCGCGATCAGGTCACCCGGGCGCAGCGCGCGGGTCCACGCGTCCGCCAGCTCGGCGAGCATGCGGTCGCCCGCGGCGTGGCCGTGCGCGTCGTTGACGCGCTTGAAGCGGTCGAGGTCGACGACCGCGACCGCCAGCGGAACGCCGGCGCGGCCGGCGAGCGCGTGCTCGCGCTCGGCCGCCTTCGCAAAGCCGTGACGGTTCAGCAGGCCGGTGAGATGGTCCGTGTCGGCCTGCTCGCGCAGGCGCTCGGCGAGCCCGCCCAGCAGCAGCGTCGCCACCCACACGGTCGCGCACACGATCGCGCCCTCGGCCACCGTGCCGGGCTTGTGGGCGACCGCGAACGCCGTCGCGCAGGAGACCGTGATCGCCGCCGCCCAGCCGCGCGCGGCCCGCGCGGAGAGGAACAGCGCCGCGTAGACGGCGAGCCACTGGAACGAGCGCGCCGCCATCATCACCCCGGCGGTCGTGGTGGCGCTCGCGGTCAACACGCCGGCGCCCACCACGAGCGCCGCGACGGCCGCATGCAGCGCGGCCGGCGGCAGCGACGGCCCGGCGGCGAACAGCGCCACCGCGATCAGCCCCGCACCGGCGGCCAGCAGGCGCAGCAGCCCCACGGGCTCGCTCGCGCCCACCGGGAACGCGGTCGCGAGCAGCAGGCCGCCCGTCGCCACCAGCGCGATCACGATCAGCGCCGCGACCTCGCCCGGCATCTGAGCCCCGCGCAGGCGGCCGAACCAGCGCCCGACGGCCTCGGGGCGTCCCGCGATCCATGCGCCGGTGCGCCGCTCGACCATCCCCCTCAAGGTCGGCACGCCGGCGCTCCGGCTTGACCTCCGGGAGGCGCGGTGCGACGAACGACCGGGGGCTAGCGTCGTGACTCGGCGAAACCCGCCGGCGCGTCGGCCGGGATCAGCCGAACTTGCCCGTGACGTACTCCTCCGTGCGGGAGTCGTCCGGGTTCGTGAAGATCCGCCCGGTCGGCCCGACCTCGACCAGCTCGCCGTCGAGCAGGAACGCCGTCTGGTCGGCCACGCGCGCGGCCTGCTGCATGTTGTGCGTCACGATCGCGATCGTCACGCGCGACTTCAGCTCCTCCACCAGCTCCTCGATCTTCAGCGTCGAGATCGGGTCCAGCGCGGAGGCCGGCTCGTCCATCAGCAGCACGTCCGGCTCGACCGCCAGCGCGCGCGCGATGCAGAGGCGCTGCTGCTGGCCGCCGGACAGGCCGATGCCCGGCTTCGAGAGGCGGTCCTTGACCTCCTCCCACAGGCCCGCGCCGCGCAGCGCCGACTCGACCTGGTCGTGGCCGACCTTGCGCGCGGTGAGGCGCAGCCCGGCGGCGACGTTGTCGTAGATCGACATCGTCGGGAACGGGTTCGGCTTTTGGAAGACCATGCCGATCGAGCGGCGCACCGCCACCACGTCGACGCCGGGGTCGTAGACGTCGACGTCGTCGAGCAGGATCCGGCCGGCCGCTCTCGCGCCGGGGATCTCCTCGTGCATGCGGTTGATGCAGCGCACGACGGTCGACTTGCCCGAGCCGGAGGGCCCGATCAGCGCGGTCGCCTTGTTCGGCGCGAACGTCAGCGTGAGGTCTCTGATCGAGTGGTGGTCGCCGTACCAGGCGTTGAGCCGCTCGACGGTGATCGCGCACGCCTGCCGCTGCGGCGCCGCGGAGGCGCCGCGATCGTCGCGCGGCATCGGCCGCGCGGGCGCGACGGCGGCGTCGGAGACGGGCTCGGGATCCACGGCGGGGATCTCGCGATGGACGGCGTCGGGCGCGGGGTCGCTCACGACAGGCGGCTCCTTCTCTGGATCAGGCGTGCGAGCAAGGTCAGCATGAGGATCATCGCCACCAGTGTCAATGCCGCGCCCCACGCCATCGTCACCAGACGGTCCTGCGCCTGGCCGACGTTCACGTAGATCAGGAGCGGAAGCGAGTTCATGCGGTCGTTGAGGTTGAAGGTCGTGCCGTTCACGATCGCCGCGGTGAACAGCAGCGGCGCCGTCTCGCCGGCGGCGCGTGCGATCGACAGCAGGATGCCGGTCACGAGCCCCGGCAGCGCGGTCGGCAGCACGATCCGCCCGACCGTCTTCCAGCGCGGGGCGCCGAGCGCGTAGGCGGCCTCCCGCAGCGTGTCCGGCACCAGCAGCAGCACGACCTCGGCCGAGCGGGTGACGATCGGCAGCATCAGCAAGCCGAGCGCGAGCGAGCCCTTCCAGCCCGCGAACGAGCTGCCGCCCACGCCCGCGATCACGAGCGTGATGTAGACGAACAGGCCGAAGACGATCGACGGCACGCCCGTCATCACGTCGATGAAGTACCGCACCGCGTGCGCGAGCTTCGAGTCGCGGCCGAACTCGACGAGCCAGACGGCGACGCCGAGGCCGATCGGCACGGCGACGACCGTCGCGAAGCCGACCATCATCGCGGTGCCGACGATCGCGCTCTTGATCCCGCCCGGGTCGCCGAGGAACGAGCCGGTCGGGTCCTGCGTGAAGAAGTCGAGGCTGATCGCGCCGAGTCCCTGCTTGAGCAGGTAGTAGACGATCAGCACCAGCGGCACGAGCGCGATGCCCGTCAGCACCGCGACGACCCCGCGCGCGAGCTTGTCGCTGCGGCGCCGGCGCGCGCTCGTGGGCTGCAGCGTCAGCGCGCTCATCCGGCCATCCCCACTCCGGGCGTGCGCGCCGCGCGCTGGCCGCGCTCGGCGCGCATCACGATCGCGCGGGCGATCGCGTTGACGACGAGCGTCAGCACGAACAGCACGAGGCCCGCGGCGATCAGCGCCGCGCGATGCGTCGGCCGCGAGGCCGCCTCGCCGAACTCGTTGGCGATCACGGCCGCGAGCGTGTAGCCCTGCTCGAAGATCGAGCCGCCGATCGTCGGCGCGTTGCCGATCACGAGCGTGACCGCGATCGTCTCGCCGATCGCGCGGCCGAGGCCGAGCATCGCGCCGCCGGCGATGCCGCCGCGTGCGTACGGGATCACCGCCATGCGGATCATCTCCCAGCGCGTCGCGCCGAGCGCGAGCGCGGCCTCCTTGTGCTCGCGCGGCACGGTCGAGATGACCTCGCGCGAGATCGCCGAGGCGATCGGCAGGATCATGATCGCGAGGATCAGCCCCGCGATGAAGTAGTTCGGCCCGGCGACGGTGCCGCCGACGAACGGGACGAACGAGAACGTGTCGGCGACCCACTGCTCGGCCGGCTTGAGCTTCGGGATCAGGAAGAAGAAGCCCCACAGGCCGTAGACGACCGACGGCACCGCCGCCAGCAACTCGACGAGCACGGTGAGCGGCTGGCGTACGCGCCGTGGCGCGAGCTCGGTGATGTAGAGCGCGGCCGCGACCGCGACCGGGATGCCGAGCACGAGCGCGATCGCCGAGCTGATCAGCGTCCCCACGATCAACGGGACGGCGCCGAAGACGTCCTTCGACGGCACCCAGTCGCTCGTGAAGAGGAAGTTGAGGACCCCCTCCTCGCGGAAGACCGGCTCCGACTCGACGATCAGGCGGACGAAGAAGTACCCGATGAGGACGATGACGCCGACCGACAGCGCCGTCAGCCCCCATCGCATGGAACGGTCGGGCAGCCGGGCCGCCGACGAGCGCTGCAACGCGTGGTCGCTGCGCCCGCCGGCGGGTGTGATCGTCCCGGCCTCCATCTCAGGTCAGCTCTGCGCGGCCTTCAGCGGCTGGCCGTTGCAGACCATCTTGTCGACCTGGCCCTGCGCCTTGGCGAGGATGTTCGGCGCGAGCTTCGCGTACTCGAGCTGCGGCGCGATGTCCTGGCCGTCGGGGCTCAGGATGTAGTCGAACCACGCCTTGAGGCTCTCCGCGACGCCCTGGTCGATGCCGGCCTTGCACGGGTCCTCCCAGCCGAGCTGGAAGGTCGTCGCCGAGACCGGGTAGGTCTGGTCGCCGTCGGCGTTGATCGTCGCGAAACGCAGGTCGGCGGGCGGGGAGATGCCGTCGCCGGCGGCCGAGGTCGCCTCGAGCGTCGGCGCGACGTAGTTGCCGGCCTTGTTCTTCACGGCCGCGGTCGTGAAGTCGTTCTGCAGCGCGTAGGCCTGCTCGACGTAGCCGACCGCGCCCGGGGTCTGCTTCACGCAGCCGGCGACGCCGTCGTTGCCCTTCGCGCCGGTGCCCGTCGGCCACTTGACGCTCTTGTCGACGCCGGGGCCGTCGGCCCACGCTCTCGAGTAGTCGGCGAGGAACAGCGTGAAGTTCGCCGTCGTGCCCGACTCGTCGGAGCGGTAGCAGACCCCGATGTGCTCGTCCGGCAGGTCGACGCCCGGGTTGAGCGACGTGATCGCCGCGTCGTTCCACTTCGTGACCTTGCCGAGGTAGATGCTCGCGACCGTCTCGCCGTCGAGTCTCAGGCCGCTTCTGACGCCGTCGAGGTTGTAGGAGACCGTCACGGCGCCGAGCGCGATCGGGATGTGGAGCGGCGTGCCCTTCGCTCTCGCCGCGGCGAGCTCCTCGGGCTTCATCGCGGCATCGGTGCCGCCGAAGTCGACCGTGCCGGCGGTGAACTGGGCGATGCCCGCGCCCGAGCCGACCGGCTGGTAGTTGACGGTGGTGCCGGTGCTGTCCTTGAAGCGGCTCGCCCACTCGCTGACGAGCGGAGCCTGGAACGTCGAGCCGGCGCCGTTGATGGTCGCCGACGACGAGCCCGATCCCCCGGTCGAGCTGTTGTCGCTGCTGCTGCCGCACGCGGCGGCGCCCATCGCGATCGCTGCGACCGAGCCGAGCGCGAGGACCTTCGAGTACCTCATCTGCATCCTTTCTCCTTGCGACTGTGCTCGGCAGCGTCACAGGGCACGAGCCGGATTCTGTTATCGCGCTGTGGCTGATCTGTTTAAAGGCTGTGAAACCGCCTCGGAGGGACGGATCGTCTCTTCGTGCGAAACGGCCTCCGTGGCCGCCGCGGATCCGTATTCACGACCCGTTCACGATTCGGTAACACCCCTGCAACCGCTGTGGGAGGATGCTTCCTAGATGGTGCCGTCCACTCCCGAAGGCGATCTCCGCCTGCGCTTCCAGGAGGAGCTCTCGGCGATCCAGTCCGACGCGCTCGGAGGCATCGACATGGCCGGCGAGCAGCTGCGGCGCGTGCTCGAAGCGCTCGAGCGCCGCGACGTCGCGCTCGCGCGCGAGGTCGTCGTCGGCGACGACGCGCTCGACCAGCTCTACCGCGACCTGCACGAACGGATCCTCGCGCTGCTCGCGCTGCAGGCGCCCGTCGCCGGAGACCTGCGGCTCGCCGCCGCGCTGCTGCACGTGATCCGCTCCGTCGAGCGGATGGGCGACCAGTGCGTCAACGTCGCGAAGCTGATCCCGCTCGACGGCCACCACCCGCCGACGCACCCGGTGCTGCTGGAGGAGCTCGGCGTGATGGGCCGGCTCGTCGGGCAGGAGCTGGCGCAGGCCAAGCGCGCCTTCGCCGAGCGCGACATGGCGCTCGCGCGCGACCTGATCCACAAGGACCGCGACGTCAACGAGCTCAACCGCCGCGTCTTCCAGTTCGCGTGGGAGAGCGGCGACGACCCCGACGCGCGCGAATGGGCGATGCACATGGTCCTCGCCGCCCGCGCCGTGGAGCGCATGGGCGACCTCGCGGTCGACGTCGGCGAGCAGCTCGGCTTCGTGCTCACCGGCCAGTTCGAGGAGTTCCGCGACGCCTCGCACCCGTCGCCGAGCGACGCGGCGCCTTCGGTCTGAGCGGCTACGGGGCCTTGCGCACGACGATCGTGCGGCCGTCGTCGAGCTGGTAGACGGTGCCGATCGCTCTGCCGTGGCCGACGACGCGCTCGCCGGGCTTCAGCTGGACGGATCTGATGGGGGCGTCCTCCGGAGCGACGACGGCGGGCGCTCTCGGCTTGGTCGAGGCGCGGTCTCTGCCGAGCGCTTCGGGGCCGAGCTTGAGCGAGGAGAGCGCGGCGAGCAGGAAGGCGACCGACAGCACGATGCCGAGGTCGAAGAGGTTGACGAGGCCGTCGAGCGGGTCGCCGGCCTTGTCCTCGCGCGAGCGGGCGCGGGCGGTGACGGTCGGACGGCTCACGGAAGCGCGGGCTCCTGCGGAGCGTGGACGTGCGGGGTGCCGGCGGGCGGCGCGGGCGGCGGTGGCTGCTCCGCGGGCGCGAGCGAGGCGGCCATGTACTCGACGTCCGAGTAGTCCTGGTCGTAGATGCGGTTGCGCACGAGCGAGACCGTGTAGGCGACGGCGCCGACGAGCAGGCCGGCGACCGTGACGCTGAACGCGACGCGCAGGTCGTCGGTGAGCCGCTGCACGTCCCCGTCGGCGAGGCCGGCGAGCGCGGGCGAGAGCGGGATCAGCGTGCCCATCAGCCCGAGCGCCGGGCCCATCCGCACGAGGACGCGCGTGCGCTCCAGCCGGCGCACCGAGCGGTAGTCGTACTCGGCGAGGCGCTTCGCGATGCGGTTCGCGGCGTCGGGCCTGTCGCGCTGCTCGACGATCGCGGTGAGCGCGTCGTCCATCGCCGGGTTGAAGCCGACGCTGCGCACGGCGCGCAGGGCGGTGGCGCCGTCGCCGGCGGCGAGCGCCGCGCCTGCGGCGTCGGCGGCGTGCTCGAGCCGTGCCACGCTGCGCCCGCGCCGGCGGCGCAGCTCGGCCAGCAGCGTGCCGACCTCGGCCAGCACCACGACGAGCGCGGCGAGCGCCAGCAGCAGCACCGGGTAGCGCAGCGCGTCGGAGATGTCGAAGAGGATCTGCTCGATCGTCATGGCTGCCAGAAGGGGAGCGTGTGGCGCGACTCCAGCGCCCATCCGAGCGCCAGCAGCGCCGCCAGCCCGATCGCGACCCATGCGCCGATCGGGACGCGGAGCGGCCCGTCCGACGCGGCCTTCCGCGCCGCCGTCGCAGTGGCGGACCCTGCGTTCGCCGGCGCGGCGGCGGCATCGGCCGCGGCGATCAGCGTACCGCTGACGAGCGGGCCCTGCGGTCGCACCGAGGCCGCCGGCGCATGCTGCGGCGCCGGCCGCGCGGGCGGGACCGGCGCCGGCGGCGGCGGGCTCGCCGGGGGCGCGACCGACGGCGCGGGCGCGTCCCCGGCGGGCGCGGGCGCGGCGTCACCGCTCGTGGCGGCGCCGTCTCCGCCGCCGGGGACCGAGCCGCCCGACCCGGCGACGGCGGAGCCGCCTCCGCCGCCGGAGCCGCCGTCGCCGGAGCGGTGCGCGTCGTCCGCGGGCCGCTGCGCGCGCGCGACGCGCACGTTCACCGTGTCGGGATCGCCGAGCGAGGTGCCATCCCCGCGCACCACGTTCAGCAGCACGAGGTAGGTGCCCGGCCGCGGGAAGCGGTGCGAGACGTTCGCGCCGCGGACGGTGCCGGTGCCGTCGAAGTACCACTGGTAGTCGCGCCCCGCGCCGAGCGCTGCGCCGCCCACGAGCGAGGCGCTGAAGTCGACGCGCTCACGCGGGTGCACGCGCAGAGCCGAGACGGCGATCCGCGGCACGAGCGGCTCGCCGGCCTTCAGCGCGATCGAGAGCGGGTCGGCGGCGAGCGTGACGAGATCGGCGCCGTTCGCGTCCGCCTCCCCGCCGCTCGGTCGCAGGAAGTGGACGCCGTCCGCGTCGCTCCACACGACCGGCGGGCCCTCGTCCGTGCCGCCGAGGTCGTCGCGCAGCACGATCGCGCTCGACCCGTCCGCCTTCGACAGCTCGATGTAGCCGAACACGTCGGCGTCGAGGCCGGCGGCCGCCAGCAGCGCGGCCAGCGAGATCCCGTCGGCGACGGTGACGGTGCTCGTCGCCCCGTCGGCCGCGCGCACCGTGTACGCGGCGTCGTGGACGTCGAAGCGATCGGCCAGGCCGGCGAGCGCGAGCGATCTCGGCGCGCCGCCGTCCGACGGCGCGATCGTCACCTCGGCGGTGTCCGGCGGCGACGCCTCGTCGGCCCGCGCGAGCTGCGCCCCCACGGCTGCGAACGCACCGAGCGCGCACGCCGCCAACAGGCACAGCGGCCGGCAGCGTGCAGGGCGGGACGAGCGGAGCGACAGGGCGCCCGCAAGCGTATCCGCCCGATGCAGATCGTGCGCGGCGCGGCCTCAGGGCCGCGCCGCGTCGCATGCCGCTACTGCTTGACGAGCTTGCCCGACCATCTGTCGTGCCACGGGCACGACGGCACGTCCGGGACGGTGATGTCGCCGTCGATCGTCACGGCGTACTGCAGGCCCTTCCGCAGCGTCACGCTCCAGCTGACGTCCACCAGGGACCCGACGATCGAGCCCACGGCTCTGGTCCCGGAGCTGAGCAGGACGCCGGTGCCGCCGACGAGGATGCCGGCGCCCTGGCAGCTCTGCGGCGTCGGGACGGCGAGCTGCACGCCCGTGCCGATGATGTCGTGTCTGCCGGTCACGGTGAACGTGAGATGCCGCCCGGCGTCTACGTAGACGCCCTTGGCGAGCCCGTCGGTCGGAGCGGATCTTCCGTGTCTCCGCTCCCTGCCCTTCCGGCGCCGTCTCGCCTTGCCTCTTCTGCCGCCCTTCCGTCTCGCACGACATCCGGCGGCCCTGCGTCTGGCGCTCGCCGCCTTCCTGCGCTTCGACGCCTTCCGGTGCTTCGACGCCTTGTGCCGCCGGCATCTCGCGGCACGTTTCCGGGCTCTGTCTCTCTTCGCGGCGGCGTGCGCCGCCGGCGCCGGACCGGCGGCCGCCGACGTCGCCCCGCCCGCCGCCAGCGCGAACGCGAGCGCGGCAACCAGGATCACCAGCGTCGTTCGTCTCATCGACCCTCCTCGATCGCTCGGCCGTCGCCCCAGCGAACGACGACGATCACAGAACCCTATGCGACCGACGATCGGTCGGCAAGGTCCGCGCGCGCCAGCGCGAGCGTCTCGACGAGCGCGCGCGCCTTCAGCCGCACCTCGCGCAGCTCCTCCCGCGGATCCGACAGCGCGACGATCGCGCCGCCGGCGCCGAAGCTCGTCTCGCGCTCGGTGACGACGATCGTGCGGATCACGATCGACAGGTCCGCGGCGCCCCCGAGCGAGAACCAGCCGAGCGCGCCCGAGTAGACGCCACGCGGGCCGGCCTCGAGCTCGTCGACGAGCTCCATCGTGCGCTTCTTCGGCGCGCCCGTCATCGAGCCGCCGGGGAACGCCGCGCGCACGACGTCGAGCGCCGAGGCGCCCCGGCCGGTCCGCCCGCGGATCGTCGAGACGAGCTGGTGGACGGTCGCGAACGACTCGACGCCGAACAGCACGGGGACGTGGACGCTGCCGACCTCGCAGACGGCGCCGAGGTCGTTGCGCAGCAGGTCGACGATCATCAGGTTCTCGGCGCGGTCCTTCTCGCTCGCCGCCAGCTGCTCGCGGATCGCGAGGTCGGCCGCCACCGTCGCCCCGCGCGGCGCCGTGCCCTTGATCGGCTTCGCCTCCACCTCGCCGTCGGCGCCGACGCGCAGGAAGCGCTCCGGCGAGGCGCTCAGCACGCTCACGTCCGGGAAGCGCAGGAACGCCGCGAACGGCGCCGGGTTCACCGCACGCAGCCGCCGGTAGGCGGTCCACGGGTCGATCGGATGCTCGACCGTGACGTGGTTGGTGAGGCAGACCTCGTAGGTCTCGCCGGCCGCGATCTCGCGCTGGCAGCGCTCGATCAGCGCGAGGTAGGCGTCGTCGTCGTGGCGCGGCTCGCATCCGTGCGGCCATGCGTCTTCCACCTGCACGGCGCGTCCGCCCCCGTTCGTCCGCTGCGCCCCGGCGGGCGGCCGCGCTCGTCCGTCGCCGCCGTCGTGCCCGTCGCGGCGCGCGAGCGCCGTCAGGCGCGCCGTCATCTTGCCGAGCCACGGCGCCGCCGGCGCGTCGTGCGCCTCCAGCGCGACGAGCCAGATCTCGCCCGTTCTCGTGGTCGAAGGCGACGAAGCGGTCGGCGAGCAGGAGCGCCGCGTCGGGCGCGCCCGACCGGTGTGCGGCGTCTCCACCGCACTCGGCCTTCAGCTCGTAGCCGAGGTAGCCGACGTAGCCGCCGTTGAAGTCGAACGGCAGCGCCGCCGTCGCCGTGCGACGCGCGCGCAGCTGGTCGTCGAGGTAGCGCAGCAGCGGGCCGTCCGCCTGCTCGGTCCCGCTCGCCGTGCGTATCGTCGCGCGGGCGCTCGCGACGTCGTAGGTCAGCACCTCGGCGAGCGGGCCGCGGTCGTCGCCCATGAACGACCAGCGCGCGTTGCCGTCGCCGCCGTCCGGCGCGCCGCTGTCGAGCCAGAAGGCGACCTCGCGGTCGGCGTAGACCTCGGCGAAGACGGTCTCGGCGTCGAGCGGCAGCGCGAGCCGGCGCCAGCGCACGATCGGCTGGCGCCGCACGAGCCGCGGCTCGTCGCCGCGCAGGCGCGCGCGGCTGCGGGTCGAGGCCGCGAGCGCGAGGTCGCGGAAGTTGCGCAGCAGCCGCGCGCCGTGCTCGGAGCTGATCGACTCGGGATGGAACTGCACCCCCCACAGCGGCGCCTCGAGGTGCCGCACGGCCATCAGCACGCCGTCCTCCGACCACGCGAGCGCGTGCAGGCCGACGGGCAGGTCGCCGACCATCAGCGAGTGGTAGCGGACGACCTCGAACGGCGACGGGATCCCCTCGAACAGGTCGATCTGCGCGTGGTGGACGGCGCTCGTGCGCCCGTGCATCGGCACCGGCGCCGGCACGACGTCGGCGCCGTGCAGGTGGCAGAGGCCCTGATGGCCGAGGCAGACGCCGAGCACCGCCATGCCGCTGTCGCGGATCGCTAAGCCGCTGATGCCGAAGTCGCGCGGCCGTTCGGGCCGACCCGGGCCGGGCGAGATCACGACCGCGCCGTAGCCCTGCGCGCGCAGCTCCGGCCACGAGACGGCGTCGTCGTTGCGCAGCAGCAGCGGCGGCTCGCCCTCCAGGCCGGCGAGCATCTGGAAGAGGTTGAACGTGAACGAGTCGTAGTTGTCGATCAGCACGAAGCGCATGGCATCCCCCTGTTCGCCGCCGCGCCCGCGGTCGCGAGCGCGTCGCAGGCGCCGGCGACGGCGCCCGCCGCCGCGCCGATCGCGCGGCGCTCCTCCGGCGCGACGTCCCACGCCAGCATGCGCGCCAGCCGCCCCGGCTCCAGCAGCGCGGGCGCGGTCAGGCACACGCCCGCGATGCCCCAGGCACCGTCGAGCGGCGCCGACACCGGCCACGGTCGCGCGTCGCCCACCAGCAGCGCGCGTACGAGCGCGGCGACGCCCCAGCCCGAGGACCACTGCGTGGTACGGCCGGTCCCGAGCCGCTGCCAGCGCCCGTACCAGCCGCGCACCTCGTCGAGCACGGCCGCGCGCTCGGCCGCCGACAGCGACGCCGGCACGCCGCCGACGCGCACGCGGCTCAGCAGCGGCACGGCGTGCGGCCCGTGCTCGCCGACGCTCCACGCCTCGACGTCGGCGGGCGCGCAGCCGCGCTGTCGCGCGATCGCGACGCGCAGCCGCAGCGTGTCGTTGAGCGTCTGGCCGAGCACCTGGACGCGCGCGCCGAGCCGGCGGTGCAGCCAGGTCGCCAGCGCGTCGACCGGATTGCTCACGACCACGAGCGCGCCGCAGCGTGCGTCCGGCGCCGCCAGCGCGTCCGCGAGCGGAGCGAGGATCGCCGCGTTCTCGGCCAGGAACGCCGCGCGCGGCTCGCCGTCGCGATGCGCCACGCCGGCGCAGGCGACGACGACGTCGCAGCGGGCGAGCGCGCCGAGGTCGCCCACGCGTGCGTCGAGGCCCGGCAGGCCGGCCCCCAGCGCCTCGAAGTCGAGCCGCTGTGCCTCGAGCGGGCCGGCCGCCGCATCGGCGAGCACGAGCCGGCGCGCGCCGCCGAGCGCGAGCGCGAAGGCCGCCGCCGAGCCGACGGCGCCCGCCGCGCCGTGGATGCCGATGCACGCGTCGCGCATCGCCGTTTCCCCCGTGTCCGAGCCCGCTGGCGCCCTAGTAGACGTTCTCGCGCTCCATCGCCTCGAACAGCTCCTGCACGTTTCTCGGGTCGAAGCCCTCGTTCTCCGAGCGCGCGATTATCTCCAGCTGCATGCCGGAGCTGGCCTCGCGCTTCGTGAAGATCTGGTCGAGGCCGGGGCCGTTGATGACGCCGGTGAGCAGGTCGGCGCCGCGCGCTCTCAGGTCGTCGATCGCCTCCTGCGCGTCGGGGATCTCGATCGCGACGTGCTGAACACCCGGCCCGTACGCCTCGATGTAGCGCGAGACGTTCGACTCCGGCGAGTCGCCCTGGACGAGCACGAACTTCACGCCGCCGGCGACCATCACGGCCGAGTCCATCCCGCTGACGCGCCCGCTGATCTGGCGCCGCTCCGTGAGCTCGAAGCCGAGCACGCCGCCGTAGTAGCCGATCGCCGCGTCGAGGTCCTTCACGGCGATCGCGACGTGGTCGATCCCGACCGCCGCCCTGCGGAAGACGCTGCGGTCGTCCGCGCCTCCGTTCGCGCTGCCCATGATCGCGTCCTCGACGCGGCAGCCCTCGCCGACGACGGCACGTGCCAGCGAGCGCGCGAAGCGCTCGTCGAGCCCGCGCGCCGCGGCCAGCTCGGCCCAGCGCTGCTCGACGGCGGCGACGCGGTCCGGCTGCATCATCGGGATGTCCTGCGCCCGCTTGTGCTCGGCGACCTCGCGGCAGATCGCCACGCGCTCGGCGAGCGCGCTCAGCAGCTGCTCGTCGACGCGGTCGATGCGCTCGCGGAACGCCTCCAGCCCCTGCGCCTGCGCCTGCGTGGTCGTGTCCATGCTCGAGATCCCCCTCCTCGCTCGGCGGCGCGCGAGGCGCCGTCTGGTCGAAACGTCATTCGGCGCGCGCCTCATCTGCGAGCATCGGCCGGGCATGAGCCCGACCGCCGATCCCGCGTGCGAGCTGGCCCACGTCGTCGTGCTCGGCGGCGACGGCGCCGTCGGCCGGCTGCTCGCCGGGCTGCTGGCGGATGCCGGCGCCGAGCTGACGCGCTGCGACCTCGCCCCCGAGTCGTGCCCCGGCGCCGCCGGCCTCGGCCGCTACGTGCAAGCCGACGCGCGCCGGCCCTCCCCCGCGCTGCGCGCGCTGCTCGCCGACGCCGGCTGCGCCGTCCTGGCGCTGCCCGAGGCGGCCGCGCTCGAGGCGCTGCCGCACGTGCTCGCGACGCTCCCGGCCGGTGCGCTGCTCGCCGACACGCTGTCGGTCAAGACGCCTTTCGCGCAGGCCGCGCTCGCGGCCCGCGCACCGGTCGAGCTGCTCGGCCTCAACCCGATGTTCGCCCCCGCGCTCGGCTGGGACGGCCAGGCCGTGGTGGCGGTCGAGCTGGCGCCCGGCCCGCGCTCGCGCGCGCTGCTGGCGCTGCTGGGCGAGCGCGCGCGCGTCGTGACCGTCCCCGGCGCCGCCGCGCACGACCGCATGGCCGCTGCGCTGCAGGTCGCCCCCCATGCGGCGCTGATCGCCTTCGGCCTCGCGCTCGCGCAGCAGGACGCCGACCTCGACGCGCTGCTCGAGGTCGCGCCACCGCCGTTCCGCGCGCTGCTCGCGCTGCTCGCGCGGATCGCGAGCGGCAACCCCGAGACGTACGCCGACATCCAGCGCGCCAACCCGCAGGCGCCGGCCGCCCGCGCGACGCTCGCCACCGGCCTCGCGCGCCTCGGCGACGCCGCGCAGGCGGACGACGGCGCCGGCGCCGTCGCAGCGCTGCTGGAGGAGCTGCGCACGTGGCTCGGGGCGCAGCGCGAGCCGCTCGCCGCGCAGGCCGCCGAGCTGCTCGCCGCGCTGTCGCCTCCCGCCTGACCTCATGCGTGCGTCTCCGCGTCGAAGGCCGCGCGGATGCGCCGGAACAGCGGATGCTCGGCGGTCGCGAAGCGGTGCTCGTCGATCGCCGAGAACGGGCGCAGCTCGAGCATCGTCGAGGCGAGGAAGGCGCCGTCGCAGCGTTCCAGCTCGGCCGGGTCGACGGACCGCTCGACCGCCGGCACGCCGAGCCGCTGCGCCATCGCGAGCACGCTGCGGCGCGTGATGCCGGGGAAGACGTCGGAGTCGAGCGACGGCGTCACGAGCGTCTCGCCGTCGATCAGGAAGAGGTTCGAGGTGCTCGCCTCGGCGAGCCGGCCGGCACCGTCGAGCAGCACGCCGACGTCGGCCCCGCGCGCGAACGCGCGCCGCTGCGCGAGGAAGCTGTTCGCGTAGGTGCCGCAGACCTTCCAGGCGACCGGGATCGCGCGACTGGAGACGCGCTCGACCTCGACGATCGTCCCGCGCATCGGGTCGAGCACGTCGCGCTCGACCTCGACCGCGAAGATGCACGCGCTCACCGGCAGCTCTCTGCTCGCGACGAGCATGATCTCCGGCGCGCCGCGGAAGGCGATCGGGCGGATGTAGTGCGTGCGCCGCGGGCAGGTGCCGAGCAGCTCGTGGATGCCGGCCTCCAGCTGCGCGACCGTCCAGTCGAACGGCAGGTCCATCCGTTCGGCGCCCGTCTTGAAGCGCTCGAGATGCTCCTCGACGCGATGCAGGCGGTAGCGGCCGTCGTTCCAGTAGGCCATCAGCCCGTCGAACACGCCGGTGCCCATGTGGAAGGTGCTGGAGGCGAGCGAGGGCGCGCCCTGCTCGCGCGGCACGACCGCGCCGTCGACCCACGCCAGCTCGCTCACGACCGGCATGCGCCCGCTCCTCCTCCGGTCGCCGCGAGTGCCGCACCGCCGTCGCCGTTCGCCGCCGGCGTCGCGACGGGCGCCTCCGCGAGCCCGAGCGCCGCGAGGCCGGCGCCGAGCAGGCCGCGCAGCGCGCGCGCCGTGCGCGGTGTCGCCTGCACGCCCGCGAACCAGCGCGTGAGGTGGTAGTGGAAGCGCACGAACGGCAGCAGGTCGAGCTCCTCGGCGCACTTCGCGAGCAGCCGCCGGTGGCGCTGGGACTGCACGAGCACGAAGCGGTAGGCGAGCTCGCCGGGATCGGGGTCGGGCGCGCCGTCGTGGCGCGGGTCCGAGACGCGCGCCCACGCCTGCGCGAGCGAGAAGCCGGCGTTGCGGCGCGGGTCGAGCAGCTCCGCGAGCGAGATCGTCACGCGCTGCTGGAGCGGGCGCCCGAGGAAGTAGCCGAGCAGCACGACGCGGGCGAGCTCGACGGCGTCGCGGCGCTCGTGGCGCCGCGCGAGCCCGGCGACCGGCGGCGCCGTCGCGACCTGCTCGAGCAGCTCGTCGACGAGCAGCGCACCCCCTCTGCTCGACTTCACCGCGTCGCCGTGCTCGCCGACGACCATCCCGTGCATGAGGTTGTCGGTCGGGTGGACCTCCTCGCCGGGCCGCAGCGCGCGCTGCAGCGCCTCCGCGGCGCGTATGAGGCCTCGCCACTCGCTGCCGAAGACGGCGACCGAGCGCGTGCCGGCGAGCAGCGGGCGCGTCGCGTCGTAGGTGGCGACGTAGCGCAGGTGCTGCGTCGGGAAGCCGTCGCGGCGGTGCAGCAGCAGGTGCGGATAGGCCTCCTCGCCGGTCGGGTAGAGCGTCGCGCGGCCCGTCCCATGCTCGATCACGCCCGCCGCGAGCCCCTCGCGGGCGAGCGCCTCCGCGTGCTCGAGGTGGTCGGACTCGAACAGCGTGCGATCGACGCGCACGCCGAGCAGCGCGTACGTTCTCGTCGTGGCCGGTCGTCACCCAGCGCCGCACGTCCTCGAACAGGCGGGTCGCGGCGGGATCGCCGGCGCGCCAGCGCTCCAGCAGCTCCTCCGCGGCGTCGCGGTGCACGACGCGCTCGCGCGAGAGCGCGGCGTCGCCGTCATGGTCGGGATCGGCCGTCGCCGCCGCGCGCGCCGGCAGCTCGAGCACGTAGCGCAGGTAGCACGCGCCGATCAGCCGGTCGCCCTTCGCGCCGTCGCGGTCGGGGCGCACGCCACCGCCGTGGGCGAGGTAGCCGGCCATCGCCTCGCCCATGCTGCGGCCGAAGTCGCCGACGCGGCTCTGGCGCACGACGTCGCCGCCGAGCGCCTCGGCGGCGCTCGCGACGGCGTTGCCGAGCGCGACGTTGCGCAGGTGGCCGACGTGCAGCGCCTTCGTCGTGTTCGGGTCGCCGAAGTTCACGACCCAGCGCCGACCCGGCGTCGCGTGGCGCGTCGCCAGCGGGTCGGGCCCGCCGCGCTCCAGCGTCGCGCCGAGCGCGGCCAGCACGGCGTCGGCGAAGCGCGCCGACATCCCCTCCTCACGTGGCGCGAGGGCGACCGGATCGGTCGTCTCGGTCAGCGCCTGCACGCCGAGGCGCCCAGCCGCCGAGCCGGCCCAGGCCGGGTCGCGGAGCTTGAGCTCTACGTCGGCCGGCGCAGGCCGGAACGGCACCACGGGCAGCAGCGCCCGCCGCGCGCCGCAGTCCGCGAGCAGCGCGTCGAGCCGGTCGAGCAGGTTGGTCGACGGATCGGCCGGCGACTCGGCTGGCATCTACGACTCCCCCCGGCATGCGACGGCGCACGGCGCCGCCGCCATCCGGCATCGATGGCTCGTGACGTCTGACATCAATGCACCAGGCGGGGCTCGAACCCGCATCAACGGCTTTTAAGGCCGGTCCTTTAACCCATTAAGGTACTGGTGCCCCGTAAACGGGTGCACTCGATGAGCGGCGCGACCACATGCTCCCCCGTGATGCACCAACTTCCTCGACACTACCAGGCAGGCATTTGGTGTGGCAAGGCACCATCAACCTGCTGCCGGTGTCCCCGGCCTGTCTCGGTCCGGAGCGAGCGTCAGCGCCGGGCCGCAGCCGCCAGCAGCCGGCACGGCACGACGGTCCTCGCCGTGCGGCGTGCGCCGTTCGCGAACGCCACGCGCGCACGGAAGCGGAAGCCCCCCGACGGGCAGCGCGGTGGCAGCGCGACGCCGCCGGGCCGGTAGGCGACTCTGTGCCCGTGACGGCGCTCGTAGTAGACGATCGCCGGCGAGCCGATCGTGATCCGCAGCTCGACGAGTGAGACGACCGCGAGGTCTTCGATCCCCGGGATCGAGGGCATGCGGACGGCGAGCGCCCCCCCGTACGGCGCGTGCGCGCCGCGCACCTCGCCCGTGAACGCGAGCTTGGCGCCGAACGGGTGCGAGCCGTCGACGTAGACGACCAAGCGCAGGCGGCCGCCCTCGATCGGGCCGGACAGCAGCGTGACGCTCGCGTACTCGGGGATCGCCTGGCCGTTCGTCAGCCGGACGATCGCTCGTGCCGTGCCGTAGCCCATCACCGCGTTCGGGGAACACCCGCCCAGCCTCGGGCCCTCGATCAGCACAGCCGCGAAGTCGCTCGCCGCGCGGTGGCAGACCGCCAGGCCGAGGCCGCTCGAGACGACCCCGAGACGGCGCGGGTACTCGAGCTGCACGTCGACCAGAGGCGAGAGCGGCAGCCGTCTGGCGTCGAGCCGCAGCGCGACCTCGAGCGGCGCCGTGCCACCGAGCCGTGCGGCCGAGCCGAACACGGCTGCCACATGGACGGGGTTCCGCGCCGCCGCCACGGGCGCCGCCGTGGCGACGACGACGAGTGCTGTCACCGCGGCGACAGCGAAGCGCCGAGCGATCATGTCCAGGTCCGCGCTAGTAGGTCAGGTTCGCGCTTGCGTGGACGGTGACCGCCCAGCTCCTGCGATTCGCGGTGCCGTAGAACGTGCCGCTTCCCAGCGCACGCCGGAACCGGCCGGACCCGCGCCGCACGGCGACGTTGCCGGTGAACTTCGTGATGCGCCCGGAGGACTGCGGGTAGCCGATCGCCGTGAGCGTCAGCGAGCCGTGCCCTCGCGGGTGGAAGGTGACGGTCCCCGTGACCTTCGTGATCCCGGCGACGAAGCGCGCCGTGACCGTGCCGGGCAGCGTCCCGGTGGCCCTCCCGCGCTCGTACAGCACCGAGCCGCGGCGCTTGACGAGATGCAGGTACGCCGTCCCGCTCAGCGTGAGATGGTGGCGGCGCTTGGCCGCGTGCGCGGCCGGCTCCGCCGAGCTGACGCCGCCGGCCCCCAGGCCGCCGGCCATGACAGCGCACGTCGTGACGATGGCGATCGCACTACGACGCCGAACAAGCTGACCCTTCATCAACGCGCTCCTCCTCTGAACCCCGACTCCCAGACGTTCCCGTGCACCCTACACCCTTCGGCGGCGTTCGTACACAGCTATGTTTTCTGGCGCCGAACATGGGCGTTTGCAGCGCTAGTCCACACAGAGCGCCCACGTGTCAGAGCGCTTCGCGCGCCCACACCGCGAAAGCGGCGCTGAGGGATCGGCGGCATGAGAGCGCGCAGGTGACAGTGACGGTGAGCGAGCCCCGACGAGACCGTCCGTCCGCTGCCTGTGTCACCGCCACAACGACCATGCGCGCGAAGCGGACGACGGGCCTCGAACCCGCGACCTTCGGCTTGGGAAGCCGACGCTCTACCAACTGAGCTACGTCCGCAGCGGGGAGGGATTCTAGCCCTGCGGGGGCGCGGAGCGAAGGGTGGCGGGCCGGCGGGGCCGTCGTCGTAGGCTTCGGCGATGCGCGCCCGCGTCGTAGTCGCCCCGATCCTCGCGCTCGCCGCCGTGCTGCTGGCGCGCCGGCGCCGACGCGCCACGCACGCGGCCGTGCCGCTCGGCGCGCCGCCGACCGCGGAGTCGGCGCCGGTCGCACCGCTCGCGCCGCCGCCCCACCCCGCCGCCGCCCCCGTCGCGCCGCCCGCCCCGCCCTCGCCGTTCGCCAGCGTCCCCTGGGAGCTCGTCGCCGCGCCCGACGACCGCCCGCACCTGACCGTCCGCTACGCCGCCGGCGCGCACATGCAGCTCGACCGCGTCGATGCGCAGGAGACGCCGACGCAGGTGTTCGTGACCGTGCTGCTGCGCTGGCGCGCGCCCGCGAGCGAAACGCCCGCGAGCGACACCGCCGCCGAGCCGTTCGCGCACGAGGCGACCGTCTCGCTCAGCGCACCGCTCGGCGGGCGCGAGCTGGTCCACGCGCCCACCGACGTCGCCCCGCCGAGCGCGACCGGCGACGACCCGAGCGGCCCGCCGCTCTACCCTTGAGGGCCGCGCATGCGCCGCACCGTCACGACCCTGCTCGCCTCCGCCCTCGCGCTCCTGCTCGTCGGGCTGCTCGTGTTCGGCGTGCTCCAGACCGGCGACGACAGCTCGATCGACCAGGCCGTCGCCCGCGGCGAGCACCCGCAGGCGCACGACGCCGCCCTGCCGCAGCTCGACGGCGGCGCGAAGCGGACGCTCGCGAGCTACCGCAGCGACGGCGGCTACGTCGTCGTGAACTTCTTCGCGTCGTGGTGCCCACCGTGCCAGGACGAGGCGCCGCTGCTCAACCGTCTCCAGCGGCAGCTCGCAGGTCGCGCCACGGTCGTCGGGGTCGCCTGGAACGACCTGACCGGGGACACGCGCAGATTCGTGCACGACTTCCACGTCGGCTATCCGATCCTGCGCGACGTCGACGGCTCCTTCGCGGGCGCCTATGGCGTGAAGGGCATGCCGGAGACGTTCGTGCTCGACCCGCAGGGCCGCATCGTCGCGCTCCGGCGCACGGAGGTCACGCCGGAATGGATCGCGACCGCGATCGACCCGTTGCTCGCCAGAGGGGCGCGGCGGGGATGACCCGCCGCGCCGGCCGCCGCCCGTCGCTCGCGCTGCTGCTCGCCCTGCTCGCGACGACCGCGGCCGGCGCCGGCGCCGGCGCCGCGACCGCAACGGCCACCGCCGCCCAGCCGCAGACGACCCTGCCGGCGATCGAGCAGCAGGTCATGTGCGTCGTCTGCAGAACGCCGCTCGCGCTCGCCAACGGGCCGCAGGCGGACGCCGAGCGGCACCGCATCCGTGCGCTGATCGCGCAGGGCAAGGGCGAGCAGGAGATCAAGGACGCGCTCGTCGCGCAGTACGGCGAGCGCGTGCTGGCGCTGCCGAAGGGCGACGGCTTCAACCTCGCCGTCTACCTCGTGCCGATCGCGGTCCTCCTGCTCGGCCTCGCCGTGCTCGCGTTCGCGCTCCCGCGCTGGCGCCGCAGCGCGCGCGCCCGCGCCGCGCAGCCCGCCGTCGCGGCGCCCGCGCTCAGCGACGACGACACGCGCCGGCTCGACGCGGACCTCGCCCGCCACGACGGCTGACGTCCGTCTCGCCCGTCGCACCGGTTGACGGGCGGTGCAAGACCGGATTACTGTGGCTAGATAGGACGAGCGCGGCGGGGGAAGCCGCGTCACCAGCCCACGGCAGCCACGGGGGAAGCGCCGATGACACGGACCGGAGCGGAGTACGTCGAGAGCCTGCGGGACGGCCGCGAGGTGTGGATCGACGGGGAGCGCGTCGACGACGTCACGACGCACCCCGCCTTCCGCAACACCGTCCAGTCGATCGCGCAGCTCTACGACATGACGCACGACCCGGCCCATGCGGACGTGCTCACGACGCCCTCGCCGAAGACCGGCGGGCCGGTCCACCGCTGCTACACGATCCCCCGCTCGCAGGCCGACCTCGTCGCCCGCCGCGAGGCGACGCGCACGTGGGCGAAGGCGACGTTCGGCTACCTCGGCCGCAGCCCCGACTACATGGCCTCCTGCTGGGCCGGCTTCGCCGCCGCGCCCGGCCTGTTCGCGCGCGGCGGGCAGGAGCGCGCCGACAACGTGCTCGCGTACTACGCGCACCTGCGCGACGACGACCTCTACCAGTCGCACACGATCGTCAACCCGCAGATCGACCGCTCCAAGCCGGCCGCCGAGCAGGAGGAGCCGTTCCTCTACGTCGGCGTCGTGCAGGAGCGCGACGACGGGATCGTCGTGCGCGGCGCGAAGATGGTCGGCACCGCCGCGCTGTTCGGCGACGAGATCTTCGTCGGCACGATCGAACCGCTCGGCCCGCAGGACCAGGACTACGCGCTCACGTTCTCGATCCCCTTCAACAGCCCCGGCGTGAAGGTCATCTCGCGCGCCTCCTACGAGGCCGAAGCGCGCAGCGCGTGGGACAACCCGCTCTCCAGCCGCTTCGACGAGAACGACGCGCTGATGATCTACGAGAACGTCTTCGTCCCGTGGGAGCGCGTGTTCGTCTACAGAGACGTCGAGCTCGCGTTCAGACAGTGGTGGGAGACGCCCGCCTTCTCCTACTGGATCCATCAGGCCGCGACGCGCTACTGGACGAAGCTGGAGTTCCTCGCCGGCCTCGCGATCAAGGTCGCGAAGGCCAACAACGTCCTGCGCGTGCCGCTCGTGCAGATGCAGCTCGGCAGAATCCTCACGGCCGTCAACCTCGCGAAGGCCGCCGTGCTCGCGATGGAGGCGGGCTGCGAGCCGGTGCCGGGCTCGGACGGCGCCGTGCAGCCGAACCGCTCCGTCGCGTTCGCCCAGCGTGCGTGGGCGCCCAACGCCTACGTCCAGCTGATCGAAGAGATCAAGTGGCTCGCCGGCGGCTCGCTCATACAGATGCCGGCCTCCTACCGCGACCTCGTCCACCCCGAGGCCGGGCCGCTGATCGAGCGCTACGTGCGCTCGCCCGGCCACACGGCGGAGGAGCGGATCAAGCTCTACAAGCTCGTGTGGGACGCGGTCGGCTCGGAGTTCGCCAGCCGCCACGAGCACTACGAGCGCTTCTACCACGGCGCCCCGTACGTGAACCTGCCCGCGGCCTTCCGCGAGGGTGCGCCGGAGCAGTGCGAGGCGCTGGTCGACGCGGCGCTGTCGGGCTACGAGCTGAGCGACCTGCTCGGCGAGGCCGGCGACGACGCGCCGCTGCCGCGGCTCGCGCGGCCTGCGTCGGCCTGAGCCGGCCGGCCGGGGCTACATCGAGTCCGGCGTGCGGACGCCGAGCAGGCCGAGCGCCCGCGCGATCGTGCGCTGCGCGGCGACCGAGAGGGCGATGCGGAACGACTCGACCGCAGCCGGCTCGGCGCCGACGACGTGGCAGTCGCGGTAGAAGGCGGTGAAGTCCTGCGCCAGCTCCAGCGCGTAGGCCGCGATGCGGTGCGGCGCGCGCCGCTCGGCCGCATCGGCGACCTCGTCGGGGAAGGCGAGCAGCTTCTTGACCAGCGCCCGCTCGGCCGGCTCCAGCGCCACGCCCCCACCGTCGCCTCCGGCCGGAGCGCCGGCTTCCGCGAGCGCCGACCCGACCCGCTCCTCGCCCGCCTTCTCGAGGATCGAGTGGATGCGCGCGTGCGCGTACTGCACGTAGTAGACGGGGTTCTCGTTCGACTGCTCGCGCGCGAGGTCGAGGTCGAGGTCGACGGTCGAGTCGTGCGAGCGCTGCAGCATGAAGAAGCGCGTCGCGTCCACGCCGATGTCGTCGATCAGCTCGTCGAGCGTCGTGAAGATCCCGCGCCGCTTCGACATCGCCGAGCGGTCGCCGGCGGCGATCAGGTGGACGAACTGCATGATCAGGATCTCGATCGCGTCCGGGTCGCCGCCGAGCGCCTGGAACGCGCCTCTGAGCCGCGCGACGTAGCCGTGATGGTCGGCGCCGAAGACGTCGACCTGCCGCTCGAAGCCGCGCGCCCGCTTGTCGAGCAGGTACGCGCAGTCGGAGGCGAAGTACGTCGGCTCGCCGTTCGCGCGCTCCAGCACGCGGTCCTTGTCGTCGCCGAACGTCGTCGTGCGCAGCCACAGCGCGCCCTCGGAGCGGTATGTGTGGCCGCTCTCCTCGAGCGCGCCCAGCGCCCGTTCCACCGCGCTCGGCTCGCCCTCGTACAGCGAGCGCTCGCTGAAGACCCGGTCGTGCCCGACGCCGAAGCGCGCGAGCGTCGTCTGGATCCGCTCGAGCATCTTCGCGACCGCCTCCTGCGCGAGGTGGTCGGGGTCGGCGGTCTTCGAGTCGGCGATCTCGTGGGCGAGCTCGCCCACGTAGTCGCCCTCGTAGCCGCCCTCGGGCACGTCTCTGCCGAGCGCGCGCGCCTGCACCGACTCGCCGAGCTTGCGCACCTGCGCGCCGGCGTCGTTGAGGTAGTACTCGCGCTGGACCTCGTGGCCGTGGAAGGCGAGGATCTCGGCGAGCGCGTCGCCGTAGGCGGCATGCCGGCCGGAGGCGGCGACGAGCGGACCGGTGGGGTTCGCGCTGACGAACTCGACGAGGATCCGCTCGGGCTGCTGCGCGCCGGCGCCGCCGTACGCGTCGCCCCGCTCGAGCACGTGCGCGAGGGCTTCGGCGTGCCACGCGTCGGCGAGGAAGAGGTTGAGGAAGCCCGGGCCGGCGACCTCGTATCTGGCGAGGCCGGCGCCCAGACGCCGCTGGATCTGCTCGCCCAGCCGCTCGGCGATCTCGCGCGGGGGCGCGCCGACGCTCGGCGCCAGCAGCATCGCCGCGTTCGTCGAGTAGTCGCCGAAGCCCTCGCGTCTGGGCCGCTCGACCGCCGGCGGCGTCCCGCCCTTCGCGGCGGCCCCGTCGCGCAGCGCGGCCGATGCCGCCTCCACGGCGGCGCGCAGGTCCTGGAGCGGGGTCACGGCGTCGGAGGGTAGCGGCGCGCCCGCTCCAGCGCCCCGCCCACGCGCGCGCGGACGGGGCGCTGGACCGCATGCTGCATCAATAGTGATACGGCTCTCTGGCGAGGATCTTGTGGCCGCGGTAGATCTGCTCGAGCAGGACGACGCGGGCGAGCTGGTGCGGAAGCGTCATCGCGCCGAGCGACAGGCGGTGGTCGACGACGTCGAGGGCGAGGCCGAACGGGCCGCCGACGACGAAGCAGACGTCGCGGCCGCCCTGGCGCCGGTCCTCCAGGAACGAGGCGAACGCCTCGGACGTGTACTGCGCGCCCTCCGCGTCGAGCAGGGAGACGAACGCGCGGTCCGGGATCCGCCGCGCGACCTGCTCGTTCTCGCGGACCTCGACCAGCTCCACGCGGGCGTGGCGGGCGAGCAGCTTCTGGTAGTGCTGGACGTCGTCGGCGAACGGGGGACGCAGACGACCGACGGCCAGGACGACGATCTTCACGGCTGCGATACTAGGCCCCATGGACGACGAAGACCGCGAGCGCCACATCAACATCCACTTCTCGCCGGAGATCATGGCGGGGGTCTACGCGAACTTCGCGAACGTGAGCCACTCGGAGTACGAGTTCACGATCACGTTCGCGCGCGTGGACCACGAGGTCGACGACGACGAGATCCCCGGCGTGGTCGTCTCCCGCGTCAACCTCTCCGCGCGCTTCATGCGCGAGCTGATCGACGCGATGGAGGACAACTACTCGAAGTGGCAGACGAGCGAGGGGATCAAGAACCTCCCCGAGTTCGGCGGCCCCGACGAGCCGCGCGGCGGCGGCCAGTAGGCCGCCCGCGACCGTGACCCTCGCGCTCGCCTGGAGCGGCGGCAAGGACTCGGCGCTCGCGCTGCGCGCGGACGGGCGCGAGCCACGCGCGCTCCCGGAGCCGGCGCACGCCGCCGCCTGAGCGCGATGCGGGTCGCGGTCGTCGCCGACGTCCACGGCAACCGTCACGCGTTCGACGCCGTGCTCGACGCCGTGGAGGCGGCCGGCGCGGAGGAGCTGTGGTGCCTCGGCGACCTCGTCGGCTACGGCGCCGAGCCCGACGCCTGCGTCGAGCTGGCGCGCCGCCACGCGGCCGTCTGCCTCGCCGGCAACCACGACCTCGCGGTGCGGGGCGACGTGCCGTTCGAGGCCTTCCAGCGCGGCGCCGAGCTGTCGCTGCGCTGGACCGCGCAGAGGATCGCGCCCGACAACGTCGCCTACCTGAGGACGCTGGAGCCGCAGAAGCTCGACGAGGCCGTCGGCCTCTACCACGCCAGCCCCCGCGATCCGGTGTGGGAGTACGTCCTCTCCCCCCTCCAGGCGGAGCTGTGCATCGATCGGCTCGAGCACCGTGTGGCCTGCATCGGCCATTCGCACACGGCGCTCGCCTACTGCCGCGCCGAGGGCGAGATCGCCTCCGGCGGCACCTGCCCCGAGGGCACCGAGCACGATCTGGCACACGGCAGATGGCTGCTGAACCCCGGCGCCGTCGGCCAGCCGCGCGACGGCGACCCGCGCGCCGCCTGGCTGATGCTGGACACGCGCGCCTGCACGGCGTCCTTCCACCGCACGGAGTACGACGTCGCGGGGGCCGCGGCGGCGATCCGCGCCGCGCGCCTGCCGGACTCGCTCGCGGAGCGGCTGTTCCACGGTCAGTAGCCTTAGACGCTTGATGCGGCAGGTCTTGAAGGTCCTCCCCCTCGGCGTGCTCGGCTGCGCCGCCGCCCTGCTCGTCGCCTGCGGCGACGGCAACGGGCTGCTCTCCGGTGGACAGGCGAGCAGCCTGCAGGACGCCCTCGCCAGCGCCCAGACCGCGTGCGCGGACGGGAACGCGGCGCGCGCCGAGGTCGCCGCCCAGAGCTTCGCCGACCGCGTGAACGCGCTGCCGAGCACCGTCGACCACGCGCTGGTCGCAAACCTGCGCGGCGGCGCCGCGACGCTCGCGCAGCTCGTGCCGCAGACGTGCACCGGCACGACGAGCACCACGCCGACGGCCACGACGACCACCGTCCCCACGACCACCACGGACACGACGCCGACCACCACGACGGCGCCGACGACCACGACCGAGCCGACGACGCCGACGACGCCGCCCACGACGCCGACCACGCCCGACACGACGCCGACGACCCCGCCCAGCAACGGCGGCGGCACCACTCCCCCCGGCGGCAACGGCGGCGCGGGCTCGGGCGGCGCCGGCGTGCCGCAGGGAGGGACCCCGTGAGCGCGACCGTGATCGCCGGCCGCTACGAGCTCGGCCGCCGGCTCGGGATCGGCGGCATGTCGACGGTGCAGCTCGCGCTCGACCGCCGGCTCGAGCGCAACGTCGCGGTGAAGCTGCTCGCCGAGCACCTGGCGGACGACCCGGCGTTCGTCTCGCGCTTTCGCCGTGAGGCGCTCGCCGCCGCGCGGCTCGTGCACCCCAACGTCGTGCAGGTGTTCGACTTCGGCTTCGACGAGACCGCCCACCACCACTTCATCGTGATGGAGGCCGTCCCCGGCAGGTCGTGCGCGGAGCTGCTGCGCGAGCGCGGCCACCTCGACGCCGAGGAGGCGGTCGAGATCGTCGCCCAGGCGTGCCGCGGGCTCGACTACGCGCACCGCAACGGCGTCGTGCACCGCGACGTCAAGCCCGGCAACCTGCTCGTCACCGACGACGGCGTCGTGAAGCTGGCCGACTTCGGGATCGCGAAGGCGACCGAGCAGTCCTCGATCACGCAGGTCGGCTCGGTGCTCGGCACCGCCGCCTATCTCGCGCCCGAGCAGGCGCGCGGCGAGGCGTCCGGCCCGCGCTCGGATCTCTACGCGCTCGGCGTCGTCGCCTACCAGCTGCTGTCGGGCCGCCTGCCGTACGAGGCGACGTCGCTCTCCGAGCTCGCGCTCAAGCAGCAGCGGGAGATGCCCACGCCGCTCGAGCAGCTCAACCCCGACGTGCCGCCGGCGCTCGCGCAGGCGGTGGCGGTCGCGCTCGAGCTGGAGCCGGAGGGCCGCTACGAGACGGCGGCGGCGATGGAGCGCGGGATCCGCGACGGCGCCCGCGGGATCGCGCCGGCCGGCATGCCGACGCGCTCGACGACCGCCACGCGCGTGATCGCGGGGCGGGCGGGATCCGATCCGGCGACGGCCGCGACGCGGGCGCACGCGGCGCGCAGACCGCAGCAGGTGCCGGCGCGCCGGCCGGCGCCGCCCCCCGCGCGGGAGCCGGTCCCGCCGCCCGGCCGCCGCAACGGCGCCTCAGCCGCGCAGGCATCGCGCCGCCGCGGGCTGCGCCGCCTCGCGGCCATGCTGGCGGTCGCGCTGCTGCTCGGCGCCGGTGTCGCGATCGCGATCGTCGCGACGGACAACACCGGCAACGCCGTCCACATCAAGAAGGTCGTCGCGAACGACGCGCAGCAGGCGATCCAGCAGCTGCAGGACCTGGTGGACAACAACGCGAAGTAGCGCGAGCGGCTACTGCGCGAGCCCACCCGGCGACGCGCCGTCCCGCACCGCCGCCGCCACCTCGGCCAGCGTCCCCGCCGCGATCGCGGCGCGCAGGTCGGCCATCAGGCGGGCGACGAACGCGAGGTTGTGGAGCGTGACGAGCCGCAACGCGGTCAGCTCGCGCGCGCCGAAGAGATAGTGCAGGTAGGCGCGCGAGTAGCCGCCCGCGCACGCCGGGCACGGGCAGTCCTCCATGATCGGCGCTCCGGCGTGCTTCCAGCGACCCTTCGTGAGGTCGACGCGCCAGCGTCGCTCCGGATCGGGCACGATCGCCATCCCGTGACGGCCCAGGCGCGTCGGCATCGCGCAGTCGAACGTGTCGATCCCCAGCTCGACGCCGCGCACGAGGTCGTCGATCTCGCCGATCCCGAGCAGGTGGCGCGGCTTGCCGGGCGCGACCTGCTCCAGCTCGCCGGTCGCCCACCCCACGACCTCGTACATCTGCGCCTTCTCGGCGCCGAGCGAGCCGCCGATCGCGACGCCGTCGGCGCGGCTCTCGGCGACGTGGCGCGTCGAGCCGCGGCGCATGTCCTCGTAGACGCCGCCCTGGGAGATCGCGTAGAAGGCCTGCGACGTGGTCCCGCCCGCCCCGTGCGCGTCCTGCCAGGCGAGGCAGCGCTCGAGCCAGCGGTGCGTGCGCTCGGTCGAGCGCTCGGTGTAGTCGCGCTCGACGTGGAACGGCGTGCACTCGTCGAACGCGAGCGCGATGTCGGAGCCGAGCGCTGCCTGCACCTCCATCGAGGTCTCCGGCGCCATGAAGCGCTCGCCGCCGTCGATGTAGGAGCGGAAGCGGACGCCCTCCTCCTCGATCGAGAGGATCGCGCCGGCGCGCTCGGTGCCGGCCGGCGCTCGGCCCTTGATCTCGTCGGCGACGGTGCCGTGCCCCATCGAGAAGACCTGGAAGCCGCCGGAGTCGGTGACGATCGGCCCGTTCCAGCGCATGAACTCGTGCAGCCCGCCCTGCTCGGCGACGAGCTCGTGGCCGGGCGCGAGGAACAGGTGGAACGTGTTGCCGAGCACCATGTCGTAGCCGAGCGCGGCGACCTCGCGCGGCTCGATGCCCTTCACCACGCCCTTCGTCGCCAGCGGCACGAACGCCGGCGTGCGCACCTCGCCATGCGCCAGCCGCAGCACGCCGGTGCGCGCGCGGCTGTCCGCGTCGCGGTGGTGGATCGCGAGCAACTGGCCGGTCACGGCGGCGGACCCTAGCGGGCGCCCGCAACGCGTTGCATTCCCACGATCCCGCCGCTATCGTGGCTGCGTCACCACGGTGACGGGGGAAGTCGGTTGGAGAGCCGGCGCGGCACGGTCGCAGGCCGCCGCTCGGTCGAGTTGCAGCGAGTCCCGGAAGTCCGGCGCCCAGCGCCGCGGCCGTGCCGTGGCTCGGGGCCGTCGTGCCCACTATGGAAGGGGGATCCATTGAGCACCGCACCGGACCCGCGTCCGAGCCTCGCCGATCCGAGCACGACGCCGGCAGGGCCGCCGCACAGCGTGCGCATGCAGACGGAGAGCCGCGAGCGCCGCGAGAAGGCGGCGCGTCTGCGCGCGGCCGGGATCGAACCGTTCCCGCACTCCTTCCCGGGCCGCACGCCGCTCGCCGACGTCCATGCGCACCACGACCCCGCCGCGCTCGACGCCGGCCTCCACGAACGCTGGCGCTACCGCATAGCGGGCCGTCTCCGTCGCACGACGCGGCCACGGCAGAGCCACCTTCGTAGACGTCGCGGACCGTTCCGGCACGATCCAGGTCTTCCTCGAGTCGAACACGCTCACGGACCCGGCCTACCGGCGGGCGCTCGACGTCGACATCGGCGACGTCGTGGGCGTCGACGGCGCCGTCTACGTCACCAAGCGCGGGCAGCTGGCGATCGCCGCCGATCGCTGCGAGACGCTCGCGAAGGCGCTGCGGACGCCGCCGGACAAGCGTCACGGGGTCGACGACCCGGAGGTCCGCTACCGGCATCGCGCGCTCGACCTGCTCGCCAACGAGCGCACGCGACGGACGTTCCAGCTGCGCAGCAGCGTCATGCACGCCGTCCGCGAATGGATGGTCGGCCACGGCTTCGTCGAGGTCGAGAGCCCGATCCTGGTCTCCGTGCCGGGCGGCGCCGCCGCGCGCCCCTTTCGCACGCATCACAACGCGCTCGACCGCGACTACTCGCTTCGCATCTCGATCGAGCTGTTCCTGAAGCGCTGCCTCGTCGGCGGCTTGGAGAGCGTCTACGAGATGGGCCGCTGCTTCCGCAACGAGGGCATCTCGCACCGTCACAGCCCCGAGTTCACGATGCTCGAATGGATGCAGAGCTACGTCGGCTACCTCGACGTGACGCAGTTCATCGCCGAGATGGTCGCCGACGTGGCCCGGCGCACGATCGGAACCACGCAGATCCGGCGCAACGGACATTCGATCGAGCTTGCGCCGCCGTGGCGCACGGTCACGGTCGGCGAGCTGATCGCCGAGCGATTCGGGATCGACATCGCGGCGCTGGATCCCGCGCCGCTGGCAGCGCTGCTGGGCGACCGCGGCGACGCGACGTCCGGCTGGGCCAGGCTCGTGCTCGACGTCTACGGGAAGCTGATCGAGCCGACGCTCATCGAGCCCACCATCGTGATCGACTTCCCCGCCGAGCTCACGCCGGTGGCCAAGCGCCACCCGCACCAGCCGCACCTGAGCGAGTCGTTCGACGCCGTCGTCGGCGGCCTCGAGCTCGCGAGCGGCAGCAACGACGTCAACGACCCGGACGAGCAGCGAGCGCGCTTCCTCGCTCAGGCGCCGCCCGGTCGCACCGCCGGCGACGACGTCTACGCGCACGACGAGGAGTACCTCCAGATGCTCGAGTACGGCATGCCGCCGGCAGCGGGCGCCGGGCTCGGCCTCGACCGTCTCGTGATGCTGCTCGCAGAGCACGACTCGCTGCGCGAGGTGATCGCCTTCCCGGCGCGCCGCGAGGACCGGGACGACGGGGGGTCGTGAACCATCAACGTACACTTAGCGATGTGCTAGCATGACGTCATCTCGTCCGTGAATTCGCGACGTGACCAGCGCACCAGTGCCTTAACGGTTAAGGGGCGGCCTTTTAAGCCGAGCATGCGGGTTCGACTCCCGCCTGGTGCATCCTCAGGGCTTCGCCGCTCAGAGCGCCGCGAAGCACACCGCCGGCAAGCGGCAGGCGCACGGACTGCGCCCCAGCCCACGTCACGGCCGGTCAACTCAACCGGACTCGGCGAGCGCCGACTGCACGACGAGCGCCGCGCGCGGACAATCCGGACGGCACATGTCCTGAATCACGGATAGACGTTCGGTCATCCGGCGGAACACGAAGCCCTCGCAATGATGCGCCGCCGCGTACTCTGGAATACGCATCAGCTCACGATGCAGGCGACCGAGCCGATAGTGCGGGACGCTGGAGACGATGTGATGCGCGAGATGGTACGAGTCGGAGTGCGGCGCCAGGAACCAGCGGATCGGGAGGCTCGTGCTCCAGCTGCGCGTCGCCTGCCACGGGTCCTCGGACCGCAGCGCCGCATGCTCCGCCGCCTCCATCCAGTAGCGCAGGATCTGGAAGCTCACGCAGTATGGAAGGACCCAGTACAGCAGGAACGACACCTCCAGACCGAGTGCCACGACCACCGTCAGGACGGCGAACCAGAAGGCCAGTCGCGCACGCTTGGCGGCCTTCGACGAGTCGCCGGCGACCGCGAACCGCACGTTGAAGGGCATGTGCATCAAACCGAACGAGCGCACGGCGTGGCGGACCAGAAACGCGGCGCGATGCGCCGGCGCCGTCACGAGCCCGAGCGTCATGTAGCGGATCGTCTTCGGATCCTCCTCGGCGTCCCACAGGTGTCGGTGGTGCGCGAGATGCGAGTCCTTGTAGGCGTCGATGCTCATGAGCAGCGGGAAGGCGGCGAGCAGCTGGCCAGCCCAGTAGTTCGCCCTGCGGTTGGCGAACAGCTGGTTGTGACTCGCCTGATGGATGAGGTTCATGAGCGCGCGCTGGCGCGAGCCGATGACGACGACCGCGAGCGCGAGCACTCCAGCGCTCGGGAAGGCAACCGAGACTGCGATCGCCGCGACGATGACGAGCCAGTCGCAGGCAATATAGAGAATATTGGTGTGATTGTCCGTCGCCTGCAGGTCGACCAACACGGACTGCGGCACGTGACGACGCACGACGCGCATCGCGTCGGCGCGCACGTCGAGGCCGCTCCGCGACTGAGGCGGACCTGAGCGAGCCCGCGCAGGACTCGACATCGTTGACCCCTCGTTCTCGATGTCCCTACCCCTCGTCCGCGACGACGACAGGAAGGCATTCCCCCAACGAACGTAGATTAACGGGTGGAGAGAGGCGCTGTCAAACGAGACGACGGCGAGACCTCCCACCGGAGGTCGCCGAGCCGGCTATCGCGCGAGCAGCGCCTCGAGCGGGCCGTCGGGCCCGATCACCGCAGACCGCGAGGCGTCGGCGCCGACGAGGGCAGCGAGGCCGGCGACGAGCGCCGCCGCGTCGTCATCGGAGCCGGCATCGCTCCAGCAGTCGAACACGAACAGCACGTCGTCGAGATCGGCGCCGAGCTTCGTTTCGTCGCAGTCGCGGAAGTTCCAGTAGCGGCAGAGCACCTTGGCCTCGTCGAAGAACGCGACCTCGCGCCCGCGCGTGCGCTCCGGCGAGCCCCGCGTCGCGCCCATCGGCGTGAAGCTCATCCCCTTGCCCGGAAGCCCCAGCGTCAGCGTCCCCTCGACGCGCGCGACGCGGTAGCCGCCGATCGGCACGCCGGTCGCGAGCGAGTACCAGCAGTAGAGGTCGACCAGCGGCAAGCCGGTGTCGATCGCCCCGCCCGCTCGCCGCAGCTCGAGCAGCCGCTCCACGGAGGACACGTACTTCGGCTTGGCGCCCATGCGCGCGAACACGTCGCGCCAGTGGACGGCGGCCTGCTCGGCGCGCTCCAACGCGCCCGGCGCACCGGTCTGCTCGGCGAGCTGCTCGAGCGCCCCAGGCGCGGGGACGATCGGCCCGGCGTCCGCCGTTACGCGCAGCAAGCCGGTGCGGTGCCCTGGGAAAGCGTCCGCCACCGCCTCGTCGTGGCGAACGTGCAGGACGTCCCGGTCCACGCGCCGAGCGCCTGCGGTGATCGCGAGCTGGGGGAGTCGTTCCGTCATATGCGTCGGCGCGAGCCTAGACGATGTCCGACCATGCGAGGCCGGGACGGCGACGGCGACGGCGACGGCGACGGCGACGGCGACGGCGACGGCGCGGTCCGTCCGTCGCCGTGAGCGCGAAGCTCTCAGACGACAGGCGGGACCACGCGGTCCCAGAGCTGCCCGAGGGTGCGCAGCTCGTCCTCGCCGAACTGTGCGAGGAAGCGGCGGCGGATGCCGGCGACGTGGGTCGGGCGAGCCTGCTCGAGCAGCTCGAGGCCGGCGTCGGTGATGCAGGCGAACGCGCCGCGGGCGTCGTGCGTGCAGGCGCAGCGGTGCAGCAGCCCGTCGCGCTCGAGCCGGTCGACGAGCCGACTCATGCCGCTGCGGCTCAGCAGCACGGAGTCGGCGAGGTCGCACATGCGCATCCGCCGGTCGGGCGCGTCGGCGAGCTGGATCAGCACCTCGTAGGAGGTGAGCGGCAGCCCGTGCGCCGCCTCCAGCTCGGCGTCGAGCGCCTTCAAGACGCTCGCGTGGACCCGCAGAAGCCCCCGCCACGCGTCCCGCTCGGCGGGGCAGAGCCCCTCTACCGCTGCGGCCGGGGGGCTTGTCACTGCCATCGGTGTCTCCGAGGTGACGGACACGAGTTCAGGCCTCGCCCGCGAAGATAGCAGCGCTCGCCGCGGCAGCCGTCGGCAGCCGTGGCGCGCTCGCGCTCACCGGCCGCGCTCCAGCTCGCGCCGCAGCAGCGCGTTCGCGCGCTCGAGCTGCTCGAGCGTCGCGTCGGCGACCGCGCGCACGCCGACGGCGCGGTTGACGCGCGCGTTGATCTCGCGGTGCGTCTCGCGCGTCGTGCGCGCCCGCTGCGAGACGAGCTTTGCGCGCTCCTCACGCAGCCGCTCACGACGCTGGTAGGACGAGCCCGGATCGCCCGCCGCGGTTGCGACCTCCGCCGAATCCGCAGCCGTCGTCGCCGCTCCGCCGCCTCCTGGCTCGCTGCCGCCCGTGAAGGCCATGTACGCCGCCGAGGGGGCCGGCTCGGGCTCGCCGAACAGCGACAGGTTCTCGCCCGGCTGCGTGCGCAGCAGAATCTCCTCGTCCGGCCGCGCGTCGGAGGAGAGCGCCTCGAACGCCTCCCCCGGCTCGCTGCGCACGCGATCGGGCGGCTCGTCGAGCAGCCCCTCCTCGACGGCGGGTCTCAGCTCGATCGCGTGGTTGCGCTCCTCCTCGATGCGGTTCGCGAGCGTCTTGAGCGTCAGGTCGGACGGCAGGAACAGGAAGCTCGTCTGTCTGCGCGGCGCCGGCGAGCGGCGGATGAAGCGCCCGACCACCTGGCGGAAGAACAGCTCGGTGCGCGCGCTCGTCGCGTAGACGCCGACGCGCAGCCGCGGGATGTCGACGCCCTCCGAGACCATCAAGACCGACACGATCCAGCGCTGCGTGCCGGCCGCGAAGCGCGCGATCCGCTGCGAGGCGTCGGCCTCGTCCGAGGTCACGACCATCGGCGCCTCGCCGGAGACCGCCTCCAGCCGCGCTGCCAGCTCGACCGCGTGCTGCTTGTCGATCGCCACCACGAGGCCGCCGGCGTCCGGATGGTCGCCGGCGCGGATCTGCGCCAGCCGTGCGTCGGCGTCGCGCAGCACGCGCCGCACCCAATCGCCGGAGGCGTCGAGCGCGGTGCGCAGGCGGCGCGCGTCCTCGGCGCGCGGCAGCACGACCGAGAAGTCCGCGCGGCGGCGCTTGCCGTCGCTCATCCACTCCATGTCGCCGTCGTACGGGACGAACGTGATCGGCCGGCAGACGCCGTCGACCAGGGCGTCCGTGTACGTGTAGGTGTAGTCGGCGGAGGAGAAGCCGTCGGCGTCGTACTCGACCCACGGGATCGGCGAGTTGTCGGAGCGGAAGGGCGTGCCGCTCAGCAGCAGCCGCAGCTCCGCCCGCGCGAACGCGTCCATCGTCGTGACGCCCCAGCTCGCGTCCTCGCCCATGTGGTGCGGCTCGTCGGCGATCAGCAGCGTGCGCCGCTGCGCGCACGCTTTGCGGTGCGGCGCCGGCCCGGCGGCGACCGCCTGGTAGGTGACGGCGACGCCGTGGCGGTCGGGCGGCTCGGGTCCCTCCGCGTTCGAGCGGTTCGGCTCGAGGTCGATGCCGTAGCGAGCGGCGTCGGCCGCCCACTGGCGCGCGATGTGCGCGGTCGGCGCGAGGATCGCGACGCGCTGCACGCGGCCCGACTGCAGCAGCTCGTACGCGACGCGCAGCCCGAACGTCGTCTTGCCGGCGGCCGGGGTGGCGGAGGCGAGGAACGCCTCGCCGTCGTGTGCCGAGAGCGCCTCCAGCGCGGTCTGCTGCCAGGCGCGCAGCGGCCGGCGCGCCGGCCAGGGCGGCAGCTTCTTGCTGCGGGCGACGGCGCTCACGCGTCGATCAGCGAGCGGCCCGTCATCTCGGCGGGCTGCGCCTCGCCGAGCACCTGCAGGACGGTCGGGGCGACGTCGGCGAGGATCCCGCCCTCGCGCAGTGCGAGCGCCGGCACCGTCACGACCAGCGGCACGGGGTTGAGCGAGTGCGCGGTGTTCGGCGAGCCGTCGTCCTCGAGCATGTGGTCGGCGTTGCCATGGTCGGCGGTGATGATGCAGGCCCCGCCGGACGCGTGGACCGCCCGGACGACCTCGCCGAGGCAGGTGTCGACCGTCTCGACCGCCTCGACCGCCGCCGGGATGACGCCCGTGTGGCCGACCATGTCGGCGTTCGCGAAGTTGATGATCCCGAAGCGCGGCTCGTCCTCGTTCCAGGCGCGCACGAACGCCGCGGCGGCCTCCGGGGCGCTCATCGCCGGCTTGTGGTCGTAGGTCGGCACGTCGCGCGGCGAGGCGACGAGCTCGCGCCGCTCGCCGGCGTACGGGGTCTCCTCGCCGCCGTTGAAGAAGTAGGTCACGTGCGGGTACTTCTCCGTCTCGGCCACGTGCAGCTGGGTCGCGCCGCGGTCGGCGAGCACGTGCGACAGCGTGACCTTCGGCCGCTCCGGCGGGAACGCCACCGGGTAGGGCCAGTCCTCGTGGTACTCGGCCATGCAGGCGTAGCGCCCGACCGGCGGCGCGCCGCCGCGATCGACCTCGCCGAAGGCCGGATCCGCGAGCGCGAGCGTGATCTCGCGCATGCGGTCGGGGCGGAAGTTGAACGCGATCACGCTGTCGCCGGGGCGAATGCGCGCCTCGTCGCCGACCGTCGTGGCGGTCACGAACTCGTCCGTCTCGCCGCGCTCGTAGGCGGCGCGCATCGCCGCCGGGCCGTCGGCGGCGTCGTGCGCCCCGCGGCCGTGGACGAGCAGGTCGTACGCCTGCTGGACACGGTCCCAGCGCTTGTCGCGGTCCATCGCGAAGTAGCGGCCGATCACACTGCCGATCCGCGCCCGGCGGCCGTCGCCGGCGGCGTCCGCCAGCCAGTCGTCGACCGTCGCCAGGTAGCCCTCCCCCGCCTTCGGCAGCGTGTCGCGGCCGTCGGTGAAGGCGTGCACGACGACGTCCGGGACCTCCAGCTGCCCGCCCATGCGGATCAGCGCCTCGAGGTGGTCCCAGCCGGAGTGGACGCCGCCGTCGGAGACGAGCCCGATCAGGTGGACGCGCTCGGCGTCGGCGAAGGCGGCGCGCAGCACGTCGTTCTGCGCCAGCGTGCCGTCGGCCGCCGCGTCGTCGATGCGCGTGAGGTCCTGCCGCACGACCGCGCCGGCGCCGAGGTTGAGATGGCCGACCTCGGAGTTGCCCATCTGCCCGTCCGGCAGGCCGACGGCGCGGCCGCACGCCGTCAGCCGCGTGTGCGGGCAGCGAGCCCACAGCTCGTCGAAGACCGGCGTCTGAGCGAGCGAGATCGCGTTGCCCGGGCCGGCCGGCGCGAGCCCCCAGCCGTCGAGCACGACGAGCACCGCACGCGGCGCGGGCAGGGCGTCCGGTCCGGGCAGGAGCGACATCAGCCGGCGGCCGCCACGATCGCCGCGAACGACTCGGCGTCCAGCGAGGCGCCGCCGACGAGCGCGCCGTCGACGTCCGGCAGCGCGAGCAGCTCGGCCGCGTTGTCGGGCTTGACCGAGCCGCCGTAGAGGATCCGCACCCGCTGCGAGGCCTCCTCCGCGCGGGAGCCGACGAGCGCGCGCACGAACGCGCACGCCTCCTGCGCCTGCGCGGGCGTCGCGACGAGGCCGGTGCCGATCGCCCAGATCGGCTCGTAGGCGATCACGACGTCGCCGAGCTGCTCGACCGGCACTCTCTCGAGGTCCTCGCCGATCTGGTGGCGCAGCTTGCGCTCCGTGTCGCCGGCCTCGCGCTCGGCCTCCGTCTCGCCGACGCAGAGGATCGGCTTCAGCCCGCTCTCCAGCAGCTTCGGCACCTTCAGCTGCAGCGCGCGATCGGTCTCGCCGAACAGCTCGCGTCGCTCCGAATGCCCGACGACCGCGCCGTGCACGTCGAGCTCGCTCAGCATCCCCGGCGCGATCTCGCCCGTGAACGCGCCCTGGTCCTCGTAGTGGACGTTCTGCGCGTAGACCTCGACGCGCGAGCCGCGCGTGGAGTCGACCATCGCGCCGAGCGCGAGGAACGGCGGGCAGATCGCCACGTCGACCGCGTCCGCGGTCGCGACGCGCGGCAGCAGCGCGGCGACGAACGCCTCCGCCTCCGCGACCGTCTTGTGCATCTTCCAGTTGCCTGCGATCAGCGGCCTGCGTCCGTCCGTGCTCATGAGAGCGCCTCCACCCCGGGCAATCTCTTTCCTTCGAGCAGCTCCAGCGACGCCCCGCCACCCGTCGAGAGGTGCGTCACCTTGTCGGCCAGCCCGAACTGCTGCAGGGCCGCAGCGCTGTCGCCGCCGCCCACCACCGTCGTGCCGGGCGCCGCCGCGACGGCCTCGGCCACCGCGCGCGTGCCGGCCGCGAACGGCGCAAGCTCGAACGCCCCCATCGGGCCGTTCCAGAAGACCGTGCCGGCCTTGGAGATCTCCGCGGCGTAGCGCTCCGCCGTCTGCGCGCCGACGTCGAGTCCCATCCAGCCGTCCGGCACGTCGACGCCGTCCAGCTCGCGGCGCTGCGCGTCGGCGCCGAATCTGTCGCCGAGCACGAGGTCGCTCGGCAGCTCCAGCCGGCAGCCGCCCCTCGCAGCCGCCTCCAGCGCGCGCCGCGCCGGCTCGATCCCCTCCGCCTCGCACAGCGAGTCGCCGACCTCGTGACCCTGCGCGGCGAAGAACGGGAAGCACATCGCGCCGCCGATCAGGATCGCGTCGGCCACCTCGAGGAAGCGATCGATGACGGCGATCTTGTCGGTCACCTTCGCCCCGCCGACGACCGCCACCAGCGGCTTGGCCGGCGCCTCCAGGATCCCGGTCAGCGTGTTCACCTCGCGCTCCAGCAGCCGCCCGGCGCCGGCCTGCGAGACGCGGTGCGCGACGCCCTCGGTCGAGGCGTGCGCGCGGTGGGCGGTGCCGAAGGCGTCGTTGACGTAGACCTCCGCGAGCGCCGCGAGGCCGGCGGCCAGCGTCGGGTCGTTCTTCGTCTCGCCCGGCTCGTAGCGGACGTTCTCCAGCAGCAGCACCTCGCCGGGGCTGAGCTGGTGCGCAGCCGCGGTGACCTCGTCGCCGACGACGCCCGGGGCGAGCTGCACCGGCACGCCGAGCAGCTCGCTCAGGCGCTCGCCGACCGGCTTCAGCGACAGCGCGGGCTCGCGATCCTTCGGGCGCCCCAGGTGAGACACGAGGATCAGCGCGGCGCCGCGCTCCCGCAGCTCCGTGAGCGTGGGGAGCGCCGCGCGAATGCGCGTGTCGTCGGCGACCGCGCCGTCCTTGAGCGGAACGTTGAAGTCGACGCGGACGAGGACTCGGCGGCCGTCGACGTCGAGGTCGTCGAGCGTCCTCACAGAACCTTCTGGACGAGGTCGACCACGCGGTTCGAGTAGCCCCACTCGTTGTCGTACCACGACACGACCTTCACCATCGTGCCCTGCATCACCGACGTCAGCTGCGAGTCGACGATCGACGAGTGCGGGTTCTTGACGATGTCGGTCGAGACGATCGGGTCCTCCGTGTAGGCGAGGATGCCCTTGAGCGGACCGCCCTCCGAGGCAGCCGCGTGCAGCGCCTCGTTGACCTCCTCGACGCTCGTCGCGCGCTTCGCCACGACCGTCAGGTCGACGACCGAGCCGGTCGGGACGGGCGCGCGCACCGCGAAGCCATGCAGCTTGCCGTTCAGCTCCGGGATCACGAGGCCGATCGCCTTCGCCGCGCCGGTCGAGGCGGGGATCAGGTTGAGGGCGGCGGCCCGGGCGCGACGCAGGTCGCTGTGGGGCATGTCCTGCAGACGCTGATCGGCCGTGTAGGCGTGGATCGTCGTCATCAGGCCGTGATCGATGCCGACGACGTCGTTGAGCACCTTCGCGACCGGCGCGAGGCAGTTCGTCGTGCACGAGGCGTTCGAGATGACGTCATGCGACGCCTTGTCGTAGACCTCGTCGAAGTTGACGCCCAGCACCACGGTCGCGTCCGGGCCGGTCGCGGGCGCCGAGATGACGACCTTCTTCGCGCCGCCCGCGAGATGCTTGGCGGCGTCCTCGCGCTTCGTGAAGAAGCCGGTCGACTCGATCACGACGTCGACGCCGAGGTCGCCCCACGGCAGCGCGCCGGGATCGCGCTCGGCGAGCACCTTCAGCTCCTTGCCGTCGACCAGCAGGCCGCCGTCGGTCTGCTCGACCGTGCCCGGGTAGGGGCCGAGGATCGAGTCGTACTTGAGCAGGTGGGCGAGCGTCTTGGCGTCGGTGAGGTCGTTGACGGCGACCCAGTCGACGTCCGCGCCCTGCTCCTGGGCGGCGCGGAAGACGTTCCGGCCGATCCGGCCGAAGCCGTTGATCCCTACCCGAAGCGGCATGCGTGCGGTCCTTCCTTCGTAGCGAAGCGCTGTGCTGAGAAGAGGAATGCCGGACGGAGTGAGGGTGCCCGGCGGGGCCGCGAAGGCTATCAGCGCACCCCGGCGCGACGGACCACGGCGGCAGGTCCGCTCACGCGGCGGCGCGCGTCGCCGCGATCGCCTCGAGGAACGTCTGCTCCCACAGATCGGCCATGCCCCACATCGTCTCGCGCTTGGCCCACGCCTTCGCGCGCTTCGCCGCCTTGCGACGCGCGCGGCTGGATCGGATCAGCTCGTCGAGCGCCTCGAACCATGCGCCGTCCTCCACGAGCCGGCCGCCCTCCTCCTCGCCGAGGTGCGCGTAGGAGCCGACCGGCGATGCGAGCCACGGCACGCCGGCCGCCGCATACTCGCGCGCCTTGACGTTCGAGCGGCCCCGGTTGAAGGTCGTGTCAACGAGCGGGACGATGCCGACGTCGAAGTCGGCGAGCCGCTGCGTGAGGTCGCCGATCGGGACCGCCTCCTCGCGGCGACAGCGCTCGTGCCCGAGCTCCAAGTCGATCCCGAGCGTCACGACCCGGACGTCGGGATGCGCGTCGAGGATCCGCACGAGCGCACGGTCGAGCTCCAGCGCGCGGACGTCGAGCTGATGCTCGGCGCACGCGTGCCAGCCGATCACGAGGCCGTCATGTCCCTGTGGGCGCACGCGGCCGAACGCGCCGGGGAGGTAGTTGTCGATCACGCGGACGTGGCGCGCGCCGGCGCGCTCGAAGCGGGCGGCGATGCTCTCGCTCGGCGTCGTGACGAGGTCAACCTGCGGCGCGCGTGCGAGCAGGCGGGCGAAGTCCCGCTGGGCGCGCGCCAGCGTGCCCGCGGGGACCATCGATTCGATCTCCGCTGGCGCGGCCGAGCTGTCGTCGTCGTCGTCGAAGCCGACGGCGACGCCGGCGTCCCGCAGGCGCGCGACGCAATCGTCGTCGTCGTCCATGAGCTGCAGCCGGTGGACGTGCACGAGGTCGCACTCAGCGAGCTGCGCCACGGGCAGCGGCGTCCCACGTCTCTGGTGGACCTCCACGACCTCGTGGCCGCGCTCCAGCATCGCCATCATCGGCAGGTACATGCGGTAGAACGCGTTCACGCGCTCGTTGGTGTAGACCGCCCCAAGTCTCATCGGCTTCCCCCTGGTCTCCGGCCGCCGCACGACCCGGCAGCCCGCCCTTCGAGTCTGGCACGCGCGAGCGAGCGAGGCGACCGTTCAGGGCTGGAGGCGCTCGCGGCGCCAGCCGCCGTCCGGCGTGCGCGCGTAGGCGAAGCGATCGTGGAGGCGGTTCGCGCGGCCCTGCCAGACCTCGATCTCGTCCGGCTCGACGCGGTAGCCGCCCCAGTGGGGCGGGCGCGGGACCGCGGCGCCGCCGTAGCGCTCGTCGAGCGAGGCCCAGCGCGCCTCCAGCGCGGCGCGATCGGGCAGCGGACGGCTCTGCTGCGAGGCCCACGCGCCGAGCTGGCTGCCGCGCGGGCGGGTGCCGAAGTAGGCGTCGGACTCCTCGGCGCCGAGTCGCTCGACCGTGCCGACGACGCGCACCTGGCGCTGGAGCGGGATCCACAGCAGCACGAGCGCCGCGTGCGGGTTGGCGTCCAGCTCGCGCGCCTTGCGCGACTCGTAGTTCGTGAAGAAGGCGAAGCCGCGCGCGTCGATCCCCTTCAGCAGCACCGCGCGCGCCGACGGGCGACCGTCCGGCGTCGCGGTCGCGAGCGTCATCGCGTCGTGCTGCTCGATCCCCGCGGCCTCGGCGTCCGCGAACCAGCGCCGCACGAGCGCGATCGGGTCGGGCAGCAGGTCGTCCTCGGTCAGCTCGGGCGTCATGGCTGCATCTTGCCGCCTCGCGAGGCGACGCGTCGGGCGCGTCGGCGGCGCGTCGGGGGACGCGGGGCGCGCTCAGCGGCGGCCGGCGCGGTCGACGTCGCGGTGCACGACCTCGACCAGGTAGTCGCGCTCGTCGCGGTAGCGCGCGGCGAGCGCCTCGGCGACGGCGACGGAGCGATGCCGCCCGCCCGTGCAGCCGACCGCGATCGACAGGTGCGCCTTGCCCTCCGCGACGTACTGCGGCAGCAGGTAGTCGAGCATCGGCAACAGCCGCTCGTAGAACGCCTCCAGCGCGCCGTCGCGGTCGATGAAGGCGACGACCTCCGGCTCCAGGCCCGTCCGCGGCTGCAACTCGGGCTCGTAGTGCGGGTTCGGCAGGAAGCGCACGTCGAACAGCAGGTCCGCGTCGCGCGCGGGGCCGTGCTTGAAGCCGAAGCTCTGGATCGTGACGGCGAGCCGGCCGGGCGCGCGCGTCGGCAGCAGCGCGTCGGCGAGCTTGCGACGCAGCATCGCGCTCGTGAGGCCGGTCGTCTTCGATCACGAGGTCGGCGCGCTCGCGCACCGGCGCCAGCAGCGAGCGCTCGCGTGCGATGCCGTCGGCGACGCTGCCGGCCGGCGAGAGCGGATGGCGACGGCGCGTCTCCTTGTAACGCGTCAGCAGCGACTGCTCGTCGGCCTCGAGGAACAGCACGCGGTGGCTGACGCCCGAGCGCTCCAGCTCGTCGAGCACCGCGACGAGGCCGGCGAAGTAGCTGCCGCCGCGCGCGTCGGAGACGACGGCGGCACGCTCGACCTTCGAGCCCTCGTGCATGAACAGCTCGGCGAGCGTGCGGATCATCTCCGGCGGGAGGTTGTCGACGCAGAAGTAGCCCTCGTCCTCGAAGGCGGCCATGGCCGTCGACTTCCCAGCACCGGAGAAACCGGTGATCACGACCAGGTCGGTCAGCGCGGAGCTGCGGGCGTCCGCCGGCGGCGGCGTGAGCCCGAGCGTGCGCTCTGCCGGCCGCTGACGGTCCCCGAGCCCCGTGGGCCGGGGAGACGCTCATGCGGTCATTGTGCCGACCTGCGCGGACGCGCGTGTGAACAATCCGGTCAGTGCCCGGTCTTGTTGAGCTGCGCGTAGAGGTCACGCGCGACCTTGCCGGGCAGTCCAGGCACCGCCTCGAGCTGCTCGCGACTCGCCGCCAGGAACGCCTCCGGCGAGCCGAAGTGCTGCAGCAGCGCGCGCTTGCGCGCCGGGCCGATGCCGGCGAGGTGGTCGAGCACCGAGAACGGTCATCGCTCTGTCGCGGCGGATGCGGTGGTGGCCGATCGCGAAGCGGTGCGCCTCGTCGCGCACGCGCTGGAGCAGCTGCAGCTCGGGCGTGTCGTGCGCGAGCACGATCGGCGCCGGCCGGCCGGGGACGAACAGCTCCTCGATCCGCTTCGCGAGCGGAACGATCGCGACGCCGCGGCGGCGGAAGCCCTCCAGCGCCCGCAGGCCGGCCGACAGCTGCCCCTTGCCGCCGTCGATCACGACGACGTTCGGCAGCGCCGCGAAGGACGCGTCGTAGCTCTCGTCGTGCGGGGAGCGGTCGTGCTGGCGCTCGTACTGCGCGAGGCGGCGGCGCAGCACCTCCTCCATCGAGGCGAAGTCGTCCGGGACGCCCTCCACGCCCTCGCGCAGCGTGAACCGGCGATAGTCCGCCTTCTTCGGCGCGCCGCCCTCGAACACGACCATCGAGGCGACCGTGTGCGTGCCGCCGATGTTGGAGATGTCGAAGCACTCGATCCGCAGCGGGATCGCGTCGAGTCCCAGCGCCTCCTGGAGGCGCTCGAGCGCCTCGACGCGCTGCTGGCGTCTGCGCTCGCCGCGCAGTCTCTCCTGGTCGAGCGCGAGGCGCGCGTTTCGCTCGGCCAGCTCGAGGATGCGGCGCTTGTCGCCGCGCTCGGCGGCGCGCAGCTCGACCGGGCCGCCGCGGCGCTGCGCGAGCGCCTCCGCGACGGTGCTGAGCTCCCCCACCTCGCGCTGCACGACGAGCAGCGGCGGGATCGCGATCGCGTCGCCGTAGTACTGCAGCAGGAACGCCTCGGCGACCGCCGGCAGCTCGTCGCGCGCCTCGTTGCGCAGGTAGAAGCTCTGGCGGTCGGACAACACGCCGTCGCGGACCTGGAAGACCTGCGCGTTCGCCTCCGTCCCCTCGACCGCGAGCGCGACCGCGTCGAGCGTGCCGATCGACTCGTTCGCGACGCGCTGGCGCTCCAGCAGCGAGCGGATCGCTCTCAGGCGGTTGCGCGCGAGCGCCGCGTCCTCGAAGCGCTGCTCGGCCGCCGCTCTGCGCATCCCCCCCTCGATCGCCGCCTCGATCGTGCGGTAGCGGCCGGAGAGGAAGTCGACCACGCCGTCGATCGAGGCGCGGTAATCCTCCTGCGGAACGTAGCCGACGCAGGGGGCGGTGCAGCGCTTGATGTACCAGTCGAGGCACGGCGAGCCGCTACGGCGCCCGGGCTCCGGCCCCTCGCAGGTGCGGAACAGGAAGACTCTGCCGAGCAGCTCGAGCGTCTCGCGCACGCGCTTCGCGTTGCTGTAGGGCCCGAAGTAGGCGCGCCCTCTGCGGTGGCGCTCGCGCGTGAAGTACACGCGCGGATAGGGCTCGTCGAGGCTGATGCCGACGTACGGATAGGACTTGTCGTCGCGCAGCCGGATGTTGAAGCGCGGCTTGTACTGCTTGATGAAGTTCTGCTCCGCGAGCAGCGCCTCCGCCTCGGTGCCGACCACGAGCGAGTCGATCCGCTCGATCATCGGCAGCAGGTCGCGGCCCATCTGCGTGCTCGGGTTCGAGAAGTGCGACGCGACCCGCTTCCGGATCGACTTCGCCTTGCCGACGTAGATGACCGTGCCCTTCGCGTTGCGGAAGAGGTAGACGCCGGGCTGGTCGGGCAGCCCGCGCCGCTGCTCCGCGAGCCGCTGCTCGCGGGTCTGCTGCGTCGCGGCGTCGTCAGCCCCGGAGCCGCCGTTCCAGCTCGCGCCGGTGGGCGCTCTGTCGTTCCCGTTGTCGCCGGCCATCCTCTGGTGTCGAGGATAGGGCTCGGCGGTGCGGTGTCAGCGCGCGCGTCTGTTGCGCCGGTCGACTGCGCGCGCGCCGAGGAACGCGGCGAACATGAGCGCCGTGAACGCGTAGTTGATCGCCAGCGGCCACTGCAGCGTCGCGGAGACGACGACCAGGGCCGCCAGCACGAAGCCGAGCGGAGCCAGCAGCTTGTCGCGCATCACATGGTTCACGGCTTCAGCATACGTTCGTCGTCTACAGCCGATCTATGGCAAGGGCCGCAAGCCAAGCAAGGAGGCCGAGGGCGAATCCGAGGACGCTGCCGCGGGTCGCGAGCGGTCCCGACGGACGGCCGCGGAGCCAGGCGATCGCCCCGCCGGCAAACCCGCCGTAGCCGGCGCGGTAGCCGGGGAACATCGGCGAGCCGGCATCGGGAAGCTCGGCGGCGAACAGGACGGTGACGACCGAGCAGCGTCATCTGACGAGGCGGACGTCGAGGCCGGTGGCGAGGCCGGCGGAGTCGCCGGCGCCGCGCAGCAGGCCGAGGATGCGGTCGACGTAGGCCTGCGTCTCGGGGTAGGGCGGCACGCAGCCGCAGGCGCTCACCGCGCCGGGGCCCGCGTTGTAGGCGGCGAGCGCGAGCGGGACGCTGCCGAGCTGGCGCAGCAGGTCGCGCATCAGGTGGCCCTGCGCGTCGATCGCGCTCGCCGCGTCGAACGGATCGTCGAGTCCCAGCGAGCGGGCGGTGCCCGGCATGAACTGCGCGATCCCCTGCGCACCGGCCGGCGAGACCGCGTACGGGTTGAAGCCCGACTCCGCATACAGCTGCGCCGCCAGCAGCGCCGCGGAGACGTTCCAGCGCTGCGCGGCCTTCGCGATCGGCGCCGCGAAGCCGGCGGGCACGAACGACGGCAGCGCGCCGCGGCCGTCGCCGCCGCCGTACCCGACGGAGGTCGAACCGGCGTTGAGCGTGAAGCCGTAGTGCCACGGCTCGTAATCCATGCGTCTGACGAAGTGGAAGGCGTTCGCGTGCGCCGCCAGCCACCCGTACGCGCTCGCCGGCCCGAGGTCCAGCTCGGTGCCGAGGCGGTGCAGCGACTTGCCGGGCGGCGCGACCCATCTCGGGTCGGGATGCGCGGCGAACAGCCGCGCCTGCTCGGCGTTGCTGCGAAAGCCGCTGACGACGATCAGTCCGACGCCGTCGCCGGCGGCGGCCGCCGCCATGCGGTCGAACGCGAGCGCCACGTCCGGTCGCATCGGCTTGCCTTGCCGATACGCCAGCGGACCGGTGTACTCGCCCGGTCCGCTCGCGTAGGCCGTGCTCGCACCGGGCGCGAGCTGCGCCTCGGCGACGGCGCGGACCGCCGCGCTGCGCCGCCGGCCGCCGACCTCGACGACCGCCGGATCGCGGACCGTGACGCGGATGCGCGTCGGCGCGAGCGCGCCGCGGTCGGGGAACGCGACCTCGACCCGCTCGGCGTCGTTGAGGCGGGCCGTGCCGAGCGCGCGGGCGCGGGCCTGCGCGAGATACGCGTCGCGCTCCAGGTGCTGCGCGTTCGGCCGCCCGTCGATCGTCGCGGGTGCGAACAGCCGGTCGTAGCTCGCGCGCATCGCCCGCGCGCCGGCGAGCGCCGCGAGGTCGGCCGCCTGCTGGTCGCGCCCCTTCGCGCCCAGCCCGCGCGCGACGCCGCCGAGCACGAGCGCGGCGACGAGCGCCGCGCACATCGCCGCGACGAGCACCAGGAGCGCCTGTCCCCGCTCACCGGCCACGCTGTACCGGACCGTCGAGTCCGAGCCGCGCGACGGCGTCCCCGGCCTCCGCCGGCACGCGCACGCCCGCCGCCGCGAGCGCCGCCGCCAGCCGCGCCGGCGGCGCCATCGGCGCGACCGGCCGGCCGAGCGCGGCGAGGCTCGCGAGCGCGCGCTCGACCATCGCGTCCGACGCGTCCGGCTCACGCACCACGACGATCGCGTCGTGCCATGCGAGCACGCGGTCGAGCGCGGCCACGCGCGGCAGCGGGATCGCAAGCACGGCGGGCGCGCCCACCGACGCGGACGCGCGCCCGAGCTCGGCGCTCGAGGCGGCCGCGCGCGGCGCAACGTCGTCGTCGGGATCGAGGCTCCCGCGACGGTCGGCGAGCCACACCAATCGCCCGCTCGCGGTTGCCGGCAGCTCGCGCTCGCGCAGCCGCGCCGCGGAGCGGCGCGCAGCCGGCGCGCCGCCCGGCGGGTGGGCGGGATCGCGTCCGCCGGCGCCGACCGCGCCCGCGAGCGCATGCGACGTGCCGAGCGCCCGTGCGAGCGCGAGCGCGACGCCCGCCGCGGCGGCACGCGCCCGCATGGGCGCGCACAGCACCGCCACCGCGGGTGCCGGACCCGCCGACGGCCCCACGACCCGGCTCCGCGCCCACGCGGCCGGCCGGAGCCGCGCCCCGCGCACCGACGCACGGGCGCCGGCGGCGGCGGCGTCCGCGGCGACGACCCGCTCGGCGCCGGAAGCTCCGGCGAAGCGGGCAGCGACCGGCGGCCGCGCCGACGTGCGGCTCACGACCCCGGCCCCGCGTCCGCCGACGCGTCCGCCGCCAGCCGCCGCGCCAGCCCGGGCAGCAGCGACGGCGGCGTCACGCGGACGCGGACGCGCGTCCCGTGGACCTCCACCGCGAGCCGCGCGTGCGCCCAGCCGGGCAGCGCAGTTCGTGCCGCAGCGGCCCCGTCGCGCCCCTCGGCGATCGCCACCGCCCCGCTCTGAGCCGCGTGCGCGGCGAGCTCGGACGCGAGCCCCGCCGCCAGCGCCTGCAGCACCGCCAGCGCGACCGCGACGACGAGCGGCAGCAGCGCGACCAGCTCCACCGCGGCCTGCCCACCGGCGCCAGCGCGTCGCCGTCCCTCCGTCGTCACCGCTGCGCCTCGAAGCGTGCGCGGGTCGTGACCGGCGCGATCGTCCCGCCGCCGAGCGCGGCCGGCACGCGCAGCACGAGCGTCACGGCGCCGCCGGGCTCGCGGCGCACGCGCAGGCCGCGCTCCAGCCGCGGCGGGAGGACCGCCCGCGCGGCCTCAGCCGGGTCGGCGCCGACCGCGACGGCGCGCGCCGCGGCCCGCGCGGCGGAGCCGCTCAGCCAGACCGTCTCGCCGGCCAGCAGCGTCTGCCACAGCAGCACCGCGAGCAGGCCGACGAGCGGCAGCACGGCGACGAGCTCGACGGTCGCCTGGCCGTCGTCGGGGCGGAGCGAGCGCATGCGCCGAGACTTCCAGCGCCGCCGTCACATGTCTGTCGCGCTTCGTGCCAATTGCGCGCAGGATCGCGCGCGATGCAACCGTCCGCCCGACCGCGGCCCGGCCGGCCCGGATCAGTACTCGCGCGAGGCGCGAAAGACGAAGTAGACGCCGTAGCAGGCGAGTGCGACGAGCGCGACCCACACGACGGTGCCCGGGCCCGTCGCCCACAGGCGGTCCGTCGCCGTCACCGTCAGCGCCAGCAGGCCGGTCGACCCGTAGAGGATCCCGCGGTTGCGGTCGCCGAGCGCGTAGATGTCGCTGCGGTGCTGGCGGTACAGCCGCACGCCGAACCACGCGATCGCCGCCAGCATCGCGATCACGAGCGCCTGCAGGATTCCCGCGCTCGCGTTGCCGCCGCCCGGCACGAGCATCACGACCGCGGCGAGCGCGAGGATGATCAGGACGTTGCGGACGGCGGGCGGCACGCTGCTATTGCAGCAGATGCTCGGGCGTCAGCTCGGCCGCGGTCAGCACGCCGACGGCGGCGTCGTCGACCGGCTGGTCGCCGCCGACCCGCTCGGGCGCGAAGCGGTAGCCGACGCCGAAGTGCGTGTGGATGTAGCCCCACTGCGGCGAGGCGCGCTCGAGCTTCTGGCGCAGCTTGCGCACGAACACGTCGACGGAGCGGTCGCCGTGCGCCATCGCGTAGCCCCACACGCGCTGGTAGATCGCCTCGCGTTCCAACACGTGGCCCGCGTTCGCGGCGAGCAGCCGGATCAGCTCGAACTCGCGGCGCGTGAGGTCGAGGCTGCGCGCGCCGACGAACGCCTGGAACTGGTCGGAGCGGATCGACAGCTCGCCCGCCTCGAGCGCGGAGCGTTCGGCCGGCGGCGCCGCAACCCGGCCGCGCCGCACGACCGCTTCGATGCGGGCGATCAGCTCCTCCGGATGGCAGGGCTTCGCGAGCCAGTCGTCGGCGCCGAGCCGCAGCGCGCGCACGCGCTGGGCGACCGTCGAGGGCCCGGTGCAGACGATCGTCGGCAGCGCCGGCAGCGCCTCGCAGACCTGCTCGAGGTACGCCCAGCCGGGCGCGCCGAGCACCGACAGGTCGATCACGAGCGCGCCGAGCCGCAGGCTCACGAGCTCGTCGACCGGCACCGCCCCCGGCAAGACGCGGTGCTGCCAGCCGCGTGCGCGCACGCGCTTCTCCAAGACGTGGAGGAAGCCGCTGTCGCCATCGATCACGGCCAGGCGGAGCGGAGCCGACCGCGCTCCCTGGGGGTTGGACTCGCCGTCAGGACGATCCGGAGCTGCGCTGGACATCGTGGGCGGCAGTGTAACCGGCTGCCGCGACGCCGCCATGCTCCGTCCTGCATCGGTAACAGCGGGTTCACAACCTCTCCGCATGTTGCGGCTTTTCGAGCGCACCGCTGCCAGCACGCCTGGCGGCACTCGGGGTCGAGGTGGTCGTAGGCCCACCAGCGATCCGAGCAGACGATCCCTTCGTCGTCGCCTGCTCAGCCCCCGACCTCATCGGGCAGGCTGGCCGTCGTCTTCGCCTTGCACTCGGGGCAGCGCAGCCGGTGGGTGCGATGCTCGCCGATCCGGCGGGGTGTTCTTGGCACGCACCGTCCTCACCGCCGGGCCTGCCACGCGTCCGCCATCGCGATTCGCTGCATCAGCGTCGGGTGGCTCTCGTCGAGGACGTAGGTCCAGGCCGGCGGGTCGGGGTCGGTGAGGCTCGTGGTGGCGAGGTCGTGGAGCAGCGAGCGGGCGGCGGCCGGGTCGTGGGTGGCCTGGAGCGCCGCCCAGTCGGCCTCGGCCTCGATCCGCCGCGTGACGACGTTCAGCAGCGGCTGCGCGAGCACGCTCGTGCCGACGAGCACCAGCAGCGCGAGCGGCACCGCCTCGGGGCGCGCGAGGCCGCCGCGGCGCCGCGTCACGACGACGACCAGGCCCGTGACCGGCAGCAGGAACAGCGCGAGCCAGCCGACGCCCTTCAGCGTGTGGCGGTGGGCGAGATGGCCGAGCTCGTGCGCGAGCACGGCGCGCACCTCGCTGCGGTCGAAGCGGCCGTCGAGCAGCGTGTCCCACAGGATCACGCGCCGCGTCGCGCCGAAGCCGACCGCCTCGGCGTTCGGCGCGGTCGTGAAGCGCTTGACGCGCTGCACCTCCACAGGCGTCCCCGGGACGCCCTCGATCCGCCCCAGCGTGCGCGCGTCGGCCAGCGCGGCGGACTGGCGCAGCGGGTGCGCGTCGGGGACGAGGTAGGGCGAGACGTACGTCGTCAGCAGCGCGAGCGCGACGAAGAACGGCGCTGCCGCCAGCCACCACCAGCCGCGCAGCAGGCGCGCGAGGAACATCGTCACGAGCAGCGCGAAGGAGATCGCGAGGAACGTCCCGCCGAGCTGGAAGAAGCCCTGCACCACCGCCTCCACGTAGCCCTGGTGCGAGACGCCGTGACGGCGCTCCCACCAGACGGCCGCGACGCCGAACGGGACCTCGGCGATCCACACGATCCCGAGCCCCAGCATCCCGAGCATCATCCCCGTGCCGATCGGCCCGGCGGCCGACTCGCGCGTGAGCCGCGCGCCGTGGCGCGCGTAGAGCGCGAGCACGATCAGCAGCACGACCGCCGCGAGCAGCGCGTCGATCGCGAGGAAGCGCTCGTAGGAGGCGCTGCGCGCGAGGAACGCGGCGTCGAAGTAGTCGTGCGGGTCGCGGCCGGACAGCTCCAGCCCGTCAGGAACCGTCGTCTGCCACAGCCGCTGCGCGGCCAGCAGCCACAGCGGCACGCCGACGACGAGCGCGACCAGCACGAGCGGGCGCCGCATCCCGGCGCCCGCTCGCGTGCCGGGCTCCTCCACCCCTTGCCTCAGGCCGAGGTGCCGAGCGCGTCCGGCGGGAACGCCGGCGGCGGCGCGTCGGCGAGCGCCGCGGGAGCGACGGCGACCGGCCCGCTGTACGGGTAGCTGCTCGTCAGCAGATAGACGTAGCCGTTGAGCTGCTGCTGGTAGCGCAGCGCGAGCGCCATCGCGTTGCGCAGCCCGACCGGCATCTCGCCGCGCACCATCGCCGCGAACCAGCCGAGGACAGCGGCGACGCCGAGCAGCCCACCGTACGCGGCGGAGACGAGCGCGGCCGGCATCGCCAGCAGCACGCGGAAGAAGACGGTCCAGCGGTTCTGCCGCTCCCGCGGCGCGATCTGCAGGTCGACGGGATAGGTGCCCGGCTCCCCGAGGAAGCCGGGGAACGGGTTGGCGACGAGCGCCAGGTAGGCGTAGACGTGCGTCTGGTAGCGCACGTAGGCGCCGAGGAAGCGGTGCAGCGCATCGGGCGCCTGGCCGGTGAACAGCGTCGCGAACCAGTTCGCGACGAGCGCGAAGAGGGCCACGACGCCCCACAGGTAGAGCCACAGGATGTGCGGGATCGCCAGCAGCAGACGGAAGAAGACCGTCAGGCGCGAGCGGCGCAGGTCGTCCTCGACGTCGAGCCGGATCGGGTCCTCGCGCGCGGGGAGCGCATCGAGCGCGGTCTGCGGGTCGCTGCTGGGGTAGCGGTCGGTGAGCAGGAACAGGTAGGCCGAGAGCTGCGCGTTGTAGGAGAGGCCGTAGGCGCCGGCGTCGCGCATGCCGCGCGGCATGCGGGCGCGGAAGAGTCCGACGAACCAGCCGAGGAAGGCGACGGAGACGAGCAGCCCGCCGACCGAGCGCTGGCCGATCCCGCCCGTCAGCGCGGCGGCCAGCAGGAACGCCGGCCACGCGAGGAAGAGGCGGAAGAAGACGGTCCAGCGGTTCTGCGGCGCCGGCTCCGGCAGCTCGACGTCGACCTCGTAGCCCCGCTCGCCGGCGAAGCCGGGGAAGCGGTTCGCGATCAGATAGAGGTAGGCGCCGACGTGGATCTCGTAGCGCAGGTAGCGGCAGATGAAGCCATGCAGCCCCGCCGGCGGGGTCCCGCCCACGAGCGTGGCGAACCAGTTCGCGACGACCGCGAAGAACGTCACGAAACCCCACAGGAACAGCCACACGAGGTGCGGAAGGACCAGCAGGAGGCGGAAGAAGACGGTCAGGCGACTGCGCTGGAGATCGTCGGTGACGATCAGCTTCACGGGGAGCTCATGTGCGGATTCGTACCCGACACCGCGGACGCCGCGACGTCGGCGGCGAAGCGGGCCGCCTCCGCACGCGCGCGGTGCAGGCTCCGCCCGGCCGCGAGCTCGGCGCTTCGCGATGGCCCCGTGGTTGCGGGCTTCCGGCGTTGCTCAGGCCGCCTCCTCGGCACGCGCGGGCAGGATTCTCGCGAGCGTGGCGAGCGCCTGCGCGCGGTGGGCGTCGAGCTCGGTCACGAGCCGTCTGGCGTCGCGGGCGTGGACGGCGTCGACGATGCGGTCGTGCGCGTCGACGGCGGCCGAGCGCTCCTCGGGGGCGTTGTAGTAGAGCGCGCGGTAGGCCTCGGTCGCGTCCCACAGCGTGCGGATCAGCTTGAGCAGGTGCGGCTGGCCGGGCGCGTCGAGCAGCGCGAAGTGGAAGCGGCGGTTCGCCGCCAGCGTCTGCGCCACGTCGCCGGTCCCCGCCGTGTCGGCGTAGGCGCGGGCGGCCCGCACGACGCGCTCGACGCCGTCCTCGTCGAGCAGCTCCAGCGCATGGAGCGCGGCGCGCGCCTCGAGCAGCTGGCGCAGGGCGTAGATCTCCTCGAGGTCCTCGACCCACAGCTCGGTGACGAAGTAGCCGCGCCGCGGGCGGTACGTGAGCTGGCCCTCGCCTTCGAGCACGCGCAGCGCCTCGCGCAGCGGCGCGATGCTGACGCCGATGCGCGTGGCGACGTCGTCCTGCGGCACGCGCTCGCCGGGGCGCAGCTCGCCCGCGACGATCGCGCGCCGCAGCCACTCGACGGCGTGCTGCTGCGTGGTGTCGGGAACCGCCATCGCGCCGGTCAGCGGAATGCCTGGATGCCGGTCAGCGCGCCGCCGATCACGAGCGCGTGCACGTCCGCGGTGCCCTCGTACGTGACGACCGACTCGAGGTTGTTGGCGTGCCGCATGACCGGGTACTCGAGGCTGACGCCGTTGGCGCCGAGCATCTGCCGGGCGGTGCGCGCCACCTCGAGCGCGCCGTTGACGTTGCCGAGCTTGCCCATGCTGACGTGCTCGGGGCGCAGCGTCCCCGCGTCCTTCATGCGCCCGAGGTGCAGCGCGACCAGGCTGGCGCGGTTGACCTCCAGCGCCATGAAGGCGAGCTTCTGCTGCTGGATCTGCGTCGCGGCGATCGGCTTGTCGAAGGCGATCCGCTCCTTCGCGTACGCCAGCGCCGCCTCCAGGCAGGCGCGGCCGGCGCCGGCCGCGCCCCACACGATCCCGTAGCGCGCCTCGTTCAGGCACGACAGCGGGCCGCGCAACGACGTCGCCTCCGGCAGCCGCGCGGCATCGGGCAGGCGCACGTCGTCGAGCACCAGCTCGCTCGTCACGCTCGCGCGCAGCGACAGCTTCTTGTGGATCGCCGGCGCGGAGAAGCCGGGCGTGCCCTGCGGGACCAGGAAGCCGCGGATGCCGTCGTCGGTCGCCGCCCACACGACCGCGACATCCGCGATCGAGCCGTTCGTGATCCACATCTTCGACCCGTTGAGGATCCAGTCCGACCCGTCGCGCCGCGCGCGCGTGCGCATCGAGCCGGGGTCCGAGCCGGCGTCGGGCTCGGTCAGGCCGAAGCAGCCGATCGCCTCGCCCGCGGCCATCCGCGGCAGCCACTCCTGCTTCTGCGCCTCCGAGCCCCAGCGCCAGATCGCGAACATCGCCAGCGACCCCTGCACCGACATCAGGCTCCGCACGCCGCTGTCGCCCGCCTCCAGCTCCATGCATGCCAGCCCGTAGGCGGTCGCCGAAGCGCCGGCGCAGCCGTACCCCTCGAGGTGCATGCCGAGCAGGCCGAGCCTGCCGAGCTCCAGCGCCAGCTCGCGCGGGATCGTCGCCTCCTCGAACCAGTCGCCGACGAACGGCGTGACCCGCTCCGCGACGAATCTGCGGACGGTGTCGCGGATGTCGCGCTCCTCGTCGCTCAGCAGCGCGTCGAGGTCGAGGAAGTCGTTCGGGCGGAGGGCGGGCGTCGGGGCGGCGGGAGCGGTCATCGGCAACGTCCAATCATTTTCCTATAGATTCTAATATCTAACCAGATGCCGGCCGCCCTCGACTCCATCCGCATCCTCGACTTCTCGCGCGTGCTCGCCGGCCCCCTGGCGACGATGGTGCTCGCCGACCTCGGGGCGACCGTCGTCAAGGTCGAGCGGGGTGGACCGGACGGGAAGGGCGACGACACGCGCAGCTGGGGCCCGCCCTACGACGCGGACGGGACGGCCACCTACTTCCTCTCCGTCAACCGCAACAAGGAGAGCGTCGCGCTCGACCTGACCCTGCCGGAGGATCTCGCGCGCGCCCGCGAGCTGGCGCTCGGCGCCGACGTCGTCGTCGAGAACTTCCGCCCCGGCGTGATGGACCGTCTCGGGCTCGGCTACGACCAGCTCGCCGCCGCGGGCGGGCGGGCCGATCTCGTCTACTGCTCGATCACCGGCTTCGGCGCCGGCGCCGGCGCGGAGCTGCCCGGCTACGACCTGCTCGTGCAGGCCGTCGGCGGGCTGATGAGCATCACCGGGGACCCCGACGGCGCGCCGCAGAAGGTCGGCGTCGCGCTCGTCGACGTCATCACCGGCCTGTTCGCCGCCGTCGGCATCCTCGCCGCGTTCCGCCACCGCGAGCGCACCGGCGAGGGCCAGCGCGTCGAGGTCGACCTGCTCACCTGCCTGCTCGCCGCGCTCGTCAACCAAGGCTCCGCGTACACGGCCGCGGACGTCGTGCCAAGACGCATGGGCAACGCGCATCCGAGCATCGCGCCGTACGACCTCTACGCGGCGGCCGACGGCGACCTCGTGCTCGCCGTCGGCACCGACCGCCAGTTCGCCGCGCTGTGCGCGGTGCTCGGCTGCGCGCAGCTCGCGGAGGACCCCCGCTTCACCTCCAACGACGCGCGCGTCGCCAACCGCGACGCCCTGCGCGCCGCGCTCGAGGCGCGCCTGCGCGCCGCGCCGGCGGCCACCTGGGCGCAGCGGCTGCTCGCGGCCGGCGTCCCCACCGGCGAGGTCAACGACGTCGCCGGCGCGTTCGCGCTCGCCGAGCGGCTGGGGCTCGAGCCGATCAGCGAGCTGCCGCGCCCGGGCGGCGGCACCGTGCGCGTGCCCGCCAACCCGATCCGGCTCTCGAGCACGCCGGTGTCCTACCGGCATGCGCCGCCGGCGTTCGGCTGAGCGCGGGCGAGGCACGGCGCGCGCGAACCCGACGGCCGGCTGCGGTGGGAGCGGGCATCAGTAGACGGGGACCTCGCTGTAGGAGCCCCAGACGTCCTGGAGCGCGTGGACGACCTCGCCCTCGCTCGCGCGCACGCGCGCGGCGTCGAGCAGCAGCGGCATCAGGTTCGCGTCCGGCTTGGCGGCCGCCTCCTTGAGCGCGACGAGGCAGCGCTCGACGGCCGCGCCGTCACGACGGGCGCGAACCGCCTGCACGCGCGCGATCTGCTTGCGCTCCAGCGCCGGGTCGATCTTCAGGATCGGCGTCTGCTCGTCGTCGCCCTCGGTGAACTTGTCGACGCCGACGACGATCCGCCGGCCGCTGTCGATCTCGTGCTGCAGCTCGAAGCTCGCGTCGGCGATCTCGCGCTGCGGATAGCTCTCCTTGACCGCCTGCACCATGCCGCCGAGCTCGTCGATCTTCGCGAAGTACTCGTACGCCTTCGCCTCCATGCGATCGGTGAGCGCCTCGACGAAGTAGCTGCCGCCCAACGGGTCGGCCGTGCTCGTCACACCGGTCTCGTGGGCGATGATCTGCTGCGTGCGCAGGGCGATGCGGACCGCGTCCTCGGTCGGCAGCGCCAGCGCCTCGTCGTAGCTGTTGGTGTGCAGCGACTGCGTGCCGCCGAGCACGCCCGCCAACGCCTCGACCGCGGTGCGCACGATGTTGTTGAGCGGCTGCTGGGCCGTCAGCGAGACCCCGGCGGTCTGCGTGTGGAAGCGCATCAGCCACGACTTCGGGTTCTTCGCCCCGAACGTCTCGCGCAGCTCTCTCGCCCAGATGCGCCGCGCCGCGCGGTACTTCGCGATCTCCTCGAAGAAGTCGATCTGGGCGTTGAAGAAGAACGACAGCCGCGGCGCGAACTGATCGACGTCCAACCCGCGCTCGACCGCCTGCTCCACGTACGTCAGACCGTCCTTGAGCGTGAACGCCAGCTCCTGCGCGGCCGTCGCCCCCGCCTCGCGGATGTGGTACCCGGAGATCGAGACCGGATGCCAGCGCGGCGTCTCGGTCGAGCACCACTCGATCATGTCGCCGAGGAAGCGCATCGCCGGATCGATCGGGAAGCACCACTCCTTCTGCGCGATGTACTCCTTGAGGATGTCGGCCTGGATCGTCCCGCCGAGGCGATCCGCGGGCACGCCGTTCTCCTCGGCGGCGACGACGTAGTAGGCCATCAGGATCGGCGCCGGCGCGTTGATCGTCATCGAGACCGTCACCTCGCCGAGATCGATGCCTCTGAAGAGGGTCTCCATGTCCTCGACCGTGTCGACGGCGACGCCCTCGCGCCCCACCTCGCCCAGCGAGCGCGGGTGGTCGGAGTCGTGACCCATCAGCGACGGCATGTCGAACGCCGTCGAGAGGCCCGTCTGGCCATGGTCGATCAGATAGCGGAAGCGCTCGTTCGTTCTCCTCGGCGGTCCCGAAGCCGGCGAACTGCCGCATCGTCCAGGTGCGACCGCGGTACATCGACTCGTACACGCCGCGCGTGAACGGATACTCGCCGGGCAGCCCGATCCGCTCCGCGGCCGGCAGGTCCTCCGCCGTGTAGAGCGCCTCGATCGGCTCCCCCGAAAGGGTGGTGTGGGCCGTGTCGCCGTCGGTCTTGGATCCACGCAGCGCAGCCATGCCGGCATTTTACGGCCAACGGCGCCGCTCGGCCTCGCCCGGCAGCGCGTCGTGCTCGGGCGCGTGGCCGTGCGCCATCGCCCCGGCGGACGCCGGGCGCAGCACGGCGAAGACGACGCCGATCGCGCACAGCACGAGCGCCGCTCCGACGAGGTAGGCGACGTGGAAGCCGCCGTTGAGCGCCTCCAGTGCGGACTCGCCCTGGGCGAGCAGCGTGTCGGTGCGGTTCGCGGCGATCGTCGCGAGCGCCGCCAGGCCGACCGCGCCGCCGACCTGCGGCGTCGTGTTCGCCAGGCCCGACGCGAGGCCCGCGTCGCTCGGCGTCGCGCCCGACATCGCGAGCTGCATCAGCAGCGGGAAGGCGAGGCCCGCGCCGAAGCCGAACAGCAGCATGATCGGCAGCAGGTCGCGCACGTAGGAGCCGTCGACCGGCGTGCGCGCGAACAGCAGCATCGCGGCGCCGATCGCCGTCAGGCAGACGGCGAGGATCCCGCGCGCGCCGAAGCGCATGCTCACCGGCCCCGAGACGCGCAGCGACATCGTCCCCATCACGATCGTGCCGGGCAGGAACGCCAGCCCGACCTCGAGCGGTGAGTATGCGAGCACCCGCTGCATGTAGAGCGCGCCGAGGAAGAACATCCCGAACATGCCGACGACGAGCAGGATCAGCACGAGGTTGGCGCCCGTCACGTTGCGCGCGCGGAACAGCCGCAGCGGCATCAGCGGGTTCGCGATCCGCGCCTGGCGCAGCACGAACGCCGTCAGCAGCACGACCGACACGGCGCCGAAGCCGAGCACGTCGCTCGAGCCGAGGCCCTGCTCGCCGATCTGCAGGATCGCGTAGACGCCGAGCATCAAGCCGCTCGTCAGCAGCAGCGCGCCCGGCAGGTCGGCGCCGGCGGCGAGACCGAGCCCCGGGCGCGCCTCCACGAGCCGCAGCGCCAGCAGCGCCGCCGCGACGCCGATCGGCACGTTGACGAAGAAGATCCAGTGCCAGCTGATCGTCTCGGTCAGCAAGCCGCCGAGCAGCAGGCCGATCGAGCCGCCCGCCGAGGCGACGAAGCCGTAGACGCCGATCGCCTTCATCTGCTCGCGCGGCTCGGGGAACATCGTCACGATCATCCCCAGCACGACCGCCGAGCAGAGTGCGCCGCCGGCGCCCTGCACGAAGCGCGCGGCGATCAGCATCCCCTGGGTCTGCGAGAGCGCGCACAGCAACGACGCGGCCGTGAAGACCGTCAGGCCGATCAGGAAGATGCGGCGGTGGCCGACGAGGTCGCCGATGCGGCCGCCGAGCAGCAGCAGCCCGCCGAACGCGATCAGGTAGGCGTTGACGACCCACGCGAGGTTCGCCTGCGAGAAGCCGAGCGCATCCTGGATCGACGGCAGCGCGACGTTCACGACCGTCGCGTCGAGCACGATCATCAGCACGGCGGCGCACAGCACGTACAGCGCGAGCCAGCGCGTGCGGTCCGTCGTGGCGGTGGTCGCGGCGGTCACGGGGCGGCTCCTCGCAGGGTCGGCGGTCGAAGGGGCCGGGATTCATAGCACCGGGCGCCGGTGGTCGTGCGCGAGCTGCTGCTCGGCCCGAAGCGCTCCACGCGGCTGCTGCCGGAGCCGGCGGCAGCCTGGGCGTCCGTCCCGGCGCGCGCGTATCGTCGGCGCCCGCCATGTCGCCGCCGAGACGCCCCCCGATGCGCCTCTCGCCGCTGGGCCTGCTGCTGCGCAGGCGCAGCGCCTGGGCGCAGGACGAGCGGGCGCGCGTCGAGCAGGACCTGTTCTTCGAGGGTGAGCGGCGCCGGCCGTTCCTGCGGCGCTTCTTCGTGCTGCTGACGCTCGCCGCGACGATCGCCGCGCTCGGCCTGATCGGCGACTCGTCCGCGGTCGTGATCGGCGCGATGCTCGTCTCGCCGCTGATGACGCCGATCGTCGCCTCCGCCGCGGCGCTCGTGACGGGCGACCTGCGCCGGCTGGCGGCGTCGGTGGCCGTGCTCGCCGGCGGGATCGCGGTCGGGATCGCGGTCGGCTGGACGATGGCGGCGCTCGTCGGCTCGGCGCTCGGCCCCGGCGACGTCAACGACCAGCTGCTGGCGCGCACCGGGCCGCAGCTGCTCGACCTCGGGATCGCGGTCGTCGCCGGCCTCGCCGCCGGCTACGTGCTGACCGACCGCGACGCGTTCTTCTCGATCCCCGGCGTCGCCATCGCGGTCGCGCTCGTGCCGCCGCTGGTGACGGTCGGGGTCATGCTCGAGATCGGCGACGGCGGCTACATGCGCGGCGCCGCGCTGCTGTTCGCGACGAACCTCGTGGCGATCCTGTTCTCCGCCGCGCTCGTGCTGCTCGGCTCCGGCTACGTCGACCGCAGCCTGCTCGCGCGCCACCACCGCCGCGTGAGCGCCGGCATGGCGATCTCGGCGGTCGCGATCGTCACGCTCGCCGTCCCGCTCGGCGTTCACACGCGCGCGGAGGTCGAGGACGAGCTGCTGCGCCAGGACGCCGACGACGCGATCGCCGCGTGGGCGCCGGACGCGGAGGTGCTCCAGCTCACCTCCGACCGCGACGGCGCCAGCGGGACCGTCATGGTCACCGTCAGCGCCCCGCGGCAGCCGCCGCCGACGCGCGTGCTGGCGGCGGACCTGCGGCGCCGCGCCGGACTCCGGCAGGTCGAGGTGACGGTCCACTTCCGGCTCGAGACGCGTTCGACCGCGACCGCCGGCGGCTGAGATCCCGCAGACGTCCGTGAGCTGACGCACAGACGCGCGAGGTGGGCTGCTCTACCGTCGTCGGTACCCACCCGAACGAACACAGAGAGAACGCCATGCTCCGTCAGCTCCGGACGCTGTTCCGCACCGAGCGCCCACTCCCCGCCCACCTCCACTACCACGTCGACGACAACGGCAGGAAGTTCGTCTGCGACGAGACGATCTGCCGCCCCGCCCCGCGCCAGCCGCGTCCGTTCCTCCCCCACCACTGGTAGGCGGCGGCGCCGCGGGCGGCGCCCGCAAACCTTCCCACGCCCGTGTCAAGGTTGGGCGCGTCGCTGCTAGCATCGCCCCGATGCGTGACTACCTCGATGCGATCCGGCAGAGAATCGTCGTCTTCGACGGCGGGATGGGGGCGACCCTCGAGCAGTTCGACCTGACGCAGGCCGACTACGGCGGCCTGGAGGGCAAGTGCCACGAGGCGCTCGTGCTCCACCGCCCGGACGTGATCGAGGGCGTCCACGCGGCGATGCTCGACGCCGGCGCGCAGGTCGTCGAGACCGACACGTTCCAGGCCTCGCGCCTGAAGCTCGACGAGTGGGGCCTCGCCGACCACACGCACGACGTCAACGTGAAGGCCGCCCAGATCGCGCGCAGAGCGGCCGGCGAGTCACGCTTCGTCGCCGGCTCGATCGGCCCGACCGGCTTCCTCCCGGCCTCCGACGACCCGACGCTCGGCAACATCTCCTTCCGCGCGCTCGTGGACGTCTTCGCCGAGCAGGCGAGCGGGCTCGTCGAGGGCGGCGCCGACCTGCTGATCATCGAGACTGCGCAGGACATCCTCGAGGTCAAGGCCGCGATCTTCGGCGCGCGCGAGGCGTTCAAGGCGACCGGCACGACGCTGCCGATCCAGTGCTCGGTCTCGCTGCTGCCCAACGGCGGCAAGATGCTGCTCGGCACCGACATCTCCGCGGTCCTCACGACGCTGACCGCGCTCGACGTCCAGGTGATCGGGCTCAACTGCTCGACCGGCCCCGAGGACATGCGCGACGCGATCCGCTTCCTCGGCGAGCACTCCCCCCTCCCCGTCCATTGCATCCCGAACGCGGGCCTGCCGCTCCAGGGCCCCGACGGCGAGACGATCTTCCCCGAGAAGCCCGAGCCGCTGGCCGCGTCGCTGGGCGAGTTCGTCGAGCGCTACGGCGTGAACGTCGTCGGCGGCTGCTGCGGCACGACGCCCGACCACATCCGCGCGATCGCCGAGCGCGTGAAGGACCTCGCGCCGAGCACGCGCCCGCAGGCCCGCCCACCCCACGTCTCCTCGATGATCGCCGCCACGCCGCTCGCGCAGGAGCCGCGCCCGACGATCGTCGGCGAGCGCGTCAACTCGCAGGGCTCGCGCAAGGCGAAGGCGATGCTGCTGGCCGACGACTACGACGGCCTGCTGCAGATCGCCGAGAGCCAGGTCGAGGGCGGCGCGCACATCCTCGACCTCTGCGTCGCGCTGACCGAGCGCCAGGACGAGGCCGAGCAGATGGCGACGCTCGTCAAGAAGGTCTCGCTCTCCCTCCCCGCCCCGATCCAGGTCGACTCGACCGAGCCCGACGTGATGAAGGCGGCGCTGGAGCAGATCCCCGGCCGCGCGATCGTCAACTCGGTGAACCTGGAGGCCGGTCGCGACAAGCTCGACCACGTCGTCCCGCTCTGCATCGAGCACGGCGCCGCGCTGATCGCGCTGACGATCGACGAGGAGTCGATGGCGAAGACGCGCCAGCGCAAGGTCGACGTCGCCCGCCGCATCCACGGCTACGTCTGCGACGAGCACGGGATGGACCCGCAGACGCTGATCTTCGACGCGCTCACGTTCACGCTCGCAACCGGCTCGGACGAGTTCAAGGACTCCGCGATCGAGACGATCGAGGGCATCCGCGAGATCAAGGCCGCGCTGCCGGGCGTGCTGACCTCGCTCGGCGTCTCGAACGTCTCCGTTCGGCTTCGGCAGAGCGGCGCGCGAGGTCCTGAACTCCGTCTTCCTGCACCACTGCGTCGAAGCGGGCCTCGACCTCGCGATGGTCCACCCCGCCGACATCACGCCGTACTCGGAGATCCCGCAGGTCGAGCGCGACCTCGCCGACGACCTCGTCTTCAACAGACGCGAGGACGCGACGCAGCGCTTCATCGAGCACTTCGAGGAGAAGGGCGAGTCGGACGAGGACGAGCAGGCCGACCCGACCGCCGGCATGGAGCCGGAGGAGGCGCTGCACTTCCACATCCTGCGCCGCAAGAAGGACGGCGTCGAGGACTGGATCGACAAGTCGGTCGAGAAGATCGGCGCGGTGCCGACGCTCAACGACGTCCTGCTGCCGGCGATGAAGGAGGTCGGCGACAAGTTCGGCGCCGGCGAGCTGATCCTCCCGTTCGTGCTCCAGTCGGCCGAGGTGATGAAGAAGGCCGTCGCGCGGCTGGAGAACTACCTCGACCGCATCGAGGGCTACACGAAGGGCACGGTCGTGATCGCGACCGTCTTCGGCGACGTGCACGACATCGGCAAGTCGCTCGTCAACACGATCCTCACGAACAACGGCTACACGGTCGTCGACCTCGGCAAGCAGGTGCCGATCTCGACGATCCTCGACGCCGCGCAGGAGCACGAGGCGACCGCGATCGGCCTCTCCGCCCTGCTCGTCTCGACCTCCAAGCAGATGCCGCTGTGCGTGCAGGAGCTGCACGAGCGCGCGCTGCCGTTCCCGGTGCTGATCGGCGGCGCCGCGATCAACCGCGACTTCGGCCTGCGCATCCTCTACCCGCACGGGAGAGAGGACGACGACGTCTACGAGCCCGGCGTCTTCTACTGCAAGGACGCGTTCGAGGGGCTGGCGAAGATGGACCAGCTCGTCGACGGGGACGCGCGCGCCGCGCTCGTCGAGAAGACCCGCGCGGCGGCGAGAACGCTGCGCGAGAAGCCGGTCGTCGTGGACGACGGCCCGCCCGTCACCGACGACTCCGTGCGCTCCGCCGCGCGCACCGACACGCCCGTTCCGACCCCGCCGTGGTGGGGCGTGCGCGAGATCGACGTGCCGCTCGACGAGGTCTACCCGCACCTCGACACGCACGTCCTGTTCAAGCTCCACTGGGGCGGGCGCGGCGTGAAGGGCGACGCCTGGAAGGAGCTCGTCAGCGAGAACTTCCAGCCGCGCCTGGAGCGCATGTGGGCCGAGCAGAGATACCTGCACCCGCGCGCGAAGCTCGGCTACTTCCCAGCCGCCTCGGAGGGCAACGAGGTCGTCATCTTCGACCCCGAGGACCACGAGCGCGAGATCAACCGGCTCGTCTTCCCGCGCCAGCCCAAGCACGACCGCATCTGCCTCGCCGACCTCTACCGCCCGCTGTCCTCAGGCGAGAAGGACGTCGTCGCCCTCCAGGTCGTCACCGCCGGCGACGAGGTCACCGAGCTGATGGCGCAGCTGGAGCGAGACGGCGAGTTCGCCGAGCAGCTGTTCGTGCACGGCCTCGGCGTCCAGACCGCGGAGGGGATGGCCGAGTGGCTGCACGCGAAGGTCCGCAGCGACCTCGGCATCGAGCTCGACCAGGGCCGCCGCTACTCGTGGGGCTACCCCGCCTGCCCGGACCAGTCCGAGCACGAGAAGGTCTTCGCGCTGCTCGACGCGCCGTCGATCGGCATGCGCCTCTCCGGCGGCTACGCGGTCGAGCCGGAGCAGTCGACCGTCGCGATCGTCGCGCACCACCCGCAGGCCGTCTACTTCGGCATGAGAAGCGGCTTCCTGCCCAAGGACAAGGCGCCGGACGACATCATCGCCGGCTCCGACCGCGACCCCACGCTGCTCGACGAGGACCCGCCCGACGGCGCCGTCGAGGCCGAGGTCGCGCGCGCGGCGGACGCCGCCGGCGTCGACTGACCCGCGGCGCCGGCTCCCGGTATCAACGCCCCTCCGGTTGGGCATACGCGGTCCTACGGCGACAAACGCGAAGGAGGGACCACGCATGGCTGACGACGCGCTGTTCATCGGCTGGGGCGCTGTCGTACGGGGCCGCGAGCAGCAGGCCCTGGAGGTGTTCGGCGAGACGGTCTCGTTCTGGCAGGAGGCCCAGAGCGCCGGCAGGGTGGAGAGCTTCGAGCCGTGCCTGCTGCAGCCGCACGGCGGCGGCCTGGCCGGCTTCATGCTCGTGCACGGCGCGCGCGCCCAGCTCGACGCGCTCGCGGCGAGCCCCGAGTTCGCGCGCGTGATGGCGCGTGCCGGGACGATCGTCGAGGAGCTCGGCGTCGTGCGCGCGTACTGCGGCGAGTCGCTCGCGCAGCAGATGGGCCTCTTCCAGGAGGCATCCTCGGCGCTCGCGGCGGCCTGACCGCGCGGAAGCATCCTGTCCTGTGCGCGTCGGCCGAGCGCGCGGCAGGACGCTTCGGACGCGTCGCTACGCCTCGGAGGCGGCGGGCTGCTGGCGCGGCCCGCCGGCCGGGGCGCGCAGCTCGACGGGCGCCGTCTGGATCGCGCGCAGGCGCACGTCCTTCCACGACAGGCCCTCCTTCAGGAGCGCCGGCATCCCCATGATCACGGCGGTCGCGATCTCGACGGCCTGGAGGATGATCCCGTAGCCGAGCGCGTCCGCCTGCGAGACGCCGTAGCCGCCGCTCAGCACGACGACGCAGGCCGCCTGGAAGATGCCGAGGTTCGACGGCGTCGCCGGCAGCACGGCCGTCACGTTGACGGCGAACAGGACCGCCGCCGCCGCGCCCGCACCGGCCTGGTGGTCGAGTCCGAGCGCGACGAGCAGCACGTAGCAGGAGATCCACTGCAGCGCCCACGCCGTCAGCTGCGCGGCGACCGCGGTGCCGCCGAGCCGCGGCTCGCGGAAGACCGCCAGGCCGTTGCGCACGCGCGCGAGCGCGCTGCGCGCCTGGCCGGTCAGCTCGCGCAGCTTGGCGAAGCGCGAGTGGCGCCCTGCGCTCAGCAGCGGCGGCGCCAGCAGCACCATCGCCAGCAGCAGCAGCGGCATGATCGCGACGAAGATCAGCGCGTCGTGGTGCTTGTGGAACAGTCTCACCGTCGAGAACGTCACGACGCCGAGCAGCGCCAGCGCGAGGATGTTCAGCAGCGCCTGCGAGACGATCGTGCCGAGCACGACCGGCAGGTGCTCGCGCGGGCGGCCGGTCCGCCGCGCGACGATCAGCGCGCGCGAGGGCTCGCCGAGACGGGCCGGCAGCGTCGCGCTCATCAGCACGCCGATGAAGGTGCCCTGCATCGCGTCGCGCAGGCGCACGCGCCCGCGCGGGATCGCGGCCTTGAGGATCGCGTGCCAGGAGACGGCTCGCACGGCCATCGAGGCGCACATCACGCCCAGGCCGACGAGCACCCAGGCGGGGCTCGAGTCGAGCAGCGCGAGCGCGATCTCGTGCACGCCGATGCGGCGAAACGCGAGCACGGTGCCGACGAGCGCGAGCGCGGCGAACGCGAGCATCGCGACGCGGCGTGCGAAGACGAACGCGGGCTTGCGCGCGCCGGCGGGCAGCGGCGGCTCGAGGCTCGGCAGGTGCCGCGCACGCACGGCCGGCTCGAGGTCGGCGGGCTTGGCGCCGACCCGCACCGCGACGCGCTCGAGCGCGCCCTGCGGCGCCGGCGTCGCGATCGCGTCCGCGTAGGCGTCGAGCACCTCGCGCGCCACGTGCGGCCACGCGAAGCGCTCCGCGCGGACCGACGCCTCGCGCGCCAGCTCGGCGCGCCGCTGCGGCGCGAGCCACAGGTCGCGCAGCGCCTCCGCGAGCGCGGTCGCGTCGCCGCGCGGCACGAGCACGCCGTCGGCGTCGTCGCGCACGACGTCGCGGTAGCCGGCGATGTCGGAGGCGACGACCGGCGTGCCGGCGGCGAACGCCTCCGTCAGCACCATCCCGAAGCTCTCGCCGCCGAGCGACGGCGCGCACAGCAGGTCGGCGGACTCGAGCACGCGCTGCTTCTCCGCGTCGTCGACGCGGCCGAGCACCGTCACGCCGCGGTCGTCGAGCAGCAGCGGCTCGACCTCGTCGCGGTTGGCGCCGACGACCGTCAGCTCGACGGGGATGTGCTCGCGCAGCGCCTCGAACGCGCGCAGCAGCACCGGCAGGCCCTTGCGCTCGACCGCCTGCCCGACGAACGCGAGCCGCAGGCGATCGCCCGGCGCGCGAGCGGCGGACGGAATTGGCACACCGCCCTCCGGCAGCGCGACGCCGTTGGGGACGATCCGGTAGCGCCCGCCGAAGAAGCGCCGCGCCGTCCACGCGGCGGCTTCGGAGACGGCGATCCGCACGTGCAGGTGGTTGAACAGGCGGCGGGCGCCGAGGGCGTTGGCGGCGTTGTTCGTGACGCGGTTCGTCGAGTAGCAGTGGAACGTGCCGACGAGCGGGACGCGCGTGGAGGACAGCGCGTCCCAGCACAGCACCGGCACGACCGGCTCGTGCAGGTGGACGACGTCGTAGCCGCCGTGACGCAGCTCGCGTCGCATCTGGCTGACGCCGGCTCCGCGCGAGGAGAGGTTCGAGACCGCGCCGTTCGCTCTGAAGCCGATCGTGCGGCCGAGCGGGATCACGTAGTCCGGCAGCGCGCGCCGCTGCGGCGCCGCGCCGCGGTGCAGCACGGCGGAGAGCCGGTCGTCGGGGTCGTAGGGCGCCAGCACGCGGACGTCGTGTCCCTCCGCGAGGAACTGCTCGGCGAGCGCCTCGATGTGCCGGGTGACGCCACCGGGGTACGTCCACGAGTACGGCGAAACCAAGGCTACGCGCATACGCGCGTGATCCTAGCGCGGTCTGCGGCTCCTTCCCGTCAAATCCAGGTAAAGCCGAGCGCCGCCCGTATGATCCCGGCGTGCCGACGCCCGAGGCCCACCTGCGCGCCGCCGACCCGGTGCTTGCGGCCGTGCTCGACGCGGTCGGCCCCGACGGGCTCGGCGACCCGCGCGCCGGCCGCCCCGACGACCACTACGGCGCGCTCGTGCGCTCGATCGTCGGCCAGCAGCTGTCGACGAAGGCGGCGCGCACGATCTACGGCCGCCTGACCGACCGCTACGGCGGCCGCACCCCCACGCCCGAGCAGCTGCTCGCGGACGACCCGGAGGAGCTGCGCGCCGCCGCCGGCCTCTCGAGAGCGAAGGCCTCCTACCTGCGCTCGCTCGCCGAGCACGTGGTCGGCGGCGAGCTCGAGCTGGAGCGCTTCGACGAGCTGCCCGACGCGGCGGTCGCCGCCGAGCTGATCGCCGTCAAGGGCCTCGGCCAGTGGACGGTCGACATGTACCTGATGTTCCACCTCGGCCGGCCCGACGTCCTGCCCGTCGGCGACCTCGGCATCAGACGCGCCGTCGAGCGCGCCTACGGCCTCCCCGGCCTCCCCGGCCCCGCCCGGCTGACCGAGATCGCCGAGCCCTGGCGCCCCCACCGCACGCTCGCGTGCCGCTACCTCTGGCGCTCGCTCGACAACGAGCCGGCGTAGCCGCGTCGAGGCTACGTCCCGCCCCGCCGCCTCCGCTCGATCCACGCCGGTGCGTGGTCCCGCGTCCACGCGGCGAGCAGCGGGTCCGACAGCTTCCATTCGCGCGGAAGCGGCTGCCACGCCATTCCGAGATCGCGAAGGCGGCGCAGCGCGTCGTTGATGCTCTTGCTGTTCGCGTTCACGGCGTGCGGGCGCAGGTCGCACGCCAACGCCGCGACGATCGACTGCGCGAGCGGATGCACTCGTCGCAGCGAGTCCCACTGCCGCGCCGTGCACAGAGCAGTCGCCCGGCGCAACTCGCGCCAGCCGGCGAGCGCGCGATCCTCATGCGATCGCTCATGCGAAGCCAAGCCGCAAGTCCGCCAGGTCAAGGCGGGGACGCCGTCGGCCAGCTCTGCCGCCGCATGCACCATCTCGGCGCGCTCCCGAGTCCATCCGCGCGTGATCGCAAGATCCTGGACGAAGCGAATCGGCTCCGGACGACGGAAGCGGAGCTGATGTCCAGCACGAAAGAGGGGATGCTCAGCATCGGCGAGCGCCGCGGACGCAACACCGTCGGGATGCTCCACGAGCACGAGATCGAGGGCGGAGTGACGTTGGCGCAAGGCACGCAAAGCCCCGAGCAACTCGCGTGCCTCACGAGCCGGCAAGGCCGAGAGGAGAAGACCGACATGGTCGATCGCGAGCGTGACCGACGCTCCGCCGAGCACCGTGACCAGCTCCACCGCCTCGTCCATCCGCCGATCCCATGGGCCCGCGCCGCTTCGGAGCGCGTCCGCACCGGTCCCGCGCAGGCTCAAGCTGCGCGACAGGCGAAGCCCTGCGGCGCTCGTCGGCGGGGCGTTGCCGCTCCACCAAGCCGCAGCGTCAGGCTCGAGCTGCTCAACCGCGGCATCGGCGATCGACGTCGCGAGGTCGAGGGCGTCCGCGGCGGGACGCGCGTCAACGAGCACTCGGTCGCCGTCCAGCCCCTCGAGGGCTTCCCGCAGCAGCGCGCTGGTCCCGCTCCAGGGATCGGCTGCTACGACGGTCAGGCCGGGGCGCTCATCGAGCAGTCCGCGCAGCTCCTGATACTCGGCGATCCGTCCGGTCAGGACCTCTTCTGGACCTGACTCCATGGGCGTTCTCCTAGGCCCCATCGTCGCTCATGTGCCGTACGGCCTCGTCGATCCCCATCTGCGCCTCGAACGCACCGACGTCCAGGATCGCGTCGCGTTCGCCGAGCTTGCGAGCGTTCAGCGCCGTATACCGCGCCGCCGCCATCGTCTCGTACGGACGCCCTGCGCCGAACGCCAGCAGCATGTCCCACGCGTTCTCATCCAAGCGCATCTCGGCGCGCTCGAACCGGTCCGCAAGCGCTTCCCGCCACACGGCCCGGGGGATAGTCGGGTCGATCGACAGCCGATCGCACAGCTTGCCGAAGTGCATCGGCGGACCCAACATGCCGGCCAGGGTCCGCTCTTCGCTCCCATCAATCAGGACGACGACGTCGGCACCTCCACGTGGATGACCGACATGCGGTCTCTGCGAAGGCGCTCGCATACGGCCGCGCACACGGTGGTCTTTCCGATTCGGCGAGGCCCCACGAGCATCGTATGAAGCCCCTCGCGCAGTCGTCGCTCGATCTCGTCGAGCTTCTCCTGCGCGACCGACGATCAGATCAGGCGGTACAGGACCACCGACGGGGAACAACTGCCCAATACGAGCATCCACCCATCAGATAATACCTATACGTAATCGTAATACAACCTATAGGTATCAACGTGGAACGGCTGTCAGACGGCGCTGACTTCTTGCTCGTCGGCCACCCGGAAGGACGAGCCGCAGCCGCAGGCGGCGATCACGTTGGGGTTCTCGACCTTGAAGCCGGCGCCCTGGAGGTCGTCGACGTAGTCGATCGTGGAGCCCTCGACGTACGGCAGGCTCGGGCCGTCGACGAGCAGGCGGATGCCCTGCTGCTCGAAGACCTGGTCGCCGTCGCGCTGCTGGTCGAACGCGAGCGCGTACTGGAAGCCGGAGCAGCCGCCGCCGCGCACGCCGACGCGCAGTCCGGCCGTTCTCGACCTCGCCGCCCTGGGAGCTGAGGAACTCGCGGACCTTCTCGGCGCCTTTGTCGGTGAGCGTGATCATCAGGTGGTCTCCGTCGCGTCGGGGTACGGCACTTCATTCAGTGTAGCGACCCCCATCCCCCGCTACCCTTGGGCGCGATGGCAACCGAGATGGCAACCAAGCAAGAGCTGAAGCAGCGCATCGAGGCCGGCATCCCCGGCGCGAGAGCCGAGGTGCGCGGCGACGACGGGCACCACTTCGAGGCCGTGGTCGTCGCGGCCGCGTTCGCCGGCATGCCGCGGATCGCCCAGCACCGCCTCGTCTACGACGTCTTCGACGGCGAGCTCGGCGGCCGCATCCACGCGCTGGCACTCCAGACCAAGGCCGAGTAGAGGACGTGACCGTGAGCGAGACGCAGAACCCCCTCCGCGACGCGATCGCGGACGCGATCAGATCCAACGAGGTGATCCTCTTCATGAAGGGGACGCCGGACCAGCCGATGTGCGGCTTCTCCGCCCGCACCGCCGGTGCGCTGCAGACGCTCGAGGCGCCGTTCGCGGCGGTCGACGTCCTGCCCGACCCGCGCATCCGCCAGGAGCTCTCGGCGCTGTCGAACTGGCCGACGATCCCGCAGCTGTTCGTCAGAGGCGAGCTGGTCGGCGGCTGCGACATCGTGATGGAGATGTTCGACAGCGGCGAGCTGGCCGGACTGCTCGGCGTCGAGCAGCCGGACGAGGACGACGCGCCTGCGCCCGCCGCGGCGGAGCCGGCGCCGCTGTCGATCGAGAACCGGCTCGGCTGAGCGGCCGCGCCCGGCGCGTCAGCCGTTCGCTGCCAGCACGCGCCCGACCGCGCGCGGCCGGGCGTTGGAGCCGTGTCCGCGCGCGGCGACCCGCACGCGGACCGTGGCGTGCCCGTCGATCCGCAGCTGCGGGCTGCGCAGCGCACGCCACGCGCGACCGCCGAGCACGGCACGCACGCCGTCGTAGCGCGCGATGCCGGTGAAGCGGTCGATCACCTCCCGCAGCGACTCCGCGCCGCCGCCGCTCCCGCCGCTGGAGAACAGCTCGAGCAGGATCGTGAGCGCGTCGCTGCTGGGCACCGTCGCGTCCTCGACCGGCGTGCCGACCAGCCGCAGCGCGTGCACGCCCGGGCGCAGGCCGTGCGGGACGCGCAGCGCGAAGCGGATCGTGCGCAGCGGCCCGCGCAGCAGCCGCACCCGCAGCGCCGCGCGCACGGTCTCGCCCGGCCGTACGACGCGCCGCGAGAGGCGCGCCGAGCGGATCGTCGCGAGCGCCAGGCCGCGCTCGACGACGGCCGAGGCGCGCAGGCTCGTGAGATGCAGCGCGCGGAAGCGGGCGTTTGCGACCGCGCCGAGCGCGCTCGTCACGTCGCTGCCCATCGTCAGCGCGAGCGGGATCGGCACGTCGGACTGCAGCGCGCCCTGCGCGACGTAGCGATTGCAGAAGCGCAGCCGTCTGCGCAGCTCGCGCACCCGCGCGGTGAAGCAGAGGCGGCCCGTCTCCTGCGCCGGCGCGCCGTCGAAGGCGCTCGTGACGGCCTGCGCGACGGCGATCGAGGAGATCGCCGACAGTGCGCCCTGGCCGTCGGGGTCGCCGAGGTCCGTCTCGTCGACGAGCTGGGTGCGCTGCGTGACGTGCGCGCCGGTGTCGGCGTCGCGCACGCGCACCGTCAACGGCACGGTGCGCGGCGCAGTGCCGACCGTGCCGACGACGCCGGCGAGCGCGTCGTCCGTGAGCGTGCCGAGCGCGTGGCCGGGCGCGGCGAGCTTGTAGGAGGTCGCGTCGGCCGTGTCGAGCGGGTTGGCGACGACCGTGAAGACGTAGGCGTCGCCCAACAGCAGCGCGCGGCGCCCTGCGCTCTCGAACGGGTGCCCGAAGCCGTAGACGACGTCGCCGTCGCGGTAGGTGACGGTGCCGACCGCGCCGGTCGCGACGGCGCCGCTGGAGAGGCCGACGGCGAGCGAGGCGCCCGGCACCAGCGGCTGCGGCGCGAACGTCCCGAGCGGGCCGGCCGGCGCGGCGACGAGCGCGTGGCCGTGCGCGAGCGCGGTGCGTTGCAGCAGCCGTCCGAGCGCCGGCGAGAGGCCGCTGAGCACGAGCGGCGATCCGAGCGCTCTGGCCGCGTGCAGCAGGCGCGGGGCGCGGCGCACGCCGCTCGGCGGCTTGACCGGCAGGTCGAGCATCTGCTCGATCGGCGTCACGAGCCCGACGTCCTCGCCGTACTGGCCGATCGTGGCGGAGATCGCGCCGGCGTTGCCGATCGTCCCGTGCGCGTCCGGGCAGTAGACGGGCGAGCCGGAGAAGCCCTCCGCGATGCCCGTGCCGGCCACGGCGGGGCCCGAGACGCGCACGAGGATCCGCGCGCCCGTCCCGTCGGCGTCGGCGACGACGTCGAGCACGTCGACGTCGAAGCTGCTGATCGTCGTGCCCTGCACGACCGTGCGCGCCGTGCAGTGCAGCCCGCGGTGGACGTCGCTCAGGGGCGTGATCGGGTCGCGCGCCCAAGCGCCCGGCGCCGCGAGCAACAGGAGCGCGAAGGCGCAGACGAGGACGCGACGCACCCGCGGGACTGTAGTGGCCCGCGCGCCCCGGCGCATCGACTAGGGTGCGCCACGATGGGCTCGGTCGCCGTCGTCACCGACACCTGCCACTACCTCCCCCGCCAGCTCGTCGCGGCGCGCGGCATCCACGAGGTCTCGCTCTACGTTCACTGGGACGGCCGCGAGGACCGCGAGGCCGACCTGCCGGACTTCGACGCCTACTACGCGCACCTGCGCACCGCGAAGCAGCTGCCGACGACCTCGCAGCCGTCGATCGGCGACTTCCTCGCCGTCTACGAGCCGCTGCTGGCGGCCGGGCACGAGATCGTCTCGCTCCATCTCTCGGGCGCGATCTCCGGCACGTTCGCGTCGGCCTGCCAGGCGCGCGACCAGCTCGCCGGCAGCGGCGGCGAGCGGATCCACGTGCTCGACTCGCAGAGCGCCTGCGGCGGGCAGGGGCTCGTCGTGCTCGCCGCGCACGCGGCCGCCGCGCGCGACGCGAGCGCCGAGGAGGTCGTCGCGCACACGCGCGAGGCGCGCGCGGCGCTGCAGATGTGGTTCGCGGTCGACACGCTCGAGTACCTGCGCCGCGGCGGGCGCATCGGGGCCGCGCAGGCGTGGCTCGGCTCGGCGCTGAAGATCAAGCCGATCCTCACGCTCGAGGCGGAGATCACACCGATCGAGCGCGTGCGCACGTCAGGCCGCGCGTTCGAGCGGATGGTCGACTACCTGCGCTCACGCCACGACGACGGCGCCGACGCGTGGGTGATCCAGCACATCCAGGCGCCCGACGAAGCGGCCAGACTGGTGGAGCGCGGCCGCGAGATCTTCGGCACCGACCCCTGCTTCGTCTCCGAGGTCGGCCCCGTGATCGGCACCCACGTCGGCCCGGGACTGCTCGGCGTCGGAGGCATTCCGTCGAGGTTCCTCGCCTAGGCGGCGGCACCGTCGCCGTCAGCGACGGCGACGGCCGCGGCGGCGGCCGAAGACGAGCCCGCCCAGTCCGGCGATCCCGCCGCCGATCACGAAGCCGGCGACGGCCGCGGCGATCAGCGCCTCTCTGCGGTGGGCGCCCAGCTGGGCGCGCCAGTCGGTGAGCGCGGTGACCTCGGCGCGCAGGTGCTCGAGCGAGCTGCCGAGCTGCTCGCGGTTCTGCTCGATCGATGCGCGGATCTGCTCGGGGGTGCGGGTCGGCATCAGGAACCGGCCTCCGTGGCGGTGACGGTCTCGCGGATCTTCTTCGCCTCGTCGATCGCCATCGTCGGCGCCGGCGGCGTGCCCTTGCGCATCGCGCGGTAGGCGATCCCGCCGGCGAGCGCGCCGAGCAGGAACAGCAGCACCGCGACGATCGCGAAGCCGGCCCAGTAGGCCGAGCCCCCGAAGATCAGGTAGGCGCCCCAGGCGGCCGAGTTCAGCAGGAAGAAGAGGCCGGTGATCACGAACACGCCGGCGACGATCCCGACGACCGCGCCGGTCGCGAGCCGGCGGGCCTTGACCGCCATCTCGGCCTTCGCGAGCTCGATCTCCTCTCTGACGAGCAGCGAGACCTGCTCGGAGACCTGCGTGACCGTCGCCGCGAGGCTCTGTTGTCTGTCGTCGCTAGCGGGCAAGGCGCTTGAGGAGGAGGGCGAAGGCGAGGCCGCCGGCGAAGGCGGCGCCGACGGCGAGCTCGGGACGGTCGGCGGCGACGGGCGGGGGAGCGACTGCAGGAGCGGCGGGGACCTGGCCGGGGGCGGCCGCGGCTCCCTCGGTCGCGGGCTGCCCGTCGTCGGTGGCGGCGGGCTCGGGGACGGCGTCCGTCATTCGGGCGGCTCCTCGCCGAACGCGCGCATCCAGATCATCGCCGCGAGCCGCTGCGTCGCGATGCTCGCGAGCGCGCCGATGCCGGCGAGCAGGCCCGACCACACGAGGCGCTTGACAAGGTCACTCTCAGCCATCAGCTCCGGCATTCAATCAGCTCTCCCGGCGGTTCGACTCGGTCGCGGCGCGCAGGTCGAGCCCGCCGCAGATCGTCTCCACGATATGGGTCTTGGCCTGCTCGTATTCCCGCTCCCCGGTCGGCAGCAACGCGAAGATCCAGCCGGTCAGCACCTGCTCGACCGCGCCGTAGAACGCGAGCGCCGCGAAGTCGGGCGTGATGTCGGCACGGAAGGTGCCGCCGCTCTGCGCTCTCTCGACGATCGCGGCGATCCCCACGTACGCCTCGCGGATGTGCGCGAGGTGGGTGCGGCCGAACGTGTTCGCGGCACGCGTGACCTCGACGATGATCACCTTCATCAGGTCGGGGTCGTGGCGGTAGGAGTCGACGATGAACGAGGTGATCGCGTAGAGCTTCTCGCGCGGCGGGATCTCCTCCGCGTCGACCTGCTGGATCGCGCGCAGCAGGATGTCCCAGCGCTCGAGGAAGAGCGTGTCGAGGATCTGGTCCTTCGAGTCGAAGTAGTGGTAGACGAGGCCGTAGGCGACGCCCGCCTCGTCGGCGATGTCGGAGACGCGGCAGGTGTGGAAGCCCTGGCGCGCGAACACGCGCACGGCCGCGTCGAGGATCAGGCGTCGCTTGTCGACGGCCGGCTCGGTCCTCGCCATCAGCGGCCGGCCTCCGCCGGACGGTTCGCGGCCGGCCGGCTCACGCCGCGGCCTCCAGCGCGTCCGGCCACGCGTACGCGCCGGGCCGGCGATGCGCCAGCGCCGGCAGTCTCGCCCGGATCGCGTCCTGGCGCGCGAGGTCGAGCTCGGCGATCGCGTAGCCCTCGTCGTCGGGCGCGGTCGCGAGCACGGTCCCCCACGGGTCGACGACCATCGAGCGCCCGCCGGAGGCCTTGCCCGGCACGTGCTCGCCGATCTGGTTGGCGGCGACGACGAAGCACTGGTTCTCGATCGCACGGGCGCGCAGCAGCACCTCCCAGTGGTCGCGCGTCGTCGCGAGCGTGAAGGCCGACGGCAGCGAGAGCACGCGCGCGCCGCGGAGGGTGAGGATGCGGAACAGCTCCGGGAAGCGCAGGTCGTAGCAGATCGCCATGCCCAGCTCGACGTCCGGCGCGCCGCCGCGCCCGGCCAGCGTCGTCGTGACGATCTCCTCCCCCGGATCCTCGCCGTCGGACTCGCGGTAGGCGACGCCCGCCACCTCGACGTCGAACAGGTGGAGCTTGCGATAGACGGCCTTCAGCTCGCCGTCGGGGCCGACGTGGACGCTCGTGTTGAAGTGCTTGGACCCGGTCCCGCCCGCCCCCGGCGGGTGGGGCTGCTCGACGATCGAGCCGGCGACCAGGTCGATCCCCAGCTCGCGCGCGAGCTCCCGCGCCCAGCCGATCGCGGGGCCGTCGAGCGGCTCGGCGCCGGCCGCGAGCTGCTCGGCGCTGCCGAGCACGTTCCACTTCTCCGGCAGCACGACGAGCGTCGCGCCGTCCGCGGCGGCGGCCCGGACGAGGCGGTCGGCGGTCGCGCGGTTTCGTGGGCGATCGCCGGTAGAGTTCATCTGGATCGCCGCGGCGCGCATGCGGTGGTGGTTCTCCAAGGCAGGACAGATTGACTGGTCAGTCAACCGGTCAGCAAGCATACCGCGCCCGCGCATGCCGCCCGTCCTTCCCTCGAACGCCAAGCTTCCGGCCCATCGCGGTCGCTACGGCGTCATCCGCCCGGCCGCGTTCGACCGCGTCCCGCTGCCGCCCGTGCGCATGCCGGCCTGGCGCGGATCGCGGCCCCTGAAGCGCTGGCGCTACGTCGGCGTCTACGGGCCCGAGCTGATGCTGTGCGTCGGCACGGCGCGCGTCGGACCGGGCCGCCAGTCGTTCTGGGCGGTCTGGGATCGCGCGACGGGACGGCTGCGCGAGCGCACGCGGCGCTCGGGCGGCGGCGTGCGGCTGGGGATGGACCGCCCCGGCCGCGTGCTGGTGCTCGACGACGGCGTCGAGATCGACCTGACGCTCGACGAGGTCGACGGCGTCGAGACGATCGCGCCGAACGGCGAGGCGTATGCGTGGACGCGCAAGCAGGGCGGCGTGCGAGCGCGCGGCACGGTCGTCGTGGACGGGGTCGTGCGAGAGCTCGACGCGCTCGCCGTGATCGACGACAGCGCCGGCTACCACGCGCGTCGCACGGCGTGGACGTGGTGCGCCGGCGTCGGCCGGGCGGGCGACGGGCGCACGCTCGCATGGAACCTCGTCGCCGGCGTCAACGATCCGCCGCGCGAGAGCGAGCGGACGGTATGGGTCGCCGGCGTGCCGGTCGAGGTCGGCCCGGCCGCGCGCTTCGCCGACGACCTCGGCGCGGTCGAGACCGACGACGGCGTCGCCCTGCGCTTCGCCGCCGAGGCGACGCGCGAACGCCGCGAGAACCTGCTGCTCGTGCGCAGCGAGTACCGCCAGCCGTTCGGCACGTTCGCCGGCGTCCTTCCGGGCCCCGCCGGCACGCCGCTCCAGCTCGCCGAGGGCTGGGGCGTGATGGAGCGGCACACCGCCGTGTGGTGAGATCCCAGCTCGGTGTTGCACCTCGGTTGCGGTGCTACAATCGCTGCGTGCCGACCGCTCGCCCCCGTCACATGCTCACGGAGACCGACGAGGTCGCCGCCGCGCTGCGCGACGCCGCGCGGCGCTGGCCGGCAGACCGCGAGCGGCCCGCGAAGCTGCTGCTCGACCTCGTCCGCGAGGGCCATCGCACGATCGCCGCCGAGGAGGACCGCGCGACGGCCCGACGACGCGCCGCGATCAAGCGCACGAGCGGCGTCCTGCCGGACGTCTATCCCCCGGGGTATCTCGAGCAGCTGCGCAACGACTGGCCTGCATGATCGTCCTCGACGCAAGCGTGCTGATCGCGCATCTCGATCCGCGCGACGCGCTGCACGACGCGGCCGACGAGCGACTCCTGGACGCCGCCGACCAGCCGTTCGGCGTGAGCACCATCACGCTCGCGGAGGCGCTGGTCGCGCCGCTGCGGACGGGCACGCTGCGAACGACGCGGGCAGCGCTCAACGCCTTGGAGGTGGAGGAGCTGCCGCTGCCGCGCGGCGCCGCCGAGCAGCTCGCCGCACTGCGCGCCGATACCGGGCTGAAGCTCCCGGACTGCTGCGTGCTGCTGGCCGCGGAGGCCGCGGGCGGCAGCGTGCTCACATTCGACGAGCGGCTCGCGCGCGCGGCATCCGAGCGCGGCTTGGCCGCGTAGCGCTCGGTCACCCCCGCCGCTGCTGCTGCTCGCGCCGCAGCGCGGCCAGCAGCAGCTTCGCGTGCATCGCGCCGATCAGCTCGTGGAGCGGCTCGGCGCCGGAGGCGATGATCTCGACGGCGCGGTCCTCGTCGACGGAGCCGGCGAGGCGGCCGAGCAGGACGCGCACCTCCTCCTCCACGAGCGGCTGCAGCGCCTCCCGGTAGCGCAGCGTGTCGTAGACGGTGAAGCCGATCGCCTCGTCGTAGCCGCCGGCGCGAAAGCGCGAGACCGCCTCGATGATCTTCACGTCGTCGGCGTCGTAGCCGCGCGCGTTCGGCGTCAGGACCTCCAGCTGCTCGAGCCGCTCGAGCACGTTGCGCGGCACGTCGTAGGCCTGCTCGACGGCGCGGCGCGACGTGCGCGTGCGCTCGCCGGCGGCCGCCGCGGCGCGTTCGAGGATGCGGTCCTCCAGCTCGATCAGCGCCTCGACGCGCTCCGGGCTCTCGCGCAGCAGCTCGCCGATCACGCGCAGCGGCATGAAGCGCTCCTCCTGCAGGCGCTTGATGAGGCCGATCCGCTCGACGAACTCCGGCGGGTACCAGGCCATGTTGCGGCTCGTGCGGCGGATCTCCGCCTCGTCGCCGAGCAGCCCCTCGCGCAGGTAGTGCTTGATCGTGCCCGCGCTCACGCCCGAGCGCTCGGCCAGCTCGCTCATCTTCAGCAGCCCGTCGGCACGGGCCGTCGCCGGCCCGTCGGGCGCCGGCGACAGCGAGCCGGGCGCGGCCCGCTCGACGCGTCTCGGGCGCGGCTCAGCCGCCAAGGAACGATCCCTGCGGGGAGCCGGCCGGTCCGGCCACCGCGCCGCTCGCCTTGAGCGCCTCGACCTCGTCCGCGCCATAGCCGAGCGCCGCGAGCACCGCGTCGGTGTGCTCGCCCAGCGCCGGGCCGGGCGCGCGCGACGCGTCGCCGGGCGTCCGGCCGAGCTTGACCGGCAGGCCGAGCAGTTTCACCGGCGCGGGCGCGCCCGGCTGGTCGAGCGCGACGACCATCTCGCGCGCCCGCACCAGCTCGGAGTCGAGCGCCTCGTCGAGCGCGAGCACCGGCTCGACGCAGCAGTCGTGCTCGGCCGCGAACGCCTCCCACTCGGCGCGCGTGCGCTCGCGGAAGGCCGCCTCGACAGCGCGGTGGCCGTCGGAGCCGGGCGCGGCGAACTGCTGCTCGATCAGGTCCTCGCGGCCGGTCCCGCGGCACCACGCCTGCCAGAACTTCGGCTCCAGCGCGCCGCAGGCGACCCAGCCGCCGTCCTTGCACTCGTACGGGCGGTAGCAGGCGAACTGGCCCGAGAGCGGGAGCAGGCCGCGTCTCGGCACGACGCCGTCGGTCAGCGTCGCCGCGGCGATCATCGCGAGGAACGACAGCGCGCCGTCGAACATCGAGACGTCGACGACCTGACCGAGGCCGGAGCGCTCGCGCTCGCGCAGCGCCGCCAGGATCCCGACCGCCGCCATCAGCGCGCCGCCGCCGACGTCGGCGATCTGGCCGGCCGCCTGGATCGGCGGCCCCCCGGCCTCGCCGGTGAGTCCGAGCAGCCCGCCGAGCGCGAGGTAGTTCATGTCGTGGCCGGCCGCGTCGCGCTTGGGACCGTCCTGGCCGTAGCCGGTGATCGCGCAGTAGACGAGGCCCGGGTTCTCCTGCTTGAGGCGCTCGTAGCCGACGCCGAGGCGGTCGAGCACGCCGGGGCGGAACGACTCCAGCAGCACGTCGTGCTCGCACGCGAGCTTGAGCAGCACCTCGCGGCCCGCCTCGGACTTGAGGTCGAGCCGGATCGAGCGCTTGTTGCGGTTGAGGCTGAGGAACAGCGCCGATCTCGCGGAGTCCTCCGCGCCCTCGACGTAGGGCGGCGACCAGCGCACGTAGTCGCCCATCCCCGTGTCCTCGACCTTCAGCACCTCGGCGCCGAGGTCGGCGAGCAGCAGCGAGCAGAAGCCGCCGGGAAGCAGGCGGCTGAGGTCGAGGACCTTGAGGCCGGCGAGCGGACCGGCCGGGCGCGCGCGGGCGCCGTTCGCCGCGCTCACGCCGTGGCCGCCTTCGGCTCCACGCCGGCGACCGCGCGCTTCGGCGTCCCCAGCATCTCCCGCGCCTCTGCGACGGTCGCCGGGCGGCGGCCGACCTGCTCGGCGAGCCCGCGCGCGGCGGCGATCAGGTCGCCGTTGGAGCGCGCCATCGACCCGTCCGGCAGGTAGAAGTTGTCCTCCACCCCGGCGCGCACGTTGCCGCCGAGCACGAGCGCGGAGGCGATCAGCATCCACTGGTCGCGCGAGATGCCGATAACGCCCCAGTTGTTCGGGCCGTCGGGACCGCCCGGCACGTTCTCCGCCATGTGCGCGAGGTTGCGCGTGCTCGGGCGGATGCCGCCGTTGACGCCCATCACGCAGCTGATTTGGAGCGGCTCCTTCAACAGCCCCATGTCGAGGAAGGGGTCGAGGTTGCCGAGATGGCCGAGGTCGAAGCACTCGTGCTCGGGCTTGATCCCCAGCTCGTTCATCGCTCTGAGCAGCGTGTCGATCGTCTCGAAGCTGTTCTCGAAGACCGTCGCGAAGACGAAGCCTTTGCGTCTCGCGGAGTACTTCGCGTAGTTCATCGAGCCCATGTTCAGCGCGGCGACGTCGGGCCGCAGCGCGCGCAGGTACTCGATCCGCTTCTCCAGCGAGATGCCGATCGCGCCGGTCGAGAAGTTGACGATCACGTCGTCGACCTCGGCGAGGATCGCCTGCGTGATCGCGCGGAAGTCCTCGACCTCGTAGGACGGCGTGCCGTCCGGTCTGCGCGCGTGGATGTGGATCATCGACGCGCCCTCGTCGACCGCGCGACGGGCCTCGGCCGCGTACTCCTCGGGCGTGTACGGGATCCCCGGGCACTGGTCGCGACTCGCGACCACCCCGGAGATGGAGTTGGTGATGATGACGGGGTCGTTCAGGCTCACAGGTCGCTCCTCATACGGGCACGACGCCGTGCCGCTTCCAGGGTCGCTCGACGCGCTTGCCCTCGGCCATCTCCAACGCGCGGCAGATCGTCGGGCGCGTGTCGCGCGGGTCGATGACGTCGTCGATCAGCGCGCTTCTGGCCGGGACGTAGACGTCGATCAGTCTTCTGTAGGCGGCGATCAGCTGCGCTCTCATCGCGGCCGGGTCCTCGGCCTCCTCGACCTGTCTGCGCATGACGATCTCGACGGCGCCCTCGGCGCCCATCACGCTGATCTCGGCGGACGGCCAGGCGACGATCAGGTCCGGCTCGTACGCCTTGCCGTTCATCACGTAGTAGCCGGCGCCGTAGGCCTTGCGGACCACGACGGTGATCTTCGGCACCGTCGCGTTGGCGACGGCGTAGAGCATCTTCGCGCCGTGGCGGATGATGCCCGCCTCCTCCACCTTCGTGCCGACCATGAAGCCGGGCACGTCCTGCAGGAACAGCAGCGGGATGTCGAACGCGTTGCAGAGGTTGACGAAGCGCGCGGCCTTGTCGGCGGAGTCGTTGTCGAGGATCCCGCCGAGCTGCTTGGGCTGGTTGGCGACGATCCCGCACGGCCGCCCGCCGAAGCGCGCGAAGCAGGTGATGATCGTCTTCGCCCACTGCGGCTTGAGGTCGAAGTGCTCGCCGTCGTCGACGATCCGTCTGATCACCTCGTACATGTCGTACGGCTTGCGGTTGGACTCCGGCAGGACGTCGAGCAGGTCCTCGTCGCGGCGGTCGATCGGGTCCCTGACCTCGCGGATCGGCGGCTTCTGCTCGCAGTGCTGCGGCATGAACGAGAGGTACTGCTTGATCCGCTCGATGCACTCCTCGTCGTCCTTGACCTCGAGGTCGCCGACGCCCGACTTGCGGCAGTGCACGCGCGAGCCGCCCAGCTCCTCCTGCGTGACGTCCTCCCCCACCGCCGCGCGCACGAGGTGCGGGCCGGCGAGCGCCATCGAGCCGCGGCCCTTGACCATCGGCACGAAGTCGGCGAGGCCGGGGATGTAGGCGGTGCCGGCGGCGCAGGGGCCCATGAGGGCCGCGACCTGCGGGATCACGCCACTCATCACGACCTCCTCGCGGAAGAGGAAGCCCGAGCCGGCGAACATCGAGCCGACCGCCTCCTGGATCCGCGCGCCGGCCGAGTCGAGCAGCCAGATGAAGGGGATCCGCTTGCTCAACGCCAGCTCGCGCAGGCGCGTGACCTTCGTCTCGCCGGACATGCCCATCGAGCCCGCCATGACGGTGAAGTCGTAGGCGCAGACGGCGACCATGCGGCCGTCGACCTTGCCGTAGCCGGTGATGACGCCGTCCGCCGGCGCCTCCTTGCCCTCCAGGCCGCGCACGGCGAAGTGGATGCCGGCGTGGATCCCCAGCTCGGTGAAGGTGCCCTCGTCGATCAGCAGCGCCAGGCGCTCGCGGGCGGTGAGCTTGTCGGCAGCGTGCTGCTTGTCGATCTTCTCCTGCCCACCGCCGAGCAGGTTCTTCTCTCGCCGCGCGTTCAGCTCCTCGACGAGCGGACGCAGGATCGACTGCGGCGCTGCGGTCTCTACCGACCCGTCCATTGCGGCTCCCGTCTCTCGAAGAACGCTCTGACGCCCTCGACGATGTCGTCGGTCGAGAACGCGATCGTCAGCTGCGCGCGCAGGAAGTCGAGCGCATCCTCGTAGGCCATGTCCTGCTGGCGGTAGATCGCGTCCTTGCCGAGCTTCATCAGCACCGGCGACTTGGACGCGAGGCGCGTGGCCCAGTCCCGCACCGCTGCGTCGAACTCGTCCGCGGCGACGACCTTGTTGACCAGCCCGATCCGCTGCGCCTCGTGCGCGTCGATCCGATCGCCGAGCAACAGCAGCTCGTTCGTCTTCTTGCGCCCGAGGTTGCGATAGATCAGCGCCATGATCATGAACGGGAAGGCGCCGACGTTGATCTCCGGCGTGCCGAACGTCACCCCCTCCTTCGCGACGACCAGGTCGCACGCAAGCGCGATCCCGAGCGCGCCGGCGAGCACGTGCCCGTTGGCGGCGCAGATCGTCGGCTTGCCGAGCTGGCCGATCGTCGTGAACAGCGCGGGGAAGCGCTCGATCCCGAAATGCTTGTGCACGAGCGGGACGTCCATCGCGAAGCCGGCGAGGTTCGCGCCCGAGCTGAAGACTCTCTCGTGGGTGGAGGTCAGCACGACGCAGCGCACCGCCGCGTCGTCGCGAGCCGCCTCGAAGGCGGCCTGCAGGTCGGTGAAGAGCGCGTCGGAGAGCGCGTTGCGGGTGTCGGGCTGGTCGAGCGCGATCGTCGCCACCCCATCGACGACCTCGTAGCGCAGGGTGTCGTAGGCCATGGCGCGCACGCTACCGGGTGCAGCGGGTAGTGGGAAGCACTACTGTCTACTTTGCCAGCCTCGCTGGCCAGCCAGCCCCGCGCACGAGGGAACGTCACCGCATGGCCGCCACCGCAGACGTGCTGAAGCCGGACTTCGGCTCCCAGCGCAAGCACTTCATCTTCAACGAGGACCACGACCGCCTGCGCGAGTCGCTCTCCCGCTTCGTCGCGAAGGAGCTCGCGCCGCACGCCGAGGAGTGGGAGGAGACGACCTTCCCCGACTCGGTCTTCCACCGCATGGGCGAGCTGGGCTTCCTCGGCCTGCACGTGCCGGAGCAGTACGGCGGCCAGGGCGGCGACTACTTCTCGAGCCTCGTGCTGGCCGAGGAGATGGGTGGCTCCCTCTCGGGCGGCCTCTCGATGGGCATCGCGGTCCACACCGACATGGCGATGCCGCCGATCCTCAAGTTCGGCACCGAGGAGCAGAAGCAGGAGTGGGTCGTCCCGGCCGTCGCCGGCCAGAAGATCCTCTGTCTCGGCATCACCGAGCCCGATGCCGGCTCCGACGTCGCCGGCATCAAGACGCGCGCCGTGAAGGACGGCGACGAGTACGTCATCAACGGCTCGAAGACCTACATCACGAACGGCCACCGCGCCGACGTGATCGTGCTCGTGACGAAGACCGACCCGGACGCCGGCTACGACGGCTTCACGCTCTTCCTCGTGCCGATGGACGCGCCCGGCGTGATCCGCGAGAAGAAGCTCGAGAAGCTCGGCATGCACGCCTCCGACACGGCGCTGCTCGCGTTCCAGGACGTGCGCGTGCCGGAGTCGGCAGTCCTCGGCCAGGTCGGCAAGGGCTTCTACCACATCATGTGGGAGCTTCAGGGCGAGCGGCTGATCGGGGCCGCCGGCTGCGTCGCGGGCGCCCAGCGCTGCATGGAGCGCACGCTCCAGTACGCGCTGGAGCGCACCGCGTTCGGCCGCCAGATCGGCAAGTTCCAGGTGATCCGCCACAAGTTCGCCGAGATGGCGACCAAGATCGAGTCGGCGCGCCAGATGACGTACGTGACGGCATGGCGCGTGGCGAACGGCGAGTACCCGGTGCGCGAGATCTCGATGGCGAAGCTGCACGCCGCGCGGATCGCGGTCGAGGTCGCCGACGAGTGCATCCAGATCCACGGCGGCGCCGGGTACATGAAGGAGTACGGCGTCGAGCGCGTGTGGCGCGACATGCGCCTGAACCGGATCGGCGCCGGCACGGACGAGATCATGCTGGACGTCATCGGCCGCTCGTACGGACTCTAGGAGGCGCACATGCCCAAGGACATCGTGAACGGCCCCGGCTACGCCGTCGGGGACCTCGAGCTGCTCGGCGAGGGCTACGGCTTCCGCAAGATCCGCAAGGGGCTCGACGTCAAGGAGCTGGGCGTCAACGCGATCGTGATGCCACCCGGCTACGAGACGGCCGGGCACTTCCACGACGAGCAGGAGGAGCTGTACTTCGTCCACCGCGGCCGCATCGCGATCAGCTTCGGCGACGGCACGACGCACGAGCTGGGCGCCGGCGGGCTCGCGCGCGTCGACGCGCCGACCGTGCGCTCGATCAAGAACGTCGGCGAGGGCGACGCGATCTACGTGATCGTGGGGGCCAAGGGCGGCTACGTCGGACGCGACGGCCGCACCGCCGAGGGCCTGTCGGCCGACGACGCGCCCCCCGGCGCGCGACGGTGAGCACGACCGCAGACTCATCGCGCCTCGCCGAGCGGGCGGGGATCGGGGCGGCCGCGCCGGCGCGGCCGCTGCCGCCGTTCACGGAGGAGCACGAGGCGCTGCGCCTGGAGATGCGCGCGTTCGTGGAGGCGGAGCTGGCGCCGCACGCAGCCGAGTGGGAGGAGGCGCGGTGGTTCGCCGACTGGGTGATCCCTCGCGTCGCCGCGCAGGGGTACGTCGGGCTCAAGTTCCCGCAGGAGCTGGGCGGCGGCGGGGACGAGCTGGCGGCCGCCGTGTGGGCGCAGGAGCTGGCGCGCTGCGGCTCGGGCGGGCTCGGCGCAGGGATCGGCGCGCACACCGGGATCGCGCTGCCGCCGGTGTGGAAGTTCGGCACGGACGACCAGCACCAGCGCTACCTCGTGCCGGGGATCCGCGGCGAGAAGGTCGCGGCCCTCGGCATCACCGAGCCGGACGCCGGCTCCGACGTCGCCGGCATCAAGACGCGCGCGCGGCGCGTCGAGGGCGGCTTCGTCGTGAACGGCTCGAAGATGTTCATCACGAACGGCGTGCGCGCGGACTTCATCGTCACGGCCGTGAAGACGACCGAGGAGGGCGGCCACCACGGCATCTCGTTCCTGATCGTCGACAGAGGCGAGGGCGTCAGCGCGTCGCCGATCGAGAAGCTCGGCTGGCACGCCTCCGACACGGCGCTGATCTCCTACGACGACGTGTTCGTGCCGGAGGAGAACCTGCTCGGCACCGAGCACGAGGGCTTCAAGCTGATCATGGCCAACTTCCAGTGGGAGCGCGTGATGATGGCGCTGGGCGCCGTCGGCGCGATGGAGCTGGTGTTCGAGCGCACGCTCGCCTTCGCGAAGGAGCGCGAGGCGTTCGGCCGACCGATCGGGAAGCACCAGGTGGTGCGCCACAAGCTGGCCGAGGTCGCGGTCGCGCTCGAGACCGGTCGCGCGATCACGTACAACGCGCTGCGCATGCATCTCGCCGGCATGAACGCGGTGCAGGAGGTGACGATGGCGAAGCTCGCGACGCAGCGGGCCGCCTTCGACGCCGCCGACGTCTGCCTGCAGATCCACGGCGGCGCGGGCTATCTGGAGGAGACCGGGATCGCGCGCGCCGTGCGCGACCTGCGGCTCGGGCCGATCGGCGGCGGCACCGACGAGATCATGCGCGAGATCCTCGGCAAGACGCTCGGGCTGTGAGCCGGTGCGGCACCGCCGCGAGCTGACGCCGAGGTTCATCTGACCGCCTAGAGTCCCGCCTCCGCAACGCATACGCACCACCCCGTACCCGTCACCAAGGAGAAGCAGATGGGAGTCCTCGACGACAAGGTCGCGATCGTCACCGGCAGCGCGCGCGGCATCGGCCGCGCCACCGCAGAGCTGCTCGCCTCGCAGGGCGCAAAGGTCGTGATCAACGACCTCGACGGCGACGTCGCGCAGCAGACCGCCTCCGAGCTCGGCGGCGAGACGGCCGTCTTCGCCGGCGACCTCACCGCCGAAGGTGCGCCCGAGAAGCTGATCCAGACGGCGATCGACGCCTGGGGCAAGATCGACATCATCGTCAACAACGCCGGCTACACGCTCGACGCGCCGATCCACAAGATGAGCGACGAGTGGTTCCAGAAGATGCTGGACATCCACCTGATCGTCCCGTTCAGAGTGATCCGCGCCGCCGCGCCGCATCTGCGCGAGCCGGCGAAGGCCGAGCGCGAGCGCGGCGAGGAGGTCTTCCGCAAGATCGTCAACGTCTCCTCGATCTCCGGCACGATGGGCAACGCCGGCCAGGCCAACTACTCCTCCGGCAAGGCGGGCGTCGTCGGCCTCACGAAGACGCTCGCGAAGGAGTGGGGCCAGTTCAAGGTCAACGTCAACGCGGTCGCGTTCGGCTTCATCGAGAACGCGCCTGACCGCGTCGAAGGAGGAGACCAACACGATGGAGATCGGCGGGGAGAGAGTGCAGCTCGGCATCCCCGACCAGCTCCGCGGCATGGCGACGATGCTGATCCCGCTCGGGCGCGCCGGCACGCCGGAGGAGGCCGCCGGCGGCATCTTCTTCCTCTGCTCGCCGTGGGCGAACTACGTGCACGGGCAGACGCTGAACATCACCGGAGGCACCTTCTCCGGCATGACCACCTGACCTGACGCGTGACGGCCCGCTCGCCGCGGCGTGCGGCGAGCGGGCGCATGCGACGCCGCGCAGCCTCATGCGACGAGGTCCTCGTGGCGCTCCTCGGCGAGGCGGATCAGCGCCGAGAAGCTCGACGTCGAGTCCGTCGGCGAGGGTGAGCAGCGTCTTGAAGGTCGGGTTGACCTCGCCGCGCTCGAGCGCGCCGACGTAGTTGCGGTGCAAGCGGGAGCGAAACGCGAGGCTCTCCTGCGAGAGGACGCGGCAGACGCGCAGCTCGCGCACGGCGGCGCCGAGCACGACCGACTGCGTGGAGTGCTTGCGAGAGGAAGTACGCTGGTGCGGCATGGGAGCTTTCGCCTCCTGTGCGTGGCCGGGGCGCTGTGCCAGCAGCGCCCCGGCCTTTGTGTGGGGAAGGAGGCGAACGTTAGTTCGGGGGTCGGACGGTCGGGGGGGTAATTCGGGCCTATGCGCAGATAATTTGCAGAGTCGCGCTAAATTGATGCAGAGCACGCGAGTGCTGTAACACACCGCAACGCTCCGGGCGGGCAGTCGGCCCCGGCGCGCACCCGATGACGAGCGGAATGCCCGCTCAGCGTGGCAACGCGGCGAGCAGGCGCGCGAGATCGTCGGCGCTGCTCCAGCCCCCGAAGGATGCGCGCACGAGCTGGTCGCCCGGCAGCGGGCGGACGACGACGCCGGCCGCGGCGAGCCGCTCGACCGCCGCGGCGGGATCGGCCTCGCGCCACGTCACGAGCGTCGTGCGGTCGCGCGGGAGCACCTCGCGGCCGTGCGCGCGCAGCGCGTCGGCGGCGTCGGCCGCGAGCGCGTCGGCGCCGGCGTGCACCGCATCCCAGCCGGCGGCCGCGAGCACGCCCAGCGCCGCGCCCGCCTGCGCGAGCGCGGCGGCCGAGAGCGCCGGCGTGTCGTAGGCGCGCGCGTCGTCCCACACGACGGCGTCGAGCCCGGCCGCCGGGTCGGCGAGGTTCACGTAGCCGGGCGCCGGCGGACGCACCCGCTCGCGCAGCGCCGGCGAGACGAACAGCAGGCCGGTCCCCTCCGGCCCGCACAGCCACTTCTGCCCCGCCGCGGCGTAGGCGTCGCAGCCGAGCGCGGCCACGTCGACCGGCACGGCGCCCGCACCCTGCGCGCCGTCGAGCAGCACCGGCACGTCGAGTGCCGCGAGCGCGTCGAGCGGCGCGAGGCGCCCGCTGAGCCAGCTGACGTGCGAGCAGACGACGAGCCGCGTGCGCGGACCGACCGCATCCGCGACGCCAGCCCACGGCGCCTCGCGCACCTCCACCCCCCGCGTGCGCTGCGCCGCGAGCGGCCCGAGCACGCCGGGATGCTCCTCGTCGCTCGTGACGATCTCGTCGCCCGCGCGCAGGTCGAGCGCGAGCAGCACGCGCGCGATCCCGTCCGTCGTCGAGGTCGTGAGCGCGAGGTCGGCCGGCGCGCAGCCGAGCACCGCGGCGTAGCCCGCCCGCAGCTCGTCGGCGAGCTGCGCCCGACGCTCGAAGTGCGCGAGCCCGGCACGGCCGTCGCGCAGCTCGCGCTCCAGTTCGGCGCGTGCCGCCGCGACGGCGGCCGCCGGCACGGGACCGTTCGTGCCGGCGTTCAGGTAGGCGGTGCGCTCCAGCACCGGGAACTGCGCTCGCAGGGCGGCAAGCGGAGTCCCCACCGGCTCAGCCCTGCTCGAGCGCCCTCGGCTGCAGCTCGCGCCAGCGTCTGTGCGACTCGTCGATCACGGTGATCGCGTCCTCGCGCGAGTACCAGCCGTCGACCTTCACGACCTTGCCCTCCGGCGTCTTGTAGATCGAGAAGAAGTGCGAGATCTCGTCGCGCAGCGGCAGCGGCAGGTCGTCGAGCTCCTCGATCGCGTTCCAGTTCGGGTCCTCGAGCGGGACGCACAGGACCTTGTCGTCGACGCCCTTGTCGTCGCGCATCTTGAACAGCGCGATCGGCTTGACCGGGATGACGCAGCCGGGGAAGGTCGGCTCGGAGACGGTGACCATCGCGTCGAGCGGGTCGCCGTCCTCGCCCAGCGTCTGGGGGATGAAGCCGTAGTCGGTCGGATAGACGACGGAGGAGAACAGGAAGCGATCGAACTTGATCGCCTGCAGCTGCTCGTCCCACTCGTACTTGTTGCGCGAGCCCTTCGGGATCTCGACGAGGCAGTGGAGGTGGCGGTCGTTCATGCGGTCCGCCACGATACGCGACGAGGGCGATCGGACGCAGCGCCGCGTACGATTGCGGCAGATGGCACACGCCCACGGCCACGCCGGACACGCCCACGCCCACGGATCCGTCGGCCACAGCCACGTCCGCGAGGGCACCGACGCACGCGCGCTGACGATCGCGCTGTCGCTGATCCTCGCGTTCATGGCCGGCGAGGTGGTCGCCGGCGTCCTCGCCCACTCGCTGGCGCTGCTGTCCGACGCCGCGCACATGCTCACCGACGCCGCCGCGCTCGGGCTCGCGCTCGTCGCGCTGCGGATCGCGAGAAGGCCGCCGAGAGGAGCGATGACGTACGGCTTCGGCCGCGTCGAGATCCTCAGCGCGCAGGCGAACGGCATCACGCTCGTCGTGCTCGCCGCCTGGATCGTGTTCGAGGCGATCTCGCGGCTGATCTCACCACCGGGCGTGCACGGCGCGATCGTCGTGGTCGTCGCGCTCGTCGGCGTCGCCGTGAACCTCGCGGCGACCTACGTGCTGGCGGGCGCAAGCCGCGAGAGCCTCAACGTCGAGGGCAGCTTCCAGCACATCCTCACCGACCTGTTCGCGTTCGTCGCGACGGCGATCGCCGGCGGGATCATCCTGCTGACCGGATTCGTGCGCGCGGACGCGCTCGCCTCGCTGCTGGTCGCGGCGACGATGCTGTACGCCGGCACGCGCCTGGTCCTGGCCTCCGGGCGCATCTTCCTCGAGGCGGCGCCGGAGGGACTCGACCCGCAGGAGGTCGGCCGCGCGCTCGCCGCGCATGCCGGCGTCGTCGAGGTCCACGACCTGCACGTGTGGGAGGTGACGTCGGGCTTCCCCGCGATGTCGGCGCACGTCGTCGTGCGCGCCGGCGACGACTGTCACGAGCTGCGGCGCGCGCTCCAGCAGGACCTGACCGAGCGCTACGGCCTGCGCCACACGACGCTCCAGGTCGACCACGAGGCCGCACCGCAGGCGCCGCTGCAGATCGAGGTCCCGCAAGCGCGATGAGAAGCGCGATGGGCGCCACGATGGCGCGCCAGCCGGCAGACCTGCGGCGGCTGCTCGCCGACCGCGAGCGGGCGGCGCGCGCGGCGGAGCTGCTCGCCGGCCGGCGCGTCCTGCTCGCCGGCACCGGCACGAGCTGGCATGCCGCCAACCACGGCGCCTGGATGCTGCGCGCGGCCGGCGTCGAAGCGTGGGCGATCCAGCCGCTGGACGCGGCGGTCGGCGGCGTCCGGCCGACGCCCCCCTCGGGTGCGGGCCCAGGCGACGCGCTCGTGCTGCTGAGCCACACCGGCGCCAAGCGCTACAGCGCCGAGCTGCGCGACGCTGCGCGCGCGGCCGGCGTGGCGACGCTCGCGATCGGCGGGATCGGCCAGCCGGGCGTCGACCTCCCGACGGTGGAGTGCGAGACGTCGTCGGCGTACACGGCCAGCCATCTCGGCGCGCTGATGCGGCTGGCGCAGATCGCGACCGGGCTGGGCGCCGAGCTGGGCCCGCTCGACGCCGTGCCGGACGCCGTCGCCGCCGAGCTGGAGCGGCCGAGTCGCGGCGTCACGGTCCCTCAGCGGCTGCTCGAGTACACCGGAGCCGGGACCAACGCGTGGACGGCGGAGGAGGGCGCACTGAAGGTGCGCGAGACCGCGCGGCTGGCGTCCGAGGGCCTGCTGGCCGAGCAGCTGCTGCACGGCCCGGCCGTCGCGCTCGACGAGCGCGACGCGCTCGTCTGCCTCGACGGTGGTGGCTCCGGCGTCGAGCGGCTGGAGGAGGTCGCCGCGGTGGTCGAGGCGGGCGGCGCGCGCGTGCACCGGATCGCCGCGCGTGAGCTGGGCGAGCGGCTGTCGGTCTTCCCGCTGACGGTCGCGGTGCAGCGGATCGCGCTCGAGGCGGCCGAGGCGCTCGGCACCGACCCCGACGCGTTCGGCTACGACGTGCCGGGCCGCGAGGCGGCGTGGGAGCGGCTCACGCTGTGAGCGCGGGGCGGTCGCGAAGACGCCGCCGGCGACGAGCGCCGAGACCGGAAAGCGGCGGGCGGGCGGCACGGCGCCGCCGCAGTCAGGCGCTCACCGCGACCTCGCCGAGCGACAGCCGACAGCCCGACCAGTAGGCGCCGGCGGGCGAGGCGAGGAAGGCTGCGAGCGCGGCGATCTCGGCGTCGGTCGTGGCGGCGCCGGGCGCGATCGTCACCGTCGTGATCCGGTGACGCGCCCACTCGATCGACAGCGTGCGCGCGAGGTTCTCGGCGGCGGCGCGGACGCCGGCCGCGGCGGGATCGGCACCGGCGGAGGGGATCCCCTCTGCGGCCGGGGCGACCAGCACGATCCGGCCGCCGCGCTCCTGTGGGATGAACGCCGCGTTCGCGACCGCGCGCGCCGTGATCCAGGCGAGGTCGAGCGTCACGCGCAGCGCGTCGCCGCCGCCGGCCGCGAACGCGGGGCGCAGGTCGTGCAGCAGCACGTCCGTCGCCGCGTCGACGGCGGCGGCCATCGCGTCCTCGTCGGGCGCGTCTGGCAGCGGCGCGGTAGTCGCGCCCAGCTCGCGCATTGGCGCCGCCAGCGCGTCGGGTGCACCGCCCCCGAGCGCGATCAGGCGGCCGTCGAGCAGGTGCGGCCGCAGCAGGGAGGTTGCGTCCATCGGCGCGTCAGCTTACGGCGCCGGCACGGGCGCCGAGCCGGTCGGCCGCGTCGTCGGCGCGGGCGCGGGCGCGGGCGCTACGACTGCGCGCCGGCGGGGTGCGCCGCGCCGCTGCGGCGCTTGGCGCGCACGCGGCGGCGCACCTGCTTCTCGCCGTGCTGCTCGAGGTCGGCATAGAGCGCCTTGATCGCACCGAGGATCTCGTCGGCGGCGGCCTGCTGCTCCTCCCGCGAGGGCTTCGCGACCTGCGGGAAGGCGATCGGCTCGCCGTACTGCACGAGCACCTTCGGGAACTGCAGCTTCTTCCAGTTGCGCACGCGCTGGGAGCCGTAGATCGCGATCGGCACGACCGGCGTGCCGGACTGCAGCGCGAGCCGGCCGATGCCCGATCGCGCCTTGTCGCTGACTCTGCCGGTGCGCGAGCGCCCGCCCTCGCAGTACATGACGATCGCGCCGGCGCGATCGAGGATCGCCTCCGCGGTGACGAAGGCGTCCTCGTCGTAGTGGCCGCGCCGCACCGGGAAGACGCCGCCGGGAGAGTAGATCCACTCCATCGGCTTCGCGAACAGCTGCGACTTCGCCATGAAGTTCACGCGCCGGCGCGTGAAGGCGCCGGTGAAGAAGTGGTCCATGAAGCTGAAGTGGTTCGGGGCGAGGATGACTCTCCCGTGCGCCGGCACGTTGTCCGAGCCGATGCAGCGCATGCGGAAGAAGATCAGCCCGTAGAGGACCGTGATGACCCGCACGAGCTCGTAGACCCAGTTCGGCTCGTGCTCGCGCACGCGCGTGTGGAACTTGTCGAAGTACTCCGCGGGGCGCTCGTCCTTGTAGACCTGCGCCTTCATCGTGGCGAGCTTCTCGTCGGCCATTCGCCGGGAGCTTACCCGCGCTGCCGGAAACTGCGTCGGTCCGGTACAAGTCGCCGCGATGATCCCCGCTCCGTCACCGCCGCGCGTGCTCGTCGTGAGCGCCTCGATCGGCGAGGGGCACGACCTGCCGGCGCGCTTCGTCGTCGAGGGCCTGCGCGCACGACGACCCGACGTCGTCGCCCCGATCGAGGACGGGCTGCGCGCGGCCGGCCCGCTCGTCGAGCGGCTCGTGCTCGGCGGCTCGGCGTTCGAGTCGCGGATCGGCAACGTCGCGTTCGACGCCGAGTACGCGCTGATCACGCACGTGCCGCCGGTGCGCCGCGGCGCGAGCCGGCTCGGCGAGCTGCTCGGCGCACGCGGCCTGCTGCGCCTCGTGGACGCGCACCGGCCCGACGTCGTCGTCTCGACCTACCCGGGCACGACGGAGGTGCTCGGCCGGCTGCGGCTCGGCAACCGGCTCGGCGTGCCGGTCGTTTCCGCGATCACCGACCTGGCCGCGCTGCGCTACTGGTCGCACCCCGGCGTCGACCTGCACCTGATCACGCACCCCGAGTCGGCCGACGAGGTGCGCGCGATCGCCGGGGCGCGCACGCGGATCGTCGCCGCGCGCGGCATGAACGACCCGCGCTTCGCGACGCCGCCCCCGCGGGAGGAGGCGCGCCGGCTGCTGGACCTGCCCGCCGCGGGGAAGGTCGTCGTCGTCTCCGGCGGCGGCTGGGGCGTCGGCGACGTCGAGGGCGCGGTCGCGACGGCGCTCGCGCTCGACGGCACGCACGTGGTGGTGATGTGCGGGCGCAACGAAGGGCTGCGCAGCCGCCTCGCCGTGCGCTTCGGCCGCGTGGAGCGGGTGACGCTGCTCGGCTTCACGACCGAGGTGCCGGCACTGTTCGCCGGCGCCGACGCGCTGGTCCACGCGACGGCGGGGCTGACGGTGCTGGAGGCGTGGGCGGTCGGTTGCCCGGCGATCTCCTACGGCTGGGGGCGCGGCCACATCCGTGCGAACAACCGCGCCTTCGTGCGCCACGGGATCGCCGACGTGGCGAAGGACCGCGACGCGCTCGCCGGCGCGCTGCGACGGGCGCTCGTGCGCCGCGGCTCACCCGTCGCGGCGTTCGCGCGCCTGCCGCTCGCCGCCGACGTCGTGCTCGAGTCGATCGGCGCCCTGCCCGCCGGGACCGGGGCCGGGGTCGACGGCTGCAGCGGTCGCCTCCTCGCCGGCGATCACGTCCGCGACGGCGGCTGAGGCGCCGAGCAGCGCCGCGCCCGCGGTCACGACCAGCAGCCCGAGCGCGAGCAGCGCCCCGCCTGCCGTGCTCCTGCCCCACTGCTCGCCGAACACGAGCGGGCCGGCGAGCGACGGGACGAGCACCTGCCCGGCGAGCACGACCGGGGCGACGCGCGTCGCCGCGGTGCGCTGGAGGGCGCTCATCTCGGCCGTCAGCGCGAGCAGGCCGGCGACCGCAGCACCCGCCGCATAGGCGACGGCGAGCGGCCAGCTGCCGCGGCCGGTGGCGTCGGCGACGAGCTTGAGGCCGACGGCGGCGAGCGCGTCGCCGGCAGCCGCCGCGAGCACGCGCAGGCGCGCGTCGGCGAGGCCGCGCAGCGCGAACGGCAGCAGCGTCGGGACGGCCAGCAGGCCGACGAGCAGCAGCACCGCCCACGACGCCCCGGCCTCCCCCACCTCCGGCGCGGCCGTCACCGCGACGACGGCGACGCCGGCGACGATCATCGCCACGCCGAGCCGCTCGCGCCGCCCGACCGGCTCGTGCAGGACCGTGGCCGACAGCACCAGCAGCAGCACGAGCCCGAGCGCGAGCGTCGGCTGCACGACGGTCAGCGGCGCGAGCGTCAGCGCCCAGATCTGCAGCAGCGCGCCGATCCCGGAGAGGGCCGTACCGGCGACCCAGCGCGGGCGCCGCAGCAGCCGGCGCAGCAGCGTCGGCTCGATCCGCGCGCCGTCGCCGGCCTGCCGCGTCTCCAGCGCCTGAACGACGTATGCGAGCTCGTAGCAGCAGGCGGCGGCCAGCGCGACCGCGATCCCGCCGATCACGAGCGCGATCCCGACGCGCGGGCGACGACCGGCGCGCCCGCCGAAGCGGCGGCGCGTGTGGGACGATCCGCGCGATGCGCCGCCCGACGCCCGCAGCAGCCGCCGGTGCGGCGCTCACCGCAGGCGCGGCCTGGTCGTCGCCGGCGCTCGCCCCGCTCGCCCCGTCGCTGTGCCGCGGGCTCCGGATTCCGCGGACGCTGTCCCCGGCCGCCGGCGCGGACGCCGTCGCACTGACCTTCGACGACGGCCCGCATCCGCGCGGGACGCCGGCGGTGCTGGAGGGGCTGGCGGCCGGCGGCGTGCGCGCGACGTTCTTCCTCGTCGGCGAGCAGGTGCGGCGCGAGCCCGCGCTCGCGCGAGAGATCGTCGCCGCCGGCCACGCGGTCGCGCTGCACGGCGACACGCACCGCCTGCAGCTGCGGATCCCGCCGCGCGCGCTCGCGGACGACCTCGACCGCGGCCACGCGACGATCGCCGAGGCGACCGGCACGGCGCCCGTCGCCTACCGTCCGCCGTTCGGGATCTTCAGCCCGGCCGGCCTCGCGCTCGTCCGCCGGCGCGGCTGGGCGCCGCTGCTGTGGTCGCGCTGGGGTCACGACTGGCGCCTGCACCGCACGCCCGGCCAGATCGTCGCCGAGCTGACCGAGCGGCTCGTGCCGGGGGACGTCCTGCTGCTGCACGACGCGGACGATTACAGCCAGCCCGGCTGCTGGCAACGCACCGCCAGAGCCATCCCGCAGATCCTCGGCGAGATCGAGCGCCGCGGCCTGCGCGCCACGACGCTCTGACGACGCGTCAGACGCTCTCCTCGGCCGCCCGCCGCCGCAGGCTCAGCGCCCGCGCGCTCGTGACCGCGACCACGCCGACGATCACGATCGTCCAGAACAGATGCTGGCGCGCGTAGTGCGACACGTCGCCGGTCCCGTCCAGCAGCGCATCGCCGGCAAGCGCGGCGATCAGCGCGAACACGGCGCCGACGAGCACCAGCGCCACGTCCCGGGCGACCCGCCCCACGGGCACCCGCCGACCCGGGGCGACCGGCGCGGCGGGTGCGACTGCCGGGACCGCAACCGGCGCGCCATCCTCGGCGTAGGCGTCGCGGTGCCACGCCACATACCGCCGCAGCCCCTCCGCAAACGGCGTCGACGCCGTCCACCCCAGCTCCGCCGCAGCACGGGCACCGGAGACCTCGGCGCCTCTGAAGTCGCCAGCGCGCCCCTCGGTCATCACGAGCTCGACGTCGCCGACCTCGTCCCGCACCCGCTCGGCGATCTCGCGGATCGTGACCTCCTCGTCGCCGACGAGGTTGTAGGTGCGGTCGGCCGCCTGCGGCGCGAGCCCGGCGACGACCCCCTCGGCGAGGTCCTCGACGTAGACGAAGCGGCGCGTCTGCAAGCCGCCGCCGGCGAGCGTGAGCGGCTCCCCGGCGAGCGCCTTGCGCACGAAGATCGGGACGACCGCCGCCGGCCGCGCGCGCGGGCCGTAGGGGATGCCGAAGCGCAGCACGGTCGACTCGACGCTGTAGAGCTCGCGGTAGGAGCGGCAGTACAGCTCGCCGGCGAGCTTCGTGGCGGTGTAGAGGTGCGCCGGCGGGATCAGCGCCGTGTCCTCGTCGACCTCGGGGGCGTCGACGTCGGAGTAGACCCAGATCGTCGAGGCGTAGACGACGCGACCGATCTCCAGCTGCCGCGCCGCCTCCAGCACGTTGACGGTGCCGCGCGCGTTGAGCCGCTCGGAGCCGATCGGGTCCTGCTGGACCTCGCCGACGTCGGCGGCGGCCGCCAGGTGCGCGATCGCGTCGCAGCCCTCGGCGCCGCGCAGCATGTCCTCGAGCGCGCACATGTCGCCGATGACCGTCTCGACGTCCGGGTGGTGCGGCGAGGAGCGCACGTCGAAGATCACCGGCTCGTGGCCGGCGGCGAGCAGCTTGTCGACGACGTGCGAGCCGATGAAGCCGGCTCCACCGGTGACCAGGACGCGGCTCATGCGGGATCGACCTCCGGTCGGTAGTACAGCGGGACGCACCAGTGGCCGGTGGCGACCCAGTCGCTGTTCGGCAGCTCGTCGCCGGTGCCCATGATGCGGTGGCAGGGCTGGTCGTAGACCTTCCCGCTGGACTTCTCGATCGGGTCGAAGACGACGTACTTGTAGAGGCCCGACGTCATGCCGTCGGGCAGCTCGAGGCGGCCGGGGTGGAGCGGGTCGAGGTGCTCGCGCGCGGCGGCGTTCTTCCAGGCGACGACCTCCGGCATGCGCTCGGTCTGGAGCAGGCCGAGCGCAGCCGTCATCTCGCTCATGCGGAAGTTGACGCCGGGAACGTCGTAGTCGGGCTTGCCGTAGTTGGCGAACGCGCGCGCGTAGGCGATCAGGTCCGCGTCGTCGGAGACGAGGATCCCGCCCTCGCCGGTCGACACCGTCTTGGTCGCGTAGAACGAGTAGACGCCGGCGTCGCCGAACGTGCCGGGCCGCTTGCCGTTCCAGTCGGCGCCGTGCGCGTGCGCGCAGTCCTCCAGCAGGAACACGTCGTGCGCGCGACAGGCGGCGGCGATCGCCTCGCTCTGGAAGGCGATGTGGCCGCCGATGTGCACGAGCACGCAGGCGCGCGGCTGGTGCTGGTCGATCGCGCGCTCGATCTCGGCGAGCGAGGCGCACAGGTCGTCTCTGTTGCAGTCGACGAAGACCGGCTGGCCGCCGGCGGCCATGATCGCGAGCGGCGTCGCCATGAACGTGTTGGACGGGCAGAGCACCTTCTCGCCGCGCACGCCGGCGTACTCGAGCGCGGCGACCGCGCCGCCCGCCCACGAGCCGAGGGCGACGGAGGGAGCGCCGTTCCAGGCGGACCAGGCCTCCTCGAAGCGGCGGTTCATCGCCCCGTGCGACCACTGCCCGGAGTCGAGCACCTCGTCGATCAGGGCGTGGAGGCGGGGACGGTCGCGCTCGTCGAAGCCGATCGCGAAGCGGTGGAGGTCGGGCGCAGTGGTGGACACGGCGCGAACGCTAGTGATCGCAGCGGCGACGTGGGTCGCGGCCGTGTAAAGGTTCGGCTAACGCCGGGGCCGGCGGCGGCTGAGGTACACCGCGACGAAGTCGAGCAGCTGACGCCCCCGGTGCAGGAAGCCGCGCAGCGTGCGGCCGGTCGCGCGGTGCGCGAGCGACAGCTCGACCTCGCTGACGCGGAAGCCGGCGCGGACCGCGTCGACCGTCATGCCGATCTCCATCCCGAAGCGCGGCGCGAACGGCACGACCGCCGGGAGGACGGCGGCGCGCAGCGCGCGCTGGCCGGAGATCGGGGCGCCCGCCTCGAAGCCGCAGCGGCGGCGGATCGCCCAGCGGGCGAAGCCGAGCGCCCAGCCGAAGCCACCGCCGACACGTCGCTGGAAGGCCGCCACCGCGAGGTCGGCGCGGCCGCTGCGCACCTCCTCGACGAGCTGCTGGAGCGCCTCCGCGCTCGTCGCCAGGTCGCCGTCGCACAGCAGGATCACCGACTCCGGGCCGGCGGCGTCGCCGGCGCCGGCCACGTCCGGCAGCAGCCGCTGGGCCGCGAGCGTCGCCGCCCCGCCCTTGCCGACGTTGCGCTCGGAGCGCACGACCTCGGCGCCGTGCGCCGCGGCCACCTCCGCGCTGCCGTCGGTCGAGCCGTCGTCGGCGACCAGCACGCGCGCGCCGGGGAACGCGGCGGCGAGCGCTTGGAGCGTCGCCGGCAGGCGGTCCGCCTCGTTGTGGGCGGTGACGATGACGGCAGTGGCGGGGGCCATCGGGGGCGGCGGCTATTCTGGCGATCCGCGGGCCCGGCTGCGGCGCCCTCTGCGATTTCGAGCGAACCTTGGAGGTCGGAGCGTGCCTGACGTCGAGGCCCACATCACCGGGACGGTCTGGAGAGTCGAGGTCGCCGTCGGCGACGCGATCGACGAGGGCGACACCGTCGTCATCCTCGAGTCGATGAAGATGGAGATGCCCGTCGAGGCGGAGGATCCCGGGGTCGTGAGGGAGATCCGCTGCGAGGAGGGCCAGGCGGTCTCCGAGGGCGACACGCTCGTCGTGCTCGAGTAGACCGGGCCGACGGTCCCTCACCATGCCCGGCGTCGTCCACGTCGAGGAGCCGGCGCCCGGCGTCGCGCTCCTGACGATCTCCAACCCCGAGAAGCGCGGCGCGCTGGATCGTGCGCTGCTGGAGCAGCTGACGGCCGCGCTGGCGTCGTCGGACGCGCGCTGCGTCGTGCTGACCGGCGAGGGCCGCGCGTTCTGCGCCGGCTACGACATCGGCGAGCTGATGCGCGAGGGGTACGACGACGGGGCGGAGTCGAACCATCCGTTCCCGGCGGCTTTGGCCGCGATCGAGGCGTATCCCTATCCGGTGCTCGCGGCCTTGAACGGCGCGACGATCGGCGGCGGGCTGGAGCTGGCGATCGCGTGCGACCTGCGGATCGCGGCCGACACGGTGCAGCTGGGGATGCCGCCGGCGAAGCTCGGCGTCGTCTACGCGACCGCCGGCCTGAACCGCTTCCTGACGACGATCGGCGCCGCGCGCACGCGCGAGCTGTTCCTGACCGGCCGCCGCGTCGACGCCGCGACGGCCGAGCGCTGGGGGCTCGTGAACTCGGTGGTGGAGGCGGAGGCGCTCCCGGCCGCCGCGCTCGCGCTGGCGAGCGAGATCGCCGCCAACGCGCCGCTGTCGCTGCGCGGCAACAAGGCCGGGATCCGCGAGCTCGTCGCCGCCGCCGGCGCGCTCGACCCCGCCGTAGCCGCCGCCCTCGACGCCGACCGCCGCACCGCCTTCGAGTCCGAGGACCTGCGCGAGGGCCTGCGGGCGTTCGGCGAGAAGCGAGCGCCGCGATGGCTTGGTCGCTGACGCTCCCGCGCCACCGGCGGGGGCGCTGAAATCCAACATCGTTGCTGTTGCGCGCTGCGCCCCCGCGGCTACGCTGATCCGGTGTGAGCCCGCCCGAGGATCCGTTCAAGCCCGAGCCGCACGAGACCTTCAGCAAGCGCCAGGTCAACAAAGCCGGACGCCTTGCGCTCGACTTCTTCCGGTGGGACGGCGATCACGGTGAGATCTACGACCACTTCGACGTCGATCGGGTCGTCGATGCGGTGACCGCCGTGACCTGGTGGCGCTCCCTGCACGCCCGGCCGTTGAGCCGGGTCGCGGCGAACCTTCGAGGCCATGTGGCCCGAGCTGACGCGCTCGTGGACGGGCGTGCGGACGTTACCCAGCGGCTCAAGCGCCGCGAGACGATGATCGACAAGCTCCGTCGGGAGCCGACGATGGCCGTGACCCAGATGGAGGACATCGGCGGTGTGCGAGTCCGCCTTCCCAGCCTTGCGCACGTGTATGAGGTCAGCCGACGGCTGAAGAAGAGCTGGACCATCCACCGAACGCGCGACTACATCGCGAGACCCAAGGCTTCCGGGTATCGGGCGCTCCATCTGATCGTTCGGCGCGATGGCCGGATGATCGAGGTACAGCTGCGGACGCTCCTGCAAGACGCCTGGGCCAATCAGGTCGAGGAGGACGGGCACGACGTCAGCATCGGGTTCAAGTTCGGCGACGGCCCGGTGGACATCCAGGACTACTACGTGACGGTCGCGGAGGCCTTCGCGACCGTAGACCGGGGCGATTCGCTTCCGACCGCGCTGATCGCAGACCTGAACATCCGCTATGCGAGAATTCAGGGACTGCTGCCCCACCGCAAGACGCTGACATGAGCCCTCACGACATCAACCACTTCCTCGTCATCTACGACGTGGCCGCCGCTCGCTCGAGCGTCCGTGAGTTCGGGACGGACTACGACGCCGCGCAGGCGGCATACGCCGAGGTCGAGTGGGACACCCAGGACAACCAGAACATTGACGTGGTCCTGCTCAGCGCCGACTCGCTGGAAACTGTCAGACGCACGCACTCGAGCTACTTCGAGGCGCGCGAGCCGTTCGAGCAACTGCTTCCGCCAGGCGTCCTGCGAACCGCATGAGACCGCACACTGCGCCGGGCTCGCTCGCGGAGCTCACTCCCGACGAGCTTTCCGCGCTGCGGAGCACAGGCGCCTGGTACGCGAAGTACCACGCAGCGCGCGTGTCCGAGTTGGCAGACGACCCGTCGGCGTATGCCGAGCGGAGAACCGAAGGCTTCCTGACGCTCGTAGAGGCGCTGCGCAAGCTCGGGTTCGACATGGCCTTGCCAGACGGCCTGCGCCAGCGCGAGCGCAGCGCGGCGTAGCGATCCCCTCAGGCCGCCCGCTCGGGCGGGATGCCTCCCCCGACGCGCCCCCGCCGGCGTCGTGCGGGGGCGCGAGCGGGATAGGTGGTGTGTCACCCTTTCTCCCTGCACGCCGCGCTCGGAGTCGTCCGGCTGCGGCCCTATCGTGACCCGATCCCGTTCCGGAGGTTCTCGCCCGCATGCCGCCGTTGATCACCCGTGAGGAAGCGCTGCGCCTCGGCGAGATCGAGGACCACTCCGAGATCGAGGCGCTGATCGAGCGCGCCTGGAAGGCGCGCGTGGAGCGCTTCGAGGACGCCACCGACATGTGCTCGCTGGTGAACGCGAAGTCGGGCGGCTGCGCCGAGGACTGCGGCTTCTGCGCGCAGTCGCGCTACGCCGAGGCGGACACGCCGCTGCACGCGATGATGGAGCCCGAGCAGATCCTCGAGCACGCACGGGCGGCCGAGGCGGCCGGCGCGCACCGCTTCTGCATGGTCACGCAGGGCCAGGGGCTCTCCAAGCGCGACTTCGAGAAGGTGCTCGAGGGCACGCGGCTCGTCGCCGAGCACACGAACCTCAAGCGCTGCGCCTCGATCGGGCACATGTCGCCCGCGCGTGCGAGAGCGCTCAAGGAGGCCGGCGTCCAGCGCGTGCACCACAACGTCGAGACGGCCGAGTCCTATTACCCGGAGGTCTCGACGACGGTCCGCTACGAGGGCCGGCTGCGCACGATCGACGCGGTCAAGGAGGCCGGGCTGGAGACGTGCGTCGGCGGGATCCTCAACCTCGGCGAGTCGCGTGAGCAGCGCGTCGAGATGGCCTTCCAGCTGGCGGAGATCGACCCGACGAGCGTGCCCATCAACCTGCTCAACCCGCGCCCCGGCACGAAGTTCGGCGACCGCGACTACATGGACCCGTGGGAGGCGGTCAAGTGGATCGCGATCTTCCGCCTGATCCTCCCGGAGGCGCTCTTCCGCCTCTGCGGCGGGCGCGTCGAGAACATCGGCGACCTCCAGCGGATGGCCGTCCGCGCCGGCATCAACGGCGTGATGATGGGCAACTTCCTCACCACGCTCGGCAACACGCCCGAGGAGGACCGCGCGATGTTCGAGGAACTCGGCCTCAACGTCGCGCGCCAGTCCGACAACGGCGCGAACCCGCGCCCGGACAACCGCTCCGGCTGGCTGGCCGGCGAGACGCCGGACGTCGTCGAGATGCACCGCGACACGGCCGCGATGACCGGGTCCCACCCGCCCATCGAGATCAAGCTCTGGGATCCCGCCGCGCAGCTCAGATTCGAGAGCAAGCGCGTGATCCCCCCGCGCCCGGACGGAGCCCCGAACACCGGTCAGGGAAGAACCACACGGGAGGCGGCGGCGCGGCGATGATCGAGATCGAGGCACGACTGGACGAGCTGGAGCAGCTGGGGCTCGCGCGCCGCACCCGACTCGTCAGCGGCCCGCAGGGGCCGCGCGTCGTGCTCGACGGCAAGCCCGTGCTGCTGCTGTGCTCGAACAACTACCTCGGCCTCGCCGACCATCCGTCGGTCCGCGAGGCGGCCGCCGAGGCGGCGATGCGCTGGGGCGTCGGCGCTGGCGCCTCGCGCCTCGTGTCCGGCACGATGACGATCCACCGCCGGCTGGAGGAGCGCCTGGCGGCGTTCGAGCGACGCCAGAGCGCGCTGCTGTTCGGCGCCGGCTATCTCGCGAACGCCGGCGTCGTCTCCGCGCTCGCGCGCCGCGGCGACGTCGTCTTCTCCGACGAGCTCAACCACGCCTCGATCGTCGACGGCTGCCGCCTCTCGCGCGCCGACGTGTTCGTCTACGAGCACGGCGACATGGAGCACCTCGAGTGGGGCCTGAAGGAGGCCGGCTCGCGCGGCGCGCTCATCGTCACCGACGGCGTCTTCTCGATGGACGGCGACGTCGCGCCGCTGGTGGACCTCGCGGAGCTGGCCGGCCGCTACGACGTGCGCCTCGTCGTCGACGAAGCGCACGGCACCGGCACGATGGGACCGGGCGGTCGCGGGGCGGTCGCCGACGCCGGCGTCGAGGACGGCGTCGACGCGATCGTCGGCACGCTCGGCAAGGCGCTCGGCTCCTACGGCGCCTACGTCGCCTGCGACGAGCGGATGGCGAGATTCCTGACGAACGCGGCGCGCTCGTTCGTCTACTCGACGGCGCCGCCGCCGCCGGCTGTGGCCGGCGCGCTCGCGGCGCTGACGTTGCTCGAAGCGGAGCCGCGTCGCGTCGAGAAGCTGCAGGCCAACGTCCGCGCCCTGCGCGAGGCGCTCGCCGGCGAGGGCTTCGCGCTCGGCGAGGAGGACCGCACGCCGATCGTCCCGCTCGTGCTCGGCGACGCGAAGGCGACGATGCGCGCCTGCGAGCTGGCGCTCGAGCGCGGCGTCTTCGCGCAGGGCATCCGCCCGCCGACGGTCCCCGTCGGCGGCTCGCGCCTGCGCCTGGCGATCATGGCGACCCACGGCAAGGGCGAGCTGCGCGACGCCGCCCGCACGCTCGCGCAGGCGGTCCGCGGCGCCGGCATGCGGCCGGAGGACCTGGATCCGCCAGCCACCGCGACGCCGGCCGCCGAGCCGCTGGAGGCCGAGCGCGAGCCGGAGCCGGAACCGGCGGCACGCTGGGACGACGCATCTGCGCCTCCCCCGCCACGCGCCCGCCTGTTCGACGGCGAGGCGAGCAGCGACCTCGAGCGCGCCGCGTAGCGCCGGCGTGCGCGGCGCCTTCGTCACCGGCACCGACACCGGCGTCGGCAAGACGGTCGTGGCCGCGTCGCTCCTCGCCGCGCTGCGGGCGCGAGGCGAACGCGTCGCGGGGTTCAAGCCGGTCGTCACCGGCTGCGACGAGGTCGCCGATCCCGACTGGCCGCCCGACGACGCGCTGCTCGCCACAGCCGCCGGCTCCGCGGCGGGCGACGTCACGCCGGCGCGCTTCGGCCCGGCCGTTTCCCCCCACCTCGCCGCCGCGCTCGCCGGCGCGCCGCTCGACCCGGCCGCCCTGCGGGCCGCGTTCGCCGAGCGCACGGCGGGCGCGGACGTCGCGATCGCCGAGGGCGTCGGCGGCCTGCTCGTCCCGCTGACGCCGGACTACCTCGTGCGCGACCTCGCCCGCGACCTCGGCCTCCCGCTCGTGATCGCGGCGCGCCCCGGCCTCGGCACGATCAACCACACGCTGCTGACACTCGAGGCCGCGCGCACCGCCGGCCTGACCGTCGCCGGCGTCGTCATGACGCCGTGGCCGGACGAGCCGGCCGCGATGGAGGACGACAACCGCGCCACGATCGCCCGCCTCGGCGACGTCGAGGTCGCCACCCTGCCGAAGCTCCCCCGCGCCGACCTGGCGCTGCTCGCCCAAGCCGGCGCCACCCTCCCACTCGACCGCTGGCTCGGAGGATGAGCGTCACTTTGTGGTCGCTATGCGACCAGAAAATCACTCTCATAGTCTCCGGTGCATGCTGGAGCGGGGATCGACCCCGCCGAGCGCGCGCTCAGGCGGTGCCGGGCGCGGCGCCGTCGCCCGAGAGCGCCCGCTCGATGTACGGCCCGAGCAGGGCGGCGGCGTCGCGGGCCGTCTCGCGCGGCTGGCCCTTCGGCACGGTGACGTAGCTGATCGCCAGGCGAACGAGCGTCTCGGCGAGCAGCTGGGCGTCGTGCTCGCTCGCGGCCGGCCAGCCGTCGCGCATGACCGCCGACAGCCGCGCGCTCGCCCACACCACGACCGGCATCGACTGCGTCGTCACGAGCGGCAGCATGCCGCCGGTGCCGTCGTCGCTCAGCAGCAGCCGCACGAGCGGGTCCTCGCCGGCGGTCGCGAGGAACAGCTCGAGCGCCGCCGCGACGGCTGCCGACGGGTCGTCGAGGTGCTCGCGCACGGCCGCTTCGACGGCGTCGAGGAAGCGCTCGCCCTCGCGGATCGTGAACGCCGCCGAGAACTCGTCGCGGGTGCCGAACTCCTTGTACAACGTCTGCCGCGAGACGCCGGCCGCTCTCGCGATGTCGGCCATCGTCACCTCCGCCCACGGCCGCTGCTGGAGCTGGTCGCGCGCGGCGTCGAACAGCGTGTCGCGCAGCAGCTGGCGCGCGGCGACGGCGTAGGGGGTCCGCTCGCGGGTCGGGGGCATCGCCTCAATGGTCCCATCGCCGGTGGCGGCCGGACTCCCGGCGGGGGCCGCGGCGGCGGAGGTCATGGCGACGAGGGCGGCGCCGCGGGGCCGGCCGGGTCGAAGTCGACCTTGTCGCGCACGCCGCAGTCGGGGCAGGCCCAGTCGTCCGGCACCTGCGACCACGGCGTGCCGGCCGGGAAGCCCTCGCGCGGGTGGCCCTTCTCCTCGTCGTAGACGTACCCGCAGCCGGGGCACACGAAGGCCGCCATCACGCGGCCGCCCCTGCGCCCGTGCCGCTGCCGTAGCGCTTCAGCACCCGCCTGCGCGCGCGCGGCTGGATGTTCGCGCGCGTCACGTCGCCGTCGTAGTGCTCCAGCAGCCGGTGGTCCATCACCCGCCGCCACACGGGCGGGACGACGGCGAGCACGATCATGCCGGCGTAGCCCGTCGGAAGCTGCGGCGCGTCGTCCATGTGGCGCAGCGCCTGGTAGCGGCGCACGGGGTTGGCGTGGTGGTCGCTGTGGCGCTGCAAGTGGTAGAGCAGCACGTTGGAGGCGACGTTGTTCGAGTTCCACGAGTGCTCGGGCTGCGTGCGCTCGTAGCGGCCGTCCTCGCGTCTGGTGCGCAGCAGGCCGTAGTGCTCGAGATAGTTGACGACCTCCAGCAGCGAGGCGCCGACGACCGACTGGATCAGCAGGTATGGCAGCACGACCCAGCCGAAGACGGCGATCAGGACCCCATACAGGCCGACCGTCATCGCCCACGCGTTGAGGATGTCGTTTCTGTACGTCCAGGGCCCGCTGCCGGTGCGGCGCAGGCGCTCGACCTCCAGGTGCCACGAGGATGTCAGGCTGCCCCAGACGGTGCGCGGCAGGAACGCCCAGAAGCTCTCGCCGAGCCGCGCGCTGGCCGGATCCTCGGGCGTCGCGACGCGCACGTGGTGGCCGCGGTTGTGCTCGATGAAGAAGTGGCCGTAGCCGCTCTGCGCGAGCGCGACCTTCGACAGCCAGCGCTCGAGCGAGGCGCGCTTGTGGCCGAGCTCGTGCGCGGTGTTGATCGCGATGCCGGAGACCATCGCCATCGTGAACGCGAGCCCGATCTTGTCGGCTGTCGAGAGGTCACCGTAGGCCCACAGCCAGCAGGCGAGCACGAGGCCGGCGTACTGGACCGGGATGAAGAGGTACGTGCACCAGCGGTAGTACCGGTCTTGCTCCAGCCACTTGATGACGCTGTCGGGCGGGTTCTCCGCGTCCATCCCGATGATCACGTCGAGCAGCGAGAAGACCCCGAAGACGAGGAAGGGACCGAACCACCAGAAGACGCCCAGGCCGGTCAGCTCGACGTAGCCCCACGCGATGAACGGCAGCAGCGGGACGATCAGCCCCAGCAGCCACGCGTAGCGCTTGGGGTCGCGCCAGGTGGCGGGGTTCAGCTCATCCTCGACAGCAACAGTGCTCATGTCTCCTCCGGCGTCGCATAGGGCATCTGCGTCGCTCAGGTTTACATGAGTGGTGCTTGCTGTCAATCGCAAGGACGCACGCCGCGGACGTGTCGAGCGGGCTGCCCGCCCGCCGCCGGCCGTCAGTCGAGCAACTCGACGTCGATCGCGATGCCGTTCTCGTCGAGCGTCACCGCCACGTCGTCGCCGACCTCGATCCCGTCGAGCAGAGCGGGGTCGTCGACCGGGATCGTCGTCGTGGCGCTGCCGTCGTCCGGCTCCACCGCGAGCGACGAGCGGTCGCCGGCGATCGCGCTGACGGTGCCGTCGACCTCGTCGCCCCAGCCGTCGCCGGCGCAGTCGCCCGCGGTGCTCTGCCCGGTCACCTGGAGGTCGTCCGCGACGAGCGCGTCGCCGTCGCGGTGGTAGGCGACGTCGACCACGTCGCACCAGGCCGCGCCGGCGTCCTCGAACAGCCGCTGCGGATCGTCGAAGCCGAGCTCGTCGCCGCTGCCGGGATCGATCGCGAAGTACCCCTCGCCCTCGTCGTCGCTCACGGTGCCGGAGGCGTGCAGCTCCGCGGCGCCCGCACCGGAGCCGCCGCCCGTGCCACCGCTCCCGCTGCCGTCGCCGATCGGGGTCCCGCTCGGCAGCAGCCGGAGCGCGAGCACGACGTTGCCGCGGCCGGCCGACGCGATCGTGACGAGCACCGCCTGCCCTGACCGCAGGCCTGCGAGGTCGACGGCCGCGCGTGCGCCGTGCGCGTGCGGGCGCTTCGGCGCGCTCAGCTTGAGGCGCGAGCCGTCGCCGAGGCGGACGACCGCGTGCCTGCCCGAGCTGCGCACCACCTGCGCGAGGAAGGCGACCTTGCGGCGGTGCCCGCTCACGCGCGCCCGCCCCTTGCGGACCTTCGCGACGTCGCCGCGGCGCAGGCCCTGCGCCCACGCCACGTGCGCGTCGCCGACGCGGTGGGCGCGATCGACGAGCCGCAGCTTGTGACCGGCCGCGGACAGCACGACACCCCGGCCGGCCGACGGGACGCTCGCTGCGGCGGCCGACGCGGTGGGCGCGCTCAGCGCGCAGGCGCCCGCGGCGAGCGCGAGCAGGAGGAACGGGCGGCGGGGTCGGGACATGGGGGCATCGGCTCCGGTCGAGCGGTCGGGACGCCGATCCGTCGGCGCCTCCCTGTTCTCGGCAGGTCAGCCGCCGGACTCGCGCCGCGCCGCGCCGGACTGGACCGATGCACCGGCAAGCCGGGCGTCCCGCCCGGGACGGGCGGAGTCGCCGGCGCGCTCAGTCCTCGTGCGGCACGAAGTCGCGCTTGCGCGCCCCGCAGACCGGGCAGAACCAGGTCTCGGGGATGTCCTCGAAGGCCGTTCCGGGCGGGATTCCGCCGTCGGGGTCGCCGTCAGCCGGGTCGTAGATGAATCCGCAGGACTCGCAGATCCACTTCTGGGTCGTCTGGGTAACGCTCATGGCGTGAACGGTACCGCGCGTCCGGCCGGCACCGCTGTACTAGTGTGGACAGCGATGGAGGCCCCGCAGCCAGCCCCCGGCGAGGAGCTCAACACGGGCGAGGCGACGACGCCGCGGCTCGCGACGAGCGTCATCGTCCTGCGCGGCGCGGACCGCGGGCTGGAGGTGCTGCTCGTCCAGCGCAACCCCGCCTCGCGCTTCATGGGCGGCGCCTGGGTCTTCCCCGGCGGCTCGGTCGACGCGAGCGACGGCGAGGGCGACGCGGCGCTGCGTGCGGCCGGCGTGCGCGAGGTCGAGGAGGAGGCCGGGATCGCGATCGGCGACCCGGCCGCGCTCGTCCCGTTCTCGCGCTGGATCACGCCGCGGCAGGTGACGATCCGCTTCGACACGTGGTTCTTCCTCTCCCCCGTGCCGGACGAGACGGCGCCGCAGATCGACGGCGGCGAGTGCGTCGACTGGCGCTGGAGCACCCCGCAGGGAGCGCTCGACGCGCACGCGGCCGGCGAGCTGATGCTCGTCTTCCCGACGATCAAGCACCTCGAGCAGCTCGCCGTCTTCCCCCACGCGCACGCGCTCGTGGAGCACGCGCGCGGCCGGCGCGTGGAGCCCGTCGAGCCGCGCGTCGTGCTCGAGGGCGAGGTCGCGCGCGTGCTGCTGCCCGGCGACCCCGGCTACGACGCCGACGAGACGCCCGCGGGGGCCTGAGCCGTGGCGAGCGCGAGAGCGAGAGCCGGCGCGAGAGCGAGAGCCGGCGCGACCGCGGGCCGCCGCAGCGCCAGAGCCGTCGCAGGCATCACCGTCGCCGTCACCGGCCCGACCGGCGACATCGGCCGCGCGCTGATGCGCGCGCTCGAGCGCAGCCCGGACGTCAGAGCGATCCGCGCGATGGGCCGGCGTCACGTCGACCCGGCCGAGGAGGGCTGGCGCAAGACGACGTACGTGCAGGGCGACGTGCTCGACCGCGACGCCGTCGAGCAGCTCGTCGCGGGCGCCGACGCCGTCGTCCACCTCGCCTTCGCGATCATGGGCGCCGGCGGCGCCGAGGGCCATCGCGTGAACCTCGAGGGCTCACGCAACGTCTTCGCCGCGACGGTCGCGGCGGGCGTGCCGCGGCTCGTCTACACCTCGTCGGTCGCGGCGTACGGCTTCCACCCCGACAACCCGCCGCTGCTGAGCGAGGAGGTCCCGCCGCGCGGCACGAGCGCGCACGCCTACTCGGCCGAGAAGGCGGAGGTCGAGCGGCTGCTGGGCGACGTCACGCGCGGCAGCGCGACCGCGGTCTACGTCTTCCGCCCCTGCATCGTCGCCGGACCGGACGCGATGCTGATGATCGAGTCGCTCCCCTACGTGCAGCTCGGCGAGCGGATGCCGGAGTCGGTGCGGTGGCTGTTCGACGCGGTCGAGGTGCTCAAGCCGGTGATCCCCGACAACGGCGTGGCGTTCCAGCTCGTGCACCACGACGACGTGGCGAGCGCGCTGCGTGCCGCGGTGCTCGGCCGCGGCAGACCGGGCGTCTACAACCTCGCCGGTCCCGGCACCCTGACGATGCGCGACCTCGCCGAGGATCTCGGCTGGTACGCGATCCCGGTGCCGGACCTGGCGGTCGACGCGGCCGCCGAGCTGGCGCGGCTCCCGTTCGTGCCGGACAAGGTGCAGTGGATCAACGCCCTGCGCGTGCCGGTGGTGATGGACACCTCGAAGGCGGCCCGCGAGCTGAGATGGCGCCCCAGATACGGCGCCCGCGAGAACGCTCCGCGCCACGATCCTCGAGGCGCGAGAGAGCCAGCTGCTGCGCTGACGGCGGCTCGCCGCGTCGCCGGCGGCGGCGTCGTATGGTTCCGGCCATGGCGCATCCCACGCAGACGGCGGTCGGCACCTGGAGCGGCGGGCGCTTCATGCACTTCGGCGAGCCGCTCGACGACGAGCGGCTGCTGGCGCTGCTGCGGCCAGACGACGCGATCCGCACGGCGATCACGGCCGACGTCTACGGCGCCGGCGACGCCGACCGCATGCTCGGCCGGGCGGTCGCGGAGCTGCCGCGCGAGGACTACGTGCTCGTCGGCGCCGTCGGCCACGACTTCTACGACGGCGAGCGCAACGGTGCGAAGGGCTTCCCGCGCTTCACCGACCCGTCGCTGCGCGGCCCCGACGACTACGCCTCCTACCTGCGGCGCGCGACGGAGGCGTCGCTGGAGCGCTGCGGCGTCGACCGCTTCGACCTGTTGATGCTGCACAACCCCGACCGCACCGGCTACACGAGCGAGGCAGTGTGGGACGGGATGGCGGCGCTGCGCGACGCCGGCCTGACGGACCTGATCGGCGTCGCGCCCGGCCCGGCGAACGGCTTCACGCTCGACGTGATCGACTGCTTCGAGCGCTTCGGGGACCGCATCGACTGGGCGATGATCATCCTCAACCCGCTCGAGCCGTGGCCGGGCGAGCTGGCGCTCCCGGCGGCCGCGAAGCACGACGTGCGCGTGATCACGCGCGTGGTCGACTACGGCGGGCTCTTCGGCGGCGACCTGCGCGACCCCGCGACGCTCGGCCCGCGCGACCACCGCGCCTTCCGGCCGGCCGGCTGGATCGAGGCCGGCAACGCGCGCATCGAGCGGATGCGCCCGATCGCCGAGCGCCACGGCCTCACGCTGCTGCAGCTCGCCTGCCAGTGGAACCTCGCGCACGACGCGGTGGAGTGCGTCGTGCCGACGCTGCTGCAGGAGGCCGGCGAGGACGCGCGCCCCGTGGAGGACAAGCGCGCCGAGCTGGCGGCGCTGCCGGCCGAGGTGCTGCTCAGCGCGGAGGAGGTCGCCGAGCTGCGCGCGATCGGCGACAACGCGAACTGCATGGCGCTCAAGGGCGCCGCGCCCGGCTACGACGGCCCGCCGCTCGCCGACCAGTGGCCGCTCGCGGCGGAGCTGGCCGAGCTGGCCGCGCGCTGGGAGATCGATCCCGCGCGCGACCTCGTGCAGACGCACGCGTAGCGCGCCCGCGCGCGACCGGCCCCGCCGCCGCGCGACGGGGCCGGTGCGGTGCGGCGATGCGGGCTACGCGGGGTTCACGTAGATGATCATGATCCCCATCGCGTTGTCGATTTCTTCGTGTTCTCTCGGGACGTCGTAGATCGTGTGCAGGCGCAGCGTCTGCCCGCTTCTGATCGTCGCGAGCGGCGTGCCGGAGCACGTCGACATCGAGGAGATGTGTCTGAAGCCTTCCGGCGTGATGTACCCGGAGCTCTCGCCGAAGCCGGCGACGGAGTCGCAGATCAGTTCTTCTTCCGCGCTCATGTTCGTGAGCTGGTCGTCGACGCCGTAGTCGTGGATGTGGCCGGCGGCGAAGACGATGTCGCCCGGCACGTTGACTTCCCAGTCGTAGTGCGTGTCGCTTTCGCCGGGCGGCACGGTGATGAGCGAGTTCAGCGAGCACTGGGCCTGGTCGAGCCACACGGGGCGCAGCGGCGCGCGTTCGCTCGCGTCGCTGCCCGTCGCGTACGTGTAGGTCATGCGGACGTACACGGTTCTTTCGCTTTCCGCCCAGTTCGTGAGGTGGATGACCATGTTCCAGGACTCGGATCTCGTGACTTCGTAGCCGTATTCGAGCGATTCGACGTCCATCACGGTGCGCTCGTTGCCAGAGGCGAAGAAGCGCTCGCCGAGCGTGCCGACGGTTCTGCCCGCGCAGGTCGCGTCGGACTTTCCTCCGCCGCTTGCGGCGAGCATCGCGTGATGCAGCATCGGGCCGGTGTCGACGTTCACGCTGTTCCCTCTGGAGTCGACGAGGTCCGGGACGATCTTGATGATGTCGCAGCCCGTGCAGGGCTTCGTGACGTTGGTGATGATTCTGTTGTCGATCGATCCGAGGCCTTCGTGGTCCATCGGATCGCCGCTGCCGGCCGGGATCGTGTACGACCCGTAGTCGACGGTTCTCGTCGTGATCGTCGCGCCGGCCGCCGGGGCCAGTGCGAGCACGGCGAGCAGCGCGCACGCAAGCGCGGCGAGATACCTCGTGCGAGGCATGTGCTCCCCCTTCCTCTGAGTGCGGCGCGACGCGACCTCTCTGCGTCCCCCGACGCGCGCGCCCGTGTGAAGCGGGCACCCTAGCCAGCGCACCGGGAACTGTCAACGCATGCGCCGGTCGCATGACTGGCGGCGTCGCATCGGCCGGCAGGACGGGAGAGATCGTCCCCATCCCGAGCCTCGACTTGAGGGTTAGGGTTGCCCGATCAGACGTCCTCCTCGCCCTCGATCACGTGCATGACCGCGTTGATGAGGGCGAGGTGGGTGAAGGCCTGGGGGTAGTTGCCAAGCTGGCGGCCGGAGTGGACGTCGAGCTCCTCGGCGTAGAGCAGCAGCGGCGATGCGTGGTTCAGCAGCTTCTCCAGCAGCGCCCGTGCGCGCGCGTGCTCGCCGATCTCCTCGAGCGCCGCGACGAGCCAGAAGGAGCAGATCAGGAACGTCCCCTCCTTGCCGTGCATGCCGTCGTCGGTGTGCTCGACCTTGTAGCGCAGCACGAGCCCGTGCTCGGTGAGGTCGCGCGAGATCGCCTTGACCGTCTCGACGACACGTCTGTCGTCAGCGGGCAGGAAGCGCACGAGCGGGATCAGCAGCGTCGAGGCGTCGAGCGCGTCGGTGTCGTAGTGCTGGCGGAAGACGCCGTCGCGCACCCCGTGTCTGAGGATGTCGCGTCTGATCTGGTCGGCGACCTTCTGCCACCCGACCGCCAGCTCCGGCTCGCCGTGGATCTCCGCCAGCCGCGCGCCGCGGTCGAGCGCGACCCAGCACATCAGCTTCGAGGAGACGTAGTGCTGCGGCGCGCCGCGCGCCTCCCAGATGCCCTGGTCGGGGTCTCTCCAGACGGCGATCGCGCCTCTGACCTGGTCCTCGAGCACCGGCCACAGCCGCTGCGGCAGGCGGCCGCCGTGCTTCGTGTGCAGGTAGACGGAGTCGAGCACCGCGCCGTAGACGTCGTTCTGGCGCTGGTCGAACGCGCCGTTGCCGATCCGCACCGGCTTCGCGCCCTCATAGCCGGTGAGGTGGTTGAGCGTCGACTCGGTCAGGTCGCGCTCGCCGTCGATCCCGTACATGATCTGCAGCGAGCCGTCGCCGTTGCGGTTCACGTCGGCGACGAACTGCATGAAGTCGTCGGCCTCCCAGTCGAGCCCGAGCGCGTGCAGCCCCCACAGCGTGAAGGTCGCGTCGCGCATCCAGGTGTAGCGGTAGTCCCAGTTGCGCTCGCCGCCCGGCGTCTCCGGCAGCGAGGTCGTCAGGGCCGCGACCATCGCGCCGGTCGGCGAGTACGACAGCCCCTTCAGCACCAGCGCCGAGCGCTGCAGGAAGACGCGCCAGGGGTGGTCGGGGAAGTGGCCGTCGTCGAGCCAGCCGCGCCAGAAGTGCGACGTGCGGTCGAGCATCGTCGTCGCCTCGGCCGCCGTGCGCGGGCCGTGCAGCTCCGCGCCCCACGACAGCGCGCAGAAGCGCTTCTCGCCCTCCTGCAGCGTGTGGCGGGCGCGGGCGCGGTTGCCCTCGATCCCGAGCATCAGGTCGGTCGTGAGCCGCACCGTCGTCTCGCCGTCGGTCGCGTCGGCGGCCGCGTAGCCGTCGACCGCCGTCCAGTCCGCCTCGGCGCGCGCGTAGTCGAACGCCGGCTCGCAGATCATCTCGATCTGCACGTCGCCCTGGATGCACTCGATCGTGCGCACGAGCACGCGGTCGGCGTCGGTGTCGGTCGGCGGGCGCGTGTGCGCCATCGGGTCGCTGCTGTCCTTCCACGGGCCGATCGTCAGCGCGTCCCGCACGACGACCCAGCCCGACGGCGTCATCCACGTCGTCTCGACGATGTTCGTGCCCGGCTCGTAGCGACGCGAGCCGGGGACGCTGAAGCCGTAGGGACCGAGGCGGAAGCCGCCGGCGCCGCGGTCGAGCAGGCAGCCGAAGATCGACGGCGCGTCGAAGCGCGGCACGCACAGCCACTCGATCGTGCCGTTGGGCGCGACGAGCGCGCCGGTGTGGCAGTCCGACAGGAACGCGTAGTCGGCGATCGGCGGGAACGGCGAGCGCGCCGGCGCGCGCACGTGGCCCCGCGGGTTCGCGCGCGGGCGGGTCCGTTTCGTCGCCGTCACACGCTGTTCCAGACGTCGAGGCCGAGGTTGTCCAGGAGGTTCTGCGCCTCGGCGTTGAGGCGGAAGAACTCCCCGGTCCAGATCAGCAGGCCCATGGCGATCAGCACGACGCCCCCGGCGGCGATCACCGCGCCGTAGTGGCGCTTCACGACCGCGAAGGCGTCCGTCATGCTGCCAAACGCGAGGGACGTCACCAGGAACGGGATCGCCAGCCCGGCCGAGTAGAAGGCGAGCAGCACGGCGCCGTGCGCGGCGGAGCCGGAGAGCGCGGCGGCGCTGAGGATCGCGCCGAGCGTCGGGCCGATGCACGGCGTCCAGGCGATCGCGAAGGCCGCGCCGGCGATCAGCGGCCCGCCGCGGCCGGCGCGCTGCATCAGCGCGCCGACATGGAACTCGCGGTTCAGGCGCGTGACGAACGGCGCCGCGAGGAAGAAGAGGCCCATCGCGACGATCAGCGCGGCGGAGACCTTCTGCAGCAGCATCCGGTGGTCGTTGAGCGTCGCGCCGACGGCGGTCGCGCCGAGGCCGAGCAGGATGAAGATCGTCGAGAAGCTCAGCACGAACAGCAGGCTCGGCCCGAGCACCCGTCGCGCCCCGCCGTCCGCCCGCGCCTGGTCCGGCGTGACGCCCGAGACGGCCGAGATGTAGCCCGGCACGAGCGGCAGCACGCACGGCGAGAGGAACGACACCAGGCCCGCGACGACCGCGAGTGGAATGCCGACGCCGTTGGCGGGGTCCATGGCCGAACAGCGTACCTGCGCCCACCGATCAGGACCGACCGGGTCCGCTGGCCGGCGTGCTGCGGATCGGCGCAATCGCCGGGCCCGATTCCTCCATTCGGGCCCGCATCCCGGTGCTACGTTGCGCACAGCTACCCGAAGGAGAGAGCGAACCGTCATGGCGACCGTCACCCGTACCCTGCGCAACTTCGTCGACGGCGAGCACGTCGACCCCGCCGAGGGCGGTTCCGAGCCGATCCTCAACCCGGCGACCGGCGAGCAGATCGCCAGCGCGCCGCTGTCCGACGCGGCCGACGTCGACCGCGCCGTGCAGGCCGCGCGCCGCGCGTTCGACGGCTGGGCGAACGCGACGCCGGGCGAGCGCTCCACGGCGCTGCTGCGGATCGCCGACGCGATCGAGGCGCACGGCGACGAGCTCGCCGAGCTCGAGGCGCTCGACGCCGGCAAGCCGCTCGAGATCGTCAAGGCCGACGAGATCCCCGTCGTCGCCGACAACCTGCGCTTCTTCGCGGGCGCCGCGCGGATCCTCGAGGGGACGGCGGCCGGCGAGTACATGGCGGATCACACGTCGATCATCCGGCGCGAGCCGATCGGCGTCGTCGGCCAGGTCGCACCGTGGAACTACCCGCTGATGATGGCGGCGTGGAAGATCGGCCCCGCGCTCGCGGCCGGCAACACGGTCGTGCTCAAGCCGGCCGAGACGACGCCGCTCACCACGCTGCGGCTCGCCGAGCTGGCGGCCGAGCACCTGCCCAAGGGCGTCTTCAACGTCATCTGCGGGCACGGCGACCCGGCCGGCCAAGCGCTCGTGACCCACCCCGAGGTCGACATGGTCTCGCTCACCGGCTCGGTCGAGACCGGCAAGTGGATCGCGCGCGCGGCGGCCGACACGCTCAAGCGCGTGCACCTCGAGCTCGGCGGCAAGGCGCCGGTGATCGTCTTCGACGACGCCGACCTGGAGACCGCGCTGGAGACGATCGCCGGCACCGGCTACTACAACGCCGGACAGGACTGCACCGCGGCCTGCCGCGTGCTCGCCGGCGCCGGCGTGCACGACGACGTCGTCGCCGGGCTCGCCGCCCAGGCGCAGGGCCTCGTGCTCGGCGACACGCTGTCGCCCGAGACGACGCTCGGCCCGCTCAACTCGGCGCGCCAGCGCGAGCGCGTCGGCGGCTTCGTCGAGCGCAAGCCGTCGGGCGCCGAGGTCGTGACCGGCGGGCGCGACGCCGACCTGCCCGGCTTCTACTACGAGCCGACCGTCGTCGCCGGCCTGCAGCAGCAGGACGAGATGATCCAGCGCGAGATCTTCGGCCCGGTCATCACCGTGCAGCGCTTCTCCGACGAGGCGGAGGCGCTCGCGTGGGCCAACGGCACGCCCTACGGGCTCGCCTCCTCGGTCTGGACGCAGAACGTCGGGCGGGCGCTGCGAATGTCGAAGGCGCTGCGCTTCGGCGCCGTCTGGATCAACGACCACATCCCGCTCGTGTCGGAGATGCCGCACGGCGGGTTCAAGCAGTCCGGCTACGGGAAGGACCTGTCGAAGTACGGCTTCGAGGACTACACGCAGGTCAAGCACGTGATGGCGAACATCGCCTGAGCGTTCGGGACGCTCGTCCGCGCAGTCCGGTACGGTCGTTCGCGACCTCCCGGGACGACACGCGCCTTGCACGGCAGGAACTTTGGTGGGCGCGGGGCGTTGAACGGGTAGGAGACCACGCGTGGAGGCGTCGACCATCCCAGCCACAGCGGTCCCGACCTCGTCCAGACGAGGGCGGATCGCCGCCGGGCCCCTGCTGCGCCTGCGCTCGGACGAACAGCTCGTGCGACTGTTCCGCAGCGGCAGCGACGAGGCGTTCCGGGTCATCCACGACCGCTACCGCGCGCGCCTGTTCGCGTACGCGCGGCAGATGCTCGGCGGTTCGCGCGCGGACGCGGAGGACACGCTGCAGGACGTCTTCGTGCGCGCGTACGGCGCGCTGCGCGCGAACGACCGCGACGTTTCGCTGCGCGCCTGGCTCTACCGCATCGCGCACAACCGCTGCATCGACGAGCTGCGGCGTCCGGCCGGCGCCGTCGGTCCCGACGCACCGGTCGAGGCGCTCGAGCGCCTGCAGGCGCCGGCCGCCGACCCGATGGACGCACTGGAGCGGCGCGAGTCGCTGCGGCGGCTGGTGCAGGACGTGCAGCGACTGCCCGAGCAGCAGCGCTCCGCCTTGCTGATGCGCGAGATCTCCGGCATGGCCTACGCCGATCTCGCGGCTGCGCTCGACGTGACCGTCCCCGCCGTCAAGTCGCTGCTCGTGCGCGCGCGCATCGGCCTCGCGCAGGCGGCGGAGGCGCGCGACACCGCCTGCGCCGCGATCCGCGCGGACCTCGCCGACGCACACGAGCGCGGCGCGCGCGCGAGCGGGCTCGTGCGCCGGCACCTGCACGACTGCGGCGCCTGCCGCGCCTACAAGAGAGAGCTGCGCGCGCTCGACGCGCGCCTCGCGGCGCTCGTGCCCGCGGTCGGGCCCGTGGCGCTGCTCGCGAAGCTGCTGGGCATCGGAGGCGGCGGTGCGGGTGCCGTCGCGAGCGGCGGCGCCGGCGCGGCCGGCGGCGCCGGAGCCGCCGGCGGCGCCACGGCCGCGAGCGCGGCTGCCGCAGGCGTGGGCGCGGGTGTGGGCGCGATCGGCTCAGGCGCGGCGAGCGTGGGCGTCGGGCACGTCGCGGCTGTCGTCGCCGTTGCGGTCGTGAGCGCCGGGGGCGCGGTCGAGGTCCACCAGACGCTCGTGCCGGACAGCCACGCCGCGCCCGCGCAGCACGCGGCGCCGGCGCTCCACGCCCCGGCCGGCGCCACATCTGCTGTCGCGCCGAGCGCGCCGGCGGACGCCGCCCGCAGAGCCGATGCCGCGCGCCGCCTGCACCTGCGGGTCGCGCCCGCCACAGGCGCCGGAAGACCCGCGAGGGTCCTGGCGGCACGCACGCCGGCGCCCACCGCCGCGCCGTCGCTGAACCCGGCGGTGACGGGCAACGGCGGCGCGGCCGCGCCCGTGCAGCCGGCTCCCGCGCAGCCGGCTCCTGCGCAGCCGGCTCCCGCGCCGGCCGACCCGGTCGCACCGCCGGCCGACACGGCGCCCGCGAACGGCGGCGACGATCCCGTCGTGGGCGCCACGAGCGGCTCCGGCAACGCCCCCGTGCCGCCGCCCACCGGCGGCAGCACGACGCCGGCCGCTCCGCCGCCGGCCCCGGCGGCACCGCCCGCCAACAGCGCCGCGCCGTCCGCCACCACCGCGGCTCCGGCTGCGCCGCCCACATCGGCGACGACCGGCGGCGCGACGTACCAGCCGCGGCGCTGAGCGCCCGCGCCGCACGGCCGGCACCGGCGCGGCCAACCGGCAGCCATGCGCCGAGCACCGCTCGCGAGCGCGCCTATCCAGATGGCGCACACCCGCTGACAGCGTGCCCACCGCCGGACGCGCGCCATCGGCGCCACGCTCGCCACGATCCTCGACGCGGCGTCAGTGCAACCAGGGCGGGCGCTCGGGGCGCTCGACGCCGTCCGGGAGGCGGTCCTCGTCGGCGAGCTTGTCGAGGTGGGCGGCGAGCGTGACGGTGGCGGGCAGGCGGAGGTGGGCGGGGGCGTCGGCCCAGGCGCGGTCGAGCAGCTCGTCGATCGTGCGGGCGCCCGCGTCGAGCGCGGCGAGCAGCGCGCGCTCGCGCCCGAGGCGGTGCTCGATGTACTCGGCGATCTTGGCGTCCGGGTCCTCGACGAGCGGGCCGTGGCCGGGGCAGATCAGCGCCGGCCGGCGCTCGCGCAGGCGCGCGAGGCCCGCGAGGTAGCCGGCGAGCGCACCCGGGTCGGGTGCGATGAAGACGCTGCCCTCGCCGAGCACCGCGTCGCCGGTGAAGGCGATCGGGCCGGAGGCGAGCAGGTAGGTCAGGTGGTCGGGGGCGTGGCCGGGGGTGGCGAGCGCCTCCAACGGGCCGGCGTGGTCGCCGTCGGCGAGCGGGAGGTCGACCGCGCCGCGGGCGCCGGCCAGCGGAACGGCGCCCGCCCCTCCGAAGCGCTCGCGCAGCGCCGGGACGGCCTCGGCATGGTCAGGGTGGTCGTGTGTGAGCGCGATCCCGGCGAGGCCGCCGCGGCGCTCGGCCTCCGCGGCGATCGCGTCGAGGTGCGCCGGCAGCGCCGGCCCGGGATCGACCAGCCACGCGCCGCTGGCCGCGGCGGGACCGTGGGCTGCCCGCCCGATCACCCACGTGTTCGTGCCGCCGAGCGTGAAGGGACTCGGGTTCTCCGCGCGGACCAGCGCGACGTCGTGACGCTCGAGCAGGCTCACGGCACGGAGTCTGCCGTGCGCTCAGGCGGCGCGGGCCCGGCTCCGCGCAGGGCCGGTCCGGGCCGCCTCACCGCGGGTCGAGCCGGTAGACCGGCCCGGAGAGCGAGACGGCGTAGACGCGGCCGCGCGCGTCCTCGCCGAACGAGGAGAGTTGGGAGACGCGCAGGCCGCCGAGTGAGCGCGGGCGGCTGGCGCCGTTCGGGCGCAGGCGCGCGGTCAGCAGGCGGCCGGCGCAGAAGTCGCCGTAGACGTAGCGGCCGGCGAGCCCGCGCAGCCGGGGGTCGCGGATCACGTAGCCACCGCTGATCGAGCAGCGCCCGCCGTCGTGCGTGTACTGGAGCGCCGGCATGACCGGGTGTGCGACGCGCACGCTCGGGTCGACGTGGCTCCTCCCCTCCCACGCGCGCCAGCCGAAGTTCGCGCCGGCCGCGTCGCCGCGACGGCGGTAGTCGACCTCCTCGACGTGGTCCTGGCCGACGTCGGCGATGACCATCGCGCCGCTGCGGCGGTCGAACGAGAAGCGCCACGGGTTGCGCAGCCCCCAGGCGTAGATCGCCGGCCGCGCCCCGCGCCGGCCGGCGAACGGGTTCGAGCGCGGGATGCGGTACGGGTTGCCGTGCCGCGGGCGCGGGTCGATCCGCAGGATCTTGCCGAGGAACGTGCCGAGGTCCTGCGCGTTGCCGATCGTGCCGTGCTGGTCGTTGCCGCCGCCGCCGTCGCCGAAGCCGACGTACAGCAGCCCGTCCGGCCCGAACTGCAGCTGCCCGCCGTTGTGGTTGGACTCCGGCTGGCGCTGGAAGATCAGCTGCCGCGCGCTGCGCGGATTCGCCCGGTCGGGCGAGGACCCGCGCCGATACTCGACGATGCGCGAGTTGCCGTCGCGATCGGTGTAGTCGACGTAGAGGCGCCCCGATCTCGCATAGTCGGGCGCGAACGCCATCGACAGCAGCCCCTGCTCCCCGCCGGCCCGCACGCGCCCCGAGATGTCCAGGAACGGCCGCGAGACGACGCGCCCGTCCCGCACCACCCGGATCCGCCCGCCCTGCTCGACCACGAACAGCCGCCGGCGGTCCCCCGGTGCCTGCGTCACGTACGTCGGCGACGAGAACGTCCCGACCCGCGTCAGCTTCACGCCGGCCGAGCGAGCGACCGTCGCATCGCCGCCCGGCCCGCTCCCGCACGCACCGAGCAACGCAAAGCCAGCGAGAAGCGCAAGCGCGGGGGGACGCACCGCACGAGCATGGCACACCGATCAGCGAGCAACGCGAGAGCTGGACGGGGAAGCGGGCGGGCGGCGGCGCGAACGTGCACCGCCGACGCCGATCGGGCGGGTGGCGCTGAGAACGCACGTGCGCCGGCCGAAGGCCGGTGTGCGCGCGCCCGGAGGCGACAGGACCCGCCCGCGCGAGCGCCGGACCCGCAGCCGAGCCCGCGCGAGCCCGACCCTCAAGACGACGAAGCCGCAGCAGCCGGCCACGGGGCGTTGCAGACGAGCCCCTCCTGCCCGGCAGCCGCCCACAGCTCCTCCGCGATGTGCGGCGCCAGCGGCGAGAGCATCACGACCGCGTCCAGCAGCGCCCGCTGCAGCGCATGGGAGTCGCTGGGCGTCAAGGCGTCCTGCACTCTCAGCACGCGCGTCTCGAAGTCTCTGACGCGCTCCACCAGCGTCATCACGTTGCGTGCCGCGCGGTGCGTCTCCAGCCCCTCCATGTTCTCGGTGATGCGCCGCACCGCGACCGCATGCCAGTTGTCGAGCCGTCTGCGCAGCTTCGACGCGCCCTCCTCCGGATCGGGCTCCGGCACGGCGCCGGCGCCCTCCAGGCGCGGCAGCGCGTACTCCCAGAAGTTGTGCAGCCACTTCTGGCAGTACTGGAGCGCTTGGTCGGTCCAGGTGAGGATGTTCGTCGGCGCGGCCGCGTAGAGGATCGCCAGGCGCACCGTGTCGGCGCCGACGCGCTCGAGCAGCGCGTCCGGGTCGACGACGTTGCCGAGGTGCTTGGACATCTTGCGCCCGTCGAGGTGGACCATCTCGTGCATCAGCACGCGCTCGTGCGGCTCGCCGTCGGCCAGGTGCGGCAGCACGTCCGCGTCGCGCAGCACCTTCGCGGTCATGCGCTGGTCGAACATCGAGCCGCCGCCGTCGGCGCCCCAGATGACGATGTGGACCGGCAGCCAGCGTCTCAGTTCCTCGCTCGTGAACATCGCCGACTCGCGCTCGGCGGCCGGGACGCTGAACGGCAGCCACTGCCACAGGCCGTCGACGTGGCAGTCGAGCGTGTCGGTCTCGCGGCGGGCGGCGCCGCCGCATCTCGGGCACGTCGTCGCGATGAAGTCCTCGCGCACGGCGAGCGCGTTGCCCTCGCCGGTCGGGCGCAGGTCGTCCGGGAGGCGCACCGGCAGCTGGTCCTCCGGCACCGGCACGGTCCCGCAGGCGTCGCAATGCACGAGCGGGATCGGCGCGCCCCACGCGCGCTGGCGCGAGACGGGGAAGTCGCGCGCGCGGTAGCGGGCGGCGTCGCGCAGCTTCGGCTTGCCGGACGGCAGCTTCCAGCCGAGCGCGCCGGCCGCTCTCACGCGCGGCGCGAGACGCGCGTCGACCTTGTCGGCACTTGGGATGCCGAGCACCGCGGTGTGGCCGAAGCGGTCGTCGACCGCGGGCGTGATGACGATCGGCAGCGGTCTGTCGAAGCCGGGGATCGCGAGCGCGCGCCCGGTCTGGATCAGCGGCGCGGCCTCGGCGGAGCGGTCGTCGCGCTGGACGCCGGCGCGCCGCACGCGCTCGAGCTGCGCCTTCGTCTCCTCGTCGGCGGCCCACTGCTCGATGTCGGGGTGGCTCGGCGAGAGCATCACGAACTCGGCTCTGTCGACCGCGTCCCGGTAGGGCGTGAAGACCGTCAGCTTCAAGCCCTCGAGCGTGCCGGCGTCGAGCTCGACGCCGTCCACGCGCCCGAGCATCGTGCGCTGCGCCGCGACGGCCGCCGCGTTCCAGCCGTCGAGCAGCTCGATCCCTCTCTCGTTCTGTGGCAGGTAGTCGCTGACGCCGAGGTACCACTGCGAGCGCCGCACGAGTCTGACCGGCTCGTGGCAGCGCCAGCAGGCGCCGTCCTCGACCTGGAGGGAGGCGAGCACGGTTCTGCAGTTCTCGCACCAGTCGACCTGGCCCTCGGCGTGGTAGACGAGGCCGCGTCTGAGCAGCAGCAGGAACAGCCACTGCGTCCACTTGTAGAGCGCGGGATAGCTCGTGACCCACTCGCGCTCCCAGTCGAACGAGTAGCCGAGGCGGTCGAACTGCTCGTGCATGCGCGCGCGGCACTGCTCGACCCACTCGGCCGGCGTGAGGTCGTTCTTGATCGCGCCGATCTCGCTCGGCAGGCCGAACGCGTCGAAGCCGATCGAGAAGAGCACGTCGTGGCCGCTCATCCGCAGGTAGCGCGCGTACGCGTCGCTGACGGAGTAGCTGCGGATGTGCCCCATGTGGGCGCTGCCGGACGTGAACGGGCAGGCCGAGAAGATGTAGGCCGCGCGTTCGCGCGGTCCGTCGGTCGGCGTCTTGAACGCCTCCGCCTCCTGCCACGCGCGCTGCCAGCGCTCCTCGATCGTCGCCGGGACGTAGTCCGGTGTCACGCTCTGCGAGGCCATGCTTCCCCCGATCGGCCTGGTTGGTGGTGGTGCTGGTGCGTTGTCACTCCAAGGGTGTCGCCGGGCACACGGAGTCCCGGCGACGGTGACCTGTCTTCGATTCGGTGCTGCAATGCGCCCGACGGGACTCGAACCCGCAACCTTCGGCCCCTAAAACCGATGCTCTTGGGCTGACGTTCGACGTACAGCTCTGAACGAGGGCCGCCGAAGCGGCATGAGCCACCGAAAGAGCAGGTCCCCCAGCTTGAAGGCTCGCGCTCGCCGTTGCGCGCACGTCTATTTATTCGGCCGTTGACCAGTTGAGCTACGGACGCTCGCAACTGCCTTGAGCCGCCACCCCCTGGCCGGCTCGATGGCGAGCATACATACCGACAGGGGGCGGCGTCAACGGGCAGGGCGCGACGGGGACCAGTTGCATTCGCGCGAGCGGCAGGTGTAGGCTGACCGGGAGGCCGCCTTCGTCTGTCATGGGGGATGCGGCGGCCCCACAACGGGATGGACGCCGCAGCAGCGGCCTCGTACGAGGTGCGATGAACTGTGTCATCAATTAATGCTCCGCGGCCGGGGGCGGCCTCCTCGCGCACGACCGTGCGCGTGGTCGAGCTGCACGGCCCCGGCTCCGTGCGCGCCGGCGAGCGGCTCGTCCCCAGCGGCGGCGCGCTGCTGCAGGTCGAGACGACCGGCGTCTGCGGGACCGACCACCACATCTACGCCGGCCGCATGACGGTGCCGACGCCGCAGCTGCTCGGCCACGAGGTGATAGGCCGGCTGATGCGCCTGCCCGACGGCCACGGGCTCGTCGAAGCGGACGCGGCACGCGCGCCGGCGCTCGGCGACCGCGTGCTCGTCGCGCCCGGCGTGCCGTGCGGCGACTGCGAGGGCTGCGCCCGCGCGCAGCGCTGCCTCGACCGCCCCTGCTACGGCCTCACGATGGCCGGCGACGGCCTCACCGGCGGCTTCGCGCCGCTGATGGAACTGCGCGCCGGCACGCGCCTGTATCCGGTGCCGGACGGCACCCCGCGCGAGCGGGCGGTCTTCGCCGAGCCGCTCGCCTGCATCCTGAGTGCGCTGCGCAAGGCGTTCGGGCCGGACTACGTGCCGGCGGGGATGGACGGGCTCGTGCTCGGCTTCGGCGCGATCGGAATCGTCGCGGCGGTCGCGATCCACGCCTCCGGCGGCCGCGTCACCGTCGTCGAGCGCGACGCGCGGCGCCGCGCGCTGGCGGGCGAGCTGGGCTTCGCCACGCTGGCCGACGCGAGCGAGGTCGAGCGGCCCGCCCCGCTCGTCGTCGACGCCGCCGGAACGCCGACGGCGTTCGCCGCCGCGCTCGAGCTGCTCGCCTGGTCCGGCACGCTGATCGAGATCGGCAACTTCGCCGACCTCGGTCCGATACCGATCAAGCCGAGCGACATCTGCCTGCGCGACCTGCGGATCGTCGGCAGCGGCGAGACGTTCTACGAGGACTTCGGACCGGCGATCGCGATGGTGAGCGAGACGCCGGTGGACCTGCCGGGCGCGATCACCGACGTGCACGACTTCGCCGCGCTGGCGGACCCGTCCGAGCTGTTCGCGGCCCCGGCCTCGGGCAAGGCGCTGGTGGCGTTCGCATGAGACACGGAAACGGCAACGGCGCCGGCCACCGCCCGCTGACCGGCGCGCAGGTGCTGCTGCTCACCCCGTTCGACGAGGACGGCGAGGTCGACGAGCGCTCGCTCGCGGCGCTGCTGGAGTACGTGATCGGCGCCGGGATAGACGGCGTCGTCGGCGGCGGGACGACGGGCGAGTGCTTCACGCTCTCCGTCGACGAGCAGGCGCGCGTGATGTCGCTGATCGCCGAGCAGGTGCGCGGGCGCGTGCCGCTGACGTTCGGGATCGGCAACAGCGCCACGAGCGTCTCGATCGAGCTCGCGCGCCACGCGCAGGAGCTCGGCGCCGACTGCGTGATGCTCCAGCCGCCCTACTACTTCGCCCACGCGCCGGAGGCGATCGACGCGCACTTCCTCGCGGTCGCGAACGCGGTCGACGTGCCGCTGATGGCCTACGACGGCGGCGCCGGGATCGAGCTGAGCGTCGAGCGCGTGCGCTCCTTGAACGAGCGGGCGGCGAACATCCGTTACGTGAAGATGTCGATCCCCGACCCGGCGAAGGTCGGGGCGATGCGCGCCGGCGCGCCGGCCGTCGCGCCGCTCGCCGGCGACGAGCTGATGATGCTGATGGGCATGCGCCACGGCGCGATCGGCTCGACGGTCGGCTGGGGCAACGTCGACCCGCAGGCGATCGCCGGGATCCACCGCGCGTTCGAGGCCGGCGACCTGCCCGCGGCGCGCAGACTGCAGCTCGGCACGGTCGTGCCGGCGGTCGGCGTCTGCATCACCGCGAAGAACGCCTACATACGCTGCTACAAGGAGATCCTCGCGGCGAAGGGCGTGATCGCCTCGCCGACGACGCGGCTGCCGCTGACCCCGCTCGACGAGATCCGCAGAGACGAGGTGCTGTCCGTCATGCGAGAGCTCTCGGTGATCTGAGGGGGCGATCGCGGTTCCCGAGCCCGCGCTCGTTCTACTGGACCTCGACGGCGTCCTCGTCGACTCGCGGGACGCGATGGAGACGGCGTGGGAGGCGGTCCGGCACGACGTGGGCGTGAGCACGCCGTTCGACGCCTACTTCCGCCACATCGGCCGGCCGTTCCGCGACATCCTCGAGCTGCTCGGCCTCAGCGAGCAGGCGGACGAGATCGAGCGCGTCTACCGCGCGACCGCGCTGCGCGAGGCGCCGCGCGTGCCGGCGTTCCCGGGGATCCACGCAGCGCTCGCGCGGCTGGACAAGCGGGGCGTGAAGCTCGGCGTCGTGACGTCGAAGGCCCGCTCGCAGACGGACTGGACGCTGGCGCAGTTCGACGTCGAGCTCGCGAGCGTGCAGACGCCCGAGCGCGGCCGCCCCGGCAAGCCGGCGCCCTATCCGCTGCTCGTCGCCGCGAGCGAGGCGGGCGTGGGCGTGCGCGACAGCGTGTTCGTCGGCGACATGGACGTCGACGGGCTCGCGGCACGCGCCGCCGGCATGCGCTTCCTGCACGCCGCGTGGGGCTACGGCGCCCGCCCGGCGGGCGCCGAGCAGCTGCGCGCCCCGCGCGAGCTGGGGGACGTCGCTCCGGCGCGCCCGCGGGCGCCGCTGGCGGCGTAGCGTCCTGGCCCCTGCTCGTCCTGGGTGCGCTCGGCAGGACGCTGCGGCGCGGTGGGCACCGACAGGCAAGACTGAGTCCCATTCTTGTACCCTGGGGGGCGTGCGTCGCTCCCGTGCCCTCCTCGCGCTGGCCCCCGTGACGCTTGCCGTGCTCGTCGCCGCCGGCTGCGGCTCCTCCGGCGACGGAACCCGCACGACGGCGAAGGGCGCCGTCGACGTCGTCGCGACGACGACCGTGCTCGGCGACCTCGCGCGCGTCGTCGGCGGACGCGACGCCGACGTCCACCAGCTGCTGCGCCCCAACAGCGACCCGCACGACTACGAGCCGCGCCCCGACGACGTCGTCGCCGCCGCGAACGCGCAGCTGCTGCTGGAGAGCGGCGACGGACTCGACGCGTGGATCGGCAAGGTCGTCGAGCAGTCCGGCGGCCATCCGGCGATCCTCGACGCCGGCGCGCGGGTGCCGGTGACGCGCCGCGGCGCGGGCGGCGACGTCGACCCCCACTGGTGGCACGACCCGCGCAACGCGCAGGCGGCGGTGCTCGCGATCCGCGACGCGCTCGTGCGCGCGAACCCGGACGCACGCGCCGTCTACGCGCGCAACGCGGCGGCGTACGTGCGCCGGCTCAGAGCGCTCGACGCCGCGATCGGGCGCTGCATGGCGGCGATCCCGCCGGCGCGGCGCAAGCTCGTGACCGACCACGACGCGTTCGGCTACTTCGCCGACCGCTACGGCCTGCAGGTGGTCGGCACGGTGATCCCGTCGCTGACGACGCAGGCGCAGCCGTCCGCCGGCGAGCTGGCCGACCTCGCGCGCACGGTCGCGCGCGAGCGCGTGCGGACGATCTTCTCCGAGCAGTCGGTCAACGCGAAGCTCGCGCAGGCGATCGCGCAGGAGACCGGCGCCCACGTCGACGACTCGCTCTACGGCGACACGCTCGGCCCGGCCGGCTCTCCCGGCGCGACGTACCTCGGGATGCTCGCCCGCAACGCCGACGCGATCGCGCGCGGGCTGAGCGCGGACGGGCGCGGCTGCCCGGCGGCGCTCGCGGTCGCGCGCTGAGGCGCACCGCTCCCGGGTCGACCGCCGCACGACCCGATCCGCAGCGCGTCGCGCGGCCGCGCGCCGCTCAGGCGCCGCCCAGCTCGGCCGCGTCGCCGACGCGCACGCGTCCCGGCTCCAGCACGCGCGCGTGCACGCCGAACGGCAGCGGCTCGGTCGTCGCCACGTCGCTGCGGTAGGCGGCGAGGTGGTGGAGCGTGCGGAGGTCGACGGCGCCCGTCTCGGCGTTGCGCGTCGTGACCGCGCAGCGGCCGACGTTCCCCGTCACGCGCACGAGCGCCTCGCCCACGCGCAGCTCGCGGCCCTGCCAGCCGTCCTCCGCATGCGGCTCGACGCCGTCGATCCCGAGGCTCATGCGGAAGCGGCGCGCGTCGACCGGGTCCTCCGTGCCCGCCACCGCGCGCAGCCGCTCGAGCGACGCGGTCGACAGCAGCGTCACCGCGCCGTCGCGGCCGCGATCGACGCCCGGACGCTCCGGCGGCGCGGCGACGAGCCGCAGCGCAGCGCCCGCGTGCTCGGAGAGCGCGGCCGAGAACGGGCCGACGACCGGACGCGCCGCCAGGCCGATCCCGAAGAAGCGGACCGGCTCCGGCGTGCCCAGCTCCACCGCGCCGGCGACCTCGCGGCCGTCGGGGAAGCGCAGCGCGAGCCGGCCGCCGGCGGCGTCGTGCTCGGCGACGACCGTCATCAGCGCGCCGAGTCGCTTCCCGTTCACCATCGCGCCGTCCGCTCCGACGAGGAAGAAGGCGCGGTCGCCGGCGATCCCGTCGAGCGTCAGCTCGGCCGCGTCGAGCTGACGCAGCCGCAGGCCCTTCACGGGCGTGAAGGAGATCCATGCGACGCGCGCCGGCATGCGCGGGATCGTAGCCGCGTTGGCCGCGGACCCCGGGGCCGGAGCTGTGCCACGACGCTGGCAGACCCGGTGGCCGCGGCGCTACGGTATCGGCATGACCTCCGACCCCGCCGCCGACGCGCTCGCGATCGCGCTCGACCGGGACGCGGACGTGCCCGTCGGCGTCCAGCTGACCTGGGCGCTGCGGGCGCGCATCGCCGCCGGCGCCCTGCGGCCCGGCGACCGGCTGCCGGCGCTGCACCGGCTCGCCGCCGACGCGGGCGTGAACGCGAACACCGTCCGCGCCGTCTATGCGCGGCTCGAGCACGACGGGCTTGTGACGACCCGCCACGGCAGCGGCACGTTCGTGCGCGAGGTGACGCCGGGCGGCCCGGTCGCGCAGCTCGCGGCGGATGCGGCGCACGCCGCGCAGGCGGCCGGCGTCGACCCGCGCGAGCTGGCCGCCGCGCTGTACGTGAGCGACCCGGCGCCGGCACCCGAGGCGGAAGCCGAGGCGGAAGCCGACGGCGCAGCCGCGCAGGCCCGAGCGACCGGCGGCGAGGCCGCCGTGCGCCGCCGCTTGCGCGGCCAGATCGCCGCGCTCGAGCACGCGCTCGCGCAGCTGGCCGCGCGCCCCGCGAGCGACACGGGCGCAGGCGCGGGCGGCGCCGCCGGCGAGCAGCGCGCGCCGACCCCGCGGCCGCGCCTGCTCAGCGCCGCCGAGCTGGCCGTGCAGCGTGACGAGCTGCTGCAGCGGCTCGCCGAGGTGCACCGGGCGCCGTAGCCGCCCGAGCGTCTTCGATCGCGGCCTGTCCGTTCTGGTCGCCGGCGATCTTCGCCGTCGACGTTTTCGTCAGCTGCGGCCTCGCCGCCTACGGCGCCCCGGGCCGGACGGCGACGTAACCCCGGCGTCGAGCCGGCGGCGGTCGCGCTTGGTGGGGCGCGGGCCGCCGCCGGGACCGCCGGGCAGGCCGTCGAGCGCCGCCCGTTCGAGCCGCCGGCGCTCGGCGAGCCGCTCGCGCTCGGCGACGCTCTCCGGCGTCTCCTCGTAGAGCTGCGCCGCGACGCTCGCCGGCCCGCGGCGCTCGGCCGTCGCGCGCACCGTCACGACGCGCCGCACGCCGGCGCCGAGCGTGACCTCGACGCGGTCGCCGACGGCGACGCGCTTGCCGGGCGCGACCGCTCGCCCGTTCAGCTCCACGCGCCCGCCCTTGACCGCCTCGGCGGCGAGCGGGCGCGTCTTCGCGAGCCGCGCCGCCCACAGCCAGCGGTCGATCCGCACCGGCTCCGTGCCACCCGTCTTCTCGCCCATGCGCCCACCGTAACGCCCGCAGGAGCCGCCCCGCGCGGTAGATTCGTTCGCGCCGATGGACGACGCGTCCCACGGATCCCCCGGGACCGACCTCGTGCCGCACGCGGGAAGCTCGCGTGCGCCGCGCGAGCTCGTCGTCGCGGCCGACGTCGCGCTCGGCGCCGGCTCGCGCGCGCTGGAAGCCGCCGCGCGCGCCGGCGCGACCGGGCTCGCCGCGCTGCGCGGCGGCGCGCGTGTCGCGTCCGTGCTGCCGGGCGCCGCGATCGCCCGGCGCGCCGCGACGGCGCTCGCGCGCCCGCTCGCAGACGAGGGCGCGCGCGTGCGGGGCCGCACCGTCGCGCAGGCGCAGCGGGCGCTCGAGGCGCTCGTGCCGGCGATCGTCGCGCTGCTCGACGTCGACGCGATCGTGCGGCGGATCGACGCCGACGCGATCGTCGCCGCGGTCGACGTGGACGCGTTGCTGGCGCGGACCGACGTCGACGCGCTGCTGCGGCGCGTGGACGTGGATGCGTTCGTCGCCGGCGTCGACCTCGACGCGCTGGTCGCGCGCATCGACGTGGACGCGATCGCGGCGCGCATCGACGTCAACGCGATCGTCCAGCGGGTCGACGTCGACGCGGTCGTGGAGGAGACCGAGCTGGGCACGATCGTCGCGCGCTCGACGAGCGGCTTCGCGAGCGAGGCGCTCGACGCCGCGCGCGCACAGACCGTCGGCGCCGACACGCTCGTGACGCGGATCGTCGAGCGCGTGCTTCGCCGCCGCGGCGAGGCGCCGCTGGGACCGCCGCTGCTGGTGAGAGACGAGCCGGAGGACGCGCCGTGACGCGCACGCGCGACGCGATGACGCAGCAGGGCCACTACGCCGGCCCGGTCAGCCGGCTGCTCGCCTACGCCGCCGACACGTTCCTGATCGGCGTGCTCTACACCGCCGCGCTCGCATTGCTGCGCTTCGCGGTCGACGCGGCGACGCCGTGGAGCCTGAACGTCGAGGGCACCGCCTTCGCGGTCGGCGCGCTCGCCTGGGCCGCGCTCTACTGGGGCGCCTCGTGGGTCGGCTTCGCCCGCAGCCCCGGCCAGTCGCTGCTCGGCCTGCGGATCGTGCGCGCCGACGGCTCCCAGCTCGACCCCCGCCACGCGCTCCTGCGCCTGCTCGCCTTCCCGCTCGCCTTCCTCACCTTCGGCCTCGGCTTCCTCGGGATCGTCTTCGGCCGCACCCGCCAGGCGCTCTACGACCGCATCGCCAGCACCGCCGTCGTCTACGACTGGGACGCGGAGGCGGTCAAGCTGCGCGAGCTGGCGGGACGCGGGAGCCGGCGACGGGCGGGCGGGGCGTAACGGACCGGAATCGGCACGCGAGCGCCGGCACTCGAGGCGACGTACGCACAATGCCGTACCTCGCGCCCACCGACGCCCGCGGGCGGTGTTGAATCGCCTCGCCGCCAGGGCCGCACGGGCCCGGCCCGCCGCCTTCCGGAGGTCGTCCCACGATGGTCACGTCCGCTCGCCGCCTGACGCTCGCACTCGCCGCCGCGCTGCTCACGCTCGCCGCCACGCCCGTCGCGCAGGCCGCGACGCCCGTGCTCCAGCAGGACTTCGAGGGCGGGCTCGGCGGCTGGACCCCGACCGGCTTCTGGCACGCACAGGCGAACCCGGAGACCGTCGCCGTCAAGTCGCCGGAGATCAACCCGGGGATGGTCACGATCCCGGGCGGCACCCTGCCCGCCGCGTTCGGCGGCAGCCAGGCCGCCTGGTTCGGCGAGGCCGCGACCGGGACCTTCTGCGGCCCCGGCTGGTCGGCGACCCAGACGCCGAAGGGCGGCTGCACGTCCACGAGCGCGAACGCGGGGACGCTGACGTCGCCGTCGTTCAGCCTCGTCGGGGCGCAGAGCGCGATCGTGCGCTTCCATTCCTGGTGGGAGATCGAGGGCGTCGCCGCGGACAGATTCGACGTGATGCAGGTGGAGTTCTCGACCGACGGCGGCACGAGCTGGACGAGCGCCGGCAAGCTCAACCCCGCCAACTACACGGCGGGCAGAGAGGACGTGAGCTACTCGAACAACGGCTACGGCGTCGAGCCGAGCTGGAAGGAGTACCTCGTCGACCTCTCTCCGGCGATCGGCTCCCCGTCCGTGCAGGTGCGGTTCGACTTCGACACGCGCGATCCGCTCTTCAACGGCTTCCGCGGCTGGCTGATCGACGACGTCGTCGTCTCGACCCCGTTCGACGCGAGCGCGCCGGTGATCAGAAGCGTCACGACGTGCAGCGGCCTGAGACCGGCGTCGCTGTGGGTAGCGCACGGCGCGAACTTCGTGCAGGGCTCGAGCGTCCTGCTCGACGGGGTCGCGGACGCCGCCGCCTCGATCCCGGCGCCAGATCGCATCGAGCTGAACGCGGGCCTCGCCGGCCAGCACACGCTCCAGGTCGTCTCCCCGAACGGCACCGAGGGCAACGCCTTCCCGTTCGCCGCCGGCAACTGCGCCGAGACGACGCCCGGCCCCAGCGGCGCCGACAAGCGGCCGACGAAGACGCAGGTGTTCTGCAACTACATCGTCGCCTCCGAGACCGACACCTGCACGGCGACGGTCGCCGACGCGACCGGCGGCGGGCGCATCCCGACCGGCACGGTGAAGTTCACGAGCGCGAACGGCGGCGCGTTCACATTCGGCGACACCTGCACGCTCAGAAAGGCCGACCTCTCGACGGTCTCCAGCTGCACCGTCCAAGGCTTCCGGCCGCCGTCCGGCAGACCGCTCGTCGTCACCGGCGCCTACTCCGGCGACGACGGGCTCAAGCCGAGCTTCCGGCGCCACGCAGTTCCTGCTCGCCGCGCCGGGCGACAGCGTCTACCTGGACACGATCAGACCGTTCAGAGCGTTCGGCGCGAGAAACGGCCCGCAGAACCCGAGCATCACCGTCACGGTCGACAACCCGGTCAGAGGCGCGAGAGTGAGAAGCGAGGCGAGCCTGAGCGCCAACGGCGGCGTCTGCAGAGCCGGCTTCGGGAACGGCGGGCACGCGGCGAGCACGAGCGCGGCGAGCGGTGCGAGCGGGCCGCTGGCGGCGAGCGCCGTGGCCAGAAGAGGCGGCAGAGGCAGAGGCAGAGGCAGAGGCAGAGGCAGAAGGCACAGAGGCAAGCGCAACGGCAAGCGACGCGGCCCGCGCGTGCCCGGGCTGAAGTACCGCGCGCCGCACGTCAAGCGCGTCAGCGCGGTCGTCGTCTCCAGGACGAAGCGCGGCGCGAAGGCCGGGAAGCTGCGGCTGAAGCTGAAGTTCAACGGCAGAAAGCTGCGGCGCAAGCTCGGCAGACGCAAGCGCGTCAAGCTCGTCGTGCGCGTCACGCTGACGTTCAAGAGCGGCCAGCCGGCCGTGATCTGGCAGGCGATCACGCTCAAGCGCGTGCACCACCGCTACAAGGTCGTCAGCGGCAAGGGCGACGGCAAGGCGACCGCGGTCGCGGCGACGCTGACGCGGCGCGCCGCCGCGGCGCAGGCACCGACGCAGGCCCGCGCCGCGCAGACCGGTGCGATCCACCGCTGGGTCGGCGGCGACGACTGCGACACGCTCAGCGTCGCGGCGCAGTTCGACCAGGGCGACAACCAGGCGCCGCTCGTCGGCTTCCTGTGGCAGGGTCAGCTCGTCTGCTTCGACGGCACCTCGGTGCCGCTCAACTACGGACCGCCGACCGGCGTGCGCGGCACGATCACGAGTGCCGAGAGCGTGACGTTCTCGATGGCGGAGTTCACCAACCCGGGCTACAACCTCTCCGGGACGCTGTACAGCGGCAGCGCGACCGTCAGCGGCAGAATCGGCGGCCTGTTCGCGGACGGCCGCTCCTGCCAGGCGAACGCGCCTCCGGTGCTGAGGCAGGTGCAGTAGGCGGGCGAAGGCGGCGGCGAAGCCGTCAGCCGGCTCTGCGCGGCGGCGGGATCACGGCCTTGACGACCTGCGCGGTGGCGACCAGCCGGTCGCCGTCGTGCACGGTCGCGCCGAGGTGCGCGAGCCCGCGACCGCGCCGGTCGACCCGGCCGCGCGCCCGCACCGTCGCGCCGGCCGGGACCGCCGCCAGCAGCGACGAGGCGATGCTGACGGTCACGGCGTTCGCGCCCGGATCCAGCTCCGGCGCGATCGCCAGGTAGCAGGCGACGTCCATCATCAGCGGCGCGACCGAGCCGTGCAGCACGCCGGCCGGGTTGAGCGCCTCCGGCCCCACGTCCAGCTCGACGCCCGCGGCCGGATCGCCCGGATCCACCGCCCGCAGCCCGAGCGCACGGTGCAGCGGCACCGCGAGCACGGTTCTCAGCAGCGCCCGCAGCGACTCGTCGGCGTCCACGGCGGAGAGTCTGACGCAGACCCGGCGCCGCCGTGGCGGCAAGTGGCCGGCATCGCGATCCGGCCCCGCGTCGTGAGGCGCACCAGCCGGGCTCGCCGGACACGTCCTGTGGCACGACGTGGTGATCGCCGCCGGAGGCGGGCAGCTCGCACCCCGCCCCACCGTCGACGTCTGGCTCGAAGGAATCGACACCGTCCCGCTCGCCTCGCTCGTCGACACCGGCGCGCTGCGGACGCGCTTCTCCCGCGACCTCGCGACCGCCGCCGGCATCCAACCCGACGACGACCTCGCCGAGACCTTCGCCGTCGGCCGCACGATCGTCACCGGCGCGCCCGCACGCGTGCTGATGCGCATCGAAGCCGGCGAGCAAGCCCGGCGCCACTCGCGCCAGCCATCGTCTGTGCCCGATAACGTCCGCCAACGCTCTGAGGTGCGCTGAGATCGCCCCAGATGCGCTCAGAATCGAACCAGTGGACGCCACGAGTAGATCTGCCAGCCAAGCCCAGCGGTCGCGGCGGTCCCAGTAGATCGCGATGATGTCTCCCGCGGTCATCGGCCGGCTGATTATTCGCTACGAATCGGCAGCTTCCGATTGCCGTACGCCGCCTTGACGTCGGCAACCTCACCACGATGAACTGCGATCAGGCGTCGGGCGGAGCGGGCACCGGCGGCGGAGGGCCCGGCGGCGGCGGGCGCAGCGCGAGAGAGAACTCGACGCCGAGCGCCTCGGCCACGGCCCAAAGTCTGCCAACGGTGATATTGGAGCGGCCTGCCTCGACGCTTGAGATGTAGGGCGGGGTCGTTCCAAGACGGCGCGCCAACTCGGCCTGACTGACGCCGACGGCCAGACGCGCCTCGCGAACAGCCTCGCCGGCGACCTGGCTGGCGAGGCTGCTACTGGTAGTGCGAGGCACCGGGCCAGCTCAGGTCCGCCGTGCGCTCGCTTCAGCGTAAAGCCGCGTGACCGGCGGCGACGGAATGACCGGCGACGGAGATGAGTCCTCCGGCGCGTCCCAAGGAGCCACCGGATCGGTGTCGATCACAATGACCGCGACAAGGTCGCCGTGGCGGAACGCGGACGGAAGGTTGCGCGCCCATGCCTCAGGATCGTCATCTCCGCTGATTCTCCGGTTGGTGGCGGGGTCGATGATCGTCAGGTTTGCATCGATGACCGGCTCTCCCGCAGAGCAGAAGATGTCGAGATCATCGCCGTCGGCACGCACGAGGCCACAGCCGTGCCATCTGATCGCACCGACCTCCTCGTCGTAGACGGGAGCCCGGATCTCGACTACCACCATTGCGGGTTCCTCCTTCGGGACGATGCTGAGGAAGTATCGGCAGGTTTCCAACAACCATTAGCTCTTGGGTAAAGGTACCCGAAATGCTGGTGTTTCTGCGTCAAAAGGCACCCGGAAGCGAAAGCATCCCTTTTTCCAGCATTATTTCGGCGCGTGCATCGAACGCCTCGAAGCGATCCGGTGCCAAGAACTCGGCGAGACCGTAGCGCGAGTCGCTCGCAAGAAGGTTCTCCAACGCCTCCTTCTCCTCCCCGGTCAACAGCGACTGGTTCTGCGAGCGACGGTGAGCGAGGAATACCGATGCGTTGAACCGGTCAGCAGGCCGTGCGAACGCGAAGCCGTTGTCGATCAGGGCGAGCCGCCGCTCCTGCCGGTCGAACCGGAAGTTTCTGGCATGCCGGTCTTGCTGGCCAATCAGGGCGTCCCAGAACGCAGCCGCGTGGACCTGCTCTCTGGCTTCTTCGAACACCCGGAGGTCGGGGCCGCCATCGCGCCAGTTGACCAACGCCCCCGCGCCAACGTCGAGAGCTCGCAGCACGCAAGTGGGAACCATCTGCTCCCATCGACCGCCCAAGGCGTGTGCGAGACGCCAGGCGGCGACCTCGTGAACCGGCACGTCGTAGCGATCTTGGTCGTAGACGCTGCACGTCGGTACCGACTGGTGCTCGAACGTCTTGAATATCGCTCTGCGGGCTGACTCGTAGACGACCACGAACGTCGGGCTCACGCCCGCATTCCCGGTTCCGTTAGGGGACACGAGGGCGACTGGCTCGCGGAGCATTGCCTGCTCGAGCCCAGAGCCTCGAGTCGTCGCGAGCTGCAGTTGCTCGATGCGTTCCTGCACCGTCACGGCTTTCATCCCTCGCTTCAGTTCTGCCGAAAAGCGAGCGCACCGCGTGGCAGTTGCCGCCTAACAGGTCCCGATTGGAACGCATCGAAGCGCCCGGTGGGCGGTGCCCATCTTTTCCTTGCAACTAACGCCCTACATATTGAGCGCAGGATCGGACGACACCAGTCGGTTGGCTAGCCAACCGACGGCATGGCGAGCGACATTCCTGCGACACGGGTCAGCCGCCGGCGCCTACGGTGGCAGGGCATGGCCTACACGGAACGCATCACAGCCCGCGTGACCCCCGAGCAGCGCGCACGTATCGCCTTCGGCGCCGCGCTCGCCGGTCAGTCGATCTCGGCCTTTTTGCGCACCGCCGCCTTGGAGCACGCCGAGCGCGTCATCGCCCATAGTCATTTCCTCGCGAAGATCGACGCCCACCTCGCCGCGGCAACCCGGCACCCCGCCGGGACGACCGACCGGCTGCGCGCCGCCGACCGCGAGCGGTCGTACTAGCGACGCTCCGGTGTTACTCTTGCAGAGACACATCGGAGAATACAAGATGGAGATGTGATGGCAGCGCGGGCAGTGCAGATCAGCGGCCAGCAGTTCGAGCTCGATCCTCGCCGGGTCGTGCGCGCGGTGGCGCGAGCGCTCCCGGAGCCCGTCCGCGACCACTACGTCGTGATCGAGGGACGACGCTACCCACCCAAGCAGGTCATCGCCCTGGCGACCGGCCTCGATCGCGCCGACTTCACCACCCACCAAGCGCGCCGCATCCTGCGCCGGCTCGGCTTCACCGCCGCACGACGCACTGCGCACCCCACCCCGGCCACGAGCGGCGCACCGAAGCGTCCGGCCGCGGATCCAGTCGAGACTCTGCGTCCGCACATCGGCGAGTGGGTTGCCGTCAAAGAGAACGACGTACTCGTCGCAGCCGACAATCCCGCAGCCGTGCTCGCATGGCTCTCGCAACACGACCAGACGGCCGACTCCATGTTCCGCGTACCCGAGACCGAGGCCGCCGCAGGCGGCGCCGCACCCGCGTGAGATTCCCGTTCCGCCAGCTGCCCGCCGCCAGCGGCGGACAACTCACATCACGACCGACGGTCGACGTGTGGCTCGAAGGCATCGACGCCGTTCCGCTCGCCTCGCTCGTCGACACGGGCGCACTGCGGACGCGCTTCTCCCGCGACCTCGCAACCGCCGCCGGCATCCAGCCAGACGACGACCTCGCCGAAACCTTCGCAGTCGGCGGCACGATCGTCACCGGCGCACCCGCCCGCGTCCTCATGCGCGTCGGCTCAGGCGACCACGCACATGCATGGGAGGCACCGGTGTGGTTCTGCGACCCCTGGCCCTTCGGGTTTCAGCTCCTCGGCCTCGAAGGCTTCCTCCAACACTTCCGCGTGACACTCTCCGCCTACCACGAGTGGATCGACTGCAAGCCAGAGACATGACGCCCAACCGCGTCGACCTCAGCGCCTTCTTGCAGACCCAACTCAGCCGACGCTCACGCGACGAGGTCCCAGCCGTCGAGGCCGCTCAATGGCTCAAGGAGGCCAACCTCCTCAAAGACTCCCCCTCTCGCCCCGGCCAGCCGCTCCGGAAACTCCTCCGAGCCAGCCAAATCGCCGGAGCCGAGCAGCGCCCACCCCGGTCGCACGGGCGCTGGTTCATAGTGCGTCATCCCGCGTGACCAGCCCTCACGTGCGACCGCTCCCGCCACGGGAGTGCACCGTTTGGGGCGCCGAGATCCCAACATTTGAACGCTTCCCTAGTGCTTCTCTCAGGCGGTTCCGCTGCTCATGGGCGGTTTCAGGTGCGCTGAGCTCGCCTCAGCTGCGCTCAGAGTGGAACCAGGATGGGTAGTGGGTCCACAGTGGAACCACGACCCCCCTCCACAACGACGAAAGCCCTGCGATTTGCAGGGCTTTCGTACTATCGGGGCGCCGAGATTTGAACTCGGGACCTCACCGACCCGAACGGTGCGCGCTACCAGGCTGCGCCACGCCCCGACTGAGCCATCCAGTATTCCACAGGTCCGCCGGAATCGGCGGGGTGGCGGGTGGACCGGCCGGTGGTAGGTTGGCGCGGCAATGGCAGCCGCCGCCCGCACCGCCGACATCGTCGCCTTCCTCGACGAGCTGCTCGAGACCGATCGCTTCCAGGACCTCGGCCCCAACGGCCTGCAGGTCCCGGGCGCCGAGACCGTCACCACGGTCCTCACCGGCGTCTCCGCCCAGCAGGCCCTCTTCGAGCAGGCACTGAAGCACAAGGCCCAGCTCGTCATCGCCCACCACGGCATCCTGTGGGACTTCGAGCCACGACGGATCGGCCCCGCGCAGGCCGCCCGCCTGAGACTGCTGCTCGCCAACGACGTCGCGCTCGCCGGCTACCACCTGCCGCTCGACGCGCACCCGATCCACGGCAACAACGCGATCCTCGCCGAGCGGCTCGGCGCCTCCAGCCATGTGCGCGCGTTCGACTTCAAGGGCGAGCCGATCGGCACGATCGCCCGCTTCGATCCCACTCCCATCCCCGCCGCCGAGCTGTTCGCCAAGGTCGCCGAGGTCACCGACCGCGAGCCGCTCGTCTTCGACGCCGGCCCGGAGCGGATCCGCAGCCTCGGGATCGTGTCCGGCTCCGCCGCCAACAGCCTGCAGGAGGCGATCGACCGGAAGCTCGACGCGTTCCTCACCGGCGAGCCGAAGGAGCACGTGATGGCGCAGGCGCGCGAGAGCGGGATCCACTTCGTCGCGGCCGGCCACTACGCGACCGAGACGTTCGGGATCCGCCGCGTCGGCGAGCTCGTCGCGGAGCGCTTCGGCGTCCGCCACGTGTTCGCGGACATCCCGAACCCGGTCTGACCGCCGAAACCCTCGCCAAACCTGCACGCAGGCGCAAGAGACCCGTTGCGCTCCGTCCACGTGCGACGGTATAAGTGAGGCATGTAGCGTTCTCCCCGAAGAGGAGGTCTGTTCCGATGGCCATTCACCTCACGCCCACGGAGCTCGCCCGCGAGACCGGACTCGAGCGGCGCGACGTCATCAGCAGATGCGTCGAGTTGGGCGTCCCGATCTTCCACGGACGGATCGACAAGACCCTCTTCATCGGCACGCTCCGCCACCAGTACCCCGCGGCGGCCGCCCCGCCGCCGCGCCTCGCGACCGGATAGGTCGCCTCGCCGCGCCGCGCGGACCGGCCGCCAACCCGCGCGCCGCCACCCCTTCGCACCTAGAATCGGAAACCTCCGCATTTCCGGCACGCGAGGAGGGCCCACAGCGATGGACGCCAGCGCCACGAGCGGCATCACCGGCACCGACGCCAGCGAGGCGTCGACCGGCTCGAAGACGATCGCCGACCTGCTGCCGCTGGCGGCCGAGCGCTACGGCGACCACGTCGCCACGATGGTCAAGCGCGACGGCGCCTGGCAGGAAACCACCGTCGCAGAGGTCGCCGCGATCGCCCGCGAGATCGGCCTCGGCCTGCTCGACCTCGGCGTCGAGCCCGGCGACCGCGTCTCGATCCTCTGCCGCACGCGGCCGGAGTGGACGTACTGCAGCTTCGGCGCGACCGAGGCGGGCACCTGCGTCGTGCCGATCTACCCGACGAACTCGCCGGAGGAGTGCGAGTGGGTGCTGTCGGACTCCGGCGCGCGCGTCGTGTTCTGCGAGGACGCCGCCCAGGTGGCGAAGATCGCCGAGGTCCGCGCGAGACTGCCGGCGCTCGAGCACGTGATCGTGATCGACCCGGAGGGGGCGCCGGCGGACGCGATCACCCTCGCGGACTTGCGGCAGCGCGGCGCCCGGCGCGATCCGGCCGAGCTCGACGCCCGTGTCGCCGCCGTCACGCCCGAGGACCCGTACACGATCATCTACACGTCCGGCACGACCGGGCCGCCGAAGGGCTGTGTGCTGCTGCACGGCAACTACCGCGCGATCCTCACGATGGCGCAGACCACGCGCGCGGTCGAGGGCGACGAGGTGACGTACCTCTACCTGCCGCTCGCGCACTCCTTCGCGCTGCTGATCCAGCTGCTGAGCTTCGACGTCGGCGCCGCGCTCGCGTACTGGTCGAACGACCCGCAGCAGATCATCGTCGAGCTGAGCGAGGTCAGACCGACGAACTTCCCGTCGGTGCCGCGCATCTTCGAGAAGATCTACACGCTCGTCACGTCCAACGGCGATCCGGAGCTGATCGCGAAGGCCGTCCAGGTCGGCGTGAAGGTCCGCGAGCTTGCAGCTCGCCGGCCAGCCGGTCCCGGAGGAGCTGCAGCAGCACTTCGCACGCGCGGAGGAGGAGCTGTTCAGCAAGGTCCGCGCCGCGTTCGGCGGCCGCGTGCGCCAGGCGGTCTCGGGCGCGGCGCCGATCGCGAGAGAGATCCTCGAGTTCTTCTTCGCCTGCGGCGTCCCGGTGTTCGAGGGCTACGGCATGACGGAGACGGCGACCGCCGCGACCTTCCAGTCGCTCGACGCCTACAAGCTCGGCACGGTCGGCCGGCCGTTCCCCGGCGTCGAGCTGAGAATCGCCGACGACGGCGAGGTGCTGATCAAGGGCGGCAACATCTTCGCCGGGTACCACAACAACGCCGACGCGTCGTTCGGCGCGATCGAGGACGGCTGGCTCTGCACCGGCGACCTCGGCTCGATCGACGCGGACGGCTTCCTGTCGATCACCGGCCGTAAGAAGGACATCATCATCACCGCCGGCGGCAAGAACCTCACGCCCGCGAACATCGAGAACGACATGAAGCAGTGCCGCTGGGTCTCGCAGGCGGTCATGTACGGCGACCGCCGCCCCTACCCGGTGATGCTCGTCACGCTCGACGCCGAGGAGGTCGTGCCGTGGGCGCAGCAGCAGGGCCTGCCGGGCGACCTCGAGGCGCTCGCGAGACATCCCGACGTCCGTGCGCTCGTGCAGGCGCACCTCGACAAGGCGAACGAGAAGTACGCGCAGGTCGAGAAGGTCAAGAAGATCGCGATCCTCGGCCACGACCTCTCGCAGGAGACCGGCGAGCTGACGCCGACGCTGAAGGTCAAGCGCAACGTCGTCAACGAGAAGTACCGAGCGCTCTTCGACGAGCTCTACGCCCGCTGACCGGTTCCAAGATCAGGGTCGATCTCAGGGTCCGATCCGTCGCAGACCGCCGCCCACAGCCTCTACCCTCTCGAACAGACGCATGCGTACGGATCCCACCGACACCGGCGGACTGTTCGTCACCCGCCGCCCCGGCACCCGCCCGGTCCAGTATCGGACGCCGCCGAGACGCGGCGACGACAGACGCCAACGCCGCGACGGCCTCGTCGCCGCCGCGCTGCTCGGCGCGATGGTCGTCGTGAACCTCTGCTTCTGGGGGCCGCTGCCGCTCGCCTGCCTGTGGATCGGCGGGCGCACGCAGTGGCTCACCGACAGCGTCGGCTTCGGCCTGCTGGCCGCGTTCACGACCCTCATCGGCGGCCTGCTGCTCGGGCTGATGGGGCTCAAGCGCCTCGACTACGCCTGGATCCTCGTGCGCCGCGCCGCCGGGCACGACCAGCGCGAGGGCGTGATCGGGAAGATCTTCCTGATCTGCTGCATGATCGGCGTGCCGATCTTCGGGGTCTGGTTCACCTTCTTCAGCGGCGCCCAGATGTCCGGCGTGGACGTGCAAGGGATGCTCGGCGGCGGCTGAGGCCCGCACCACGATGGGCCTGCTCGACTACTACCGGCAGTTCGCCGGGATGACCGACGAGGAGATCACGGAGAGACTCCGCGACGAGGCAGAGGAGCGACGCCGCCGCGCGCTCGCGCGGATCGACGTGCTCGACCTCTCGCGCACGACCTGGCACGAGCCGCCGCATCCGGACGTCGTCAACGCGGTCACCTACGCGGCGCGCGGCGCGCTGCAGGCGCAGCCGGATCCGACCGCGGAGGAGCTGCGCCGCGAGCTCGGCCACCACAGCGGGATCGAGCCGAACCGCGTCGCCGTCGGCCACGGCGCCTCGCAGCTGCTCGCGACGACGGCACGCGCGCTGCTCAAGCCCGGCGACGAGCTGCTGACGCCGTGGCCCTCCTACGGTCTCTACCCGGTGATGGCGCAGCGCGCCGGCGCGCGCGCGACGCCGGTCCCCGGCGGGCACGACCCCGAGCGACTGCTGGCGGCGATCACGCCCGCGACGCGCGCGATCGCGCTCTGCAACCCCAACGACCCGACGGGCGAGCACCTGAGCGCCGCCGCGCTGCGCGACCTGCTCGACGCGCTGCCGGAGCGGGTCACGCTGCTGCTGGACGAGGCGCTCGCCGACTTCGTCACCGCCGGCCGCGGCGTCGGCGACGACCCCGCCGCGACGCTCGCGCTGCTCGACGACCACCCGCGCCTGCTCGTCTTCCGCACCTTCTCGAAGATCTACGGCCTCGCCGGCCTGCGCGCCGGCTACGCGCTCGGCGGTCCCGGGTCGGAGGAGCTGCTGGCGCGGATCGCGCCGGATCTGGGCGTCGGGCTGACGGTGCAGATCGGCGCGCTGGAGGCGCTGCGCAGATGCGACGAGCAGGTCGCGCAGCGGCGCGCCGCCGTCGCGGCGGAGCGCGTCCGCCTGCTCGACGCGCTGAGCGACCTGCCGGTCGACGCCGCGCCGAGCGAGGCGAACGTGCTGTGGCTGCGCCCGACCGGCCTCACCGGCGGGGAGCTGGCGCTGCGGCTCCAGCGCACGAACGTGCTCGTCAGCAGCGGCGCCGCCGTCGGCGACGAGCACCACGTGCGCGTCACGCTCCAGAGCCCCACCGCCACCGACCGCTTCCTCGACGCGCTCCGCACCGCGCTCGGCGCCGCCTGAGCGTCAGCGCCGCCAGCGCTCGACGCCGCGCGCGCGGTCGTGGCGCAGCGCGCGGCGCGCTCCGCGCATCACGTCGCGGCCGCGACCGCCGTAGAGCGTGTCGCGCCCGGGGCCGCCGCGCAGCACGTCGCGGCCGGCGCCGCCGAGCAGCGTGTCGCGGCCGCGGCCGCCGTTCAGCCGGTCGTTGCCGCGCAGGCCGATCAACAGGTCGTTCCCACCGCCGCCGACGATGCGGTCACGGCCGGCGCCGCCGTCGATCACGTCCGCGCCGCCGCGGCCGATGATCACGTCGTTGCCGCCGAGGCCGCAGATCACGTCGCGACCGCGCGTGCCCACGAGCCGATCGGCGTGACGCGTGCCGACGATCGTGCAGCGGCGCCGCGGCACGAGCGATCCGCCGACGCGGTGTCCGACCTGCACGCGCAGGTCGAGCGAGCGCACGAGCGCCAGGAGCGCCGTGCGCGTGAGCGTCGACGCGCCGACCTGGCCGCCGCCGGCGCCGGCCGTGGACGCCCCGCTCCCGCCCGAGCCGCCGCTCCCGCCGGAGCCTCCGCTCCCGCCGGAGCCGCCCGTCCCACTGCCCGCCGACCCGCTGTCGCCGGAGCCGGTCCCACCGGTCCCACCGGACCCGCCCGCTCCGCCGGCGCCGCCCGTCCCGCCCGAGCCGCCCGTCCCGCCCGAGCCGCTCCCGGACCCACTCCCAGAGCCGGACCCGCTGCCGCCCGCGGGCGCGTCCGCGGTCGTCACGTCGAGCGCGACGGCGTCGAGGAACGCCGTCACGTTGCCGAGCAGGCTGATCTCGGTCGCGGTGCTCGCCAGCGTGGTCGTGGCGGTGAGCGCGTAGCTGTGACCGGGCACGAGCAGCGCGGTGCTCACCGCCCCGCCGTAGATCGCGAAGCCGCCGTCGGCTGCGGGCGCGGCGGTCGCGACCGTCGTGCTCGTCGTGGCCGTGAGGTCGTCGAGCGCGATCGTCACGTCGCTCGTCGGTCTGAGGTTCAGCAGCCCTCCGCTCGCGAGCGCCGCCTCGAAGCTCACGTTCGCCGCGGTCACACTTGCGTCGGCCGGGACCGAGAACGACGGCGATCTCCACGCCGCCGAGCCGGAGAACAGCCCGAGCAGGTTGAGCGTCAGGTCGACTCTCACGCTGAGCGCGCCGCCCGGATCGCCGCCGCTCGCGTCGTAGGCGGCGGTCGTCGTGCAGCTGATGTTCACGCCTCCGCCGCACGTCTCCCCCGACGCCGTCCAACCCTGCGCGTCGGCGTCGAACGTGCTCGCGCCGGCCGGATAGGTCGTCGTCGCCGCGCCGGCCGGCGCGGCGCAGCACGCCACCGCTCCGATCGCCGCCACCGTGGTCCGCAGCGCGCGCCGGCGCCGCCGAGTCCTCGCATCCCGCATGCGTCGTCCTCCTTGACAGGCATTGGGTGTCTCTGACCCGCGGCGCGCACCCCTGCAAGCCGCGGGTTGCTCCGCCCCTGGCGGAGTAGTGGAGGACTCTTTACTAAAACGCCGCGGTACGCATGCGAAATCGACGTTTGTTCGATCCCCCGGAAAACCGCGCTTGCGGGCTATTCGGACGCGGACTGGCGCAGCAGCGCGCCCGTCGTCTGCTCGAGGATCTTGCGCCAGCGCGCGGTCTGCTCGGGTTCGTTCGCGAAGTGCTTGACGACCTTGCGCACGCGCGTGGCCGAGATCTCGATCCCGTGCCGCGCCGCCAGCTGCTTGAGGTGCGGGTAGTCCTGCGCCAGCTTCACCGTCACCGAACGGAAGCCGTGGCTGGCGATCTGCACGCGCGAGGCGTAGCTCATGACGCTCGTGCGGAACATCAGCTCGTCGGAGGCGTCCGGCTCGATCAGCACGAAGTCGATGCCGGGGTAGCGCTCCTCCCACGCCGTGCGAATCTCGTGCAGACGGCGGTAGGTCATCAGCTTGAAGGCCTGATAGCCGATCTGCGGGAACCCCATGTCGGAGACGCGCGGGTGAAGCGGGTTCGTCTGGCGCGCCTCGTTGACGTACGGCACGAGCGGGTTGACGACGACGACGAGTCTCGCGCCGGCCTCCACGGCGAGGTCGAGGTTCGTGGTCGAGATCAGTCCGCCGTCGACGAGATCGCGATCGCCGATCCGCACGGGCTCGTAGACCATCGGCAGCGCCGTCGAGGCGCGCACCGCGGTCGAGATCGGCACGTCGTCGTAGCCGTCGCTGCCGAACACGACCCGTTCGCAGGTGTCGAGGTCGGTCGCGGTGACGTAGAGCTGGTTGGACAGGCGCCGGAAGTCGTCGGTGCGCGAGTCGTCCTCGAGCACGCGCCGCACGTAGTCCTCCAGCCCCTTCCCGGAGTAGAGCCCGGACGGCATCCCCTCCGCGAGGCCCAGCACGACGTCGAGCGCCGAGACGTGGCCGACCTGGCGCGCGAGCGTGTAGCCGAGCTTCGCCAGGCGCCACGGGAAGGCGGCGGCCTTGCTCGCCAGCTCGCGCAGGTTGAGCGACAGCAGCGTGCCGAGCGCGATCTCGGGGAACGGCGTCGGCGCCTGCCGGTCGAGCACGCGCATCATCTCCTCCGGAGAGACCCCGTTCGCCGTCATCGCGGCGACGAAGGAACCGGCGCTGGTGCCGACGAAGACGTCGAAGTCGGTGACCGAGCGATTGACGGACAGCAGGTCGAGCGCCCGCAGCGCGCCGATCTCGTACACGGCGCCGGTGAAGCCGCCGCCGCCGAGGACGAGCGCGGTCTTCGACGGCGTGCGCTGGCGCGAGGACGCCCGGCGACCCTGCGACGATGTCGCGGCTCCCCGCCCTCTGGCGGATGTCTCCAGACTGACGACTTTGCCCATCGCCTCTCATTGTACGGTGCCGTTCCCCGGCTTCGACCGCGACTATCGCGCCGCAGCGCTGTTGTGAGCCACGTGCGCCGTCTCGTGCTCCTCCTGATCGCGTCCGCGCTGCTCGCGGCCGCCGGACCGGCCGCAGCGGCGCCGCTCGACCGCCTCGTCGGACACCAGCTCGCACGCGCGGGGGGCGTCTCCGGCGGCTACGTACTCGACACGACGACCGGCCGCACGCTCGCGGCGGTGCGCGCCGACGTGCCGCGCATCCCCGCCTCGGTCGAGAAGCTCTACACGACGTCGACCGCGCTGCTGCGCTTCGGCCCGAACGGGCGCCTCTCCACCAGCGTGCTCGGCCGCGGGGAGCTCGACGACGCCGGCACCTGGCACGGCGACCTCTACCTGCGCGGCGGCGGCGACCCGACGTTCGGCACCGCGACGTTCAACCGCCGCGCCTACGGGCTCGGCACGACCGTCTCGGCGCTCGCGGCGCGCGTGCACGCAGCGGGGATCCTGCGCGTGACCGGCCGCGTGCGCGGCGACGAGTCGTGGCTCGACGGCCGGCGCGGCGGGCCGGCGAGCGGCTATGCGCTCGACTACGACATCGGCGGCCCGCTCGGCGGCCTGCTGTTCAACCGCGGCCTCGCGCGTGAGGACGGCAGCGCGATCCAGCGCATGCCGGCGAAGTTCGCGGCCCAGCAGCTGACGCTCGAGCTGCGGCGCGTGGGCGTGCGGGTGCTGCACGGCGCCGCCACGGGCCGGGCGCCTGCGAGCGCGCAGCAGGTCGCGGCGGTCCGCTCGCCGACGATGGCGACGCTGGTGCGCCTCACGCTCGTGCCGTCCGACAACCTGTTCGCGGAGATGCTGATCAAGGACGTCGGCGCGCGCTTCGGCCGCTCCGGCTCGACGGCGCGCGGCGCGCTGATCGTGCGCCGCACCGTCCGCCGCTTCGGCCTGCGCCCGCGCGTCGCCGACGGCTCCGGCCTCTCGCGCACCGACCACACGTCGCCCAGACAGATCGTCACGCTGCTGGAGCAGATGCAGTCGGTGCCCGAGCTGCGCGCCGCGATGCCGGTCGCCGGCCGCTCGGGGACGCTGCTCTACCGCATGCGCGGCACGCTCGCCCAGGACCGCTGCCAGGCGAAGACCGGCACGCTCTCCAACGTCTCCGCGCTCGCCGGCTACTGCCGCACCCGCAACGGCCACGTGCTCGCCTTCGCGCTGATGGAGAACGAGGTCTACACCCCCACCGCCAAGGCGATCGAGGACCGCATCGTCGCCACCCTCGCCCGCACCCGCCCGGCCGGCACAGCACCAAGCTCACCTACTCCCACGCCGGAGCCGACGCCGAGCGGCGGCGGCGCTTCCCCGAGCTGAGCCAGCGCCGATCGGGCGGGTGGCGCTGAGGACGCACGTGCGACCGCGAACGCGGTCGTGCGCGCGCCCGGAGGCGACAGGATCCGCCCGCGCGGGCGCCGGACCCTCAGCTCAAGAGCGCCAGCAACCCGGCCTCGTCGAGCACCGCCACCCCCAAGCGCTCGGCCTTCTCGAGCTTCGACCCCGCCGCCTCGCCCGCGACCACGTAGTCGGTTCTTCTCGACACCGACGTGGTGACGCGCCCGCCGGCGGCGAGGATCCGCTCGGTCGCCTGCTCGCGGGTCAGCGTCGGCAGCGTGCCGGTCAGCACCAGGACCTTGCCGTTCAGCGGCCCCTCCTGCGGCGGCGGCCCCTCCTCCTCCAGCCGCACGCCGGCCTCCTTCAGGTCCGCGATCAGCGTGCGCATCTGCGGGTCCTGGAGGTGGTCGTGGATCTGCTGCCCGACGATCGGCCCGATCCCCGGCGTTCTCGGCGATCTGCTCGGGCGTGGCGTCGATCAGCGCGTCGACCGAGCGGAAGCGCTGCGCGAGGTTGCGCCCGGTGATCGCGCCGATCCCCTCGATCCCGATCGCGAACAGCACGCGCCCGAACGGCCGCGCCTTCGACGCCTCGATCGCGGCGACCGCGTTGCGCGCCGAGACCTCGGCGAAGCGCTCGAGCCCGACGAGCTGCTCCTCCGTCAACCGGTAGAAGTCGGCCGCGGTTCTCACCAGGCCCTGCTCCATCAGCAGCGTGACCTGCTTCTCGCCGATCCCGTCGACGTCCATCGCCGCGCGCGAGACGAAGTGCGAGAGCAGCTGCCAGCGACGGCCGGGGCACTCGCGATTCGGGCAGTGCGTGAAGACGCCCTCCTCGGGCTTCACGGTCGGCGTCTCGCAGACCGGGCATCTCGCCGGCGGCCGCGGCGCCGGGCCGCGATCCGAGCGCTCCGCCACGTGCGGCGCCGGCGAGATCACCTGCGGGATCACGTCGCCGGCGCGCAGCACGATCACGTCGTCGCCCGGGCGCACGTCCTTGCGCGCGAGGTCCTCCTCGTTGTGCAGCGTCGCCTGCTTGACCGTCACGCCGCCGACGTGAACCGGCTCCAGCTCGGCGTAGGGGTGCAGCGAGCCGAACTTGCCGACGCTCCACCTCACGTCGAGCAGTCTCGTGACGGCCGTCGTGGGCGGGAACTTCCACGCGATCGCCCAGCGCGGGTCGCGGCCCACCACCCCGAGCCGCCGCTGCAGCTCGTAGTCGTCCACCTTCACGACCGCGCCGTCGATCTCGAACGCGAGCGTGCCGCGACGCCGCTCCCAGTCGCGGCAGCGCTCGACCAGCGCCGCGTCGCCCTCGAGCCTGACGATGTCCGGGTTGACGCGGAAGCCGTGCGCTCTGAGCCACTCGAGCGCCTCCCAGTGCGAAGTCAGCGCCAGTCCGTCCGTCACGCCGACGCCGTAGGCCCACATCGACAGCGGCCGCTCCGCCGACTGTCTCGGGTCGAGCTGGCGGATCGCCCCCGCGGCCGAGTTGCGCGGGTTCATGAAGGTCGACAGCCCGGCCTCCGCCCGCTTCAGGTTGACCTGCTCGAAGTCGGCGAGCGAGATGTAGATCTCGCCGCGCACCTCGACGCGTCTCGGCGCGTCCTCGATCGACAGCGGGATCGCTCCGACGGTCCGCAGGTTGTGCGTCACGTCCTCGCCGACCTCGCCGTTGCCGCGCGTGGCGCCGCGCACGAGCACGCCGTCCTCGTAGAGCAGCGAGATCGCGAGCCCGTCGACCTTCGGCTCCACCACGTACGCGAAGCGCGGGTCCTCGATCCCCTCGCGCGCCAGATGGGCGCGCATGCGCTCGATCCACGCCTGCAGCTCCTCCTCGCTGCGCGCGTTCGCGAGCGAGAGCATCGGCTGGAGGTGCCGGACCTTCTCGAGGTGGGAGACCGGCTCGCCGCCGACGCGCTGCGTCGGCGAGTCGGGCGTCAGCAGCTCGGGGTGCGCCGCCTCGATCGCGCGCAGCTCGTCGAGCAGCGCGTCGTATCGGTCGTCGCCGATGACCGGGTCGTCGAGGACGTAGTAGCGGTGGCCGTGGTAGGCGAGCTCTCTGCGCAGCTCGACCGCGCGCACGGCCACGTCCTGCGTCGCCCCGCCGGGCGCCGCCGCGCTGCCCTGTCTCGCGCTCACTCCACCTCGCGCGCGGCCGGCGCGATCAGCCGCGCGAGGTCGTGCTGCTCGAGCGCGCCGATGCCGGCGCGGTGCGTGAGGTCGAAGTGGACGGGCGTCACCGCGACCCGCCCCTCTGCGATCGCCGCGATGTCGGTGCCCGGCTCGTCGCCCGTCTGGACCGCGTCGCCGTAGATGCGAAACAGCCGGCGACCCGGATGCTCCTCGTCCTGCAGCTCGAGCACGTCCTCGTAGACGCGCTTGCCGAGCGTCGTGACCTCGACGCCGCGCGGCTCGCCGCCGGGGACGTTGACGTTCAGCAGCGTGCCGGCCGCGAGCGGCACGTCCTCGACCTCCGCGACCAGGCGCGCGGTGAAGACGGCCGCCAGCTCGAAGTCGAACGCGCGGCCGAGGCGGAAGTCGAGCTCGCGCGCCGTCGACTGCTGCGAGACGGCGATCCCCGGCAGGCCGAGCAGCAGCGCCTCGAACGCCGCCGCGACCGTCCCGGAGTAGGTGATGTCGTCGCCGAGGTTCAGGCCGTGGTTGATCCCCGAGACGACCAGCTCGGGCTTGAAGCTCTCGATCAGCCCGAGCCGCGTGAGGCGCACGCAGTCGACCGGCGTGCCGTCGCTCTTGAAGCCGTGCGTGCCGTCCTCGAAGTCGACGCGCTCCACCCACAGCGGCCGCCGCGTCGTGATCGAGCGCGCGGTCGCGGAGCGGTTGCCGTCCGGCGCGACGACCGCCAGCTCGATCCCCGGCACCTCCAGCAGCGCACGCCGCAGCGCCTGGAGGCCCTCGGCCTCGATCCCGTCGTCGTTGGTCAGCAGGACCCTCATGCGCGGACAGGGATGGTAGTCGGCCCACCCGCCGTCAGCCGCCCGCCCGGCCACGCGAGCCGTCCTGCCCTGGTGTTGCCCGACAACATCTATCCAGGACGCCTCGGCGCGGGAAGCACCGCTCGGCCGTCGTAGCCGACCCCGGCGAGGTAGAGGCCGTGCGGCGGCGCCGTCTTGCCGGCCCGCGCGCGCGGCGCGCCGCCGAGCAGCGCGACGAAGGCCTCGACGCTGCGCCGCCCGCCCGCGACCTCCAGCATCGTCCCCACGAGCGCGCGGATCATGTTGCGCATGAACGCGTCCGCCTCGATCCAGAACGTGACCACGTCGCCGCGCGACGCCCCGCCGAACACGCCGTCGCCGAGACCTCGCGCACGCCCCGCCCCCTCCTCGCTCCACGCCGCGAGGCGCACGTCGCGCTCGAAGCGCACATGGTCGGTCTCGGTCGGCGTGAAGGCGGTGAAGTCGTGCGTGCCGACGAGCGCCGCGGCGCACGCGTCGAGCGCGTCGCGGTCGAACGGGTGCGGCCACCACAGCGCTCGCCCGCGCTCGAAGACGCTGCGCTGCCGCCGCGCGAGCACGCGGTAGCAGTAGGCGCGGCTGGTCGCGTCGTGGCGCGCGCTGAACCCCGGCGCGACCGCCTCGCTCGCCAGCACGGCGACGTCGTCCGGCAGCAGCGCGTTGACCTTGTGCGGCTGGACGGGAGCGCCCTCGTAGCTCGCCACCTGCGCGAGGGCGTGGACGCCGGCGTCGGTCCGGCCCGCGACCGTCAGCGGCACCGCGTCGCGGCGCAGCACGACGGCGAGCGCCCGCTCCAGCTCCTCCTGCACGGTGCGCCGGCCCGGCTGCCGCGCCCAGCCGACGAAGGCGCGGCCGTCGTACTCGAGCGTGAGCTTCGTGGTTGCCGTCATGGGCTGTGCGTCTGCGCCCCGTATCGGCGTGGCTGGCAAGGACGCAGGGAACGTGGCCTACCTGGGTAGGCGAGTGACCGAGGACGATGTCAGGCGCGCCGAGACGGTGCGCAGACGCTCAGACCAGCTCGAGGAAGACCATCTCGGTCGCGTCGCTCCGACGCGGACCGAGCTTGAGGATGCGCGTGTAGCCGCCGGGCCGCTCCGTGTAGCGCGGCGCGATCTCGTCGAACAGCTTGTAGACGCTGAACTTGTCCTGCCCGAGCGCCGACAACGCCTGCCGGCGCGCATGCAGGTCGCCACGCTTGGCGAGCGTGATCAGCTTCTCCAGCTCGGGCTTGACGGCCTTCGCCTTCGTCTCGGACGTTCTGATCCGCTCGTGCTCGATGACCTCCTTGCAGAGGTTCGCGAGCAGCGCCTTGCGATGCGAGGCGCTGCGCGAGAGCTGGTAGCGATTCCGTTGGTGGCGCATGGGCTCGGGTGAGGATAAAGGGTTGTCAGTCGTTGCGCAGCGAGAGGCCGCGGCCCTCGAGCGTCTCGATGACCTCGTCGATCGACTTCTTGCCGAAGTTCGGGATCGCGTTGAGCTCGTTCTCGGTCTTCGAGATCAGGTCGCCGACCGTCTGGATGCCCGCGCGCTTGAGGCAGTTGTACGAGCGCACGCCCAGCTCCAGCTCCTCGATCAGGATGTCGTCCATCGCGTTCGCGGGACGACCGCCCGGCCCGCCGGCGTTGCCGCCGGCGCCCCCCGGGCCGCCGACGAGGCCCGGCTCGAGCGCGCCGAGGCCGCCCGTGTCGCGCAGCTCGACGACGCGGTCGGCGTCGGTGAAGATCGCCAGCTGGCTGATCAGGATCTCGGCCGCCTCGCGCAGCGCGGCGTGCGGGTCGATCGAGCCGTCGGTCTCGATGTCGAGCGTGAGCTTGTCGTAGTCCGTCTTCTGCCCGACACGCGCCTGCTCGACGGCGTACGCGACACGGCGCACCGGCGAGAAGATCGAGTCGATCGGGATCACGCCGATCGGCTGGTCGGCGGACTTGTTCTCCTCCGCCGGCCGGTAGCCGCGGCCACGGCCGATCGTCAGGTAGACCTCGAGCTTCGTTCTTCTCTCGAGCGTCGCGACGTGCGCGTCCGGGTTGAGGATCTCGACGCCGGAGGGCAGGTCGATGTCCTTCGCGGTGATGTCGCCGGGGCCCGTGACGACGAGCGGCGCCTCGATCTCCGTCGCGTCGGAGTGCATGCGGCAGACGACGCCCTTGAGGTTGAGGACGATGTCGGTCACGTCCTCCTTGACGCCGGCGATCGTCGAGAACTCGTGCGCGACGCCCTCGATGCGGACGCTCGTGACGGCCGCGCCGGCGAGCGAGGACAGCAGCACGCGCCGCAGCGAGTTGCCGAAGGTGTAGCCGAACCCGCGGTCGAGCGGCTCGATCGTGAAGGAACCGCGGTTCTCCTCGACGGTCTCTGTGGTGATTCGGGGGACTTGGAAATCGAGCATCGGGGTCGGTCCTTACGTCGTCGTGTCATGAGCGCCGCCCGCCGGGCGGTCATGCGCGCGTCGCGTGGCCGGGGCGCGGCCGGCTCGCGTCGCGCGGAGCGGGGCGTTACTTCGAGTAGAGCTCGACGATGAGCTGCTCCAGCACCGGCGCCGCGATCTCGCGCCGGTCGGGCTTGCGCAGCACCTTCGCCGTCAGCGCGTCGTGATCCGCCTGCAGCCAGGCCGGCACCTGTCCGGTCAGCTCGGTCGCCTCGCGGATCGTCTGCGAAGCGCCGCTGGATGCCTTGACGGCGATCACGTCGCCGTCGCGCAGCTGGTAGCTGGGGATGTCGACGCGCTTGCCGTTGATCGTCCAGTGGCCGTGCCGGATCAGCTGGCGGGCCTGCCGGCGCGAGGCGGCGAAGCCGAGGCGCACGAGCACGTTGTCGAAGCGGCACTCGAGCATGCGCAGCAGGTTCTCGCCGGTGATGCCCGGCTGGCGGCTGGCCTTCTCGTAGTAGGCGCGGAACTGGCGCTCGAGGACGCCGTAGTAGCGGCGGGCCTTCTGCTTCTCGCGCAGCTGGACGCGGTACTCCGACTGTCTCTGGCGCCCGCGGCCGTGGTCGCCCGGCGGGTACGCGCGGCGCTCGACGCCGCACTTGTCGGTGAGGCAGCGCTCGCCCTTGAGGAAGAGCTTCTGCCCCTCCCGCCGGCACTGCTTGCACTGCGGACTGGTGTCTCGTGCCATGGCGGCGACTCCCCTAGACGCGCCGCCGCTTGCGCGGCCGGCAGCCGTTGTGGGCCTGCGGGGTCACGTCGCGAACCGTCGTGACCTCCAGGCCGGCGGCCTGGAGCGAGCGGATCGCGGTCTCACGGCCGGAGCCGGGACCCTTGACGAAGACCTCGACCTTCTGCAGACCGTGCTCGATGCCCTTGCGGGCGGCCGCGTCGGCGGTGACCTGGGCGGCGAAGGGCGTCGACTTGCGCGAGCCCTTGAAGCCGGCGCCGCCGGCGGACTCCCACGCGATCACGTTCCCCTCGCGGTCGGTCAGCGAGACGATCGTGTTGTTGAAGCTGGTCTTGATGTGCGCTTGGCCGACCGGGATGTTCTTGCGGACTCTGCGGCGGCCGCGCTGCGGGCGCTTCGGTGCTGGGCTCACTTACTTCTTCCCCGCCTTCTTCTTGCCGGCCACCTGCATGCGCTTGGGACCCTTGCGCGTACGGGCGTTCGTCTTGGTCTTCTGGCCGCGCACGGGCAGGCCGCGGCGGTGGCGCAGGCCGCGGTAGCAGCCGATCTCCATCAGGCGCTTGACGTTCTGCGAGCGCTCGCGGCGGAGGTCGCCCTCGACCGTCAGCTCGCGGTCGATCGCGTCGCGCAGCTTCGAGACCTCGTCCTCGGTGAGGTCGCGGACGTAGGTGTCCGGCGAGATGTCCAGCCCAGCCAGGAGCTTGTTCGACTGCGACCGGCCGATGCCGTAGATGTAGGTCAGACCGATCTCGACGCGCTTGTTCAGCGGGACGTTGATGCCTGCAATACGAGCCATCGCGCGAGCCCTACCCCTGCCGCTGCTTGTGACGGGGGTTCGAGCAGATGACCAGCACACGCCCGTGGCGGCGGATGATCTTGCACTTCTCGCACATCGGCTTGACCGACGGTCGTACCTTCATGATCCCTTTCGGCTGGTTCCAGTCGACTCGGCTCTGGCCGCCGGTCCGGCTGCCGCTACCACGTCGAGGACTTCACGCGCACACGGAGCCGGGCGACTCCAAGCGCGACGCTGAACAGTAGCAAAGGAGGGATGGGCGACGCGGCGCACTACGCCGCCGCCTGCTTCCCGCGCTCGTGCCACGGCGTCAGGACGCGCGGCCCCTCGGCCGTGATCGCGATCGTGAACTCGAAGTGGGCGGCGAGCGAGCCGTCCTGCGTGAAGATCGACCAGTGGTCGTCAGCCATCCGCACCTGGTGGCGGCCGGCGGTGACCATCGGCTCGATCGCCAGCACCATCCCCTCCTCCAAGCGCGGCCCTCTCCCCGGCGGCCCGTAGTTGGGGATCTGCGGCTCCTCGTGCATCTCGCGGCCGATCCCGTGCCCGACGAGCGAGCGGATGATCGAGAAGCCCTCCGCCTCGACGTGCGTCTGGATCGCGTGCGAGACGTCGCCCAGGCGATTGCCCGCCGCGCACTGCGGCACCGCGGCGAGCAGCGAGCCCTGCGTCACGTCGAGCAGCTTCTGCGCGACCGGCGCGATCGGCCCGACCGGGTAGGTGCGCGCCGCGTCGGCGACCCAGCCGTCGAGCACGACGCCGACGTCGACGGACAGGATGTCGCCGCGCTCGAGTCTGTACTTGCCCGGGATCCCGTGCACGACCATCGCGTTCGGCGAAGCGCAGATCGAGCCGGGGAAGCCGCGGTAGCCCTTGAAGGCCGGCGTCGCCCCCTGCGAGCGGATGAAGCGCTCGGCGGCGGCGTCCAGCTCCTGCGTCGTGGCGCCGGGGCGGATCTTGCCCTCGACCAGCTCGAGCGTGCGGACGAGGATGTCGCCCGCCGCGGCCATCTTGTCGATCTGCTCGGGCGTCTTCTTGACGATCACAGCGTTTCTTCGAGGCGCAGCGTCGCGAGCACCGCGCGGACGTGGTCGTGGACCTCCGTCGGGCTGCGCGTCCCGTCGATGCGGCGCAGCAGGCCGCGTTCGTCGTAGTAGGCGACGAGCGGCTCCGTCTCGGCGTGGTAGACCTGGAGCCGCTTCTCGACCACCTCGGGCTTGTCGTCGTCGCGCTGGATCAGGCGCGAGCCGTCGACGTCGCAGCGGCCCTCGTGCTTGGGCGGGTCGCTCTCGACGTGGTAGACGCGCCCGGTCTTGACGCTCACCCGCCGGCCGGAGATGCGGTTCACGAGCACCTCGTCGGGCACGTCGAACAGCAGCACAGCGGTGATGCGGCGCCCGAGCTCGTCGAACGCCTCGCCGAGCGCGTCGGCCTGCGCGCGCGTGCGCGGGAAGCCGTCGAGTATGAAGCCGTCGCGCGCGTCCTCGGCGCTGATGCGGTCGACGATCAGGTCGATCACGAGGTCGTCGGGGACGAGCTCGCCGGCGTCCATGAAGCCCTTCGCCTTCACGCCCAGCTCGGTCCCGTCCTTCACGGCCGCGCGCAGGATGTCGCCCGTCGCGACGTAGGGCAGACGGAAGTCTTCCTGCAGGCGGGCGGCCTGGGTGCCCTTGCCGGCGCCCGGCGGGCCGAAGAGGATGAGGTTCAGCTCGCTCACGAAGGGCGAAACGTACTAGACCGGGCGTCCCGCGGTCATCCCAGCGCGCCCACGTGCCAGGCGCGCTCCGGCGCGCCAGGCCGGACGGTCACTTCAGGAAGCCCTCGTAGTTGCGCATCATGAGCTGCGCCTCCAGCTGCTTCATGGTGTCGAGCGCGACCGCCACGACGATCAGCAGCGAGGTGCCGCCGAAGAAGAAGTTGGCGCTCGTCGAGTTGATCAGGATCGTCGGCAGCGCGGCCACGGCGGCGAGGAAGAGCGCGCCGGGGAACGTCAGCCGCGCGAGGATGCGGTCGAGGAACTCCGCCGTCGGGCGGCCGGGCCGCACCCCGGGGATGAACCCGCCGTAGCGTCTGAGGTTGTCCGCCTGCTCCACGGGGTTGAACGTGACCGCCGTGTAGAAGTAGGTGAACATGATGATCAGCAGCGTCTCGCCGATCAGGTACGGCGCGTTGCCGGGGTTGAAGAAGTTCGCGACGTCGTTGGCCCACGGCGTGTTGATCAGCTGGCCGACGGTCGGCGGGAAGGCCATCAGGCTCGCGGCGAAGATGACCGGGATCACGCCGGCCATGTTGACGCGCAGCGGCAGGTAGGTCTGGCCGCCCTGCGTCATGCGCTGACCGATCACGCGGCGCGCGTACTGGACCGGGATGCGCCGCTGGCCCTCCTGCACGAACACGACCGCGGCGATCACGCCGAACGCGAGGAACGGCATCATCACCTTGAAGACCGGGTCGGGGCTCGTCCACCACGCCTGCAGGCCGTGCGGCAGGCGCGAGACGATCGAGGCGAAGATCATCAGCGAGATGCCGTTGCCGATCCCGCGCTGCGTGATCAGCTCGCCCATCCACATCACGACCATGCAGCCCGCGGTCAGCGAGACGGCGATCAGGACGAGCTTCGGCAGGCCGAAGTTCTCGACCACCGGCAGGCCGGCCTGCGCCTGGAAGGAGCGGAACAGGAACACGTACGCTATGGCCTGCGCGCCGGCGAGGCCGACCGTCAGGTAGCGCGTGTACTGCGTGATCCGCTGCGTGCCGATCTCGCCTTCTCTCTGCAGCTGCTCCAGCGACGGCACGACGACCGTCAGCAGCTGCATGATGATCGAGGCCGTGATGTACGGCATGATCCCGAGCGCGAACAGCGCGACGCGCGAGAGGCTGCCGCCCGAGAACGTGTTGAGCAGGTTCAGGATCCCGCCCTGGAAGTTCTGCTGGATCTGCTTGACGGCCTCGGTGTTGATGCCCGGAGCCGGTATGTGCGCGCCGAGCCGGTAGAGCGCGAGGAGCGCCGCGGTGAACGCGAGCTTCTTGCGGATGTCCGCGACTGTGAAGGCGCTGAGAATCGTCGCGAGCATGCTCGAGTCCCCCTAACTCGACTACTCGATGATCTGGCAGGTTCCCCCGGCGGCCTCGATGCGCTCGCGCGCAGCCGCACTGAAGGCGTGAGCGTGGACGGTCAGCGGCTTCGTGACCTCGCCCTTCGCGAGCACCTTGACCGGGATGCCCTTGCGCGTCGCGAGGTTTCTCGCGTTCAGCGCCTCCAGCGTCACCTCGGCGCCGGACTCGAAGCGCGCCTCCAGGTCGAGCAGGTTGACCGGCTGCGTGTGCGTCCGAAACGGCTCGAAGGCCATCGACTTCTTCATGTGCGGGCCGCGCAGCTTGCGCATCCGCATGTGGATCGGCATCTGGCCGCCCTCGAAGCGCGCCCGGTCCTTCGCGCCGGAGCGCGAGCCGTAGCCCTTCTGGCCGCGACCGGCCGTCTTGCCGGTGCCGGAGCCCTCGCCGCGACCGACGCGCTTGCGCGGCCTGCGGTGGCCGGGAGCCGGTCTCAGGTTGTGCAGGCCGATGCGCTCCTCGGCGGCGTCCTCGGCCTTCGCTTCTGGCGGGGCTCATGCCGCCTCCTCGACCTTCACGAGATGACGGACCGAATGGACCATGCCGCGCAGGGCGGGCGTGTCTCTCTGCTCGACCGTGTGACCGATCTTGCGCAGGCCGAGCGAGCGCAGCGTGTCGAGCTGGCGCTGGTTCGAGCCGTTGCGCGACTTGACCTGCGTGACCTTGAGGCTGCTCACGACGCGTCCTCCGCCTCGCCGGCGCCCACGGCGACCGGCTCGCCGTCCGCGGCGTCGGCGCCGTTCGGGGCGGCCTGCGCGGCGTCCTCGGCGGTCAGCTCGGCCGTCGGCGCGTTGCGGTTCGGGTCCAGCCCGAGCACGGCGTCGATCGAGATGCCGCGCAGGTCGGCGACCTCCTCCGGGCGGCGCAGGCCCTCGAGGCCCGCCATCGTCGCCTTCACGAGGTTGATCGGGTTCTGCGTGCCGAGGCTCTTGGAGAGGATGTCGTGGATCCCCGCCAGCTCGAGCACCGCGCGCACGCCGCCGCCGGCGATCACGCCGGTACCCGGCGAGGCCGGCTTGAGCAGCACGCGGCCGGAGCCGAAGATGCCGAGCGTCTGGTGCGTGATCGTCGAGCCGTGCTTGGGCACGCGGATGAGGTTCTTCTTCGCGCGCTCCACGCCCTTCTGGATCGCGACGGGCACCTCGTTCGCCTTGCCGTAGCCGACGCCGACGATCTCGCGCTCGTCGCCGACCACCACGAGGGCGGTGAACGAGAAGCGTCGGCCGCCCTTGACGACCTTCGCGACGCGGTTGATCTCGACGACGCGCTCTTGCAGGTCGAGCCCGGCGGCGGATACGGAACGGTCGAGTGCGAGTGCCATGAAGTCCTGAGGGTAGCGGTTCGGGGCTGGTCGGTCGGTTGTTAGAACGTGAGCCCGGCCTCGCGCGCGCCCTCGGCGAGGGCCTGCACGCGGCCGTGGTACTGGTAGCCGCCGCGGTCGAACACGGCGGTCTCGACGCCGGCCGCCTTGGCGCGCTCGGCGAGCAGCTCGCCGACCCGCTTGGGCTGCTCGGCGCGCGGCAGCGCACGCAGCTCGGCCTCGGTCCAGTTGACCGCGGCGAGCGTGCGCCCGGCGTCGTCGTCGATCAGCTGGGCGCTGATCCCGCGGTTCGAGCGGAAGACCGAGATGCGCGGCCGCTCGGCCGTGCCCTGGATCTTCGCGCGGACGCGGCGGCGGCGCTTGAGGCGCCGCGCAGGAGCGGTGAGAACGGTCATGCGCGCTTCCCGACCTTCCGGGCGACGTACTCGCCCTCGTAGCGAATGCCCTTGCCCTTGTAGGGCTCCGGCTTGCGCTGCTTGCGGATGTTGGCGGCGGTCTCGCCGACGAGCTGCTTGGAGATCCCGCGCACGACGATGCGCGTGGGCTGCGGCACCTCGAACTCGATCCCGGCCGGCGCCTCGATCGGCACCGGGTGCGAGTAGCCGAGCGCCAGCTCGAGGTTTCTGCCCTTGAGCTGCGCGCGGTAGCCGACGCCCTGGATCTCCAGGCGCTTCTCGAAGCCCTGCGTGACGCCCTCGACCATGTTCGCCACGAGCGAGCGCGTGAGGCCGTGCAGCGCACGGTGCTCGCCGCGGTCGGTCGGGCGCGTGACGACGAGATCCTCGCCATCCCGCGCGACCGTGATGTCGCGGTGGATGCGCTCGGAGAGCTCGCCCTTGGGGCCGTTGACGGTCACGAGCTCGGGCTCGATCGCGACGTCGACGCCGGCGGGGACGGGGATGGGCTTGCGGCCGATGCGACTCATCGCCGATTCACCAAACCTTCGCCACGACCTCGCCGCCGAGGCCCGCTCTGCGCGCCTCGTGGCCGGTCATGACGCCGTGGGACGTCGAGATGATCGCCGTGCCGAGCCCGCCCTGGATCTTCGGGATGTGGGCGTGGTCGACGTAGGTCCGCTGGCCGGGACGGGACACCCGCTGGATGCCCTGGATCACCGGCTTGCGGTTGCCGGAGTACTTGAGTCTCACGTTGATGAGCTCGCCGGGGTGCTCGGCGTTGGGCGCCTCGACCTCCCAGCTCTCGATGTAGCCCTGCTCCTTGAGGATGCGGGCCAGCTCCTTCTTGAGCTTCGAGGCGGGGATCGCCACGACGTCGTGCGACGCGTGCGCGCCGTTGCGTACGCGCGTGAGGAAGTCGGCGATGGGGTCCGTCATCGACATGCGGTCACCACGACGACTTCGTCATGCCGGGGATGTAGCCGTTGTGCGCCAGCTCGCGCAGGCAGATGCGGCACAGCGCGAACTTGCGGAACACCGAGCGCGGCCGGCCGCAGCGGCGGCAGCGCGTGTACTCGCGGGTTCTGTACTTCTGGGTCCGCTGCTGGCGGACACGCAATGAGGTCTTGGCCATAGCGGTTCCTTTACGAATTTCCGTTGCTCGCCGCGCCGGGCGCGCCGCGGCGATCTCTTCGAGAACGGCATCCCGAACATCTCGAGCAGCGCGAAGGACTCCTCGTCCGTTCTGGCGCTCGTGGTGATCGCGATGTCGAGTCCCCGGACCTGGTCGACCTTGTCGTAGTCGATCTCCGGGAAGATGATCTGCTCCTTGACGCCCATGCTGTAGTTCCCGCGGCCGTCGAACGCGCGCGGGGACAGGCCCCGGAAGTCGCGGATCCGCGGGATCGCGATCGACAGCAGGCGGTCGAGGAACTCGTAGGCGCGCTCGCCGCGCAGCGTGACGCTGACGCCGACGGCCATCCCTTCGCGCAGCTTGAAGGCGGCGATCGACTTCCGCGCTCTGCGCACGCTCGGCTGCTGGCCGGTGATGCGCGCGAGCTGGGTCGTCGCCTCCTGGAGCACTCTCGAGTCCTGCTTGGCGTCGCCGACGCCCATGTTCACCGTGATCTTCTCGATCGTCGGCGCCTGCATCGGCGTCGAGTAGCCGAAGCGCTCGATCAGCGCCGGTCGGATCTCGGTTGCATATCGGTTTTTGAGTCGTGCGGGCATGTTCGTGGGCTCAGTCGATCCGGGTCCCGGAGCGGCGCGCGATGCGGAAGCGTCTGCCCTCGCGCACCTCGACGCCGACGCGCGTCGGCTTGCCGTCCTTGGGGTCGAGCAGCATGACGTTGGATACGTGGATCGGCCCCTCGCGCTCGATCACGCCGGCGACCGCGTCGGGGCGGCCGGGCGTCGGACGCTGGTGGCGCTTGACGATGTTGAGGCCCTCGACGAAGACCTTCTCCTTCGCCGGGTCGACGCGCAGGACGCGGCCGGACTTGCCGCGGTCCTTGCCCGAGATGACCAACACCTCGTCGTCTCTGCGGATGCGTGCCGGCATGGCCTAGAGCACCTCCGGGGCGAGCGAGACGATCTTCATGAAGTTGCGCTCGCGCAGCTCGCGCGCGACCGGGCCGAAGATGCGCGTGCCGCGCGGGTTGTTCTGCGCGTCGATGATCACGGCCGCGTTCTCGTCGAAGCCGATGTACGTGCCGTCGTCGCGGCCGTAGGACTTCTTCGTCCGCACGACCACGGCGGTCACGACCTCGCCCTTCTTGACCGAGCCCTGCGGCGCGGCCTGCTTGACGGTCGCGACGATCACGTCGCCGACACCGGCGTAGCGCCGGCGCGAGCCACCGCGTACGCGGATGCAGAGGATCTCGCGGGCGCCCGTGTTGTCGGCGACCCTCAGGCGCGTTCTCGTTCTGGATCATCGGGCGCGCTCCACAACCTCGACGAGACGCCAGCGCTTCGTGCGCGACAGCGGGCGCGACTCGCGCACGATCACGGTGTCGCCCATGTGCGCGTCGTTGCTCTCATCGTGCGCATGCAGCGTCGTCGAGCTGCGCACGATCTTGTGGTAGCGACGGTGCTGGCGAGCGGTGTCGACACGGACGGTGATCGTCTTGTCGGCCTTGTCGGAGACGACGACGCCCTGGCGCACCTTCTGCGTGCCCGGGCCGTGCTCGCGCGGCGGAGTCGCCTCGCCCGTCCCGGTGTGCCCGGCCTTCGCGCGCTCGCGCGCTTCTGACGCGGGCCGCTCTGCGGCGCGCAGCCTTCGCCGCGCGCGCGGCGTCGCGCTCGGCCTGGCGCTCCTCGGGGCTGCGCTGCGAGCGCGAGCCGGCCGCGGCGGCGACCTTCGCGGCGCGCGCCGCGCGGCGCTGCTCCTTCGGGCTGTCGCCGGCGGCGGGCGCCGCGGCCTTCGCGGCCTCGGGGGCCTCGGCCGCAGCGGCCGGGGTCTCCTCGACGTTCTCGTTCTGCTCTTCGTCGGCCATCGCTTACCGGCTCAGTTCCTTGTTGACATCGACTCCCCGCTCGCGCAGGACGGTCAGCGCGCGTGCGACATCGCGCTTCGCGTCGCCCAGACGCGAGGTGTTCTCCAGCTCACCCGTGGCGTGCTGGAAGCGCAGTCCGAACAGCTCGCGCCGTGCGGTGCGCAGGTGCTCGACGAGAACGGCGTCGTCCATGTCGCGCAGCTCAATCGCCTTCGTACCGGGCATCAGCCGTCCTCCCGCATGACGAACTTCGTCTTGACCGGAAGCTTGTGCCCGGCGAGGCGCATCGCCTCGCGCGCCAGCGGCTCGGGCACGCCCGCCAGCTCGAACATGACGCGGCCGGGCTTGACGACGGCGACCCACCCTTCGGGCGAGCCCTTGCCGGAGCCCATGCGCGTCTCGGCCGGCTTCTTGGTGTACGGCTTGTCCGGGTAGACGTTGATCCAGACCTTCCCGCCGCGCTTGATCTTGCGCGTCATCGCGATACGAGCGGCCTCGATCTGGCGGTTGGTCAGCCAGCCCTCGTCGAGCGCCTTGAGGCCGTACTCGCCGAACTGGACCTTGACCTGCCCGCGCGAGAGCCCGCGGCGCCGGCCGCGATGCTGCTTGCGGAACTTCACGCGCTTGGGGGACAGCATCAGCGCGTCACCTCGGGAGCACGCGGACCGCTGCGGCGACCGCCGCCGGGCCCACCGGGCCCGCGACCGCCACCGGGACCGCCACCGCCACGGAAGCCGCCGCCGCCCGAGCCGCCACCACGGCCACCCGGACCGCCACCGCGGCCACCCGGACCGCCGCCACGGCCACCGGGACCGCCGCCACGACCGCCCGGACCGCCACCGCGGCCACCGGGACCGCCGCCACGGCCACCCGGACCGCCGCCACGACCGCCAGGACCGCCACCGCGACCGCCGCGACCGCCGCGGCCGCGACCGTCGCCGCGCTCGCCGCGCCGCCCGCGATCGGGCGCCGCCGGCGGCTCGTCCATCTGCGTCAGGTCGGCGCCGGTGTAGCCCTCGGGCATGATCTCGCCCTTGTTGATCCAGCACTTGACGCCGATGCGGCCGAACGTGGTTCTCGCCTCGTGGAAGCCGTAGTCGATGTCCGCGCGCAGCGTGTGCAGCGGAACGCGGCCGTCGGAGTAGCCCTCGGTGCGCGCCATCTCGGCGCCGCCGAGGCGACCGGAGACCTGGACCTTGACGCCCTTCGCGCCGGAGCGCATCGCGCTCGTGAGCGCACGCTTCATCGCGCGGCGGAAGGCGACGCGGTTCTGCAGCTGCTCGGCGATCGACTGCGCGACGAGGCGCGCGTCGAGCTCGGGGCGCTTGATCTCGAGAATGTTGACCTTGACCTGCTTGTTGGTGATCTTGTGCAGGTCACGGCGCAGCGCGTCGACCTCGGAGCCCGACTTGCCGATCACGATGCCGGGCCGGGCCGTGTTGATGTTGACCTCGACCTCGTTGGCGTTCTTGCGGATCGTGATGTCCGAGAGGCCCGCATGCGAGAGGCGGCCGACGATGTGTCTGCGGATCGCGACGTCCTCGTGCAGGTAGTCGGCGAACTGCTTCTCGTTGAACCAGTTCGACTTCCAGTCGTGGATGTAGCCCACGCGGAGCGACTCGGGATGAACCTTTTGTCCCATGCTGTCGTTACTCCTTCGGCGTGAGCAGGATCGTCAGGTGGCTGGTGCGCTTGCGGATCGGCGTCGCGCGGCCCATGGCGCGCGGGCGGAAGCGCTTGAGCGTCGGCCCTTCGTCGGCGTGCGCCGCCTTGACGAGCAGATCCTCGCCGTCGAGCTCGTGGTTGTGCTCGGCGTTCGCGACGGCCGACTCGAGCACCTTGCTCCAGTCGCGCGCCACGGCGCGGGGCGTGAACGCCAGGATAGCGCGCGCCTCCTCGACGGACTTCCCGCGGATGTGGTCGCAGACGAGCCGCGCCTTCCGGGCGGAGGAGCGGACGTACTTGGCCTGCGCGCGCACGACCGGCGGTGCCGGCGTGCCGGCCGTTCTCACGCCCGCGCGGCGCCGCGCTCGGCTCGACCTCGGCTCTTCTCGCCGTGGCTCTCGCTCTGGCCGCTCTTCCGGCTCTCGCTCTCGGCGCAGGGGTCTCGTCGCCGGCGTCGTCCACGGCTCTTCTCGCCGCGGCTCTCGCTCTCGCCGCTCTTCTGGCTCTTGCTCTGGCTCTGGGCGCCTCGGCGGCCGCGGCCTCGGGGGCCTCCGGCTCGGCGTTCTCGGTGGTGTCTCTGTCGTCTGCCATGAAAGTCGTTGCGTGCTAGCGGCGCTTGCCGGTCTGGGTGTGGCCGCGGTACAGGCGCGTCGGCGCGAACTCGCCGAGCTTGTGGCCGACCATCGACTCGCTGATGAAGACCGGCACGTGTCTGCGCCCGTCGTGCACCGCGATCGTGTGCCCGACCATCTCCGGGAAGATCGTCGAGGTGCGCGACCAGGTCTTGATCATCTGCTTCGTGTTGGCCGTGTTCATCTTCTCGATCCGCGCCATCAGGCGCTCCTCGACGAACGGGCCCTTCTTGCTCGAGCGGCTCATGTCCTAATCCCTCAACGCTTCTTCCCGCGACGGCGGCCGCGGACGATGTAGCGGTCGGATGCCTTGCCCTTCTTGCGCGTGCGATACCCGAGCGTCGGCACGCCCCACGGCGTGACGGGATGCCGGCCGGGCGTCGTGGACCCCTCGCCGCCGCCGTGCGGGTGGTCGACCGGGTTCATCGCGGTGCCGCGCGTCTGCGGGCGCACGCCGAGGTGGCGCTTGCGGCCCGCCTTGCCGATCTTGACGTTCTGGTGGTCGGCGTTGCCGATCGTGCCGATCGTCGCACGGCACTCGGCGCGCACCATCCGCATCTCGCCCGAGGGCAGGCGCAGCGTCGCCATCGCGCCCTCCTTCGCGAGCAGCTGGATCCCCGTGCCCGCGGAGCGGCCGAGCTGGCCGCCGCGACCGGGGGTCAGCTCGACGTTGTGGACCACGGTGCCGGACGGAATGCTCTCCAGCGGAAGGCAGTTGCCGACGCGGATGTCCGCGTCCGGGCCGCTCTGCACGGTCATGCCGACCGTCAGTCTGCTCGGCGCGAGGATGTAGCGCTTCTCGCCGTCGACGTAGTGCAGCAGCGCGATGTAGGCCGAGCGGTTCGGGTCGTACTCGATGTGCGCGACCTTCGCCGGCACGCCGTCCTTGTGGCGCTTGAAGTCGATGCGCCGGTAGAGGCGCTTGGCGCCGCCGCCGCGGTGGCGCGCGGTCTTGCGGCCGCGCGCGTTGCGGCCGCCGGACTTCGTGAGGCCCTCGACGAGCGACTTCTCCGGCTCGCTGCGGGTGATCTCGGCGAAGTCCGGGTAGGTGACGAAGCGCCGGCCCGGGCTCGTCGGCTTCGGCTTGCGGATCGGCATTACTCAGTCCCCTCCAGGCCCTGGAAGATCGGGATGGAGTCGCCCGCGTGGAGTTGCACGATCGCCTTCTTCCATGTGCGCGTGCGACCGGCGTAGATGCCGCGCCGCTTCGGCTTGCTCTTGACCGACACGGTGCGAACGTCGCGGACCTTCACGTCGAAGAGCTGCTCGATCGCCTGCCGGATCTGCGTCTTGTGCGCGTCGTCGTGGACGCGGAAGGTGTACTTGCCGATCTCCGCCTGCACGAACGACTTCTCGGAGAACGACGGGGCGGATGATGACCTGGCTTGCGTCCATGGCTACGCCGTCACCTCCTCGGCGAGTTGCTCGCCCTTGGCGCGCGCAGTGATCTGCTCCAGCGCAGTCTCGGAGACCAGCACCGATGCGGCGCCGATCAGGTCGGCCACACCGGCGTCCTCGACCGGCATCGCGACCACGCGCCACATGTTGCGGAACGACAGCCCCGCCGTCGCCTCGTCGCCGTCGAGCAGCACGAGCGTCGCGAGCGGCTGGCCCCAGCCGCGCAGCAGCTCCGCAGCCCGTTCTCGTCGACGGAGCGTCGAAGCCGGCCGCGTCGAAGACCGCGAGCGAGCCGCGCTCGGCGTGGACCGACAGCGCGCTGCGCAGCGCTGCGCGACGCGCCTTGCGGTTGACCTTGAAGGTGTAGTGACGCGGGCTCGGACCGAAGACGGTGCCGCCGCCCTTCCAGATCGGCGAGCGCGAGGAACCGGCGCGAGCGCGGCCGGTGCCCTTCTGGCGCCACGGCTTGGCGCCGCCGCCGCGCACGAGCCCGCGCGTCTTCGTCGCGGCCGTGCCCTGGCGCAGCGCGTTCAGCTCCGCGCGTACGACCTCGTGCACGAGCGGGCCGTTGAACTGGGCGGCGAAGACCGCGTCGTCCAGCGTCACGTCGCCGCCGCCGAGTCTCGGAGCCTTAGGCATCGGTGCGAACCTCCACCGTGCCGCCGCGCGGGCCGGGGACGGCGCCGCGAACGAGCAGCAGGTTGTCTCTGGCGATGACCTCGACGACCTCGAGGCCCTTCTGCGTGATGCGCTTGTTGCCCATCTGGCCCGGACCGCGGATGCCCTTCATCACGCGCGCCGGCCAGGCGGATGCGCCGATCGAGCCCGGGGCGCGCACGTTGTGCGAGCCGTGGGACTTCGGGCCGGCGGCGAATCTGTGGCGCTTGATCGTGCCCTGGAAGCCCTTGCCCTTCGAGGTCCCGGAGACCTTGACCTTGTGGCCGGGCTCGAAGACCTCGACGGTGACCGTCTCGCCGACCTGCAGCTCGCCGGCCTCGTCGCGGAACTCGACGAGATGGCGGTGCGCGGAGGCGTCGGCCTTCTTGAGGTGGCCGAGCTCGGCCTTCGTCAGCTGCTTCTCGCGGCAGGCGCCGAACGCGAGCTGCACGGCCTCGTAGCCGTCGCGCTCCTGCGTGCGGATCCCGGTGACGGGGCAGGGGCCGGCCTCGAGTACGGTGACGCGCTCGACACGGCCGTCGTCGAGGAAGCGCTGGGTCATCCCGAGCTTCTTGGCGAGGATCGCGGCCATCAGCTCGCGAGCCGGATCTCGATGTCGACGCCGGCGGGCAGGTGGTCGAGCCGCTGGAGCGAGTCGACCGTCTTCGGCGTCGGCTGGTGGATGTCGATCAGCCGCTTGTGCGTGCGGATCTCGAAGTGCTCGCGCGAGTCCTTGTCCTTGAAGGGCGAGCGAATCACGCAGTAGACGTTCTTCTCGGTCGGAAGCGGGACGGGCCCGGACACGGTCGCGCCGGTACGAGTCGCCGTCTCGACGATCTCTCTCGCCGCCGTCTCGATCGCGGAGTGATCGTAGGACTTGAGGCGAATGCGGATCTTGTTCTGGGCCAGGGTTGCCACGGGAGCCTTTGGGTTCTTTCCGTCCGGTGTCTGGTGTGTCGTCTTGACTGGTTCTCTGCGCGCGTGAGGCGAGTCCCCGGGTGTGCTGCGGGACCCGCCCCTTCGTCGTATGGCTTGACTTCGTGACGGCGGCGGGCCAGGCCCGCCGCCGGAAACTACCGATTTCCTACTGGATGACCTCGGTCACCACGCCGGAGCCGACGGTGCGGCCGCCCTCGCGGATCGCGAAGCGCAGGCCCTGGTCCATAGCGATCGGCTGGATCAGCTCGATCTCCATCTGGACGTTGTCGCCCGGCATGACCATCTCGGTCCCCTCCGGGAGGTTCGCCACGCCCGTCACGTCCGTCGTGCGGAAGTAGAACTGCGGACGGTAGCCGGTGAAGAACGGCGTGTGACGGCCGCCCTCCTCCTTCTTGAGGACGTAGACCTCGGCCTTGAACTTCGTGTGCGGCGTGATCGAGCCCGGCTTGCAGAGCACCTGCCCGCGCTCGATCTCCTCGCGCTTGGTGCCGCGCAGGAGGCAGCCGACGTTGTCGCCGGCGCGCCCCTCGTCGAGGATCTTGCGGAACATCTCGACGCCGGTGACGACGGTGGTCGTCGTGTCCTTGATGCCGACGATCTCGACCGTGTCGCCCGTTCTGATGATGCCCTGCTCGATGCGACCGGTCGCGACCGTGCCGCGGCCGGTGATCGAGAAGACGTCCTCGACCGGCATCAGGAACGGCTTGTCGAGCTCGCGGACCGGCTCCGGGATGTAGGAGTCGAGCGCCTCGGCCAGCTCCACGATCTTCTGCTTGTACGCCGCGTCGCCCTCGAGCGCCTTCAGCGCCGAGCCCGTGATGAACGGGATGTCGTCGCCCGGGAAGTCGTACTCGTTGAGCAGGTCGCGGACCTCGACCTCGACGAGCTCGAGCAGCTCCTCGTCGTCGACCATGTCGGCCTTGTTGAGGAACACGACGATGTAGGGGACGCCGACCTGGCGGGCGAGCAGGATGTGCTCGCGCGTCTGCGGCATCGGACCGTCGGCGGCCGACACGACCAGGATCGCGCCGTCCATCTGCGCGGCGCCCGTGATCATGTTCTTGACGTAGTCGGCGTGGCCCGGGCAGTCGACGTGGGCGTAGTGCCGGTTGTCCGTCTGGTACTCCACGTGCGAGGTGGCGATGGTGATCCCGCGCTCCTTCTCCTCCGGAGCGTTGTCGATCTCCTCGAAGCTCCGGGCCTCGCCGCCCATCTTCTCCGCCAGCACGGTCGTGATGGCAGCAGTCAGCGTCGTCTTGCCATGGTCGATGTGACCGATGGTGCCGACGTTGACGTGCGGCTTGTCGCGCTCGAACTTCTCCTTCGCCACTTTGGGTTCGCTCCTTGTGAAGTCGGGTGTGGCTCGCCTCGCCGGGCGAACCTCGGAAATCTATCTCAACCGCCGCGCTCGCGCCGTTTCATCGGCGTGGCGGGGCGAATCGCTGTCGCTCAGGCGGCCTGCTCGCCCCCCGTGCGACTCTCGACGACCTTCTCGGCGATGTTCGGCGGCACCTCTTCGTAGCTCTCGAACACCATCGTGTACGTCGCACGCCCCTGCGTGTTCGAGCGCAGGTCGGTCGCGTAGCCGAACATTTCCGACAGCGGGACCGAGCCCGTCACGACCTGGGCGTTGCCGCGCGCCTCCATGCCGTGCACGCGCCCGCGGCGGCGGTTGAGATCGCCGATGACGTCGCCCATGAACTCCTCGGGCGTGACGACCTCCACTGCGAAGACCGGCTCCAGCAGGACCGGCTTGGCACGACGCGCCGCCTCCTTGAGCGCCAGCGAGCCGGCGACCTTGAAGGCGATCTCCGAGGAGTCGGTGTCGTGGTACTTGCCGTCCACGAGCGTGACGCGGATGTCCACCATCGGGTAGCCCGCCTTCACGCCGGTGTCGAGCGCCTCCTCGACGCCCTTCTCGACGGCCGGGATGAACTCGGACGGCACGGAGCCGCCCTTGATTCTGTTGACGAAGTCGAAGCCCTCGCCGGGTGCCGGCTCGATGTTGATGTAGACGATGCCGTACTGCCCGGAGCCGCCGGTCTGGCGCACGAAGCGGCCCTCGACTCTCTCGGCCTTGCTGCGGATCGTCTCGCGGTAGGAGACCTGTGGACGGCCGACGTTCGCGTCGACCTTGAACTCGCGCAGCATGCGGTCGACGAGCACCTCGAGGTGCAGCTCGCCCATGCCGGAGATCTCCGTCTGGCCCGTCTCCTCGTTCGTGCGGACCTGGAAGGTCGGGTCCTCCTCGGCGAGGCGGCCGAGCGCGACCGACATCTTCTCCTGGTCGACCTTCGTCTTCGGCTCGATCGCGACCTTGATGACCGGCTCGGGGAACTCGATCGTCTCGAGCTTGATCGGTCTGTCGGGCGCGCACAGCGTGTCGCCGGTGATCACCTGCTTGATGCCGACGGCGGCGGCGATGTCGCCTGATGACACGTCCTCGAGGTCGACGCGCTCGTTCGCGTGCATCTCGAGGATGCGGCCGACGCGCTCGGTGCGGCCGGTCGTCACGTTGAGCACGCGCCCGCCCGCCTCGAGCTTGCCCGAGTAGACGCGGAAGTAGGTGAGCTTGCCGACGTACGGGTCGGCCGCGATCTTGAAGGCGAGTGCGGCGAAGGGCGCGTCGTCCGCGGCCTCGCGGGTCGCGGTGCGGCCCTCGTCCTCGCCCTTGACCGGCTCGACCCCCTCGACCGGCGGCACGTCGAGCGGCGACGGCAGGTAGTCGATGATCGCGTCGAGCAGCGGCTGGACGCCCTTGTTCTTGAACGACGAGCCGCACAGCACGGGCGTGAGCTTGAGCTTCGAGCGCGGCCTTGCGGATCGCGGCCTTGAGGCGCGCGACCGGGATCTCCTGGTCCTCGAGGATCAGCTCGACGAGCTCGTCGTCGTAGTGGGAGACCTCCTCGAGCAGGTGCTCGCGCGCGGCGGCGGCCGCGTCGGCCAGCTCGGCGGGGATCTCGACGACCTCCTGCTCGCGGCCGAGGTCGTCCTTGTAGATGATCGCGTTGCGCTCGACGAGGTCGACGATGCCTCTGAAGTCGCCCTCGGCGCCGATCGGCAGCTGGATCGGGACGGGGTGCGCGCCGAGGCGGTCGATCATCGTCTGCACGCCGCGCTCGAAGTCCGCGCCGATGCGGTCCATCTTGTCGATGTAGGCGATGCGCGGGACGTGGTACTTGTCGGCCTGGCGCCAGACGTTCTCCGACTGCGGCTCCACGCCGGCGACCGAGTCGAACAGGGCGACGGAGCCGTCGAGCACGCGCAGCGAGCGCTCGACCTCGACGGTGAAGTCGACGTGACCGGGCGTGTCGATGATGTTGATGCGATGGCCGTCCCACTCGCAGGCGGTCGCGGCGGACGTGATCGTGATGCCGCGCTCCTGCTCCTGCTCCATCCAGTCCATCGTCGCCGCGCCCTCGTGGACCTCGCCGAGCTTGTGGGTGCGCCCGGTGTAGAACAGGATGCGCTCGGTCGTCGTCGTCTTGCCGGCGTCGATGTGAGCCATGATCCCGATGTTGCGGGTTCTGTCGAGGGCGTATCTGCGGGGCATGTGGGTGCGGTCTCTTCTCGGTCTGCGGTCGGTCGGCGCCGGGCACAAAAACGGGCCCATCGGGCCCGGTCGTGACGTTGGATGTCGTCCCGGGGCTGGCGTGTTATCGAGTGGAAGTCTCCATGGCTCGTGACCTCCATGGCGGTGAGGCGCGCACCGTCACGCGCACTCCCGGAGGCGGCGAGGGAATATAGCAGAGGAACTGCGGACGGATCACCCCGCCGCAACGGGAAATCCGCCAACCGCGCCAGCGGTCCGGAGATGCGGCTCCGGAACGACGAAGCGCCGCTCGAGGGCGGCGCTCCAAACGGTGCTGCGATCGTTCAGACCGGGACTACCAGCGGTAGTGGGCGAACGCCTTGTTCGCCTGCGCCATGCGGTAGATGTCGTCCTTGCGCTTATAAGCCGCACCCTGCTGGGACTGTGCGTCCATCAGCTCGTTCGCGAGCCGCTGCGCCATCGTCTTCTCACGGCGCTGGCGCGCGAACTGCACCAGCCAGCGAACGGCGAGCGTGCGAGCGCGACGCGACGGCACCTCGACGGGCACCTGGTAGGTCGCGCCGCCGACGCGGCGGGAGCGAACCTCGAGCGACGGCGTGAGCGTCTTGATCGACGCCTCGAGCTGCTCGATCGGATCTCTGCCCGTCCGCTCGCCGATGATCGCGAGCGCGTCATAGACGATCCGCTCGGCGGTCGACTTCTTGCCGTCCAGCATCACGCGGTTGACGAGCTGCTGGACGAGGCGGGAGCGATGGATGGCGTCCGGCTCGATCGTCCGGACGGAGGCGGCTGCGCGACGGGGCATTACTTGGCCTTCACGCCGTATTGCGAGCGAGCCTTCTTGCGGTCGCTGACGCCGGCGGCGTCGAGCGTGCCGCGCACGACCTTGTAGCGCACGCCCGGCAGATCCTTGACGCGGCCGCCGCGCACGAGCACGACGGAGTGCTCCTGCAGGTTGTGGCCCTCGCCCGGGATGTAGACCGTGACCTCCATGCCGTGCGTCAGGCGGACGCGGGCGACCTTGCGAAGCGCCGAGTTCGGCTTCTTCGGCGTGGTCGTGTAGACGCGCGTGCAGACGCCGCGGCGCTGCGGCGCGGCGACCTTCTTCTTGCGGCCCTTGCCGGACTTCAGGCCCGGGGTGGCGAGCTTCTTCTTCGGCGTCTTGCGTCCCTTGCGGACGAGCTGGCTGGTCGTAGGCATGTGGCGCGAGATCGTAGCAGCGGTCGGCGCGCGGCGGCGCCCCACCGCGCGGGCGCGGCTCAGTGCACCAGCTCGCGCCCACGCAGCGCGAGCCAGAACTCGATGCGGTCGCGCGCGTTGCCGAGGCTGCGGCCGGTCAGCTCCTCGACGCGGCGCATCCGGTAGCGGAGCGTGTGGCGGTGGCAGTAGAGCCGTTCTCGCGGCGCGCTCCCACTGGCCGTTCTCTTCGATGAACGCCTCCAGCGAGCGCATCAGCTCGCCGCCGTAGGCACCCTCGCTCTGCTCGATCGGCGCGAGGATCGAGTCGCAGAAGAGCCGCAGCGCGTCGTCGTCCTGCAGCGCCAGCAGCAGCTGGAACGAGCCGAGATCGCGGTAGGTGGCGACCGCCGCCCGCGCGGGCGCGCCGTCCTCGGAGCCCGGTCCCGGCAGCCCCGCGCCGTTGGCGCCCGGCCCGCCGCCGTCCAGCGCCGCGAGCGCACGCGCCTCGAGCGCGCAGCGCGCCTCGTGGAACGCGCGCCGCGCCTGCGCGCCGGGGACCGCACGGCCCGCGCCGAGGCGCGCCGGCGCGTCGAGCGCACGCGCCACGCGCGCGCCGAGCCGCTCCGCGAGCGCGAACAGCTCCTCCTCGTCGAAGCCCGGGACGAGCGCGCACGCGAGTCCCTCGGAGCGCGCGACGAGCGCGTGCGTCGCCTCGCCGCGCAGGGCCGCGGCGAGCGCCGTCTCCGCGTCGCCGAGCGCGGCCCCGCCCGGGCGCGGCGGCGCGAGCACGACCGCGCCGACGCGCTCGGCCAGGCCGAACGGCTCGAGCCGGCGCACGAGCTCCGGGCCGGCGAGGTCGCCGCTGACGATCGCGGTGAGCACGTCGCCGGCGAGCCGCCGCTCGGTGTCCTCGGCGATCCGCCGCCGCAGCAGCTCGAGCGCGACGATCGTGACCGCCTGGTGGAGCGTGAGGCGGTCCAGCTCGGAGAAGCCGCCCTCGTCCTTGACGGCGACCAGCCACGCCTGCAGCGGGGCGCCGGCCTCCGGCTCCCCGAGCTCGCGGGCGCCGCTCGCGCGGACCGGCAGCACGAGCGCGCGGCCGGCGAGCGCCGCCGCGGCCGGCGCGAAGCTCTGCCGCTCGCCGGCGCGCGCCCGCTGCGCCAGCTCGGCGCCGAGGTCGCCGAGCACCGCCTCGTCGAGCTCCTGGCGGAAGGCGCGGCGCACGAGCAGCGTGCCGCGCGCGTCGAACGCGAGCACGGTTCCGCCGATCAGCGTCGCGAGCGCCGCCACCACGCCGTCGAGGCCGCGCTCGGCGAGCACGATCCGCTCGAGCCGCTCGTGCGCGGCGATCGCCCGCCGCAGGACCGCGTACTGCTCGTTCACGAGCCGGCTGAAGGCGGCCTCGGTGACCGCGATGAAGGGCACGTCGAAGGGCACCTCGACGAGCGGCAGCTCGCGCTCGCGCGCCGCCGCCACGACCTCGTCGGGCACGGCTCTGTGGGCGAATCCGGCGCCGAAGCCGAGGCCGGCGAGCTGGTGGTCGGCGAGCAGGTTGACGAACGCGCGCTGGCGTCTCGGCGTGTCGAGCTGGAGCCCGGTCGTCAGCAGCAGCTCACCCCCGGACATCCACGGCGTCGGGTCCTCCAGCTCGGAGATGTGGACCCAGCGCACGGGCGCCTCGAGCCCCGCCTCGCCCGCCAGCAGCCGCAGGTCGAGGCTGCGCAGCAGCTCACCCACGGTCAGCACGAGCGTGCCTCTGAGCGGGTCACGTCACAGGCCTCCGACGTGCATGCGGCGCGACGCCTCCTCGAGCACCGGGCGCAGGATCGCCTCGATCTCGGCGAACTGCTCCGGCCCCGCGATCAGCGGCGGCGACAGCTGGATCACCGGGTCGCCGCGGTCGTCGGCGCGGCAGATGAGGCCGCGGCGGAACAGCTCGTCGGAGAGGAAGCCGCGCAGCAGCGTCTCGGCCTCGTCGTCGTCGAACGTCTCCTTCGTGTCGCGATCCTTGACGAGCTCGATCGCGTGGAAGTAGCCGGCGCCGCGCACGTCGCCGACGATCGGGATCTCGCGCAGCGACTCGAGCATGGCGCGGAACGGCGCCTCGTTCGCGCGCACATGCTCGAGGATCCCCTCCCGCTCGTAGGCGTCGATCGCGGCGAGCGCCACGGTCGTCGAGATCGGATGGCCGGCGAAGGTGAAGCCGTGCAGGAACGTCTCGGTCCCCTCCATGAACGGCTCGGCGACGCGGTCGGAGACGATCATCGCGCCGAGCGGGGCGATCGCGCCGGTGATGCCCTTGGCGGTCGTGATGACGTCCGGCCGGTAGTCGTAGCGCTGCGCGCCGAACCACGTGCCGAGGCGTCCCCACGAGCAGATCACCTCGTCGGAGATCATCAGCACGTCGAGCTCGTCGCAGATCTCGCGGATCCGCCGGAAGTAGCCGTCGGGCGGCGTGAAGCAGCCGCCCGCGTTCTGGACCGGCTCCAGGATCACGGCGCCGACGGTCTCCGGCCCCTCGAACAGGATGCGGTCGCGCACCGCCTCGGCGAGCGTCGCCGGGTCGTAGCCCTCAGGCGCGCGGTAGACGTTCGTGTTGGGCACGTGGCAGCCGCCCGGCGTGAGCGGCTCGAACGGCGTGCGCAGCGCCGGCACGCCGGTGGCGGAGAGCGCGCCGAGCGAGGTGCCGTGGTAGGCGATCTCGCGCGCGATCACCTTCGTCTTGCTCGGATGGCCGGTGAGCTTGTGGTAGCTGCGCGCGAGCTTGAGCGCCGACTCGACCGCCTCGCTGCCGCCGCTGGTGAAGAAGACGCGGTTGAGGTCGCCGGGGGCGAGCGAGGCGATCTTCGCCGCAAGCTCGATCGCCGGCGGATGCGCGTAGGACCAGGTCGAGAAGTAGTCGATCCGCTCGGCCTGCTCGGCGCCCGCGCGCGCGATGTCGGCGCGACCGTGCCCGAGGTTCGAGCAGAACAGCGACGAGAGACCGTCGAGGTAGCGGTTGCCGCGCTCGTCCCACACGTAGCAGCCGTCGCCGCGGACGATGATCGGCACGTCCGTCTCGGCGTAGGCGCCCATCCGCGTGAAGTGCATCCACAGATGCCGCTTCGCCAGTTCCTGCAGCGTCGCCGTGGCAGCGGCCGCCTCGCCCGTGCTCGCCATCGCGAGTTCTCCTCATCCAGATGCGCCTTCGCGTACAACGGTACTGCCCATTCGGGTGGCGCGCCAACCATCGCGCGGGCAGACGCCGCCTCAGCTCGTTGTACGAAGTGGAGCAGTCAGCGCGCCGCGACTGGCGCGGCGACGGCGCGCACCGGCGCCGGCGTGAGCGCGGCGGCGACGATCACGAGCGCGAACGCGAACGCCTGCAGCACGATCCCGAGCGCACTGCCGGGGAGCGGGTCGCCGAAGACGATGATCCCGCCCGCGATGCCGGACACGTTCGCCGCGACGCCGGTGAGCGCGATCACCGGGACCGCCTCGCCGTCCTGCAGGCCCTTCGCGGAGGCGTAGAAGGCGGCGACCGAGGCGGCCGCGGCGACGAGCGTCCACGGGCTCAACAGCGCCGACCACACGGTGCCCTCGCCGGCCAGGCCGGTGATCGCCTTGATCGCGACGTCCGAGACGCCGAACAGGACGCCGGCGGCCGCGCCGAGCATCACACCGTGGTGATGGTCGGGCGCGCCGATCCGCTTGCCCATGATCAGCAGCGCGCCGAAGCCGACGAGCCCGGCCTCGAAGGCGATCATGCCCGGCAGCGAGAACTGCGACTGGGCGCCGTGGACGGCCGGCAGCGTGACGCCGAGCAGCACGAGCCCGAGCGCCGTGAGGCCGAGCCCGGCCCACTGCCGCGGCCCGACGCGGAACCCGAAGATCCGCTCGGCCATCACGGCCAGCAGCACCACGCCGCCGGCCAGCACCGCCTGTACGACCGACATGGGTGCGAGCGCGAGCGCGCCGACGTGCAGGACCCAGGCGCCGACGGCCACGAGCATGCCGATCGCGAACCAGCGCGAGCGGAACAGGCCGCGCGCCGAGCGCAGCGGCTGGTGCACGTGGACGGCGGGCGCGGCGCAGGCGCCGCGATGCTTGTAGAGGAACGCGAGGTTCGTCGTGAAGGCGCAGGCGAGCGCGAGCAGGATGCCGAGATAGATGGTCATGGGATCTGGGTCAGCGGACGGTCACGCCCGGCGGCTCGGGCGGACAGCTCCGCACCATGATGGTCGGCACTGCGGTGCGGGTGCTTGAGGCCGTCCCCTCGATCCCCACAGGGTACCGACCCGGGGTCGCCGGCGAACCGGATCGCGCTCCGGTGGGGCCGCCATCCGGGCGTGACCGCCACACTTCTCGGAATGGAGCCCATGCGTCCGGAGAAGCCGCTGCTGCTCGTCGACGTCGACGGCGTGATCTCGCTGTTCGGCTTCGCCCCGCAGGCGCAGCCGCCGGGGCGCTTCGAGATGGTGGACGGCATCGCCCACTTCCTTTCGGCGAGCGCCGGCGAGCACCTGCTGCGCCTCGCCGTCGCGTTCGAGCCCGTGTGGTGCACCGGCTGGGAGGAGAAGGCGAACGAGTACCTCCCCCACGCGCTCGGCCTGCCCGGCCCCTGGCCTCACCTCTCCTTCGACCGCGCCGCCGGCCCGGGCGTCAGCACGCAGGGCCACTGGAAGCTCGGCGCGATCGACGCCCACGCCGGCCCGCGCCGCCCACTCGCCTGGATCGACGACGCCCACGGCGACGCCTGCGACTCATGGGCCGCCGCCCGCGCCGCCGCCGGCGCGCCGACGCTGCTCGTCACGACCGAGCCGGCGGTGGGGCTGTCCGCGGCGGACGTCGAGCGGCTGCTGGCCTGGGCGGCGCAGCCCGCGCTCCCAGCGCGCTGAGCGCTCCTACGCGGCCGCCGGCGAGAGCGGACGGGCGGGGGCGCGGCGTGTGCCGCCGACGCCGATCCGGCCCGGCGCCAACGCCCACGGTGAAGCGTCCTGGCCCGCGGTCGTAGGGCGACCGCAGTCCAGGACGCTTGCGCGCAAGCGTCAGCCTCTCGAGCCGCCGTCGTCCGGCACGTCGAGCTCGGCGAGCTCCTCGGCGAAGCCGTGGCCGGGGTCGCCGTCGCCGTTGCCGATCGCCTCGAGGTCGGCGAGGTCGGCCTCGAGGCCGGGGCCGAAGCCCTGCAGGCCCTCGCCGTCGGTCAGGCCCAGCTCGGCCGCGAGGTCGTCGTGGTCGAGCAGGCCGACGTCGTCGATGCCGCGGGGCAGCGGCTCGGCCGGCTCGATCTCGATCCGCCGGTAGCGCTTCAGACCGGTGGCAGCCGGGATCAGCTTGCCGATGATGACGTTCTCCTTGAGGCCGTTGAGGCGGTCGATCTTGCCTTCGAGCGCCGCGTCGGTCAGGACCTTCGTCGTCTCCTGGAAGGAGGCCGCCGAGAGGAAGGAGTCGGTGTTGAGCGATGCCTTCGTGATGCCGAGGATGATCTCCTCCGCCTGGGCGGCCTCGCCGCCGGCGTCGATCACGACCTGGTTGATCTTGGCGTAGTCGTGCCGGTCGACGAAGACGCCCGGCAGCAGGTCCGTGTCGCCCTTCTGGTCGACGCGGACCTTCTTGAGCATCTGGCGCACGATCAGCTCGATGTGCTTGTCGTTGATGTCCACGCCCTGGGACTTGTAGACCTCCTGCACCTCTCTCACGAGGTACAGCTCGGTCTCGGTGCGGCCGCGGATCGCGAGCAGCTCGTGCGGGTACAGCGAGCCCTCGTTGAGCTGCTTGCCCGGCTCGACCTTCTCGCCGTTCTCGACGAACAGGCGCGTGCGGCGCGGGAACGTGTGACGGTGCTCGTCGCCGCCGTCGTCGGTGATGACGACGGTCAGCGCCTTGTCCGTCTCCTCCACGGTGACGGCGCCGCCGACCTCCGCGATCTTCGCGAGGCCCTTCGGCTTGCGCGCCTCGAACAGCTCCACGACGCGCGGCAGGCCGTGCGTGATGTCCGCACCGGCGATGCCGCCGGTGTGGAACGTCCGCATCGTCAGCTGCGTGCCCGGCTCGCCGATCGACTGCGCGGCGACGATCCCGACGGCGTCGCCGATCTGCGCGAGGTTGCCGGTCGCCATCGAGCGGCCGTAGCACGCCTGGCACACGCCGGTGGGCGCCTCGCACTTCAGCACCGAGCGGACGGGGACCTTGACGGCCTCCTCGTCGCCGAGCGCCTCGATCAGCGCCGCCAGATCCGCGCGGCCGATCTCCTGGCCGGCCTCGAGCAGCTGTCTTCTCGCAGCCGTTCTTCTGCCGAAGTCGCGCGCGGCGATGCGCCCGATCAGGTTGTCGTTCGGGTCGCCGCCGGCCTTGTGCAGGGCGAGCTCGACGTACTCCTCGGTGCCGCAGTCCTCCTGGCGGATGATCACGTCCTGCGCGACGTCGACCAGACGGCGCGTCAGGTAGCCGGAGTCGGCGGTGCGCAGCGCGGTGTCCGCGAGGCCCTTGCGGGCGCCGTGGGTCGAGATGAAGTACTCGAGGACCGTCAGCCCCTCCATGAAGTTGGCGCGGATCGGCCGCTCGATGATCTCGCCCTTCGGATTCGCCATCAGGCCGCGCATGCCGGCCAGCTGGCGGATCTGCTTGAACGAGCCGCGGGCGCCCGAGTTGGCCATCATGTAGATCGGGTTGAGGACGTCGAGGTTGTCCTCCATCGCCTGGGCGACCTCCTCGGTCGCCGCGGTCCACTGCTCGACGACCGCCTCCTTGCGCTCCTCCTCGGTGATCAGGCCCGTGTCGTACTGGTCCTGGATCTCCGCGACGAGCGCCTCGTACTTCGCGAGGATCTCCTCCTTGGTCGGCGGCACGATCACGTCGTTCTTGGAGATCGTGATGCCGGCCTGGGTGGCGTAGCGGAAGCCGAGGTCCTTGAAGGCGTCGAGCACCTGCGAGATCGTCGCGGCGCCGTAGGCCTGCACGAGGTCGTCTACGAACCGCGTCGTGTCCTTCTTCTTCATCGAGCGGTTGACGAACTCGTAGGAGGACGGGTCGAAGTCCTCGCCGAGCGTCTCCTGGATCGCGCGCTCGATCTTGTCGTTGTAGATGACGCGGCCGACCGTCGTGAGGATGTGGCCGCCCTCGCGCCCGAGCGGACGGTACTCCGCGAGGTCGTGCAGTCTCACGATGCCGTGCTCGTAGGACCACTCCGCCTCCTGGGCGGTGCGGTACACGTGCGGGCGCGGCGTCGCTCTCGCCGGGTCGATGCCCGCCAGCTCCTCGCCGTCCGGCCCGTACGTGAGGTAGTACGCGCCGAGGATCATGTCCTGCGTCGGCGTGGCCAGCGGCGCGCCGTGCGCCGGCGAGAGGATGTTGTTCGCCGACAGCATCAGGATCCGCGCCTCCGCCTGCGCCTCCGCGGAGAGCGGCAGGTGGACGGCCATCTGGTCGCCGTCGAAGTCGGCGTTGAAGGCGTGGCAGACGAGCGGGTGGACCTGGATCGCCTTGCCCTCCACCAGCACCGGCTCGAACGCCTGGATGCCGAGGCGGTGCAGCGTCGGCGCGCGGTTGAGCAGCACCGGGTGCTCGTGGATGACCTCCTCGAGCACGTCCCACACCTCCGGGATCATCGAGTCGACCATCTTCTTGGCCGCCTTGATGTTCTGCGCCGCCTTGCGCTCGACGAGCCGCGCCATGATGAACGGCTTGAACAGCTCGAGCGCCATCAGCTTCGGCAGGCCGCACTGGTGCAGCCGCAGATACGGGCCGGACACGATGACCGAGCGGCCCGAGTAGTCGACGCGCTTGCCGAGCAGGTTCTGGCGGAAGCGACCCTGCTTGCCCTTGAGCATGTCCGAGAGCGACTTGAGCGGACGGTTGCCCGGGCCCGTGACGGGCCGGCCGCGGCGGCCGTTGTCGAACAGCGCGTCGACGGCCTCCTGCAGCATCCGCTTCTCGTTGTTGACGATGATCTCCGGCGCGCCGAGATCGAGCAGCCGCTTGAGGCGGTTGTTGCGGTTGATGACGCGGCGGTAGAGGTCGTTCAGGTCGGAGGTCGCGAAGCGGCCGCCGTCGAGCTGCACCATCGGGCGCAGCTCCGGCGGGATGATCGGAACGGCTTCGAGGATCATCATCTCCGGGCGGTTGCCGGAGCTGATGAAGGCCGAGACGACTCTCAGGCGCTTGACCGCGCGGCTCTGCTTCTGCCCCTTGGCGGTCTTGACCATCTCCTGGAGCTCGTCTCTCTCCTCGTCGAGATTGACCTGCTCGAGCAGATCGCGGATCGACTCCGCGCCCATGCCGCCGCGGAAGTACTCGCCGAAGCCGAACGGGCTGCCGAAGCGGTCCTTCAGCTCGCGGAAGAGCGTCTCGTCGTTGACGACGTCCTTCGGCTTCATCGACTGGAAGAGGTCCCACACCTGGCGCATGCGCTCGGCCGCGTCCTCGATGTACGCCTCGGTGTCGTCCATGTCGGCCTGGAACGTTCTGCGCAGCTCCTTGAGCAGTCTCTCGCGCTCCTCGTCGGACAGTCTGGCGACGTTGACGTCGAGCGCCTCCGCCCACAGGTGGTCCTCGTCGGAGAAGCTGCGCGACTGCTTGCCGGTCTCGAGGTAGGCGACGCGGCGCTCGAGCGACTCTCTCAGCTCGAGCAGGCGCTCCTCCTTCTCGGCCGCGTAGGAGTCGAGCACCTTGTTGACCTCGTCCTGCAGGTTGTCGACGTCGGCGGCGCGCGCCTCCTCGTCGACCCAGGTGACGATCGAGGCGGCGAAGTAGAGGACCTTCTCGAGCTCCTTGGGCGCCATGTCGAGCAGGTAGCCGATGCGGCTCGGCACGCCCTTGAAGAACCAGATGTGGCTCACGGGGGCGGCGAGGTCGATGTGGCCCATGCGCTCGCGGCGCACCTTCGAGCGCGTGACCTCCACGCCGCAGCGCTCGCACACGATGCCCTTGTAGCGGACGCGCTTGTACTTGCCGCAGTAGCACTCCCAGTCCTTCGTCGGACCGAAGATGCGCTCGCAGAAGAGGCCGTCCTTCTCCGGCTTGAGCGTGCGGTAGTTGATCGTCTCCGGCTTCGTGACCTCGCCCGAGCTCCACGAGCGGATCTGCTTGGAGGACGCGAGGCCGATCTCGATGGCGTCGAAGTTGTTGATGTCGATCATGCCTAGGCCTCCGCGCCCTCGGTCTCGTCTTGGGTCAGGTCGGCGTCGGGCTCGGCCTCCGCCGTGGGCTCGCCGGCGTCCGTGTCGTCCTCGCTGTCCTGCGACTCGTCGGCCGCCTGGCCGTCGGTCGCGCGGACGCCGGAGAGGTCGATGCCGAGCTCCTCGGCGGCGCGCAGCAGGTCGTCGTCCTCTTCGCGCATCTCCGCCCGCGTCCCCTCCTCGGAGACGACGTTGACGTCGAGCGCGAGCGACTGCATCTCCTTCAGCAGCACCTTGAACGACTCGGGGATGCTCGGCTCGGCGATGTTCTCGCCCTTCACGATCGCCTCGTATGCCTTCACGCGCCCGACCGTGTCGTCGGACTTGATCGTGAGCATCTCCTGGAGCGTGTAGGCGGCGCCGTACGCCTCCAGCGCCCACACCTCCATCTCGCCGAAGCGCTGGCCGCCGAACTGCGCCTTGCCGCCCAGCGGCTGCTGCGTGACGAGCGAGTACGGGCCGGTCGAGCGGGCGTGGATCTTGTCGTCGACGAGGTGGAGCAGCTTCAGGATGTACATGTAGCCGACCGTCACCTGCGTCTCGAACGGCTCGCCCGTGCGCCCGTTGAAGAGCGTGAACTTGCCGCTCGCGCGCTCGCCCGCGCGGGCCTTCGGATCGGTGCTCATCCTGATGCGGCCTTCGTGCTCCTCCTGCCACTTGAGCAGGGCGGTGTCGACGTCCTCGACCGTGGCGCCGTCGAAGACGGGCGTCGAGACGTAGACGCGCCGCTGGCCGTTGCCGCCGTTCCTGGCCTTCGCCGACGCCTGCTTGACCGCGTCGGAGCCGTCGTCGTACCAGCCCTGCGCCGCGGCCCAGCCGAGGTGCGTCTCGAGGATCTGGCCGATGTTCATGCGGCTCGGCACGCCGAGCGGGTTGAGGATCACGTCGACCGGCGTGCCGTCCTCGAGGAACGGCATGTCCTGCTCGTCGACGATCTTCGAGATGACGCCCTTGTTGCCGTGGCGCCCGGCGAGCTTGTCGCCCTCGGAGATCTTGCGCTTCTTCGCCACGAACACGCGCACGAGGTCGTTGACGCCCGGCGGCAGGTCGTCGCCGGCGTCGCGCGAGAAGGTCTTGACGTCGATCACGACGCCGCCCTCGCCGTGCGGCACCTTCAGGGAGGTGTCGCGCACCTCGCGCGCCTTCTCCTTGAAGATCGCGCGGATCAGCTTCTCCTCGGCCGTCAGCTCGGTCTCGCCCTTCGGCGTGACCTTGCCGACGAGCAGGTCGCCCGAGCCGACCTCGGCGCCGACGCGGACGATGCCGCGGTCGTCGAGGTTGCGCAGCGACTCCTCCGAGCGATTCGGGATGTCGCGCGTGATCTCCTCGTCGCCGAGCTTCGTCGTGCGCGCGTCGATCTCGTACTCCTCGATGTGGATCGAGGTCAGCTCGTCGTCCTTGACGAGGCGCTTGGACAGGATGATCGCGTCCTCGAAGTTGTAGCCCTCCCAGGACATGAAGGCGACCATCAGGTTCTTGCCGAGCGCCATCTCGCCCTGGTCGGTCGCGGAGCCGTCGGCGAGCACGTCGCCCGCCTTGACCGCCTGGCCGTTCTTGACGAGCGGCTTCTGGTGGATGATCGTGCCCTGGTTGGAGCGCATGAACTTCTGCAGGTCGTACTCGTCCTTCGCGCCGTCTCTCGTCTCCACGACGATCTGGTCGGCGTCGACGTGGGCGATCGTGCCGGCGTTGCGCGCGAGGATCACGTCGCCGGTGTCGACGGCGGCGCGACGCTCCATGCCGGTGCCGACGAGCGGGGCGTCGGTCTTCAGCAGCGGGACCGCCTGGCGCTGCATGTTCGAGCCCATCAGCGCGCGGTTCGCGTCGTCGTGCTCGAGGAACGGGATCATCGCCGTCGCGACCGACCAGATCTGCTCGGGCGAGACGTCCATCAGGTCGACGTCCTTCGGCGGAACCGTCACGTACTGGCCGGCCTGCGTGCGGCAGACGATCTCGTCGCCGAGCAGTCTGCCGTCGGGGCCGAGCGGCGTGTTGGCGAAGGCGGCCTTCGCCTCCTCCTCCTGGGTGGCGTCGAGGCGGACGATCTCGCCGGTGACCTTGCCGTCCTTGATGACGCGGTACGGGGTCGTGACGAAGCCGTGCTCGGAGATCTCGGCGTAGGCCGACAGCGAGCCGATCAGGCCGATGTTCGGGCCCTCCGGCGTTCTCGATCGGGCACATGCGGCCGTAATGCGTCGGGTGGACGTCGCGCACCTCGATCGGCGCGCGCTCGCGCGTGAGGCCGCCGGCGCCGAGCGCCGACAGGCGGCGGCGGTGCGTGAGGCCCGCGAGCGAGTTCGTCTGGTCCATGAACTGCGACAGCTGCGAGGAGCCGAAGAACTCCTTCAGCGCGGCCACGACCGGGCGGATGTTGACGATCGTCTGCGGCGTGATCGTGTCGGCGTCCTCGGTCGTGAGGCGCTCGCGCACGACCCGCTCCATGCGGTAGAGGCCGATCCGGAACGCCTCCTGGATCAGCTCGCCGACGGTGCGCAGGCGGCGGTTGCCGAAGTGCTCGTACTCGTCGAGGTGGTCGGCGATCGGCTCGCGCGGGAAGCCGACGGCCTCGGCCGCGTAGTCTCTGATCTCGACCTCGGGCTGCTCCGGCATGCCGAGCAGTCTCGGCAGCGTCACGAGCTCCTTGACGAGCGCGATGATGTCGTCGTGCGTCAGCGTGCGCGTTTCGAGATCGATGTCGAGATGCAGGCGGCTGTTGAGCTTGTAGCGCCCGACGCGGGTCAGGTCATACCGCTTGGGGTCGAAGAACAGCTGGTGCAGGAGCGCTCTCGCGGCGTCGACCGACGGCGGCTCGCCCGGGCGCTGCTTCTTGAACAGCTCGATCAGCGCGCCCTCCTCGGTCCTCGTGACCTCGGGGTCCGCCTCGATCGTGTTGCGGATGTAGTGGGAGTCCCCGAACAGTCTGAGGATCTCCTCGTCGGAGGCGTACCCCATCGCCCGCAGCAGCACCGTGACCGGCAGCTTGCGCTTGCGGTCGATGCGGACGTAGACCTTGCCCTTCTTGTCGATCTCGAGCTCGAGCCAGGAGCCGCGGGCCGGCATCAGGTTCGCGATGAAGACCTGCTTCTCACGGTCCTTCGCCTCCATCAGGTAGGCGCCCGGCGAGCGCACGAGCTGCGTGACGACGACGCGCTCGGTGCCGTTGATGATGAAGGTGCCGCGCTCGGTCATCCACGGGAAGTCGCCCATGAAGACCGACTGCTCGCGGATCTCGCCGGTCTCGCGGTTGACGAAGGCGACCGTGACGGTCAGCGGACGCGCGTACGTGAGGTCCTTCTCGCGGCACTCGTCCAGGGACGCGACCGGCTCGTCGAAGGTGAACTCGCCGAACTGGACGGCGAGGTTGCCGGTGTAGTCCTCGATCGGCGAGATGTCGTCGATCGTCTCGCGCAGGCCACCGTGCTCCGTGTCGGTGAGCCAGGCGAAGGACTTCTTCTGGATGTCGATCAGGTTGGGGACATCAAGGGCCTTGGGAAGGCGCGCGAAGCTACGGCGCGTCCGGGGGGCGTCAACAGGTGCCAAGACGGCGACTCCTCGAGCGGTGGAGAGCGAGCAGAGAGGCGGCGCGAAAGCGCGACCAGCAAAGATAGCACACGGCATCGCTGCCCTGTGCGGGGGGCTGTCAGCGCTCACGGACCCCGCCCTGGAAGCTCGCGTATGTGGCGCGGGCTTCGGCCTGTTGGGCGGCTACGACTATCGGCCGACCGGCGGATTGTACCTGCGAGCGGGCATTTCGGCCACCCGCCGACCGGAGCGCGCTCCGATCGGGGCGCCGGGCGGAAGCAGATGCACGAAGGGCCGGCGCTGAGGCCGGCCCTTCTGAAGATGCACCGGCTGGAGTAGGTCAGCGGTGCGGATCGGCGTGCCTGGCAAGGAAGCAGGGGTGAAGGCGTACTTCGTACGTCGAACCCCGATGACGCAGCCAGGCGCGCCGAGGCGTGCCGCTGAGCTACTTCAGCTCGACGGTGCCGCCAGCCTCCTCCAGCTCCGCCTTGAGCTTGTCGGCCTCGTCGCGCTCGATGCCCTCCTTGACCGGCTTGGGGGCCTCGTCGACGAGTGCCTTGGCCTCCTTGAGGCCGAGGCCGGTCGCCGCGCGGACGACCTTGATGACCTGGATCTTCTTGTCGCCGGCGCCGGTGAGGACGACGTCGACGGTCGAGGACGCCTCCTCGGCCGCGCCGCCGTCGCCACCGCCGGCGCCGCCGCCGGCCGGTGCGGCAGCCGCGACGGCCGCCGCGGAGACGCCGAACTCCTCCTCGAGCGCTCTGATGCGCTCAGCGAGCTCGAGCACCGAGATCGCCTTCAGCTCGTCGATCCACTCCTGGGTGGTCGCCATGTCTAGTCCTCCTTCGCGTCGGAAGCGTCGTCGGCTTCCGCCGCGGCGTCCGTCTGGTTCTCAGTGGTGTCAGTGTCTGTCTCGGCGGCGGGCGCCTCCTCGGCGGGGGCCTCAGCCTCGGCCTCCGCCGGAGCGGCGGCCTCAGCCTCGGCCGGCGCGGCCTCCGCGGCGGGGGCCGGCGCGGCGCTGCCGCCGACGAGGCCCTGGTCGCGGATCTGGCCGAGCTGGACGGCGACGCCGGAGATCAGCGCGCTCAGCGTCCGCGCCAGGCCGTTGAGCGGCGCGGCGACGGTGCCGACGAGCTGCGCGTAGAGCACCTCGCGCGACGGCAGCTTCGCGATCGCGCTGATGTCGTCCGGCGAGACCGCCTGGCCGTCCATCAGGCCGCCCTTGAAGGCGAGCACTTCGGTGACTCTCTGTGCGTCGCTCAGCGCCTTCGCGGCGGCGGCGGCGTCGCCGCGCACGAACGTCAGCGCGGTCGGACCCTCGAGGATCGCCTTCAGCGCCTCCGCGCCGGCCTTGTCGGCCGCACGCTCGGTCAGCGAGTTCTTCACGACCGCGAAGGTCGCGTCGGCCGCGCGCAGTCTCGCGCGCAGGTCGGCGACCTGGCTGACCGTGATCCCGCGATAGTCGACCGCGAAGACCGCCTGGGAGGACTCCAGCTCCCCGGCGATGCGATCGACGACCGCGGCCTTCTCGTCTCTGTTCATGGTCTGGGTTCGCTCTCTCTTGAAACACGAGCGCCCGCACAGGGCGGGCGACGAAGCGAGCGAGGTGCCGGCTTGCGCCGGCGATCGCGACCTTCGAGGCACCGCCTGCCCCGGGCTTACGAGTCGCCGGGGGTCTCGGGCAGGGCGCTCTTGGAACGAGGCTACGCCGCGAGCGGCGCCTCCTCCACGATGTCGCGCGTGCGCGACGGGTCGACCTTCACGCCCGGCCCCATCGTCGAGGCGAGCGTGATCGAGTGGATGTACTTGCCCTTCGCCACGGCCGGCTTGGCACGGACGATCTCGTCGACCACCGCCGCGTAGTTCTCCAGCAGGCGCTGCTCGTCGAAGCTCGCCTTGCCGATCACGAGGTGGACGATCGCGGTGCGGTCGGTGCGGTACTCGACCTTGCCGGCCTTCGACTCCTGGACGGCCTTCGTGACGTCCATCGTGACGGTCCCGACCTTCGGGTTCGGCATCTTGCCCGACGGGCCGAGGATGCGGCCGAGTCTGCCGACGATCGGCATCAGGTCCGGCGTCGCGATCGCGACGTCGAAGCCGTCGAAGCCCTCCTCGATCTGCTTCGCGAGGTCCTCCGCGCCGGCGAAGTCGGCGCCGGCGTCGATCGCCTCCTGCATCTTGTCGCCCTGCGCGAAGACCGCCACCTTGACGTTCTTGCCGAGGCCGTGCGGGAGCGCGATCGTGCCGCGCAGCTGCTCGTCCGCGTGGCGGACGTTCAGGCCCGTGCGGATGTGGACCTCGACCGACTCGTCGAACTTGCCGGTCTTGAGCTGCTTGACGAGCGCGATCGCCTCGGCGGGCGCGTACTCGTGCTCGTGGTCGTAGCGCTGGCGCGCCTCGAGGTACGCCTTGCCGTGCTTGGCCATCAGACGACCTCCACTCCCATGGACCGGGCCGTGCCGGCGATGATCTTCGCCGCCTGCTCGACGTCGTTCGCGCTGAGGTCGTCCATCTTCGTCTGCGCGATCTCGCGCAGCTGCGCCTCCGTGATCTGCGCGACCTTCGTGCGGTTCGGCTCCGAAGAGCCCTTGTCGAGGCCGAGCGCCTTCTTGATCAGCACGGCAGCCGGCGGGCTCTTCGTGACGAACGTGAAGGAGCGGTCCTCGTAGACGGTGATCTCCACCGGCACGATGACGCCCTGCTGCGAGGCCGTCTGGGCGTTGAACGCCTTGACGAACTCCATGATGTTGACGCCGTGCTGACCCAGCGCGGGGCCGACCGGCGGGGCGGGGCTCGCCTGACCGGCGGGCGCCTGGAGCTTGATGACTGTCAGAACCTTCTTGGCCATTAGATCTTCTTCACCTGGTCGAAGCCGACCTCGACGGGGGTCTCGCGGCCGAAGATTGATACCAGCACCTTGAGGCGCGCGCCGTCCTCGTTGATCTCCGAGATCTCCCCGGAGAAGTCGGAGAGGGGCCCGGAGACCACCTTGACGGACTCGCCGATCGAGAACTGCGCGCGCGTCCGCGGCCGCTCCGCCGTCTCGCGGTGGAGCAGACGATCGACCTCGGCCTGCGTGAGCGGGACCGGTTCGTTCGACGCGCCGACGAAGCCCGTGACGCCCGGCGTCCCCTTCACCAGCGCCCACGAGTCCTCGTTGAGGTCCATGTTCACGAGCACGTAACCCGGCATCGTCCGCTTCTCTCTCAGCACCTTCTGGTTGTCCTTCATCTCCGAGACGGTCTCGGTCGGGACGACGACCTGGCGCACCGCGCGCTTCTGTCCGAGCGAGACCACGCGGTGCTCGAGGTTGTGCTTGACCTTGTTCTCGTGACCGGAGTAGGTGTTGACGACGTACCAGCGGAACATTGCGGGGGATTCCTTCGGGGTCGGGCGGGACGGGGCCTGCGTCAGATGATGATGTCGACGATCTTGCCGGCGACGTAGTCCGCCAGGCCGAGGAAGGCGCCGGCGATTATCACGAAGCCGATGACCACGGCCGTGGCCTGGCCGACCTGCCGGCGATCCGGCCACTGTACTCGTTGCAGCTCGCGCCAGCTTCCTCGCAGGAACGTCATGAGACGGTTGCCCTCGCGCGGCTCGGTCGCGCGGGCGGCGCGACGGCTGCCGCGCACGACGGCGGCGCCGTCCTCGACGTGGCCGTTGCCGGCGGCGCCCTCCTCGAAGCGCTCCTCGGCCTCGTCGACGCGATCCTCGAGCGCCTCGAAGGTCGCCTCGTCCTCGACCTCGGCCTCGCCGGCCGCCCCGGCGAGCTCGCCGGGGCCGGGCTGCGTGGCGTCGCTCAGCTCCGGGCGGCCGATCTCCAGCTGCGCCTCGGCGAGGTCGACCTCGCCGCTCGCGAGCTCGGCCGGCTCGTGGTCGTGGACGTGCTCGGCGTCGTGCGGCGTCTCGGGGGCGCCGGGCGCAGGTGTGGCGCGCTCCTCAGGCCGTGGCTTGGCGCCGCGCGCCTGCTCGCCGCCGGCCGCGCGTGCACGGCGGTCGCGGCGCTGCTTCGCTCGTCTGCGGTCGCGGGCCATGGCAGGGTTCGCGGCTAGCGCGTTCTCCCGGTGCGCCGTGTGCGACTTGCACCAGCGGCAGTACTTGCGCAGCTGGATCCGCTCGGGATCGTTGCGCTTGCTCTTGTTCGTCTGGTAGTTGCGTCGCTTGCAGTCCTCGCATGCGAGCGTGACTGCGATGCGAACGTCTCCGCGGGCCATTGGCGTTCCAAGGTCGGTGTGGGCACGTGTCCGCGACCGGGTGGCGGACAGACAACGGACCGCCAGCCGGCGCGAGCCACGGAGTGTAGCGCGGAGCGGGGGTGCGCGAGCGACAACCGCAGGGCCGGACGGCGCTGCCCGCAGCGACGCAGTAGGCTGCGCTCGATGGGGCTGGCGCTCACCGGACCGCTGCGCAGCGCAGTCGCGCGAGCACTGCCGTCGCGACCGTTCGCGGTGCGCTTCTGGGACGGCAGCGAGCTGCCCGCGACCGACGGCGGCGGGAACGGCGCGGTGCCGCCGATCTTCACGGTGCGCTCCCCGCGAGCGATCGCGCATGCGCTGCGCGCGCCCGGCCAGCTCGGGCTCGGCCGCGCGTACGTGAGCGGCGAGCTGGCGGTCGACGACATCGACGCGGTGATGCGGCTGCTCGACACGTGGCAGCCGCCGCCGATCGAGGGGCGCGACCGCGCGCGGCTGATGCTGGCGGCGCTCGCCGCGATGGGCCTGACGCGGCCGCCGAAGCCCCCCGCCTCAGAGCTCGTGCCGCGCGGAACGCGCCACTCGCGCGAGCGCGACGCGCGCGCCGTGCAGCACCACTACGACGTTTCCAACGACTTCTTCGAGCTGTTCCTCGGGCCGACGATGACCTACTCCTGCGGCGTGTGGGCGCGCTCCGGGGCGAGCACCCTGGAGGAGGCGCAGGAGGCGAAGCTGGAGCTCGTCTGCGGGAAGCTGGGCCTCCGGCCGGGCGAGCGCGTGCTCGACGTCGGCTGCGGCTGGGGCGCGTTCGCGCTGCACGCGGCGCGCCACCACGACGTGCACGTGACGGGCATCACCCTCTCCCCCTCGCAGGTCGCTCGCGCGCGCGAGCGGGTCGAGGAGGCCGGGCTCGCCGGCAAGGTCGACATCCGCCTCGCCGACTACCGCGAGCTGGTCGCCGAGCCGTTCGACGCGATCGCCTCGATCGGGATGGTCGAGCACGTCGGCGAGGTGCGGATCGACGCATACGCGGCGCGGCTGGCGGAGCTGCTGAAGCCGGGCGGGCGGCTGCTCAACCACGGCATCACGCGCCAGCGCCACACCGACCCGGACGCCGGGGCCTTCTCCGAGCGCTACGTCTTCCCCGACGCGGAGCCGCTGCACCTGTCGCGGGTGCTGCTGGCGCTCGAGCGCGCCGGATTCGCCACGCAGCACGTCGAGGGCTTCGGCGCCGACTACGCCGAGACGCTGCGGCACTGGGCGCAGCGCCTCGACGCGTCGCTGGACGAGGCGACGCGGCTGGCCGGCGAGGAGCGCATCCGCGTCTGGCGCCTCTACCTGCGCGCCGCGCGCAACGGCTTCCTGTCCGGCTTCACCGGCATCTACCAGGTGCGCGCCGCGCTGCCCGGCGCGCCCGCGCCGGCCGAGGCCCCGGGCGGCGCCGCGCTCGTGCGCGAGCAGGCGCCGGCCGCGACTGCCTGACCGCCGCCGCGAGCGGCGGGGCTCACGCGAGCTGCGCGCGCAGCTCGGCGAGCAGGCCGCCGCAGGCCGCCTCGACGAGGTCGAGCACGTGGTCGAAGCCGTCCTCGCCGCCGTAGTAGGGGTCGGGGACGTCGAGGCTGACGACGCCCGCGCTCGCGGGGTCGAACTCGCGCAGCATGCGGACCTTCGCGGCCGCCTCGGCGTGCGGCGCGCGGTCGCGCAGCTCCCAGTGGTTCTCGGCGTCCATCGCGAGCAGCAGGTCGAACCGGTCGAAGTCGTACGGCATGACCTGCCGTGCGACGCCGCGCATCGCGAACCCACGCGCCGCCGCCGCCGCGGTCGCGCGCTCGTCCGGCGGGCAGCCGACGTGCCAGCCGCCGGTGCCGGCGCTGTCGAGCTCGATCGCCTGCTCCAGCTCCGCCTCCGCGACGAGCCGCGCCATCACCGCCTCCGCGGTCGGCGAGCGGCAGATGTTGCCGAGGCAGACGAACAGGACGCGGGGCATCAGCCACGAGCCTAGCGGCGACGGCGCGAGAGGCGTCCTGCCTCGTGCTCGCAGGAGCAGGGCAGGTCAGGACGCCTCGGCGTGCCGGGGCTCGGGGGGCGGCGTCCGCGGAAGCAGCGTCACGGGCGCAGGGCGCGCAGCGCGTTGAGGATCACGGCGACGTCGATCGCCTCCTGCAGCAGGGCGCCCGCGACCGGCGGCAGGTAGCCGGCGGCGGCGACGACCATCGCGACGAGGCTCAGCGCCATGCCGGCGATCACGCTCTGACGGGCGATCCGCATCGTGCGGCGGCCGATCCGCACCGCCGCCGCGACGCGGTCGATGCGATCGACGGTGATGACGGCGTCGGCCGCCTCGCTGGAGACCGTCTGGCTCTCGCCGGCGATCGCGACGCCGACGTCGGCGAGCGCGAGCGCCGGCGCGTCGTTGACGCCGTCGCCGACCATCACGACCGGACGCAGCTCCGGCTTCGCGCGAACCGCCCGCACGACCTCGAGCTTCTGCTCCGGCGTGCACTCGGCGTAGACGCGGTCGAGCCCGGCCTCGCGGGCGATCGCCTGCGCGATCGCGTCGCGGTCGCCGGTGACCATCGCGACCTGGCGCACGCCCGCGTCGCGCAGCGCCTGCGCGAGCCGGCCTGCGTCCGGACGCAGGCGGTCGGCCATCACGAGCGCCCCGACGATCGCGCCGTCGACGCCGACGTGCACGATCGCGCGGCCGGGCGCCGCACCGTCGACGGCCGCGGCGGCGCCGTCGGCGGGCGCGAAGCCGCGCGCGCGCAGCCAGTGCTCGCCGCCGACGCCGACGCGGTGGGCGCCGACGGTCGCCTCGATCCCGTCGCCCGGATCCTCGTGCGCGCCGTCCGGCCGCCCCAGCGGCAGGCCGCGCGCCTCCGCGTCGTGGACGATCCCCTCGGCGAGCACGTGCGCGGACAGCTGCTCGGCGGAGGCCGCGAGGCGCAGGACCTCCTCGCCCGGCATGCCGTCGAACGGGACGATCAGCTCGACCGACGGGCGCCCGAGCGTGAGCGTGCCGGTCTTGTCGAGCAGCACCGTGCGCGCCGCCGCCAGGCCCTCCAGCGCCGTGCCGCCCTTGAGCACGATCCCCTCCCGCGCACAGCGCGAGAGGCCGGAGACGAGCGCGATCGGCGCGGCGAGGATCAGCGGGCACGGCGTCGCGACGACGAGCACCGCGACCGCGCGCACGAACTCGCCGCTCGCCGCCCACGCGCCGCCGGCGAGCAGCAGCGTCAGCGGCAGGAAGATCGCCGCGTAGCGGTCGGCGAGGCGCGTGAACGGCGGGCGCTCGCGCTGGGCGGCGGCGACGAGCGCGACCAGCGCGGCGTAGGCGGAGTCCGCCGCGGCGCGCGTGGCGCGCAGCTCGAACGCCTCGCCGGCGTTCGCGACGCCGCTGCGCAGCGGCTCGCCGCGGCGCTGCTCGACCGGCAGCGACTCGCCGGTGACCGCGGAGGCGTCGATCTCCGCGCGCTCGCTCGCGAGCGTCCCGTCGACCGGCACGACCTCGCCGGCGCGCACGAGCACGAGGTCGCCGGGCACGACCGCGTCGACCGGCACCTCTTCCCACGACGCGTCCGTGCGGCGGTGCGCGATCCGCGGGGCGCGGCGCAGCAGCGCCGTCAGCTCGCGCTCGGCACGGCCGGCGGCGAACGCCTCCAGCGCGTTGCCGCCGAGCAGCATCACGGACACGACCGAGCCGGCCAGCAGCTCGCCGCCCACGAGCGCGGCCGCCATCGCGAGCAGCGCGATCACGTCGACGCCGACGTTCCCGCGCGCGAGCTGGCGCGCCACCGACCACGACACCGGGACGAGCGTGCCGGCGATCGTCGCAGTCCACAGCGCGTCGCCGAGCGACGGCGCGCCGAGCAGGTGCGCGAGCCCGCCGGCGAGCGTGCCGAGCAGCGCGGCGGCGGCCGCGAGCGTGCGGAGGTTGCGCACCATCACCGCCATTCTGCCCGTGCGCGGGCGGCGCGCCACCGGGAGATCACCGGCGCGTGGTCCGTGGTCTCCCGGTGGGCGCTGCGGCTGCGCACGGCTGTGAAACGGCACCGCACGCGCCATCGTGGATGTCACAGACCTGACAAGGAGCACTCATGTCGACCCTCCACGCACTTCTCCACCCCGCGCCCCACCGCGACACCGCGTCGGCGCCGCTGCTGTTCCTCTTCCTGATCCCGATGCTCGCGATCGTCGGACTGATCGTGTGGCTCGCGTCCGGACCGACGTGGGGCTTCGTCGCCGCCGCGCTCGTCGTGACGATCGTGTTCCTCGGCGTGATCGTGGTCGCGATCGTGCGGCGTCTGAACGACGACGAGGACGACCGCTGACCGCTCCGGCAGGGCGTACGATCGGCCGGATGGACGGAGGCGTCAGCGGAGGTCGCGCATCCAGGCCGCCGAGCGACGCGGCGCTGGCCGCGCGCGAGGTCGACGTCGCGCTGCGCGACGGCGCCCCGGTGCACGTGCGGCCGGTCCACCGCGACGACCTGCCGGCGCTGCGCGCCTTCCTCGGCGGCCTCTCCCCCTCCTCGCAGCGGCTGCGCTGGTTCACGGGCGCCGCCGACGTCGACGCCGCAGCGCGCTGGGCGGCCGACGTCGACCGGCGCGAGCGCGACGGGCTGATCGCGACGACCGGCGAGGACGGCGCCGGCGAGGTCGTCGGCCACGCCGCATGGGTGCGGCTCGCGCCCGAGCGCGCCGAGATCGCGTTCGAGACCGCCGAGGCGATGCAGGGACGCGGGCTGGCGACGATCCTGCTCGCGCACCTGGCGTTCGGCGCCCGCGCCCAGGGGATCGCCACGTTCGTCGCGGAGGTGCTGCCCGAGAACCACGCGATGCTCGGCGTCTTCCGCGACAGCGGCCTGCCGCTGCACGTGCGCTCGGAGCCCGGCGTGCTGCGCGTCGAGATGCCGACCGCGCTGACGGAGGAGGCACGGGAGCGCTTCGCGTGGCGCGACTCGATCGCGGCGGTGGCGGCGATGGACAGCGTCCTGAAGCCGCGCTCGCTGGCGGTCGTCGGCGCCTCGCCGGATCCCGGCGCGATCGGCGGCGCCGTCTTCGGCAAGCTCGTCGCGGGCGGCTACGCGGGCGAGCTGCACGCGGTCAACCGGCGCGGGCGCGAGGTGCTCGGCCGCCCCTGCTTCAGATCGATCGAGGAGGTCCCCGGCGAGCTCGAGGCGGCCGTGCTGGCGATCCCGGCGGCGCACTGCATCCCGGTGGCGCGCGCGTGCGCGGCGCGGGGCGTGCGCGCGCTCGTCGTGCTGGCGGCCGGCTTCGCCGAGACCGGGCCGGAGGGCGTCGCGCTCCAGCACGAGCTGCTGGCCGTCTGCCGCGCCGGGCGCATGCGGCTCGTCGGCCCGAACTGCCTCGGCGTGATCGACACCGATCCGGCGGTCCGCCTCGACGCGAGCTTCGCGCCGACCGCACCGCCGGCCGGCCGCCTCGGGCTGCTGTCGCAGAGCGGCGGCGTCGGGATCGCGCTGCTGGAGCAGGCGCACGCGCTCGGGATCGGGCTCTCGGCGTTCGTGTCGGTCGGCAACAAGGCCGACCTGTCGGGCAACGACTTCATCGAGTGGTGCGAGCAGGACGAGCGCACGCGCGCGATCCTGCTCTACCTCGAGTCGTTCGGGAACCCGCGCAAGTTCGCGCGGATCGCCCGGCGGGTCGGGCGGGTCAAGCCGATCGTCGCGGTGAAGGCCGGCCGCTCGGCCGCCGGCGCGCGCGCCGCCGCCTCGCACACCGGCGCGCTGCTGGCCGGCTCGGAGGCCGCCGTCGGCGCGCTCTTCCGGCAGGCGGGCGTGCTGCGCGCCGACACGCTCGGCGAGCTGTTCGACCTCGCCGCGCTGCTCGAGCACCAGCCGCTGCCGGCCGGCAACCGCGTCGCGATCGTCACGAACGGCGGCGGACCGGGGATCCTCTGCGCCGACGCATGCGTCGCCGCCGGCCTCGAGCTGCCGACGCTGCCCGACGAGGTGCAGGCGACGATCGCGAAGTCCGTGCCCGCCGGCGCGGCGCTCGCGAACCCGGTCGACCTGATCGCCGCGGCGAGACCGGCGGCGTTCCAGACGGCGATCGAGGCGATCGGCAGATCGGGCGCGGTCGACGCGATCGTCGCCGTGTTCGTCCCGCCGCTCGTGACGGAGGCCGACGACGTGGCACGCGCGATCCGCGATGCCAGCCGCACGCTCGCCGGCCGGCTGCCGCTGCTGGCGTGCTTCATGACGGCGGGGAGAGCGCCCGAGATCCTGCACGACGCCCCAGGGGACGGCGCGCCGCCCGTCCCGTCGTTCCGCTACCCGGAGGACCCGGCGCGCGCGCTCGGGCGCGCCGTCGAGCACGCGCGCTGGCGCGAGGAGCCGCGCGGCACCGTCCCGGCGTTCTCCGACGTGCGTCCCGACGAGGCGGCGGCGATCGTCGCACGCGCCCTCGGGGCGAGCCGCGGCGCGGACGGCGGCGAAGCGGGCGCGTGGCTGTCGCCGCGCGACGTGCACGCGCTGCTGGCCTGCTACGGCGTGCCGCTCGCGCCGCAGCGGGTCGTGCACAGCCCGACCGCCGTCGCGCGCGCGGCGGGCGAGCTCGGCGGCGCCGTCGCGCTCAAGGCGACCGCGCCCGGCCTGCTGCACAAGAGCGACGCAGGCGGCGTCGCGCTCGGGCTCGCCTCGCCGGCCGCCGCGCGGCGGGCCGCGCAGACGATGCGCGAGCAGGTCGCCGCCGCCGGCCACGTGCTCGACGGCTACGTGGTGCAGGCGATGGCGCCGCGGGGCCAGGAGCTGCTCGTCGGCGCGACCGCCGACCCGCTGTTCGGGCCGGTCGTCGCGTGCGGCGCCGGCGGCCGCGCGGTCGAGCTGCTGCACGACGTGGCCGTGCGGCTCACGCCCGTGACCGACCGCGACGCGCGCGCGATGGTGTCCTCGCTGTCGATCGCGCCGCTGCTGCGCGGGGCGCGCGGCGAGCCGCCGGTCGACCTGCCCGCGCTGGAGCAGGTGGTCCTGCGAATCGGCGCGCTCGTCGACGCGCACCCGGAGATCGCCGAGCTCGACTGCAATCCCGTGATCGCGCATCCGGGAGGAGCCGTCGTCGTCGACGCGCGCGTGCGGGTGGCGCCGACGGGACCCGCCTCGCCCGCGCCGGCGCTGCGCGGCTGAGCCGCGGGGGCGCGACGTGTCCGCGACCGCAACCGCCGTCCGCGACGCCCGCGACCAGCGCACCGTGGCCGACCGCGCAGCCGACGAGGCGCGCGCGGCGGACGCGGGCCTGAGCGGGCGCGAGGCGGCGGCGCGCCTCGAGCGCTACGGCCCGAACGCGCTCGAGGAGCGACGCCACAACACGCTGCTCGAGCTGGCCTCGCACTTCTGGGGCCCGATCCCGTGGATGATCGAGGCGGCCGTCGTGCTGACCGCGCTGACGGCCCGCTGGGCCGACTTCGGCATCATCCTCGCGCTGCTGCTGCTCAACGGCGCCGTCGGCTTCTGGGAGGAGCACCAGGCGGCCGGCGCGATCGCGGCGCTGAAGGAGCGCCTCGCCACGCGGGCGCGCGTGCTGCGCGACGGCTCGTGGACGACGATCCCCGCCGTGCAGGTGGTCCCCGGCGACCTCGTCACCGTCGGCCGCGGCGACGTGGTCCCCGCCGACGGCATGCTCGCCGGCGTCGCCGAGGCGGACGAGTCGATGCTGACCGGCGAGTCGCTGCCGGTCGAGAAGGGCCCCGGCGACGCGCTCTTCTCCGGCACCGCGATCGTGCGCGGCAACCCGCGTCTGCGGGTACTGGCGACCGGTGCGCGGACGGAGCTCGGCCGCACCGCGGAGCTGACCGGCGCGGCGGGGCCGCAGAGCCACTTCCAGCGCGCGATCGTTTCGATCGGGACCTATCTGATCGCGCTCGCGGTCGCGCTCGTCGGCGTGATCGTCGTCGTCTCGCTGCTGCGCGGCACGAGCCTCGCCGACACGCTCGAGCTGGCGCTCGTGGTGACGATCGCGTCGATCCCGGTCGCGCTGCCGGCCGTGCTGTCGGTGACGCTCGCGGTCGGCGCGCGCTCCCTCGCCAAGCACGAGGCGGTCGTCAGCTACCTGCCGGCGGTCGAGGAGATGGCCGGCGTCGACGTGCTGTGCTCCGACAAGACCGGGACGATCACGAAGAACGAGCTGGCGGTCGCCGACGTCGCCGTGCTCGCGGCCGGAGCCACGCGCGCGGACGTGCTGCGCGCCGCCGCGCTGACCGCCGAGCCGGGCGGCGCGGACCCGCTCGACGGCGCGGTGCTCGCAGCGCTCGACGGCGACATTCCCGGCGGAGACGAAGTCGTCGCGCTCGAGCCGTTCGACGCGGGCCGCAAGCGCGCCGAGGCGCTCGTGCGCGACGCCCGCGGGCACGAGCGGCGCGTCGCGAAGGGCGCCAACCAGGCGATCCTGGAGCTGACGGGCGCGGACGGCGACGGCGCCGAGCGAGTCGCCGCGGCGACGCGCGCGTTCGCGGAGAAGGGCTACCGGGCGCTCGCGGTGGCGGGCACCGGCGGCGGGAACGGGAGCGGCGCGGACGGACGCGGCGAGGATGGCGAGGGCGGTGTGGAGGCGGACACGAGCCCCGGCACCGACTGGCACGTGCTCGGCGTGCTCGCGCTCGCCGACCCGCCGCGCGAGGACTCGCGCGCGACGCTCGCCGCCGCCGCCGCGCTCGGCGTCGAGGTCAAGATGGTCACCGGCGACCGCGTCGAGATCGCCCACCAGATCGCGCGCGAGCTGGCGATGGGCGACGCGATCCTCGAGGCGACCGCGATCGAGCGGCTCGACGGCGACGCGCTCGCCGCGCAGGTCGAGCGGGCGGACGGGTTCGCGCAGGTCGTGCCGGAGGACAAGTACCGCATCGTCGAGGCGCTGCAGGCGCACGGGCACATCGTCGGCATGACGGGCGACGGCGTCAACGACGCGCCGGCGCTCAGCCGCGCCGACGCCGGCATCGCCGTTCTCGGGCGCGACCGACGCGGCGCGCGCCGCGGCCGACATCGTGCTGCTGAGCGCCGGGCTGTCGGTGATCGTCGAGGCGATCTACCGCGCGCGCGAGGTCTTCCGGCGCATGGCGAACTACGCGATCTACCGCATCACCGAGACGATCCGGATCGTCCTGTTCGTGACGATCGCGATCGTCCTCTACGGGTTCTTCCCGGTCACGCCGACGCAGATCGTGCTGCTGGCGATCCTCAACGACGCGGCGATCCTCACGATCGCCTACGACCGTGTGCTGCCCTCCGCACGGCCCGAGCGCTGGCAGCTGACGGAGGTCCTCACGATCGCGACGGTGCTCGGCCTGGCCGGCGTCGCGGAGTCGCTGTCGCTGCTCGCGATCGCCGTCGGCCCGCTGCACGTGGGGCACGCGGAGGCGCAGACGCTGATCTACCTCAAGCTGTCGGTCGCCGGCCACCTGACCCTGTTCGTCGCTCGCACGCGCGGGCGGCTGTGGTCGCACCGCCCCGCGACCGTGCTGCTGGTGGCGGTGATCGGGACGCAGCTGCTCGCGACGGCGATCGCCGTCTCCGGCCTGCTGATGGAGCCGCTGCGCTGGCCGCTCGCGGCGCTCGCGTGGGGCTACGCGATCGTGTGGATCCTGCTGCTCGACCAGCTCAAGCTGATCGCCTACCGCGTGCTGGAGCGGCGCGGGATCTCCGCCCCGCCCGCGGCGCCGGCGTCGGCGCCGCGGAGCTGAGCGGGCAGGCGGACGAGCGCAGCGCGCAGCGCGCCGGTCAGCCCTCGTCGCCCGTGCGGCGCTGCGCGACGTGGAGCGGTGGGCTGCTCGCGAACGTGCGCTGCAGGCCGGCGGCGAGCGCGGCCTTCTCGGCGGACGACAGGCGCGCCTCCTTGTGGATCAGCGTGAACTGCAGCGGCGGCATCTCCCCGGAGCGCACGACCTCCGAGACCTCGCCCGCGGGCGGCTGCGGCTGCTGGTTCCACTCCGAGGCGTTGAGGCGCGCGCGGCCGTCCTCGACGTCGTGCTGCACGAGCCACGAGACCGGCGCGACGTTGCTGTACCACGGCCACGTCGTGAGGTTGCTGTGGCAGGCGCCGCAGGCGCGCGCGAACAGCTGCTGCGTGCGCGCGCTGTCCCATCTCGGCTGCGAGCGGACCGGCGGGTTGGCGTGCGCGCGCCCGTACGGGACGAGCTGGATCAGCGCGAACGCGGCGATCGCGGCGAGCACGACGCGCGGCGCCCAGAAGCGCAGCTGCGCGCGGCGCGAGCGGGAATCCACGGTGGGACCGGCCATGCCCGGCACGCTAGCGCCCCGCTCCGTCGCGCCGCGACCGCGAAAGGCCGCGCGCCGGCTGCGGCGTTCCGCCCGGCGTGGTCGCGCACGATGCGGAGGACTGCGGGGCGGTGGCGGAGAACCACGGTCGTCGCAACGGCGCGGAATGGGTAGCGTGCCCTTCATGCCGGAATCCGGACCGGAGAGCCGCATCCTGCTGGTGGAGAGCGAGCGCTCGATCGCCGAGGCGCTCGCCCGCGCGCTCGGACGGGCCGGCTACGCGATCACGACGGCGGCGAGTCCGGCCGACGCGCTCGCGCTGGCGGTGCCCGGCGCCTTCGACCTCGTGCTGCTCGACGGCGCGCTGCAGGAGAACGCCGGGCACGAGCTCCGCGACGCCCTGCACGACCGCGCCGGGATCCCCGTCGTGGTGCTCGCCGACAGCCTCCTCGCAGCCGACCGCGACGCCTGGAGCAACGGCGCCGAGGACTACCTCGTCAAGCCGGTGCGCGACGCGGAGGCCGTGGCGCGGGTGCGCGGCGTGTTGCGGCGGATCGCCGCCGACCGCGCCCGCGGCGGCGCCGGGGCGGGCGAGATCCTGCGCGTCGGGCCGCTCACGCTCGACACGGTCACCCACCGCGCACGGCTCGAGCGGCGCGAGCTGGCCCTCGCGCCGCTGGAGGTCGCGCTGCTCGAGCGGCTGATGCGCGATCCCGGCCGCGTCGTCTCGCGACACGACCTGATCGCCGACGTGTGGGACGGGAGCCGGCCCGACGCGTCGCGGACGCTCGACATGCACATCGGCTCGCTGCGCCGCAAGCTCGGCGAGGACCCGGCGCGTCCGCGCTTCGTCCACACCGTGCGCGGCGTCGGGTTCCGCATCAGCTCGCCCGGCGAGCTGGCGCGAGGGGACTTCGGTTCCGCGGTCCATCGATGAACGGTCCTCCTGTGGGTGTGGGCGAGGCAAGGGTCGGGCGGCGCGCCGCGCGCAGCGTCAGCAGGCCGAGCGCGAGCGCGGCCGAGCCGACGACCGGCCAGCGCAGCCACGGCGCGCCGGCGTCGGTGCCGGCGCCGAGCGTGTGCACGACGGCGAGCCCGTAGGCGACGGCGGTGAGGCGGTGGACGCTGCGCCAGCGCTGCGCGCCGATGCGGCCGCGCGCGTAGTAGGAGAGGCCGAGCAGCGCGGCGAGCCAGCCGGCGACGACGCCGAGCGAGGTGAACAGCGGGCGGTAGGCCATCGCGCCGGGGAGCGCGATGCCCGCGAGGCCCGGTTTCAGCCACGGGTCGCCGAGCAGCGTGAGGCCGTGCACGGCGATCGCGACGAGGCCGGTGACGGCGAGCTGCTCGTGCAGCGTGACGAGCCGCGGCTGGCTGGCCGGGCGGCGTGCCGGCCGCAGCGCCATCGCGAGGCCGAGCAGCGTCGAGACGGTCACGAGCGCGAGCGCGACGACGCCGGAGGCGCGGCTGGCGAGCCACCAGCCGTGCGCGAGCGGGTCGGGCGCGACGGCGGCGATCATGCGGCGCGACCGCCGGGCGAGGGGTGCACGGGCGCGAGCGTCCTGGGCAGCGGTCGTCCTGGCACCGCAGGGCAGGAGGCTTCGGTGGGCGTGGCGGGCGCCGGGAGGGCGATGCGCAGGCGCGTGCGCTCGGGGCGCGGCGACGTGCGCCGCTGCGGGCGCGCGGGGCCGATCCACTCGGGCGAGCCGTCGTCGTGGACGACGAGGCCGCCGTGCTCGGCGAGCCACCGCCGTGCGCCGGCCGGGCCGCTCAGCAGCGCCGCCTTCGCGAGCGTCTCGGCCTCCAGCGCGGTCGGTGCGAGCGCGGTCGCCGCGATGAGCCCGGTCCAGGCCGGTGCGCCGGTCGCCGGATCGAGCAGGTGGTGGGCGAAGCCGCCGTCCGGCGTGCGCCACAGGCGCGAGCCGATCCCCGAGGTCGCGGCCGCGCCGGCGGCGATCCGCAGCGTGCCGATCGGCTCCGCCGCCCACGGATGCGCAACCTGCACCTCGTGCGGGCGCGCGGCGGTGCGCGTGCCGCCGAGGCGCAGGTCGCCGGCGGCGTCGACCGCGAAGCGCTCGTGCCGCGCGAGCCGCTCGCCGATCAGGTCGGCGGCGAGGCCCTTGCCGACGCCGCCGCTGTCGAGCCGCAGGCCCGGCGGACGGGAGATCGTCCCGGCGGCGTCGTCGACCCGCACCGCGCGCCAACGCGCATCCACGTGCGAGGACGCCGGGCGGCGCGGCGGCGCGCTGTGGAGCGCCGCCGCGACCGACCCGGGTGTCGCTCCCGCGAGCGAGCTTGCGTAGCCGGCGCGCTCGAGCGCGCCGACGAGGGTCGGATCGAGCAGGCCGCCGGTGCGCTGCGCCGCCCACAGCGCCGCGCGCACGGTCGCGCGCAGCAGCGGCGAGGCGGGCACGGTCTCTCGCGGATCGGCGTTGAGGCGACACAGCTCGCTGTCGGGCCGGAAGCGCGAGAGGCGCGCGTCGATCGCCTCCAGCTCGGCGCGCGCGGCCGCGAGCGCCGCGACCGGGTCCGGCGAGCCGGCGAGCAGCCGGAACGTGCAGCCCATGCACGGGAACGTGACGTCGTGCTCGCCGGCGAGGCGGACCGCCGCGGGCGCGACGGCGACCGGTGCGCGGTCGTGCGGGGCGCGGGCGCTCACGAGGACCTCGTCACGACGGGGGCCGGGGCCGGCGCGGGAGCCGGCGCCGGGGCGGGCGCCGGCGCGGACTGCACCGGGGCCGGGGCGGGCGCGGAGGCGGCCGGCGCCGACGCGACCGCCGGCGCGGACGCGGGCGCCGCGCTCGCCGCCGGAGCCGGCGCCGGCTTGTGCACGACCACGACGCGCTTCACGACGCGGTGCAGCACGACGACGCGCGCGGGTCGGGGCGCCTGCGCGACCGCGGTCGCGGCGCCGGCGCCGAGCGCGGGATCGCCGCCGCTGCGCATCTGCCACGCGAGCAGCGCGAGCAGCGCGAGGAAGAGCGCGAGCGAGCCGCCGAGCACCGCGCCGGGGCTGGGGCGGCGCCGACGGGCGCGGGCGGCGCCGAGCCCGCCGCCCGGTCCGGGGCGCGGTGCGCCGGCGGGCGGCGCGGGACGACGAGCTGTGCGGTCAGTCGTCACGACCGCCGCCCTCGCGATCGCGGTGCTCGCCGCGGTCGTGCTCGGCGCCGTCGTCGCCGCCGCTCGCGCCGGGCGCGCCGCTCGCGCGCGTCTGCAGCGGCCGCGGGGCGGGCGTCTGCTGCGCGACCGGCCTCGCGACGGCGGGCGCCGGAGCCGGCGCCGCGGCGGCGGGCGCGGCCTGCACCGGCGGGGCCGCGGCGGCCGGCTGCACGGCCTGCGGCTGCGGCGGCAGGTCGCGCTTGACGCGCGTGATCGTGTGGACCTCGACCTTGCGGATCGTGCGCGTCGGCGGCGGGCCCTGCGTGGTCGCGGACGCGGACGTGGAGGAGCCGCCGCCGGGCTGGGAGAGCGCGACGGCCGCCAGACCGCCGAGCCCGGCGACGACCGCCGCCGCGGCGACGGCTCTGCTGTTGCGCTGCACGAGGTGCCTCCTTCGGCGGGGGAGCCTGCGGATGACCAGAGGGTGGCGCGACCGCTCCCAAGCCCCCGCCAACCGCGGGTAATGGGTCGGCAAAACCGCGTCCGACCGTGGGAAAGCACCGTTGCGACCGCTGCTCGGGGCGCTAGCCTGCGCACCAATGACGGAAGGCGCCGGCCCCCGCATCCTGTTCGTCGAGGACGAGCCGTCGATCGCCGAGCCGTTCACGCGCGCGCTGCGGCGGGCCGGCTTCGCCACCACGACCGTCGGCACGGCGTCCGCCGCGCTCGAGGCCGCCGCGCGGATCGATCCCGACCTCGTGCTGCTCGACCTCACGCTCCCCGACGGCGACGGGCGCGACGTGTGCCGCGAGCTGCGCCGCCGCGGCGACGTGCCGATCGTGATGCTGACCGCGCGCGGCACCGAGACCGACCGCATCGTCGGGCTCGAGCTGGGCGCCGACGACTACGTCGTCAAGCCGTTCAGCGGCGCCGAGGTGATCGCGCGCATCAGAGCCGTCCTGCGGCGCACCGGCGGCGGCGCGAACGGCGACGACGACGCGCAGCGGGAGGACGCGATCGGCGGCCTGCTGAGCGCGGGACCGCTCGAGGTCGATGCGGGCGCGCGCCGCGCCTGGCTCGACGGCGAGGAGCTGCACCTCGCGCGCAAGGAGCTCGACCTGCTCGTGCGCCTCATGCGCGACGCCGGCAAGGTCGTCACGCGCGAGGACCTGATGGCGGACGTGTGGGACGTCAACTGGTTCGGCTCGACGAAGACGCTGGACGTGCACGTCGGCTGGCTGCGCCGCAAGCTCGGCGACGACCCGGCCGAGCCGCGCTTCATCCACACGGTGCGCGGCGTCGGCTTCCGCTTCGCCGCCGGCGCGGAGCTGAAGCCGTAGCCGCGCGCGGAGGACCACGGTGAGCCTGCGCACGCGTCTGCTGCTCGCGCTCGCCTACGTGCTGCTGCTGGCGGTCGTGGCGCTGGAGGTGCCGCTCGTCTTCAGCCTCAACGACCGCGTGCAGGCGGAGGTGCGCACGCAGGCGCGCGGCCAGACCGACGTCGTCGCCGCGTCCGTCGCCGACCTCGTCGCGCCCGCGCAGCTGACCGCGCTGCGCCAGCTCACGACGTCCGCGGCCGAGTCGGTGCGCGGGCGCGTGATCGTGCTCGACGCGCGCGGGCGACTGCTGGCCGACAGCGCCGGCGCCGCCGCGCTCGACACGAGCTACGCGAACCGGCCGGAGGTGCGCGCCGCGCTCCAGGGCCGCTCGTTCCAGAACCAGCGCGACAGCCAGACGCTCGGCCAGAACATCCTCGCGACCGCCGCGCCGGTGCTGCGCGGGACGCGCGTCGTCGGCGCCGTGCGGATCACGCAGAGCGTCGCCGCGGTGCGGCGCGCGGTGCGGCGCTCGACCGCCGGCCTCCTGCTCGTCGGCGCGATCGTGCTCACGCTCGGACTGCTGGCCGGCGCGGCGATCGCCGGCCGCTTCGTGCGCCCGATCCGGCACATGCGCGTCGCCGCGGCGCGCGTCGCCGGCGGCGACCTCGACACGCGCGTCGCGCTCGAGGGCTCGACCGAGGAGCGCTCGCTCGCCGACTCCTTCAACCACATGACCGACCGCATCCGCGACATGCTCGCCCGCCAACAGGCGTTCGTGGCCGACGCCTCGCACCAGCTGCGCACGCCGCTGGCGGGACTGCGGCTGCGGCTGGAGGAGGCCGAGGCGGCGGGCGTGAGCACGGCGGCGAAGGCGGAGCTGGAGGCCGGCGAGCGCGAGGTCGACCGCATCGCGCAGCTCGTCGAGGAGCTGCTGGTGCTCTCGAGCGCCGGCGAGCCGGACGCCTCCGCCGAGCCGATCGACCTGGCGGCCGCCGCGGCCGCCGCACAGCGCCGCTGGGAGCCGCTCGGACGCGAGCGGCGCCGGACGGTCGTGCTCGCCGAGCCGCGGGCGGCGGCGACCGTCTCCGCCGCGCGCGCCGACGTGGACCGCGTGCTCGACGCGCTCGTCGAGAACGCGCTGCGCTACGCCCCCGAGGGCTCGACCGTCGAGCTGCGCGCCGCCGGCGAGACGATCGAGGTGCTCGACGAGGGGCCGGGCCTGGCGCCGGGCGAGGCGGAGGCGGTGTTCGAGCGCTTCCACCGCGGCGCCGCCGGACGGCGCGCCCCGGGCGGCACCGGGCTGGGGCTGACGATCGCGCGCACGCTCGCGCGCCGCTGGGCCGGCGACGTGACGATCGCCGACCGTGACCGCGACGGCGGCGCCGCGCACGGCGCGTGCGCGGTGCTGCGGCTGCCGGCCGGTCCGGGCCGGAGGTTGACCGTCGCTTTGCCGGGGCGGGCGTAGCGTCGTGTCCATGCGCACCCGCTCCATCCTCGTCTGGGTCGCGATCGGCCTGGTCGGGCTGGCGCTCGCGGCCGGCGTTCTCGTATGCCGCGACGCAGCTCTCCAGCCAGCGCATCGGCCTGTCCGCGGAGCCGCCGTCCGCCGGCGAGCAGCTCGCGCCGCCCACGGCAACCGCCCCCGCGCGCACGACGACCGCGCCGCCGGCACGCACGACGCCATCCGGCGGCGACCGCGGTGCCGACGACCGCGGCGGGAGCGGCGGCCCCGAGGAGCGGGGCGAAGGCGGCGGCAGCGGCAGCGGCGACTGGGACGACTGACGGTGCGCATCCCGGCGGCGCCCGGCGGAATCCTCGTGCGCGGGCGCGCCGGTCAGGCGGGCTCGCGCAGGAGGCGGTCGGCGAGGTAGGGCGCGAGATGGTGGGCGGCGATCTTCGCCGGCGGCCACCACAGCGGCTCGTCGGCGACCGCTTCGCCCTCGTGCTCCTCGCCGTGGCGGACGACGTGGCTGCGCAGGTAGCGCGGCGCGCCGCCGGTCAGCAGGACGGCGCGCAGGACCGGGTCGAACGGCGACGCCGGCGGCCCGCCGAGCAGCCGGTGCGCGACGTCGGCGGCGACGACGTCCGCCTGCTGCGCCGCGAGGCCGCCCTGCTTGAGCGGCTGCGCGGTCGCGTCGCCGGCGGCGTGGACGCAGTCCTCCCCCGCGACGCGGCCGAAGGGGTCGACCGGCAGGAAGCCGTCGGCGTCGGCCGGCAGCCCCGCGATCGCCGGGCCGCGCAGGCGCGGCAGCGCGATCGCCGCGTCGACCTCGGTGCCGCCCTCGAGCTCGACCCACAGCAGGCCGTCCTCGAAGGCCTCGGCGCCGCTCGCGGTGCGCAGCTGCACGCCGCGCGCCTGGAGCGCGTCGCGCGCGGAGGCGACCGCGTCGGCTCCGAACGCCTCCAGCGGCGCCTGCTCGGGCGTCACCAGCAGCAGCTCGGGCGCGCGGCCGCGCGGGTCGCGCTCGAGCCCGAGACGCAGCGCCAGCTCGTAGAGCGGCAGCGTCCAGGCGATCCCGTCCGGCACCGCGAGCGCCACGCGCCGCAGCTCGCCGGCGCGCACGCCGTGCACGACGGCCGCGATCGCCTCCGCGTCGGACGGCTCGCCGAACGTCAGCGCGCCCGGCACGGCCGGCTCGAGCCGCGCGCCGACCGCCACCACCAGCTCGTCGTAGAAGGTGCGCTCGCCGGCGGCGGTGACGGCCATGCCGGCGTCGCCGTCGACGGCCGCGAGCGCCCCTTCGATCAGCTCGGCGCCGTGCTCGGCGGCGACGTCGGCGAGCGGCACCGACGGCACGACCGGCTTCCCACCCGCCCCGAACGGCACGAGCACCGACAGGGGGCGGTAGACGAAGTCGGCGACCGGCGCCAGCAGGCGCAGCTCCAGCCGCTCGGCGGCGAGCGCGCGCAGCGCCAGCAGCGCCTCGAGCGCGGCGACCCCGCCGCCGGCGATCAGCACACGGGGGCGGCCGGCGCTCATCGCCCCTCCCCTACGCCGCGTCCGCGTCGCGGACCGGTCCCGGCAGCGCGATCTCGCACGGGATCCCCTCCTCCAGCCAGCGCTCGTCGGGCGCCAGCTCCGGCATGTGCGCGCCGAAGCGCTCGGCCAGGAACGGCGCGAGGTGGCGCCCCGCGACCTTCAGCGGCGGCCACCACAGCGGCGTGGTGGCCGCGCGCGAGCCGCCGCGGCCCGCCACGTCGGCCTCCATGTACTGCGGCTGCCCGCTCGTCACGAGCATCCCGCGCAGCACGGGCCGGAACGGCGCCGGCACGACCGGCGCGCCCGCACGGGCGGCGATCGCCTCGGCGATCGCGTCGGCCTGCTGCGTCGCCAGCCCACCCTGCTTGACCGGGTAGTCGGTCGCGTCGCCGGCGGCGTACACGTCGGGCACGCCGCGCACGGCGCCGTGGGCGTCGATCGGCAGGAAGCCGCCGGCGTCGCGCGGCAGTCCCGCGATCGCCGGGCCGCGCAGCTGCGGCACGGTCACGACGCGGTCGGCGCGCACGCGGCGGCCACCCGGCTCGAGGAACGCCTCGCCCGGGCGCACGCGCGCGACGCGCGAGCCGCCGAGGAACGCGACCCCGAGCTGCTCGAGGTATTCGAGCAGGCGCCCGCTCGCGCGCCCGCCGAACAGCTCGAGCGGCGCCCGCTCGGGCGTCGCGACCGCGATCCGCGCCTGCGCCACCTCGCGGGACGCGCTGCGCGGGCCGAGCCGCCGCGCGGTCATCACCGCCAGCTCGTAGAGCGGCAGCGGCCAGCGCACGCCGTCCGGCACCGCGAACAGCAGCCGCTCGGCATGCCCTCCCTCGGCCTCGGCGAGCAGCCGGGCGAACTCCTCGCGCGAGCGCGGGCCGCCGTACGTGAGCGCGCCCGTGAACGGCGCGTACGGGCGGGCGCCGACCGCGACCACGAGCGCCTCGTAGTGCAGCACCGCGCCGCTCTCCGTGCGCACCCAGTGGCCGCGCGGGTCGACGTCGTCGACCGCGTCGAGCCGGTGGCGCGCGCCGAGCGGTGCCAGCGCGGACGCCAGCTCCAGCCGCGGCGGCGCGAGGCCGAACGGCTCGACGACGTCGAGCGGCGGGTAGCGCAGCTCCGCATGCGGGGCGACCAGCTCGAGCTCGACGCGCATGCCGGCGTTCGCGCGCAACGCGAGGACCGTTTCGAGCGCGGCGATCCCGCCGCCGGCGACGAGCACGCGCGGGGGCGCCCCGCCCCCGTCGATGCGTTGCAGGACGTCGGACACGGTTACCCCCTGTCGCGGCCGAGCAGCTCCACGCCGCCGGGGTCGCCGTCGTGGTGCACGACCGCAGGCGGCCCTTCCCCCGGGTGAACGACGCGCAGATGACGGCGCGCGGTCGCGCGGTCGGACTCGTCGCGGTCGGCGAGGTAGGGCGCGAGGTGGCGCGCCGCGATCTTGTGCGGCGGCCACCACGGGCAGTGGCGCGAGGCGGTCGAGACGACGCTCTCGCCGCCGGTGATCGTCGCGCGCAGGTAGAGGGGCCCGTCGCCGGTGAAGAGGATCGCGCGCAGCAGCGGACGCGGCGGCGCCGCCCGCACGCTCGCGCCGGCGGCGCGAGCGATCTGCGTGGCAACGGCGTCCGCCTGCTGGGCGGCGATCCCGCCCTGCTTGATCGCGAACGTGGTCGCGTCCCCGGCGGCGTAGACGTCCGCGAGCCCCGGCACGCGCCCGCACTCGTCGGCGTGGACGAAGCCGTCGGGATCGCATGGCACGCCCGCGATCGCCGGGCCGCTGAGCACCGGCAGCGCGACGACGCGATCGGCCTCGAGCGTCCGCTCGCCGGGCGTGAGGGCGAGCGTCTCGCCGTCGTAGTCGTGCGCGTAGGCACTGCCGGCGAAGGCGATCCCGGCCTGCGCGAGGCGCTCGGCGACGGCGGCGCTGCCCGCGCCCTGGAACAGCGTGAGCGGCGCGTCCTCCGGCGTGACGAGCGTCAGCTCGGCGTCCTCGACGCCGAGCTCGCGTGCGCGCGCGGCCGTCATCAGCGCCAGCTCGTAGAGCGGCAGCGGCCACGTCATGCCGGGCGGCACGACGAACGCGACGCGGCGCGTCGCGCCCTGCTCGAGCTCCTGCACGATCCAGTGCAGGCTCTCGGGGTCCGTGTCGGCGAAGAAGGTGTGCCCGCGCTCGATCGCGGCGCCCGCGCGCGCACCCGGCGCCAGCACGAGCGCGTCGTAGGCGATCCGCTCGCCGCCGCTCGTCTCGACCTCGCGGTCCTCGGCGTGCACGGCCGCGAGCGCGTCGCGGCGGTGCGTGACGCCGACGTCCTCGCAGATCTCACCGAGGTCGTAGTGGCGTGCAGCGCGCGCGGCGAACGGCTCGAGCACCGCGAACGGACGGTAGTGCAGCTGCGTGTCGGGGCTGAGGAGCGTCAGCTCGAGCGCGTCGCCGGTGTGCGCCCGCAGCGCCAGCAGCGTCTCGACGCCGGCGATGCCGCCGCCGGCGACGACGACGCGGAGCGGCCGGAGGGAGGTGGGCGGGGACGAGGTCATGGGATCAGGCTATGGCGCGCCCGCGCGGGCGCCATCGGGGGTGTGCGCGATTGCGCGCGCGGACGACTACGGAGTCGCACGCCCCTGGGAGTCTCAGGACGCGGGAGTCGCCAGAGCAGCAGGCGCCGCCGGGGGCATCCGTGGAAACGACGGATCGCGCGCCCGTGCGTCCTGCGGTGGCGTCCCGTCGCCGCCGGCCGGTATCGTCGCGCGCCATGAGCGTAGAGGAGCAGCCTGCCGTGCCCGCAGCCGAGACCGTCACCCGCGTCGTGATCGCCGACGACCACGCCGTCGTGCGCACCGGCCTGAAGATGGTGCTCGACGCCGAGGCGGGGATCGAGGTGGTCGCCGAGGTCGGCGACGTCGAAGCGGCGCTGCGCGCCGTGCGCGCGTACCACCCGCACGTGCTCGTGCTCGACCTCAACATGCCCGGCGAGCCGAGCCTGCAGGCGATCCCGCGTTTCGTCGAGCTGGCGCCGGAGACGGCGATCGTCGTGCTGACGATGCAGCAGGACCCGGCGTTCGCGCGCGAGGCGCTGCGCTCCGGCGCGCGCGGCTACGTGCTGAAGGAGGCCGCCGACGCGGAGCTGGTGCAGGCGGTGCGGATGGCGGTCGACGGTCGCACGTACCTCAACCCGGAGCTGGGCGCGCGGATGGCCGCGGAGCCGCCGCCGAGCGGCCCGCCGGACGACCTCACCGAGCGCGAGCTGGAGGTCCTGAAGTTGATCGCGCTCGGCCACACGAACAGCGAGATCGCCTCGCAGCTCTACCTCAGCGTGCGCACCGTCGAGTCGCATCGCGCGCACATCCAGCAGAAGGTGCGGCGCTCCTCGCGCGCCGAGCTGGTCCGCTATGCGCTCGACCACGGCCTGATCGAGGCCGGCGGCAGCGGCTCCTGACGCGAAGCCGGCCGGGGCTGGGCCGCGCTCAGGCGCCGCCGGCGGCCGCGCGGCCGCGCGGCCGCTCCGGTCGCGGGAGCGTCGCGTGGACCGTCGTGCCCCCGCCGGGCTCGCTCGTGATCGCGAGCGTCCCGTCCCCCAGCACCACGCGCTCGCGCATGCCGGTGATGCCGAAGCCCTCGCGCGGGGCGCCCGTGTCGAAGCCGGCGCCGTCGTCGCGCACGAGCACCTCGACGACGCCGTCGAGCGCGGCGATCTCGATCGCGACCTGGCTCGCCCGCGCGTGCTTGACGACGTTCGTGAGCGCCTCCTGCACGAGCCGGTAGACGGCCGTTTCGAGCTCGGAGGGCAGCCGCTCCTCCTCGTCGCCGATGTGCACGTCGGTCTCGACGTCGATCCCCTCCACGACCGCGACGCGGCTCGCGAGCGACTCGATCGCCGGCTGCAGGCCGAGCTCGTCGAGCGCCGCCGGGCGCAGCTCGGTGATCAGCATGCGCAGCTTCTCGATCTCGGTGCCGATCTGCTCGACGGCGGTCCGCACCGCGCCCTCGAGCGACCCGGGGTCGCTGCGGCGCAGGGCCGAGCTCAGCAGCACCTGGAAGCCGGCGAGGCCCTGGAGCGTCTCGTCGTGCAGCTCGCGCGCCCAGCGGCGGCGCTCCTGCTCGGCGGCCGCCATCGACTCGCGCAGGCGCTCGTGCTCGACCGTCTGCGCGGTCGCGACCGCCGTCGCGGCGCTGGCGGCGAACGCCTGCAGCAGCGCCTCGTGCTCGGCGTCGAACTCCTGCTCGTCGCCGATGCGGTCGAACGCGACGAGCACCCCGAGCGCGCGACCGCGGAACTCGAGCGGGACGAACAGCGCGGTGCGCGCGCCGGGCACGCCGAGCCGGTCGGACGAGATCCGCAGCCGGTTGCCGACGTCGCGGATCCGCTCCGGATGTGCGCCGCGCAGGATCTCGCCGGAGTCCGAGGCCTCCGCCGGTATGCGACGGCCGACGACGTCCGGCTCGACCTCGCCGGCGCAGGCCGCCACCTCCATCTCGTCGCCGTCACGCAGCAGGATCACCATCGCGCGCGCTTCGACGAGCGCGCGGCCGCGCTTGACGATCAGCTCGAGCACGCGGTCGATCTGCGTCTCGGCGCCGATCGCGCGCGCGATCGCCGTCGTCGCCTCCAGCCCCTGCACCGCCTGCTCGAGCTCGTCGCGACGCTGCTCGAGGCGCCGGTAGAGGTTCGCGTTCTCGATCGCGACGGCCGCCCAGTCGGCGAGCACGATCGCCGTCTGCTCGTCGATCGCGTCGAAGTCGCCGTCCTGCTTGTCGGTCAGGTACAGGTTGCCCCACGCGCTGCCGCGGATCAGGATCGGCGCGCCGAGGAAGCGGCGCATCGGCGGGTGGTTCGCCGGGAAGCCGTACGAGCGCGGGTGGTGGCTGAGGTCGCTCAGGCGCAGCGGTCTCGGGTCGTGGATCAGCTGGCCGAGGATGCCGCGGCCGTGCGGCAGGTCGCCGATCGCGCGGTGCCCCTCCTCGTCGATCCCGCGCGTGACGAAGCGCGCGAGCGCCTGACGCGACTCGTCGAGCACGCCGAGCGCGGCGTATCTCGCGCCCGTCAGATCGCGCGCGACGTCGAGCACCTGCTCCAGCAGCGCCTCGAGGTCGCGCTGGGAAACGAGCGCTCGCCCGACGTCGATCAGCCGGCTGAGGCGCTGCCCGTCGAGGTTGGTGGCGGTGATCTCCTCGTCCCTTCCCGTGCCTGCACCCGTCGACGTGCGGTGGCGCTCGCCGAGCGCGCCGGGCGGTACGGCCTTGTATAGCACAGGCCGACGGCGTTTCCCTATCGCTCCTCCGTAGTCGCCACGGTTGCGTGTGCGAGACGGCCGTGACGGAGCTCGAGGATGCGGTCGGCGCGAGGGACGACGGCCGGGTCGTGGGTGATGACGAGGACGCCTCGCGCGCCGGCCGCACGGTCGATCCGGGCCATGGCCGCGCGCGCGGTCGCCGGGTCGAGCTGCGCCGTCGGCTCGTCGAGCACGAGGAAGCGGGCGGGCGCCACGAGCGCCCGCGCCAGCGCGACGCGCCGGCGCTCGCCGCCGGACAGCAGCGCGCCGTCCTCGCCGAGTCGCGCGTCGAGCCCGTCCGGCAGGGTCGCGAGCAGCGCGCCGAGGCCGACCGCGTCGAGCGCCTCGACGATCTCGGCGTCGCTCGCGTCGCGGCGCGCGAGCTTGACGTTCTCGCGCAGCGTCGTGCCGAGCACGCGGGCGTCCTGGGCGGCGAGCAGGACCTGCGCGCGCACGTCCGACTGGGTCGCGGTGCGCAGGTCGGCACCGCCGAGCGTGACGGCGCCCTCGCCGGGGTCGGCGAGGCGGGTCAACAGGCGGGCGAGGGTGGTCTTGCCGGCGCCGCTCGGGCCGACGAGCACGACGCGCTCGCCGGGCTCGATCCGCAACGAAACGTCGCGCAGGACGGGCTCGCCGTCGTAGGCGGCCGTGACGTGCTCGAGCGCGAGCGCCCCGCCTTGCGGGAGGGGTCGTGGATGCGACGGGTCGGTCACGCTCGGCTCGCGCGCGGCGATCGCGTCGATGCGCGCGGCCGCCTCGCTGCTCGCGTGGACGCGGCGGGCGGCCTCGGCGAGCGGCGCGACGGCCTCGAAGGCCGCGAGGGCGAGCAGCACGAGCGCGGCCAGCAGGACGCCGTCGAGGCGGCCGTCGTGGACGGCGTGCGCGCCGGTCATCAGGACCGCGAGCGCGCCGAGGCCGGCGAGGAGGGTGCCGAGGCCGGCGGCGAGGGCGCTTGCGCGGGCGTCGGCCCTGGCGGTACGGGCGAGCGCCTGGTCCGCCTGCTCGATGCGCCGCCTGCGCGCGCCGGCCTGCCCCGCCACCGCCAGCTCGGGCGCGCCTTCGAGCGCCTCGACGAGCTCGTGGGTGAGCTGTGCGCGGGCGGGTGCCTGGCGGGTCGCCGCGCGCTTGGCGGTGCGGGCTACGAGGAGGGGGACGATCGTGGCGGCCGCGATGAGCGCGGCGGTGAGTGCGACCGCGGCAGCGGGGAGCCGCGTCGCCGTGGCGAGGGCGATCGCGGCTGTTGCGACGGCGGCGGTGAGCGCCGGGGCGACGATGCGGAGGTAGAGGTGCTGGAGCGTGTCGACGTCGGCGACGAAGCGGCTGAGCAGGTCGCCCGCCTTGAGGTTCAGGTCGCCCGGGACGAGCGGGGCGAGGCGGCGGAACGTCGTCGTGCGGAGGTCGCGCAGGACGCGGAAGGCGAGGTCGTGGGATACGAGCCGCTCCGCGTAGCGCAGCAGCGCCCTGGCGATGCCGAAGAAGCGCACCGCGACGATCGCCACCAGCAGGCTCAGCACCTCCGGGCGTTGCGCCGCCCGGCTGATCAGCGCGCCCGAGGTCGCCAGCAGCGCGCAGCCCGCCAGCACCGTCAGCGCCGACAGCGCCACCGACGCCGCGAGCCGGCGCGGCGAGGCCGGCGCCACGCGGATCGCCCCGCGCAGGCCGGCCAGCAGGCCGCCGCCGCGGACCGCTGTCCCTCTCACCCCGCTCTGCGGGGTCAGACGGACGGTGCTCATGCGGCGGCCTCGGCGGGGACGAGCGGGGCGGCGGTGCGGCCGGCGGCCACCTCGACGACGCGGTCCGCCCGCGCGGCGAGCGTGGGGCGGTGGACGATCAGCAGGGTCGTGCGGCCGTGGGCGAGGCGGACCAATGCGTCGTCGATGCCGGCGGCGGTCTCGGCGTCGAGCTGCGCGGTCGGCTCGTCGAGGACGAGCAGCGGGGCGTCGCGCAGGAACGCCCGGGCGAGGGCGATCCGCTGCTGCTCGCCGGCGGAGAGGCGCCGGCCGCCGTCGCCGATCGGCGTGTCGAGGCCGGCGGGAAGCGCGAACGCGAAGCCGGCGCCGGCGGCGCGCAGCGCCTCGGCGACCGCGACGTCGGAGGCGTCCGGATCGGCGAGGCGGACGTTGTCGGCGACCGTGCCGGAGAAGATCCGCGGGTGCTGGGGGACCCAGGCGCACTGCGCGCGCCACGCGCCGACCTCGACCGACTGCAGGTCGGTGCCGCCGCAGGAGACCGAGCCGGCGGCCGGGTCGGCGAGCCGCAGCGCGAGCGCGGCGACGGTCGACTTGCCGGCGCCGCTGGGACCGACCAGGGCGGTCATCTCGCCCGGCCGCAGCTCCAGGTCGAGGCCGTCGAGGACGTCGCCGGGGCGCTCGTCGTAGGCGAACGTGACGCCCGAGAAGCGCAGCCCGTGCCGCGCGGGGTCGGGGACGGGGGTCGTGGGCGCGCCAGGGGAGGAGGCGAGCGTGGGCGGCGCGTCCAGCACCGCCTGGATCCGCTCGAACGCCGCCAGGCCGTCGGCGCTCGCGTGGAACTGGCGGCCGACCTCGCGCAGGGGGCCGTAGAGCTCGGGCGCGAGGATCAGGGCGGCGAGGCCGACCGACAGCGTGAGCGTGCCGGCGACGAGCTGGAGGCCGATCGCCGCCGCCACGAGCGCCGTGGCGATCATCGCGACGAGCTCGAGCACGAGCGCGGACAGGAACGCGACGCGCAACGTCGCCATCGTCTCGACGCGATAGCGCTCGCCGACGGCGGCCATCGTGTCGGCCTGGGCGCCGTCGCGGTCGTGCGCGCGCAGCGTCTCCAGTCCCCGCACGACGTCGAGGAAGTGCGCGCCGAGCAGCGACAGGGCGCCGTGACGGGCGCGCGCGGCGTCGAGCGCGGAGCGGCCGATCAGGACCATGAAGACGATCAGGATCGGGATCCCGAGCGCGAGCAGCCCCGCGGCGACGGGGTCGTGCGCCAGCACCCAGCCGAGCACCGCGACGGGGACCGTCGCGGCGAGCAGCAGCTGCGGCACGTAGCCGGCGAGGTAGGCCTCGAGCGCGTCGACGCCCTGCACGGCGGTGCTCGCCAGCTCGCCGGTGCGCTCCGCCGGCCGTACCGGCCGCGCGACGAGCAGGTGGCGCGCGAGCGCCGCGCGCAGCTCGGACATCGTGCGCTGCGCGCCGCGGCGGCCGGCCAGCTCGAAGCCGGCGGCGACCGCCGCACGCGCGACGAGCACGGCGGCGAGCGCGATCAGCGTGCCGCGCAACGCGGAGACGGACGCGCCGTCGAGGAAGGCCCGCGCGATCGCGTCGGCGAGCAGCACCGCCTGCGCGACGATCAGCGCCGCCGCGACGACCGACAGCGCCGCCGCGACGACGAGCTGACGCCGCGCCGCGCGGCTGGCGCGCAGCAGCCGGCGGTCGACGGGCGCCATCGCGCGTCAGCTCCCGCCGACGCCCGCCGGCGGCGTGCCGCCGGGCGTGCCGCCGGTGAGCTTCGCGACGACGTCGACCGGGCCGCCGATCTCCTCGAAGTCGGCGCGGCCGAGGCGCGCGCGGAAGACCCAGTACGTCCACGCCTGGTAGACGAGCACGACCGGCACGAGCAGCGCGGCGACGACCGTCATCACCGTGAGCGTGTACGAGGTCGAGGCGGCGCCGCGCAGCGTGAGGTCGAACGCCGCGCTGGTCGTCGACGGCAGCGCGTTCGGGAACAGGTCCGCGAACAGCGCGCAGAACAGCAGCGCGATCGCGGCGGCCGAGACGCCGAACGCCCAGCCGGCGGTGCGCGCATCGGGCGCCGCGCCGCCGCGGGCGAGCAGGAACGGCACGACCGCCACGAGCGCCATCGCGCCGACGGCCAGGATCGCCGAGAACGACCTGCACGCCGCCGTGGTTGCCCTGGTTCACGAGCGTCCAGGCGAGGAACGCGATCACCGCGACGGCCGCGAGCGGCGCGAGCCGGCGGGCGGCGGCGCCGGCGCGCTCGACCATCTCGCCGCTCGTGCGCAGCGTCAGGAAGATCGCGCCGTGGGAGAGGAACAGCAACAGCGAGGCGACGCCGCCGAGCAGCGCGTAGGGGCCGAGCAGGTCGAACAGCGTGCCCGTCATGTCGTGCTGCGCGTCGAGCGGGATCCCGCGCACGATGTTCGCCCACGCGACGCCCCACAGCAGCGCCGGCAGCGCGCTGCCCAGCACGATCGCCCACTCCCACGTGGCACGCCAGCGCGGCGAGTCGTGCTTGCCCCAGAACTCGAACGCGACGCCGCGCACGATCAGCGCGACGAGGATCAGGAACAGCGCGAGGTAGGCGCCGGAGAAGAGCGAGGCGTACCAGCCGGGGAAGGCGGCGAAGGTGGCGCCGCCGGCGACGAGCAGCCACACCTCGTTCGCGTCCCACACCGGGCCGATCGTGTGGATCAGCATGCGGCGGTCGGTGTCGTCGCGGCCGAGCGCGCGCAGCAGCGCGCCGACGCCGAAGTCGAAGCCCTCGAGCACGAAGTAGCCGATCCACAGCACGCAGATGAGGACGAACCAGAGGGTCTGGAGGAAGGTCGGGTTCATGGCGCAGGCTCCTAGTACGCGAGTGCGAGGTCGGGGCGTTCCGAGGGCGCGCCACCGGGACCGGTGTCACCGCCGGGCGGCGTGGGCGGCTGCGCGCCCTTGCGCACCTCGCGCGCGAAGATCCAGCCGCCGACGCCGGCGAGCACGCCGTAGAGGAGCGTGAAGCCGACGAGCGTGACGATCACCGAGAAGGAGCCGACGAGCGGCGAGCTGGCGTCGTCGGTGCGCAGCAGGCCGTAGACGACCCACGGCTGGCGGCCCATCTCGGTGAAGATCCAGCCGGTCAGGTTGGCGAGCGGCGGCAACAGCACGCCGGCGAGCGTCGCGCGCAGGAACCAGCGGCTGCGCTCGATCCTCGCTCTCCACGCGAGCCACGAGCCGACGAGGCCGAAGGCGATCAGCAGGAAGCCGGCGCCGACCATCAGGCGGAAGGTCCAGTAGGTGACGCCGATGATCGGCGTGTAGTCGCCCGGGCCGTACTTCGCGCGCTCTCTCGCCTGGATCTGGTCGATCCCCTCGACCTCGCCGTTCCAGGTGCCGGTGGCGAGCAGCGAGAGCGTGTGCGGGATGCGTATGTCGACGTTCGTGTGGCCGGGGTTGTGCGTGAGCTCGCCGGTCGCGAACGTGGAGAAGGAGGCGCCCCTCGTCGTCTCCCACAGCGCCTCGGCGGCGGCCATCTTCATCGGCTGCTGCTTCTCCATCAGCATCCCCTGGAAGTGGCCGGCGACGCCCGTCAGCAGGGCCGCGGCGAGCACGGCCGGCAGCGCCATCCGCGCCGAGCGCCGCCACACGACGTCGTGGTCGCCGCGCAGCATCCGCCAGGCGGCGACGGCGACGACGAGCATGCCCGCGGTCGCGAACGCGCCGAAGATCGTGTGCGGGAGGGCGTAGAGGACGGTCGAGTTCGTCAGCACGCGCCAGATCGAGGTCATCTCGGCGCGGCCGGCCGCCGCGTTGAACGTGTAGCCGACCGGGTGCTGCATCCACGAGTTGGCGGCGAGGATGAAGTACGCCGACAGCACGGTGCCGATCGCCAGCAGCCAGATCGCCGTGAGGTGCACCTTCGGCGACAGCCGGCCCCAGCCGAACAGCCACAGTCCGAGGAACGTCGACTCGAGGAAGAAGGCGGCGAGGCCCTCCATCGCGAGCGGGGCGCCGAAGACGTCGCCGACGTAGCGGCTGTACTGCGACCAGTTCATGCCGAACTGGAACTCCTGCACGATCCCGGTCACGACGCCGATCGCGAGCGAGATCAGCAGCAGCTTGCCCCAGAATCTCGTCATCCGCAGGTACGTTCTCGTCTCTGGTGCGGTGCCAGCGGGTCTGGCACCAGGCGACCCAGAAGGCCAGGCCGATCGACATCGGCACGAAGATGAAGTGAAACAGCGTGGTGATGCCGAACTGCAGGCGGGCAAGCTCCAGGGTCGTCATGCGCGGCGACGATATGGACGCGTATGCGCCTGCTCATCCGCGCCGCGCCGCCTTCGCGTCGCGGGTTTCTACGGCCTCGGTGGGTACACGCCCGCGAGCGCGATGATGTAGGTGATCGACGACGCCGGCGCGGTGTCCTGGCGCAGGTCCGGCAGCGCGAACGTTTCGACGCCGTCGCCGCCGTAGGTCGTCCCGATCAGGCTGTAGAGCGGGGCGTGGTCCACGATCGGCAGCAGCTGCCCCTGGCAGCGCGCCCAGCCACGCGGCGCGAAGTCGCCGCCGAACATGCGTATCTCTCCCAGCAAGGGCTCTGCCATGCCACTCCGCTCCCGCGTCATCCCGAGGTCGACGTACCCTGATCGCACGCTACCGGTCATCGGCCATGTCCGCAAAGCCTGTGAAATGGTGCACAAGACTTTGCGTAATCGTGCGGACGTGCGCCCGCCGCACGCTCGTGCGAGCCGCCGCTATGCGTCCCGCGGCGAGAGCACGACGAGCGGGATCTCCCGCCCCGCGCGCCGCTGATAGTGCGCGAAGCCGCCGTACGTCGCGACGCAGCGCGGCCACAGGCGCGCACGCTCCTCGGCATCCGCCACGTGCGCGTGGACGGCCAGCGTGCGACGCCCGGCCTGGATCGTCGTGTCCGGATGCGCTCTGAGGTTGTAGAGCCACGCCGGATGTCTCGGGTAGCCGCCCTTCGAGGCGACGAGCACGTAGTCCCCGCCGTCGCGCGTGTAGACGAGCGGGCTCGTGCGTCTGACGCCGCTGCGCGCGCCGACGTGGTCGAGCAGCAGCATCGGCGGCGCGAACGGCGGCTTGTGGCCGATGCGGCCGCCGCTGGCGCGATAGAGCGCGACGTGTGCGCGCATGAGGCGCGTCAGCAGCGGCCAGGAGCGGTCGACGAGCGCGTTCGGCATCGCGCAGCACTCTACGCGCCGTCCCCCGGGGCGGGCGCCGCTACCGTTTCGCGTCTTCCGGTCTCCAGGCTTCGCCTTCCATGCGCAGCTTGATCTGCCAGTTCCATCTGGTGTCGCCGGGCGTGTTCTGCGCGACCGCGACGACGTAGGCGACGAGTTCCTCGTATTCGCGCTTGGACAGCACGTGCTTCCACGCGGGCATGCCCGGTTCGCCGTTCGCGATCGCCCAGCGCACATGGTTCTCTTCGAGCTTGCCGGCGTGGTCGAGGTCGAAGCGACGGCCGCTTGCTCCCGCGTCGGCGAGCGTGTGGCAGCCGGCGCACGTTTCGTTGAAGCGTTCGCGCGCGTACGTCCAGCGGTCTCTCGCGGCGTGCGTCACCTGCACGACTCTTCTGGCCGGCGCGTCTCCGGAGCTCGTCGCGCCCGTGCCCGTGCCCGAGCCGCCGCAGCCGGCCGCGAGCGCCGCAGCCGCAGCGACGAGCGCGAGCACCGCCCCGGTGCGCGGCCGCCGGCCGTCCATCGCCTTCGCCATCCCGTCCCCCTCGCTTCCGATCGATCCCCCGTCGCCGGGCCGAGCCCACCGCGCGACCGCGCCGCGGCCGCCCCATCGCCCAGGATCTCAGTTTTTCGATGGCGGCGCTGGATCAACCGTCGCCGGCCGGCTCCTGCGCCGGGCGCGGCACCAGCAGCAGCGAGCACGGCGCCCCGCGCACGAGCTCCTCGCCGGTGCTGCCGACGACGAGCCGCGACAGCGGCCCCCAGCGACGCGAGCCGACCACGAGCAGGTCGGCGCCCTCGGCGACGGCGGCGAGCTCCTCCGCCGGGTCCCCGACGCGCAGCTCGCCCTCCGCGCCCGGAACCTGCTCGGCGACCTCCGCGAGCAGCGCCTCCGTGTGCTCGCGCTGCGCACCGACCAGCTCGTCCCACTGCACCAGCTCGACCGCCATGCCGGCGGGCGCGACCGTCGCCGGCAGGCGGTCGTCGACCACGGCGATCGCCGTCAGCCGCGCCCCGGCCGCCGCGGCCAGGGTGCGTGCGAGCTCGAGCGCCGCCTGCGACTCCGGCGAGCGGTCGACGCCCACGACGACGCGGCGCAGCGCGAACGGCGTCTCGCGGCCGGCGAGCCCGTGCGCCGCGACCGCGACCGCGCAGGCGGCGCCGTGGAGCGCCTGGCGCCCCGTGCGGCCCGCGCCGGCCCGGCCGTCGGGGACCTTGTGCGAGGAACCGAGCACGAGCAGGTCCGCGTGCTCGCGCTCGATCTCGTGGCACAGCGCGCGTCCGGGCGAGAGGTCGGCGCGTGCGTGCGTGCGCGCCTGCGGCGCGAGCTCGGCGCGCAGCTCGAGCAGCATCCGCTCGACCTCCTCGCCGGCGTGCGAGCTGCGCCGCAGCACCGGCGGGAACGTCAGCAGCGGATCGGTGTACGCGCCGACGAGCACCACGTCGGGGTCGTCCGCGGCCGCGAGGGCGCGCGCGAGCACGACGGCGTCGCGCCCGCTCGGCGTGGCGTCGGCTCCAACCAGGACCTTGCGCATCGGTTCTCCTTCGTCGCTCGTCGCCCGGGAATCTACGCGGCGGCGCGGCCACGTCACCTCCGTGGTTCCCCGCGCACGGTCTGCGGCCCACGACGGATACGCGCGCCCCGCCGACGCACCACCATGCGGAGTGCAGTGACGGCTCCGGGGTCCGGCTCCCCGCCTCTCCTCCCCGGTCCGCCGCCGTCGACGGCCCGCCGCCCCCTCGGTGTGCGTCGTCGGCGGCGGCGCCGTCACGCGCCACCCACGGCAGACCGTGGACCGGAGTCTTTGCACGTCGTTCGCCGGTTGATCGGCGAAGCGGGTGCGACTACGCTCTCTCAGGGAACGGAGGCGTTTCGAGGAGCTGACCAGCTTCGCCCTGCCATGAGCCTGCTCGAGCCTCGATGACGTGACCAAGACGTACGTGCGCGGACGCCGCGAGCACCGTGCGTTGCGGAACGTCTCGCTGCAGCTCGGAACGGCCGAGATCGTCGGCGTCTGGGGCCGCCGCTTCTCCGGCCGCACGACGCTGCTGCGCGTGGCGGCCGGGCTCGAGGCACCCGACAGCGGAAGCGTGCTGCTCGGCGGGACCGAGGTCGCCGACCATCCCGAGGGCGCGCTGCGCCGCCGCATCGCGTACTGCCACACGAGCTTCGCCCCCGCGCACGCCGACCTCGTCGTCGAGCACGTCGCGGTGCCGCTGCTCGCGGTCGGCACGCGCATCGACCGCGCCTGCACGCGCGCGCAGGCGATGCTCGACCGCGTCGGCGCCGGCGCCTGCGCCGAGCTGCGTCCGCACGAGCTCGCGCAGGGCGAGCTGGTGCGCGTCGTGATCGCACGCGCGCTGTTGCAGCAGCCGCAGCTGCTGCTGGTCGACGAGCCGGCGAGCGGCGTCGACCTGCTCGAGCGCGAGGACCTGCTGACGACGCTGCGCGTGATCGCGAAGGACGAGGGCGTCGCCGTGCTGATGACGGCGACGGAGGAGCCGGCGCTGACGGGTGCGGACCGCGTGCTCGCGCTCGAGGGAGGCATGCTGCGGGGCGAGCCGGCGACCCCCGACGCCGAGATCGTCCCGTTCGAGCGCCCGCGCGCGGAGCCGCGGCGGTGAGCGGCCTCGAGCTGCGCGAGGTCGTGCGGCACTACCCCGCCGCCGGCGAGCTCGTGCGCGCCGTGGACGGCGTCTCGCTGCGCGTCGCGCCGGGCGAGCTCGTCGTGCTCTACGGGCCGAGCGGGTCGGGCAAGACGACGCTGCTGCTGCTCGCGGCGGCGATCGAGCCGCCGGACGCCGGCGAGGTGCGCTTCGGCGGCCGCCCGCTGACGGCCCTCTCCCCTGCCGAGCTGGCGCTCCACCAGCGCCGTGGGATCGGCTTCGTCGCGCAGGACCCGCACCTGCTGGCCGGCGTCCCGGCGGTCGAGAACGCCGCGCTCAAGCTGCTCGCCGACCGCGTCTCGCTGCGCGAGGCGCGCCGCCGCGCGGGCACGTGGCTCGAGCGCGTCGGGCTCGGCCATCGCCTCGACCACGACCCCGCGCGACTGTCGGGCGGCGAGCGGCAGCGCGTCGCGATCGCGCGGGCGCTCGTGAACGAGCCGGCGCTGGTGCTCGCCGACGAGCCGACCGGCAGCCTCGACAGCCGGCGCGGCGCGGAGGTCCTCGCGCTGCTGGCGGACGTCTGCCGCGAGCGCGGCGCCGGCGCGCTGATCGTCACGCACGACCCGCAGGCGGCCGACGTCGCCGACCGCGTGCTCGTGCTGCGCGACGGCCGGCTCGAGCAGCGCCGGGCCGGCGCCGCCGCGCCCGCCGGCGCGGACGCGCCGCTGCGCGCGAGCGCGGGCGCACGGAGCCCCGGGCCGTGAGGCCGGGCGCGCTCCTGTACCTCTACGGGCGCCGCATCCGCACGCACCCGGTCCAGGAGCTGCTCGCCGCGACCGGCATCGCGATCGGCGTCGCGCTCGTGCTCGCGGTGCTCGTCGCGAACGCGAGCATCGGCGGGTCGGTCTCGCAGCTCGTGCACGGGATCGCCGGCACGGCGCGGCTGCAGGTCGCCGCGCGCGACACGCACGGGATCGACGCCGGGCTGACGCGCGCGGTGCGGCGACTGCCCGGCGTCGCGCATGCGACCCCGCTGCTGGAGCAGCGTGCGCGGCTGAGCGGGCCCCGCGGAAGCGCGAGCGTGCTGCTGGTGGGCGCCGACCCGACGCTCGCACGCCTGAACGGCTGGATCACGCGCAAGGCCGACCCCGCGGTCGCGCTGATGCTCCGCGACGGGCTGCTGCTGCCGAGCGCGGTCGCGAACGCGCTCGGCGCACACGGAGGGGTGCTGACCGGTTCGGCGCACGGCGACAGCCGCAGCGTCACGGTGCGTCTCGGCGGCGCCGCGGCGCGCCTGCCGGTCGCGGCGGTCGTCGGCCCGGAGCTGATCGGGCCGCTGTCGCAGTCGTCGGTCGCGGTCGCGCGGATCGGGCGCGTGCAGGCGCTCGCGCACCTGCCGGGACGGGTCGGGCGGATCCTCGTCGTGCCGAGACCGGGCAGCGACGCGGCGGTACGCGCCGAGCTGCGCGCGCTCGTCGCCGGCCGGGCGACGGTCGAGCCGGTCGACGCCGAGTCGCGCGTGCTCGCGCAGGCGTCCGGGCCGAACGACCAGTCGACCGGCCTGTTCGCGGCGATCAGCGCGATCGTCGGGCTGCTGCTCGCGTTCAACGCGATGTTGCTGACCGCGCCGGAGCGGCGTCGCAGCGTCGCGGACCTGCGGCTTCAGGGCTTCACGCCCGGCCAGGTGCTCGTCGTGCTCGGCTTCCAAGCGCTCGCGCTCGGCGTCGTCGCGTCCGCCGTCGGCGTCGCGCTCGGCGAGCTGCTCGCGCGCACCCTGTTCGGGCCGGTCCCGACGTACCTCTCGTTCGCCTTCCCGACGGGCTCGCAGCGCATCGTCCCGCCGTGGACGGTGGCGCTGGCCTTCGGCGGCGGCGTCGTCGCGACGTGCCTCGCCGCCGCCCAGCCGCTGGCCGACCTGCGCCGCGGCCGGCCGATCGACGCCGTCTACCGCAGCGGCGGCGAGCCGGGCCAGGCGCTCGGCGTGCGCAGCCGCCGCGTCGCGCTCGCGATCGCGCTGCTGCTGTGCGCGACGACGACCGCTTTGCTGCTGCTCGACCCCGCCGCGACCGTCGTGGGAGTCGGGGCGCTCGCGCTGGCCACGCTGCTGGCGATGCCGGCGCTGCTCGCGCTCGTCGTCGCCGCCGCCGGCCGCACCGCGCGGCACCTGCGGCTCAACATGCTGACGGTCGCGACGATGGCGCTGCGCTCGACGACGATGCGCTCGATCGCGCTCGCCGCCAGCGGCGCCGTCGCCGTCTTCGGCAGCGTCGCGATCGAGGGCGCGCACCGCGACCTCGTGCGCGGGCTCGACCGCAGCTTCGCCGAGTACCTCGGCACGGCCGACCTGTGGGTGACGACCGGCGGCGAGGACCTCACGACCGACGGCTTCCGCACGCGCGGGGCGATCGCCCGGCTGCGCGCCCAGCCGGGCGTCGCCGGCGTGCGCGCGTACTACGGCGGGCTGCTCGACGTCGGCGACCGGCGCACGTGGGTGATCGGCCGTCCCGCCGGCGACCGGCCGCCGTTCCCGCCGAGCCAGCTCGTCGACGGCGACGCGGCCGCCGCCTCGCGGGCGCTGCGCGCCGCCGGCGGCGCCGGCGGCGCGGTCGCCGCCTCCGAGGCGATCGCGCGCGAGCAGGGCGCGCAGGTGGGCGGGACGATCGCGTTGCCGACGCCGACGGGGCTGCACCGCTTCCGGCTCGCGGCGACGCTGACGAACCTCGGCTGGGGCCCGGGCGCGATCGTGCTCGGCGCCGCCGACTACCGCCGCGCCTGGGCGACGCGCGACCCGACGGCGCTCGAGGTCGACCTCGACCCGGGCGTCGACCCGGCCGCCGCCGCCGCGCGGCTCCAGCGCGCGCTGCGGCCCCGCTGGGCGCTCACGGCGCAGACGACCGCGCAGCGACTCGACCAGTACGAGCGCCTCGCGCGCGAAGGGCTCGACCGCCTCAGCGTGATCTCGAAGCTGCTGCTGGCCGCTGCGGCGCTCGCGCTCGCGGCGGCGACGGGCGCCGCGATCTGGCAGCGGCGGCGCGCGATCGCCGCGCACCGGCTGCACGGCTTCCTGCCCGCGCAGCTGCGGCGCGCGCTGCTGCTGGAGGCCGGCATCGTGCTGGGGACCGGCTGCCTCGCCGGCGCGCTCGCCGGCGTCTACGGCCACCTGCTGCTCGGCCGCTGGCTGCGGCTCACCACCGGCTTCCCCGCCCCCTTCTCGATCGCCGGCTGGCAGACGCTCGAGACGTTCGCGCTCGTGGCTACTGCGACGGTGCTGCTCGTGCTCGTGCCAAGCTACCTGGCGACACGGGTCCCGGCGCGCGTCGCCCTGCAGGACTAGGTCGCGCTGTCCGAAGCGGCGGGCGCCACCCGCACAGCGGTGACGTATGCCTGCCTGCGAGCTCCCGCCATCCCTGACGGGCCGGCGCGACGCAGTCGCACCGGCCGTGCTGTGGCGCTACTGGGCCACCGCCTACCCCTGCGCGCGGCGCGAGCTGCGCCGCTGGGACCGGCGCGCCCGGGCGATCCCCGACCCCGCGCTGCGCGCCCACGCCTGCGCGACGCTGCGCGAGGAGGACGCGAACGCCGAGGGCGCGGCGCTGCTCGCGCTGACCGCGCCGCGCGCGCGGCGCACCGCGGTCGTGCGGCTGCTCGTCGCCTTCCAGGTGCTCTACGACTACCTCGACACGCTCAGCGAGCAGCCGGCCGCCGACCCGCTCGCGGCGAGCCGGCGGCTGCACGGCGCGCTGCACGACGTGCTCGCCGACGGCGGCGGCCCCGCGCCGGGCGATTGGTACGCCGGCTACGCCTGCGGCGAGGACGGCGGCTACCTCGCCGCGCTCGTCGGCACCTGCCGCAGACTGCTCGCGGCGCTCCCCGCGCGCGACGTCGTGGCGCCCGGCGTCCGGCGCGCGCTCGAACGCGCGGGCGAGAGCCAGAGCCGCAACCACGCGGTGATGCTCGGGGCGGCGGCGCCGATCCTGCTGGCCGAATGGGCCGCGGCCCAGCCCGTCGCGGGTGCCCTGCACTGGTGGGAGCTCGCGGCGGCCGCCGGCTCGTCGCTCGCAGCCCACGCGCTGCTGGCGGCCGCTGCCGACGCGCGGCTCACGCCGGCCTGCGCCGCGCGCCTGGAGGCCGCCTACTGGCCGTGGGTGTGCGGCCTCAACACGCTGCTGGAGAGCATCGCCGACGCGACCGCCGACGCGACGAGCGGCAACCACAGCTATGTCGAACGCTATCCGTCGGCCGCGGTCGCGGCGGCGCGGCTGGCGGCGATCGCGGCGCAGGCGTCGGCGGCCGTCCGCGCGCTGCCGGACGGCGCCCACCACGCGACCGTGCTGGCCGCGATGGCGTGCTTCTACCTCGATGACGCGCGGACGGCGCCGGTGGTGCGCAAGCGCGTGCTCGCGCAGCTCGACCTCGACACGCGCCTGCTGCGCGGCACCCTGCGCGTGCAGCGCGCGCTGCGCTGATCGCCGACCGTCGCGGGGAACTACGGACGCGCGACGCGGGCGTGCGGCGGATGGCGTGGCGCGACGGCGGTCATACGGTGCCGCCATGTCAACGTTCGAGACGCCCCCTGCGGGCCAGCCCCCGGCCGGACCCCCGTCGCCCCCCTCACCGCCCGGCGGCGGCGACTACCCCGTCAGCTACGCGGTCGACTATCCGGACCGCGAGCTGAACCGCCTCACGACGCTCCTCCGCATCTTCACGATCATCCCGATCGCTATCGTGCTGGGGACGGTCGCCGGTGGAACGTTCCAGTTCGAGACGACGTCCAACACGACGACCACCGCGGCCGCGACCGGCGGGCTGCTGTTCGCCGGACCGCTGCTGATGATCCTGTTCCGCGAGAAGTACCCCGGCTGGTGGCAGGACTGGAACCGCGAGCTGCTGCGCTTCATGAACCGCGTCGCGCTCTACCTCGCGCTGCTCGACGACCGATACCCGTCGACCGACGAGCAGCAGTCCCTGCACCTCGACCTCCCGCGCGTGCCGGTGCGGACGGAGGGTCAGCTCAACCGCTGGCTGCCGCTCGTGAAGTGGTTCCTGGCGATCCCGCACTACATCGTGCTCTTCTTCCTCTCGATCGGCGCGTTCTTCGCCGTGGTCTTCGCGTGGTTCGCGATCCTCTTCACCGGCCGCTATCCGCGCGGACCGTTCGACTACGTCGTCGGCGTCGCGCGCTGGCACAACCGCGTGACGGCCTACGCGTTCATCCTCGTCACCGACGCGTACCCGCCGTTCCGCCTGGCGCCGTGAGGGCATGAGCCCGCGCCGCCCGGCGACTGTCCGGCCCGCCCGCCCGGGAGGAGGCCCCAGGGCAGGCGGGCGCGGTTTGGTCGCGGCTTCGCGCCGGCTACGCCCCGGCGGGGGGCGGTCCGGCCGGACGGAAGCCGTGCACCTCGGGCGTGTGCTCCCAGTCGGCGTCCGACTCGCGCAGCACGTACAGGCCGACGGTGCCGAGGCCGACGAGCAGCACGGCGGAGGCGACGATCAGCAGCGTCACGCTGGAGATCGCGTAGCCGACGGGGATCGCGACCGCGCCGACGCCGACGAGCAGCGCGACGATCGGGTTCGCCGCGTGCGAAACGGCGAGCCCGACGGCGAGCACCGCCATGCCGACCGCGAAGGCGAACGGCAGGATGATGAACGGGATCTGCATCCCGGCCGTGGTCTTGAGGTCGTGCACGAGCGCGGCCCCGGTCGGGACCGGGACGCCGAAGCGCATCATCTCCCATTGCACGAGGCTGAGCGCGACGGTGCCGGCTGAGAAGACGATGCCGATCAGCGCGAGGCCGCCGCCGATCGTGCCCATCGCCCACTGGCGCTCGCGCAGCATGTGCATGAGTCCGAGGACGGCGGGGACGGCGACTGCGAGCGCGGCGAGCGCGATCGCCTGGCTGGCGTACCAGCCGTCGAGGTTGCCGGCGATGACGACGAGCTGGTTGAGCTCGCCGGACTTGAGGCTGGGCTGGACGATCGCGGACGCGAGCAGCAGCAGCGGCGCGAGCACCATCCCGACACCGGCGATCCGCCGATGGGTGCGATGTGCGGCGGTCATTCGAACCCCTCCTTCGGGGAAGACACGTAGGCAGACAGCAGACCTGTGCTCACCGTACGACCGCGGCGAGCACCCGCCATCCGTGCTGCCGTGCACCCGCGAGCCGTAGTCCACCCCGACGCCGACCGGACTCGCGCCGGATGGAGCGGCGTCCGCGCGGGCATACGGTGAACGAGACCCGCGAGAACGCACGTCCCGAGCGCCGGAGGCACCGCCATGCCGCAGCAGTCGCCCACCACCCCTCACGCGCGCAACGGCGCGGCCGCCCCGCCGCGCACGATGCAGGCCTTCCAGCTCGTCGCCTGGCAGCAGGCGCCGGAGCTGCGCGAGGTGCCGGTGCCGCAGCCGGGGCCCGGCGAGGTGCTCGTGAAGGTCGGCGGCGCGGGCGCGTGCCACTCCGACCTGCACCTGATGGAGTGGGAGCCGGGACTGCTGCCGTTCGACCCGCCGTTCACGCTCGGGCACGAGAACGCCGGCTGGGTCGAGCAGCTCGGCGCCGGCGTGCGCGGCGTGCGCGTCGGGGACCCGGTGCTCGTCTACGGACCGTGGGGCTGCGGGCGCTGCGTGCCGTGCCGGCGCTCGTCGGAGAACTACTGCGAGCACGCCGCCGAGATCGGCACGATGGGCGGCGGCCTCGGGCTCGACGGCGGCATGGCCGAGTACCTGCTGGTGCCGGCCTCGCGGCTGCTGCTGCCGCTCGGCGATCTCGACCCCCGCGAGGCGGCGCCGCTGACCGACGCGGCGCTCACGCCCTACCACGCGATCAAGCGCTCGCTCCACAAGCTGACGCCCGGCTCGCACGCGGTCGTGATCGGCGCCGGCGGGCTCGGCCACATGGCGATCCAGCTGCTGAGCGCGATCGCGCCGGCGCGGGTCGTCGCGGTCGACCTGGCCGACGACAAGCTGGAGCTGGCGCGCGACGTCGGCGCGCAGGCGACCGTGCGCGCGGACGCGGAGGACGCCGTCGCGCAGGTGCGCGAGGCGACGCGCGGCCGCGGCGCCGAGCTCGTGCTCGACCTCGTCGGCAGCGACGAGACGCTCGCGCTCGCGGCGCAGGCGGGCCGCAGCGAGGGCGACCTGGCGCTCGTCGGGATCGCCGGCGGGACCTACCCGCTGTCGTTCTTCTCGCAGCCGTACGAGCTGTCGGTCTCGACGACCTACTGGGGCAGCGCGATCGAGCTGATGGAGATCGTCGCGCTCGCGAGCGCCGGGAAGATCCGCGCGCACGTCGAGCGCTTCCCGCTCGAGCGCGTCGGGGAGGCCTACGACCGGCTGCGGCGCGGCGAGGTCGAGGGGCGCGCGGTCATCTGCCCGCACGGCTGAGGCCGCCGAGGCCGGCGCCGTCGAGCCCGAGCGCGGCGGGCGTGCCCAGCAGCTCGCCCGCCACGTCCGGCTCGCCCTCGCGGCTCGCGTAGCGCTCAGGGTGCGCGAGCACGTCGAGGAGCGCCTCGACGACCTGCGGGTCGAACTGCGTGCCGGAGCAGCGGCGCAGCTCCGCGACCGCCTCGCCGGGCGCGATCGCCCGCTGGTACGGCCGGTCGCTCGTCATCGCGACGTACGCGTTGCAGGCGGCGATCACGCGCGCCCCGCGCGGGATCTCGTCGCCTGCGAGGCGGTCCGGGTAGCCCGTGCCGTCCCAACGCTCCTGGGCCGAGCGCACGAGCTGTGCCGCGTAGCCGAGCGCCGGCGCGGCGCCGAGGATCCGCTGCGCGATCAGGGGATGGTCGTGGACGAACGCGCGCTCCTGCGCGGTGAGCGGGCCCGGCTTGTCGAGGATCGCGCCGGGGATCGCGATCTTGCCGACGTCGTGGAGCGCGGCCGCGTAGGTGAGCGCGCGCTGGTCGGTCGCGCCGAGGCGGAGCGCGCGCCCGACCGTCGCCGCGAGCCCGGCGACGCCGCGCGCGTGCTCGCCGAGCGCCGGTTCGCGTTCGCGCAGCGCGGCGAGCAGCACGTCGCGCGCCTGGCGCTCGGCGCCCGGGCGCCGCTGGCCCTTGCGCGCGTACATCTCCTCGTCGGCGCGGCGCAGCAGCACGGAGCTGTCGCGGCCGTCGCGCGGCGCGAGCGCACAGCCCCAGCTCGCGCCGACCTCGAAGCCGCCGCCGTGCTGGCGCATCGCGGCCGCGAGCGACGCGCCGACGCGCTCCGGCGAGACGTCGCGCGGGTCGAGCAGCGCGCAGAACTCGTCGCCGCCGATGCGGTAGGCGCGCCCGCGCGGCCCGACGGCGTCGCGCAGCGCGGCCGCGATCCGCACGAGCAGCGCGTCGCCGGCGCCGTGGCCGAACGTGTCGTTGTAGGCCTTGAAGCCGTCGAGGTCGAAGATCGTGAACAGCGCCGGCCGCTCCTCGGTCGCGTCCTCGGCGACGACCGCGAGGTCGTCGATCAGGCGGCGGCGGTTGCCGAGGCCGGTCAGCGCGTCGGCGACCGCGTCGTGGGCGCGCGCCGTCAGCAGCACGTTCGTCTCGTGCAGCGAGACCGCCATCCGCACGATCGCGAGCGCGATCGTGCCGAGCGCCAGTGCGATCGTGAGCGTGTTGCGCTCCGTCCAGATCTCGACGACGAGGATGCCGAGGACGGTCGCGGCGGCCAGCGAGGGCACGACCGGCCGGCTGTGCGCCGGCATCCCGCGCCGGCGCGGCGCCGGCGCGGGCACGGTCGCGGCCGCGGCGATCAACAGCAGGCCGAGGAACCAGGCCGCGTCGACGACGCCGCCGGCGCGGTAGGCGTCGTGCGCGATCTGTGCGAGGTAGGTGGAGTCGGCGGCGTCGAACGCGACGATGCCGGCCAGCAGCACCACGAGCTGTCGCGGCATCGACGAGCGCGCGGTGGCGACCATCACGATCAACATCGCGATCAGCACGCCATCGGCGGTCGGGTAGGCGAGGTCGACCGCGACGCCGAGCGTCGAGTCGACGCCCGTGCGCTGCACGAGCGGCTCCAGCCACAGCGCGGTCATGAGGGCCGCGAGCGCGCCGGCGCCGACCAGCCCGTCGAGCCACACGCCCGCGCCACGGCGACCGCCGTGGCGGCGCGCGAGCAGCACGAGCGCGACGTACGTCAGCGGATAGAAGGCGAGGTACAGGCCGTCGGCGATCGACGGGGTGCTGGTCGGCTCCCCGCCTTCCAGCAGCGCCGAGAAGCCGGCGTCACCGAGGCCCCACGAGGCGACAGCGAGCGCGATCAGCGCCCATGCGATCCGGTCCTCGTCGTCGACGAGCGCGCGCCACGCGCAGATGGCGACGGCCGCCGCCGCGACCGCGTAGCCGACCCACGCGCTGAAGCGCTCGGTGCCGGCCGTGGCGCCGCCGGCCGCGACGGCGACGTAGGCGGCGGTCAGCGCCGCGACGGCGAGCAGCACCGCGCGCATCCGCCGCGCGGTGCGCGGGTCGGGCGCCCGCTCACCAGCTGCGGTCACGGTGCATGAGCTCCTGCGCGTAGCCGGCGACGGAGACCGGCGAGAGCAGCAGCTGGTAGAGGAAGACGTAGACGACGAGCCCGAGCCCGTGCCGGCGCACGTGCAGGCCGGCCTCCGTCAACGAGCCGCGCTGGCGGCGGTACATGATGCTCGCGAGCAGCAGGTTCAGCGGCAGCACCGCGAGCGTCATCGGCCCGACGATCACGAAGATGCCGAAGCAGGCGAGCACGATCCCGGGGATGAACGCGAACGTGAAGACGAGGTCGAGGTACGGGAAGATCGCGTTCGCGAGGATCCCGTGCGCGTACGTGCGGTGGCGGCGCACGAGCGCGACGCCGTAGCGCTCGAGCCCCTCGATCATGCCGCGCGCCCAGCGACGCCGTTGGCGCGCCAGCTGGCGCAGCGTGGTGGGCACCTCGGTGAACGCGACCGCGCTGCCCTCGAACGAGGTGCGTCCGCCCTGGTCGAGCAGCGCCCAGGTCATCACGATGTCCTCGCCGATCGTGTCGGGCCAGGCGCCGGCCTCGCGCAGCGCGGCCGCGACGTAGACGCTGAAGGCGCCCTGCGCGACGAGCGTCGCCTGCAGCAGCGCCTGCTGGCGCTTGATCGACCCGATCCCGAGGAAGTAGTCCCACGACTGCGCGGCGCCGACGGGGCCGCTGCGCGAGTTGCGCACGAGTACGCTGCCGGCGACCGCGACCGTGTCCTCCGGCTCGCTGAGCAGGCGCGCGACGACGCGGCGCAGCGCGCCGGGCATCAGCAGCGTGTCGGCGTCGATCGTCGCCACCAGTGGGGTGTCGGCCGCTGCGAGGCCGGCGTTGAGCGCCTTCGCCTTGCCGCCGTGCGGGACGGTCAGCAGACGGATGCGCGGGTCGAGCCGCGCGTAGCCGGCGACGATCGCGGCGGTCGCGTCGCGCGAGCCGTCGTCGATCACGGTCAGGTGGAGCGGCCCCGGGTAGTCCTGGTCGAGCGCGTAGGCGAGCGTCTGCGCGAGCGTCGCCTCCTCCTCGTAGGCCGCGACGAGCAGCGTCAGCGCCGGGTAGTCGAGGTCGAGCGACAGCGGCCGCGGCCGGTCGAGCACCAGCGAGGCGATCAGCTGGACGTTGAGATAGCCGGGGATCAGCGCGATGCCGCCGATCACGGCGATCGCCCCCGGCAGCGAGATCAGGTCCGCGAGGTCGCCGATCCACGTCCACGCGAGCCACGTCGAGAAGGCGACCCACAGCAGGCCGGCCAGCACGCTGAGGCGGAAGCGCGTGACGACGCGCAGGTAGGGGCCGCGCTCGGTGCGCGGCGGGCGGCGCTCGTGCGCCGTGCGGCGGGCGTCCGCGATCGGGATGCCGACGGTGGGCGCGGCGACGGTGGGCGCGGCGACGGTGGGCGCGGCGACGTCGGAGAGGGCGACGGCGGGCGGGGCGACGGCAGGGCGACGCTCCTCCCCGCGCTCGAGCCGTTCGAGCGTCGCGACCGGGTCGCCGGCGGCGGACAGCTCGGCGGTCGCGAGCGTCGCGGCGACGTCGTCGTCGGACAGCGCCGCCGCGGCGGCGCCGACGATCGCCTCCGCGTGCACGCGGCCGGGCCGGATCAGCACCGCGAAGCGCGCGAGGTCGATGCGGTAGCCGGCGCCCGCGGGCTCGACGGCGGCCGCGACCCGCCCGGCGAGCCGCTGCACGAGCCGCTCGCCGGCGGCGACGCCGTTCATGCGCGCGTACGCATCGAAGCCGGCCAGCTCGTAGACGGCGAGCACGCGCACGCCGTCCTGCGGCGTCAGCGCGAGCAGGTCGCCGATCAGCCGCCCGCGCGTGCCGAGGCCGGTCGTCGCCTCCACGCTGGCGGGCACGGGGCGATCGGGGTGAGGTGCGGCTGGCGGGGGCGCGTGGCACGCGGCGGCGGGGCCCGTCTCGACTGGCGGCATGTGAGCCGCATCGGCGCACGTGGCGCGCCGCTCGACCGCAGTTCCCCGCAGACCGTGGACGGGGCCTTCCCGAGCGGGCGTCGACGTACTGCGAGCCAGCCTCTGTTCACGAGGCTCGCGGTCCCGGCGCGCCGAGCGGCCGCGCCGCCCACAGCGCGATCAGCGGCAGCGCGACGACGGCGGCGAGCGAGACGAGCTCGGCGACCGCGTCGCCGGCGCCGAAGCCGCCGAGGTGGCGCGCGTGGAAGACGAGGTGGAGCGCCGAGAAGAGGATCCAGCCCCAGCAGGCCGCCTGCACGAGCTGGCGCTGCAACGTCACGGCGGCCCACGCGAGCAGCAGCGCGAAGCCGAGGTAGAGCGCGCCGACGTCGGTGACGAGGTGCTCGTTGTACGGCGGCAGGCGGTCGACCCAGTGGCCGGCGTATGGGAAGTCGTCGTAGAAGGTCCGGGGCGCGAACGTGGCGAGCAGGCCGACGCCGGCGGCGCTGGCGGCGGTGATCCACAGCGCGGCGCGCGCGGCGAGCGGCGACCTCATCGCGTCGCGAGCCAGCGCGCGAACGACGGGCCGTCGTGGTTCGCGGCGGCCGGGTCGGTGAGGTGGCCGGCGGCCATCTCGCGCGCGCCCCGGCCGAGCGCGCGCGGCGGCAGCGGCAGGGCCAGCAGCGCGCGGCCGGCGTGCGCGCGCCAGGCGTCCGCCAGCTCGGCGAGCGTCTGCACCTGCGGCCCCGCGAGGTCGGCGACGCGGCCCGCCGGCTCGCCGTCCGCGAGCTGCGCCAGCCGCCGCGCGACGACGGCCGTGTCGATCGGCTGCAGCGGCACGCGGATCCTCGGCAGCACCCGCATGCGCGCCGCGGCCGCGAACGCCTCGGCCGCCAGCGTGTGGAACTGCGTCGCGCGCAGGAGGCTCCACGGCACCGTCCCGCTCGCGAGCGCCCGCTCCTGCGCGACCTTCGCCTTGTAGTAGGCGTTCGGGACGCGGTCGCAGCCGACGATCGAGATCGCGACGTGGTGCCGCACGCCGGCGTCCGCCTCGGCGGACACGAGCCGCAGCGTGCCGTCGACGAGCACCTCGCGCGCGCGGCGGCGGTCGTTCGCCGCCTCGACGACGACGTCGGCGCCGTCGACCGCTTCGCGCAGCCCGTCGCCGCTCGCGAGGTCCGCGCGCGCGTGCTCCGCCCCGTCCGGCAGCGTCCCCGCCGCCGGCGTCGTGCGGCTCACCGCGCGCACCGCGTCCCCGCGCGCCGCCAGCTCGGCGACGACGAGCGAGCCGAGCCCCCCGGTCCCCCCGATCACCGCGACGCGCATGCCGGACGTGCCTCCTCGATCGTGGACGAGATCGGCGCGAACGCTATCGCGCGCGCCGGCCTCTCTCCTACGCGGCCGCGGCGGGCGCGAACGCCGGCGGGCGGCGCCGCGCCCAGCGCTCGACGCGCTCGAGCTGCGCGGCGAGGCCGAGCAGGCGGCCCTCGCTGTTCGCCGGGCCGAGCAGCTGCGCGCCGACCGGCAGGCCGTCGGCGGTGAGGCCGGCGGGCACGTTGACGCCGGGCCAGCCGAGCACGTTCCAGACCCACGTGTAGGGGCAGTGGCCGACCATCAGCTTGTCGGTCGGCCATGCGTCGAGGCCGTCGATCGCGCCGATCGGCGCGGGCGGCTTGGCGGTCGTCGGCATCAGGATCACGTCGTAGCGGCGGAAGATCCGCCCGACGTGCGCGTGCAGTGGCCGCTCGATCGCGTGCGCGAGGCGCAGCAGCGGGCTGAGGATCCGGCCGAGCCGCATCGTGCCGCGAGTGCGCGGGTCGAGCTGCGCGTGATCCGTCACGTGCAGCTCGACCCACTCACGTACCCCGCCCGTCGATCGTGGCATGAAGGACAGTCCGACGAGGCCGTAGCGGGGGTCGGCCTCCTCGACGTCGTGGCCGAGGCCCTCGAGCGTGCGCGCGAGCTGCTCGACCGGCTCGCGCACCTGCGCGTCCAGGCTCGCCGGCGCGATCGACCACGGGATCTTGGTCGAGAGCGCGATCCGCAGCCGGCCGGGCTCGCGCGCCGCGGCGTCGGCGAACGACTCCGGCGGGGGCGGCGGCTGGTGCAGGTCCTCCGGGCGGTTGCCGGCGAGCGCGTCGAGCATCAGCGCGGCGTCGTCGACCGTGCGCGCGAGCGGGCCGACGCAGGTGAGGCCGTTGAAGGCGGACAGGAACGGCCAGGTGGAGACGCGGCCGCGCTGCGGCTTGACGCCGACGAGGTGCGTCCAGGCGGCGGGGATGCGGACGGAGCCGGCGCCGTCGGAGCCCGCGGCGGCGGGCACGAGGCCGGCGGCGACGGCGGCGGCGCTGCCGCCGGAGGAGCCGCCGGGGGTGTGGGCGGGCGACCAGGGGTTGCGCGTGGCGCCGAACGCCGGACCCTCGGTGAACGGCCACTGGCCGACCTCGGGCGTCGTCGTCTTGCCGACGATGACGGCGCCGGCGGCGCGCAGGCGGCGCGCGACCTCGCTGTCGCCGTGGCGCGGGTGGAACGTGCCGGGGCAGCCGAACTCGGTCGTCTCCGCCGGCGAGGTCGGTGTCGTCCTTGATCGCGACGGGGACGCCGAGCAGCGGTGCGCGCTCGCCGGTGGCGTGGCGGCGGTCGGCCTCCTCGGCCTCGGCGCGCGCGGCGTCGTGGCGGACGCGGCGGAAGGCGTTGAGCTGCGGCTGGGCGGCGTCGATGCGCGCGAGCGCGGCGTCGACCAGCTCGCGGGAGGACGCCTGGCCGGTCGCGACGAGCTCGGCCTGCGCGCGCAGGCCGGAGAAGGCGAGGTCGTCGGCGGCGGTGATGTCGGTGTCGGTCGAGCCCACGAGCGAGAGGACGAGTCGGTCGTTCGAACGAACGATAGCGGACGCGCGGGTAGACTTCGCCGCATGGCGGCCTCCGTCACCTCCGGCGCGGGCGCCACCCCCGGTCCGGGCGCCACCGACACGCGCGCGCGGATCCTCCACGCGACGCTGCGCGTGATCGCGGCCGGCGGCGTCGGCGCGGTCAGCAACCGCCGCGTCGCGGCCGAGGCCGGCGTCGCGCTCGGCTCGCTCACCTACCACTTCCCCAGCCAGACCGACCTGCTGCGCGAAAGCCTGCTGCTGTACGCCGAGGAGGAGGTCGCGCGGCTGCAGGCGCTCGCCGCCGAGCTGCGCGCGAGCACGAGCGCGGCCGGCGGCGGCGAGCCGAGCGCCGAGCAGGCGGCGGCGGTCGTCGAGCAGGTCGCCGCCGGCGGCTCCGGCCGGCCCGAGGAGGTCGCCGAGCTGGAGCTGCACCTGCACGCCTCGCGCGACCCCGAGCTGCACGACGCCTCGCGCCGCTGCTTCGCCGCCTACGAGGAGTTCGCCACCGCGGTCCTGCACGCGCTCGGCGTGCCCGACCCCGAGCGCCACGCGCGCGCCGTCGTCGCGCTCCTCTGCGGCCTCGGCGTCCGCCGCCTCGGCACCGGCGAGCACCACGCCGCCGGCACCGCCGACGCGCTGCTCACCGTGGTGCGCGGCGCGACACACAGAGAATAAGTAAGCTGCACCGCTGACGCTGAGTGGTGGATAGACCCCGTGCAATGCACGGGGGAGCAGCGCCATGAGAAGCAAGGCACGCTGGTACACCGGGATCGGCGCCGTCACGATCGGCGTCGCGACGCTGCTCTCGCAGCAGTTGCTTCCGGCACTCGGCCTGCGTCCACTGATCAACGCAGGACTGTCGGGGGCCGCGGCGCTCGCCGTGGTGCTGGTCGGCCTGTGGCGCTCGCACGTCGCCGACGATGCGACGCGACAGGAGCTGCGCGCCCGGCTCGACCGCGGGCTCGCCTGCTGGCCGCCGCGAACCGCAGACCAGCTGACACCGTATGCGCTCGGCGCCCACCCGGTCGACGCGACTCCGAGTTCGACCGGCGAGGTGCTCCCGGAGTACGTTCGTCGCGAGGTCGACGACGACCTGCGAAGTGCGATCGGACACGATCCCGTCGTCGTCGTGTACGGCCCGAAACGAGCCGGCAAGACGCGCAGCGCGTACGAGGCGCTGCGCTACGCGCAACCCGAGCTGATGCTGCTCGTGCCCGAGGACGCGGCCGGCCTCGAAACGACGCTTGCCCACATCGACGCGCTCCCGGCGCTGATCGAGTCGCCGCCGGGCTGGCGGAGACAGCTCGTGCCAAGACGCCTGGCGCAAGCGCTCCGAGCCCGGCTGAGCCGCATGTCGAGCGGTGGCTCCAAGCCACGGCGCCAAGCCTATGTCCTCTGGCTCGACGAGCTCGGTCGCTTTCTCCCAGGACTCGACATCGACGTGCTCGACCAGCTCGCCGCGCGAGGGGCTCCGCTTCCGATCGTGGCGACGATCGACGAGCACGAGCTCGCACCGCTGCTCGACGATCCTGCCACCGAAGCACAGCAGACGAGCCGCCATCGCGCACGACGCCTGCTCGCGCGCGCCCGCGCGATCCGTGTCACCGCGCCGAGCCGCGACGAGCGCGCCGTGTCAGCGGCATTGGCACAGGCGCTGGCCGGACATCCGTGGCACGGCTGGTTCCCGGCGCCCGTACCTCCCGTCCAGCCAGCGCCGCGACCTGCACGCGTGACCGCGATGATGGGCGCCGTGGGCGCGCTGATGCTCGCGTGTGCGCTCATGACGGTGGCATACGGCCGCGCTCGCGGCTTCAAGACGCCGCCCGACATCCAGCGGCAGCTCGCAGACATCAGGGACAGCGGCCCCGATTGCGAGCACGCGAGGGCCTCGCCCGCGAACGCGCGGGCGATCACCGGGCGGACCGTCGTCGTGCTCGCGGTCCGGCGCGCGCTCTGCCCCGGCCCCGACGAGGTCCGCCTCTACCACAAGCGCGCGGACCAGCTCGTGAGCTTCACGACCCTCCGCCTGCCCGCGAACGGCCCGCGGCGCGCCTTCACATGCGTGGGCGTCACACGCAAGGACCCATGCGCCGTCACCGACGAGAACGACGCGCGCATCGTCGTCGGCGCATTCGACGATCCCTCCACGCACCAAGCGGTCCCGTTCGCTCTCGAGCCGGCCGGCGAGCGCCTCAACCTGGTTTCGCTCGGGCGGCGGCCTCCACGAGCGGGGCCCCAGCTCAACCGCGCGGGGCTACGCGCCGACGCGCGGACGGTGATACTGGCGCTCGACGGAGAGCCGGACGGCCGCGGGTGCGCACGCCGCGAGCGATGCGTGATCGGCTATGGCGCACAAGCGTGGGCGGCGTTCCCGCACAGAGGCAGCGACCCGGCGATGGTGGTGGCCGGCTACCTCGCGCGCGGCTCACGTCCGGAAGCTCCGCGCGAGCTGCGCATGCGGGCATGGCGACTCGTAAGCCGGCGCGACGTGCCGGTGCTGGGCCAACGCTGCCGCATCTTCGATGACGGCGCCCGCGTCCCGCTCGTCGCGCATGTCTCGGGCTCGAACGTGGCCGACGCGATGGCGGGCGAATGGCGCCGGCTGTCGGAAAGCGGCGCCAAGGCCCCCCCTGGCATCGTCTGCTGACCCGCGTCCACGAGCTCAGGAGCGGGTGAACCGCCGCAGGCAGGGCGCGTCAAGCCGGCGCGATATCCGGGCCCGCCGCTCGCGGTTCTCGCGGTTCTGCGCTTCTCCGGCGCTGACGCCGAGCCCGTCGCCTCCAGGTGAAACGAGGTCGTGCGCGACCATCCGGTCCAGCAGGATCTCGTTGTGCACCGCCCGGAGATAGTTGCGCATGCGCGCGCGCTCGACAGCGGGCACACCGACATCGGCGAGGACGGGTTCCAGCGCCTTCAGCCACGCCTGCTCGCGACGGAGCGCCGCAGCGCGGCGCGCATCCGGGCTTGTACCGCGGCTCTGGTCGCTCGCTGGCGGGACGGGAACGCGCTCGCATGCACCCTCGACGGCGACAGCGAAGCGGCGCCGGACGCGCCGGCGGCGATACGTGAGCCGAAGTGTCCTCGTGCCGGTTCCGTGCCCACCGCCCGCGCGTATCGCCAACGACATCTCGGCGGAGGCGCTCGCGGACGCGCTGCTCGGCCGCGGCGTGGTGCGACTGGCGCGTTCAGGCACAGAACCCGCTCCGATGCCGCACGCGCAGAGCGCGAGCGCGCAGCCCACCAGCGCCGCCGCGACGGTGACGCGCTGTCGACGGTGGCACATTGCACCTTAGATTAGTTCAACCTCCGGACGCCTGCGCAGGGACCTGGGCTCCGCGGCGTGGGGGCGAACCTCGGTGCCGACTGCCCTCTGGCGGTCGGTGAGCCCGAAGGATCGCGACGACTGGCGCAGACTGGGCCCCGGCGTCTGGATGCTCACGCTGCGTTCGAGCACCCATCCGGTCGAGTACGCGATCGTCCTCATCGTCCTCCGGGAGGGCCGGCTGCACAACGTGCGCGTGTTCGACAACTCCCACGGCCCGGAGGAGCACCACGAGCACCGCTTCCGCGCCGGCGAGAAGCTTCCGCCGACCGTCACATACGGACCTGTGAATTCCGCGATGAACACGGCAGAGGCGAGGATCAAGCGCCACTGGCGCGCTATGGTGCTCGTCTGGGAGCGCACGCGATGACCTATCCGACCGACACGCCGATTCAAGCGAAGACGCGCGAGGTCTTCCTGCGCGAGACGATCGAGGGCGAGGACCCCGGCTACCCCGACAGCGTGTCATTCGTCGCCAGCGACGACGACTTGGCCGACGCGCGCGTCTGGCACACGCTGCATGCGGAGCACCGCGCCGCCCTGGTCGTCGACCTCGAGTGCGAGACGCTGCTCGTCTCCCGCCGTCGCAACCGGCTGCTGCACCGCCTCGACGCACTCGTCGGCAACACGCCCGCCCTCGTCTCCTCGCGCACCCACGGCACCGACGCGTTCGGACCTGGGGTCCGCACCCGCGTCCGCCGTCCCGCGGGCGAGCAGATCCCGCCGATGCCGCGTTCGCTCCTGGCTGACCTGGAGAGCTGCCGCACCAACGGCGCTTAGGGACTAGGTTGCGCGTCATGCGCGCGATCCAGATCGCCGAGCTGAGCGGGCCGGAGTCGGCGCTGCGGTATGTGGACCTCCCCGAGCCGGAGCCGAGCCATCCGCTTGCGCCGGCCGGCGAGGAGGCGGTCGTGGTGGAGGTGCATGCGGCGGGGGTGTCGTTCCCGGAGGTCTTGCAGACGCGCGGCCAGTACCAGTTCAGACCGCCGCTGCCGTTCGTGCCCGGCAGCGAGGTCGGGGGCGTCGTGCGGTCGGCGCCGGCGGGGAGCGGGCTGGAGCCTGGCGACCGCGTCGCCGCCTTCACCGCGCTCGGCGCCTTCGCCGAGACGGCGGTCGCGCCCGCCTTCTTCACCTTCAAGCTCGACGACGCGCTCGACTTCGCGCAGGGCGCGGGACTGGTCCTCAATTACCACACCGCCTGGTTCGCGCTCAGAACGCGCGGGCGCCTGGCGGCCGGCGAGACGGTCCTCGTGCACGGCGCTGCGGGCGGCGTCGGCACGGCCGCCTTGCAGGTCGCGCGGGGGCTGGGCGCGCGCACGATCGCGGTCGTCTCGACCGAGGCGAAGGAGCGCGTGGCGCGCGAGGCCGGCGCCGACGAGGTGGTGCGATCCGACGGTCCCTGGAAGGACGAGGTCAAGGCGCTCGGCGGCGTCGACCTCGTGCTCGACCCGGTCGGCGGCGACCGCTTCACCGACTCGATCCGCTCGTTGCGCGAGGGTGGCCGCGTGGTCGTCGTCGGCTTCACCGGCGGGTCGATCCCCGAGGTGAGAGTGAACCGGCTGCTGCTCGGCAACACCGAGGTGATCGGCGCCGGCTGGGGCGCGTACGCGATGCCGAAGCCCGCGTACGTGCGCGAGGTCGGCGCGGCGCTCGACCGTCTGATCGAGCGCGGCTACGTGAGACCGCTCGTCGGCGCGCGCTTCGCGTTCGACGACGCCGCGAGCGCGCTGGATTGCATCGACTCGCGCGGCGCGACCGGCAAGGTCGTGCTCGAGGTGCGGGCGGGCTGACGCGATGCGCGCCGCGTCCAAGTCCTCCAAGTGTCCTGACCTGGCCTTGCCCTACGAGGTCAGCTCAGGACGCTTGACGCGATCGCGGTGGCGGGAGGCGCGCGCATGGACCTGACCGACAGCCCGCAGGAGGCGGCCTTCCGCGCGGAGCTGCGCTCCTGGCTGACGGCGAACCCGCCGGGCGAGGCGCCGGCCGGGGACGAGGACGCCCACTACGCGTGGCGGCGCGACTGGCAGCGCCGGCTCGCCGAGGACGGCTGGGCGGCGGTCCACTGGCCGGCCGAGCACGGCGGGCGCGGCGCGACGCTGACGCAGTCGGCGATCTTCTACGAGGAGCTGGCGGCGGCCGGCGCGCCGCTGCCGGCGAACGTGCTCGGCCTGCTGCTCGCCGGGCCGACGATCATGACGTGGGGCACGCCCGAGCAGCAGGAGCGCCACCTCGTCCCGATCCTCACCGCCGAGGAGGTCTGGTGCCAGGGCTTCAGCGAGCCCGACGCCGGCTCCGACCTCGCCGCGCTGAAGACGCGCGCCGTGAAGGACGGCGAGGGGTGGGTCATCACCGGCCAGAAGGTGTGGACCTCGATGGCGCAGTACGCGAAGTGGTGCATGCTCGTCGCGCGCACCGACCCCGACGCGCCGAAGAAGCACCAGGGCCTCACGTACTTCCTGATGGACATGGAGCAGGACGGCGTCGAGATCGTGCCGCTGAAGCAGATCACCGGCGAGTCGGAGTTCAACGAGCTGTTCCTCGACGGCGCGCGCGTGCCGGACGCCAACGTGCTCGGCGGCGTCGGCAACGGCTGGAAGGTCGCGCTGACGACGCTGATGAACGAGCGCAGCGGCCTGGCGTTCTTCCTGCAGGTGCGGCTGCGGCAGTTGCTGGACGAGCTGATCGCGGCGGCGTCGGCGCGGGGGCTGCTGGAGGACCCGGTCGTGGCGGATCGGCTGGGCGAGCTGCACCTGCGCTGCGAGGTGCTGCGGCTCACCGCCTACCGCGGCCTGACCGCGATCGAGAACGTACGGCCAGCCGGGGCCGGAGGGCTCGCTGACGAAGTGGATGTGGTCGGATACGAACCAGCAGCTGACGCAGCTGGCCACGGACATCCTCGGGCCGGAGGCGCTGACCGCCGGCGAGCCGTGGGCGTTCGAGCTGCTGCGGGCGCGCGGCAACTCGATCGAGGGCGGCACGACCGAGGTGCTGAAGAACATCGTCGCCGAGCGGGTCCTCGGCCTGCCGCGAGCGGGACGCTGAGGACTGGGCCGGCGATGCACTTCGACCTGACCGAGGACCAGAAGGAGATCAAGCGCGTCGCGCGCGAGCTGCTGGCCGCGCGGTCGTCGTGGGCGCAGGTGCGGGCGGCCGCCGAGGCCGGCGCGCGGTACGACCCGGCGTTGTGGGACGAGCTGGTGTCGCTCGGCTGGCCCGGGATCGCGGTCGCCGAGGCGCACGGCGGCGGCGGGCTCGGGATGGTGGAGCTCGCGGCGCTGCTGGAGGAGCTCGGCTACGCGTGCGCGGCGACGCCGTTCCTGTCCTGTGCTGTCGCCGCCGCCGTGATCCAGGCGTGTGGCAACGAGGAGCAGCGGGCGCGGTGGCTCGGCCCGCTCGCGGCGGGCGAGGCGCGCGCGGGGATCGGGATGCGGACGGGCAGCGCCGGGGCCGCCGGCGAGGCGGCCGGCGGGGCGGTCGGCGGGTGGCTGTGCGCCGACGGCGCGGGCGCGGACGTGGTGCTGCTGCTCGACGGCGACGAGGCCGCGCTCGTGACCGGCTTCGACGCCCGGCCGCTGGAGACGATCGACCCGACGCGCCGCTACGCGACCGTGAGCGGCGGCGAGGCCGAGCCGCTCGGCAGCGTCCTGGGCGGTGCTCGCGGCGCCGGCAGAGGCCAGGACGCTTCCGCGCGGCCGGGCGCGGGCGAGGGCGCCGGCGCCGCCGACCTCGTGCGTGCCGCGCTCGCCGCGGAGGTCGTCGGGATCGCGCAGCGGGCGCTGGAGATGACGCTGGAGTACGTGAAGGAGCGCAGACAGTTCGGCGTCCCGGTCGGGTCCTTCCAGGCCGTGCAGAACCGCTGCGCGCAGATGCTGCTCGACACCGAGTCGGCGCGCTCGACCGCGCTCTACGCCGCCTGGGCGGCCGGCGCCGCGCCCGAGCGCCTGCCCGAGGCGGCCGCGCTCGCCGCCGCGGCCGCCGCCGACGGCGGGCGCTCCGTGACCGCGTCCGCGATCCAGGCGCACGGCGGCATCGGCTTCACGTGGGAGGCCGACGTCCACTGGCTCTACAAGCGCGCCCAGCTCGACGCCGCGCTCCTCGGCGGCGCCCGCCGCCACCGCGCGCGGCTCGCGGCGCTGGCGGCCGTGCGCAGCTGATCGCGTCGAGCGCCACCGGTCGCGGCGGGCAGGAATCCGCTAGGCGAAGGCGTAAATCTGCTAAGAAGCGGCTTGGGCTAGTAGATTTGCGCTCCTTTCTCGACATCGACGTCAAGCTGGCCGCCATGCCCGCCGAGCTCGTGACCGTGCTCGCGGCGGTCGAGTACGGCCGCGGCCGGGAGGAGCTGTTCCGCGCCCAGGCGCCGCAGGTGCTCAAGCGGCTCGCGGCACGCACGCGCTTCGACTCGATCACCGCGTCGAGCGCGATCGAGGACGTGGTCGTCGACGACGACCGCGCCTTGACGCTGCTGCGCGACGCGGGACGTGACGGCTCGTTCCGCAACCGCAGCGAGGCCGAGCTCGCCGGCTACCGCGACGCGACCGACGAGCTGCTGCGCAAGCAGCCGGAGAAGCTGACCGTCCCGCTGATCCTGCACGTCCACCGGCTGCTGATGCGCCACGCGGGCGACCCGCTCGCGGGCAAGCTCAAGACGTCCGACAACGTGATCGGCGACCGCTCGCCCGACGGGCGCGTAACAGTCGTCTTCAAGCCGGTGCCGGCCGGCCCGGAGACGGAGCGGCAGCTGGTCGAGCTCGTCGCGCGCTACGAGGCGGCGATCGCAACTGGCCGTCACCCGCCGATCCTGCTGCTGGCCGCGCTCGCGCTCGACTTCCTCGCGATCCATCCGTTCCAGGACGGAAACGGCCGCGTCGCGCGGCTGCTGACGACCGCCGAGCTGCTGCGACACGGCTTCGGCGTGGCGCGCTACGCGTCGATCGAGCAGCGCATCTTCGAGAGCAAGCACGCCTACTACGCGGCGCTGCGAGCGAGTCAGGCCGGCTGGCACGAGGTGACCCACGACCCGTGGCCGTGGATCGGCTACCTGCTCCGCATCCTCGACGACGCGTACGACGACTTCGCTCGGCGCGTCGCGGCGGGCACGGAGCTCGTCGGCGCGACGAAGGAGGAGCAGGCGCGCACCTACATCCTCACGCAGGCGCCGCGCAGCTTCCGGCTCGCTCAGATCGCCGACGCGCTGCCGGACATCAGCCAAGCGACGATCCGCAAGGCGCTCGATGCGTTGAAGGCGGAGGGCCTCCTCCAGGTGGGTCGCGGACGGAGTGCGATGTGGACTCGCGTGAGCGAGCCGGCGCGCGGCGAGCGCCTCAGGCGTCCGCCCACAGCCCGCTGACCGGCATCGCGCGCAACCGGTCGCCGAGCGGGATCGTCTGCTCGCCGGTGTAGACGATGACGCCTGCGCGAAAGCGGTCGCCGAGCGCGTCGCGAAGCTTCGCGAGCGGACGCCAGTCTCTGCGTCCCAGCGTCGCGCTGGCCTTCGCGCGAGCGCATCGGTGACGAGTGCCGTCGCATGGCGCTCATACAGCGCAGGGCTGCGATCAGGGTTCATGCAGGAATGCGATTAGAGGTCGTGCACATCTACGATTAGCCGCTCTGAAGATCCGCGAGTAGCGCGAGCTTTCAGGTGCCGGGGAAGGCCGCAACCGCATAGCCCTGTGATCGTCGAAATCCATGCAGCGTGCGGGGGCTCGGCGGGGGCTACAGTGCGCCGGATGCTGATCGAGTCGCCGTTGACGGGCGTGGTCGCCGAGGTGCTCGTGGGCGAGGGCGGCGGGGTGCGCGCGGGGGCGGCGGTGCTCGTGGTGGAGGCGATGAAGATGCACCACGAGGTGGTCGCGCCGGAGGCGGGCGTGGTGCGGGAGCTGGCGGTCGCGGTCGGCGAGCAGGTCGCGGAGGGACAGGCGCTGTTCCGCGTCGAGGCGAGCGGCGATGCGGCGGCGGCGGGAGCGACCGCGGCGGGCGCCGCGGCCGGCGCGAGCACGGCCGGCGCGAGCGCGGACGACGCGGTCCGCCCGGACCTCGCGGAGCTGCTGGAGCGCCGGCGGCGTGCGCAGGACGACGCCGCCCGGCCGGCGGCGGTCGCCAAGCGCCACGCGACGGGCCTGCGGACCGCGCGGGAGAACGTGGCGGACCTGTGCGACGACGGCTCGTTCTCGGAGTACGGCGCGCTGACGCTCGCGGCGCAGCGGGCGCGGCGCGAGCTCGACGAGCTGGTCGAGCGGACGCCGGGCGACGGGATCGTGACCGGCGTCGGCACCGTCAACGCCGCGCTGCACGGTCCCGACCGGGCGCGCGCCGCGATCCTCGCCTACGACTACACGGTCCTCGCCGGCACGCAGGGGATCCGCAACCACCAGAAGACCGACCGGCTGCTGGAGCTGGCCGAGCGCCACCGGCTGCCGGTCGTGCTGTTCGCCGAGGGCGGCGGCGGGCGGCCGGGCGACACGGACTCCTCCGGTCTCTTCCACCTCGTCGTGCCGAGCTTCCAGACGTTCGCGCGGCTGTCCGGGCTCGTGCCGCGCGTGGGGATCGTCTCCGGCCGCTGCTTCGCCGGCAACGCCGCGCTGCTCGGCTGCTGCGACGTCGTGATCGCGACGCCGGAGGCGAGCGTCGGGATGGGCGGCCCGGCGATGATCGAGGGCGGTGGGCTCGGCTCGTTCAAGCCCGAGGAGGTCGGGCCGGTCGCGGTGCAGGAGCCCAACGGCACGATCGACGTCGTCGCGGCCGACGAGGCCGAGGCGGTCCGCGTCGCGCAGCGCTTCCTCTCCTACTTCCAAGGGCCGCTCCCCGACTGGGCCTGCGCCGACCAGGCGCTGCTGCGCGACGCGATCCCCGCCGACCCCAAGCGCGTCCACGACGCACGCGCCCTGCTCCGGACCCTCGCCGACGACGACTCGGTGCTGGAGCTGCGCCCGCGCTTCGGCCGTACGATCCTCACCGCGCTCGCGCGGATCGAGGGGCGGCCGGTCGGCGTGATCGCGAACGACCCGCGGCACCTCTCCGGCGCGATCGACGCCGACGGCTCCGACAAGGCCGCGCGCTTCATGCAGCTGTGCGACGCGTTCGGGCTGCCGATCCTCAGCCTCGTCGACACGCCCGGCTTCATGGTCGGTCCCGAGTCCGAGCAGACCGCGACCGTGCGCCACACCTCGCGCATGTTCCTGACGGCCGCGACGATGAGCGTGCCGCTGCTGTGCGTCGTCGTGCGGCGCGCGTTCGGGCTCGGCGCGCAGGCGATGGCGGGCGGCTCGCTGCACGCGCCGGCGCTCACGCTCGCGTGGCCGAGCGGCGAGCTGGGCGCGATGGGGGTGGAGGGCGCGGTGCGGCTTGCGCTGCGCGGCGAGCTGGCGGCGATCGAGGACGAGGCGGAGCGCGAGCAGCGCGTGAAGGACCTCGTCGCGGCCGTGCGCGCGAACAGCAGCGCGCTCAACGCCGCCGTCCACTTCGAGCTCGACGACGTGATCGACCCCGCCGACACGCGCGCCCGCCTCGTCGCGACGCTGCGCGCCGTGCGCGTGCCGCCGCCGGATCCCGCGACCGGCCGGCGCCGCACGATGGTCGACGCGTGGTGAAGCGTCCTGCCCTGTGCTCCTCCTGCGGGCACGGGACAGGACGCCTGACGGCGAGGCGGGGCGAGGCGGGGGCGCCGGCGTCGCTCAGCCGCCGCGCGCCCGCTGCACCGCGTCGCGGAACGCGGCCTGCCAGCGCGCCGCGCCGGCGCTGATCGTCTGGCCCTCGGCCCACGCGCGGGCTCTCGCGGCGAGCGCGCGGCGGCGGTCGGGGTCCTCGAGCAGCGCTTCGAGCGTCGCCAGCCAGTCGCCGTCCGCGACGAGCAGGCCGCCCTGCTCCTCCCCCATCCCCGCGTAGGGACCGACCGGCGAGGCGAGCCACGCCGCGCCGGCGGCCGCGTACTCCTTCAGCTTCACGTTCGAGCGGGCGCGGTTGAAGCCGGTGTCGCGCAGCGGTGCGAGCGCGACGTCGAACTGCGTCTCGGTCGGGATCAGCTGCTCGATCGGGACCGGTCTCACGTGCGCGTAGCGGTGCTCGCTGCGCAGTCTCAGGTCGGCGCCGATCGCGACGACCCGGACGCCGTCGTGGCGCTCCAGCAGCGTTTCGAGCATCGCCGCGAACTTCAGCTTGCGCAGGTCCGGCTCGTGCTCGCCGGCGGCGGCGATGCCGATCACGACGCCGCGGTGACGTCTGCGCGGGTGCGCGAGGTCGCGCGGCGCGAGGTAGTTCTCGATCGCGACGACGTGCTCAGCGCCGGCGTCGCGATAGACGTGAGCGAGGTGCTCGTTCGTCGTCGTGACGACGTGCGCGGCGCGCGCGGCCGCGACCGCCTCCTTGAAGTGCCGGCGGATCCCGCGCCGGCCGCCGAGCCGGTGCCACGCCTCGCTGCCGCGCGTGACGGCGCTGATGTCGTCGTCGGTGTCCCACACCACGGCGATCCCGGCGCGCCGCACCCGGCCGATCACCTCGAGCGCTTCCCCGCCGTGCATCTGCTGCACGTGGAGCGCGTCCCACGGCGGCGGCGCGGCGCCGTTGCGCAGCGCCTGGAACGACGGGTCGCCCGGCCAGTGCACTCTGTGGCCGCGCCGCGCCAGCTCCTGCAGCGGCACGATCGCGCGGTAGTGGCCGTTCGCGGTCTGCTGCGCCGCGACGGCGAGCCGCATCGTCCGTCTCACCCGCTCGCCCCCCGTGCTCGCTCGTTCCCCCGGTGCGACGATCTTCCCACAGGCGGCGCGTCGCCCGTTTCTTGTCGGGAAAGGTGCGGAAACTTATCGCCCCTTGGCGTGGAAAGGCATGATAAGTTTTTTCGCGTGCCTGATGTGGTTTTCGATCCCCGGCGCCATTCCGGCGACGCAGCGCGCGCGGCGATCCAACGCGTGCTCGGCGGCGCCCGTCCGGCCGACGTGGAGACGGAAACGCTCGACTGCAAGGAGGATCCGACGCGGCGCGCGACGGATGGCGGCCATCGGACGGGTGCGACGGAGGACGACGGCGCGGCGCGCCTGCTGGCCGACGCCGCCGCCTGCCTCGCCAACCACGACGGCGGCACGCTGGTCGTCGGGCTCGACGACCAGCGCGCCGGCCGCGAGGCGTTCCGCGGCACCGCGCTCGACGCCGCCTGGCTGTGCGACCGCATCCGTCAGCTCACCGCGCCGCCGCTCGTGGCGAGCGTCGAGGAGCTGCACGCCGCCGGTGCCCGCCTGCTCGTGCTGAGCGTCCCTCGCAACCCGGGCCCGGAGCCGCATGTCGCGAGCATCTCGAAGCGCGGCCGGCGCGTCGCCCGCCGGGTAGGGACAGGCTGCCACGAGCTCGTCGGCATGGGCGAGCTGCTCGCCTGGGCGCAGGAGCGCAGCGGCTCCGACTGGTCGGCGGACGCGAGCGACCTGCCGGTCGAGGCGGCCCGGCCGGCAGCCGTCGACGCGCTGCGCGACGTGCTGCGCGAGAGCGGCGAGCCGGCGCGCGCCGAGCTGGCGGAGCTCGACGACGCCGTGCTGCTGCGCCGGCTGCAGCTCACGCGCGGCGATCGGACGCTGACGCGCGCGGGAGCGCTCCTCACCTGCCCCTCGGCGACCGCGCACCTGCTGTACCTCCACCGGCCGACGGCGGGCGCGCCCAGCGATCATCGCCTCGAGCGCACCGGCCGCGGCCTCGCGGAGGAGATCGCGCTCGTGCTCGACGCGATCGGGGCGCGCAACAGGCAGATCGCGACCGGGACCGCCACCGCCCGCGGGCTGGTCCACGCGATCCCCCCGGAAGCGATCCGCGAGGCGATCGTGAACGCGATCATGCACCGCGACTGGGACCAGCCGGAGCCGATCGTCATCGACCACGCCGACGACCAGCTCGTCGTCTTCTCGCCCGGCACGTTCGTGGGCGGCGTCACGCAGCGCACGGTCCTCACGACCGCCTCGCGCACGCGCAACCGCCTGCTCGGCGACGCGCTGCGCTCGTTGCGGCTCGCCGAGCGCGAGGGCACCGGCGTCGACCGCATGTACGTGGAGCTGATCCGCCTGGGCCATGCGCCGCCGACGTTCCAGGAGCGCGACGGCGGTGTGCGCGTCGTGCTCAACGGCGGCGATCCGGTCCCGAGCGTGCTGAAGGCGCATGCCGCGCTGCCGGACGCATTGCGGGGCAGCGCCCGCATGGCCGTCGCGATCCACCTGCTGCGGACGCGTCCGTCGATCTCGATCGAGGAGCTGGCCGAGGCGGCCCAGGAGGAGTCCGCCGACCTGGAGGGCTTCGTGTGGGGCGCGGTGGAGGCCGGTGTGCTGCGAGCGACGGCCAACCCCCGGCCGGGCGGCGTGCCGGCGTGGCGCCTCGCCGACCAGGTGCGCGAGACGATCGGCACCGTCCTCCCCTACTTCACGCGGCCTGCTGAGGAGTCCGTACGGCTCATCGAGCGCCTCGCCCGGGAGCAGGGCAGCGTGCGCAACCAGGACGTGCAGGACCTGCTCGGCGTCGCCTCGCCGCGCGCGAGCCAGCTGCTGCGCCGGGCCGAGGCGGACGGGCGGATCCACCTCGCGCCCGACGCGCTGCCGACCGGGCGGGGCACGTACTACGTCCCCGGCGCCGGGGCGCGCACCCGCCGCTGAGCGGGAACCGGCGAGTCGGGCGGCGGTTCGCTGGGATGATGCGCGGCGATGCTGCTGCGTTCGACGCCGGACGGGCTGATCGCCCGGGACGAGGAGACCGGCGCGTGGGTCTCGCTGCCGGTTGCCGCGCAGCGCAGCACCCTGGCCGACGACCCCGTGCTCGGCGACGTGGAGCGACACGACGTGGTGGCGTTCCTCGCCGGCGGCGAGGACACGCGGCTCGCCGCGCAGGCCGCGCTGGAAGAGGTGCGCGGGGACCCGGAGGCGGCGGCCGACCCGGCGCAGGCGATCCTGCCGCTGTGGCCGCGCTCGCTGCGCGCGTTCATGCTGTCGGAGTCGCACGCGGTCCAGTCGGCGCGGGTGCTCGTGGAGACGCTTCTTCCCGTCGCCGATCGCGCGCACGATGGAGACGTTCGAGCGCGTGACGCGGCGCACGTTCCCGCCGCTGAAGCCCAAGCCGGCGTTCTACGAGCGGCCGGAGATGTACGTCGCCAACCACACCGCGATCGTGGCCGACGGCGAGCCGATGTGGTGGCCGCGCCACACGAGAGCGCTCGACTTCGAGCTGGAGCTCGCGTTCGTGCTCGCGCACCCGCTCGTGGACGCGAGCCCGCAGGAGGCGGCGGACGCGGTCGGCGGCTGGCTGGTGATGAACGACTGGAGCGCGCGCGACGTGCAGGCCGACGAGGCGCGCCGCAGCGTCTTCGGCCCGGCCGTGAAGGCGAAGACGTTCGCGAGCTCGCTCGGCTGCGACGTGCTGACCGCCGACGCGCTGCCGGACTGGCGGCGTGCGACGGGGCGCGTGCGCGTGGACGGCGAGCTGTGGTGCGAGGGAACGACGGCGGGCGCGCAGCACGACGTCGGCGCGATGCTCGCGCACGCCTCCGCCGGCGAGCGGCTGGAGTCCGGCGACGTCTTCTCGACCGGCACGATCCCCGGCTGCTGCGGCCTGGAGCTCGACCGCTGGATCCGGCCCGGCCAGACGGTGCAGCTGGAGATCGACGGGATCGGGACGCTGACGAACCGGATCGACCCGGACGCGAGACCGTGAGCGGCCGCCGGCGCGCCGCGAAGCCGCTGAGCCTGCTGGCGGCGCTCGGCACCGCGGCGCACCACGGCTTCGAGCGGCGGGCCGGCGTCGGACTCGTGTTCGAGCCGTGGCTCGGGCGGCGCGGCGCCGAGGCGCTGTGGCTGGCGGCGCTGCCGCTGTGGGCCTGGCGCGCGACGCGACCCGTGCCGCGCGACGAGCCGCTGCTGGCGCTGGGTGCGGGCGTCGCGATCGCCGGCGTGGCAGTCCACTTCGCCGCGTGGCCGTGGTCGCTGCGCGGCGGCGTGCTGCCGTGGCTCGACGAGGCCGAGGGCTTGGAGCCCCGCCAGCTCGGCGCCTACAACGCGATCCTGTGGCTGTGGATGGTCGGCGGCGCCGGCAGCGCGCTGCTGGAGACGCGACGCTCCGATCGCAAGTGGGTCGCGGCCGGCGTCGCGAGCGGGCCGCTGCTGCTCGCCTCCGCGCGCCACCACTTCCGCTGGGCGCGCGAGCAGGCGCGGCGCGACCCGGGGCGCTGGAGCGCGGCGCTGCTGGAGGACGGCGGCGCGTCGTGAGCCGTTGGCCGGACGGCGCGCGTGCGGCGGTTTCGCTGACGTTCGACAACCTCGGCGAGGCGGCGGAGATCGAGCTGGGCCTGCGCGGGGCGGACGAGCCGCGCGGCGGGCACTGGTCGGTGGAGGCGGGGCTGCCGGTGGTGCTGGAGGAGCTGGCGGGCGCGGGCGCGGGCGGCGCGGGAGCGGGTGCGGCTGCCGCGGGGGCGGGCGCCACTGCCGGCCTGCCGGCGACGTTCTTCGTCGAGGGGGTCAACGCGGAGGTCTATCCGGACGCGCTGCGCGCGATCGCTGCCGCCGGCCACGAGGTGGCCTTCCACGCCTGGTGCCACGAGGAGTGGGGCGGCCTGACGGCGGCGCAGGAGGCGGAGAACCTCGACCGCGGGCTGGCGGCGCTGCGCGGGCTCGGGCTCGAGGTCGCCGGCTTCCGCCCGCCGGGCGGCCTGATCGGGCCGGCGACCGTGGAGCTGCTGGCGGAGCGGGGCGTGCGGCACTGCTCGCCGGCCGGCAGCTCGTGCGGCCTCGACGGTGGCGTCGCGCTGCTGCCGTTCGCGTGGCCGGCGGTCGACGTCTTCCACGTGCTGCCGCAGTTCGCCGCGCTGCGCGCGCGGGTCGGCGGCGGGTCGGAGGAGGCCGGGGGGCCGGAGGCGGCGCGCGCGGCGCTGACGGCAGCGGTCGACGGGGCCGTGGCGAGCGGCGGCCACGCCGTGCTGGTCTTCCACACCTGGATGGCCGAGGCGATCCGCGAGCAGCTGCGCGCGGTGCTCGTCCGGGTCGCGGCCGGCGCCGCCGCCGGCGAGCTGTGGGTCGCCCGCTGCGACGCCGTCGCCGCCTGGATCGCCGAGCATCCGGAGCGCTTCGCGGAGCCGCCGGCACTCGACCGGACGTCCTGGTCGGCGCCCGGATAGCGCGGCGGCCGGCAGCGGGTTCTTGGCTGGGGATGACGTGGTGGGCGGCGCGAGATGCTCGCTGTTTCGCGTGGTTTCTCGTGGCGGACCCGCAGGAAATGGGCCGGGCACCACCGGCCGAGCGATCGCTGCGAAGTTCGGAATGACCGCTTCGCCGCCCGCCCGATGACGGGTTCCGGTGGGCCGCTCGCGACCACCTCGTGACCAAGACTGGACCTTGTATCGGATATCGATACGCGATACGGTGACGCGGATGCAGACAGCAGACCTCCTTCCGCTCTTGACGCTCCTCCGCCACGATCGCGACAGCTCGTGGACGGTCCGCTCGCTCGCCGGCGAGCTGCACTTGCCGCCCGCGGCGGTCCAGCGCTCGCTCGCACGCCTGGGCGAGACGCCCGTCTACGACGCGGCCTGTCGGCGCGTCGACCGCTCGGCCGCTTTGGAGCTGCTGGAGCACGCGCTGCCGTTCGTCGCGCCGGCTCGCCTCGGCGGCCCCACGCGCGGGGTCCGCACCGCCTGGGGCGCACCGGTCCTCGCCGGACGGCTCGCCCCGACGGACGAGCCGCCGCCCGTCTGGCCCGCGCCGGAGGGCGATGCCCGCGGACTCACGGTCGAGCCGCTGCACCCCGCGGTCGTCGCCCTCGCCGCGAGCGACCCCTGGATGTACGAGATGCTCGCCCTGATCGACGGCATCCGCCTCGGCGACGCGCGCGTGCGTAGCGTCGCGCGCGAGCTGCTCCGCGAACGCCTCGCGGTGGCAGCCGCCGCATGAGCATCGCCCTGCTCGAGCTCGCGGCGTCAGCGCTCGAATCGCAGCCGTCTCCCCGCCCTACCTCGTCGCCACCAAGCTGGAGGCGTTCGCCGGCCGCCAGTTGAGCACCGACGGATCAGGGGTTTCGGCCACGAGCCGCATCCCATGGCCAAAAGCCTCAAGAAACCCCTGCAAAGCAGCTCCCGAAACCACGGCCCCTCCAGCCACCCCAAACCCCGTAGAATCCCTGCTGCTGCCCGGATAGCTCAGTTGGTAGAGCACGTCCATGGTAAGGACGGGGTCAGGGGTTCGAGTCCCCTTCCGGGCTTGGATGGAGTTCGGCGGGCATCCGAGCGCCGGCCTCGCGGCGGACCGCGAGACGCTCGTACTCTCGTCATCGCCGCGTGAAGCGCCGCGAACCGCGAGCGTCACCTTGCGGCCACGGGCGCGCGCTGGGCGCTCACCGACCGAACCGCCACGTCGCGCCGGTTTGGCGGTCAACGATGCGCCGGGTGGCGAAAGAATGGCTGATCGCCCACTGCGACGACTGCGGCTGCGAGATGCCGTACCTGCCCGAGTGGTCTTTCGTCCCGGATCGATGCAAGGCCTGTCGCGAGCACCGCGCCGCGCAGTGGTACGACAAGCGGTGCGAGGACTGCGGCACGACCGTCCGCGTGCCCGGCGTGCGCGTCGCCTCGGCGAGCGTGGCGGAGCGCGATCGGCGCTTCACCACGGCCGGGCTGCTGGAGCTGGGCCGCCGATCAGGCGGCGGGCGCGAGCACGTCGAGCACGACGACGCGGTCCGGCACCGCGAGCGCGGAGCGGGCGGCGGCTTCGAGCGCGCCGCGGTCGAGCCCGTAGTGGTCGGCTGCTGCGGCGAGCGGCTCCTCGATGCCCATGTCGGGGTAGAGGAGCTGCAGCTCCACGCGGTGGCCGTCGTGCAAGGCGACGATCGCGCGGCCGTGGACCTGGTCGGCGCGGTCGGCGTGCTCGACGGGAGCGAGCCTGATGGAGATGGCGTTTGCCTGGCGCGGTCATCGGCGCCGACGACGACGGGCGCTGCGACCACGGCTCTCACAGGCGGCTGCCCCATGAGCATCACGCTGCTCGAACTGGCCGCTTCGGCGCTCGGCGAGCTCGTGGACCAGGTCGTTTCCACCGGCGGCGCAACGCTCGGGCTGTGGATCACCGATCCGGCGGCGCCGTCCCCCACGCGATCGACCGCGTGCTGCCCCTCGGGCGCGTCGATCGCAGCCGTCCCGGGAAGCCGGAATCCGTCCGCAGTCGCGGACCGACGAGCCGCGGCGCCTCGGCCTCTATCTCTGTAGATCGCCTCCGGCGAGCGCTCGGCGCACGGTCTCAACGCCGAGCGAGGCGCGCGCGTAGCCGGCGTAGACGGCGACGAGGTGGGCCGCCTCCTCGAGCTCCTCGGGTGTCGCGCCGTGCTTGACCGCCCAGCGGGCATGCCCCGCCAGCCGCGGCTCGGCACCGCCGAGCGTCATCAGGATCGTCGTCACGATCAAGCTGCGCTCACGCAGCGAGAGCGGACCGTCCTCCCACGTTCTGCCGCCGGCGGCGAAGATCGCCTCGCGCCCGACACGCCCGCCGAGCAGCTGCTCCATCTGCTCGGCGACCGCGTCCTCCGAGATGCCCCACTGACTCGCATAGGCCGTGACGCCTCGACGCCAGCGGGCGTCGAGGTCGTCCGGCGGGGGCACGGTCATGACGCGCGCACCCGCTGAAAGCTCTCGATCCCCGGCCGGATCCACTCGTGGCTGCACCAGCCGGCGTAGCGCTCGCCGACCTCAGCCTCGAGCGCGTCGACGGCAGCGGCGTCCGCGAGCCCGTCCCGGGACGCCTCGTCCACACGCCGCTCGAGGTAGCGCAGGTACTCGCGGAACTCGGCGATCAGCTCTGGCCCGCCGATGCTGCCATGCCCGGGCACCACGACCGTCGGCTTCAACGCATCCAGCGCGTCCAGCACCTCGATCCAGCGGTGGCCGTCAGCATCGCCGTCGGGCGGGAAGATCGGCACCAGGTGCTGCTCGACCAGATCGCCGGCAAACAGCACCTTCTGTCCGGGCACGAACACGACCTGATCGCCGCGCGTGTGTCCGCCGCCGTGCTCGATCAGCTCGACCGTCACGCCACCCAAGTCGATCGTGGCATGGTCGGCATAGCGCACGTGGGGGCCCACGAGATCGACGCCTTCGAGCGTCTCCGCGACCTCCGGTCCGAAGGTGCGGAACAGCTCCAGGTACTCGGCTCCCTTCTGCTCCAGCTCTTCGGCCTGCGCTGCGTTGCAGAGGATCGTCGCCTCGCTCGCGAACGCCTGCGCGCCGAAGCCGTGCTCGGGATGGAAGTGAGTCAGCGTCAGGTACAGCTCCCGGTCCCCCGCCAGCTGGCGCGCGGCGCGCAGCACGCGCTCGCCGTTGGCCGGACCCATCCCGGTGTCGACGACGAGCGCGGCACGCTCGCCGACGATGACGCCGATGTTCGGCACCAGCTCCACGCGGCCGTCGGTGATGACGTGGACGCCCGGCGCGACCTCGACCTGCTGCTCTGCGTTGACGATCGGTGGGGTCATCGGTGTGCTCGGCTCCTTCTCGTTGTTCGGAATCGGCGGCGGCGCTCGCCGCCCAGCAGGCGGCGCGCCACCATGCGCCCGGACGCGCCGTTCAGGCCGGGTCCGGGGTGCGTCGCGGCGCCGATCTGCCACAGGCCGTCCACGGGCGTTCGATGCGACCCGGACGAGCGCAGTGGGCGCCACAGCAAGCTCTGGGCGAGCGTCGTCGCGCCCGCGTAGATGTCGCCCCGCAGCAGATTCACGTTGCGACGCTCAAGCTCGACCGGCGTGAGAATCGCCTGACCGGCGATCGCATCCCGCAGATTCGGCGCATGCACGGCGAGCCGCGCGACCACCCGGTCGGCGTAGGCCGCCGCCAGCTCCTCGGTCCACCCCTCCGCGCCGACCTCGAGCGTCCCCGCCGCGTCGCCCACCGGCCGGTAGGGCACCTCCTGCAGCTGGATCCAGGCGATCGAGCGCCCTTCCGGCGCGCGCGAAGGATCCACCGCAACCGGCTGGCCGCAGACGATCGTGGGCGCTGCGGGCAGCAGACCCGCCGCGGCCTGCGCGCAGGCGAGCTCGACTCCGGTGAGCGAGTCGGCGACGTGGACGATCGCCGCATGGTCAAGCCGGGCGTCGCGCCAGCGCAGCGGCTCCGACAGCGCGAGGTGGATCTGCATGCCCCCGCGACCGGCACGGTAGCGCGCCGCCTCCGCCACGACGGCGGGGGGCGCCTCGCCCTCGGCGAGCAGCCGCCCGTAGAGCTGGGTCGGGGTGACGTTGGCGATCACAGCGCGGCGCACGCGCAGCTCCTCGTCGCCGGCGATCACGCCGACCGCCCGCCCACCGCGAACCAGCACGCGCGTGACGTCGGCATCTGTGCGCAGCACCCCGCCATGCGCCTCGACCAGCCGCCGGAAGGCGCTCACGAACTCCGCCGAGCCGCCTTCGACGACCGGCATGCCGCCGGCGTGCAGGCCGGCGGCCAGCGCGAGCAGCTGAAGCCCACCGCCCGCATCGGACGGCGCGAGCCCGGTGTGCAGCACCCACGGGCCGTACAACAGCTCCGGCTCGGGCCCGGAGAAGTGACGCGCCATCCAGCCGGACGCGCTGTCGAGCACGGCGCCGAGCTGCGCCGCCGCGCCGCGCGGGCCGAGACGCGCCCCCAGACGCGCGAGGATCGCCATCGCTGCGGGCCCGTGCAGCTCCGTTTCAAGCAATCCGCCGACGAGGTCGGCAATCTGCGCGAAGCGTTCCAGCTCGGCGCGGAACGCACCGCCGTCGGCGGGGTCGAAGGCGCTCGCCGTCTCGACGGGGTCGCGCTGCAGCAGCACGCCGCGACCGTCGCCGAACGCCGTTCCGGCCGGCACCTCCGCGTCCACGTACCGCAGCCCGTGCCCCCGCAGCTCGTCGCCCAGCTCAGCGTACGCCGCAGAGCCGGCGAACAAGGGATGCCAGCACGAGAAGGTGTCGTGGCGGTAGCCGGGGAGCGTCAGCTCCTCGGTCGCGATCGCCCCGCCGAGGCGCGGATTGCGCTCGAGCACCTCCACCTGCCACCCGGCACGCGCCAGGTAGGCGGCGGCGACCAGGCTCTGGTGCCCGGACCCGACGACCGCGACGTCGACCGTCCGGGGGCTCATCCGTGGAAGGACGCCAGGCGACCGCCGAACGGCCTCGTGCCGATCATCTGCTCGCCTCCGCGGGCGCCGCCGCCGCGGCGACCTCGGGCGCGCGCCGCCGCCACGGCGCCGTCGCGCCGCTCTGCCGCACGCGGTCGAGGAGGACGGCGGCGATCAGGATCACGCCCGTCACGACCTGCTGCCAGAAGCTCGCCACACCGGCGATCCCGAGCCCGTTCTGGAGCACGCCGATGAACAGCACGCCGACCGCGGTTCCGCCGACGCCGCCGACGCCGCCGACGAAGCTGGTGCCGCCGAGCAGCACCGCCGCAGCCGCGTTCAGCGCGAGGTCGCCTGCGACCATCGGGCTGGCGGCGCCGAGACGCCCGGCCTGCATCACCCCGGCAAGGCCCGCGCACGCGCCGACGAGCGCGTAGACCGCGATCAGCGTCAGCTGCACGCGGATGCCCGACAGCCGCGCGGCCTGCTGATTTCCGCCGACTGCGTAGATGTCGCGACCGAAGTACGTGAAGCGCTGGACGTACACCAGCACGAGCAACACCGCGCCCATGATCCAGATCGGTACGGCGACGCCGGCGATGCTGCCGACTCCGATGTTCTGGACGAGGGTCGAGTCGATGTAGAACGTCTTCGTGTCCGACCACAGGTTGACGACGCCGGTGAGCGCGATCATCGTGCCGAGCGTCACGACGAAGAACGACAGGCCGAGACGGCCGATCAGGATGCCGTTGAGCCCACCGCCGACGAGCGCGCCGAAGCCGACCGCCAGGACGACGGCAAGCACGTCCGGCGCGCCCAGGTCGAGCACCTTGGCGAGAAAGATCCCGACGAGCGCGACGACCGCGCCGACGGAGAGATCGATGCCGCCGGTGACGACGACGAGCGTCATGCCGAGCGCGACGACCCAGAGGATGGAGACGCCGGTCAACAGGTTCTCGATGTTGGCCTGCGTCAGGAAGCGGTCCTGCGTGATGCTCATGAACGCGAAGAGCGCGAGGAGCATCACCAGGACGGCGCCGTAGCGGCCGAGGCTGTCGGAGCGCAGCACAGTGCGCAGCCGCCGTGTGGACGGTGCCTGGTGGCGCGGCGCCTCGACCGGGGCCGGCGGCGGCTGGATGTTCTCGGTCGTCGTCATCGGTGTCCTGTCGCGTAGTGGGCGATCAACTCCTCGGTCGCGTGCCCGCCGTCCATCTCCGCCATCAGCTCGCCACGGAACAACACGAGGATGCGGTCGCAGACGGCGAGCAGCTCAGGCGTCTCGGAGGAGCTCACGAGCACGCCCACCCCGGTCGCGGCAGTGGCCGCGACGAGCCGGTAGATCTCACTCTTGGCGCCGACGTCGACTCCGCGCGTCGGCTCGTCGAGCAGCAGGACCCGCGGATCCGTCGCGAGCCATTTGCCGAGCACGACCTTCTGCTGGTTGCCGCCGCTCAGCGTCCCGACGCGCACGTCCGGCGATGCGGCACGAATGCGCATCTCGGCCATCGCCGAGGCGACCGGCGCCTCCTCGGCGGCCGCCGTCGGCCGCCGCACGCGGGCACGGCGGCACGTCGTCGCCATCAGCAGGTTCTCGCGGATGGACATCTGCAGCACGAGGCCCTGCTTGCGGCGGTCGCTCGGCACGAACGCGATCCGTTCGCGGATCGCGTCGCCGGGGCTCGTGCAGGCGACCTCGCGGCCGTCCACCGCGATCGTTCCGCCGCTGCGCTCACGCGCTCCGAAGATGGCCTCGAGCAGCTCGCTGCGTCCGGCACCGACGAGCCCGGTGAGCCCGACGATCTCCCCCGGGGCGACGTCGAGGCTCACGCCCCGCACGGCGTCGGCGACGCGCACGTCGCGCAGCGAGAGCACCGCCTCGGCACGCGGCACCCGAGCGCGACGGGGTGGGGGCGCGTCCTGCTCGCGACCGACCATCGCGGCGATCAGCGAGGACTCGTCGTAGCGGTCGAGTGGCCCCGCCTCGGCGGTGCGACCGTCGCGCAGCACGGTCACCTCGTCGGCGAGCGCGAACACCTCCTCGAGCCGGTGCGAGACGAACAGGGTCGTGACGCCCTCGCGGGCCAGCCGCCGGACGATCCCGAACAGCGCCTCGACCTCGTCGTCGGTCAGCGAGCTGGTCGGCTCGTCGAGGATCAGGATGCGGGCGTCCATCGACAGAGCGCGCGCGATCTCGACGAGCTGCTGCTGGTCGGGGCGGAGCCTGCGGACCGTGTGCGCGGGATCGAGGTCGAGCTCGAGCCGTTCGAGCACCTGCGCAGCGCGGCGATTCGTCGCGCCCCAGCGGATCCCGGCGCGCCCATGGACCTGCCGGCGGCCGAGGAAGATGTTCTCGGCGATCGAGAGGTCCGGCGCCAGCGTCGTCTCCTGCGTGACGGTGACGATCCGGCGCCGCAGCGCGTCGAGCGGGTGCGTGAAGGCCACGCGCTCGCCGTCGAGCTCGATCGAGCCGGCATCGAGGCGGACCTGCCCCGACAGCAGCCCGATCATCGTGGACTTCCCCGAGCCGTTCTCGCCGACGAGCGTGTGCACCGCGCCGCGCCGTGGCAGGACGAGGTTCGCGCCCCGCAAGGCGCGGACACCGCCGTAGCGCTTGTGTGCATCGCGCACGACGAGGAGCGGCGGCGGCGATCCGCCGGGCATGGCAGTCGGCTCGGTCATGAACGTCCCTCCTCTCGGACGCGGCCACGGGAGCGAGCGCGAGCACGCGCGCCGGACTGCCGGTGCCGCCGACGAGGCGGAGCGGAGCCACGACGAGCACCGCCCCGATCGCGGGCAGGCGATCGAGGTTCGCGAGCTGGCTGACGCCGTACTTCCCGGCGCCCAGCAGGTGATGGTGCATCGGGAACGCCGGCTCGAACATGAACGCGCGCCCCGCGTCGATCCCGACGGTCTCGACGCCGACCCCCGCGAGCGGGGTCTCTTCGGCGAGGAAGCGGGCGCAAGCGGCGTCGAATCCGGGGGTCGAGGGCCCGTCGGGCCCCGCGCCCAGGAACTGCTCCGCATCGTGTGCCCGCGCGCCCCAGCCCGTGCGCAGCAGCAGCCATCCACCCTCGGGCAGAGCGCCGTGCTCGGCCTCGAACGCGCGCACGTCGTCGACGCCGAGCAGGTAGTCGGGGTCGGCGGTCGCCGCGGCAGTCCGATCGATCACGACGGCGGGGGCGACGAGCCGTGCCGCCGGGATCGCCGCGACGTCCTCGCCCTCGCGGCCGGTGAACCAGTGGATCGGTGCGTCGAGGTGGGTGCCGATGTGCTCGGGGAGCTTCAGCCAGTTCCACGCGTCGGGCTGGCCTCCGTAGCGTGGGCCGGCGTGGATCCGCAGCGGCGGAAGCTGCTGCAGCTCCGGAGGCAGCTGGAGCACGGGCGTGCGCTCGCTCAGCGGCTGTGTGAGGTCCACGACCTCGACGTCGCCCTGGCGCAGGGCGGCGATCAGTTGGATCAGGAGATCGGTCATCGCAGTGGGTGGTCGCTAGTGGTCGCTGAATGCTGCGGCGAGCCATTCGGCGCGTACATCGGGGTTCACCTTGGCGTCGACGAGCAACGGGCCATCCCGCCGCTCGATCCACGCCGCCACGGCGTGGAGGTCCTCGAGCGCGCGCACGGTGACGGCATCGATGCCGAGCGCGCGCGCGACGCCGGCGAGGTCGGTGTCGGAGAAGCGCACGAGGTCGACCGCATCGCCCAGTTCCTCGAAGTGGTGCGCCTCGGCGCCGTACGCGGCGTCGTTGTAGACGAGCAGGAGCATCGGCAGTCGGTAGCGCGCGACCGTTTCGAGCTCCGGCAGCGCCATCAGCGTGCCGCCGTCGCCGAGCGCCGCGACGGTCAGGCGCTCGGGTCGCCCGACCGCGGCGCCGATCGCTGCGCCGAGCCCCTGGCCGATGCCCTGGAACGCCTGCGGGAACACGAAGCCCTGCGCATCCGGGACCGACAGGTACATCGACGGGAAGCCGAGGAAGTGGCCGCCGTCGGTCGCGACCGTGCGCTCGGCGGGCAGCAACTCGTCGAGCGCGATCGTGAGCGTCCGCGGGTCGATCGTCGTCGCCGTCGAGCTTCTCCTCGTAGGGCTCGTCGCGCCACCGCCGGCCCGCTACGGCGTCAACCAGCCCGTCGGCGCGGAAGCCGCCGCAGCGCACCTCGCGCCGCTCGAGCTCGTCCAGCAATGCGCGGGCCGCCTCGGCGACGTCCGCTTCGACGCCCACGTCGACTCGGTGCAGCATCCCGAGCGCAGCGCGGTCGGCGTCGACCTGCACGATGCGGGCGTCTGGCGCGAAGAGCCGTCCCTTGTGCGCCGTCCAGTGGTTGAGCGAAGCGCCGAACGCGAGCACGAGGTCGGCTTCGCCGAGTCGTTCGAAGGCGAGCGGCGAGGAGAAGCCACCGGCGATCCCGACTGAGTACGGCGAGCCGGCGAAGAGGCCGTGCGCACCCGCGCTCGTCGCGAGCACGGCGCCGACCCGCTCCCCGAGCGCCTCGAGCTCCGCGCGTGCGCCTGACAGCAGCGCGCCGCGCCCGGCGACGATCGCCGGTCGCTTCGACATGGCCACCAGAGCGGCGACCGCGGCGATCGCCTGCGGCGACGGCGACGACGCCGCAACGGCCGGCCGCGTGTCCTCGCCGATCGTCGCACCGTCGAGCCGTACGAGGTCGATCGGCACGTTGAGCACGACGGGCCGGCACTCGTCGCGTGCGCGGCGCAACGCCCGGATCGTGTCGTCCCCGGCTGTCTCGGCGCTCCAGACGCGCTCTACCGCCGCGCCGGTCTCGCGCGCCAACGCCGCCTGGTCGACCTTGAAGTTCGACCACAGCGTCGCGGCCGGCGTGTCGGCCGCGACGACCAGCATCGGCGTGTGGCTCTTCGCCGCCTCGGTGATGTGCGTGAGCGTGTTCGTGAAGCCGGGGCCCTGGTGGACGCTGACCGCGGCGACACGGCCCGTCGCGCGGGCGTAGCCGTCGGCCATCGCGGCGGCGTTGCTCTCGTGCCGGGCTCCGCAGAAGCGGATGCCCGCATCGCGCATCGCGTTCGCGACGACGAGGTTGCCGCTGCCGATCAAGCCGAAGGCCGTGTCGACGCCACCGCGGGCGAGCGTCGCGCCAATCGCACCGGCGACCTGCATCGTCATCGTGACTCCTCTCCGCGACGCTTGATCACGACGGCGCGCGGGTCGGTGAAGAACTCGCGCGAATGCCGTCCGCCCTCGCGGCCGATCCCGCTGGCGCGCTCGCCGCCGAACGGCAGCCGCAGATCGCGCTCGAAGAAGCAGTTGACCCACACCATCCCGGTGCGCCAGCGCTCCGCGATGCGGTGGGCGCGTTCGAGGTCGCGGGTCCACACCATCCCGGCCAAGCCGTATGGCGAGTCGTTCGCGATCCGCAGCGCCTCAGCCTCGTCGTCGAAGGCGACGACGCACTGGACCGGACCGAAGATCTCCTCGCGGACCGTGCGCATGTCGTTGCGCATGCCGCCGAGGATCGTCGGCGCGAAGTACTCTCCTGCCGGGCTGGGGTCGCGATCGGGACGGCCGCCGCCCAGGAGCAGCTCGCCGCCCTCGGACTGCCCCAGCTCCACGTAGCTGCGCACCTTCTCGCGCTGCACACCGTCGACGAGCGGACCGACTTCGGTCGCCGGGTCCTTCGGGTCGCCGACCCGCAGTGCCCGCGCCGTCGCCACGACGCGCTCGACGAACGCGTCGTGGATCTCGCGCTGGACGAGCAGCCGAGAACCGGCGAGGCAGACCTCGCCGTTGTTGGTGAAGATCGCCCGGATCGCGCCGTCGACGGCCGCGTCGAGATCGGCGTCCGCGAACACGACGTTCGCGGACTTCCCGCCCAGCTCCATCGAGACCGGCGTCAGGTTCGCGGCGGCCGCGGCCATGATCGTCCGGCCCGTCCCCGACTCGCCGGTGAACGTGATGCGATCGACGCGCGGGTCGCGCGTCAACGCCTCCCCGACCGCATCGGGCCCGAACCCCTGTACGACGTTGAGCACGCCCGGCGGGAAGCCGGCCTCCAGTGCGAGTCGACCGAGGCGGGCGGCACTGGCCGGGCTCTGCTCCGCGGGCTTGAGCACGACCGTGTTGCCGAACGCGAGCGCCGGCGCGATCTTCCAGCTCGCCTGCATGGCGGGGAAGTTCCACGGGCTGATCGCGACCACGACGCCCGCGGGCGGGTAGAGCACGTAGCTGAGGCGGTCACCGTCCGGGTACGCCTCGCTCGCCGCCATCGCGGCGTAGTCGGCGAAGAAGCGCAGGTTGCGCGCCACGCGCGGCACGTCCATCGCCCGCGCCTCGCGCAGCGGCTTGCCCATGTCGCGCACGTCCATCAGCGCCAGCTCCTCGGCGTGCACGTCGACGAGGTCGGCGAGCGCATGCAGCAGCCGGCCACGCTCCTCGGCGCGCATCCGCGGCCACGGCCCCTCGTCGAACGCCGCGCGCGCCGCCGCGACGGCGAGCGCGGCCTCAGGCGCACCGCCCGCAGCGACGGAGGCGACGAGAGAGCCGTCGTGCGGGTCGCGCGATTCGAAGCGCTCGCCGGACGCCGAGGCGACGAGGCGACCGCCGATCAGGTGCTGGATCGTGGCGACATCCACTGCCGTCGTCACCGCTCCTCCTCTGAGATTCGCACGATCGACGTCACGCCTCGGTCCGCAGCGTCACGGAGCCAACACGCGTGTACTCGGCGCTGATGACCATTCCGGGCTCGAGCGCGAGCGATGCCGTCAACCCGCCGGTCAGCACCACCGATCCGGCCGGGAGCCGCCCCACCGTGGACGCCAGCCAGGCAACCGCCGCAGCCGGATGCCCCGACACGGCGGCGCCGACCGCCGTGTCGACCACCTCTCCGTTGCGGCGCAGCATGACGCCCTCGAGTTGGAGGTCGACGACGTCCAGCGGCAGCAGCCGCCCACCCAGGACGATGGCGGCCGCGCTGCCGTTGTCGGCCACCACGTCCGGCAGCGTGAACTTGAAGTCCTCGAAGCGGGAGTCCAGCACCTCGAGCGCAGGCAGGACACCGGCGATGGCGGCCTGCACGCTCGCTACGTTGGCCGACACGCCGTCGATGTCCTCGCCGAGCAGAACCGCCAGCTCCGGCTCGACGCGCGGATGGATGAAGCGCCCCAGGTCCAGCGGCTCCTCCTCCGGGTGGAGCAGACCGGTCGCGAGGTGTCCCCACAGGGGCTCGCCGACGCCCATCGCGAGCTGCTTCGCACGCGAGACAAGCCCCAGCTTGTAGCCGAGGAACCGCTCCCCGCCGGCAAGCTTGCGCTCGTACCCGATGCGTTGCACCCGATACGCAGTGCCGATGTCCAGGCTGGGATACGACGCGACGAGCTGCGGCATCGGAGCGCGGTCGCGCTCGGCGCGCTCCAGCAGATCTGCGAGCACCGCCGGGTCGACGGTGCCCTCGAGCGCCGTCATGCCGTCACCTGCGGACGCGCAGCGACGGGCTCGGCGCAGCCGCCCAGCTCGGCGGCGACGTCGAGGATCATGTCCTCCTGACCGCCCACGATGCGGCGGCGACCCAGCTCCATCAGGACCGCACGCGGCTCGACGCCGAACTTCGCGCCCGCCCGCTCGGCGTGCAGCAGGAACGACGAATAGACGCCCGCATAGCCAATCGAGAGCGCGCCGCGATCGATGATCTGGGCGCGCGGCATCAGCGGCGCGACGACGTCCTCCGCAACGTCCATCAACCGGAACAGCTCGACGCCCGTTCTCGAACCCGGAGCGCTCCAGCGCCGCCGCCAGCACCTCCAGCTGCGCGTTGCCGGCGCCCGCCCCAAGCCCACGCAGCGAACCGTCCAACCACGTTGCACCGGCCTCCGCGGCAGCAAGCGCGTTGCCGACCCCGCAACCGAGGTTGTTGTGCGCATGGAAACCGACCTCGCAGGCAAGCGCACTGCGCAGCGCCACCACGCGAGCCGCCGCGCCGGACGGCACCATCGCGCCAGCCGAGTCGACGACGTAGACGACCCGTGCGCCGTAGGACTCCATCAGCTGCGCCTGCTCCACCAGCGCCGCCGGCTCCAGCATGTGGCTCATCATCAGGAACCCGATCGGCAGCATCTCGTGCTCCGCGGCCCACGCGATGTGCTGCTGGGCGATGTCGGCCTCGGTGCAGTGCGTCGCCACGCGCGCGACGGAGGCGCCGAGCGCCTGCGCCGCCTTCAAGTCCGTCAGCGTCCCGATCCCCGGCAGCAGCAGCGCCGCGATCCGCGCGTCCTGCACCGCGCCGGCCGCCGCCTCGATCAGCGCCGCGTCGGGATGGGCGGAGCGGCCGTACTGGATCGAGGAACCGCCGACGCCATCGCCATGCGAGACCTCGATCACGTCCACCCCGGCACGATCGAGTCCGGCCGCGACGGCCGCGACCTGCTCGGGCGTGAACGAATGACGGACGGAGTGCATCCCGTCACGCAGGCTGGAGTCCACCAACGTCATGCGCATGCGCGTGCCAGCTCCTCTCCGACCCGCGCGGCGGCGGCGGTCATGATGTCCAGGTTGCCCGCATAGGGGGCGAGGAAGTCGCCCGCGCCCTCGATCTCCAGCATCACGGTGACCTGGTCGCCGTCGACGTCGCAGAGCATCAGGCGGTAGCCGGGCACGTAGTCGCGCATCGCCGCGACCATCTCGCGCACGGAGGCCTCGATCGCGACGGCGTCGGGCTCGCGCACGGTGGCGTAGACGGTGTCGCGCATCAGGATCGGCGGATCGGCCGGGTTCAGCACGATGATCGCCTTCGCCTCGTCGGCGCCGCCGACCTCGCGGATGGCGCGTGCGGTCGTGAGCGTGAACTCGTCGATGTTCTGGCGCGTGCCCGGGCCGGCCGAGGCGCTCGCGATCGTCGCGACGATCTCGGCGTAGGAGGCGTCGGCGACGCGGTCGATCGCGTGCACGATCGGGATCGTCGCCTGGCCGCCGCAGGTGACCATGTTGACGTTGCGGGCGTCGCGGTGCTCGCCGAGGTTGACCGACGGCACGACGTACGGGCCGACCGCGGCCGGCGTGAGGTCGACGACGCGCTTGCTCGTGTCCTTCAGCCGCTCCCAGTTGGCGACATGGGCGCGAGCGCCTGTGGCGTCGAAGACCAGCTCGACGTCGTCGCGAGCGAGGATCGCGTCGACGCCGGCGGCGGAGGTCTCGACGCCGAGGTCGCGCGCACGCGCCAGGCCCGGCGAGTCCTCGTAGATGCCGACCATCAGCACGACGTCGACGACGTCGCTTCGCTGCAGCTTCATCAGCAGGTCGGTCCCGATGTTGCCGGGACCGATCACCGCTGCCTTCACGGCTCCGTCGCTCATGTCCGCGTCCCCTCGATCGTCGTCTCGACCACGCCCAGCTCCGCGAAGTCGACATGTACCCTGCTTCCCGGCGCGATCGGCAGCGCGCGCGAGACGGCGCCGGGGAGAATGACCTCGCCGGCCGCCAGCGACTCGCCGCCGTACTCGTGCAGCGCGCGCGCCAGCCAGGCGATCGCCTCGGCGGGATGGCCGAGCACGGCGGAGCCCGGCCCCGCCGAGACCTGCGCGGCGCCGTCGGCGCCGGTGACCGTCATGACGCCCTCGACGGCGGCCAGGTCGGCGCCGTCGAGCGCGCGCCAGGCGCCGATCACGGCGGCGCCGCAGGAGGCGTTGTCGGCGACCGTGTCGGTCAGGTCGATGCGCCAGTCGACGATGCGGCTGTCGATCACCTCGATCGACGGCGCCACCTCTGCCGTCGCGGCGAGCACCTGCTCGCGTGTCACGCCGGGACCGGCCAGCGGCGTACCCAGACGGAAGGCGACCTCGGCCTCGACGCGCGGCGCGATCAGGCTGCCAACGTCGAGCGGCGCACCGCCCTCGTGCAGCATCGAGCGCAGCAGATAGCCGAAGTCCGGCTGATCGACGCCGAGCAGCTCCTGCATCGCCGTGCTCGTGAGTCCGACCTTGTGGCCGGCGAGCACGCCGCCGTCGGCGAGCCGCAGCGCCCGGCCGAGCGTCTGGATCCGGTAGGCGTCGGCCAGCGTCAGCGCAGGGTCGGCCCCGCCCAGCGGCGCGATCGCGACCGCCGTCCGCTCGGCGTCGTACAGCTCGCGGGCGATCGCCTCGTGCTGGACCGTCATCCGACCACCTCCACGACCATCTCGATCTCGACGGCGAACCCCAGCGGGAGCGCCTGCATTCCGAGCGCCGAGCGCGCGTGGCGCCCGCGCTCGCCGAAGACGGCGACGAACAGGTCCGACGCGCCGTCGATCACCTGCGGCAACGCGGTGAAGTCCGGCGTGCAGGCGACGAAGCCGAGCACCTTCACCAGCCGCCGCACGTGCTCCAGCGAGCCGAGCGCGTCGCGCGTCTGCGCGAGCAGGTTGAGCGCGCAGTCGCGCGCGGCCTGCCGGCCCTGTTCCAGCGAGAGGTCGTCGCCGACGCGGCCGAACCAGGGCTCGGCGCCCTGACCGGAGAGGAAGAGCAGATTGCCCGTGCGCACGTAGCCGACGTAGTTGCCAGACTTGCTCCTCAGAGCGGGCAGCTCGACTCCGAGCGCCGCCAGGCGCTGCTCGGGCGTCACCGGGGTCGCCTCCCCGCTCATCGGACGCCTCCGCCCGCAGCGCTCGGCGCCCCGCCGATCCCGAGCAGCGCACGGGCGTTCCCAGCGAGCACAAGCTCGCGTTCTCGCACCGACAGGCGGCTGCGTCCCACCAGCTCGCCCGGCTGCTCCTCGCCCATGATGAACGGGTAGTCGCTGCCGAGCACGATCCGGTCGGCCCCGACGCGCTCCACGAGCAACGCGAGGCTCGCCTCGTCCCACGTCAGGGTGTCGAACCAGCAGCGGCGCAGCTGCTCGATCGGCGGGACCGTCGTGTGCTCGCGCGCCGGCTCCCAGACGTCCCAGCCGCGCTGCATGCGCCCGGCGATGTGCGCGACCGAGCCGCCACCGTGGGCGAACAGCAGCTTCAGCCGCGGGATCCGCTCGAGCACGCCACCGAAGATCAGCGCGCCGACGGCGAACGCCGTCTCCGCCGGCATCGCGACCGTGTAGAGGAAGTAGTACTTGCGCAGGCGCTCGGCCCCGACGACCTGCCAAGGGTGGACGAACACGGTCGCGTCCAGCTCGGCGGCGCGGCGGAAGAACGGCTCGAACCGCGGATCGTCCAGGTCGACCCCGCCGATGTTGGTGCCGATCTCCACACCTGCCATCCCGAGCTCGCCGATGCAGCGCTCCAGCTCCTCGACGGCCATGTCCGGGTCGTTGAGCGGGACCGTACCCAGCGCGGCGAAGCGCTCGGGATGACTACGTACGACCGAGGCGAGGTGCTCGTTGAGATACCGGCTGAGCTCGCGCGTGCGCGAGGGCTCCGCCCAGTAGCCGAACATGACCGGAACGGTCGACAGCACCTGCATGGCGACGCCCGTCTCGTCCATGTCGGCCAACCGGCGCGACACGTCGTAGCACTGGTGCGTGACGTGACGGAAGAGCTCGCCGCCGACCATGATGTCGGCGCTGCACGGGTCGACGTGCGCGAGCTTCGGCCAGCGCGGGTCGCCGTAGCGCTCGGCGAGGTCCGGCCAGTCCCGCGGCAGGATGTGCGTGTGGACGTCGATCCGCATCGCTCAGCGCGTGCGCGAGCCCGGCGTCAGCTGATCGTCCATCTCGAACTTGTCGTAGACGGGGAGCACCGCGCCGCAGTTGCCGCAGGTGCGCGCCTGCTCGTCGGCGTTGAAGCGCTCGAGGTAGTCCGCGAACTGCTTGGTGATGTCCTCAAGCTGGAAGCGGACCTCGTTGAGCTTGTGGTCACACGACTCGCAGTACCAGGCGAAGCCGTCGAGCTCACCGGGCTTGCGCACGCGCTCGACGATGAAGCCCCACGTGCCCTCGGGACGCCGTGGCGCATGCGGCACTTCCGCGGGGATCAGCACGACCTCGCCCTCGCGGATGGGGTTGATGACACGCCGGCCGTCGGCGTCGATGACGTCGACGCGGATGTCGCCCTTGAGCTGAACGAAGATCTCGTCGCCCGGGTTGATGTGGAAGTCGTTGCGCGAGTTCGCGCCGCTCACGAACGCGATGAAGTCTGCGCTGTCGGGCCACGTGATCTTGTTCCCGACGGGCTTCGGGAAGTCGTCCTTGTTGGCCTCGACCCACGCCATCAGGTCGAACGGGATGTTGGGCTCCACGGCATTCCCTCTCTCAGATCGAACTTCGTGCGCTCCGTCGGCGCATCTTGGAATATCGTACACCATGTGCCAACGGTGGGACTGCGCCGTGTCGTACACCAGATGTCGTATTGTGGCTGTCATGAACACCCTCGGCCCGGTCGACTTCAAGCCAGAGAGCCTCGCCGACGTCGTCTACAGCGCAATCCGCGAGGCGATCGTCAGCAAGCAGCTGCTGCCAGGGGAGCGCGTGACCGAGGCCGGGCTCGCCACGCGGCTGCACGTCAGCAAGACGCCCGTGCGCGAAGCGATGCTGCGCCTTCAAGAGGTAGGCCTGATCGAGGCTGACGAGAACGCGCGGGAGCCGGGTGATCCGACCCTCGGCGGTCGCGTTCGCGCACGCGTTCGAGCTGCGCGAGGCGCTTGAGGCGTACACGGCGCAGAAGGCCGCCGATCCCGCCGCCGCCCACTACGCGAGGGCGATCATGGCGGCTGCCGAGCAATCGCTCCAGCAGGCCCAGGCCGGGCGCATCGACGGCTTCCGCTCGGCCGATCGCCTGTTCCACGAGACGATCGCGCAGGCTGCCGACAATCCGCGAATCACCAAGGCGATCGACGAAGCGCTCGCGCTCATCGGCGCACTGCGCGAGCGCGACCTTCCTCACGCCGACGCGGCCGCCGAGTGCGGCCGGTCGCACGTCGAGATCGCCGAGGCGATCCAACGGCACCAGCCCGAGCTCGCGGCCCAGCTGATGCGCGCGCATCTGGAGCAGACGCGCGACTACACCGTGCTGCACGCCGAGTCCGACGGCAACGGCCGGCACGCGTAGCGCGCCCGCCGCGCTCGCACGCTCCCGCGCGCCTCTGGACGCGCTCGATTTCTCGCTCGCTGCGGCCGGGTCTGCCATTTCCCGCCGCCGCCGCGGGACCAGATGGGCCAACACAGCCTCCCGGCGCACCGATGCGAGGAAGCGCGGCGACGTTGACCGCCCCATCTACTTAATATACGCTGTTCGAGATACCGTATCTCGAACAAGGAGCGCCCGGTGAAGCATGGCCGCCTGCCAAGCCCCGACTCGTGACCGATGTGGCGGCGCGCACGTCTGAGGCTGACGACACACGACATATCCGGAGGAGAGTGAGGATGTTCAAACGAAAGCTCGCAGCCACCCTGCTTGCCGTCGCCGCGGCGGGCACGGTCGCAGGGTGCGGCAGCAGCAAGGGGCCGTCCGATTCGAGCTCGACGAAGTCGGGCACGACGTCCACCCAGGCGGCGTCGTCGGCGCCGTACACGGGCCCTGACGCGAAGCTGCCCACGACCTACCCGACCCCGACCAAGCAGGCCGGCACGAAGTTCACGGTCGGGTTCCTCAACCCCGTCGCCGCCAACGAGACGCTGATGGCGATGCAGAAGGCCGCCGAGAAGCAGACCGTAGCCCTCGGCGGCACGTTCATCACGCGTGACGACCAGAACAGCGTGGACGCGCAGGTCACGCACTTCAACGAGCTGCTCGCCCAAGGCGTCGACGCGATCGTGGTCTACCCGCTCGACCCGCGCGCGCTCGGCCCGTCGCTGGCGAAGGCAAAGGCGCAGGGCGTGCCCGTGATCGGGTTCGACGTGACGTCGAAGCCGAACGAGCCGGTCCCGCCTGGCTACTCGACCCAGATCTGGCTCGGCCGCGACGAGGACGCGTACCTGATGGCCCAGGCGATGGCGAGCGCGGCGCCCGGCGCCCAGCTCGGTCTGATCGGGATCGGCGTCCCGGTGCCTGGCCTCAAGTACATGATGAGCCGCGCCGGCTACTGGGCGCAGACCATGGGCCTCCACGTGCTCGGCGAGCAGGACAACCAGCAAGGCGACAGCACGCCCGGTGGACAGGCCGCGATGGCCGGCCTGCTCGGCAAGTACGGGAACATGAACGGGACGATCGCGTTCAACGACCCGACCGCGCTCGGCGCGGCCTCTGCCGCCCGGACAGCGAACCGGACCGTGGCGATCGTCGGCAACAACGGTGACAGCAACGGTCTCAAGGGCGTCGAGAGCGGGATGCTCGCCGCGACGATCCAAGCCGACTCGGTCGGCCAGGGCCAGCAGGCCGTGATCGCCGCATACGATCTCGTGACCAAGCAGCACCTGCCCCTGCCGAAGATCGTCGTCCGCGGGCCGATCGCGACGGTGACCCGTGCCAACTTCGACAGCATCAAGACCTGGGATCAGCAGATCTCGTCGATGAACACCGCCGGCTGACGCGAGGCGGCCCGTGCGCCCAAGCACGGGCCGCCCTTCGGCGGACCGCTGGGGCGTCACCCGATTGCGGACGCTCCGCGGCCCGCCCTCACCCCGCCGCCGCCAGCACGAACAGCTCGATCTCGAGGTCGGGGCCGACGTGGTGGTTGGAGATGAAGGCGAGCACGCGGCGGCCGCTGAGGCGTTCGACCTCGCCGATGAAGCGGTGCTGCATGGCGGTCTGGAAGGCGCTGCGGGTCTCCTGGACGATCGCGCCGCGCTCGAGCTCGATCAGCGTCTTCTCGACCTCGGTGTAGACGCCGCCGAGCACGCACGCCAGCAGGTCGTCGCCCATCATGCGGCTCTTCGCCTCCGCCGGCGCCCGGCCGTAGTAGCGCTCGTGCAGCGCGGCCATCGCCGCGGTCACGGCGTCGAGCAGCGGCTCGCCCTCCAGGACTCCGTCCGGCACGGCCATGGCGACCCATCCGTTCCCCACCCTCGGTTCGAGGCGTGCGCGCGCAGGGCGGAGAGCGAGAGCCGGGCGGGCGGGCGACCAAGCGGCCGCACCTTCACACCCCATGGTAGAGCTACGATGGGGGTCGTGGACGATCGACCTTACGATCCGCCACCGGCAGCGAGCCACGACGCGGCGCCCACGGCGCGCGGCGACGCCCTGACCGCGATCTCCGACGGGATCGTCGGGCTCTTCAAGGAGTTCTACGGCAAGGGCCCCACGCGCGCGAAGACCTACTACGAGGACGACCTCGTCGTCTGCCTGCTGCGCGGCGGGTTCACGCGCGTCGAGGAGACGCTGCGCGACGCGGGCCGCAGCCACGAGGTGATCCTGCAGCGGATGGCGTTCCAGGACGTCATGCGCGACCGCTTCGAGGCGGTCATCACGGACGCCACGGGCCGGCGCGTGATCGGCTTCATGAGCGGCAACCAGCAGGACCCGGACATGCTGTGCGAGATCTTCGTGCTCGCGCCGAGCGACCTCGTCGACGGCCCGGCGGGACGCTGAGCGGCCGCACGGTTGCATTGCGCTACCGGAAGGCGTACTGTCGATCGTTCGAGGAGGGCATTCGCGACGGGGTGCGATCCGCGCAGCGGGGAACGTGCAGCGCCGCCTGACTTCCGAGCGTTCAGTGACGACGCGAGGAGGCCACGGCCATGCAGCAGCACGACGCCACCACACCCACCGCAGCCCCACCGATCGGGAACGGCGGCCCGCCCACCGCGGTCGACGACGGCGCCGGCGCCTTCGAGACGCTCGCGCACCGCTTCGTCGACGCGTTCAACCGCCGCGATGCCGACGCGCTCGTCGCCGTGGCGCATCGCCGGATCATCTTCCGCCCGAGCACGCTCGTCGGACCCCGCCGGACCTACCACGGGCACGACGGCCTGCGACGCTGGATCGCCGATCTGGTCGCCACGGGACTGGACTTCCAAGTCGGGATCCGCGAGATCCGCCGGCTCGGCCCGGGCGGCTTCCTCGTGCTCTCCAAGGTGCACGTCGACGACGAGCTGCTCGCCGACGCCGCGATGATCGCCACCGTGCGCGACGGCACGGTCCTCGAGGCCCACAGCTATCTGACCGACGAGCTGCTGCTCACGCGACTCGGCCTGATCCCGAACGCGCCGTTGCCGCTCTGAACCCCGCCGCGGAAGCCCTGCGGCGGGCAAGGGCGGCGTCGTGAGATCGGGGGCGCCGGGCCAGCCGGGCCCGTCGGGCCGTCGTCCTCGAACCGCGGCAGCCGGCGCTCCAGCGCCCCCGGCAGCCACCACACGCGCGGGCCGATCGCGCGCATGATCGCAGGCAGCAGCACGAGCCGCACGACGGTCGCGTCGAGCAGCACGGCGACCGTGAGGCCGGCGCCGAACTGGCTCAGCGATCCGAGGCCGGAGCTGGCGAACGCGAGGAAGACGCCGCTCATGATCGCCGCCGCTCCCGTGATCACGCCGGCGGTGCGGCGCACGCCCTCGGCGATCGCGAGGCGGTGGTCGCCGTGCCCGACCCACGCCTCGCGCATGCGCGTGAGCAGGAACACCTCGTAGTCGATCGCGAGCACGAACATGATCGCGAAGATGCCCGACGCCGAGACCGCGTCGACGTAGCCCGGGCCGGCGAACAGCCCGGCGCGCAGCAGCAGCTCCAGGACGCCGAACGCCGCCGCGATCGAGACGAGGTTGAGCGCCACCGCGACGAGCGCGAGCGGCAGCGCGCGCAGCACGACGACGAGCATCAGGACCGCGACGGCCGAGAGCGCGAGCACGAGCCACGGCAGCCGCGCCTCGGTCGCGTCGCGGTAGTCGAGCAGCATCTGCGCGCCCTCGCCGACGCCGACGTCGGTCCCGCTCGCGCGCGCGAGTGACGGCAGCGCCCGCCGTACGCGCGCGCTCAGGCGCGCGGTCGCCGGCGTGTTCGGCGCGCTCTTGGGGACGACGAGCATGCGCGCGGCCTCGCCGCCGCCGTCGACGTTCACCGCCTGCGCGATCTGGTCGCGGACGCCGGGGACCGTGCCGTCGAGCGCGGTCAGCACGAGGTAGCCGGAGTCGATCGCCCCGGGCGACGCACGGTCGATCTGCCGGTAGTCGCGCGCGAAGCCGTGCAGCTCGGTGGCGTAGGCGGCGAGCGGCGCCTGCGTGCGCCCCAGCCCGCGCGTGAGCGGGGCGGCGCGACGCTCGCCGGCCGAGAGCCCGCCCGCGAGCCGATCCGCCCCCGCCGCGAGCGCCCCGGTGCCCTGCGCGAGCTGGGCGGCGCCGCCGTGCAGCCGGCCGACGCCGGCGTCGAGCCGGTGCCCGCCGGCCGCCAGGCGCCGCAGCGCCGCGTGCAGGCGCTCCGTGCCGCGCTCCGAGGCGCGTGCGCCCGCCGCGACCTCGTCGGCACCGGCGGCGAGCCGGTCGACGCCCGCTCCGAGCGCGAGGAGGCCGTCCGGCAGCGTCGCGAGCTGGTCCACCTCGGTCGCGAGCTGCCGCTGGATGCGGCCCAGCAGCGACAACAGCGCGTCGGCGGCCGGCCCCCTCGCCGCGGCGGTCGCGTCGGCGGCGGCCGCTCCCGCGCCGGCCGCTCCCGCGCCGGCCGCGTCAGGCGCCCCGATCGCGGCGGTGGCCTCGTCGAGCGCCGCGCGCGCGGCGTCGTAGCGCGTGTCGTCGCGGCCGGTCGTCATCGCCGCGAGCTCGGCGCGGGCGCGCGCGAGCGCATCCGCCGCGCGCTGCGCCGACGCCTGCAGCGACATGATCCACCGCGTCAGCGCGTGCAGCCGCACGGAGATCGCCTCCAGCTGCGGCAGCGCCGCGCGCACGCCGTCGTCGAGCTGGCGCACGCCGCGCGCGAGCCGCTCCGCCCCCGTCCCCAGGCGCTGCTGACCGGCCACCAGCTCGTCGGCGCCGCGCACCGCCGCGTCGAGTCCGTCGGAGAGCTGCCGCGATCCGGCCTGCGCCTGCGCGAGCCCGTCCTCGAGCCCCGCCGCGCCGGCCTGCGCCTCCCCCGCCTTCGCGCCGAGCGTGCCCGCCCCGTCCGCGGCCGCGCGCATCCCCGCGCGCAGCTGGGCGACGCCGTCGCCCGCGCGCCGCAGCCCGTCGCGCAGCTGCGCGATCCCCTGCTGCGCGCCGGCGAGCCGCCGCGGCGCGCTGCGGTACGCCCGCCGCGCCCGTTGCAGCTCCCGGTCGTGCCCGAACGACGCCGGGCCGATCACCGCCGCGACGTCCGGGTCGCGCGCGAGGCGGTCCTGCCAGGCGGAGATCGCGCGCAGCCGCCGCGTGGTCGAAACGACCCCGTCGCGCGCGGTCGCGACGACGACGAACGGCGCGGACCAGCCGGGGCCGACCGCGCGCTGGACCGCCTCGAAGCTCTGCCGCGCCGGGTTCCCCTCCGGGAGCTGGCGCACGTCGGGCGGGCCGAGCGCGAGCGCGGCGGCCTGGCCGCCGAGCGCCACGACGACCGCCAGCACGAGCGGGATCGCGACCGCCGGCCGCGACGCGAGCCGTTCGCCGGCGGCGAGCAGGCCGCCGCGCCGCCCCACGCTCGGCAGCCGCCAGCGCTCGAGGCTCGCGCCGAGCACGAGCAGCATCGCCGGCATCGCCGTGGTGGCGAGCAGCACGCTCAGCACGCCCGCGATCGCGACCCCGATCGCGACCGAGGACAGCATCCCGCCCGGGGCGACGAGCGCCGCCGTCGTCATCGCGATCGCGAGCGTCCCGCCGGCGAACGCGATCGTGCGCCCGGCGCGGCGCGCGGCGAGCGCCACGGCCGCCGCATGGTCGACCTCCGCCTCGCGTTCCTGCCGGTAGCGGGAGACCATCAGCAGCGCGTAGTCGACCCCGAGCGCGAGGCCCATCATCGACGCGATCGCGATCCCGAGCGAGTTGACCGGCGTCGTGAGCGTCATGAGCGTCAGCAGCCCGCGCCCCGCGAGCACGGTCGCGCCGCCCATCGCCAGCGGCACCGCCGCCGCGACCGGCGTGCGGAACACGAGCAGCAGCACGACCACGAGCACCGGCAGCGCGATCAGCTCCGCGCGGCGGGTCGCGGCGATCGAGGCGTCGCGCAGCGCACGCCCGACGACCGGCATGCCGCTGAGATCGGCGTGCACGGGCGCCCGCACGGTCCCGTGGACGACCCGCTCGGCGGCCGGCACGACCTCCGACAGGGCGTTCTGCGCCGTGCCGCGGAAGCTCACGACGACGAGCGCGGCGCCGGGCTTCGGCCGCAGCGTCGCGCCACCGCCCTCGCCCTCCCACGGCGAGAGCACCTGCGCGTCGCGCGTGCGGCGCAGCGCGGCGACGAGCCGCGGGCCCTGTCGGTCGAGCGAGCCCGGCGGGCCGGTGAGCAGCACGGCGATGGCGACGCGGTCGCCGAAGCGCTCGTGCAGGATCCGCTCGGCGGACGCGGACGGCGTGCCGGGGACCGACAGCGAGATCGCCGTCAGCCGCTGCTCGACGCCGATCCCCAGGACCGCGAGCGCGGCGACGAGGACCGTCCACGCCGCGAGCACCGCCCGCGGATGCCGCAGGACGGCCGGCAGCCGGCGCTGCGCCGGCGCGGCGTCGTCACGGGGTGCGGAGGTGCCCGGCATCTGCCCCTCTCCGCCGCGCCCCTGCTGCGCGGCTGCAAGTGGGTTCCCGGGCCTTCGCGGCCCGGCTTCAGGCCACGGTTACACCAACTTATGTCTCATTCATCAGTGCAAACTACGACGCCCGTCCGGTGCGTGACGGATGTCACACAGCGACGGGCTCGTGGCTGCGCGAGGCGTCCGCCGCCCGCTCCAGCAGCGCGCGCGCCAACGCCCGCACCGGCGGGGCGGCGTCGTCGAGGCAGCCGGGGTGCAGCAGCGCGAAGCGGCGTCTGAAGCGCAGCCCGGCGACGCGCCGCCCGACCAGCTCGCGCTCGTCCGGGCCGAGCGCGCTGGTCGACAGCAGCACCGGCACGCCCTCCGCCAGCGCGGCGGCACGGGCGGCGGCGGTGCTGCCGAGCTCCGCCAGCGGCGGCGCGGGCGTGACGTCGGCGGCCGCCAGCGCGGCGTCGACGACGCGCCGGCTCGCGGCGCCGGGGTCGCGCCGGACGATCGGCGTGATCGCCAGCTCGTGCGGGTCGATCTCCGCGGCCGCTGCCCAGGGATGCCCCGGCGGGACCGCGACGACGAGCTCGTCCTCGCAGACGACGGTCTCGGCGAGCCCGTCCGCGCTTCCGTCCGGGTCGAGCGCGGCGAGGCCGAGGTCGGCGACTCCGTCGCACACCATCCGCCGCACGGTCGCCGAGTTCGCGGCGACCACCTCGACCGACAGGTGGCGCTCGTGCGCGGCCTCCAGCGCGACGAGCACGTCCGGCAGCCAGCACTCGGCGAGCGTCGGGCTCGCCGCCAGCCGCACCGGCGCCGAGGCCGGGGCGAAGCCGCCCATCAGCTCCTCGACCGCTTCGGCGTCGGTCAGCAGCCTGCGCGCCGCGCCGTAGAGCCGCAGGCCGCTCGCGGTCGGTCTCACGCCGCGCGTCGAGCGCTCGAGCAGGCGCGTGCCGGCGACCGCCTCCAGCGCCCGCAGCCGCTTCGACAGCGCCGGCTGGCTCACCTGCAGCAGGCGCGCCGCGCGGCCGATGCTCGCGAGGTCCACCGCGGCGCAGAAGGCGCGCAGCTCGGCCAGCTCCGGCGAGCGCACGAGCGTGCGCGGCGCCGCCGCCCCGTCCCCGTCGCGCGCGCCACCGACCGCAGATCCCGTGTCCATGGCGAGCATCGTCGCGCGCGAGCGCGCACGTGCCATCGGGGCTCCACCCCGGCGGCGCCGCGGGACACTACGCGCCGCGTCACGGGACTTCCGCCACGACCGGCGGCGGTGCACGGACATGCCCGCTGGTTGGGAGCGCCCCAACCCGTTGCCGTCTACACAGCGCGTCCCCGCGGCCCGACGATGCCGGACAGGATCGCCGACCAACGAAGAAGCCGGCGGCCATCGGGATCAGGAGGCAGTCATGCGACCCTCGACACGCATCATCTCGACTTTCGCCGTGACGGCGCTCGCAGGCGCCGCCTTCGCCGGCTGCGGCAGCAGCGGCAGCAGCACGAAGGCGTCGAACGAGAAGCCGGCGGCGACCGAGCAGAACGTCGCGCAGACGACCGCGGCGCCGAAGCCGGTGAAGATCGCCGTCGTGGTCAAGTCCGACGAGCAGCGCGGCAAGAAGGGCTCGGACGGCAAGTGGCACGACGCCTTCCTGCCGGCGAACTACACCGTCAAGGCGGGCCAGAAGGTGACGATGACGGTCACCAACTACGACGACATGCCGCACACGTTCACCTCGCCCGACATGCAGGTCGACGTGAACATCCCCGCGGGCAGCGAGCAGAAGGGCAGCACGAAGACCTTCACGTTCAAGGCGCCCGCCGACGCCGGCAGCTACGCCTGGTACTGCAACCTGCCGTGCGACCCGTGGGCGATGACGCACGACGGCTACATGCGCGGCCACGTGACCGTGACCGCCTGACCCGGAGAGGAGGCCGAGCCAGAGCGAAACGCGACATCGACAAGCCTGAGGGCCACGCGTCCTCCGGATCCCGCTCCCGCGGTCCTGGCCGAAGTTGGCCGGACCGCGGGATGCGGGGTTGTTTGTGTTAGGCTTCCCTAACTGTGGGTGCTTTCGTCATCGTCCTGCGCGAGGCCTTCGAGGCCAGCCTCGTCCTCGGGCTGGTCTTCGCGTTCCTGAGCAAGACCGGCCAGCGCGAGCGGCACGGCGCCGCCGTCTGGTGGGGGACCGCGCTCGCCGTCACGCTCAGCGTGCTGATGGGCGCGCTGCTGTTCGCGACCGTCGGCGAGCTGCACGGCACGGCCGAGCAGGTCTACGAGGGCACCGCGATGCTCGTCGCCGCCGCGGTCCTCACGTGGATGGTGTTCTGGATGCGCAAGCAGGCGAGAACGATCGGCGGCGCGCTGCGCACCCAGGTCGGCGATGCGGTCGCCGCCGGCGGCGGGATGGCGCTCGCGCTGGTGGCGTTCGTCGCGGTCGCGCGCGAGGGCTTCGAGAGCGCGCTGTTCCTGTTCGTCTCCGTCGGAGACGACGGGCTCGTGCCGACGGTCGTCGGCGGCGCGCTCGGCCTTGCGGCCGCGGTCGCGCTCGGGATCGCCTTCTACCGCGGCTCGGTCAAGCTCGACCTGCGCCGCTTCTTCCTCGTCACCGGCCTGCTCGTGATCGCGTTCGCCGCCTACCTGATCGTCGGCGGCCTGCACGAGCTCGCCGAGGCCGGCGGCGGCGAGGCGCTCGAGCTCGCCGGCCCGCTGCTCGCGCTGCTGTTCGCGGGCGTCTGCGGCTGGCTGTACGTGCGCGGCTCGCGCGCGCCGGCACCGGCGCGACAGGGCGCCTGAGGCGCCGCTCGCCCGCGCCCGCCTGCCCGGCCGGCCCGCGAAGCGCCCCACATCCAGTGCACGAACCCATACTTAACGTGCACATTCATGTTGGGTTGAGCGATGGGCGCTTCAGTACTAGCCTCGTCGCATGACTTCAACTGAACCTGCTCGGGAGCGGACGGGCGGTGCTGCGAGCGTCGTCGCCGCGCTGCTGCTCTCGATCGTCGCGGCCGGCGCCGTGGGGCTGTGCGCCGCACTCTTCCCCGATCGCCTGCCGGCGCCCGGCGATCCCGACGTCATCGATCTCGTCTTCGACAGCCGGCCGGTCGTCTGGGCGGCGCGCCTGCTGCTGGTATCCGCCGCCTTCGTGCTCGCCGTCGGCGGCGCCTACGTCGTCGCGTCGACCGTCGTGCGGATGCGCAACGGCGACTGGCTCAGACGCGCTGGGCCGTTCGAGGTCGCCGAGACGGTGGCCGCGGAGCTCGAAGATCAAGTTCATTTCTGGCGAAGTGCCGCGTTGGACTGTTACGACGAACTTGAGCGGATACAAGCACAAGCCGACGACGACGATGCGCGAATTGAGCACATCGCGCATGACACCGAAGATGATAGGCTCTGAATCATGGAACAGCAGACCGACAGAGAGGCGCTGGCGCGACTGATCGCGGAACGGCGACGCGAGCGGGAGATCGCCCGGCAGCGGCTCGCGCGGCGCAGGGAGCATCTCGAGTACGCCGCACAGCTGTCGGAGCGCATCGTCGAGCGGGCGGTGCAGCGGCTGCGCAACGCGATGTAGCGGCGAGAACGCGCGATCGACGGCGCTACCCGCGTACGCGAGGCCCGTCCGCTCAGGCCCTCGCCACCAGCGCCCGCAGCCGCGCGGTCGCGTCCTCGGCCACGAGCGGCTTGGCGAAGTGGAAGCCCTGCGCGAGCGGACAGCCGTGCTCGACGAGGAAGCGGCGCTGCGCCTCGCTCGTGACGCCCTCCGCCACCGTCAGCATCCCGAGCGCCGAGCCGAGCTCGATGATCGCTCTCGTCATCGCCGCCGCCTGCGGGTCGTCGGGGATGCCGCGCAGGAACGACTGGTCGATCTTCAGCACCTCGACCGGCACGTCGCGCAGACGCGACAGGGACGAGTGCCCCGAGCCGAAGTCGTCGATCGCCAGCCGCACGCCCATCGCGTGCAGCGCGCGCACGACCGGGTTCGCGCGCTCCGCGTCGAGCATCGCCGCCGACTCGGTGATCTCCAGCGTCAGGCACGACGGGTACAGCCCCTCGGCGTCGAGCGCCTCGCGCACCGTCGTCGGGAAGTCCGGCCGGCGCAGCTGGCGCGGCGAGACGTTCACGTGCACGTGCGCCTCGATCCCCTCGGCGTGCCACTCGCGCAACTGCGCGCACACCGCGTTCAGCACCCAGCCGCCGATCGACTCGATCAGGCCGGCGTCCTCCGCCAGCGGGATGAACTCGTTCGGCCCGACGATCCCCCGCTCGGCGTCCTGCCAGCGCACGAGCGCCTCGAGCGCCACCAGGTCCCCACCGGCCGGCTCGACGATCGGCTGGTAGTGGACGACGAAGTCGTCGCGCTGCAGCGCCCGCCGCAGCTTCGAGGTCAGCGACAGCCGCGCGAGCGTGTGGCGCGAGTCCCCGCCGTAGGAGGCGATCCCGCCGCGGCCCGCCTGCTTGACCTCGTACATCGCCGCGTCCGCGTGACGCATCAGCGTGTCGGCGTCGCTCGCGTCGTGGGGGTATATGGAGATGCCGATCGAGGAGCCGATCTCGAACTCGGCGTCGGCGATCGAGAACGGCTCCAGCAGCGCCTGCTCGACCTGCTTGGCGACCGCCTCCGCCGACAGCCGCGCGTCGCTCTCCAGGTCCGTCAAGAGGATCAGGAACTCGTCGCCGCCCTGGCGCGCGAGCAGGTCGGTGGAGCGCACGACGCCGCGCAGCCGCACCGCGATCCGCCGCAGCAGCTCGTCGCCGGCGGCGTGGCCGAGCGAGTCGTTGACGGCCTTGAAGTCGTCGAGGTCGACGTAGAGCAGCGCGATCGCGTGACCGGCGCGCCGCCCGCGCGCCAACGCCAAGGCGAGGTGCTCGTCGAGCAGCGCGCGGTTCGGCAGCTTCGTCAAGGAGTCGTGGTAGGCGAGGAAGGCGATCTGCTCCTGGGCGCGGCGACGCTCGGTGACGTCGCTGAACGCGGTCACCGCGCCGTACGGGCGCGTCTCCCCCTCGCGCACCAGCGGGTGCGAGGAGACCGACGCCCACACCACGCTGCCGTCGCGGCGCTCGATCTTCAGCACCACGTCGCGCTGCGGCAGCGAGTGACGCAGCGCCCGCTGCGAGGGCATCTCGCCGCGCGGCAGCGGCGTCTCGTCCTCCTGCAGGATCCGCACCGCCCACTCCTCCGTGGTGCGGTAGAGCAGCTCCTCCTCCGGCAGGTCGAGGATCCGCGTCGCGGCCGCGTTGCACGACAGCACGCGTCCGTCGGCGCCGTAGATCAGCAGGCCCTCCTCGAGCGCGTGCACGACGCCGCGGTTGCGCTCCTCGCTCTCCGCGAGCGCCGCCTCCGCGATCCGCGTGGCGGTGACGTCGGTGATGATCCCCTGCGTCAGGTGCGGGTTGCCGTGGTCGTCGTGGATCACGGTGTCGCGCTCCCACACCCACACGACGCGGCCGTCGGCGGCGATCAGCCGGTACTCGCAGTCGAACGCCTTCTGCTCGCGGTAGGCGTAGCGGGTCTCGGCCAGCACGCGGTCGGCGTCGTCGGGGTGCAGCCGCTCCTCCCACAGCGTCGACTCGCCGAGCCAGTCGGCGGCGGGGTAGCCGAGCAGCTCCTCGATCTGGGGCGAGACGTAGCGGAAGGAGCCCAGCTCGTCCCAGTCGGCGATGTAGGTGACGGCGGGGATCGTCTCGATCAGCGTGCGGTAGCGGGCCTCCGCCTCCTCCAGCTCGACCGCGGAGGTGACGCGCGCGGTGACGTCGTGCAGCACGCCGATGTAGCGCCGCACGACCCCGTCGGCGTCGGCGACCGGCGTGAGGAAGACCTCGTTCCAGAACGGCGAGCCGTCCTTGCGGTAGTTGCGCAGCGTGACCCAGCACTCCTCGCCTTCGCGCAGCGCGGCGGCCATCTCGGCGATCGTGTCCGGGTCGGTCTCCTCCCCCTGCAGCAGGCTCAGCGATCGGCCGACGACGTCCTCGGCGCGCCAACCGGTGAGCAGCTCGAACGCCTCGTTGACGTAGGAGACCGGCCAGCCGCCCTCGTCCGGGTCGGCGTCGGCGATCACGATCCCGTTGTTGGTGGCGGCGAGCGCGCGCTCGTGCAGGTCGAGCATCGCGGCGCCGCGGCGGTAGCGCAGGTGCAGCGCGACCTGGCTGGCGAGCGCGGCGACGTCGGCCACCAGCCGCCCGTCGGGCCGCGCGCCCGGCGCGAGCTGCAGCTCCACCACGCCCTCGCAGGCGCCGCCGGCCATCAGCGGGACGGCGACGTGCGGGCCCTCGGCGACGGTCGCCCGCGCGAGCGCGGCGCGGCCCGCGAGGTGCTCGTCGGGGAACGGGACGCGCTGCGGCAGCTCGGTCTCGCCGTGGGCGGCGCGCGGGATCAGCTCGCCGCGGTCCGCCGGCAGCTCCCAGGCGACGCCGTCGGCGGCGCCGAACAGGCCGGCGATCACGCCGAGCGCCTCGCGCAGCAGCGCCTCGGGCGGCAGCTCGGCGGCGAGGTGGTCGGCGAGCGCCTGCTGGGCGTGCAGGAGGCGCTGGGCGGTCGCGGCGGCGGCGCGGTCGCGCGCGGCGGCGTGCTCGCGCAGGACGGCGGCGGGCAGCCGTGCCGGGTCGGGCTCGTGCGCGGCGGCGCCGGCGGCGATCGCGGCGGGGGTGCCGGGCTCGGCGGCGAGCGCGGCGGCGTCCGGGTGGGTCAGCACGACTGGGACGCCGGCCGCGTCGGCGGTGCGGCGGATCTCGCTCAGGGCGGGGTCGTCCGGCGCCAGCCCGCAGACGACGGCGTCGGCCTCGTCGCGGCCGAGCGCGCCGCCGAGCTGGGCGGGGTCCGCGAGCACGGTCGCGGCGATCGCGCCGTCGCACGCGCCGAGCGTCTCGGCGAGCGCTGATGCTGCTTCGGGATCTCTGTGGACGACGAGCGCGCGCAAGTGGGGATCCCCGGTCGACGCCGGGCCGGTTCACGACGGTATTCGACGCCATCGTCATCGCGCCGCATTTGCATGAGCAATGCACGGAGGATTGCCACGAATCTCGTGCAGTAGTCCACGAACGCACGTGCCAGGCCGATGACCGGCGCATGGACGCCGGGCCATGTGGGATAAACCGCGCCGTTCAGGTGGGCGTCCCGCCGCTTGCGGATCACGCAAAGAAGTGGTAGACGCGGCTGTTATGGTCTGGTTTCGGGAGGCGATCGGAGGACGTGACCGATGGCGAAAGCGCAGCGCAGCAGAACAGCGGCAGTGACGCCCCCGAAGGGGGCCGAAGCCAAGGTGCTCATGGAGCGCGCGGAGCGGGCGATCGCGATCCGGGAGCGAGCCGCGAAGGCGCGAGAAGGCCAGCGGCTGTCGTTTCCGACCAGGCTCTTGCGGGGGTAGCAAGACCGCATCCACAGCGGACGCCGCTGTTCAACGCGCAGAACTCCGATCGGTATGCGCGCCAACACCTGATCGAGTGCTACGAGCAGGCCTACGACTGCCGGCTCGTGGTGATGATCGACGTCATCTTCCCGCACAGCGTGACGTTCCTCGAGGAGCTGCTGTACGGAGCAGACAAGTCCAGGCACCTGCACCTGCTCCTCGACTCGCCCGGCGGCGACGGGGAGACCGCTATTCGACTGGTGCGGGCTGCGCAAGCGCGTTGTCGCGAGCTGACGGTGATCGTGCCAAACCAGGCCAAGAGCGCGGGCACGATCCTCACGCTCGGCGCCCATCACATCCTCATGGGCCCTACGAGCGACCTTGGCCCCGTGGACCCGCAATTTCAGCATCCCAAGCGTCAGGGTCTCTACGCCGCCAAGGATCTCATCGCTGCGGTCGACAACGCGGAGGCGGCGATCGCGAGAAACCCGGACTCCTATCCGTTGCATGCGTCGCTGCTCGCCGACGTGACGGCCGTCATGGTCCAGCAGGCGCGCTCTGCGCTTGCTCGTTCGACCGACCTCGTCAAAGAGGCGCTCGCCGCCAACCCTGACCGGAGACCGGCACACGCGAGAAGAATCGCGCAGATGTTGAAGAAGACCCTGATCGACCTCCCAAGAGATCACGGCGCCGTCTTCAGCGCCGACGACGCTGCAAGAGCCGGCCTTCCGATCGTCATCGCCGAGCCGAACAGCGATCAGTGGAGACTCATCTGGCAGCTGTGGACGAAGTACTTCGCGCTCGATGCATACGTGTACGAGGGCTGCGTGGCGTCGCAGGTGTACCAACGCGGAGAGGCTGCTGCCTGACGCCCGCCCGAACCGCAAGCGGGCATCGACGTGAAGCTCTACAGAGCGCGAGCGCGGATCGGTGGCGCCGGATAGCGTCGCTCGCCGACGGCCGGGCGTATGGTTAGCGGCGTCAGCACCCGCACCCGCCCCGTCATCCGCCCCGGAGGGATTCTCGCCATGACCCGCACGATCGTCGTCGGCTACGACGGCACCGATCACGGCGACGACGCGCTTGCGCTCGGGCGCCTGCTCGCGCACGCGATCGGCGCGGAGCTGACGGTCACGTGCGCCTACCCGGACGAGCCGCTCGGCGAGAGCGCGGCGGGCGTGGAGATCGCCGCGGGCGTGCGGTCGGACGCCGAGCACGCGCTCGAGCGCGCGCAGGCGTGGCTGGAGGGATCGGCCGCCGCGGGCGCCGCCGCGCCGCTCAACGGCGGCATCGGCCTGCGCGCGGTCGCCGGCGCCTCGCCGTCGCGCGTGCTGCACGACGTGGCCGAGGACCTCGGTGCGGAGGCGATCGTCGTCGGCGCCACGCACCACGGCCGCGCGCTGCGGCTGCTGGCCGGCTCGACGCCGGACGCGGTCCTCGACCACGCGCCGTGCCCGGTCGCGGTCGCGCCCGACGGCTTCCGCCACCACGTCCACGGTGCGGGCGAGGTGCGCCAGGTCGGGGTCGCGTTCGACGGCTCGGCGGAGTCCGCGCACGCGCTCGCGGTCGCGGCGGCGTACGCGCGGGCGGCGGGCGCGCGGCTGCGCGCGGTGACGGTCGTCAACACGGCGGCGGTCGGCGTCTACCCGCCGCCGCCGCTCGACGCCGGCACCTACGAGGTGCTCGCGCAGGCGGCGCGCGACGAGGCGCGCGGCAGACTGGACGAGGCGCTCGCGGCGCTCGGGCCGGACCTGCGCGCGGAGGGCGCGGTGCTGGAGGGCGAGACGATCGCCGCGCTCGTGGAGGACTCCGCCCGCGAGGACGTGCTGTTCACCGGCTCGGGCGGCAAGGGGCCGTTCCGCCGCGTGCTGCTCGGCTCGGTCTCCACCCACCTGCTGCGCGACGCGGGCTGCCCGGTCGTGGTGGTGCCACGCGGGAGCGGCGAGGGCGAGGGCGGCGGCGCGGGCGGCGGCGCGGCGGAGCCCGAGGCCGAGGGCGGCGCCGGCGCCGGGGCGTGAGCCGCCCGCGCATCGTCCAGGCCGTCCGCTACGGCCTGCCGGCGGCAATCTGCCTCGCCGGCCTCGTCTTCCTGCTCGCCGACTTCTCCGCCAACTACGAGGGCGCGATGGGCCTGCTCGGCGCCGGCCTCTCGGTCCTGCTGATCAACCTGCTGCTGCGCTTGGGCAACACGAGCGACCACGACCGCGCCCACGAGGACGCCGCCCGCCGCCACTTCGACCGCACGGGGCGGTGGCCGGACGAGGAGGGGTAGCGGCTCAGCCGCGAGCGAGCAGATCTCTCGGCGCGACGCCCAGCCCGCTGGCGAGCAGATCGTCGGGCAGGGAGATCATCACCTTCGCCATGCCGCGGAGTATAGCCAGCGGCAATACCGCCTCACAGGTACCGCAGCACCACGTAGCCGGTCGCGAGGAGCATGGAGATGAGGGTGGCGGGGATGCCGGCGCGGAGGAAGGCGACGAAGGTGATCGGCGTGCCGGCGCGGGCGGCGAGGCCGGCGCCGGCGACGTTGGCGGCGGCGGCGATGATCGTCGCGTTGCCGCCGAAGCAGGCGCCGAGGGCGAGCGCCCACCAGTAGGCCTGGTCGATCCCGCCGCTGCCCTGGAGCTGGTCGACGACGGGCAGCATCGCGGCCGTGAAGGGGATGTTGTCGACGACCGCGGAGCCGATCGCCGACGCCCACGTGATGCCGAGGATCTCGGAGGTGCGGTCGCCGTTGGTCAGGCTGCCGATGCCGTTGGCGACCTCGCGCAGCACGCCGGTCTCCTCGAGCGCGCCGACCATCACGAACAGGCTGATGAAGAAGAAGATCGTCGGCCACTCGATGCCGGCGAGCGCGTCCTCGGTGGAGTCTCTCGTGAGCAGCAGCATGACCGTCGCGCCGCCGAGCGCGACCGTCGCCGGCTCCAGGCCCAGCAGGCCGTGGAGGAAGAAGGCGACGATCGTCAGCCCGAGGATCGGCAGCAGGCGGCGCAGCTCCTCGGGGTCGTCGATCGCGCGACCGGCGTCCAGCTCCATTACTCGCGCGCGCGCGTGCGCGGCGACCTGCAGCCGGCGGCGGTAGAAGAGGTAGAGCATGCCGACGACGATCGCCAGCGTCGGGATCACGATCGGCGCGAGGTTCGTCAGGAACTGCGCGAACGTGAGGCCGGTGTGGCCGGCGATCAGGATGTTCGGCGGGTCGCCGATGAGCGTGGCGGTGCCGCCGATGTTCGAGGCGACGATCTCGACGACGATCAGCGGGATCGGGTCGATGTCGAGCGCGTCCGCGAGCACGAACGTGATCGGCACGACGAGCAGGATCGTCGTGAGGTTGTCGAGGAAGGCCGACAGCAGCGCGGTGGTGCCGGCGAGCGAGGCGAGCACCGCGAGCGGGCGGCCTCTGGAGAGCTGGCCGGCGCGGATCGCGACGTAGGTGTAGACGCCGGTGCGCTCGGTGAGGCGGACGATCACCATCATCCCGGCGAGCAGGCCGAGCGTGCCCCAGTCGATCGCGTCGATCGCCTGCGTCTGGTCGAGCGTCTGCGTGAGCAGCATCAGCAGCGCGCCGAGCATCGCGACGCGCGTGCGGTCGATCCGCTCGCTGGCGATCGCCGCGAGCGCGGCGGCGAAGATCCCGATCGCGAGGGCCATGCAGTGGGTGGGAGCCTATGGGATGGCGGGGCGCGGGGCGGGCGCGCGGGGCGGGCGCGGCGTCGGTCCCTTCCGTCTCGTCCGCAGGGTACGGTTGGCTTCGTGTCCGTCACCGTCGAACCGCTGCCCGCGATGACCGCCGTCGGCGAGCTGCTGGGGCTCAACCCCGGCCTGGTGGGACCGTCGACCGGCTACATGTCCGGCGCGCGCGGCGACTGGCCGCGGCTGGTGGCGGCGGCGGAGTCCTGCTCGCTGGACGTGGTGGAGCTGAGCGCGCTGTCGGCGCGGGAGCTGCCGGGGCTGCTGGGGTTCCTGCGGGATGCGTGCGCGGGCGGTGGCGGCGGTGAGGCCGGCGACGGCGGTTTGCCGTTCGGCCACATCTCGGTCCACGGCCCGTCGAAGGGCTGGGACGGCACGCCGGCCGCTCTGGCGACCGCGCTCGCCGCGATCCCCGCGCAGGTCGACGGGATCGTCATGCACCCGGAGACGCTCGGCGACCCGGCCGCGTTCGCCGACCTCGGCGCGCGCCTGCGGCTGGAGAACATGGACACCCGCAAGCCGGACGGCCGCACGGCCGCGGAGCTGGCGCGCTTCTTCGAGCTGCTGCCCGACGCGCGCTTCTGCCTCGACGTCGCCCACGCCCAGCTGCACGACCCGTCGATGGGACTCGCGCTGGAGCTCGTCGACGCGTTCGCCGACCGCCTCGCCGAGGTCCACGTCTCCTCGATCGAGCCCGACGGCGACCATGTCCCCCTGCGCGCCGCGGACGCCGAGGCGTTCATGCCGGTGCTGAAGCGCTGCGCCGGCGTGCCGTGGGTGCTTGAGGCGCCGGCGCAGTAGCCGGGAACCCGCGCGGGCTCAAGGCTCGCGAGCAGCGACGTCGGCGTTGAACCGGAACCCGCGTCCGCGGGGGGCGAATCTCGGGCGATCTTGCTGGTCGTGAGCGCGCCCGAGGCCACGAAACGCGACCGGCGCCACCGGCACCGCTGGCGCTTCTACCGCACAGGCCTGGGCCCCAGTCGCTGGCTCGCCGTTGTCGTAGACTTCACCGAGGATCCCGCGCAGATCGTGACCGCGCACGGCTTCCGCAAGGAGCACCCGCGATGATCGTCCACATCGGCCCCTACGCGTTCGACGACGTCGACTACGACGCCAAGAGCGACGTGCTCTACCTCTCGATCGGCGCGCCCCAACCGGCAGCCGACTCCGAGGAGACGCCAGAGGGGCACATCGTCCGCTACGACGCGCGCAACCGGGTCATCGGCATCACCATCGTCGGCGCCCGGGACCTGCTCGGCCACGACGGCGTCGTTTCGCTCACACTGCCTCGTCGCTCGGTGACCGCCGATGCCAGCGAGCTCGCGGCGGCGCTCGCGGCCTGAGTCCGCAGGGACGCGTGAGTCTCGCCGGTGCGCCCTACGCCGGCACGACCTCGAAGCGCCGGCGGCCCTTGAGCCGGTAGACGTGGAAGTCGGCGTCGAGGCTGAAGATGCGGTTGTCGTCGCTTTCCTCGGCGAGCGCGACGAGGGTCGCGTCGGCGAGGTCCATCGGGCGGTCGGCGTAGGTCTCCATCAGGCGGGCAGCGCGCGCGTTGGCCGCGGCGGAGGGAGCCGCGACGACGAGGTCCTCGCGCAGGAGGAGCCGCCACAGCGCGTTCTGCGCCCGCCAGCCGCCGGCCCGGCCCAGCATGCACATCGCCTCGGTGAACGCGGGCCAGGTCGTCAGGAGCGGGAGCCGGAGCCCGTCGAGCGCCGCGCGGCAGCGATCGTGGTCCGGCTCGTCGGCGTCGATCAGCGCGATCAGCGGACCAGCGTCGGTGAGCGTCACCGATCCGCCTGCCGCCGCTCGGCCAGCAGCTCGCCGAACGCGGCGCCGCTGTCACGCGCGCGCCCGGCGCCGCCGCCGTGGACGACGCCGATGACGTCCGCGAGACGGTCGCTGTTGCGGTGCGAGAGCGTGCGGTCGGCACGCTCGGCCGCCGCACGACGCAGGAACTCGGAGACCGACATCCCCTCGGCTGCGGCCGCGCGCCGGACCCGCTCGTCCAGCTCGGGTTCGAGGCGCAGGCTTCGCACGCGGGAAGCGTATCACAAGCTACTGCCACATGTGATACACGACACGTGTGGCGCACTCACAGGATCGCGTAGCGCTGCGTGACCGGGCCGAGCGCGGGGCCGAAGAGGAGTTCGAGGAGGCGCAGCTCGATGATCGCACCGTGGTCGGCGATCTCGCGCCAGGCGGGCGAGGCGTCGGCGGCGGCGCGGGAGTCGATCGCGCTGAGCTCGGCGCGCACCGCCTCGTCGCCGAGCAGCGCGAGCGCGGCGTCGTAGGCGGAGAGCGCGCCGGTGCCCTCGGCGTCCATGTCGTAGCGCAGGAACGCGTCGGCGACGCGGTCGGTCGGCGGCATCGCGAACTGCGCGGCGAGGAACGGCGCGATCTGCTCGGCGCGCAGCTCGTGGCAGCGCAGCACCGGCAGCAGCCCGCTCGCGAACAGCAGCTTGCGCGACGTGCGCAGCTTCGCGTTGCGCAGGCCCCAGCCGGCGCCAGAGCGCGAGCGGTCCTTCGCGACGAAGTCGACGCCGATCGTGCGCCAATAGCGCACCAGGTCGTTGAGCAGGAAGCGCGGCGGGCGGTGGTCGCGCAGCGCGTCGCTCAGGTAGTCGTGGATCACGTCGAGCCGCACGCCCGCGAGCACGTCCGGATGGCACGCGGCGACCGACTCGAGCACGAGCAGCATCCGCCGCGTGAGGTTCGTGTTCGTGTCGTCGTCCAGCCCGACCCGCATCAGGTCGGCCGAGTGGACGACCTCGGCGAACACGCCCTGGCGGCCGGGCGCGCCGAAGCCGCCCGGGTCGCTCCCGAACCGCTCGGCGACCTTCGCCGCCGCCTCCTGCTCCGGCGCCCAGCCACCGGCCGGCGGAAAGCCGCGCACCAGGACCATGTAGTCGTCGTCCGAGCCGGCCGTCAGCTCGTGGCGCCCCCACGAGCCCATCAGCACGACGGCGGCGTTCGCGTCAAGCCGCACCCCGTCGAGCAGCGCAGCGCGCTCGGCAAGGCGGCGGACGGTGAGCACGCGAGCTGCCAGCAGCGCCGGGAACGTGCGACCGGTCTCGCGCTGCAGCCGCAGGAGCGGCGCGGCGGCGGAGGCACCGGCGCCCGATGGGCCGGCGGGATCGGAGGCGCGCGTCATCCGACGCGATGCTAGTGCTCTCCGGCACGAGAAGGGCCGGCGCCCGTATGGACGCCGGCCCTCGTGGTCCTCGGCTCACGACCCTCCCCCAAGGGCTTGCGCCACGGCCGCGACGCCCCGGACCAACCCGGCACGACTTGACAGTCTAACGCCTACTTTCTAGTGTGTCGACACCCCGCGATCTGGAACGGCGCGGGCTCGGCGCGCGCACCGTCGCGTCGATGGGGGACGAGGTCACACCTGCCGAGCGTGGGGGCGCGCGTATGCCTGCGCGAACGGCAGCGGACCGGGTGCCGCATCGACCGCACACCGCGCGGCCGCCTCAACCCACGTCCGCGCACACGGCGCGGAGAAAGGCAGAGAGGCCGAATGAAGGGACGCAAGCACGTCCTCGCGATCGCAGCGGCACTCGCGACGACCGCATCGCTGGCAGCAACGGGATCCGCGCAGGCGGAATTCCCGAACTTCTCGGACTGCCCGACGGAAGCGCCCGACGTCGTGAGCTGCCTCGACATCCAGAGCATCACCGGCAGTCTCGAAATAAAGGGCTTCACGGTGCCGCTCGGCGATTCGCTCGAGATCCGCGGCGCGCTCGCCGGCGAAGTCGGAAACCTCACGTTCGTCGCACCGGCCGGCACGAACGGATTCTTCGCCAGACCGGTCAACATCCCCGGCGGGATCCTCGGCATAGAATGGCCGATCCCGGGCAACGCCGTCACCGGCACCGCGCAGCTCGCCGGCGAACCGTCCGACATCAGACTCAGAGTCGGATTCCCGGTCACGACGGTCAGCCTGCCGGTGAAGGTCAAGCTCGACAACCCGATACTCGGGTCGCACTGCTACATCGGGAAGAACAGCAACCCCGCGCAGGTGAACCTGACGACCGGCACGACCGAACCGCCGCCGCCCAACGAACCGATCACGGGCAGCATCGGCACGCCGTCGTTCGAAGGCTCGACGCTGATATTGAGAAACGCCATCAGCGTCGACAACGCGTTCGCGATCCCCGGCGCGTCCGGCTGCGGGCTCCTCGGGATACTCAACCCGATCGTGAACCTGAAGCTCGGCCTGCCGTCCTCCGGCGGTCACAACGCGATGATCGTCGAAAACAACATCGCGATCAGAGGCATCTGACGCGACCGACGGACTCCGTGTCCAGGCGGCCTCCCTCTACGGGAGGCCGCTCTGGACAAAGCGGTTACGGTCAGGAGCAAGTCAGCTGCAGGACTGCAGGCCAAGAGCAGACGTGAGTCTCAACACCCGCCCCTGACGAGGCCCGATCTCGCCACGGACCGACACCATATCGGCCTTCGCTCCGCTTCTCGCGGCCTCGGCGAAGCGATCAAGCAACTCAGCCTTCTCCTGCTCGAGTCTCGTGAGCTCGTCGAATTGGTCTGCAACCTCACTCGGCGGGTTCAGCTCCTTGAAGCCGTCGGCGATGTGATGGACGCTGATCGCGAGCCGCGCGGCGAGGTCCTCCGGCTTGGTCGATCTCCGGTCCACGCCCCTCTGAGCGGCAGCTTGAATCGCCTGTCTGCACACCACATCGGCACGTGCGATGAACTGCGCTCTCGTCAGTTGTGGCGCAGAGCTACCACACCCCGCTACGCAGGCCGCAAGCGCGGCGATCAACCCACTCCCCACCTTCCACTGCATGCGCTCCCCCTTCTTGTGCCTGTGACCCGGACGATTTCCTATCTTACGGTCTTTCATGCCTCGTGGTGGTAGGCTCGCAGGGAGCGGCGCATCGCTGCACCGCCGAAGTACACGTCACAAGGGGGAATGGAGTGATGGATCGCCGTCGAGCTTGGGAACGCGCGGGCACAGGCGCGCTCGGCATGCTTGTCGCCGCCAGCGTCGTTGCCGGCTGTGGGGGAAGCACCAGCACGGTGAACGCCTCCGACACAGCGACGAGAACGCCGAGCGCTGCAGCACAGGTGCGGATGATGGCACTCGGCGCGCGCGTGTTCGCGGAGCGCTGCCATCGCTGCCATACGCTCTTCGGCGAGAGACCGCCGGTGCCGCCGTTCGAGAACGGCGCGCCGAGCCTCGACGAGGTCAAGCCGGAAGCCGCGTATGTACGCGAGCGCATCGACAGAGGCGGCTTCGGGATGGCGACGTTCGCACAGGAGATCCCGCTCGACGAGCAGCGCGCGATCGAGCGTTACGTCTTCGAGGTCGCAGGCTGGAGAGTCGAGCTGCCCCGCAGCGGCGACGCCGACCCGGCGCAGCTGCGCCAGGGCGAGCAGGTGTTCCGCTCCAACTGCCAGGGGTGCCACCAGATCGACGGGCGGTCCCCGACCGGCGACCCGACCTACCCCGGCACGAACTTCGACGAGGTGCGCCCGAGCGAGTGGCTCGTGCGCCATCGCGCGCACAACGGGCTGGGCGTCTGGATGCCGGCGTTCAAGCACAAGCTGAGCGACGCGCAGATCCGCGCCGTCGCGAGATACGTGAACGCCGTCGCCGGCGGCAGGCCTGCGCCGGCGAGCGGCGCGAAGCCCGCCGGCGCTACGACCCCGTGAGCGGAGCGCCGCGGCACGTCAGGCTCGCGACGGCCGCACGGGCCGCCGCCAGCCGCGCCGGCGGCAGCGGCGCGTAGCCGAGACTCGGCGCGAGCCGCTGGCCGGACCCGAGCGCGTAGACGAGCCACGCCCGGACCGCGACCGCGCTCTCGCGCGCGAGCCCGGCGGCGCACAGGTCGCGCCATACGGCCAGCGAGACGACCGCGGTGAGCGGGTAGACGGGGTGCGCGCCGGCCGCGCTCGCGGCGCTCGGGAGCACGTAGCGCCCGCCGGCTTCCCGCAGCGCGGCGACTTCGAGGCCCGCCTGCCGCACGTCGGCGAGGTCGGCGTAGCCGAGCGCGGCCGGCTGGCGCTTCACGCATCGCACGACGCCGTCGTCGCCGGCCCCGTGACGGTCGAACGAGCGCACGATCGACGTGGACCAGTACCCGGCGTCGCTACGCGCCCGCAGCGAGGAGCCGGCGTAGCGCGCGATCGCGGCCGTCTCGCCGGAGGGGTCGCGGCGCCGGCACAGCGTCAGCAGTTGGTCGACGATCTCACGATGCGGGTTGAGGCGCACGATCCGCTCGTATCTGACCCAGTTGTAGATCGTGCGGTCGAAGACCTGAGCGACGGCCAGCCCGTCGAGCTGCACGCCGTCGCCGATTTCGTGGCTGCCGGAGCCGGCGAGGTTGTAGGCGACGGCGATCGGCGCGACCGCGAGCGGGATCTGCACAAGCCCGCCGTCCTGCCGAGCGAGCGCGCGCGCCTGCCGCGGCGCGAGGCGCGCGTCGGCGCCGGCGCCGACCACCTCGTGCCTGCTCAGCCCGCGCAGCCCGTCGCGCGCGCCGCGCGGGCGGTAGGCGAGCCGCACGCCGCTCGCCGCGGCCGCCGGCCCGGCCCAGCCCTCGAGCAGCGGCGCGAGCGAGGTCGCGCCGGTGGCCGCGATCGACACCGGCGGCCTCGCGCGTTGCGCCGAAGCGTCGCGGTCGCGATCCCCGCCCGCCCCGCATCCGGCGACGGCGACCGCCGCCGCCACCGCCACCACAGTCGTCCCAGCGAACCGTCCCATCCCGCTCCCCCTTCGTCGCCGAACACGCGACGGCGCCCGCGCCGGCGCCCCCGTCCCCGGACGAGCCGGGGCGGCGGCCTACCCGGCCGCCGCCCCTTGGCCCTTCCCCTGTGCGGGCGTCGCGCTCAGCGCTGCGCGCGACGTGCCCGCTTCCCCCGGTTGTGCGCCGCCCGCTTGGCCTTCGCGGCCTTGCGCGCCGCCTTGCAGCCCGCGATGTGCAGCCGCTTGCGCTGCTTGACCGTCGTGCCGTTCTGGCCCTCGAACACCAGGCTCGCCGCGGCGCGGTGCCCCTGCTTGCTGCAGAGGTTCGTCGCCGCGCCGACCGGGCCCTTTCTGCCGGCCACGAACTTGAGCCGGAACATCGTGATCGGCACGTCGGGCACCGCGTCGAACGTCGTCGACAGGTACGTGCTGTGCGGGATCGAGACTCTGCCGATCAGGTCGAAGTCGACCTGCCCGCGCAGCGCCACGAACACGTCTGGCAACGCGTGCCCGTTTCTGACGAAGTACACGCCGCCGCGCAGCGGATCCCGCAGCAGCGGCGTGATCGCCACCGCGCTGCCCGCCCGCGCCTGCTCGCAGTGCCCCGCCTCGAACTCGTCGCGCGTGCACGCTCTGTTGATCACGTCCAGGCGCGCGTTGACCGTCTTGGGCAGCGTCACCTTCACCGATCTCAGGTTCGACTGCCCCGGCGACATCCGCAACGTCGTCGAGAACGGCGTCGTCGCGTTTCTGTGGACGTGCCGCTTGCCGCCGATCCGCAGCGCCATCCGCGGTCTGAGCGCGAGGGCCTTGCAGCCGCCGACCTGGAAGCGCGAGGCGACGTCGACGGCGGCGCCCGCGGTGGACGTGACATGCCCGCCCACCTGCTGCTCGGCGCAGTTCGTCGGACTGACCATGAATCCGTCGCGATCGACGCTCACCCGCACGTCCCGCACCTGCAGCGGGATGCCCTGCAGGATCGTCGGCAGCGGATCGGACACGACGCTCAACGTCGCGTCGTGCTTGTCGACGAACAGCGCCGCACGCACGACCACGCGGCCGAGGTCGAACGGACCCGCCTTCGCATGCACCACGATCGAGAGGCCGAACGGCGCGCCCTTGTACGGGCCCGTGACGTGCACGGTCCCGTCGCTGATGTAGAACGGGTCGCTGCCCGCCCCGGCGCCGACCGTGACGCTGCCGATCCGCGAGCCGTCGCCGCACGTGCCGGCGTTCGCCGCCGCGTCGGCGCACAGCACCGCGTCGGCGATCCGGCCGAGCAGCCCCTTCGGCATGTCGACGTTCACCGAGCGCAGCTCCTGGTCGGTGTCGTCGCGTCTGAGCACCATCGTGAACGGCGAGCTCCGCCCGCGGCCGCGTCGGAGACGCCGGCCGCGAAGTCGGGCGAGAAGCCCAGCGGCGCGCAGGCGCTGCCGTCGGCGGCCTGCGACAGCGTGAACGACGAGTCGCTCGTGACCGTCTTGCCGCTCCAGGACGTCATCGCGGCGTGCGTGGTGTACGTGCCGCAGGTGGGCGGCAGCACGAGCGGTGCCCGCGACCCGCCACTGAACTCGAGGTGCAGTCTCGAGAACGGCACTTGCGGGTTGTCGTCGAACGTCGCTCTCAGCTGCCCGGTGCTCGCATCGGCGTCGATGCGGCCCGGCAGCTTGACGATCACGCCGGGACCTCTCGCGACGAGGTAGAGCGCCAGCAGCGAGCCGAACTTGTTGTCGAACGGCGTCGCCAGGTAGATCGCGCCCTCGAGCGGGTCGGCCAGCAGCGGCGTGTCGATCCGCAGCGTGCCGACCTTCGACGCGTCCGGGCAGCTCGGGTCGGCCGTCGAGTCGAGGCCGACCTGCGCCTGCGAGCAGCCGGCGAGGCCCGCCGCCGAGGACGGCGAGAACGCGCACGCCCTCGGGCAGGGTCACGACCGCCTTTCTGAGGTCGCCCGTGCCGACGATGTTCGCGTCGTCCGTCTGCGGGAGCGTCAGATCGAAGCCGAAGCCCGCGGGCGAGTCGGCTCTGGCCGGCGTCGCCGGTCTCGCGCTGAAGGACGGCGCGAACGGCACGTCTTCACATCCGGTCGGCCCCTGCTGGGCGCCCCAGTCGGGACCCGGGAAGAACGGATATCCGGGCGGGTTGTGCGAGAGGAACGTCGCGCTCTTCCACGCCGGGTCGCTGAGGTCCGGCCGTCCGTTCGCGTCGAACGCGCCCGGGTGCAGCCAGGAGTCGGCGTAGATGGTCGTCGGCAGGCCGACGCCCGCGGCGGTGCACGAGGTCGGGTTCCGCAGCAGCGGCCTGGGATCGGCCTGGCTTGTGCACGTCGGCCCGCCCGAGCCGGGCGGATTGGCTGCGGGGCAGGCGCGCTCCGAGTCGTGACTCGGGTCCGCGGGCACTCCCCAGAACGTGATTCGCGTTCCGACGATGGCGACCCCCTCCGACAAGTTGTGCGCTGCGATCGTGAGGCCGTAGTCGCCGCCGCTGCGGAGCGAGGCATCGAGCACCACCACCGTCTTCGCGATCTGGAAGCCGAATCGCGCTGGCGCGTTCGGGGGCGGCACCATGTTGTAGACCGGGACCGGGGCCCCGAGATAGCCGTCGTTGAACGTGGGGCGCACGACCCCAACCTGCGAATCGATCGGACACAGGGTCCCGATGACGCCGGCCGGCGCGAGCTGACCCAGCGTGCACTGGCCCGCGACGGTCGGGTTGCCCACGAGCCCAGGCGGAAGGTCCACGATGGTGTCCTTGGGCGCCTCGACCGGCCAGACCAGGTCTCTTGGCGGGTCGATCGCCGGGTTCGAGTGCGTGTTGAAGTCGAATGCGGTCTTGATCGCGTAGGGATGCCCGCCCGCTTGCGTGTAGGGACTCCCCGACGCGTCGGCATCGACGCTTCCGTCGAACGCATCGATGCCGAAACCGGGATCCCCGCCTTCAACGCGCGTGGGGTCAACCGTGGTTCCGGGCTCCGGCGCGCCGCCTCCGGAGAGCTGGAAGCTCGCCGTGAGCACGCCGGCGGCGGCGCCATCTGCGTCGGCCGTGATCGCGAGGGTCGGCAGCCCGGCGGTGCCCGGGAACACGAAACCACTGGAACGCGTGCACGTGAAGCTGCTGGCCCCCGCGATGCCGGGACACGACCACGCACCGCTGAAGTCGAGCAGCGACGCACCGGTGAGGTGAGCCGGCAGCGTCACGTCGAGCGAGGTCAGACCGAACGCCGGCAGATCGCCGATGTTCTCGATGGTCATCAGGTAGGTGACCGAGCCGCCTGGAGCGACGGTCGTGTTCGCCGTCGACGCGATCCGCCACGCCGCCGCACCGAGCGCGGTGCTCGCAGTGGCGAGCACGAGCGCGATGCTTGCGAGCATCGTTGCGAACAACCGCAGACCACCACGGCGATCCTGAGTCCTGCTCATCGTCCGGTTCCGCATCGATGCTCCATCTCTCTTGTTCGCCGCGACGATCACGAGCGGCCTCCCCTCGCGGCGCGAACTCCGTGATGCGTGCGGCGCAGCGTCACGCTCGCACGCTCACGGCCGAGCGTCTGCGAGTAGCCGACGAGGATCGACAGCCGCAGTCGGCCCGTTCGCAGCAGGTGCCGCCGAGCGGCACGTGAGAGCCGCAGCGGCAGCCGCAGCGTCGTTCCGCCATGTGCCGTCCGCCGCGCGCTCGCGACGAGGCGCACGTGTCTCCCGATCCGTGCGCGAACGCGCACGCCGATCCGACCGGCCTCGGACACCTGGACGCGCAGCAACGCGCGGCCGCGCAGCGCCCAGCGCCGGAGCTGACGCGCGGGCATGGGCAGCGTCCGGAAGAGCGGCAGGAGCCCGCCGCTGAGGTTTACTCCGCCGGACGACGGCTCGGTGAACGTGAGCGTCCCGAGCTGCGGGGCGGCGGGAGCCGCCGGCGCCTCGCCCTGACAGGCGCTGCCGGTGCACGGAGGCACCAGCGACGGTGGGTCCGGCAGGCCGCCGCCGACACGCGCGTCGTAGACGTCGTACGCAGCGTCGGTGTCCCACGGGCTGAGCCGATCCGCCGACGCGAAGAACACGTCTCTGCCGCTCGCGCTGGCATCGAGCATGTACGCGTCTCGCGCGTCGGGCGCCCCGCTCGTGATGAGCGCGAGCTGGCCCGTCTGCGTGTCGTACTCGTACACGTCGCGGACGTCGTTGCGGTCCTGCGGCAGGAGCCGGTCGCCGGTGTCGAAGAACACCCAGCGCCCGTCTTCGGAGAGAGGCCGGCCGAGGTGGGTCGAGCTGTTCGCGCCGCCCGTGCCCGCTCGTGCGCGCACGGCGGCGTCGGAGGTGGCCGGCGCACCGTCGGGCCGGCAGGAGACGCAGGCCAGCTCACCGCTGCCGCCGTTCGCGTCGGCGTCGTAGACGTACAGCTCACGGCACGTGACGACGCCGCATCTTCCGTGGTCGTACCCGGTCATGTACGTTCCAGCGAACGCGGCGAGCAGCGCGTGGCTGCCGTCGGGCGTGACGCGTGCCGCGATGTTCGTCAAGCCGACGCCCGACGAGGCGAGGTCCTCGAGGCTGGACGGTCTCGCGAGACCGCCGATGTACCGCAGCTGGCCGTCGCGCCACACGAACAGCAGGTCTCCCGACAGCCCCGGTCTGAGCGGCGCGCCGGCGACCAGCTGTCTGGTCGCTGTGAAGTAGACCGTGTCGCCGTCGGCGCTTGCGCCCACCGCGCCTCTGACGTCAGCGCACATCGCGTCGCCCGGCTCGTGGTCGACCGAGATCCGCGTCAGGTTGTGCGGGTCGCTCGCCGGCAGGCTGGCGTCATACATGTACAGGTCGGCGCAGTTGTCGGTGTCGCCGTCGACGAGCTGCTCGATCGTCGTGAAGAAGACTCGCGAGTCGTCGGCGCTCTCAACCTCGAACTTCGCTGGCTGCGGGGTGTCCGGCACGGTGCGCTCGGATCTGTTGAGCTGCACGGTCGTCGTGCCGCCCACACGCATGTACAAGGCCCCGCTCTCGGCGTCGGGAACTGTGAACAGCACCCGCGACCCGTCCGGCGACACCGCGTGCGAGCGGGCGTAGCCGGACCCCTTGTCGATCACCGACGACGGTGCCGGCGTCCCGTCGGGGAGGATCCCCGCCAGGCGGACGGTGCCGTCGACCCACTCGTACGCCTTGCGACTCGCGCCTGCCGCGTCGGGCGTGAGGTTGAGCACCGAGTCGAACGCCACGTGGCGGAAGTCGGCAGACGCCGCCGCGTAGCCGGGCGCGTAGTTGTCGATCGACGGCATCGGCGTCGCGGCGTCGGTCAGCAGCGCGTACGCGCCGGCACCGGGCGTTCGCAGATCCGTGCGGAGATAGAGGTTCTGCGTCTTGGCCACGTTCGGAGCGCCGGGCGTCAGCGGCGGGACGGATGGATTGACGCGCGCGACGCCCTTGGAGAGGTCGGGCGACATCTCGCCCTCGTAGATCGGGTCCTTTCCGAACGTGATCGTGAACGAGGCCTGCGGGTCCTGTCGCGGGGTGATCGCGTGCGTCTCCCAGCGGTCGGCGTGCCGGACGGCCATGTAGTCGACCGACACGCCCGTTCCGAGCACGTCGCCGAAGCCGATCAGCGACCCGTACGCGACCGCGTCGCCTTCGACCGCGGCACGCGTCCGCTGGCTGTCGATCAGGATTCCGTTGCCGTTCTTGTCGGGCGGCGAGACCATCTCGTACGCGCGCCCGTCTGGCAGCCCTGGGCCAGTCTCCAGCGTGCGGTCGGGGCCACTGGTCGTCCCGGCCGCGTTGGCGGCGACGAGACGCCAGTGGTAGGTGGCATTCGGCTGCAGGCCGTTCAACTCGGCGGAAAGCGGCACCAGCGCCCCGCCGCTGCCCGCGTCGCCAGGAGAAGCCGGCGCGCTCGCGCCGTAGGCGGTCGTCGGCCCGTACTCGAAGCGATACGTCGTCGCCGAGCCACGCGGGTTGACGCGCCCGCGCAGCGTGGCCGTCCAGATCGACGCGTCGGACGACGGCGATGCTGTCGTTCTCGTCGACGGCGACGTCCGGAGCGGCTCTCGCGGTTGTGAAGCTCACTGTCCCGCTCACCGCGCTCGGATTGCCGAACGGCTTGTCGGCCACCAGGCGCACGAGATAGTCCGTGGCGGGGGAGAGGCCGACGCGGGCATCTCTCACCGGCACGGGAGTCGTCCCCGCTCCGACGTCCAGGTTCGGGGAGGCAGTGCTTCGCCACGTCGTCCCGCCGTCGCTGCTGTACTCGAAGCGATAGCCCGTCTGTGACCCGTTGGGGTTGACGGTGCCGCTGAACGTCGCCGTGGTGGCGGTCACGTCGGTCACCGGGTCGATGGCGGCTGCCGGAGCGAGGATCTCGTCCAGGACATAGAGCGTGGATCCCAGCGTCACGTACAGCAGGCCGCTCGAGGCGTTGGCGGCCAAGTCGTTCACCGTGCCGAAGCCTGCTCCTCTGGCATGGCTGTCGAGCACCGTGCCGGCGCCGTCGAGCTCGAAGACGCGACGCTCCGTCGATGCGGCGTCGTCCGGGCAGAGCGTCGCGGTGCACTGCTTTGCGACGAAGACATGGTCGGACGCGCCGACTGCGACGGCTGTCGGAGCCGACGTCCCGTTGGTGCCCGTCATCTGGCTGACGGTCCCCAGCGTGAGCGAGCCTCCCGACGGCGTGAACGTGTCGACGCGGAAGTTCGGATTGCTGGCGTCGACGGCGTAGATGACGCCGGTCGAGTCGACCGCGAGTCGCGTGGGCTGGTTGTTGGAGAAGCGCCCCTGGTCGGACCCCGAGGAGCCGGCGGTCTTGCAAACGCTGGTGCAGATCTCGAAGCCGTTGGTCGGCGCCGTGTCGCCCGGATCGCCGGTGTCGGCGACGTCCCAGCCGAACGCACGCACGAACGCGCCGCCGGTCACCGCCCCGCCGCTCAGCGTCACACTGAACTCGTCGATTCGCCGGTTCGTGCGGTCCGCGACGAGCAGGTGGCCCGTCGTCGGGTCGACGGCGGGGAATCCGACGGCACTGCCCAACTGGCCGGCTGCACCGCCTGCCGTTCCCTGCAGGCACGTGGTGGTGCAGAACTGCACAGCGGCGGTCCCGTCGAGCACGCCCCAGCCGAGCGCCCCTTGAAAGCCGCCGTTCGAGCCGTAGACGTTGATCCGGTGGTCGGTCTGGTCGTCGACGTAGAGGTTCCCCGTGCTCTGGTCGACCGCGATGCCCTGAGGATTCGTCAACGCCCCCGCCGAGCCGGCAACCGACGGCGTGACCGCCGCCTGGCAGTCGCTGGTGCACACCTGGAACGCGTCACCACCGTCGCTCACGCCCCAGCCCCAGGTTCGTACGAACGCCCCCGACGCGTCGTACTCCACGACGCGATGGTTCGAAGACTCGACGACGTAGCTGTCACCGCTCGTCACGACCGCGACGCCGTTCGCGCTTCCCCCGAGAGAGATCGCGGATCTCACGCCCTTGCCGCCGGCGACCGACAGCCCCACCACCAGCAGCATTGCGGCGGCCAACACCGCCACGCCGCCGGCGCGCACGCGCACACCGCGTCGAACGCTGCCTGCACGTCTGCTGAAGCCTGCTCGCACGGCGCTCCTCCTCCTTCGCATGGCACGCTGCGACGGCCGCCACGGCGGGGTCGGTATGCGCAGCGCAGCCATCTCTCCTCATTGCTGGCTGTTATCGCACCGGATTATAGACGTGCGTGACTCTCGTTGCAACATCGCACCCGGGAAGCGGTCGGAAACGGTCAGAGACACGTGCTTGACACTCTGTTTTTCTGTGCGTTAGACTGACCTCGACTCCGTTCGTGTCGACCAGCGAAGGTGCGTTGCGCCGCTCGGCTGTTCTCGCTCGACGCCGGCCGGAGGACACGCCAGGCTCCATGGCGAGCGCGATCGCGCGACTTGCAGACGCGCCTTCCACCGCAGCCGTCGGGCCTCGGCGAACATCGAATTGGCCAAAGGGGGGTGGCGTTGAGCAACACATCGACACGCGGGTAGGGCACTGCCCGCCGGAGAGCGTGCGCTCTCCACCCGCAGACGCCTGGCTACAGCCGAGCCGGGAGTCCTTCTTCATTCACGCAAGTTCACTGTCATGTGAGCTGAAAGGAACCATCCAACATGAACCTGACCAAGAAGGTCATTTTTGCAGCACTCGTCGCAGGGCTTGCATTGACTGCCGCCTCGGGAGCTGCCTGGGCCAGAACCGCCATAGGAGTCACCGGCGGGCCCATATCGAGCTCGGCCAGCGCGCTCACCTTCGAAGAAGGCGGCGAAGGTCTCGGAGTGAACGTCATATGCGACATCACGCTCAACGGCGAACTTCACGAAGGACCGATAGAAAAGGTCGAAGGCGCCCTAATCGGCTACATCACCGAAGCCAGCGAAGCAAACTGCAGCAGCAACCTCCCAAGCGAAGCCGGCGTCCGCTTCCTACTCTTCCCATGGCACGTCCAATACGTCGGCTTCACCGGCGAACTACCCGAAATAAACACGGTAACCATCCGCGTCGTCGAAGCCGGGTTCCTACTCTTAATACACGACCCCATATTCGGCGGGCACATAGAATGCCTATACAAGGGCAGCTTCCTGGCCACGTCTAACAGCAACGTCGCGACCAACGGCATCACCAACCTGATTCCGGGTAGCGAATTCCAGCAGCTCTTCCAAGCACTAGGCGCCGAGGGCGGCTTCTGCCCCGCGAGAGGCAGACTCGTCGCCAAGGCGGAAGGGTTCACGCTTGCCGAACCCGTCGAAGTCGAACTAGTCGACTGATCCTCGACTCTCCGTAGGAATCCAGCGGGGGGCCACACGTGTGGCCCCCCGCTGTTCCCAACTTCTTCGAGCATCGGAGGGCTTATGCGCGTCCACCGCAGATTCATCGCGATCGCTTGCTCAGCTACAGTACTGCTGTTCTCGTTGACGGGCATCGCGCAGGCCAGAACCGCCATAGGAGTCACCGGCGGGCCCATATCGAGCTCGGCCAGTGCACTCACCTTCCAAGAAGGTGGCGAAGGCCTCGGCGTGAGATGGATATGCGACATCACGCTCAACGGCGAACTTCACGAAGGACCGATAGAAAAGGTCGAAGGCGCCCTAATCGGCTACATCACCGAAGCCAGCGAAGCAAACTGCAGCAGCAACCTCCCAAGCGAAGCCGGCGTCCGCTTCCTACTCTTCCCATGGCACGTCCAATACGTCGGCTTCACCGGCGAACTACCCGAAATAAACACGGTAACCATCCGCGTCGTCGAAGCCGGGTTCCTATTCTTAATACACGACCCCATATTCGGCGGGCACATAGAATGCCTATACAAGGTCAGCTTCCTGGCCACGTCTAACAGCGACGTCGCCACCAACGGCATCACCAACCTGATACCGGGCAGCGAATTCCAGCCGCTCTTCCAAGCACTAGGCAGCGAGGGCGGCTTCTGCCCCACGAGAGTCAGATGGGTCATGAAGGCGGAAGGGTTCACGCTTGCCGAACCCGTCGAAGTCGAACTAGTCGACTGATCCTCGACTCTCCACAGGAATCCAGCGGGGGGCCACACGTGTGGCCCTCCGCTGTTCCCAATTTCTTCGAGCATCGGAGGGCTTATGCGCGTCCACCGCAGATTCATCGCGATCGCTTGCTCAGCTACAGTACTGCTGTTCTCGTTGACGGGCATCGCGCAGGCCAGAACCGCCATTGCACTCACGGGAGGACCGATATCACTCACTGCCAGTGCACTCACCTTCCAAGAAGGTGGCGAAGGCCTCGGCGTGGGATGGATATGCGACATCACGCTCAACGGCGAACTCCATGAAGGACTGATAGAAAAGGTCGAAGGCGCCCTAGTCGGGTACATCACCGAAGCCAGCGAAGCAAACTGCAGCAGCAGCCTCCCAAGCGAATTCGGCCTCCGCTTCCTACTCTTCCCATGGCACGTCCAATACGTCGGCTTCACCGGCGAACTACCCGAAATAAACACGGTAACCATCCGCGTCGTCGAAGCCGGGTTCCTACTCTTAATACACGACCCCATATTCGGCGGGCACATAGAATGCCTATACAAGGGCAGCTTCCTGGCCACATCGAACGGCAACGTCGCCACCAACGGCATCACCAACCTGATACCGGGTAGCGAATTCCAGCCGCTCTTCCAAGCACTAGGCGCCGAGGGCGGCTTCTGCCCCGCGAGAGTCAGATGGGAGGCGGAAGGGTTCACGCTCGCCGAACCCGTCGAAATCGTACTAGTCGACTGACACCGAAGAAAGCATGCGGACCGTGGCCGGGCCAAGTGGATGTTGCCTACGCCTTGAGAACGTGTTCGCCCCTCCCAGCCATCGGCTCGTCACCGCGGCGCTGCCCCGGGGGGAAGAGTCCACAGCCATATGCGGTCGTCGCCATCTGAGCACGGTCGGGCACTCGGTGCCCGACCGTGCTCGACCGGCTTATGACGCTTCGTGAACCAGCTTGCGCAGCTCTATTGCAGTGTGGATCCTAGGGACGGCGACGGCGCCGGCGTCGATCTGCTGTCGTGCGGCGTCAGCCGCTTCATACGCATCGATCGGCGTGCGGCCCGTTCTGAGCAGCTCCAGCCCGCCGTTCTCGAGCGAGAGGGTGTACGAGTGGTCGCCGAAGGCGCCGTCTCTCAAGTCGGCGATCGCACGGCGCAACGCCGGTGCGACGTCCCAGCGGATTGCCACGACCAGCCAGCGTTCGAGTCCCAAGATCGCCTTGTCGCCGAGCGCCCCTACGAACTGGTGCTCGTGCGCCGCCCGCGCGACCTCATGCAGAACGGCGGCGCCGCCGCGCCCGCACAAGCCGAGGACGGTCTGCGTGCCGGCGCGCAACATGCGCCGTGTCGCGGCCGCCGCAGCGCGGGGTGCGCCTGCGCCACGCGCCTCCACCCGCGTATAGGCGATCCTCACGCCGCCGGGCGTGCTGCGCGCTCCGGCGACGAACCCGCCCGCGATCTCGTTCCAGAGCTTGGAGGCCCAGGGCGACCCGTCGTCGCAGACGACGACGCCGAGACGGCGCGTGCTCGACGCCTTCGCCGCGATGACGCCGGCGAGATAGCCGGGCTCGGCGCCTGCGACCTCCAGATCGGCGACCCGATCGGGAGCGCGCAGGGCCGCATGGCCCCACACCAGCTCCGCGACGCCGGTGCGCACTGCGGCGGCCGCCGCGGCCCGGGCATAGGAGGATTCGTGAGCGATCACGAGCTGAGCGCGCCGCGAGGCCTGGTCGAGCAGCGGCGTCACTCGGGCGCTGGCGGACCCGTCGACTATCGCGCCTCTGAGATGCCCGCCGTCGACGACGGCTTCGAACGCTTCGCGCGCGCCTATCGTCCAGTCGACGTCGTTCGACGGCCCCGGCGTGACCATCACCACACGGCGCACGTCCGTCGCGCCCGTGCTGCCGCAGCCGCTGACGCCGGCGAGCAGGCCGGACGACGCCGCGAGCGCGATCAACGCCCTCCTGCTCCGGCCGCTCATCGTGGCGCTCCCGGCCGCCAGCGTTCGCCTTCCATCCGCAGTCTGATCTGCCAGTCCCAGCCGGTGTCGCCTTCCGTTCGGCCCGCGACGGCGTCGATGTAGCTCCACAGTTCGAAGAATTCGCGCCGCGAGAGCACATCGCCCCATGCCGGCATCCCGGGTTCCCCGTCGCGGATCGCATGCCGGATCAGGTCGGAGGTGAGCGTCGGGACGTGGTCGAGGTCGAAGCGGCGCCCGTGAGTGCCCGCGTCCGCGAGCGTGTGGCAGCCGGCGCACATTTCGCGGAAGCGCGCACGGGCGTAGGACCAGCGGTCGGCTCTCACCGGCGTCTCCGGCGGCGACCGTACGGGGGGCGGTCGCGGTCGCTGCCGCGGTGTCGCCCCCGCTCCCGCTGCCGCCGCAGCCGCCGGCCGCAAGCGCGGCGAAGGCCAAGCCCGTGGCCAACGCCGTCGCCGCGCGGCGTGCGCGCCGGCGGTCTCTCCTGCGATCCCCCATCGCGTTCCCCCTAGCTTGTGCTTGCCGATGTCCGTAGGCTGATACACAGAATCTCAGGTTTTCGAGCGGTGTGCGTCAGCCGGAAAGGGGGACCGCCTCGTGCGCATCGGCGCCCTGAGCGCAGTGACGTCCGTCAACGCCGCCTACCGCGCGCACGTGCCGCTGGAGCAGGTCGCGCGCGACGGCGGGCATGAGGTGATCCGCAACGAGGCGGGTCGCGGCGTGCCCTTCGAGGCGCTGCTGCGCTGCGACGTCGTCCACGTCCACCGCCTCTCCACGCCCGAGGTGCAGCAGGTCGCGCAGCGGTTGCGGGAGGCGGGCGTCGGGCTGGTGTGGGACGACGACGACGACGTCACCGTGGTGCCGAGATCGAACCCGCTCTACCGCACGCACGGGGGCGCGAAGAGCCGCGACATGCGCACCCGCGTGCAGGCGATGCTGCGGCTCGCGGACGTCGTGACGACGCCGAGCCCGGTGCTCGCCGACCGCTACCGGGAGATCGGCGCGCCCGACGTGCGGGTGCTCGAGAACCGCCTGCCGCGCCAGTTCGCGAGCGTGCGGCCGGTTGCGCACGACGGCGTGACGGTCGCCTGCCTCGCGGCGCTCGAGCACCAGGTCGACTACCAGCGGCTGGGGCTGCGGGAGACGCTCGGGCGCCTGCTCGACGCGCATGCCGACCTGCGCGTCCTGAGCATCGGGCTCGGCCTCGGTCTGCCCGCCGACCGCTACGAGCACCAGCCGCTCGTGCCGTTCGCCGAGCTGCCCGGCACGCTCGCGCGCGCCGACGTCGGGATCGCGCCGCTCGTCGACATCCCGTGGAACCGCGCGCGCTCGAACGTGAAGCTCAAGGAGTACGCGTGCGCCGGCCTGCCGTGGCTCGCCTCACCGGTCGGCCCATACGCCGGGATGGGCGAACGGCAGGGCGGCCGGCTCGTGCCCGACGACAGCTGGCACGCGGCGATCGAGCAGCTCGTGCTCAGCGCGCGCGAGCGCCGCAAGCTCGCCAAGCGCGGCGCCAAGTGGGTCCGTGGCGAGCTGCATCGACCGCCACGCCGGCGACTGGGAAGCCGCCCTGCGCGACGCCGCCGAGCGGGGACGGACACGGCGCACCGGCGCCAGCTCAGCGGCGGAGGCTCAGCCGCACCCGCGCGCCGTCACGCGCTGACGCACGCGCCGCATCAGCCCGTTCTGCCCGCGCACGACCATCGCGGCGCGTGCGTGGCGGACGGCGGCGCCGCACAACGCCCGCCCCAACCCCACGACCCCGCGTCTGCCCGCCCACAGGCGCAACACGAAGCGGCGGATCGGGACGTCGGGGACGAACGGGAAGGTCGCGCGCAGGCGCGTTCCGCCGGGTATGGCGACCTTGCCGACGAGGTCGAAGTCGACCTGGCCGCGGAGGGCGACGATCAAGTCCGGCAGCGGCTGGCCGGGTCTTCTGACGAGGTAGACGCCGCCGGCGACCGGGTCGCGCAGGAGCGGCGTGGTGGCGACCGCCGTCCCGATCCGGGCCTGCTCGCATCTCCCCACGGCGAACTCCTGCGGCGAGCACGCCGCCTGCACCACCGGCAGCACCGCGCTGATCCCGTCCGGCAACGTCACGCTCACCCGCCGGATGTTCGCCTGACGTCTCGGCGACATCGCCAGGACCGCCGTCAGCGGCGCCGACTGGCGGGCGTGCGTGTGACCTCTGGAGCCGACGAACAGCTTCAAGCGGGGATGGAACGGCAGCGCGGCGCAGTCCGCCGCCTGAAAGCGCTCACTGACGCCCACCACACGCCCAGCGGTCGAGGCGATCACCGCCCGCGCGTGCTTCTCCGCACAGCTCGTCGGATTCAGCATGAACCCCGACCGGTCGACCGCCACGCGCACGTCGCGCAGCTGCAGACGAATCCCCCGCAACACCTGCGGCAGCGGATCCGTCACCACGCGCAGGGCCGCGGTACGCCGATCCACGAAGATCGCCGCGCGCACGACCACCAAACCCAAGTCAAACGGCCCCGCAACCGCCGGCACCACCATCGCGAGCCCGAACGGCGCCCCCTTGTACGGCCCCGTCAGAAACACCCGCCCACCGGAGATGTAGAACGGCAACGGCCCCGCCCCCGCACCCGCCACCACGCTGCCGATCCGCGTCCCCTCCGGGCACGACCCGACCGCCGCATCGACCGCGCTGCACAACACCACGCCCGCCACCCGCCCCAGCAGCCCACGCGGCAGCCGCACCGTCACACCGCCAAGCTCCTCATCCACGTCGCTGCGCGTCAACCGCAAGTGGAACGGCGAACTGCGCGCCGCGCCATTGCTCTCGACGCCAGCCATGAAGCCGGGGGCGAACGGGCGCGCCGCGGGCGGCATGCACGCCGCGTCGATCGCGAACGGCGCGCTCACGTCCGCCACCGCCCCGCTCCACGCCGTCAGCTCCGCGCGCGCCGCATAGCGACCGCACAGCGGCGGGTTCACGAGCACCGCCCGCGGCCCGCCGTCGAACGACAGCCGCACCGCCGAGAACGGCAGCTGGGGGACGTCGTCGAAGGTCGCCGTCAGCTGTCCGCTCAGCGGGTCGCTGTCCACCCGCCCGGCCAGCTTCACGATCAGCCCCGGCCCCTTCGCGACCAGGTACACCGCCAGCAGCGTCCCGAACGGATTCGCCCCCGCCCCCGGCGACGCCAGGTAGATCGACCCCTCAAGCGGCGCGTCCAGCAGCGGCGTTCTCGATCGTCAGGGACCCCACGCGCGAGCCGTCCGGGCACGACGCGTCGCCCGCGGAGGACAACCCCACCTGCGCCGCCGAGCAGCCCTCGAGCCCGTCCGCCGCCGACGGGTTCACGCGCACCCCCGCCGGCAGCCGCACGACCGCGCGGCGCAGGTCGCTCTCCCCCACCGCCGCCGGATCGTCGCTCTGCGGCAGCGTCAACGCGAACGAGTACCCCGACGGTCCGCCGGCCGCGCGCGAGTCCGGCGCCGCCGTCAGCCCCGGGTCGAACGGCACGTCCGCGCAGCCGGTCGTCCCCTGCTCGGGCCCCCAGTCGGCCGGCCCCCACGGATAGCCCGGCGGCAGGTGGCTCACGAACGTCGCGTCGCGGAACGCGCCCGGATGGACCCACGAGTCGACCGCCACATGCACCGGCAGCCCCACCCCCGGCGGCGTGCACGACGTCGGGTTGCGCAGGAACGGCTTCAGCGTCCCGCCGACCGTGCACGGCGGCCCGCCCTGCCACGGCGCTCTTTCCCCCGGGCACGCCCGCTCCGGGGTGTGGGCCGGGTCGGCCGGGACGCCCCAGAACGTCAGCGTCGTGCCGGCGATCGCCAGCCCCTGCGGGATGTCGCGCACGCGCACCGACAGGCCGTAGTCGCTGCCGCTGCGCAGCTCCCCGTCGAGCGTGACGACCGTGCCGGCGACGTTGAAGCCGAAGCGCGCCGGCACGCCCGGCGGCGGCACCATGTTGAAGACCGGCAGCGGGCCGAGCACGTTCGCCGCGCCGCCGCCGTTGAGCCGCACGAGCGCCGTGCCGACCTGCGCCGCCGGCGGGCACTCCGTCTTCGCGAGCACCCCGCCGCTCGCCAGCTGCGCCGCCGTGCACTGCTCGGCGCCGGTCGGGTCGCCGACGAGCCCGGGCGGCAGGTCCGCCAGCACGTCCTTCACCGGCTCGACCGGCCACGCGTCCCCGCGCAGCGGCGCCGGGTCGGTCAGCGTGTCGAAGTCGACCGACACCGTCGCCGCGTACGGGTGCCCGCCGGCCTGCGTGAACGGCGTGCCGGCGGCGTCGCCGGCGACCGTCCCGTCGAACGCGTCGATCCCGAACGGCGGCGGCGCGGGCGCGACCGTCACCGGGTCGACCGTGCTCGCCGCCGCGGCCGGCGGGCCGGGCACGCCGCCGCCCGTCACCGCGAAGCTGGGCGTGAGCGTGCCGGCGGCGCCTGCGCCCGCTCTCGCCTGCACGGCGAACGTGCTCAGGCCCGACGGGGCGAGCGCGTCGAGCGCGTCCTGGCAGCTGAACGTCTGCGCGCCGGGGACGAGGCCGGGGCAGGACCATCTGGACGGGGACGGGCCGGCGAGGATCGTCATGCCCGGCGGCAGCGTGCCGCTCACCGTGATCGGGTCGCTCGTGCCGTCCGCCGGCGCGTCGCCGGTGTTCGTGACCTGGACGAGGAACGTGTGGGTGGCGTTCGGCGCGACGGTCGTGTCGGAGAAGACGTCGAGCCGCCAGGCGGGGGCGGCGGCGTGGGCGGCCGTGGCGAGCGCCAGCGTCAGGACCGCCGCCGAGAGCGTCGCGAGCCGCCTCATCGTCGACGCCTCCGCGCGCGGTGGCGGTGATGCCGGCGCTTCACGCAGCGTCGTCTGCCGTGGACGCGGCGCTTGACGAAGCCGCGTCTGCAGCGGCGCTTCGCACGCCGTCTCGCCGCACGTCTGCGCGCCCGCGCCTTCGCTCTCGCCCGCGCTCTCCGGCCGGCGTCGCCCGAGAACGCCGCGCTCGCCAGCGAGACCACCGGCGGCGTGGCGTGCGCCGGGCCGCGGCAGGCGTCGCCCGCGCACGGCGCCGGGGCGGCCGGCGGGTCGGGGAAGCCGCCGCCGACGCGGGCGTCGTAGAGGTCGTAGGCGCTGTCGACGTCCCAGCCGACGAGCCGCTCGCGCGTCAGGAAGAAGGCGTCGTCGCCGCTGGCGCTCGCGTCGAGGAACCACGAGTCGGCGTCGCTGCGCCCGCTCGAGAGCAGGTGGACGGTGCCGCTCGGCACGTCGTACTCGTACGCGTCGGCGCGGCCGTTCACGTCGCCGGGCACGAGCGCCTGCGCGGTGCTGAAGAAGACGCGGCGGCCGTCGGCCGACAGCGCGCGGCTCTGATGCCAGGTGACCTGCGTGGCGCCCGCGCCCGCCCGCACGTTCACGAGCGCGTTCGCGGTGACCGGTCCGCCGGACGGGTCGCACGACGCGCACACGACGTCCGGCTGCAGCGGCGTCGAGCTCGCCGCGCGGTAGACGTAGAGCGCGGAGCATCTGCCGGTGCTGGTGCCGTCCGGGTTGCCGGCCGGGCAGCTGCCGTGCACGACGCCGGGCGCGAGCCCGCCGCCGTCGGAGACCTCGAACAGCAGCGTGCCGCCGTCGGGCGACACCCGCGCGACGCCGGGCGTCTGGTTCCACGGCAGGGCACCGGCGTTCGCGTCCGCGTCCCCGAACGAGATCGCGCCGGCGAACGACAGCGCGCCGGCCGGCGTGCCGTCGTCCTGCCACAGGTAGAGGCCGTCCTCGGCCACGGCCGGGCCGCCTGTGAGCAGCTGGCCGAAGGCGGCGAAGTAGACGCGGCGCCCGTCGCCGGAGGCGCCGAGCACGATCGCCCCGCCGCCGCCGATCAGCGTCAGGTGGTGGCCGTCGCCGTCCGGCGTGCGCCGCCACAGGTAGAGGCCGGCGCCGGGCGTGTCGGTCAGCTGCGCGCCGCTCGTGAAGAAGACCCGCTCGCCGTCGGCGCTCGCGTCCTCGAAGCGCGCCGCCCGCGGCGGGTCGGGCGTCGCCTTCTCGGAGGCGTCGACCTGGGTGAACGCGTCGTCGGCCGTGGAGGGCGTGCCGCGGTCGTCGAGCTGGTAGAGGCCGCTGGGGTGGGCCGTGCTCGTGTTGACGTTGGCGCTGATGCTCACCGGGTAGGCGAGCTCGACGCGCGAGCCGTCGGCGGAGATCGCGTGCGCGGTCTGTCTGAGCGCGGTCGTGCCGGCGCCGGCGATCGCGCACGGCGCCGCGGGCGAGAGGGTGCCGGGGCAGCCGGGCGCGGGCGCGAGCAGCCGCACGACGCCGTGGTCCGCCTTGTAGAGCATCGTGTTGCCGGGCGCGGCGTCCGGCGTGAGCGCGAGCTTGGACTCGAAGATCACGTGCTCGAGGTCGTCCGAGGCGCCGGCGAGGTGCGGACGCTGCGCGCCGCTCGCGAGCGGTCCGAGCGGTGCCGCGGCGCCGGTCAGCAGGCGGTAGGCGCCCGCGCCCGGGCTGCGCAGGTCCTCGCGCGCGTAGAGGTTCTCGACGCCGGCGACGTTGGGCGCGGCGGTCAGCGGCGACCAGGCGCGGAAGATCCCGCGCGCGAGGTCCGCGCTCATGTCGCCCTCGTAGAGCGGGTCGAGCCCCTGGGCGGCGGCGGTCAGCGACAGCGGGTCCTGCGGCGGCGTGATCGCGTGCGTGCTCCAGCCGCTGGTGCCGGCCTGCGCGGTGCGCTGGGCGACGTACTCGGTCGCGATGCCCATGCCCTGCACGTCGGCGAAGCCGCCGAGCGAGGCGAACGCGACGGCCGTCGGCAGGCCGGGCGCGGCTCCTGCCGCCGCACGCGTGCGCGAGGTCTCGGCGATGACGTCGTCGCCGTTCTTGGCGGGGGGCGAGACAGCTCCCCAGCCGCGGCCGTCGGGCAGGCCGGTGGCCGGCGCCGTGGCAGCGACGGCGGGCGCCGCGACACACACGAGCGCGAGCACCGCCGCAATGGCCATTGCATACCGCTTAGCGGTCTGTCGCTGCACTTCTTGACAGTAAACAGAGGCGGCTCCCGATGCAAGGCCAGGCTGCGCCAGCCCTGCGCCTCTCTTCTTACCTAATTCTTGTTTCTTGACACACTATATACCAGTGTGTAGAGTGCCTTCAAGCTCCTCGCCTGGTTTGGGAGCCTCGCCCGACACGGCCCCGAGAAGGCCGGCCGGGCGATCCGCCGGCCCATCCGGCGAGCAGTGGGGGACGACCATCCTGGAGACAGAAAGGGGGACCGTGCCCGCTCCCGCGCTCGTCCGGACCAGTCACTCGCGGGCGCCCGCCCGCGACCGAGTCAAAGGACAACGTCATGCGAAACCGCGGGACGACCGTGGCCGCGGGCCTCGCGGCGGCGCTCACGATGGCGCTCGCCGTCGGGACCGCGTCGGCCAACACGCTCAGCTACAGCGACCTGGGCTTCAGAATAGTCTGGACGACGCTCACGTTCTCGGAATCGGAAGGCAACTTCCCCATACGCTGCCCCGTCACGCTCGAAGGCAGCTTCCACGAACACACCTTCGCGAAGGTGAGCGAAGAGCTAGCCGGCTCGATCACGAGCGCGAGCGTCGGCGAATGCCAGGAAGGCGAAGCGACGATCCTAGAAGAATCGCTGCCGTGGCATGTCACCTATCGCTCGTACAGCGGTGAACTACCGAACATAGAAACGGTCAGCTACAACCTGATCGGCGCCGCGTTCCAGGTCGAAATCGGCCTCGGCATCGTCTGCCTAGCGCAATCGACGAGTGAATTCCCCGCTGCTGGCGAAGCGCAACGCGAAGGCGGCGAAGGGAAGATCATCTCGCTGAGACCGGACTCGTCGCTCCCGATCCCCGTCACGGGCACCAACTGCCCGATCGCCGGCATATTCTCCGGCTCCGGCGAAGTGCACGTCCAAGGGAGCAGCGAACAGCGCGTGAGACTGACCCTAGCCTGAGCCGCTCGCAGCGGGTGCGCAGCCCGGGGCCGCTCCGCGTGGGGCGGCTCCGGCGCGTCCGGAGGCTCGCCGGCGCCGGCGCCCGCGCCCGCGCCCGCGCCGTCGCCCGCGCCGGCGCCCGCGCCCGCGGTCAAGTCCCGCCCCCGCCGGCCGATCACCGGGCGGTGAGCCCGCTCAACGCCATCCTGCTGGTCGCGCTGGCTGCCTGCTCCGCCGCGCTCGTGCTGCTGCGGCGCCGGTCGGCGCACGCGCAACGCGACCTGCGCACGCTGCTGGCGACGACGACCGAGCTGCGCCACCTCGCCGACCACGACCCGCTCACCGGCCTCGCGAACCGTCGCCGCTTCGAGCAGGAGCTCGCGCGGCATCTCGCGCACGTGCGCCGCTACGGCCCCGAGGGCGCCGCGCTCGTGCTCGACCTCGACGGCTTCAAGCGCGTCAACGACACCTGCGGCCACGCCGCCGGGGACCGCCTGCTGGCCGGCGTGGCGCGCGCGCTGCGCGATCGGCTGCGCGCGACCGACGTGCTCGCGCGCCTCGGCGGCGACGAGTTCGCCGTGCTGCTGCCGCGCGTCGACAGCGGCGGCGCCGCCGCGGTGGCGCGCAGCCTCGTCGAGGTCGTGCGCACGCAGGTGCTCGGGGCGGCCGGCGTTCGCGGCGTGACCGTCAGCGTCGGCGTCATGACGTTCGACGCCTGCGGCGCGCGCGGCGCCGACGGCGTGCTCGCCGCCGCCGACCTCGCGATGTACGACGCGAAGACGGGCGGCGGCGACGGCTGGGCGCTCTACGCGGAGCCGCGCGTCACGACGCGGCCGGCGCCGCGTCACGCCCCCGCGGTCGCGTTGACGTAAGCCGCGACCGCCTGCAGCTGCGCGCTGCTCAGCTTGCCGCGGAACGACGGCATCTCGTCCGGTATCCCTCTCAGCGCCTGTCTCATCACGAGCGCGGCGCTCGGGGTGACGCGGTTGAAGTCGGTGCCCGGGAAGGTCGGTCTGCCCGACTTGTCGCGGCCGGCGATGCCGTGGCAGCGTTCGCAGTTGTCCTGGAAGACCCCCTCGCCGCGTTCAGCACGGCCGCGTCGGTCTCCGGCTCGCCGACGTCCCTGCCGGCGACTTCCGTCACGTAGGTGACGACCGCGGCGAACTCCGCTTCGGACAGTTCGCGCCGCAGCGACGGCATGTCGAAGCCGCCGTTTTCGACCCGCTGTTCCGCGTACTCGCGTCTCGGCTTCACCTGGTCGAGGTTCGGGATCGGCGACTCTATGAACGTCGGGTGCGCCTTGTTGCCGGCGATCGTGTGACAGGAGTGGCAGTGCTCGGCGAAGACGCGTCTGCCGAGCGCCATCGCTCTCGCGTGGCGGGCCGCCTGCGCGCGGGCGCGCGCAGCCGCCGCCGCGTCCTGCTTCGAGCTGTCGCTTCCGCAGCCGGCGCCGAGCGCCAGGCTCGGTGCCAGCGCCAGCGCGAGCAGCAGGATGCGCGTTCGCGTGCGCCTGCGTGTGCGCGTGCGCGGCGTGTGCGTGCGGTCCTTCCCCCGTCCCACGGTCCGTCCCCCTCGCGTCGCTCGCGGTCGCCGCTCCCCCGCGAGCGACCGCCGTCCGGCGCGATCCTACCGGTTTCAGGCGCGACGCAGACGCCGTACCCGCGCGCGCGTCCCGCGGTCCCCGGGACGCAGCCTACCCCCCCGCGCCGAGCGCGCGCAGCCGCTGCTCGAGGTCACGCGGGACGGTGAAGCCGTAGCCCTGACGGCGCCGGATGCGGTCGAGCAGCCCGCGGTCGACCAACGCGCCGATGTCGGTGCGCGCCGTTCTCATGCGTGACGCGGTGCTCGGTCGCGTGCGCCCCGATCGTGTAGATCAGGTCGGGATGCCGCAGCGCATCGCTCAGCAGCACGACCTGACGGCGGTTGAGACGCGCATCGGCCGCGATCAGCGACTCGACGTCGCGCACCTCGCGCATCTTGCGCTGCAGGTACGCGTGCAGCTCGTGGACCGCCCGCTCGATCGTCTCGAGCTGGTGCAGCACGAAGTACGTCGTGTCGCCGCCGTCGGTCTCCGTGTAGCGGTACGCGCGCGCGTACTTCGCGGGGGCCTCGCGCAGGATGCGCGAGATCGAGAGGTACTCCACGAGCCAGTAGCCGTGCGTGCGCAGGTACCACGAGAAGAGCGCGCGCGCCGTGCGGCCGTTGCCGTCGAGGAAGGGGTGGTCGTAGGCCAGCTGGAAGTGCACGAGGATCCCGCGGATCACCGGATGGATGAAGCGCTCGCCGTCGACCGGCTCGTTCGCGAATTCGCACAGCGCCCGCAGGCGCTCAGGCAGCTGCTCCGCCGGCGGCGGGCTGTGGAGCACGCGACCGCGCTCGTCGTAGACGGCGACGCGACCCTCGCCCGGCTGCTGGAGCCGGCCGGCCGCGCTCGGGTCGTCGAGCGTCCCCTCGGTGAGGATCCGGTGCAGCGCGAGCACGAGCTCCGGTGTGAGGCGATCGCCGGCCTGCTCGTGCAGGAACGTCAGCCCGCGGTAGTTGTTGAGGACCATCCGCTCGCTGCGATCGGCGGGCTCGCGGCCGCTGCGCAGCAGCTCCTTCGCGACCTGTCGCGTCGTCGCGGCGCCCTCGAGCTGGCTCGAACGGATCGCCTCCTCCATCAGCGAGCTGACGAGATAGTGCTGGCGCGCCTGCTCGTCGTCGGTCACGACCTCGTCCATCGTGACCTGCCCCGCGCACTGCTGGTCGACGAAGTGCAGCAGGCGCAGGACGTCGTCGGTGAGACCGTAGGCGAACGGGTTGCCGTCGACGTCGAGCAGCGGGACCGGTCGCGTGCTGCGGGAGAGCTTGATCAGATGCCACCACAGCTCGGAGGTCAGTCCGTCCGGGGGATCGAGATGGCGGACCTTGTCCCAATGCGGATAGCCCGGCGGCAGCGGAGTGCGCCCGCGCGAGAGCCGCTCGACGAACGCAGGGGTGATCAGCTCGAGGAGCGTGACGGGGTCAGGCGGTGTCGCGACGTGCATCCAAGATCCATCCAAGAGTCTTCCAAGTCTTGGAACAATATCAAGACATTGGACGTTCTATGGACGGTTCCTGGAATCATGCCGCCGCCACCGGCTCGGGCTCCGGCGCCTGCTCGACCGCGACGTCGGGCAGGACGCGGGCGAGGTGCTTCGGGAGCCACCAGTTCCAGTCGCCGAGCAGCTCCATCGCGGCGGGGACGAGCACGAGCCGGACGAGCGTCGCGTCGAGCGCGATCGCGACCGCGCAGCCGACGCCGAGCTGCTGGATCGACGGCACGCCGGTGAGGAAGAAGACCGCGAACACGCTGCTCATGATCAGCGCCGCGGAGGTGATCGTCCGCGCGCTGCTCTGCAGGCCCTCGGCCACGGCGGTGCGCGAGTCGCCCGTCGCCGCCCAGCGCTCGCGGATGCGGGACAGCAGGAAGACCTCGTAGTCCATCGAGAGGCCGAAGACGATCGCCAGCACGAGCGGCGGGGTGAGCGCGTCGACGTAGCCGTCGGACTGGAAGCCGAGGAAGCCGTCGAGCCAGCCGAGCTGGAAGACCGCCACCAGCACCCCGTACGCCGCGCCGACGCTCAGCAGGTTCATCACGACCGCCTTCAGCGGCAGCACGACGCTGCGCAGCAGGAGCAGCAGCACGACGTAGGAGAGCGCGAGCACGAACAGCGCGATCAGGCCCATGCTGCCGGAGATGCGGTCGACGAAGTCCTTGCCGAACGCCGGCGCGCCGCCGACCCGGGCGCTCGCCGGCAGCTCGTCGCGCAGGCGCTGCACGAGCGCGGTCGCCTGCTCGGACTCGCCGTGGTGGCGGGGGATCGCGCGGATCAGCACGGCGTCGCCGCGGGCGGCGGGCAACGGGCGCTCGACGCGCACGACCTCGGGGTCGGCGGTGAGGGTGCGCTGGACCTGCGCCGCGTCGGCGCGCGGGGCGACGATCTCGACCGGCGCGCTCGCGCCCGGCCCGATCAGCTTCGCGGCCGCGTCGAAGCCGACGCGGGTCTCGTGCGAGGTCGGGAACTGCTCGAGCGCGCCGTTGCGCATGTGCAGCTGCAGCGCCGGGATCGCGAGCGCGACGAGGACCGCGGCGGAGGCGGTCGCGGCGAGGACCGGGCGGCGCATGATCGCGCCGGTCCAGCGGGCCCAGAAGGCGCCGGGCGCGGGCGGCACGCCCGTGGCGGCGCCCGCCGGCCGCCGCCGCAGCGCGCCGCCAAGGCGCCGCAGCCCGGCCGCGAGCCGGCCGGTCACGCTGCCGACGACCCGCCCCCGCTCCCACGCGCGCCGGCCGGCGAGGGAGATCAGCGCCGGCAGCAGCGTCGTGGCGGCCAGCACGGAGACCGCGACGACGAGGATCGCGCCGAGCGCCATCGAGCGCACCGACATCGCGTCGACGATGAAGAGGCCGGCGAGCGAGACCACCACCGTCAGGCCGGAGAAGGTGACGGCGACGCCGGAGGTCGCGAGCGCGACGGCGCGCGCCTCCTCGGCCGGGCGGCCGTTGGAGATCTCCTCGCGGTAGCGCGCGAGCACGAACAGGGAGTAGTCGACCGCGACGCCGATCCCGATCATCGACGCCATGTTCGTGACGAAGACGCTCATGCCGGTCACGAGCGAGAGCGCGTAGATCAGCGCGCCGGTGACGAGCACGGCGACGAAGCCGAGCGCGACCGGCATCAACGCCGCCACGAGCGAGCCGAACACCGCCAGCAGGATCAGCAGCACGATCGGGAAGCCGATCGACTCCGCGCTTCTGAGGTCCTCCTTCGTGAGGTCCTGCATGCCGGCCCACAGCGCGCCCTGGCCGATCAGGTGCGTGGCGACGGGGGCGCCGGACGGCTGGTCGGCGATGTGCAGCTGCTTGCGCAGGTCGACCGCGACGTCGATCGCGTCGGAGTCGGAGACCGGCGTGGCGAGCGGGACGATCAGCGTGCGCGGGCCGTCGTGGGCGAGCTGGCGCAGCGCCTCGGCGCGGGCGGCCGGGGCGAGCGCGACGTCCTCGGTGTCGACGGCGGCCGCCCCGACGCTCGTCAGCGCGGCGCGCAGCTCGGCGGTCGTGGCGCCCTGCCGCGGGACGAGCACGGCCGCGAGCGTCGTCCCCTGCGCGCGCGTGAAGTCGCGCTCGATCGCGTGCTGGACCGCGACCGACTGCGAGCCCGGGACGTCGAAGCCGCCGCCGGTGAGGTGGTCGGACTGGCGCGCCGCGAACGGCAGCGCGGCGAGCACGATCAGCGCCCAGGCGCCGAGGAACAGCCCGCGGCGGCGCCGGATCAGCGCGTCGAGGCGAAGCATGACGGTCTGCACGGCGCCCTCCTCAGGTCGTCCGGCGGGCCCGCCCGGCGGCGGGTCTGCGGCTGCGTGACGCGCCGACCCTCTCAGGACGGCACAGCATGGAGTGTGCGATCACTCACACATCGTGACAGCCGACGACCACCGGCGCGCCGGTCAGTCCGCCGGCGCGCGGCGCGGGCGCGCGAAGCGGGCCGCTCAGCGCTTCCCGCCGCGCATCCCCAGCCACAGCCACAGCGGGTAGGTGGCGAAGATCGCGGTGGCGAGCTTGTGGGTGCGGGGGCCGGCCTTGGCGGCGTCGAATCTGGTGACGCCGGAGTTGAGCATCCAGTCGCGGCCGGACTTGGCGCGGACCGGGCGCCAGATCGGCTTCGTCCACTCCCGGTCGAGGTAGAGGCCGACGCTGACGGCGTAGAAGAAGGCCATCGTCTGGGCGCCGACCTTGAGGTCGTTCTTGAGCGTGCGCTCCTCGGGCGGCGTCGTCGCGGCGTACGTGCGGCCGCCGGCGTAGAGCAGGGCGGGGTCAATCAGAAAGGACATGGGCCTCCTCGTGGGTTGGCGGCACGGCGCGGCCGAGCAGGCCGAAGGCGAGGCGGGTCGCGAGCGCCATGATCGTCAGCTGCGGGTTGACGCCGAGCGCGCTCGGCACGACCGAGCCGTCGGCGACGTGGACGCCCTCCACCCCGTGCAGGCGCAGGTCGCCGTCGACGACGCCGTCGGCGGGGCGGGCGGCGGCGCGGGCGGTGCCGAGCGGGTGGAAGGCCATCGGCTTGAGGTCGCGCGCGCGGGCCGCGGCCGGCTCCACGCCCTGTGGCAGCGGCAGGTACACCTCCCGCGCACCGGCCGCGCGGAACAGCTCCTCCATCCGCTCAAGGCCGCTGCGGAAGCGCGCGACGTCCTCCTCCACCAGCTCGTAGCGGATGATCGGCCGGCCGGCGAGCGCGCGCACCGAGCCGCGCGATCTGTCGCTGACCATCAGGCCGAACTGCGCGAGTCTGCGGTAGTTGGCCATCGCCTCCGCGTGGCGGCGGCCGGTGAGCGGCAGCGCCATCGCCGCGTAGGACGGCGGCCCGGCGACGCCCTCGAACATGATCCCCTCGGACGCGAACTCGTCGACGTAGAAGCTCTGCGGGACGCCCTTCGCCATGTCGACGATCTCGTCCATCAGCGCGAAGCCGCCGACCGCCGGGTGCAGCGCGAGGTTGCGGCCGAGCTGGCCCGAGTCGCGGCCGAGGCCGCTGCGCGCGAGCAGCAGCGGCGTGTGGATCGTGCCGGCGGCGACGACGACGCGCGGCGCGCGCACCTCCAGGCGCCCGCCGCCGTTCGCGAGCCGCGCCTCCACCCCGCGCGCGCGGCCGCCCTCGACGAGCACGTGGCGCACGTCGGCGCCGGCGATCACCCGCGCGCCGGCCGCCTCGGCGCGCGGCACGTACGTGATGCCGACGTGCTGCTTGGCGGACGTCGGGCAGCCGAACGCGCACACGCCGGAGCCGACGCAGCCTCTCGCGTTGCGTCTGAGGTAGCCGTGCGACCAGCCGAGCGCCTCGGCGCCGCGCCGCGCGACGGCGGCGTTGCGGCCCGCCAGCTCCGGCGTCACCTCGCCGATCGAGAGCGCCTGCTCCACGCGGCGGAAGCAGGGGTCGAGGGCCTGCTCGTCGGCGAGGCCGTCGAGGCCGAAGTCGGTGCGCCAGCGTTCGAGCACGGACGGCGGCGTGCGGAAGCAGGTGCCGGAGTTCACGAGCGTCGTGCCGCCGATGCCGCGGCCGAGCGGCAGCACGATCGGCGGGTTGCCGAGCGTGGTGGTCTGGCCGCCGTCGCGGTACAGGCGCGCGAGCATCTCGAGCGGGCGGGCGCTGAAGCGGTCGGCCTCGTGGCGTGGGCCCTGCTCCAGCACCACCACCGACGCGCCGCCCTCCGCCAGCTCAGCCGCGACGACCGCCCCACCGGCGCCGGCGCCGATCACGCAGACGTCGGCGTCGAGCACGCGCGGCGCACGGCGACGCCCGCTCACGACCCGGCCTCCCGTCCCGCCGAAGCGTCCTGCCCTGTGCTCGCCCTGCGGCCGCTCGGCAGGACGCTCGATCGCGGCCCGCGGACCCCCGCGCCGAAGCGTCCTGCCCTGTGCTCGCCCTGCGGCCACAGGGCAGGACGCTTGCGTGCGCGGCGGACGGTCATGGCCGCCCCTCCTCGCGGCGCAGCGCGCGGCCGCGGGCGGCGACGGCGTCGGCGTCCCAGCCGAGCGCGACGGCGTTCACCGGGTCCTCGAAGCGGCTCATCGCGAGGAGCCCGCTCGCAAGCTGCTCGAGCACGCCGGAGCGGTGCAGCAGCCGGCGGCCGCGCGGGCGCCGCTCGAGCGCGATCATCGCTCTGAGGCCGGCGCGCATCGGCTGCGGCGCGGCGGCGACGAACTGCGCGAGGCCGGGGCTGGCCGCATCGGCCGCGCGGCTCACGACGCCGGGTCCCCGTCGGCCGCGTCCGCGCGTGCGGCGCCGGCCGGGTCGCCGTCCGCCGCCGGCCCCATCATCGCCCGCTCCTGCGCAAGCGCCAGCTCGGCGACGGCGCTCGCCGCCGCGTCGCCGTCGCCGGCGCGGATCGCGGCGGCGGCGCGCAGGTAGGTCGGCGCCCACGCGTCGCGGTGCGCGACGATGCCGCCGAACGCGCCGATGCGCGGCAGGTACAGCTCGCGCACCGAGTTCATGATCAGCTGGAAGACGATGTTGCCGGCGGCGTCGACGACGGCGGCCATGAAGTGCCAGTCGGCCAGCAGCGCGCCGTGGTCGTCGCCGGCGGTCGCGATCGCCGCGGCCAGCTCGTCGAGCGCGTCGGCCTGCTCGTCGCTGCGGCGGGGCGCCGCGAGCCGCGCGGCCTCGGTCAGCAGCAGCCGCCGCGCCTCGAACAGCGAGCGCACGACGTCGGCGTCGACGCTGGTGAGCAGCGCGAGCGCGTCGAGCCCGCCGGACTGCCGCCAGTCGCGCACGCGCATCGCGTCGCCGTGGCGGACCTCCACGAGCCGCAGCTGCTCGAGCCGCTTGACCGCCTCGCGGACGGTCGCCACGTTCACGTCGAGGTCGACCGCGAGCGCCCGCTGCGTCGGCAACCGCTCGCCGGGCTGATATCGCCCGGACAGGATCTCCTCGCACAGCCGCCCGAACACCTGATCCGGCACGGACGCGCGCGAGAGCGGCGGGGCGGCGGCGGTGGGGGCGGCGGGCTGCTGCTCGGCGGCCATCGCGCGCAGTGTATCGGTGTTCGGAACAATCCGCCGCACCCGGTGATCAGACGACAAGACGACCAATCGTCAAAGTACATATTGCTATATACGAATGTTCGATTATTCGTATATACTGCGACCATGCTGATCGCAACTCCCCCACTCGATGCCAAGCTCGCAAGACGAATCGAGCAGCTCGACGTCCTGCACCGCCGGCTCGGCGAGGAGCTCACGCGGCCCGGCCGCTGGATGGGAACGCTCCGCCGGCTCGTGCGCTCGATCGCGGTCGAGAGCTCGACGGCGATCGAGGGCTTTCACGTCCCCCACGACGAGGCCGTCTCGCTCGTCACAGGCACGGTGACCGCGCCGGCCGGCGACGCGAACCGCCTCGCGGTCGCCTCGTACGCCCGCGCAATGGAGCACGTCGCGGTGATGGCCGACGACCCCGGCTTCCGCTGGTCCGACCGCGTCATCCTCGACCTGCACTTCGACGCCTGCCGCTTCCAGCGCGACAAGCGGCCCGGCCGCTGGCGCGACGGCCAGGTGGGCATCGTGCGCGGAGATGGTCGCATCGTCTACCAGGCGCCGCCGGCGGAACAGGTTCCCGAGCTCATGCGCGAGGTCACGGACTGGCTCGCGGAGGGCGATCGCAACGCTCACGTCGTCGTGCGCGCCGCGATGGCGCATCTGCACGTGGCAGCCGTCCACCCGTTCCGCGACGGCAACGGCCGGGTGGCCCGCATCGTCCAGTCGCTCGTGCTCGCGCGCGACGGGTTCCTCGCTCCGGAGTTCGCATCGATCGAGCAGCACCTCGGTGAGCACACGACCGAGTACTACCGGGTGCTGCGACGCGTCAACGGTCCGGTGTACCGCCCGGAGGCGGACGCTGCGCCGTGGATCGAGCTGTGCGTCACGGCGCATCTCGACCAGGCGCGTCGCCGACTGGCGGAGATCGACGCGGCGGAGACCCGCTGGACCGCGCTCGATCGACTCGTGCGCGAGCGCAGATGGCCGGCGCGCATCGCCGTCGCGCTCGAGCAGGTGCTCGACGGCAGCACAGACCGAGCGGGCTATGCCGCCGCCGCGGACATCGCGCTCGTCACGGCGACGCAGGACCTGCGGCGGTTGCTCGACTCCGGGCTCGTCGAGCAGCACGGCGCCGGTCGCTCCGTGCGCTACGTCGCGAGCGACGCGCTGCGGACAGCGGCCTCCGGCTGAGCGCCGCCGCCGCAGCGAAGCGTCCTGGCCCATGGCCGCAGGACGACCGCAGGGCAGGACGCTTGCGGGGCCCGGCGGCCCCCGGCGGCCCCCGGCGGCCCCCGGCGGCCCGGCGGCGCAGCAGGCAGGCGGGCAGGCAGGCGGTGCCCTACTCCGTCTCCGTCGCCGGCTGCCCGGCGCCGGCGGGCACGCCCTCGTGGGCGTGCGAGGGCTTCACGCGCAGCAGGCTGGCGAACCAGTCGGGCAGCCACCAGTTCGCTCTGCCGAACAGCGACACGGCGGCCGGGACGAGCAGCGCGCGGATGACGGTCGCGTCGAGCAGGATGCCGGCGGCGAGGCCGGTCGCGAGCACCTTCACCTGCGTGCCGGGACTGGACGCGAGCGACATGAACGCGAGGAACAGGATCAGCGCGGCGCTCGTGACGAGCCGGCCGGTGCGGCCGATGCCGCGCACGACCGCCTCGTCCGTGTCGCCGGTGTTGTCGTACTCCTCGCGCACGCGCGAGAGGATGAAGACCTCGTAGTCCATCGACAGGCCGAACAGGAACGCGAACACCATCAGCGGGATCCACGACTCGATCGAGCCCGACGCCGGGATCCCCCAGATCAGGTCCGAGCCGTAGCCCTCCTGCCACACGAGCACCAGCACGCCCCACGCGGCGGCGACGCTCAGCACGTTCAGCACGACCGCCTTGACCGGCAGCAGCACCGAGCGGAACGCGCGCGCGAGCAACAGGAACGTGACGATCCCCACCAAGGCGAGCATCAGCGGGAAGTTGCCGTAGACGGCGTCGATGAAGTCGTAGTTCTGCGACGGCTGGCCGCCGACGACCACCGCCCCGCCCTGAGCGTGGGCCACGTCGCGCACGTCGCTGACGACGCCGCGCCACGAGCCCGACGAGCCGTCCTCGACCGGGAACGCGAGCACGACCGAGCTGCCCGCCTGGCGCCACGACGGCGCGGCCGGCGCGGTCGCGCCGGAGATCCCGTCCACGCCGGCCAGCGCCTGGGCGACGCCCTCCGGCGCGGTCCCTCTCACCAGCACCTCGTTCGGCACGAGCGCGCCGGCGCCGATGCCGGAGTCCTCCAGCGCGACGAGGCCGACCTTCGCGTCGCCCTGCTTGGCGAGCGTGTCGAGGTCGGACAGGCCGGGGTGCATCTGCGTCGCCGCGACGACGAGCGCGCCGAGGATCAGCAGCGCCACGCCGGCCGCGATCGCGCGGTGCTTGACGACGCGCCGCGCCCAGCCGGTCCAGAAGCGCGACGCCTGGTCGTCGGTGCGGACGTGCGGCCAGTCGAGCCGTCTGCCGGCCGAGTGCAGCACGACCGGCAGCAGCGTCAGCGCGACGGCGACGCTCATCACCGGGATCAGCAGGCCGCCGTAGCCGACCGAGCGCAGGAACGGCAGCGGCAGCGCGACGAGCGCGAACAGGCCGATCGCGACCGTCGTGCCGGAGAAGACGACCGCTCTGCCGGCGGTCTCCATCGCGCGCACGATCGCCTCGTCGCCCTGCAGGCCGTGCGCGCGCTCCTCGCGCCAGCGCATCGAGATCAGCAGCGAGAAGTCGATCGCGACGCCGAGGCCCACCAACGCGATCAGGAACTGCACGATCGGCGAGACGCCGGTGACCTGCGTGAGGCCGTAGACCGCCAGGAACGACGTCAGGATCGCCGGCACCGCCATCAGCAGCGGCACGAACGCGAGCAGCGAGCCGAACACGAAGCCGAGCACGACGAGCGCGCCGAGGCCGCCGAGCAGCGCCTCGAGCAGCACGCCGGGGCCGTTGCTGTCGCCGCTCTGGGCGTTGAGCGCGTCCCACCCGGTGAGGTGCACGGGGGCGCCGCCGACGGTCACGCCGGCGAGCGCTCTGCGGGCGGCTCTCTCCGCTCTCGGGTTGTCGCCGAAGGGCTGGTCCGGGTCCGGCGGCGCGAACGCGACGGCGAACGCGGTGCGGCCGTCGCTGGAGACGAACGCCGTGTCGCCGGTCGAGCCGTAGCCGGTGACGCGCGCGCCCGGGAGCGCCGCTCTCAGCTTGTCCTCCACCCCGCGCAGCTCCGCGCGCGTCGCCGCGGTCTCGACCGTTCTGCCGGCGGGCAGCTGCACCACCGGTACGAGCGGCGCGCCGTTGCCGCCGGTGCCGTGGTAGAGCTTCTGGATCTGGACGTTCGCCTCCCAGCCCTCGCGGCCGGGGACGGAGAACTTCTGGTTCATGGCTCTGGACGCCGGTCCGGCGGTGACCATGCCGACGAGCGTGAGCACGAGCCAGAAGGCGACGACGAGCTTGCGGTGGGCGAGAACCCAGCGGGTGAGAGCGGTCATGCGGGCGTTGTATCAGCGCACGCGACGTCGCGGCGCCGCGACGCCGCCGGACGCGACGCCGCTCAGCGCTTGAGCACGTCGACGACGCGCAGCGCGTCGGTCGGGGAGAGCATGCCGACGACCTGCCCGTCCTCGCGCACGAGCGCGCGGCGCAGCGGCGCGCCCATCAGCGCCGGCAGCTGCTCGACGAGCAGCGCCTCGGCGTCGAGCACGCGCACGCGCTCGACCGGCACCATCGCCTCGGTCACGAGGTGCTGTGCGCGCTGCGGGCGCGGGACGCGCTGCGCGTCGCGGAAGGAGACGAGCCCGACGATGCGGCCCGGCCCGCCGTTCAGCGGCGGCGTGACGACCGGGTAGACGGTGTGGCGCGTGTGCACGACGTCGTCCTCGAGGAAGCGCTCGAGCGTCGTCCCCTCCGGCACCGTGTCCAGCGCGCGGATCGTCACGTCGCCGATGCGCAGGCGCCCGAGCTGCCCCTGCGGCGCGGCCAGCTCCTCCTGCGCGGCGGCGCTGAGCAGGAACCAGCCGATCAGCGCGAACCAGATCCCGCCGAGGAAGCCGAACAGCGCGAGCACGATCCCGCCGCCGATCATCGCCTGCCCGCACGCGCGCGCGACGACGACGGCGCTGCGGGTCGCGTCGGCGAGGTCGCCGCGCCGCGCCCACAGGAGCGAGCGCAGCACCCGCCCGCCGTCGAGCGGCAGCGCCGGCAGCAGGTTGAAGACGAGCAGCGCGAGGTTCACGTAGCCGAGCCAGAAGACGACGCCGTCGACCGCGCTCGGCATCGAGAACGAGCAGCGCGACCGCCAGCAGCACGGCGCCGATGACGAGCGAGACGAGCGGCCCCGCGACCGCGATCTTCAGCTCCGCGCGCGCGGACGGGAAGCGCCCGCCGCCGAAGCGCGCGACGCCGCCGAGCAGCCACAGCGTGATGCCCTCGATCTCCATCCCCTCGCGCCGCGCGACGAGCGCGTGGCCGAGCTCGTGCAGGCCGAGCGAGACGAACAGCAGCAGCGCCGCGACGACGCCCATCGCGACGTAGGTGCCGTCGGCGAGGCCGGGGTTCGTGTCGGGGAAGGCGCCGGCCGCGAGCGACCACACGACCAGCGCGACGATCAGCAGCCACGACCAGTGGGCCTCGACGTCGATACCGGCGATCCGCGCGATGCGGAACGTGCCCGACATCGGCGCAGCGCCCCTACCGGCCGAGGCCGGGGTGCCGATGCTGGTGCAGGCGGCGCTCGAGCTCGGCGAGCTCGTGGCCGAAGTCGTCGATCGCGGCGCGCAGCGGGCGCGGCGCTCCGCCGAGCCCGTCGCGCGCGGCGGCCCGCTCGCGCAGCGCGCGGATCACCTGGCGCACGCGCACGGCGCGCTGCTCCAGGCGATCGCGCTCGAGCTGGTGCGCGAGCGAGCGGGCCGCGGCGACGGGCCGGCCGGCGGGGGGCGAGGAGGCCGCGGAGCGGGACGCGGCGAGCGCGACCGGTGCGGCCGGGGCCCAGGGGGTGGCGGCAGGGGCGGGCATGGCTCTCATGGTGCCCACCTGGCGGGGTTCCATGCGTCCGTAGGTCACCGCACTTCCCGCGCCGCGCTCTACCGATCTTCGCGTGGGTGCGGCGCCCGCGGCTCACGCCGGTAGCGGCACCGCGCCCGGCGGCGGCACGCGCCGCGGAGCGGGCGGCGGCACGAGTCCCACGGCGGCCGCGCCCGGCGCCGCCGCCTTGGCGCGCCGCCACGCGCGGAAGATCGCGAGCGCCGGCGCGAGCAGCGGCCGCAGCTCGGCGGCCATCTGCGCCGTCAGGCGGCGCGCGCGCTCGCCGTCGGCGCTCGGCGCGGAGAGGTAGAAGGCGACCGCGCCGGCGACCGTCATCAGGTGGTGCGCGGCGTGCGGCAGCTCCGACGCGCCCGCCACCGCCATCCGCGCGAGCGCGCCGAGCCGCTCGGCGGCCTCCGCGTCGGACGCGTAGTAGGCGAGGAAGGCGTGGCCGCCGGAGGCGCGGTCGGCGCCGGCGTCGACGAGGCTGTCCAGCAGCGTCGTCAGCGCGCACGTCGGCAGGTACGCCGCGGCGATCCGCCGCGCGTCGCCCGCGGTCGCGGCGGGATCGGCGGCGGCCGCCACGAGCGCGTGCACCGCGAGCACCGAGGCGGCCGCGCCGGCGGCGACCTCGGGCCAGCGCAGGCCGCCGGTCGCGACCTCCGGCTGCGCCTCGGCCCACGCGCGCAGCTGCCCGGCGCCGAGGCGGGGGATCGCGTGCGTGCGCGTCTGCGCCTCGCCGCAGCGCGCGGCGACGGCCGCCGCGAGGGGCGCGACGACGGGCGCCGCCGGCAGCGCCCACAGGCCGCGCCGGCACGCGAGCGCGAGCGCGGCGAGGTAGCCGCCGTCGTCGCCGCGCGGGTGGTGGCGCCAGTGGTCCTGCGGCGGCCCGGCGGGCGCGCACGCGTCGGCGAACGCGGCGTACAGCGCGCGCCCGTTCGCGAGCGGGTCGTCCGCAGGCTGCTCGCTCACGCCGTCGAGGTAGTCGTACATCACCTCGAGCGCGACGATCGCTTCGACCGCCGGGCGCCGCCGTTGCGGCGCCGCGAGCGTGGCGAGCGTCGCGGCGACCTCCGCGTTGAAGCGCTCGTCGCGCAGCTTCGCGAGCGCCTGCGCGCGCAGCGCGTCGTCGGGGATCGCACGCGCCCGCCGGTCCCAGCCGCGCAGGTCCTCCCGCACGCCGGGCAGCACGCGCGGCCAGAAGCGGGCGTTCGCTCCCACGAGCGCCCGGGTGGCCGCGACGGAGCCGGCTTCCGCCAGCCGCTCACGCGGGTTTCGCCGAACCCTCGCCTGCCGTCCCATACCACAATTCTGTACGACTCTAGTTTATAGAGTGCTCTTACCCTTTTTTAGTTATCTAGAATTCACCGTCACCGAGTGCGTCAGCGGTCCTGCAGGCCGAGCTGCGGCGGCACGCGCGCGGCGAACCAGCCGGGGATCGCGACGACCGCGAGCGCGGCCGTGAGCACGAGCGCGACGACCTCCACCGTCGACCGGCCCGCGAGCGTCGCGGCGACCGGGAAGCCCGTCGTCGTGCCCAGGTAGCGGTCGATCACGACCTGCCCGTAGACGCCCACGAGCGCGCCCGTCAGGCAGCCCGCGCCGAGCACGACCGCGCTCTCCAGCAGCAGCACGCGCCACAGCTGGCGCGGGCTGAAGCTCTGGATCCGCAGCGCCGCCAGCGACGCGCGCCGCTGCCAGATCGCGGCGCCCATCGCGGCCGCCATCGCCAGCACCGCCGCCACGAGCAGCAGCACCGAGATCTGTCCGAGCCGCGCGAGCCCCTGACGCGCCGACGTGTCGATCCCCGCGGCGCGGGCGGCCGCCGTCTGCACGTGCAGCCCGCCGCCGGTCGCGCCCGCCGCGCGCGCGACGTCGCGGCGCACCGCCGCCAGGCCCGCACCCGGCGCGACGTCGACCTCGAGCGCGGTCGGCGGCGCGGCGCCCCAGCCGCGGCGGTAGTCGGCCGCGCCCATCACGACCGCGCCCGGGCTCCAGCCGAGGTTCGTCGTCGTCGCCGCCAGCCGCAGCCGCAGCGGGCCGGCGGGGGTCGGGATCGCGACCGCGTCGCCGAGGCCGGCGTGCCAGGCGCGCGCCACCTGGTCGGAGAGCACGACCCAGCCGCCCGCGCGCAGGCGCGCCGTCGCGCCGGCCGCGTCGCCGCGCACGAGCTGGCTGACCGGCAGCAGGGCGCGGTCGGCGGGCGAGCGCGCGATCACCCACAGGCGCCGCCCGCTCGCGTCGAGGAAGCCGCCGCGGTACCGGCGAACCGCGGTCACGCCCGGCACGGCCGCGATCCGCGCCGCGCGCCCGCCGCCGGCGATCTCGTTCGTCGCCTGGTTGTCGCGCGGGTTGACGACCCACAGGTCCGCGGTCGAGACGTACTCCTCCGCGTAGCGGCCGATGCCGTGCAGCAGGTCCTGGCGCGCGCCGCCGATCGCGACGCTGCCGAAGACGGCGACCGCGCCGGTCGCCGCGAGCGCGAGCGCGCGCATCGTCGTCGCGCGCAGCGCGAGCAGCGCGACCGAGAGCATGTTGAGGCGGTCGAAGCGCTCCGTCAGCGCTTCGGCGAAGGACACGACCGCGGCGAACGTCGTCGGGATCGCCAGCACCGTCGCGCACGCGAGCAGCCCGCAGGCGAGCAGCGCGGCCGACGGGGCCGCCAGCAGCACCGCCGTCGCGGCCGCGAGCAGCGCGAGCGCCGCGGCGAACAGGCGCCGGCGCGTGCGCGGCTCGATCGCGTTGCCGGGCGCGCCGCCGGCGTGGAAGACCGCGTCGACCGCGCGCCGGCGGCGCAGGTCGAGCAGCGGCGGCGCGGCCGCCAGGCAGCAGGCGAGCGTGCCGCCGCCGAGCGCGAGCAGCATCGGCCAGGCGCCGACGACGGTGCTCGTGCCGAGCGTGAACGCGGGCGAGAGGTAGTCGGGCGTCTGGTTGAAGACGTGCCGCGAGAGCACGCTGCCGGCCGCCAGGCCGACGAGCGAGGCGAGGACCCCGAGCACGAGCGCCTGGAACAGCAGCAGCACGACCAGCTGGCGCGGCTTGAAGCCCTGGATGCGCAGCTCGGCGAGCATCCGCCGCCGCTCGGGCGCCGTCAGCAGCATCGCGTTGAACGCCAGCAGGAAGCCGAGCAGCGCGCTGATCGCGGCGAAGAAGCTCGTCGCCTGGTCGCTGGGGCCGAGCGCCTGCCGCAGCAGGCCGGACTCCGCCGTCGCGGGACCGAGCGAGAGGTGGTGCCGGCGCGCGACCGCGGCCAGCCCGGCGCGCGCCTCGCGCTCGCGACCCGGCTCGAGCTCGACCAGGACGCGCGTGACGCGGCCGCGCATGCCGGCCAACCGCTGCAGCCGGTCCAGCGGCAGCATCGCGACGCGCGCGTTCGCGACCGGGCCGATCGTCTCGCGCCCCAGCACGGCGGCGACCGGCAGCGCGTGGGCGCTGCCGCGCAGCGCGAGCCGCACCGGCGGCGACGGTCTCACGATCGCCTGGTCGGAGGGGTTCGGGAGGCCGAGCGCCCGCGCCGTCGCGCTCGGCAGCAGCAGGCCGTGCACGAGCCGCAGCCCGCCCGCGACGAAGTTGCCGGCGAGCCGGCCCGACAGCGCCGCCAGCTGGGGGTCGACGCTCGCGAGCTCGACGGCGACCTCGCGCCCGCTCGGCCCCGTCAGCACGGCGCGCTGCTCGAGCAGCGGCGCCGCCTGCCGCACGCCGGGCACGCGGCCCGCCTCGGCGAGCACGCCCGCGTCCATCCCGCGCGCGCCGCGCGCCTGCAGCTGCAGGTCGGCTCTGCCGACGACGGCGCGCACGATCTGGTTCGCCGAGCCGGCGATCGAGCCGTTGGCGACGAGCACCGCGAGCGCCAGCGCGACGCCGATCGCGATCCCGAGGCCCGCGAGCAGCTCCTGGATCGGATGCGTGCGCAGGCGGCGGCCGTAGAAGTAGAGCAGCGTCTCGAGCCGCATCACGCACGCTCCCGCCGCACGAGCGCGACCGCGCCCGTGCGCTGCGGCTCGACCGGCGTCGCGTTCTCGAGCCGGCCGTCGCGCAGCGTCAGGACGCGGTCGGCGACCTCGGCCGCGCGCGCGTCGTGCGTGACGAGCACGACCGCGGCGCGGCGCTCGCGGCTGACGTCGGTGAGGAGCGCGAGCACCTCCGCGCCGCGGCGCGTGTCCAAGCTCCCGGTCGGCTCGTCCGCGAGCACGAGCCGCGGTCCGTTCGCGAGCGCCCGCGCAATCGCGACGCGCTGGCGCTCGCCGCCGGAGAGGCGCGCCGGCACGTGCTGGAGGCGGTGGCCGAGGCCGACGCGCTGCAGCCACGGCCGCGCCTCGTGCCGCGCGGCGACGAGCGAGACGCGGTCGGCCAGCAGCTTGACGGCGGCGTTGTCGAGCGCCGGCACGCCCGGCAGCAGGTCGAACGACTGCGAGACGAAGCCGACCTCGCGGCGCTGGTACTCGGCGAGCGCCTCGTCGCCGAGCGCGCCGACGTCGGCGCCGCCGAAGCGGACGCTGCCGGCGTCCGGCGTCAGCAGGCCGGCCGCGAGCAGCAGCAGCGTCGTCTTGCCGGAGCCGCTCGGCCCGTAGAGCGCGACGACCTCGCCCGGCTCGATCGTCAGCGTCACCCCGTCGACCGCGCGCACGACCTCGCCCGCGGACGCGTAGTGCTTGACGACGCCGCGCAGCTCGAGGCCGCTCACGCGACCGGCTCCACCTGCCGCGGACGCAGCGGGACGACGGGCCCGCGTTCGCCGGCGGCGACCTGCTCGCGCAGCTGGCCATGCTCGAGCGCGAGCACGCGGTCGGCGCAGGGCACGTGCTCGCCGGCGGCCATCAGCACGGCGAGGCCGTCGTCGTCGGCGAGCGAGCGCAGCAGCGCCGGCAGCCCGTCGCGATCGCTCGCGCACGCCGCCGACTCGTCGAGCAGCATGAGGCGCGGACGTGTGACGAGCACGCGCGCGACGCCCGCGCGCATGCGCTCGGCGGCGCTGAGCTCGCCCGCGTCGAGAGTGGCGCAGTCGAGCGCGCCGGCACGCTCGAGCGCCGCCTCGGCCCGCGCGCGGGCGCGCGCCCGGCCGGCGCCGCAGGCGAGCAGCGCGACGGCGACGTGGTCGGCGACGGTGCCGCCCTGCGCGGGGTCGAAGCGCGGGCTGCACCAGCCGATGTCGACGCCGAGCGTCTGCGTGCAGTCGGCCAGCGGACGGCCGCCGAAGCGCACCTCCCCGGCGTCCGGCGGAAGGATGCCGGCGGCGATGCGCAGCAGCGTGGAGCGGCCCGAGCGGCGCATCCCGCGGACGGCGACGAGCTCGCCGGCGCCGACGTGGAGCGAGACGTCGCGCAGGACGAGCGTCTCGCGCTGTCCGTTGACGAATCGCTTCGTCGCATGCACCATCTCCAGGAGGCTCATCACGACCCCAGCCGATTGACTAAAACGTAGAACACCAAAAACCTACCCGCCGGTGGGCTGGCGCGCAAGCACAAACCGACGCAGCGGTCGGATCGGGCACCGGCGCATCCCCGCTCAAGCGGGGACGAGCGTCAGGCGCCGAGGCGTCGCGCGACGGCGCGCCCGGCGCGCGCCAGCAGCGCGGCGTCGTCGCGCAGGACCACGCGGATGGGCCGAGCAGGCGGTCGGCAGGTAGCCTTCCGGCCGTGACCCCACCCGCCCCCGCCGCCGACCGCTCCCCCGCCCGCGTCGCCTTCCTCGGGCTCGGGATCATGGGCGCGCGGATGGCGGCGAACGTGCGGCGGGCCGGCTTCGCGCTCGGCGTCTGGACGCGCACGCCCGGCAAGGCGGCGGCGTGGGCGGCGGAGCAGGGCGGCGACGGGATCGCCGTCGCGGCGACGCCGGCGGAGGCCGCGGCAGGCGCCGAGCTGATCGTGACGATGCTCGTCGACGGCGCGCAGGTCGAGGCGACGCTGCTCGGCGACGACGGCGCGGCGCGGGACGCGGCGCCCGGCGCGCTCGTGATCGACATGTCGACGATCGGCCCGTCCGCCGCGCGCGCCATCGGCGCGCAGCTGGAGGCCCGCGGGCTGCGCTTCCTCGACGCGCCCGTCACCGGCTCCTCCCCGCGCGCCGAGGACGGCACGCTCACGATCATGGCCGGCGGCGCGGAGGACGACTTCGCGCGGGCGCGGCCGCTGCTGGCGGCGATGGGCGAGCTGATCGTGCACGTCGGCGGACCCGGCCAGGGCCAGATGCTGAAGGTGATCAACAACGCCGTCGCCGCCGCCAACGCCGTCACCGTCGGCCAGGCGCTGCTCGTCGCCGACGCGACCGGCGTCGACCTCGACGCGTTCGAGCAGGTGCTCGGCGCCGGCGCCGGCGCCAGCGCGATGCTCGCGCTGAAGGCCGGCCCGATGCGCCGCCACGACTACACGCCGCTGTTCAAGCTCGAGCACATGCTCAAGGACGTGCGCCTCTGCCTCGAGGAGGGCCAAGCCGCCGGCAGCCCCTTCCCCGCCGCCGCGCAGGCGCGCGAGGTGCTCTCCGCCGGCATGGGCCGCGGCCACGCGGCCGACGACTTCGCGGCGCTGATCGAAGGGCTCGAGGGGCTCGCCGGCCGGCGGCTTCTGACGGCCGCGGAGCGGCAGGCGTCCGCGCGCGCCAGCTTGCTACGGTCGGAGCCGTGCTGCCCGCCGTGCTCGCAGACGTCTCCGCGGCGCGTTTCGCCGCCACCTGCGGGAGAGACCCCACGTGGGTCTGCCGCAACCTGCTGGACGCGACCGGCAACCGCACCGTCGCCGAGATCGGCGACTGGCTCGTCGGCGCGCCGCTGCGAATCCTGATCGTCGCCCTCGTCGCGCTCGTGCTCAACCGCGTCGCGCGGCGCGCGATCAAGCGGACGCTGCGGCGGATGGCCGCGCAGCGAGCGGCCGGCCGCCACGGCCTGGTGCGCCGCCACACGCCGGCGATGCTGCTGGAGACGCAGGAGACCGACCTGCGCTCCGAGCAGCGCATCAGCGCGCTCTCGACGGTGCTGCGCAGCATCACGTCGTTCGCGATCTTCGCGATCGCGGCGCTGATCGTGCTCGGCGACCTCGGCGTCAAGCTCGGGCCGCTGCTGGCCGGCGCCGGGATCGTCGGCGTCGCGATCGGCTTCGGCTCGCAGTACGTCGTGCGCGACTTCCTGTCCGGGATCTTCATCCTCGTCGAGGACCAGTTCGGCGTCGGCGACGTCGTCGACCTCGACGGCGTCACCACCGGCACGGTGGAGGCGATCAGCCTGCGCACGACGCAGCTGCGCGCGGTCGACGGCGTCGTCTGGCACGTGCCCAACGGCGAGATCCGCCGCGTCGGGAACATGAGCAAGCACTGGGCGCGGGCGCTGCTCGACGTCGACGTCGCCTACGCCACCGACGTCGAGCAGGCGCGCCGCACGATCAAGCGCGTCGCCGACGAGGTCTGGCACGAGAACGACGCGGTGATCGAGGAGCCGGAGGTGTGGGGCGTCGAGGCGCTCGGCCCCAACGCCGTCACGATCCGCCTCGTCGTCAAGACGATCCCCGCGAAGCAGTGGGACGTCAGCCGGCTGCTGCGCGAGCGGATCAAGGCCGCCTTCGACGCCGAGGGGATCGAGATCCCGTTCCCGCAGCAGACGGTCTGGCACCGCGACCTGCCGCAGGGCGAGCCGGCACGGTGAGCCGGCCGCGCGGGGCCGGATCGAGGCTCAGCCGGAGCCGTCCGCGCCGGCCGAGCCGCCGTCCCGCTCGCGACGCCCGTCGGCGCCGCGCGCGTAGGCGGCCGTGAGCGGCATCGCGGTGAGGCCGTGCGCGACGACGCTGACGAGCACCGTGAGCGTCGTCGCCGCCAGCACCACGTCGAGCGCCGGCAGCGTCGGGGCCTCGCGCACGACCGTCAGCGCCAGCACGATCGAAGCGAGCCCGCGCGGCCCGAACCAGCCGACGAACGCGACGCTGCGAGCCGGCAGCCCCGTGCCGCGCAGCGCGAGCGCGACCGGCGCCATGCGGATCGCCGTCAGGCTCAGCAGCGCGTAGAGGACGACGTGCCAGCTCACCGCGCCGAGCAGGCCGAGCGCCGCCACGCCGAAGACGAAGAAGACGGCGAGACTGAACAGCTGCCCCTCGTCCTCGAGGAAGTCGAACTGGCCCGCGGCGTTCGCGATGCCGGTGCGCCCGGCGGCGAAGCCGCCGACGAACGCGGCGATGAAGCCGTTGCCGCCAGCCGCGTCGGCCAGCACGAACGCGAGCGTCGCGAGCGCCAGCATCGTCAGCTGCCGGAACGGCCCCGTCATGAGCCCGCGGCGGGTCGCCTGCGTCACCAGCCAGCCGCCGGCCACGCCGACGCCCAGCCCGATCGCGGCGCCGAACCCGATCTGCTCGGCGACGAAGCGGGCCCAGTCGGCCGCCCCGGCATGCGCCTCCTCGGCCGCGAGCGCGACGAACAGCGTCAGGAACGGCACCGACAGCCCGTCGTTGAGCCCCGACTCGACGTTGAGCGCCTCGCGCACCCGCCGCGGCACCGCCGGGCTGGCGATCACCGACTGGCCGAGCGCGGCGTCGGTCGGGGCGAGCACCGCGGCCACGATCGCCGCCTCCCACACCTCGATCTCGGTCAGCAGCAGCGCGCCGACGAGCACGCCGGCGCCGATCGTCAGCGGCATCCCGATCCCCAGCAGCCGCGCGGGCAGCGAGCGCCGCAGCCGCAGCCCGGAGACGCCGATGCGCGCGGCGTCGCCGAACAGCACGAACGCGAGCGTCAGCTCCGCGAACAGCAGCGGCGTGCCGCCGGAGAGGTCGACCGACACGATCCCCAGCAGGTCGGGCCCGACGAGGATCCCAGCGAGCACGAACACCATCGGCGCGGTGACCGACGACGCTTCCAGCCGCCGCGAGACCAGCCCGTAGGCGATCACCACCACCGCGAGCGCACCGAGCAGCTCCACGGCGCGACCGTACCAGCGCCCCTCGGACAGCCGTCGGGCGCGCGCCGCGGTAGAACTTCCCGGATGGCGAAGGCCGAGGCCACGACGATCGAGGCCGGAGGGCGCGAGGTGCGCGTCTCCAGCCCCGAGCGCACGATCTTCCCGGCGACCGATCGCACGCCGGAGATCAGCAAGCTCGACGTCGTCCGCTACTACCTCGCCGTCGAGGACGGGATCATGCGCGCGCTGCGGCGGCGGCCGACGACGCTCGAGCGCTGGACGAAGGGCGTGCACCCGGACGCCGTCGTCTCCACGCGCGAGCGCGGCGGCGGCGACGCGTTCTTCCAGAAGCGCGTGCCCAGCGGCGCGCCGGACTACGTCGAGACGGCGCGGATCGCGTTCCCCTCCGGCCGCTTCGCGGACGAGGTCTGCCCGACCGAGATCGCGGTCGTCGCGTGGGCGGCGCAGATGGGCACGATCACGTTCCACCCGTGGCCGGTGCGCGCGGACGACGTCGACCACCCCGACGAGCTGCGGATCGACCTCGACCCGCAACCGGGCACCGACTTCGCCGACGCGGTGGCGGTCGCCGGCGTCGCGCGCTCGCTGCTCGAGGAGCTGGGCCTGACGGGCTTCCCGAAGACCTCCGGCGGGCGCGGCGTCCACGTCTACGTGCGGATCGAGCCGCGCTGGACGTTCACCGACGTGCGCCACGCCGCGATCGGCTTCGGCCGCGAGCTGGAGCGGCGGATGCCGGGGCGCGTGACGACGAAGTGGTGGAAGGAGGAGCGCGGCGCGCGCATCTTCGTCGACTACAACCAGAACGCGCGCGACCGCACGATCGCCTCCGCCTACAGCATCCGCCCGCGGCCGGGCGCGCCCGTCTCGGCGCCGGTGACGTGGGAGGAGCTGGCCGAGGTCGCGCCGGAGGACTTCACCGTCGCCACGATGCCCGCGCGCTTCGCCGACGTCGGCGACCGCCACGCCGCGATCGACGACGTCGCCCACTCGCTCCAGCCGCTGCTCGACCTCTACGCGGCCGACGAGCAGGGCGACATGCCCTACCCGCCGGACTACCCGAAGATGCCGGGCGAGCCCAAGCGCGTGCAGCCGTCGCGCGACCGGGACCGGGACCGCGACCGGGACCGCTCGGGCGAGGGCGGCGCGTCCTGACGCGGCGCCGCTACGAGCCGCGCGCCTGCGGCAGCGCCTTCGCGCCGCGCCGCGTGACCGGTCTGGACGGCGGCGGCACGACCGGGCCGATGTCGCCGTCGGGCGCCTCGTCGAGGTCGGCGATCACCGGCGCGTGGTCGCTCGGCCCTCTGCCCTTGCGCGCCTTGCGGTCGACCCATGCCGCGCGCACGCGCCCGGCGACCGGCGCGCCCGCGAGGACCAGGTCGATCCGCATCCCGAGGTCCTGGTGGAACATGCCGGCGCGGTAGTCCCAGTAGGTGAAGATCCGCTCGCCCGGCCAGCGCTCGCGCACGACGTCGCGCAGCCCGAGCGCCTGCAGCTCGGCGAGCGCGGCGCGCTCCGGCGCGGTGACGTGCGTGTGGCCGGCGAACGCGGCGGGGTCGAAGACGTCCTCGTCGGCCGGCGCGACGTTCACGTCGCCGCAGACGACCACCTCCTGCGGCCCGGCGGCGACCATGTCGCGCAGCGCGGCGAGCCACGCGAGCTTGTAGCGGTAGTGGTCGGAGTCCGGCTCGCGCCCGTTCGGCACGTAGACGGAGACGACGCGGATCCCGCCGCAGGTCGCGGCGACGGCGCGCGCCTCCGGATGCGGGAAGCCGGGCGCGCCGGGGAGGCCGGCGACGACGTCGTCGAGCCCGACGCGCGAGAGGATCGCGACGCCGTTCCACTGCGGCTCGCCGTGCAACGCCGCCTCGTAGCCGCGCTGCGCGAGCGCGTCGCCGAGCAGCGCCCGGAACGCGTCGTCGGCCAGCTTCGTCTCCTGCAGGCACACGACGTCCGGCCGCCGCTCGTCGAGCCACGCGAGCAGGCGCGGGAGACGCTGCCTGGCCGAGTTGACGTTCCAGGTCGCGAGGCGCACGGCGGTGGACGGTACCGCTAGCTGAGCTGCCCACGGACTTCGTGAACGGGTGAGGAGGCGTCCGGCCTCCGACGGAAGGTGCGGTCTGCGACGACAGACCCGCCGAAGGAGGCCGGACATGGAGGACGGTAGGTGCAAGCTCGGATTGCAGGGCCGCTTGGAGCTCGTGCGGCTGATGGAGTCGGGGTCGACGCTGAGGGCGGCCGCGGCCGCCCTCAGCGTCGCGCCGGCGACCGCGCACCGGTGGTGGCACCGGTGGAAGGACGCCAGCGAGGCTGAGCGGGCCACCAGGGCGTGTCTGCGCGCGCGGCCGCCGCGGCCGCGGTCGTGTCCCTGGGCGCTGAGCGTGGAGGCCGAGCAGGCGATCCTGACCGCGCGGGCGCGGACGAACTACGGGCCGATGCAGCTGCAGTTCCTCACCGGCCGGCACCGCTCGACGATCTGGAAGGTGCTCAAGCGTCACGGCGTCAGCCGCCAGCGCGCCAGCGAGCCCCGCCGGCAGTACAGACGCTACGAGTGGGCCGAGGCCGGTGCTCTGTTGCACATCGACGCGTTCGAGCTGCCGAAGTTCGAGCGCCCCGGCCACTGGGCCCACGGCGACCGCTCAGCCCGCCACCGCACCAAGCGCGCCGGCAAGATCAAGGTCATCGGCGTCATCGACGACCACACCCGCCTGGCCTACTGCGAGATCCACAGCGCCGAGAACGCGATCACCGTTTCGAGCACGCTGCGGCGCGCGGCCGCCTGGTTTGGCGAGCAGGGCTGCGGTCCCGTCGAGGCCGTGATGTCCGACAACGCGAAGTGCTACGCGACCAGCCACGAGTTCGCCAAGACACTCGCCGCGCTCGAAGCCCGGCACATCCTCACCCCGCCGTTCACGCCCCGCTGGAACGGCAAGATCGAACGGTTCTTCAAGACGCTCGACCGCGAATGGGCCCACGGCCGCATCTGGCCGACCTCGACCGAACGCGACCGCGCCCTGTCATCGTTCATCCGCTACTACAACCGCCGCCGGCCGCACACCGCCGCCAGAGGCCACGCCCCCATCACCCGCGTTCACCAAGACCGCGAGCAGAACACCTAGCGTCCCGTTAGATCCACCGAGGCGAGCACAAGATGGAGCACAAAAGCGGCGAGCCTCAGCCCAATGGATCGCGGGCCATTTCCGCAGCCGAGAGGCGGAACTCATCCCATACGTCTCTGGTCTCCCGCCCGTTGTGCTGCGCGAAGCGCGCCAGGAAGTCCCACGGCTCATCGTGAGCGCGATTCGCCGCGTTGAGTCGCCACAGCTGCGGCCGCGTCGAGGTGGTGCGCTGCGAGATGCTCGCGAGGTAGGCGAACAGGAGCCCAGACGCCTTGACCGGGTTATGCCCCGACTCCATCGCGACCACGAGCGTCAGCTTCGTCTGGATCAGCGCCGCCAACTCCGGGCCCTGCGAGAGCATGCTGCTGTCCGTCGTGATCAGCCCGTCCCACGGTTCGACGTGGTGGTGCAGCGCGAGCAGCAGCTCCCAGTCGTCCAATGTCGACAGCCGCGGGTCGATCGCGTCCAGCGTGACGAGCTTGGCGTCAGCCTGGAAGTCAGACAGGACGCTGACGATCGGCTGCGGGAAGTTCCGATCGAGTGCGAACAGGCGCGCCATGCGTGCTTCCGCTCATGCCGCGAGCGCGGGCTGCAGGTTGCGTGCGAGCTGGCGCTCGAGATCGAGGGCGTCGTCGATTGCGGCGTGTTCGACATCGGGATACAGCCGGTAGATCTTGTCGGGCCCAAGGCCGCTGGCCGCCAGCGCTCCGAGCGCCTGCGACTCCAAGCGCGTATGGACGACGTGCGGTGAGCCGCCGAGCTTCCCCGGCACGATCCGCAACCGCGGCCGAGGAGCATGCAGGTCAGGCCCACGCGACCCCTCCGCAGCCGTGAACGGAGCGATCACGCTCAGCAGATCGTCCTCTCCAGCCCGCAGCGCTCGTTGGCGATGGTCCGCCTCGCGTTCGGGTGCGTCGAGCACGACGAGATTGCCGCCGCGATCAACGCGCACAGCAGGCCCCGCGTCCTCGCTCCAGAGCTTCAGGTCCAGCTCGGCGAGCTGTTCGAGCGCACGACGGACAGCCGGCATCGTGGTGCGCGGAACCGCCGCACCGTCGGGCGTGGTCTTGGTTTGCCGCAGCCAGTAGATGATCCGCAGGCCCATCAGGTCCGAGAAGGACCACAGCTTCACCCGCTGCGCCGAGATCGACGGGACGAGGATCTCCTCGCGCGCCCAGTAGTGGACGGTCGAAAGAGGCACCCCGGACAGGGCTGCGCTTCGATCGGCTGGATATGCGCCGCGTGGAACAAGCATGGACCACACGGTATTCGACGCGGCTGACGCCGGCGCCTTCGGACATATCGCCTCGGCGCTGTCAAGACCGCTTCCTGATCTACGTGCCCGAGCTGCCCGGCCTGGCGACCGAGGCGGACACCCGGGAGGAGGCGATCGCGATGCTGCGCGACGCGCTCCCCGCCTACCTCGAGAGCATGCGCGCACACGACCTGCCCCTTCCGCAGGTCGAGCGCGGCATAGTCGCCGCCGCGTGAGCGCGCGACTTCCGGCCGTCCGGCCGCGGCAGCTCATCCGCGTGCTCGAACGCAAGGGCTGGCGACTGGACCGCACCTCCGGCAGCCACCAGGTCTTCGTCCACGACGTCGTCGCCACGTCGTCGTCGTCCCGATGCACAACAAGGACATCGGCCGCGGCCTGCTCGCGCGCATCCTCCAGGACGCCGAGATCCCCCGCGACGAGTTCCTGAAGCTGCTGTAGCTCGCCGGCGCCGGCCGAACGCCGCGCCCCTCGCCGAGCTGGCCGTCTGTTCGCCCCCCCGCAGAAAGACGGGGGATAGCGCGAGGCTCCCCCAAACGCGCCCGAGAGGATTCGAACCTCTGACCTTCGGTTCCGTAGGCCGCAGCTCGCCAATGGCCTGAAACGCCCGTAAAGCCTGCGTTTCCGGGCCTTATGGGGCCGCACCAACGCTCCGACCTCACGCGTTGGTCCCATTTTTATTGGGACCACCTGTGTGGAGACATTCGGCTCTGTTCGGGTGCATCGGGCTCCGACGCCCCGACTCGCTCGGAGGTGGACAGGCAGCTGGCTCGCGGATTCGGGTGCCATATCTCTCTGTACCGTGTGGCCCACCGTGTCCCCCGGCCGATGAGCGCAGGTCGGGGCACGCGCGACTTTCGGCGGACCGACAGCCGTCCGCCGTAAGACATAGAATAGGCGAACACATGTTCGTATCGGTAGCCTGAGCTGATGAGCACCGTCTCCCGAATCCGCCGCACTCGTAGCCCTCCTGCGAACGGGCACGCATCGCTGGTCGGAGTATGCGGACCTCATCGAGGAGACGGGGACCGTGACCGCCGTCCTCGAGGCGGAGCGCGCGGATGCGCAGCGCACGCCAACACTGTTCGGCGAGGAGGACCCGGGACCCGACCTCGACGGGATCGTCGAGGAGATCGAAGCGTGGGAGCGGGACGGGCTGCGGCTGCTCACGCTGCTGGATCCCGGCTATCCGGAGAACCTGCGCTCGGTCCATGACCGTCCGCCGTTCGTGTTCGTCGCAGGGCAGCTTCAAGCGCGCGACGCGCGAGGCGTCGCGGTCGTCGGTACCCGCGGGGCGTCCGATCGCGGCCTGCGGAACGCTCGCGCGATCGCCGAGCATCTCGTCGACGCCGACTACACGGTGGTCAGCGGGCTCGCCGCTGGCATCGACGCCGCCGCCCACACCGCGGCGCTGGCTCATGGCGGCCGGACGGTCGCGGTGATCGGCACCGGCCTGCGTCGCGCCTACCCCGCGCAGAACGCCGACCTGCAGCGCCGGATCGCCGCCGAGTGCGCCGTGATCTCGCAGTTCTGGCCAGACGCCCCTCCGACCAGACGCAGCTTCCCGATGCGCAACGCCGTGATGTCCGGCTTCGCGCTCGCGACCGTCGTCGTCGAGGCATCGCACACCAGCGGCGCCCGCATGCAGGCCCGCCTCGCGCTCGAGCACGGCCGTCCGGTGTTCCTGCTCGAGTCGCTGCTCGAACATGAGTGGGCGCGCGACTACGCCGAGCGGCCGGGAACCCACGTCGTGACCTCGCCGGAGCAGATCACCACGCTGGTCGATCGCCTGACCTCGGTCGACGCGCTCGTCGCATAGCCGCCCTTCGGCATGCCGACCGTCGCCGAGCTCACCGACGTCTACACGAACCTGCTCCTGAACCCCGGGCCGGGGACCGGGGTCTGCGAGACGTGCTTCACGTTCACCGACGGCTACGCGCGCTGTTACGCCTGCGAGCGGGCAGAGCGCACGCTCGACACCGTCGCGCCGATCTCGTACAGCATCGCCGGCGAGCAGCTCCACCACGTGCTCGCCGGCTACAAGCGGTTCGGCGGGGACGTCGCCCGCCGCATGCAGATCGAGCTCGCCGCCGTGCTCTGGCGCTACCTCGCCGACCACGAGCCGTGCGTCGCGTCCGCTTCAGGCGTGCCCTCGTTCCCGATCGTCACCACGGTGCCGTCCAGCAACCGCGACCGCGACGAACGCCACCCGCTGCGCCACATCGTCGGACAGGTCGCGGCACCCACCCGCGACCGCTACGAACGCCTCCTCACACGAACCGCCGCAGCGGTCGAAGAGCGCACGATCAGCGCCGAGAAGTACGCAGTGGCACGGCAGCTCTCAGGCGAGCCGGTCCTGCTCATCGACGACACCTGGACCACCGGCGCAAACGCCCAGAGCGCCGCCGCCGCGCTCCGCGACGCCAGCGCCGGGCCGATCGCGCTCGTCGTCATCGGCCGCCACATCAGACGCGACTGGCACGACAACGACCAACGACTGAGACAGCTCCCACGGCCGTTTCGGTGGGACGAGTGCGTCGTTCACCGGCGAGGTTGAAAGCGCGAGCGGCGCCACACAGCGCGCGGGCCCCGCGTGCGTGAAGCGCAGCGGCACGGCGAGCAGGCTTTGCTCGGTGGGCGCGCTCGCCAGCACGTGGCCCTGCGCGCGAGCGCCGCATGCGCCGGGAGCGCACGGTCATGCATGCCGCTCTGCCTCGGCCGAGGGCTGGGCCGTCGTCGTCACCTTGTAGGCGTGGCGGCCGGCCTCGCGTCCGCGATCGCGATCGCCGGTCTCCTCCCGGCACTGTGGGCCGCCCGGATGTCACCGACCGAGGCGCTGCGACCGCGTGACCGCTGGGCGAGCTGCGCGTGGACAAGCACCGCTCGGTCGGAGCGCAGAACCAATTTCGTACCGTCCTCTGGTACGTATGGTACCGTCAAGGGGTACGCTAAAGCCCTACCCAACGGACGGTTTGCACCCACATGAAGACGTTCGCGTATTGGAACAACAAGGGAGGCACGGGCAAGACGAGCCTGTGCTTTCAGTCGATCTGCTTCTACGCCCGGGATCATCCCGACGAGAGAGTGCTCGCGATCGACGTATGTCCTCAGGCAAATCTCTCGGAGCTGCTGCTTGGCGGCCTCACTAGCAACGGCAGCCGCAATCTCTTGGAGCGACAGGGCGAGATACCGCGCGCAACGATCGGAGGCTACTTTCAGGTGCGTTTCCCGGGGCCCTACACCCCGCCGTCGTTCACGCCGGAGAGCTTCATCACAACGCCGTCTGAGTACAACGACGCGATCCCCGGAAACGTCGATCTTGTCTGCGGCGATCCGCTTCTGGAGCTCCAGTCCAACGCGATCTCGACGCTCGCGAACAACTCGATCCCTGGCACGAACGCGTGGATCGCAATCATCGACTGGCTCGAGGACTTTCTGGAGCCGATCGAGGATGACTATGACGTCGTCTTTATAGACGCCAACCCCAGCTTCTCGATTTACACACAGATCGCGTTGTCGGCTGCCGACCAGCTGGTACTGCCGGTGATGGCGGACGACTCGTCGCGCCGCGCGATCCAGAACGCGTTCTCGCTCGTGTACGGTCTGAAGCTGCCTTCCGCAATCTACGCGCAGTACGCCTTCGCGACGCGGCTGAACGAAGCCGGCCGGACGTTGCCGAGAGTCCACGTCATCGCTAAGAACCGTCTCACCCAGTACATGGGCTCCGCATCCGCCTACTCTGCAGTGCTGCGGTCGATCGACAATGATGTCGAGCGGCTGCTGGACACAAACCCCGAGATCTTCTCGTTTGAGAAGCCCGAGGACGGAGTGGTGGATATCCGCGACTTCCAGACGACGGGTGTCGTCGCGTTCGCCCGGGGATTCCCGTTCTATGAAATGAAAGCCGGACGTTCAAACCTGATGGGCAAGCGGGTGGACGTCAAGGAGGATTACCGCCTCAACTGCGTCGCAGCGATGGAAAGCCTTGTCAGCATGCTTTAGGCTTTATTCGTGTTCGGAAGCGCCGTCGGTAGCGTCGGCGATGCAGCTCAAGCAGCACGCCGTGCGCGACGGCGAGCGCCGCTTCTGAGGGCGGCGACTTCCTTTCGGCAGCAGCGCTTCTCGGCTGCGAGCTGACCGGCAAGCTCGCCGACGGGCCGCTCGAGCCGCTACTTGCCCAGGTCAAGCGGCGGGCCAAGCTCGCCGTCGAGCAGGTGGCCGTAGACCTCGTACGTGAACGCGGCGGAGTGGTGTCCCATCCACCGTTGCAGCTCCAGGGCGGAGCGTCCGTCGGCGATCAGCAGTGAGGCGCAGCTATGGCGCAACGTGTGAAAGCCGACGCCTCTCAAGCCAGCGCGATCGGCGGCCGGGACAAGCACGCGGCGACGCAGGCTGCCCTGATCCGCGGGCGCCCCGGCACGGCCGGGGAAGACGTACGCGTCGTCGTGTGCGTCAGCCGGGCGATACGCCTGCAGCTCACTTGCCAGATCGTCTGCGACCGGAATCGTGCGCGCGCCGTGACGGGACTTCGGCGCGACGAGCATGCCTCTGACGAACGCACGATGGACGTGCAGGTGCGGCACGGGTCCGTCAAGCGTGAGGTCGCTCCAGCGCAGTCCGATCGCTTCGGAGATCCGCAGTCCGGTCGCGGCGAGCAGGGCGAACAGCGGCTGCCACTTCTCCGGGACCTCCGCCCGCAGACGCTTGATCTCAACTCTCGTGAGGAAGCGCCGCTCCTGCATCGACCACGCACGACCGCGGCGACGTCGCGGCAACACGACCTGCTCCGCGGGGTTCGACGCGATCAGGCCGTGCGCGACGGCGGAGTCGAGCACGAGCCGCAGCGGCGTGATGATGTTCGCGATCGAGCTGTCCTTGAGGCGGCCGTGGCGGCCGGGCTTGCTCGTCAGCCAGTCGACGAAGCCTTGCAGCCGACGACGGTCGAGGTCTCCCATCCGCACCTCCCCGTCGAAGTACTCCAGCGCGAACGTCACCAGCAGCCGCCGATACTCCTGACGCGTGTTCTCGCGCAGCGCGTCGTGGCCGGTGCCGGCGTAGGCATCCAGCCACTCCAGGCCGAAGGAGTGAAGCGTCGGACCGCGCCGCAGCGCTCGCGCCTCCGCGGCACGCGTGCGCTTGAGCGTCTGCGCCTCCGCGAACGTGTCCGCCGTCTCCTTCCGCTGACGACCATCGACACGCGAGACCACGACGTACTTCGAGCCGCGCCGGTAGACGCCGGGAACGCTGGTCCGCTCGTAGGGCAACACCACAGGTGTTCCCCTGTTGCCCACCGTGTTGCCACGAACTGGGCGCAAAGACCGCCCAGAAACCGCCGATTAGCAGGGACCTTCTAGCGCGCCCGAGAGGATTCGAACCTCTGACCTTCGGTTCCGTAGACCGACGCTCTATCCAGCTGAGCTACGGGCGCAAAAGCAGTGTTTTCGGGCGTTCCGCGGTTTCGCGGGCGCCCGAGGCCGCTGCCTGGTCCCATTTTTACCACGTTGACCTCCGGCGTGACAGGCCGCAGCTCACAGTGGGTCCCTCGACCGAAGCACCTACACCACCATAATTTTCTGCTTTCCAGTTCTTGACCCGAAGACCGCCGGTCCCATTCTTCTCGCCGTCTTGGTCCCATTTTTATCGGCTCGACCTCGCGGCTCTGTTCGCCGTTGTTCGCGCGCACCGGTCGATCTGTTCGGCTCTGCTCGCCTCCATTCGCGTCTGTTCGCAGCCGAGCCGGCCTGACCTCCGGCCATCGGCGGAGCCCCTCACAGACCGGGCTGGCACCAGCGCGCGCCGGCGTCGTGGTCGCCACCGAACAGCCGCGAACAACCGCAAACAGCCCCGAACTGGCGCCCGAGGCCGCGGCTTCTAACCTCCGCCACAGAGCGCAGACCCTCTGTCGACCAGACCGGCGCTCGCCGCCGCGGTCGAAGCACTCGAACTCAACGACCTCCGGCCAACGGCGACCGCAGCACGCGGCCGACCGGCCGCGACCGGACCGGTTCGTGGAAATGCGGGGACTTGGCTGAGCCGGTTCGTGGCGGTGCGGGCTGACGCTGCGCCGCAGCCAAGGTAGGGTCGGCTCATGGAGGCGCTGGATCTCAGCTCGGTCGACTACAGCCCGCGTGTCGTGGACGAAGCCGCACTCGCTGCCGCGACTTCAGAAGAGCCCTTCGCTCGCGAAGCGTTCGAGTGCCTCAAGGAAGTCGCGCAGTCTGTGGTCGTGACGGCCAGCATCGTCCTCGTCGACGAAGACGGTCAGCCGCGGTCCCTCACGCGCGACGAAGCGATCATCTCCGGCCTAATGGTTCGATGCATGAAGCTCCAGTTCGGGCTCCTGAGCGCCGCCAGCGAACAGAAGATGGAACTGCTCAACCTGTCGGTCCGAAGCGTCGTCGAGACAGCAGTCAACCTCCGCTACCTCCTGGAGTTCGGCGACCCCGACGTGTTCGAGAGATTCGTGAGGTACTCGCTTCGCACCGACAAGAAGCTCTACGAGCAGATCAACGCCGAGATCGCCGCGCGGGGTCACGAGATTCCGTTCGAGCGTCGCATCCTCGACGGCATCGAGAAAGCTTTCGAAGCCGCTGGCATCGAGCTCGATGCGGTCGACGCTGCTGCTCGCTGGAGCTGGAGCAGAGGTGGCATCTGGGGTCGGTTCGACGAACTCGGGATCCGCGACTTGTACGTGCCCCTGTTCGGCACACAGAGCCACTACCTGCACGGCAACTGGCACGATCTCTGGGCCTATCACCTCGAGTCGACCGGCGACGGCTTCACCGTCGACACGAGCTTCGGCCCGATCCGGCCACAACCGTTGTTTCTCAGCACGCTCGTCCTTGGCGATGCGAGCATCCGCTACCTGCAGAAGGTCGTCCCGCACTCTTCCGACCGCGATGCCCTAGAGAACCGCTTGGCGCTCTGCACCGAGAAGATTCGTTCTCATCTGCGACCGCTACGAGACGTTCCTCGCGCGCAAACCCTGAGCGGCCCACGAGAGGTGGCCGCGTTGGGCATGTGTGGCAGCCTCGAGCTGATCGATCAGCGTCGAACGAGGATGTCTTGTACTGACTCAGGTCTGCCGCTTCCTGCGCTGTAGCGAACGAGCTTGCCTCTTTCCGACCCCGACCGGGACTGGATCACGAACTGCTGCGGCGGGACTGGTCGGAGAGCCTCGATCCGTTCTGGATACTCGGCCGCAAGGAGCTGCAGTCGTCGCAGCACTTCGCGGCTCTGCCCGTATACGCCGCTCACGGCCCATGCGTAGGAACGCATGTTCAGCTCGTCGACATCTGAGGGCCAGAGATCGAGTTCACCGAAGCCTGGAGGGCCAGGCGTCAGAACCAGGCATCGGGTCGGCGAGAGAGGGATCGCCGTCTGAGCACCGGGAGAGGACAGGAAACCAGGAGCGGCCTCTTCGATCCTGGGAGTTGGGTCGTACATCGTCAGCGGGTCATCGCCGAGGACGAACTCGCAGCCGTCGCTTGCCTTTGCGAGCGTCCATCTCATCTCGTTGAGGATCGCCATCATGATTCTTGGAGCGTCGATGATCGCCAGACCGCGCGCTGCGCCTTCCGGCATCTCGACCCATACGCGGCCGGCGCGAAGGTCGTCGAGCAGTTGTGCCTGCTCTTCCCTCGCCGCCTTGGTCATCCGCCCGGTCTCGTCGAGGACGTTAGCCGGATCGCTCGCACGCTGCTCGGCGAACAGATTCGCCGCGACGTTGGCCATGTTCTTGATCCACTCGATTCGGCGAGGGACGCGCAGATGCTGGATCGCGATGAGCGACGCCATGTTGATCTGGTCGGCCTCGTTGAAGTCCCACCGTCCAGCGCAGACACGACGGAGCGCGCTACTGGCGCGAGCCTCGATCTCCTTGAACATTCTGGCGACGCAGCGGGCGTCCTCTTCCCCGAGTTCCGGGAGCGTGTCCAGGTGCTTGCGACGAGCTTCAGTACGAACCTGTGCCGGCGTCACCCGTCCCTGCCCGACATGAAGCCGATGGAGCATCGCCGGGTTCTCCGGGCGCCCAAACCGCCGAAGCAAGAACTGCGGAACGTAGTGATCGTAGGCGCCATCGGCCATGAAGCCGCAGGGTAAGGGCGCCGGCGGCTGCCATCGGCGCGGTGCGCGGCGGAGGCGAGTCAGCCTTCGGTCCGGACGACGAATCTGATCTGCTCGGGCTTGAACGTCGCGACGTAGAGGCGCCCCAACTCCTCCCAATCCTCGACGGACGCGCGCTCATCAGCGTGCAGGTCGAGGCATTCGGCAACCGTCCAGCCGTCGTAGAACACGTAGGGCTGCGCCCACCTCCCCATACTCCACCCGGCGCTGACGCTCCGCCGCCCCTCAGACTTCGCAAGACCGATCCAAAACAGGTTGCCAGCGTCGCGCCGACCGACGCTCGGGAACCATCCGGCTCGCGACCAATCACGCCATGCCCGCGCGAACCCAAGCTCAAGCGCCAGCTTGGCGCTCGTAACTGCCTCGACGCCCTGCGCCAGCACACCGAGCGCAACCCCCTCGACGACATGCTTGATCTGCTGATCCTTGGTAGCCACGACGCGAGCGTACTGACGCTCGCGGCGATCACCCTGCTCGCTCCGTTGGGGGCCTAGCTTCCCCTACGTGTTCCCGTCCAACGTGGCGGCGTCGCCGCCAACGTAGGACCGGCGAACGAGTCGTGAGACCTCCTCCAGCGTGAGGCCGAGGTCGCGTAGGTAGTTGATCTGCAGCACGAGCACGAGGCGCATCAGCTGCCGTCGCAGCGCCAGACCACCGATGACGTTCGCCGTTCTGTCGCCGACGTGCGTGTAGAAGTTGCGGGTGTCGACCAGTTGGCTGACGAAGCGCGTCCGAACCGGCTGGAGCTCTGGGATCGCCTCGACAGCGCGATCGAAGAGGAAGCGCAGACGGTTGCGCTGGCTGGCGCTGTTGGCGAACCTGATCGCGGACTCGTACACCTCGCGCTCCTCAGCTGTCGCCGCAACGGCGAGCATCGCGCAGGCAAGCTCCTCATGCCGTTCGTCTGTCAGTGGCGGACTGTCGTGGAGCGTCCGGTGATAGGACTCGGCCGCCGTCATCAGGTTGAGCAGCTCGTTCTCGATGTAGAGCTGCGAGGTCAGCGCCGCGAAGAAGACATCGCGACCGGTCTCCAGCGCAGCGTGCATCTCCAACCACCTCGCGACGATCCGGTCAGCCCCGCCGGCGGCACCCAACTCCGCCAGGCCAAAGAGCATGCGGTGATAGTTCGAGCGCGGTCCTCGGATGAGCGACGTCTGTGGGACCAGCAGCTCGATGTCCCGCCTGAGCCGCTCTCTTGAGGTGGTCGGTGGGACGACCGCCTGACCGATCCCCGAAGGGCGAGGATCGTAGGTCACGGCGTGCAGCGAGACGACGCGCGCCGGCTCGCGCGTCGCGAACGTGACGAGATCTCGCAACGGCGCGATCCACCGATCGAAGAGATCGGAGTACGTCGTCTGCTCGTCGAGACGAATGCGGACCCGTCCATGCAGCTCTCGCGTGTCGAGCGACCAGTCGAACGCTCGGTCCCAACAGAGGTAGAAGGTCAGCGTCCCGCCCGGGAGGAAGACCTCCAGCTGCTTGTCGTCGGGGTACGCATTCCGTGCGGAGGACGCTTCGAGCCGTCTCGGACCACGCCCCTCGTGCCACAACAGCTCGCGCATGCCGGTTGTCTCCAGCCACCACTCGTTCGACCTGACGTCGTCGATGCTGTGGACGTGCGCGTTGTAGACACCGTGGTTGGCGTAGATCTCCTGTTCGCGCGCATGCCCGGGCACTTGCGCGAAGCCGCCGGTGCCGTAGGCGTCCAGTAGCGTGCACGGCGTCCCCTCAGCTTCGCCCCAGAGGGTGAACATCCCATCGTCCACGAACGGGTCTCCCTGCGGCCCGACCGTGTTCAGCCGGAGTCCGTCCTCAGGTCTGTAGGCGAGGGTTCCGTATGCCGGCCACGGCGAACGGACTTCCCTGCGCCGCTCTCTTCCGGCCTCATCTGCGACCGGCTCGGCTGAGCCCGCAGGCGGCCGCCACCACGCACCGTTGACCTGCCATTCACCTGTGAGGTCGAGTGTCATCGACGCCGAACTGTAGTCGCCGTGAAACGCGTCGCCAGTGGCCCGTGGGCTGCCGTGGACGGCTTGCCGTGCGACCTCGGGCTACCGTTTGCGAGCCTAGAACAGGCCCCGCAGGAACTCCGAGATGACGTCGCACGCGACGGCGATGGCCAGAGTCATCGCCGCTGTGCCGAGGAACCTGTACGCCTTGCGCGTTCGGGACGAGCAGATTGCTGATGAGACCGGCGTTCGCATCGAACAGACTCCTTGAGCAAGGCTCAAAGCAGCGGACAACGCCTCGCCCGCCACCGCCTGGGAACGCGTCACCGACTGGCTCGCCGCTCCCGGCGCCTGGATCCCCGAGCCCGGCCCCGAGCACCCGCGCATCCTCGGCGACCTGATCGCCGACTGAGATACGTGGCAACCTCGTCCCCGACGCCATGCTCGCGGCCCTCGCGATCGAGCATGGCCTCACGCTCTGTTCCACCGACACCGACTTCGCGCGCTTCACCGAACTGCGCTGGCAGAACCCCCTGCGCGGCACTACCCTCTGAGCCATGACGACCAAGGAGCGCCTGCACAAGATCGTCGATGAAATGTCAGACGCGGAGGCGGCGACCACGCTCGAGCGTCTCGCCACACGACGCTCCGATCCGCTCGCCCGACTCCTCGACGCCGCGCCCCCCGACGACGAGCCGCTCACGCCCGAGGAGGCCGACGCCATCCAGCAGGGCTACGACGAACTCGACGCCGGCCACGGCATCTCGCTCGCCGATCTGCGCCGAGAGCTCGGGTGAGCCATCCCGAACGGCGCATCACGTTCGCGCCACGCGCCGAACGCGACCTGCGCCGCCTCGACCCTCCGATCCGCCGCCGCGTCCTCGACTCGATCGAGCGTCTCGCCGCCGCCGATCCCACGCTCAGCATCCGCCGCCTCACCGGCCGCGACGACTGGCGACTGCGCGTCGGCGACTGGCGCGTCATCTTCCGCTTCGTCGAAGACCGCCATGTCGAGATCGCCCGCGTACTCCCACGTGGACGCGCCTACGACCGCTGACGCTCCGCCGGCCGCGCCAGTGGCCGTCTGAGAAGCAGCACGAGCGCCGCGGGGGCTGCTCGTGCTGCCCGAAAGCCTCCTACCAAGGATTTCGCGCTGGTTGCGAACTGGCGCGCAAGTCCAGTCGCGTCTGGTCCGATATGGCGGTTACGGTCGCAGACCAAAGGCTTGAGGCTCAGCGCATGGACGACGAACAGCTCAACCTCGGCTTCACCGGACGGCACCGCTCGCCGCTGATGCGGCGCCTTGCCGCGATGGCCGCTCCCATTGCAACCGATGCAGGCTCAGTGATCGATGACGAGGAGCTGCTCGGAGTGGCCCGCGCGGTTTGCGACGCCTTCAGCCACGACGATGCCGCCGGTGGGCTGACACGCTCCGAGATAGCAGCGCGCATCAACGGCGCCTGCTCGCCGGCAGCCCTTGAGACGCGCCTCGGCGTGTTCGTGCGGATGGAGTTGCTACGGCCCATCCTCGACAAGAAGCACCAGCAACGGTACGTGCTCGCGCCCGCAGGGCTGGTCGGGGTACTCGTCGTCGACCGCTTCTCCAGCCGTGGCGGTGTCGAGGAACTGCTGAGCCTGCTCGACCGCACGGCCAGCGCGCTTGCGCGCCACGAGGCTGACGCGCCTGCGGTCAGCGCCGCGCTTGAGAGCTGCCGCGCGATGTTCGCCGTCTTCGCCAACGAGTTGTCGCGGCTGGTCGCGACAGCGCCGCTGAACGAGCTGCTTGACGAACGCCGCTTTCACGACGACTCGAACTTCATGAGCCGCATCGGTGATCTGCAGCGCCTGGTCACCGACCAGTTCCCGCAGTTGGACCCGGCCGCGTACAAGCTTTTGCTGGAGGCGCAGCGCTACGTCGGTGTCGTCGAGGACTTGCTCGGGCGCGTGCTCGACGAGGGCGGCGAGGCGCGCAACTTCTCGCTGCTCGACCCCGAGGAGTACCTGGAGGCCGCACGCACCGCAAGCGTCGACGAACTCTCTGCAGTCGCCGCGGACATCGCGTTTGACCCGGCGCGACCATGGGTCGACGCGGGCGCGGTCATCGAAGCGGTGGAGAAGTACCGCCCGAAGCGCACGGTGCGGGTGCGCCCGCCGGAGCCGCCAGCGCCGAGCGACGAGGACCCGGTTGAGCAGTTGCAGGCGCGCGCTGACCAGGCCACGCGCCGCCGTGCACTGCAAGCTGAGGCGTTGCTGGGTGGTGGCGAGGACAAGGAGCTCACTGACACGCTTCGCGGGTCGGGCTGGCCGGCAGCGGCGCAGACGCTCGCCGACCTGCTCGTGCTCGATGGCCTTCCCGAGCAGCCGTACTGCGTCGAGATGAGCGATGCACTCTACGTCGATGCCGGCGGCGCAGTGACGTATGCCTCGCCAGTGCGACTGGAGCGCCGTGAGGCTCGGAACGATCCCAGGTCGACACCGAGCCAGCGCTCCGAGGAGACGAACGAGGTTGTGGCGCTGGCGACCACAGCTTCGCACGCCGACGGTGATCGACCGGCGAAGCGTTGATGCCCGAGCCCGCCTTCACTCTCGCGGCGATGCGCGCAGGCGGGACTTACGCCGTGAGCGAGCGTGACCGCGCATCCGCTGAGGCGGCGGCCACAAAGCTCGGTCGCCGTGTTGTCGAGGCCGCCAGCCGCGGAGGCACGGCCTCGCTCGCGCTCGGGTTCGCTGACGGGTACGAGCCGAACCCAGGCGACGAGGTCTTCTCCGTGCGTCGGCTTTCGCCCATTCCGCTCGTTGCCCTGGCCGCGTGCATCGGGCTGTGTTGGACTGAACTCGACCAGTCGCCGTACCCGGGAAGTCCGGTGAGCATCGATCGTGTGCTGGAGGTCGCCACCGAGCTCGGGGCGCCGCACTCGCACCTGCTGGGCGCGCTGCGCAACGAGCTGAGCATGTCGGGCCTCATTGAGATGAACGAAACCACAGTGCGCCTAGGGCCGGCCATCGCCGCTTGGACCGACGCGCAGGTCGACACGCTGCGCCGATTCGCCAACACGCTGCCCGGGACCGATGTCTGATCGGCTGAGCTCGCTGAGCGAGGCGCTGCGCGTCGAAGTGCTGGCGGCCGCAGCCGCTGTCGACGTCGCCGACGAGCCGGTCCCGCCGCAGGCATTCCGAGCGCTCGCGGACCCGGCGTTGCGCGCGGCCGTGGACGAAGCCCTGTTCGCCACCGGCCGCTGCCTGGTCCAGCACCAGACGGGCTGGCTGTCAGGCTACCGCGACGACATCGCCGACCGCCTGGTTGCCGAGGGTCTCGGAGTGCTGGAGCCCAAGGACCGTGCTGTGCTCGCGCTCGTGCTGCTGCACACCGTGGCCATCCCACGAGCACGCGGACGCCTCGAGTCGGAGGATTGGACAGTGTCGGTCCCGACCACCGTCGAGGAGCTCGAGCGCAACCGTAGCCTGAATGGGACCGACATCCGTCGCGCGCTTCGCCGGCTGCGCACCCTCGGAGTGCTGCGCCATGGCCACCGCTCGGCCATTGCGCCCGGACCGCAGTTCCTGCGCCTCACGCAGGAACGTAACGCGCGACTGTGGGAGGAGCTTGTCCTGTTGTGCCGGCCTGAAGGGATGCTGGCGCAGGTCATCCGCCGTCGGCGCACCGAGCGCCTGAGCGAGGAGACCAGCATTGCTTGAGGTCACCACCTCCGAGACGAACGCCGCGGGAACCGGCATCGTCGGCGACCGCCAGCTCATCTGCGTGCAGACCTTCGACATCGCGCGACTGACGACGCACCCGGTCGTGCTCGTCCCAGGCTCGTTCGTGGCCGTCGGCGGACGTGGTCCCCGCGGCGACTCCAACGAGTCGGGCAAGACGAGCTTCCTGGCCGCGACGGCGCTCCTGCTCGGCGATCCGGAGTGGCGCATGACCGGCGGCGGACCGGCCGCCACGGCCTCGCTGCTGTTCGAGCCCGAGACGGCCGGTGTTGCCTCGCACACCTACCCGCCGGCGCGGCAGGGCTACGTCATCGGTGTCTTCGCCGACCCCGACCAGCCTGAAGACACGGCTGTCACGGTGTGGTGCCGCATCAACGCCGCGACGCCGTACTTCCAGGTTCGCCACGCCGACGGCGTGCACCTCGTCGAAGGTGAAACCAATCGAGACCGCTACGAGGCAGTCGACATCTGCTGGGGGGCGATGCCCTCGAGCACACAGCTGGGCGCGCATCACTACGCCGAGCGGCTCTACGGCGACTCGCCACGCTGCCTGGCCTACGTGGCGAGACGCGGCAAGCAGCGCTCGGTCGCCTCCCTGCTGCAGATGAACGCGGGTGGATTCAGTCCTGAGCAGATCGGGGACGACCTCATCCGCCTTACCGGGCGAGCCGCCGCGTTCGAGACCGAGGCTCAGCAGCGTCAGCGCCTCGATGAAGCTCAGACCACTCTGGCCGACAAGCAGCGCACAGATGAGCGCGCCCGCCACGAGGAGGAGGAGCAGCTTGCCGGCGTCAACGCGCGAAACGCCGCACGAGCTCACCTCGCCGAGGCCGAGCGCGTGTGGCGACTGCACTTCGCGCGCGGGTATCTGGATGTGCTCGAACGCGAGCGGGACCTGACCACGGAGCGCGACCGGGCGCGAGAGCAGGCCGTTGCGCACGGGGCCGCAGTCGCGGAAGCCCAGGCCGAGCTGGACGAGATGAGTGCGCCCGACGAGCTGCAGATCCAGCATGACACGGCCGAGCGCGAGGCCGTCCGTCTGGATGGTGAGATGGATACGGCGAAGCAGACCTCGACGGAGGCGCGCGTCAATCTCAATACGGTCAACGAGCGCGTCCGCCGCCTCGACGAGTCCGCCGACGGCTGGACGACGCCAGCCGCCGACGAGGTCGCCAGCCAGCTCGCCAGAGCGCGCGAAGCCTTCGGGCAGGCGCAGCAGGACGTCGGCGCGGCCAGCTCCATCCACAAAGAGGCTGAGGACCACCTGCGCGCGGTCGAGGCCGGCACCGAGGGCCGCGCCGGAGAAACCGCGCAGATGCTGCGCGATCAGGGCGTTGCCGCGTCGCCCCTGCTCGACGTCGAGCTGACCGACGACGCCCGAGGCGAGTGGGAGCCGCGGCTCGCGCTCTACGAGACGGCGGTCGTCGTCGCACCCGGGCAGATGGACGACGCGCTCGTCGCCGCCGCCGACTCTCCAGGCGCAGTGCTCATCGCCGGCGAGGCTGGACCGCTCCCCGACGGCATCACCAGCTCGCCCGCTGGCGCCGCCGGGTTCCTGAGCAGGCTCGCCGCGGCCGCGCCCGTCGCCATCGACCCGCAACGTGCCGAGCAGCCCCACCTCGGCGTCGTGGTCATCGGTGGCTTCGCCGAGCCGCAGGCCGGTCACGCGAGCCGACTGGTGCGCGCCCGCCACAACCTGGAGCAGGCCAAGGCACTGCTCGACGAGGCGCGGGGCGCGGTCGGCAAGGCCGCGCTGAATGTCGAGCGCCTGGAAGGTGACCTCGTCCGCGCTCAGGCAGCCGAGGAGCTCCTCAGCGCACGCGAGACGCAGCGCCAGGTGCGCGACGCCGTCAGCAAAGCGCAGCAAGCCGTCAACGACCTGGTCAAGCCACTGGAGGAGGCCAGGAGACACCACCTCGTGCTCGCCGCTCGGCTGCAGAGTTACGAGCTCGCGCTGAAGGCAGCCGAGGAGCGCGTCGGTGCGCGTAAGGAGAAGCACCGCTTCGCGGTCGAGGAGCAGAGAGCTATCCAGCGCAACCTTGACAGCCTGCAGGTCAAGTTCTGGCGCTCGAGCTGGGGCGGCACGCCGGAGGAGGCCGAGGCCGCGCTCATCGAAGAGCACCGGACCGAGAAGCGCCTTCGCAACCGCGCAGCCGAGCTGCTGCAGGACGCGCTCAGCGCGCTCAGTATCCAGTCCGACGGCTCGGGCGCACCGACAGAGCAGCTCGCTGACGTGGCGCGGCGGCGCAGCTCGATGCAGGAGGACCCGGAGCGCGGGCGCGTCCCCGCGACCCTGCAGGAGGTCGCCCGGCCACTGCGCGACTTCCTCGACACCCACCACGACGCCGACCTGGTCATCGAGGAGCGCGTCACCCGCGCCCGCGAACAGCGCGCCGCCGAGCTGGAGCTCGCCATAGAGGAGACGCAACGGCTCGACTCCGCACTCGCGACTCTGCAGGACGGCGTCGAGCAGCGCATCCGCCAGGCGCTGGAGGCCATCGGCACGGAGTACGACCGTCTCAACCGGGAGTCGGGTTGGTACGGCGCCGACCTGCACATCGACGCGCGCCGGCCTGACGGCCCGACCGACCGCTGGCGCTGGTCAGTGACTCCGCGCTGGAAGCGCTCCGCGAACGGGCGCCTCCTGCCCTATGACAACCAGGCCAACACAGCACAGGAAAAGCTCGCCACCGTGCAGCTCGTGCTCGCCGCCCTGCTGGCCGCACCGAACCCCCGCGGGCGCGTGCTTGTGCTCGACGAGCTCGGCGACAGCCTTGGCGTCAGCCACCGTCGCGAGGTGCTCAAGGAGATCGCCCAGACCGCGCACGCCAAGAGGGTGACCGTGCTCGGCACTTGTCAGGACTCCGTGATGGCAGACGCCGCTCACCACTGCGGCGAGCTCATCTACTTCGAGTACCCCAGCCATCAGGAGGCGCTCAACCGCCCGACCCGCATGTTCGGCTTCGACGACAGACGCGTACGCGTTGAGCTGACTGCCGACGCCCTGCGCAGCGGCCGACCCGTCGTCTAACGAGCCAGCGCCGTGACCCTCAGTACCTCGCACGAGCAACTGCACCTCGCTGGCATTCCGGAAGGGCTCGTCGCGCGACCGGTTCGCACGTACCGCCGTGGCGACGACGGGAAGCTCGTCGAGGTCCGCACCCGTCGCGGCCTGCGCAAGACCGACCGGGTCGAACTCGTGGTTGTCGACGCACCCACGCCAGTGGAACTCCAGCCATCCGAAGAACGCTGGCTGCTCGACGCAGGGCAACGCCGGTGGACCGGCATCCGCAGGCGCTACGGCGAGGAGGCATGGGATCGCGCTGTTGAGCTGGCCCGTGCAGGCGTCATCCGTCTGCGCTGTGCAGTCGATGAGCGCATGGCGCTCAGTGCGCCACAGGGCTGGGTCCTGACGGAAGAGTGGGAGGCACGTCGCGCCCATGCGACATCAGTGCGCGAGTTCAATCGCGAGCAGCTGCGTCAGCGAGCGGCCGCCGCGGCCAGCGCAGTGGAGTCGTGCTGCCCTGAGCTGGCGGCATCGTTGCGGGCGGCGACGCCTGCCAACCCGACACTGCCCGTCCTCGTGTACGCGGCCGAGGATCTTGTCGAGGGCGTCATGCACGCCGGGCCGCGCGCGTTCTCCCAAGCGCACTTCGAGCACACCAAGGTCCGCGACGACGTCGCCCAGGTGCTCACCGACGCGGGAGTGCCCGATCAGGTTCTCGTCGAGCTCGGCATCCGACGCTCCGCGCGTGTCGGGGTCGCCGGGCCTGTCCGAGGGACCGTCAGGAGCGAGGAGGTCGCGCTTGACCTGCTCGACGGGCCTGTTCTGCTGCGCTCCGACCAGCCCGGGCTCGCGCTGCGGCTGACCCGTCCCGTGCCGCTCGTCATCGTCGAGAATCTGCAAGCCGCGGAGACACTCGCCGACCAGTGTCCCGGTATCGCGGTCATCTACACCGCTGGACTGCCCGGACGCGCCGCTCTGGCTCTGATGGGCGCGGTCGCCGGCGACGCGACGAGCGTCCTCCTCATCCCGGACGCAGACCTCGGAGGAGTGCGCATCGCCGAGCTCGTGCTCGAGGCCGTGCCGGATGCGACGCTGGTCGACATCGGCACGTTCGACCACCCGGCACGCGAACCGTGGCCCGAAGACACCGTGTCAGTGCGCGGGTTGCGGGCGGCAGTCGACGGACCCGCTGGCGCGCTCGCCCAGGCGTGCCTCCAGCGCGGCTATCCAGTCGAGCAGGAACTCAGGACGCTGGAGGCCGTCAGGCGCTCCCTCACCTGATCGACAAACAGACGTCAGCGACGTTCCAGGTGCCTATCGAATCGTCGCGATACGCCGTCTCACCTGGCAGAGTGAGTCGCTGGATGGAGATCCGGCACTCGCTCCGCCATTTCGACGAGGCGGCAAGGGCCGTCAACGAGCTCCATCGCCTCGAGCGTCCTGCACTCAGCGTCCAGTAGCGCCGGATTGTGGACCAGCACAGCAAGGCACTGCGCCCGCGAGATCGCGACGTTGAGGCGGTTGCGGCTGAACAGGAAGTCCAGGCCGCGCGGCACATCATGAGAGGTGGAGCACGTCATCGCGAAGAAGACGACCGGCGCCTCCTGCCCTTGGAAGCGATCGACGGTCCCAACGCGCACCCCCTCGGGAACGCGCTCGGCGATGCAGCGCACAGCGAGGTTGTAGGGAGCGACGACCATGATGTCCTCAGGTCTGAGCGGCTCGGTTCTGCCCTCGTCGTCGGTGACTCGACCGTCGCCCAGCAGCGTCCGACACGCCGCAGCAATTGCCTCAGCCTCTGCTTCTGAAGCCTGGCTGCAGGACTCGTGCTCGACCTCGAGCACTCGAAGTCCGGCGCCGGCCAGTGGGCCCGTGGCGTCGATTCGGCGCTGAGAGCAGGCATCGCGCGAGTGCAGCCGATCCTCGTAGCTGCGCTCGCTGACGAACGCGCACACGTCGGGATGCATGCGCCAGGTCTCCGTCAGCAGGACGCCCTGACCGTGCGCGATCGTGTCCGCTCCGTCCATCAGGTACTCGAGCGCGGAGGCCCCCGCGCCGCCGGGATGGGCGGCCTGCGTGACCTGCGGCAGCTGTTGCGGGTCTCCGAACAGCACGATGCCATGCGCGCACGCACCGGAAGCGACCGTGTCTGCGAGCGCGAGCTGACCGGCTTCGTCAGCGAACAACAGGTCGAACGCCTCGCGGTGCTCCTCGCGCGCCAGCAGCCAGGCGGTTCCGGCCACCAGCCGGTGATCGCGGGTGACGTGCTTGTTCTCGCTGACCGTGGCGATCAGTCCATGCGCGCTCTCGTACCCGTCGCCCTTGTATACGCCGCCAACGCCCACGCCCTGACTGTGGGCATGACGCTCGATCGCCTTGAGCAGGTTCTGGATGGCCGCATGGCTCGGGGCAGTGATCGCGACGCGGCGCCCAGCCTCGAGTGCCGCAACGACCATGCGCGCAGCACGGAACGTCTTGCCAGTCCCGGGCGGACCCTGGATGGCCAGGTGGCTACCCCGAAGCGCGAGCGCGGCGGCGTTCAGTGTCTCGACCTCTTCGCTGAGAAACCCCACGTCGAGCGCTGGTCGGTCTCGGCGCAGAATCGATCGGACTGCAACGAACCGCGTGTCGGAAATCAGGACAGCCTCGGCAATCTCGCCGATCCGACGCCGCAGCACCGACGGATTCGGCGGTGAACCTGCGATCAGCGCGACCGGTGCGGGCGCCGGTCTTGTGCTGGCACGCTTGAGGAAGACATGCGTATCCGTGACGCCGTCGAGCGTGTGGCTCTCGCCAGTCGTAGGATCAACGACTGAGCCGGGCTTGAGCCGGAACTCCTGTGGCGGGAAGGTGTACGCGTACCGCAGCGATCGCGCAACCGGTTCGGGTGCGATCGACTCGTCGCGACGCAGCGACCCGATCGCGTCGCGCTCCTCTTCGAGCTCGACCGGAGTCATCTTCTGCAAGGCGAAGAAGCGCCAATACTGCGGCTTGCCCTCCCGCTGGTGGTAGCGCAACAGGTGCGTCAGCAGTCGCCGCTCCGCAGCATCGGCATCGTCCTCCGCCGGGTCTGGTGCCAGGCCGGCCGTGAGCCGCTCGACGATCGGGGCGATCTCTTCAAGCCACTTCGGCAGCTCACCGGATCCCGGTTCTGGGTCCGGCTCAGCGAGCTCGGCGAAGTCGACGCCGAACTGGGCCTCCGCTGCTGGCCGCATGCGGTCAGCGAGCCAGTTGCGCAGGCTGAGGGTTGAGCGGCAGTCGTCCTCGTTGTACGCGCGGATCGCTTCGAGCAGTGCGGGGCCACCGTCGGTAAGCCATTGCTCGTAGGCGACGATCGAGCCGCCGCCCTGGCGCACGGTCTGCTCGAGGCGCTGGTAGTCGTGGTGGCGTTCGAGTCGCTTGAGCGAGTAGGACTCTTCTCCGACCTGCAGCCCTTGACGCACGACCCCATAGAGGTCGACGAGGACGTGCTCGCGAAGCAGCACGTCGACTTCCTCTTCGCGGCTCGCGTGCTTGAGCGCGAGCGTCTGCAGCGTCGAGGCCTCGTGTGAGGCGTAGTGGTAGACGCGCATGCCGGGATGGGCGCGGCGTCGCTCGGACACGTAGTCGACGAACCGCTCCATCGCAGCCTGCTCGGCTCTCAGGTCGTGCGCCCACACATGCTCGTAGCGACCCTGCGCGTCACACCATCCCCAGAGGTATTCCAACCCGCCGTCACGAACGGCGTAGGGATCGCCCTCCAAGTCGAAGAAGACGTCACCCGGGTCAGGCGCCGGCAGCCGCGCATAGCCGCGAGCCCGTGCCGGCTCCAGGTGGCGATGCGTCGGCTCGCCGCGCTCACGCGTACGCACCTGAAGCGACGCCTGACCACGCAGCAGCTCAAGGCGCTCCGCACCGAGCCGTGCGACCCGCAGCTCAGGCGAAGCGCCCGCGAGCGCCGCGACCGTCTCGACCCTGGCATCGACCAGTTTCTCGCGCTGATCGCGGCGCGCATTCGCGACAAGGCTCAGGTGATCGACCGCGCGCAGCTGCTGCTCGCACTCGGCGCCGAAGACGCAGATCTGGCAGTGCGATACCGGCTCGGGGGCCGTCGCCGGCGTCGGCTTCGCGACCAACTGCTCAAGCCGCGCCAACACTCGCCGGTGCAGTGCCGCGTACCGGCGAAGATCGATCCGCACAACCTCCCCGGTCCCCAGCACGACCCACGCGATCGGCAGCTCGAGCCCCTGCACCTGCCCGAGCAGCCGCGCGTAGAGCGAGAGCTGATGCACGACTGCCGGCTTGACATGCCGCGCCAGCTTCGTGTCCAACACCTCATAGGCGTAGTCGCCGAGCGCCGAAGGCACGTCGATCCGGCGGAGAAAGTCCGTGCGACCTTGCCAGCGTCCGTCGACGAACGTCGCCTGGAAGATGAGCGGGACACCTTCGCGCATCGCTGAGACCGTCGCCTCGGCTGCCCGCTCTACCCCATCTCGGGAGGACGAACGCAGAGCCTCCGAGAGATCGACATGGCCGCCGCACTCCGCGCTCAGCAGCTCCAACTGCTCCCGTTCGTGCGTGTCTCCGCGCCGCCGCATCAATTCGAGGTGCGGATCGTCTGCGTACCCGGGTCTGCTGCGCTCACCCCGGACGATCGCGAGCTTCTGTGCCGCGAGATGCCCGCACGCCACGAAGTCCGTCACATCGGAGGCGGCAAGAACCAGTGTGTCGTCATCGAGCAGCAACATCGTCCATGAACAGTCGGCGAGGTCGGACGACCTTACGCCTACTTTCCGAAGAACGAGCTGCTTCAGGCGGATTCGCGTCGCCCTGACCGACGACTGCGCATCGATCAGGAACGACTTCTTCCGCAAACGGCGCGTCAGGTTCCGCTCGCTGGATAGCCTCTTGCACCGCGGGAGGTAGCGATGGCGAGCAGCTATTGGGTTCAAGCACGACGTGAGCAAGAGCGCCGCCGGCGTGAGGCGGAGCGTGCGGCCAGAGCGCTGCAGCGTGAGCAGCTTCGTCGCCAGCGCGAGCAGGCGCGTCAGCGTGCAGCCGCGGAGAAGGAGCGCAAGCAGCTCTACCTCGAAAGCCGGCTCGCCGACACCGAGCAGGCCAACCGGGAGCTGACCAGATACGTGGAAACGCTCGAAGGTCTGCTCGCCCAGACGCTCGCGGTCAATGACGCGATCGATTTCGAGTCGCTCAAGGACAAGCCCGCTCAGCTGCGCTTCAAGCCGGGCGCACTCGCGCAGCCGGGGCATCCCCCTGAACTGGCGCCGCCCGCTCCGCTGAGCGCGCTGCAGAAGCTCGTGCCAGGCGCGAAGGCCAAGCACGCCGCCGCGACCGCCGCGGCCGAGCAAGAGCACGCTGAAGCGATGGTCGTATACGAGCAGACAGAGCGAGACCGGGGAGACGCGACTGGCAGCGGCGAGAGCCGCACACGACGAGAGAGCACGTGTCGAGGCCGAGCGGATCACCGCCCAACACGCCCAGGTCGACGCCTTCCGCACCAGCTACGAGCGTGGCAAGCCCGAGGCTGTCGTGAACTACTCCTCGATGGTGCTGGCCGCGAGTCGCTACCCCGACGGCTTCCCACAGCAGCACAAGGTCGCGTTCGTACCGGAGTCGCGACAGCTCGTCGTCGAGCTGGATCTGCCGACGTTCGAGGTCGTCCCCGACGCGCTCGAGTACCGCTACGTCAGAGCCAGAGACGAGATCACGCCGAAGGCACGGCCGATCGGTCAGCGCAAGGCGCTCTACACACGGGTTGTCGCTCAGACGGCGCTGCGAACGGTGCATGAGCTGTTCGAGTCCGACCGCGCCGGCCATTTCGACTCGGTCGTCTTCAACGGCCACGTCGACACGATCGACCCACGGACCGGGCAGCCCGTCCGCCCATGCCTCGTGACGCTGCGCAGCACACGCGACGCGTTCGCGGCGCTCGAACTCGCACGAGTAGAGCCCGAGGCATGTCTGAAGGGCCTCAGCGCAGGGGTCTCGAAGAGCCCCGCCGAGCTCGCGCCGGTGCGGCCCGTGCTCGAGTTCGACATGGTCGACCCGCGCTTCATCGAGGAGACCGACGTGCTGGCGACGATCGACCAGCGCCCCAACCTGATGGAGCTGACCCCGAGCGAGTTCGAGACGCTGATCACCAACCTGTTCGAGAAGATGGGCCTCGAGACCCGACTCACGCAGGCGTCCCGCGACGGCGGCGTTGACTGCGTCGCCTACGACCCGCGACCGATCTTCGGCGGCAAGGTCGTCATCCAAGCCAAGCGCTACAAGCACACTGTCGGCGTCAGCGCAGTCCGCGACCTGTTCGGCACGATGCAGAACGAGGGCGCCAGCAAGGGCATCCTCGTCACCACCAGCGGCTACGGGAAGGCGTCGTTCGAGTTCGCCGAAGGCAAGCCGCTCGAGCTGCTCAGCGGGAGCAATCTTCTCTATCTGCTCGAGGAGCACGCCGGCATCGACGCCAAGATCGAGCCGCCCGAGGACTGGGCCGACCCAGCGACTGCGTCCATCGAGTAGCTGGACCCGCTCGCGATTCATCGGCCGCGACGCCTGTCGCGCCGTGGGCGCGGCGACCATCTAGCTGCGATCTGCGTCTGGCAGACACGCGCGTCACAGGGTGTCGTGCGAGGCGTTATTCAAGGCTGCCCGAGCCGCCGAGAGTGGTCCCACTGTTGGTCCCACTTTGGTCCCATTTTTATTTTCCGGGGCGTGTGGACCTGTTCGGGGCTGTTCGGTCACGCGCCCACCGAAACCCAGGAAACGCCTGCAAAGCGCGTGTTCGTTCGGTCCCGTTCGGACGCGCCCCAGAGGATGAAGACTGCGACCCCAGACTCCGTAGACCGACGCTCTATCCAGCTGAGCTACGGGCGCAGTGCGAGGGAGGGATTGTAGCCGGCGGCCGCGTGGGACGGCCCGTGGGTCGCGGGCCGGAACGGGGAGCCGGGGACGACGCTCGAACCTCGACCGCGTCATCGAGCCCCTGACGGAGCCGGCTGGCCGACGAACGCGAAGGGACGCCGCCGCGCTCCTAAGCGATCGGCTCAGACAGCTGCTGCGGTGCAGCCGGGAAGGTCGGGCACGTAGGCCCACCAGCCGTCCTGGTTGCGCTCGTAGATCGCGAGGTACTCGGTCATCGCAGCTCTCTGATGCCGCTGGCTCGTCGGATGGAGGACAGGGCACCGGGAGTCGCGCGCCGTCGCTCGCTGCGGGCGGCAATCCCACCATGGACGTCACACCGAACACGCGCAAGCATGAAGCTCGGGAGACGGAACGGGCGCTCGCCGCCGCCGAAACCATCGCCCTCTTCTTGCTCAGCGACGTCGCGCTCGACTGGCCGCGGCGTTGGGAGAAGCTGTTCCCCACGGATGATCTCGATGCCGTGCTCGACGGCTACCGCCGACCCGGCTTCAAGTCCTACTGGGATGTGACCCAGGCGTTCGCAGACCACTCGCGCGCGAACCGAGACTGGTGGAAGTCGCTGCCCCCTGAGGGTTGAGCCGCTGATGCGGGCGACGTCGTCCTCCTTCAGTCGTCGAAGTCGGGGTACTGCGGCGGCGCGTGTCCGAGGCGCTTGATCACGCGGGGATACTCGCCACCGTCGGCGGGGTCGATCGCCTTGACCGTCAGACGCACCCGCCACTCGTCGCCGAAGTCGAACACGTACGCGACTCTCTGGCCTCTCGCGAGACCGAGCAAGCTGATCTTCACGTCAGCGGTTCGCACGGGATCGCCCAATTCGTCGACACCCTCGGGCCGCGTGTACTCGTATTCGTGACCGCCCCAGAAGCGGCCGTCGAGCCAGAACGAGTAGAGGTGATCGTCGAACCACCCGAACGCCTCCACCAGCGCGTCGTGCAGCGCCGTCAGCTCCTGATCGGCCCGCACCGTCACGTGCGCGCTCACGCGCGGCACGTTCTCCAGCTTGGCGTGGAAGACGACGGCATCCATCGACAGAGCCATGATGCCCCGGCGACCGGCGGAAACGAGCCGGTCGGACCGGCACGGAGAGGGCGGGATTCGAACCCGCGAAGGAGCGTGAACCCCTTACTCGCTTAGCAGGCGAGTGCCTTCAGCCACTCGGCCACCTCTCCCGGGTGGAGGAGAGTCAGTCTAGAGGCTCGCGCGCGGCGACGTGCGGGCGGCGGGCCGCGGCGGACCGGCTAGCATCGGAGCGTCCGCGCCACGGAGGGGTGGCAGAGCGGTTGAATGCACCGGTCTTGAAAACCGGCATGGGCGAGAGTCCATCGAGGGTTCGAATCCCTCCCCCTCCGCTCGGCCGCCCGCACACGTCGCCGTCCGCGCGTGCGCTCGCCGGCCGCTCGCACACTCGCCGCCCGCGCGCGCTCGCCCCGGCGGCGCACTCGCTATCTGCCCTTGCGCTTCCGCCGCGGTCTGCGCTCGAGCACGTGGAAGGAGATCCCGTCCGCGCCGGCCGGGCCGAGCGCGGGCACGCCATCGGCGCGCACCACAGCGAGCGTGCCTCTGCCCGGCGCCGCGTCGCGGGCGATCGTGACCGTCAGTCGATCGGCCCCGAGGACGTGGTCGAACTCGGTGACGCTCGCGCGTCTGCCGCCGACCGCCACGATCGGCAGCTGGGCGGTGCCGTCCGGCGCGACGCTCGCCGGCACGATCAGATCCGTGCCGTAGACGAGCAGCCCCTCGCCGCCGGCGACCATGCTCGCCGGCACCGCGCTCGTCACCGCCGGGCGTGCCTGCTGGATCAGCTTCTTCGCCGTGTACCCGCCGGCCGACGTCAGCATCAGGCCGGTGAGGATCGGCGGCAGGTCGGGGAAGCCCGCCCCGAGGTGGCCGAGGAACGTCCCGAAGAAGTACGCCAGCCCGATCAGGCTGAAGACGACGTACTGGAAGTCGCCGAGCTCGGTGTCGCCCGCGTCGTCGGCGACGAGCTGCTTTGCGCTCGCGAAGCCCGGCGCGGCGGGCGTGCGGCCCCGCTGCGCCTGACCGACCGCCGCCGTCTTCGCCAGCACCGCGGCGGCGAACGGCCCGCCGAGCAGCACCAGGTACTCCTCCTGCAGGCCGTTTCTCAGCTGCCGGTCCCAGCCGGCGCCGTCGCCGAGCCACTTCGCGATCAGCAGCGCGAGCAGCCCGTAGGCGATCGCGAGCGTCCACGCGAGCAGGACGCTCTTCGACGTCGAGGCGCGGTGGTCTCTGCCGACGACGATCGCCGAGAACGCGGAGCGGCGCACGGTGCGCGCGGGCTCGCCGGCGGGATCCGCGACCGCGACGGTGCGGTGCGCGATCAGCAGCACGGCGATCAGCAGCAGGATCGCAGCACCGGCGAGCAACTGGGCGAGATCGGGCTTGGACACGGAGCCTCCCTCCCGGGACGGGGCCGGTTGACCGCCTGACCCTATGGCGTGGCGCGGACCGGTTGCGCCGGTCGGCGGCGCGGCCCGGCACGGCGCGACCGGGCGCGGCGCGGGAGAGTCGTCCGACCCCGTCTTCATCCTTCGGCGGCATGAGCTGGCACAAAGGCCGCCTCGCCGCGTTTGACCTGGAGACGACGGGAATCGACAGCGAGTCGGACCGGATCGTCACGGCCGCGGTGAGCCTCGTCGGCGACAGACGACCGTCCGACCTCCACGCCTGGCTGCTCGATCCCGGCGTCGAGATCCCGGCGGCCGCCTCCGCCGTCCACGGCATCACGACCGAGCGCGCCCGCGCCGAGGGCCGGCCGCCGTCCGAGGCGATCGAGGAGATCGTCGCGGCGCTCGCGCAGCAGCTGCTCGCGGGCGTGCCGGTGATCGCCTTCAACGCCCGCTTCGACCTCACCTGCCTGGACCGCGAGGCGCGCCGCCACGGGATCGTGCCGCTGCTCGACCGCGTCGGCGGCGCCGACGGGATGCTCGTCGTCGACCCCTATGTGCTCGACAAGCAGGTCGACCGCTTCCGCAAGGGCAAGCGCACGCTCGGCGCCGTCTGCGCGCACTACGACGTGCCGCTCGACGAGGCGCACGCCTCGCACGCCGACGCGCTCGCCGCCGCCCGCGTCGCGTGGCGGCTCGGACAGGCGTTCCCCGAGCTGCGCGAGCTCGACCTCCCCACCCTGCACGCCCAGCAGATCAGATGGGCCGCCGAGCAGGCCGCCTCGTTCGAGGACTACCTGCGCCGCAACGGCAGAGACGAGCGGATCGAACGCGCCTGGCCGCTCGTCCCGCCCGCGGGCGGCGAGCCGCAACCGGCCGCCGCACCGCCGCTCGCGGCGTAGCGCGCGCCGTCAGCCGGACCCGGACACGCGCACGACGAAGTCGACGAGCAGCCGCTCCACCGTCTCCGGCGCGTCCGCGAACGGCCAGTGCCCGCTCGCCGGCAGCACGTGCACGTCGGCGGACGGGAACGCGTCGCGCTGGCGCTGCGCGTAGGAGGACGGCAGGTACGCGTCGTGCTCGCCCCAGATCACGAGCGCGGGCACGTCGTGCGTGGCCATGTAGGCGGCGAACTCGGTGGCGGCGGCGCCCGGGTCGTCGGTCGCGCGGTAGGCTCGAGCACCGCTCTGCGCGTGCGCGGGCCGTAGTGGATGCGGTCGAGGAACCAGCCCGGCAGGCCGCGCGGCTCCTGCCGCGGCAGCATGCGCCGCAGCACGCGCGGCGTGGAGATCGCCTGGAACAGCTCGCCGACCACCGGCCGGCGCCAGATGCGCGCGAGTCTGTGCCATCTGTAGCCGGGCAGGATGCCGGTGTCGATCAGCGTCACGCTCGCGAGCCGCTCGACGTGCCCCGCCGCCCACACGAGCCCGATCGGCCCGCCGAAGTCGTGCACGACGAGGTGCACGCGCTCGACGCCGAGCACGCCGAGCGCCTCGTCGAGGAAGCCGGCGTACGTCGGCACGTCGTGGACGAAGCCCTCCGGCGCGATCGTCTGGCCGAAGTCCGGCAGGTCGAGCGCGAGCGCGCGCACGCCGCGCGCGCCGAGCGCGCCGACCAGCCGCTCCCAGTCGTCGCACGAGCCGGGGTTGCCGTGGACGAAGACGACCGCCTCGGACGCGTCGGCGGGACCGGCCTGCAACAGCCGCGGCTGCGTGCCGCCCGCGCGGATGCGCGTCAGCGCGACGGCCGCCGCCGGCGACGCGGCGCTCACGCCGCCACTTTCTCGCGCGCGTCGCGCGCGCGAGCCGGCTCGCCGGACGGCGCGGCCGCGGGCGCCGCCGCGCCGGGCCGCCGTCCCAGCGCGTACCGCGTGTTGACGACGATCGCGCGCGGGAGCGTCCGCGCGAGCGCGCGCTGCGGCGTGGTGCGCCGCGAGCCGAGCGCGTCGAACTGCAGCGCGAGGCGCAGGTCCCGCGCGCTGGCCGAGAAGATCGTCCGCTCGCCGGCGTTCAGCCGCCGTCCGGTCGCGTAGTCGACCATCATCTGCGTGTGCCCGCGCAGCTCGCGGCGGTGGCGGCGCCGGTAGCGCTCGAGCCCGGCGTCGAGCGCCTCGCGGCCCGCGAGCGCCGGGGCGACGGCGTCGGCGAGCCACTCCGCCGTCTGGAACGCGAAGCCGCAGCCGACGCCCCACAGCGGGTCGATCGCCAGCGCCGCGTCGCCGACGAGCGCGAGGCCCGGCGCGATCGGCTCGCGCAGGCGGTTCTCCATGTCGACCTTCCCCAACACCGGCCCGACGAGCTGGGACGCACGGATCGGCGGCGGCTCGGGCACGTCGGCGACCCAACGGCGCAGCGCGCCCTCGGGATCGGCCTTGAACTCGGGCAGACGGTCCTTCGTGCCCATCGCGGCGTAGAACGTCAGCCCGCCGTCGGTCGGGAAGGCGGCGGCCCACTGCGGGTCCATCATCCAGATCGTGCCGTCGGTGCCCCACGCCGGCTGCGGGCCCTCGAAGTAGGCGCCGTAGGCGAAGCGGTTGTGCGGGGTGCGCTTCTCCGGCATCCCGGCCAGCTGCGCGACGCGCGAGTCGCGCCCGTCGGCGCCGACGACGAGGCGCGCGCGCAGCTCCGTCTCGGCCCCGCCGGGCTCGCGCACGACGACGCCGCGCACGGCGCCGTCCGCGTGCAGCAGCCGCTCGGCGCTGCGCCCGAGCAGCAGCTCGACGCCGGGCGTCGCGGCCGCCGCCGCGCGTACGAGCGGGTCGAGCTTCTCGCGCCGCAGGTTGAGCGCCGCCGGCACGCGATCGTGCGGTGCGGCGATCCAGCCCCACTGCGTCCACGCGCGCAGGTGCGTGCGCAGCCCGCCGGCGGCGAGGATCGGCTCCAGCAGCCCGAGCCGCTCGATCGCCGGCACCGCGGAGGACTGGACGAGGTGCGAGCAGATGCGCTTGAACGCCTGCGGGTCCGGCTGCTTCTCGACGAGCGCGACGCGCGCGCCCGCGCGGCCGAGCTGGATCGCGGTCGCACAGCCGGCGAGGCTCGCGCCGACGATCACCGCGTCGTAGTCCGGCCGAGCGGTGATGATGCCGTTCGGATGATCCTGGTCCTGCATCTCGACCCCCTGCGTGTCGGAGCTCCCGGGCGTGCGCTGTACCATTCGCGTCGTACTATACGAGGCGGATCATGAAACGCAAGCCGATTCGCCTCACGCAGACCTCCTACGCCGTGCTCGCGCTGTTCCAGCACGTCGGCGAGGCGACCTCCTACGACCTCAAGCAGGCGATCGAGGGATCGATCGAGAACTTCTGGCAGGTCCCGCACACGACCGCCTACGACGAGCCGGCGCGGCTCGCGGCCGGCGGCTACCTGAGCGTGCGGCAGGAGGCGGGCGGCCGCCGCCGCAAGCTCTACGCGCTCACCGGCGCCGGGCGCGAGGCGATCGCGCGCTGGACCGCCGACACGGCCGCCGCCCCGCCGCAGCTGCGCGACGAGCTGCTGCTGAAGGTCTTCGCCGGCGCGGACCCGGAGCCGATGCTGACGCCGCGCCGCGCCTGGCACGAGGCGAAGCTCGCCGAGCTGGAGCGGCTGCTCGCGACCTTGAGCGAGGCGCACGGACCGGAGGGCCCGGCGCGCACGCTCGTCGCCGGGATCGCGTATCACCGCAAGATGCTCGAGGTGATCGACACGCTCTCCGCGGCGGCCGATGCCGGACGCCCCTGAGCCGGCGCCCGAGCGCGCCGCCGCCGACCAGGGCCGGCGCCTGCGCAACGCGATCGTGTGGGTGCTGGCGACCGTCGTGCTCGTCGCGGCGCTGCTGTTCGCCGTGCCCGACCTGCACGACGTCGGCCGCCGCATCGTGCACATGGACCCGCGCTGGCTCGCGGTCGCGATCGTGCTCGAGCTGCTGTCGTGCCTCGGCTGGGTGCTCGTCTTCCGGCTCACGTTCCCGTCGGTCCCCGCGCGGCTCGCGAACCGGCTCGCGACCGCGCAGCTCGCGTTCGGCGCCGCGCTGCCGGTCGGCGGCGTCGGCGCGCTCGCGTTCGGCGCCTGGGTGCTGCGCGGCGAGGGCATGGCCGCGCGCGAGCTGGCCGAGCGGACGGGCGTGCTCTACCTGCTGACGAGCGGCGTCAACGCGCTGGTCATGCTCGGCACCGCGCTCGCGCTCGGCGTCGGCGTCCTCTCCGGTCCGGACGACCTCACGCTGTGGCTCGTGCCGGCCGCGGCCGTCGGCGTCGTGCTGGTGCTCGTGATCTGCGCGGGACCGCTCGCGCGGCTGCTCGCGCCGCACGTCGGCCCGCGCCTCGGGGCGACGCTCGACGGCTACGCCCGCGCGCTGTCGGAGACGCTGCGGCTGGCGATGCGGCCGACGTGGGGGCTGGTCGGCGCGGTCATGTACCTCGTCTGCGACATCGGCGTGCTGTGGGCCTGCGCGCAGGGGATCGGCGACGGGATCGCGTGGGCGTCGCTGTCGCTCTCCTACCAGGTCGCCCAGCTCGCGACGTGGGTGCCGGTTCCCGGCGGGGTCGGCGCGCTCGACGGCGGGCTGATCGGCATGCTGCTGCTCTACGGCGCGCCGGCCGCGACCGCCGCGGCGGCCGCGCTCGTCTACCACGCGCTGATGTTCTGGACCCGCACCCTGCTCGGCGGTGTCGCCTTCCTGCTGCTGCGGCGCGAACGCGCGCCCGCACGGCGTGACGTCGTCGCGCCGGGCTCGGCGCCGCGGAGGGCGCGTTCGGCCGGCGGCGGGCGGCCGTTGAGGCGCGTCGGCGATACGGTGTACGGCAATCGCCCCCGCGAGATGCCGATGCTGGCGCGTCGGCGCTTGTCACCGGGCTGACCTGAGGTGCCGCGTGCCACGACGACCCGCCCCCGGGGAGCACGATCCCCCTTCCCCGCTGGAGCGGGGTTTCACACCATCTCCGTACTGGTCTCTTGGCGCGTCGGCGGGCACAGCAAACGCCTTCATACCCAGAACACTCCTACCGTCGCCATACCCGGAGGCTTGCGTCGGCGTGCGACAGTTGGTGAGCGCCGATGCGTCGTTCCGCCCCCTCCCCCACCGAGCTTCGCATCGCCGCCGGCCTGCGCCGGCGCGATCCCGACGCGGTTCGCGCGCTCTACGCCGAGTACGGTCCTGGCGCGCTCGCGCTCCTGCACGACGCGATCCGCGACCGCTCGGCCGTCGAGGACGTCTACCAGCAGGTGCTGCTCGAAGCGTGGCAGCGCGGACGCACGTTCGACCCCGCGCGCGCCTCGTTGCGCACCTGGCTGGCGACGATCGCCCGCTCGCGCGCGATCGACCATCTGCGCCGCCGCGTGCCGGAGCCGCTCGACCCGACGATCGACTACGCCGACCGCGACGCCGGCGGCGGACCGGAGCCGGTCGCGCAGCTCGTCGACCGCATGACGCTCGAGCAGCTGCTGACGCAGCTCGCCCCGGAGGAGGCTCGGGTCGTGCGGCTGCGCTGGCAGATGGGCCTCAGCCAGCGGCAGATCTCCGCCCACACGGGCGTCCCGCTCGGGACGGTCAAGTCACGCACCGCGAGCGCGCTGCGGCGCCTGCGCGCGATGCTGGAGGACGAGCGCCCCCTGTGACGCGCGAAAGCGGTCGCACACGCGGGCGGCCGGTTCCGGCCGCCCGCGCGCGATCGCTCAGGCGTTCGCGTAGTGCTCCGCGTTGATGCGGACGTAGTCCGTCCATCTCTCCGGAAGCAGGTCCTCCGGGAAGATCGCGTCGACCGGGCAGGCCTCGACGCAGGCGTCGCAGTCGATGCACTCCTCCGGGTCGATGAACAGCTGTCTCGTCTCCCCGAAGCCGTCCTCGTCCGGCGTCGGGTGGATGCAGTCGACGGGGCAGACCTCGACGCAGGAGGCGTCCTTCTCGTTGATGCAGGGCTCTGCGATGACGTACGCCATGGCTTACTTCGCGGCCGCGTAGCGCTCGGCGACCTTGTCCCAGTCGACGACGTCGAACCACGCGTCGATGTAGACGGGCCGCAGGTTCTGGTACTTGAGGTAGTACGCGTGCTCCCACACGTCGACGCCGAGCAGCGGGACCTTGCCCTGGCTGATCGGGTTGTCCTGGTTCGCGGAGCCGACGACCGCGAGGCTGCCGCCGTCGAGCACGAGCCACGACCAGCCGGAGCCGAACTGGCCGGCGCCGGTCGCTCTGATCTTCGCCTTCAGCTCGTCGAAGGATCCGAACGCGGCGTCGATCGCCGCCGCCAGCTCGCCCGTCGGGGCGCCGCCGCCGTTCGGCGACATGCTCTCCCAGAAGAGCGTGTGGTTGTAGTGGCCGCCTGCGTTGTTGCGGACGCCGGTCGCCTTGTCGCCGAGGCTGTCCAGGTTCTTGAGGACCTCTTCCACCGGCTTGTCGGCCCACTCGGTGCCCTCGAGCAGCTCGTTCGCTCTGCTGACGTAGGTGGCGTGGTGCTTGTCGTGGTGGAAGTGCATCGTCGCCTCGTCGATGTGCGGCTCGAGCGCGTCGTATGCGTAGGGAAGGTCCGGCACCTGGTAGGCCATGCGGAGGCTCCTCTCGCGGTCGCTGGGAGTAAAGACAGTCGGTACTGTTCTAACTGGACCATACCCGAGCCTGCCCGCCGCCGCCGGCTCGGAGACGATCCCTTCGCCCATGTCCTCCTCCGCGAACGTCGGCCCCGCCCTCGCCGAGCTCCCGGCCACCCGCCGGGCCCTGCTGATCGCGCTGCGCAAGCAGGGCGAGGCGCGCGCCGAGGAGCTCGCGGAGCAGCTCGACGTGACCGTCAGCGCGGTGCGCCAGCACCTCCAGGGCCTCGCCGCGGCGGACCTGGTGGCGCACCGCGAGGAGCGCGCCGGCCCCGGCCGGCCCCGCCACGTCTACCGGCTCGCGCCGGCGGCGGAGGCGCTCTTCCCGCGCTCCTACGGCGAGCTGACGGTCGAGCTGCTCGACTACATCGGCGACGAGGACCCGCAGCTGGTGGCGCGCGCGTTCGAGCGCCGCCGGCGCGCGCGGGTGGAGCGCACGCGCGAGCGGCTGGCGGGGCTCGACTTCGACGCGCGCGTCGCCGAGGTCGCGCGTGTGCTCGACGAGGACGGCTACCTCGCCGAGGTCGAGCGCCTGCCGGCCCGGACGGGCGGCGACGCCGGCGACCCGGCGGCGCCGGCGCCCTCCGGCTGGCGGATCCTCGAGCACAACTGCGCGATCCTCGCCGTCGCCCAGCGCTACGGCCACGCCTGCGGCGCCGAGATCGCGTTCCTGCGCGAGGTCCTCCCGGAAGCCGACGTCACCCGCGTCGCCCACATCCTCGCCGGCGCAACCGCCTGCGCCTACGAGGTGCGGCCGCGGGCGGCGGCGGACGCCGCCTCCGCCGAAGCGTCCTGACCTGGCCTCGCAGGAGGAGCGCAGGACAGGACGCTGCGCCGAGGTCAGGGGGCGAGCGCGCGCACGACGGCGTCGGCGAGCAGGCGGCCGCGGAGCGTGAGGCGGACGCGGGGGTCGGCGGGGTCGGCGAGCGCGGCGGGCTCGACGAGGGCGTCGTCGCAGGCGGCGTGGGCCGCGGCACGGCCGGCGTCGTCGAGCTCGTCGAGCGGGAGGCCGTCGGCGAGCCGCAGCTCGAGCATGATCCGCTCGAGGCGGCGGGTGTCGGCGCCGAGCAGCTCGCGGCCGGCGGCCGGGGACTCCCCGCCGGCGAGCCGCGCGGCGTAGGTCGCCGGGTGCAGGACGTTCCACCAGCGCACGCCGCCGACGTGCGAGTGCGCGCCCGGCCCGACGCCCCACCAGTCGCCGCCGCGCCAGTAGCCGAGGTTGTGGCGGCAGGCGGCGGCGGGCGACGCGGCCCAGTTGGAGACCTCGTACCAGCGCAGGCCGGCGGCGGAGAGCACCGTGTCGGCGACTTCGTAGCGATCGGCGAGCACGTCGTCGTCGGGCGCGGGCAGCGTGCCGCGGCGGACCTGCGCCGCAAGCCGCGTGCCCGGCTCGACGATCAGCGCGTAGGCGGAGACGTGGTCCGGCTCGACCGCGAGCGCGGCGTCCAGGGAGGCGCGCCAGTCCTCGACGGTCTCGCCGGGCGTGCCGTAGATCAGGTCGAGGCTGACGTGCGCGAAGCCGGCCGCCCTGGCCTCCCGCGCCGCGGCCGCCGCCCGGCCCGGCGTGTGGACCCGGTCGAGCGTCCGCAGGACGTGCGCGGCCGCGCTCTGCATCCCGAGCGAGATGCGCGTGAAGCCGGCGGCGCGCAGCGCGGCGAGCGATGCCGGGTCGACGCTCTCCGGGTTCGCCTCGGTCGTCACCTCCGCGCCCGGCGCGAGCCCGAACGTCTCCTCGATCGCGCCCAGCAGCTGCGCCAGCTCGCCGGGCGCCAGCAGCGTCGGCGTGCCGCCGCCGAAGAAGACCGTCTCGGCGGGCGACGGCGTCGCCCCGCCCGCCGTCAGCACGCGCCGCGCGAGCGCCAGCTCCGCGAGCACGGCGCCGACGTAGCCGGCGCGCGAGCGCCCGCCGCCTTCCTCCAGCTCCGACGCCGTGTAGGTGTTGAAGTCGCAGTAGCCGCAGCGCGTCGCGCAGAACGGCACGTGCACGTAGACGCCGAACGGCCGCTCGCCCAGTCCGGCGAGCGCCGGCGCGGGCAGCGCGCCGTCGGCGGGGGCCGGTTCGCCGTCGGGCAGGCGGGCGGGCATGGACGACAGTGTGCCGCGCGACGGCCGGCGTGCGCGACCGGAGCCGTCAGGACCGGCCCGCCGGCACGGCCGGGGTCGCAGCGGAGGCGACCGGCGCCGACTCGCCCGGCGCGCGCCCGCGCACGAGGCCGGGACCGCCGGCGCCGAGCCCGAGCACGAGGTTCGCGGCGGCCACGCCGATCAGGACCGTCAGCGGGACCGTCCAGCCGCCGGTCGCGTCGTGCAGCGCGCCGACCGCGATCGGACCGATCGCTCCCAGCGTGTAGCCGACCGACTGCGCCATCCCGGAGAGCGCCGCCGCATGCGGCGTGTCGCTCGCGCGCAGGACGAACAGCGCGAGCACGAGCGTGAAGCCGATCCCGAACGCGACCCCGAGCATCGTCGCCCACAGCGACGCCGCCGCGGTCGGGGCGAGCAGCACGCCGATCCAGCCGCCGAGCGCGAGCAGGCCGCCGACCCACACGATCGGGCGCTGGTCGCGCAGGCGGCCGGCGAGCGCGCCGACGACGAAGCCGAAGGGGATGCCGACGATCAGCGACAGCGACAGCAGCGCCCCCGCGGCGCCCTTGCTCAGCCCCTCGTGACGGTAGATCTCCGGCAGCCAGGCGACCTGCGCGTAGAACTGGACCGCGAGCAGCGCCATGTAGCCCGTCACGCTCCAGGCGACGCGGTCGCGCCACAGTACGACGCGGATGCCCGCGGCGCCGGCGCCGCGGCGGGCGCGACCGCGCAGCAGCGGCAGCCACACCAGCGCCGCCAGCAGCGCCGGCAGCGCCCATATGCCCAGCGCCGCGCGCCAGGAGCCGCCGAGCCAGCGCTCGCTCGGCACGGCCAGCCCGGCGGCCAGCGCGGCGCCGGCGCCGAGCGCGACCGAGTAGATGCCGGCGACGAACGTCGCGTCCGCGCCGAAGCGGCGCTTCACGAGCGCCGGCAGCAGCACGTTCGCGACCGCGATCCCCGCCCCCGCCGCGAGCGTGCCGGCGAACAGCAGCACGGCCGACGGCAGCGGACGCAGCGCGAGGCTCGCGGCCAGCACCAGCATGCACGCCACGAGCGTGCGCTCGAGCCCGAAGCGGGCCGCCAGCCGCGGCCCGATCGGCGAGATCAGCCCGAACGCGAGCAGCGGCGCCGCCGCCAGCAGCCCGACCGCCGTCCCCGACAGGCCGTCGCCCTCGCGCACGTCGCGGATCAGCGGCCCGACGACCGTCAGCGCCGAGCGCAGGTTGAGCGCCACGAGCACGATCGCCGCCGCGACGAGGATCGTCTCGCGCCGGGTCCGTGTCGCCTCGCTCATCGCGCTCCGAACCTAGCAGCGGCCGGGCAGCGCGGGCAGGGCCCGGAATGTGAGAACGCTCTCAGTGCGCGAGCCCGATGCCGAGCCACACGATCGCGAGCGAGGCGAGGAAGATCAGGCCCTCGAGCGCGTGCAGCTGCGGGCGGCGCATGTGCCAGACGACGAGCACGCCGACGAGCGCCACGAGCGCCAGCTTGACGTGCAGCTCCACCTCGCCCCACAGGCGGTAGTGCGACGCCATCGCGGCCCCGGTCGCGATCAGCACGCCGATCGCGACGAGCGTGCCGGCGCCGAAGCGGCGCGCGACCGTCCGCAGCTGCGGTCTCGTCTCCGTCCCGCGCAGCGCCGGCACGACGACGGCGGCGAGGAACAGCTGGCCGCCGACGAAGAACGCCATCGCGACGAGGTGCAGCCAGTGGATCGCGTGCCACCAGGTCGACATCGCGCGCCCTCCGCCGTCCTCGCGCTAGAAGATTCCGGCGAGCGCCTCGCCGGCGTGCGCGGCGAGCTCGAACAGCGGCTGCGGCACGATCCCCAGCACGACCGTCGCCGCCGCGGCGATCCAGGCGACGACCAGCACCTCCGGCTGCGGGCGCGCGGCGGCGTCCGCCTCCTGCGAGCCGCCCGCGATCGCCGGGATGCCGCTCGGCGTCGTCGTCGGCGCCTCGCGCATCCACATCGTCGCGACGACGCGCAGGTAGTAGCCGAGCGAGATCATCGAGCCGATCACGAGCACGATCGCCAGCCACGCGTAGTCGCCGGTCACGAGCGCGTCGATCAGGTAGACCTTGCCGATGAAGCCGGCGGTCGCGGGTATGCCGGCGAGCGCGAGCATCGCGATCGTCAGCGGCCAGGCGAGCAGCGGCTGGGTGCGGCCGAGGCCCGCGAAGGCCGACAGGTCGTCGGTACCGACGTCGGCGGGGTTCGCCCGCTCGCGCGCGACGATCGTCGCGAACGCTGCGAGGTTCATCGCGAGGTAGACGACGAGGTAGAAGACGGTCGCCTTCGCGCCGAGCTGCGAGCCGACGATCACGCCCGCCAGCAGGTAGCCGGCCTGCGCGACGCCGGAGTAGGCGAGCATCCGCTTGAGCGAGGTCTGCCCGAGCGCGCCGACGTTGCCGACGACGATCGTGATCGCGGCCAGCGCGGCGAGCATCGGCGCCCAGTCCGTCTGCGCGCCGATCAGCGCGCTGTCGAAGAGGCGCAGCAGCACGCCCAGCGCCGCGGCCTTCGTGGCGACCGCCATGAACGCGGTGACGGGCGTCGGCGCGCCCTCGTAGACGTCGGGCGTCCACTGGTGGAACGGCGCGACGGACGCCTTGAAGGCGAGGCCGACGAGCGTCAGGCCGATGCCGGTCAGCAGCAGCACGTCCCCCCCGACGCCCGCGCCGCTCGCGATCGCTGTGTCGATCCCGGCGTAGTCGGTCGAGCCGGTCGCGCCGTAGATCAGCGCGAGCCCGTAGACGAGCGTCGCCGAGCCGACCGAGCCGACGATCAGGTACTTGAGCCCGGACTCGAGCGAGCGCTCGCGCCGCAGCTCGGTCGCGCACAGCACGTAGAGCGGGATCGACAGCAGCTCGAAGCCGAGGAACAGCGTCACGAGGTTCGTCGCGGCGACGAGGATCGCCATGCCGAGGATCGAGAACAGCAGCAGGCTGAACAGCTCGCCCGGGCTGGCGTCCTCGGCGGCCTGCGAGCGCCACGCCAGCAGCACCGCGCCGATCCCGGCCGCACAGAAGGCGAACAGCAGCACCAGCGTCAGGTCGTCGGACACCAACGCCCCGGACACCAGCGACGTCGAAGCGTCGCCGAGCTGCCAGATCCCCAGGCCGATCGCGGCGGCGAGCGCGGCGAGCGCGAGCAGCGGCGTGGCGTGCTTGACCCAGCGGCCGGGGAGCAGGCCCACGATCAGCGTCAGCAGCGCCCCGCCGGTGAGCGCGAGGAACGGCGACAGCGCCGCGTAGTCGATGTGCGGCGCCTTGGCGTGCGTCGCGGCGGCGAACAGGGCGGTCACGGGGTCCCTCCGTCGGTCGGCGCGCCGGCGGTCGCGGGGGTCGCGGCGCCGATGATCCCGGCGCGCTCGCCGTGCTGCGCGAACGCGGGCGCGGCGACCGACGCCTGCGCCGCCGGCTGCGAGCGCTTGAGCCCGAACTGCGGGTAGAGCGCGAGCGCGAGGATCACGAGCACCATCGGCGCGAGCACGGCGAGGTCGCCGAACGTCACCTCGCGCGAGTCGACCGACGGCGCGACGCGGTTGTGCATCGCGCGGATGAACGCGCGCAGCACGTACACCGACGCCATCGCGACGCCGACCGAGGCGACGAACGCGAAGACGACCTTCGATCTGAAGACGCCGAGCAGGATCAGGAACTCGCCGACGAAGTTGGCGCTGCCCGGCATCGCGAGCGTCGCGAGCCCGACGATCAGGAAGATCGACGCGAGCACCGGCGCGCGGAACGCGATCCCGCCCATGTCGCGCAGGTCCTCGCTGCCGCCGGCGCGCGCCGCCAGCAGGCCGACGATGAAGAACAGCGGCAGCGTCACGAGCCCGTGGTTGACCATCTGCAGCAGCGCGCCCTGCACGCCGTCCTCGTTCAGCGCGAAGATCCCGAGCGTGATGAAGCCCATCTGCGCCACCGACGAGAAGCCGACGACGAGGCGCGCGCTCGTGGTCGTGAACGCCATCGCGGAGCCGTAGAGGATCGACGCGAGCGCGATCAGCAGCACGAGCGTCTGGAAGTGCACCGACGCCGCCGGGAAGGTCGGCAGCACGATCCGCAGGAAGCCGTAGGCGGCGACCTTCGAGACGACGCCGGAGAAGGCCGCGAGCGCGGGCAGCGGCATCGTCCGATAGCCGTCGGGGAGCCAGCCGTGCAGCGGGAAGGCCGGCATCTTCACGAGGAAGGCGGCGGCGAAGCAGAGGAAGATCCACTCCTGCGAGCCGGTCGAGAGCGGCAGTCTCGCGAGCGCGGCGAGCGAGAAGGTGAGGTCGGTCCCGTGCTGCTGGGCGGTGAGGATGCCGGTCGCCACCGCGGCGACGAGCATCAGCAGCGAGCCGACCATCGTGTAGATCACGAGCTTCGTCGTCGCCCGCACGCGCTCGGGCCGCTCCCCCGCGCCCCACATCCCGGTCAGGAAGTAGAACGGGATCAGCATCAGGTCGAAGAACGCGACGAACAGGATCAGGTCCTGCGCGCAGAAGGCGCCGAGCACCGCGGTCTCGCCGGCGCCGAGCCACAGGTAGAAGAGCCCGGGCCGCTCCCACTCGCGCAGGTTCGCCGCGACCGCCGCGCCGGCGAACAGCACCGCGGCGAGCAGCACGAGCACGAGGTTGAGCCCGTCGAGGCCGAGCGCGTAGGAGATCCCCAGCGAGGAGATCCACGAGCGGTCGGTGACGAACTGCATCCCGCCGCCCGTGTCGAAGCGGGCGACGAACGAGATCGCCACGCCGAGGGTGGCGAGCGAGCCGACGATCGCCAGCCGCGGCGCGACCTTCGGCGCCGCGCCGCCCCAGATCGCCCCCAGCACGGCGACCACGAGCGGCAGCCACACGAGCACCGACAGCGTCATGAGCGCCCCCCGGCGGCGAGCAGTGTCCCTTTTCGACCGCTATGCGGGCGCAAACGGACAGTGATCTTGTGAACGGCCATCACGAGCTCGCGATCAGGAAGTAGAGGACGACCGCGGCGCCGCCGAGCAGCAGCAGCGCGGCGTAGTAGCGCAGGAAGCCGGACTGCAGCGCGCGCACCGCGGCCGAGCCGGCGCGCACGACCCCGGTCGTCCCGCCGACGAGCGTGCCGTCGACGAACACGCGCTCGAACGTCCCGCGGGCGAAGCGGCCGAACGCGGCGAACGGCCGCACGACGAGCAGCTCGATCGCCTCGTCGAAGTACCACTTGTTCACGAGCAGCGCGTGGACCGCAGGGAAGCGCGCCTGCAGCGCCGCCGCCGTCCCGGGCCGCGCGACCCAGATGCGGTAGGTCAAAGCGATGCCCGACAGCGCGATCACGGTCCCGAGCACGAGGCCGAAGACGACGAGCCCGTCGGACGGCTCCAGCTCCGCGTACTTGGAGCCCGCGAACGTCGGCGCGAGGAAGTTGGTGACGAGATGGTCGACGAACGGGACCTGCACCAGCCCGCCGACCGTGGCCAGCACGGCCAGCGTCCCCATCGCGACCTTCATCGGCATCGCCCGCTCGGCGATCGCGTGGTCGGGGCCTGGGAAGCCGACGTCGGTGTCCTCGACCTCGCCGTTCGCCGGGTTGGTCGGCACCTCGGCGTGGTGGAGGTGGCCGTGCTCGAGCTCCTTGGCCTCCTCGCACGGCTCGCCCCAGAAGGCGCGGAAGATCAGCCGGAAGGTGTAGATCGCGGTCAGGAACGCGCCGACGTAGCCGGCGACGTAGAGCGCCACGAACCAGCCGCCGCGCGCGCCGACGAACGCGAGGATGTCGTCCTTGGAGAAGAAGCCGGAGAAGGGCGGGACCGCCGCGAGCGCGAGGCCGCCGACGATGAAGCAGGCGAACGTGAACGGCATCGCCTTGCGGAAGCCGGACATGCGGTCGAGCGACTGGTTGCCGGCCATCGCGCCGATGATCGAGCCGGCCGCCATGAACAGCAGCGCCTTGAAGAAGGCGTGCGTCATCAGGTGGAAGAGGCCGCCGGCGTAGGCGCCGGCGGAGACGCCCATGACCATGTAGCCGATCTGCGACATCGTCGAGTACGCGATCACGCGCTTGATGTCGTTCATGACGAGGCCGATCGTGCCGGCGATCAGCAGCGTGACGCAGCCGACGATCGCGCCGACGTCGGCGGCGGCCGGCGCCTGCTCGAACAGCGGGTGCATGCGCGCGATCAGGTACACGCCGGCGGTCACCATCGTGGCGGCGTGGATCAGCGACGAGACCGGCGTCGGGCCCTCCATCGCGTCCGGGAGCCACGTGTGCAGCGGGATCTGCGCCGACTTCGCGAACGCGCCGACGAGCAGCAGCATGCAACCGGCGGTGAGCGAGCCCTGGTGGCCGGCGAACGCGCCGCCGTCGACCGCTCTGAACGTGCCGAGGAAGTCGAGCGTGCCGCTGTGGCGCAGGATGAAGAACGTCCCGAGCACGAGCCCGACGTCGCCGACGACGTTGATCACGAACGCCTTGATGCCGGCGGCCGTGGCCGTGGTGCGGCGGTAGTAGTAGGAGATCAGCAGGTACGAGGCGGCGCCGACGAACGCCCAGCCGACGATCAGCAGCAGGAAGTTGCCCGCCAGCACCAGCACCAGCATCGAGAAGACGAAGAAGTTGAGGTAGGCGAAGTAGCGCGCGAAGCCGCGGTCGCCTCTCATGTAGCTGACCGAGTAGAGGTGGATCAGCATCGAGACCCCGGTCACGATCAGCGCCATGTACGTCGAGAGCGGGTCGACGAGGATCGACAGCTTCGCGTTCACGTCGCCGGTCACGACGTAGTCCCACAGCGACGAGGTCAGCGCGCGGTCGGAGAACGCGTGCGACTCGAGCGAGAAGAACATGCCGATCGCGCAGGCGAACGCGGCCGCGATCGCGAGCGTGCCGACGACGCCGGCCCCACCGCGGCCGAGCTTCTTGTAGCCGAGGCCGTTGACGAGCGCGCCGGCCAGCGGGAAGGCCAGCACGAGCCAGCCCCAGGTCGTCGTGGTCATCCTTGAAGCTCCCGGAGCTCGTCGACGTCGATCGGCAGGCGCCGGCGGAAGATCGCGACGATCAGGCCGAGCCCGACGGTCACCTCGCAGGCGGCGACGACCATCACGATCAGCGCGAAGATCTGGCCGTCGGCGTTGCCGTGCATGCGCGCGAACGCGATCAGCGCGAGGTTCGCGGCGTTCAGCATCAGCTCGAGGCACAGCAGGATCACGAGCGGGCTGCGGCGCACGAGCACGCCGCCGGCGCCGATGCAGAAGATCAGGGCCGAGACGACCAGGTACCAGGCGATGCTCATCGTGCGATCACCACCCGCTCCGCGGCTCGTCGTCGCCGCCGGCGGCCGGCGTCGCCACCGGCTCCGCGGGCGCATCCTCGGCCGGCGGGCGGATCGCGCCGACGGCCTCCGCCATCGTCCCGCTGAACAGCGAGCGCGGCGTGATGTAGCCGGCCGCGTCGACCTCGGCGTCCTCCAGCGTCGTGCCCTTCCGTCGCCGCGCGAGCACGACCGCGCCGACCGCCGCGACGAGCAGCAGCAGCGAGGCGATCTCGAACGGGAACAGGAACTTGGTCAGCAGCGCCTCGCCGATCTGGGCGGGCGTGCCGTAGCCGGAGACGTACGGCGCGCCGTCGGAGTCGATCGCCTTCAGGCCGGAGCCGAGCACGGCGATCGCCAGCTCGGCGAACAGCGCGATCACGGCGAAGCCGGCCACGGCGCGCAGCTGCGAGCCGCCGGGCGTGAGCGCGCGCGCGCCGCCGCCGATGTAGGAGACGACGAACAGGTAGAGCACCATCACCGCGCCGGCGTAGACGACGACCTGCGCGGCGGCGATGAACTCCGCGCGCAGCAGCAGGAACAGCGCCGCGAGCGAGAGCAGGTGCCCGACGAGCGCGAGCACGCTGTAGAAGGGGTTGCGCAGCGCGACGACGCCGATCGCTCCCGCGATGGCGCCGATGGCGGCGACGAAGAAGACGACTGAGGACATCGGCTGCGCTACTCGTCCTCGGCCCGCAGCGGCGTGCGCTCGAGCGGCTCGGCGAGCAGCATCTCCTTCGTGAAGATGAGGTCGTCGCGGTTGTAGTCCGACAGCTCGAAGTCGTGCCCCATCGTGATCGCGTCGAACGGGCACGCGACCTCGCAGTAGCCGCAGAAGATGCAGCGCGACATGTTGATCTCGTACACGGCCGCGTAGCGCTCGCCGGCGGAGACGCGATGGTCGGGCTCGTTCTCGGCCGCGACGACGCGGATGCAGTCGGCCGGGCAGGCGGCGGCGCACAGCGAGCAGCCGACGCACTTCTCAAGCCCCGTGTCCTCGAACTTGTGCAGCTTGTGGCGCCCGCGGAAGCGCGGGTAGACGGGGATCTTCTCCTCCGGGTACTGGTAGACGACCGGCCCCTCGACCAAGCGCCCGAAGGTCGTCTTCAGCCCGCGCAGCGTCTCGCCGAACGCGCGGTAGAGGCCGCCGGCGCCGCCCGGCTCCGGGCCGCGCTGCACCGCGACCACCGTGTCGCCCTCGGGGGTCCAGCGTCTGATCTCCAGCGTCTCCGACATCACGTCACCGTCACGAGGATCGCGGTCACGAGCGCGTTGGCCGTGGCCAGGGGGAGCAGGACCTTCCAGCCGAGCGACATCAGCTGGTCGTAGCGCAGGCGCGGCAGCGTCGCGCGCACCCACACGAAGACGGCGATCACGAGCGTGATCTTCACCAGCACGACGATCGGGTCCACCCACGTCGGGGGGTCGATCCCGAACGGCAGCAGCCAGCCGCCGAAGAACATCGTCACGGCGATGCCGGAGGCGATCACCATGTGGAAGTACTCGGCCGCGTAGTAGGAGGCGAAGCGGCCGCCGCCGTACTCGGTGTTGTAGCCGGCGACGAGCTCGGCGTCGGCCTCGGGGAGGTCGAACGGCGGGCGGCTCGTCTCCGCGAACGCGGCGACCATGAAGACGACGAAGCCGACGAACTGCGGGATGAACAGCCACATCCCCGCGCTGTCCTGGTGCAGCACGATCCCCGTGAGCGACAGCGTGCCGCACGTGACGATCACGCCGACGAGCGAGAGCCCCATCGAGACCTCGTAGGAGATCAGCTGCGCGGCGGAGCGCATCGCGCCGAGGAAGCTGTACTTCGAGCCGGACGCCCAGCCGCCCAGCATCAGGCCGTAGACGGCGATCGCGCTGAAGGCGAACGCGAACAGCACGCCGATCGACGGGTCGATGCCGTAGAGGCCGACCTGCGTGCCGAAGATGTCGACCGTGTTGCCGAACGGCACGATCGCGAACGACACGCACGCGGTCAGGATCGAGATGGCGGGCGCGAGCGCGAACAGGAAGCCGACCGACGTGCGCGGGCGGAACTCCTCCTTGACCAGCAGCTTGAAGATGTCCGCCATCGGCTGCAACGCGCCGAACGGGCCGACGCGGTTGGGGCCGTAGCGGTTCTGGAAGCGGCCGAGCAGCTTGCGGTCCATCATCAGCGCGACCGGGACCATGCTGAAGCCGACGATGAAGATGATCAGCGACTTCAGGATCTGGATCCACCAGGACTCGGCGTAGCCGACGGTGGCGAGGACGGTCGTCATGCGGGCACCTCGGTGCGGGCCGGCTGCACCGTCACGGTGGTCGGCGTGCCGTCCAGCAGCTCGCTCGCGCCTCCGGCGGGCAGACCGGCGTCGAGGAAGACGGTCCCGGCCGGGCAGTTGCCGCGCAGCGCGACGGTCGCCTCGACCGTGCCGCCCTGATTGCCCACCCGCACACGGTCTCCATGCTCGATGCCGAGCCGCTCGGCGTCCGCGGGGCTGACCTCCAGCGTCGCGCGCCGCGCGAGGAACTTCAGCGCCGGCGCCGCCTCGACCTCGGGCGACGCCCAGATCGAGCGGAACGCGCCGAGGCGCAGCCCGCCGTCCGGCGCGGGCGTGGGCGCCGCGGCGGGCTCGCCGCCGTCGACCGGCCCGGCGGGACCAGCCGGGAAGGCCCCGGCCGCCGCCCGCTCCTGCCACCGCACCCCGCGCCCGCCGATCTCCTCCAGCGTCAGCCCGGCATAGAACGGCACGGCCTCGAACAGCTGCTGGGAGGCCATCGCCCCGGTCAGCGGCGATGTGCGTGCCGTTGGGTGGGACATGCCCACCCGATCCCGCACACCTCCCGTCACACGCCGCTCCAGCTCGGCGATCACGGACCACTCGGCCCGCACGGCGCCGGGGTGGCCGATGCCGGGGCGCAGGCGCTGGAGGCGGCCGTCGGGGTGGGTGACCGTGCCTTCCTTCTCGGCGTAGGACTCGGCGGGGAAGACGACCGTCGCGTGCTCGCGCAGCTCGTCCGTCAGGAACGCGGCGTGAGCGATCACCGTCGAGGCCCGCGCCATCGCCCGCCGCCACAGCGGCGCATCGCCGAGATCCCGGACGGGATCGCAGTGCAGCAGGTACACGGCCGAGAGCGTGCCGTCCGCCGCGGCGGCCGCGATCTCGCGCGCGGAGCGGCCGGCGGCGGCCGGCTCGCCCAGCCCCGGCCCCGCGTTCGGGACGAAGCCGGCCTCACGCAGCCCGCGACCGTTGGCGGAGCACGGAACCTCCAGCAGGCCCGCACCCTCACGGTCAGCAAGGCCAAGCCGGCCAGCGACCCCCAGCAGCGACGGCAGCGCGGCGACGCCGAGCCGCTCACCCCACAGGATCACCAGGTCGCCCCGGCCATCCTCGCTGAGCAGGTCGGCCAAGGCACGGACCGCCTTCGGGTCCGCATCGGCGGCGGCGCACAGCGCATCGACGTCGCCGGCGGCGCCCAACGCGGCCTCCAGCGCGGCGACGAAGGCATGCTCCCCGCCCGGCGCATACCGCAGCCACAGCTCGGCGTTCGGATCCAGCGACGACGGACGCGGGGTCGCGACCGCCAGCTTCACCCCGTGGCGGCGCACGCCCTTGCGGATCCGCAGGTCGAGGATCGGCGCGTCGTCCACGGGCTCGGTGCCGAGGACGAGGACCGTGTGAGCGAACTCCAGATCGGGCACGGTCGCTCCCAGCGCCGGCGCGGCGAACGCGCGCTGCAGCTCGAGCGGCAGCCGACTGCCGTCGACGCGGGAGTCGACGTCGGCGCTGTCCAGTCCCTCGCGCACGAGGCGCTGGAGCAGGAAGCCCTCCTCGTTCGTCGTCGTGCCACCGGCCACCGCGCCGACCGACCCGCGCGCCTTCCCGAGGCCGGAGGCCGCCGCAGCCAGAGCCCGCTCCCACGACGCCGGCCGCAGCGCATCCCCGTCGCGCACGAGCGGCTCCACCACGCGCTCCTCCGCGTGGACCGACTGGTAGGCGAAGCGGCCCTTGTCGCACAGCCAGCCGTCGTCGACCTCCGCGTGGTCGCGGCCGAGCACGCGCAGCACGCGCTCGTCGCGGACCGTCAGCTCGACGTTGCACTGCGACGGGCACAAGGTGCAGACCGTGCCGGCGCCCTCGATGTCCCACGGCCGCGCGCGGAAGCGGTAGGGCCGCGAGGTCAAAGCGCCCACGGGGCACAGCTCGACGATGTTGCCGCTGAACGGCGCGACGTAGGGATGGCTGTCGAACGTGCCGACGTAGGAGTGCGCGCCGCGCTCGTGGAGGATCAGCTGGTAGTCCTCGCTGACCTCCTGCGAGAAGCGCACGCAGCGGTAGCAGAGGATGCAGCGCTCGCGGTCGATCGCGATCAGCGGCGAGAGCTCCAGCGGCTTTCTGAAGTGGCGCTTGGGCTCGACCATCCGCGAGATCCCGCGGCCCCAGCCGAAGGTGATGTCCTGCAACGGGCACTCGCCGCCCTTGTCGCAGACGGGGCAGTCGAGCGGGTGGTTCACCAAGAGGAACTCGACGACGCTGTTCTGCGCCTCTCTCACGCGGTCGGTCTGCGTGTGGACGACCATGCCGTCCTTGACCGGCGTCGAGCAGGCGGTCTGGAGCTTGGGGATCCCCTCGATCTCCACCAGGCACATGCGGCACGCGCCGACCGGGTTGCCGAGCTTCGGCTCGTAGCAGAAGACGGGGATCTCGACGTCGCCGTACTTCGCGCCGTCGACCAGCATCGCGCCCTCGGGCGCCCGCACCTCGCGACCGTCGATCGAGAACGTGACCATGCGGACCTCGGGGCGGGGCACTACGCATGCACCCCCGAGGGCGCGCCGTGGAGCGCGGCGTCGAGCGGCGCGTCGAAGGTGGGCGCGCCCAGCCCGTTGGCCGCGCGCCGCGCCTCGATGTGCGCCTCGAACTCGTCGCGGAACTTCTTCACCATCGACGCGACCGGCATCGCCATCGCGTCGCCGAGCACGCACAGGCAGTTGCCCATGATCTGGTCCTGGACCGAGGCGATGATGTCGAGGTCCATCGGCGTCGCCTCGCCGGAGTCGACGCGCTGGAGCATCTTCACGGTCCAGTTCGTCCCCTCGCGACACGGCGTGCACTTGCCGCACGACTCGTGTCTGTAGAACTTCGCGAGCTTCAGCGCGACGTCCACGACCGGGACCGAGTCGTCCACGACGATGATCGCGCCGGAGCCGAGCATCGAGCCGGCCTTCGCCATCGAGTCGAAGTCGTAGGGCAGGTCGAGGTCCTTCTTCTCGAGGACCGGCGACGAGGACCCGCCGGGGAACCACAGCTTCACGTCGCGCCCGCGCTCGGGGCCGCCCGCCAACCCGTAGATGATCTCCCGCGACGGGACACCCAGCTCGATCTCGTAGTTGCCGGGCCGCTGGACGTTGCCGCTCACCGACACGAGCTTCGTGCCGGTCGACGTCTCGGTCCCGAGCTTCGCGTACTCGCTCCCGCCCATGCGGATGATCGTCGGCACGGTCGAGAGCGTCTCGACGTTGTTGATCAGCGTCGGCCCCTGGTAGAGGCCCTGGTTGGCGGGGAACGGCGGCTTCAGGCGCGGGTTGCCGCGCTTGCCCTCGAGCGAGTCGAGCAGGCCGGTCTCCTCGCCGCAGATGTAGGCGCCGGCGCCGCGGTGCAGCACGAGCGACTGCGCGTGCTCGGAGCCGAGGATGCGCTCGCCGAGGTAGCCGGCCGCCTCCGCCTCGGCGATCGCGCGCTCGAGGACCTCCGCCTGCTGCTCGTACTCGCCGCGGATGTAGATGAAGGAGCGGTTCGCGCCCGCGGCGTACGCGGCGATGATCATCCCCTCGATCAGCATGTGCGGGGACTTCTGCATCAGCTCGCGGTCCTTGAACGTGCCCGGCTCGGACTCGTCGGCGTTGCAGACGAGGTAGACGTCCATCGACCCTCTCGGCAGGAACGAGACCTTCTTGCCCATCGCGAACCCAGCACCCCCGCGGCCGCGCAGGCCGGAGTCGAGCAGGTTCTGGAGGACCTCCTCGCGCGGCATCTTCAGCGCCTGCTCGAGCGACTGGTAGCCGCCGCGGCGCTTGTAGACCTCGATCGTCGCGAGGCCCGGCTCGTCGATGTCTCTGAACAGCAGCGGGTCGGTCATGCGCGCTCGCCTCTCGTCGCCGCGCGCTGGTCGGCGCACGGCCGCCGCACGAGCTGCTTGCCCTCCAGCACCTCGCGCCCGGCGCGCAGGTCCGCGACGATCCGCTCGGCGTCGGCCAGCTCGAGCGGGCCGACGTAGACGCCGTCGACGGAGGCCATCGGCGCGATGTCGCACGCCCCGAGGCACTCGAACGCGCGCACGTTCACGTCCGCCTCCTCGGCGGCCGCCGCGCGCATCGCGTCGTAGAGCTTGTCGGCGCCGCGCAGCGAGCACGAGATGTTCGTGCAGACGTAGACGCTGTGGCGCCCGACCGGCCCGTTCGTCTCGAGCATGTCGTAGAAGGTCGCGACCGCGGTGAGGTAGGCCGGCGTCAGCCGCATCACGCAGGCGACCTGCTCGATCGCCTCCGGCGAGCACCAGCCGTGCAGCTCCTGCGCGGCGTGCAGCGCGGGGATCGCGGCCGAGTGGAAGTCGGGGTACTTCGCCATCGACGCCTCGATCCGCGCGCGCAGCTCGGCGGGCACGGGCGTGAGCGCCGGGTCGGGGATCTGCGCCGCGTCCTTGGTCAGGTCGACCGCGTCGTCCCAGCCGGGGATGCGCGAGCCGTGCCCGTAGCGGGCGACCTGGTCGGAGCCGCGTCCGCCGCTCAGCGCGCTCACCGGTCCACCCCGCCCAGCACCGGATCGAGCATCGCCAGCGTCGCGACGAGGTCGGCGATGTAGCCGCCGCGCGCGGCCGGCGCGGTCGCCTGGAGGTTCACGAACGAAGGGTCGCGCATGTGCACGCGCGCGGGCTTGGAGGAGCCGTCGGAGCGCACGTAGCAGCCGAGCTCGCCGCGCGGCGACTCGATCGGGTTGTAGACCTCGCCCGGCGGCACGCGGAAGCCCTCGGTCACCAGCTTGAAGTGGTGGATCAGCGCCTCCATCGAGGTCGCCAGCTCGTGGCGCGGCGGCAGCGCGACCTTGCGGTCCTCGGTGATGAACGGCCCCTCGGGCAGGCCGTCGAGCGCCTGGTCGACGATGTCGCACGACTCGTAGATCTCGGCGTGGCGGACGCGGTAGCGATCGTAGTTGTCGCCGATCGTGCCGACCGGGATCTTGAAGTCGAAGTGGTCGTAGGAGGAGTACGGCGCGGCCTTGCGCAGGTCCCACGGGTTGCCGGCCGCGCGCAGCAGCGGGCCGGTGACGCCGAGCCCGAGCAGCGTCGCCTCGTCGACGACGCCGGTGTGGCGCAGGCGCTGGAGCACGATCTCGTTCTTGTCCAGCAGCGCCGCGTACTGGTCGGCGCGCGTGCGCATCTCCTTCGTGAATCTGCGCACCCGCTCGGCCCAGCCGCGCGGGACGTCCTCGATCACGCCGCCGACCTGGAAGTAGCGCGTGTGCATGCGCTGGCCCGAGGACATCTCGAACAGGTCCAGCACCGACTCGCGCTCGCGGAAGCAGTACCACCACACGGAGATCGCGCCGAGGTCGATGCAGCTCGTCCCGAGCCACACGAGGTGGGACATGATGCGGTTGAGCTCCAGGTGGATCACGCGCAGGTACTGCGCGCGCGCCGGCACCTCCACCTCCAGCAGCTTCTCCACCGCGCCGCAGTAGGCCATCGCGTTGAAGTAGTAGGAGAGGTAGTCCATCCGCTCGACGACGGGGATGACCTTCCAGTACGGCTTCGTCTCGGCCGTCTTCTCGATCCCGGTGTGGACGTAGCCGATGATCGGCTTGACGTCGCGCACCGTCTCGGCCTCGAGCGTGAGGATCAGGCGCAGCACCCCGTGCGTGGACGGGTGGTGCGGCCCCATGTTGATCGTCATCAGCTCCTGGTCGTAGCCGTCCGACTCGGATCCCGCCCGCCCGGAGCTGAGCGTGACCGACTCCTCCTGCTTGCGGTAGTCGCTGAGGCCCGCGGGCGTGCTCATCTCGTCCACCCCGGGACCTTGTCCTCGTTGTAGGTGAAGAGGATCGGCTCGCCGCCGGTCGGGAAGTCGCGTCGCTGCGGGTGGCCCTCGTAGTCCTCGGGCATCAGGATGCGGCGCAGATCCGGGTGCTCGTCGAAGACGACGCCGAAGAGGTCGTAGACCTCGCGCTCGGGGTGGTTCGCGCCCGGCCAGATCGTGCACAGCGACGGCACGTTCGGCGCCTCGATCGTCACGCGCGTCTTGAGGCAGATGCGGTCGACGTTCGGCATGTCGAGCAGCTGGTAGTGGACGCCGAGGCGCGGCTCGTCGGGGTGGTAGTCGACCCCGTGGCACGACGCCATGAACGTGTAGCCCTTCGCGCGCAGCGCCTCGGCGGCCGTGCGCAGGAACGCCGGCGCGACCTCGACCGTCGCCTCCTCGCGGAAGAAGCTGGTTCCCAGGACGGCGTCGGAGTCGGCGGCGCGCAGGTCCTGAGCGATCAGCTCCAGACCGGTCGCGTCAGGCACGTTGGGTCTCTCCGGATTGGAAGACGTTGACGGCGTTGGTGCCCGGCAGGTCCGCCGCGCCGAGCACCTCCTCGGTGCCCTCCGCGCCGTAGCGCTCGCGCCAGCCGGCCGGAGCGTTGCCCTGGATTCTGTCGCGCAGCTTGAGGATCCCGTGCATCAGCGCCTCCGGCCGCGGCGGGCAGCCGGGCACGTGCACGTCGATCGGCATGAACTTGTCGGCCGGCACGATCGCGTAGTTGTTGAAGACGCCCATCGAGGAGCAGCAGGCGCCCATCGCGATCGCCCATCGCGGCTCCAGCATCTGGTCGTAGATGCGCCGCACGACCGGCGCCATCTTGATGCTGACGCGGCCGGAGAGGATCAGCAGGTCGGCCTGGCGCGGCGAGGCGCGGAAGGCCTCGAAGCCGAAGCGCGCGATGTCGAGGCGGGCGCCCGGCAGCGACATCATCTCGATCGCGCAGCAGGCGAGCCCGAACGTCGCCGGGAAGAGGGAGTTGCCGCGTGCCCACGCGACGGCCTTCTCGAGCGTGGTGGTGAGGACGCGCTCCTCGACGTACTGCTCCAGCTCCGCGTCGGGGATGTCGCCGCGCAGCATGTCGCGCGCGCGCAGCTGGCGGATGCGGAAGTCGTCGGGTGTCGCCTCGTCGGCACCGCCCGCACCCGTCAGCTTGGAGCGGACTACTTCCATTCGAGCGCTCCGCGGCGCCACACGTACCCGAAGCCGACCATCAGCAGCGCGACGAAGACGGCCGTCTCGGCGAGCGCGAAGGTCCCGAACGCGCGCAGCTGCACGGCGATCGGGTAGAGGAAGATCACCTCGATGTCGAACAGGATGAACAGCATCGCGATCAGGTAGAAGCTGATCCCGAAGCGGAAGTTCCTGGTCACCTCGCTCGGCAGGCCGCACTCGTAGGGGGTGAGCTGCGACTGGCGCGAGGCGGCCGCGCGTCTGGGACCCAGCAGCCGCGGCGCCGTCCCGAAGGCGCCGGCGACGATCAGTCCGATCGCGAGGAACACGATCGCGGGTCCGTAGGAGGTCAGCAAAGCTCGCTGGTTATATCACCGGGCCCGGGGGGTTTGTAACAACGTGTCACTTAGTGCGGAAACGCTCGATCTGATCGTGCGTAAACGCGCATGGGCGCGGCGATTCGCACGCCGGCACACGCCCGCCCGCGCCACCGCCCGCGACCCCGCACGCGCGCATGCCGCCGCCGCGCCCGCCGGCCGCGTGGACTACCGTCCCCGCGCGATGGTCACCGTCCACGTCGTCGCCGGCGTCACGCTGCTCGTGCTCAACCTCGCCGCGGGGCTCGTCGGCGCGTGGTGCTGGTACCGGGTCGAGCCGAGCACGCGCTTCTGGCAGCTCCTGCGTGCCGGCCAGGCGGCGATCGTCGTGCAGGTGCTGCTCGGCGCGCTGCTGCTGGCGCTCGGCCACAAGCCCGGCGACGACCTCCACATCCTCTACGGCGTGCTGCCGCTCGTCGTTCTCGTTCGTCGCCGAGCAGCTGCGGATCGGCTCGGCCGACGCGATCCTCGCCGGCCGCGGCTACGACACCGCCGCCGAGGTCGGCGAGCTGCCGCAGGACGAGCAGCGCGTCGTCGTCCTCTCGATCGTCCGCCGCGAGATGGGCGTCATGACGATCTCCTGCTTCGTCGTCGTCCTGCTCGCGCTGCGCGCCGCGACGACGTCGGGCGCGTTCTGAGCGGCGCGTCGCCGCGCGGCGCCAGCCGCGCCCGCCGCTACGCCGCCGACTTCAACGCCGGCGCCAGCTCCGCCTCGCTCGCGACCAGCGCCGGCGACCCGCCCAGCCCCGCCAGCTCCTGCGGCGTCAGGTCCGCGACCGGCAGCGTGATCCGCAGCTCGCCGTCGCGCTCCAGCCACCAGCGCGCGCCCACGATCGTCATGGCGATCACCCGACCGGCCTCGTCGAACTCGACGCCGTGGCCCTCGTCGCTGACCGCGCACCCCGGAGGCGGGCCTCTGTACCCCGCGGCGGTGAGATAGAGCACGTCGCCGCGAGGGTCGTAGTGCTGGTGCGCGAAGGTGGTGCCGATGATCGTCAGGCTCATGTCGCTCTTCTCCGGGGATCCGAAGGCTGTACGAGCACCGTCACGACGTGTCCCGGAGCGTGCGTGAAGTCCACGATGACACGCAGCCAGCGTCCGGGCAACAGCGGATGTCGTGCGTAGAAGCGCTCGCGACCCGCCAGAGGGTCGCCATCGTGGTGGTGCGGGAGGGCGATCGTGGCGAGCACCGCATCCAGGTGATCGAGCAGCCAGGCACGGGGCCCCACGGCCAGATGCAGCCAGCTCTCGTGGTCGAACACGACCACCCGGCCCCACGGGTCGATCACGCGCCTGATCTCGTCCACGGCGCGACCGTATGGCCGCCCCCTGCAACAGCTCTACACGCGTTCGCAACTCTTCAGCGCAGAAACGGCGGCTACGGCGCCAGCGAGCGGTAGGCGCCCCCATACCAGAGCAGCGGGTCGCCGTCGGCGACGTCCATCGCGACGACCTCGCCGATCGCGATCTCGTGGTCGCCGGTGGGGATCAGGTCGCGCAGGTCGCAGACGACCCAGGCGAGCGCGGCGTCGAGGATCGGCATGCCGGCCTCGTGGCGGTGCGGCACGTCGCGCAGCTTCTCCCCCTCCGGCACCTTCGAGGCGAACACGCGCGCGACGTCCTCGGCGCCGGCGCGCAGCACGTTCACCGCGAAGCGGCCGGCGTCGCGCACGAGCGGCAGCGTGCGCGCGCTCTGCTCGAAGCACACGAGCGCCAGCAGCGGGTCGAGCGACACCGAGCAGACCGCGTTGGCGGTGAGGCCGCCCTCGCCCGCCGGCCCGGCCGCCGTCACGACCGCCACGCCCGTCGCGAAGTGGCCGAACACGGTGCGGTAGCGGTCGGGGTCGAGCGCCTGCGTCATGCCGCGCCCGTTCTAGCAAGGAAGACTGTCCCGACGCCGACTCCTCTGGTTGCCGCCGTGAGGACGATCGCGTTGAAGACCGTCACGCCGACGCCGGGACTCCTCGACCTTTCGCCGCTCGCAGGCGGCCTCCTGCACGCGCACGCAGACGTTCAGAGCGGTGGCTCCGAGCGCGTGGCGCACGCCGCTGCGCGCACGCGCCGGGGACGCCCGCGGGGGGAGAGCGGGCATCGCGGCGGCGTTCTTCCGTATGATGCGCGGCCGCATGAGCCGTCCGACGAAGTCGATCCTCCTTCCCCTGCTCGCGCTCGCCCTCGCGCTCCCGCTCGGCGCCTGCGGCGAGCAGACGATCCAGGTCGCCTCGACGAGCCCGCAGCACGCCGGCGCCGAGCTGTTCCAGCAGCGCTGCGCCGGCTGCCACACCCTCAGTGCCGCCGCCACGCAGGGCTCCGCGTCGAACGTCCGCACGCGCGAGCGCACGGACGGCCCGAACTTCGACACCCGCCGCGAGTGCATCGAGCGCGTGCTCTACGCGATCGAGAACGGCGGCTTCTCCGGCGCGATCATGCCGCAGAACATCGTCGTCGGCGAGCAGGCGCAGCAGGTCGCCGACTTCGTCGCGCACTACGCCGGCGCAGACGCCACCGGCCCCCGTCCCGCCGGCACGGGCGACGAGGCCAACGGCTTCCACTGCACCCCGGTCAGAGCCGGCGGCTGAGCCCGGAGAGGGTCCCGCCCGCCCCGGTGCTCGACCTCAGGCTCATCCGTCGCGACCCGGACGCCGTGCGCAGCGCGCTCGCGCGGCGCGGCGACGTCGCAGACGGGACGATCGACCGCCTGCTCGAGGCCGACGCCCGCTGGCGCGAGCTGACGACCCAGCTCGAGACGCTGCAGGCCGAGCAGAACGATGCGACGCGCGGGCTGCGCGGCGCACCGACCGAGGAGCAGCGCGCGCAGATGCGGGCGCTCTCGGAGCGCGGCCGCGCGCTGTCCGACGCGCAGGCCGCGGTCGCGCAGGAGCGCGACGAGCTGCTGCGCTCGCTGCCGAACGTCCCCGCCGGCGACGCCGCGCCCGAGGACACGGTCCTGCGCGAGGTCGGCGAGGCCGGCAGGACCGGCAAGGACCACCTCGAGCTGGCCGGCGAGCGGATCGACATGGAGCGCGGCGCGCGCCTGTCGGGCAGCCGCTTCGCCTACCTCAAGGGCGACCTCGTCCTGCTCGAGCTCGCGCTCGTGCGCTACGCGATGGAGAAGCTCGCCGGCGAGGGCTTCGAGCCGGTGATCCCGCCCGTGCTGGTGCGCGAGCAGGCGCTCTTCGGGACCGGCATGCTGCCGGACACCGAGCAGCAGATCTACCACGTCGCGGAGGACGACCTCTACCTCGTCGGCACCTCCGAGGTCGCGCTCGCCTCGCTGCACGCCGGCGAGATCCTCGACGGCGAGGCGCTGCCGCGCCGCTACGCCGGCTTCTCCCCCTGCTTCCGTCGCGAGGCCGGCGCCGCCGGCAGAGACACGCGCGGGATCTTCCGCGTGCACCAGTTCGACAAGGTCGAGATGTTCAGCTTCGTCGCGCCGGAGCAGTCGGCCGACGAGCACGAGCGCATCCTCGCGCTCGAGGAGTCGATCCTGCGGGAGCTGGAGATCCCCTACCGCGTCGTGAACATCGCGGTGAACGACCTCGGCGCCTCCGCCGCGAAGAAGTACGACTGCGAGGCGTGGCTGCCGGGCCAGGGCCGCTACCGCGAGCTGACGTCCTGCTCGAACACGACCGACTACCAGGCCCGGCGCCTGGAGATCCGCTACCGGCCGAAGGACGCGAAGAAGCCGGAGACGCTGCACACGCTCAACGGCACCGCCGTCGCGGTCGGGCGCACGCTGATCGCGCTGCTGGAGAACGGCCAGCGCGACGACGGCTCGATCGCGATCCCGCCGGCGCTGGTGGCCGCGGGCGCGCCGGCGACGCTGCCACCGGGCTGATGGCCCGGCGCCGCGCACGGCGGGCGGTCGCGGCCGGCCTCGCCGGCGTGACCGCCTACGACCTGCTGCAGCGCCGCCACACGGTGCTGCACAACTTCCCGATCGTCGGGCACGTGCGCTACCTGCTCGAGCTGTTCGGACCCGAGCTGCGCCAGTACATCGTCACCGGCGACGACGAGGAGCGGCCGTTCAGCCGCGACCAGCGCCGCTGGGTGTACGCCTCCGCCAAGCGGCAGACGAACCTGTTCGGCTACGGCTCGACCAACGAGATGGAGTCGGTCGAGGCGATGCTGACGGTGACGCACGCGCCGTTCCCCGCGCCGGCGCCCGCCGCGGGGGATCCTGGCACGGGGCCGGACTTCGCCGTGCCGGCCGGCAAGGTGCTCGGCGCGGCGCGCGGGCGACGTGCGGCGTTCCGGCCGGCGTCGGTCGTGAACGTCTCCGGCATGAGCTTCGGCGCGCTCTCCGGCGCGGCGGTCGAGGCGCTGAACCGCGGCTGCGCGATCGCCGGCTGCCTGCAGACGACCGGCGAGGGCGGGCTCTCGCCGTACCACCGCAACGGCGGCGAGCTCGTCTTCCAGATCGGCACCGGCTACTTCGGCTGCCGCGACGCGCGCGGGCGCTTCAGCCTCGACGCGTTGCAGGAGACGATCGCGGACGCGCCCGTGCGGGCGATCGAGATCAAGCTCTCGCAGGGTGCGAAGCCCGGCTTCGGCGGGCTGCTGCCGGCGCGCAAGGTGACGCCGGAGATCGCGGCGATCCGCGGCGTGCCGGCCGGGCACGCCTGCGAGAGCCCGCCGCGTCACACGGCGTTCGACAACGCCGACGAGCTGCTCGACTTCGCCGAGCTGGTGGCGGACGCGACCGGGCTGCCGGTCGGGATCAAGTCGGCCGTCGGCGAGCAGGCGTTCTGGAGCGATCTCGCCGGGCTGATGGCCGCCGACCGCGGGCGCGGCGTCGACTTCGTGACGGTCGACGGCGGCGAGGGCGGCACCGGCGCCGGGCCGCTCGCCTTCACCGACCACGTCGCGCTGCCGTTCAAGCTCGGCTTCGCGCGCGTGCTCGGGACGTTCGCCGCCGCCGGCCTCGCCGAGGACGTCGTCTTCGTCGGCTCCGGCAAGCTCGGCTTCCCCGCGCAGGCGCTGTGCGCGCTCGCGCTCGGGGCGGACCTGGTGAACGTCGGGCGCGAGGCGATGCTGTCGATCGGCTGCATCCAGGCGCAGCGCTGCCACACCGGCCGCTGCCCCAGCGGCGTGGCGACCCAGTCGCGCTGGCTCTCGGGCGGCCTCGACCCGGCGCTGAAGTCCGTGCGCCTGGCGACGTACGTGCGCACGCTGCGCGCCGAGCTGCTCGCGCTCGCCCGCACCTGCGGCGAGCTTCACCCCGCGCTCGTCGGCGCCGACCGCATCGAGGTCGTCTCCGAGCGCTTCACGACCACCCCACTGCGCGACGTCTTCGCCTACGAGCCCTCCTGGGCCGTCCCGTCCCCCGCCCGCCGCGCCGAGATCGAGGCGCTCATGCGCCCCGCCGCCGCGGCCGGCGCGACCGCCTGATCGCGGCCGCGCCCACGGCGGCGCTCAGCCACGTTCGGGCGCGCCGCCCGTCTGGCGCCACAGCCGCACCGCCAGCTCCAGCTCCAGGCGGCCCTTCGTGTCGTCGAGGTCGACGCCGACGAGCTGCTCGAGGCGGCGCAGACGCGGGTACAGCGACTGGCGGTTGAGGTGCAGCGCGCGGGCGGTGTCGACGCGCCGCCAGCCGTGGTCGCAGAGCGCCACGAGCGTCGGCATCAGCTTCGCCGCGCGCGCGCGGTCGTGCTCGAGCACCGGCTCCAGGCGCCGCGCCATCAGGTCGGAGAGTCGCGGGTCGTCGCGCAGGCTCCACAGCAGGCGGTCGACGTCCGCCTCGGTCGCGTCGTGCCACGGCCGCTGCGGCGCGTGCACGGCCGCGCGCGCGGTCTGCTCGGCGTCGCGCAGCGCGCGCGGCAGCTCGCCCCAGCCGCTCACCGCCGGGCCGACCGCCAGGACCGCCGCCCGCGCCCGCCCGAGGTGGCGCAGGTACGCGCGCCGCAGCGCGTCGGCGAGCAGGTCCGCCACACGCGCCCGCTCGGCCGGGTCCTCGCCGCGCAGACCGGCGAGCACGAGCGTGTCGGCGTCGCGCCGCGCGCCGATCAGCACCGGCAGCCCCTGGCTGGTGAGCGCGTCCTGCAGCGCGCGCCACACCGGCGTCCACTCCCCCTCGCCGTCGTCGCCCGTCGTGACGATCGCGACCGGCAGCAGCGGCCCACGCGCGTGCGTGAAGCCGAGGTGCGCGGCGCGCGTCGGCGCGTCCGCCGGCGACTCGCGCCCGGCGGCGACGTCGGCGAGGAAGTTGCCGCGCTGGCGCGTGCTCAGCAGCAGCTCCTGGCGGTTGCGCAGCAGCGCGAGCGCGATCAGCGCCGCCGCCCGCTCGATCGTCGCGAGGTCGACGTCGTCGAGCCCGCTGTCGACGGGCAGCGCGACGATCCGCCCCCATGCGCGGTCGCCCGCCGCCGGGATCGAGACCGTCGCTCCGCCGGCCGCCGCCGGGTCGTGCTGCGCCGTCTGCCACGTCGCCAGCACGGCCGCCGCGCCGGTGCGGTGGATCGCGTGGTAGAGCACGCCCTGCCCCGCCTTCTCGAGCAGCACCGGGTTCGCGATCGCCTCGCTCAGCGCGGCGAGGATCTCCGCCACGCCGGCGCCGTCGAGCATCAGCGCGGTGAAGCGGCGGTGCATCTCGTCGGCGCGCCGCAGCGCGGCGAGCTGGCGGCCGACGAGCGCCGAGTGGATCTCCTCCGTCACCGCGACGAACGGCACCTCGCGGCGCAGCGCCACGAGCGGCAGCCCGCACGCCTCCGCCTCGCGCACCATCGCCGACGGCATCGCGCGGAAGACGCCGCCGAGCTCGACGACCAGCCCGGCCAGCTCCCGCTCGGCGAGCGCGCGCACGTAGCGCCGCTGTTCGACCGCGCCCTCGCCGACGCCCATGCCGGTCACGAGCAGCAGCTCGCCGCCGCTCAGCAGGTCGGCGACGTTCGGCACGTCGCTGGAGTGCGCCCAGCGCAGCGGCCGCTCCAGCTGGTCGTGGCCGGCGAGCACGACCGGGTCGCCGCGACGCAGCGACGGCAGGCGCAGCGCGCCCGAGACCGTCAGCGCGGCGGTCGGCGCGAACTCCAGCACGGCAGCGGCAGCGCCCGACATCACGTCACACGCTAGCGCAGCGGTACTGATGGGACGCGACAGGTTGTCGCACGCACGCCGGAACCTGCGACATCCGGCTGGTTGGAGCGGGCGATCGGTGCGCCCAAGATGAGAGCGGTCGCCCACCCCCGAAGACCGAAGGACTCGATGACCGCCACCGCCGCGACAGCCTCACCTCCCAGAACCCTGGAGAACTACGTCGGCGGCCGCCCCGTCGCAGCCGCCACCACCGACACGCTCACCGGCGTCAGCCCCGGCAGCGGCGAGGTCCTGCACCGCGTCCCGCTGTCCGGCGCCGCCGACGTCGACGCCGCCGTCCAGGCCGCCCGCATGGCGCTGCCCGGCTGGCGCGCCACCTCCCCGATCGCCCGCGCCCGCGCGCTGATGGCGGTGCGCAACGTGCTCGTCGAGCACCGCGACGAGCTGGCCGCGCTCGTCACGCGCGACATGGGCAAGACGCTCGCCGACGCGAGCGCCGAGGTCGGCCGCGGGATCGAGTCCGTCGAGGCCGCGATCGCGATCCCCCACCTGCTCAAGGGCGAGAACCTCGAGCAGGTCGCGCGCGGCCTCGACGTCCACATGGTGCGCCAGCCGGTCGGCGTCGTCGCCGCGATCACGCCGTTCAACTTCCCGGCGATGATCCCGCTGTGGTTCGTCCCGTGGGCGCTCGCCTGCGGCAACACGATCGTCCTCAAGCCGTCCGAGCAGGACCCCTCGCCGTCGCAGCGGATGGCCGAGCTGATCGCGACCGTCGACGCGATCCCGCCGGGCGTCTTCAACCTCGTGCACGGCGCCCACGAGGCCGTCAACGCGCTGCTCGAGCACCCGGGCGTCGACGCCGTCTCGTTCGTCGGCTCGGCGCGCACCGCCCGCTACGTCGCCACCCGCGCCGCCGAGCACGGCAAGCGCGTGCAGGCGCTCGGCGGGGCGAAGAACTCGATGGTGCTGATGCCGGACGCCGACCCAAGACTGATGACCTCCGGCGTGATGGGCTCCGCGTTCGGCGCCGCCGGCCAGCGCTGCCTCGCCGGCTCGGTCGGCCTGCTCGTCGGCACGCGCGAGCAGCAGGACCGCACGCGCGACCTGCTGCTCGACGCCGCACGCGCGCTGCACGTCGGCCCCGGCGAGGTCGAGGGCGTCGACGTCTGCCCGCTCGTCTCCGCCGCCTCGCGCGAGCGCGTCGCCGGGGAGATCGAGCAGGCCGTCGCCGACGGCGCGCAGGTCGTGCTCGACGGCCGCGGCGACGCCGGCCCGGCCGGTACGCTGCTCGGCCCGACGATCCTCGACGACGTGCCGAGCGACAGCCGCGCCGCACGCGAGGAGCTCTTCGGCCCGGTGCTGAGCCTCATCCGCGTCGAGACGCTCGAGCAGGCCGTCGAGTGGACGAACGAGGGCCGCTACGGCAACTCGGCGATCGTCTTCACGAGCTCCGGCGGCGCCGCCCGCGAGTTCCGCCGCACCGTCGAGGCGGGGATGCTCGGGGTCAACGTCGGCGTCGCCGCGCCGGTGGCGTGGTTCCCGTTCGCCGGCTGGAAGGCCTCGATCGACGGCGACCTGCACGCGAACGGCCGCGACGCCGTCGACTTCTACACGCGCCGGAAGGTGGTGACCGAGCGATGGGCATGACGCACGACGCCCTGCAGCGCTCCGCCCATGAGCACCTGCTGCTGCACTTCAGCCGCAACGGCAGCTTCGGGCCCGACGGGCACGAGCTGACCGTGCTCGACCGAGCGGACGGCGTCCACGTCTACGACACGAGCGGACGCCGCTACCTCGACGGGCTCTCCAGCCTCTTCTGCTGCCAGATCGGCTACTCGTACGGCGAGGAGATGGCGGATGCGGCGAGCGCCCAGCTGCGCGCGCTGCCGTTCAACACGAACTGGGGGACCGCCCACCCGCCGGCGATCGAGTTCGCCGAGCAGCTCGCCGGCCTGGCGCCGGAGGGGATCGAGAAGGTCTTCCTCACGAACGGCGGCTCGGAGTCGGTCGAGACCGCCTGGAAGCTCGTGCGCCAGTACCACCTCGCCAACGGCGAGCCGCAGCGCACGAAGGCGATCTCGCGCGACATCTCCTACCACGGGGTCACGCTCGGGGCGCTCTCGTTCACCGGCGTGCCGGGCTTCAAGACGCCCTTCGGCGCCGCCGCGGTCCCCGTCCGCCACGTCGCGAACACGAACGCCTTCCGCAGCGAGCTGAGCGAGGCGGACCTCTGCGCCGCGCTGCTCGCCGAGGTCGAGGCGGTCGTGCAGGAGGAGGGGCCGGACACGATCGCGATGCTGATCGCCGAGCCGGTGCAGAACGCCGGCGGCTGCCTCACGCCGCCGCCCGGCTACTGGCCGGGCCTGCGCACGCTCTGCGACCGCCACGGGATCCTGCTCGTCGCCGACGAGGTGATCACCGGCTGCGGGCGGCTCGGCGAGTGGTTCGGCGTCGCGCGCTACGGCGTCGTGCCGGACCTGATCACGACCGCCAAGGGGCTCGCGTCCGGCTATGCGCCGATGGGCGCGGTGCTCGTCTCCGAGCGGGTCGCCGCACCGCTCTACGAGCAGGGCCGCACGCTGCTGCACGGGATCACGTTCGGCGGGCACCCGCTGTCGGCGGCGATCGCGCTCAAGAACGTCGAGATCTTCTCCCGCGACGGCGTGCTGGAGAAGGTGCGCGAGCACGAGCCGTACCTCCGCCGGCGCCTCGAAGAGCTGCGCGCGCTGCCGATCGTCGGCGACGTGCGCGGCGCCGGCTACTTCTGGGCGCTGGAGCTCGTCGCCGACGACGACGCGACGCGCTTCGACGCCCAGCAGCGGGAGCTGCTGCTGCGCGGGATGCTGCCGGCGAAGCTGCAGGAGGCGGGACTGATCGCCCGCGCGGACGACCGCGGCGACGCCGTGCTGCAGGTCGCCCCGCCGCTCGTGTGCGAGCGGGCGGAGCTCGACGAGCTCGTCGAGAAGGTCGCGGACGTGCTGACCGCAGCCGGCGACTACGTGCAGGGCTGGAAGCAGGATCCGGCGGTCGCGGGAGCTGCCGGCGCGAGCCAGGCGATGCCCGCGTAGCGCGGGCATCATCATCAGGAGAGAGAGAGGTAGGTCACATGAGCAGCAGCGCCCCAGCGCCGCCGGAGAGCGCCGCGCCCGGCGGTGGGCATCATCACCACCACCACCATCATCATGGCCCGGAACTGGAACGTGCGATCGATCTGGTCGGCAACATCGCGATCACGCTGTCGAACATCACGCCGGCCTCGTCGGTCTTCATCATCATCCCCGTGCTGCTGGCGACCGTCGGCAGCGGCACGTTCCTCGCGCTCGTGATCGCCGCCGTGATCGGCGCCGGCATGGGCCTCTGCTGGGCCGAGCTCGGCTCCACCTACACGACCGCAGGCGGCGACTACACGATCGTGCGCAAGGTGCTCGGCCGTGCAGCGGGCTTCGTGACGCTCGTGCTGAACGGACCGGTCGTCGCGATCCTGATCCCGGCCGTCATCGCGCTCGGCATGTCGCAGTACCTCGGCGTGATCTTCAGCTCCAACCCGCAGGTGATGGCCGCGATCGTGCTGCTGATCTCGACCGGCATCGCGGTGCTCGGCATCCGCCTCAACGCGGTCGTCACCGGCGTCTTCCTCGCCGCCGAGCTCATCGCCCTGATCGTCGTCGCCGTGCTCGGCCTCGTGCACGTGCAGCAACCGGTGAGCGAGCTGTTCTCGCCGCACATCTTCGACACCGCCCGCGGCACGGCGCTGCCGATCGGGACGCTGCTCGGCGGCATCGCGGTCGCGATCTTCGCCTACAACGGGTATGCCTCGGCAATGAACTTCAGCGAGGAGACCGAGGGCCCGCGGAACGGCATCGCGAAGGCGATCCTCGCGGCGCTCGTCGTCGCCGTCGTCGCCGAGCTGGTCCCGACGACGCTCGCGCTGCTCGGCGCGCCGTCGCTGCAGAGCTTCACGAACGCCGCAAGCCCGATGCAGTACCTGATGACGGCGCTCGGCGGCAGCACGCTGAACACGATCGTGAGCCTTGCGATCGCCGGGGCGATCTTCAACGCGGTCATCGCGATCCTCCTGCAGATGGGCCGGATCCTGTACTCCTCCGGGCGCGACAACGCGTGGCCGAGGCCGGTGAGCCGCGCGCTCGGCAGCCTCCACCCGACGCTGCACACGCCGTGGCTGGCGACGATCGTGGCCGGCGTCGTCGGCGCCGTGCTCGTGCTCACGACCGACGTCAACACGCTCTCCACCTGGACGGGCGTGACGCTCGCGATCAACTACGGGCTGATCGCGCTCGCAGCGATCGTCAGCCGCGTGCGCGACCCGCACGTCGAGCGGCCGTACCGGATGCCGCTGTGGCCGGTCGCGCCGCTCGTCGGCCTCGTCGGCTGCAGCGTCGCGCTCTACGAGCAGGCGTGGTCGGACCTGCGCGTCGGCCTCGGCGTCGTCGCGATCTCGCTCATCTACTACGTGCTGTACCTCTACCCGCGGCGGAACTCGCACTGGGTCCCTCCCGTCGATCCGGCCGAGAACCGGATCGTCCCGGCGGAGACGCGCGCGTGACGCGGCTTCGCGACCTCGGCGTTCTCGGTGGGCAGCATGCCCACCGGGACGCACAACGCGATCACCGACGTCGCCGGCGTCCAGGTCGGCCACGCGACGATCGTGCGCGGCGAGGGGCCGCTGGAGCCCGGCCGCGGGCCGGTGCGCAGCGGCGTGACGGTGATCCTGCCCGGGCCGCACCCCTACGACGAGCCGCTGTTCGCCGGCTGCCACCGGCTCAACGGCAACGGCGAGATGACCGGGCTCGAATGGGTGCGCGAGTCCGGCACGCTCGTCGGCCCGATCGGGCTGACGAACACGCACAGCGTCGGCGTCGTGCGCGACACGCTCGTCGCCGAGCACGTGGCCGCGCGCGGCACGCACGACCTGTTCTGGAGCATGCCGGTCGTCGGCGAGAACGTGGGACGGGCTGCTCAGCGACATCAACGGCCAGCACGTCGGTCCCGACGACGTGCGCGCGGCGCTTGCGGCGGCGAGCGCCGGGCCGGTCGCCGAGGGCTCCGTCGGCAGCGGCACGGGCATGATCTGCCACGAGTTCAAGGGCGGGATCGGCACCGCGTCGCGGCGCGTCTCCGACGAGGAGGGCGGCTTCACGGTCGGCTGCCTCGTGCAGGCGAACCACGGCCGCCGCTCGCGCCTGAGGGTGAACGGCGCGCCGGTCGGCGAGCTGATCGGCGCCGGCGACGTGCCGCTGCCCGAGCCGCCGCTGGCGGCGACGGTGCCCGGCGGCGGCGGCTCGATCATCGTCGTGCTGGCGACCGACGCGCCGCTGCTCGCCACCCAGTGCGACCGGCTCGCGCAGCGCGGCGGGCTCGGGATCGCGCGCACCGGCGGCGTCGGCGAGCACTTCAGCGGCGACCTGTTCCTCGCGTTCGCGACGGGCAACCGCGGCCGCCTGCACTGCGACCGCTACGACGACCTCGGCCCGCTCGAGACCGAGGTGCGGATGCTCGGCAACGCCCACATCACGCCGCTGTTCGACGCCGCGATCGAGGCGACCGAGGAGGCGATCCTCAACGCGCTCGTCGCGAACGAGAGCATGACCGGCCGCGACGACGTGACCGCGCACGCGCTGCCGCACGACCGGCTGCTCGACTGCCTGCGCGGGCGGTAGCCCACTCGCCCGCGCGCGCTGCCGCGGCCGCCGCCTACCGGGAGGCGGCGGTCGCGGCCGGGCGCGCCCGCGGCGGTCGCCGCGCCCGTCGCGGCCGGGTGCGGGCCGGCCGCGTCAGCCCTTCTTCCGCCCCGGGATCCCGACGCGGTTGAAGTCGAGCGCGATCGCGAGGATCAACGTCCCCGTCCACGCGTTCACCGGGTCGAACAGCAGCGGCTCGTGCCCGCCGACGTTGTTCGAGATGAACCAGATCACGAACCACAGGAACGTCATCGCGGTGCCTCCGGGGTCGAGCGGCGTGGATGCGTCAAAGCCTGTCGCCCGCCGTGCGGTCCGGCATCCGTAGGAGTCACGCGAGCTGAGCGGTTCCTTTCCGTCCTGCATGCGCCGCGTCGGTGGTGCGCGATCAGGTGGAGCAGACGCGTGGACGATCTCCGGCACGCTGGGTCCAGGTCAGCCCTCCTGCGCCTGCGCCTCGTCGATCTTGCCCTGGAGGAGTCCCATGACGCCGGGGTCGCGGAGGGTGGTGACGTCGCCGAGGGCGCGGCCCTCGGCGACGTCGCGCAGGAGGCGGCGCATGATCTTGCCCGAGCGGGTCTTGGGGAGGTCGTCGGCCCAGACGATCCGCTTGGGGCGGGCGAACTTGCCGATCCGCTCGGCGACGACGTCGCGGATGCCGGCCTCGACCTCGTCGGTGCCGTCGACGTCGCCCGTGAGCGTCACGAACGCGCAGATCGCCTGGCCGGTGTCCTCGTCGGACTGGCCGATCACGGCCGCCTCGGCGACGAGCTCGTGCGCGACGATCGCCGACTCGACCTCGGCCGTCGACAGCCGGTGGCCGGAGACGTTGACGACGTCGTCGATGCGCCCGATCACCCAGATGTAGCCGTCCTTGTCGCGGCGCGCGGCATCGCCGACGAGGTACGTCTCCTTGCCGAAGCGGGAGAAGTACGTCTCGACGAAGCGCTCGTCCTCCTTGTAGAGGCCGCGCAGCATCGACGGCCACGGCTGCGTGAGGGTCAACAGCCCCTGCCCCGTCTCGACCGGCTGGCCGTCGTGCTCGCCCACGACGTCCGCGAGCACGCCCGGGAACGGCATGGTTGCCGACCCCGGCTTCGTGGAGGTGATCCCGGGCAGCGGCGTGATCATGATCGCGCCGGTCTCCGTCTGCCACCACGTGTCGACGATCGGGCAGCGCTCGCCGCCGATGACCTTGTGGTACCAGAGCCACGCCTTCGGGTTGATCGGCTCGCCGACCGTCCCCAGCAGCCGCAGCGAGGAGAGGTCGTACCTGGCCGGGATCTCCGCGCCCCACTTGATGCACGCGCGGATCGCCGTCGGTGCGGTGTAGAAGATCGTCGCTCTGCAGCGCTCGACCAGCTCCCACCAGATCCCCTTGTGCGGGTAGTCGGGCGCGCCCTCCCACATCACCGACGTCGCGCCGTTGCACAGCGGTCCGTAGACGATGTAGGAGTGGCCGGTGATCCAGCCGACGTCCGCCCCGCACCAGTACACGTCCGACTCGGCTTTCAGGTCGAAGACGTATCTGTGCGTCGCGGCGACCCCGGTCAGATAGCCGCCGGTCGTGTGCAGGATCCCCTTCGGCTTCGCGGTCGAGCCGGAGGTGTAGAGGATGAACAGCGGGTGCTCGGCGTCGAGCGGCTCGGCCGGGCACTCCGGGTCCGCCGCCGCGCAGACCTCGTCGTAGAAGACGTCGCGGCCCTCGCGCATCTCGACGTCGATGCCGGTGTGGCGCACGACGACGATCGTCTCCAGCGACGGCAGGTCGTGCATGTGCTCGTCCACCTGCGGCTTGATCGGCGCCGTCTTGCCCTTGCGGCGCGCGCCGTCGACGGTGATCAGCGCCTTCGCCTCGCTGAACTCCATCCGCTCGCGCACCGACTCGGCGGAGAAGCCGCCGAAGACGACGTTGTGCGGCGCGCCGATCCGCGCGCACGCGAGCATCGCCACGACGACCTCCGGGATCATCGGCAAGTAGATCCCGACGACGTCCCCGGCGCCGATGCCGAGGTCCTTCAACGCGTTCGCGAAGCGCTGCACGTCGCGGTGCAGGTCCGCGTAGGCGATGTCGCGCTCCTCGCCCTCCTCCCCGCGCCAGTGGTAGGCGACGCGGTCGCCGCGGCCGGCCTCCACGTGCCGATCGAGGCAGTTGTAGGACGCGTTCAGCTTCCCGCCGGTGAACCACTTGTAGAACGGCGGGTTGGCGTCGTCGAGCACCGTCTCCCAGCGCGCGAACCAGTCCAGCGACTCGGCCTGTCTCGCCCACCAGCCCAGCGGGTCCGCCGCCGCCTGCTCGTAGACCGCCGGGTCGTCGAGCAGCGCCTTCTCACGGAACGCCTCCGGCGGGTCGAAGCGCTCGATCGCGAGCATCGCCTCGAGCTCGCGCTCGAGCGTGCCCCCCTCGGTGGCTGCGCCGTCTGACATCGTGCTCCTCTCGTGTCGGTCGGATCCCGCCCGTCCGCGGGTCGGCGGCCCCGCGGGCAGCTCTCGGGTCCGTGTTCTACTCCTCTGCGACGCTCGGCGGAACGACGGAGGCCCGGACGGGCCGCCGGACGCGTGTGCGCGCCGACCGCACTCCGTTACGATCGGCCGTCCGGCAGAGCGACGACGCGGAGGTTGGGATGGCGGACGAGGCGACGACGTTCCCGCTCGACGAGAGCGACCTTCCGACCCACTGGGTCAACATCGCCCCCGACCTCCCGGAGCCGCCGCTCCCGCCGCTGCACCCGGGGACGCTGGAGCCGGCCGGGCCCGACGACCTCGCCGCGATCTTCCCGCCCGGCGCGATCGCGCAGGAGGTCGCCGCCGAGCCGCTGGTCGAGATCCCGGAGGAGGTGCGCGAGGCGTACAAGCTGTGGCGCCCGACGCCGCTGTTCCGCGCCCGCCGGCTGGAGCGCGCGCTCGACACGCCGGCGCACGTCTACGTCAAGTACGAGGGCGTCTCCCCCGCCGGCTCGCACAAGCCCAACAGCGCCGTCGCGCAGGCGTACGAGAACGCGCGCGCGGGCGTGAGCAAGCTCGTGACGGAGACCGGCGCCGGGCAGTGGGGATCGGCGCTCGCGTTCGCGTGCAGCCTGTTCGGGCTCGAGTGCGAGGTCTTCATGGTCGGGTCCTCGTACGACCAGAAGCCGTACCGCCGCTCGATGATGGAGACGTGGGGCGCCTCGGTGCACCGCTCGCCGTCGGACCGCACCGAGGCCGGCCGCGCGCAGTCCTCCCACCCGACCGGCTCGCTCGGGATCGCGATCTCGGAGGCGGTCGAGGTGGCGGCGAGAGCCGACGACGCCAACTACGCGCTCGGCTCGGTCTTGAACCACGTGTGCCTGCATCAGACGGTGATCGGGCAGGAGGCGATGACGCAGCTGGAGCTGGCGGGCGAGGCGCCGGACGTGGTCGTCGGCTGCGTCGGCGGCGGCTCGAACTTCGCCGGGCTCGCGTTCCCGTTCGCGCGGCTCGTGCTGCAGGGCCGGGCGCGCATCCGCTTCCTCGCCGCCGAGCCGGCCGCCTGCCCGACGCTCACGCGCGGCGCCTACCGCTACGACTTCGGCGACACGAGCGGGCTCACGCCGCTGCTGCCGATGTACACGCTCGGCCACGACTTCGTGCCGCCGCCGGTGCACGCCGGCGGGCTGCGCTACCACGGCGACGCGCCGCTCGTGTGCGCGCTCGTGCGCAGCGGGCTCGTCGAGGCGCGCGCCTACCGGCAGAACGACGCGTTCGCGGCCGCGCTCCAGTTCGCGCGCACGCAGGGGATCATCCCCGGCCCCGAGCCGGCGCACGCGGTGAAGGCGGCGGTCGACGAGGCGCTCGCCGCGCGCGAGGCGGGCGAGCCGCGCGTGATCCTGCTCGGCCTCTCCGGCCACGGCCACTTCGACCTCTCCGCCTACGACGCCTACCTCGCCGGCGACCTCGAGGACCCCGAGTTCAGCTCGGCCGACATGGACGCCGCGCTCGCGCAGCTGCCGGAGGCGCCGGCGATCGCGTGAACGGCGACCTGGCTTTGACGTGCTTAGCGAGCTCGCGCCGCGGGCCGCAGACGAAGTCGATCTCGCCGCCGCGCGCGGTCTGCCAGACGTGCAGCCGCTGCGGCAGCGCGAACGTCTCCGGCATCTGATCCTCCGGCTCGTAGCCACGGTAGAGCGCGACGCCGACGACGTTCTCGACGAGCGCCGGCAGGTCGGCGCGCAGGCCCGGCGTCTGCTCGAGCGCGATCGTGTGCAGCAGCGGGTCGGCGAACAGGACCTTCTTGTCCTTCGACTGCTCGTTCGTCTCCGAACCTCGTCGAGTAGATGCTACTTCGGCATGGGCTGCCGCAGGCCTCTGGTGCCTGCGCGGCGGCCGGCTACCGGCGCTTGCGCTTCTTGCGCTTGGCGCCCGGCAGGCCGGGCAGCTCGTCCGGCTCCGACGCGGAGCCCTCGACGACGTCGCTCTCGACGACGTCGTCGGCGCCGCTGTCGCCGCGCCGGGCCTCGGCCGCCCGGACGCGCTGCTCGCGCATCTCGGCGGCGCTCGGCCACGGCATCGCCTCGCCGCTCTGCCACGCCGGCGGCGTGCCGCTGGGCATGCGACCGGCGAACAGTCCGGCGAGCGCGAGCAGCCAGTAGGCCTGCACGATCGGGATCGGCACGAAGGCGAGCACGAACAGCGCGCCGGAGATCACGCCGAGGTAGCCGAGGAAGCGCGACAGCAGGCCCACGCGCATCGCGTTGATCGAGATCATCACGATCGCGAGCGCGAGCGCGAGCTGCACGACCAGGCCGACCAGCGGCGGCACGCTCGCGTCGATCGCCTTGCGCGCCTCCTCGTAGGTCTGCGAGCCCTGCGTCGCGAAGTGGCCGACGTTGACGCCGAGCGAGATCTGGTAGACGACCGTGAAGATCGCGACGCCGATGCCGCCGATCCACGGCAGCGGGCGCAGCTGACGCAGCAGCGCCGGGCTGCGCGCCCGCGTGGCGCGCAGCAGGAAGTCGAGCACGAACGCGATCGCAACCGCGCCGATCACCGAGCAGGCGGCGCTCGCGTACTGCGAGGCCTGGTGCTGGTGGTAGAAGAGCAGCGCGGCCGGCAGGTTGTCCGGCGGGGCGCCCGCCGCGATGCGGCCGACGAGGCTCCCGAGCAGCGTGAAGACGGACGCGACGATCGCGACGATCGCCATCCGCGGGCGCTCGCGCGCCTCCGACTCCAGGATCTCCACGGTCGCCATCGGGCGCACATGCTAGTGGCGCAGGCCGCCGGACGGCCCTATGCTCGGGTGCGATGGAGATTCGCGAGGTGATGACGGCCTCGGTCGTCACGGCCGGCCCGGCGACGCCGGTGCGCGAGGTGGCGGCCCTGATGCGCGAGCGCAACGTCGGCTCGGTCGTGCTCGTGCGCGACGGCGCGCCGGCCGGGATCGTCACCGATCGCGACCTCGCCGTGAGCGTGCTGGCGGACGGCCGCAGCGGCGAGGACCGCGCGATCGACCACGCGAGCGCGCCCGTCGTCACCGGCACGCCCGGGATGGACGTCGCCGACGCCTGCGAGCTGCTCGTCGAGCACGGCGTCCGCCGGCTGCCGATCGTCGACGGCGACCGGCTGACGGGGATCGTCACGCTCGACGACCTCGCCGCGCGCACCGGCGACGCCGAGCTGGTCGCACGGCTCGCGACGCAGGTCACGCGCGCGGCGCTGCCCGGCTTCTACTTCCACCAGCGCGGCGGTTGAGGCGCAGCGGGCGATGGCGCAGCGCGGCCCGATCGTCGTCTACGGGGCGACCGGCTTCACCGGCACGCTCGTCGCGCACGAGCTGCGCCGCCGCGGGCTCGACATGGTGCTCGCCGGCCGCAGCGCCGAGAAGCTCGCGCGGCTCGCCGGCGCGCTCGGCGGCGACGCCGGTGGTGGCGGGGCCGAGGTCCCCACCCGCGCGGTCGCGCTCGAGGACCGCGACGGCCTGCGCCGCCTGCTCGGCGACGCCGCCGCCGTGATCTCCTGCGCCGGGCCGTTCGTGCGCCACGGCGAGCCGATCGCGCGCGCGGCCGTCGAGACCGCCACCCACTACGTCGACACCACCGGCGAGCAGCCGTACATGCGGCTGCTGCGGGAGCGCTACGACGACGCGGCGCGCGCCGCCGGCGTCGCGCTCGTGCCGGCGATGGGCTTCGACTACGTCCCCGGCGACCTGCTCGCGCACGTCACCGCGCAGGGCGCGGAGCCGCTGCGCGAGCTCGTGCTCGCCTACGCCCCGCGCGGCGTGCAGCCGACGCGCGGCACGCTGCGCAGCGCGCTCGGGATGCTCGCGGCCGACAGCGTGCTCTACGAGGACGGCGACTGGCGGCCGGCACCGCGGCGCGTCACGCGCGGCACGTTCCCGTTCCCCGACCCGGTCGGCCCGCAGCCGGTGATGCGCTATCCGTCCGGCGAGGTGCTCACCGTCCCGCGCCACGTCACGACGCGCAAGCTGACGTCGCTGATCACCGTCGAGACGTTCGCCGGCACGCCGAAGGCCGCACCGCTCGTGCCGCTGCTCGCGCCCGCGCTCGCGCTGACGCTGCGCTCGCCGGTCAAGGCGCTGGCCGAGCCGCTGCTCGCGCGCTACCCGGAAGGGCCGTCCGAGGCCTCGCGCGCGCGGGTCCGGTTCACGATCGTCGCGCTCGCGCACGGCGAGGACGGCCGCACGCGCCGCGGCGTCGCGACCGGCGACGACGTCTACGCGCTCACCGCCGTCACCGCCGTCCACGGCGCCGCGCTGATGGCGCAGGACGGCTACGACCGCGCCGGCGTGCTGAGCCCCGCCACCGCGTACGACGCCGCCGCCTTCCTCGACGCGCTCGCACCGCACGGCGTCGCGGTCGAGATCGCCGACGCGTGAGGGTCCCGTTGGCGATGCGCGACGACGGGTAGCATCCAGGCCATGGAGGGCTTCGGTGGAATGTTCGGCGACCCCGACGAGCTGCAGCGCCGCATGGCGGAGCTCGCCGAGAGCATGCAGGGCCAGCAGAGACTGGCGTGGGCCGACAACGCGATCAAGCTCGCGGTGGACCTGACCGTCGCGGCGGTCAACCGCGTCAACATCCAGGGCACGACCGAGGAGCAGGCGCAGCAGATCCGCTCCGTGATGGCGGTCGTCTTCCCCGAGGCCGTGACGCTCGTGCGCGAGGCGCGCGAGGGCCTGCAGTAACCGGCGTCCGAGCCGCTTCGGCGCCGCTACGGACGCGACGGCGCGCGCAGCGTGATGTCCGCGCACTCGACGCAGACCTGCGCGGGCACGAGCCCGGCGCGCATCGCGAGCGTGAACAGCTTGCAGCCGAGACAGAAGGCGAAGACCGACTCGAGCCCGGCGGCGACGACGAGCATCGCGAGCAGCACGCCGGCGGCCGTGTGCGCGCCGAAGCCGAGCGCGAGCACCGCGGCGGCCGTCGTCAGCAGCGCGCCGATCGCCTGCGCGAAGCGCTTCGGCGGGCCGGGCACGTAGCGCGGCGGACCGAGCCGCGGCGCGACGACCCGCTGAGCGACGCGGCCGAGCGGGCTGAGCGTCGGGCCGGTGAGCGTGCGCGCGAGGAAGCCGTAGGCGAGCACCGCGGTCAGCCAGTACGCGGACGTCGCGAGCGTGACCGCCGCCAGCACGACGACGGTCGCCGCGACGACGCGCGCGGCCTTCTCGTTGACGGGGTTCGGGAAGGAGAAGACGTCGGAAGCCACGCTGGAAGGGTATCGTTGGCGCGTCAGGTCGGGTCGGGGAGCATCGCATCTGCCGAAGCCGGTCACCTCCGCCGTCCGCATGGCGCATTCGCGCGCGGGCGGCCTCCGCTGCGACAGATCGAGAGTCCATGCCTTCGCCACGCCGTCTTGCCATGCCCGCCCGCGCGCGCCTCCCGCGCCCGTCGCTGCCGCCCGCCGGCGTGCTGCGCGTCGAGGTCCTGTCCGGGCTGGTGGTCGCGCTCGCGTTGATCCCGGAGGCGATCTCGTTCTCGATCATCGCCGGCGTCGATCCGCGCGTCGGCCTCTACGCCTCGTTCACGATGGCGGTCTCGATCGCGATCGCGGGCGGGCGGCCGGCGATGATCTCGGCGGCCACGGGTGCGATGGCGCTCGTTATCGTCGGGCTCGTGCGCGAGCACGGCGTCGAGTACCTGCTCGCCGCGACGATCCTCGCCGGCGCCTTCCAGGTCGCGTTCGGCGCGCTCGGCGTCGCGCAGATGATGCGCTTCGTGCCGCGCTCGGTGATGACCGGGTTCGTCAACGCGCTCGCGATCCTGATCTTCCTCGCGCAGGTCCCGCACCTGCGCGAGGGCGGCGTGGTCGGGCTCGCGATCGTCGCGGGCGGCTTGGCGATCATCGTCGCCGTGCCGCGGCTGACGAAGGCGGTGCCGGCGCCGCTCGTCGCGATCGTCGCGCTCACCGTCCTGGTCGTGGCCGCGGGGATCGCCATCCCGACCGTCGGCGACGAGGGCGCGCTGCCGGACGCGCTGCCGGTGCTCGGGATCCCGGCCGTGCCGTTCACGCTGCACACGCTCGCGATCGTCGCGCCCTACTCGCTGACGCTCGCGCTCGTGGGGATGCTGGAGTCGCTGATGACCGCCAAGCTCGTCGACGACATCACCGAGACGCGCTCGGACAAGCACCGCGAGGTGCGCGGGCAGGGGATCGCGAACGTGATCACCGGGTTCTTCGGCGGCATGGCCGGCTGCGCGATGATCGGCCAGACGATGATCAACGTCCGCGCGGGCGGCGCCCGCACGCGCCTCTCCACCTTCAGCGCCGGCGTGCTGCTGCTGGTGCTCGTCGTCGGCCTCGGCAACGTCGTCGCGGTCATCCCGATGGCCGCGCTCGTGGCGGTGATGATCCTCGTGTCCGTCTCCACGTTCGACTGGCACAGCGTCGCGCCGTCGACCCTGCGCCGCATGCCGCGCGGCGAGACGGTCGTGATGGTGCTGACCGTGGCCGGCACCGTCGCCACGAGCAACCTCGCGATCGGCGTCGGGATCGGCGTGCTCGCGTCGATGGCGCTGTTCGCGCGCCGCGCCGCGCACCTCGTCGAGGTCGAGCGCGTCCTCGACCCGGACGGCAGCAGCTGTCTCTACGCCGTCTCCGGCGAGCTGTTCTTCGCCTCCGACCAGGAGCTGATCGACGCCTTCCGCTACGCCGAGGACCCGCCCCACGTCGTGATCGACCTCTCGCGCGCGCACCTGTGGGACACCTCCGCGGTCGCCGCGCTCGACACGATCGAGACGCACTACCGCCGCCATGAGGTGGCGGTCGAGATCACCGGCCTCAACCGCCGCAGCGCACGGCTGCACGAGGAGCACTCGGGGCAGCTCGCACCGGCGCACGCGTAGGCGGGCGGGCGGCCGGCGCGCTCAGCGCGAAACGAGCTGCAGCAGCGGGATCGTGCGACCGCTGCGGGCGGCGCGGTCGCGGTAGGCGACGTAGGGCGGGAAGACGCGATCGGCGAGCGCCCACAGGCGGGCGCGCTCGGCCTCGTCCTCGACGACCTCGGCGTGGAACGGCACGCCGCCGAGCACGACGTCCGGGTGCGCGCGCACGTTGTGGAACCACGCCGGGTGCTCGGGCAGGCCGAGCTTCGAGGCGACGATCGTCACGTGCTCGCCGTCGTGGAAGTAGATGACGCCGTTGCGCCGCACGCGGCCGCTGCGCGCGCCGCGCGTCTCCAGCAGCGCGGTCGGGAGCGTGAGGCCCATGCCGAGGCGGCCGCCGCTCGCCCGCATCATCAGCGGGTCGAGCTTCCACACGACATGGATCGACAGCCAGGCCGCGAGCCGCGTGCCGAGGAAGCGCACGTAGGCGCGGTGCAGCGAACCGTGGGGCGCGGCCGGGTCGACGTGTGGGAGGGCGTCGCGCGAGGGCATGGCGGGCGTGGACGGTCGGTGCGCCGGACCCGGAGGTCAGCGCCCGACGACCGCCATCCAACAGACGACTCCGAGATCGGCCTCGTCGATCGTCCGCGGCAGCGGCGGCGCTGCGACCGACCGCAAGCCGAACGACTCCACGACGCCGACGATCTGCGCCGCCGCCGCGTCACGCGTGATCTCGCCACGAGCGAGCGCGGCCTCGACGGCGCCCAGCGCGCGCCGCACGGCGGAGCTACGCTCCACCGACAGCGCCTCGTCGGCGAGCTGCGCGTTCGGCGGGAGCGCCACCGTGAAGTCGCGCAGCACGGAGAGCGCCCACCGCTGGCGCGGGCCGATCTGCTCGGGTCTGGCGCGGAGGTCGGCGCGCTCGTTGTGCGCCCGCACGATGTCCGCCGCGGCCAGCTTCCACGCAGCGTCGAGGTCGACGCCTCCGAGGCCGGCGGGCTCGCCGCCCTCGGGATCGATCCGCAGCAGCATCTCGAGGTCGTTGTCGACCAGCTCGCCCGAGCCCGCCTCGACGTAGCGCCAGTAGCGGTACCCTTGCGGCGCATCCTCCATTGGCATCGTGCGCACGGCGAAGAAGACGCCGCCGAGCCCGCGCGAGCGCCCGCCGGCGGTCTGCCGGAAGCACGCGCCCTCCCCCCACGGCAAGCGCCTGACGCGGGCGAGCTTCTCCCTCGGCCGCCGCCCGGTCGATCCGGCGTCGCAGCTTCTCGCCGACGAACGCACCGGACGTCTGCTCGGTCTCCTGCAGCAGCGTCGCGTCGCCCGCGCCGAGCCGCGCGGCGAACGCGGTCAGGTCGTCCTCTTCGCCCTGTCCCTCGATCACCTCGACCTCCATGCCGAAGACGCCGGCGGCGCGCACCTTCGCCTCGATTCGCCGCTCGAGGTGCAACAGCTGCTCAAGCTCGCCCTCCTCGGGCAGCATCGTCGTGAGGTGCACCTCCTCGTACGGGCTCAGCAGGCGGATCACGCGGCCGTAGCGCTGCACGACCCGCTGCGGGTTCCACGGCATGTCGTAGGAGATCACGGCCTGCGCCTGCTGGAGGTTCTGCCCCTCCGAGAGCACATCGGTGGCGATCAGCAGGTCGACCTCGCCCTCGAGCGGCACATAGTCCTCGCGCACGATCGTGCGCGGGGCGAAGCGGCTGAGCGCGGCGACGCGCTCGTCGGGCGTCGTCTCGTTGCCGATCACGACGACCCGCTCGCGACCGCCCGCGCGCGCCGGCAGCTGCTCGTCGAGGTAGCGGGCGGTCGCCGCGTAGGACGTGAAAACGACGAGCTTGCGGTCGGGGGCCTCCTCGAGCAGGCCGGCAAGCAGCGCCAGCTTCGGGTCGTCCTGCGGCCGCACCGCCGCGAGCGCCGTGCGCGCGCCGGCGAGCAGGTCGCGGTCGGCGTGGACGTCGCGCGCGAACTCGGGGCGGAAGCCGGCCGCCGGTCGCACATCGACCGGATCGGAGAGCTGTTGCTCAAGCCACGTCGCGAGCGCTGACTCGTCCTCGGCGTCGAGCGTCGCCGCCTGTCGCAGCGTCTCGCCAGGGAGGACGTGGCCCTCGTCCCACGCCGCGAGGAACGCATCGTGCGCCAGCAGCATCGCCTCGATCGTTTCCAGGCACGCCCGCCAGCAGGACTCGAAGCGCTTGAGAATGCTCGAGCGCAGCAGGCCCGAGAGCTGAGCCTCGGCGGCGGACTCGCGCTCGCCGAGCGCGTACGCGGTCGGCCGGTAGCGCGCCATCGTCAGGCCGTCGATCGCCGTCACGATCTGCGCGAGCAGGCCGGGGTGCGCCGCGTCGAGGTCGTAGCGGCGCGTTTCGAGCCGCGGGCGAGGGAAGCGAACCGGCGTCCCGTCGGGGAACGTCGAGCCGCCGTACTCGCGCTCGATGAAGGTGCGGTCGCGTCGCACGCTGATGGCCTCGGCGAGCGGGAACAGCAGCTCGGGCGCGAGCCCGTCCGGATGGCGCTCGTTGGCGCCGGCGTCGACGAACAGCTGGCGGATCGAGTCGATGCCGGCCGTCACGAGGGCGCGGTCGTGGCGGGCGAACAGCATCACGAGGTTGTAGAGGTCCCACAGCCCGTTGTTGATCGGCGTCGCGCTCAGCAAGAGCACTTGCTTACGCGAGCCGCCGAGCAGCCGCTCCATCGCGCGGTACCAGCTCGTGTCCTCGTTGCGCAGGGCGTGCGCCTCGTCGACGACGACCAGCCGGTAGGCGTCCTTCGTGCTGGCCAGCTCGCGGCGCGCGTTCGGCGCGTCCGGCGCGAGCTGCTCGTCGCTCGCGAGCGCGTTGAAGGAGATGACCTGGGCCGGCAGCTTGGCGACGTGGATGCGCTCCTGCCAGCGCTTGGCGAGCTGCGCCGGCGCGACGATGAGCGCGTAGACGCCGTCCTCCTTCGTGCGCTCCTCGATGAAGGCCAGCCCGATCTCCGTCTTGCCGGTGCCGACGCCGTCGGCGTAGACGACGCCGCCATGGCGCTCGGCGATCGCACGGGCGCGCTCGTAGCCGTCGCGCTGGAAGTCGGCGAGCGGCAGGCCGGTCGGGCGCGTCGGCCGCGCCGGGTCGTCGAGGTCGGGCTCGTGCAGCTCGAGCAGCGCGCGCAGGTAGATCGTCTCCGGATCGACGAGGCCGGGATCCGGGAACAGCAGCTCACGCAGGTCCTCTTCGTAGTCAGCCGCCGTTCCCCACAGCGTGTCGAACCAGTCGAGCGCCGCCTTCGGCACGACCGTGCCGTAGTCGACGACGCCGAGCTCGAGGTTGCGCGCGAGCCCGGCGCCGGTGAGGTTGGCGGACGTCACGAGCGCCGCGCGCGCGTCGGCGGCGTCGCCGAGCAGGTACGCCTTGCCGTGCAGGAAGCGATCGAGGTAGCGGCGCACCTCGACTTCGGGCCGCGCGAGCCACGTCTCGATCGCCTGCAGGCGCTGGAAGACGCGCGAGGGCGGGAAGCGCGCGAGGTCGCGCTCGGCGGCGAGCCGCTCGCGATGCTGGTCGAAGACGGCGAGTGGCAGCTGCGCCCCAAGCGCCGGCTGCGGCTCGGCGCCGATCAGCACGCGCACCGGCCGGCCGTCGGCGAGCGCGGCGAGCTGCGCGAGGCCCTCGAGGTCGACGTAGCCGGCCGCGACCGACAGCGCGCGGCCGGGCAGGTCGCCGGCGAGGTAGCGCAGCGCGGCGCCGTGCTCGGTCTCCGGGCCCCGGTTGTCGAGCACGTGCGGACGCGACCGCATCGCGCTCACCCCAGCTCCGCGAGCCGCGCATGCACGCGGGCGCGGTAGTCGGGCGGCACGCCGGCCTCGGTGAAGTCGGCGAAGATCACGTCGAGCTCGGCGGCGCTCAGCGCCCACGCGTGTGCGGCCCGCGCGTCGATCTCGACCCGGAGCCGCTCGAACGTCTCCGTCATCCAGCTCCCGGCACTCAACGCCGTTCGCCGCAGCGAAGCCAGCGAAGCGCTCGTCCGGACAGGACAGGCGCGCGGCGGCGGTCGCGAGCGCGTCGAAGGTCGCGTCGTCGAGCAGAGGGACGTAGAGCACCTCGAGAATGAAGAAGTTGACGTGCATCTCGACGAAACGGCGTGCCTGCCAGTCGAACGCAACGCTGTTCATCAGCGCGAGGCACGCCGCCTCGGCGCGTGGATCGTCCTCGACGAACGCAAGATATGGGGCAGTGTTCGTGAGGAACGTCTTCGGCGGCACCAGCGCTGCGCGCACCGTGCGGGTGTCGGTCGCGCGGCTCACGTCGCGGAAGGCGACCCGCGCGCGCTCGACCGTGCGCGCGACGGCCTCGCGGCGCTGCGCGGCGGCAACCGTCTCGGCGAGGAGTGAGCCGGTGCCGGCGCGCGGCTTGCGGACCTTCGCCAGGGCCTCCCGCGAGGCCGGGCAGCGCCGCGCCTCCCAGCCGTGGGCGTCGTACTGGTCGAAGCCCTCGCCCTTCCACAGCGGGCGGCCGGATGCCTTTCCCGACCAGAGCCGCTTGTCGGCGCTCTCGTGCAGCTCGGCAACCGGGAAGCATCGCCAGCGCCCACCGCCGAGCGGGAACGGCGTCCCGTCGTGCAGCTTCGCGAGCAGCTCGGCGGCGGCCTGGCTCGGCACCAGCGGCACCTCGAGCGCCGGGCCGAGCGCCGCACGGTCGAGCCGCAGACCGGACGCGGAGGCCTGCGCGCGGAACGCGCCAGCCGAGCTGGCGAGCCCCGCAACCTCCACGGCAGCGTCCCGTGTCACCGCGCGCGTGGCCTGCACCAGCGCAACCGAGTAGCGCTCTTCGGCGTCGAAGGCCCAGCGGCGGCTGTTCAGCAAGAAGTCGAGCCGCCGCGGCGTCGCCTCGTCGAACAACCATCTGCGGAATGCAGTCGAACCCTTGTTGATGAACACCGTCCGCGGCAGCACGACGCCGAGCTCCCCGCCGTCGCGCAGCAGCTCGCGGTAGCGCTGGCAGAAGTACTTGTAGACGTCCGGGTCGCCGGCGCCGCCGTCGTAGCCGGACTGCGGCCCGAAGTACGCGCGCTGCCGCGCGAGCCGGTCGCGCTCGTGCTCGAAGCGCCGCTCGAGCTTCCGGTCGCTCGTGCAGCAGCCGCTCGAGCGCGTGCTCGCGCTCCCGCTGCGGCAGCCCGCGCAGGCCCGGCAGGTAGCGGCCGAAGAACGCGAGCCGCTCGACCGTCACCTCGTCCCACGGCGGGTTACCGACGATCACGTCGAAGCCGGGCGTCTGACGCGCGAAGACCTCGGCGAACGCGAGCGGCCAGTGCACGAAGCGCTCTTCGGCGCCGAGCTGCGCGGCCTGATCGGCGAGCGGCGAGGGCTCGCCGGCGATCAGCTCGTGCCCGCGCTGGAGCGCCTCCGCCTGCGCTCCGGCCACCCCGAGCGCCTCGGCCGTCCACAGGTCGAAGACGCGTCGCGCGCCCGCGACGTGCTCCGACAGCGCGCGGTCAGCCGCGCGGCTGGCCGCGAACTCCGCGGGCGTGCGGTCCTCGATCGCACGCAGCTGCGCAGCCGCGCGCGCCCCGTCCATCACGGCGCTCGCCAGCTCTTCGCCGAACAGCACGACCTGGCCGTGCTCGGCGCCGGGATCGCGCACTTGCTCGGCGCGGGCGACGCCGACCAGCGAGTTGCCGCACTGGACGTTGTGGTCGAGGTAGGCGAGCGAGAGGCCGGGCACGAAGCTCGCGAGCCAGAGCGAGACCTTCGCGATCTCGGCGCCCATCGGCGAGAGGTCTACGCCGTAGACGCAGCGCTTGAGTACGAGCCGCTTGAGCAGCGCGGTGTCCTCGATGCCGGCGCCGTAGATCGGGCCGACGCCGCTGCGCAGTCTCTCCAGCTCCGCGGCCACGCGCGGCAGCGGCACCTCGCCGAGCAGCTCGGCGACCTGATCGGCGAGCTCCTCCACCACCTCGACGAGGAAGTGCGCGCTGCCACAGGCTGGATCGAGCACGGCGAAGTCAAACAGCCGCTCGGCCGCCTCCTCCGGCCGGCCCGCCCCAGCCAGCTCCCGCACGGTCGCGAGGTGGCGTTCGAAGGCCGGACCGACGGTGCCGGCGACGAGGTGGCGCACGAGCTCCGTGCGCGTGTAGTAGACGCCGCCGCCCTTGCGGCCGCCCTCGTGCGTGAGCCACAGCAGCTCGCCGGCGGCCGCGTCGACGCGCTCTCCCGCGTCCGCCGGCACGTAGCGGTCCGGCTGCTCCTCGTAGCGGTAGTCGCGATCGGCGACCGACAGGCGCAGCGACAGCAGGCCCTCGTAGATGTGGCCGAGATGGCCGATCTCCAGGCCGGAGAAGTCCACGCCGGTGTCAGGGTCCTCCTGGTCGCGCGCGAGCGCGACGAGCGCTGGCGCCAGCGCCGCGTCGGCGATCGTCGCGCGCTCGAGCGTCGCGGCCCCCGCGAAGCCGTCGGCCGCAAACAGGTCGCCGTTGTAGGCCGGGACGTTCCACGCCGACTGGCCGGTGCGCATCGCCTTCACGAGCGTCGCGACGTCGTCCCACAATGCGGTCGCGCGCGGGTCCGCACGCTCGAGCTCCTCCGCCGCACGCATCGCCACGCGCGTGAGGCTCTTCGCCTGGTAGGTGGCGTTCGACATCGGCAGGTGGCCGGCGCTCTCCGCGTAGAGCACGAACAGCGCGCGGAAGATCCACGTGAGCGCGGCGGCTTCGAGCTCGCCGCGCACGGCGTCGTCGCCGACGTCGAGGCCCTCACGCTCAGCCCATTTGCCCAGCTCGCGGCCGAGCACCGGCAGCACGTGCTGGCGCAGCACCCGGTCCAGCCGCAGGCGCAGGCGGTGCCCGTAGTCGCGTGCCTCCTCGAGCAGCGAGGCGAACCTGCCGTCCGCCAGATACGGCGGCGAGAGCAGCCCGAGCAGCGGCCGGCGCTCGGGCTCGAGCGTCGCCGCGTCGAGGTCGAGGTAGCGCGTCGTCGCGCCGGCGCTCGCGCGGTGCGTGGCGAGCAGCCGGATGCGCGTGCCGGCGACCAGCAGGCCGTAGCGCAGGTCGCGCTGCTGGCAGGCGGCGACGAGCGCGCCCTCCGGCAGCCGCCCCGCCTCGTCGAGGTGCGCGAAGCGGCTCGCCGAGTCGTAGGCGTGGACGACCGCCACCGGCCGCTCGCCGTCGCGCAGCAGGTGGCCGTAGCGCGGCAGCCGTTCGATCGCGTAGCCGAGGCCGCTCAGCAGCTCCTTCCATCCGGTCCGCGGCGCGGACGCCGCCAGCTCGGCAAGCTGCTGCCAGCGCGCAGCGTCGTCCGGGAGCCGCTGCCCGAACAGATGCTCGGTGCCGAGGCCGTTGACTGACAGGCCCGCGATCCCCTCGGTGTCGAGCCGATCGACCTCCTGCGCGACGAGGCGGATCGCGTCGAGGCTCCGCATCGTCGCGGAGCGCCGCACGAGCTCGAGCAGCGAGTCGGTGCGCACGCGCCGGAGCGGCCCGTCGTCCTGCGGACCGAGCACACGCGCGACGGACGCGTTCTCGGGGTCGTCGGCGAGCAGCACGAGCGGCATCGCGTCCTTGCCGCGGCGTGCTCTCCAGATCCGCCGCAGCCGCGCCTCGTCGACCGCGTCAGCGCGCGCATACTCCAGGCCGCCCACCAGGCGCGCCGTCGCGATCCCGGCGGTCGCGCCACCGCTCGCGCGGCTGCCGGGCAGGGCGGACAATGCGGCGAACAGCTCGGCGACGGTCACGATGCGCGCGTGCGACAGGACATGGCGCTGCGAGGCTATCCAACGAGTCGGAGCGAGCGGGTGAGCCAGCACCGCCCTGACGGTAGGGCAGCGCGTGCGCACCATGGGCCACGCACTGTGACAATTCGGCACAGGCTCGGCGGAGATGCGCGCAATGCGAAGCGCTCCTCGGTCACGCACGGGCACGATCCCGCTGCCAGACCTGGATACGGCCCCGCAGGGGGCGAATCTCGGCGCGTTCGGCCCTCCGGTCCCCGGCGGCCGCCGCGCTCGACGCCGGCCGGATCGCCGTCGGCCCGCGCGAAGGCCGACGCCGGCGTGCGCGAGGTCGACCTGCTGCCGGTGCTGGCGCGGGAGCTGGGCGCACCATGCGAACGTCGCGTCAGCGTCGGGTTCGTCGCCGACTTCGCGCATGTCGGCGGCCATCGCCGGCCGAGTAGCGGAACCAGCGATGCACCGGCAGCGTCATGTTGGGCGTGAAGACCGAGGAGTTGGCCACGGTTCCGCGAGGCGACGAAGGGAAGAGGCGACGCTGAGCCGGAGCGACGGACATGGACCGGCGATCTTATGTGCGTCTCCGGCGGCTGCCGCACCTGTGCCGGACTGGTGCGACCGGCGATCAGCGGTGCACTGGGAAGCCGAGGTCGATCCCGCGGTCGGCGGGGTCGGGCCAGCGGCGCGTCACTACCTTTCCGCGCGTGTAGAAGTGCACGCCGTCCGGTCCGTGCACGTGCAGGTCGCCGAACAGCGAGTCCTTCCAGCCGCCGAAGCTGTGGTAGGCCATCGGCACGGGGATCGGGACGTTCACGCCGACCATGCCGGCGGCGACGTCCTGCTCGAACGCGCGCGCGGCGCCGCCGTCGTTGGTGAAGATCGCCGCGCCGTTGCCGTACGGGCTCGCGTTCGTGAGCGCGAGCGCCTCGTCGTAGGTGTCGACGCGCACGACGCACAGCACCGGGCCGAAGATCTCCTCGTCGTAGACCGCCATGCCGGGCCGCACGTGGTCGAGCAGCGTCGGGCCGATCCAGTGGCCTCCGTCACGGCCGGCCACCGCCAGGCCGCGGCCGTCGGCCAGCAGCGCCGCGCCCTCGCGCTCGCCGGCGTCGACGAGTCCACGCACGCGCGCGAGGTGGCGCTCGCTCACGAGCGGCCCCATCTCCGACGCCGCGTCGAACCCGTCGCCGACGACGAGACCCGCGATGCGCTCGCGGATCCGCTCGACGAGCGGGTCGGCGGCCGCACCGACGGCCACCGCCACCGACACCGCCATGCAGCGCTGTCCCGCCGAGCCGTAGCCGGCCGAGACGAGCGCGTCGGCAGCGAGGTCGAGGTCCGCGTCCGGCAGCACGACGGCGTGGTTCTTCGCGCCGCCGAGCGCCTGCACGCGCTTGCCGTGCGCGGTCGCGGTCTCGTAGACGTGGCGCGCGATCGGCGTCGAGCCGACGAACGAGACGGCCTGCACCTGCGGGTGCACGAGCAGCGCGTCGACCGCCTCCTTGTCGCCGTTGAGCACGGTGAAGACGCCCTCGGGCAGGCCGGCCTCGGCCAGCAGCTCAGCCAGCAGCAGCGACGCCGACGGGTCCTGCTCGCTCGGCTTCAGCACGAACGCGTTGCCGCACGCGAGCGCGACCGGCGCCATCCACAGCGGCACCATCACCGGGAAGTTGAACGGCGTGATGCCCGCCACGACCCCGAGCGGCTGGCGCAGCGAGTAGGAGTCGACCCCGCGCGAGACCTGCGCCGACAGCTCGCCCTTCAGCAGGTGGCCGAGCCCGCACGCGAACTCGACGACCTCGAGGCCGCGCTGCACCTCGCCGGCGGCGTCGGACAGGACCTTGCCGTGCTCGCGCACGATCGCGCGCGCCAGCTCGTCGCGGCGCGCGTGGATCTGCTCGCGGAAGGCGAACAGGACCTTCGTGCGCTGCGAGAGCGAGGCGGCGCCCCACGCCGGCGCCGCGGCCGCCGCGACGCCGACCGCGCGGTCGACGTCGGCGACGGTCGCGAACGCGACGCGCGCCACGACCTCGCCGGTCGCCGACTCGGTGACCGCGCCGAAGCGCTCGCCGCCGCCGGCGTCGGGACGTCCGCCGATCCAGTGGCCGAGCGTCGTGGGGGTGGTGCTCGCGGTCATGCCGCTCAGCGGATCTGCTCGGCCGCGTCCGTGAGCACGGTGCCGAGGATGCCGACGATCTCGTCGTACTGCGCCTGCTCGGCGATCAGCGGCGGGGAGATCTGCACGACCGGGTCGCCGCGATCGTCCGAGCGGCAGATCAGGCCGGCCTCGAAGACGCGGTCGGAGACGAAGCCGCGCAGCAGCCGTTCGGCCTCTTCGTGGTTGAAGCCCTCCGCGGTCTCGCGGTCCTTGACGAGCTCGACGGCGAAGAACGCGCCGGCGCCGCGCACGTCGCCGACGATCGGCACGTCGTAGAGCTGCTCGAGCGTCGCGCGGAACGCGTCCTCGCGCTCGGCGACGCCCTCGACCACGCGCTCACGGCGCATGATCTCGATGTTCTTCAGCGCGATCGCGGCCTGCACCGGATGGCCGCCGAACGTGATGCCGTGCGCGAACGAGGCGGTCCCGGCCGCGAACGGCTCCATCAGCCGGTCGGAGGCGATCACGGCGCCGATCGACGCGTACGCCGACGAGAGCCCCTTCGCGCACGTGATGAGGTCGGGGCGGATGTCGTAGCGCTCGGAGGCGAACCACGCCCCGATGCGCCCGAAGCCGGTGATGACCTCGTCCGCGCACAGCAGGATGCCGTGCTCGTCGCAGAGCGCGCGCACGCCCTGGAAGTAGCCCTCGGGCGGGGTGAACGCGCCGCCGGCGTTCTGCACCGGCTCCATGATCACCATCGCGATCGTGTCCGGGCCCTCGGCGTGGATCGTCTGCTCGAGGTCGTCGAGCAGGAAGGCCGTGAACTCGGCTTCCGTCTCGCCCTCGGGGCGGCGGTAGCGGTTCGTGTTGCGCACGTGCGCGACCTGCGGCACCAGCGGCTCGAACGGCGCGCGCAGCGACGCGACGCCGTTGATCGAGAGCGCGCCCATCGTCGTGCCGTGGTAGGCGACGTCGCGGCCGATCGCCTTCCAGCGCCGCTCGCCGCGGGCCGTGTGGTACTGGCGCGCGAGCTTCCACGCCGACTCGACCGACTCCGACCCACCCGACGTGAAGAACACGCGGTTGAGGTCCCCCGGCGCGAGCTTCGCGATCTCCGCCGCCAGCTCGATCGAGCGCGGATGCGCGTAGGACCAGTTCGTGTAGAACGGCAGCTCGCGCATCTGCTCCAGCGCCGCCTGCCCGATCTCCTCTCCGTACGAGTAGCCGATCTGCACCGCGAACAGGCCGGCGAGCGCGTCGAGGTAGCGCTTGCCGTCCACGTCCTCGACGTAGCAGCCCTCCCCGCGCGCGATCACCGGAAGCGGCGCGTCGTCGAAGCTCGCCATGCGGCTGAAGTGCAGCCACAGATGGTCGCGGGCGTCCTGGCGCAGTCGTGCCGCGCTCGTCGTGTCCATCGTTGCGCTCATCTCGTCAGTCGATCCTTGCCATCACGTGCTTGACGACCGTGTAGTCCTCGATCGCATACGAGGACAGGTCCTTGCCGTATCCAGATTGCTTGAAGCCGCCGTGCGGCATCTCGTCCGCCATCGTGAAGTGGTCGTTGAGCCACACGCAGCCGAACTGGAGCTTGCGCGCCATCCGCAGGCAGCGCCCGATGTCGCGGCTCCAGACCGACGACGCGAGCCCGTACTCGACGTCGTTGGCGAACGCGAGCGCGTCCGCCTCCGTGGGGAAGCGCTGGACCGTCACGACCGGGCCGAAGACCTCGCGGCGGACGATCTCGTCGTCCTGGCCGACGTTGCCGATCACCGTCGGCTTGACGAACCAGCCGCGCTCGCCGGCGGCCTCGCCGCCGGTCAGGACGTCCGCCCCGTCGTCGGCTGCGCGCTGGACGAAGCCGAGCACACGCTCGCGCTGGCGCTGCGAGATGACCGGGCCGAGCTCGGCCTCCTCCGCGCCGCCGTCGAACGGGCCGCCGATGCGCAGCGACTCGACCTGCGGCACCAGCGCCGAGAGCAGGTCGTCGTAGCGGTCCTCGGAGACGAGCACGCGGCAGGCGGCGGTGCAGTCCTGGCCGGCGTTCCAGTAGCTGGCGGAGCGCAGCGTCTCGGCGAGCATGTCGAGGTCGGCGTCGTCGAAGACGATCACCGGCGCCTTCCCGCCCAGCTCCAGGTGCATCCGCTTCACGTTCGCGGCGCCGTTGGCGGCGATCGTGCGGCCCGTCGCGACGTCGCCGGTGAGGCAGGCCATCCGCACGCGCGGGTGTCTGACGAGCGCGTCGCCGGTCGTCTCGCCGTCGCCCGGCAGGACGTTCAGCACGCCGGGCGGCAGGATCTCGCGCGCCAGCTCGCCGACCCGCAGCGTCGTCAGCGGCGTCAGCTCGGAGGGCTTGAGGACGACCGTGTTGCCGGCCGCGAGCGCCGGGCCGATCTTCCAGCCGGCCATCATCAGCGGGTAGTTCCACGGCGTGATCTGCGCGACCACGCCGATCGGGTCGCGGCGGATCATCGAGGTGCGGCCCTGCACGTACTCGGACGCGGCACGACCCTCGATCGTGCGCCCGGCGCCGCCGAAGTAGCGCAGCTGCGCGGCGCAGGCGTCGACCTCGTCGCGCGCCGCCGACAGCGGCTTGCCGGCGTTGCGGGCCTCCAGCTCGGCGAGGTGGTCGGCGTCGGCGGCGATCGCGTCGGCGAGCGCGTTCAGCAGCGCGTCGCGGTCGGCGGGCGTCGTGTCCGACCAGGCGTCGAATGCGCGCTCGGCGGCGAGCACCGCGCGGTCGACGGTGGCGGCGGAGGCGACCGGGACGTCCGCCAGCAGGTCCTCGGTGGCCGGGTCGATCACCGGCAGCGTGACGGCGTCGTCGTCGAGCGAAGAGCCGTCGACGGTGCCGAGGGCGATGTCTGAGATGGGCATGGATGGATGGTGCCGCCGCACGCCGCCGCCCACAAGGTGACGAAGCGTCGCACACAAACGATTGAAATCATCGAAACGTCACACGCCGTCCGAGGTCCGTTGGGTGCACGATGTCGACATGCAACGGAACGATCGCGACGCGTTCGCGGACGACCCGGCCGTGACGCTGCGGTCGGCGCTCGAGCTGCCGGCGCTCAAGCGCGGCGTGCCCGAGGTGATCGCCGGCCACGACGACCTCGACCGGCCGATCCGCTGGGTCCACACGAGCGAGGTCCCCGACGTCGCGGCGCTGCTGAAGGGCGGCGAGCTGCTGCTGACGACCGGGTTGGGCGTCGGCGCCAAGGCCTCCGAGCAGCGCGCGCTCGTGCGGACGCTCGCGCGCCGGGGCATCGCCGGCCTCGTGCTGGAGCTGGGGACCACGCTCGCGGCACCGCCGGCGGCCTTCGCCGCCGCCTGCGGCGCGCACCGCGTCCCGCTCGTGGTGCTGCACCGCAGCGTGCCCTTCATCGACGTGACGGAGGCGATCCACGCGGAGCTCGTGAACAGCCGCTACGCGCTCATGCAGCACGGTGAGGCGCTCCAGCGCCGGCTCGCCGAGCTGATGCTGGCGGACGCCGGCGCGCCGGAGCTGCTGGACGCGCTCGCCGAGCTCGTCGGCAACCCGGTCGTGCTCGAGCGCGCCGACGGCAGCGCCATCTATCACGCGACGCACGGCATCCCGCAGCGCGACCTGCTGCCCGCATGGGAAGCCCACGGTCGCCAGCTGCCGTCCGCGCCGCCGGCCCTCGCGCGTGCGGAGGCTCGCTGTCGGACGAGGACACGTTCCTCGGCGTGCACCTGGCGCTGCGCGCGCGCAGCCACCTGCACGACCTGCCGTAGACGGTCACGCAGGCGTCGGGCGCAGACCCGCGACCGCGGCGCCGTCGGCGCGCGTGTCGCTGCCGGCCGCGAAGCCGCTCGGCGAGGCGGGATCGACGAGCACCGCCTGCGCGTGGCCCAGCAGCTCGCTGCGGCGGGGGACCACGTCGAGCGGCAGCCGCGCGCGCTCCAGCGCCGCGCGGGCGGCGACGGCGACGCCCTCCTCGACGCGCACCGCGTCGTCGCGCTCGCCGGCCGCGATGCCGCCGACAACCCAGCGGGGCGCGTCGACCGCGGCCTGCGGGCGCTCGCCCGCCAACAGCCGCAGCAGCACCTGCACGAGGATCTGCGCGTGGACCTTGCCGCCCATCGTGCCGAGCACGCAGCGCAGCGCGCCGTCCTGCTCCACGAGCGCCGGCAGCAGCGTGTGCGCCGGGCGCTTGCCCGGCGCGAGCGCGTTCGGGTGCGCCGCCTCGAGCGAGAACATCGCGCCGCGGTTGTGCAGCAGCACCCCCGTCACCGGCTCCAGCACGTGCGCGCCGAAGGGGTGGAAGACGCTCTGGATCAGCGAGACCGCCCACCCCTCCCCGTCGGCCGTCGTGACCGCGACGGTGTCGCCGCCGGGCCGCGCGGCGCCCGCCCCGGGCGCGGCCGGGCGCTCGCCGGCGGCGGCGGCGCGGGCGCACGCGACGAGCGTGCCGACCGCCTCCTCGCCCAGCCATCCCGCCTCGTCGAACGGGTGCGCGCGCGGATCGCACAGCCAGCGATCGCGCGCTTCGCCGCCGAGGCGGAAGATCTCGGCCAGCAGCCCTGCGCCCGCCCCGAGCGGGTCGGGCTCCTCCGCCGCGTCGAGCGCGGCGAGCGCCTGGAGCAGCACGACGCCCGACGAGCCCGGCGGGCTCGTGACCACGTCGAGGCCGCGGAAGCGCACGCGCAGCGGCGCCGGCGCAGCGGGCTCGTAGGCGCGCAGGTCGGCGGCCGTCAGGCGGCAGCCCCGCTCGGCGAGGCCCTCCACGAGCAGCGCCGCCAGCGGCCCGTCGTAGAGCGCGCGCGGGCCCTCCTGCGCGATCGTCGCGAGCGTCGCCGCGAGCGCCGGCTGGCGCAGCCGCTCGCCCGCGCGCAGGGGCACGCCGGAGGGCCGGAAGACCGCGCTCAGCCCGGGATCGGCCGCGATCGCGGCGCGCTCCGCGGCGATCGCGCCCGCCAGCGACGGCGCGACCTGCACACCGTCCTGCGCCAGCGCGATCGCCGGCTCGAAGGCGCGGCGCCACGGCAGCGCCGCCCCGAGCGCGTGAACGGCCCCCCAGCCGCCCACGACGCCCGGAACGGTGATCGGGTCGGGCCCGCCGAGCGGCATCGTCGCGCCGCACGCGCGCTGCGCGGCGAGCGTCGCCGCGCCCGCGGCGGGGCCGCTGGCGTCGACGCTCGCGATCCGTCCCTGCGGGTCGCGCACGAGCGCGAACAGGTCGCCGCCCGGTGAGCAGTTGTGCGGGTAGGTCACGCTCAGCGCGACCGCGGCGGCCAGCGCCGCGTCGACCGCGTTGCCGCCCGCGGCGAACGCTTCCTCCGCCGCCGCCGTCGCGTCGCACTGCGGCGTCGCCGCCGCGAAGCCGGGGCCGCTCATCGCTCGACCGCCTCCAGCTGCCCGTGCGTCTGCCGCAGCCGCCACAGCATGCGCAGCGCGACGGCGAGCATGAAGACCGCGAAGCACAGGCGCAGGGTCTCGGCCGAGAGCGCCAGCGCGATCACGGCGCCGAGCACGCCGCCGGCCGCGCCCGTGCAGCCGAGCAGCAGCGCGCGCTTGACGTCGACCGCCCCGCGCCGCGCGAGCACGACCGTCGCGACGACCGCGGTCGGCAGCACGACGAGCAGCGACGTGGCCTCCGCCGCGTGCTGCGGGATGCCGAGCGCCAGCACCATGAAGGGCACCATGAACGTGCCGCCGCCGATCCCGAGCACGCCGGACATCATGCCGGTGAAGACGCCGAAGGCGAGGATGCCGGCGGCGAGCGCGACCGAGGCCATCAGCCCTCCACCAGCATCAGGCAGGCGGCGGCCGCGAGGAAGCACGCGAACAGCAGCTGCAGCTTGCGGTCGTCGGCGCGCGCGAGCGCGCCGGCGCCGACGCGCGCCCCGGCGACCGCGCCGACCGCCAGCAGCGCGGCGGCGCGCACGTCGATGTGCGCGCCGGCCCCGAGCGTGGCGGCGCTGACGGCGCTGATCGGGATGATCGCGCCGAGCGAGGTCGCGTGCGCGTCGCGCTGCGCGTAGCCGGCCCAGAAGACGAGCAGCGGCACCATGATCGTCCCGCCGCCGACGCCGAGCAGGCCGGACAGGATCCCGCCGACGAGGCCGATCGCGACCATGCGCAGGTCGATGCGCAGGTCCAGTCGCGGCAGCCGAGCCTGCATCCGTCCCTCGCTCTCTCCTCCGATGGCCGATCCCGACGCATTGGATGCGTCGGGCCCGAATTGAATGCAATCCTACCCAGATCGGATCTTGGAACGCAACCCGACGCGGTAGAGTGCCCGCCATGGAGCGGAACGCGAGCGGTGCCCTGGCCGCCGGCGAGGAACCCGACAGCGCGCTCGCCGAGCAACTCGCGGACGCGATCCAGGCGCAGGTCGTCTCCGGCGACCTGCCGATCGGCGCCTGGCTGCGCCAGGGCACGCTGGCGCAGGACCTCGGCGTCAGCCGCACGCCGATCCGCGAGGCGCTCCAGCACCTGCACGCGCGCGGCATCGTCGAGCTGATCCCCAACCGCGGCGCGCGCGTGCGGCTGCCGACGCTGCGCGAGATCCAGGAGGCGTACGTCGTGCGCGCCGAGCTCGAGGGGCTGGCGGCACAGCTCGCCACCGAGCTCATCTCGCAGGCCCAGCTCGAACGGCTGTGCGAGGCCGAGCGGCTGTTCGAGGAGGCCGTCGAGGGCTTCGCCGCGTCCCAGCGCGACGCCGCCGGCGCCCCTCCGGACCGCGACGCGACGCGACCCTGGCTGGTCGCGAACGACCTCTTCCACGAGGTGCTGCAGGAGGCGTCGTGCAACCAGCGCCTGCGGCAGACGATCGCCGCGCTGCACCGCAGCTTCCCACGCAACCTCACGTGGGGCGTGCTCGGCGACCTGCGCCTGCTGGAGCAGAACGTCGAGCAGCACCGCGCGATCCGCAAAGCCGTCGAGGAGCGCCGGCCCGACGTCGCGCGCAAGCGCATGGTCGAGCACGTCAGGCGCTCGGGCGAGCTGATCGCGAAGCGCTCGGCCGCCGCGCGCGACGCGCCGTGAGTGCAAGCGCGCCAGCGCTTGCAAACGCATGCAATACTACGCAGCCGTGTCGCCCCAGGCCGCGAAGCTTCGAACGCGCGTCACCCTGCGCGATGTCGCGGACGTGGCCGGCGTCAACCCCGGGACCGTCTCCCGCGCGCTCAACCCGGAGTCGCGCTCGCTCGTGAGCGCCGAGACGGCGCGGCGCGTCCTCGCCGTCGCCGAGCAGCTCGGCTACCGCCCCAACCCGCTCGCGCGCGGCCTCAAGACGAACCGCTCCTACACGATCGGCGTGCTGATCCCGGACCTCACCAACCCGCTCTTCCCGCCGATCGTGCGCGGCATACAGGACCGCCTGGAGGCGGAGGGCTACACGCCGCTGCTCGCCAACACCGGCAACGACGCGCAGCGCGAACGCAACGACTTCGAGGCGATGCGCGCCCGCCAGGTCGACGGCTTCATCACCGCGACCGCGCACCGGCACGACGACCTGCTCGACGAGGTCGTCGCGAGCGGCATCCCGCTCGTGCTCGTCAACCGCAGCGTCGAGGACGGCGCGCTGTCGACGGTCGCCGGCGACGACCGCAAGGGCGTGCGGCTCGCCGTCGCGCACCTCGCAGAGCTCGGCCACGAGCGGATCGCGTTGCTCGGCGGCCCGCTGGAGCTGTCGACCGGCTTCCAGCGCCGGCAAGGCTTCGTGGAGGCGCTCGGCGCCCACGGCCTGGAGGTCGACGAGCAGCTGCTGCTGGCCGGCGAGCGCTTCACCGTCGAGGAGGGGACGCGGCTGTGCCGCGAGCTGCTGGAGCGCAGACGGCCGTTCACGGCGATCGTCGCCGGCAACGACCTGATGGCGCTCGGCTGCTACGACGCGCTCGCCGAGCGCACGCTGCGCTGCCCGCACGACGTCTCGGTCGTCGGCTACAACGACATGCCGTTCGCCGGCCGCTTCGCGCCGCCGCTGACGACGATCCGCATCCCGCAGCAGGAGCTCGGCGCGCGCGCGGCGACGCTGCTGCTGGAGCAGCTGCGCGACCCGACGACGCATCCGCATCAGGTGCTGCTCGAGCCCGAGCTGGTCGTGCGCGCCTCGACGGCGCCCCCGCCTGCGCGCAGATGACGATCGTCGACGCCCACGCCCACGTGATCGTCCCGGAGATCGCGCGCGAGGCGGCGCCCGGGGAGACCTGGCGCCCGCACGTCCGCCGCGACGCCGACGGGCGCCAGGTCGTCGAGATCGGCGGAAGAGAGCTGCGCTCCGCCGTGCAGGAGTTCGTCGCGATCGACGCGATCCTCGCGGCGCAGGACGCGGCCGGCGTCGAGCGCGTCCTGCTGTGTCCGTTCGTGCCGCTGCTGTCCTACGACGCCGAGCCCGACGAGGGGCTGCGCCGCTGCCGCATCCAGAACGACGCGCTCGCCGCGCTCGTGCGTGAGCACCCGCGCCGCGTCAGCGCGCTCGGCGCCGTCCCGCTCCAGGACCCCGAGCTGGCCGCCGGCGAGCTGCGCGCGCTGATGGCGGGCGGCGAGCTGCGCGGCGTCGAGATCGCCGCGAGCGTGCGCGGCGCCTTCCTCGGCGACGACCGCTTCGCGCCCTTCTGGGCGGCCGCCGAGGAGAGCGGCGCGCTCGTCTTCGTCCACCCGACGACGCGCGGACTCGGCGCCGGCGCGTTCGGCGAGTACTACCTGTGGAACACGGTCGGCAACCCGCTGGAAACGACGATCACGGCGGCGCACATGGTGATGGCCGGCGTGCTGGAGCGCCACCCCGGCCTGCGCGTGCTGCTGGCGCACGGCGGCGGGGCGCTGCTCGCGCTGCGCGGGCGGCTCGCGCACGCCCACGGCTTCCAGCCGCAGGCGCGGGCGCGCCTGCGCGAGCATCCCGACGCGTCGCTGCGGCGCTTCCTCTTCGACACCGTCACGCACGACCCGGCGACGCTGCGCGCGCTGATCGAGCTGGTCGGCGCCGAGCAGGTGCTGCTCGGCTCCGACTACCCGTTCGACATGGCCGACGCGCGCGCGGCCGAGACCGTCCGCGGCCTCGGGCTGCCGCCCGCGCAGGAGGCGGCGATCCTCGGCGGGAACGCCGCGCGCCTGCTCGGGCTGCCGGCGGACTGAGGTGGCTCAGGCGAGCGCGCCGGCCGCGCCCGCGTCGCCGAGGAGGCGGCCGCCGGCGGGGACCGCCTCGTGCGTCGCGTGGTCGAGCCGCGTGTTGAGGTTCGACTGCGTCTCGCGCTCGGCCGGCAGCGTGCCGCCGACCGTGTAGTAGGGCTTGCCGGCGATCAGCAGGTCCTCCGCGGGGAAGCGCGTGATCACCTCGCAGCCGTCCTTCGTGACGACGAGCTGCTCCTCGATGCGCGCGGCCGACCAGCCGTCGCTCGCCGGCCAGAAGGTCTCGAGCGCGAACACCATCCCCTCCTCGATCGTCTCGGGGTGGTCGAGCGAGACGAGCCGGCTGAAGACCGGCTTCTCCCAGATCGAGAGGCCGACGCCGTGACCGAACTGCAGCGCGAACGCCGCCTCCTCGTCGGGGAAGCCGAACTCCTGTGCCTTGGGCCAGACCGGAGACGACGTCGGCGGTCGTGGCGCCGGGGCGGATCAGCTCGATCGCCGCGTCGAGGTAGTAGCGGCAGCGCTTGTAGGCGTCGACGAGCGCGGCCGAGGCGCCGCCGACCGCGAACGTGCGGTAGTAGCAGGTGCGGTAGCCCATGAAGCTGTGCAGGATGTCGAAGTAGGCCGGGTCGCCGGGGCGCAGCACGCGGTCGGTGAAGACGTGCGGGTGCGGCGAGCAGCGCTCGCCGGAGATCGCGTTGACGCCCTCGACGTGCTCGGAGCCCATGTCGTAGAGGACCTTGTTGACGAGCCCGACGCACTCGTTCTCGCGCATCCCCGGGCGCATCGCGCGGTAGAGCTCCTCGTAGGCCGCGTCGACCATCGAGCAGGCGGCGTTGAGCAGCAGGATCTCGTCCTGCGTCTTGACGACGCGCGCCTGCTGCATCAGCTCCTGGCCGTCGACGACCTGCACGCCCTCGCGCTGGAGCGCGAACAGCACCGCCGGCTCGACCGCGTCGACGCCGACCGGCTCGCCGAGCAGGTCGGCCTCCTCCAGCTCGGCGCGGATCTTGCGCGCGACGTCCTCGGCGCGGCCGGACTGCGGCGACATCGCGCCGCGCAGCGTGGAGATGCCGGCGCGCGAGCGCTCCTCGCCCAGCCACGGGCAGTAGAGCTGGTGGTGGCGCGCGGCCGAGCCGAAGTCCCACATGATCGGCTTCTCGTCCCGCGTGAGCAGGCAGAAGCGGTTGAGCTTGTCCTGCGCCCAGGTGCCGATGTGGGTGGCGGTGACGTAGCGGATGTTCGCCATGTCGAAGCACAGCAGCGCCCCCAGCTCCGACGCGGCCAGCAGCGCGGAGATGCGGGCGAGGCGCTCGTCGCGCAGCCGGTCGACGCGGACGCGCTCCTCCCAGTCGACGGCCATCGCTCCGTAGCTGTGCAATCCCATCTTCGCTCCTCGGTTGGTCGGGCTATTCTACAAACGATTGCAGACCCCTGCTCCCCGTTTCGGGAACAGTGGGCGCTTGACGCACGGGATCAGTCCGCGTACGATGATGCAAACGTTTGCACACAGCGCGGATCACGGCAAGGACATCAGGAGGCCTGGATGGGAGACACGACCACCGACAACCGGCGACTTGGCTGGGTGGGAGCCGGCCGAATGGGCTCCGCGCTCGTGGCGCGCCTGCTCGCCGCCGGCTGCGACGTCGCGGTCTACAACCGCACCCGCGCGAAGGCGGAGCCGCTTGCGGAGCTCGGCGCGACGCTCGTCGACACGCCCGCGGACCTCGCCGATCGCGACGTCGTCTTCACGATGGTCGGAGGGCCGCAGGACTTCAAGGACGTCGTGCTCGGCCCCGAGGGGATCCTCTCCCGCCCCGACCACGCGCCGGGGATCGTCGTCGACTCGACGACGATCTCGGCGGACGCCTCCGCCGAGGTGCGCGTGCACGCCGAGAAGCGCGGCGTGCAGCTGCTCGCCGCGCCCGTGAGCGGCAACCCCGCGGTCGTCGACGCCGGGCGCCTGACGGTCGCGGTCTCCGGCCCGCGCGAGGCGTACGACGCCGTCGAGCGGTACCTGGAGCTGTTCGGCAGCGGCGTGACGTACGTCGGCGAGGGCGAGGGCGCGCGGATCGTGAAGATCTGCCACAACCTGCTGCTCGGCATCGTCGCGCAGACGATGGCCGAGATGGCCGTGCTGGCGGAGAAGAGCGGCGTATCGCGCGCCGCGCTGATGGCGTTCGTCAACGACAGCGTCATGGGCTCGACCTTCACGCGCTACAAGACGCCCGCGTACGTGAACCTCGACTTCACGCCGACGTTCACGCCGGCGCTGCTGCTCAAGGACTTCGACCTCGGGCTCGAGGCCGCGCACGACCTCGGCGTGCCGATGCCGGTCGCCGCGATCGTGCAGCAGATCGTGCTCGAGCTGATCGGCAACGGCTACACCGACGTCGACTTCGCGGCGCTGCTGGAGCTCGAGGCGAAGAACGCCGGGCTCGAGCTGGCGCCCGAGGGCGTCGACGTGGGCGACGGCCTCGGCGGCGTGCCCTCGGCCCGCTGAGCGGCGCGGGGGCCGTCGCCGCAGCGGACCGGGTCCGCCCCGCGCTCCGGCGACGCCCCCTTCCGTCCTGCTACAGCAGCAGCGCGAGCGGCTGCTCGAGCAGCTCGCGGACGCGCGTGAGGAAGCGGGCGCCGTCGGCGCCGTAGAGGATGCGGTGGTCGCAGGCGAGCGTCAGGTGCATCGTCTCGGCGGCGACGAGCGTGCCGTCCTCGAGCGCCAGCGGTCGCCGGCGCAGCGCGCCGACCGCGAGGATCGCCGCCTGCGGCAGGTTGACGACGGCCGAGAAGCTGTCGATCCCGAACATGCCGAGGTTGGAGACGGTGAAGGTGCCGCCGCCGAGCTCGGCGGGCGTGATCGAGCCGTCGCGCACGCGCCCGGCGAGCCGGCGCGCGGTCGCGGCGATCTCGCCGACCGATCTGGCGTCGGCGTCGAAGATCGTCGGCACGACGAGCGCGTCCTCGGCGGCGACCGCGACGCCGACGTTGACGCGGCCGTGCAGCTCGAACGCGTCGTCGGCGTAGCCGCCGTTCACGCGCGGGTGCTCGCGCAGCGCGAGCGCGGCGGCCTTGACGACGAGGTCGTTGAACGACGGCGCCGGGTCGGCGACCGCCTTGAGCTCGGCGCGCAGCGCGACGCAGGCGCGCATGTCGACCTCGACGGTCAGCTCGATGTCCGGCACGGTCGCGCGCGACTGCGCCATCCGCCGCGCGATGGTCTGCTGCATGCGGCTGAGCCCGACGCGCTCGACCGCGCCCTTCGGCGACCCGGCGTCGGACCCGGCCGCCGCGGCCGCGGGCGCCGCCGGCGCCGGCGCGGCGGGCGCGTCCTGCGCCGCGGCCAGCACGTCGCGCTTGACGACGCGGCCGTGCGGGCCGCTGCCGCGCAGCCGCCCGAGCGCGACGCCCAGCTCGCGCGCGAGCCGCCGCGCGACCGGCGTGGCGGGGACGCGGCCGTCGCCCGCGGGGGCGCTCGCCGGGGCGGCCGCGGGCGCGGCCGGCGCCGCGGCGGGCGCGTCGGCGGCGGGGGCCGGCGTCGCGGCCGCGTCGGGAGCGGACGGCGCCTCGCCCGCCGCCGCGGGCGCCGCCTCGCCCGGCGCGCCGATCACGGCGATCGGCTGCCCGAGCAGCGCGCTCGCGCCCTCCTGCACGAGCACCGCGAGCAGCACGCCGGCGACCTCGGCCTCGTAGACGACGGTCGCCTTGTCGGTCTCCACCTCGACGAGCTCCTGGCCGCGCGCGACGGGCTCTCCCTGGGGGACGAGCCAACGCAGGATCGTGGCCTCCTCCATCGAGTCGGACAGGCGGGGCATCAGGACCTCGTTCGCCATCGGCGCTCCTTCGTGCAGTGATCGATGCGGCGCGCTACCATAGTGCAAACGTTTGCAGATGTCGAGTCGAGACGGGAGTGTCAGGTGGCAACGACGCACAGCACCGCGGCTCCGCCGGAGTCGCCCCCAGATCCGGCCGTGCTGCTCGAGCGCTACGAGCGGATGCTGCTGATCCGCGGCTTCGAGGACGCGATGCACCGCCTCTTCCTCAGAGGCGAGGTCCACGGCACCACCCACCTCGCCTCCGGCCAGGAGGCCGTGCCGGTCGGCGTCTGCTGGGCGCTGGAGGAGCGCGACTGGATCGCGGGCACCTACCGCGGCCACGGCCACGCGCTCGCCAAGGGCACCGACCCGATGGCGCTCGCGGCCGAGCTGCTGGGCCGCTCGGGCGGCGTCTGCGGGGGCCGCGCCGGCTCGATGAACGTCGTCGACCTCGCGCACGGCCTCGTCGGCTGCTTCGGGATCGTCGGCGGCAGCATCGCCGCGGCGCTCGGCGCCGCGCTCACGGGCCGCCGCGACGGCCACGTCGCCGCCGCCTTCTTCGGCGACGGCGCGACGAACCAGGGCTACTTCCACGAGTGCCTGAACTTCGCCGCGATCCTGCGCCTGCCGCTCCTGCTCGTGTGCGAGAACAACGGCTACGGCGAGTTCACGTCGCTGGAGCGCTCGACCGCCGGCGGCGACATCGCCGCGCGCGCCGCCGGCTACGGCACGCCCGCCGTCAAGGTCGACGGCAACGACGTCGAGGCCGTGCGCGACGCGGCGGCCGCGGCCGTCGCGCGGGCCCGCGCCGGCGACGGGCCGACGCTGCTGGAGTGCGCGACCTACCGCCACTTCGGCCACTCGAAGTCCGACCCGGGCGCGTACCGCCCGAAGGAGGAGGTCGAGGCGTGGCTCGCACGCGACCCGCTGACGCTCACGCGCCGGCGCCTGCTGGAGCTGAAGCTGACCGAGCAGCAGGTCGACGCCGCCGAGGCGGCGGTGCGCACGCGGCTCGACGAGGCGATCGAGCAGGCGCTCGCCTCCCCCTATCCCGACCCCGCCGCCGAGCACGCCACGGAGTTCGCCGCATGAGCCCACTCGAGTTCCGCACCGCCATCCGCGACGCGATCGCCGAGGAGATGGAGCGCGACCCCGCGGTCGTCTTCTTCGGCGAGGACGTCGCCGGTCCCGGCGGCGTCTTCAAGGCGACGCCCGGCCTCTACGAGCAGTTCGGCGAGGCGCGCGTGTTCGACACGCCGATCTCCGAGCTGGCGCTCGCCGGCGCGGCCTTCGGCGCCGCCGTCACCGGGATGCGCCCGGTCGTCGAGATCATGTTCGGCGACTTCATGGCGCTGCCGATGGACAGCCTCGTCAACCAGGCGGCGAAGCTGTGGTACATCTCGAACGAGCAGGCGAGCGTGCCGCTCACGATCCGCTGCGCGGTCGGCGGCGGCGGCCGCTTCGGCGCGATCCACTCGCAGAACCCCGGCACCTGGTTCCACGGCGTGCCCGGCATCAAGGTCGTCGGTCCCTCGACGCCGGCCGAGGCGAAGCTGCTGCTGGCGGCGGCGATCCGCGACCCCAACCCGGTGCTGTTCCTGGAGCACAAGCGGCTCTACTCGGTCAAGGGCGAGGCGCCGGAGGCGGGCGCCGAGCCGCCGCCGCTCGGGCGGGCGCGGATCGCGCGCGAGGGCGCGGACGTGACGATCGTCTCGATCCTCAAGGGCGTCGGCGACGCGCTCGCCGCCGCCGAGCTGCTGGCCGCCGACGGCATCGACGCGGAGGTGATCGACCTGCGCTCGCTGCGCCCGCTCGACGCCGAGACGGTGCTCGCCTCCGTCGCGAAGACCAACCGCGTCGTCGCCGTCGAGGAGGGCCCGGGCACGGGCGGCTGGGCCGCCGGGCTGCTCGGCCGCGTCGCCGAGCAGGGCCTGCACGAGCTCGACGACGCCTGGGCGATCACGACCGCCGAGGCGCCGATCCCCTACAGCCCGACGCTCGAGGACGCGTTCATCCCGGACGCCGAGGCGATCGCCGCGAGCGTGCGCGCACGGCTCGCCGTCGCCGCCTGAGGGTCCGATCACCACGAACATGCGAAGGAACACGAGATGAGCACGATCACGCGATCGCAGGAGCAGGAGGTCGTCGCGCGCGTCCCGAAGGGGATGCTCGCCGGCGGCGAGTGGCGCCAGGCGACGGGCGGCGCGACGCTGCCGGTGGAGGACCCCGCGACCGGCGCGACGCTGTGCGAGGTCGCCGACGCCTCGCCGCAGGACGCGACGGCGGCGCTCGACGCGGCCGTCGCCGCGCAGGCGGCGTGGGCGGCGCACCCGCCGCGCGAGCGCGGCGAGATCCTGCGCCGCGCCTACGAGGAGATGGTGCGGCGCGGCGACGAGCTGGCGCTGCTGATGACGCTGGAGATGGGCAAGCCGCTCGCCGAGGCGCGCGGCGAGGTCGCCTACGCGGCCGACTTCTTCCGCTGGTTCGCGGAGGAGGCGGTCCGCGTCGACGGCGGCTACGGGGTCAACCCGGCCGGCAGAGGGCGCGTGCTGACGCTGCGCCAGCCGGTCGGCCCCTGCCTGCTGATCACGCCGTGGAACTTCCCGCTCGCGATGGGCACGCGCAAGATCGGCCCGGCCGTCGCGGCCGGCTGCACGATGGTCGTCAAGCCCGCCAAGCAGACGCCGCTCTCGATGCTCGCGCTCGCGCAGATCCTGATCGACGCCGGCCTGCCGGAGGGCGTGCTGAACGTCGTCGTCAGCTCGCGCTCGGGCGCCGTGATGGAGCCGCTGATCCGCGACCCGCGCCTGCGCAAGCTCTCCTTCACCGGCTCGACCGAGGTCGGCCGCACGCTGCTGGAGCAGGCCGCCGGCACCGTCCTGCGCACGTCGATGGAGCTGGGCGGCAACGCGCCCTTCCTCGTCTTCGAGGACGCCGACGTCGACGTCGCCGTCGAGGGCGCGATGATCGCGAAGATGCGCAACGGCGGCGAGGCGTGCACGGCCGCCAACCGGCTCTACGTCCACGCCGCGGTCGCGGAGGAGCTCACCGCCAAGCTCGCCGAGCGGATCGGCGCGCTGCACGTCGGCCGCGGCGTCGAGGAGGGCGTGCAGGTCGGCCCGCTGATCGACGCGGCGCAGCGCGACAAGGTCGCCGAGCTGGTCGACGACGCGCTCGGCAAGGGCGCCGCCGCGCTCGCCGGCGGACGGCCGCTCGACGGCGACGGCTGGTTCTACGCGCCGACCGTGCTCGACGCGGTCCCCCACGACGCCGCGCTGCTGCGCGAGGAGATCTTCGGCCCGGTCGCGCCGGTCGTGCGCTTCGAGGCCGAGGAGGAGGCGATCGCCGCCGCCAACGACACCGAGTACGGGCTCGTCGCCTACGTCTTCACGCGCGACCTCAGACGCGCGCTGGGCGTCGTCGAGGCGCTGGAGACCGGCATGGTCGGGCTCAACCAGGGCCTCGTCTCCGAACGCCGCGGCGCCGTTCGGCGGCGTCAAGCAGTCGGGCCTGGGCCGCGAGGGCGGCCGCGCCGGCATCGACGAGTACCTCGAGACGAAGTACGTCGCCGTCAACCTCTGACGGCGCGGCGGGCGCGGCGCCGGCCGGGCGGGCCGGCGCCGCCCGCACCGCCGCTCAGAGGTCGAGCGACTCGCCGTCGGCGGGGATCGCGACGCGCTCGCCGACGCCGGCCGCGTCGACGGCCGCGCGCAGCTCCGCGCGCGTCAGCAGGCAGTGGTCGATCGCCTCCATGTGGTCGACGACGATCCGCGCCTGCGGCGCGTGCTCGGCGACGGCGACCACCTCCTGCGCCGTCATCGTGATCGGGTCGCCCTGCAGGAAGCGCGCACCGCCGGCGTTGAGCACGACGACGCCGGGCCGGTGCGCGTCGAGCGCGTCGCGCAGCTCCTCGCACCAGACGGTGTCGCCGGCGACGTAGAGCGCCGGCTCGCCGGGCGCGGCGAGCACGAAGCCCGAGACCGGCGCCATCGCCTCGGCCAGCGCGCCGCTGCCGTGGCGCCCGCCGGTGCGCGTCACCGCGATCCCCTCCCAGCTCAGCCGCTCGGCGACCGGCAGCACCGCCTCGAAGCCCTCGCGGCTCTTGAGGTAGCCGACGTCGGGCGGCTGGCACAGCAGCGGCAGCGCGCGCGGCAACAGCGCCGCCGCGGGGTCGTCGAAGTGGTCGAAGTGCAGGTGGGTGACGAGCATGCCGTCGAGCCCCTCCAGCGGCTCGGACGCCGCGCACGGCAGCTCCACCAGCGGGTTCGGGCGCGGGTTCGGCGTGCCCTCGATCGGCGGCAGCTCGCCCGCGGCCGCGAGCATCGGGTCGACCAGCAGCCGCCGGCCGGCGTAGTCGAGCACGAGCGTCGCGTGGCGGATCAGGCGCAGGCGCATCGCGCACTCCCCGCACAGCCGCCTCGCATCGGTCTCCGTCGTCGCGTCATCTCCCGCTCCTCTCGCTCGTCCGCCGGGTCATCCCACGACGAGCGGCGCGTCCGGCAGCGCCTGCAGCCGCTCGACGCCGTCGTCGCGCACGATCGTCAGGCCGCCGAGCTGGATGCCGGTGCGCTCGTCGCGCGCGATCGGGTTCGGCTGCAGCACGATCGACATGCCGCGCTCGAAGCGCATGCCGCCGTCGGCCGGCGGGCGCTCGAACTCGTCCGGGCCGAGGAACGGCGGGTGCAGCCCGATCCCCAGCCCGTGCAACAGGTCGTCGTAGATCGTGCGGTCGATGCGGCGGATCGGCTCCGCGGCGGCGATGGCGTCGGCGATCGTCGCGCCGTGGCGGACGGCGCGCTCGAGCGCGTGCAGCGTCTCCAGCGCGGCGTCGAACGCCTGCTGCCATTCCGGCGTGGGCTCGGCGCCGACGAAGATCGGCCACAGCACCTGGCCGGAGTAGCCCTGCCAGCCGGCCGACAGCTCGGTGAAGATCACGTCGCCGGCCTCCAGCCGCCGGCCGGAGGCGCTCTGCGCCGGCACGCAGCCGGTGGGCGCGTCCATCGGCATCGTGCGGATGAACGAGATGCCCAGCTCGCCGCCTCTGCTGCGGTAGGCGTGCTCGCCCGCGGCGACCAGCTCGTACTCGGCGACGCCGGGGCGGGCCGCGGCGGCGATCGCCGCCAGCGCGTCGTCGGTCAGCGCCGCCGCGCGCCGCAGCAGCGCCACCTCCTCCTCGGACTTGACGATCGGCAGCTGCTCGAAGGCCGCGGAGGCGTCGACCAGCTCGACCTCCGGCGCGCCGCTGCGCAGCCGCGCGTGGTGCGCGTAGGGCATGCCCAGCTCGAAGGCGGAGTCGGCGCCGACGAGCCCGGCGCGCCGCGCGCCGCAGGCCCGCAGCCGCTCGGCGACCTCCTCGGCCGGGCGGAAGCCGCCCCACTCGGCGGGCACGCTGCTGAGCTCGCGCGCGTTGGGCAGGTGGTTGAGGTAGGAGACGAGCAGCAGCGGCTCGCCGTCGCGCGGCATCACCAGGTAGCCGACGACGAGCTCCTCGTAGCCCGAGAGCCAGCGCACGTGCGCGGCGCCGCCGCCGGAGCCGTAGAGCACGAGCGCGTCGAGCCCCTCGCGCTCCATCAGCGCGCGCGCGAGCCCCGCGCGGCGCTCCATCTCCTGCGCCGAGAAGCGCGCCGGGGCGGCCGTCGCCGTCATGCCGGCACCTCGCGCGCCTCGCAGGCGAGCGGGACGAGCTCGCCGGGCGCGCCGCGCGAGACGCGCACGAGCCCGTGGTCGGACAGCTTCAGGCGCGGGATCGCGCTCGGCAGGCAGACGAAGCCGGCGGTCGTGAGGATCCCCTCGTGCGGGCAGCCCAGCTGCTCGCGCAGCGCGCGGCCGACGGCCGTGCAGGCCGCCGACGTCTCGGCCAGCGGCGCGTGCGAGAGCATCCCGAACAGCGGCAGCGCCACCTCGGCGCAGACCGCCCCGTCGCGCACGACGACGATGCCGCCGCCGAGCTCGGCGGCGCGGTTGGCGGCGAGCGCCATGTCGGCGTCGTCGACGCCGACGACCATCAGGTTCGCCATCCCCGGGTTGACGGTCGCCGCGAACGCGCCGTGCGCCACGTCGAGCCCGCGGATCACGCCGAGGCCGACGCGCCCGGACGCCTCGTGGCGGTCGGCGACGGCGATCTTCGCCAGGCCCTGGCCGGGCGCCAGTCCGCCGTCCGCGTCGCGGGCCACGTCGAGCTCCAGCTCGTCGGTCAGCAGCGAGCCGGGCACGACGCCGATCGCGCGCAGCGTCGCGTCGCCCGCCGGCAGCGCGAAGTCCTCCGCCGTCAGCGGGCGCGCGAGCCGGATCGTCTGCGACCACGCCGCCGGGTAGGGCTCGGTCGCCCGCGGCAGCACGTACGCGCCGTCCTCGGCGGCGAGCCGCCCGCGCGCGATCACGCGCCGCACGCGGAAGCCGGCGAGGTCCTCGACGAGCGCGAGCGAGGCGATCCGGCCCGCCGCGACGGAGCCGTAGTCGCGCTCGACGCCGAGGCTGCGGGCGGCGCCGAGCGTCGCCATCCGCACCGCGTCGACCGGCGCCACGCCGGCGGCCACGGCGAGCCGCAGCTTGTGGTCGAGGTGGCCGTCGGCGGCGAGCGACTTGCAGCTCCTGCTCGTCGGTCGAGAAGGCGAAGCAGCGCGGGTCCGCGCCGTGCTCGGTGATCGCCGGCAGCAGCGCCTCCAGGTCGCGCGCGCCGGAGCCCTCTCGCACCTGCACGATCACGCCGGCCTGCGCCTTCTCGACCGCCTCCGCGGCCGTGGCGGTCTCGTGGTCCGAGCAGCAGCCGAGCGCGACCGACGCCTGGAGCAGCGAGCCCTGCTGCGCCTCCAGGTGGCCGCCGATCGCGAGCCCGCGCCGCAGCGCGTCCGTGTACAGCGCTTCCATCCCGGGGATGTGCGCCATCAGGTAGCTCCACTCGCGCAGCTCGACGCAGCGCTCGTCGGCGAGCAGCGCGACGAGGTCGTCCCAGCCGAAGCGGCTCGTGCCGAGCTCGCCCTGGCCGAGCGCCGCGACGAACGGCGACAGCAGCACGTCGAGCCCGGTGCCCTCCGAGCGCTCGAGCAGCGCGTGCACGGCCTCCGGGCCGCCGACGACGGCCGGCTCGTAGAAGCACGTGCTGTACGCGATCGTCCCGCACGGCACGATCGCCTCCGCCAGCCGCTCGACCGACAGCTGCGAGCTGCCGACGTGGAAGTGCGGCTCGACGAACCCCGGCAGCACGATCAGGCCCGTGCAGTCCAGCGTCTCGGTGCCGGCGCCGATCGTGTGCTCGACGTCGCCGACGGCCGCGATCCGCTCACCGGCGATCGCCACGTCGGCGCGCAGCAGGCGGCCGCCGTGCACCTCGGCGACGCGGCCGCCGCGCAGCACGAGCGTCGCCGGCGCGGCGCCGACCGCCACGTCGGCGGCGTGCATGCGCGCGGCCGCTTCGGCCTGCGCGCGGTCGGGGCGGTCGATCGCGTCCATCGTCGTGTCCTCCATCGTCAGGCCGGGGTGGGGAGCGCGCGGCGTGCGGCCGCGGCGTGGTGGGCCGGCACGTCGGCGCGTGCCAGCAGCTCGTGGGCGCGGGCCCGCGCTTCGCCGACGATCGCGCGCACGGCGTCGCGGTCGTGGCGCACGAAGGCGCCCTCGCGCACCAGCGGCTCGCCGTCGACGAGCACCCAGCGGACGTCGCTGCCGCGCGCCGAGTGCACGAGCGCCGCGACCGGGTCGTGGTGGACCGCGCAGTGCGGCTGCTCGAGGTCGAAGACGGCGACGTCGGCGCGCTTGCCGGGTTCGAGCGAGCCGATCTGCGCGTCGAGTCCGAGCGCCGCGGCGGCCTCGATCGTCGCCATCGCGAGCGCGTCCTCGGCGACGACCGCCGACGGGTCGAGGTGCAGCTGGTTCTGGAGCAGGATCGTCGCCTTCATCTGCTCGATCATGTCGACGCTCGTGTCGACCATCGGGCCGTCGGAGCCGAGCGCGACGCGCGCGCCGGCGTCGCGGTAGCGGCGGATCGGCGCGATCCCGGCGCCGCGCGAGGCCTCGCTCGTCGGCGTGTGCACGACGGTCGCGCCGGACGCGGCGGTCAGCTCGATGTCGCGGTCGCGCGCGTTGAGCGCGTGCGCGAGCACCCACTTGTCGTCGAGCACGCCGAGCTGGTGCAGGTACTCCACGTCGGTGCGCCCGGTCTCCAGCACGAAGCGCAGGTAGCCGTGCTCGCGCGACATCGTGCCGCCGGCGATGTGGTCGCTGACGCGCATGCCGAGGCGCGCGGCGAGCGCGTCGGCGCGCAGCACCAGCTCCTCCGAGCAGGCGCCGACGGCGACCCAGTGGGCGCTCGTCTCGACCACCAGCCCGAGCGCGATGCGCCCGTTCGCCGCCCCGTTCCAGCGTCCGTGCAGCGCCTGCGCGAGCGCGAGCTCGTCCTCGAGCCCGTCCGGCCGCACCTCCTTGGCGAACAGCTGGCGCATGCCGGACTCCACGACCGGCTGGAGGGTCGCCGCGACGGCGGCGTCGTCGCTGCGCGTGACGGAGTGGTTGAGGCACGTCGTCGTGCCGCCGCCGAGCATCTCCAGGCAGCTGAGCCAGCTCGCGATCTCGAGGTCGGCGGATGTCAGCGCGGCGCCGGCGGGCAGCAGCAGGTCGCTGATCCACTGCTCCAGCAGCATGCCCGCGCCGAGGCCCTTGAAGAGCGAGTACCAGTGGTGCTGGTGGGCGTTGACGAGGCCCGGCACGACGATGCAGCCGCCGGCGTCGATGCGCTCGTCGACGTCGGCCGCGTCGGGCCGCGTCGGGGCGTCGCCGACGCCGGCGATGACGCCGTCGCGCACGAGCACCCAGCCGTGGTCATAGCGGCTGCGACCCGCGTCCATCGTCGCCACGACGCCGCCCTCGATCAACGTGCTCGTCATCGCCTCATCGTTCCCCTGATTCCCATGCAAACGATTGCTGAAAGTATACCGGGCGTGCCAACCTGTCAACCGCCGCGGGGGCGCGTAGGCCGGACCGGCCTCAGCCGATCCGCAGCAGGCCGCGCTCGACCCGATGCAGCCGCTCGGCGCCGTCCTCGGTCACGAGGACCAGCTCGCCCGTCTGCACGCCGACGCGCTCGTCGGGCGTGACCACGTTCGGCTGCACGACGATCGTCATGCCCGCCTCCAGCGTGAAGTCCGGGACCGGCGTCAGCATGCGGCTCGCGCTGCCGAGCACCGGCGGCAGGTAGCCGCCGACGAAGCCGTGCACGAGGTCGTCGCGGATCGTGCAGCCCGCCTCCTCGATCACGCCGGACGCCGCGACCAGCTCGGCCGCCGTCGCGCCCGCGCGCACGCGCGCGAGGACCGCTTCGAGCGCGGCGTCGGCGACGTCGTGCAGGCGGCGGACCTCCGCCGTCGGCTCCGCCGCGACCGCGAACGTGCGCAGCAGCTGCCCCGGGTGGCCCCAGAACGACGCGCTGATCTCGCACACGAGCTCGTCGCCGGCGGCCAGCCGCCGCGCCGACGGCCACTGCGCCGGCACGCTCAGCTGCGGGTCGTCCATCGGCGTCGCGGCGAAGTAGTGGATGTGCGTCGTGCCGCCGGCGCCGAGGTAGGCCGACTCGACGAGCGCGCCCAGCTCGGCCTCGGTCATCCCCGGCGCGGCGCCGTCGCGCAGCGCCAGGACCGCGCGGTCGGTCAGCGCGCAGCCGACGCGCAGCCAGTCGAGCTCCTCGGGCGACTTGACGTGCCGCAGGCGCGCGTAGTCGGCGCCCATCTCGACGACCTCGCCGGCCAGCTCCGCCAGCCGCACGCGCGCGCCGTAGGGCAGCGTGCCGATCACGCCGACGCGGGCGCCCGCGGCGCCGCGCCGGCGCAGCTCCTCGAGGCCGCGGCCGATCGCGTCGGGGCCGATCCAGTCGACGTCGGCGTCCTCGGCGATCCGCGTCGCGTTCGGGATGTGGTTGTAGAACTCGACCAGCAGCGCGTCGCGCTCGCCGGGCGTGTGCACGACGAGCGCCCGGCGCGTGACCGGCCAGCGCGTCAGCCAGGCGACCGCCGAGCCGGAGCGGTCGGCGCCGTAGACGACGACGTGGTCGACGCCGCGCGCCGCCATCGCCGCGCCGAGCAGCGCGCGGCGGCGCTCCAGCTCGGCGTCGCTGAAGCGCGGATAGGGGGTGGCGTGCGGACCGACGCTCGTCGCGACCCCGCTCATGACGAGGGCACCTCCGGCGCGGGCGCGGCGGGAGCCGCCGGAGCCGACGCGGGGGCGCCGGCGTCCTTCGCATGCTGCGTGGCACCGCCGAAGTAGAGGTCGGCCATCTCCGGGTTGTCGAGCACGTCCTTCGCCGAGCCCTCCAGCCGCACGCGCCCGCTCTCCATCACGATCCCGTACGTCGCGAGCCGCAGCCCGAAGCGCACGTTCTGCTCGATCAGCAGGATCGTGCGTCCCGACTCGGCCATCCGCTGCACGCTCTCGTAGGCGAGCTGGAGCATCTTCGGGTCCAGCCCGACCGACGGCTCGTCCAGCAGCACGAGCTTGGGCTCCAGCATCAGCGAGCGCGCGAACTCGACCATCCGCCGCTGCCCGCCCGAGAGGTTGCCGGCCGTCTCCTCGGCGCGATCGGCGATCACCGGGAAGACCTCCTGCACCTCCTGGTAGCGCTGCTTGATCAGCGCCGGCTCGCGGCGCAGCGTGAAGGCGCCCATCAGCACGTTCTCGCGCACCGTCATGCCGGGGAACAGCCCGTCCGACTGCGGCACCTGGACGATCCCCTGCGCGATCACCGCCGCCGGTGACAGGCCGCCGATCTGCGCGCCGGCGAAGTGGATCTCCCCGCCGCGCGGCGGCAGCAGGCCGCTGATCGCGCGCAGCACCGTCGACTTGCCGGCCCCGTTGGGACCGACGATGCAGGCGATCGCGCCCTCCTCGACGGTCAGGTCGACGCCTTGCAGGACGTCGCCGCCGCCGCGGTACCCGGCGACGACGCCTCTCAGCTCCAACAGCGGCGCGCTCATGCCTTCACCCCCTCCTGGGCGACGAAGTCGTCGCCCAGGTATGCGTCGAGCACGAGCGGGTCGCGCTGGATCTCGTCCGGCGTGCCGGAGCAGATGCAGGCGCCGCGCGCGAGCACGTGCACGGCGTTGGTCAGCTCCAGCACGAACGGCATGTTGTGCTCCACCAGCAGGAACGTCGTCCCGTGGCGGTTCAGCTCGCGGATCAGCTCGCCCATGCGGTCGATCAGGCGCACGTTGATGCCGCCCGCCGGCTCGTCGAGCATGATCAGCTTCGGCTCCAGCATCAGCACCTGCGCCAGCTCGACGAGCTTGCGCTGGCCGTAGGAGAGCGCCCCGGCCGGCTGGTCGAGGAAACGGTGCATGCCGACGAACTCGAGCAGCTCCTCGGCGCGCGCCGCCTCCGGGCCGCTGACCGCGACCGCGTTCAGCTGCCGCCAGGAGAAGGTCCGCAGCGGCGCGACGACGTTCTCCAGCACCGTCATGCCGAGGAACAGCCGCGTCACCTGGAAGGTACGGCCGACGCCGCCGTAGGCGCGCTTCCACGGCGGAAGCGCGTCGATGCGGCGGCCGTCGAACCAGACCTCGCCCGCGTCGGCGCGCATGGTGCCGCCGATCAGGTTGAACGTCGTGGTCTTGCCGGAGCCGTTGGGGCCGATCAGACCGGTGATCGAGCCGGCCGGGACGACGAAGGAGCAGCCGTCGACGGCGTGCGTGCCGCCGAACGCCTTGTGCAGGTCGCGCACCTCCAGCAGCGGGGCGCTCTGCTCCGCCACGTCGGCGGCGGCCTGCTCCAGCTCGCGCACGACGCGCCCCTGGAGCTCGCCGACGGGCGTGTCCGCCGCGTCCGCGAGCCGCTGCCCGACGAGCGCCGCCTTGCCCTTCGAGCGGTAGCGCGCCCACAGGCTCTCGATGCTCGGCAGCAGGCCGCGCGGCAGGAACAGCACGACGATCACGAGCAGCCCGCCGACGATGAAGAGGCGCGCGTTGCCGCCGCCGAACGACTGGTTGCCGTAGTAGTCGAGATACTGGAGGATGAACGCGCCGATGACCGGCCCGAACAGCGTGCCGCTGCCGCCGAGCAGCATCGCGAGCAGCAGCTGGCCGCTGAACAGCAGGCTGAACATGTCGATCGGGTTGATGAACGAGGCGTAGTAGGCGTAGATGCCGCCCGCGATGCCGAGCACCGCGGAGCTGATGACGAACCCGACGGTCTTGTAGACCGGCGTGCTGACGCCGATCGTCGCCGCCTTGCCCTCGTCCTCGCGCATCGCGATCAGGCCCATGCCGAGCTTCGCGCGGCGGATGCGCGCGGAGATCAGCAGCACGATCCCGAGCAGCGCGAGCAGCGCGTAGTGGAACGGCCAGTTCGCGTAGTCGACCGACCAGCCGGGGATCGGGAGCGAGTGCCCCGCCGGCCCGCCCGTGAGCGAGGTCCACTGGAGCGCGATGAACTGCACGAGCAGCAGCGCCGTCATCGTGAGGATCACGAACGCGTGGCCGCGGCCGCGCAGCGCGATGCCCGCGATCAGCAGGGCGAACAGGCCGGAGACGATCGCCGCGGCCGGCAGCCACAGGAACGGCGAGGTGCCGGTCGTCGTCGAGAGGATCGCGACGGTGTAGCCGCCGATGCCGAAGTGGACGGCCTCGCCGAAGGAGTAGTAGCCGCCGTAGCCGCCCATGATGTTGACGGCGACCGCGCCGACGGCCAGCACCAGCGAGAGGATCACGACGTTCTGGTCGGCCTCGTTGCCGTTCACGACCGGGAACAGCAGCAGCACGAGCGCGCCCGCGAGCACGAGCACGCTGCTCGGCTTCACACGTCTGACGAGGCTCATACGGCCACGTCCTCTCGCAGCCGCGCGCCGAACAGGCCCTGTGGGCGGGCGAGCAGCACGACGAACACGACGATGTAGGGCACGGCGGTGGTCCACTCCAATCCGATGTAGCGGGAGGTGAGGCTCTCGGCGATGCCGAGCAACAGGCCGGCGACGACGGTGCCGCCGATGCTGCCCATGCCGCCGAGCACGACGATCGCCAGCAGCCGCAGCAGCCACTCGGCGCCGGAGCCGGGCACGAACGAGAAGACGACGCCGATGATCGAGCCGCCGGCCGCGGTGGCCGCGACGCCGATCGCGAAGGTCATCGCCGAGACGGCGCTCACCTTGACGCCGACGAGCTCGGCCCCGCTCGGGTTGGTGGCGGCGGCGCGAATCGCGCGGCCGCTCCAGGTCCGCTTCAGGAAGCCGACGAGCAGCACGAGCACGACGAGCGCCAGCACGAGCCCGAAGACCTGCACCTTCGGGAAGAAGAAGGAGCCGAGCACGAACGACTGGTCGGCGTAGGGCGGGCGGATCGACTTGACGTTGTTGCCCCAGATCATTCCCATCGCGGCCTCGAGCAGCAGCGCGAGGCCGAACGGCAGCAGCACCGCCGAGCCGACGTACTCGGCGCGGATCGGGCGGAACGTCGTGTTGTAGATCGCCCAGCCGATCGCGAACATCGCGGGCGTCGTGATCACGATCGTCGCGAGCGGGTCGAGGCCCGTCAGGTGCCAGATCGTGTAGGTGAGGAACGCCGCGAGGATCAGCAGCGCGCCGTGCGCGAAGTTGATGATGCCCATCACGCCGTAGATGAGCGAGAGGCCGGTGCCGACCAGCGCGTACGTGCCGCCGATCAGCACGCCGAGGACGACCGCCTGGACGAAGTCGGTCACGACCGGCCTCCCGCGCGACGCCGCCGGCTGGCGTCGCGCTGCTGGTTGGGGAGGTCGGTGAACATGGCTCGGTCCGCTACTGCAAACGTTTGCTTGACGGTACCAACGGGGATATGGGGTGTCAAGGACACCCCATTGAGATGGCGTTCGACCATGCTCAGCAGGTCCGGTAGCAGAGCTCGATCTTGTCGCTCGTCGCGAGCGACTTGGGCAACACGATCTGCTGCTTGCCGTCCTGCCACTGACCGATCGCGAACGTGCCCTGGGGCACCCCGTCCGCATCCCATCTGATCGGGCCGAAGACCGTCTCGACCGTGTTGGCGTGCAGCCAGTCGGCCAGCAGCTGCTGGTCCTCGATGCCTCTCTCGCCGACCGCCTCGACGGCGGCCTTGAGCGTCTGCCCGGCCGTGAACCCGGCGGCCGAGAGGCGACCCGGCGGCGAGTGGAACGACGCCTGGAAGGCCTTCGTGAAGGCCGGGTTGCCGGCCGTGTCGAGCACCGGGCTGTAGCCGGCCGGGTAGAACACGCCCGCGGTGTTGGCCTTGCCCACGCCGGCGGCGTAGTCGTCGGCGTAGACCGGCGAGCTGCTCTGGTAGAGCACGCGCGGCGTCGCGCCGACCTTGCTCAGCGCGCGCGCGAACGCGATCTCCTCCGGGAAGCCGCCGGCGTTGACGACCACCTCGGCGCCCGTGTCCTTGACCTTCGTCGCGATCGGGTCGAAGTTCTTGCTGCCGAGCGGATACGTCGCCTCCAGCGCCGTCTCGATGCCGGCCTGCTTCAGCACCGTCTGCATGCCCTCGACCGTCGAGCGCGTAAACGGATCCTGCGTCAGCACGTAGGCGACCTTCTTCGGCCGCTCGGACGCGGGCAGCGCCGCGATGTACTCGGCGAACGCGAGCCCGAATCTGTACGACGGCGCGGGCGCCGCGTAGAAGTAGCGCGGCAGGTGCTGGTCGAACACGTCCGGCGCGCCGCCGGCGGGGTCGAGGTAGAGCTTTCTGTGGCGCTCGACGACGCCGATCGCCGGCAGCGTCAGGCGCGTCGAGAAGGTGCCGGTGACGAAGTCGACCTTGTCCTTGGCCAGCAGCTCGTTGTAGTCGGTGATGACCGCGTTCTGGTTGCTGTGGTCGTCGAGGATCTTCACCTGGACTCTGCGGCCGAGGATCCCGCCCTGCTCGTTGACGACTCTCTCCCACACCTCGTAGCCCTGCTTCACCGCGGTCCCGAGCTGCGAGTCCTCGCCCGTGAGCGGCAGCGACGTGCCGATCACGATCGGCGCCGTCGACGTGCCGGAGCCGCTGTCGCCGCCCCCGCCGCAGCCCGCGACGAGCGCGGCCAAGCCCAGCATCAGCGCGGCGGCGACCGCCGTCGTTCGACCTGCCCTCATCACCATCTCCTCTTCCTCGTTGCCTAGCCGGTCGCGAGGAAGCCGCGCTCGAAGCCGGTGCAGCCGCTCGACGCCGTCCTCGCCGACCAGCAGCAGCTCGCCGAGCTGAACCCCGGCCCGTTCGTCCTGTGTCACCACGTTCGGCTGCACGACGACCGTCATGCCGGCCTCGAACGTGAAGTCCGGCACCTCGCCCATCGTGCTCGCCGGCGTGCGCAGCGCGGGCGGCAGCAGGCCGCCCACGAAGCCGTGCACGAGCGAGTCGCGGATCGTGAAGCCGGCCTCGTCGATCAGCGCGCCCGCCTCCACCAGCTCGGCGGCGGTCGCGCCGGCGCGCAGCCGGCCGCTGACGGCGTCGAAGGCCGCCTCGGCGACCTCGTGCAGCCGCCGGTAGAGCGGCGTCGGCTCGCCCGCGACGGCGAACGTGCGCAGCGCCTGCCCCGTGTAGTCCCAGAACGTCGCGCTCAGCTCGCACGCGAGCACGTCGCCGGCCTGCAGCCGCCGGCGGGCGGGCCACTGCGCCGGCGCGCACAGCTGCGGGTCCTCCATCGACGTGACGCCGATGTAGTGGATCTGCGTGCGGCCCTCGTCGGCGACCCAGCCGCGCTCGACGGCGTCGCCGAGCTGTGACTCGGTCGCGCCCGGGACCGCGGCAGCGCGCAGCGCGCGCATGCCGCGGTCCGTCAGGTCGCAGGCGACGCGCAGCCACGCGATCTCCTCCGCGGACTTGCGCATGCGCAGGTCCGCGTAGGCCCCGTCCAGCGGCACGACCTCGCCGGCGAGCTGCGCGAGCGTGGCGTGCGCGCGGTAGCCGAGCGGCCCGATCAGGCCGATCCGGCGTCCGCGCGCGCCGCGCCGCGCGAGCTCCTCGACGGCGGTCGCCGCCGCGTCCCGCCCCGCCGGGCGGACGTCCGCCTCCGTGGCGATCCGCGCGGCGTTGGGGATGTGGTTGTAGAAGTTGACGAGCAGCACGTCCTGCTCGCCGGGCGTCACGATCGCGAGCGCCTCGCGCGTGACGGGCCAGCGCGTGAGCCACGGGATCGCCGACCCCGCGCGCTCCGCCCCGTAGAGCACGACGTGGTCGACGTCGTGCTCCCCCATCGCGCGCTCCAGCGACGCTCGCCGTGCGGCGAGCTCCGCGTCGCTGAAGCGCGGATAGGGCTCCGCGGCGAGACCCGCGGAGATCTGCTCGGCGGACGCGCTCAGCACGTCCGCCAGCAGTTGAGGATTCTCGACGTCGAGGCCAGGTTCTCCGGCAGGATGATCTGCGGCTTGCCGTCCTGCCACTGGCCGGTCGCGAAGACGCCCTTCGGCGCGCCGGTGGCATCCCACTCGAGCGTCCCGATGACCGTGTCGACCGAGTTGGCGTGCAGCCAGTCGGCCATCAGCATCTGATCGTCGATGCCCTTCGAGCCGGCTGCCTCGGCGGCCGTCGACAGCACCTGGCCGGCGGCGAACGCGAAGGCCGAGAGGCCCTGCGGATCCACTCTGTACAGCGAGCGGTAGGCGGACACGAACGCTCTGTTGTCCTTGCTGTCGAGCGACGTCGTGTAGCCCGCGGCCCAGAAGACGCCCTGCGTGTTCTCCTTGCCGACGCCCGCCGGGTACTCCGCGATCGCCGCCGGGGCGTTGGTCTGGTAGAGGTAGTGGATGTTCGACTCGGCGCCCGCCTTCAGCAGCGAGCGGACGATCCCGACCTCGTCGGCGAAGCCGCCGGCGGTCACGAGCAGATCGGCGCCGGACTGCTTGACCTGGGCGGCGATCGGGTCGAAGTTCTGCGCCGAGAACGGGTAGGTCGCGCGCAGCACCGTCTTGATCCCGGCTCTCTCGAGGATTCTCTGCATGCCGGCGACGGTCGAGCTGGTGAACGGGTCCTGCGTCAGGACGTAGGCGACCTCCTTCGGCCGCTCGCTCGCCGGCAGCCCGGCGATGTAGTTCGCGAACGGCACGCCGAAGTTCACCGGCGTCGCGGGCTCGGCGTAGAAGTAGAAGGGCGATCTGCGCGCGAAGACCTCCGGCGCGGCACCGGCCGGGTCGGGGTAGAGCATCTTGTGACGGTCGGTGATCGACAACGCCGGCAGCGCAAGCCGCGTCGAGAAGGTGCCGACGACGTAGTCGACGTTGTCCTTGCTGATCAACTGGTTGTAGTCGCTGATCACCGTGTTCTGGTTGCTCGCGTCGTCGAGGATCTTCAGCTGGACTCTGCGGCCGAGGATCCCGCCCTGCTCGTTGATGACCTTCTGCCACGCCTTGTAGCCTCTCTGCACGGCGACGCCCGTCTGGGAGTCCTGTCCGGTCAGCGGCAGGGACGTTCCGACGACGATCGGCTTCGACGTGTCGTTGCCGTCGCCGCCGCCGCTCCCGCCGCAACCGGCCAGCAGGCCGGCCGCCACGAGGGACGCGACGACCGCGGCCCATGTCTTGCGCATGCTCATCGCACTTCCTTTCTCACTCCGCAGCACCGCGGAATAGCTCTCTCTCCGTGGGGGGTCGGCCGTCTCCGGCCGACGAATGCGGCAGCCGTCATGCGACGACCACCTCGAGCGGCGTGCGCGCCTCCTCCTCGCCGTACGCGACGCGCACGAGTCCATCGATTCCGATGTGCAGCCCGGGCGACACCGGGAGCAGCAGGTAGCCGAGCACCGTGTAGAGGCCCGGGATGCGGCAGCCGAGCTCCGCGATCGCGCGGCGCACGGTGCGGAAGCCGTCGGCGACCTCCTCCGCCGGCGCGCTGCTCAGGTAGCCGAGCAGCGGCATCGGCACCTCCGCCAGCACGCGCCCGTCGCGCACGGCGACGAAGCCGCCGTCGAGCGCGGCGATGCGGTTGACCGCGAGCGCCATGTCGGCGTCGTCGACGCCGACGACGCCGACGTTCATGCCGACCGGGTAGAAGGACGACGCGAACGCGCCCGCGCGCAGGCCGAAGCCCTGCAGCAGGCCGACGCCCAGCTTGCCGCTGGCGCGGTGGCGCTCGACGACCGCGACCTTCGCGAGGTCGCGCTCGGGGTCGGCGCGCAGCTCGCCGCCGGCGGCGGGCAGCTCCAGATGGCGCTCCTCCCAGCGCTCGTCGCCGAGCGCCCCGATCACGCGCGCGGTGACCTGCGCGGGCGCGCCCTCGACGGGGATGCGGAAGTCGGCGGGCGCCAGCTCGCGGCCGATGCGGATCGTGCCGTGGAAGTCGGGCGGGTAGTCGAGCGCGGGGAACGGCTCGGCGACCCATCTGCCCTGCTCGCCGACGACCTGCCCGCCGGCCACGACCGTGCTGATATGGAAGCGCGCGAGGTCGTCCACGAGGTTCACGAACGCGAGCCGGCCGGGCGCGACGCTGCCGAGGTCGGCGGTCGCGCCGAGGTGGACGGCGGCGTTGAGCGAGCCCATGCGGATCGCGTCCACGGCCGGCACGCCGAGCTCGATCGCCATCCGCACGCGGTGGTCGACGTGGCCGAGGTCGGCGAAGTCGTCGACGTCCTCCTCGTCGGTGCTGAACATGAACATGCGGCTGTCGCAGCGGTGCTCGACGAGCGCGCGCAGGATCTCCTGCATCACGTCGCGGCTGCCCGAGGACCAGCGCATCTGCACGGCGATGCCCAGGCGCGCGCGCTCGAGCGCCTCCTGCGCGGTGGCGACCTCGTGGTCGGAGCGGATCCCGGCGGCGGCGGCCGCCTGCAGCTGCGGTCCGTGCACGGCGGCGAGGTGCCCGGAGAGGCGCAGTCCCCGGCGGCGCGCGCCCGCGCCGATGCGGCGCTCGGAGCCGTCGCCGCGGTGCTCGCGCTCGACGTACCACTCGCGCACCTCGGCGCACTCGGGCCAGTCCATGACCTGCTCGAAGTCCTCCGGCGTGACGACGCTGAGGTTCGCGGGGTCGCCGTAGGCGGGGCAGAAGGGCGAGAGGTAGACGCGCAGCGGCGTGCGCGCGCTCTCGTCGAGCAGGAAGCGCATCGCGTCGACGCCGTTGGTGATCGACGGCTCGTAGAAGTCGGTCACGAGCGCCGCCGTCCCGAACGGCACGAGCAGCCGCGCCATCTCGGTCATCGCGAGCGCCGAGGAGCCGATGTGGAAGTGCGTGTCGATCAGTCCCGGGACGAGGTGGCGCCCGTCCGCCTCGACGATCCGCGTCTGCTCGCCGACGCAGCGCTCGACGTCGCCGACGGCCGCGATGCGCCCGCCGGCGATCGCGACGTCGGCCGCGTAGATCTCGCCGGTGTGGACGTCGACGAGGCGGCCGCCGCGGATCGCGAGGTCGGCGGGACGCTCGCCGAGCGCGACCGCCAGCGGCAGGTCGCGGTCGGCGCCGTCGTCCCACCACGTGCGGCTCACGAGGCCGCCTCCTGCGTGACGAGGGCGGGCCAGCGGTCGGCCCACGGGCGCGCCTGCTCGTAGGCCGCCGCCGCCCGCAGGACCGCCTCGTCGTCGCGCCAGGGTCCGACGATCTGGATCCCCACCGGCAGGCCGTCGGGGGTCCACGAGGCGGGCACGGATGCGACCGGATGGCCGGTCATGTTGAAGAGCGAGGTGAACGGCAGCTGCTGGAAGGGGCTGTCGATCCGCTGGCCGGCGATCTCCTGCGGGAAGTCGTCGCCGATCGGGAACGGCGGCGTCGGCGTCGTCGGCACGAGCAGCAGGTCGTAGCGCTGGAGCAGGTCGCGCACGCGCTGGTAGATCTCCGCCTGCGCCATCTCGGCGACGGCCGCGTCGGTCGCGGTTCTCGCGCGCGCGGCCTCGGCGCGCCAGATCATCAGCGGGTCGACGTCGTCGGCGCGCTCGGGCAGGTAGGGGTCGATCAGCGCGCCGCGGCGGTTGGAGTTCAGCAGCGCGTAGGGCTCGACCTCGTCGCTGAAGTCGGTCGTGATCTCCTCGACCTCGCAGCCCATCGCCTCGAAGGCGGCGACGGCCTCGGCGCAGGCGGCCGTCACCTCCGGCTCGACCGGGACGAAGCCGAGGTCGCGCGACCAGCCGATGCGCTTGCCGGCGAGCGACTGCTCGCCGGCGACGGTCGCGCTGAAGTCGTGCGGGCCGTCGGCGAGCGAGCGCGGGTCGCGGTCGTCGGGGCCGGAGAGCACGTCGAGCATCAGCGCGCCGTCGGCGACGGTCCGCGTGATCGGCCCGTAGCAGTAGGTGACCGCGTGCCACAGCATGTTGTTCGGGACCGTCGGGATGCGCCCGTCGGAGGGCTTGAGGCCGAACAGGCCGCAGAAGGCTGCGGGGATGCGGATCGAGCCGGCGAAGTCGCTGCCCTCGGCGAGCGGCGCCATGCCCGCGGCGACGGCTGCGGAGGCGCCGCCGCTGGAGCCGCCGGGCGTGCGGTCGAGCGCCCACGGGTTGCGCGTGATGCCGAAGACGAGGTTGTCGGTGACGCCCTTGCAGCCCTCGTCCGGGGTGTTCGTCTTGCCGACGAGCACGCCGCCGGCCTCCTTCATGCGCTGCGCGACGAGCGCGTCCTCGGTCGGCACGACGTGCTCGAAGAGCTTCGAGCCGAAGGTCGTGCGGATGCCCTTCGTGGCCGTGAGGTCCTTGAGCGTGTAGGGCACGCCGTGGAGCGGGCCGAGCTCGTCGCCGCGCATGACGGCCGCCTCGGCCTCGCGCGCCGTCTTGCGCGCCACGTCGTCGGTGACCGTCACGACCGCGTTGATCGAGGGGTTGAGCGCCTCGATCCGCCCGAGCACGGCCTCCGTCGCCTCGACCGGCGAGATCTCCTTGGTGCGGATCGCAGCGGCCAGCTCGGTCGCCGGCATCGCGCAGAGCGAGTCGCGGGGCGGGGTCCCGGCGCTCATCGTGCGCTCCCGCGACGCGCAGCGCGCGCCGTGATCGTCGTGCGCGAGCGATCGCCTCGATCAACCGTCATGTGTGTCCTCCAGCCGTTCTGCCTGAGTCGGGCTGCGCGCCTGTCGGCGAGCAGTGTGCTGCGTCCTGAATGCAAACGATTGCGGGATCGTAGTCCTAGACGTGGCGGCTGTCAAATCCGCCGCCTGCGTGTTAGGATCGCAAACGTCTGCATGATCCGCGGGCGGGCCGTCCGGGCCTGCCGCCGCCCGCACGGACCGAGAGGACTTATGCCCCGCATCAGCTACGTCGACCCCGCCGCCCTCGACGACCCCGAGCTGCTGGCGATCCTCGAGCGCGCGCGGCTGCACGGAACGCCGCGGCCGGAGAGCCAGGCGATCCGCGCCCACAGCCCGGCGGTGATGAAGGCCTTCAACCAGGCGTGGGAGACGTTCTTCCGCCAGGGCGAGTGCGACCACGCGATCAAGGAGCTGTGCCGCCTCTACGTCGCCAAGTCGGTCGAGTGCGAGTACTGCGGCGGGCAGCGCTCCGCCGACGCCGCCGGCGCCGGGATGACCGAGACGCAGGTCGACGAGATCCTCGAGTTCGAGCGCTCGCCGCGCTTCGACGCGCGCGAGCGCGCCGCCCTGCGCTGGACGATGGCGATCGCCTGGGACGCGAACCTGATCGACGACGACGGCTGGCGCGACCTGCACGAGCACTTCAGCGAGGCGCAGCTCGTGGAGCTCGGGCACTTCGTCGCGCTGACGCTCGGGCAGCAGCGCTTCCTCAAGACGCTCCAGCTGCGCCACGGCGAGGTGCTCGCGGACACGCTCGCCGGACTCGCACCCGCCGAGGCGGCCGAGGTCGCCGCCGCGGACGGCGCGCCGTAGGCGGCTCAGCCGGCGGCGGCGGCGCGCTCGATCGCGTCGATCAGCAGGTCGACGATCGCGTCGAAGATCTCGTCCTGCGGCGGGAACAGGTGCGGCGCGGCCGCGACCGCGTGCGGCAGCTCGCGCGGGTCGAACGACGCGTACGTGCGCCGCATCGCGACGCGGTCGGCGACGCGCGGGTCGTCGGCGTGCTCGAGCAGCGTCGCGTAGAGGCCGGAGCCGACGACGACGTTCTCGATCGCGTGGAAGTAGCGCGCCGCCGCCACCGGCTCCAGGCCCGCGTCGGCGAGGATCGCCAGCACGCGGTCGTTCATCGCCGCGAGGTGCGGGTCGTCGTCGGGCCGCCGCGCGAGCAGCGCCGCGACGTCCGGATGCACGCGATAGCGGCTGCGCTCGTGGCGCAGCTCGGCGCGCAGGCGCACGCGCCAGTCGTCGGCGGGATCGAGCGCCGGCGCGTCCTCGAAGAGGCGGTCGGCGAGCACGCCCAGCAGCTCGTCCTTGTCGCGGAAGTGGCGGTAGACGGCCGTCGGGTCGGCGCCCAGCTCGGCGCCGATGCGGCGCAGCGACAGTGCGTCCAGCCCCTCCGCGGCGACGACGCGCTCGGCGACGGCGAGGATCGCGTCGCGGTCGAGCCGGACGCGGCGCGCCGGCGTCTCGGCGCTGCCCGCTTGCCTGCGCGATCTCGCCACGATGCGGCCACCATACCTGCCGCCGTGGGCGTCGGAGCCACCGCCGCGCGACGGGGAGTCAACGCGTTGACATCGCGTTGACTCCTTCGCGGCGCACGCGCTAGGCTGACCCGATGACGACGACGACGAACGACGGCGCCGCCGGCATGCGCATGCCAGCCGAGTGGGCGCCCCACGAGCTGACGCTGATCGCCTGGCCCGCGCGCGAGGACGCGTGGCGCGGCGCCTCGATCGAGCAGGCGCGCGACGCGCACGCCGCGGTGGTCGCGGCGGTCGCCGCCTTCGAGCCCGTCCTGCTCGTCGCGCACCCCGACCACGCGCAGGACGCGCGCCGGCGCGTGCCGGCCGAGAACGTGGAGGTCGCCGCGCTGCCGATCGACGACTCGTGGCTGCGCGACTCCGGGCCGATCCTCGTGACCGGCCGCGACGCCGACGGGCGCCCCGCGCGCGCCGGCGTCGACTTCCGCTTCAACGCGTGGGGCGAGGCGTTCACGCCCTACGACGACGACGCGGCGATCTCGCAGCGGCTGCTGGAGCGGCTGGCGATACGACGGACCGCCTCGCCGCTCGTGCTCGAGGGCGGCTCGATCGCCGTCGACGGCGAGGGCACGCTCGTCACGACCGAGCAGTGCCTGCTGAACCCGAACCGCAACCCCGACGCCGGGCGCGAGCAGATCGAGCGCGAGCTGCACGAGCGGCTGGGCGCCGAGCGCGTCGTGTGGCTGCGCAACGGGCTCGTGGAGGACGCCGACACCGACGGCCACGTCGACAACGTCTGCGCCTTCCTGGAGCCCGGCCGCGTGCTGCTCCAGACCGCGCCGGAGGGCGACCCCAACCACGCCGAGGCGCAGGAGAACGCGCGCCGGCTGCGCGCCGCCGGCCTCGACGTCGTCGCGTTCGAGCTGCTGCCGCGCACGCAGCGGGACGACGGCGACGCGGTCGCGATCCCCTACATGAACTTCTACCTCTGCAACGGCGCGGCGATCGTGCCGGTGGCGCAGCTCGACGCGGCGATGGACGCGGAGGCGCTGCGGCGGCTGCGCGAGCTGCTGCCGGGGCGCGAGGTCGTCGGCGTGCCGGGCCGCGTGCTCGCGCTCGGCGGCGGCGGCGTCCACTGCATCACCCAGCAGGTCCCCGCCATCCCGACCGAGGACGCACGCGCATGAGCGACTACCGCCTGATCGTCAACACCACGCCGCCGCCCTCGCTCGCGCGCGTCGACGACGACGCCGCACCGCGGCGCGCGCCGCTGCGCATCGGCGTCGTGCAGCAGCGCTGGCACGCCGACGCGGCCGAGCACGAGGCCGCGCTGCTGGAGGGGATCGCGCTCGCCGCCGGCGAGGGTGCGCGCCTCGTGTGCCTCCAGGAGCTGACGCTGTCGGCCTACTTCGCGATCACGCCCGACGGGCCGGCCGCGGCCGGCGCCGCGCCCGAGCCGCTGGAGGACGGCCCGACGGCCGCCCTCGCACGGCGCGCCGCCGTCGCGCACGGCGTGCACGTCCACGCCTCGCTGTTCGAGGCGGCCGACGACGGCGCGCCGGACGGGCTCGGCTACAACACGGCGATCGTCGTCGCGCCCGACGGCCGCGTCGTCAGCCGCACGCGCAAGCTGCACATCCCGGTCACCGCCGGCTACTACGAGGACAGATACTTCCGCCCCGGCCCGGCCGCGCCCCCCGACGGCGCGTCGCCGTTCCCCGTGCTCGGCGTCGAGGACGCGCAGCTGGGCTTCCCCACCTGCTGGGACCAGTGGTTCCCCGAGCTCGCGCGCGCCTACTCGCTCGCCGGCGCCGACGCGCTCGTCTACCCGACCGCGATCGGCTCGGAGCCCGACCATCCCGCCTTCGACACCGAGCCGCTGTGGGAGCGCGTGATCGTCGCCAACGGGATCGCCAACGGCACCTTCATGATCGCCGTCAACCGCATCGGCGAGGAGCCGCCGCTGACGTTCTACGGCTCCAGCTTCGTCTCCGACCCGTACGGGCGCATCCTCGCGCAGGCCCCGCGCGACGAGCCGGCCGTGCTCGTCGCCGACCTCGACCTCGACCAGCGCCGCGACTGGCTGACGCTGTTCCCCTTCCTGACGACGCGCCGGCCCGACGCCTACGGCTCGCTGACGCGCCCCGTCGGGGCCTGACGGCCCGCTGCTGCGCCCGGCCGCGACGCGGCGGCCGGGCGCAGCAGCTGCTCGACCGCATCGCGCAGCAGCGCGCGCGCCTGGTCGAGCGGCAGCACCGCCGCGAGCCAGCGCTCGCTGAGGCCGTCGATCAGCGAGGTCAGCAGCTGCGCCGCGACGAGCGGGTCGACGTCGGCGGCGATCGAGCCGTCGGCGACGCCGCGGCGCACGCCGGCCGCGACCGCGTCGTCCCACGCGCTCGTGACGCGCATCAGCTCGGCGCGCAGGTCGGCGTCGAACACGGCGCTCGCGCTCACCTCGTTCCACACGATGTTGTTCGTGCGCACGAGCAGGTCCTCGTCCAGCTCGGCGCTGAGCGCCTCGACGACGGCCTCGTAGCCGGTCGTGCCCGGCGCCGGCTCCTCCAGCAGCACGGTCGAGGGCGCCTTCTCGTTCGCGTACGCGAGCGTGGCGCGCACCAGGCCCTCGCGGCCGGCGAAGTGGTAGTAGATCAAGCCGAGCGAGACGCCGGCCGTCGCCGCGACCTGCTCGACGCGCAGGCCGCGAACGCCGTGGCGCGATATCAGCTCGGCCGCGGCGCGCAGGATCGGCTCGCGGCTGTTCGCGCGGCCCTGCGGTGCGGCGGGTCGTGCCCGGGGCTGAGATGCCATCGGTCGCGATCGTAGTCCAGCCGCCGGGCCGCATGCCGCGCCGGTGCCGGGGCTCGGAGACGACTCCGAGCCCCGGCGCGTCCGTCCCGGCGCGTGTCGTTACCTGCCTGCTCGGTAGACCGTCTTGCCGCCGACGAAGGTGCGCAGCACCTTGGTCTCGGAGATGCGGCTCACCGGGATCTTCAGCAGGTTCTGGTCGAGCACGATCATGTCGGCGAGCTTGCCCCGCTCGATCGAGCCCGTCTCGTGCTCGGCGTGCAGCGCGTACGCGCCGTTGATCGTGAACGCGCGGATCGCGCCCTTCAGCGGAACGCCCGGCACCTTGCCGAGGCGGCCGGCGTACTTGGCGCCCGGCATCGTGTTCTTGCGCGTGATGCCGACCTCCATCGAGAACCACTCGTTGAGCGGGTCCACGGGCCAGTCGCTGCCCTGGGTCAGCGGCACGCCGAGGCGGGAGAAGTACCCCTCCGGCTCCATGCGGTTGAAGCGCGCCGGGCCGAGGTAGTCCTTCGCCGCGTCGATCGAGTCGGGCGCGGGCTTCGCCCACTGGAAGCCCATGTCGGGGATCACGCCGAGCCGCTTGAAGCGAGCCAGGTCGGACGGCGCCACGAGCTCGGCGTGCGCGATCTGCAGGCGCACGTCCTTGCCCTTCAGGTGCTTGCGCACGTACGCGTAGGTGTCGAGCACGTGCCGCACCGCGCGGTCGCCGATCGCATGGATCTCCGGGTCGAACCCGGCCTTCGCGATCGCCAGCACGAGCGGGTCGAGCTGCGCTCTCGGCGTGTACGGGTCCGAGCCGCTCTTGGTCCCCGCGACCCAGTGCGGATGCGCCTCCGTGCCCGTGTTCACCAGGTACGGCTTCAGCAGGCTGGCGGTCTGCGCCGGCCACTGGATGACGCCGTCCTGGAACAGCTCGGAGACGTTGCGCACCTGGATGCCGGCGCGCGGCTTCAGCGGCCCGCTGTCGAAGCGGCGCCGCAGCGAGCGCAGCGTCGCGACGGCGGCGCGGGGCTTGGCGATCTCGTCGACGGAGATGTCCGGCCCCATGCTCGCGCGGACCGTCAGCTGCCCGCGTCTGGCAAGCGTCTCGTACGCCTGGATCGTGTCCGGCGTCGCGATCTGCTGCATGAACGCGGTGACGCCCTGCTCCCGCAGCGCTCCGAGCGCCGCCTTCGCGGACTCGACCCGCTCGGCCGCCGTCGGCGGCGGCACCGCGCCCGACAGCAGGCGCTGCGCGCGGTCCTCGAGGATGCCGGTCGGCTCGCCGGACCCGTCGTGGATGATCTGGCCGCTCGGCGGGTCCGGGGTCGCGGCGGTGATGCCCGCGAGCGCGAGCGCGCGCGAGTTGCCGAGCGACGAGTGCCCGTCGGTCGAGCTGACGATGATCGGGCGCTTCGTGTCGAGCGCGTCGAGGTCGGCCTTGGTGACCTCGGCGCCCGACGGCAGCATCGCCTGCCGGTACCAGCGCACCACCTCGAGCCAGCCGTCCGGCTCCTTGTCTCTCGTCGCGTCGAGGCACGACTGGATCTGCGCCTTGAACGCCTCGACGGTGAGCGCCGCGTAGTGCAGGTCGCACTGCAGCAGCGCAGCACCGCCCGAGAGCGCGTGCATGTGCGTGTCCTGGATCCCCGGCATCAGCATCTTGTGGTGCAGGTTCACGACGTGGGTGCGGCGGCCGATGAAGCGCCGCGCGCCGCGGTTGGTGCCGACGTACACGATCCGCCCTCGGCGGACCGCGACCGCCTGCTTGACGCTGTCGTGCCGGTCGACGGTGTAGACGTAGCCGTTGCGCAGGACCGTGTCCGCCGGGCGCGCGGGCCTGCTGTGGTGCGTGTGCGCGCCGTGGTGCTTCTGCGCGCCGTGCGCCGCCGCGGACCCCGCGCCGGTCGCCAGCGCGACGATGGCCAGAGCCGTGCAGGCACGCAGCCTTCGGGCTTTCCTCATGCTCATCCCTCTCCTCGGTGATGCATTAGCGGGTCGCAACTGCGGTGAAGGCTTCGGGGGCTGCCGGCACGACCTGCTCGCGCTTCGCGACCCGCCGCTGGATCAGCACGTTGATCCCCATCAGCAGCAGGACCGCGAGCAGCAGCATCGTGGCGAGCACGTTCACCTCGGCCGGCACGCCCTGACGGGCGGCGCCGAAGATGAACAGCGGGAAGGTCTGCGTCTGCCCCGCGTTGAAGCTCGTGATCACGTAGTCGTCGACCGACAGCGCGAGCGCCAGGACCGCCGCCGCCGCGACGCCCGGGGCGATCATCGGCAGCGTGACCTTCCAGAAGGTCACGAGCTCGCCGGCGCCGAGGTCGCGCGCCGCCTCCTCGATGTGCCGGTCCATGCCCTGCAAGCGGGCACGGATCGTCACCACGACGTAGGAGAGGCAGAACATGACGTGCGCGATCACGATCGTCACGAAGCCGGTGTTGACGCCGACGATCAGGAACAGCGCGAGCAGCGAGGCGCCCATCACGACCTCGGGCGTCGCCATCGGCAGGAACACGAACAGGTCGATCGCGCCGCGCCCGCGGAAGCGGAAGCGGACGAGCGCGATCGCCAGGAACGTCCCCAGCGCGGTCGCGATCAGCGTCGTGATCACGCCGATCTCCAGCGAGTTGCGCAGCGCGACCGCGAGGTCCGGGTCGGCGAACGGATGCGCCCAGTGGCGCAGCGTGAATCCGTTCCAGGTGAAGTTGAAGCGGCCCTTGTTGTCGTTGAACGAGAACAGGACGACGATGAAGATCGGGATGAACAGGTAGAGGATCGCGGCTGCCGACCACACGCCCAGCAGCGCGGTGCGGACGCGGTCGGCGCGGCGCACCCGGCCCGTGGCGCTCATACCGCCGCGTCCATCAGGTTGCGCGTGCCGAGCAGCCGACCGTAGACGGCGATGCCGACGACGATCAGCAGCAGCAGGATGAACGACATCGCCGCCGCCGTCGGATAGTCGAGCACGTCGAGGTACTTCGACTGCACGACGTTGCCGATCATGTACTGCCGCGAGGTGCCGAGCAGCGCGGCGTTGACGTAGTCGCCGACGGCCGGGATGAAGCACAGCAGCGAGCCGGCGAAGATGCCGGGGATCGCGAGCGGCAGCGTCACCTTGCGGAAGGCCGTCGCGCGACTCGCGTAGAGGTCGGTCGCCGCCTCGATCAGACGGCGGTCCATGCGCTCCAGCGAGACGTACAGCGGGAGCACCATGAAGGGCAGGAAGTTGTAGGCGATGCCGGCGATCACGGCCGTGCTCGTCGCCAGCAGCCGTCCGTTGGCGCTCAGCAACCCGATGTCCCGCAGGCGGTCCGCGACCCAGCCGTTGTCGGCCAGGATCAGCTGCCATGAGACCGTCCGCAGCACGTAGGAGACGAAGAACGGCAGGACGACGAGCAGCAGCATGACGCTGCGCCAGCGCCCGGCCTTGAAGGCGATGAAGTACGCCAGCGGGAAGGCGATCGCGAGGTCGACCACGGTCGCGATCCCGGCGTACTGGAGCGAGCGCAGGAACTGCACGTGGTAGTCGCGGATCGCGTCCGTGTACGTGTGGAAGGCCCAGGTGGAGGTGAAGCCGGCGTCCGCGTTGCCGCTCATCAGCGACACGTTCAGCTGGTTGACGAGCGGGATCGCGAAGAAGATCGCCAGCCACAGCAGCGCCGGGGCCATGAACAGCCACGGCATCGTGCCGCGGCGGCGGCGCAGCGACAGCACGCTCATGCGCCCGTCACCTTCGCCATCGCGCGGTTCGCCGCCAGCTCGTCCTCGACGTTCAGCGACACGTACCCGTGCAGCCGCTTGAGCGTCTGCTCGTCCGGGAAGATCAACTGGTCGTCGGCGAGCTTCCGGGCTGTCCTTCGCAAGGATCTCCTTGACGCCCTCGACGGGCGAGATGTAATTCACCCAGGCGCAGATCTTCGCCGCGATCTCCGGCTCGTAGACGAAGTTCATCATCGTCTCGGCGGCGTACGGGTGGGACGCCTTCGCCGGGATCATCATGTTGTCGGACGCCAGCAGTCCGCCCTCCTCGGGGTAGACGAAGCGCAGCTTCGGGTTGTCGCTCTGGAGCTGGACGACATCGCCCGAGTACGCCATCGCGATCGCGATGTTGCCCTTCGCCAGATCGGTCGTGTAGTCGTTGCCGGTGAAGCGGCGGAACTGACCGGCCGCGTTCGCCTCGCCCAGCTTCTCGATTGCGGCGAGGTAGTCGTCGACCGGGGCCGTGGTGGGATCTCTCCCGTCCAGCAGCAGCGTCAGCCCGGCCGAGTCGTGCCAGTCGGACAGGACCGTCACGCGGCCCTTCCACTCCGGCGAGAAGAGCTCCTCGAGCGAGCGCAGCTCACGGCCCGTCACGTCGAGGTTGTACGCGAGGCCGGTGGCGTAGCTCTGCCACGGCAGCGAGTACTGGCGCTTGGGGTCGAAGACCGGCTCGCGCTGGCCGGCGACGAGGTTGCGCATGTTCGGCACGTTGCGCTTGTCGATCGGCTCCGTGTAGCCGCTGGAGATCCAGCGCGCCGTCATGTAGCTGGCGAGCACGACGAGGTCGCGCCCGATCGGCGCGCCGTGCATCAGCTGCTGGCGGACCTTGCCGAAGAACTGGTAGTTGTCGGAGATGTCCTCGACGTACTTCACGCGGCCGCCGTAGCGCGCGTCGAACGTCTTCAGGACCGCCTTGTCGATGTACAGCGGCCAGTTCGAGAACGTCCAGTCCTCGATCGGCACGCGCGGGTGGTGGATCTGCTCCGCCGCCGCCTCCAGCTCGCGCTGCCGTCTGTGCTGCGTCCCCTCGATCGAGCCGCACGCGCTCAGCGCGGTCGCGAGCGTGCTCGCCATCAGGCCGGCGGACGCGCCGCGGCCGAGGAAGCGCCGCCGCGACAGGCGCTCGTCGGCGAGCAGCCGCTCGAGCGCGGCCTCCATCCTGCCCCGCTCGCTCATCCGGCGTCCGCTGCGACGACGAACGTGTGGCGCGGGTCCCACGCGAGTTGGACCTCGGCCCCGGCGCCGAACGCCTCGGGCGCGGCGCCGTCCGCGTTCTGGGCGATCACCGTCAGCTCCTCGCCGCCGGCGGCGCGGACGACGTACTGCACCGAGACGCCGAGGAACGAGGCGACGTCGATGCGTCCGCGCAGCACGTTCAGGTCGCCGTCGACGGCGTCGCCGGCGGCGTGCAGGCGCACCTTCTCCGGCCGCACGCCGACGCGCACAGCGCCGCCGGCCAGCGCGCCGACGCGCTCGGTCGGGACGTGCAGGCGCGCGCCGTCGTGCGTCTCGACGCCCGTCAGCCCGCCGGCCGCGGCGTCGACGCGCGCGTCGACGAGGTTCGACTGGCCGAGGAAGGAGGCGACGAAGGCGGTGCGGGGGCGCTCGTACAGGTCGGCGGCGGAGCCGGACTGCTCGACGCGGCCGCGGTTCATCACCACGATCGTGTCGGCCATGCTCATCGCCTCCTCCTGATCGTGCGTGACGTGCACGAACGTGATCCCGACCTCGCGCTGGATCTGCTTGAGCTGGATCTGGAGCTGCCGGCGCAGGCGCAGGTCGAGCGCGCCGAGCGGCTCGTCGAGCAGGAGGGCGCGCGGCCGGTTGGCGAGCGCGCGAGCGAGCGCGACGCGCTGCTGCTGACCGCCGGAGAGCTGCCCCGGGCGGCGCTTCGCAAGCTCCTCCAGCTGCACCAGCTCCAGCGCCTCGCCGACGCGCCGGCGCACCTCCTCGCGCCCGACGCCGCGGCGCTCCAGGCCAAACGCAACGTTTGCATCCACGCTCAGGTGCGGGAACAGCGCGTACGACTGGAAGACCGTGTTCACGTCGCGCTTGTGCGCCGGGAGGTCGGTCACGTCCTCCCCGCCGAGGAACACGCGCCCCGCGGTCGGGTCCTCGAAGCCGCCGATCATGCGCAGCGACGTCGTCTTGCCGCAGCCGGACGGGCCGAGCAGCGCGTAGAAGTGCCCGTGTTCGATCGACAGCGTCAGGTGGTCGACGGCGACCATGTCGCCGAAGCGCTTGGTGACGCCCTCCAGCCGGATGTCCGCGGCCCCGGCCGCAACCGCAGCCGCGGCGCCCGGCGCCGCCGGCGCGACCGCCCCACTCACCGACACACCGCGGCCCGATCGGGCCCGAACGGCTGCAAGACCATGACTTGAGACACGCAGCATCCTCCTTGCGACAAGCGCACGACGAGGCCCCTCCTCACTGGGGATTGCGGGACTTGTAGCCGCGCCGCGACGATCCTGCAAGCATTTTCAGCCAGGATGTCCAGCGCCCGCCGGCCCACTGTCCAAGTCGGAGCTGCGGACTTCCCGCGGTTTCGCGGACGACTCGATCCACGCCGACCCGATCGCGCGCGGGGAGGACATGCGCGTCGCGGGGCGCTCTGCCCTTCCGCGACAACATCGCGGTCCCCGGCGCCGAACCCGTGCGCCCGCCGCAGACGCACCGCGACCCGCCGGCGCCACCGAGAGGCGTGCGCACCTGAGCCGCGCCGCCCTGCCGAACCGCCGGACGCGCGGCGGTTCGAAACACCATGGGCGCGGGTGGTTTCGAACCACCGACCTCTCGCGTGTGAATCGGCTGCTCGCGGGGACCTCTACGCTTGAAATGGCCCGTCGTAGCGGGAGATCCGCCGAGTAGCGCAAGCGTTGTGTTCGGCTCAAGAGGGCGGGTTGCGGTGACGTTCGGGCCGAGGATCGGGCCCACGGCAAGAGGCTCAGATCGAGTGGCGCTTGCGCAACCTCGCCCACCATCGTCCCAACCGAGTCGATCGGCCAGCTCTGTGCCTCGCAGGGGGCGACTCCTCGATGGTTCCATACAGGTGTTGCTTGGCCAGCCGGTCCCGCGCGCGGCCTGCTTCAATGCGCTCTCTGCTCCAGCGTGCGGCCCAGCGCACCTGTCCGTGCGTGAGGAAGTAGTGCGACTGGCACTTCAGGGACCAACTGCCGATGGACGGAGTCAGCGAGACAGTGTGCCCGTCGAAGTGGGCAGTCCAATCGGTGGGGTCCAGCGGCGCCACGACCTCTTCGCCACAGCCGCACATGCAGAGGTGCATCGTGCTCGCGAACTCGAGCGAAACGTAGAGGACGTTGGCCTCGGGCACGCCCGGGAAGGCGTCGACGAAGGCATGGCGATACGTCGCGGAACGGCGGCTCACGCTGCGTCCTCATTGAGCAGATGGTTACCGTCGATCGTGTAGGTGGTCTGCCGCTCTTCGGCCAGGTCGACGTAGAAGCCCATCAGCTTCTTCCAGCGCAGCACGGCCAACGTCGCGTTGAGGGCGTTCAGCTCGGCCGTCTGGATGTTGGTGCTGTAGGGGTCGTCGCCTCCGGCGGCATCCATCGGAATGCGGCTCCGGACCTCGCGGTTCTGCGGGGTGCTGGTCGTGACGCGCAGGCTGCCGGCAAGTCCTCCCTCGCCTCGGTAGAGCCCCATGCCAACATCGATGTAGGTGATGTCGGAGCCATCGAGGAAGTCGGCGATCGTGCGGGTGGCCTCGCCATTGTCAAGGGCGAGGAAGACCGTATGCATGCCGGCGAGCTCTCCGACACGTTCAGCGTCGACCGGATAGGGATGGGCAATGACGTTGCGGCGCATCCGACCGTAGATCTCTGCCCAGTGCTCGGCCTTCGTGCGAGGTGTCTCCAGATCCTGGCGAGATGTGGACCCGGGGGCACGGAAGGCGTTGTGCTGCAGGTAGAGGTCACCGTCAAAGAGATGCAACTCCGTGACGAGCGTTTTCGCAAGCAGGTCAACCAGGTAGGAGCCAGTCCCGCCAAGTCCGACGATCGCTACGGGCCCGACCGCGAGCTTGGCCGCATCGGCTGCGATGCCCGCGCGGCTGGAGGAGGTGTCCAGGAAGAGGAACGGGCTGTCGTCTTCGCTGTCGATCGGGCGAAAGGTGCGCGCCGTCGCCCGGTCGTCAACCGCCTGCGCCTCTGTCTCTAGGATGCGCACGTACGTCGTGATCTTCTCGTGGTAGTCGCCGTAGCCCTGCGATGGCTTGCTCGAGAATGAGACATCGCTGTGCAGCCGCGCCGAGAGCTCGGTCGGCGATGGTTTGTGAACGATGCGATGCAGAGGTCGTCCCGCCGCGTCATGCGGCAGGCCGCCAGAGAAATGAGCGACATGATCCGGGACCGGGTTCACGGTGATATCGCCGGCCAGAGCCAGTGTCGAGATCAAGCGTCCACGCTGCACTGCGCGATCGGGACCGAGGAACGGGACGTCGTCGACGACCAGGTGGTCGTCGACGATCGCCACCGCGTAGCCCTCGTCGCGCAGGCGCTTCAGGTCGAGGCTACGACTTATCAGTGCGGACGACATTGAAGATCATGCCCTCCTTGACCTTGACGCTCTGGCCGGCAACCAGAGAGCCTTCGGGCTTGTTGCCGTGTCCCTTGCGGTAGGTGATCGTGAACGAGACGTTCTCACCGCCGGGACTGTCGGGGTAGGCGAGCTGCGCCAGCTCCTCGAACGACAGCTCGTCCTTCGGGACCGTGTGAGGTCGGGTGTTTACGATGATCGTCACCAGCTTGGGCTTCTTGTGGTCCTGCTCGTCGTTCGGCATGTGCTGTTCAGTGCTCCCGGTCGCGAGGCGGGTACGGATCGTGGGCAGGCGGCACCGTGTCGCTGCCGCGAATCTCTCCGTTCGGGCGATGGACCACCGCCTCGCCGCCTCCATCCCCGCGGAGAATTTCCTTGGCGCGGCGCTCAGCAGCGCCCTGCGTTGGGAGGTGAGCGCTGGCACGTGAGGCGTTGGGGCGCTTCACATCCCATCCACCGTTGGGGTTGCGGACGATGTGGCGCTCGTTCCGTGGCATTTCGTTCTCCAGTGTCTATGCGGAGAGCTGATCTCGCCGCCTACAGATCTAGAACCGCGGATCGCCGCGGTGTGTTCAGCGAGCCACGCGATTCAGCAAGACCGCGGCACGCAGGGCGTACACGATGGCGTGCCGGCTGACGTCGAAGCGGCGTGCGAGGCCATCGAGATCACGGCCCTCACGCACAGCAGCAGCCAGCCAGGTCCGCGGGACGAGGAGCTCGGAAGCAAACGCGTTCGCCTCGGGCTCAACCTTGCTTCGGCCGGCCGTATGTCTCAAGACGTGGTGGCCGATCTCATGGGCGATGACGAAGCGCTCCGCGCCGCGATGTCCGACGGGGACCTCGATGACGCCACCAGTCAAGCGGCCGTCGTGCTCGAAGTGAGCGCGGCGCACCTCAAGTCCGAGTCCCCGCGCAATGTCCTCGACATCCACTGGCGGGCTGTCTTGGTCGCCCCGTGTCCGATCTGCGGCAGCGCGTGCGACACGGTACTCAGGCAGGTCGCGCGCCGCGCTGTCAGCGGTCACAGGCTCCAAGATGCTGTCCATCCCAACGCTGGCGCACACGGGGCAGTCGTCGTCAACGGTGTAGGCGTGCTCGCTGCCGTCCCAGCGGGTTCGCACTCCTGCCTCCACGTCCCAGCCGCACTCGGCGCAGCGGAGCTCGCGTGGATGCTGATCGTCGTAGGCATCCAGCTCGACAAGGCTCCCGGCCTCCGCACCACACGAAGGGCACTCGCCCTCGGCCTCGAACACGCTGCGAGCCACGACTTGGTCACCGCACTCGGCACACCGTAGCTCAGTCATTGCTCGAGCCTCGTCCGAAGCTTTGCGACGTACTCGCCCGCGTGCTCTCGCCGGATATCTTCGGGTGCAAGTGCGCTGCTCTGGCGCCTGCCGCGTCGGCGTCGGTTGAACTGTGCGTCCTGCGCGAACGGTCGCTGTCGATCGTTTGCCAAGACCGCTTCGAAAACGAGTTCGTCGAGCCGTCGGCTACTGAGCAGCTCAAAGTCCGTGACGACCTTGCTCAGCGTGGTGACGGGCATGAGCCCGAAGATGTCCAGCTTGTCATCCTCCAGCTCGGACCAATAGCGTGGCTGAAGCGAGAAATGCTCCGCAGCCGCAGCCGCCTGCTCCCACGCCTCGCTGCGCGCGGCACGAAGCACAGAACCCAGGGATGCTCCGGCGTACAGGCGCTTCCAGGGTTTCGCGTACGGACACACGTGCTGCGCCTCGTCGTCATGGAAAGCAATACGAGGGTCGGTGTCGCTGAGGACTCGTGGACCACGGCGCACACGAGCAGCGGTTTGCCCCTCCTTGCCGACGGTCGCGGCCGCGGCCAGCAAGTCACCAGCGATCTCATCGGGAACGACGGCCAGTTGCTCTCTGACTTGCTCACGAAGGACACAGATCCGGTTCCATGGCATGACGAGTGCGCGGTAACCCAGCACCGTCCGATCCAGCGGGATGTCCTGGTCCGTTGCGAATTGGACGATGGGCGAGATTGGCACCACCGTCGCGTCGTTACGATCGAGCGCGGTGATCAGACAGACGAGGTTCTGATCAGAACTAGGCGTAGAGATCGCATGCACCGCTCCAAGACGTGGATGTGCTTCAGCGTCCATGGATGGGACCACGGCGCGCATCTCTCGGGGGTTGAGCCGGTCGTCACCAAAACCGGCTTTGTCGATCCTCGGTGCGACCTCGCGCGTCCAAGCTGCCAACAAGGCGGTACAGCGTGCACAGCCAGCTACGTGAGAAGCCACATCGGGCTCCAACGAAGCGCTGGTCAGCTGGAGAAGGGATGGGCAGGTGTTCATCGGTTCAGTTCTCCAAGAACAGAGCATCGCGCAATGCGTTCAGGAGTCGCGCTTGTCCGTCGCCGTCCGGGTCCGCCAACCGACCGAGCACCGCGCTGATCGCTTGTTGCTCGGCGGATACCGTGCCGACCGACACCTTCAGCTCCTCCGCGATGTCGCGGACCGTCTGGTTTGACAGCCACTCGCGAAGCACCCCGACCTGCCGACCCGTCAGCTCGAACAGTGCGGCACGCGCAAGCTCGCCGTCGACTGCCTCGTCCATGACCAGCACGGGCGCTGGAATCTGTTCTGCTTCCTCGCCCACGGGCTCGACATCGGCCGGCTCGAGATTGAAGCGACGCACGAGAGCGCGGCAGAGATCGCTGGGCGTCAGCGCAGAGCGGGTCATAGTCATCATTCCATCGACGAAACGCTGCAACTCGGCACGACCGAGCAGCGGTGAGAGCTTCCGCGCGTCGTCCCTGTAGGGAATCGTGTCGAACGCACCCAGACTCCACGCGTGCGCCACAAGATCATCGTCGCTCCCGGTCCACGGCGGTCGGATGGACTCGCTGGCCGGACCCCAGGCGGTGTCCTGCGGTCGGGCCGCTGGGTGCATCGCGACGTAGGGCGCGTCGTCTGCCTCGAGCAGTCTGCGGACACGGCCATAGAGGTTCGCGGCTTGGCTGCGCTCCAACCGATTGATCAGGTGACGCCTGAGGTCCTCCTCCGCAACTCGCATAAACGATCCTGCGTTGGCCGCCGCGTGGAGTATCGCTATGAGCTGTCCTCTGCCGATCAGTCGAGCCTCGAGCCAGTCGGCCAAGATCTCCTCACCAGCATCGGCATCCCACTGACCGGTTGGCGAGTATTGGGGTGGCAAGCCCCTGAACCGGATGACTCGGTCGACGACCTGGCGGAGCAGCGCGAGGAGGTCGGCGTCGATCTCGCCACGACTGAGGGCACGACGGCGCAATCGCCTGTAGATCTCGTCGGTCAGCATGATTCTAGGCGCCCCGCTCCTCGGTCACTCTAACGGAGCAACAGACAACCTCTTCTTTGGCAGGGCTCGCCGACGTGTCGCCATCAAGTAAGCACACACTGCTTTGCTGCAATCTTGCTACAGTCCGCTCATGGCTTCAGCACCGCTCGCCACCCGTCCCCTGATCCGCGAGGCGGTCTACCTGCACGAGATCGCGCAACTCAGCGACGCGGACATCGCGCGTGCGACCGGCGTCGCGCGCAGCACCGCGCGGGCGTGGCTCGGGCACACGCGCCAGCCGACCGGGGATCGTGCTGAGCGGTTGATCGAGCTCTCGGCGATGGTCGAGCGCCTCGCGCGGGTGATGGAGCCCTCCTACATCGCTGTCTGGCTGCGCAAGCCCGTGCCGGCGCTCGGCGATGAGAAGCCGATCGACCTGATCGCACGCGGGCAGTACATGCGCGTCGCCAGGCTGATCTCGGCGCTCGAAGAGGCCCCTTTCACGTAGGCCGCTTCCAGTCCGGTGGCGCTCAAGGTCGATCGGATCTCGGTCGCCGGCACCTGGTGGCGGCAGACCCCGCACGGCTCCGACCCACTCTGGCTCGCCACCCCGCCCTCCAGCGGCCGCTGGCAACGCGGCGAGCACATAGCTGCGCTCTACTTCGCCGATGAGCCGGAGACCGCCTGGGCCGAGTGGTACCGCGCGATAGCCGAGATCGGCATGCCACCGACCCACGGCATGCCACGCGACCTCTGGCGCTGGACCATCGCCGTCGACGATGTCGCCGACCTAACGACGCCAGCGCAGCTCGCCACCCTGAACCTCCGGCTGCCGAAGCCCGGCCAGCACACCTGGGAGCCCTTCCAAGAAGCCGGCGAGCAGCTCGCCAAAGATGGCTGCCGCGGCATCCTCTACGCCAGCGCCGCTCGACCCGAGCACCGCGCCCTGTGCCTCTTCCGCGACAACATCGTCGTCCCGGGGGCCGAGCCGATCCGGCCGCCGCAGACGCACCGGGACCCGCCGGCACCTCCGAGAGGCATGCGTACCTGAGCGACAGCACGGCGGTTCCAACCGGCTTCTGACCCACGAGCGGGTAAGCGTCGAGCAGGCGACGATAGGGCGGTGAGCAAAGATGCCTCGTGCAGCGACGGGGTCGGTGGTCGAGCGCCGGACGAAGGCGGGGCCAGTCTTCGCACTGCGCTTCCGGGCCTACAGCAGACGGCTGTCAAGGCCGGTTGAAATCTGTGCCGGTTTCGCCGGGTGAAAAGTGGACCACCTGATGCTGGGTCGCCGGTGCTGTGGAGCCGCGGCCCGGAGGGCCGTGGCGGAGCAGCGCCGGCGAGCGGGGCTGGCGCCCGGGGGTCAGTTTTCGGGCGGCGTGCGGGTGAGGTCGCGGTCTTTGAGGCGGTAGCTGTCGCCTTTGAGCGCGAGGATCTCGGCGTGGTGGACGAGGCGGTCGATCATGGCGGCGGCGGTGACGTCGTCGCCGAAGATCTCGCCCCAGGCCGAGAACGGCTTGTTGGACGTGACGATCAGGCTGGCGCGTTCGTAGCGGCGTGAGACGAGCATGAACATGAGGTTCGCGGCTTGGGGGTCGAACGGGATGTAGCCGACCTCGTCGACGATCAGCAACGGGATGCGCTGGAGGCGGTCGAGCTCGTCGATCGAGACGCCCGGAGCGTTGCGCGTCGGCGAGCAGCGCGACCCACTCGGTCGCGGTGCGGAACGCGACGCGGTGGCCGGCGAGGCAGGCGCGGATGCCGAGCGCGATCGAGAGGTGGGTCTTGCCGGTGCCGGGCGGCCCGAGCAGGACGACGTTCTCTCTGCCGGCGAGGAAGTCGAGCTGGCCGAGGTGCAGGACGGTGTTCTTCGGGAGCGAGGCTTGGAAGGCGAAGTCGAACTCCTCCAGCGTCTTGCGGGCGGGGAACCGGGCGGTCTTGATGCGGGCCTGGCCGCCGTGGCTCTCGCGACTGTCGGTCTCGGTCTTGAGCACGGTCGCGAGGAACTGCTCGTAGCTCCATTCCTGCTCGCGGGCGCGATCGGCGAGCTTTCCGACCGCCGCGGCCGCGGCGGGGGCTTTGAGCTCGCGGAACAGGTGCGCGAGCTCGCTGGTGGGGCGGCTCATGCGATCAGGGCGTCGTAGACGGACAGCGACCGCGCCTGAACGGCCGCCTCGGCGGCCGGATCGCCGGCGCCGTCGCGGCGGCGTCTGAGCGCCCGCGCGTGCTCGAGCGCCGTGATCGTCCGGTGTCTGGCGAACGAGCGGGCGTGGCGGCAGGCCAGCTCGCCGGTCTCGAGCGCGACCGCCGTGATCTCCCGCTCGCTGACACGAACCTCGACCCTGCGGCCGACAAGGTCCGGGTCGAGCGAGTAGTCGCAGGTGTCGAACCGCAGATAGTGATCCGGGGCGACCCTGAGCACCCAGCGTCGATCCGTCTCCGGCGCCCGCGCCGGCAACGGCGCCATCACCGCCAGCTCCTCGAGGAGCCGGTCGACGGGACGGACCCGCAGCGTCTTGTGGACCCGCGCGTTGACCTTCTGAAACCACCCGTCGAGCTGGTCCTGGAAATCTTGCTCGTTCGCGAAGCACCGGCCGGGTTCGAAGTTCGTCTCCAAGAAGCCCTGCAGCCGCTCGACCGCGCCCTTCGCCTGCGGGTCGGCTGGCTGGCAGAAGTGCCAGTCGACCTTCAGCTGGCCGCAGAAGCCGGCGAACTCCGCTGATGGCCGCCCGTCATGGCCGTGAATGCCGGCCTGCCGGTCCCAAACGAGCATGCCGGGCAGCGCGCCGAGCTGCCACAGACAGCGACGGATCCCAGCCAACAGATCCGGCGTCTCCTTGCTGAAGACGAGCGCGCCCGCCCCGGCCCGCGAGTAGCCCAAACACGCGACGACCACGAACCCCCGACGGGCCTGGCCATGCCCGACCGGCACCTCGCCCCGCGGCGTCCAGACATCGAACTGGCAGACCTCGCCGGGGCGATAGACGACCCGCTGAAACGTCCGCGGCTTCGGCGCGAACAGCGGCCGGATCTCGCGCAGATAGTCATCGACGACCGTCTTGCCCGCCTCACAACCCAACGGCTCCAGCAGCTCCCGAACCCGCACTCCCGGCAACCGCGGATCCGTCCTGAGCAGCCGATGGATCTCCTCCTTGAACGGGTCGAGCTTGGACCCCTTCGCCGGGCGCTGATAGCGCGGCGGAACCTCACTCTCGATCGCCCGACGGATCGTGTCGCGATGCAACCCCGTCCGCCGATGGATCTCCCGGATCGAAAGCCCACGCACGAAGCACAGCCGCCGGACCTCAGCCCATTCCTCCACTCCGACCACCTGGTCCTCCCGGGCTCGCTCTGCGCGGACAAGCCCAGGGTCCGCAGACCACCGGACGCTCAGGTGGTCCAGATTTCAACCGGCGCAGGTGGCCCAGTTTTCACCCGGCGCCGACAGACGGCACTACGTGACACTCGGTTCGGCCGCCGAAGGCTGGACGCGAGCGCGTGCCGAGGACGAGCTGGAGGCGGTGCTCGATGCGGTCGATCGCGGCGTGTGGGCACCGACCCAGCGCCTCGGTCGTCGCGATCCGCAATTCCAGGCGTTCGTCTGGCAGTGGTGGGCGACCAAGCGGCTAGAGCTCGTGCCGAACACGCGTGCCGCGTACGAGGCCGAGTTGCACAACCACCTGATCCCGTTCTTCGGTCGCCACCGCCTGAGCCAGATCACCGCGCGTGAGGTCGACCGCTATCGCCGGCACAAGCTCGAGCAGGGCAGAATCGCGCCCGCGTACATCAACGCGACGCTCACGCGCCTCGGGCAGATCCTCGACGTGGCGATCGATTACGGGCTGATCGCGCATAACCCGGCGCGCGGCCGACGCCGGCGCTTGAAGGTGCTCAGAAGCCCGTCCATCTACCTCGACTCCGTCGAGCAGATCGTCGCGATGCTCGACGCTGCAACTGCGCTTGACGCACGGAGTGCCGCCCGCACCGAGGGACGCCGTCCGCTGATCGCCACGCTGCTGTTCGCGGGCCTGCGCAGCCACGAGCTGTGCGCGCTGCGCTGGCGCGACGTCGACCTGGTCGGGCGCCGCATCGCCGTCCGGGAGGCGAAGACGCCGGCAGGCGCGCGCGAGATCGAACTGCTGCCGCTGCTCTACGAAGAACTCGTGCGCTACCGCGCGACGCGCGATCCGATCGGCGTCGACGATCCGGTGTTCACGACCAAAGCCGGTAGCAGACGCACGAAGGACAACCTGCGCCAGCGCGTGATGCTGCCGGTGCTGAAACGAGCCGACGAGCTGCTGGTCGCGCGCGGCCAGCAGCCGCTGCCGCCGGGCATCACGCCCCACAAGCTGCGTCACACCTTCGCCTCGATCCTCGTGGCCTGCGGCGAGGACCCCGCGCACGTGATGCGCCAGCTCGGTCACACCGATCCGCATCTGACGCTGCGCGTCTACGCGCACGAGATGAGCCGCCGGCCGGGCGAGCGGGCGCGCCTGAAGGCGCTCGTCGAGCGCGGTGAACGGGCACTATCGGGCACTAGATCGGCCCCAGGCACAGCTACAAACCGCTGGAATCCCCATGGGCGCGGGTGGTTTCGAACCACCGACCTCTCGCGTGTGAAGCGAGCGCTCTCCCACTGAGCTACGCGCCCTGGCCCTCGGATTCTATGGGATGGGCGCGGGGGCAGGGCGGCGGGCGGGGTGCGCCGGCTTGCGCCCGCTGCGGACCCGCGAACCGCCACCGCGGACGCGGCGGACGGCGAGCGCCGACGCGCCTTGATTGCGCGAACCGACTTGCCTTATTCCGGTCCACATGGTTAGGATGCCCACGGCGACTCGGCGGCGGTTGGGGGACCACCGCCGCGGCGCCCGAGGGGGGACGCGCGGCGGCTCGCCGTCAAGGGGAAAACGGCAGCCGCCGCGTGCGTCCCACCTCCCCGCCACGGGATCTCGCGGACGCCACGACACCCGCGGTCGGCGACCGCCCTGCGGCTCGCGCCCGCTGCCGTGTGCCGCACCGCCCTCAGACCCGTCGCTGAGAGGCCCCGCAGCCGCCGGCGATTTCGCAGAAGCCCCTTCACCGATCCTTATGCCTTGCAGCAATGTGGTGCGACCTGTTAGGGTCCCTTCTGCGGCGTGGCCGTCGACCCACAGGGAAGGGGGCCGCCGGACAAGGGGAAGCACGCCGCCCGGGGGACCCCGGCGGCCGGCCCGAGGGGGAGGGGCCGGTCGCCGGCGCGCGCCCCCTCCTGACCGCACTGCGCCACGTCGCCCCTTCCGCGGGTCTACGGATGATCGAGCGAGTCGTCGAGCTGGCCCACCCGCTCGTCGCCGGCTTCGGTCTCGCGGGTGACGAGAGCATCCCACCCGGCCCCTTCCGCGAGGCGTTCGCGGTCGCGTCGGCCGCCCGACTGGCTGCACGGTCCACGCGGGGGAGTACGCGCTCACCGGTCGCCATCACGTCTTCGGGCGATCCGAGCTGCTCGGCTTGCCCCCGAACGCAGACGGGGCCGGCGCCACGCCGGCACCGGCCCCGCCCTTTCGCTCGCCCGCCTCCCCCAAGACCGAACGGGCGCGCGACTTGTCGAAGACCCGCCCCGGCCAGACCGCCGGGGCGGGCGCTCTACCAGCGCCCGCCCCGATCCCCTGGCGGCCGGTCCCCCGGTCTCTCAGCGGCTCCCCTTCCGCCGCTTGGCCTTGCGGTGCGCGGCCTTGCGGGCCTTGTGCTTGGCGCACCCGCGGATGTGGATCCGCTGGTTGACGTGCACGACCTTGCCGTTCTGGCCGGTGTAGCCGATCGAGGCCGGCGTCCTGTGGCCCTGGCGGGTGCACAGGTTCGTCGCCGCGCCGACCGGGCCGTGCTTGCCGCCGACGAGCCGCAGCACGAACTTCGTGATCGGCACGTCAGGCACCGCGTCGAACGTCGTCGCGAGGTGCTTCCCGCCCGGGATCGTCACGCGCCCGATCAGGTCGAAGTCGACCTGGCCGCGCAGCGCCACGAAGATGTCCGGGATCGCGTGGCCGTTTCTGACGAAGTACACGCCGCCACGCAGCGGGTCCCGCAGGAGCGGCGTGATCGCGTACGCGGTCCCGGCCTTCGCCTGCGAGCAATGCCCCGCCTCGAACTCGTCGCGCGTGCACGCTCTGTTCACGACGTCCAGTCGTGCGTTGAGCGTCGTCGGCAGGCTCACCTTCACGTATCTCAGGTTCGTCTGCCCGGCCGGCATTTTCAGCGCGGTCGTGAACGGCGTGACCGCGTTTCTATGCGTCCGGCGCTTCTTGCCCACGAAGATCCGCATCTTGGGCTTGAGCGCCAGCCGCGCACACTCGCCGACCTGGAAGCGCGTCGAGACGTTCACGCTCGAGCCGTCGGTCGAGCCGATTATCCCGCCGACGGTCTTCTCCGCGCAGCTCGTCGGGTTGACGATGAACCCGTCGCGATCGATGTTCACCCGCACGTCGCGAACGTCGAGCGGGATCCCCTCGAGGATCGTCGGCAGCGAATCGCTGACGACTCTCAGCGTCGCATCGTGCTTGTCGACGAACAGCGCCGCCCGCACGTTCACGTTGCCGAGGTCGAACGGCCCGGCCACCGCCGGCACCACCATCGAGAGCCCGAACGGAGCGCCCTTGTACGGGCCGGTGAGGTAGGCACGCCCGTTCGTGATGTAGAACGGGTTGGACCCGGCGCCAGCGCCGACGACGACGTTGCCGATCCTGGCGCCGTCCGGGCACGTGCCGTGCGCGGCGTCGCCCTCGGCGCACTGGACCACGTCGGCGACGTGGCCGAGCAGGCCCTCGGGCATGTCAACCGTCACCGACTGCAGTCGCGGCTGCTGGTCGCCACGCGTCACGCGCAGGTGGAACATCGTGTCCTTCCCGGCGATCGGGTCAGCGGTGCCGGCCGCGAAGCCGGGCGCCGCGCCGTGCGCCGAGCATGGCGCGCCGTCGGCATCCTGGTCGAGCGTGAAGCTCGAGTCGGACGCCGCTTTCGCGCCGCTCCAGCCCGTCATCACTGCATGCGTCGCATACGTCCCACACGCGTCCGGCGTCGTCAGCGGCGCCCGCGGTCCGCCGTTGAACTCCAGATGGAGGTTCGAGAACGGCAACTGCGGGTTGTCATCGAACGTCGCCGTGAGTTGGCCGGTGTTCGGGTCGGTGTCGACCTTGCCGGCGAGCTTCACGATCAGCCCAGGCCCCTTCGCTACCAGGTACAGCGACAGCAGCGTGCCGAACGGGTTGTCGTGCGGCGCGCCGAGGTAGATAGCGCCGGTGAGCGGCTCGCTCAGCAGCGGCGTTCTCGATCGTCAGGTCGCCGACCTTCGACGAGCCTGGGCACGCCGGGTCGTCGGTGGTGCGCAGGCCGGCCTGCTCAGGTGTGCAGGCACCAAGCCCATCCGCCGACGCGGGCGATACGCGCACGCCCTCCGGCAGCGTAACGACGGCCTTTCTGAGATCCGACTCGCCGATCACGTTCGCGTCGTTCGTCTGCGGCAGGCTCAGGTCGAATGTGAACGCAGTTGGCGCGCCCGCCCGCGCGGGCTCGGTCGGCCTCGCTCTGAGAGTCGGGTTAAACGGCACTCTGTCGCAGCCGGTCGTGCCGATCTCGGCGCCCCACTCCGAGCGGTCACGCGGGTAGCCCGGCGGCTCGTGGCTGACGAACGTCGCGCTCAAGTATCTGCCCGGGTTCCTCCATGAGTCCGTGTGCACAGTCGTAGGCAGACCGACACCAGGAGTGGTGCACGATGTCGGATTTCGCAAGAATGGCACGAGCGCGCCTCCGCTAGCACAGCTGGGTCCATGCAGTGGGGCATACTCAGGCGCTCCGCTTCCGGGACAGGCCCGCTCCGGCGTGTGGGAGTCATCCGCTGGCACCCCCCAGAATGTGAGCGTCGTCCCGCTAAACGCCAGCCCCTCAGGAAGCCCTTCTGCCTTCACCGTGAGCCCATAGTCGCTGGCACTGCGCAGTTCGGCAGTCAGCGTCACGAACGTACCGTAGATCGCGAACCCAAACCGCGCCGGAGCATTAGGCGGCGGGACAAGGTTAAACACGGGGAATGGGCCGATGATGTTGGTGGCCTGCCCGAGACCACTAATACGCACAACCGCGGTTCCGACCTGTGCGGTGGGTGGACAAAGCGGGGCGTTTGAATGCTGCGGATCGCTCGCGAAAGCCGAATTGCTGCACTGCGGCACAGCAGTTGGGTTTCCGACGAATCCCGGCGGCAGGTCGACGATGACGTTCTTCGCAGCGGCGACCGGCCACAGTGGCCCAATCAGCGGATTCGGGTTGGTATCCGTGTTGAAGTCGATCGTCGTCGATGCTTCATACGGATGACCACCTGCCTGCGTCAACGGAACGCCTGCCGCATCGGCCGTGACCTGACCATCGAACGAGTCGATACCGAACGCGGGGTCTCCGTTCATGATACGGGTAGCCTCTGCCGTCCTCACAGGTCCGCCGCCGTTTCCGCCAGAGAGCGTGAAGTCGCTCGTGAGTGCCCCTGAGGCTCTTGGATCCACATCCACGGTAATGATTGGCTGCGCCGGTCCGAACGCCAGGAGGAAATTGTGTGGGCCGATTCTGTCCTGGATCTGGCAGGTCACGTTGTGCGCCCCTGCGATGCTTGGCGCCGCGCCCGGCCCGTCGCCGCTACAACTCCAGCCGGGCAGCGCTGACCAGTCAAAGGTGCCAAAGAACGTTGCACTGGCCACATTGTTGACGGTCAGCTCCGGTGGCAGTGCCGCAGTAAACGTAATCGGGTCGCCGCTGGTCCCGTCGGCCTCCATGTCGCCAATGTTCGTGAGCTGAAGGTGGTATTCCGCACTCCCGCCGGGCGCGGCGTTGGTGTTGGCATTTACGTCGATCCGCCACGCGGGCGCGGCCAGCGCGGGCACCGCCGCCAGCGCGATGAGCATCACCGCGAGCCAGAGGGCGTGCGCTGCGCTACGCCCTGCACGCCGTGCTGCTCGGCGCTCGATGCGGTACTGCTGCATGGTACGTCCTCTCCTTGCAGTCACAGGCCTCATCTGCTGGCCATCCTCTTTCGCGCCCCACGCTCCCTAGCGTGAACCCGCGCCCGCTTCGCCCTGCGACGCTTAGCCTTCACGCGACGTGCCTTCGCCCGCGTCACACACCGCACTCTGCCGTGCAGCTTCAGCCGGACGTGCCCACGCTTGCAGCGCGGATGCCTCTTCTTCCTCGAACGGGGCTTGAGTCTGTTCTTGACATTGCCGGAGCCGGCAAAGGTCGCGCTGCTGGCCGGCTTGGTAGCCGGCGCTCCAGCCAGCACCCCTTGGCAGGGTGAGCCGCTGCAGAGCGGCGGTGCGCCCACAGGATCCGGCACTCCGCCTCCGACGCGCGCATCGTACAGATCAAGCGCACTGTCTCTGTCCCAGCCCACGAGCCTCTCACGTGTCAAGAAGAATGCATCGTTTCCGTTGGCACTTGCATCGATAAAGTACGCGTCCGCCGTGCTACTACCAGAGGAAAGCAACGCGACTCGCCCGCTCGCTACGTCAAAGACGTACGCATCGCGCTTGCCATTAGTATCTTCGGGCACCAATGGCTCGGCAGTCGTGAAGAACACACGTCTTCCGTCGTCCGTCAACGCGTGGCTGAGATGCGATGATGGATTCATCGCGCCGCTGTTCGTTCCGACCGAGATGTCGGCGTCTGCCGTAGCTGGGGCTCCTGTTGGGTTGCACGTGGCACACACGAGGCTATCCGAGTCCGCGCTGTACACGTAGTACTCTGCGCACGCACTGCCGCCGCCGACGCCACAACCAGTCGTGCTGTGGTCATATCTTGTCAAGCCGTCGCCGTCAGTCGCTCGAAACAACAGGTGCCTCCCGTCGGGCGTTACGCGCGAGTCCAAGGGCGCAAGGTTCCACAAGAGGCCGCTACCGCTCCCGCCTGGCATATCCCGCACCCAGTCCCCTGAAGCTGCTGAGAAACTTCCGATGAACCTGAGCGCTCCATCATGCCAGAGATAAATGCCACGCGCACTCGTCGGCCCAAGCAGTCTTTGTCTACTCACAAGTTGCCCGGTGGCTACAAAGTAGACGTAGTGCCCGTCATCGCTTGCACCGATGACGCCCTGTACACCACCCGGTGCATCCCCGGGCTCGTTATCTCGATCCAGCAAGGTGAGATGCCCACCGCCTGCGACCCAGGGTGTAACAGTTGCCGATGACGTACCACCGGTCAAGAGGCCTCCGTCTGCGGCTATCAGCGGAACATCTGTCCCTGCAAGCGCACCGCCGAAGGTCACCAGGTACGGTGCGGCTCCCGTGCTATCGCCTGGACCGCCAGTGACCTCAACGCTGCCCCCGATGCCACTAATTGTAGTGAGCGCATTAAGCGCTCTTGCGAGAGCACTGGCAGACACATCAAAAGGCAACGCGGTTGTCGTCTTCCCGTTGAACGTGAGGGCAAAGGTGCCAGCGTCCGCACTAACGGTAACACGCTGCTCCTCGTCGTTCAGGTGATGCGCGTCCCACATGTACAGATGTGCCACGCCCGTCGGGGCGTCGTCTGTAAGCGCCTCAGTGCTTGTAAAGAACACGCGCGTGCCGTCCGTGCTCGCTGTCTGGTAGAGCGCAGCCTGTGCCGTGACTGGACTCGTGCGCTCGGTGACGTTGAGCCGTATGGTCGTATCATCTGCCGTATCGACGGTACCGTGCGTGTCACGCTCGTAGAGTTTGCTCCGATTTCCGGGTGAGCTGCCGGTCACCACTGAGCCGTCTGTGGTGACTGACCCGCTGAAGATCACACGCGTTCCATCCGCCGAAATCACACGTGGCGCGTAGCGCAGATGACTAACCCCCAATCCGGCGATGGACCCGCTGCTCAACCCGCTGGGCAACACGCACGCTACCCCGCCACCTCCACAGCTTGTCGCGGATCCAGGCGGCACGAGCCCCACGAGGCGGACAACGCCGTCATCAGCAGCGTACAGCTTTACGTTGCCCGAACCGTTTCCAGTCAGGTTCTGCGTTGACTCAAACAGAACGTGACGCAGGTCCGCAGAGGCACCGGCAGGAAATGGGATTTCGCTGTGATTACCAGTCCACGTGAGCGGGGTTCCACCGCAACCCGGGCACCCGGTAACGAGATCAAAGACCCCCTTACCTGGTACGTCGAGGTCTTGCCGGACGTAGAGATTCTCCACGTCGGCGACGTCAGGTGCATCGGTGAGAGGCGACCATGCGCGGAATACGGCAGACGACAGGTCCGGCGCGAACTCGCCGACATACTGTGGCTCGACAAACCCGGTAAGAGCAAAGACGGTCAGCGGATCCTGCATAGGAGTGATCGCATGTGTCGACCAGCCCTGCGTTCCGGGCCGGCCGTCGCGCTCCGCCATGTACTCGATCGCCACACCTGTGCCGCGTGCGTCTGCGAAAGCACCGAGCGAGGCATACGTCACCGCGTTGCCCCCAACGGCAGCTTGGGCTCGGGTTGCCTCGGGCGTCACATCAGCACCTTGCTTGTCTGGCGGTGATACGAGCTCATATTGCCGACCATCTGGCAACGCCAATGCTGGTGCTGCCATCCCGGCACTGGCCGCCCATGCCGCCAGCACGGCACACGCGAGTGCGCGCAACTGACTAAGCCTCACAGTTTTCGGCACCTCGACTCTCCTCTTTGCGGTTCGGCATACGACTATAAACGCCTGTGGCTCTCGGTGCAACCGGCTGCGTCTCGTACGCTGGGGGTTGACACGCTAGCTTCTAGTGCGTAAGGTCGGTCGCACGGTTTGCCCTCCCAGCTTTCCGGGTCGTTGCTGTTGCAGTCCTGGGGCCTGCTTCAGCCTAGATCTCAGTGGGAGCCGGAGGAGCAGGCACCACCGCGTCGCGCCAGTCAGCCGCAGGGAGTCGGCGACCAAGGCCGAAAGCTCTGACCAAAGGGGGGGAGTAGCACCTACAAACCGCACCTTGCCCCGCGCCGGCACACCCAGCCGCAGTTCATTTCACCTGCGCGCGCTGCCGGCTCTATCCCTATGGAGCGGCCAGGTGGTGCTTCGAGCGCACTGGCTAGCTCCGTGACCGGAGGAAACGATGCGAATCAGCAGCAGGCTCCTTCTCGCTGTGGTTGCGGCCGCAGCACTCTTTGCTTCCGTCGCAACTACGGCGTCAGCCAACAACCTCAGCGTCAGCGAACAGGGCATAAGAGTCGTGTTCGAACCGCTTACGTTTGCCGGAGGCGGCAACAACATAGTGTGCCCCGTCACTCTTGAAGGCACGTTCCATTCAGCATCGGTCGCAAAGGTAGAAGGTACCCTAGTCGGCTACATCACCAGAGCAAGCGTTGACCTAGAAGCTTGCACGAGCAATCTCGGCAACGAAGTCGGTGCCTTTGTCAATGCCGAATCGCTTCCATGGCATGTTACATATGAAGGCTTCGAAGGCACGCTACCGAACATAGAAAAGGTGTTCCTCGGCCTCTCGAGCCCCAAGTTCACCATTCTAAATGTCCCGCTCCTCGGCACGTGTGTGTATGAAGGTCCCGCTGAAGGGTATGTGGTCCCAGCTGAAGGGAGCTCGACTCTCTTCGCTGAAGAAGCGGCCTCGATACCGCGCGTCGGCGGCAGTGCGTTCTGTCCATCGTCAGGCAGCTTCAGTGGAAATGGCCCGGTCACTGTTCTAGGTGGAAGCGAACCGGTCACCGTCACACTAATATAGGGAACGTTACGTTCTAGTGAGGTGTCGGACACGGCGCCCCGGTGGTGTCCGGGGCGCCGTGTTGTCTGACCGTGATCGGGGTCGGCTTGACCGGCCTGAGTGTCACGGGTGCTGGCTTGGTTGCATATCAAGTGGACTCCCGCCCTTTCGGTGGGCACTGATCTGAGCCCCCGGGAAGGTGGGGTCGGGATACCGGAGTCTGCTGGCAGAGCAGAGAGGAGCCAGCGGTGGCAAGGAGCTATCCGCCGGCGGTTCGTCGCCAGGTCATCGAGCCGGCGCGTGCCCGCACGAGGTCAAGTATCTCGCAGCGACCTTCGAGCTGTCGGGCGCGACGATCTCGAAATGACTCAAGCAGGTCGCATCGATCGTCGCGAGGCCGAGGGACGACGACGAGCCAGCAACTTGAGCCGGTGGCTGCCAGGCGGCGGATCAAGCAGCTTGAGGCCGAGCTGGCGGTCACCAGGAAGGTCAACGAGGTGTTCCTCGTCGAAGGACAATCCCAGGATGCACGTCCCCCGCTTTCGTGGACACCTTGATCTGACCCCGGAAAAGTGGAGTCGGGATGCTGGAATCTGCTGGCAGAGAGGAAGCGGCAGATGCCCAGGAGTTACCCGCCGGAGGTTCGTCGCCAGGTGATCGAGCTGGCGCGGGCCGGCACGAAGGTCAAGCAGCTTGCAGCGACCTTCCAGATGTCGGATGCGACGATCTACAACTGGCTCAAGCAGGACCGCATCGATCGTGGCGAGGCCGAGGGAGCGACCACAGGCCAGCAGCTCGAGCTGGCGGCCGCCCGGCGGCGGATCAAGCAGCTGGAGACCGAGCTGGCGGTCGCCAGGAAGGTCAACGAGGTGTTCCTCGCCGAGGGGATGGCCCCAAAAGGCTCTACCCGGTGATCGAGTCTCTGACCGGGCAGGGGATCAACGTGCAGCAGGCCTGCGTGGCGCTTGGCGTCTCCGCAGTCGGGCTACTACGCCTGGAAGGACCGCCCCGACGCGCCCCGCACGCTGCGTCGCATCTGGCTGGCCGGCGAGATCGCCGACGTCCACAAGGAGTCTGGCGGCACCTACGGCGCGCTGCGGGTCACCGCCGAGCTGAAGTACGGGCGCGGGATCGCCGTCGGCCACAACGCCGTCGGCGACATCATGCGCCAACTCGGCCTCAAGGGCCTGCCGCGGCGCCGGCTGCCGCGTGGCGCGAAGCTCTTCAGGGTCACGTCGCTGGACTTGGTCGGGCGCAAGTTCCGGCGGGATCGTCCCAACGAGCTGTGGGTCACCGACATCGAGCGCCACGAGGCGTTGCGTGACCGTGCGGGGGTGAGAAACCTCCGCGGCCCGCCTGTCGCAGCAGGTGGGTGCGAGCTGGGGGCAGCCTGATCCCGGGGACGCGGGTGAGGGTGGACAGCAGCCCCGACAACGACGGGACGGGCCGGTACTGCCAGACGGCTCGGGTCCGGCAAGCGAGACCAGAAGGTGTACGTGAGAAACCAGCGTTTGAAAGCCCCTCAATTGAACCCTCCAGCTCGAACCTGGCGGATGTGGGCTGGGCTGTCGCGCGCACTCGACCCTGTGGGGTCGGGGAACTCCTTGGGCCGGTTGATGTCGCCGGTCGGGAGGCCACGATGAAGGTCTGCGGCGTAGTCGTGGCGATGCGGCAGGGGCATAGCTGGGCGCCTCCCTGGACGAGCGGTCATGCAGTGAACGTGGGAACCGTCCCGGCGGCCCCTCACCCGCTGGTCTTCGGGCCGGCGGGCGGGAAGGTCCGTCGTCGGCTGACGCCGCCGGGACGGGGCGGAGGACTCGTAGTAGTCGGAGGCCGGGAAAGCCGGCCACATGGCGAAGGGGTCCAGCGAGATCGCAGCAGGCGAGCATCTTCGGGAGGTCGCTGGTGAATATCGGCGCTCCGTGGCCCAGCCTCGACGAGGCCGAGCGGCGGGTACTGGCGATGCAGACCAAGCTGCACCGATGGGCGGCCAGCGATGCTGGCCGCGCGTTCGACGACCTGCACAACCTCGTCTATGACCCGGCGTTCCTCGTCGTGGCGTGGAACAGGGTGCGGGCCAACAAGGGCGCACGATCGGCGGGCGTCGACGGGATCGTCCCGTCGCAGGTCGCTGATCCGGGCGCATGGCTGGCCGGCCTCCAGAGCGATCTGAAGTCGCGCCGGTTCTCACCGGATCGGGTGCGTGAGCGGATGATCCCCAAGCGCGGCGGCAAGCTGCGGCGCTTGGGCATCCCGACCGCACGTGACCGGGTCGTCCAGGCGTCCTTGAAGCTGGTGCTTGAGCCTGTGTTCGAGGCGGACTTCAAGCCGTGCAGCTACGGCTTCCGCCCGCGACGCAGGGCCCAGGACGCGATCGCCGAGATTCACTTCTTCGGATCACCCAATCGCAACTACGAGTGGGTGTTCGAAGCGGACATCGCGGCGTGCTTTGACGAGATCGACCACCGCGCCCTGATGGAGCGGGTCGCGGCCAGGATCTCCGACAAACGCGTCCTGCGGCTGGTCCGGGCGTTCCTGGCCTCCGGGATTCTCACGGAGGCCGGGATCAACCGGGGCACGCACACCGGCACCCCGCAAGGCGGGATCCTCTCGCCGCTGCTGGCCAACATCGCCCTGGCGGTGTTGGACGAGCACTTCACACGCAAGTGGGAAGCGCTCGGCCCGTCCTGGACGCGCGCCAAGAAGCGTCGCGCTGGCGTCCCGGCCTACCGCCTCGTTCGCTACGCGGACGATTTCGTGGTCATGGTCGGCGGCACCCGCAACGACGCCGAAGCGCTCTGGGACGAGATCAGCGGCGTGCTCGCACCGGCCGGCTTGCGCCTGTCGGTCGAGAAGAGCAGGGTCAGGCACATCGACGAGGGGTTCGACTTCCTCGGGTTCCGCATCCAGCGGCGCTCCTGGCAAGGACGACCCGGCAAGCGAGCGATCTACACCTACCCGTCCAAGCGGTCGCTGGCCGCAGTGATCGGCAAGGTCCGGACGCTCACCCGCCGCGCTCGTCATCGAACGCTGGCGGATCTGTTGGCCGCGATCAACCCCGTCCTGCGGGGATGGTGCAGCTACTTCCGCCACGGCGTCTCAAAGCGCGTCTTCGGCTACCTCGACCACTTCACGTGGTGGAGGATCGCCGGCTGGCTGCGCAAACGCCACCTCGGCCTCAACTGGGGCACCCTCAGCCGCCGCTACCTCCCCGGATGGGAGATCCGCGACGGCCGAATCGCGATGTTCCGGCCACGAGCAGAACCGGTCAGCCGGTACCGCTACCGGGGCAACGCGATCCCCACGCCCTGGGCCGAGACGGCACGTTCCGTGGAGAGCCGGATGCGCTGAAAGGCGCACGTCCGGTTCGGAGGGCGGACCGGGGAAAACGGACCGGGCGAGAGCCCGGAAACCGCGCCCCGGTCCGACCCTACACCGAGCACCACACGCGCGAGGGCAAGGTGTACTGCTGCGTGGTGCTCGACACGTTCAGCCGCAAGGTCGTGGGCTGGTCGATCGACTCCACCCAGACCACCAGCCTCGTGCTGGGCGCGCTCGGGATGGCCACCCTGCGGCGTCCCGACCGCGACGGGCTCGTGATGCATAGCGACCGCGGGGTGCAATTCACGTCCTGGGCCGTCAGCCACAACCTCACCCAGGCCGGCATCTCCCCGTCGATGGGCGCCGTCGGCTCGGCATACGACAACGCGCTGATGGAGAGCTTCTGGGGCCGCATGCAGGTCAAGCTCCTGGACCGCCGCAAATGGAAGACCCGCATCGAGCTCGCCACCGCAATCCACGACTACATCGAGCTCTGGCACAACCCCCGCCGCCGCCACTCCGCGCTCGGGATGCGCACCCCCGACGAGGTCGAAGCCACATGGCATCGAGCCAATAGCGCCTCGACCACGGAGGACCCCGCACGAGACGAGCGCACGGCTGTCGGTGCCTCCGCCCGCCTCCGGCGGGCTCCGGCACCGACAGCCGAGATCACCCCAAGCCGCGAGACCTCCGAGCCCGTCGTCACAATCACCAACGACACCAACCACGCCGCCTGATTCCAGCGTCGCGACTCCACCGAAACAGGGTCAGATCACGGCTCCGTCAAACCCGGTCCGGCTCAATTCGTGCCCGCGGGCGGGATGAACGTGCCTTCCGGTTCGCGGAGCGCGCCGCGGATCTCGAGCGAGTGGTCGAGCGGGACGTGGAAGCCCTTTATCTCGAGTTCGCCTTCCTGCGACTGGATGTCGACACAGCCGGAGCCGCTCGGCAGTCCTTCGGACGGGCAGTCCGAGAAGTCGGGGAACGCCGCCAAGGCGCTCCCGCCCAAGACCACCCACGCCGCCACGACCGCGACAGCGCCGATCAACTGCTTGCGAATTCGCATGCAGTCATCCTCCTATCTCCGGGCCCGCAGGGAGCAGAGCCTCGGGATCGAGCACGCGGAGACCACGCGCGCCGGCCAGGGCGCTGGCAGGAGGCGCCAGCGGGCGGCGTCCTTCGCGCCGTGACGCGGTGGACGCAGCCCACTCTCCCCCAAGGCGGTCGTCGAGCGGCGACGTCCGCGCACAGCTTCCCGACCAGCACCCGGACTCTCTGCACACTGCTTTCCAGGTACGGCGCCACCCTAGAAAACCGACCGAGTAGTTGTCAAGTGCCAACTGTGCGGTCGGTTGCGGCCTGCCGGGAACCGGCTGCTCGGCCACAAGGCTGGCGCTCGGCCACAAGGCGCCGTCGGCGGACGAGCAGCACCACCGCGCCGCCGCCGAGGGCCAGCACCGTCAGCAGACCCACCCCCGCCCCCACCCGCAGGCCCGGCACGCAGTAGGTCCACACGATCCGGTGACGGCCGGCCGGCACCACCACGCCTCGCATCGCATCGTTCAGATGCAGCGGCGTGGCCGGGTGGCCGTCGACCGTGACGCTCCAGCCGTCGGTCAGCGAGTCGTTGAGGGCGACGACGCCGCGGCGGTCGAGGCTGGCGTCGAGCGTGACCCGCGCGTCCTGCTCGCCGGCGATCGCGACCGTGCCGTGCACCGGCGCGGCCGCCAGGGCCGCGGCGTCGGCGGCACCGAGCTCGCCGCGCTCCACCACGGCCATCCGGCGGGGGTCGAAGCCTTCGGCGACGATCGCCGCGCGCGCTTGCGCTTCGTCGTCGACGACCTCCACCCGTTCCGGCACCAGGACGCGCGGCGCCGCCAGCTCGTTGCGGAAGATCGTCGCGTCGTCGCCGGCGTAGACGCGTCTGACCGCGTGCAGCACGCCGCTGCCGCCGCCTGGCCTCGCCAGCCCCGGACCGCCGATCACGTAGCCGGCGCCGAGCACGCTCGCCACGCGCAACGCTTCCGGACTGAGCCCGTCGATCCGCAGCGACTGCCAGTTCGTCTGCGCCGGGTTCGCCGTCTGCCACAGGCGGAAGAAGCGCAGCGTCGGGAACGGCGGGTCGTAGCCGCGCACGTCGTCGAGGCCGTACATCATCGACCAGTCGTTCGTCAGCGCCGTGCCGAGGCCGAGGAAGCGCGTCCCCGCCGCGTGGCGCTGCAGGTAGGCGATCGCCGGCGTCGTCGGGGGGATCACCTTCGAGGCCGGCCCCATCGGCTGGTAGCCCTCCGCGAAGCGCAGCATGTCGAACGCGGTGAGCGCCACCAGCGCCAGGCCGATCGCGGTCGCCCGGCGCGGCCAGCGGCGCAGCGCGAGCACCGCCAGCGTCACGCCGGCCGCGAACAGCAGATACCACGCCATCGTCGTCAGCCGCAGCGCTATGTCGCTGCCCACGCCGGAGCGCGTGGCGAAGTGCTTCAGCACGTCGCCGATCGCCTGGCCGCTCGGCGCAAGCGTCACGATCGCGAACGCGCCGAGCGCGAGCGCGAGCGCGAGGATCCCCAGCCGCCGCCGCGCCTCCCCGCGCGGCCGCTCCAACAGCCCCTGCAAGCCGAACGCCGCCAGCACGGCCACGCCCAGCTCGAAGACCACGTGCGCGCGCTGGTTCTGCACGACGTGGAAGCCGGGCAGCGCCGCCACCAGCCCGCTCAGCACCGGCGCGTGCAGCGAGATCGCGAGCGCCAGCCCGGCCAGCAGCGCAAACGGCGCCTTGCGCCGCCAGCCGCCGGGCGCGGCGAGCGCGATGCAGGCGAGCAGCAGCGCCACCACGCCCGCGAATATCGTGCGCTCGTTGTAGTTGGCCTCCGCGACCGCGCCGCTGCCAGCGCCGCCGTGCGAGATCGGCTGCACGTAGGTGCTCAGGCTGCTCGGCCTCCCCCACCAGTCCGGGAACAGGATCGAGTGCGCCACCGTCAGCGGCATGCTCGTGCCCGGCTGGCCGCCCTGCGCGCGCGCCACCGTGCCGAGCGTCCCGTGCGCGGAGAGCAGCTCCGGCAGGAACATCACCGCCACCAGCAGGATCCCGGCCGCGACCCCGCCGCCGGCGAGCGCGAGCCGGCGCAGCCGCACAGCCCCCGAGACCTCCGGCAGCAGCGCCGCGCGCAGCGCGACGTAGACGCAGGTCGCCGCCAGCACGTGCAGCTGCGCCCCCGGATGCCCGCCCGCGACCGCGATCCCCGTCACGACCGCCAATCCGATCGCCGGCCCGAGCCCGCCGCGGCGCAGCGTGCGCTCGGCGAGCCACAGCATCCACGGCAGCATCGCCGAGAACGCCCGGCAGCGACTCGTGCGTGAGCCACACGACGTTGAACGAGCACAGCGCGAACGCCGCCCCCGCCAGCAGCGCCGGCAGGAAGCCGAGCCGCAGCTCGCGCACGAGCAGGTAGGTGCCGAAGCCGGCCGCCCACAGCTTCAGCGCCGCGGTCACGCCGAGCGCGTAGTTGAGCGGGAGGATCCACAGCGGCAGGCTGAACGGCGTCCACAGCACCGTCTGCGGATTCGCGTAGAAGGGCACACCCGAGTAGATGTGCGGGTTCCAGGCCGGGAACGTGCCTTCGTGGATCAGTCTGCGCGCGAACGCGTTCCACGGGTAGTGCGACTGGGCGATGTCGCTCAGCAGCGGGTCGCCACGTCGCTCATCTCACGTGCGTGGTCACGCTCACCGGCCTCGGCGGACCCGGCGGGCGCGGGGTGCGGCCGGTCCGCGTCACCGCCTCGGCGAGCGCCCGCTCCCACAGGCCGACGTTCGCGGAGATCGCCTGTGCCCGGCCCCACGTGCGCGCGCGCTTGGCGAGCTTGCGACGCTCGCGCGGCTTCGCCGCCAGGCGGCCGAGCGCCTGCGTCCAGTCGTCGTCGGCGACCAGGCGGCCGCCCTGCTTCTCGCCCAGGTCCGCGTACGGGCCGACGGGCGAGGCGAGCCACGGTCTGCCCTGCGCGGCGTATTCCTTGACCTTGATGTTCGAGCGGCCGTGGTTGAAGGGGATGTCCGCGATCGGCGCGATGCCGACGTCCCACTCGGCCAGCTTCTGCGGCAGTTCGAAGAAGTCGACGTGCGAGATGTGCCGGTAGCGCTCGTGGCGCAGGCCGAGGCCGGTGCCGACCGACTCGAACACGAGCTGCGGATGCGCGTCGAGCGCGCGGCCGATCAGCTCGCGCAGCGGCAGCTGCTCGACGTCCAGGTGGTGCTCGCTGCCGGCCATCCAGCCGGCGACGACCGTCTCGCCGCCGTCGTCCCGGCGCGGCACCACGTCGAGCGCCGCGTCGGGGACGTAGTTCTCGATCACCTGCACGTGCTCGGCGCCGTACTCGCGGAAGCGCTGCGCGATCGTCGGGCAGGTCGCGATCGCCAGCTCGGATGCCTGCACGACCGTCTGCATCCCCCGCAGCGCCTGCTCGCCGGCGAAGCCGCCGTACTTTCTGTGCGCGGCGTTGTTCTTGGGGATCGCGCGCACGTCGTCGTCGTTGTCGAAGATCACCGCGACGCGGTTGCGCTTGGCCACCCGCACCAGCTCGAGCACGTTCTCTTCTGTGCGCGCGATGGATGTGCAGCACTTCGCAGCCGGCTATCCGCTCGCCGAGCAGCCCTCTGATCGGGCACCACACCTGCACGACGTCGTGTCCGAGCCGCTGCAGCGCGAGCATCGGCCCGATCCCCCGGTAGAAGCCGCCCGGCCCGTTCGGGTCGGCGATGTACGCGATCCGCATGGCTATCGTCCCCCTTCTCGCTCACGCCGCCGCCGCAGCAGCAGCACCGTCCCGCCGGCCGCCAGCGCCGCCAGTGCGAGCAGGCCGATCGCCGCCCCCGCCCGCAGCCCGGGCACCCGGTAGCTCCATGTCACCGTGTGGCGCCCCGCCGGCACCGCGACGCCGCGCATCGTGTCGTTGACGTGCAGCGCGCGTGCCGGCCGCCCGTCGACCGCGACGCTCCAGCCGTGCGTGAACGTGTCGCCGAGCACCACGAGGCCGGGCCGCTGGAGCGTCGCGCGCAGCACCACGCGCGCGCCCTCGTCGCGCGTCACGGTCGCCGTGCCGCGCGCGCCCGCCAGCCCGGCGGCACCCGGCTGGTCGCGTTCCACGACCGCCGTTCGCGCAGGTCCAGCGGCGTCCCCGCGAGCGCGGTGCGCGCCGCTTCCACGTCCGCGACTCGCCGCACGTGCTGTGCCACGAGCGCCCGCGGCGCCGCGAGCGGGTTCTCGACGATCGTCGCGTCGCGGCCGCGGTAGGCGACCCGCAGCGCCCGCAGCGACGGGTCTTCGCCCTGCCGGAGCTGCGTCCCCGGCGCCGCGAGCACGTAGCGCGCGCCGAGCGCGCCGGTCACGCGCATCGTCGCCGGCGAGATCGCGTCGAACGTCGTCGGGCGCCATTCGTCCTGGGCGGGCGCGGCGGTGCGCCACAAGTCGAACGTGCGACGCGTCGGGTAGGGCGGGTCGTAGCCGCGCACGTCGCGCAGGCCGTAGCGCATGACCCAGTCCGGCGCGAGCGCCAGCTCGACGCCCGTCACGCGCCCGTCGCCGGCGTGGCGCTGCAGCCAGGCGATCGCCGGCGTGCGCGGCGGGATCGCCTGCGCCGCCGGCGCGGACGGGTTGAAGCCGGCGGCGAAGTGCAGCATGTCCAGCGCCGCCAGCACCACGAGCCCGGCGCCGATCGCCCCGACGTGCCGCGGCCAGCGCCGCGCCGCCACCAGCGCCGCCGCCACGCCGAGCGCGAGCAGCACGAGCCAGGTCACGCTCGTGCAGCTCGACGACGCCGTCGCGGGCGTAGTCGGCGCCGGTGGCGAAGTGGCGCAGCACGCGGCCGAGGTCGCCGCCCTGCAGGTCGGCGGCGGTGAGCAGCAGCAGCCCGATCGCGATCGCGCCGAGCGGGATCGCGAGCCGCCACCGCCGCCCGGCCGGCGCGTCCAGCAGCGCTCGCAGGCCGAACGCCGCCAGCACCGCGACCGCCAGCTCGAAGACGAAGTGCAGCCGCTGGTTCTGCACGAGGTCGAGCCCCGGCAGGTGCGTCGCCAGCCACCACAGTCCCGGCGCGTGCAGCGCGATCGCGAGCCCGAGGAAGCCGAGCAGCGCGAACGGCGCCATCCGCCGCCAGGCGGCCCGCCAGCCGAGCGCCAGGCACGCCAGCAACGCCGGCACGACGCCCGCGTAGAAGGTGCGCTCGAGATAGTTGACGTTGACGGTGTGCGTCGGCGAGGCGACGGTCTCGTAGCCGCTCGGCCGCCCCCACCAGTCCGGCACCAGCACCGTGCGGATCGCCGAGAACGGCATGTGCCGCAGGCCGGGCAGGGTGCCGGCGCCGCCGGCGCGCGCGCTCGTGCCGACCGTGTCGCGGCTCGAGAGCGCCTCCGGCAGCAGCATCGGCGCCATCAGCGCGACACCGAGCGCGATCCCGCCGCCGGCGTAGGCGAGCGCGCGCAGCCGCTCGCGGCGGGGCGGCGCCTCCGGCGCGGACGGGATCGCGGCGCGCAGCAGCGCGTAGAGCGCGGCGGCGGCGAGCACCTGCACCTGCGTGCCGGGATGCCCGCCGCCGAGCGCGACCGCGGTCGCGAGCGCCAGGCCGAGCGCGCTGCCGAGCCGGCCGCCGCGCGCGATCCGCTCGACCAGCCACAGCATCCACGGCAGCAGCGCCGCCACGGCCGGCAGCGTGTCGTTCTGCAGCCACACGATCATCAGCGCGCAGAAGCCGAAGCTCACGCCCGCCAGCAGGCCGGGCAGGAAGCCGAGCCGCAGCTCGCGGACGAGCAGGTAGGTCCCCAGGCCGGCCGCCCACAGCTTCAGCGCCGCCGAGACGGCGAGCCCGTAGTTGAGCGAGAGCACCCACACCGGCAGGCTGAAGAGGGAGAAGAGGCCCGTCTGCGGGTTCGACCAGAACGGCACGCCCGAGAGGACGTAGGGGTTCCACGCCGGCAGCGTCCCGGCGTGGATCAGGCCGCGGGCGAGCTCGCGCCACGGGTACATCACGAGCGGGGCGTCGGCCAGCAGGTAGTTTTCGAACGCGGCCACGTTCGCCGGTCTGTACGGCTGCCACGGCGGCAGCTTGTAGAGGACCGCCGGCGACGAGAAGACCTCGCCGCCGGCCAGCACCGGCCACAGCGCGACGAGCACCGGCAGCGCCAGCAGCAGCGCCGCCGCGAGCGCCGGATGCGCACGCAGGAAGCGCACCGGCGCGCTCGCGCGCAGGCGCCGCAGCGGGGCTGCGAGCGCGGACGCACGGGTGACCGGGCGGCCTCCCCCGACCGCCTGGCGCTGTCCCGGCCGCGCAGGCCGTGTCGCGTGGCTCCCCCGGGCCATGCAGCGATACTGCCAGAAACCGATTGCTCGATGTGCGTGTTGCCGGGTTGACGGCGCGCCATATAATTGGTTTCCGTCGTCCGCGCACCGAGCTTCGTGGGGGAGACCGCGGACGATCACCGGTCGAACGACCTGCCGGACGCCGCGGAGCGGCGCCCGGCGGGTCGCTGTCCGTCTACCGCAAAGGAGGAGCCGCAACCGATGCGCTCAGCGTTCGCTCTCTCCACGCCTCGAACGTGGCTTCGAGGAACGCCACCGCGTTGCCCGCGCGCGAGCGGCCGCGCTCGCGGACGATGGTGCAGTAGATCGCCATCCGCTCGTCGTCGTCCATGTCGAACGGGCGATGGCGGAACTTGCTGACGTGCGGCGTGCGCGCGCGGACCTTGCCCTCCTCGTCGACGATCGCCCGGTAGTCCTGCTCCGGCGTCGCGTCGAGCGCGAACTGCGGCCAGCGGTACTTGAGCGGGAACAGCGACGCGAGGTGGTCGTTCACGTGTCGCGTCCCGAGCTGCGACTCGAACGGGTAGACGTGCAGCTGCGGGTGGCCGTCGAGGAAGCGGTGCGTCGTGTTGCCGCCGTTCTCGTACATCGCGCCGATCATCAGCAGGCGGAGCTGGTCGCTCATGGGCGTGCGGTCTCCTTCGGACGTGGTGGCTGGAAGCTGTAGAAGAGGTGCTGCGGCCCGCGCGCGCCGCGCCGGCGCGCGCTGAACGGGAAGCCCTGCGTGACGGAGGCGGGCATCCAGTCGATCGCGAAGAACCTGGTTGCCGGCCGGCCACGCGATCCGCGCCAGCTCGCGGCCGCTGCGCGCGTCGAGCGCGACGACTCCGCAGCGGCTGCGGGCGGCGTCGAGCCCGGGGGCGTACTGGGCGAAGCGCGGGATCACGCGCGAGATGCCGACGAAGGCGACGTCGCCGCAGAAGGCCAGGCCGCGCGTCCAGCCGGGCAGCTGCGCGACCGTCTGGAAGCGCCCGTCGCGGATCGCGCCGACGCGACCGTAGCCCGAGTCGTCGACCCACAGCGCGCCGTCCGGGCCGAAGCGCGCGGAGTGCGGGCGCGTGAGGCCCGTGGCGAGCGGCTCGCGGCTCGCGCCGCCGAAGATCGCGCCGCGCCGGTCGACCGGGTAGTTGCGGTGGCCGGGCCGGCGGGCGGAGATCGCCGTCGAGGAGGCGGAGAAGCACGAGCCGGCGAGGTCCGGCCCGGCGGCGATCGAGTTGAGCTGCAGGTAGTTGCGCGTGAAGTCGGGCGCGCCGTCGCGCTCCACCGCCCGCGGCCACCAGACGCGCTCGCAGGCGCCGTCGTCGCCGAAGCGCACGATCGCGTTCTCGCCGACGGCGTTGCCGTGCAGCTCGCCGCCGATCAGCGCGAGGTCGTGCAGGTAGAGCGCGCCGGGGTCACGACGCCGCGGTCGCGGTCGGCGACGAGGCCGGAGGGATGCGGCAGCCGCATGAAGCTCACCGCCGGCGCGCCGCTCGCGGCGTCGACCGCCAGCGCCATCGCGAGGTGCTCGTACTCGCGCGTGACGAGCAGCGTGATCGCGAGCCGCTCGAGCAGCTCCCACCACGGCCCGCGCACGCGCGCGCGCAGCAGCGCGGCGTCGGTCTCCGACGCCTCCCGCCACTGGCTTGCGATCTGCGCGCCGTGCCGCCACTCGGCATGGTGCCGGCGCCACAGCAGGTCCAGCTCGGAGGCGGCGGGCGCGCTCACGCGCCCCTCCCCACCGCGTCACGGTCCATCGTTCCCCCTTCGACCGGTCAGTCGCCTCCGACGCTACCAGAAGCCGGGGCCGCGCCCAGCCGCAGCGTCGCGGTCCTCAGGCAGCCGGCTTGCGCAGCACCGCCAGCAGCGACAGCCCCGCCGGCAGCGCCCGCCTGCCGTCGCGCAGCCAGGCGGCCTCGGCCCGCAGCGGCAGCTCGAGCAGCCCGCCGAGGCGCGGCGGCGTGAGCTTCGAGCTCGGAGGCGGGCGCGGGCGCGCCGTCGGCCGGCGCCGGCGCCCCGCCGCCGGGCGCATCGCCGCGCGCCCCACCCCGCCCCCGCTGCGCCAGCCGCACCACCGCCGCCGGTGCGAGCAGCAGCGAGTTGAACGACGTCATCCGCTCGATCGTCCAGCCGGTCTCGGCCGCCAGCGCGCGCAGCATGCGGCGGTCGTAGCGGCGGAAGTGGTGGTTGACGACGTCGTGGCGCGACCACAGCGCCTGGTAGGCGGGCACGGTCAGCAGCAGCGCGACGCCCGGCGTGGTCACGCGGCGCAGCTCGCGCAGCGTGGCGCGGTCGTCCGGCGTGTGCTCGATCACGTCGAGCGAGAGCACGAGCCCGAACGTCCCATCCGGCCACGGCAGCTCCTCCACCCGCCCTTGGCGCACGTCCGCCCGGCCGCCGGCGCGCCGGCGCGCCAGCGCCACCCCCTCGTCGCTCAGCTCGATCCCGGCCACGTGCGCGAACGAGCGGGCCAGCTCGTCGAGCATCCGCCCCGAGCCGCAGCCGGCGTCGAGCACGTGCGCGCCGGGCGGCACGCCGAGCCGCGCGACGGCGTCGCACACGATCCGGCGCCGCCCCCGGTACCACCAGTGGCGCTCGTCATGGTCCAGCATCGCCTGCAGCTCGGCGGAGTCCATCGCGAGCGCGAACGATGCCACAGCGCCCGTGGCCGCGGCGCCAGCGCACAGGCGCGGCGGCTCCGCAGCGGCGCGCTCAGCGCATCCCCCTGAGCGCGAGCGCAACCGCCACGGCCCGGTGTCCCCTCGGCTGCGCGCCGCTCCCCCTTCGGGCGTGCGGCCCACCGGTCCGGTCCCTGCGGGCGGCGGGACCGGCACGGCGATACTCTCACAATTGGCTGCTCGATGTGCAAGTAATCGTCATCGAACGGCTCCGGCTGGACGAATCGCCGATGGCGTCGGGATATACTAATTCGCAGAGCTATTGCGAGAACGCAGCGGGCGACCCTCAGGCGGGCGTGCGCGTGTAGCCGGCGGCCGGCCGCGTTCGCCCCGCCGGCCGCGGCGTCCCGCCCGCGCGCACGATCGCATCGGCCAAGGCGCGCTCCCACAGGCCGGCGTTCGCCGCGACCGACTGCGTCCGCCCCCACGCCCGCGCCCGCTTCGCCAGCTTGCGCCGCTCCCGCGGCTTGTCCACCAGCCGGCCGAGCGCCGCCGCCCAGCCGTCGTCGGTCACGAGCCGGCCGCCCTGCTTCTCGCCGAGCGGCGCGTACGCGCCCACCGGCGAGGCCAGCCACGGTCTGCCGAGCGCCGCGTATTCCTTGACCTTGATGCTCGAGCGCGCGTGGTTGAAGGGGATGTCGGCGATCGGGGCGAGCCCCACGTCCCACTCCGCCAGCTTCGGCGGCAGGTCGAAGAAGTCGACGTGCTCGACGTGGCGATAGCGCTCGTGGCGCAGGCCGAGCCGCACGCCGAGCGTCTCGACGACAAGCTGCGGATGCGCGTCGAGCGCGCGCCCGATCTCGTCCCGCAGCGGCATCCGCTCGACGTCGAGATGGTGCTCGCTGCCCGCCAGCCAGCCGGCCACGACGCGGTCGCCGTTCGGCGGCGCGCTCGCCTCCAGCGCCGCGTCGGGCACGTAGTTCTCGATCTGGACCACGCGCTGCGCGCCGTACTCGCGGAAGCGCTCGGCGATCGGCGCGCTCGCCGCGATCGCGAGGTCGGCCTGCTGGAGGACTCTGCGTATCTGGCGCAGCGCCCGCTCGCCGGCGAAGCCGCCGTAGTCTCTGTGCGCGGCGTTGTTTCTCGGCACGGCGCGCATGTCGTCGTCGTTGTCGTAGACGACCGCGACGCCGCGCTGCTTCGCGTGGCGGACGATCTCCTGCACGTCGTCGCCGTGCGCACGGTAGACGTGCACGAGCTCGCAGCCGGCGACCAGCTCCCCGCGGATCCCCTCCTTCGGCCGCCACACCTGCACGATCTCGTGGCCGCGCCGGCTCAGCGCGAGCATCGGCCCTATGCCGCGATACCAGCCGCCCGGCGCCTCCGGGTTGGCGATGAACGCTATCCGCACCGGCTCCTCCGCCTTCGGTTCCCCCGGGGAAAGAAGGTCCGCGGCGGTCCGCTCGAGCGCCCTTCCCGGCGCGAGCGTGACCGCCGCGGTGGCGACCCCCATGGCTCAGCGCGTCTCCCCCTCGCAGACGTGTGGGCCTCGCCAGGAGCCACCCTACACAACTGGCATTCGCCGTGCGCAGGTTCCCTCGGCGAGCCGTCCGCGGGGTGCGGCGCCTACGCGTAGAGGTCCGCGGGCGTCAGCAGCCGGAAGCGCTCGGGCTCGGCCTCCGCGAGCGTCACGAGGCGCCGGTCGAACCCCGCGCGCGAGTAGAGATAGAGGCGCTGCGCCCCCTCCGCGCCCGGGACGTGCCGCCGCATCTCGTCGAGGAACGCGACCTCGCCCGCGTCCATCGACGCGGACGTCCACTTGCAGCTCGCAAGCGCCGTCACGCCGCCGTCGCCGTCGAGCGCGACGCCGTCGACCTCGCGCTCCTCCGTGCGCCGCGAGCCGACGCGCGCCTTCCCCCACCAGGCGCCGGTCGCCGCCGCCTGCTCCGCACGGCGCATGTGCTCGAGGCAGATGGCCTCCCATGCCGGCTTGGAGACGAAGTGGTCGAGCTGCGGCATGACCGTCAGCTCGAGGTGCCGCCGCGCCTCCTCGCGCGTGCGCAGCCGCGAGCGGTAGGGCTCGACGAAGCGGAAGCAGAAGCCGAGGAAGCCGTCGACGATCGCCCAGCTGGTCTTCTTCGAGCTGGGGCTCGCCGTGACCGGACGGCGCTGGGCGACGGCTCGAGCCGCTCGAGCGCCCCGAGCACCTGGCTCGCCTGCGAGGAGCTCAGGCCGGTCGCGTTCGCGATCTGCGACGTGCGCGTGCGTCCGCGCGCGACCGCTTCGAGCACCGCCACGTGCGCGCGCGGCTCGGCCAGCTCCTGGCGCAGCAGCAGCTCGGCCTCCTCATGCAGGAAGCCGTCGCGGTAGAGGACGTGGCGCAAGATGTGGTCGGCGAGCGGCGCGTCCTCGCCGAACGCCTGAAGGTAGTAGGGCATCCCGCCGCAGATCGCATACGTGCGCACGAGATCCTCGGGCGAGCGGCCGGGCGCGAACAGCGCGGCGGCGCGGTAGTCGAACGGCCGCACGGCGAGCTGCCCCGTCCGACGACCGTACATGCGCCCCGCCAGCACCTCGTCGCGGAAGAAGCTCAGCGCGCTGCCCGCGATCACCAGCATGAGCGGCAGCGTTCGGCCGGTCTCGCGCCACCAGCGGTTGAGCAGCGTCGGCAGCTCACGCTGGCGCTCGGCGAGGTACTGGAACTCGTCGAGCACGACGAGCAGCGGGCCGTCACCCGCGCGCGCGAGCTCGGCGATCGCCGTGAGCGCGGCTCTCCAGGTCGGCAACGGCGCCTGCGCGTAGAGCTGTCTGCCGGTGGTCGCGGCGAGCTCCTCGGAGAGCCCCTCGAGCTGCGCGCGCTCGGTCGTGTCGGTCGCCTCGAAGTACAGCGCCCGCCGATCGCGCGCGAAGTGGCCGAGCAGCTCGGTCTTCCCCACGCGCCGCCGGCCCCACACGACGAAGAAGCTCGCGCCGCGACGGCTCCAGTGGTCCTGGAGCGCGGCAAGCTCGTCGTGACGGTTGAGGAAGCCCGTGCCATCCATGCGCAATATGTTATCGCACAATAAGTTACTCGTGGCGAACATGCTGTGCTGGCTGTCGCGGCGGCGCAGGCAGCTCGCCCACTGGTACAGTCGATCGAAAGTCTCAAAGGGGAAGCGATGGAGGGGGAGCGCCTCGCGTACGAGATCCGCAGGACGGTCGTCGACGAGTCGATGCGCGCCGGGGTCGGCCACATCGGCTCGGCGCTGTCGATCGCCGACCTGCTCGCCGCGCTGTACGGCGGCGTGCTGCGGATCGGCGAAGCGGAGGAAGCGGAGCGCGACCGCTTCGTGCTCTCCAAGGGCCACGCCGCGCTCGCGCTCTACGCGGCGCTCGCCGCGACCGGCCGCATGGACCCCGCGCTGCTGGCGACCTATTGCGGCGAGGGCTCGATGCTCGGCGCCCACCCGGAGCACGTGCTTCCCGGCGTCGACTTCTCCACCGGCTCGCTCGGCCAGGGCCTCTCGATAGCGGCCGGCTGCGCGCTCGCCGCCGCGCGCGAGGGCTCGCCGCGGCGCGCGTTCGCGCTGATGAGCGACGCCGAGCAGAACGAGGGCGCGATATGGGAGGCCGCGATGTTCGCCGCCCACCACCGCCTCGCGAACCTGATCGCGCTCGTCGACGTCAACGGCCAGCAGGCGCTTGGTTACACGCGCGAGGTGCTCGACCCCGGCCCGCCGGCGCGCGAGCGGTGGGCCGCCTTCGGCTGGGACGTGCACGAGGTCGACGGCCACGACCCGGACGGGATCGCCGCGCTGATCGGCACGCTCGACACCGCCCCGGGAGCGTCGGCGCGGCCCCACGTGCTGCTCGCCACGACCGTCTTCGGCCGCGGCGTCTCGTTCATGGAGTCGCGGATCGAATGGCACTACCTGCCGCTCGACGCCGGGCTGCACCGCCAGGCGGTCGCGGAGCTGGAGGCCGCGTGCCCACGCGCTCCCTCGTGACCGGCGCCGGCGGCTTCATCGGCGCCGCGCTCGCCCGGCAGCTGCTCGCGCGCGGCGACGCCGTGACGCTGCTGCTCGGCCCCGGCACCGACGCGTGGCGCGTCGAGCAGCTGCGCGACGCCGCCGCCGTGGCGGAGGTCGACCTGCGCGACGCCGACGCGGTCGCGCGCGCGGTGCGCGCCGCGCGGCCCGAGCTCGTCTTCCACCTCGCCGCGCACGGCGCCTACTCGTGGCAGCGGTCGCTGCCGCGGATGGTCGAGACGAACGTCGCCGGCTTCGCGCACGTCGCCGAGGCCGCTTTGGACGCCGGCGCGCGCGCCGTGGTCGCCGCCGGCTCCTCGTCCGAGTACGGCTTGAAGGACCACGCCCCGCCGGAGGACGAGCTGCCCGAGCCCAACAGCGCCTACGCCGTCACGAAGGCGTCGGCGACGCTGCTCGGCGGCTGGCTCGCGCGCTCGCGCGGCGCGGCGATCACGACGCTGCGGCTCTACTCCGCCTACGGCCCGTGGGAGGAGCCGAGAACGGCTGATGCCCGCGCTCGTCGCCGCCGGCCTGGAGCGCCGCCTGCCGCCGCTCGCCGACCCGTCGATCGCGCGCGACTTCGTCTACGTCGAGGACGTCTGCGAGGCGTTCGTGTGCGCCGCCGAGCGCGCACGGCCCGGCGAGGGCGCGGTCTACAACGTCGGCGGCGGGGAGCAGACGACGCTGCGCTCGCTCGCCGAGACCGCCCGCCGCACGTTCGCCATCGACGAGGAGCCGGCCTGGGAACAGTTTCCCGCGCGCGCGTGGGACACCGACGTGTGGGTCGCGGACCCGCGCCGCGCCGACGCCGAGCTCGGCTGGCGCGCCCGCACGCCGCTCGCCGCCGGCCTCGCCGCATTCGCGCGGTGGATGGACGACCAGCCGCCGCCGATCGCGGAGCGCTACCGGGCGGCGGTCGGCGCGGCCTGACGCGCCGCCGCGGCGTTCCCGCACCCCGCCGCCGCGCCCGATCGCGCAAATCCCACACATCGTGTGTTGAACCCCCGGCCCAGCGGGACTAGCGTGCGCGGCATGAGCCTCTCTTCGATGCCGTGGCTGCAGATCCAGGTCGAGCTGGAGGGAAGCGCCGACCTCGTCTGCGACCCGCCGCCCGGCCGGATCCTCGTCGCCGGCCCCGGCCACACCTTCCTGCAGCTCGCCGAGACGATCGACGACGCGTTCGCACGCTGGGACCTCGCGCACCTGCACGCGTTCGAGCTGCCTGACGGCCGCTACGTCGGCCTGCCCGACAGCGGCCCGCCGCTCGGCGACGCGCCACGCTGGCTCGACCACCGCGCCGTCGAGGTGCTCGCCGCGCTCATCCCCGGCGAGCGCTTCTCCTACACGTTCGACCTCACCGAGGGCTGGCGCCACGAGTGCCGGGTGCTCGAGGAGACGATCGACCCGCTCGAGCTCTTCGGCGAGCGCCCCACCCGCCCCGCGATCGCCTACGGCTGGGGCTGGATCCCCGACCAGTACGGGCGCACGGCGGCGGGCGAGCTGGACGAGCGGTAGGCTCGGGACACTCGACCGCGCCGCTGCCGCTTGACTTCTGCTTCCGGAGCGGTGTAGCGTCGGTCACGAAGTTGGCGCACCAGCGTGGCGCCTCATGGTGGCGGGGTCGCGCCCGCACCGACACGCGCAGTGCCCGCAGTTCGCCGGGGGAGCGATCGGGTGCGACGACGCCATCCGCAGCGCGGGAATCAATCAATCACGCCCGAACAACCTGGTCGGGCTGGTCGCCCCTGCCCCGTGCGAGGGGCGATTCTACGTGCGCGCAGAGACGCGCGGAAAGGCAGGACTCCATGAGGATCCGCAACTACCTCACGGCCACCGGCGCGGCGCTCGCCGTCGCCGCCTGGCTGACGATGGGAGGGCTCGCCGCGGCAGCCTTCCCGAACTTCTCGGACTGCCCGTCCGAAGGGCTGCCGAGCGGCTCGGGCTGTGTCGACATCCAGTCGCAGGAAGGCGAACTCGAGATAAAGGGCTTCCATGTCCCGCTCGACCACTCGCTCGAGATCCGTGGCGCGATCCGCGAACCGGAAGGCACGTTCGTCCCGCCCGCGGGCGCGAACGGCTTCTTCGCTGAGCCGGTCAACGTCCCCGGCGGACTCCTCGGCATAGAACTCCCGATCTGGCTCAACCTAGTCAAGGCGACCGCCGAGCTCGCCGGCTCGTCGTCCGACATCGAAATCAGAGCTGGCGACCAGACCGTGAGACTGCCGCTGAAGATCAGACTCAGCAATCCGCTGATCGGCTCCAACTGCCACATCGGCAGCAACAGCCACCCCGTCTGGGCCAACCTGATCCCGGGCACGACCGAACCGCCGCCGCCGAACGAACCGATCAGCGGCAGATACGGCACGGTTGAATTCGAACCGCCCGCGACGCTGCTCGTGCTTGGCACGACGGTCGTCGAAAACTCGTTCGCGATCCCCGGCGCTCAGGAATGCGGCGGGCTCGGCCTGATCAACCTGCTGATCGACGCCAAGCTGAAGATCCCTTCGGCCGCCGGCAACAACACCATGGTCGTGGAGAACGACTCGGCGCTGAGAATACTGCCGTAGCCAGCGCGTCGCGCCTGACTGGTTTCGAGGGGGCGGCGCCACGGCGCCGCCCCCACCGCGTACGCGACCGCCGGCAGCCGACAGCGCGGTAGACTCGCCGCGAGGCCGGCGCCACGAGCGTCGGCAGGGAACACGTTCGCACAGGGGGTCGCGACTCGTGCGCATCGGTCTGCTCAGCGATCCTGAGCTCGTCAACTCGAACTACCGCGCCTACCAGCCGCTGGCCGCCGTCGCGCGCCGCGGCGGGCACGACGTGCGGCGGAACTTCAGAGACAGACCGCTTCCTCCAGCCGAGCTGCTGCGCTGCGACGTCGTCCACGTTCACCGGATAGCGAGACCCGACATGCGCGCGCTCGCACGGCGCCTGCGCGAAGCCGGCGTCGGGATCGTGTGGGACAACGACGACGACGTCGCGGCGCTGCCGAGATCGAACCCCCACTACCGCAGGCTGGGCGCCGCCGGCCGCCGCCAGATGGTCGAGGGCACCGCCGAGATGATCCGGCTCGCGCACGTCGTCACCACGCCCAGCGCCGCCCTGGCGGAGAAGTTCCGCGAGCAGGGCGGGATCGACGTGCGCGTCCTGGAGAACCGGCTCCGGCGCGAGTTCCTCGGCGTCAAGCGCATCGCTCACGAGGGCGTCGCGATCGCCTGCCTCGCCGGCCTCGAGCACCGGCTCGACTACGAGCAGCTGCGCCTGCGCGACACGCTCGCCGTGCTGCTCGAGCAGCACGCCGACGTGCGCCTGCTCACGATTGGCCACGGCCTCGGCCTCGACCCGTCGCGGACCGAGCACATACCGCTCGCCGGCTTCCTCGACCTCGTCGGCATCCTCTCAAGAGCCGACATCGGCATCGCCCCGCTCGTCGACATCCCCTGGAACCGCGCCCGCTCGAACGTCAAGCTCAAGGAGTACGCCGCCGCCGGCCTCGCCTGGCTCGCCTCGCCCGTCGGCCCCTACCTCGGCATGGGCGAGCGCCAGGGCGGCCGGCTCGTCCCCGACGACGCCTGGCACGCCGAGCTGGAGCGGCTGATCGTCGACGCCCGCGCCCGCCGCAAGCTCGCCAAGCGCGGGGCCAAGTGGGTCAAGCACGAGGGCGTCGACGAGCACGCCGCCGACTGGGAGGACGCGCTGCGCGACGCGGCACGGCGCGCACGCGGCGAGCCCGCCGACCGCCGCGCCTCCGCGTAGAACGCAAGCGGGGCGGCGCCGAAGCGCCGCCCCGTCGTCCCCCTCACGCGCCCGGTCCCCCTTGGCGGGCGATGTGCCGGGTCACACCCGGCGCCCCCGCGACCTACCAGCGCGGGGCGCCAGGCGAGCTCATCGCGCTCCGGCCGTCCCCCCCTTAGCCTTGTGCGCCCGACGCGCAGCCTTGGCTGCCTTGCAACCGCGGATGCCGAGGCGCTGCTTGCGGTGGAGCCTCTTGCCGTTCTGCGCGTGGAACGTCACGCCCATGCGGGCGCGGTGACCGCGCTTGGTGCAGAGGCTGGTGGCCGCCCCGACCGGTCCGTGGCTCCCGGACACGAGACGCAAGACGAACTTCGTGATCGGCACGTCCGGCACCGTGTTGAAGTTCGTCCTGAGGTACTTGCTGTGCGGAATCGCGACCTTCGCGTCGAGGTCGACCGCGACCCCGGCCGAGCGGCCGCTGCCGCGCAGCGCCACCATCATGTCCGGCAGCGCACGACCGTTTCTGACGAAGTACACGCCGCCGCGGAGCGGGTCACGCAGCACCGGCGTGATCGCCACGGCCGTGCCGGCCTTCGACCCCGCGCAGTTGCCTGCGTGGAACTCGTCCAGCGTGCAGGCTCTGTTGATCACGGGCAGCCGGGCGTTGATCGTCGCGGGCAGGGTGACCTGCACGCCTCCGAGGTTCGCCTGGCCGGGCGACATCCGCACCACCGCCGTCAGCGGCGTCGATGCGCCTCTGCCGACGTGGCCCTTGCCGCCGACGCGGATCTTCATCTTCGGCGCGAACGGCAGGCTGGCGCAGTTCGCCACCTGGAACCGCGTGCTGACATGGCTCACCGCTCCGCTGGTCGATCCGACGTCCCCGTCGACGGACGACGGCGAGCAGTCGGTCGGAGCGAACATGAAGTGCGCCCGGTCGATCGTGACGTTGATCGCCCGCAGCCGCAGCGGGACGCCCTCGACGATGGTCGGGAGCGGGTCGGAGACGATGCGCAGCGCGGCGCTCGTGCGGTCGACGTAGATCGCAGCGCGCACGACCACGGTGCCGAGGTCGAACGGCCCGGCCACCGCCGGCACGACGATCGAGAGGCCAAACGGACCGCCCTCGTACGGACCGGTCAAGTAGACCTTGCCCGGGAGGAAGAACGGCGCCGTCCCGGCGCCGACGCCGGTGATGACGGATCCGACCAGCGAGCCGTCGTCGCACGTGCCGGCAGCCGCCTGCGCGTCAGCGCAGAGGACGGGCACGTCGGCCAGCCGTCCGAGCAGACCGGGCGGCATCGAGACCGCGATGCTTCTGAGCTGCTGCTCGCCGTCGGCGCGCGTGAGCGTCATCGTGAACGGCGAGTCCTGCCCGCCGACGGGATCGGTGAGCCCCGCATGGAACCCGGGCGCGAACCCGGGCGCCGGGCACGGCGCCCCGTTGCCGTCGAACGAGAACGTCGAAGCTGCCCGACACCTCGACCGGAGCCGCGTTCGGATCCGCCCACGGCGTCAGCTCGGCCGTCGCCATCTTCGTTCCGCACGTCTGGGGCGTCGCCAACGGCGCGCGCGGCCCGCCCTTGAAGTGCAGGTGGAGGTTGCTGAACGGCAGCTGCGGGTTGTCTCTGAACGTGGTCGTCACCTGCCCGGTCTGCGGATCGAGCGAGAGGACGCCCTCCAGTCGGATCGAGAACGCCGCGCTCGGCGCTCCCGGCGACGAGGAAGATGCGGAACTTCTTCCCCGGCACGGGCTGGCCGAGGTAGATCGATCCGGTCAGCTGCTCTGCCAGCAGCGGCGTGTCGATCGTGATGTCGCCGATCTTCGACGAGCCGGGGCACGCCACCGGAGCCGTCGAGTGCAGCCCGACCTGCGCGTCCGTGCAGCCGGTCAGGCCGTCGGCCTCCGGCGGGTTGAGCACGACGCCCTCGGGCAGTGTGACGACCGCGTCGCGCAGCGACGGGGTCACCAGCCCGGCTCTGCTCTGCGGGACGTCGACGTCGACCGTCAGGCCCGTCGGCGCCTCGACCTGGGTCGAGTCGGGCTTGACGCTGATCGACGGCTCGAACGTCAGCTTGTCGCAGCCGGTCATGCCGCTCGCCGTCGTGGAGCTCGCGGAGTCGGAGCCGCCCTGCCACGCGTCCATCGCGATCGTGGTCGTCAGCGGCGAGCCGCAGTACGTCGGGTTCCGCAGGAACGGCTTCTGCGAGGCGCTCCCGGGCGAACCGCCGCCGAAGCAGAAGCCAGGATTCACCTGCGGATCGTCGAAGCAGATCCAACTCGTCCCGCGCTCGCTGTCGTGCGACGGATCGGAGGGCTCGCCCCACAGCGTCAGGCGCGCGCCGATGAACGGGAGCGCCTCGGGGACGTCCACCAGTCTCGCCGTCACCCCGTAGTCGCTGTCGCTGCGCAGCGACGCGACGATGTTGACGGGCGTCCCGCCCTGCGGGTTGAACGCGAAGCGGGCGATCTGTCCGGGGTTCGGCTCCATGTTGAACACCGGGTACGCCTGGGTGCTCAGCGGCTGCCCGCCGACTGCGTAGAAGACGACGACCGTCCCCACCTGCGAGTCGATCGGGCATCTCACCTGCGTCGGCGTGAGCTCGGTCGAGGTGCACGTCGGCGTCGCCGTCGGGTCGCCCACGAATCCGGGCGGCAGGTCGACGGTCGTCGACTTGGTGTTCTCGTCCGGCACCGGGAAGCCGAGGTCCGTCGTCTGGTTGAGCATGAACGAAACGGTCAGGCCGTACGGATGGATGCCGGCCTGCGACTCCTCGGTGGCACCGGCGTTCTCGACCGTGCTCGAGAACGAGGTGATCCCGAATGCCGCGCGTGCCGGCTGCACGGCCGCGAGCAGCAGGAGCGCTGCCGCGGCGAGCACCGCCACGGCCCGCTGCCACGAGGCACCGGCGCCCCGGGCGACGATGCCGTTGAACGAGAGGTTCATCGTTGACTCCTTCATCGTCATCATCGCCCTATCGCGCCGCGTGCCGGCGGCTGACGAGCTTCACAACAGCGGTCTGCGACCGCGCGCCCGGGAACGTCACGACGACCCGCGCACGCAGGACGCCGCGCTTCGCGAGCACCCTGCGCCCGAGTCTCGAGAGCCGCAGCGTCAGGTGGACGATGCCCGGCCCGTCGGCCGCGCGACGAGCGCGACCGACGACGCGCGCATGGCGGTGCAGGTGCGTCACGGCGCGCACCCGCACGGTCCCGCTGTCGCCGACGCGCACCCGCAGGTGCAGCCTGCCGGTGCGGGCGAATGCGGCCCGCGCCTTCGCCGAGATCGCACCGACGATGAGCAGCCGGGTCCGCTCGGACCCGCTCGCGTTCCCATCGCCGAACACGGTGTCGCTCGACGCCTGCGGGAGCGACGGCGCGCCCGTCGGCTGGCCCTGGCACTGATCGTCCGCGCAGGCGGCCGGTGGGGCCGGCGGCGGCGCGAAGCCCCCGCCAACGCGTGCGTCGTAGATGTCCGGGTCGACGTTCGTGTCCTGGGGCACCAGGCGTGCGGTCGACGTGAAGAACACGTCGCTCGCGTCGGACGTGGCGTCGATGAAGTACGAGTCGTACGGACTCGACCCACTCGAGATCAGGTTGACGTGTCCGTCGTCGCTCCACTCGTACACGTCGAGCTTGCCGTTGGTGTCCTGCGGCACGAGCGCGTCGGCCGTCTGGAAGAACGCGTGCTTTCCGTCGGCCGTGAGGTTGCCGGCGACGAACTGGCTCACCGCGTTCGCGAGGTTGCTGTAGATGCTCGCGTCGCCGGTGGGCACTCCGGTGCCGCCAGGGCACGACGCGCACGACAGCGTGTTCGAGGGGGCGTCGTACACGTAGGCGACCGTGTGACCGCCAGTCGTGATCGTTCCCATGGCGGACGGGCTCACGAACAGGAGCCGCTCGCCGTCGGGCGTGGTGCGCGCCGTCCGCGAGCTCTCGCCGCCGGTGAGGTTGTTGACCTCACCTGATGAGACGGTGCCGATGTATCTGAACGCGCCCTCCCGGTACACGTAGAGCTTGCGCTGCGTGTTCGCCGGCGCGTCGGACGACAGCTGTCCCTGGGCCAGGAAGTACAGGACCGAGCCGTCCTGCGACATCGCGACCATTCCGAGGAAGCGCGGATCGCCCGAGGCGTTCGGCGTGATCAACGTCAGTCTGCCCGTCGTCACGTCGTACTCGTAGAGCAGATGCCGGTTGTTGGTGCCGTCGATGGCGTCGTCGGTCAGCGCGGTGTCACAGGAGAAGAAGACCTTGTCCAGCCCCGCGCCGTACACCGCGCCCTGGAAGATCGCCGGCTTCGCGCCGAGCGGGTCGGGCGTGCCCCGCTGCGAGGCGGACGCCTCGACCGTCGTCCCGCCCATGCGCACGTACAGCTTGGACGGCGTCGAGCAGCTCGCGTCGCCGCTGCCGGCAGGGTCGGGAGCCGTGAATGCGACGCGCGCGCCGTCCGGCGAGATCGCGCCGGCGAGCGTACGCCCGGGGCCAAGATCGATGCTGTTGAAGTAGCCAAGGATCGCGCCGCAGGCGCTCACCGGCGTTCCGCCGCTGTCGACGTTCACGAGCGTCGTCTGCCCGCCGGTCCAGTCGTAGAGGTTGCGCCCGAACGTGCCCACGGCCGCGGAGACGAGCGCCTCGGTGGTGCCGTAGAGGACGTGGCTCGCGGTGTCGTCGCGTCCCTCGTAGTTCGCCTCCACGAGCTCGCTGCTCGGCCCGCTGCTCGGGCGCGAGATCCACGTCAGCGAGCTGTCGTCCTGCAGGTAGACGTTGCGCTTCGCCGCGACGCCGTTGAAGCCGCCGTGGATGAGCGGGTCGAACGACTCGTAGCTCGGGATGATCCGCTCCGAGAGGTCGTTCGTGGCATCCTCGACGATCGAGGTGCCCAGGAAGATGTTGGGATGGGGGCTGAGCGGATCCGGTGGAACGTCCCGCGTCGTCCATCCCGAGCTCGTGCGCGTCGAGACGTAGCTCGACGGCAGCGCGCTCTGCGGACCGCCGAACGCGCCGATCGACGTCCAGAGCATCCCGTTTCCGTCCGCGGCGGCCATCGTCACCGCGTTGAAGCCCGGATACAGGGGACCAGCCGGAAACCCGGGGACCGCGCCGTTCTTCTCGCTGGGCGACACCAGCTCGTAGCCGCGCCCGGCAGGCGCGGCTGCCAGCGCGGTCGGAGTGCCAGCGACCAGCGCGACGAGCGCGGTTGTCAGCAGAGCCACAAGCGACGCACGTCCGGCGCCACAGGACTTGATCGACATTCTGCTTCCTCTCTCCTCGTTCTTCCGATCGCGACCTCGGGGGACCAGAAACATCCCTGACTCTTAGCACCATAGAGGCGCCCGGACGCGAAGCGCAAGTGGGTACGGAAGGGTCTCGCTGGACCAACTTTGTCACTCTACTTTAGTCTCCTTGCTTAACTAGATTTAGGGCTATCGTCATCGCCTCACGCTTGACTCTTCGGCACCCTTTCACCTATAGTGGTCCGCTGACGGGCAGTGCGTGCTTCGGCCGGGTTCGGAAGGGCACGTCGCCTCGCTCGTCTTGGTCGCAGCTCTCGCTCGTGCGCGTACGTCGTCATCTCGAATGGCGTCGGCGGGCACGATGCTGGAGAAAGGGGGAATGCCGTTGCAGCAGGCTGCCGCGTGCTCACTCTCACGTGGGTTCCAGGCAGCGCATCAGCCACGCGTGCGACAGGCAACATCGCACCCGTTGAAACACCGCAATCCACACGAAAGGCACGTTCATGCGCAAGCATGCCAAGCTCGTGATGCTCGGCCTCGTCGCCGTGCTCGCAATGGCGTTCGCCGCCACCACCGCGGCCGCCGCACCCAGCGAAATAAACAGCTCTGAAGAATCGATAGTCGCGACGTCCAAAGGCAGAATCACGTTCTCTGCCTCCGGCATCGAAACCGAATGCGTCGTCACGCTCGGCGGCAGCATCGAAGCGACGATAGAAAACGTCGAAGGCGAACCGGCCGGCTCGGTCACCGAAGGTAAAGTCGAAAACTGCAGCTCGGGCGAAGCGGAAACCCTATTCACGGGCGGTAGCTGGGGCATCTCAGTTGCGGAAGAAGTCGAATACTTCCCCGCAGAAGGTGGCGAACCAGTCGAAGCCAACCTGAACATGTCGAACGTCCAGTTCAAAGTGACCATCGGCATCACGTGTCTATACACGGGCACGGTCGCAACGGCGCTGACAGGGACGAACTCCAGCGAAACAACTGCCACAGCAGAAACGGTTGCAATCCTCGGCCAGAGCGTCAGAAAAACTGGTGGCTCGATATTCTGCCCGAGCACAGGCTCATTGGCAGGCGAATTCGGGATCACCTCTGAGACACTGACCCTCCTACCGTAGAGCACCGGTCGAAGGGCTGAGTCATCTCAGGTAACAGTGGAGCGGGGGCCCGGCCTGGGCCCCCGCTTCGTACGCGCGTGACGGCTCTGAGAAGAGTGGTTCGCCTACCTACCGTAACCGCAGCCGCCGCCCCAGAGCCCGCGGTGCCGTGCCGGTGGAGGGACCCCATTCTTCGGTCCACCTGGTGTGAGAGTGAGGTGGATGTAGTGACCGGGACGGTATGAGGAGCCGCGGACGGATCGGGCGTGTCGCGAAGGCGAGCCCTGAGGGGCGAGCCGAGCGGCATGCCCGATCCGTCCGCGGCTGTCGTCTCGGCGGGGGGTGTCATGCGGCGGCCGGCTGCTCGGCCTTCCAGGCGGCGGCGAACGCGGCCGGGTGAGCCGGACCGGGTTTGACGGAGGCCGGGTTATCTGGCGTTGGTGACGGTAAGCAGGGGTTCGGACGTGGTGGTGTTGGTGGGTGCGGCCGGCGGCTGCGGAGCCGGCGCCCGGAGGGCGGCGGTGGAGCGGCTGCCGGCCGCCGCGCCATCCGCCGGCGGGGTGATCGTGAGGGCGTGCTCGAGCTCGTACTCGACCGGGGGGACGTCGCCGAGCTCGCCGTGCAGGCGGCGGGTGTTCTATGCCGACGTTCGGGTTATGCCGATCTGGCGTCGGGATCGCAGTGTCGGGGCGGTGATGCCGGTGTCGAGGTCGGCATAATCCGGGCCTGCTGAGGGCCGTGCAAGCTCTCCTCTCTGGTCATTCGAGAGGAGGGTTGGTGATGAGCGAGGTGTCGCGGGTTCGGGTTGCTGGTCCGCTTGAGCCGTTCGCTGCTGGGTTCGCCGCGGTGCTGGTGGAGCAGGGGTACGCGTCGCAGCCGGCGGCGCAGCAGCTGCGGTTGATGGCTCACGTGAGTCGCTGGCTGGCGGCCGGCGGCAAGCAGGCGGCGGCGTTGAACGCGGTCACGGTCGAGGCGTTCGTGATCTCGCGTCGTGCAGCGGGCTACTCGAAGCACCTGACGGCGAGCGCGCTGCGGCCCCTGCTGGTGTATCTGGGCGGGCTCGGGGTCCTCGCGATGGAAGATGCGCCTGGGCCGAGCGGGCCGGCCGAGTTGGTGCTGGGGGGCTACCGGCGGTATCTGCTGGTGGAGAGGGGTCTGAGTGTGATCACCGCTCGCGTGTATGTCGACGCGGTCCGGCCGCTCGTGGTTGGCCGGGTCTCGCCCGATGGGCGGCGCGTTGATCTGCTGGGCCTGCGCGCCGCGGATGTGACGGCGTTCGTAGTCGGGCGTTGCCCGGCGCAGTCGCGGGCGGCGGCCAAGCAGACGACCACGGCGTTGCGCTCGTTGCTGGTCTATCTGCATCTGGCGGGCGAGATCGACCGGCCGCTGGCCGGGGCGGTGCCATCGGTGGCGGGTTGGCGGCTGGCCGGGCTGCCGAAGGGCCTTGAGCCATGCCAGGTGCAGGCGTTGCTTGCGTCCTGTGACCGGGGCAGCGTCAATGGCCGTCGCGACTTCGCGATCTTGATGGTGCTGACGCGGCTCGGCTTGCGTGCCGGCGAGGTCGCTGCGCTCTCGCTCGATGATGTGAACTGGCGCGCCGGCGAGATCACGATCCGCGGCAAGGGCGATCGCCGTGAGCGGCTGCCGTTGCCCGCGGATGTCGGCGAGGCGATCTCTATCTACCTGCACCACCGACGTTCGGTCGCGCGGGAGCGTGCGCTGTTCGTCCGCGTTCAGGCCCCGCGAGACTCGATGACCAGCACCGCCGTGGGCAGCGTCGTGGCCGCTGCCGCCCGAAGGGCCGGCCTTGGGAGCGTCGGTGCGCATCGCCTGCGCCACACCGTCGCGACGGAGATGCTGCGTGCCGGCGCGTCGTTGCCGGAGATCGGGCAGGTGCTGCGCCATCGCCACATGTCGACCACGGCGATCTATGCCAAGAACGACCGCGAAGCGCTGCGAGAAATCGCCCGGCCGTGGCCAGGAGGACGAGTATGAGCTCGCTGCGTCCAGCCGTCGGCGACTACCTGGCGATGCGTCGCGCGCTGGGGTTCAAGCTTGACCGTGCGCAGACGCTGCTGCCCCACTTCGCGGACTTCATCGGTGACCGCGGCGAGCAGCACGTGAGCGTCGACGCCGCCGTGGCGTGGGCCACGCTGCCGGCCGGCAGCGCGAGGGCGTCCGTTTTTCTGTGTAAGCGTTTTCTGTGACGGTATCGGTTGTCCGGGTGTGGTCTAGATTGCGGTGTCGGGGAGGCGGTCGCCGAAGTGGATCTTGAAGGCGGCGAGGGCGGCGTTCCAGTTGTAGGCGCGTCGCCAGTTCTTCTGGGCGTTGGTGATCGCGAGGTAGATCAGCTTGCGGGCGGCGTCCTCGGTCGGGAAGCTGCCGCGGGTCTTGATGATCTTGCGGATCTGGCGGTTGAGGGCTTCGATCGTGTTGGTGGTGTAGACGACGCGACGGACGTCGGCGGGGAACGCGAGGAACGGGACGATCTGCTCGAAGCGGTCGATCCAGGCGGCGCTGATCATCGGGTAGGTGGCGTCCCAGGTCTGCGCGAAGCGCTGGAGCTCGTGCTCGGCGTGCGTGCGGTCGACGGCGGTGTAGATGCGGCGCAGGTCGGCGGCGACCTTCTTCTTGTGCTTCTCGGGCACGAAGCGCAGGCTGGAGCGGACCATGTGCACGATGCACGTCTGCACCCAGGCCTGGGGGTAGACGGCCTCGATCGCGTCGGTGAAGCCGGTCAGGCCGTCAACGCAGCAGACGAGCACGTCCTCCAGGCCGCGCTGCTTGAGCTCGGTCAGGACAGCAAGCCAGAACTTCGCGCCTTCGGTCTTCTGGATCCAGAGGCCGAGGACGTCGCGCTCGCCGTCGCAGCCGACGCCGATCGCGAGGTAGCAGGCGTGGTTGCGGACCGCCTGGCCGTCGCGGATCTTGACCACGAGCGCGTCGAGATAGACGATCGGATAGACCTGCTCCAGCGGCCGGGTCTGCCAGGCCTTGGCGTCGGCCAGGACCTGGTCGGTGACGCGGCTGATCGTGTCGCGCCCGACGCTCGCGCCGTAGATCTCTGACAGGTGCGCCTCGATGTCGCGCGTGCTCATCCCGCGCGCGTACATCGCGACGATCTGCTCGTCGAAGCCCTCAAAGCGCCGCTGGCCGTTTCTGACGATCTGCGGCTCGAAGCTCCCGGCCCGATCGCGCGGCCGCTCGATCCGGACCGGCCCATGCGCGGTCTGCAGCGTCTTCGGCGTGCTGCCGTTACGCGTGTTGCCGACGCCGCCGGGCGGCTCGGCGTGCGGCTCATAGCCCAGATGCGAGGTCAGCTCCCCGGCCATCGCGCGCTCGACGAGCCGGCGCGTCAACTCGGCCAACAGCCCGCCCGGCCCGACGATCTCGCCCTCGCCACGCCGGCCGGCCAACAACTCGTCGATCAGCTCGTCCGAGAGCCGCTCACGCACCGCCTCGGGCAACGCCCCGCCCGCCGCGCTCGCGGCGGCGTCGAACGTCGCTCGCCCTCCGGGCCCACGACGCTCAACACCGCCGCGAGCCCCCTCCAACTGCTGCGCTGGGTGGTGGGCAAGCCGCCTTCAGATCGCCCGCGGCTTCGCTGCGTACATGCACGCGATCGATCCCGTCAACGAGGTCCCGGCACCCGATCTGCTGCCACGTGCGCCGCACCGCGCAACGCCGTATCTCTACACATCGGCGCAGATCGACGCGTTGATCGCCGCTGCCGGGACGCTGCGCACACCGCACCGCGTCGCGACGATACAGACGCTGCTCGGGTTGCTGGCGGTCACTGGGATGAGGATCAGCGAGGTCGTCGGGCTTGACGTCGACGACTTCGATGCCCGCACCGGCTGCCTGCTGGTCCGAGGCACGAAGTTCGGCAAGTCGCGCGAGCTGGCGTTGCACCCCAGCACCGTGACGGCGGTCAAGCGCTACCTGCGACGAGCAGACCGCCCGCCGCCAGCACCGGGCACGTCGGCGCTGCTGGTCACGATCGTCGGTACTCGGCTGGGCACCAAGGATGTCCAGCGCACTTTCACAACGCTCAGGCACCGCGCCGGGATCGAGGCCCGCTCACTGTCATGCCGGCCCCGACTTCACGACATCCGCCACAGCTTTGCTGTCGCGACCGTGCTCGACGCCTACCACGCAGACGTGGACGTCGGCCGCCGGCTCGCGCTGCTGGCCACCTATCTCGGCCACGTTAACCCAGCCTCGACCTACTGGTATCTGTCGGCCGCCCCGGAGCTCATGCAGCTCGCCGCCGGCCGGCTGGAGCGCCACACCAGAGCGCGCTCATGACCACGCTCGCGCCGACCCTGCAGACGTTCTTCACCGACCGCCTGATCAACCAGCGGCACGCCAGCCAGCACACGATCGCTGCCTACCGCGACACGATCCGCCTGCTGCTGCGCTTCGCCGCCGAACGCACCGGCACACCACCCAGCGATCTGGACATCAGCGACCTCGACGCGCCACTGATCGGCGCGTTCCTCGATCACCTCGAGCACGAGCGCGGCAACAGCGTCCGCACCCGCAACGCGCGGCTGGCAGCGATCCGGTCGCTGTTTCACTACGCGGCGCTCAACCACCCCGAGCACGCCGCCACGATCCAACGGATCCTGTCGATTCCCCCGAAACGCTTCGAGCGTGCACTGGTCAGCTTCCTCACCGAAGCCGAGCTTGACGCGCTACTCAACGCTCCCGACCGCGCGACCTGGACCGGCCGTCGCGACCACGCCCTGATCCTGCTCGCCGCCCAAACCGGACTCCGCGCCTCCGAGGTGATCGGACTCACGTGCTCAGACCTGCACCTCGGACACGGCCCCCACGTCAACTGCCTGGGCAAAGGCCGCAAGCAACGGATCACGCCACTGACCGCCAGCACCGTGACGATCCTGCGCGAGTGGCTGCGTGAACGAGCAGGCCAGGCAGACGACCCCCTGTTCCCCAGCCGCACCGGCACACCACTCAGCCGCGACGCGCTCGAGCACCGACTCGCCAAGCACGCCACCACCGCGGCGCACCAATGCCCGCAGCTCAACAACAAGCGGATCACCGCGCACGTGCTGCGCCACACCGCCGCGATGCGCCTCCTCCGGGCCGGAGTCGACACCTCCGTGATCGCGCTCTGGCTCGGCCACGAGCAAGCCGAAACCACCCAGATCTACCTCCACGCCGACCTCACCCTCAAAGAGCAAGCCCTCGCCAGAACCAAACCACCCGACATCACACCCGGTCGCTACCGCCCACCCGACACGCTCCTCGCCTTCCTCGAAGCCTTGTGATTATGCCGACCACACCACCACGAGAACCGCGACCCCACCGCCGATCCCGACCTGACATCGGCATAACCCGAACGTCGGCATAGAACCACTTATGCCGAGGTCGGCATAAGTGGTTGTACCAGCCGACCCATCTGACGATCGCGAGCTCAAGCTGCGTCGGGGTGCGCCAGACGCGGTCGCGGATCAGCTCGGTCTTGAACGTGTCGACGAACGATTCGGCCATCGCGTTGATGCTCCTATAGTTGTCAAGAGGTGTTTTGGTGGCGTCGTTCAAGCCCCGGTAGGGGCCGGGAGCGCTGCCGGATGGGCGATGAGAGCACGGTAGATTTCGCGTGCGAGGTAGCGTTTGAGGCAGCGGATGATCTCGCGCTTGGTCTTGCCTTCGGCGGTGCGCCTGGCGACGTAATCGATCGTTGGTGGATGGAACCGCATGCGGACGATGATCGTGCGGTAGAGCGCGCTGTTGGCCTGTCGGTGGCCGCCGTAGTTGAGTCGATGACGCTGGGTCTTGCCTGAGGAGGCCGGGATCGGGCAGGCGCCACAGAGCTTCGCGAACGCTGGTTCGGAGCGGATCCGCTGCGGGTTGTCGCCGGCGAGGATCAGCATCTCGGCGGCGACGTCGACGCCGACACCGAACGCGGCGCGCAGCTGGGGTGCGGCGGCGGCGGTGAGGGTGTCGAGGATCCGGTCGTGGTCCTTGATCTCGGCCTCCAGCTGCTGCCAGCGACGCGCGAGCGTGCGCAACGCGTGCTTGGCAGCCGCGAGCGGGCTCGTGAGCGGACCGGGCCGCAGGGCGGCGCAGCGGTCGCGCAAGGCGGCCTTGGAGAGCGGCTGCAGCTCGTGACGCAGCTCGTCCGGGGCGGTCACGATCAGTGCTTTGAGCGCAATGATCGCCGTGGTGCGGGCCTTGACGGCCGTGTCGCGGGCGATCTTGACCTGCCGGATCGTCTCGCTGGCGCCCTCGCTGCTCTTGGGCACCGCGTCCGTGGTGCCGGCCAACACGGCGCGTGCGGCGTTCTCGGCATCGAGCGTGTCGCTCTTGCCGCGCACGCGTCGATCGCGCCGGTCGGGTCGGCCGGCCTCGAGCACGCGGATGTCGTGGCGGCGCAAGAACCGCACGAGCCCCTGGCCGTAGGAGCCGCAGCCCTCCACGCCGAAGCAGGCGACCTCGCCGAGCGCGCGAGCCCAGGCCAGCAGTTGCTCATAGCCGCCCGGGTCCGCGGCGACGGTGAGCTCGTCGAGCCGCTCACCGCGGCCGCCGAGTGCGACCGCGACATGCACGTGCTTGTGCGTATCGACGCCGACAACGACCGGCGTCAGGTCCCGGCGGTCTGTCATCCTCTCCACTGGCTGCCGTCCCTTCAACGATGGCGGTCACGGTTGGCCGGGCGGGAAGGACAGGACTGTGAAGGGGAACTTGTGTCAGATCAGGCTCCTATCAGGTCACTGCCCGTCCGGCCAACCACACACAACGTCACCGTGCCGACTGACAGATCAACAGCAAGGACACGAGGTCAGTCGTAAGCAAGAGTCAAGCCGACACGATGACTTCACCATCATCACAGTCATAAGCATCGCCGGTCGAGCCGACCGACGCCAGCACGCCGTGCACCTCGAGCGCCTCGCCGAACTCGGAACTGGTGTATTGGGTGGATTCAAGTGGTCGTCGCAACACCTTGATCGAGGAGGGTTGCGACGGGCAGGAGTGTTCGGGGTTGGGAGCGTGCGGGGCGGCCGCCTATGCGCTCGCCGGGGCGACCGCCGGTCGGCCGGGTCGAGCATCGCCAGCGGTTCTGGGCAGCGATCGCTCGTGGGTGCTCGACCGAGGACGCGGCGGCGCGGGCTGGGGTGTCGGGTGCGGTCGGCGTCCGGTGGTTTCGCGAGGGTGGCGGGATGCGATCGGTCAGCCTGGTGCCGTCGTCGGGGCGGTATCTGTCGTTCGGCGAGCGGGAGGAGATCGCGATCCTGCGCGCTGAGGGTCGTGGGGTGCGGGAGATCGCGCGTCGGCTGGGCCGTTCGCCGTCGACGATCTCGCGGGAGCTGCGGCGCAATGCCGCGACGCGCAGCGGCGGGTTCGTGTATCGGGCGACGACCGCGCAGTGGCATGCTGACCTGGGTGCGCGGCGGCCCAAGCCCGCCAAGCTCGCGGTCAATCCCAGGCTGCGGGCCTATGTGCAGGATCGCCTGGCTGGGGTCGTGCAGCGTCCCGACGGTGTCGCGGTCAGGGGTCCTGATGTCGCGTGGATCGGCCGGCGTCACGGTCGCCGAAAGGACCGGCGGTGGGCGCGGGCGTGGAGTCCGGAGCAGATCGCAAACCGGCTGCGCCTGGACTTCCCCGATGATGCGGCGATGCGTGTCTCGCATGAAGCGATCTACCAGGCGCTGTATGTCCAGGGCCGTGGGGCGCTGCGGCGCGAGCTGACCGCCTGCTTGCGGACCGGGCGGGCGCTGCGCGTCCCCAGGGCGCGCGTTCGCGGCCGCGGCAAGAACTTCGTCAGCGACGAGGTCATGATCAGCCAGCGGCCCGCCGAAGCGGCCGACCGGGCCGTCCCCGGCCACTGGGAGGGCGATCTTATCCTTGGCCTTGACAGCTCGGCGATCGGGACGCTCGTCGAGCGCTCCAGCCGCTTCACGATGTTGCTGCACCTGCCGCCGCTGCCCGGCCGCGACGGCCTGCGCGTCAACAACGGCCCGGCCATGACCGGCCACGGCGCCGAGCAGGTGCGTGACGCGATCGCCGCCGCGATCACCACGCTGCCCGAGCAGCTGCGCCGCTCGCTGACCTGGGACCAAGGCGCCGAGATGGCCCAGCACGCCGAGCTGCGGATCGACACCGGCCTGGAGGTCTACTTCTGCGACCCGCGCAGCCCGTGGCAGCGCGGAAGCAACGAGAACACCAACGGCCTGCTGCGCCAATACTTCCCCAGAGGAACCGACCTCGCCCGACACAGCCCCGAGGACCTCGCCGCGGTCGCCGCCGCGCTGAACACCCGGCCACGCAAGACGCTCGCCTGGAGAACGCCCGCCGAGGTTCTGAACGAGTACCTGACCACGGCCAGCTGAACCACCCGCCGGACGAGGGGACCGCAATCGGGCGCTCAGCGCGCTCTCGCCGCTACGCCCTTCGCCCTACGGGCTCAGGGCTCCACGACGACAGCGCGCTGAGCAGCTGCGATCGCCCCGGCGGAGGAACCCGATGCCACTGGACGCCCAGCCGTCATCCGCGACCAGTACGTTCAACACGTACACGCTGTTGCGACGACCGGTTGAGTCCGGGTTGAGATCCGCGGTCGGAGTGGTGCACGACCGCGACCTCGCGGCCGGGTTGGCGCTGGCCGACGGCCATCTCCAGCGCGTCTGCGACCAGCGAGGTGCGCATGTGCGTCGCGAACTGCCAGCCGACGATCATGCGGCTGTAGACGTCGAGGATGAACGCGAAGAACACCACGCCCTCCCAGCAGCGCAGGTACGAGAAGTCCGCGACCCAGCGGCGGTTCGGGCCCGGCGCGGTGAAGTCGCGCTCGAGCAGGTCGGGCAGCTGGCGGACCTCGCTGCCGGGGACGGTCGTGCGCCACGGCCGCCCGCGCCGCTTGGCGCCCTGGATCCCATGCGCGCGCATCAGCCGCTGGACCTGGCAACGCGGCACCCGCTCGCCCTCGCGGGCCAGCTGCTTCCACACGCGCCGGTACCCGTAGGCCTCGTAGTTGGCGGCATGGACCTCACGGATGCGCGCAAGCAGCCGCTCGTCGGCCACCGCACGCGCCGACCGCTGCCCGCTCGCACGCTGGTAGTAGGCGGACGCCGACACGCCCAGGACCCTGCAGACGGGCTCGACCCCGAAGCGCTCACGATGCGCGTCGACGAACGCGCTCACTTCGGTCGGGTCGGGTCGAGCTCCTTGGCGAAAAACACCGAAGCGGCCTTCAAGATCTCGTTCGCCCTGCGCAGCTCTCTGACCTCGCCGCGCAGCCGCCTGATCTCCTCGCGCTCGCTGCTGGTCAGGCGATCGGCGCGCCCACCGGCGTCCGCCTCGGCCTGACGCACCCAGCTGCGCAGCGCCTCCTTGTGAACGCCGAGATCACGCGCTACATGCGCGACCGGACGCCCGGACTCGAACACGAGCCGGACCGCGCGCTCGCGCAGCTCATCGGGATACTTCCTCGGGGCAGCCATCGATGAAGCCTCGACTCTCTCCAGGACAGAACCTGGCATCGAGACCTCCGCGAAAACCGGCCTGGCTCAGCGCGACCTCCGCGGTCGACCTGCCCTCCGCCAACAGCCGATCCGCCTCGCGCAACTTGCGGACCACCTGCTCCGGCGTGTGCCTGCGTCGCTTCATCGTGGGTCCTTCCTCGCCCAACAACACGGGCGGGTAGAACTCTCACACGCACCGGACCGAACCTACGGGGTCACGCCACCGGCCCGCGGGCTCGCAGCGGAGGGGGAGGGATTCGAACCCTCGATGGACGGAACCCGCCCATAACGGTTTTCGAGACCGCCGCATTCAACCGCTCTGCCACCCCTCCAGGGCGCGGCACCGACAGGGTAGCGCGCGGAGACAGCGGCCGGTGCGCCGGCTGATCGGGCCACACTGCTCGGACTACCCTGTCCCGAGGGTAGCGAGCACCGGCGTTGGTCGCGTTCGCGCACGTCAGCAGCACCGGCTCTTGCCTCGGCCGGGTGATGCCGGCGTCGCGCAGAAAGGGGGAAGGCTCATTGCAGCACACTGCCTGCCGCGCGCTTGCGCGCCGGCCCGTCGACCGTCTCCACAGACCACCAGAAAGGAACGCACATGCGCAAGGCCTCGATCCTCGCATTCATGTCCGTGCTGGCAATGACCGTCTCCGCAGGCGCGGCGTCGGGCGCCGTGACGGAAATAGAAGCGTCTGAAAGCAGCACCACCGTCACCTCCGTGGGCAGAGCCCTGCTCCTCACCCCTGCCGTGGCACCCGAATGCAACATCTCACTCACCGTCGCCCTCAACGAAACGATAGAAAACGAACCAGGTGCCGAAGTCGGCACGGTCTCGGAAGGCAGCGTCAGCAACTGCAGCGCTGGAAGCGCGTCCGTCCTATTCACCGGCGGCAACTGGCCCGTGACCCTTCGACAGGAAGTCCTGTACAGCATGCAGGCGGTAGTTCTCGACGTCTCGAACGTGCAGTTCTCATTCCTGATCGGCATCTCCTGCCTATACGGCGGAGCGATGGGCTTGGTCCTCACCGGCGAAGTGATCGAAAGAAACGCCTCGACCGAGTCCGCAGGCTATGTCTACGGATCTGCATTGACGAAGAGCAGCGGCTCGATATTCTGCCCGAGCAGCGGCCTCCTCCTTGGCGCCTTCACGCTCTCACCCGAAGTCACGCTGACGCTCTCACCCTGAGCACCGTGGCCGGTCTTGGGGATCCCTCTCGTGCGGATTCGAGAACGGGCGAAATGCCGGCAGCCAGGTAGGTGTGCGCCTGAGAACTTTGCGCTCAAGCGATACGCAACTCACACGAAAGGCACGTATGCAAGTCAAACTCGTGATGCTCACCCTCTCAAGACTGCGCCCCACGCTGCCAGGACGCCGCTTTGAGAGGGTGAGCATCGCGAGCGCGATGAGCGGTTGCGGGGTGTGGAAGCCGTAGGCGCGGCGGGTGATGAGCCGGATCGTGGTGTTGGCGGCTTCGACGCGGGCGTTGGAGAGCCCGTGGCAGATCGCGGCTTCGATCCCGGGACGCTGAGCACGGATCGTGCGAGCGAGCTTGACGAACGATGGGAGCCGGCAGCGCTGCGCCCACTTCAGCCACTCGTCAAGGATCTGGAGGGCGGCCTTGGCGGGCAGCCGGTAGATCTGACGCAGCTGCTCTTTGAGCAGGTAGGCGCGATAGAGCCGCCGGTTCGTTGCCTGAATCATTGAGAGCTTGCCGCGCTGGCGATCGGTCAGCCGGTCGGGGTTCTTCCAGACCGCGTAGCGGGCGCCCTTGAGCTCCCGCGCCCGGTCGGTCTGGCCCGCGCGACGCGCCTCGTTCCAGACCTCGCGGCGGACGACGTCGAGCGCGTCGGTCGCCAGCTGCACGACATGGAAGGGGTCGACGCAGACCACCGCGTTGGGGCAGTGCTCGCGGACCGGTCCGGCGATCCAAGCGGCCATGTCGGCCGACACCAATTCCAACTGTTTGCAGCGCTCTTCGCCCAGCGCGTCGAGGAACGCCTCGACCGTTCTGCTGTCGCGGCCCGGGGCGGCCCACACGAGCCGGCCCGTGTCGTGATCGATCACGACCGTCAAGTACCGGTGGCCGGTGCGATGCGAGATCTCATCGATCCCGACCCGGCGCAGCCCCGCGAGCAGATCAACCCGGCCGGCGGCCTCGCCAGCGACGCGCTCCAGGATCGAGCCGACGGTGCGCCATGTGACCCGCATCAGCTGCGCCACCGCGGACTTCGACGTGTTGACGGCCAGCCACGCGATCTGGTCCTCGAAGGCGCGGGTGAAGCGCGAATTGTGCCTGGCCCAAGGCACCGCGCACACCACGACACCGTGACGACGGCAGCGCACCCGCGGCGCGTCAGCTTCGACGAACGCGAACGTCGTCCCGAGGTCCAGGGCCCGCCAGCGCCGCCGACCCTGCCCGAGATCGAACCCCGGGCATCGGCGCCGGCAGATCCCGCAGCGATCCCGCTCCCGGAACCCCGGCCGGGCCGCGATCACGACCACGCCGTCCCCCTCGACGAAGACGTCCTCGACCACGGCTCCCTGCACGCCCAGCAGGCGCGCCCATACCCTTCTGCTGCGCACGTCACGTCCGCCTTCCTTGGATTCAGGACCTTGAGAAGCCCCGAACCCTAGGTGCGGCGCGGCGTGCGCACCCCTACACGCCCCTCACCCCACCCACGCAAACAGCAGGAGCGCCAGAAAAACTAGCGGGTCGATATTCTGCCCGAGCGAAGGCACGCTCAGAGGCAACTTCAGCGTCACCGAAACGACGCTCACCCTCCTACCGTAGAGCAACGACGATCGAAGGACGAGACGTCTGTAGTCCGCAGTTGCGCGGGGGCCCCATGGGGTCCCCGCTTCTGCTGTTCCGGCTCGCAGGCTCGAAGCGGAGAGGGAGGGATTCGAACCGTCGATGGACGGAACCCGCCCGTAACGGCCGTCGGGCCCGCCGCATTCAACCGCTCTCCCACCCCTCCGGGGCGCGGCGGCGACAGGGTAGCGGGTGCTCCCTACCGCCGCCCCGCGAAGAAGCTCGACAGCAGCGCGCCGCACTCCTCGGCGAGCAGCCCGCCGGAGACGTCGGGGCGGTGGTTGAGTCTCGGCTCGGCGAGCACGTCGAGCACGCTGCCGGCGGCGCCGGCCTTCGGGTCCCAGGCGCCGAAGACGACGCGCGGGACCCGCGCGAGAACGATCGCGCCGGCGCACATCGCGCACGGCTCGAGCGTCACGTAGAGGACGCTGTCGAGCACGCGCCACGTGCCCAGTCTCTCCGCCGCCTCGCGCAGGGCGAGCAGCTCGGCGTGAGCGGTCGGGTCCTGGCGCGCCTCGCGTTCGTTGCCGGCGGCGGCGAGCACCTCGCCCTCGTGCACGATCACCGCGCCGATCGGGACGTCGTCGTGCTCCATCGCGTGCTCGGCCTCGCGCAGGGCGAGGCGCATGAAGTACTCGTTCTCGTGGGAAGAAATGGCTGCTCAACGGTCCTCCGGGGCGTCCGATGCGCCCGATCGGGGCTTGCGGCGAAACCTTTTCATGCCGATGATGTCTTAAGCAGGACGCGGCAGGATGGCTGCAGCGTTCCATTCCACGCCGCAGATGCCCTCCCGCCACCCTCTCCACCGCCGCTTCGCGCGCCGCCCGGCCGCGATCGCGGCGCTGCTCGCGGTCGCGGCGCTGCTGGCGTTGCCTGCGCTCGGCGCAGGCAGCGCGGCCGCCTCGACCGGCGGCGCGCCGCCCGCGTACGCCCCCGGCGAGGTCGTCGTCGGCTACGCGCCGGCCGCCGGCGACGCCGCCGCGCAGGAGGCGGTCGCGGCCTCCGTCGGCGCCCGCGTCGGCGGGGCGACGGCTACGCGCACGCGCGTGCTGCACGTCCGCCCCGGCCGCGTCCGGGCGACCGTCGCGAAGCTGCGCCGCACGCCCGGCGTCGCGTTCGCGGCGCCCAACCCGATCGCGCACGCGAGCGCGGACCCCGCGCCGACCACCACCACGCCCGCGCCGCCGGCCGACGGCACCGGCACGGACACGACGACGCTCCCGCTCCCCGACGACCCCGGCATCCGCGGCTTCCCCGGCGGCCTCGCCGCGCTCCAGTGGAACTTCTTCGGCGACTTCGGCGTCAACGCGCTGCAGGCGTGGGCGAACGTCGCCGGCCGCGCGCCCGGCGGCCGGCGCGTGCGGATCGCCGTGCTCGACACCGGCATCGCCTACCGCCGCCTCGGCCGCTTCCGCAGATCGCGCGACTTCGGCGGCACGAAGTTCGTCGCGCCCTACGACTTCGTCGACGACACGCGCTACCCGGTGGACCGCAACGGCCACGGCACGCACGTCGCCGGCACGATCGCCGAGGCGACCGACAACGGCCGCGCCGTCACCGGCCTCGCGTGGGGCGCGACGATCATGCCCGTGCGCGTGCTCGACTCGCGCGGCTACGGCGACGCCTCCACGATCGCCAAGGGCATCCGCTACGCGGTCCGCCACGGCGCGAAGGTGATCAACATGAGCCTCGAGTTCTCCACCAGCGTGCGCGCTCCGGAGATCCCCGACATCACCGCCGCGCTGCGGTACGCGAACCGGCACGGCGTGGTCGTCGTCGGCAGCTCCGGCAACGAAGGCGAGGCGCGGATCGCCTACCCGGCGCGCACGAGCAACGTGATCTCCGTCGGCGGCACGACCGACGACGGCTGCCTCGCCGACTACTCCAACGACGGCTACGGGCTCGACCTCGTCGCGCCCGGCGGCGGCGACGACGCCGCGCTGACGAACGACCCGAACTGCCACGCGGGCCGCCACGGCGCCGACGTCTACCAGATGACCTACACCAACTCGGTGAGCCGCTTCGGCCTGCCGTCCGGCTACGACGGCACCTCGATGGCGGCGCCGCACGTCGCCGCCACCGCCGCGCTCGTGATCGCCAGCCGCGTGCTCGGCGCCCACCCGACGCCCGCGCAGGTCGAGTGCCGCCTGAAGGGAACGGCGAAGGCGCTCGGGATCGCCGGGCCGAACCGCGTCTACGGCTACGGCCTCGTCGACGCCGGCGCCGCCACCTCGGCGGACGTCAAGACGCCGCAGTGCCTGTCCGGCGCGGCGCGCGCCCGGCACCGCTGAGCGCGGCGACCGGCGCCCCGGGCCCGCCCGGCGACGGTTCCCCCTTGCCCCCGGTGCCCGCACCCAGGCATGCTGCGCAGATGCGGATCGCCTATGTGGCCGACCCGAGATCGGGGAACGGCTTCTACCGGGGGATAGGGCCGATGACCGCGCTGGAGCAGGTGCGCGGGCATGACGTGCGGAGACTGGCGCTGGAGGGCGGCGTGCCGCCGCTCGCCGGCGTGCGCGACGTCGAAGTGCTGCACATGCACCGCTACGGCGAAGACGCGGCCGTGCGGCTCGTGCGCGAGGCGAAGGCGCACGGCGCCGCGGTCGTGTGGGACAACGACGACGACATGGGATCGGTGCCGAAGGGCACGCCCGGCTACCGCAAGCAGGGCGGGATGATGTGGGAGAAGCGGCTTGCGGGCATGCGGAAGATCTTCGGGGTCGCGGACCTCGTGACGGCGCCCAGCCGGGTGCTCGCCGAGCGCCTGCGCGAGTACGGCGCGCCGCACGCCGAGGTGGTCGAGAACCACGTGCCCGACCAGTTCGTGCTGCGCGGGCGACCGCCGCGCGAGGGCGTCACTATCGGCTGGATAGCCGGGCTCGAGCACCAGGTCGACGTCGAGCGGATCGCGGTCCGGGAGGCGTTGCAGGAGTTGGTCGACGCGCGGCCGGAGGTGCGCGTCGTTCCGTTCGGGCTCGGGCTCGGACTGCGGAGCGACCGCTACCGCCACGTCGACGTCGTGCCGCTGATGGAGCTGACGAGAGCCGCCGGCGTGTTCGACGTCGGGATCGCGCCGCTGTCCGACATCGCGATGAACCGCGCGCGCTCGAACGTGAAGCTCAAGGAGTACGCCGCCGCCGGCGCGTGCTGGCTCGCCTCGCCGCTCGGCCCCTACGTGGGCCACGGCGAGAAGCAGGGCGGCCGGCTCGTGCCCGACGACGGCTGGTTCGACGCGCTCGCGCGCCTGGTCGACAAGCCGCGCGAGCGCGCGAAGCTCGCCAAGCGCGCCGGCAAGTGGGTCGCCGGCGAGACGCTCTCCAAGCACGCCCGCACGTGGGAGGCGCGCTTCGAGGAGGCGATCGCGCGGGCGCGGGCCGGCGCGGCGGCGGCTTGACGCGTCCGCTCAGGTCGTGCGGATGATCAGCACCGAGCAGGGCGCGTGGTGGCTGACCTTGTTCGGCACCGAGCCGAGCAGGAAGCGCTTCGCGCCCGTCATGCCCTTGTTGCCGACGATGATCAGGTCGCTGCCCTGCTCCTCGGCGACGTCGAGGATCGCGTCGGCCGGGTCGCCCTGACGGGCGTGCGTGCGCACCTCCGACACGCCTGCTCTGCGCGCCTCCTCGGCGACCTGGTCGAGCGTCGCGTCCACGTCCTCGCGCGGGTTCACCGACCACTGCAGGTCGCGCGGCGCCTCGATCGCCTCGTCCTTCAGCCGCTGGTTCGAGACCGGCTCGTAGGCGCTCACGACCTCGAGCGTCGCGCCCGCGAGCCGGGCGAGCTCGACGGCCTGCCGGACCGCCTCCTGGGCCGTTTCCGAGCCATCGGTTCCCACGACGATCGAGTCGAACACGCGACTGCTCCCTTTGCCGCTGACGAATGCGCGCGGATCATATCCGCGGCTCCCGGCCGCTACGCCAGTTTCACGATCGCGATGACCATGCCGGCGATCACGCACAGCACGATCAGCGCCTGCGTCCAGATCCAGAAGGGGGACATGCGCGGGAGGCTAGCGGGCGCCGGCGGCGTCGGTGCGGGCGAGCCAGGCGTCGGCGAGGGCGCACCAGCCGTCCTGGATCTGCGCGAGGGACCAGCCGCGGTCGCGGCGCAGGTGGACGTGGAGACGGGCGTCGAAGGCGAGCAGCAGCGTCTCGACCGCGTACTCGAGCGCGGGCGCGACCGGCGGGGCCGGCGGGGCCGGGGGCGAGGCCGCGCCGGGAGGGGCGGCGGCCGCCTCGCGCAGCAGCAGCGCGAGGTGCGTGCGGTAGGCGGCGTCGGGGCCGCGCAGCGTGGCGGACTCGGCGCCGGAGGTCGTCAACAGCATCAGCGCCTCGGCGTCCTCGAGCATCGCGATGCGGGCACGGCCGAAGGCGCGGAGCCGCTCGGCCGGCGGCGCGCCCGGGCCGAGCGGGGGCGCGCCGCGCAGCAGCTGCTCCTGGAAGCGGCGGTGCCGCTCGCCGAGCAGCGCGAAGGTGAGGCCGGCGCGGTCGCCGAAGCGCCGGTACATCGTCCCCATCCCGACGCCGGCCGCGCGCGCGACCTCCTGCATCGAGACGCACGCCGGGCCGCGCTGCGCGAACAGCTCGGCCGCGGCCGCGAGGATGCGTCTGCGGTTCGAGGCCGCGTCGGCGCGCTCCGTCTGCTCGGCCGGCAGCTCGATCAGCGGCAGCTCCTCCATGACTGCATCATGCCGCCTCCGCGAGCGCCGCGGGCGCCGCCTCGGCCACGAGCTCGTCCACGATGACGGCGAGGGCGGCGTGGAGATCGGGGTCCCGCAGCCGCCCGCTCGCGTCGAACGCCTCGTGCGCCTGGCCGACCGGCAGCTCGCGCTCGAGCACGCGGGCGCCGATCGTGGTGAGCACCTTGCGCGCCTCGGCCTGCGCCCACACGGCGCCGAACAGGCCGGTGCTGGCGCCGACCACCGCCGCCGGCGTGCCGCGCAGCGGGTTCGTCGCGTGCGGGCGCGAGGCCCAGTCGAGCGCGTTCTTGAGCGCGCCGGGCAGCGACGCGTTGTACTCCGGCGTCGCGATCAGGACCGCGTCGGCGTCGGCGATCGCCTCCCGCAGCGCCCGCACCGGCTCGGGCGCCCCTGCCGCGTCGAGGTCCTCGTCGTAGGCGGGCAGCTCGGCGACGCGGTCCCACTCGACCAGCTCGGCGCCGGCCGGCAGCGCCGCCGCGGCCTCGCGCAGCAGCGCCCGGTTGTGCGAGTCGCGCCGCAGGCTGCCGGAGAGGCCGAGCACCCGCATCGGACTACGCCTCCTGCGGCAGCAGCGTCAGCTCGACCGTGAGCGTGACGTCGTTGGAGAGCGCCTTGCCGCCGGTCGGCAGGTCGGCGTTCCAGGCGAGGCCGAAGGCGGTGCGGTCGACCGTCGCCTCGAGCCGCAGGCCGGCCTTGCGCTGACCGAACAGCTCGTCCTCCGGGGACCAGCTGCCCTCCGCGTGGACCGGCAGCGTCGCGCGGCGGATCGTCAGCTCGCCGTCGACGACCGCGCGGCCGTCGTCCTCCAGCGCGACGCGCGTGGAGCGGAACGTCACCTGCGGGTGGCTGGCGGCGTCGAAGAACTCGGCCGAGAGGACGTGGTCGCGGAACTGCTGCGGCGTGCGGATCGAGATCGACTCGACCTGCGCAGCGCCCTCGAGCGCGACGCCGTCGGGGCCGGCGGCGAGCGTGGCAGACACGTCGCCGAGCGTGCCGCGGAAGGTCGAGACGCCCATGTAGCGGACGCCGAACGCGAAGCTGGAGTGGACCGGATCTGCGGCGTAGGAGCCGGCGAGCGGCTGGAGTGCGGCGGTGACGGCGGTGGACATGCGGCCTCCGATCTCAGGTAAACGGACTTAGTTCCGCTTTTGATCGTAGCAGAACAGGAACCCGTTCCGCTTTTGGTCTCGCCACTCAGCGCGCGGCCGCTGCGGCCCGGCGCGCCGCGGCGCCGCGGGCCAGTGCGTCCGCCACCGTCCGCGCCACGACGGCCGGCTCGTGCACGACCTGCCCGTGCGTGAAGCGCAGCACGATCCAGCCGCGGTTCTGGAGCGCGTTCGCGCGGATGCGGTCCTCGGCGAAGGCGTGGCGGGTCTTGTGCCCGCTCCAGCCGTCGGCCTCGACGACGACGCGCTGCTCGCGCCAGCAGGCGTCGACCTCCATGTCGCCAAGCCAGGTGTTCGTGCTCGGGCGCGGCAGCCCGTGGCTCTCGCACAGTGCGAGGAGCTCGTCCTCGAGGTCCGAGCGGGTGAGCTGCGTGGCGATGACGGCGAGCCGCCCGAGCGCGGTCCGGATCGCCGCATGGCCCTTGCCGCGGCGATGGGCGGTGCGCCGCAGGACGTCCTCGATCGCCCGGACGTCGAGCAGGTGGTTGCGCTCCGCCTCCGCGAGCGCCTTGACGAGGCGACCGCTCGTGACCACGCCCGCGAGGTCCACGAGCGTGCGGGCGACCCCGGTCGCCGGGATGCCGGCTATCCGTGTGACGTCGCGGCGGGGGTCGAGCGCGGCGGTGCGATGGACCTGGATGCGGCGGGTGCCGTTGACGTGCGCGGTCGTCGTGACGTGCGTGCGGACGTGGTCCCCGGGACGGATCAGGCCGTGCAGGGCCGCGGCGTCGCGGTGGCTCAGGACGGCGCTCGGCCCGCAGGCGAGGACCGCCGCCATCGCGTAGCCGTCGCGGGTGAGCCGGGCGTGGCCCACGGCGTAGACGCCGTGGTGGAGTCTGATCAGGCGCCCGTGAGCCGCGCGCGTCTTGATCATCGAGGGAGTGATGCCGGCTGCCAGCAGCTGCCGGCGGGCCACCACGCCGTGCTGGGCCGCCGCCAGGCGCGCGAGCGTCTCGTCCGGATGAGCGTCGGATTTAGGTCGCTCAACGACCACAAAGTGACGCTGATACTTCATGGACCCCACCCTCGCAGCCCCGGGCACGCAACGGACGCGCGGAACGTGACAATTGAGCGCGGAAGCGGCTGAGATTCCGGCGTTTGGGCCGGCGGGGCCGGCGGGACGGCGGGGGGCCGGCGGTGCGGCGGCGAGCCGGGCGGCAGGGCCGGCGCTGCGGCGGGCTTACTTGGCGGACGCCTCGTCGATGGCGGGCAGGGTGAAGCGGAAGGTCGTGCGGCCGTCCGGCGCGGCGGTGTCGAGCCAGATGCGGCCGCCGTGGTACTCGACGATCTTGCGGCACATCGCGAGGCCGATGCCGGTGCCGGCGTACGCGTCCTTCGGGTGCAGCCGCTGGAAGATCATGAAGATGCGCTCCGCGTACTCCGGCTCGATCCCGATGCCGTCGTCGGCGACGGCGAAGACCCACTCGCCGCCCTCGCCCTCGCCGTCGCCGTCGCCGTCGTCGTCGTCGCGCTCGGCCGACACCCACACGTGCGGCGGCACGCCGTCGCGGCGGAACTTCAGCGCGTTGCCGACCAGGTTCTGGAAGACCGCCGCGAGCAGCGCGGGCTGCGCGCGCACCGACGGCAGCGGGCCGGCCTCCACCTGCGCGCGGCTCTCGGCGACCGCCTCGCCGAGGCTCGCAAGCGCCTGGCGCAACGCGTCGCCGGCAGCGACCACGGGCTGCTCGGCGGCCGCGCGGCCGACGCGCGAGAAGGCGAGCAGGTCGTCGATCAGCTGCTGCATGCGCTTCGCGCCGTCGACCGCGAAGTGGACGTACTGATGGCCGCGCTCGTCGAGCTGATCGCCGTAGCGCTGCTCGATCAGCTGGCAGAAGCTCGCGACCTTGCGCAGCGGCTCCTGCAGGTCGTGCGAGGCGACGTAGGCGAACTGCTCCAGCTCGGCGTTCGACCGCGCCAGCTCGCGCGCCTGCGCGTCCAACTGGTCGTGCGCGTCGCGCAGGCTCGACAGCTCCGCGACGATCCGCCGGCGCATCGAGTCGACGTCCTCCCCCAGCTCGACCACGTCGCGCGCGCCGTGGCGCTCGATCGGATGCTCGAACTCCCCGCGCGCGGCGCGCCGCACGCCGCGGCCGAGCCGGCGCAGCGGCCGCGTCGTCGTCACGCGCAGCATCAGCAGCGCGCCGGCGATGCCCACCACGACCAGGACCACGATCGCGATGAACGCGGCCGTGAGGAAGTCGCCCGAGGCGACGAGGTTGTGGCGGCCCTCGTCGCGCACGCGCCCCAGCTCGGCCGCCTGGCGCGCGAGCGCCGAGCGGACGGCCGCGAACAGGCGGTGGCCCTCGTCGGGCGTCGGCGAGCCGCCCGCGCGGGGCCCGCTGCGCGCCACGCCCGCGATCACCGGCTGCGCGTAGCCGCCGCGCCAGGCGGCCGCGGCCGCGCGCACGCGCACCGTGTTGCGCCGCGCCGCGGCCATCGCCGGCTCGTCGAGCAGCGGCCGCAGCTGTCTGTACGCCGCGCGCTCCGCGTTGCGGCCGTGGCGGTAGGGCGCGAGGAACTGCTCCTGGCCGCTGAGCGCGTAGCCGCGCACGCCGTTCTCCTGCTCCAGCAGCGCCGCGGAGAGGCGCATCTGCGCGAGCACGGCGGGACCGTTGCGGTCGAGCACGACGCGGCGCGCGTCCTCGAGCCGCGTGATCGCGACGAGGCCGAGCCCCGTGCCGGCGGCGGCGATCAACGCGAGCGCGGCGGCGGCGAGCGCGAACCACTGACTCGTCGACAGCCGCCGCACGATCGGCGGGCGCGACTCCGGGCGCGACGCCGGAGACTCGCCCGCGCGCTCGTCCGACGGCGACCGCTCGCGCGGCGCAAGGCCCTCGCCCGCGCGCTCGCGCTCCGCCATCAGCGCTCCTGGCGCGCCGCCACCACGACCATCGCGACGTCGTCCGTGAGATCGCCGCCGTGCAGCCGCTCGACCTCGCCGACGAGCTCGTCGAGCAGCGGCGAGGCGTCGCGCAGGCGCCGGACGTCGGCGGCGCCGCGCTCCTCCAGCAGCTCGACGAGCCGCTGCTCGCCGAAGCGCTCGGAGCCGTTGCCGATCCGTCCGTCGATCAGGCCGTCGGTGTAGAGCAGCAGCGCCCAGTCGCCGTGGAAGCGCAGCGGGCTGCCGTGCCAGTCGGCCGGGTCGGCGAAGCCGAGCGGCGGCGTCACGTGCGTGTCGTCGACGGCGCGCAGGCCGTCGACGTCGACGAGCACCGGCGGCGGGTGGCCGGCGATCCGCAGCTCGCCCGTCGCGCGGTCGGGCGCGACGCTGACCATGCACAGCGTCGCGAAGATCGCCGGCGCGTGGCGCTCGTGCAGCAGCACCTCCTGCATCAGCGCGAGCGCCTCGTCGGGCGGGCGCCGCGCGAGCATCAGCGTGCGCCAGGCGACGCGCAGGCAGGCGCCGAGCGCCGCCTCGTCGGGACCGTGGCCGCTGACGTCGCCGATCAGCACGTGCAACGTCCCGTCGCCGAGCTCGACCGCGTCGTAGAAGTCGCCGCCGAGCAGCGCGCGGCGGCGGCCCGGCCGGTAGGTGGTCGTGAGCGCGACGCGCGGGTCGCGCAGCAGCGCCTGCGGCAGCAGCCCGCGCTCCAGGCGCGCGTTCTCGCCCGCCTGCAGGCGCGCCTCGATCAGCTCGCGCTGCGAGCGGTCGGCGCGGCAGCGCTCGATCGCGTAGCGGATCGCGCGCGCGAGCAGCGGCCCGTCGACGCCGCCCTTGACGAGGTAGTCCTGCGCGCCGCGCGAGAGCGCCTCGACGCCGCGTCGCTCGTCGTCGTGGCCGGTGAGCACGACGATCGCCGCGTCCGGCGCGGCGGCCCGCACCCGCTCGAGCCCTTCGAGGCCCATCGCGTCCGGGAGGCCGAGGTCGAGCAGCACGCAGTCGACCCCGGGCGGGCTGCCCAGCATCTCCTCCGCCTCGCGCAACCGCTCGACGTGCGAAACGTCGACGTTCGGCGCCACGCCCGCCAGCAGCGACTCCACGAGCACCGCGTCGCCGGTGTCGTCCTCGACGAGCAGCAGTTGGATGGGGAAGGAGAGCGACACGCCCGCATATCCTGGCAGGCCCGGCGGGACGCGACCGGTGGCCGGCGGCCGACGGTCCGCGCCGTCCGCAGCGACCCGCCGCGGACGCGGCTCAGCCGGCGCCGACGACGAGATGCGTGACCGGCACGTCGAGCTCGGCGCGCAGGCGGTCGAGCTCGCCGCGCTCCTGCCACGTCTCGCGGTCGCGCGGATGCGTCACGACGATCACCTCGTCGGCGCCGAAGTCCCGCAGCTCGTCCTCGATCGCGAGGTTCGGGCTCGTGCGGCCGACGCTTCCACGCGCGCGGATGCGCTGCGCGCGCGCCCACGCGAGCGAGCGCTCGAGCCGCCGCTGCGCCGCGCGCGTCTCGCGATCCACGTCCGTGACTCCGAGGTGGACGTGCGAGGTCAGCACCGGCGCGAGCACGTCGAGCTCGACGTGGCGAGCGCCGCCGTCGTCGCCGTCGCCGAGGATCCGCTCGCGCAGCTCGTCGCCCGCCAGCGGCTCGTTCGCGACGACGAGCACGTGGCGCACGCCGGCACCGGCGCCGTGCGGGTGCGGCGCGTGCGCGGCCTCGCGCAGCGACGCGCGACGGTCCGGGTTCGGGGCGCGCAGGTAGGCGGCGGCCGCGGCCGCCAACACGAGCGCGAACAGCGCGACGCCGAGCCACGCCGCCACCAGCCAGCCGAGCAGCACGCAGACCGCGATCGCCGCCGCGCCCACCATCGCGGTGCGGAACGCCTCAGGCTCGGAGCGGATCGGGGTGCGCATGGCCCGAACCTACCCGCGCCGCGCGAAGGCAGTCATCGGGACGACCCCGCAAGCGGGGACCGCAGAATGCCGCAAGCGCCCCGCGATCGCAAGGCGTTTGCGGACGGGAGCGACGGGACTCGAACCCGCGACCTCCGGCGTGACAGGCCGGCGCTCTAACCAACTGAGCTACGCCCCCGTGAGGGAGCGTGAAGTATGGCACGCCGTAGCGCGGGGCGACGGGTCAGGGCGGCGTCTGCGGCACCCGGCCGGGTCGCCGCCCTGCACCTCGCGCCGGGCGCCTACACGCAGCCTCTGACGCCGAGCCCGCCGGCAGCCTGCTGGAGTCTTCTCGTGATCGCTTCGCCCTCGGCCTGGACGTCCGCCATCGCTCTCTGGAGCCCGGCGCTGCCGGCCGACTGGACTCTCGCCATCAGGTCGGCGCGCTGCTGCATCCCCTGCTTGAAGGCTTCGAAGTCGGCCTTCGACGCGTCGGGGGGATCGAGGCCTTCGACCTTCGCCAGGATCGCGCGCTGGCTCGTCACGATCGCCGCGAGGAACTGCGTCGCGCCGTCTCTGGACCCGCTTCTCGTCGTCTGTTGTCTCTGCGCTTCTCTCTGCCCCGCTCTGCAGGCCGCCTCGATCTGTCTCACGAGCTGCGCTCTCGTGAGCGGCGTGGAGCTGCTCCCGCAGCCTGCGGCGCCGAGCCCGAGCCCGAGCCCGAGCACGGCGACGAGCGCGGCCGCGACCTTGCGATGCATGGTTCCCCCTCCTGCGGTGTGTACGTGCGGGACCACACTACCTTCTGGTCGAGCGTCGTGCGACCGCTGACCGGTCCCATCCTGGCTGCGCAGCCAGTACGCTGTCGCAGATGAGCGTCCACGCCCCCGAGCCCATCTCCGGCAACGCCGTCCGCCGCATCTTCGGCGACTGGAACGCGGAGCGGAAGGCGGCCGTGCCGTTCCCGCCCGGTCCGAACGACTTCAACGTCGAGCGCACCTTCCGCTTCGTGCGCGACCCGCTGCCGATCCTGCTGCCGCTCTACGCGCAGTACGGGCCGATCTTCAGCATGCGCGTCTTCCACGGGCGCGTCGTGTTCATGCTCGGCCCGGAGGCGAACCACTTCGTCACCGTCTCCAACGCCGACAAGTTCCACTGGCGCGAGGGCAGCATGGGGGACCTGATCCCGCTGCTCGGCGACGGCCTGCTGACGATCGACGGCGCCTACCACCGCCGCGCCCGCCGCATCATGCTGCCGGCGTTCCACCGCGAGCGGATCATGGCCGCGCACGACGCGATCGTGGCGGAGGCGCTGCAGGGCCTCGAGGGCTGGCGGGACGGCGAGACGCTCGACGTCTACCACTGGGCGCGCCGCCTGACGCTGCGCGTCGCGATGCGCGCGCTGTTCGGGCTCGACCCCGACGAGCGCGGCAAGGGCGCGCAGGCCGCGATCGAGTTCGAGCGCGCGCTGTCCTTCTACGGCACCGACTTCGCCGTGCGCGTGATGCGCGGCCCGCGCACGCCGTGGCGCCGCATGCTGGCGGCGCGCAAGGCGCTCGACGACATCGTCTACGCGGAGATCGAGCGGCGCCGGCGCGGGGTGGGCGGGCCCCTGTCGGAGCGCGCCGACGTGATGTCGATGCTGATCGAGGCGACCGACGCGGAGGACGGCACGCGCCTGTCGAACAGAGAGGTCCGCGACCAGGTGATGACGCTGCTGTTCGCCGGCCACGACACCTCCACCTCGACGATCTCCTTCCTGCTCTACGAGCTGGCGCGCCATCCGGCGGCGCTCGCGAAGGTGCTCGAGGAGCAGGACCGCGTGCTCGGCGACCGCGCGCCGACCGCCGCCGAGCTGATGGGCGGCGACGCGCTGCCGGAGCTCGAGATGGTGCTCGACGAGACGCTGCGGCTCTACCCCGCCGCCTGGGTCGGCCCGCGCAAGTCGGTCGAGACGTTCGCGTTCGGCGGCCACCAGGTGCCCGCCGACGCCTACGTGTACTACAGCTCGTGGGCGAGCCACCGGCTGCCGGACGTGTGGCCGGAGCCGGAGGCGTTCGTGCCCGAGCGCTTCGCGCCGGCGGCGAAGGCGAGACTGCCGAAGGGCGCCTACATCCCGTTCGGCGGCGGCTCGCGCACGTGCATCGGGATGCGCTTCGGCCAGCTGGAGATCCGCACGATCGTCACGCTGCTGCTGCAGCGCCACCGCCTCGAGCTCGTCCCCGGCCGCACGATGACCGTGCGCCAGATGCCGACGCTCAGCCCGCGCGAGCCGCTGCGGATGACCGTCCGCGCGCGCGGCGTTCCAGCCGGCCTGGCCGCCTGACGCGGCACCGCGCCGGAGCCCGGCATCCGGCCGTCGCGCGGCTACGCAGCGGGGCCTGCGCCGTCGCGCGAGCCGCCGTCCACGGCCGGCTGCGGCTCCGCGAAGTCGCCCTCGTGCCGGCGGACCGCCTCGAGCAGGCCCGTGATCTCGTCGCGCGCGTCCTCGTCGAGCGGATCCATCGCGAAGCCGGCCTCGTTGAGCACGACGGTCGCGCGCGCCGCCAGCTCGCGGCCGGCGGGCGTGATCTCGATCAGCGTCGAGCGGCGGTCCTCCGCGTGCGCGACGCGCGTCACGAGCCCCGCCTCCTCCAGCCGGTCGGCCATGTGGGTCATGCTCGTGCGGTGGACCTGCAGGCGCTCGCCCATCTTGCCGACGGCGAGCGAGCCGGTGCGGCTGAAGACGAGCACCATCAGCGTCTCGTAGCGCGGGAACGTCAGCCCGAACGGGCGCAGCAGCTCGCCGAGCCGCGCGAGCATGATCTGCTGCACGCGCATGATCGAGGTGACCGCGGCCATCGAGCGGGCCGGATCCTCACCCCAGCGATCCGTCCACTGACGGCGTGCCTGGGCGATCGGGTCGAACGGAAGCGGCTCGGGCATCGAGCGCGAAAGCGTTGCAGACACGCGTCCGTCGTGCCCCGCGGGCCGGTGCCGCGTCGCCCGCGCCAGTGGGCGGTGCTGGGCTCGAACCAGCGACCCCGTGCTTGTAAGGCACGTGCTCTACCAACTGAGCTAACCGCCCGCGGCCTCAGGCCGGACGGGCCCGCGGCTCCTCGGATGGTAGCCGCGGGCGGCCTTGCAGGCCGCGAGTACCCCCAGGGGGAATCGAACCCCCGCTACCAGCGTGAAAGGCTGGCGTGCTGACCGCTACACCATGGGGGCAGGGGGACCGCGGGATGCACGGGGCGCGTGCCGTTGAGGATAGGCGCCGGCGCGGACTGACGTCCCACGGGGGCGCCGGGCATGCGACCATGCACGGGCGCGTCTAGCTCATCGGGTTAGAGCACCGGACTTTTAATCCGGCGGGCTGGGTTCGAGTCCCAGGGCGCGCATCGCAGCGCGCCCTGGGCCACGAAGCCTCGGCTCAGACGCCTCTGGCGAGCTTGACGCCGCCCGAGCCCTCGGGTTCGAGGATGCCCTTGCGCTTCAGCTGCGAGATCGTGGTGTGAACCGTCGGCTTGGCGATTCCCGTGACCGCCGCGACCTCGGCCGCGGAGATGCCCGGGCGTTCGCGCACGACCGTGAGGATCGCTTCGCGGTTGGCGCCGCGAGGCGCGCGACGGCCCTTGCCGGACGCGTACGGAGCCCGCCCGGCGCTGCGCGTCGTCGCGGCGCGCGCGCGCGGAGCGGCCGCTGCCGCGCCGTTGGTGAGCGCCGCGAGCGCTGCCTCGAGTTGCTCCTTCTCCTCGATCAGCGGTCGCAGCTCCGCGAGCCGCTTCTCGATGTCGCGCTGAATTTGCCCGACGAGATCTGCCATGTACATGACTCCTGGTAAGCCTTAGATGGTGTTGCCTAGGCTAGCAATATACGCAGGCGCGCTGAACCTGTGGGAGGTTTGTCGCAACAATCTGGCACTTACCCGTTACGACCCTTGACCAGTGAAGCAAGGCTTAGGATTTGACGCAGCCAGCTTCCAAACGCGTGACCAGGGGCCCTGGGCGTCCGATGTGGAATCCCTGGGCATAGTCGACGCCCAATTCGCGCAGCAGCTCGACCGTCTCTTCGTCGCCGACGTACTCGGCGATCGTCTTCTTCCCCAGCCCACGGGCGATGTCGACCGCTGCGCGGATCAGCAGCTGGTCGGTCGTGCTGGTCGTGCATGAGCGCACGAACTCGCCGTCGATCTTCAGCAAGTCGAACGGCAAGTGCTTCAAGTAGTAGAAGCTGCCGAAGCCGGCGCCGAAGTCGTCAAGCGCAAAGCGACAGCCGAGCTCGGCGAGTCGTGCAGCGAACTGCTGTGCGCGCGGGATGTTGGCGACCGCAGTCGTCTCCGTCACCTCGAGCACCAGATTGGCCGGGTCGACGCCTGTCTCAGCCAGCTCCCGCTCGATGATCGTCAACAGCTCCGGATCGCCGGTCGAGCTGCCCGAGATGTTGACCTCGAACACCAGGCCCCGCCCCGCCGCCTTCTGCTCGCCCATGTGGCGGATCGCGCGCGCGACGACCCAGCGGTCGATGTCCTGCATCAGGTCGAAGCGCTCGGCGATCCCGAGGAAGGCCGCCGGCGGAATCACCTCGCCGCGCTCGTCCAGCATCCGCAGCAGCAGCTCCTGCTGGCGCACCTCGCCGCTGGCGAGCTCGACGATCGGCTGCGCGTAGAGCGTGAAGCGATCCTCCTCGAGCGCCTCGCGGATCCGCTCCGCCCACGTGATGCGCGCCTTCATGCGCGAGGCGCCGCGCTCCTGCGAGGAGTAGGTGGCGGCGCGGTCGCGGCCCGCCTCCTTCGCGTCGTACATGGCGAGATCGGCGTTGACGAGGACGTCCTCGGCGCTCAATCGCTCGGTGTCGCTGAACAGCGCGATGCCGATCGAGGCGGTGATCGGGCGTCTGCGGCCCGCCGCCGTCACGACCGACTGCGCGCGCACCGCGCCGAGCACCGAGTCGGCCACGCGGGCCGCCTCGGCCGCCCCGCCGCGCGGCAGCAGGATCGCGAACTCGTCGCCGCCCAGGCGCGCGAGCACGTCGCTCTCGCGCAGCCGCGCGCGCAGCGTCTGCGCGACCTTCACGATCAGCTCGTCGCCGACGTTGTGGCCGAGCGTGTCGTTGATGTGCTTGAAGCGGTCGATGTCCAGCACGAGCGCCGCGCCCTCCGGCCCGTAGCGCTGCACCTGCAGGATGTGCTGATTGATCTCGCGCTCGAACGAGCGGCGGTTCAACAGCCCGGTGAGCGGGTCGTGGTCGGCCATGTGCTGCAGCTGCGCCTCGTACCTGACGCGCTCGCTGACGTCCTGGATCTGGCCGAGGAAGTGCTGCGGGCTGCCGTCGGCTGCGCGCACGAGCGTCGCGTGCACGGCCACCCACACGACCTGCCCGACGACGTCGACGTAGCGCTTCTCCATCCAGTACGTGCTCTGCTCGCCGGCGAGCAGGCTGCGCATCATCTCCTCCTCGCGGCCGGCGTCGGCCGGATGGCTGAGGTCGGCGAACGCCATCTCCTCGAGCTCCTCGCGCGTGTAGCCGGTGATCGCGCAGAGCGCGTCGTTGACCTGGATGAAGCGCCCGTCGAGGTCGGACAGCGCCATCCCGATCGGCGCGGCCTCGAACGCGGTGCGGAAGCGCTGCTCGGCGGCGGCGATCCGCTCGACGCTCTCGCGCAGCGCCGCCTCCGCGGCCACGCGCTCGCTCACGTCGCGCACGATCGCCTGGCTCTCGATCGGCACGCCCTCCGCGTCGAGCACGCGCCGCACGCGCGCCTCGATCCACACGTAGTGGCCGTCGCGATGGCGCAGCCGGCTCATGACGGTGATCGTGCCGCCGTCCTCGGCCACGCGCTGACCGGCCTTGCGCACCTCACGGCGATCGTCGGGATGCACGAACGCGCGCGGCTGCTGACCGACGACCTCGTCCGGCGCGTAGCCGACGAGCTCCCCGCACGCCGGCGAGACGTACGCGATCGAGCCGTCGGCGGCGAACGCGAGGATCGTGTCGGTCGCGTTGTCGGCCAGCAGGCGATGGCGCAGCTCGGTCGCGCGCAGCTCGGCCTCGACCCGGTCGCGCTCGGACTGCCGCGCGCTGACGAGCCGCGTCGCGCGCCGCTCGCGCTGGAGCGCGTGCAGCGTGAGGATCCCCAGCGCGACGGTCAGCAGCATGCCGGCGACCGGCACGCCCCAGTTGCTGACGGCCAGCATCGTCGCGACGAGCGTCACGATCGCCGCCAGCACGGTCCCGAACAGCGCGGGCACGCTGCGCAGGCGCAACTCCATCAGGCGGCCTCCGGGGCGCGCACGACCGATCTCGCTCCCAGCGTCACGCCGTCCCTATCGGCAGCGCGGCGGCGCGCCTGTAGCCGTGGGCGCCCACGCGCGCGCACGCGCAGCCCGCCGCGCCCGGCGATCGGGCTCAGTGCTTGAAGTGGCGCCGGCTGGTGAAGACCATCGCCACACCGGCCGCGTCGCACGCGGCGATCGTCAGCTCGTCGCGCACCGAGCCGCCGGGCTGGACGATCGCCGTGACGCCGGCGTCGATCGCCGCCTGCGGCCCGTCGGGGAAGGGGAAGTAGGCGTCGGAGGCCATCACGGCGCCCTGCGCGCTGCCGTCGAGCGCCTTCTTCGAGCGCGATCCGGACCGAGTCGACGCGGCTCATCTGCCCCGCGCCGACGCCGACGGAGGCGCCGCCTCTGGACAGCACGATCGCGTTCGAGCGCACGTGCTTGCAGACGCGCCACGCGAACAGCAGCTCGCTCCACTCGGCGTCAGTCGGCTCGCGTCTCGTCGCGACCGTCATCTCGGCGCGCTCCTGCGTGTCGAGGTCGCGGTCCTGCACCAGCAGGCCGCCGGCGACCTGCTTGAGGTCCGGCTCCGCGAGGTGCAGCGCGCCGGCCTCTTCGTCCTGGAGGACGCGCAGGTTCGGTCTGCTCGCGAGCACGGCGAGCGCCGCCTCGTCGTAGCCGGGCGCGAACAGCACCTCCGCGAACTGCTGCACGAGCGCCTCCGCGAAGGCGCCGTCGAGCGGGCGGTTGCAGACGACGACCCCGCCGAAGGCCGACTGCGGGTCGCACGCGAGCGCCTTGCGGTAGGCGTCGAGCGCGTCCTCGCCCATCGCCACGCCGCACGGGTTGTTGTGCTTGACGATCACGCACGCCGGCCCGCCGAACTCGCGCACGAGCATGCGCGCGGCGTTGAGGTCGAGCAGGTTGTTGAACGACAGCGGCTTGCCGCCGAGCTGGCGCACGTTCGAGAGCAGGTGGGTGGGCGAGCCGACCTGCGCGTAGTAGGCGGCGCGCTGGTGCGGGTTCTCGCCGTAGGAGAGATCGGTGACCTTCTCGTAGGCGCGCACGAACAGCGGCGGGAAGTCGTCGCGCCGCTCGGCGAACCAGCGCTGGATCGCCGTGTCGTAGCGGGCGGTGTAGGCGAACGCCTCGGCCGCGAGCGACTCGCGCGTGGCGAGCGAGAGCCTGCAGGCGTCGGCGTCGGTCCGCAGCTCGTCCAGGACGGCGTCGTAGCTGGCGGGCGAGGACGACCGGCGCCGCGAACGCGAAGTTCTTCGCGGCGGCGCGGATCATCGTCGGGCCGCCGATGTCGATGTTCTCGATCACCTCGGCGTCGGTGACGCCGCGCTTGGCGACGGTCTGCTCGAACGGGTAGAGGTTCACGCACACGAGGTCGACCGGCTCGACCTCCGCCTCCGCGGCGGCCGCGAGGTGGCCGGGGTCGTCGCGCACGGCGAGCAGGCCGGCGTAGAGCTTCGGGTGCAGCGTCTTGACGCGCCCGTCCATGATCTCCGGGAAGCCGGTGTAGTCCGTGACCGAGCGGTGCGGGATGCCCGCGTCGGCGAGCGCTCCGGCCGTGCCGCCGGTCGACACCAGCTCGACGCCCAGCTCCGCGAGCCCGCGCGCGAAGTCGACGATCCCGGTCTTGTCGGAGACCGACAGCAGGGCGCGACGCACCTGGACCTCGCCGGGCGCCGTGTGCGCCATCTGCCCGGTGTGCGTCTGCTCGCCGCCCGTCATGCGCACGCGAGGATAGCTACGGCTCCAGCAGCACGCGCCGCGGGTCGGACGGGTCGATCCGCACCGCCCCGCGCGCGATCAGGCGGATCGCCTCGGGCAGCAGCTCGTGCTCGACCGCGTGCAGCCGCTCGAGCACGTCCTCGGGCGTGCGCGCGTGCGGCAGCTCGAGCGCGCGCTGGAGGACGATCGGCCCGCTGTCGACGCCCTCGTCGACGAAGTGGACGGTCACGCCGAAGACCTTCACCCCGTGCGCGAGCGCCTGCCCGACCGCGTCGAGGCCCGGGAAGGCCGGCAGCAGCGCCGGGTGGACGTTGATCACCGCGTGCGGGAAGCGCTGCAGGAACGCGGGCGTCAGCAGCGCCATGTAGCCGGCGAGCACGACGAGCCGCACGTCGCGCGCGGCGATCCAGTCCGCCATCGCCGCGTCGCGCGCGGCGCGGTCGGGAAAGTCGGCGAGCGGGAACGTCGCCGTCGCCACGCCGGCGCCGTGCGCGCGCTCGAGCGCCTTCGCGCCCGGCTTGTCGGACGCGACCCCGGCCACGACGATGCCCTCCGGCCCGCCGTGGAGCGTGTCGAGGATCGCCTGCAGGTTCGTGCCGCTGCCGGAGGCGAGCACGGCGATGCGGAACGGCTCGGCTGCGCTCACGCCGCCGCCAGCTTCGGGAAGCGCCCGCCCGTGGAGCGCAGCGTGCCGGCGGCGAGCAGCTCGTCGACGCGGGCGAGCACGTCGTCGCGGCGCACGTGCGCGAAGGTCCCGTACCCCGGGAGCCCGTCGTAGCTGTACTTCTCGACGACCTTCGAGCGCCCGCCGCAGAGGATCTCGACCGCGCGCGTGCGGCCGACCGCCGGCTCCGCCTCCTGCACGACCGCGAGGATCGCGTCATCCAGGCCGGCCTCCTCGCCCAGCTCGCCGCCGAGCGCGCCGTCGCGCGCCTTCGCGGCCGCCATCGCCTCGACCGACGCGCGCAGCGGGCGCGGCCCGGCCGAGGAGCGCGCGCTCCGCGCGGGCGCGGGAGGCGCTGCGGGCACGACCGACGGGTCGCAGACGTCGCAGCACGGCACGCCGGGATCGGTGACCGGCGCGGACGCGTCGCCGAAGTGCCGCAGCAGCGTTCTGCGCCGGCAGGCGCGCTGCTCGACGAAGCCCCAGATCGCGCGGTACTGGCGCCAGCGCACGCGCGTCGCGTCGCCGGCCGAGTCGCGGCAGGCGCGCAGCGCGGCCCGGTCCCACGCGCCGACGATCCGCCCGATCGCGCGGTCCGGCGGCGACGGCGCCGGTCTCAACATCCCCGCGCGCGCGAGGTGGCCGACGATCGCGCGCGCCTGGTCGGAGTCGCCGCCTCCGCCCGTGAGCGCCGCCAGCTCGCGCAGCTCGACGTCGTAGCGGCCCTGCTCGGTCGCCTGCGTGTGCAGCCGCCGCGCGACGGCCGCGAACGCGGCGTCCTCGACCTCGGCGCGCTGGATGAAGAAGACGTGCAGGCCCTTGTCGCGCGTCTCCGCGAACAGCAGACAGCGCGCGGGAGCGCCGTCGCGGCCGGCGCGGCCGGCCTCCTGGTAGTAGGCCTCGACCGACTGCGGGACGGTGTCGTGGCAGACGGTCCGCACGTCGGCCTTGTCGACGCCCATCCCGAACGCGTTCGTCGCGACCACGACGCGCGCCTCGCCGCCCATGAACCTGCGCTGGACCGCGGCGCGCCGCTCGCGGTCGAGGCCGGCGTGATAGGCGAGCACGTCCTCCCCCAGCTCGCTCTGCAGCAGCCGCGCAGTCTCCTCGCAGCCGTTGCGCGTGCCGGCGTAGACGATCGCCGGCAGCATCCCCGGCTTGCCGAGCGCGGCGGCGACGCGGCGCTGCTTGTCCGCCTTCGTTCTGCACGGCACGACGGCGAACGAGAGGTTGGGCCGGTCGAAGCCGGTCGTGACCGCGACGGGGTCCTCCAGCCGCAGCCGCGCGACGACGTCGCGCGCGACCTGCGGCGTCGCGGTCGCCGTCAGCGCGACGATCGCCTGCGCTCTCAGGTAGCGCGCGGCGTCGGCGAGGCGGAAGTAGTCGGGCCGGAAGTCGTGGCCCCACTGCGAGACGCAGTGCGCCTCGTCGACGACGAACAGGCCGACGCGGACCGAGGCGATCTGCTCGACGAACGCCGGCGAGGCGAAGCGCTCGGGCGCGACGTACAGCAGCCGCAGCTCGCCGGCCGCGGCGCGCTCCATCACCGCGCGGTTCTCGGCGGCCGACTGCTGCGCGTTGACGAGCGCGACCCGCTCGGGCGCGATCCGCCGCAGCTGGTCGACCTGGTCCTGCATCAGCGAGACGAGCGGCGAGACGACGATCGTGAGGTCCTCGCGCATCAGCGCCGGCAGCTGGTAGCAGAGCGACTTGCCCGAGCCGGTCGGCATCACCACGAGCGTGTCGCGGCCGGCGAGCGCGGCGTCGACCGCATCCGCCTGGCCGGGGCGGAAGTCGCCGAAGCCGAAGTGGGTCTGAAGCGCCTCGCGGGGGTCCATGCGACGCACGACCATAGCGCCGGAGCCGGCCGGGATCGCGGCGCGCATCCGGTCCTTGCGGCCTACGCGTGCATGACCGGCAGCGCCTGCTCGAAGGCGTGCTTGTCCTGGCCGCCGGGGCCGTCCGGCAGCGGGTACTCGCCGGTGAAGCATGCGTCGCAGTGCGTCTCGCGTCTGGCGCCGACGGCTTCGTAGACGCCTGCGAGCGAGAGGTAGTGGAGCGAGTCGGCGCCCAGCTCGCGCGCGATCTCGTCCACCTCGCGGCCGTGCGCGACCATCTCCTCGCGCGTGGACATGTCGATCCCGTAGTGGCAGGGGTTGCGGATCGGCGGCGCGGTGATGCGGAGGTGGACCTCCTGCGCGCCGGCGTCGCGCAGCATCTCGACGATCTGCCGCGTCGTGTTGCCGCGCACGATCGAGTCGTCGACGACGACGAGCCGCTTGCCGGCGACGATCTCCGGCATCGGGTTGAACTTCAGTCTCAGGCCGTGCTCGCGCAGCTCCTGCCCCGGCTGGATGAAGGTGCGCGCGACGTAGCGGTTCTTGACGAAGCCGTCGTCGTGCGGGATCGCGCTTGCGCGCGCGTAGCCGCGGGCGGCCGGGTTGCCGGAGTCGGGCACGGCGATCACGAGGTCGGCGTCGACCGGCGCCTCGCGCGCGAGGATCTCGCCCATCCGCCCGCGCGCGCGCTGCAGCACGGTGCCGTGCATGATCGAGTCGGGCCGCGCGAAGTAGATGTACTCGAAGACGCAGAAGGCGCGGCGCGCGCCCTCGACCGCCATCCGCGTCGAGATGCCGCCGGCGTCGATCGTCACGACCTCCCCCGGCTCGACCTCGCGCAGGAATCTCGCGCCGATGATGTCGAGCGCACACGACTCGCTCGCGACGCAGTAGCGGTCGCCGACCATCCCGAGCGCGAGCGGCCGCAGCCCGTGCGGGTCGCGGAAGGCGACGATTCTCTCGCGCGTCATCACGACGGTGGAGAACGCGCCCTTGAGGCGCGGGAGCACGTCGGCGACGGCGTCCTCGACCCGCTCGGTCGGGTGGGTGGAGAGCAGCGCCGCCATGATCTCCGAGTCGGAGGTGGAGCGGAACGCGACGCCGCGCTCGCGCAGCTCGGCGTGCAGCTCGACGGCGTTCGTGAGGTTGCCGTTGTGCGCGAGCGCGATCTCGCGGTCGTCGGAGCGGTAGACCGGCTGCGCGTTCTCCCAGGCGGAGGAGCCGGTGGTGGAGTAGCGCACGTGGCCGAGCGCCATGTCGCCCGGCAGCGCACGCAGGCGCTGCTCGTCGAAGACCTGCGAGACGAGGCCGAGGTCGCGCAGCGTCATGATGTTGCCGCCGACGTCGGTGGTCGCGATCCCCGCGGACTCCTGTCCGCGGTGCTGGAGCGCGTACAAGGCGAAGTACGCGAGCCGGGCGACGTCGTGGTCGGGCGCGTAGATCCCGAAGACGCCGCACTCGTCCCGCGGCCCGTCGCGATCGGTCAGGTGGAAGGTCATCGAGGAGGCGTCTCAGCGCTCCGGCGGAGGGGCTGGGCGGCGGTGCCCGGCCCGGAGGGGCAAGGGTAGCAGCGGGGGCGGGCGCCTGGCCGTGGCCGGTCGATCCGAACCGCCGGGCGATCGTTCTGCTCGGCGGCGACAAGCGTGGGGACTGGACCGGTTGGTACGAGCGCAACGTGCCGATCGCGGACGACGTGCGCGTCACCACCTTGGACCGGCATGTCCGCGCGCTCGAGGGGCACCTCGAGGATGAGATAGCGCGACCCGACAGCCGCGCGTGAGCGTTCAGCCGATCGCGTCGGCGAGGCCGCGTGAGCGGGCGTCGCGCAGGTCGGCGAGCGGCCAGCTGAGGGTGGCGTCGTCGTCGAGGGAGAAGCTCGAGCGGGGTGTCGGGGGCGCCGACGACGCCGACGAACGTGAGCTGGATCTCGCGCGCGAGCGCGGCGAGGGCGGGGCGGGGGCCGGAGAGGACGAAGCCGCCGGGGCCCTCGCCGAAGAGGACCTCCAGGAGGCGGCCGCCGCTGGCGCCGCGGAAGTCGACCTGCGCGCCGTGGCCGCCGCCGAGGCAGCACTCCGCCAACGCGACCGCCAGGCCGCCCTCGGCGACGTCGTGCGCGGAGCGCAGCTCGCCGCGGCGGACGGCGTCGCGGACGGCCTCCTGCGTGCGGCGCACGGCCGCCACGTCGGCCTCCGGCAGCCCGTCGGGCAGCGCCTCGCCGCGCAGCTTCGCCAGCTCCGAGCCCGGCAGCGACGGCTGGAAGGGACCGGCGAAGGCGATCGCGTCGCCCTCGACGGCGAAGCCGAGCCGGCCGGCGCGCGCGGCCTCCGGCATGCGGCCGACCATGCCGACGACCGGCGTCGGGTAGATCGGGCCCTCCGGGCCCTCGTTGTACAAGGAGACGTTGCCGCCGACGACGGGCACGTCCAGCGCGCGGCAGGCGTCCGCCATCCCGCGCACGCTCTCGCTCAGCTGCCACGCGATGTGCGGCTTCTCCGGGTTGCCGAAGTTGAGGCAGTTCGTCAGGCCGAGCGGCTCGGCGCCGACGCAGGCGAGGTTGGCGGCGCACTCCAGCACCGCCTCGACCGTGCCGCGGTACGGATCGCAGGCGACGCGGCGACCGGAGCCGTCGATCGAGACGGCGATCGCGGGGCGGGCGCCCTCCGGCCCCGGCAGCATCAGCACCGCCGCATCGGCGTCGTCCGGCCGGCGGACCGTGCGCGACTGCACGAGGCAGTCGTACTGCTCGAAGACGGGGCGGCGGTCGGCGAGGTTCCACGAGCCCAGCAGCGCGGGCAGGATCGCCGCGGGGTCGCCGTCGGCCGCGGCCGGCAACGTACGCGCCGGCGCCGGGTAGACCGGCGCGTCAGGCTTCGCGGGCGCGAGGTCGTACAGCGGGCAGTCGTCCACCAGCGCCTCGACCGGCATGTCTCCCACCACGTCGCCGCCGGACAGCACGCGCAGGCGGCCGCTGTCCGTGACTTCACCGATCGCGGTCGCGGTCGTCTCCCACTTCGAGCACACGGCCAAGACCTCGTCGACCCGCTCCGGCTCGACGACGCACAGCATCCGCTCCTGCGACTCGGAGACCATGATCTCGAACGGCTCCATCCCCGGCTCGCGCAGCGGTACGCGGTCGACGTGGACGTCGAGCCCGAGGCCGCCCTTCGAGGCCATCTCCGAGGCCGACGAGGTCAGGCCGGCCGCTCCGAGGTCCTGCAAGGACACCAGCAGCCCGCGGTCGAGCAGCTCCAGCGAGCACTCCATCAGCTTCTTCTCCGCGAACGGATCGCCGATCTGCACGGTCGGGCGCTTGTCGGCGTCGGCGCCGCCCAGCTCGGCGCTCGCCAAGACCGACGCGCCGCCGATCCCGTCGCGGCCCGTCAGCGCGCCGAACAGGATCAGCGCGTTGCCCGGCCCGGTCGCGGCCGAGCGCGTGAGCCGGTCGTGCTCGGCGATCCCCAGGGCCATCGCGTTGACGAGGCAGTTCTGCTCGTAGGGGCCCTCGAAGTACAGCTCGCCGCCGATCGTCGGCACGCCGATCGAGTTGCCGTAGTGGCCGATCCCGCCGACCGCGTGCTCGAGCAGGTAGCGGGAGCGCGCGGAGTCGAGCTCGCCGAAGCGCAGCGAGTCCAGCACCGCGATCGGCCGCGCGCCGACCGCGAAGACGTCGCGCAGGATCCCGCCGACGCCGGTCGCCGCGCCCTGGAACGGCTCGACCGCGGACGGGTGGTTGTGCGACTCGACCTTGAAGGCGATCGCGAGACCGTCGCCGACGTCGACCGCGCCGGCGTTCTCGCCCGGACCCATCAGCAGGTACGGGCCCTCGGTCGGCAGCTGGCCGAGCAGCTTCTTCGAGTGCTTGTAGGCGCAGTGCTCGGACCACATCAGCGAGAACATCGACAGCTCGACGGCGTTCGGCTCGCGGCCGAGCTTGCCGACGATCAGCTCGTACTCGGCGTCGGTGAGGCCGAGCGCGCGGTGCGGGGCGACCGGCGCCTCAGGCTGCGACATGCGCCGTCACGTGGTCGTGGATCGACTGGAAGATCTTCAGCCCGTCGGTCGAGCCGGTGAGCGGATCGACGGCGTGCTCGGGGTGCGGCATCAGCCCGAAGACGTTGCCCGCCTCGTTGCAGACGCCGGCGACGTCGGCGAGCGAGCCGTTGAAGTTCTCGCCGGACCCGTAGCGCAGCAGCACCTGGCCGTTCGCCTCGACCTGCTCGTGCAGGTCAGGCGGCGCGTACCAGCAGCCGGTCGTGTGCTTGGCGGGAATCGACAGCCGCTCGCCCTCGGTGCAGGCGTTCGTGAAGCGCGTTCCGCCGCGCTCGACGACGAGGTCGACCTGGCGGCAGACGAAGCGCAGCGACTTGTTCGGCAGCAGCGCCCCCGGCAGCAGCCCGGCCTCGCACAGCACCTGGAAGCCGTTGCAGATGCCGAGCACGATCCCGCCCGCGTGCGCGTACTCGACGACCGACTCCATGATCGGCGCGAAGCGCGCGATCGCCCCCACGCGCAGGTAGTCGCCGTAGGAGAAGCCCCCCGGCACCACCACGGCGTCGACCCCCCGCAGGTCGCGCTCGCCGTGCCACAGGATCACCGCCTCGCCGACGCGCTCGCAGGCGAGCTGCGCGTCGACCTCGTCGCAGGTGCCGGGGAAGCGGAGGACGCCGAACTTCACGAGCCCGCGTGGGCCGGGTCCGCCGAGACGATCTCGTAGTCCTCGATCAACGGGTTCACGAGCAGCTTCTGGCACATGTCCGGCAGGTGCGCGGGGTCCGACACGTCCAGCTCGATCAGCCGCCCGACGTGCACGTTCTCCACGCCCGCGAAGCCCAGCGCCGGCAGCGCTCGCTCGACCGCCTGGCCCTGCGGGTCGAGGATCCCCGCCTTCGGCCGCACGAGCACGCGGTAGCGCGTCACGGCGCCGTCCGCTCCAGCCACGCGTCGAACGACTCGCCCGCGATCAGCTCGTACGCCTCGACGTACTTCTCGCGCGTGCGCGCGACGACGTCCTGCGGGATCTCCGGCGCCGGCGGCCGCTTGTCCCAGCCGGTGTCCCGCGCCCAGTCGCGCACGTACTGCTTGTCGAAGCTCGGCTGGCCGCGACCGGCGAGATAGCCTTCGACCGGCCAGAAGCGCGAGGAGTCGGGCGTCAGCACCTCGTCGCCGAGCGTGAGCGTCCCGTCGGGGCCGCGCCCCAGCTCGAACTTCGTGTCGGCGAGGATCACCCCGCACGAGCGCGCGTGCGCGGCGGCCGTCGCGTACAGCTCGATCGAGAACGCGGCGCAGCTCGTGCGCGAGGTCGCGGTCGCCGCCGACGAGGTCGACCGCGCCCTCGAAGTTGATCGCCTCGTCGTGGCCGACGTCGGCCTTCGTCGTCGGCGTGAAGATCGGCTCCGGCAGCTGCGCGGACTCCTTCAGGCCCAGCGGCAGCGAGACGCCGCAGACCGAGCCGACCTCCTCGTACTCCTTCCAGCCCGAGCCGGTGATGTACCCGCGCACGACGCACTCGACCGGCAGCATCTCCAGCTTCTCGACCACCAGCGCGCGGCCGCGGACCTCGTCCGGCACGCCCTCGGTGGCGGAGAGGAAGTGGTTCGGGATCACGTCCGCGAGCTTGGAGAACCAGAAGACCGACAGGCCCGTCAACACCTTGCCCTTGTCGGGGATCGGCGTCGGGTGGATCGCGTCGTACGTCGAGATCCGGTCGGTCGCGACGAGCAGCAGGCGGTCGCCGAGGTCGTACAGCTCACGGACCTTGCCCGAGGCGATGAGGGGCAGGTCGGCGAGGGGGGTCACGTGGCGCGATGCTAGCAGCGGATCAGGCGCGAAAGAGGTCTGCCAGCCGATCGCGCGCGAACGCCCACTGCTTCGCCGCGCTGCGCGTTCCCGGCTGCAGGATCGGCAGCAGCGCGAGCCCGCGGACGGTCCCGAGCGTCATCTGGATCAGCTGGTCGCGGCTGGGATCGTCGACGTCGGCGGCGAGCATCGCACGACAGCAGCGGAGCGTCTCGTGGCTGAGACGGCGCTCGACCGGCGCGAGCGAGGCGCGCAGCTCCTCGTCGGTGCGGGCGGCGGCGGCGAGGTCGAGGGACGCCTCGAACAGCGGGCCGGTGAACCAGCCCCAGATCGCGTCGAGCGCCTGCTCGATCCGCTCGTCGCCGGCCGGCAGCGAAGCGACCTCGCGTGCGATGTCCTCCCCGCGCCGCACCGCCAGCTCCTCCAGCGCCGCCGCGACGAGCGCCGGCCGCGTGCCGAAGTGGTGCTGGTGCGCGCCGCGCGAGACGCCGGCGCGCTCGCACACGCGGCCCGTCGTGGTCCCCTCGTAGCCGTGCTCGACGAGGCACGCCAGCGCGGCGTCGAGCAGCGCCGCCCGCGTGGCGGCGCGGCGCTCCTCCTGCGTGCGTCGCGCGCGCGTGGACGTTGCGGTCATCCCGCGCTGACCCTACACAGATCCGATACATGCATGCGTGAATGCATGTTAGCCTCGTGGCAAGCGCGCGCCGCCCGGCGGCCGCACCCGCACGACCCACCCCACCGACCACCATTCCGACGAGGAGAACGACACCGTGGGATCGACTGACGCGTTGATCTTCGACGCCATTCGCACACCGCGTGGCAAGGGCAAGAGCAACGGCTCCCTGCACACGACGAAGCCGGTCGACCTCGTGGTCGGCCTGATGCACGAGATGCTGATCCGCAACGAGCAGCTCGATCCCAAGCGGGTCGACGACGTGGTGCTCGGCTGCGTGACCCCGGTCGGCGACCAGGGGATGGACATCGCCAAGACGGCCGCGATCAAGGCCGGCCTGCCGGACACCGTCGCCGGCGTCCAGCTCAACCGCTTCTGCGCCTCCGGCCTGGAGGCCGTCAACGTCGCCGCGCAGAAGGTCGCCTCCGGCTGGGAGGACCTCGTCTTCGCCGGCGGCGTCGAGTCGATGTCGCGCTGCCCGATGGGCACCGACGGCGGCGCCTGGGCGCTCGACCCGGAGACCAACTACGACACGTCGTTCGTTCCGCAGGGCGTCAGCGCGGACCTGATCGCGACGGTCGAGGGCTTCGACCGCGAGACCGTCGACGCCTACGCCGCCCGCTCGCAGGAGCGCGCCGCCGCAGCGCAGGCGTCCGGCAAGTTCGACAACTCGGTGATCCCGGTCAAGGACGTCAACGACCACGTCGTGCTCGACAAGGACGAGTTCATCCGCCCCGGCACGACCGTCGAGACGCTCGGCAACCTCAAGCCGTCGTTCCAGGTGATGGGCGAGATGGGCGGCTTCGACGCCGTCGCGCTGCAGAAGTACCACTGGGTCGAGAAGATCGAGCACGTCCACACGCCGGGGAACTCGTCCGGGATCGTGGACGGCGCCGCGCTCGTCGCGATCGGCAACGAGCAGACGGGCAAGGAGCTCGGCCTGAAGGCGCGCGGGCGCATCCTCGCGACCGCCCTCTCCGGCGCCGACCCGACGATCATGCTGACCGGCCCCGCGCCCGCCTCGAAGAAGGCGTTGGCGAAGGCGGGCCTGACGGCCGACGACCTCGACCTCGTCGAGATCAACGAGGCGTTCGCCGCCGTCGTCCTGCGCTTCGTCAAGGACATGGGCCTCGACATGGAGAAGGTCAACGTCAACGGCGGCGCGATCGCGATGGGCCACCCGCTCGGCGCGACCGGCGCGATGATCCTCGGCACGATCGTCGACGAGCTGCACCGCACCGGCGGCAGATACGGCCTCTGCACGCTCTGCGTCGGCGGCGGCATGGGCATCGCGACCGTCGTGGAGGCCATCTAGTCATGGCTGAGAGCACCACGATTCGCTGGGAGAAGGGCGACGACGACATCGTCGTCCTCACCCTCGACGACCCCAACCAGGGCGCGAACACGATGAACCGCGCCTACGCCGAGTCGATGGCCGCGACCGTCGACCGGCTCGAGGCCGAGAAGGACTCGATCGCCGGCGTGATCATCACGTCCGCGAAGAAGACCTTCTTCGCCGGCGGCGACCTCAACGACCTGAGAGCCGTCACCCCCGCGCAGGCTGCCGAGCTGGCCGAGGGCCTGAAGATCGGCAAGGGCCAGCTGCGCCGCCTGGAGACGCTCGGCAAGCCGGTCGTCGCCGCGCTCAACGGCACCGCTTTGGGTGGCGGGCTGGAGATCGCGCTCGCCACCCACCACCGCATCTCCGTGGACGACAACAAGATCGTCTTCGGCTTCCCGGAGGTGCAGCTCGGCCTGCTCCCCGGCGCCGGCGGCGTCGTGCGCACTGTCCGCATGTTGGGGATCGTGCAGGCGCTGATGGGCCTGCTGATGCAGGGCCAGAGAGTGCGCCCGGCCAAGGCCGTCGAGCTGGGCATCGTGGACGAGCTGGTCGCCACGAGAGAGGACCTGATCCCCGCCGCGAAGAAGTGGATCGCCGCCAACCCCGAGGCGCAGCAGCCGTGGGACGCCGACAAGAAGTACAAGATCCCCGGCGGCACGCCCTCCACGCCCGCGCTCGCGATGAACCTGCCGGCGTTCCCGGCGAACCTGCGCAAGCAGATCAAGGGCGCGAACTACCCGGCGCCGCACCACATCATGGCCGCGGCGGTCGAGGGCGCGCAGGTCGACTTCGACAGCGCGATCGAGATCGAGGGGCGCTACTTCGTCGACCTCGCGACCGGCCAGGTCTCGAAGAACATGATCCAGGCGTTCTTCTTCGACCTCCAGCAGGTCAACGGTCCGCGCGGTCGCGGCGACGACGTCGAGACGTTCCGCTCGAAGAAGGTCGTCGTGCTCGGCGCCGGCATGATGGGCGCCGCGATCGCGTACGTGTGCGCGAAGGCCGGCATCGAGGTCGTGCTCAAGGACGTCTCGCAGGAGGCCGCCGACCGCGGCAAGGGCTACTCGGCGAGACTCGTCGAGAAGGGCGTCTCGCGCGGCAAGACGACGCAGGACAAGGGCGACGCGCTGCTCGCGCTCATCACCCCGACCGACGACCCGTCGAAGGCGCAGGGCGCCGACCTCGTGATCGAGGCGGTGTTCGAGGACCCGGCGGTGAAGGCGAAGGTCTTCGCCGAGATCGAGCCGTTCCTCGCCGAGGGCGCGCTGCTGGGCTCCAACACCTCGACGCTCCCGATCACCGGGCTCGCCGAGGGCGTCTCGCGCCCGGCCGACTTCATCGGGCTGCACTTCTTCAGCCCGGTGGACAAGATGCCGCTGCTGGAGATCATCAAGGGCGAGCAGACGAGCGACGAGACGCTGTGGCGTGCGCTGGACGTCGCCCAGCAGATCAAGAAGACGCCGATCGTCGTCAACGACTCGCGCGGCTTCTTCACCTCGCGCGTGATCGGCACGTTCATCAACGAGGGCATCTCGATGCTGACCGAGGGGATCCCGGCGGCGAGCATCGAGCAGGCGTCCTCGCAGGCCGGCTACCCCGCGCCGGTGCTCCAGCTCAGCGACGAGCTGAACCTCAAGCTCATGCGCAAGATCCGCGACGCCGCGAAGGCGGCGATGGAGTCGGGCACCGGCTGGGACGGGCACCCGTCCGAGCAGGTGATCGACGACATGCTCGACAAGCACGACCGGCCCGGCAAGCTCGAGGGCCGCGGCTTCTACGAGTACGCCGACGGCAGACGCACGGGTCTGTGGTCCGGGCTGCGCGAGGCGTTCCCGCAGGTGAGCGATCCGTCCTCCATCTCCCTGAGAGACCTCGAGGAGCGGATGATGTTCGCCGAGGCGCTGGAGACGGTGAAGTGCATCGACGAGGGCGTGATCGAGTCCGTCGCCGACGCCAACATCGGCTCGATCTTCGGGATCGGCTTCCCCGCCTGGACCGGCGGCGTCTGCCAGTACATCAACCAGTACGGCGACCCGACCCGCAACGGCGACGCCGGCGGCCCGGCCGCCTTCGTCGCCCGCGCGCGCGAGCTCGCCGCCAAGTACGGGCCGCGCTTCGAGCCCCCGGCCTCGCTGGTGGAGCGGGCCGAGCGCAACGAGCCGTACCTCGACGGGCAGGCCGTCCCGGCCTGAGTCGTGTTGTGCTCAGTGCACGCCGGGCCCTCGGGTCCGGCGTGCACCGCGCGCTCCGTTCATGCCACTCCGGCGGTGCGCGGCGTGCGCCGTTCGGCTGGGGAGGGGGGTGAGCAGATGGCGGTTGCGCTGCCGTTCGTGGCGCCTCACGGTCCGCGCCGCCTGACTTCGCGCAATCGCTCGCGCGCTCTGCACCATTGCCGCGCAGGCCACAGCCCCCGGCCCGGCCACTCATCGAAGCGTCCTGACTTGGCCTCCCAGGACGAGGCCAAGTCAGGACACTTCGCGATGGGACGCCGTCCAGCGCGGCCAACTGCGCAGGCCGGGACGCGGATTGCGGCGAAAGTCACTGCGCACGCCGGAAACGCAACCGCTTCCCTCCCCCTCGTTGCCCATCGGCAGACGCTCGCCGGCCGACCCGGCGTGAGCGGAGCGCCTACGCGGCCGGGGCGATCGCGTCCAGCCGGGCGAAGATGTCGTCGGCGTAGCGGACGTAGACGGCGTAGTCGAAGATCGCGTCGAGATCGAGGCCGGCGTCGCGCACCGCGGGCTCGACGGCGAGCAGGTCGCGCAGCGGCGTGCGGGTGTCCCACGCCTCCTGGGCCGTGCGCTGGACGATCCGGTAGGCGTCGTCGCGGACCATGCCGGCCTGCTCGATCAGCGCGAGCAGCACCCGCTGGGAGAACAGCGCGCCGCACGTGATCGCGAGGTTCTCCTGCATGCGCGCTCTGTGCACGACCATGCCCTCCGCGAGCGCGGTCGCGCGCGCCTGCATGTAGTCGATCAGGATCGTCGAGTCGGGCAGGATCACGCGCTCGACCGAGCTGTGCGAGATGTCGCGCTCGTGCCACAAGGCGACGTCCTCGACGGCCGCCTGCGCGTTGCCGCGCAGCACGCGCGCGAGCCCGCTCAGCTGCTCGGACTTGATCGGGTTTCTCTTGTGCGGCATCGCGCTGGAGCCCTTCTGGCCTCTGCGAAACGGCTCCTCCGCCTCGCGCACCTCCGTGCGCTGGAGATGGCGCAGCTCGGTCGCGAAGCGCTCCAGCCCCGCGCCCGCCAAGGCGATCGCCTGCAGCAGCTCGGCGTGGCGGTCGCGCGCGACGACCTGCGTGGAGACCGGCTCGCGCTCCAGGCCGAGCGCGCCGAGCACCTTCGACTCGAACGCCGGCGAGGTCGCCGCGTAGGTCCCGACCGCGCCGGAGATCGCGCCGACGGACGCCTGCGCGAACGCGCGCTCCAGCCGCACGGCGTTGCGGTGCGCCTCGAACGCGAAGCCGGCGAGCTTGATGCCGAACGAGGTCGGCTCGGCGTGGACGCCGTGCGTGCGCCCGACGCAGAGCGTGTCCTTGTGCTCGCGTGCCCGCGCGGCGAGCGCGCGCGCGAACGCGTAGGCGCCCGGCACGACGATCTCCCCCGCGCGCTTGAGCTGCAGCGCCAACGCGGTGTCGAGCACGTCCGAGGAGGTCAGCCCGTAGTGGATCCAGCGCCCGGCAGGCCCGGCCGACGCCGACAGCACGTCGACGAACGCAGCGACGTCGTGGTCGGTCGTCCGCTCGCGCTCGTTCACCGCCTCGACGGTGAACGTCGCCGCGCGGATCGCCTCAAGCTCTGCAGGCGCCGGCCCCTCCATCGCCTCGCACGCCGCGACCTCGACGTCGCGCCAGGCGGACATGCGCGCCTCGTCGCTCCAGAGGGCTCCCAGCTCGGGTCGGCTGTAGCGGGCGATCATGCGGCGGCCATTATGCGCTGCCGGGCGGCGGGGACGCCGCCCGGCCCATCTGCCGCCACCCCGGCTACCGCACGCGCACGACGGCGCGCGCCTTCACGTAGCCGGCCTTCGTCGCGGTCGCGACGAGCTTGGCGCGCCGCGAGAACGGACCGACCTTGAAGACCGCGACGCCCTTGCCGTTCGTCGTCCGCTTCGCGTGGCCGAGCTTGACCTTCGCCTTCGCGACGCCGGCGCCCGCGTCGGTGACGCGCAGCTTCAGCTTCTGGACGCCGCCGACCTTCAGTCTGTGCGGCTGCGCCGTCAGGGCGAGCCCCGGCAGCAGCTGCGTGTGCCACGTCTGCACGCTGCCGAGGAGGTCGGGCGCGAACGCGCCGAACAGGTCGAGCCGCTTGGCCTGCGCGTCGCCGGCGAGCTTGTAGATCACGCCCGTGTGCTTCGCCGGGCGGACCGAGACCGTCGCGCCCCAGCGCGAGAGCTTCGCGTTCGAGCGGCGCGCGTAGATGCGCCCGTGGGAGGACCAGAAGGCCCACAGCCGCCCCTTCGGACCGGCCGCGACGCCGACGTCGCCGACGCCGGCCGAGCGCCGCGCGACGGTCTGAGCGTGCTTGGCGCCGTAGCGCCACACGAGCACCTTCTTCGCCGACGGGGAGCCGCCGCCGTAGGCGACGAACACGCCCGGCTTGCCGGCGCGCGCGACGACCGGCGTGTGCGCGATCGAGTACCCGGCCTGCGCGGTCCCCGGCATCAGCGCCGGCGAGCCGACCGGGCCGCCGGTCGCCTGGTCGACGAGCTGCGCGTAGACGCCCGTGTGCCCGGTCGCGTTCGAGTACCACGCGACGACGAGCTGGCCGTTCGTCGCGTCGAGCGCGAAGCCGGGGCTGTAGCCGCAACAGCCGAAGCCGGCCGCCGTCTGGAAGTTCGCCTCGCCGGTCGCGGCGACGGTCCCGCGATGGACGAGCAGGCCCTCGGTCTCGCCCCAGCCGAAGAACGGCGTCGCCCCGTCGCCGCCGATCGCGGCGCCGACGTCGTCCGAGAAGCCGCCGTGGATGGAGGCGACCGTCGGCGCGGACCAGCTCGCGCCGCCGTCGGTCGAGCTCCACGTCGCGGTTCCGTCGACCGTGCCGGGATCGAGCGTGTGCGTCGCCCCGGCGAAGATCGACAGCCGCCCGTCGCCGCCGCGCACGAGCGCCGCGTCGCCGATCCCGATCCAGTCCGACGCGATCGTCTGCGCCGCGCCGACCTTGCCGGCCGGCGTGACGAGCGTCTGCATCAGGTCGGCGCTCGTCGGGTTCCCCGGCGTCTTGCGGTGCCACACGACGTGCAGCACGTGGTCGGGCGTGCGCAGCAGCGCGACCTGGTCGATGTTCACGCCGTCGGCCGAGGTGACGGGCGTCCAGTGGCCCGGCTTCGTCGCGAGCGCGGCGGCCGGGAGCAGGACGAGCACAAGACCCGCGAGCAGCGCGGCGGCGGTGCGGCGAGCGGACATGCGGAGCCTCCTGTTCCGGGACGAGCGACCGGGCGCGGCGGACGTCGCGCCTTCGGTCACCCGTGACAGGCTACGCCGCGAGGATGCGCGCCGCCAGCACCGCGGCGTTCTTGGGGTTGTCGAGGCCGACGCAGGCGACCGGCACGCCCGGAGGCATCTGCGCGACCGACAGCAGCGCGTCGAGACCGCCGGCGGCGGACATGGCGCTCGTGAGCGGGACGCCGATCACCGGCAGGTCGGTGTGCGCGGCGACGACGCCGGGCAGCGCGGCGGAGAGGCCGGCGCCGGCGATGATCGCCTTCAGCCCCCGCGAGCGCGCAGACTTCGCGTAGGCGGCGACCTTGTCGGGGTCGCGATGCGCCGACATCACGTTGATCTCGTTCGGGATGCCCCGGGCGGTCAGCTCCTTCGCCGCCTTCTGCATCGTCTCCATGTCGCTCTGGGAGCCCATCACGATCCCGACGAGCACGCCGGATGCCTCGAGCTTCCCGCTCGAGCGCGGTGACGGTCGGGTCGGTGGCCGCCTCGGCGGCGGGGGCGGCTTCGTCGGTCATGCGGTGCTCCCGGTCGGGGTGACGGCGCGCAGCGCGATGTCTCCTCGCAGCTGGCGCCCTTCGAAGCTGATCGCGTCGGCGGCGGCGTAGGCGGCGGCGCGCGCGGCGGCCACGTCGGCGCCGAGCGCGGTGACGTTGAGCACGCGGCCGCCGGCGGTCACGATCGCGCCGTCCTCGCGGCGCGTCGTGCCGGCGTGCGTGACCTCGATCCCGGCGGGGACCGCGTCGAGGCCGGCGATCGGGTCGCCGGTGCGGGGGGACTCGGGGTAGCCGGCGCTCGCGAGCACGAGCGTGACGGCCGCCGCCGGCGACCAGTCGATCCCGACGCCCGCGAGCCCGCCCGGCTCGCACGCGCGGCGCAGCAGGTCGAGCAGGTCGGAGCGCAGCCGCGGCAGGACCGCCTGGGTCTCCGGATCGCCGAAGCGCACGTTGAACTCCAGCACGCGGACCCCGCTAGGGGTGCCGGAGCCGGCCACGTGGCCGGCGGAGGCGGGCCCCCGTGCGCCCTCCGTCAGCATCAGGCCGGCGTAGAGGATCCCGTGGAAGGGCGTGCCGCGCCGGCGCAGCTCGTCGACGACCGGCTGGTGGACCTGCGCGCAGAGCGCGTCGACGCGTGCCGCGCCGAAGCCGGGCACCGGCGAGTAGGCGCCCATCCCGCCGGTGTTGGGCCCCTCGTCGCCGTCGAAGATGCGCTTGTAGTCCTGCGCGGGCGCGAGCGGCACGGCGCGCTCGCCGTCGCAGATCGCCAGCAGCGACAGCTCCTCGCCGTCCAGGAACTCCTCGACGACGACCTGCTCGGTGCCGAAGCGCCGCTCGACGAGGAACGCCTCGAGCGTCGCGCGCGCCTGCGCCTCGCCCTCGGCGATCACGACGCCCTTGCCGGCGGCGAGCCCGTCCGCCTTGAGCACGACCGGGTAGCGCTCGATCGCCGCCATGCCCTCCTCGACCGTCGTGACGACGCGGTAGGCGGCGGTCGGCACGCCCGCCGCCTCCATCACCGCCTTCGAGAAGGCCTTCGAGCCCTCCAGCTCGGCGACCGCCGCGCGCGGGCCGAAGCAGGCGATCCCCGCCTCCGCGAACGCGTCGGCCGCGCCGGCGACGAGCGGCGCCTCCGGTCCCACGACGACGAGCGACACGCCCTCGTCGCGCGCCGCCGCGACGAGGCCCGCGACATCGTCCGCCTTCACGTCGAGCAGGCGCGCGTCGGCGGCGATCCCGGCGTTGCCGGGCGCGCACAGCAGCTCCGGCCGCTGCGGCGAGCGCGCGAGCGCGCGCACGATCGCGTGCTCGCGCCCGCCGGCGCCGACGACGAGGACCTTGTCCGCCACGAGCCCGCTCGCCCGTCCGCCTACAGCGAGGAGATGAAGTCGTCGATCGGGATCGCGGTCAGCGTCTCGTACTGGACGGTGCCGCGCGAGCCGAGCTTGAGCGAGACGCGGGCGATCGTCTTCTCGTCCGGCGCCTCGACGACGTTGACGAAGTCGAAGCGGCCGAGGACGCACCACTGCGCCTTCACGGTCGCGCCGAGCTGCTCGATCTCTCTGTTGACCTCCCGGATGCGCTGCGGGTTGGTCTTGATCGTCTGCGTGCCGTCTGGCGTGAGCTTCGACAGCATGATGTACGTCGGCATGGCGCTCCCATCGTCGCGGTCGGTCGCGGTCACTGGACCAAGCTTCCGGCCGGGTTTCTACTCCACTCGGCGGCGACGGCGCGCCCCGGTCGGCGGACCTCCGCGCGGCCGGGGGCGCAACGACGGCGCCGTTCGGCTGTTGTTGAAGGGATGATGCCCCGCGTGCGACCCCGTCATCCACTCCCCCGGCTGCCCCTGCTCGGCCTGCTGGCGGCCTGCGCGATCGCCGCTGTGCCGGGCGCAGGCGCCGCCCGCGCGACGACGCTGAGCACCGACGCGCGCTGCTACCTGCAGGGCGCGCCGCTGCGGATGACGGCGAGCGAGCTGACGCCGCAGGCGCCGCTGACGGTCTCGCTCGACGGACAGGCGCTCAGATACCGCGACGGCTCGGCGCCGTCGGCCGACGCCGCCGGCACGTTCGCCAGCTCGTTCGCGACGCCGGTGCTCGACCCGGGGACGACGCAGCGACGGCACGCGCTGCGCGTCGAGGACGGGACGCACCGCGCGCAGGCGCGCTTCACCGTCACGCGGCCGGCGGGCGCCGACTTCGCGCCGGCACGCGGGAACCCGCGCACGCTGCGTGCCCGCTTCACCGTGTGGGGCTTCGCGCTCGCCGACGGCGTCCGCCACCGGCGCGTGTGGCTGCACTGGGTCAACCCGCACAGACGCCTGCGCGCGACAGCCGCGATCGGCGTCACGCGCGGGGACTGCGGGACGCTGCGGACGGCGCCGCGGCGCGTGTTCCCGTTCGCCGCCGAAGCCGGCCGCTGGCTGCTCGTGCTCGACACCCACCGTCGCTACCGCTCGCATTCGCGCGGCCCGCGCGCGAAGATCTCGGTACACGTCCGCTCGCTGAGACTGTGATGCCGCGCCGCGCCCTCACCGCCCTCCTGCTCGCCGTCGCCGCGCTCGCGGCGGCCGCGCTCGCCCCGGGCGCAGCCGGCGCCGCCAAGAAGCACAGAGGCAAGCCGCACGCGCGCGTGGTCCTGCGCCCCGGCTGCTACCTGAGCGGCGAGACCGGGCTGCTGCGCGGGACCGGCTTCAAGCCGAACGGCACGTGGACCGCGAAGCTGTCCGGCACGAAGCAGATCGGCACCGGCAGAATCGACGCGCACGGCCGCGTCCGCGCCCGCTTCACCGCGCCGCACTACCACGGGAGGAACGGCACGCGCGAGCTGACGCTGTCGCTCACCGACGGCCCGCACGTCGCCTCCACGACCTTCCAGATGACGCCGCTCAACGCGAGCTTCAGCCCGAGAACGGGCGACCCCGCGGCGCTGCGCGTGCGCTGGCGCGTGCTCGGCCTCGGCCGCCGTCACGGCGTCTACGTCCACTACGTCGCGCCGAACGGCACGCTCAAGCGCACGCTGCGGATCGGCACCACGCGCGGGCCGTGCGGCGTGCTCAAGACCGGCCCGATCGCGCTGTTCCCGTTCAAGTACGCCTTCGGCACCTGGACCTTCCAGATCGACGCGAGCCGCCACTTCAGCCGCGCCACCCTCCCCCGCCTGCTGATCGGCTTCGAGATCAGAAGACCGACGAGCAGAGGCAGAAGACCGACCGGCGGCCAGACGGGCGGGATCGGGGACTGAGGCGCGGCCGCGCGCCGGTTCGCGACCGGCACGCCGCCGCGTGGGCTCAGGCCTCCGCCGCCACCGGGCGCGCGGCCTTCGTGAAGACGAGCTCGCCCTCGACCGCGTCGACCTCGACGAGGTCGCCGGCGGTGAACTCGCCCTCGAGGATCGCGAGCGCGAGCTTGTCGACGAGGCGCTTCTGGATCACGCGCTTCAAGGGCCGGGCGCCGTAGGTCGGGTCGTAGCCGAGGTTGCCGAGCAGCGTGCGCGCGGCGTCGGTCAGCACGACCTCGATCTCGCGCTCCTGCACGCGCTTGATCAGGCGCGCGACCTGGAGGTCGACGATCTCGGCGATCTGCTCGCGCGAGAGCGGCTCGAACTCGACGATGTCGTCCAAGCGGTTGACGAACTCCGGCCGGAAGAACTGCTCGGCGCCCGCCTTCCCGCCCGGAATGTTCGACGTCATGATCAGCACGACGTTCTTGAAGTCGACCGTGCGACCCTGGCCGTCGGTCAGGCGGCCGTCGTCCATCACCTGCAAGAGGATGTTGAAGACGTCGCCGTGGGCCTTCTCGACCTCGTCGAGCAGCACGACGGAGTACGGCCGGCGGCGCACCGCCTCGGTCAGCTGGCCGCCCTCCTCGTAGCCGACGTAGCCGGGGGGCGCGCCGACCAGGCGGGAGACCGCGTGTCTCTCCATGTACTCCGACATGTCGATGCGGATCATCGCGTCCTGCGAGTCGAACATGAACTCGGCCAGCGCGCGCGCCAGCTCGGTCTTGCCGACGCCGGTCGGGCCGAGGAACAGGAACGTGCCGATCGGCCGATCCGGGTCCTGGAGGCCGGCGCGCGAGCGTCGCAGGGCGTTCGCGACCGCCGCGACCGCCTCGTGCTGCCCGATGACGCGCTGGTGCAGCCGGGTCTCCATGTGCACGAGCTTCTCGACCTCGCCCTCCAGCAGGCGCGAGACGGGGATGCCCGTCCACTTGCCGACGACCTCGGCGACGTCCTCGGCGTCGACCTTCTCCTTCAGGAACTGCACGCCGTCCTCGCCGGCGCCCTCCGACGCCTCGGCTGCCGCGAGCTGCTGCTCCAGCTGCGGGATCTCGCCGTAGCGCAGCTCCGCGGCGCGCTGGAGGTCGGCCTCGCGCTCGGCCTTCTCGGCCTCCACGCGCGCCTGCTCCAGGCGCTCGCGCACGGCCTTCACGCTCTCGATCGACTCCTTCTCGCGCTGCCACTGCGCCTTCATGCCGTCCGAGCGCTCGGTCACCTCCGCGATCTCGCGCTCGATCGCCTCGCGCCGCGCGACCGACTGCTCGTCGGTCTCCTTCTCCAGCGCCTGCAGCTCGATCTGCAGCTGCATCACGCGCCGGTCGAGCTCGTCGATCTCGGTCGGCTTCGAGTCGATCTCGATGCGCAGCTTCGAGGCCGCCTCGTCGATCAGGTCGATCGCCTTGTCGGGCAGGAAGCGGTCGGCGATGTAGCGGTCGGAGAGCGTCGCGGCGGCGACGATCGCCGAGTCCTGGATGTCGACGCCGTGGTGGACCTCGTAGCGCTCCTTGAGCCCGCGCAGGATCGCGATCGTGTCCTCGACCGACGGCTCGCCGACCAGCACCGGCTGGAAGCGGCGCTCCAAGGCCGCGTCTCTCTCGATGTGCTTGCGGTACTCGTCGAGCGTCGTGGCCCCGACGGCGCGCAGCTCGCCGCGCGCGAGCATCGGCTTGAGCAGGTTCGCCGCGTCGACCGAGCCCTCGGCGGAGCCGGCGCCGACGATCGTGTGCAGCTCGTCGATGAAGAGGACGATCGTGCCGTCGGAGTCGGCGATCTCTCTGAGGACGGCCTTGAGCCGGTCCTCGAACTCGCCGCGGTACTTCGCGCCGGCGATCAGCGCGCCGACGTCGAGCGCGACCACGCGGCGGTCGCGCAGGCCCTCCGGCACGTCGCCGGAGACGATCCGCTGCGCGAGGCCCTCGGCGATGGCGGTCTTGCCGACGCCGGGCTCGCCGATCAGCACCGGGTTGTTCTTCGTGCGGCGGCTGAGCACCTGGATCACGCGGCGGATCTCGTCGTCGCGGCCGATGACCGGGTCGAGTCTGCCGTCCTGCGCCGCCGCGGTCAGGTCGCGGCCGTATCTCTCGAGCGCCTGGAACTTGTCCTCGGGATTCATGTCGGTGACGCGGTGCGGGCCACGCACCGCTCCGATCGCCTCCAGAAGCACCTCTCTGCGCGCGCCCGCCTCGCGCAGGATCTCGCCGGCCTTCGAGTTGTGGCCGGCGAGCGACAGCAGCAGGTGCTCGGTCGAGACGTACTCGTCGCCGAGGCCGCGCATCTCCGCCTCGGCGGCGCGCAGCACCTGGATCAGCTCCTGGGAGGGGCCGCTGCCGCCGGACGGGCCGGTCATTCTCGCCTGCGCGTCGAGCGCGCCGTTCACCGTCTGGCGGATCGCCGCCGGGTCGGCGCCGACCTTGCGCAGCACCGGCGCGACGATCCCCTCGGACTGCTCGAGCAGGACCGCGAGCAGGTGCTCGGGCGTCGCCTGCGGGTTGGCGCGATCCTCAGCCAGCCGCAGGGCGGCCTGGATCGCCTCCTGGGACTTGATCGTGAAGCGGTCGAGCTGCATGGGCAGTCTCCAAATCTAAGTGTGGGAGACTCAGATTGTAGCGCGCGTCACGCGTCCTGCCCAGGGCGTTGGACGGGGATTCTGAAGCGCTGCCGGCCAGGGTCGACGGGCACGAGCTCGCCGCCGCGGACGTAGGGGACGATCTCGGCGCGCAGCGAGCGGCGCAGCGCCTCGAGGCGCTCGACCTCCTGCGCGAGCACCGCGGCCCGTTCCTCCAGCCGTCGCACCTTCGCGGTCGTCGACGCCAGCTGCTCCTCCAGCTCGAAGACGCGCTCGACGCCCGCGAGGTTCATGCCCAGCTCGGCCGTCATCTCCTGGATGCGCCGCAGGCGCTCGACGTCGGCATGCGAGTACAGGCGCGTGCCCTTCGGCGAGCGCTTCGGCTCGATCAGCCCGCGCTGCTCGTACATCCGCAGCGTCTGGGGATGCATCTCCGCCAGCTCGGCGGCGACCGAGATCATGAACACGCCGCGGTCGTCGCTCAGCTCGATGCGGGTCGTCGTACGGATGCGGCGCGCACCGCCGCCCTCGCCCGGGGTCATGCGGTCGCCTCCGTCCGCCCGCCGTTGAACAGCCGCTCGCGCGGGTTGCCGTTCATCGTCTGCGCGAGCCGCTCGACCGCCTCGCGCTGCGCGGCGTCGAGCGATCTCGGCAGCTCGATCGTGAAGCGGTAGTGGATGTCGCCGCGGCCCTTGCCGCCGAGCCGCGGGGCGCCCTCGCCTCTCAGCCGCTGCACCGCGCCGTGTCTCGTGCCGGGCGCGATCCGCAGCCGCTTTCTGCCGTGCAGCGTCGGCACCTCGACGGTCGCGCCCTGCAACGCCTCGACGACCGTCAGCGGCACCTCCACCTCGATGCGGTCGCCGACGACTCTGAAGACCGGCGAGGGCGCGACGCGCGTGACGACGAACAGGTCGCCCGGCGGGCCGCCGCCCATCCCCGGCTCGCCCTTGCCGGCTATGCGGACGCGGCTGCCCTCCCGCACGCCCGCGGGGATGTTCACGCGCAGGCGCTTGATCGTGCGCCGCGCGCCCGAGCCGCCGCAGGTCGGGCAGGGCGACTCGACGACCGAGCCGCTGCCGCCGCAGCGCGAGCACGGCTGCGTGATCGAGAAGAAGCCCTGGCCCTGCGACTCGACGCCGCGCCCCTGGCAGACGGGGCAGACGACCGGGGCGGTGCCCGGTCTGGCGCCGGTGCCGTGGCACGTTCCGCACGGCGTCGTGGTGGGGATCGCGAGCGACGCCTGCGTCCCGTCGACCGCCTCCTGGAAGCTGAGCGAGACCTCCGTCTCGAGGTCGCGCCCGCGCTGGGGACGCGGCCGGCCGCCGGCGCCGGCGCCGCCGCGGCCGCCCGGCCCGGGCCCGCCGGGGCGCGCCGGCCCCTCGCCGCGCCCGAACAGGTTCGAGAGGATGTCGCTGAAGGAGCCGAACGCGTTCGGGTCGAAGCCCGCGCCGCCGCCGGCCGCGAACGGCCCCGTGCCCTGGTCGTAGGCCTTGCGCTTGTCCGGGTCCGACAGCACGTCGTGCGCCGCGGAGATCTCCTTGAAGCGCTCCTCGGCTCTCGCGTCGCCCTGGTTCGTGTCCGGGTGGTACTGGCGCGCGAGCTTGCGGTACGCCTTCTTGATCTCCGCATCGGAGGCGTTTCTGCCGACGCCGAGGACCTTGTAGAGGTCGGGCTTCGTGGCGGCCATCGCGGTCGAGGCTCCTATGCGGCCACGACGACGCGGGCCGGCCGCAGGACGCTCTCGCCGTGGCGGAAGCCCTGCTGGTAGACCTCGACGACGGTGCCGGGCTCGGCCCCGTCGACCGGCTGCTGCGCCATCGCCTCGTGCTCGTTGGGATCGAAGCGCTCGCCCTGCGGCGAGAACGGCTCGATCCCGGCGCGCTTGAGCGCGGCCAGCAGCTCGTCGGCCACGAGCTTGACGCCCGCGCCGAGGTGGCCGTCGGCCTCGCCCTCCGCCTCGGCGGCCGCCAAGGCGCGCCCGAGGTTGTCGAGCGCCGGCAGCAGCTCCCGCGCGAGCTTGCCGGCGCCACGCTGCTCCGCGGCGGCGACGTCGCGCGTCATCCGCCTGCGGAAGTTCTCGAAGTCGGCCTGCGTGCGCTGCGCGAGCGCGAGGTACTCGTCCGCCTTGCCGGCGCGCGCGAGCAGCGCCTCGAGGTCGTGCTCGACCTCGACGGCGGCCTGCTCCTCGGCGGCGGCGACCGCCTCGGCGGTCGCCTGAGCGCTCTCGGCGCCGGCCTCCTCGGCCGGCGCCTGCCTCGCCCGCGGATCGTGCTCCGGGCTCATCGTCAGCTGCCCTCGTCCACGACCTCGGCGTCCACGACGTCCTCCTCCGCGGCGTCGCCGCCGGTGCCCGCGCCGTTGGCGCCGGCGCCCTCGCCGTCCGTGCCCGCCTGCTGCTGGGCCTGCTCGTACATCGCCTCGGAGACCTTGTGGAAGGCGGCCTGCAGCGCCTCGGCCTTCGCGTTGATCTCGTCCGGGTCCTCGGAGGCGAGCGCGTCGCGGACCGCCTTGATCGCCGCCTCGATCTCGGTTCTCGACGCCTCGTCGACGCCGTCGCCGAGCTCTCTCAGCTGGCGCTCGGCCTGGTAGGCGGCGTTCTCGGCGTTGTTGCGCGCCTCGGCCAGCTCGCGCGCCTTGCGGTCCTCCTCGGCGTGCGTCTCGGCGTCGCCGACCATGCTTCTGATCTCCTCGTCGGAGAGGCCGGAGCCCGCCTTGATCTCGATCTTCTGCTCCTTGCCGGTGCCGAGGTCTCTCGCGGACACCGACAGGATCCCGTTCGCGTCGATGTCGAACGCGACCTCGATCTGCGGGATGCCGCGCGGCGCGGGCGGGATGCCGGTGAGCTGGAACTTGCCGAGCGACTTGTTGTACTGCGCCATCTCGCGCTCGCCCTGGAGCACGTGGATCTCGACGGACGGCTGGTTGTCGTCGGCGGTCGAGAAGACCTCCGCCTTGCGCGTCGGGATCGTCGTGTTGCGCTCGATCAGCTTCGTCATCACGCCGCCCTTGGTCTCGATGCCGAGGGTCAGGGGCGTGACGTCGAGCAGCAGGACGTCCTTCACGTCGCCGGCGAGCACGCCCGCCTGGATCGCCGCGCCGACGGCCACGACCTCGTCCGGGTTGACGCCGCGGTGCGGGTCCTTGCCGGTGAGCTCCTTGACCTTGTCCTGCACGGCCGGCATGCGCGTCATGCCGCCGACCATCACGACGTGGTCGATCGTCTTCGCGCCCTTCTCTCTGGCGTCGTCGAGCGCCTGGCGGACCGGCGCGACGGTGCGCGCGATCAGGTCGGAGGTCAGCTCGTTGAGCTTCGCGCGGGACAGGCGGGTGTCGAGGTGCTTGGGGCCGGACTGGTCGGCCGTGATGAACGGCAGGTTGATCTGCGTCTCCTGCGTGGTGGAGAAGCTCGATCTTCGCCTTCTCGGCCGCCTCGTAGAGGCGCTGGAGCGCCATCGCGTCGGCGGCCAGGTCGATCCCCTGGTCCTTCTTGAACTCGCCGACGAGCCAGTCGACGACCGCCTTGTCGAAGTTGTCGCCGCCGAGGTGGTTGTCGCCGGCGGTCGACTTGACCTCGAAGACGCCGTCGCCGATCTCCAGGACCGACACGTCGAAGGTGCCGCCGCCGAGGTCGAAGACGAGGATCGTCTGGTCGGCCTCCTTGTCGAGCCCGTACGCGAGCGAGGCCGCGGTCGGCTCGTTGATGATGCGCTTGACGTCGAGGCCGGCGATTCTGCCGGCGTCCTTCGTCGCCTGCCGCTGGTCGTCGTTGAAGTAGGCGGGGACGGTGATGACGGCGCTGTCGACCGTCTCGCCGAGGTACGCCTCCGCGTCCGACTTCAGCTTCGCGAGGATCATCGCGCTGACCTCGGGCGGGCTGTACTGCTTGCCGCCCGCCTCGACGCGCGCGTCGCCGTTGGGGCCGGCGACGACTCTGTACGGGACGATCTGCTCCTCGTCGCGCACCTCGGCCTCCTTGCGGCCCATGAAGCGCTTGATCGAGAAGATCGTGTTGGTGGGGTTCGTGACCGCCTGCCGCTTGGCGACGGTGCCGACGAGGCGCTCCCCGCCCGACGTGAACGCGACCACCGACGGGGTCGTGCGACCGCCCTCGGCGTTCTCGATCACGGTGGGCTCGCCGCCCTCGAGGACGGCCATGCAGCTGTTCGTCGTGCCGAGGTCGATGCCGATCGTCTTGCCCATGGGCGTGGTCTCCTTGCAGCTTCCTATTCGAGGGGGAATGAAATCTAAGCGTGAGTGTAGTAGATCTCAGGCTTGGCGCGAGGGACACGTGCGCCGCAGCGCGCACGCGGGGCAGTCGGGTCTGCGGGCGTGGCACGTGCGGCGGCCGTGGCGCAGCAGGTTCACGTGCAGCTCCAGCTCCTCGCCGGGCGGGGTGAGGGCGAGCATCGCGTCGTGCAGCTCCTCGAACGGCGCGCCCGGCCGCAGCAGGTGCAGGCGCATGCCGACGCGGCTGACGTGGGTGTCGACCGGCACGTCGTGCAGCCCGTACGCGAACAGCAGCACGCACGCGGCCGTCTTGCGGCCGACGCCGGGGAGGCTGCACAGGTACGCCTGGCCGTCGGGGACCGGCGCGTCGCGCAGCCACGACAGATCCAGCCCGTGCGGCTCGTGCCCGTCGATCGCGCGCAGGATCGCCTGGATCCGCTCGCTCTTGACCTTCGAGATGCCGCCCGGGCGGATCGCCTCCTCGACCGCGGCGTTCGGCGCGTGCAGCACCGCCTCCCAGGACGGGAAGCGCTCGCGCAGGCGCTCGTAGGCGACGTCGCGGTTGCGGTCGTTCGTCGACTGCGACAGGACCGTGAGGATCAGCTCGTCGAGCGGCTGCTCGTGCGGCGCCATGAGCGGGACCCCGTAGACCTCCCGCAGCCGGTCGCGGATCGCGACGACCCGCCGCCGCGCCGGAGCGCGCCACTCGGAGCGGGGGATCGTGGCGCCGGGCGACACGCGGCGGGACGTTATCCTCGCGCCCGCGTGGACGTCGCCGAGCACACCGGGGAGCTGGACGGCCAGCCGGTCTTCTGGCGCTCTGCGCCGACGCCGGCGAGCGCGGGCGGGGCCGGGCGCGCACCGGTCCTCTACGTCCACGGCGTCCCCACGAGCGGCGAAGACTGGCTGCCGTTCCTGAAGCGCACCGGCGGGCTGGCGCCGGACCTGCTCGGCTTCGGCCGCTCCGGCAAGGGCGGGCAGAACGACTACTCGCTCGACGGGATCGCGACGTTCGTGGAGCGCTTCCTCGACGAAGTGGTCCCCGCCCGCCCCGAACGGGTGCGGCTCGTCGTGCACGACTGGGGCGCGGCGGCGCTCGCGTTCGCGCAGCGCCATCCGGAGCGCGTCGAGCGGCTCGTGGTCGTCGACGCCGTGCCGCTGCTGGCCGGCTACCGCTGGCACCGCGTCGCGCGCATGTGGCGCACGCCGCTGCTCGGCGAGCTGGCGATGGGGCTGACGCTGCGGCCGGTGCTCGCCCGCGCGCTGCGGCCGGCGTTCGCGGGCGAGGTGCCGCCGGCGTTCGTGCAAGCGATCGTGCAGCACTTCGACCAGGGCACGCAGCGGGCGATCCTGCGCCTCTACCGCAGCGCGTCGGAGGAGTCGCTCGCCGCCGCGGGGAGAGGTCTCTCATCTTTGAGCATTCCCGCACTGGTAGCTTGGGGCCGGCGCGACCCCTACATCCCGTCGCGCTTCGGGGACCAGTACGCCGCGGAGCTGCCGAGGGGAGAGGTCGTGCACGTCGAAGACGCGGGGCACTGGCCCTGGCTCGACCGCCCCGACCTGATCGACCGCATTGCGACCTTCCTCGACGAGACCTGAGCGCCGGCTGATCGCGCTCGCGTGCGCGCTCGCCGCGCTGCTGCCGGCCGCGCTGCCCGCGACCGCCGCCGCGAAGCGCCACGGCCACCAGGGCTTCTCGCGCGCGATGCTGCGCGAGCTCAACCGCGTGCGCGCCGTCCACCACCTCCCGCGTCTGCGCGAGGACCGTCGCATGGACCGCGGCGCCGCCGGCCACTCGCGCGACATGGCGCGCCGCGGCTACTTCGCGCACGGCTCCTGGACCGGCCGCGTGATGGCCGCCGCGGGCAGCGCCCGCAGCATCGGCGAGGTGATCGGCTGGCGCGCGCAGGCCCGCCCGCGCACCGAGGCGTTCAAGCTCGTCCACATGTGGCTCGCCTCCCCGCCCCACCGCGCCAACCTGCTCGACGGCAGCTTCCGCCGCGTCGGCGTCGGCCGCGCCACCGCCCACCACAGCGCCCTCTACACGATCGACTTCGCGACGGGCTAGCCTGCTGAAGCTGCTGCCGCCGCCGGGCGTCGCCACGGCCGCCTGACCGGCCTGCGCAGCACGGGCCGCACGATGCGCGAGTAGCCTCCGCGGGCGCCATGGCCCGCCGCTTCCGCCGCTCGCGCACCACCCCGGATCTGCGGCGGCTCGCGCCGGCCGCGGTCGCGGGGGCGCTGGCCGTCCTGTACCTGATCTGGGCACCGCCGAGCCTCGACCTCGCCGCGGCCGAGTACCGCGCCTGGCTGTTCGGCCACGCCGGCTGGGCGATCTGGGACGCGCAGTGGTACGGCGGCCACCACCTTCCCGGCTACAGCGTCGTCTTCCCACCGCTCGCCTGGGCGCTCGGCCCGCGCCTGCTCGGCGCGCTCGCCGTCGTCGCGGCCGCGACCCTCTTCGAGCGGCTCGCCCACGCCCGCTACGGCCCCGGCGCCTGGCTCGGCGCCAGCTGGTTCGCCGCCGGCGCCGCCACCGCCCTCTTCAGCGGCCGCATCACCTTCGCCCTCGGCCTCGTCCCCGCGCTCGCCGCGCTGTGGGCACTTCAGCGCAGCAGCGCGGTCAAGCCGACGCCGTCCATCGCCGACGCCGATCGGGCGGGTGGCGCTGAGGACGCACGTGCGCCCGCCGCCAGGCGGGTGTGCGCGCGCCCGGAGGCGACAGGACCCGCCCGCAGCAGCGCCCGACCCGCCCTCGTCGGACTCGCCATCGCGCTCGCCGCGCTCACCCCGCTCGCCAGCCCGGTGGATGCGCTGTTCCTGGCGCTGGCCGGGGTCGCGTACTGGCTCGGGGAGCGGCGCGCCGCCGGCATCGCGATCGCCGCGGCGGCGATGCTGCCGGTGGCGGTGCTGGCGGTCCTGTTCCCGGAGGGCGGGATCGAGCCGTTCGCGTTCAGCGCGTTCTGGCCGGTCCTCGCGTTCGCGGCGGCGGCGCTCGTGCTGCTGCCGCGCGCGGAGCGGACGCTGCGGATCGGCGTCGTGCTGTACGCGCTCGGCTGCGCCGCGGCGTTCGTGCTCGACACGCCGGCCGGCGGGAACGTCGTGCGGTTGGGGGCGCTGGCCGCCGGGCCGGTGGCGGCGCTCGTGCTGTGGCCGCGCCGCCGCACGGCCCTCCTCCTGCTCGCGCCGTTCCTGCTGTGGTGGCAGTGGAGCGCGGCGGTCCGCGACGTGAGCACCGCGAGCGGCGACCCGAGCGTCCACGCCGCCTACTACGCCCCGCTGCTCGCCGAGCTGCACCGCCTCGGCGCCGGCGCGGACGGCGCGCATGCGGGCGCGCGCGTGGAGATCCCGTTCACGCGTCTGCACTGGGAGGCCCGCTGGGTCGCGGGCGGCGCCGAGGACGCGGCCGCCGTCGTCGCCGGCACAGCCGAGGGCAGCGAGCTGGGGCCGATCCCCCTCGCCCGCGGCTGGGAGCGCCAGCTCGACCTGGAGGTCAACCCGCTCTTCTACGGCGACCAGACGGGCGCGCCGCCGCTCACTCCCGCCCGCTACCGCGCCTGGCTGGAGCGCATGGCGGTGCGCTGGGTGGCGGTCCCCGACGTGCGGCTCGACTACTCGGCGAAGGACGAGGCGCGCCTGATCGCACGGGGGCTTGCGTACCTGCGGCTCGTCTGGCGCGACGCCCATTGGCGCCTCTACGCGGTCGCCGATCCCGCGCCGCTCGCCGACGCCCCGGCACGCGTCCTCCACGCCGGCACGGAGGGCCTCGCGCTCGCCGTGCCGCGGCCGGCGACGATCGCGCTGCGGGTGCGCTGGACCCCGTATTGGGCGGTCGTGCAGGGCGACGCGTGCGTCGAGCCCGACGGCGACTGGACACGGCTGCGCGTGCGGCGCGCCGCGACGGTGCGGCTCGCGACGCGGTTCGCGCTCGGACGCGCGGGCGCGCGCGGTCCCCGCTGCGCCGGGTAGGCCGGTCGTCAACGGGACCCCGCCAGGATAGGATTCAGCGCTTCCCCATGATGCGCGAGCTTCGCAACATCGAGCAGCGCCTGCTGCCGCGCGGGTGGGCGGACGCGGCGCGTCAGGTGCTGCTGTTCGCCGCCGCGTACTACGCGTACCAGATCGTCCGCGGCACGGTGGACGGCAAGGTCGCGGTCGCGGCCTGGAACGCGACGAAGGTGATCAACCTCGAGCACAGCCTGCACGTCTTCGCCGAGCCGAGCGTGCAGGCGTGGGCGTCGAGCAAGGGCTGGATCATCCACGTCGCCGACTGGATGTACCTCAACTCGCACTTCGTCGTGACGTTCGGCACGCTCGTCTGGATCTACCTGCGCCGCAACGACAGCTTCTACTTCGTGCGCAACATGTTCATGATCGCGATGGGAATCGCGCTCGTCGGCTACGCGGCCTACCCGACCGCGCCGCCGCGGCTGATGCCGGAGTGGGGCTTCGCCGACTCGGTCGCGGCCTTCACCGGCGTGCGCGTCGAGAACGAGCCCGTCAGCGCGCTGCTGAACCTCTACGCCGCGGTCCCGTCGATGCACGTCTGCTTCGCGCTGATGGTCGGCTGGCCGCTCGCACGGCTCGTCAAGCCGCGGCCGCTGAAGGTCGTCTGGTTCCTCTACCCGTTCCTCGTCACGTTCGTGGTGGTCGCGACGGGCAACCACTACTTCTTCGACGCCTTCCTCGGCGCGATGACCGCCGGGATGTCGGCGCTGCTCTCGAAGCAGCTGCTGGCCCGCTGGCGTCCCGAGGCCTGGTCGTTCTCGCGCGCCGAGGCCGAGGCCGCGGCGTGAGCGCCGTCGACGAATTCTCGGCGGCGGTGCGCAACCGCCTGATCGACTCGCGCCTGACGCCGAACGCGATCTCGCTCACGGGCCTCGTCGGCAATCTGATCGCCGCGGCGCTCGTGTGGCAGGAGCTGTTCTTCCTCGGCGGCATCGCCTTCATCCTCGGCTCCGTGTGCGACACGCTCGACGGGCGCTACTCGCGCATGTCGGGCAAGGGCACGCCGTTCGGCGCGTTCCTCGACTCGACGCTCGACCGCGTCGAGGAGGGGATCGTCCTGACGGCGGTCGCCGCCTACTTCGCCAGCCAGGGCGACGAGCTCGCCGTCGCCGCCGTCGTGGTGGCGGTGCTGGGGTCGCTGATGGTCTCCTACACCCGGGCGCGCGCGGAGGCGCTCGGGGTCGAATGCAAGGTCGGGATCGCGAGCCGCGCGGTGCGCGTCGTGATCCTGTCGATCGGGCTCGTGTTCGCGAAGGGTGCGGGCCTGGGCGACTTCGAGCTGCTGGCGCCGGCCGTCTACGTGCTGGCGGTGCTCTCGCTGATCACGATGCTCCAGCGCATCTTCCATGTCCGGCGCGAGCTGACGCGCGCGCCGGGCCTGTAACCACGACGGGCGCCCCGGGGTAGATCCCGCAGGCTTTCCCCCAGGAGGACACTTCCACCGTGAGCAACACTTCGAGCAACGGCGCCGGGCGCTACCAGCACGAGAAGGTGCGGGTCGCGATCATCGGCGTGGGCAACTGCGCCTCGTCGTTCGTGCAGGGCATCCAGTACTACAAGGACGCCGACCCCAACGGCAGAGTGCCGGGCCTCATGCACGTCGACCTCGGCGGCTACCACGTCCGCGACGTGGAGTTCACGGCCGCGTTCGACGTCGACAAGGACAAGGTCGGCAAGGACCTGTCCGAGGCGATCTGGTCCGGGCAGAACAACACGATCAGATTCTCCGAGGTCCCGAACCTCGACGTGCCCGTCCACCGCGGCATGACGCACGACGGCCTCGGCAAGTACCTCTCGCAGCGGATCGAGAAGGCGCCGGGCCAGACGGCCGACATCGTCCAGATCCTCAAGGACACGAAGACCGACGTCGTCGTCTCCTACCTGCCGGTCGGCTCCGAGCAGGCGACCAAGTGGTACGTCGAGCAGGTGCTCGAGGCCGGCTGCGGCTTCGTCAACTGCATCCCGGTCTTCATCGCGCGCGAGGACTACTGGGACGACCGCTTCAAGAGAGCCGGGCTTCCGATCGTCGGCGACGACATCAAGTCGCAGGTCGGCGCGACGATCACGCACCGCGCGCTTGCGCGCCTCTTCTACGAGCGCGGCGTGAAGCTCCAGCACACCTCGCAGCTCAACGTCGGCGGCAACATGGACTTCTTCAACATGCTCGAGCGCGAGCGGCTGGAGTCGAAGAAGATCTCGAAGACCAACGCCGTGACCTCCGTCGCCGGCGTGGAGCTGCCGGCCGACGACGTCCACGTCGGTCCCTCGGACTACGTGCCGTGGCTCACCGACCGCAAGTGGGCGCACATCCGTCTCGAGGGCAGAGCGTTCGGCGACGTCCCGCTGATGTGCGAGATGAAGCTCGAGGTGTGGGACTCCCCCAACTCCGCCGGCATCGTCATCGACGCCGTGCGCCTGTGCAAGCTGGCGCTGAACCACGGCGTCGCGGGCCAGCTCGACGGGCCGTCCTCGTACCTGATGAAGTCGCCGCACAACCAGCGTCCGGACGACGAGGCGCGCGAGGCGACCGAGGCGTTCATCGCCGACTACGCCGGCCTGCCCGGCACGCGGTCGCGCGACGCCTCGGTGCCGTCGCCGGCCGAGTCCTGAGGCGACCGGCTCTGCGACGATGCGGGCGTGTTCGACACGCTCGCATCGCCGCTGACCGGCTCGCTCGTCGCGCTGGAGCCGCTCGAGCAGCGGCATGTGGCGGATCTTCGCGCCGCTTGCTCGGACCCCGCGGTGTCGCGGTGGCTGCCGGTGCCGCTGCACGAGGAGAGATGGTTCTCGTGGTGGCTCGCCGATGCGCGATCCGCGTGGCAGGCGCGGCGCGACGTGACGTTCGCGACCCTGCGGCGCGCGGACGGGGTCGCAGTCGGCTCGACGCGCTTCCTGGAGCTGCGCGAGCAGGATCGGTCGGTCGAGATCGGCTGGACCTGGCTGGCGCCGGCGGCGTGGGGCGGCGGCTTCAACGTGGAGGCGAAGCTGCTGATGCTCGGGCGCGCGTTCGACGAGGCCGGCTGCATCCGCGTCGAGCTGAAGACCGACGCGCGCAACGAGCGCTCGCGCGCGGCGATGGCGGCGCTGCCCGCGCAGTTCGAGGGGATCCACCGCCAGCACCGCGTCCTGCTCGACGGCAGCTACCGCGACTCGGCCTGGTACAGCGTGATCGACCGCGAGTGGCCGGGCGTGCGCGCGAGCCTCGAGCGGCGGCTCGCCGCGCGGGCATAGGCCCGGGTCTATCCTCCACGGCGTGCCCGCGCGCCTCGCGATCGCCCAGGTCACCCCGTTCGCCTGGGAGTCGCCGCACGAGGTGAACCGCGCGGTCGCGCGCTGCGCGGAGGAGCTGGCGGCGCGGGGCCACCGGGTCGTCGTGATCGCGCCGTCGACCTCGAGCGCGCTCGTGCGCGAGTCGCGCAAGGCGATCCACGCGGCGAGAGAGCGGCCGGAGGCCCTGCTGGAGCCGTCGGCCGAAGACGTGGCGGCGGGGCGCGGACACCGCGTGCTCGGCGTCGGCGAGGTGTTGCCGTTCTCGCCCAGCAGGCGGCGCGCAGCGTCGCTGCCGATCGACGTGGCGCGGACGATCGAGCAGGCGCTCGCGCGCGCACCGCTCGACCTCGTGCACATGCACGAGCCGTTCGCGCCGAGCGCCGCGAGCGCCGCGCTGCGCCACTCGCGCGCGCTCAACGTCGGCAGCTTCCACGCCCCGACCGAACGCGTCCTCTCCACGCAGGTCGCGCGACGCGTCACCGAGCTGTTCCTCAACCGCCTCGACGCGCGCGTCGCGAGCTTCGCGGCGACCCGCGGCCTGCTGCAGCGCTGGTTCCCCGGCGACTGTCGTGTGATCCTGCCGGGCGCGGACCCGCCGGCGGCCGAGGCCGAGGCCGCGAAGCGCGCCGGCGAGGACGAGCGCCCGCTGGAGATCGCGCTCGTCGCCGACGAGGACCGCCCGGCCGTGCGCACGTTCCTGCGCGCCCTGCGGCGCATGCCGGCCGGCGGCGACTGGCACGCCACCGTCTGGTCGCGCCGCGCCGCCCAGGGCACCGGCGGCCCGCTGCGCGCCGAGCTGCGCACGCGCATCGACTTCCTCGGCCCCGACGACTGCGACGAGGACGCGCTGCTCGCGCGCGCCGACGTCGTCGTGCGCGCCTCCGGCGGGGTGGCGCCGGCGCCCGGCGGGCTCGTGCGCGCGCTCGCGGCCGGCTGCGTCCCCGTCGCCGCGCGGCTGCCCGTCTACGAGGAGCTGGTCGGCGACAACGAGCGCGGGCTGCTGTTCGTGCCGGGCGACGCCGAGACGCTCGCGGCCCACCTCGGCACGCTCGTGCGCGACCCGGCGCTGCGCGCGCGGCTGCGCGACGCGGCCGCCCCGCTGCGCGAGCGCCTGACGTGGACGCGCGTCGCCGACGAGCTGGAGGACGTCTACGGCGACCTCGTCGCCAAGCGCCACGACGGCCGCGGCGATCCGGCGTTGCGCGCGCGGGTCGCCAAGCGCCCGCGGATCGACGTCGACCTGCACATGCATACCGACCACTCGGGCGACTGCGCGACGCCGGTCGAGGTGCTGCTCGCGACCGCGAAGGCGAGAGGGCTGGGCGCGATCGCCGTCACCGACCACAACGAGATCTCCGGCGCGCTGGAGGCGCGGGCGAAGGCGAGCGGGATCAAGGTGATCGTCGGCGAGGAGGTCAAGACCGCCGACCAGGGCGAGGTGATCGGCCTGTTCCTCACCGAGCTGATCCCGAAGGGCCTGACGCTGCAGGAGACGATCGCCGAGATCAAGCGCCAGGGCGGCGTGGTGTACGTCCCCCACCCGTTCGACCGCATGCACGCGGTGCCGGACTACGAGCACCTGGTGGCGGTGCTCGACGACGTCGACGCGATCGAGGTCTTCAACCCGCGCGTCGCGATCCACGAGTTCAACGAGGAGGCCGCGCGCTTCGCGGCCAAGTACCGCATCCCGGCCGGCGCCGGCTCGGACGCGCACGTCGCGCAGGGGCTCGGCTCCGTGCGGATCCGCATGCCCGACTTCGACGGCCCGGAGGAGTTCCTGGAGGCGCTGCGCGAGGCCGACATCGTGCGCACGCCCGCATCCCTGCTCTACGTGCAGGCGCTGAAGTTCCTGCAGACGAGAGCGGTGCCGAGAGCGGCGCGGGCGGCCTCCCGCGAGCGGCGGGTGCGACGGGCGGCGCGCAAGTCCTGATGCAGGGGGAGGGACATGCGGGGGAGATGTCCAATGTTCCCCCCAGCATGCCCATCACCGACGACGAGATCCGCGAGAAGTACCTCGAGCGCGCGATCCGCGAGCTGAACGACTTCACGCGCGAGCTGCAGGAGTGCGGCCACTGCCCGCGCGGCAACCTGATGCCGGTGCTGGGATCCGGCCACCCGCAGGCCGACGTGATGCTGATCAAGCACCACCCGCGCCCCTCGGAGATCGAGGAGGGCGTCGCCTTCTACGGCCGCGCCGGATCGGCGCTGATGAAGTCGCTCAAGCGGCTGCAGATCGACCCGCTCGCCGTCTACGGGACGCTGTGCGTGAAGTGCCCGCTGCCCGACCCCTCGCTCGCGGACCCCGCCTGCGTGGAGCGGCTGCTCGAGGAGCTGGCGATCGTGCAGCCGAAGATCGTGGTCGTGATGGGCGAGGAGGCGCTGGACGTCGTCAACGAGCTGGAGGTCCCGCTCGCGCGGACGCTCGTCGCCGAGCCGGGCACGCTGCAGCGGTTGACGCCGTCGATCGAGGCGCTGTTCGTGCCGAGCATCGACGAGTCGCTCGACGAGGAGAGCGCCAAGCGCGCGTTCTGGCGCGCGTTCCGCGTGCTCGGCGAGTGGTACGAGGCGCTGCCGCCGTACTGAGCTACGGCAGCAGGACGAGCTTGCCGAGCTTGCCGCCGGCGGCGAAGCGCTCGTAGGCGGCGGCGACGTCGTCGAGCGGGAAGGTCTGCGCGACCGGCACCGTGATCGCGCCCTGCTCCACCAGCGGCAGCACGTGGCGCTCGAGCGCGCGGGCGGTGGCGGCCTTCTCCTCCAGCGGCCGGGCGCGCAGCGTCGAGGCCATGATGCGGCCGCGCTTGGCCATCAGCTTCGCGAGGTTCAGCTCGCCCTTCGCGCCGGCGCCGATGCCGATCACGACGAGGCGGCCGGTGGTGGCGAGCGCGTCGAGGTTCGCGTCGAGGTTCGGCGCGCCGACGAGCTCGAGGATCGCGTCGAACGGACCGTGCTGCTGGAAGCCCTCCGGCTCGACGACGGTCGCGCCGAGCGCGGCGACCTGCTCGCGGTTGTCGGGGTTGCGGACGGTCGCGGTCACGCGCGCGCCGGCGCTCGTGGCGAGCTGGATCGCGGCGGTGCCGACGCCGCCGGCGCCGCCGTGCACGAGCAGCCGCTCGCCGGCTTGCAGGCCGGCCTGCGTGAAGAGCGCGTCGTGGGCGGTCGTGAACACCTCCGGGAAGCCGCCTGCCGCGGGCCAGTCGAGCTGCTCGGGGACCGGCATCAGCTGGCGCTCGTGCACGACCGCCAGCTCGGCCTGCCCACCGCCGCCGACGATCGCCATCACGCGGTCCCCTTCGGCGAAGCGCGTCGCGCCCGGCCCGTTCGCGACGACCTCGCCGGCCAGCTCCAGGCCGGGGACGTCCTGCGGCGAGCCGGGCGGCGCCGGATAGCGTCCGCGGCGCTGGAGCATGTCGGCGCCGTTGAGGCCCGCGGCGCGCACGCGCACGAGCACCTCGCCCACGCCTGGCTGCGGGTCCGGGTGCTGCTCGACGAGGATCTCGCCGTCGCGGATGGTGGCGGCGCGCATCGCGGCGGAGTCTACGAGGAAGCGTCCTGCCCTGTGCTCGCCACGCAGGCACGAGCCAGGACGCTTCGCGGCGGTGGGCCGCTCAACCCCAGCGCATGACTCTGGCGACCGCGCGGTCGACGAAGCGGTCGCCGAGGAGGCGGGCGACCAGCGCGCGCGACTTCGCCTCGCGGCCGACGAGGTAGCGGGTCTTGGGGCGCTTGGCGGTGAGGGCGTGGGCGACGTCCTCGGCGACGGCGTCCGGGGGAAGGCCCGTTCTCGCGCCTCGCTCCGACGCGGCGCGGACGGTCGCGATCAGCGCGCCGTAGTCGCGCTGGGCCTCTGCCGGCATCGCCGCGGTCAGCTCGTCGCCGGAGGCGAGCCCCTTGTCCCAGATCGGCGTGGCGATCGTGCCGGGCTCGATCACGGCGACCTCGATCCCCCACGGCCGCAGCTCGCGCCGCAGCGTGTCGGAGAAGCCCTTGAGCCCGAACTTGGAGGCGGCGTAGGCGCCGAGCAGCGGGACGGCGACCTTGCCGCCGATCGAGCTCATGTTCACGATCCGGCCTCTCGCCGCGCGCAGCAGCGGGATGAACGCCTGCGTGACGGCGACCTGGCCGATCAGGTTGACCTCGATCTGGCGGCGGAAGTCGTCGATCGGCTGGTGCTCGACCGGCGCGGGCACGGCGACGCCGGCGTTGTTGACGAGGCCGGCGAGGCGCCCGCCGGTCGCCGCGCGCACCGTCTCCGCCGCAGCGGCGATCGAGGCGGCGTCGGTGACGTCGACGCTCAGCGCGCGCACGCCGGCAATCTCCCGGGCCAGCCGCTCGCCGTCCTGCGCCTTGCGCACGCCCGCGAAGACCTCGAAGCCGAGCCCGGCCAGCCGCCGCGCGCACGCCTCCCCGATCCCGCTCGACGCGCCCGTCACCACGACCGCCCCGCGCTGCTGTGAGCCCGCTGCCATGGCGCCGGATTCTGTCAGGCGCACGCGCAGGGCGAGCCGGCTGGGCGCTTGCGCAGAGTCGTCAGCCGGCGGCGCTGACGCAGAGACTGCCGCGCGAAGCCTCGTCGACGACAGGCTCCGGGTCGGTGAGGAACGCAGCGGGCCGGGGGTGGCTGCCCCCGGCCCGTCTGCACCTTCGGACGCCATTCGGCTTGAACTGCAACTGCGATCGGGTCAAGGATGGGTCGCTCACACCCACGCGACAACCACAACGACGGTGTGCTCGCAAGAGCAGGTCTCACTCCGTCATCAGCGCGACCGGCACGCCGAGCCCGGCGGCGCGGCGCAGCGTGGCGATGCGGCGGCCGGGCTGGACGGCGGGGCGCGGCGGGCTGCAACGCTCCTCGCCGAGCGTGGCGGCGGTCGCGTCGAGGTCGGCGACCTTGAAGGCGAGGCCCCAGAAGAAGGCCGGGCCGTCCGGGCCGCCGCTGCGCTCGAGCGTCTCCGGCGGCGCCTGCACGACCTCCAGGATCACCGCGCCGAGGCGGAAGAACGCCTGCCGCGGTGCGCCCGCCGGCGTCGGCTCCTCGCGGATGCGGCGCAGGTCGAGCCCGGCCGCCTCCAGCGCCGCGACCGTGCGGTCGAGCGCCGGCGAGATCGCGACGACGTGGTCGAGCGCGACGACGCCGTTGGGGTGCTCCGCGGACGGCGGCACGGGCGCGGGCGCGGTCCCGGGGCCGGCGGTCCCGCGCGTCGCCGCGTCCGGCCGGGCGCCGGCGTCCGCGCCATCACCGTCTTCGGCGAGGACCCGCGTCGGCAGTCCGTCGAGCGCGTCGCCCGCCGCGCCGCGCAGCGTCCAGCGCACGAGCCCGTGGCCGGCGTCGCGGCCGGCGAGGCGGATCGGCACGCTCCCGACGCGGCACAGCTCGCCCTCGAGCGCGAAGCCGAGCGCCGCCCAGCTCGCCGGCTCGTCCGCGACCGTCAGCTCGTCGACCGTGACCGGCATCTCGAATAACGTCGGCGGGAGCTGAACGGCGGCCGGCGGGCTGCCGCGCACAGCGGCGCGACAGCCCGGGACGACGCGACCTCGGTCAGGACGTCGGCTTCGGACGGAAGACGTCGAAGCCGATCTTGCCGTGCGAGCCTCGCTTGACGAAGTGCTTGCCGAGCTGGCCTCTCAGCTCGCCGATCAGCGGGCCGACCTTCCAGCCCTTCATCGTTCTCGGCTCGTACAGGTAGCTGCGGAGGATGTGGAACGTGTCGGTGCACGTGTAGCGCTTCAGGCTCGGCGCGAAGTTCAGCCGGTAGTAGTGGCCGGCCTTGAAGCCCGCCGCGCGGTCGGTGTGCACGACCCAGAATCTCGGGCACTTCTGGGTCTTCGCCGCCGTGGCGACCGGCTTGGCCGTCGCGACGACGGCCGGCGCGACGGCGATCGCTGCGATCGACGCGGCTGCGACGGCGACGCCGAGCAGGCGAGAGCGGAAGGTCATGGACGCTCCTGAGGTGGGGGACCGGAGACTGCGGCGATCGTACGCCGCGGCAACCGCGGGGCGGGAGCCCGCGTCGTCAAGTTGGCGCCTGCGCCCCCGGATCCTGCAACGAACGCTCAGCCGCGCTCCAGCAGCGCCACGCACTCGATGTGCGGGGTCTGCGGGAACATGTCCACGGGCGTCACTCTGCGCAGGACGTAGCCGGCTTCGACGAGCTGCGCCGCGTTGGGGGCGAGCGTCGTCGGGTTGCAGGACACGTAGACGATCCGCTTCGGGGAGGCGTCGATCATCCGTCTGACGACCTTCGTCGAGAGGCCGGCGCGCGGCGGGTCGACGACCACGACGTCGGGCGAGCCGGCGGTCGCGACGAGCTCTCTCAGCGCGACGCGCACGTCGCCGGCGAAGAAGTGCGCGTTGTCGATCTCGTTGATCCGCGCGTTCGAGATCGCGTCGCCGATCGCCGGCTCGATCAGCTCCAGGCCCCACAGCTCGGAGGCGCGCGGCGCCATCGTCAGCCCGATCGTGCCGATCCCGCAGTAGAGGTCGTAGAGCCGCTCGAAGCCTCTCAGCGCCGCGTACTCGCCGGCGAGCGCGTAGAGCTTCTCCGCCATCTCGGTGTTCGTCTGGAAGAACGCGTGCGGGGAGATGCGAAAGCGCAGCCCGTTGACCTCCTCGTCGAGGTAGTCCGAGCCGGCGACCAGCTCGGTCTCCCCCAGCGCGGTCGTCTTCGCCGACGCCGTCGAACTGGGTCCACAGCAGCCCGTCGCAGTCGACCGCGTCCGCGAGGCCGTCGACGTCGAACGCCCCCGACACCGGCATCGTCACGAGCCGCGCCTGGAGCTGGCCGGTGCGGCGTCCCTCGCGCACGACGAGGTTGCGCAGGAAGCCCTCGTGCGTGCGGCGGTCGTAGGCGGTCAGCCCCTTCGCGCGGCACCAGTCGAGCACCTGGCGGCTGACGACGTTCGAGCGCTCGGAGGCGATCAGGCAGTCGTCTATCGACACGATCCGTTCCCAGTGGCCGGGCGCGTGGAAGCCGTAGACCAGCTCGCCCGCGTCGTCGCTGCCGAACGAGTATTCGAGCTTGTTGCGGTAGCGCCACCGCTCGACCGCCGGCACGATCGGCTCCATCGCGAAGCCGTCGAGCTTGCCGATGCGTCGCAGCGCGTCCTCGACCTGCTGGGCCTTGATCTCGAGCTGGCGCTCGTACGGCAGCACCTGCCACGGCACGCCCGGGTGCGGGGCGGTGGCGGGGATGCGCTCGGGCGAGGGCTCCAGTATCTCGACCGTTATCGCTTCGGCGTAGTCGCGCTTCGGGCGCGTGACTCTCGCGCGCACCCGATCGCCGGGGACCGCGCCGACGACGAACACGACGTAGCCGTCGTGGCGCGCGACGCCGTTGCCGCCGAACGCGAGCGAGTCGATCGTCAGCTCCAGCTCGTCGCCGCGGTTGGGCCGCTGGCGTCTGGTCAAGGTGGTGGGCATGCGGCGACTAGCATGCCAGGCGCATGGACCTCGCCGCGTACCGACTCCAGGCCGAGGCGTTCACGGCCGAGCTGGGCGAGGAGCACCACGCGCACTTCGCCGGTCTCAAGCAGGGCTTCGACGTCGAGCCGATCTATGAGCGGCACGCCGACCTCTTCAGCGCCGAGGCCGTCGCGCGGCTGCGCGAGCAGGCCGATGCGGCGGCGGCGCAGGGCGAGGACGCGGCGCGGCGCGCGCGCATGCTGCTCGACTTCGCCGTCGAGGGACACGTCGGCCTGCTCGCAACCGACCTGGAGGCGGAGCTGGCGCAGCGCGAGGCGGGCCTCGTGCTGTCGATCGACGGCGACGGGGCCGCGATCCCGTTCCGCGAGGCGACGATCGTGCAGGCGAACGAGCCGGACCCGGCGCGGCGCGCGGCGATCGAGGCGGCGCGGCTGGAGGCGACCGAGACGCATCTCAACCCGCTCTACGCCGAGATGCTCGAGCGCACGCGCGCGAGCGCACGCGAGCTGGGCTGGCCGAGCTACCGCGCGCTGTGCGAGCAGCTCAAGGGCTTCGACCTCGACCGTCTCTCGCGCGCGACCGCGGCCTTCACCGCCGCGACCGAGGACGCGTACGCGCCGCTCGTCGGGCCGGTCGTCGAGCGCACGCTCGACGGCGTCGGGCTCGACGCGCTCGCGCGCTCCGACCTGCCGCGCCTGTTCCGCTTCGCCGAGGCGGACGCGGCGTTCGACGGCGCGCAGCTGCTGCCGAGCTTCGAGGCGACGCTCGCCGGGCTCGGGATCGACCCTGCCGCGCAGCCGAACGTGCAGCTCGACGTCGAGCGGCGGCCGGGAAAGTCGCCGCGTGCCTTCTGCGTCGCGGTGCACGTGCCAGGCGACGTGCGGCTGGTGGTGCCGCCGATCGGCGGCCGCGACGACTTCGTCGCGCTGCTGCACGAGGGCGGCCACGTCGAGCACTTCGCGCACGTCGACCCCGCGCTGCCGTTCGAGTACCGCCACCTCGGCGACAACGCGGTCACGGAGGCGTTCGCGTTCCTGTTCGACCACCTCGCCGAGGAGCCGGGCTGGCTGCGCGCGCGGCTCGGCGTGCAGGACGCCGACGGCATGCTCGCCGCGCACGCGCGCGCGACGCGGCTGATCTACCTGCGCCGCTACGCGGCCAAGCTCGCCTACGAGCTCGACGTGCACGCGGCGCAGCCGCCGGACGACGCCGCGCTGCGCACGCGCTACGCGACGCTGCTCGGCGCCGCGGCGCGCGTGGCGTGGCCGCGCGAGACCTACCTCGCCGACCTCGACCCCGGCTTCTACGTCGCCTGCTACCTGCGCGCATGGGCGCTCGAGACGCACCTGCGCGCGCACCTGCGCGAGCGCTTCGGCGAGCGCTGGTTCGAGCGCCGCGCGGCGGGCGACGCGCTGCGCGCGCTGTGGCGCGACGGCCAGCGGCTGTCCGCGGAGGAGCTGCTCGCCGGCCTCACCGGCGCCGAGCTCGACTTCCGCGCGCTGCTCGCCGACCTCGGGCTGGACGCGCAGGGCGTCCCGGCCGGCGGGGCCGGGACGCCTGCGACGTAGCCGCGGTTACTTCCTTCTGCGCGACGCGGTTCTGCGGGCGGCGTCGCCGACCGCTCTGCGCGCGCGCTCGGCGCTTCTCATCAACCGCTCGACCGAGTCGGCGCTGCGGGCGCCGGCGCCGGCGTCGAGCTTCTGCATGACCTGCTCGAGCTGCTCGATGCCCTTCCCGAGCATCTGGTCGAGGTTCGCGAGCACGTCGTCCTTCTGCTCGCGGCCCTTGCGCACGAGGTCGCCGACGAGGTCGTTGGCGTCGCCCCTGCTCACGCGCCCGCGATCGACCGCGTCGTCGACGACCTCCTGGATCGCCTCGGACGCGAGCACGACGAGGTCGCGCGGCTCGAACACGCGGTTGGAGAGCTGGTCGCGCAGCGCGTCGACGAGCTGGGCGACCGGGTCGCCGCCACGCTTGCGAGCGGCGCCGGTCGCGCGCGGGGGAAGCGACGCCGCGGTGGGTCTGCGGGCTCTTCTGGACGCGCGTCTCGCGCCCGCTCTTCTCGCGCCCGCACGCGTGGAGCGTCTCGCGCTCGCGGCCGGTCTTCTGCCGGAGGCGCGGGCCGCTCTTCTGGCGGCGGGACGTTCTCGTCGCCGCTCTGCGCGTCGCCGCTCTTCTGGCAGCGGGCCGGCGGGCGGCTCTTCTGGCGGCCGGGCGTCTCGCCGCTCTTCTGGCGGCCGGACGTCTCGCGGCTCTTCTCGCCGCCGCTCTCCTGGCGGGGGCTCTTCTCGCCGCTGCGCGCGCGGGTCTTCTCGCGGCCGCTCTTCTCGTCGCGACTCTGCGCGTCGCGGCTCTTCTCGTGGCCGCTCTGCTGGCAGCGGACGTGCGTCTGGCGGCTGCGGCGCGTCTGGCAGCCGGTCTGCGCGTGGCCGCTCTTCTCGCGCGACCGCTCGCTCTTCTCGCCGCGGGGGACTTCGGCTGGGGCATCGATGCTCCTCGGGATGGACAGACCTACCGGTCGGCGCGAGGCTACCGCAGCAGGAGCTCCAAGAGTGCCTTCTGGGCATGGCGCCGGTTCTCGGCCTGGTCCCAGATCCGCTGACGCGATCCGTACAGGACCTCGGCCGATATCTCCTCGCCGGGATGGGCGGGAAGGTCGTGGAGCGCGATCGCGCCGGGCGCGGCACGATCGAGCAACGCGTCGTCGACGCGATAGGACGCGAGCGCCGCGCGGCGCTCGTCCGCCGTCGCCTCGTCGCCCATGCTGACCCACACGTCGGTGTAGACGGCGTGCGCGCCGTCGACCGCTTCGTGCGGGTCGTCGGTCAGCAGCGCACCCGCGGTCGGCTCGAGCTGGTAGCCGTCCGGTGCGGCGATGCGCACCTCGACGCCGGCGCGCGCGCCGAGGATGGCGAGCGAGCGCGCGACGTTGTTGCCGTCGCCGACGTAGGCGAGGGTCAGCCCGTCGAGTCTTCCGAAGGTCTCGCGCAAGGTCAGCAAGTCGGCAAGTGCCTGGCAGGGGTGGTGACCGGCGGTGAGCATGTTCACAACCGGGACGGACGCATGCGCGGCGAGCTCGCGCACGAGGGCGTCGGAGCCCGTGCGAATCCCGATCGCGTGCACGTGACGGGAGAGCACGAGCGCGGTGTCGCGCGGCGCCTCGCCGCGGCTCAGCTGCATCTCGTCGGGGCGCAGGACCAGCGGGTGCCCGCCCAGCTCGACGATGCCCGTCTCGAACGACACGCGCGTGCGCGTGGACGGCTTCTGGAAGATCAGCGCGACGTGCTTGCCCGCGAGCGCGCGTGAGGCGAGCGGCTCCGCCTTGAGCGCGAGCGCGCGCTCGATCAGCGCATGCAGCTCCCCGCGCGCAAGCTCCTCTCCGGTGAGCAGGTGCCGTGGCAAGCGCGCAAGTGTACGGTGCGCGGATGGCGCTGCGCGTGCTCACGTGGAACGTCTTCCACGGGCGCGCCCTGCCGGCGCGCGACGAGGACCTGCTCGGGCGCTTCGCGGACCGGCTCGCCGCATGGGCGTGGGACGTCGCGCTGCTGCAGGAGGTGCCGCCGTGGTGGCCGGCGTCGCTGGCCGAGGCATGCGGCGCGCAGGAACGCCACGCGCTCACCTCGCGCAACGCGCTGCTGCCGTTGCGGCGCGGCGTCGCGCGCCGCAGACCCGAGCTGTCGAAGAGCAACGGCGGCGGCTGCAACGCGATCCTCGTGCGCGCGCTCGGGATCGCCGCGCACGAACGACGGCTCTTGCGCCGCTGGCCCGAGCGCCGCGTCGTGCACGCGGTGCGCGACGACGCCGGCCGCTGGTTCGCCAACCTGCACGCGAGCGTCCACCACGAAGGGCGAGCGAACGCCGACCTGCTGAACGCGCGCCGCGCCGCGCTGCGCTGGGCCGGCGACGCGCCGCTCGTGCTCGGCGGCGACCTCAACCTGCGCGACGCGTACGTCTCCGGCTTCGCCCACGCCGGCGGCCGCGGCGTCGACCACGTCTTCGCGCACGGCCTCGAGCCCGCCGACCGCGTCGAGGTGCTGGACCGCGGGGCGTTGTCGGACCACGCGCCGGTGCGCGTGGTGCTCTCGCTCAGCTGAGCGCGAACTTGATCGTTCTTACCGTGCCTTATCGGTCTTACCGAGCTCGGAGAACACTCGTCACCTGCCATTGACCGCACCGATGATGTGCACGCTGCCGGATACACGCACATTGCGGATGCGCCCGCGGGCCCCGTTTGCACGATCCATTGCAATCAGAACCAAGCATCACCGATATCCGAGACACTTCACGGATGCCGCGTTGGGGTCTGACAGAAACGCAAATTGAGACGCAGCCGTGGGGACTCACTCACGCCGAGCTGTCCCCACGGCGAGGCAAGGTCATCACGGACCCAGTTCACGGCGACATCTTCGTGACGCCGCTTGAGCTGAAGATCATCGACTCGCCCTCCTTCCAGCGACTTCGGCGCGTTCGTCAGCTCGGAACCACGCACCTCGTGTATCCGGGCGCCACGCACTCCCGGTTCTCGCACAGCCTCGGAGCCCTGCGCGTCGTTCAGGACCTGCTCAGCGCAGCGCTCCAGCAACGCCAGGGCAGCCATGGAGTGCCGGACCTGTTCGAGCAATGGATTGCCGAAGGCACCTACGACAGAGATGTCGCACGAGCAACAGTGCTCGCGCGCCTTGGCGCGCTGCTCCACGACCTCTGTCACGTCCCGTTCGGCCACTCCATCGAGGACGACCTGAAGATCCTCGAACCCCACGACGAGAACCGCGTTCGACTCGACAGGCTGTGGGCTGGACTCGGTGACGACGTCATCGCAGCGCTGAACCGTGACGGCCTTCGCAAGCAGCTGGAGCCACTGATCCTCTCGAAGGACAGAAGAGGACGCAAGCCTTGGGAACGCCTGGCGTATCCGTTCGTCGCCGATCTCGTCGGCGACACGATCTGCGCCGATCTCCTCGACTACCTCAAGCGAGATCACCTCAACACCGGCCTGCCGTTCAGCCTCGGCTGGCGTTTCCAGTCGGCCTTCTACGTCGTCCCCGACAGTCGCCCGCCACACGAGCGCCGCATGGTCCTGAACGTCACGCGCGACGGCCACGAGCGACCGGATGTGATCTCGGAGCTGCTGAAGGCGCTCCGGTACCGCTACGAGCTCTCGGAGCGAGCCCTGGCACATCACGCAAAGCTGTCGGCCGACGCAATGGTCGGCAAGGCCCTTGAGCTGTGGAGTCACGCCAAGTGGCTGCAAGAGGCGAACCAGCGCAACCCCGACTTCGCCTGGCCCGCGTCGGACGACATCGACACGCTGCGAGCGGCGTACCGGACCCGGTACGGACAGAGCGCCGCAAGAGAGGTACAAGGCGCTGTGCGCGAAGCGCTGGAGAATGTCTTCTGCCGTTTCGGGGATGACGGGCTGCTCGAGCATCTTCGCGATGTCACGAGCGAAAGAGCCGACACAGAGCGAGATCCGCGGCTGACTGCGGTGAACCTCCTCGTCAGGGATCTGCTCCGACGGAAGCTCTACGCATTGCGAGGACGGGTGTCGCGCGCAGCCGCCCCCGCGGCAACGCTCTACAAGCGTTTCGGTGACGCCGACGAGCGGCGGCGACTCGAGCGGGACGCCGAGCGCTACGCCGAGCTGGACGGATCGCGGTACGCGCATCTCCTGGGCGTACCGAAGGTCGTGATCTGGTTGCCCAACCCGAGCATGCGGCTGAAGCTCGCAGAGGTGCTCGTGGACCACGGGGGCACGATCGATTCGTTCGTCGAGTACGAGCGCCAGGGTCCGCAGCGAGGCTCGGAGATCTACGACGCACACTCTCGTCTCTGGGCCATCTGGGTATTCGTGCATCGCGACGTGAGCGCCGACGACGCGCTCGTGGTGCTCGCATACCTGGCTCGCCGGCTCGGCGTTCGGTGGGAGCGACATGAGCAGCAACTGGGCTCCGACCCATCGGTTGCACCGGACCATCTTGCAGCGCGGCTGGCAGTCGACTCAAAGGCCAGCGACGACCGCATCGAGACGCTGATCGAGCTGGTATCCGAGAGTCGCGCCCGGGCAGACACGAACACGTTCGGCGAGCTGCGCACTCGATATCGGCAAGCCGCCGACGCTGGCGACGGCGAGCGCAGGTCGGCGTCGGGGCCGCAGGACGCCTAGCTCGAAACGACGACGAACTGCCGGCGGCGGGCCAACTCGACCGCGGTGATGTCGGCAGCGAGCGTCAGGCCACGACGGATTCGGCGACAGATGACATCGAGGCGCCCGTGCAGGTCACGCTGGCTGCTGCTCCATTGCAGGCGCAAGTCGCCATCTCGATTGATCACGGCAACCGATACGTCGAGTCTCCCTCTATGCGCACGCGCCAGCGCTCGGCAGGCCAGCTCCACCGACACGTCGAAGCGCCGATGCAGATCCACGACCGAGTCCGCCGTCGCCGGCAAGGCGCTGGCGTATCCGAGCGGGACGAGCAATGCACGGGCGAACTCGTCACAGAAGACCTCCTGCGCGGCGCTCGGACGCACCACCGAACGCGGGCGTGACCCTGACCGGTCGTAGAAGAGCGTGTGGCCGACCTCGTGCGCGAGGCGGAAGCGGAGCCGGTGACGGCGCAGCTCGGCGCGACGTTCGGGTTCGACGCGATCCCATCCTCCACGCGGCTCGGAGTCGATGACGATGCGAAAGCGATCGCCCTCCCAGGGAAACAGCAGCGCCTCGAGCCGGCCCTCAGCGGCGTGCAGCTTCGCCTCCTCCAGCACGAAGCCGCCACGCCGACACAGCGCATGCTCGTCCAGCCGACCAGTCGCCGCCGCCCTCCACATGGTCGCCAGCCGGACCGCATCTGCAACTTCCCCGGCATCTCTCGCGGATGGTGTGCTGCGCAGCAGCCCTGGCCACGGGAACATATGTTCGCATCTTGCCTGGTCGCAAGCCGCTTCGCAAGCTGGAACGCACGCCGAGGACGCGACATCGGGCACGGCGCGTTAACTACGCCGTGGGACGGTCGTCATCGTCGCTTGGTCGCAGCGAGATTGCCGCTACGTGCGAAGAAACGGCTCCATTGGCGTTCTCCCTGATTGCAGGGACTCCGCAAAAAAAAGTTGCCAATTTCCAGAACTGGTCAGCCGCGCGAGCGCAGGCCGAAGCCGCGGAGCATGAGCATCGCGCGCTCGCCGAGCGTGCCGGAGGCGGGCAGGACGCCGAGCTGGACGGCGGCCTCGTAGGCGTCGAAGAAGGCACGCACGCGCAGCAGGCGGCCGGCGCGCAGCTCCGCGTAGACGACGGCGTGGACGACGACGAAGCGTCTCGTCGGCGGCAGCCCTTCGAGCGCGCCGCGGTGCGTGCCGGCGAGCTTGCAGGGCGCCGCGACGAAGCGGCCGTCCAGGTCCGCCAGGCGCTCGCCGGCGCGCTCGAGGCGTGCGTCGGGGAAGCCGCGCCACAGCCGCTCGGCGTGCGCGGCAAGCTCGTCGGCGCCGATCAGCGGCGTGCGCGCGACGGGGTCCTCGTACTGCACGGCCGGGTCGCACAGCGGCGCGAACGCGGATGCGTCGCGACCGCACCAGGCGGCCTCCCAGCGGTCGAGCAGCGCGTCGATCGAACGCGGCGCGACGGGCCTTGCGTCAGGCATCGCGCGACACGGCGGGCGCGCCGAAGTCGGGCAGGCCGGCGTCGGGCGTCGAGGCCTCGGCGTGGAGCCGGCGCGGGATGCGACCGGCGCGACGCGCGAGGCGGCCGCCCTCGACGCCCGCGCGGATCGCGCGCGCCATCGCGACCGGATCGTGCGCGCGGGAGATGGCGCTCGCGCACAGCACCGCGTCGCAGCCGAGCTCCATCGCGAGCGCCGCGTCGGAGGCGGTCCCGACGCCGGCGTCGAGCACGACCGGCAGCTCGGTGCGCTCGCGGATGATCGCGACGTTGTACGGGTTGCGGATCCCCATCCCGCTCCCGATCGGCGAGCCGAGCGGCATCACCGCCGCGCAGCCGACGTCCTCCAGCCGGCGCGCGAGGATCGGGTCGTCGGTCGTGTACGGGAGCACGACGAAGCCGTCGGCGACGAGCGTCTCGGCGGCTGCGAGCAGCTCGACCGCGTCGGGCAGCAGCGTGCGGTCGTCGCCGATCACCTCGAGCTTGACCCAGTCGGTCTCGAACGCCTCGCGCGCGAGCTGCGCGGTCGTGATCGCGTCGCGCGCGGTGAAGCAGCCGGCAGTGTTCGGCAGCACGGCGACGCCCGTCTCGGCGAGCACGTCCATGATCGAGCCGCGCTGCGCCGGGTCCACGCGCCGCAGCGCGACGGTCACCAGCTCGCTGCCGCTGACGCGGATCGCCTCGCCCATCTCCTCGAGCGAGCGGAAGCCGCCGGTGCCGAGCAGCAGGCGCGAGCCGAACGTCTTGCCGGCGATCGTGAGCGGGTCGTCGTGGGTCTTCGCGGCCTCGATGCTCATGGACGCATCATCCCCCTTGGATCGCGGTCAGGATCTCGACGCGGGCGCCGCCGGTCAGCATGGTGTCGCTCCACGCGCTGCGCCGGACCACCTCGCGGTCGAGCGCGACGGCGACGCCGCGCGCGTCGAGCGGGACGCCGAGCAGCGCGACCGCGTCGGCGACGGTCGCGCCGTCGGGCAGGTCGTGCCACTCGCCGTTGAGCTGCACGGCGATCACGACGGCACCGCCTGCGGCCGGGGCGCGAAGCGGGTCGCGGCGAACGGCGCCGCCACGGCGGGCAGCGACTCGCCCGCGAGCGTCGCCGCGAGCGCGTCGGCGACGATCGGTGCGAGCAGGATCCCGTGTCGGAAGCAGCCCGCCGCCCACTGCAGCCCGGGCAGCGCGCCCGGCCCGAGCGCGGGCGCGTTGTCGGGCGTGCCGGGGCGCAGGCCGGCGGCGACCTCCTCGATCGCGAGGTCGCCCACACCCGGCACGAGCTCGATCGCGTCGCGCAGCAGCTCGAAGATCCCGCCCGCGGTCGGCGCGGTGTCGAAGCCCTGCTCCTCCATCGTCGCGCCGAGCACGTAGCGGCCGTCGCCGCGCGGGACGAGATAGCCCGGCTGCATCCGGATCACGCGCGTCAGCAGAGGCGCCCGGCCCGCCCCCGGTCCCGCCGGGTCGCGCAGGCGCATGATCTGGCCCTTGACCGGGCGCACCGGCACGCGCGCGTGCTCGGGCAGGCCGGCGAGCACGCCCGACCATGCGCCGGCGGCGACGACAACCCGGCCGGCATGGATGCGCTGGCCGGACGCACCTCGCGTCGCGGTTTTGGAGACCGCCGTGTTGTCGACGCGCGCCTCGCCGGCGCCGCGCTCAGCGGCGACGTCCAACTCGACTCCGCGGACCTGCTCGCCGCCGTCGGACAGCGCGATCCGCGCGACCTCCGCCCGCTCGCGCAGCTCGCCGCCCGCGCGCTCGACCGCGACCGCGAGCGCCGCGCTCAGCGCGCGCGGGTCGATCGCGTGGTCGCCGGGAATGTCGAGCGCGAGCCGCAGGGTCGGCGCGAGCGCCGGCTCGCGGCGGCGCGCCTCGCTCGGCAGCAGCCGCTCGACCGGCAGGCCCATCGCCTCGCGCTCCGCCAGCTCGCGTTCCAGCGCCTCGGCCTCGTCGCGGTCGCGCGCGACGAGCAGCGTGCCGTCGGCGCGGTAGCCGGGGTCGCGCCCCGACACCTCGGCCAGCTCCGCCACGAACGCCGGGTAGCGGTCCAGCGACGCGCGGCTGAGCGCGAGCAGCCCGCGCTCGCCGACGCGCGCCTCGCTGATCGGCGCGAGCATGCCGGCGGCGACGCGCGTCGCGCTGCCCGCGAGCGCGTCGCGCTCCAGCACGACGGTGCGCAGGCCGCGCTGCTGCGCGCGCCACGCGACGGCGAGGCCGACGATGCCGCCGCCGACGACGGCGACGTCATACGAGCGATCGGTGGTGGGCGGCATGTGCTCCTTCCCTGCGCCGGCATGACCCGGATCAGGTTCTGACGGTCGGCGGCTGCAAGCGCCGCCCTCTCAGCCCGGTTGAGGGCTCCCGTACGGGCGATGGTAGCGCGCGACCGGTTCGCCTCGGAGTGACCGCGCCCGGCGCTAGGCTCGGCGCCGCATGTCCACGCTTCTTCTCCCCGGTGACACCCCGACGCTGCGCAAGCAACGCGGCGCGTTCTTCACGCCGTCTGCCATCGCCGACTTCCTGGCGGCGTGGGCGACGGCCGGACGCGCCGATGCACGCGTCCTCGACCCGACGTGCGGGGAGGCGGTCTTCCTGCTTGCCGCCGCGCGACGGCTCGCCGCGAACGGCGCGGCGCCGAGCGCGACACGTGAGCTGCTCCACGGCGTGGACCTTCATGGGGAGTCGCTCGAGCACTCGCGCGAGCTGCTGAACGCCGAGGGGTTCGACGCGGACCTCGTCACCGGAGACTTCTTCGCCCAGCCGACGCCGGCGCAGCTCGGCGGCGGCCTCCCGTGGATGGACGCGGTCATCGGCAACCCGCCGTTCGTCCGGTATCAGCGGCACCGCGGTGACGCGCGGAAGCTGTCGGCGGCCGCCGCGCTGGCGCAGGGGGTGCGTCTGTCGGGGCTCGCCTCGTCGTGGGCCGCGCTGCTCGTGCACGCCTGCTCGTTCCTCAAGCCTGACGGGCGCGTGGCGATGGTCCTTCCCGCCGAGCTGCTCACCGTCGGGTATGCGGAGCCGGTGCGGCGTTGGCTGCGCGGGCGGTTCGAACGCGTCCACCTGGTGCTGTTCGACGAGCTCCAGTTCGCGGACGCTGCGGAGCAGGTGGTCCTGCTCGTGGCAAGTGGCAGCGGCGGGTGCGAGCGCGACGGGTTCGTGCTGCACGAGGTGCGCGACGCGGCGGAGCTCGAGCGCCTGCACATCTTCGACAGCACGTCGGTGAGGCCGGAGGCCGAGGGCAAGTGGACGAACCTGCTGCTGCGGCCGGGGCCGCGGACGCTCTTCCCGCGCGTCGTGGAGGCGTCCTTCGCCAAGCTGGCCGGCTACGGGAGTCCGGAGCTCGGAACCGTCACCGGCGGAAACGACTTCTTCGCCCTCACCGAGGCGACGCGCGCGCGCTTCGCGTTGAAGCCCGGACACCTCACGCCGATCGTCCCGCCGGGGACACGGCATCTGCGAGGCACCCGCTTCACGCAGACGTCATGGGAGGAGCTGCGGCTGCGCGGCGAGCGCGTGTGGCTGCTGAATCCCACGGCCCGCCGTGCCACCGGTGGACTTGCTCGCTACCTGGCGCATGGCGAGGAGCTGGGCGTGCCCGGCGCCTACAAGTGCACCGTCCGGACTCCGTGGTGGAAGCCGCCGGTCGTCAAGCCGCCCGACCTCTTCTTCACGTACATGAGCCACCGCTACCCGCGACTGATCGCGAACGAGGCGGGCGTCTCGTTCCTGAACTCGATGCACGGCCTTCGGCTGCGACAGGACGCTCCCGCGATCGCGCGCGACGCCCTGCCCTTGCTGGCGTTGAACTCCGTGTCGATGCTCGGCGCGGAGGTGTTCGGGCGGTCGTATGGCGGCGGCATCCTCAAGATGGAGCCGCGCGAGGCCGCGCAGCTCCCGGTCCCGTCTCCCGCCGTCCTCTCCAAGGCGTGGAAGCACGTCGCCGGGCGCCGCGACCGGCTCGACGCGCTGCTGCGCGCGGGCCGGTGGCAAGACGTCGTCGAAGCGATCGACGAGGCCCTGCTCGTCGGAGCCGCCGGCATCCCGCGTGCTGACGTCGTCGCGCTCCGCTCCGAGGCCGCTCGCCTGCGACGTCGCCGGACCCGCAAGGACGACTGACCGCGTGGCCAACACCGCCAAGCCCGATGCCTTCTCAGGCTTCGACCCGCTGCTGACGGCCGCCGACGTCGAAGCTTCGCCGTGGGCTCACGGTCGGTACATGCCGCAGCTCGACCTGCTCCGAGAGCTGCTGAGCCTGCCGATCAGCGCCGGCGACAAGCAGGAGAGCGGTCGGGTGGCGAAGGCACTCGACGCGTGGATCGCGCATGAGCTGCGCCGCGCAGGCTTCCCGGCAGATGCCGTGTGGCCGCGCACGAGAAGGCCACGGGTGCTGCCGGAGGATCTCGCGCCGCTCGAGGGCCAGTTGGAAGCGCTGGCTCAGGCGCTCGCCGATGCCGAGGCGGAGGGCGAGCGCGTCAAGCCACCAGCACTGCGAAGAGCGATCCGCGCGCTGGACGGCACGCTGCCCGGGACGCACGAGGCGTACATCCTCGGCGACTTCTACGCCAAGCAGATCGACGTCGCGATCTCCTCATGGCGTCGCGGACCGGACGTGCTCGTCAGCACCAAGACGATGCTCTCCTCGTACCGCAAGAACCTCAAGAACCGCCACGAGGAGGCCGTCGGCGAGGTCATGAGCCTTCGCGCTCGGCACCCGATGGCGACGATGGGCTACGCGTACCTCGTGCGGAGCAACGTCTTCGAGGAGGAGGGCGCCTACGCGATCCTCTACGACATCCTGGAGCGACTGCGCCGCCCCGGCGCGGCATACGACGCGACGATGCTGCTCGTGGTCGACTGGGACGACGCCGATCCGCAGCCTCAGGTGACGAGCATCGACCAGCCCTCGGACGTGCTCGACGCCGCTCGCTTCTTCGAAGACCTGATCGACTGCGTGACCGACCGCAGCCCGATCAAGGAGCACCCCGAGGTGCGTCTGCGGCGAAGCCCCGCCCCGCCCGGCGGCATGCCGGACGAGGACGACCCACCGCACGACGAGGACGAGTAGCGGTCAGCGCGCGAGCGCTTTGCGCGCCGCGTCGCGCCGAAGGGCGGCCACGAGGGGGAGGGAGCGGTCGCGCCGCCGCCCGCGCGCTCCGCTCAGGCGCGCCGCCGCCCGTTCCGTCGCCGGCTCACGGATGAGGGGCGGATTTGGGTCGCTATGCGACCAGAAGATGACACTCATAGTTCCCGGTGCATGCGGGAGCGGGGATGGAACCCGGTTGGGCGCGTGCGGCGGTTGGGGCGCTGGCGGCCGGGCGGCGCGAGCGCTCAGGCGCCGCAAGCGCCGGGGCGCGGGCCCGCCGCGCTCCCCCCTCGCGGCCCCCAGCCCGCGCTCCGCGCCACCGCCGTGCCCGAGCGGAGCGCAGACGCGGCGCCGAGCCAGCCGAGCCCGAGCGCGACGGCGCGGACGCCGAAGACGCGCGTCATGTAGTCGAGCTCCGGCGCCGCGGCGCGGCCGACCCGAACGCACGCGCCATGCCGCGGGGCGCGATCCGGCTCGGGACGCCGAGCGCGATGCGCCCGAGCGCGAGCCCGGCGAGCGCGCGCTCGGACGGCCGGGAGGCCTCGCCGCTCAAGCCGGCGAGCGCCTGCTTGAGCGGCGCCGCCAGCAGCGGCAGCGACGCCACCGGGTGGCGCGCGACGAGCGCGGCCAGCGCGCGCGGGTCCGTGTGCGCGTGGCGCTCGAGCACGCGGCCGTCGCGCAGCACGATGCGGTCGGTCGTCGGCAGCTCGAACGGCGCGCCGCCGAGCGTCCCGCGCAGGACGAAGTCGACCTCGACGCCATCCTCCGTCGCCCGCCACGTGCGCACCTCGCCGTGCAGGTCGGGCACGGCGCCGAAGAGCGTTTCGAAGAACGCGGCGAAGCCCTCGTGCCCGCGCGCGGGCGGCAGCAGCGGCTGCGTCATCACGACGTCGGGGTCGAGCAGGTCGGGCAGGAAGCGCGGGATCAGCGTCGCGCGGCCGCCGGCCCAGCCGGCGCGGAAGTGCTCGACGAAGGCGACGCGATCCTCGCTCACGACGCGCTCCCGACCGATGCGCCGTCGCGCGCGAACGCGGCGATCAGCTCGGCGAGCCGCTCGGGTCTGTCCTCGGCCGAGAACGTGCGCGCGCCCTCCACCAGCTCGAAGCGCGCGCCGGGGATCGTCGCGGCGAGGCGCTCGCCGTCCGCGCGCGGGAAGAAGCGCTCGTCGGCCGACCAGGCGATCAGCGCCGGACGGTCGAAGGCGCGCAGGCGCTCGCCCGCCGCGACCGTGTGGCGCGGGTCGATCGCGCGGCACACGCGCACGAGGTCGGCGCGCACCGCGGGGTCGCGCAGCGCCGGCAGCACGTACGAGTCCGACGGCGCGTCCGGGATCGGCGCGTGCGTCAGCAGGCCGTAGGCGATCGGCAGGCGGCGCGCGGCGCGCAGCCGCAGCGGCGTGAGCGCCGCGAGCGCGCCGCCCGGCGCGCGCAGCTGCCAGAAGAGCGGCTTGAGCAGCGGCGGCGGGAAGTGCTCGAACGCGTCGCACGAGGTCAGCACGAGCCGGCCGAGCCAGTCCGGCCGCCGCGAGGCGGCGATCTGGCAGAGCGCGCCGCCGGTGTCGTTGCCGACGAGCGTCACGTCCTCCAGCCCGAGCGCCTCCACGGCCTCGCCGATCAGGTCGCCGAGGTCGTCGGGCGTGAGTCTGCGCGCGGGCATCGCGGCGAGGTGCGAGCCGAGCGGCATGTCGAGCGCGACGCGCGTCAGGCCGTCGAGCCGCGCGGCCACGCCGCGCCACAGGTTCGCGTTCACGAGCGCGCCGTGGACGAAGACGACGGGCGGTCCCTCGCCGGAGATGTGGACGTTCATGCGCCCGCCGGCGAGCTCGAGCGTGCGCGCCTCCCCCAGCTCCCTCGCGCGCCAGCGTGCGTTGTCGTTCGCGTGCGCCATGCCGTTCCCGCCCCTCTCACATACAGGTTGTATGTCCGTAGCATACAGACGGTATGCCGAGGGAGGAGCAGGCCGCCGCCACGCGGACCGAGCTGCTGCGCGCCGCGCGGGAGCTGTTCGCCGCGCGCGGCTATGCGGACGTCGGGACGGAGGAGATCGTGCGCGCCGCGCACCTCACCCGCGGCGCGCTCTACCACCACTTCGCCGACAAGCGCGACCTCTTCCGCGCCGTCCACGCGCAGCTCGCCGAGGAGCTGCTCGGGCAGATCGTCGCGCAGACCGCCGGCAGCGCCGACGCGTGGGAGGCGCTCGTCAGAGGCATGCGCGCCTTCCTCGACCTCTGCGAGGACCCGGCGGTGATCCGCATCTCGCACCTCGACGCGCCGGCCGTGCTCGGCTGGGCGGAGTGGCGCGAGGTCGACGCCGCGCACTGGCTCGGCGTGCTGACGATGGCGCTCGGCGAGGCGATGGACGCCGGCCTGCTGCGCAGCGGTGACGTGCAGCCGCTCGCGCACATGCTGATGGGCGCGATGGTCGAGGCGTCGATGATGATCGCCAACGCCGCCGACCCCGCCGCCACGCGCGCCGAGGTCGAAGGCCCGCTGCTCGCGCTGCTCGAGGGCCTGCGCGCGTAGCGAGCGCGAACGCGCCCGGGCCGCCGCGTCCGCAGCGAAGCCGCCCCACCGGCGCCGCCCGCGCGAATAGGATCGCGCCGTCGCGCCATTGGCGCCGTCGCGCCAGTCCGCCCCACCGAGAGGAGCAGGAACGTTGCGAGGGTTCATGATCGCGCTCAGCCATCTGGTGCGGCGCAACCGCTGGGTGGTGATCGCGTTGTGGGTCGTGCTCGTCGCGATCTCGGTGCCGTTCTCGCAGAAGGACAACGAGCACCTCTCCGCGGGCCTCTCCGGAATCGGCGGCACGCAGTCGCAGACGGTCCAGAACGCGCTCGACGCGGGCGACTTCGGCGCCGCCGGCGACCCGCAGGCGGGCATCGTGCTCGACGGCTCCGCCGCGAGAGCGACGCCGCAGCAGTACGCCGCCGCCGTCGCGCGCGTGCAGGACGCGGCGAGAGCGACCACGCGGGCGACGCTCACGAGCAGAAGCCTCCAGCAGGCGCAGCAGCAGGCGCAGCTCGGCAGACCGTTCGTGATGGGCGTGCAGGTCGACACGTCGCAGAGCCAGGCGGTTCCGGTCGTGCAGGACCTCATCGACGCGCTCGACGCGGGCACGGCGAAGGACGGCGTGACGAGCTACGTGGTCGGGCAGTCCTCGCTGCAGGCCGAGCAGATCGACGAGTCCAACGGCTCCGCCGACCTCGCCTCGCTCGTCTCGATCCCGGTGATCCTGATCCTGCTGCTGGCGACGCTCGGCGCGCTCGTCGCGGCGGTGCTGCCGCTGATCTTCGGCTTCTCCGCCGTCGTCGTGACGGGCATGATCATCTACTTCCTGTCGCAGTCGCTGACGATCTCGATCTACGCGACGAGCCTGTCGGCGATGATCGGCCTCGCGGTCGCGGTCGACTACTCGCTGTTCGTGCTGATGCGCTACCGCGAGGAGCTCGGCAGAGGCCGCGACCGCGAGGGCGCGCTCGCGGAGGCGATGAGCACCTCGACGGTCGCGGTGATGTTCTCCGGCACGACCGTCGTCGTCTCGCTGCTCGGGCTGATGCTCGTGCCGAACGCGACGGTCCGCTCGATGGCGCTCGGCGCGGTGATCGTGGTCGCAGTCGCGCTGCTGGGCGCGGCGACGCTGCTGCCGGCGCTGATCACGGTGCTCGGCCGCAGCGTCGAGCGCAACCGCTTCCGGCGCGCCGCGCACGCCGCAGACGCCGGCCCGACCTTCTGGCAGCGCCAGACCGCGCGCGCAACCGCGCGACCGTGGCTGACCGTCGGCGGCGTGCTCGTGCTGCTGCTGCTCGTCGCCTACCCGTTCCTGAAGATCTCGCTGAACGAGAACTCGGTGCTCCAGCTGCCGGCCGACAACCAGGCGCGCGTCGGCACCGAGAAGGCGCAGCAGATCGCCGGGCCCGGATCGACCGGCCCGTCCGTCGTGCTGCTGGCGTTCGACAGAGGCACGCTCGCGGACGCCTCCAACCAGCAGGCGCTCGGCGCCGTCGCCGACACGCTCAACTCGGACAGAGCCGTCGCGAGCGTCAGCGACGCGGTGCCGAGCACCGACCAGACGCAGGCCTTCTACAACGTCGTGCTGACGACGGACCCGGAGTCCGACGCGTCCAAGAGCGCGGTCAAGCGCATCCGCACGCAGCTCGCCGGCACGCCGGCCGCCGGCGTCGCGGCGATCGCGGTCGGCGGCCAGACGGCGACCGAGGTCGACTTCCGCGACTCGATCTCCAGCTCGATGTGGAAGATCGTGCTGTTCATCCTCGTCGCGTCGTTCGTCGTGCTGCTGGCGCTGCTGCGCTCGATCGTGCTGCCGATCGTCGGCGTCGCGATGAACGTGCTGTGCGTCGGCGCCGCCTACGGCGTGCTCGTCGCGATCTTCCAGTGGGGCTGGCTGCCGGCGCTCGGGCTGACGAACTTCGGCTTCGTCAACTCGGTGATCCTGCCGCTGCTGCTGGCGGTCGTCTTCGGCCTGTCGATGGACTACCAGGTGTTCCTGCTCACGCGCGTGCGCGAGCGGGTCGGCGCCGGCGAGTCGACGGCGGACGCGGCGCGCTCCGGCACCGCGATCGCCGCGCACACGATCGCGGCGGCCGCGACGATCATGGTCGCCGTGTTCGTCGTCTTCACGATCTTCGGCGTCCCGACGATCCAGGCCGCCGGCCTCGGCGCCGCCGTCGCCGTGACCGCGAGCGCGCTGCTCGTCCAGCTCGCGTTCATGCCGTCGCTGATGGTGCTGCTGGGCGAGCGCACCTGGTGGCTCCCCCGCTGGCTCGACCGCATCCTGCCGCGGATCGAGCTGGAGTAGCTGATCGTCAGCTTTGCTCCAAAAGCTTGATAGCTCGAGCAGCGACCTGGCGACCGCCTGTGCGCGCGTCCCCCACGGCACGATCTGCCTGGGGTCCGCACTGGCGTACTGGGACCTGTCCGACGAGCTGCCGGCGGAGATCGACCTCGCGGTCCCGCGGGGATCGCACCGGCCGCGCATCGACGACCCGCCGACGCGCGTTCACATGTTCGCGGCGCCGTCGTTCGCGCTCGATCGGCGCCAGGAACGACCGAGACCGGCGAGCGCCTGTGGATCTACTCGCCGGAGCGGGCGGTCGTGGACGCCATGCGACTGGCGCATCAAGTCGGCCGGGACACGGCGCTGCACGCGCTCAACCGCTACCTGCGCCGTCCGGATGCGCGGCCCCGGCGGCTCGTCGCGCTCGCGCGCGAGCTCGGCGGCCGGCGCCGGCTGGTCGATGCGCTGGAGGTGGCTTTGAGTTGAGCGCAATCGATCCCGAGCAGATCAACCGCGAGCTGCGACGCCTCGGTTTCGACGGAGCCGATGCGCGAGCACGCCGTGTACAGCGGCGTGCGCGCACGGCTCCCGGCGCGACTGGGCGCAGCGCGCCTTCGCGTGATGCTCGCGACTTCGCCGACGTGTGGGTGCTCAGTCGTCTCCACGCGCTCGACGGGACGCGCCTCCGCGCGACCATGCACGCGGTCGCCGAGCACCGCCGACATGCGGTCGAGCCGCTGTCCACAGCCCTCGCCGACATGCGAGACCGCCAGCAGAGCTACGACGCTCTGCGACGCCGCGCCTCCTTCGCACTGGACCCCACCGACACGCTGGGACCCCGAAGCGTGCCGGTGGCCGTGACCGCGAGCGCGCTGCTGGAGTAGGCGCCGCCGGCCGCGCCGGCCGGCTGCCAAGATGCAGGGCGATGGCTACGACGGTCGGTGACGAACGGCGGGCGCGGCTGGCGGCCGCGCGGCTGTACCTGGTGTGCGGCGCGGCCGGCGACGGGCGCGGGGATCTGCGCGCGTTCCTCGACGCGGCGCTGCGCGGCGGCGCGGACGTCGTGCAGCTGCGCGAGAAGGATCCCGCCGTGGGCGACGACGCGATCCTCGCGGCCGCGCGCGTCTTCCGCGAGGCGTGCGACGCGCACGGCGCGCTGTTCGTGCTCAACGACCGGCCCGACCTGGCGGCGACGGCGCACGCCGACGGCGTGCACGTCGGCCAGGACGACCTGCCGGTCGCCCAGGCACGCGCGCTCGTCGGCGAGGACGTGCTGATCGGCCGCTCGACGCACACGCCCGAGCAGGTCGAGGACGCGGCCGTCGCCGACGTCGACTACTTCGCGGTCGGCCCGGTGCACGCGACGCCGACGAAGCCGGGGCGCCCGGCCGCCGGGCTCGAGCTGGTCCGCCACGCGGCGGGCGCGCCGCGGCCGCTGCCGTGGTTCGCGATCGGCGGGATCGACGCAGAGACCGTAGGCGCCGTGGTCGCCGCGGGCGCGACGCGGATCGTCGTCGTGCGCGCGTTGACCGACGCTGCGGACCCGGAGGCGACGGCGCGCGCGCTGCGCGACGCGCTGCCGGCGCGCGAGGAGGCGGGCGTCGGTGCCGCGTAGCCGCAAGCGCGGGCGGCGCGAGACGCCGGCGGCCGGCCCGGCGCCGAGCGCCGCGGCGGGCGCCCCGCGCCCGAGACGCAGAAGCTCGGAGGAGCGCAACGCAGAGCTGCGCGCGCAGATGGAACCGCTGGCCGAGGGCGAGCGACCCGGCGCGGTGACGGTCGCCGCGGTCCTGGCGACGGTCGTCGGGCTGCTGAACATCGTGCTCTACCTCGCCGGCGTCCGCGTCGAGGGAGCGACCTTCGCGGGAACGGTCGGCGTCGGCGCCGTGCTCCTGATGGCGGCCTACGGCATGTGGCGCACGCGCTACTGGGCCGTGCTCGGCTTCGAGGTGGTACTCGCGATCTCGTGCGTCGTCGCGACGCTGTCGCTGTTCGTCGCCTCGAGCATCGGCGGCGCGGTGCGCGCTGCGCTCGTGCTGACGATCTGCGGGACGCTCTTCTGGAAGCTGATCCGCGCGATGGCGCGGATCCAGATGCCCGCGCGGAGGCCGGCGCCGTGAGCACGACACCCGCGGACTGGCCCTTCGCGCACGTCGACAAGGTCCGCTTCGGCGACCTCGACGCGATGAAGCACGTCAACAACGTCGCGTACCTGGCGTTCTTCGAGGACGCGCGCATCGAGTACATCGCCTCGCTGCTCGGCAACGACCCGACGACGCGCAGGGAGTTCGGCCTGATCTTCGCCGAGTGCAGAATCAACTACCGCGCGCCCGCCTTCTTCGGCGAGGAGATCCGCACCTGCGTCCGGCCCGGCGAAGTGCGCCGCTCGAGCGCGAGACTCGAGTTCGCGATGTTCGCCGCCGGCGACGACCGGCTGCTCGCGGAGGGCTACGGCGTCGTCGTCGGCTACGACTACGCAGCCGGCCGCTCGGCGCCGCTGCCCGACGCCTTCAAGGCCGCGCTCGGCGCAGGCGCCGGAATCGGCTCCGACGGCTGAAGCACGCGCGCGCTGCCGTCGGACCAGACGAGGACGACGGCCATGTCCTGGTCGAACGCGTGCGCGATCTCCTGTCCGACGTACGGAGAGTCGTGGTTCACGAACGAGGCGCGCTCCGGGTACGGCGATCTGCCCTTGATGGCCAGCTCGATCGCCGCATCCATGGCCTTGCATGCCGGGCTTCCGACGTTGCTCGTACCTCTCACCCTCGACGCCATCCTTCGATCATCTCCTCGTGGCCGTTCTTGATCGCCTCGATCGCCCAGCGCATGCCCGCACCGAGGGTACCCCGATGGAAGATCTCCGCGGGCTGCTTGCCCAGCTTCGTCGTGTGCCGGTGCAGCTCGTTGCACCCGTGTGTCCCGTCGTAGACGCGGATCGTCTCGACCCGACCACCGAGGTCGGCGACCAAGACGAGCGCGTAGTCGACCACCTCGTCGCGCCGGGTCGTGAACTCGACAAGGAGGCGGACCGCCTTGAAGCCATCCAGCGTCTGCTCGTACTCGGCGCCCACGCCGCCCTGAGCCCGGGCGAAGAGAGATTCGCCCCCACCAGACGAACGGGGGGTGGCCCTCGGGGCCGGACTGCGGCGGCTCGGAGGCGTGACATACACTCGCCGCCATGCCCGAATCCGCATATGACTGCATCGTCATCGGTTCCGGTCCCGGCGGCTACGTGGCGGCCATCCGCGCCGCGCAGCTCGGGATGCGGACCGCCGTCGTCGAGAAGGACAAGATCGGCGGACGGTGCCTCAACTACGCCTGCATCCCCGCCAAGGTCGTGCTTCGCTCGGCCGACATCCTGTCCGAGATCGACGAGGCCGGCGAGTTCGGCATCGCGGTCGACGGCCGCACGGTCGACTTCCCCGCCGTCCAGGCCCGTCGCGCGAGAGTCTGCAGAACGATGAGCGGCGGCGTCGGCGGCCTGTTCAAGAAGAACAGAATCGACGTGATCGAAGGCGCCGGGGCGGTGACGGGCAACGGCACGGTGCGCGTCGGCTCCGCGAAGGACGGAACCGAGTACACGGCGACGAAGGGCATCATCGTCGCGACCGGCTCGGTCAAGAAGCCGATCCCCGGCACGACCTTCGGCGGCCGCGTGATCGGCACCGAGGAGGCGTGGGCGCTCGAGGCGCTGCCGCAGAAGCTCGCCGTCGTCGGCGCGGGCGCGTCCGGCGCGGAGATCGCCTCCGCGTACGCGCGCCTCGGCGCGGAGGTGCAGCTGTTCGAGGCGCTCGACCGCGTGCTGCCGACCGAGGACGCGGAGATCTCGAGACTCGCCGAGCGCGGGCTCAAGAAGCAGGGCATGCAGATCTTCACGAGAACGTTCGTCGAGAACGTCAAGCCGGGGAAGGACAAGGTCACCTTCACCTACGGCGGCGAGCCCGGCGAGGCCGACTGGCTCGTGATCGCCGCCGGCCGCGGCGCCGACGTCGAGGGCCTCGGGCTCGACGACGCGGGCGTCAAGCTCGACGACAGAGGCCTGATCGCGGTCGACGGCGCGCTGCGCACGTCGGCCAGAGGGATCTGGGCGATCGGCGACCTCGTGCCCGGCCCCGCGCTCGCGCACAAGGCCTCCGACGAGGGCATCATCGCCGCCGAGGACATCGCCGGCATGGCGACGCACCCGATCGCGCACGTCGACATCCCGCGCGCGACCTTCTGCACGCCGAACGTCGCGTCGTTCGGCCTCACCGAGCAGCAGGCGAAGGACGCCGGCCACGACGTCGTCGTCGGCAGAGTCCCCTACGGCGCCGTCGGCGCCGGCACCGTCTACGGCGACCGCGCGGGGATGATGAAGATCGTCGGCGACCGCAGATACGGCGAGCTGCTCGGCGGCCACATCATCGGCGCGAAGGCGACCGAGCTGATCCAGGAGCTCGTCAACGTGCGTGCGCTCGAGGGCGGCTACCCGGAGGTCGCGCGCATGGTGCACGGCCACCCGACGCTGTCCGAGGGCGTCATGGAGGCCGCGCGCGCCGCCGACGGCTGGCTGATCCACGGCTGATCCAGCGGTGTCCGAGCACGGGCTCTCGGTCACGCGCCACGACGGCCCCGCCCCGGCCGCGCGCGCAGACGTGCGGCCGGACGGCGGCGCCCAGCCCGCCTTCCACTTCGACCTCGGCAGCCCGGAGGCGTACCTCGCCGCCGAGCGCGTGATGGCGACGCTGCCGGTCGCGGCGGAGTGGGTGCCGGTCCTCGCCGCCGGCCTGCCCGCGCGCGACGAGCCCGCCGCCGGACCGGCGCACGCCGCGTCCCGCCGCGCCGCCGCCGAGGCGCGCGCCGCGGCGCAGCACGTGCAGCCGCTGCGCTGGCCGTCCGGCTGGGCGGGAGCCGACATGCGCGTGGCGATGGTCGCGGCGACGTACGCGAAGCAGATCGGCCGTGCGGTCGCGTTCTCGCTCGCCGCCTTCCGCCAGGCGTTCGCGGGCGGCCGCACGCTCGACCAGGACACGATCCTGATCGCCGCCGCCGCCTGCGAGATGCACCCGCGCGCGGTGCTGCAGGCGCTCGGGCGCAGATCCGTCGGACAGGCGCTCGACGCGGCGACGGCGGCTGCGGCGGCCGCGGGCGTCACGCGCGTGCCCGCGATCGTCGCCGGCGGGCGCGTGTTCGAGGGCGAGGACGCCGTCGAGCAGGCGGCCGCGGCGCTCGCGCAGGAGGCGACGACCGAGGCATGACCGCGCGCAACGCCTACCGCCTGATCGTCACGCGCGGCGGCGCCGGCCCGGCCTGGCTGGCCGGGCCCAGACGCGTCGACCACGTCGAGATCGTCGAGATCGGCAGTGGCGAGGTCGTGCTGTTCTGGGACCTGCCGCCCGTGCAGGCGCGCCGGCTCGTGCGTGCGCTGCGCGAGGACCTCGGCCGGCTCGAGGCGGAGGCGTTCCTCGCGGCGTGGCGCGACGCCGGGCGCGGCAGCGTTGGTTAGGGCGCGCCGCGTGCGCGGTAAGGTCAGACGCATGGCCACCACGCCGGCAGCGAACCAGCGCCAGAGCCGGCAGGACGACGGCCCGGTGCCGCTGCCCGCGCCCGAGGCGGCGCGCGAGTGGCTGGAGACGATGCTGCTGATCCGCCGCTTCGAGGAGCGCGCGGGCGAGCTGTACGCGAAGGCGAAGATCGGCGGCTTCCTGCATCTCGCGATCGGCGAGGAGGCGACGATCGTCGGCGCGGCGCGGGCGCTGCGCGACAGCGACTACCTGATCTCGACGTACCGCTCGCACGGCCACGCGATCGCGCGCGGCACGCCGCCGGAGAAGGTGATGGCGGAGCTGTTCGGCAAGGAGGGCGGCTGCTCGCGCGGGCGCGGCGGCTCGATGCACATGTTCGACCTCGAGCGGCGCTTCATGGGCGGCTACGGGATCGTCGGCGGCAACCTGCCGATCGCGGCCGGGTTCGGCCTCTCCGCGGAGCTGCTGAGAAGCGACGACGCGACGCTCTGCATGTTCGGCGACGGCGCCTCCAACCAGGGCACGTTCGGCGAGACGATGAACCTCGCGGCGCTGTGGAGACTGCCGGTCGTCTTCATGGTCACGAACAACCAGTTCGGGATGGGGACCGCGCTCGCGCGGCATTCCGCGGTGACCGACCTGCAGCGCAAGGGCGAGTCGTTCGGCGTGCCGGGCGTGCGCTGCGACGGGATGGACGTCGCGGACACGCACCGCGTCGTGGCGGAGGCGCTGCACCGCGCGCGCGACGAGCGCCAGCCGGTGCTCGTGGAGGCGATCACGTACCGCTTCCGCGGCCACTCGATGGCCGACCCGGAGGAGTACCGCACGAGAGAGCAGGTCGCGGAGTGGCGCAGACGCGACCCGATCGCGCTGTGGTCCGGTCGCCTCGAGGAGGCGGGGATCCTCGACGTCGACGGGATCGAGGCGCTCGACGCGCAGGCGGCCGGTCGCGTGGACGAGGCGGTCGCGTTCGCCGACGCCTCGCCGTTTCCGGCGCCCGAGTCGCTGTACGACGACGTCTACGCGCTCGGCGACCAGGTGCGCGGCTGGTACTCGGTCGACGAGCGCTCGCCGGGCGTGCACCGCGGCGAGCACGAGCGCGAGCTGGCGGTCGATCCGCGCATGCAGGAGGAGTACGACCAGCATGCCGCCGGCCCGCATGAGGTCGGGGACGCGCGCTCCCACGACGGCGAACGGGGCGGCTGACGATGGCGGTGGTGCGCTACCGCGACGCCCTGAACCAGGCGCTGCGCGAGGAGCTGACGCGCGACGAGCGCGTGTTCCTGATGGGCGAGGACATCGGCGTCTTCAACGGCGCCTACAAGGTCACCGCCGGGCTGCTGGAGGAGTTCGGCGAAGCGCGCGTGCGCGACACGCCGATCTCCGAGAACACGATCGTCGGGATGGGCGTCGGCGCGGCGATGACGGGCACGCGCCCGGTCGTCGAGCTGATGACGATCAACTTCTCGCTGCTGGCGATGGACCAGATCGTCAACCACGCGGCGCACATCCACTACATGTTCGGCGGGCAGGCGAAGGTGCCGCTGGTCGTGCGGATGCCGCAGGGCGCCGGCCACCAGCTCGGCCCGACGCACTCGCACAGCTTCGAGGCCTTGTACCTGCATGTGCCCGGTCTGCTCGTCGCGGTCCCCTCGACGCCGGCCGACGCGAAGGGGCTGTTGAAGTCCGCGATCCGCGACGACAACCCGGTGATCTTCATCGAGCACGAGTACCTCTACGGCCAGCGCGGCGACGTGCCCGACGACGGTGACGGCGGGCACCTCGTCCCGTTCGGCAAGGCGGCCGTTCGGCGCGAGGGCGAGGACGTGACGATCGTCGGCATCTCGCGCATGGCGCTGACCGCCACCCGGGCGGCGGAGGTGCTCGCGGACGAGCACGACGTCTCCGCCGAGGTGATCGACCCGCGCACGCTGCGGCCGCTCGACCTCGACACGATCCTCGCCTCGGTGCACAAGACCAACCGCTGCGTGATCGTCGAGGAGGGTTGGCCGCACGGCGGCGTCGGAGCCAACCTCGCCGCGTTGATCGGAGAGCAGGCGTTCGACTCGCTCGACGCGCCGGTCGGCCGCGTCACCGGCGCGGACGTGCCGATGCCCTACTCGAAGCCGCTCGAGCAGATCGCCTTCCCCCACGAGCCGCAGGTCGTGGCCGCCGCGCTGGCGACCCTGCGCGACATCTAGAGAGGACCGCCGCCCGTGCCCGACGTCGTCATGCCCCGCCTGTCCGACTCGATGGAGGAGGGCACGATCCTCAGATGGCTCGTCGCCGACGGCGCCGACGTCGCACGCGGCCAGGAGATCGCCGAGATCGAGACCGACAAGGCGAACATGACCTACGAGTCCGACGCCGCCGGCACGTTCCAGCGCGTCGCCGCCGAGGGCGACACGCTCCCGATCGGGGCCGTGATCGCCCGCGTCGGCGGCGCCGGCGAGGCAAGCGTCCTGGCTGAGGGTGGTCAGGCAACCCGAGGGCAGGACGCTTCCGGTGGTGGCGCCGGCGGAGAGGAGCAGAGCGCAACCGCCCCGTCCCCCTCGATGCCCGCCGTGGGCGAGCGTGGCGGGGAGCAGGCCCCGACGGGGGAGGCCGCGAACGGCCGCGTCAAGGCCTCGCCGGTCGCGCGCAGGCTGGCGCGGGAGCGCGGCGTGGACCTGGCGGCGCTGAGCGGCTCCGGCCCGGGCGGGCGGATCGTGAAGGCGGACGTGGAGGCGGCGCCGGCCGCGCCCGCTCCGGCCACGCCCACTCCGGCCGCGCCCGCTGCGGCCGGCGCCGGCGGAGCGCCGGCGACCCCGACCGCGCCGGCCACCCCGGCGGGCGCGCCGGCTGCGCCCGCCCCCGGCCCCGTCACCCCCGGCGAGCGCGGCGGCGGGAAGGGGGCGACGACGATCGAGGAGCTGTCGCGCACGCAGCAGACGATCGCGCGGCGGATGGCGGAGGCGAAGGCGACGATCCCCGACTTCCACGTCTCCACCGACGTCGACATGGCCGCGGCGGTGGCGCTGCGCGAGCAGCTCAAGGCGCTCGCGAGCGACGAGCGGCCGGCGCCGTCGTTCAACGACCTCGTCGTGAAGGCGGCGGCGCTCGCGCTGCGCGAGCTCCCGCGCGCGAACGGCGCCTACAAGGACGGGAGGTTCGAGCTCTACGAGCGCGTCAACGTCGGCGTCGCGGTCGCGGCGCCGAACGCGCTGATCGTCCCGACGATCTTCGACGCCGACCAGAAGGCGCTCGGCGAGATCGGCGCCGAGGCGCGCGCGCTCGCCGCGCGCGTGCGGTCAGGCGCGATCACCCCGCCCGAGCTCTCCGGCGGCACCTTCACCGTCTCGAACCTCGGCATGCTCGGCGTCACCGAGTTCACCGCGATCGTCAACGGCGGCCAGGCCGGCATCCTCGCCGTCGGCGCGCTGCGCGACGAGCCGGTCGTCGTCGACGGCACCGTCGTCCCCGGCAAGCGCATGACCCTCACGCTCGTCGCCGACCACCGCATCCTCTACGGCGCCGACGCCGCCCAGCTCCTCGCCCGCATCCGCACCCTGCTCGAGTCCCCCCTCGGCCTCGCGCTCTGACGGACGCCGCTCACGGCAGGACGGCGAAGCCCGCCTCGCGGAAGTGCCCGTCCAGCGCGAGCGCCTCCTCGATCCCGCGCTCGCGCATCACCGTGAAGCTCACGTGGTCGACGAGCGAGGTGCGGCGGCGCATGTCGGCGAGGTGCGACTCGACGGCGCGGGCGTGCAGCTCGGGGGTGATCCACGCAACGTGGATGAGCGGAAGGATGTCCTGGATGAGGCGTCTCGCCGGTACACCGCCGCGCCGTCGATGGAGGAGCGCCTCGGCCTCGACGACCACGTAGTTGTGCGTGACGCCGCCCCGCCCCGCGAGGAGCGGCGACATCACCCTCACGACGTCATCGTGCTCGGCCGCACCGCGATCGAGGAACGCGAACAGCGCCGACGTGTCGACGAACGTCACGGCTCGAACGTGTAGTCGTCGTGACGCCTCGCCAGATCCGGGATGCCCGAGTCGAAGCAGCCGGCAGCCGACAGCGCCCGCTGCAGCGCCTCGTCCTCGGCCGCCTCCTCCGAGCCCAGCAAGTCGGCGAGCGCCTCGCGCACGACGGCGGCTCTCGACACGCCGCGACGCCGGGCGGCGCGCTCCAGCGCGGCGGCCTGCCGCTCGGGCAGCTGAACGATGGTTCGAACCATGCCGAAGATGATATCGCTCGAGGGGTGCAGTGTCATCACTATGCATCCGCCGTTCTGCCCGCGATGCTGTGCGGCGGTGATGGAGTCCTCGGCGGCGTTGGAGAGAGCTGGGTCGCACCGGTACGGGATCGTGCTGGGGATCGCGCTGGTCGCGGTCGTGTTCCTGATCGTGGCGCCGGAGTCGGAGTGGAGCCGATCTGTCGGGATCCTGCTGGCGGGCGGGATGCTGTTCGTCGTCGTCGTGACGAGTCGCGGCGGCGACCTCGACCTGCGGCGCGGCGTCGCGACGGCGGTGACGGTCGCCGCCGTCGCCGTCGCGCTCGCGACCGGCTTCGGCTGGGTCGCGGAGTGGGTCGGCTCGGTCACCGCGATGGCGCTCGTGATCGCCACGCTCGTGCAGCTCGTGCGCGGGCTCGCGCGGCTGCTGCAGCGCAGCGGCGTGACGATCCAGGCGGTCGCGGGCGCACTCGCCGTCTACCTGCTGCTGGGGATCGTGTTCGCGTTCGCGATCGGCGTCCTGGCAAAGAGCGGCCACGGGTACTACTTCGCCGAGCACACCGACGGGACCGAGAGCCAGCGCGTCTACTTCAGCTTCACGTCGATGACGACGACCGGCTTCGGCGACCTCACCCCGGCGCAGCGCGGCGGCCGCGCGCTCGCGGTGCTGGAGATGCTGATCGGGCAGATCTACCTCGTGACGGTCATCTCGCTGCTCGTCGGCAACCTGCGCCGGCGGCCCGCCGCCTGATCAGCCCGCCGGCGCCAGCGCCAGCAGCACGTCGCCCGCCCGCACGCGCGGCGGCGGCTGCGCGGGCGTGAAGACGTGCACGTCGCGCGCACCCCGCGGCCGCCTGCCCTCGCGCACCGCCAGCAGCGGCAGCGCCCCGTCGGGCGGCGTCTCGTCCGCGCGCGCGACGGTGAACGACGCCACGCGCGCACCCGCGTCGAAGCGGCGCGCCAGCTCGGCCGCCGTCGCGGCGGCGGCGAACAGCGGGTCGCCGAGCTCGCCGGCGCGCGAGAGCGTCAGCGGCCGCTCGGCCGCCGCCGGCAGCGCGTGCACGCGCGCCTCGCCGAGCCATTCCGCGATCCGCACGACGAGCGCGTCGTTGAGCGCGTCGTCGTCGGTCGCCACGAGCACCGTGCCGATCTCCTCCGCGAGCGGCTCGTCGGCGTCGTCGTCGAGCAGCGGGTCGGGCAGGACCGTCAGGCCCTCTGCGCGCGCCGCGTCCGCTTCCGCTGCGCGCGGGCTCCACATGCGCACGTCGACGCCCGCCTCGCGCAGGCCCCGCGCGAGGTCGCGCGCCCACGCCGGCGCGCCGATCAGCAGCACGCCGGCCGGCTCGCCGTGGATCACGCCCAGGCCGGAGGCGATCAGCGGGGCCGCGACCGCGTACAGGACGACCGTCCCGGCGATCACGAGGAACGTGACCGGCACGATCTTCTCCGCTCCCTGCACGTGCTGGTCGACGAGCGCGAGGCCGAACACCGACGCGGTCGAGGCGGCGACGATCCCGCGTGGCGCGAGTCCCGCGGCGAACGCGCGCTCGCGCCACGGCACGTGGCTGCGCACCGTCGCCGCGAGCACGACGAGCGGGCGCACGAGCACGATCGCGACGAGCACGACGGCGATCCCCTCCCAGCCGAGCCCGACGACGTCGGAGACGTCGACCTGCGCGGCCAGCAGGACGAACAGGATCCCCAGCAGGATCGCGCCGAGCGTCTCCTTGAACTCGACGATGCGCGCGATGTCGACGCGTCGCTGGTTGGCGAGCACGACGCCCATCACGATCGTCGAGACGAGGCCGGCATCCTCCTTGAGCAGGTCGCCGGCGGCGAACGCTGCGACGACCGCCATCAGCGTCGCGGCGACCTTCTGCCGTTCGGCGATCCAGCCGGCGTGCAGCAGCGGCATCAGCACGAGCGCGCCCGCGGTCCCGCACACCAGCCCGGCGCCCATCGTCTCGAAGAAGTCGCCTTGGAGCGCGAAGTCGCCGCCGCCGAAGTCGAGCGCGTTGAACGCGACGACCGCGAGGATCGCACCGACGGGGTCGATCAGGATCCCCTCCCACTTCAGCAGCGAGTGGACGTGTCTGACCGGCCGGATGAACTCCAGCATCGGCAGCACGACCGTCGGCCCGGAGACGATCAGGATCGCGCCGACGAGGATCCCGACGTTGTGCGGCAGGTCGAGCACGAGGATCAGCGCGACCGTCATCAGCGCCCATGTCAGCAGCGCGCCGATCGAGAACGAGCCGCGTCACGGGGCCGCGCAGCCCGTCGGCGAGATCCTCGACGCGCAGGCTGAGCGCGCCCTCGAACAGGATGATCCCGACGGCGATCTGGATCGCCGGCTGGAGCGCGGGGCCGAGCAGCTGCGGCGGGTCGATCAGCCCGGTCGTGTCGCCCGCGATCAGCCCGGCGACGAGCAGCGGCAGGATCGCGGGGATCGTCAGGCGCGCGGCGAGCAGCTGGCAGCCGACGGCCAGGACGACGACGAGCGTGAGCCCGAGCAGCTCCTCATCCATGACGCGGCACGGTACCGCTGCCGGACGCGCACGGCGACTCCGGCCCCTGAATCCGGCCACCGCGCCGGATACGGTTCCCCGCACCATGCCGCTGCGCTCCCGCATCCTCGTCGCGCTCGCGTCGCTGCTCGCGGTCGTCGCGCTGCTCGGCAGCTGGGTCGACCGGCAGCTGCTCAACACCGGCGACTGGACGGCGACGAGCGCCGCGCTGCTGCGCAGCGACGACGTGCGCGTGCCGCTCGCCGACGAGCTGTCCGCCGAGCTGGCCGACGGCTCGCGCACGACCGAGGCCCTGCAGAGCGCGCTGCCGCCGCGGCTGCAGCCGCTCGCCGGCCCGGCCGGCAGCCTCGTCGCCGACGCCGTGCAGAGAGCGGTCCAGCGCGTGCTCGCGTCCGGCAAGGTGCAGGACGTCTGGGTCGCCGCCAACCGCGTCACGCACGCGCAGTTCGTGCGACTCGTGGACGGGAACGGGCCGCTCGTCACGGATCAGGGCGTGGTGCTCGACCTGCGCCCGCTCGCCGGCGCGGTCGCCGAGCAGGTCGGCCTCAGCGCCGACGTGGCGAACCGGATCCCCGCCTCGCGCGGCCGGATCGTGGTGTTCCCGCCGGAGAAGCTCAAGACGCTGCAGCGCGCCGGCGACCTGCTCGACCTGCTGTCGTGGCTGCCCGGCGTGCTGGCGCTCGCGTGCTTCGCGCTCGCCGTCTGGTGGGCGGGCGGGAGGCCCGACGGCCGCCGCCGCGCGCTGCTCGCCTCCGGCGCCGGGCTCGTGCTCGCGGCGCTGCTGGTGCTCGTCGTGCGGCGCATCGCGGGCAACCAGGTCGCCGACGCGCTCACCGGCGGCGGGCCGCTGGAGCCGACCGCGCACGCCGTCTGGCAGATCGCGACGACGCTGCTGGCGGAGCTGGCGGCGGTCGTGCTGATCGTCGGCGCGGGCGCGATGGCGGGCGCCTGGCTGGCCGGCGACGGGACGCGCGCGCGCTGGCTGCGCGCCAGATTCGCGCCCGGCCTCGCGGCCCGCCCCGACCTCGCGTTCGGGATCGCCGGCCTCGCCTACCTCGCGCTGATCGCCTGGGGGCCGCTGTCGGTGCTGCGCAAGCCGCTGCCGATCGTGGTCTTCGGCGCCCTGTTGCTCGCCGGCGTCGCCGTCCTGCGGGCGCAGGTGCGGCGCGAGCTGGACGCGTCCGGGCGCGACGCCGCCCCGCCCGCCGCGGGATGATGCGGCGGCGGGCCGCGACCGCCACCCGTGCGCATCCGCCATGGCCCGCTTCGCCCCGCTCGCCAAGACGCTCAGCCGCCATCCCGCGGTCGCGCGCGCGATCCATCTGACGCGCGCCGCGCTCGAGCGGATCGTCGCGATGCAGTTCGTCGAGCGCTCGATCGCGCTCGGCTCGCTCGCCTTCACCGCGCTCGTGCCGGTGCTCGTGATCGCCGCCGCGCTGCTGCCCGCCAGCGACGGCCTCGCGAACGACCTGATCGAGCGCTTCCACCTGACCGGCTCGACCGCCGACCAGGTGCAGCAGGTGTTCGCGCAGCCGGACTCGGTGCGCCAGTCGCTGTCCGTGCTCGGCGTGCTGCTGCTGATCGGCTCGGCGCTCAGCTTCACGCGTGCGCTCCAGCGCGTCTACGAGCACGCGTGGCGCCTGGAGGCGCGCGGCCTCACCGGCACGCGCGCCGGGCTGACCTGGCTCGCCGGCGTCGTGCTGTGGATCACGGTCTTCAGCACGCTGCGCTCGTGGCTGCTCGACCTCACCGGCCCGGTCGGCTCGCTGACGATCCTGCTCGCCGGCGACGCCGCGATCTGGCTGTGGACGCCGTGGATCCTGCTCGCGAGACGCGTCGACTGGCGCCGGCTCGTGCCGAGCGCGCTGCTGACCGCCGTCGCGATGACCGCGCTCAGCGTCGGCTCGGTGATCTACATGCCGGAGGCGATCAGCAGCTCCGCCGACCACTACGGCTCGATCGGCATCGCGATCGCGCTCGTCTCCTACCTCGTCGGCGCCGGCTTCGCGCTCACGCTCTGCGCCGCCGTCGGCGCGGTGCTCGGCGGCGCGGTCGACCCGCCGCCGGAGGCTGTCGCGGCCGACGACGCCCCGCGCGCATAGCGCCCCGGCGCGGCCCGCGTCACCTCCCCGCCTGGAAGAGCGCGTTGGGGGTGCCGCCGTCGTGGCGGACGCTGCGCGCGAACGGGAGGTGCGTGCGGACGACGACGCACCAGCTGCGGTCGTCCGCGGGGTCGGGGGCGCAGGTGCGGTAGAGGCTGCCGGGCACGACGGCGACGGTGTCCGCGAGCGCGAGGTGACGGCGGTAGGGCGCGGGGGCGTGCGCGCCGATCCAGGCGATCGCGCGCGCGTGCGCGTCGGCGAGCGTGCGCTCGTGCGAGACGACGGTGCCGTGGTGGAGCAGGCCGAAGGTCAGCAGGCCGGCGGCGACGAGCAGCGCGAGCGCGACGCCGGCGCGGTCGCGCGCGACGACGGTCGGCAGGTCCGGCCGCGCGCGGCGCAGCGCCATCGCCGCGAACGGCGCGAGCGCGGCGATCGCCACGAGGTTCAGGAACGCCGCCAGCAGCAGGGCGCCGAAGAGGTGCGTGCGGCCGTCGCCGGCGAGCGGCAGGAAGTGGATCAGCAGCGCGTCGCCGACCACCGCGACGGCGAGCACGGGCGCCAGCCACGCCCCGCGCAGGCGCCAGCGCAGCCGGGAGGCCCACACGCGCTCCATCCCACGAGGGTACGCGGCGTGGCGCCGGGCGAAGCGTCCTGGTCTGCGCGCACGCTGCGAGCACCAGGCAGGACGCCTCGCGCGAGGGATGGCGGATACGCGCCTCTCCACCCACCCGATCGGGGGGCAGGCGCCGAAGTACCGTTCAGCGCGATGGAAGCCCTGTCGCCGCGCCCGGCCGGGCCCGCGGCGACGGAGGGCCCCGCGGGCGGGACGACCCACCTCACGACCGCCGACCGCGCCGAGCTGCTGCGCGCGATGCTGCTGATGCGCGCGGTCGAGGCGCGCGCGCTCACGCTCTACCGCCAGGGCCGCGTGCCGGGCTCCTTCTACGACGGCTTCGGACAGGAGGCCGTGTCGGTCGGGGCGGCGTTCGCGATGGGGCCGCGCGACCGGCTCTGCCCGCTGCACCGCGACCTCGGCGCGCACCTCGTGCGCGGCGTCGAGCCGGCGCGCATCCTCGCGCAGTACATGGGCCGCGCCGGCGGCGTGACGGGCGGGCGCGACGGCAACGTCCACTTCGGCGACCCCGCGACGGGCGTGATGGGGATGGTCTCGATGCTGCCCGACATGATGTGCGTCGCGACGGGCATGGCGATGGCGTTCAAGCTGCGCGGCGAGCCGCGCGCCGCGCTGACCTGGGTCGGCGACGGGGCGACCTCGCGCGGCGACTTCCACGAGGCGATGAACTGGGCCGGCGTGCAGCGGCTGCCGGTCGTGTTCGTGCTGGAGAACAACCAGTTCGCGTACTCGACGCCGCTGGCGAAGCAGTTCGCGGTCGACCCGGTGCAGCGCGCACGGGTGTACGGGTTCCCGGGCGTGACGGTGGACGGCAACGACGCCGAAGCGGTCTTCGAGGCGGTGCGGGCGGCGCGCGAGCGGGCGCTCGCGGGCGAGGGGCCGACGCTGGTGGAGGCGGTGACGATGCGCATGCACGGCCACGCCGCCCACGACGACATGCGCTACGTGCCGCCGGAGCTGCTGGCCGAGTGGGCGCGGCGCGACCCGATCGAGCGCCAGGAGCGGCGCGTCGCGCGGCTGGGCGTGGACGTCGAGGCGCTGCGGGCGTCGGTGGACGCGGAGGTCGCGGCAGCCGCGGCGGAGGCGCTCGCCTCGCCGCTGCCGGACCCGGCCGACGCGACGCGCGGCGTCTTCGCCGACGGCGAGCCGGAGCCGCTCGGCGACGGGCGCGCGCCGTGGAGCGGGTTCGCCTGATGCCCGAGATGACGTACCTGCAGGCGATCTCCGACGGCCTGCGCGAGGCGATGCGCGCCGACGAGCGGGTGCTCGCGATGGGCGAGGACGTCGGCGCGTTCGGCGGCGCGTTCAAGGTCACCGACGGCTTCCTGGACGAGTTCGGGGAGGCGCGCGTGATGGACACGCCGCTGGCGGAGGCGGCGATCGTCGGGACCGCCGTCGGCGCGGCCGTCGTCGGCATGCGCCCGGTGTGCGAGATGCAGTTCGCGGACTTCGTCGCGTGCGGGTTCGACCAGCTCGTGAACGTCGCCGGCAAGACGCACTACCGCCTCGGGCTCGCGGTGCCGATCGTCGTGCGGCTGCCGTCGGGCGGCGGCTTCTCCGGCGGGCCGTTCCACTCGCAGAATCCGGAGGCGTGGTTCATGCACGCGCCGGGACTCAAGGTGGTGGCGCCTAGCACCCCGGAGGACGCGAAGGGCCTGCTGACGGCGGCGATCCGCGATCCCAACCCGGTCGTCTACCTCGAGCACAAGCACCTCTACCGCCGGGTGAAGGGCGAGGTGCCCGCCGGGTCCTACGAGACGCCGATGACCGCGCGGATCGCCCGCGAGGGCGAGGACCTGACGGTAATCGCCTACGGGGCGATGGTGCACGCGGCGCTGGAGGCGACCGAGCCGGACGCGCTCGACGGCGCGAGCGTCGAGGTGCTCGACCTGCGCTCGCTCGTCCCGCTCGACGCCGACGCGATCCTCACCTCGGTCGCCAAGACGTCCAAGGCGCTGATCGTCGACGAGGCGAACGAGAACGTGCGCCGCCGGCGCGCAGGTCGCCGCCCTGATCGCCGAGCACGCCTTCGAGCAGCTCGACGGCCCGATCCGCCGCGTCGCGACCCCGGACGTCCCGATCCCCTTCAGCCCCCCGCTCGAACAGGCCGTGCTGCCGTCGGTCGAGCGCATCCGCGATGCCTGCCGAGACCTCCTCGACTACTGACACGCCCGTGGACGTCGTCATGCCCCAGCTCGGCGTTCTCGGTCGCCGAGGGCACGATCCTCAGATGGCTCGTCGCGGCTGGGGACGAGGTCGCGGCCGACGAGCCGCTGTGCGAGGTCGACACCGACAAGATCGTCACCGACATCCCGTCGCCGGCGGCCGGCGTGGTGGCCGAGATCCTCGTCCCCGAGGGCGCGACCGTCGAGGTCGGGGCCACCCTCGCCCGGATCGCCGGCCCCCCAGAAAGCGTCCTGCCCAGCGGTCCCCACGCGACCACAGAACAGGACACTTCGCGAGCCCGGCCGCCCGCGCCCAGGCGGCCGCCCGCTGCCTCCCCCTCGATGCCCGTCGTTCGGGGCGCCTACCACTCGCCGGTCGTGCAGCGGCTGGCGGCGCAGCACGGCGTCGACCTGCGCGCAGTGAACGGCACCGGCCACAACGGCCGCGTGCGCAAGCAGGACGTGCTGGCGGCCGCAGCCGCGCGCGCGAACGGCGCCGGCGACGCCCGCGGCGGCGACCGGCCGCTGCACACCGAGAGCCCGTACCGGCCGGAAGAGGCGCCGGACGGCGCGGGCCAGCTCTCGCGCATGCGCAGAGCCATCGGCGCGCACATGAAGCGGTCGCTGGAGACGGCGGCGACGTGCACGACCTGGATGGAGGCGGACATGAGCCGCGTCGAGGCGGCGCGCCGGGGCGCGAAGGCGAGCAGCCTGCTGGGCGCGACGCCGCTGCCGATCGTGGCGCGCTGCGCGATCGAGTCGCTCGCGGAGCATCCGGCGCTCAACGCGACGCTGGAGGGGGAGCGCTACGCGCGCCACGAGGCGGTCCACCTCGGCGTTGCGGTCTCGCTCGGCGAGGACGGGCTGATCGTGCCGGTGATCCGCGATGCGCAGACGCTGGGCGTGGAGGAGCTGGGCGTCGCGATCCGCGACGCCTCGCGCCGCGCGCGCAGGAGCGAGCTGACGCCCGACGACGTCCGCGGCGGCACGTTCACGATCACGAACCCCGGCCAGTTCGGTTCGCTGATGGCGACGCCGGTGATCAACCAGCCGCAGGTGGCGATCCTCGACCTCGAGGCGGTCGTCAAGCGAGCTATCGTCGTCGAGGACGACGATGGGAACGACGCGATCGAGATCCGGCCGATGACGATCCTCGGCCTCTCCTGGGACCACCGCGCGCTCGACGGCGCGCAGGCCGCGCAGTTCCTCGGGGCGGTGCGCCGGCGGCTGGAGCGGTGGGATGGCTGACGCTGCGCTTCCCGAGCTGCGCGTCGTGCGACTCGGCGTCGTCGAGTACCGCGCGGCGCTGGAGCTGCAGGAGGCGGTGCGCGAGCGGCGGATCGCGGGCGAGCTGGGAGACGTGCTGCTGCTCGTCGAGCACCCGCCCGTCTACACGCGAGGACGACGGTCGAGAGACGGGGACCTCCCGTTCGCGCCCGCGTGGTACGCCGAGCAGGGGATCGACGTCGTGCCGGTGCGGCGCGGCGGCCAGCTCACCTACCACGGCCCCGGCCAGCTCGTCGGCTATCCGATCATGGAGATCGAGGACGTCGTCGCCTACCTGCGCACGATGGAGGAGGCGCTGATCGCCGCGCTCGGCGACGAGGGCATCGCCGCCCGCAACCGCCCCGAGGACGGGATCGAGTACACCGGCGTGTGGGTGCAGGAGCGCAAGATCGCCTCGATCGGCGTGCACGTCAGACACCACGTCACGACGCACGGCTTCGCGGTGAACGTCGACAACGACATGCGCCCGTTCGAGTGGGCGGTCGCCTGCGGCCTGCACGGCGTGCGCATGACGTCGCTCGCCGACGAGCGGGGCGAGACCGCGCTGACGCGACCGCCGGCGACCGAGCCGCTCGCGCGCGAGCGCGAGCCGTCCCCCGCGCTCGACCGCCTCGCCGACCGCGTCGTCGCCCGCTTCGCCGACGCGTTCGCCCGCACGCCCGTCGAGGCGGACGCCGGCGCGCTCGGCTTGCCGCTGCCACACGCCACGCTCGCCGGGTGACCCGCCGCCCGCAGGCGCCCCCCCGGCCGGCCCGGCATGATTCGCGGCGATGCGCATCTCCGCGAAAGTGGACTACGCCGTACGGGCGGCGATCGAGCTGGCGGCGGCCGGCGGCGGGCAGCTGACGAAGGCGGAGGCGATCGCGCGGGCGCAGGAGATCCCGCCGAAGTTCCTCGAGAACATCCTCGGTGACCTGCGCCACGGCGGCGGCGCGCGCGCAGCTCGTGCTGTTCGCGCGCGAGCGCTTCAGCGCGCGGCTACGCGCAGCAGCCGCCGAGGAGGACGTCCTGCTGGTGAGCGCGAAGGACCTGTTCTCGGCGTGAGCGCCGGCCTCGCGAGCCGTCGCCGCGTGGGCGACGCCGCTAGCCTTGGACAGGCATGAGCGCGACCGAGGCACGCAGACACGTCACGCGCTCGCGGGCGAACCCGGGCGGCATGGACGTGCTGAAGGTGCTCGGCTCGGAGGTCCGGCCGTTCCGCGAGCGCAAGCCGCCGTGGTTCAAGGTCCCCGCGCCCGGCGGGCCGAAGTACCGCGACCTGACGGCGATGATCAAGCAGGAGAACCTGCACACCGTCTGCCAGGAGGCCGCCTGCCCGAACGTCGGCGAGTGCTGGGAGCGCGGCACCGCGACGTTCATGATCCTCGGCGACACGTGCACGCGCCGCTGCGGCTTCTGCAACGTGCAGACCGGCAAGCCGACGTGGAACGACCCGCTCGAGCCGGCCCGCGTCGCGCGCAGCGTCGCGAAGATGGGGCTGCGCCACGCGGTCATCACGTCCGTCGACCGCGACGACCTGCCCGACTACGGCGCCTCCGCCTTCGTCGGCGTGATCCGCTCGATCCGCCAGCAGGCGCCGCAGTGCAAGGTCGAGGTGCTCACGCCCGACTTCCGCGGCCAGGAGATGCCGCTCGCGAAGGTGATCGCCGAGCGGCCCGACGTCTTCAACCACAACGTCGAGGTCGTGCCGCGCCTGTACCCGGTCGCGCGGCGCGGCTCGGAGTTCCCGCGCTCCTGTCGCGTGCTCAAGAACGCGAAGGAGATGGGCGGCGAGGCGGTCGTGACGAAGTCGGGCCTGATGGTCGGCCTCGGCGAGACGCACGAGGAGATGGTCGAGACGTTCGCGATCCTGCGCGAGCATCGCGTGCAGGTGCTGACGGTCGGCCAGTACCTGCGCCCGACCGAGCGCCACCTGCCGATCGTCCGCTACTGGCACCCGGACGAGTTCAAGGCGCTGGAGGACGCCGCCTACGCGCTCGGCTTCGACCACATCGCCGCCGGGCCGCTCGTGCGGTCGTCCTACCACGCCGACCAGCACGTTCCGCAGGATCGGCCCGGCGTCGGGCCGCTGGCCGCGTAGGCTCCGCGCCATGGACGTCGAGACCGCGATCCGCACGCGGCGGACGCACAAGGTCTACGGTCCCGACCCGGTCCCGCGCGCGCTGCTCGACGAGGTCCTGGAGCTGGCCACGTGGGCGCCGAACCACCACCTCACGAACCCGTGGCGCTTCCGCGTCATCGGTCCACGGACGCTCGCAGCGCTGAAGCAGGCCGCCGGACCGGAGGCGGCGGCGAAGCTCGACCGCGCGCCGACGCTCGTGTGCGTCAGCGCCGTGCAGGCCGGCGAGGACGCGGTCGCCGACGAGGAGGACCTGCTCGCGACCGGCTGCGCCGTCTACGCGCTGCTGCTCGCCGCGCACGCGCGCGGGCTCGCCGCCTACTGGCGCACGCCCGCGGTGCTGCGCAGCGACGCGGGCCGTGCGGCGCTCGGCATCCCGGCCGGCGAGCGCGCGATCGCGCTCGTGCACCTCGGCCCGCTGCGCCAGGAGAAGGCGCCGCCCGAGCGCGCGCCGCTCGCGGACGTCGCCACGTACCTCGACTGACCCCGCGCCGCGCCGCGGCCTGCGAAGCTGCCGGGCGCGCGTCCCCCGCCGCTCCCCCGCCGCGTGCTCCCCGTCAAGGACAACATCCCGACCGACCGGCTGCCACTCGTCACGCTGCTGCTGATCGCCGCCGGCGTGCTCGTCGCGCTGCTGCACGGAGACGGCGCCTCGCTGCGGATCCTCGTCGCGCTGCCGTTCCTGTGGCTGTTCGGGGTCAACGTCGAGGACGCGACGTCGCGTCCGCGCTTCCTCGCCTACTGCCTGCTCGCCGGGGCGATCGCCGTCGGCGTGCAGGCGGCGCTCGACCCGGACGGGGCGCTCGCGGGCGCCGCCGCGACCGGCGTCGCGGCTGCCGCCGTCGCAGGGCACACGCGCCTGTACCGGCGCGCCCGGATGGTCGCGGTCGTGCTCGTGCCGCTGCTGTTCCAACTGATCGAGCTGCCGGCCTGGACGCTGCTCGCCTGCTGGGTCGCGCTGCAGACGGCGCTCGCGCTCGCCGGCGGCGCGGACGGCTGGGCCGCCTTCGCCGCGCAGGCTGCCGCGTTCGCGTTCGGCCTGCTGGCGATCGGCGCGTTCGCGCAGCGCCGCAAGGCGCTCCCGCCGGTCTCGGCGGCCCGGGGCCCGAGGGCGGCGACGCCGTGAGCACGCACCGCATCGTCACGATCGTCGCGCTCGTCTTCACCGCCTGCTTCGCGTTCCTGACGCTCTACGACGCGGTCGAGAACGGCGTCAGCTTCCTCACGATCGTTTCGCTCGGCGTGCTGATCCTGTTCGCCGTCGGCATCCTCGGCGCGCTGTCGCAGGGACCGGACGAGTAGCCGCCGCCGACCGCCTACGCCGCTTCGCGCAGCCGCCGGCTCGCGGAGCGGGCGGAGGGCATCTCGCGCAGGAGCGACGGGAGGATCGGCAGCATGCGACGGATGAACGCGGTCGACGCGCTCAGCACGCGTTCGCGGTTCGTGCCCCAACCGAGGCCGTAGGCCGCGCGCACCTGCGGCGGCAGCAGGCCGGTCGTCACGAGGCCGACGGTCTCCTCGAAGACGCGCCGGGCCGGCAGCGGCAGGTCGCGCGGGTGGAGCACGGACTCGGCGACTTCCCGCGCCGCGGGCGTCACCTCGAGCACCTCGTCGAGCATGTGGTCGAACCAGGCCATGAAGTCGGCGTACGTCGCCGGCGCGACCTCGGCGGGCGCGCCGCAGGCGGCGAGGAAGCGCTTCTGCTCGGCGTAGTACGCCTCGACGTCGGCGACCGGCAGTGGCCGCACGTAGCGCGTGTACATCAGCAGCGCGCTCTCCACGAGCGTCGCCCAGACCCACAGCAGCAGGTGGTGGTCGGTGGCGTCGTAGCGCGCGCCGGCGGTGCGACCGTCCGCGACGGTCCCTCTCACGAAGCGGTGGACGTGCTGGAGGTGGCGCGACGCGGCGGCCGACGTCTCGGAGTCGCCGAAGACGATTCTGCCGGTGACGTCGAGCGTGCGCCACAGGCGGCCCCACGGGTCCTCGCGGTAGCCGGAGTGCTGCTCGACGCCCGCGCCGACGCTCGGATGCGCGACCTGAAGCAGCAGCGCGCGACCGCCGCCGAGCAGCAGCACGGACTCGCGGTTGACCCGCCAGGTGACGCTCTCCGGACCGAACAGGCCAGGGTCGGGCACGCGCTCCTCCTCCGCTCGAACGCCCTGCGACGACGGTAGCGGCGACGACGGCGCGCATGCGCTGGTTCGCCGCCGCGACGGGCGTCGCGCCCGGTACGGTCCGGCGCGCGTCTCGCGGCGCTACGCTGCTCCTCTGGCCGTAGACTGATTGGCCAGTCAACCAGGGACCTGAGGAAGGAGCGTCGTGGACCTCAACGACACGCCCGAGCAGGCTGCATATCGCGCCGAGGTGCGTGCGTGGCTCGAGCAGAACGCAAGCGAAGCCCCCGCCACGCGCGGTCGCGGCGACGAGGAGGGCGCCGTCGCGGCGCACCGCGCCTGGCAGCGCAAGCTCGCCGAGGGCGGCTACGTCGGCGTCACCTGGCCCGCCGAGCACGGCGGCCAGGGCAAGGGGCCGCTCCACCAGGTCGTCATCAACCAGGAGATCGCGCGCGCGGGCGTGCCGGGGATCCTCGACGCGATCGGCGTCGGCATGCTCGGCCCGACGCTGATCGCGCACGGCAGCGACGAGCAGAAGCAGCGCTACCTCGCGCCGATGCTGCACGGCGACGAGGTGTGGTGCCAGCTGTTCTCCGAGCCGGCCGCCGGCTCCGACCTCGCGGGCATCCAGTCACGCGCGCGCAAGGAAGACGACGGCTCGTGGCGCCTCTCCGGCCAGAAGGTGTGGACGACGAACGCGCAGTTCGCCGCCTACGGCCTGCTGCTCGCGCGCACCGACCCGGACGCGCACAAGCACAAGGGCCTGACGATGTTCGTCGTGCCGATGGACGCGGAGGGCGTCACGATCCGCCCGCTGCGCCAGATCTCCGGCGAGCCGGAGTTCAACGAGGTCTTCTTCGACGACGTGCGGCTCGAGCCGGGCTCCGAAGTCGGCGCGGTGAACGGCGGCTGGGGCGTGGCTTTGACGACGCTGATGTTCGAGCGCCTCACGATCGGCGCCGGCTCGGAGGGCATGGGCTACCGCGCCGACCGCTTCGCCGCCGCCATCGCGAGCGACCCGGCCGCCGCGCAGGACCCGGAGGTGCGAGCGCGCTTCGGCGAGCTGGCGACCGAGCTGCTCGCGCTGCGCTTCACCGGCTACCGCCTGCTCACCGCCATCTCGCGCGGCCAGATCCCCGGCCCGGAGGCCGGCATGGGGAAGATCACCGCCGTCAACGGCGCGATCGCCGCCGGTGACCTGATCGCCGACGTGGTCGGGCCGGAGGCCCTGGACCCGGACAGCGAGTGGTCGTATCTGATCTCGTTCCTGCCGGGCCTGAAGTCCGCCGGCGGCACCGAGGAGATCCTGCGCAACACGGTCGGCGAGCGCGTGCTCGGGCTGCCGCCGGAGCCGCGCCTCGACAAGGGCATCCCGTTCAGCGAGCTGCGCGCCAAGGAGCGCCAGGAGGTCGCGTCGTGAACTTCGATCTGTCAGACGAGCAGGTCCTGCTGCGGGAGGCGGCGAGAGACGCCTTCGGCCGCGTGAGAACGATCGAGGCCGCGCGCGAGGCGCTCGAGGGCGGCACGCTGCCCGACCTGTGGCCGACCGCGACGACGGCCGGCTGGACCGGGCTGCTGATCGACGAGGCGCACGGCGGCGCGGGCTTGAGCGCGATCGACGCGATGCTGGTGGCGGCGGAGGCCGGCCGCGTGCTCGCGAGCGTGCCGCTGCTCGGGCACCTGCCGGCGACGGCGCTGCTCGCGAGCGCCGTCGGCGGGATCGACGACGAGACGCTGCGCCGGCTCGCCGCCGGCGAGCTGCGCGCCGCCTACGTCCCCGCGCGCCCCGGCGACGACCTCGATCCGGCCTGGACCGTCGAGGCGCGCAGCGGCCGGCGCCGCGCGCCGGCGCCGCAGGTCGCCCGCGGCGACGACGGCCTCGCGACCGTGAACGGCACGGTGTCGTGGGTGCCCGACGCGGTCGGAGCGGACGTGCTGGTGGTCGTCGGCGCCGACGCGGACGGTCCGGTGGCGATCGCGTTCGGACCGGGCGCCGAGGGCGTCTCGGTCGAGGCCGCGGGCGGCGTCTACGACGCGACGCGACCGCTCGGGCACGTGACGCTCGACGACGCCTGCGGGCGCGTCCTCGCCGTCGACGACGACGCGCTGCGGCGCGCGTGGTTCCTTGCGCACACGCTGATCGCGGCGGAGTCGCTCGGCGCGGTCGAGGAGTGCCTCGAGCGCTCGGTCGCCTACGCGAAGGAGCGCTACACCTTCGGCCGCGCGATCGGCTCCTACCAGGCCGTCAAGCACGCGCTGACGGAGGTGCTGCGGCGCCAGGAGAACACGCGGTCGCTGCTGTACTACGCCGGCTGGGCGTACGTCGACAAGCCGGACGAGCTCGCCGCCGCGGCGAGCGCCGCGCGCGCCGCCGGCGGGGCCGCGCTCGACTTCGCCGCGCGCGAGCTGATCTCCGTGCACGGCGGGATCGGCGCGACCTGGGAGCACGACGCGCCGCTGTTCTTCCGCCGCGCGCAGGTCTCGCGCCGCCTGCTCGGCGGCACCGGCGACGCGGTCGACCGCCTCGCCGGCGAGCTGCTGAGCAGCAGCGCCGCGGTCGCGGCCTGACGCGCGCCGCCCGCCCTCGGCACGAAGCGTCCTGCTCCGCGGTCGCACGACGACCACGGGGCAGGACGCTTCCGTCTGGGCGCCGCCGCGCGCGCCGCCGCCGCCGGGCGTGGGACAGTCCGGCGCATGAGCGACGACATCATCATCACCACCATGAACGACCTGCCGGGCTACGAGGTCGTCGACGTCTACGGGGAGGTGTTCGGGCTGATCGTGCGCTCGCGCAACGCCTTCTCGAACATCGGCGCGACCTTCCGCACGATCTCCGGCGGCGAGGTCAAGGGCTACACGAAGCTGCTGGCCGACAGCCGCAACCACGCGGTCGACCGGCTCAAGGACGCGGCGCGCGAGCGCGGCGCCAACGCCGTCATCGCGATGCGCTTCGACTGCAACGACATCGGCAACATCATGAGCGAGGTCGCCGCGTACGGGACGGCGGTCAGGGTGACGTCGCGCGAACCAGGCCGCTCGCGGCCGTCGTAGCGCGAAAGCCGCATCGGCGCCCGCGGCCGCTCACCGCTCCGCGAAGAGCCGCACCGTCTCGAACGGCGTCGCGGCGAGGTCGGCGCGGAAGGCCTCCTCGTCGGGCCACGGCCGCGCCGGCTTGCGCACGAGCCGCCGGCGCAGCGTGAGCGCGACCTGGTCCTCGGCGAACGGGTAGGGGTCGAAGCGCACGCGCCACGGGCCGAGCGGCTCGATCGCGATCCGCACCGGGTCCCCGCCGTCGGCGGTCGGGACGCCCTCGCACGCGCCGGACATCCCGGCCTCGACGTTCGCGAGGCCGAAGTAGAGCGAGACGACGTCGAAGACCTGCAGCAGCGCGTAGCTGGTCCAGCGCCACGCCTCGTCGGCGTCGAGCATGCGGCGCAGCGCGACCTGCCGGTCCTCCTCCTGCTGCACGAACGCGTCGACGAGGTCGCGCACGTCCTCGTCGAGCTCGCGCGGCGGCGAGGGCATCACGTCGTAGCGCTGGCGGTAGAGCCCGCTCATGTGCATCGAAACGAGCAGCCCGGCGGCCGGGTCCTCCTCGCAGACGCACTCGACGCCGGCGCGGTAGAAGGCGAGATGGACGGCGGCCGGGACCGTCAGGAACGACTGCGGCGCGCCGTCCGCACCGAGCCGCGGCTGCTGCTCCCACGTCGCCCAGCCGTCGTCGTGCCGGCGCGCGGCGCGCACCAGCGGCACGTACGGCTCCGGCCGCGCGAACCCCGGGCCGCCCCACGCCTCGGCGAGCTGGCCCGACAGGTCGGCGTGATCGGTCTGCAGGACGATCTGCCAGGCGTCGCCGGCATCGCGCACGAGCATGGTGCGAGCCTACCCGGTGGCGCACGCCGCGCCACCGGCGCCGCGACCGGCCGCACGCGCAGATTCGACCTGCTGCGGGTCGCCGGCTACCTCGACCCCGGCCTGCCGGCGTGGATCGCGCGGGCGTGCGGCGTGCCGGCGGCGCTGCGCGCGCAGCCGGCGCGGGGAACAATGGCCGCATGAGCGTGCGGCGGCTGATCGTGAACGCGGACGACTTCGGGCTGAGCGCGGGCGTGAACCGCGGCGTCGCGCGGGCGCACGAGCACGGCGTCGTGACGAGCGCGAGCCTGATGGTGCGGGCGCCGTTCGCGGCCGAGGCGGCGGCGTACGCGGCGGCGCATCCCGGCCTGAGCCTCGGGCTGCACGTCGAGCTGGAGCCGTGGCGCTACGCGGGCGAGCCGTGGGTCGGCGCGTTCGCAGAGGTGCCCTGCGACGACGAGGCGGCCGTCGGCGCGGAGGTCGCCGCGCAGGTCGAGCGCTTCGAGGAGCTGACCGGGCAGACGCCGACGCACCTCGACTCGCACCACCACCTCCACCGCGAGCAGCCGGCCCGCTCGATCGTGCTGGAGCACGCCGCCCGGCTCGGCGTGCCGGTGCGCGACTGCACGCCCGGCCTGCGCTACGAGGGCCGCTTCTTCGCGCGCGACGCCGACGGCGCGCCCGCGCCGGCCGCCATCGCCCCCGACGCGCTGTGCGCGCTGCTGCGCGCACTGCCGCCCGGCGCCACCGAGCTCGGCTGCCACCCCGCGCTCGGCGACGCGTCCGGCTCCGCCTATGCGGCCGAGCGCGACGCCGAGGTCGCGTCGCTGTGCGACCCGCGCGTGCGCGACGCCCTCGCGGCGGAGGGCATCGCGCTGCGCTCCTACCGCGACTGGGACGACTGACGCCCGGCGCCGCCGGAGCGGCTGCGGTTGCGGCCGCCGCGGCGACCGCGGCGCGTGCTCCCGCCGCCGTTCGCACGGCCGCCGGCGGCGCCCCGCCCCGCGGAGCTGCTCGCGATGCGTCCGCCGGCCGGCAGGCCGCCGGCTTCCAGCTCGCGGTGCAGGCCGAGCCCGGCGCCGATCGCGACGACGTCGCGCACCTGGTCCTCCAGCACGAACGTGATGCCGACCCCGTCCGCGCCGGCGCGCGCGGTGCGGCCGACGCGGTGGACGTAGTCGTCGCTCGCGCCCGGGGCGTCGAAGTTGATGACGTGCGTGATGTCGCGCACGTCGATGCCGCGCGCGGCGACGTCGGTCGCGACGAGCGTGTCGACGCGGCCGGCCTCGAACTGCGCGAGCGCGCGCTCGCGCTGGCGCTGGGACTTGTCGCCGTGCATCGCGGCGACGCTCAGCGTCTCGACGCGGCCGAGCTGCTTCGCGAGCCGGTCGGCGCCGCGCTTCGTGCGCACGAACACGAGCGTGCGGCCGCGCTCCTGCTCGGTCAGCTCGCGCACGAGCTGCTCCATCCGGCGCTCGCGCGTGACCTTCACGAAGCGGTGGTCGACGTTCCCGCGCGCCTCCTGCTTCGGCGCGTGCGCGTGGCGTTCGCGCCGGAGGTGTAGACCTTCGCGATGCGGTCGACCTCGCCCGCGAGCGTCGCCGAGAACAGCATCGTCTGGCGGTCGTCGGGCGTGAGCGCGACGAGCCGGTCGACGACCGGGCGGAAGCCCATGTCGAGCATCCGGTCGGCCTCGTCGAGCACGAGCACGTCGACCGCGCCGAGCGAGACCGCTCTGCGGTCGAGCAGGTCGACGAGGCGGCCCGGCGTCGCGACGAGCACGTCGGCTCTGCGCGCGGCTCTGATCTGCGGGTTGATGCCGGCGCCGCCGTAGACGGCGACGACGCTCAGCGAGCGGGCGCGCGCGATCGCGCCGAGCTCGTCGACGATCTGGCTCGCCAGCTCGCGCGTCGGCGCCAGCACGAGCGCGCCGGGCTCGCCCGGACGGCGCCGAGCCTGGCGCGCCGGCTCGAGCGCGTCGATGAGCGGGATGCCGAACGCGAGCGTCTTGCCCGAGCCGGTCGGCGACTCGACGAGCACGTCGTGGCCGTCGAGCACGTCGCCGACGACCAGCTGCTGGACCGCGAACGGCCGCTCGATCCCGCGTGCGGCGAGCGCGCGCACGACGGGCTTGGACACGCCGAGATCGGCGAAGGTGGACTGCTGCATGTGGCGATGCTCCTCGCAGCCGGCGCAGGCGCCGGCGCTATGTGGTGGGGAGAGATTCGACTGTCCCCAACCGCGCGATGCGCCTTCAGGAGCAAGAACCTCAGCAGGCAGCGGCGCCGCCTGCGGCTTTCCACCGTAGCAGCAGTCGGGTCGCGTCGTTACTCTGCACGCCATCGACCCCGTGACGGAACAGCCCGTGGCCGGCCCGACGCCGGACGACGTCCAGCCGGTGGCGTTCGAGACGCTCGATCGCACGCTGACCGGGCTGATCACCGTCGTGCCGGTGCTCGCGCTCGGCATCGTCGGCTGGCAGGTGTGGGGCGACTGGCTCGGCGTGAGCGACCTGATCGTGTTCGGGATCATGTACGCGATCACCGGCCTCGGGATCACGGTCGGCTTCCACCGCCTCTTCACGCACCGCTCGTTCAAGACGAACCGCGCCGTGCGCGGGGTGCTCGCCGCCTCCGGCTCGATGGCGATCGAGGGGCCGATCGTCTCCTGGGTCGCCGACCACCGCAAGCACCACGCCTTCTCCGATCGCGAAGGCGACCCGCACAGCCCGCACGTCGACCACGGCCACGGTCTGAAGGGCGCGCTGCGCGGCCTGATGCACGCCCACCTCGGCTGGCTGTTCATCCACACGCAGCGCGGCAACAAGGAGCGCTACGCGCCCGACCTGCTCAGAGACCCGGTCGTCAAGTGGGTCAACGACACGTTCTTCCTGTGGGCGGTCGGCGGCTTCCTGCTCGCGTTCGCGCTCGGCTTCGCGATCGGCGGCACGTGGCAGGCCGGCCTGACCGGGATGCTGTGGGGCGGCCTCGTGCGGATGCTGATCCTGCACCACGCCACCTACTCGATCAACTCGCTCTGCCACTTCTTCGGCCGCAAGCCGTTCGAGACCGGCGACGAATCGCGCAACCTCGCCTGGCTCGCGCCGCTGACGTTCGGCGAGGCCTGGCACAACGGGCATCACGCCTTCCCCACCTCCGCGCGCCACGGGCTCGAGCGCGGGCAGCTCGACATCTCGGCCGGCGTGATCTCGCTGCTGGAGCGCACCGGCCTCGCGTGGGACGTCGTGCGCGTCGACCCGGCGAAGCTCGCCGCCAAGCGCGCGACGGCGTCGAGCGCGTCGGCCTGACCGCGGCGCCGCGGGCTGCCGCGTCAGCCGCGCAGCCGCGGGACGACCACGGTCCGCACGAGCCGCGCACCGCGCGCCTCGCAACCGAACGGCATGTTGGCCGGCTGCGCGAGCGTGCTGCCGAACCTCGTGGTGGTGGCGGCGAGCGCCGCACGGGCGGTCGTGCACGGCCGCCGCGGCCCGCGTCCCACCATCAGCAGCCGCCGGACTTCGGGTACGGGAACCCGAAGTAGCTCCAGCCGCGCGGGTCGCCGAGGTAGCTCACGTCCCCGCTTTGCGGCACGAGCGACCAGCCGGCCGCCGCGCCGCCGGCCTTCCAGGTGGCGAACGAGGGCAGCGCCGGCAGCGCTCTGCCGTTGACGGTCTTGCTGAAGCCGCCGTAGAGCGTGCTGACGATCGTGTCGAGCCGGTCGGGCGTGATGACGGTGCCGTCGTTGGCGCCGACGACGGCGTTCTCCAGGTAGGGGATGCGCGTCGTGGCGGGATGGACGAGCACGCCCTGCATCGCCGAGCCGTGGATCGGGTCGAACGCGAGCCCGCCGCCGGCCTGCAGGCCGAGCTGGTCGGCGAGCAGGGTCGGGTAGGTCTCCCACGTGATCCCCTTCTCGGTGCCGATGCGGCCGAGCTCCTGCGAGAGGTTGCCGAGCAGCGTGCCGTCGACCGCCTCGTTGACGATCGTCCGCGTGTCGGAGACCTGCGTGATGTTCTTGGTGCGCAGCTTGTAGCTGCCGTCCTTCGCCCACGCCTGCACGACGAGGTTGCCGGGCACCGTGCCGGTCTGCACGACGAATCTCGCGGTCCCGCCGGCGTCGGTCGTGACGTCGAAGGGGAACTGGTTCTTGTTGAGCCCGCGCGTGCCGTTCGGCCAGGCGAGGAAGTTGGTCCAGCTGATCGTGCAGAAGCGCGCGGGCACCGGCGCCTGCTCGGCGTCCATCGAGACGGTGTGCTTGAAGGGGATCACGGAGACGGCGAGGTTCGGCACGGGCTGGCCGAAGCGCTCGGCTCTGACCGTCCCGGTGACGACCTCGTAGCCACTGGCGGGGACCTTGTCGCGGTCGAACGAGAGCGAGACCCGGAGGTCGTCGTCGACGACGAAGTCGGCGCGCGCGGACTTCGTGCTGCTGACCTTCACGACGCGCGAGGGTGGCGTGAGCGCCCGTCTGCCGCCGTATCTGCCCGGCAGTCTCGGCGTGACGCGGTAGCGGCCGGACCGCTTCACGGTCGTCGCGAAGTAGCCGTTCGCGTTCGTCCGCACCGTCTTGCTCTGCGGCCCGTGGATCTTGACCTTCACGCCGGCGATGCCGGGCTTGCCGCCGGTCGGGTTGGCGTCCGTCTCCTGGCGCTTGACGTCGCCCTCGATCACCATCTCTCTGCCGAGCACGATGTAGAAGTCGTTCTCGGTGTAGGCGCCGAGCGAGGCGTTCTGGTGCAGGGTCATGCCGAGCGAGGTGACCCAGGACCTGGTCTTGTGCGTCGCCTTCCACGTGCAGGTGCGCGAGCCGCTCGTGCCGAGGCCCGCGTTCTTTCTGCCCGTGCAGCGCAGCAGCCGCAGGCCGGCGCCGTGCTTGAGGAAGCTGCCGGAGCGGGTCGGGCTGAAGCCCCACGTGTAGGTGCCGGAGACCTTGTCGCCGACGTGCAGGACGTGGCGGGAGAGGCGCAGCTCGATGTAGCCGATGTTGTAGACGCAGGGCGCCTTGCCGCGATACGTCAGGCAGTCGGTCTGGACCGGCGCCGGCGGGAGCGCGGCCGCCGGGCCCGCGAGCGCGGCGGCGAGCGCGCTCACCGCGAGGACGGCGAGCAGGGCGAGGCGGCGTGTGCTGCGACCGGGCACGCTCGCATTCTGCCGCATCAGTCGCGCGGTCTGTGCACGGACCTACGACGATCGGCGTAGGCGGCGTCCTCGCCGCGCGCTCAGCGCAGCGGGCCCGGCGGGATCTCGTAGCGCTTCGCAGGCAGCCCGGCGGAGCTGGGGCCGTTGGCGCCGCGCGGCAGGCCGTGGCGGGCGCCCGCCGCGACGCTCGCCGCGCGTGCCCGCCCGCGGCGCGCAGCCGCGCGGGCGCGGCGGGCCGCGGCCTTCGCCTGCGCGACCCAGTCGACCTGCTGCGGCGTCGCCTTCAGCAGCGCCGGCCACGTGTCCGCGTCCACCCGGCCGGTGACCGGCAGGCCGGCGTCGGTCTGGAAGGCGCGCACGGCGCGCGCGGTGCCGGAGCCGTACGCGCCGTCGATCGAGACCGACTGACCGGCGCCGGCGAGGTGCTCCTGCGCCCACACGACGAGGTCGCCGCGCGAGCCGACCTTGCCACCCTTGCCGGCGGCGAGCGTCGGCCAGAGCGTGTCGGGCTGCGCGACCGGCGCAAGCGAGGCCCCGAGCGCGTTCCAGTCCGACGCGCTCGCGTACTGCCACACCCACCAGCTCACGCCGCGCGCGCCATATGCGCCGGACAGCTGGCGGAAGCGGCGGATGTCCTTCGCCGGGGGCCTGTCGTAGGTCTGACCGAGCGGGAAGATCGCCGTCTCGTACGGGCTGTTCCACTCGTAGGTGTGCGCGAGCGAAGCGTCGACCGAGTCGCCGATCGTCTTCCAGTACACCTGCGGCAGGTTGAACGTCGCGTTGCCGGGCGCGAGGAAGACCGAGTACGGCAGGCCCGGGTGGTAGTCGACGTACGGGAAGCTCGTGAGGCCGATCGGGTAGTCGGGGCCGACGAGCTCGCGCAGCTTCGCCATGTAGCGCTGCGCCTGCGCGTACTTGCCCTCGTAGGCGCCCTCGGCGTCGATCACGAAGCAGTCGGCGCCGGCGTCCTTCGCGGCTGCGGCGGCGTGCGCCTCGCCGACCGGCTTGTCGCCGTAGACGAACTGCCAGGCGCAGACCTTGAGCCCGGTCGCCTTCAGCGCCGCGACCGCGGTGCTCGTGAACTGCGACCAGACGCCGGTGCCGTCGGCGCTCTTGACGAAGATCGTGCGCACGCCGTGCGCCTTCGCCTGCTCGGCGATGCGCGTCGGCGAGCCGCCCTGCGATCTCGACAGGTACCAGATCCACATGCCGCTGCCGTCGAACGCGCTCGGGCCGACGGACGGCGTGCCGCCGCCGGTCCTCGAGCGCTTCGGCGCGCGCACGACCTTGAGCCGCACCGCGTTCGACGCCTTCCCGCCCGGGTTCACGACGCGGACCAGGCCGCTGACGGCATCGCGCGGGACGCGCACGACGATGCGCGTCGCCGTGCGCAGGTGCCCGCGCACGCCGCGCCGCGCGACGCGGCCGCTCGGGTAGCGGACGGGGAAGGCGACGCGCGCGCGCCGGCTCATCCCGCCCGCGCCGACGAGCAGGCGGCCCGTGCGCGTGACGATCGTGTGGGCCTTGCACGGGAACGGGACCGAGGAGCAGCGGACGAAGACGATGCGCGGACGGCCGTCGGGCGACTTCCAGGCCGCGCCGGCCGCGGGGGAGAGCGCGAGCAGCGCGATCGCCGCACACGCCGCGGCGAGCAGCGCGGCGGCGCGGGCGGCACTGCGGCGACGGGGATGGCGGTGACGGAGGACGGCGGTCATCGGCGTTCCGGCGGCGGGGCCGCTCGCCGGTCAGCTTAGGCCCCGCCGCGCGCCCGGGCTGGGCGCGTCGTTGCAGGCCGAAACACGTCCCCGGCGGCGATGGTGCGGTGCGGAGCGGGCGTGGACGGATGGTGGGCGCGCCGGCGGGGCCGGCCAGCGTGGCGCGTGGCCGCTCAGCCGCGCACGCGCACGATCCGCGCCTGCGGGGCGGCGCCGCCGGCGCCGGGGCGCAGCAGCGTCACGTACGCGGCGCGTCCGGCGAGCGCCGTCGTCCACAGCGTCGTGTCGGTGCGCCGCGGCGTGCCCGGCGGGCAGTGGCCGGGCTCGCTGCCCTGCGCGGTGTGGTGCGGCTCGTGCCCGGCGTCGCGGTGCGCGGTCGTGCCGAGCCGAAGCAGCGTGCGCGCGCGGCGCGGACGGCGCAGCGAGGCGAGCTGCAGGCGCTGGTCGCACTGCGTCGCGCGCACGTAGAGCAGGCGGCGGCCGGCGAGCGCCGGCTGGGAGTACTGCACGCGGTGGGAGCGCAGCAGCACGCGGCGGCGGGTCCGGCCGGCGGTGCGCCGCAGCCGCTCGACGACGATGCGGCTCTCGTGCGGCGTCGCGACCGCGTAGGCGAGGCGGTTCCGGTCGAGCGCCGGGCGGCCGAGCCACTTGCGCCGCTTGACGCCGGCGACGAGCCGGGCGAGGCCGGCGTCGGCGGCGGTGGCGGTCGGGACGGCGTGCGCGGCCGGGAGCGCGAGCGCCCACAGGCGATCGCCGCCGCCGCGGCGGGACGTGCGCCAGACGAGCCAGCGGTCCGAGACGGCGAGCTGCGTGGCGCGCGGCGCGGCGCGCTCCATCACGACCTCGCCGCTGCGGCGGTTGCGCACGACGAGCGCGGCGCCCTGGCGCGTCGCGACGTAGCGTCCGCCGACGGCGACGTTCTCCCCCGCCAGCACGCTGCGTGCGTCGCCCTGCAGCACGACCGCGCCCCCGCCGAGGCGGCGCCACGCGAAGGCGGAGCCGGTGCGCGAGGGATCGGTCGCGTGCGGGGCAACGAGCGTCACGTGCGCCGCGCTCGCGCTGCCGCTCGCGAGGAACGCGACCGCGAGCGCCGCGAGCAGCGCGCCGTCGGCGAGCCGCAGGCGCCGCAGCAGCGCCGGCTGCTCCGCCATCCTCAGCTCCAGCCGCCGGCCGAGCGTCGCGTAGCGCGACGCGAGCACGACGACCGGCAGCGCGCGCCCGGCGCCGAAGCCGAGGCCGATCAGCAGGCCGGCCGGCACGGAGCCGATCGCGACGGAGATCCCCGCCAGCGCCCACACCGCGAGCGTCAGCACGAACGTCGTGAAGCCGAGGCCGAGCAGGATCCCGTAGAGGCCGGCCGCGAGCGGCAGCGGCAGCGTGCGGCGCCACGGCTCCGGCACCTGGCGGCGGATCTGCGGCACGACCCGCACGCCGAGCGCCTCGCCGAGCGCGGCCAGCAGGGCGACGCCGACGGCCGCCGCGAGCGCAGCGGTGGAGCCGGCGCCGCCGAGCACACCGCCCAGCGCCGCGAGCGCCGCGAACGTGACCGCGCCGCCGGCGAGCGCACCGAGCGCGAACGTCGCGCAGCTGGCGCGCACGGCGCCGGCGCCGAGCCGGTCGCGCGCGCCGCCGAGCGTCTCGACCATCGAGAAGCCGCACGGCGACCACGCGCCGGTGACGCCGGCGGCGAACGCGGTCGCGAAGAGGATCGCGGCGGTCATCGGCTCGGGCGCCTCAGCACGGGACGTGGGTCTGGAAGTACATGACGCAGAAGACCTTGCGGCCGCTGTAGCAGTAGCCGGCGAGCGCGGCGTCGCCGTTGATGCGGGTCTGGTGGTAGCCGCAGCAGTCCATCAGCCGGCGGACCCTGCCGCCGCAGCAGCGATACCAGGAGCCGTCGATCTGCGTGTGGAAGCCGTATCTGCGGCGCACGCCGTCCTGGCAGACGCGCGTGCGCGGGGCGGGCGGCAGCGGCCGGCCGTCGGGGTCGCGCAGGCGGCGGCCGTGCTGGTCGAGCGGGTGGCCGCGACGGTCGACCGGGCGCCCGAGGTCGTCGACCGGATGGCCGTCTCGCGCGCGCAGCGGGTAGCCGTGGACGTCGATGCGCGGCAGGCCGGTCGGGTGCGGGCAGGAGCCGGTCGTGTAGACGTGACCGCAGTAGTGGTAGGCCTCCGCGTCCTCGGTTCCGGCCTCCAGCGCGGCGGTCCCGGCGGCGGTCGCCAGCAGCCAGCCGCCGGCGCGTGCGAGGAAGCCGCGACGGTCGGTGTCGCCGGCGAGCGCGTCGCTGAGGCGGCGGCGGTCACGCATGCGCGAGCGCCTCCCGCTCCCGCCGCTCGCCGGCCGCGAGCAGCCCTTCGAGCTGGCGGGCGGAGTTGAACGTGCCCTGGGCGAGGACGGTGCCGTCGAGGGCCAGCACGAGCGCGTAGGGGCTGCCGGGGATCGCGAGCGCCCGCCAGACGTCCTGGTCGGCGTGCTCGTCGAATGTCGCGACGGCGAGCAGCGGGTCGCGCCGCAGCGCGGCGACGGCCGGCTCGAGCGCGAGGCACAGCGGGCAGCCGTCGGAGGAGAAGACGGCGAGGGCGAGGCGGGCTGCGGGCTGCGGCGCGAACCGCTCGATCAGGTCGACGCGCGACCCGCGCGCCGGCCCCTCCCCCTCGATCTCGAGCGGCAGCTGCGGCGGCAGCGCGAGCCGCAGCTCGCCCACCTCCCGCGCGAGCGCGAGCAGCAGGACGGCGAGCACGACGACCGCCGCGAGCGCGACGCCGAGGCCGATCGCGAGCCAGGCGTCGGTCGACGGGTCGGCGTCGGGGACGAGCGGCAGCAGCGCGAAGGCGGCGGCGAGCGCCAGCGTGCGGACGAGCGCGAGCGGCGTCACGCGCGAGCGCGGGCCGAGGCAGCCGCACGGCCGGCCGGCGCCGCCGGCGGCCAGCGCACGGGCGAGCAGCGCCGCGAACGCGAGCATGAGCGCCGCTGCGGCATAGGCGGCGGCGCCGAGGCCGAGCGCGACGCCGATCCCCAAGGCCGCCTCGGCCGCGACGGCGGCGCCCCACGCGAGCGCGCGCCCGCGGGCACTGCGCAGGCCGAACGTCGCGAGCGCGGCGCGCGTGCGGACGGGCGCCGCCAGCTTCGCCCCCGCGGAGCCGACCAGCACGAGCCCGAGCGCCACGTCGGCGAGCGTCGTCAGCATCGCGCCCGATCACACCAGATCGCACGCCCTCCCCGCAAGGCCCACCGCCCGCCGGCCGCCACCCTCCACGCCCACGACCCCCGATCGCAGCTACAGTTGGACCCGCCCGGGGGCGTGGTGCTAACGGGAACACGCCGCCTTTGCAAGGCGGAGTTGGGGGTTCGATTCCCCCCGCCTCCACCATTCTTGGAAAGTACGGACCCCGGCCCCTTGAAAGGGGGTCGGGGTTTGCGTTTCCCGCCCCCCGACGACGCCGGGGCTTCCTGGCCCGTGACGACCGCCCAAGGGGATGCCACGGCCTCATGGCCTCGTAGACCGGCGAGAGATCGGCGCCGACGACTTCGCCGTCCTCCCCGATCCGGATGCGCTTGAAGAACGTCTTGTTGAGCATCCGCCGCTCCATCGGCGTGGCACCGGCATAGGCCGCCTGGGGGTCCGTCGCCCGTTCGAGCGCTGCCCCAAGTCGCTGCGCGACCTCGCCGGTATGGACCTGGGCTTTCCGCCGCATGTTCTCGACCGTCGCCTTCTCGTCGGCGAGGCGCTGCTGCTCGCGTGCCAAGACCTCATCCGACACCAAGCCCTTGTAGCTCTGCTGGAGCAAGTGGGCCTGGTAGTCCTCGATCTCACGGATACGCCGGACGTGCCGCTCGATCTCGCGCTCGATGAGCGCCGTGCGGTCCTCGACGTCGCGCGTCACGTCGGCGACGATCCGCTGTTGGACCGCCTTCGGGATTCGCACGGTGGCGTAGTGCTCGATGATGTGGCGCTCGACGTCCTCGACGCGGTAGTGGTGTCCTCTGCACTTGCCGATCTTGCGTGAGGCGCGGTTGGTGCAGCTGAAGTACTCGTAGTAGACGCCGTGCCGGTTGCGGTGGCGGCTGAACAGCAGCCGCCCGTCGCACTCCTCGCAGACGACCATGCCGCGCAGGTAGTGGCGGTGCTTCCAGGCGTGGTCGCCGACCTTGTCGTTGGCGGCGAGCAGCATCTGTACGCGGTCGAAGGTGTCTTGGTCGATCAGCGGCTCATGGCGGCCGGGGTAGCGCCGGCCCATGAACTGCACGATGCCGATGTAGTAGACGTTCTTGAGCAGCTTGTGGACGCTCGTCACGGCGAGCGGTGCCGGCGCGCGCTTGGGCGTGGGACGGCTGCGGAGTCCCTGGTCGGCCAGGTGCTTGGTCAGTCGCGCCAGGCTCCAGTCGCCGGTCGCGTAGAGGTCGAAGGCCAGCCGCACCAGCGGGGCACGCTCGGGATCGACCTCGACGGTGCGGATCTCCTGCCCCTCGATCCAGCGCCGCACCGGCAGGTACCCGATAGGCGGCTTGAACGGCGTGCCGCCGATCTTGTGCTTCTGGTGCAGCCCCTTCTTGATCTCGGTCGCGAGGTTGTTGGAGTAGTACTCGGCGAACGTCGCCAACATGCCGTGCATGAGGCGTCCGGCCGGCGTGTCGTCGATGTTCTCGCTGGCTGAGAACGAGCGTCACGCCCATGCCCATCATGCGCTCGTAGAGCTGGGCGTCGTCCAGACGGTTGCGCGCGAGCCGATCGACCTTGTGGACGATCAGCAGCTTTGCGCCGAGCGTCGGCAGCTCGCGCAGCATCTCTTGGAGTACCGGCCGGTCGTCGCTGCGGGCCGACTCGGCACGCTCGATGTAGACCTTGACCACCGTAGCTCCGCGCTGCTGAGCCTCGCGGCTGCACGCCTCGACCTGGGCCGGGATGGAGTAGCCGTCGCTGTCGCCGTCACGTCCGAGCTGCCCGGAGCTGGAGACGCGAGCGTAGATCGCCGCGCCGATGGCCGGAGCCCTGTCGGCCTCGACTGGGGCGGGGGTGGGACTGATTGCCACCAAAGACCTCCTCTCGTTGGGAGAAGTGACTTTATGGCTGCTCCTTGTGCTGTTTCCAGGCCGCTCGAATTCCGGCATGCGTTCGATCCTCCTGTTTCTGTTAAGCCATTAATGGATGAGTGCTGTCAACCCCGACGACCAGCACCGAAGCGCCAGCCGCCGGGGATCGCTCGGCTACGCGAGCGCGTCGATCCGTGCTTGGATCGCCTCCTTTCGTCCGGGTGCGGCTTCGACCATCGCGTCGTACTCGGCGGCTGCCTCGTCCTTGCGTTGGCTGGCCGCTTCGACCTCTGCGTCGATTGACTCGATGGCCGCCTCGAGCGCCCGGCGGGCGTCGGCGATGGCGTCCTCGGGGGTCGTTTCGCGGCGGCGGGTGCGTCGCGGGCGTCCGTTCTCGGCTCCGGGGCGGCCCTGGTAGTAGGCGCCGCGCACGGAGTTGGGCTTCAAGCCGTACTCCTTGGCGAGCTTGGCGAAGGCGTCGGGGCGGCTCATGCCGCCCGCGACCAGCTTCTCGACCTTTTCGTGGATCTCTTGCGCTCGCGTCTTCTGCTCAGCCATGAGCAGATACCTCCTTGGGTTGTGTGACCGGACGGGTGGCAGGCAGAAAGACCGCAGTCCTTCCGTCCGCCAGGCGGCCGGTCACGCCGCCTCCTGCATCCGCTCGCGGGCCTGCGCGGCGAAGCCGGGGCTTAGCTCGATGCCGAGCCAGTCGCGGCCGAGGTCGGCGGCGACCTTCAAGGTCGTGCCGCTGCCGGCGAAGGGGTCGAGCACCAGGCCGGGCCGTGTCGGTGCCATGCAGCCGCAGGCGACCAGCGGGCGCGGCAGGGGCGTATCGCCGAGCCAGCGCACCGCCCGCTTGGATCTGCGCCAGGGCTTGCCGCAGCGGGTGCAGACACAGGCCGGCACGGTGGCCTGGATCGGGCGCCGGACGAGCGCTTCGGGGAAGGTGGCGAAGTGGGCGCCGCGCCGCCGTCCGGTCGGCAGGTGCCAGGAGTCGCCGGGGTTCTTCCCGAGCGGATGCCCCTTGCGGCCCTCGCGCGCGAGCCGCTGCAGGCCGGCGCGGGTCCCCGCGAGCTCGCCGCGTACCGCGTCGGGGGTGATGCGCTCGCTGCCGCGTACCGGACTGGACTTCAACGGCACGCGGATGGCGTCGAGGTCGTAGAAGTAGCCCCGCTGGCGCACGAGGTGGAACAGCGGCTCCCAGGTGTTCGTGAGCCGGTTCTGAACCGGGGACGGCAGCGGGTTCGTCTTCACCCAGGCGACCTTGTTGCGCACGATCCAGCCGTCTTCGGCCAGCGCTTGCGCCAGTCGTTCGGGCGCGAGCAGCAGCGAGGTCGTCGGCGCTCCGAGCTTCGGATCGTTGGAGTAGAGGTCGCCGACGTTGAGCCAGTAGGAGCCGGTCGGCACCAGCACGCGGGCGATCTCACGACTGACGCGCCGCAGGTTCTCCACCCACGCCTCGACGGTGTCCTCCTGTCCGTACTGGCCGTTGACTTGGTAGTCGCGCGCTCGCAGGTACGGCGGCGAGGTCACGACCGCCTCCACGCTCGCCGGCGAGAGCGCCCGCAGCACGGTCAGCGCGTCGCCTTCGATGATCCGGTTGCGCGCCCTCACGACGACGCCTCCTCGGCCAAGCGCTCGATCACCTTGTCGTGCGTGCAGACCGAGAACAGCCGCCACGTCTCGGCCGGCAGCGCCGACAGTGCGTCGGTGACGATCTCGGCGCGGCGCTCATTGGGGACCGCCCACAGCACGCGCGGGTAGACGCCGTGGCGCTGCTGCTCGGAGCCGGAGCGGTAGTGGGCCAGGTAGGTGCGGCCCTTGCGCGTGATCGTGGCCGGCGACTCGCTCGCCATGTCCAGCTCGATCAGCCAGCGGTCCTCGAAGCTGCCGACGCCGACCCGCACGAACACGTCAGGCTTCAAGACGAGCCGCGCACCCATCGGGCCGGTGAACGGCCGCCAGCACGTCGGCTCCGCCTCCACGCCCAGCAGGTCGAGCCGTCCGGCACGCTCGGCCTCCCCCAGTCCGACGACCAGCTCAGCGACGGCGAGCGTGTGGGCGACGTAGCGACTGCCCGGTGCGGCCAGTCGCCGGCTCCCGTGTCCGTCGCGGGCGAGCAGCCGCCCGCCGACCGAACCGACGCAGTAGAGGAACCCGGCGCTGCCGGCCCGGACTCCACCGATCACGCGCGGCAGTCGGTCGAGCACCCGCCACGCGGTCAGCCGCTGCAACGCGCGGCGTGCCCGCCGCTCGGCGTTGACCCTCGGCCCCTCCCACCACAACGCCCGCCGCAGCTGATCGCCGGAGAGAACCCGCAACTTCGCCACGAGTCGCAGCGCTTCAGTGTCACGCTCGGAGAGCTGTCGGGCGATGCTGTCGAGCTGGCGGGCAGAGACACGGTAAGGACGAGCAGAACGGGAGTCATCCGCTGCGCTTATCTGGCCAAACTCCCGATCCGGACAGGGATTTCGGATCGCCTGACTCGACGCGATCGGTTGAGCGGTCGGACGCATCACGACTGCCTCCCGACGCGCCCGATCGCCTCAGCGTCGACGACCTCGGCGCTCTGTCCATAGCGGTCGCGTACCGCCGCCTCGATCTCCTCGCGACTACGGCCGTAGCGCTCGGCCGAGAGCCGGCGGACCAGCTCGGCCTGCCCGGTGACGGGCGGCAGCGGTTCGGTGTGGCCGGTGACGAGCAGACTGCCGGCACCCTTGCCGGTCCCGACACGAGCGGCGACCTCGAACGGCTGAAGTGATTGCAGATCCAGGGCGCTCAGGCCGGGCAGCTCGCGAGCGATCCGCTTGGCCTCCTCCGCCCCGGCGCGGAAGCTCATCAACGTGGCGACGTTGGACAGCAGCGCCGTACGCACCGGCTCGGGCAGCCGGCCGGTGGCCTGGGTGGCGATCGTCACGCCCGCGCCAAGACCACGGGCCTGCTCCAACAGCTCCTCCAACCCGAAGCCCAAGTCCACGAGCGCCTGCGTTCTCATCGAAGTAGAGGAACACCGGCGGGCGCTGCTCCTCCGGCAGCGCTCCACGGGCAGCCACGGCCGACCACAGCACGTAGGTCACGGTCGCCCCGATCAGGCGAGCCGCCGGCGCACCCAGGACACCGGAGGAGAGGGAGACGAGCAGCCACTTCCGTTCGGCCAGCAGTCGGCCGACGTCGAGTCGCGGGTCCGGCTGCGCCACCACCGCCCGCACCGCCGGGCGCCCGATGAGCGACAGGACGCGAGAGAGCGGAGCGGCGATGTGCTGGGCGCGCTCGGCCTCGCTCAGCGCCTCGAACGCCTGCCACTGCCCGACCAGCAGCGGATCGCGCAGACGACCGACCGCCGCCCGGCGGGTGTTGGGGTCGAGGAACAGCGCCGGCCAGTCGGTCAGGCTCGCGCCGGGAACCTCGGCCAGCGTCCGCAGCCCCAGCCGCAAGTAGCTGTCGATGCGCGGCCCCCAGGCATCCCGCGAGAGCGCCCGCAGGACTGAGAGCAGCACATCGGCGCGCAGATCCGGGTCGCCGCGGCCGAGCAGATCAACGCCCGGCGTCGGGCCGGGATCGCTCGGATCAATCACGACCACGCGCTCGGCGTGCGCCGCCGGCACCCGTTCAAGGATCGCTTGGACGGTGTGGCCCTTGGGATCGACCAGCACGCCGCCATAGCCGCGCTCCAGATCGGAGAGGACGCCGGCCGCCAGGACCACCGACTTACCGGAGCCGGTCGGCCCCAGCACCGCCATGTGATGCCGGGCCGCTTCGGCGTCCAACGCCACCGGCCGCGTTCGCCCGTGATGCTCAGTAACCAGCAGCGGACGACCATGCCGACTCAATGCCTCGCGTGGCGCGATCTGCCGGGCAGACCCGACTTCGACGCCGACCGGCACGTCCTCACCCAGCGGCCAGCCCAGCACCGGCAGCAGCTCGCCGACCGACAACCAGCCGCTACGCCGCCGGACCCTCGGGAACTGCCCGCCGCGCCGACGACGAATCACCAGGCCAGCATCGGCACCCCGGCGCGTGGCGAGCACCGCCACGACCCGCGCAGCCAACGCCCGCGCCCGCTCGCCATCCGCAGCAGCGACGAGGATCACCCCGGTCGCGAACAGACCCGGCTCGGCGATCTTCGTCTGCCAGGCCCGCTCACGCTGACGCTCGCTCGGCGACGGAGCCGCCGTCGCCTCGGGATCGCTCAGCGGTCGGCCCGGCCGCAGCGCCCACCGCACCACGACCGACTCTCCGACACGCAACGGCAGAAGCGCGGCCAGCAACGACCGACCGGCACCCTCGGGATCGGTGCTGCGCAACACGACCCGCGCCGGCACCCTCACATCGAGCCGCAGCGCGAAGGCCGGAACCGGCACCGACTCGGGGGCGATCAGACGCAGACCCGGAACCGCCGAACGCAGCTGAGCCGCCACCGACTCATGCACCCCAGCCGGCAGGTAGAGCCGATGCGTAATCGTCTCCCCGCTGGCTGCGATCTCGGCAACGGCCTCCACGTCGGGACCAAGACCGGACAGAGCCTCCAACGCTCGATGCGCACCGCGCGCGTCGAGTCCCAGCGGGAAGGTCACATCGACCGGCCGACGACTGGCGCGCATCGCTGCCTCGCGGCGGGCCTCCGTCCAGGCGACCAGCGCCACGGCACCGCTACCGCCGACAGCGGCGATCAGGGCGGGGGCGAGCGCGGCCGTCACGATCGCGCCTCCTTGACGGTGCGCTTCTTGCGCTCCGCCTCAGCACGCTGGCGCTTCTCCTGCACCAACCGCTTCCCCATGAGGTAATAAACAAGCGCGAGTTGCTCGCTGTCGATCTCCTCGCGCCTAACTCCCTTAACCCTAATACGTCGCTGCATCTAATCGCACCTCCTTTCGCTACTTACATACTGTGTCTCCTTGTTCGCTTTATGTTCGGTACTTCCACTATGCGGTCATAGCCCCCTTTGCGTCAATGACTTTCTTGGCTCAACGGGTGTAGAACCACACCAGCCGCCCAAGCACAGCCATCACGAACACCGCCACAAGCTCCGGCATGGCGGTAGTGAGCAGACAGGCCAGTGCCCGCAGCACCACAAGGGCGGCTGCGGACACGACCGCGATCTGAACGACCGAACGTGAGGACATAGCCTAGGCAGCGGTTATTAACTTTTCCTTTATCGCCGCCGCTGACGCGACGGCAGCTCGACCGCCGACCCCTCGACCACGTCGCCGTAGCGCCGCATCCGGGAGGTCGCCAGCATCTCCTGGATCGCCCGCCGCTTGATCTCACGGATGGCCTGCTGCGCCGGATACGACTCCGGCAGGTGATGGTCCCCACGCAGCCGCTTCCGCACGCCGACGTAGAGCGCTCGAACGAGGGAGATCACTATGACCTCCCGCCAGTCCGGAACACGATCCCGACCGTGGCGGCACAGCCGGCGTCGGCGACCGCCTTCACGCGAGCAGCCACGGCCGGGTTCTGCGCGGCCAACGCCTGCTCCAACATCGTGACCTCTGCGTTGGCGAGCATGGCCCGCTCGGCCACCTCCGCCACCGCCTCGACCTTCGCCACATCCCGCGCGCAGGCCACCGCACTTCTGGCGCGCGCGACGGCGATCTCCTTCGCCGCCTTCCGCTCGATGCGGGATGACCCCATCCCGCCGTACCGCACCAACTCGTCGCCCATGACTCCTCCTATCGCCTTTGCTCCGGATTTTTTTCAAGCGTCGCCAGGATCGCGATACGGTTCGCGCGTGACACCGCTTGCCTGCAACAGTCGAGCCCTTTCCCGTCCCGGCGCCGCCGGTCGGGAACGCTCGCGTTGCAAGAAAACGCTAGAGAAGGAGAGAGCAGTTATGGGGCTGCGATTACCCTGCCCGCATGCCTGAGTTACGCCCGCCGAAACAGCAGAAATACGGCAGGCCGCTCACGCATGCGGTAGACCCGCACGACGTCTATACCGCCACTCGACGCACGGAGTTCCAACATGGTGTCCGACGTTACAGCCGGCAGAGCAGCCGGCGACCGAACACAGCCGGCCTTCGACGTGATCCAAGCTCTCGTGAGCCACGTCGTTAGGGTCGGCATCCGGAGGTACGTGAACGAGGCTCAGATGCCCGCGTTCATCCTTGAGGCATCGCTCGTGCAGGACCGCGCCCGCGCCGCCATCATCTGCGGTGGTCAGGATCGACCGCTGGAGCAGATGGATCTCGTACTGGCCGCCCAGGCGCTCATTCTCGACGCCGCACTTGTGGCGATCCCGAAAGAGCAAGAGCGCAACCTCATGCTCGGCATCGGCAGATTCCACCGACTGACGCTGACCGAGCGCGCCAAGAGAATCGCGTCGGCTCGCGGCAACACCAGCGGCAAGCACTGGCTCGACACTCAGCGCAGGGGAGAGATTCAGGGGATCGCCCGAGCGATCTACACCGCCGTCTTCTACCCGGACGAGTTCGTCGGCGAACTGGCCGAGGCGCGAGAGATCGCGGGCCTCAACGAGGCAAGCGGCAATAATTAACTTGCGTTATGGCTCAAACGTTGTATACTAATAGAGCCTAGGCGCAAGCCCTCCCTGTTCCTTCCGGGCTTGCTCCCGCCGCTCAATCGTGAGCGTGGGTCAAAGCCCGGAAGGAGAGGTGGCATGGTCAGATTCCCGTGGTGGTTGCCACGATGGTTGGCGAATCTACTCTGGCGTCTGGAGTTCTATCGCGCCTGGGATTGCAAGCGCGAGCATGCGTTCATCGTTGGGCGCTACGGCTATCCCCGCGACCACGCTGCGTTCGCTGAGAAGCACGGCCTGCGCGGCATGGAACGCGAGTTGAAGATGACGCGCGCCCAGCTCGAGGACCTGATCCTCAGACGGGCGAACTGGCAGACGGGGATTCCCTGGTTCGACGCCTTCGATGGTGCCTGTGCGCTCGCGGCGTTTGGCGAGCTGTACGGCCCGGAGAGCCGCATCGGACAAACCCGCAAGGCAGCTCTGCGGACCCTGCGGCGTCGGCTCAACAGCCTGCTGATGGCCGAGGTGGAGGTGATCCTCGTCGACTACGAGGCATCCGGTCCGCATCCCAAGCACGAGTTCGGCCCCGGCTGGACCGGCGCTGACGAGCTGCAAGATGCCTACGCCCGGTACGAGCGTCGCGTCGGCGATGACCTCTCGCGTGTGGTTGAGCAGTGCGAGGACGCCATCGCCGGATCGAAGGTCGGACTGCCTGAGCGGTTGTCCAATCTCCGCCGCCGCACCAAGTACGCGCTGTTCGCTCCAGTACGAGCACTCGCCGGACTGCGCTACGAACACAGCATCCCGCCCCCGACAAGCCCCCGCTAGTCGGGGGCTTGTCACGTCTAGGGAACTACGGCCCTGTCCCCGCCAGCCCCTTGTAGACGAGCGTCAGGCCGTGCTTGTGCTGGTGGCAGTCGGTCAGGGTGACGCGGGCCTTTCTCGTGGAGACAAACCGGCCCCTGATGGCGATGTGCTCAGCGGGGTAGCGGCCCCAGGCTGCCTCGGAGGCTGACGCGGCAAAGGTGTTCTTCGGCGTCAGGCGGATCGTGCCGGGGAACTGGATCGAGAGGGCGCAGCCTTGCACCGATCCCAGCGAGACGCCGACGTGGTGCTGCTTCGGGAAGGCCAGCACTTGCAGCCAGTACATCGTGTGGTGCGGGGAGTAGTCGTAGACGCCGCCTTGGACCGGGGTCGTGCTGCCTGCCATCGCCGGCGTGACCACGGCCGCCAACGCCAGGAACACGAGCAAGCCGAGACGTCGTGGTGTTCGCATCTGTCCTCCGGGTTTCATGGGGTTGGCAGCACGCAGGCGCACGACGACCTCCTCGGGAAGCGGGCAGCAGCCAGCGCACGGGCAGCACGACCGCATCGACGTGCCACCCGCGCGCTGGGCACCGGGGGATGGATGCCCACTCGCCTCGAGCGGGCTTTTCGCGGCGGCCGGGTACCCCGGCCAGGGGGAACAGAGAATATATGCTATGGCCCTAGAGGTCGCAAATCGGCACGGTCGCGGGCCGTGCCTCCCACGCCCCCGACCAAGGCCGAGCTCGGCGCTGCGATCCGCCGCCTGCGCACGGAAACCGGCCTGACGCTCGAAGGGCTGGCGGACGCCGCCGACATGCACGTCACCTACCTGTCCGGCATCGAGCGCGGCAAGAACAACCCGAGCTGGACGAAGCTCGCCGGACTCGCCGCCGCCCTCGGCGTTCTCGATCAGCGACATCGCCGGCACCGCCGAAGCCATCGCCGCCGAGCGCCAACCCGTTCCCTAGATCGGCGGCGCGCCGCCGCCGAGCGGTAGCCAGCTCACTCGCCGAACATCTCGCACCGCAACGTCTCGGCCTCTCCGAGCAGCTTCGACGGCGGCATGCACAACCCCCTACCGAGCTTCAGCAGCACCTTGTACGTCGGGTTGATCTCGCCCCGCTCGATCGCGCCGACGTAGTTGCGGTGGAGTCTGGAGCGAAAGCCCAACTCCTCCTGCGACAGCCCTCTCCGAGCGCGCGCCCACCGCACCGCTCGCCCCAACGCCTGATGCTCAAGCGAATGCTTCGGCTCCTCCATATCCCGGCCTCCCTTGGCTCCCGGCCAGGGGAGAACCGCCCCGGCCTCTCGACAGAAGGCCGGGAACAGGACCAATGCTCGTCCTGCTCGGTCAACGTGTATGAATCGGCAAGCGCCCGCGCCGAGCGAATCCGTCCGGACGCCGTGGCACCTTCAGACGGTGCGATCAGTCGGCGCCCTGCTTGCCGAGAGGAGTCCACGCAGGCTCGCTGCCGAGCCGCTCCTGTCCGCATGGTCGCGCCAGGACATCGAGGCGTACCTGCGCGAGCACCCGGATCGCGCACGACTTCGCGAATGGGTGACGGACGCCTGCCGTCAGATTCGTTGCGGAGCGGTGGTCTGGGGCGCGTCGCGGGACTGGTGGGCAGAGCGCTTCGAGGTTGACCCCAGCGAGGTAGACCGACTCGCGCGCGAATGGAACCGGCTGCCCTTTGGTCGCGTGCGCATCGCCGACGACCGGATGATGTTCGCTTGCCTCTGATGGAAACCATCGGCATCGGCGTGGTCGTCGCTCTGATCTCCGCTGCGATCATCCACGCGGCGCGATGGTCGGCAGCCGGGGAGAACCGAGAAGTCGTGCATGCCGCCATTCGCCGCCGCGTGTGTCGGCACGAGTGGGAGCCGATCCCCGCCAGCATCATCACGGGCGACGAGGACTGGTGTACGCGCTGCGACGCGCGACGCTAGCGACGTTTCGTAGGATCCTGACCGATGGTCAAGATCTTCCTCAGCCACAGCACGCGAGATCGCGAGTGGTGCGAGTGGCTGAAGGCCAGCGCCGAAGAACTCAATATCAGGGCCTATCTCGCTGAACACGACGTACGGCCGGGGACGAGTCTGGCTGAGAAGGTCACGCGAGAGATAGACGACAGCGACGCAGTCATTGTCCTCATCACCGATAGCAGCGTCACGGCGCCGTACGTCCAGCAGGAAATCGGCTACGCAGTTAGGGCGAAGAAGGTGGTCATCCCGCTCGTCCAGCCAGGCATCCCGGTCGAGCATCTTGGGATGCTCCAAGGGGTCGAGTACATCCCATTCGACTTCACCGCGCCCCACGAAGGGCACGCGCGTCTGAGGGTCGCTCTACAGCGACTCGTCAAACAGCAGACCGACGCCACGAAGCAGCAGCGCGATGTCGCCGTCCTCGTCCTCGCGTGCGTGGCACTGCTGTTCCTGGCCCAAGGGTCGCAGTAGAGCATGCTTGACGCCGTCGTAGGCCAGACAAGTGCCGGCGTCAGCGGCGCAGCGATCTTGGCCGGCGGTGCCGTTGCCGTCGTAAGCGGTTTGGTCACCACCTATGCCCTTCGGCTGAGCGCGGTGGGAGCCGACGTTCGACGTCACGACCGACGTGCTCGCGCCCTCGATCAAGACCTGGAGTACTGGGTGATGGATGACCACCACAAGCTCCAGCGGGAGATCCACTCCATCACGGCGGACCACAACGCACGCGGCACCCTCCACAGTGGTATTGCGCTCGCCGACGTGGCGGCTGCCAAGACACGGGCGCTCCATCGGTTTCGTGATCGCCGGGCAGAGACCGAGCGAGCGTTTGCGGACATGCTTGCCGAAGAGTCGTGGCCTCACGAGCTCTACCGCCGATGGAGAGGCTGCGCCACGCTCGAGCCGCACGCGCCTGAGCGTGTCGACCCAGTGATCGAAGACTGGCGCGCCAGTACGGGCGTCCCCGGAATGACTGACAGGGCGCCGGTCTACGACCCCACGCTGGCGACGCTCGAACAGCTCATCGAGCAGCTCGCCGTCAGGAAGCAGGTCGAACCTGCTGCTTCCTGACGGCGAGCTGCTGTGCCAGACGTCAACAGGTGCCCATCCAGCAAGGCGCGCGGCGCGTCACAGAGCCTGAGCTACTGCGACCACTGCGGCCACAACGGTGGCCAACCCTGCTACGAAAGCGCCGAGTTTCCGCCAACGCGTCCAGAAGTGGCGAGAAGGCTCCTGCCCCGGCGGGGTCGTCGCTGTGCTGTTGCCGCTCGCCTGAGCAGCCGTAACGTTCACTCGCGAGCGCCTGCCTGTCACGACCACGTTGAGAGCTTGGTTCGTCGCTTCCGTGGAAGGGATCTCCTCCTCGACTCCGGCCATGTTCGCTCGCAACTCGGCGACCAGTTGCGTCAAGGCGGTACGAATGCGATCCAGCACTCCCTGGACCGCCGCCGGGGAGATCGCCCAATACAGCGAAATGATGTGCTGGTCGGGCCTGCCGCTTGAGGCGTTCATGTAACGCGCGAGGTCGCTCGCCTTCGGCGGACAAAGTCTGATTTCGGGCTGCCGCGCCAGCGCCTCGATTCCCCCGACGCCTTCGCGAAGCTTGACCTGTTCGGAGATGTGCTCATGCACGAACTCCGGCAGTCCTGACGGTGGGAACTGCTGATGCGTGATCTGGACGTGGCCTACTACGGCATCTACCATCAGCGGCGCCGCGATGACGCGGTAGTCCGGGAGCTGGTCCTCACCGTCGTACCCGTGCAGCTCGCGAGTCGCCCAATCCCGCAGAGGCTCAGAGCCTGCCTTCCCGCCGAGAATGACGCATTTTCGCAGCGCGCTAGAGAGCGGAGTCGCATCGTCCAGCACGTCCCTCTCGATCTGTGCAAGCAGGGTGTCGTCGCGTCGAGCCAGACGCGCATTGTCGCTGATGGGGACGACGACGGAGCAGGTCCCCCGTGAGCGGGCAGCCGCAGCCACCGGGAAACGGGCAGCGCTTCCCCGGAACTCGCGTACTACAACGACGAGTTACGCCAAGAGGTCGAGGACCGGGCGATGCTGGCCTTTGCGGCAAAGCGCTTCGCGGTTAGCCCTAGTGAGGTAGACGGACGCGCGTCGCTAGGGCGCTGATTTGAACTTCGGCCACAGAAGGCCAGCGGCGTCAGCATGGCGTTGGATCTGCACCTCGACCTCGGTGGCGGTGAACCATCCGAGATTGGGATAGCCACTGATGTCGGTAAGGATCTTGTAGCTGCCAGAAGTGGTCAGCACGAGCGACGCGCTCAGGGTCGTCGAGTAGACACCGGATTCGCTGAAGTTGGTCTCTTTGCGCTGAGCCATCAGCCATCCTTTGCGCGGCCAGCTCTTCCAATCGGTCGCAATACCGTTGTCTACGGCCCAGCGGTAGAACTGCGCGAGGAGTTCTTCGATCCGACGGGTTTCGTCGGTCGGCTGGAACTCGACTCTGTAGCCGCGCACCATTGCCGTACCACTATCCCAGTGTCTGTGGACGTTGCGCCATGGCACGCCTCGGATGGCGGAACGACGGTCGCGGGTCTGGCCAGCATCCGGCAATGGGCGCATACTGGAAAATATGAATCAGATGTGCAGCAGGTTGGAGCCGAGTACTCGATGAGATGGGATGACGAACTTCAGGGACCGCATCGAGAGATCGCGGCCTCTGAGCATTCCCGTATCGGTGTTCTTGCTGGACCGGGCACCGGCAAGACCAGCTATGGCTTGATGCGCCGCGTCGTCCGCCTGCTCGAACACGGAGTCGCCGGGAATAGGATCCTGCTTCTGTCGTTCACGCGGGTGGCAGCCGCAGACCTGCGCGACAAGGTCGCGGGCCTTGAATCTCCAGGCGTCGGCGACGTCCGTGCGACAACGCTTCATGGGTACTGCTTCGGGTTGCTGCAACGCGAAGCCGTCCTTGCGATCACGGGTCGGGAGCCGCGAATCCTGCTGGATCACGAGGTTGATCTGATGTTGCGCGACATCGGCGGCGACTTCGGCAACATCTACGCGCGTCGGCGTCGCCTTGAAGCGTTCACGGCGGGCTGGGCTCGGCAGACCGCCGACCATCCCGGCATTGCCGGAACGGCGACCGACCGCGACTTCGGCGACTTGGTCATGACGTGGCTCCGGGAGCACCGCGCGATGCTGATCGGCGAGGTCGTCCCGATCGCGTACGGCTATCTGTCGACCAACCCAGCTGCTACCGAACTCCAAGCGTTCGATCACGTCATCGTGGACGAGTACCAAGACCTCAACGCCTTGGAGCAGCGCTTGCTGGACGTGCTCGCGACTAACTGCGACCTATGCATCGCGGGCGACGAGGATCAGTCGATCTACAGCGTTCGATACGCGAACCCTGAGGGCATCCTGACGTTCCTCGACCGCGACGAAGTGGAGACGCACGCGATCACCGTCTGCGGCCGCTGCCCAGCGAACATCCTGGACATGGCGAACTGCCTCATCCGGCAGGCGCCGGGCCGACACAAGGATGACCTGCAGCCGCGCGAGGCGACCGAGGACGGTGTTGTGGCGATAGTCCAATGGCCTGACCTCGACGCCGAGGTTGAGGGCATCGTTTCTGCGATCGCGAGCGACATCGCCGCAGAGCGCCGGGAGCCTGGACAGATCCTCGTCCTCACGAACTGGCGAAGGATCGGCGAGCGCGTCCGTGCGCGCCTGAACGAGCTGGAGATCCCGGCGCGATCGTTCTTCACCGAGGAGGAGCTTCGATCCGACGAGGGCCAAGAAGGACTTGCGCTTCTGCGGCTGGTCGTCGACGAAAACGACGCACCCGCCTTGCGCGTTCTCGTCGGCCTGGACGAGGGGACGGGTCGAACCGCGGCATATCAACGGCTGCTGACCTTCTGTCGAGCCAATCGGATGACTCCTCGCGCCGCCCTCGAGCGCCTGGCCGCGGGCGAGAGACTTGGGCCAACTGTGCCGGCACTCGTGAAGCGGTACAGACATGCGTTGGGGCGCGTCCACCAGTTGCGGGAACTCGACCTCACAGACCTCGTGGATGGGATCTTCCCTGACGGCGAACCGCTGATCGCAGACCTCCGACAGATAGCTCTCGATGCGCTGGCAGAAGCCGAGTCGGCGAGCGATCTGCTGCAAGCCATCGTCAGAGCGGTAACGCAAGACGAAGTCCCCCAGAATCCGGACTTCGTGCGGGTCATGAGCCTGCACAAGTCGAAGGGCCTGACAAGCGATGTCGTCTATGTCGTGGGCGCGGTTGACGGCGTGCTTCCCACGATCAGAGGCGACGATCCGTCGCAAGTCGCAGCGGCGATGAACGAGGGACGCCGACTGTTCTACGTCGCTATCACTCGCGCGGCCCAAGAGCTAGTGATCTCCAGCGCCATCGACACCGACCTTGCAGACGCCAGCGCCCGTGGCGTGCGCTTCAACAGAAGCGGGATGCGGCGAGTTGGCGGGCGAACCGTCGTTCGGGCCCAGGCGAGCCCATACCTCCGAGAGCTTGGTCCTTCGGCACCAAACGCGGTCACCGGACAGCAATGGCTGGCGTCTCGCTGACCTGCCCAGCCGCGCTATCCTCGCCTTTCGCAGTGCGTCACGGACGATCCGTGCTCCGGCTTCCTCGGCCGATCAGCGCCTCTATCAGCGCATCGACATCGGCCGTCTGAGGGTCCGCCTTCTCTCGACTGGCCTCCATTTCGTCGGGATTGCCCGTGGTGCCGGGCAATCTCGCCAGCGCCGCCCCGTCAGCTCGCGCATCTTCGGCCGGCGTAGGGCACAGATTGGACACAGCCGGAAGCATCGGTGAACCGGCACTGCTCGGCTGGACAGCCCGCTAGCTTCCCGACCGCCTGCCACCAACCTGCTCAGAGGGCACGATGGGCCTGTTCGGAAAGACGCTGTGCGAGGCCCGCGTCTCGCTCTACAACCTCAAGCGCTTCGACATCGCATCGGGTGATCCCGTACTGGCAGCCGTGAGCCCACCGCCACTCGACACGCAAGTTGGAGGGCGCCCGGCTATCGCGCACCTTCTGCCTCTAACGGCGGTGATCCTGCTTCGGAACACCGCCCGGCAGGGGCAAGTCGCGAGTCCCATGATGCAGCTCATCGGGTTGGCGGCTGACGACATTCTCGCCGGCCCAGAGTCAGCCCGAGGGCTGCGACTTCGCGATCAGGTCGCGATGGACCCAACGCAAGTGCTGGACGACGATGCGGAGCATGCCGCCGCCGGCATGATCGGCGTAGGTCTGCCGGAGTTGTTCGACGGTGGCGCCGGACGCCCCGACAAGACATTCCGTGCCCAGGTACAGATTGCACGCGGCGGCATCCCGGTTGGTGCGGTGCGTGGCGTAAGCAATGCTTTCCAGGCCGCGTTGGGCTGGTTCGCCCTACTGGAGTGGACGGCACGCGAAATGCCCTATGACGAAGTGGCACAGCCGGTCGCCCGAGCGCTTCAATTTCTCGCGCACCTTTACTTCAACGAACTCGATGCGCGACCGCCATCCTTCGCCGAGTCGAATGTGCTCAGCGAGGCGGTGCTTGCCCGCGTTCGCGCCGAGTAGGCGGCCGATCAGCGGCTTGATGCGCACGGGCTTGCCTCTCCCGATGCGCCAGCGCAACGCAGAACGGAGGCGAGCCGCGGCGGAGATCCCTCAGCGGTCGTAGGCCCGCCCGCGCGGCACGACGCGCGCGACGCGGATCTCGTGCGCAGCGTCGTCGCGATCGAACAGGATGCGCCAGTCGCCGACCCGCACGCGCCAGGTTTCCTGAGCCGTCAGCTTGACCACGTCAAGCGACGGGTCGTCGGCGGCGAGTCGGTCGAGTGCAGCGATCACGCGCTGCCGCATCGGCGGATCGAGGCGCGCGAGTTCGCGCTCGGCGCGCCGGCCGAGGCGAACGCTCCAGGGACCGCGGCTCAACCGAGTTCCCGGCGCAGATCGTCCAGGGACACCATGCGCCCAGCCGCGGCGTCCTCGCGCATCTCGCGCAACGCGGCGAGATCCTCGTCCGTCAGCGGCTCGTCATCGAGCGGCGCGGCGTCGAGGCGGCGCGCGAGCGGATCGCGGCCACGAGATGCGAGGTAGTCGAGGGCGTCAGCCGCCTCCGCCTCGCTCAAGGCGTCCACCACGCGATGCAGGCGCTCCTTGGTCGTCATGACGTACACGGTACCGCCTCCATCACGCGCCGAGCAACGCTTGCAGCCTCTTCCACGTGAGGGCAGGCGGGCCTCTCTGGAACCGCGTCGGCCCTGAAAAGCAACCGTTAGGGTGCCGTCCGCATGCTTGGGCGAGTACTCATCCTCGCGGGTGCGCTCCTGTTGGCAATCCCAGCAGCATCCTGGGCAGTTCCCGGCGATGACGGGATTGCGCTGCTGTCGCCTGCCAACGGCGCTCAAGTCCCGATGCCCAGCAGCGCACAGGACGCCTTGGCCAATCCGATCGCCTTCGAGTTCACATGCCCGAGATACCTGGCCTTCGTCGGCGCCTTCTCCGAATCCAATTGGACGTCCTACTTCGGCGAGATCGCGACGCGACCGGACCTTGGCCCGGACGGGGCACTCGCACTCGCTTTTCGCGCAGGCAGCTTCAGCGCGTTTCCCGCTAACGCCGCTGAGACCGCATGCAGGAGTACGAGCACGGCCTTCTACCCGACGCAGCCGGGGACGTACTACTGGCAGGTGCATCGGATCTGCGTCGATTCGTCAGACGCATGTTCGCCCGACAACTACAGCCCGGTCTACGCACTGACGGTCACGGCTCCCGCCGGTCCGCCGCAGGCACCTTCTGGCGACTCGCCGTCAGCACCCAGCGCACCTCTTCGACTCGCGGGAAGGACGGCCCGGAGCGCCACACGATCCGTCATCATGCGACGAACGAGGCGCGGCGCCTTCAAGATCCGGATGAGGTGCACACGGCGCTCCCGAGCCGCCTACCGCTGCCAGACCTCATGGGCTACACGCCGGTACGCCTGGTCAGGGACCATGCGAATCGACCTCGACTCAGGTCAGCTCTACTACCGGTTCAAGGGGTATCGAGCGTCCTTTGCATGCGTGCGTCGGCACTCGGCCATTAGGCCGTGCCTGCGAAAGGTTCACTGGTAGCAACGCCGCTTGCCGGCGTCTTCGTGGCCCGCGCGCGGGCGATCTCCTGTTCCGCGTCGATCGGCCCCGCGTCCGCGTACTCGGCGATCAGGTGCCCGTAGGTCGAGAGGGTGAGGACCGGGGAGTGGCCGAGCTGCGCCGCGACGTAGTGGACCGTGCGGCCCTCCGCGAGCAGGAGGGAGGCGAAGGAGTGGCGCAGGTCGTAGGGGCGCGGGGTCGGCGTCAGGCCGGCGCGCTTGCACGCCGTCTTCCACCCGTTCGCGCGGAACACGTCCCAATCGTCCTTCGTCCACGCTCCGCCGTCCTTCGCCGGGAAGACGAGCGCATCGTCGGCCGGCCGGCCCGACGCCATCCGCCATTCGCGCAGATCGGCCGCGAGTGGAGCGAGGAGGCGCACGGTGCGGACCGATCGCGTCTTCGTGGGCTTCGCCTTCCCCTCGGGGTCGGCGCCGCGCTGCACGAGCATCGTGCGCTCGCGAACGTCGCCCCAGCGAAGCGCGCGCAGCTCGCCCGGCCGCAGTCCGGCGTAGGCGAGGACTGACACGACCGCCGCGTCCTCGGCACTGAGCGCGGACCGGATGCGCTCGACGGTGGCGGGCGCGAGGGGCTGCACCTGCTCGCGATGCTCGGCGCGCGGCGCACGCACGAGCGTGAGTGGGTTTGCCGGGATCGCCTCGGCCTCGGCGGCGTGGCGCATGACGGAGGACAGGAACGTGCGGCACTTGTGGACGTTGCCGGCGGTCAACCCCTTGCCGACAAGCCCGGCCTGCCAACGCCGCAGCACGCCCACCGTGATCTCTCGCAGCGGAACGTCATCGAGCACGGGGGCGATGTGCAGCGCGTGCGCAGCGGCGTAGCGCGTGCGGGTGGACTTCTCCAGCGTGACGCCGTGCTCCGGCGCCCACCGCTCGGTGATCCACTCGCCGAGCGTGACGCTGCGGTCCGTGAGCTGCTGCACGGCGAGGGGGCCGAGCTGCTGCCGCCGCTTGATCTCGCGGTCCCACGCTTCGGCGTCGGCCTTCACGTCGAACGTGCGGGCACGCTGGCGGCCGTGCTCGCGCCAACGCACCCGGTAGGCGCGACTGCCGGACCGTCGCGTGATGCGCTCGACGCTCATCGTGTCGCCTCCGTCGCTTGGCGCTCGTAGACCGCCACGAGTTCGGACAGGGCGACCTCCAAGCCGCTGGTCAGATGGAGCAGCGTGCGGAACGTGGGGTTGATCTCGCCGCGCTCCACGGCGCCGACGTAGTTGCGGTGAAGCGTCGAGCGAGCGCCCAACTCCTCCTGCGAGAGGGCGCGGCGTGCCCGCACCTCGCGGACGGCTCGTCCGAGGGCGTTGTGGTCGGCCGAAAGCCCCGGCCGAGGGGTACGCTGGTGGCGCATGGGAGGTCTCGTCTCCTGTGCGGGCCCGGCGGGTGTTGCTGCACCCGTCGGGCCACTATTCGATTGTGTACCTGCTTCGTATGAAGCAGCTTTCTGCCACGAATCTACTTCACAGCGGCCGACGCGACAAGTAGGTTCCTGCCGGTGAGTCGCGAGAAGCTGACCGCTCAGCTCGCCGAAGCGGGCCGCGAGCGCGAGCAGGCGATCGAAGCGCGCAGAGCCGCGACGAGAAGAATCGCGGGCTTGATCCCACGCGCCTACAGAGCCGGCATCGGCGTGACGGAGATCGCACGGCTCACCGGCATGACGAACCGCGCCGTGTACGACGTGCTGCACGAGGCCGGCGTCACGCCCACCGGCTGAGCTGCCGCGCCTCATCGCGAACCCGCTTCGCCACGAATCGCCCGCACGGAGGCCGGCATCCCGCCCGAGCACGCCCGGGGCCCGTGAGCGGCCGCACGCGTCCTCTGCGGCGGAGTTCGCGGCTCGACCGCGAGCCGATCGGGATGGAAGCGCCAGCCGGTGCCGATCTTGACGGCCGGGAGGCGTCCGTCGCGTGCCATCCGGACTACGGTCTTCGGATGCAGCCGCAGCCGGTCGGCCACCTGCGCCGGGTTGAGCAGCGGTCGATCGTCGGGCTGGTCTTCGAGGTAGGGCCGCAGGCGCTCGGCGAGAGCGCGAAGCGCCTCCCCATCGAGGGAGGCGAGCAGCGCGGCGCCGAGGTTGGGGGCGCTCACGCGCCCCGCTCCTCGTCCGTCCCCGGGACCGGCCGGCCGTCCACTTCCCCTATGGGGTGCGGCCGGCCGGCCGATGCGGGCGGCCCGTAGACGCCCGACTTGACCCGCACAAGCCGCCCCCGCTCGATCGCTGTTCTGCGGGCGCGCCTGCTCGTGCCCGACTCCGGGTCGGCGCCCGCCAGCCTGCACAGCTCACCCCAGCGCAGCGCTCCCCGTTCGGCGACGATCACCGCGAAGCGGTCCGCCAGCTCGTCGGTCTCGGAGGCCCGCGAGGCGATCGGTGCCGGTTCGGCTTCGGTGATCGCGATGCGCCCGTTGCCGGCCTCGATCGCCAACGTGCGTGGCGGCGGCTCGGGCGCAATGCGCAGCTTCCAACACGAGAGCGTGCGGCGCTGCGGATCGCTGCCGGCGCGGTCAAGCCGGAATCCCAACTCCACGGCAGCTCCGATGGCGGTCGAGCCGCGGTAGTCGTGGTTGGCCTTGCCGGCGTGATGGACGATCAGCGTCGCACAGCCGTACTCGCGGGAGAGACCGCGCAAGGGACCGAGGACTTCCTCCACCGGCCCGGAGTCGTTCTCGTCAAGACCCGGCGCGAGCGACCGCAGCGAGTCGAGCACGAGTACGTCCGGACGAACATGTCGCAGCAGCGCCTTGACATCGCGCTCGTCCTTGCGCAGGTCGAACCCTTGAGCCTCGACGTAGGCGAGCGTGCCGGGCTTGACTCGCAGCGCACGCACGCGCCGGTGCGCCTCGGCCTCGCCGTTCTCGGCGTCGATCACCACGACGCGCCCCGGCTGGCACTGCATCCCGGCAATGCTGCCGCCGTGACCGATCGCCGCGGCCAGCGCGAGCGCGAGCAACGACTTGCCCTGCCCCTCGCGACCGACGAGCATCGTCACCGCGCCGCGCGCCAGCAACGGCTCTGCGATCCACGGCACCGGCGGCGGCTCGGTCGCGATCATCCGCTCGGTATCGAGCAGCCGCAGCCCAGACCGCAACTCGTTCGCAAGCGCCCGCCGGTCGAAGCCCATCGACCCGGCGCTCATCGCCCCGCCCTCCGCGTCCACGAGCGCGACGGCCGAGCCGCGACACCCGGCCGCCAAGCGCTCCCAGCGGCCGGGTCAGATGACCCCGATGGGCCGGATGAGCCGCTGTCGCCGCTGCGCGCGCACGAACGCGACGCCCCGGCACGAGGACGACCCGCACCACGACGACGCGCACCGACACGGCGGCGCTGCCACGACAGAACCGGACGCGCACGAACCGCGCTACGCGCCTCGTCGCGCAACGGCCTCGCGTCCGGATGCGTCATCGCCGCGCGCAGCTCACGCCACCGCCGCGCCCGCTCACGCTCGCTGCGGCGCCGACGCTTCGCCAGCATCCGCCGCACGCTCCGCTCACAGGCGCGCCTCAGCGCCACTTGCTGCTTGCGGTCCAACCCGGCCGCCAAGGCCGGGGCTTGTGCCCACGCTTCGAACTTCTCACGGACTGGTCCCACGCTCTGCTCCTTTGTTCGATCCCGGCGCGTCCTACCGCACCGTCACAACGCGAACAAACGTACGCCCACGACAGGACAGAACGACCGAGAGCCCGCACAGAGCGGGCCTCGATACGAGCGACGGTGTAGGAAGCCGCCGCCAAATGCCAGCGCAGAGCAGAGCAACCAGCACCACCCATCAAAGCACCCCTCCCGGCGGCAACCGCGCGTGTATAGGTGTGGCGTGCCCGTATAGACAGCTCGGCGACGGGAAGGTCCGCGAACTCCGCATGGGACCAGTCGAGGCGCCGGGTCGATCGCCTTCCTACCCCCCGGCGTATCTCGCCACCGCACCTTGAGCGGAAGTCAGACGCGCGCGAGGGCGGGTGCGCGTCGCCGGCCGGCGGGTGCGCGGCGGGACTTCCTCGTACGCGCGAACGGGCACAGATAGGACACATCGGACGACGCCGCCCGACTCCGATCGGCTCCCGCGCCGCAGCCGGCGCGCCGCGAAACGGGGACACCGGGGAACCGCCGGGAACCCCGAAATGTCTTTGCAAGGCGGAGTTGGGGGTTCGATTCCCCCCGCCTCCATTTCGCCGGGATCGCCCGCAGCGTCGGCTATTTCTCTCGCGCGCCACGTCCGGGTCAAACCCGAGAAGCGCCGAGCACGTACAGATCACGTACTCGTGCACTCAGACCGAGCGAAGTCCCCAGCGCGGCGACTCACCGTCATGGCCTGCCGTGTCAAGCAAAGCGTTCGCCGGCAGCCTGTAAACCCGCAACCGCCGCGCCTGCTCACGCTCGCGCTGCCGCCGACGCTTGCTCATCATCCGCCGCACGCGACGCTCACAGACACGCCTCATCCGCGCTTCTTGCCTCTGGCTCAGTTCCGGGAGCACGGGGGGCATCATCCGCCCTCGCCTCCGTCATACCGCCACCTACCGCGAGATCCGTCACGTCGTGCCTTTCGCTCATGCCGGCGTACCGCTACGCCAACGAAACGCCCCCTAGGAAACCCGACCCGTCGGACAGAACGACCGAGAACCCGCACAAGGCGGGCATCTCAGCGAGCGACGGCGCGGTATTCCGCCGCTATCGCCGGCCCGGCACGACCGAAGCCGACGCGCACATCCAAGCACGGCGGGCGGCGGAAGCGTTTACTGAGCCTCGTCGGGTTCCTCCGGCTCAAACCCGTAGCTGCGTGCCCGGTCTTCGACGTACTGCAGGAAGTCCTCCACACGGTCGACCTGCTGTGTCGCGATCTCCGTTCGATATGCAGCATCGGCGGCAAGCGCGTACGCCTCCTCGAGCATCGCCTCAGCCGCAGGTGTGTCACCCCGGCGCTCGGCCGCGAGTGCCTGTCTGCTCAGACGGCCCACGGCGGCTTTCGCGTCTGCCGCACGTTCTCTCAGCATCACGAGCCCAAGCCTTGCTCCGCTCGTGAAGGCGCCTAGCCTCCTCGATCTCGGTGTCCAGCTTCCGTCTGTCGATCCGCTCTCTTGCACTCGCTGCAACTTGGGAAGCACGCGCGCCGGCCGCCAGACCCGCGAGCGCACCGGCGAGCGTCGCAACCGCACCGAGGATGGACGCGAGTCCTACGTCATTGATGAGTCCGAAGACGACACCACCGAGAAACAACGTCAAGGCGGCGACGAGCGTCCCGAGCGCTGACCCCACCGTCTGGACCGCAACGTCACGCCCCCATTCCGGCAGCTTCGCGCGGCGCGTCACTCTTCGATCCTGTCCCGGCATCGCCGGGACGGTATAGCCCGAACAGCCGTTCCCGCGCACCACAGGCCGAAATTCCGCGAGCCGCATATGGGACCCAATCTCTACGATGACTCACCCGCCCGCCTACCCCCGCGTGCCGGCCTTCCCACGGCGTGACCTTCAGTCAGGCACGCGCGAGGCCGGTCGAGCGAGCACGACCGGGGTGCGCCAGCGCGTGTGCTGGCCACGCGGGGTTTCGCCGAATATCCCGCAGCGCGCTCGCGCGCTCAGGCCGCGTGCGCCAGCTCGCGCATACGGCCGAGCGGGTGACGGCCGACATGCGTGACGACCGCGTAGGGCTCGCGCTCGCGGCCGTGCGCGCGCCACTGCACGAGCACCGGCGTCGAGCCGCGCACGCCGTCGAGCCAGTGCAGGACCGGATTGTGCCGACGGGGGATCATCAGGATCTCGTGCTCGGCCGTCACGACGACGACGGCCTTGTGCTCGTCGTGGAGCAGCTCCCAGGCGGCTTCGTCGGCCCACTCCTGATCGCCCGGCAGGAACGAGAACGTGATCCGGGTAGCCGAGGTCGTCGTCCGCAAGCGCGGCCCGCGTGAACAGCTCGTGCGTCTTGTCCTGGACGTCGGTCATCGCGTGGACTCCCACTCGCGAACGATATCGGCCCACGACTCCTGGCACGCGAGGATCGCAGCGTGCATCGCGTCGTTCACCGGCCCGTGCGTCACGGTCGGCGGCTGCTTCTCCTCGCCGACGAAGCGGTGCTCGTGATGCTCCTCCGGGTCGTGCGCGTTGTCGAACACGCGCACCGTGTGCCAGCGCCCCTCGCGGCGCGCGAGCAACACCACCGCGTACTCGACCGGATGCGTGCTCGACCGCGTGATCTCGATGCGCACGTCACGACCGGGTCGCTCCTGGCGGATTCGATCCTTGGGACTCACGACCCGCCATGAAACCCGGCCGACCGGACTGACCACAGCTATCTGTGAACCGGCGAGCCGGGCACGTACGCCTCACGTACCGCGCGCGTACACCACCCGTTCCGCACGGCGCCCCGAACCGGCGAAAACGCCGCGGCAACAGGAGCAGACGGGAACCGCCGGGAACCCCGAAATGCCTTTGCAAGGCGGAGTTGGGGGTTCGATTCCCCCCGCCTCCATTTCGCCGGGATCGCCCGCAGCGTCGGGCTTTGGCGTCTGCGCCCTGCTCGGCGCTTCCACGTGAATCGTCTGCCGCGGGTACCGGGCGGGTACCAGCTAGAACGAGCCGCCAAGTCGCGTCAGCGCCTCCGGCAGCGTGCAGCAGGCCACACCCACCTGCTGACAGATGCCAGGCATTCGTCTATGCCAGTTTCTCGTCGGCGCCCCGCTGAAGCTACGACCCTCGTAGGTGACCACCGCGTACCCGCGAACCTTCGCTTCCGCGATGACGAACGGGTCGGCGCCATCCCGCACCCCAGGATTCGGCAGGAGGGAGAGGATGTGTCCTGCTTCCTGCTGGACTTCTGGAGTCGGCTCCATGAACACGGCTGCGCGCTCCTTCGCCCACTTGCTGACGTCGTCGTCTTTTCTGGTCAACTCCACGAAGACTTCACGTGGAACGATGATGCGACCTGAGTGCATCTCATTCGCAATCAGCTCCCAGACGCTGGGAAAGGTCTGCGGAGGAAGATGATCGCGCCACCCGTTGATGTAGGCGCTCGTGTCGAAGACGAGCATGGGCTAGTCGAGCCCCGCTCGCTCGTCGAGGTAGCTCCGGAATCTCCCGAAGTTGTTCGCCTTCACCTCAAGAAGGCCCGACGCAGCCGGATACGTCAGCGCCTGGCTCTCCAGAGCAGAGAGGACGAGCCGCGCGAATGCCGGTCCGCAGCGCCCGAGCTGTGTTCGGTAGTAGTTGCCGCCGCCCCCTGCTCGCCGATCGCCGCGGGCACGGATGCGCTCGATGGCATCGCCAACGTCGACCTGAGGAAGGAGCCCCGTTCGAGCGGCCCGCACCGCGGCCGCGAGCGGCGTTACGCCGAACGCGAGCGCCAGCTCATCGATGCGCTCAAGCGTGTCGCCCGTGAGGACGCGAACCCGGCGTGCAAGCTCAGCTCGCGGCATGATGACCTCGCCTGCGAACTCATTGCACCACTCCTCGGGCTGGGCTTCGATCGCCACTCCACGGAGCGACAGGCAAAGGTGACCAAGCTCATGGACAACCGTGAACGCGCGCGCCCGCGGGTCATCTTTCGTATTGACGACGACCGCCGGAACTGTCTGATGCGTCGAGGCGAACCCACGCATCGCAACGATCGGGAGACTGCCGTCCTGCATGACGAGCACGCCGAGGCTCTCCACCGCGTCGATCCAATGCCGCAGAGGCGTATAGCCGTTCGAGTCGCGCCAGCTCGTCTGCTCCTCGATGCTGATGCCGAGTGCCTCCCGAACCACCGCCGGGAGGGAGGCTCTGTCAACCCTCAGGCGTCTTGAAGCGGCGGGCCAAGCGGGTTCTTCCTCCAACAGCTCGTGCAGCTCGGCGGCAGCATCCTGGCGCTGCCGCACACGTCGCGCGAGCATTCGCATCTCGGACGGCCACGGCGGCTCCGGCGCGCCGGGAAGCCGCCGAAACTGAGCTTCCTGTGGCTCCTCGACGGGGGGCGTCGGCAGGAACAGCGCTGCAAACGGGCGCTTGTAGACATCGGCTGCCTTCTCAGCCTGACGAAGCGTAAGGAGGAGCTCGCCTTTCTCCGCCCCGGCAAGCTTCTCAGCTCTCACGCCGATTCTGCTCGCCGCCGCCTCCAGGGCAAAGCCGCTCGACTCACGCGCCCACCGAAGGGCCTCCGGATTCACGTGAGCCGCGGGACGCTCAGCCACGAGAGTCATCCTATTTGCCTCGCCTGCTCGCGCACCAACGCCTCCCCAGGCCGACCGTCACGAGCGAGAATGACTTCGCGCTCCGCTTCGATCTGCGCCGCTTCTGTACGACGGCGATCAGGTGCCCGTACGTCGAGGGCGCGAGGGCCGGCGAGTGGCCGAGCTGCACCCGCGACCTGGGTCGCGCGGCCTCCACGGTTCCGCCTGCTCAGCCTGATCCCAAGACACACACCGCCTCTGCCGCACCCCGGGGCGCGGACGCCCTCGCTTTCGCCGGGAAGGCTGTCGGCGTCCTCAGCGTCACGACCGCCTTGCGCTCGTCGTGGAGCACCTCCCAGGCGGCTTCGTCGGCCCACTCCCGATCGCCCGGCAGTGACCGTCGCGCAGTGCGGAGCCGATATCGTGGCTGGCAGATGGAGCCGACGATGATCCTTGTGGGCTTTGTGGTCGGTCGCGCTTGGATCGTTCCGGTCGGTGCGGTGGCAGCTGCGATCGCGATCTCAGCGCCAGCACCCGTGCTGAGCGGCGACTTCGCGCTCGGGCTGCTGGTCGGCGCTGCGAACACCGCTGTGGGGCTGCTGGCGCGAGCGTCGCTCCGCCGGGCCTGGAGTTCCGCCTGGCGACGCAAGCGCTGGGGCTCGGGCGCTCCGGCCTGAGCTACCAGCGCGTCCCGCCCGGCACGTGGTGCGGCTACGAGGCCGGGCCGGACGGCCTCGAGCTCGCACCGGCGCGTAGGCCGTACGTTGCACCGGCTGGCGGACCCTGAGAAGCTCGTCGCATGAGCGGAGGGCCGGCGGTCGCTTCTCCGGATGGTGTGGCGGTCCCCCGCGTCCGGCGGTCCGCGCTGCGCTCGACGCTCGAGCTCGCCCGGTCTCCCGACCGCTTTCTGGAGCGCCTCGCGGCGTCCCATGGGAAGGCCGTGTCACTGCGTCTGCTCGGCTTCGGGGAAACGGTCTGGATCACCGACCCCGCGGCGGTCAAGGACGCCTACGCCGATCCGGAGCACCTGCGCCAGGGCGAGGCGTCGGCGCCGCTGCTGTCGCCGCTGCTGGGCGAGCACTCGGTGCTGACGCTCGACGGGCCGCGGCACATGCGCCAGCGCAAGCTGCTGCTGCCGCCCTTCCACGGCGAGGCGGTGCGGGCGTACGCGCAGACGTTCGCCGAGCTGACAGACGCGGAGCTGGCGAGCTGGAGGGTCGGAGAGCGCTTCCGCCTGCGACCGCGCATGCAGCGGCTGACGATCGAGGCGATCCTGACCGCCGTCTTCGGCGTGGTCGACGCCGCCGAGCGACAGCGGCTGGTGCGGGCGGCGAGCAGACTGATGGCTCTGCTGTGGATGTCGGGCCTGGGCGAGCGCTTCCGGCGCGACCGCGGTCCGTTGAGCCCGTGGGGCCGGTTCGTGCGACGCCGCGACGCGCTCGACGCGCTGCTGTACGAGCAGATCTCCCGCCGGCGCGACAGACCGGCCGAGGGCGACGTCCTCTCGCTGCTGATGGCTGCCACCGATGAGGACGGCGAGCCGATGTCGGACGAGGAGCTGCGTGACGAGCTCGTCACGCTGCTGCTCGCCGGCCACGACACGACCGCCAACACGCTCGCGTGGGCGTTCGACCTGGTCCTCCGCCGTCCGGACGTCGAGCGCCGGATCATCGAGGAGGCGCGCGCCGGAGAGCGGGCGTACACCGAGGCGGTCATCACCGAGACGCTGCGCCTGCGCCCGGTCGTGCCGTTCACCGGCCGGGTCGCCGCCGGCGACGTCGTGCTGGGCGGCTACCGCATTCCGAGAGGGACGCGGGTGTGGCAGCCGGCGCTGCTCCTCCAGCGCGACGCCGACGCGTTCCCCGACCCGCTGGCGTTCAAGCCGGAGCGATGGCTCGACGCCAAGCCCCCGGGGTTCCGCTGGATTCCGTTCGGGGGCGGCGTCCGCCGCTGCATCGGCGCGGCGTTCGCGTCGCTGGAGATGCGCGTCGTCCTCCAGCAGGTGCTCGCGCGCGCCGAGCTGCGCCTGCGCGACGACCGGCCCGAGCGGCCGAAGCTCAACAACGTCGTCCTCGTGCCGCGCCATGGCGTGCGCGTGCGGCTCGCCGGCTGGCGCTGACGACGCGCCCGCGCCGCCGCGCCGCCCTCACGCCCCCGCGCCGACCTCGCCCGACCAGTCGGCGATCGCGACGAGGTCGCGGGTGGGGACGTGGGCGGGCGCGGAGAGGATGCACTGGTGGCCGCGCTCGCCCGCGGTCGAGCTCCCGCTGTCCGCCGCGAAGTAGTAGAGCGGGTGACCGTGGTAGACGACCTGCGTCGTGCCGTCGCGTCGCCGCGAGGTCGACAGCAGCGACGTTCTCGGCGCCGCCGGCCGCGCTCGGAGTCCCGGCGGTCGTGAGCGGCGGCCACGCCTGCGCGCACTTGCCGTAGCAGGTGCTGCTCGGCCCGGTGTCCTTCTCGAACAGGTAGAGCGCGCGCCCGTCGGCGTCGACCAGGTAGGCGCCGAGCTTGGCGTCGCGCACGGTCGTCACGGTCGCGGCCGAGTCGCCGCCGTAGCGTCCGTCGCCCGACGACGCCGCCTTCGTCGCCGATCCGCTCACGCCCGAGGCGGATGCCGCGGAGCCGCTCGAGCCGCCGCAGCCGGCGACGAGCGCCGCGGCCGCGAGCGCGATGGGAACTGCCGTGAGGCGAAGCGCCATGAGGGACCCCCTCACCGCGCCGCCCGGACGCGCTGCTCAGTCCCGCATGAACCAGGCCCGCACCTGGGCCTCGTGGTCGACGTAGGGCTTGCCGGTGACGTCGACGACGACCTTGTCGATCGTGCCGCCGGTGAACGGGAAGGGCGCCTCGTAGTCGGGCGTGACGGGTGAGGCGCTGTCGCGGCCGACGCAGATGCCGTCGCCGACGAGGCAGAAGACGCCGGGCTGGGTGACGATCTCCTCGCGGCCGACCGGCTCGCCGTCCATGTAGAGCGTCAGGGTGCCGGCGAAGCCCGGCATCGCCGGGTCCTCGTGTCTGCCTCTCAGCGCGAACTCGGCGACGAAGACGTGCTCGCCGGCGGTGACGGGGCGGTCGGCCTCGACCTGCTGCAGGTGCGTGCCGACCCAGTTGAAGGCGTAGCGCAGCCGGCCGTCCTTGACGTACAGGCTGTGCCCGCCGGCGACGCCGCCGTGCGCGTAGAGGACGCCCTGCGCGCCGTCGCCGTCGAGCGTCGCGCCGGCGGCGATCGTGTAGGAGCGCCCGGTGATGCGCACGCCGCCCTCCTCCGGCACGTCCGCCATCCCCGGGTGGTAGACGTAGCGCTCGCGCTCCTTCCCCGCATGCGGCCGCTCGGCCAGCACCTGCTCGAGCGCGGTGCGGTCGTCGAGCGGCAGCCCGTTGTGGAGCCCGGCCTGGTAGTGCCACAGCGCCTTGAGCGCCTCCAGCCGCTCGGGCTCCTGCGCGGCGAGGTCGCGCGACTGCGCGCGGTCGTGCGTCAGGTCGTACAGCTCCCACACGTCCTGCTCGAACGTGCCCCAGCCGCTGAGCGGCGGGTGGAGCGTGCAGGCCAGCCAGCCGTCGTGGTAGATCGCGCGCTGGCCGAGCATCGCGTAGAACTGGGTCTGCTTTCCGGGCGCGCCGGGGTCCGTCAACGATCTCGCGAAGCTCTCGCCGTCGAGCGGTGACTGCGGGTAGCCCTTGAGGACCTCCGGCGGCTCGATCTCCAGCAGCTCGTAGATCGTCGGCACGACGTCGACCGCGTGCACGTACTGCTGGCGCGGCTCGGCCTGCGGAGCGATCTTCCCCGGCCAGGCGACGAAGCACATGTCGGCGACGCCGCCCTCGTAGCCGGCCCACCGCTTCCAGTACGGGAACGGCGTGTCGAACGCCCACGCCCAGCCGGTGTTGTAATGGTTGTAGGCGCGCGGCGATCCGAGGTCGTCCATGTGCGAGATCGTCAGCTCGGTCGTGTCGGCGATCCCGTTGAAGAAGCGCCACTCGTTGAACGTCCCGTTGGGGCCGCCCTCGCCGCTGCCGCCGTTGTCGGAGGAGACGACGATCAGCGTGTTCTCCAGCTGCCCGGACTCCTCCAGGTAGTCGATCACGCGCCCGAGCTGGTGATCGGTGTAGGACAGGTAGCCGGCGTACACCTCGGCCATGCGCGCGAACAGCCGCTGCTCGTCCGCGCTCAGCGACGCCCACGGCCGCACCGTGTCGAGCAGCGGCCACGGCTGCCCGTCCGGGCCCGTCCTCCGTGGCTCGCCATGCGGGTTGATGCGCGAGAGCTCGGTGTCGGCGGGCAGCAGGCCGAGCTCCTGCTGGCGCGCGAGGATCTCGGCGCGGATCGCCTCGTAGCCCGCGTCGAAGCGGCCGCGGTAGCGGTCGGCCCACTCGGGGAAGACGTGGTGCGGCGCGTGGCCTGCCTGCGAGGCGAGGTAGAGGAAGAACGGCTTGTCCGGGTCGACGGCCTTCGCGTCGCGGACGAACTCGATCGCGCGGTCGGAGAGGTCGTCCGAGAGGTGGTAGCCGTCCTCGGGGCGGCCCGGCGGGTCGATCGGGTGGTTGTCGTAGACGAGGTCCGGATACCAGCTGTTGGACTCGCCGCCGAGGAAGCCGTAGAAGCGCTCGAAGCCACGCCCGAGCGGCCAGCGGCCCTTGAACGACGCGAGCGTCGTTCCGTCGCCGGGCGTCAGGTGCCACTTGCCGACGCAGTACGTGTTGTAGCCGTGCTCGGCGAGCACCTCGGAGATCAGCCCGTTCTCGAACGGGATGCGCGCCGAGATGCCGGGGAAGCCGGCGCCGAACTCGGCGATCGTCGCCATCCCGTTCGCGGTCGCGTTGCGGCCGTTCAGCAGCGACGCCCGCGTCGGCGAGCAGAGCGCGGTCGTGTGGTAGTTCGCGTAGCGCACGCCCATCTCGGCGATGCGGCGCATGTTGGGCGCCTCGACCGGGCCGCCGAAGACGTCCATCGTCCCGTAGCCGACGTCGTCCCAGGCGAGGATCAGCACGTTCGGCGCGCCCTCGCGCGCCCGTGGCGGCAGGAACGGCTCCCAGTCCGGGACCGAGTCGCGGATGTCGAGCGAGATCCTGCCTCTGAACGGCCGTGCCATGAGCGCGCGTCTCCTTCCCGCCGGGTGCGAGGGGACGAGTCTCGGCGACGGCACGGCCGCCCGCAATGGTGCGTCCCCGTGCGCCCGCCTCGTGCGCGCACGACCGGCGACCGGCGGCCGGCGGCGCCGCGCGTCGGTGGCGCGCTCAGGCCGCCCGCGCCTCCAACCGCACCGGCAGCGTGCGCAGCTGGTTGACGAAGCCGGAGACGACGTACTCGGGCTTGCCGGCGAGCTCCATCCGCGGGTAGCGCTTGAGCGTCTCCTCGAACAGGATCCGCAGCTCGAGCCGCGCGAGCGCGGTGCCGAGGCAGAAGTGCCGGCCGCCGGCGCCGAACGCCTGGTGCTCGGGGTTGCGCGTGACGTCGAAGCGGTCGGGGTCCTCGTAGCGCGACTCGTCGCGGTTGGAGGACACGTACCACATGACGACCTTCTCGCCGGCTTCTGATCTGCGTGCCGTTGAGCTCGACGTCTCTCGTCGCGGTGCGGCGGAAGTGGGCGAAGGCGGGGAACATGCGCAGCGCCTCCTCGACCGCGCTCGGGATCAGCGACGGGTCGTCGAGCAGGAGCTGCATCTGCGAGCGATCCTCGAGCAGCGCACGCATGCCGGACGCGTAGGTGGAGCGGGTGCTGTCGTTGCCGGCCGCCATCAGCAGGAAGAAGCCCATGACGATCTCGTGCTCCTCGAGCCGCTCGCCGTCGACCTCGGCGTCGACGAGCACGCTGGTGAGGTCGTCGGCCGGGTGCGCGCGCCGTTCGGCGATCAGCGCGCGGCAGCGCTCGAAGATCTCCGGCACGTCGCGCGTCATCACGGTCTCCGGCCCCTCCGGGTTGACCTCCGGGTCGCCCGCGCCGAGCGTCGTGTTCATCAGCCGCGCCCAGATCGCGTCGTCCTCCGGCGGGATCCCCATGAACGAGCCGATCACGCGCGAGACGACCGGCTGCGCGACGTCGGTGACGAGGTCGCACGTCTCGCGGCCGGCGAGGCCGTCGAGCACGCCGGCGGTGATCGCGCGGATCTCGTCCTCGTGCTGCGCGATCCGCCGCGGCGTGAAGCCGGCCTGGAAGAGCGCCTTGAGACGGTCGTGCTTGGGCGGATCCATCCCGATGAACATCGCGCGCGAGAGCTCGAGCGGCAGCACCGAGTCGGTCAGCGCCGTGATCCCGCCCAGCTCGGACGAATACGTTCTCCAGTCGCGGCTGACGGTGTGGACGTCGTCGGCGAGCGTCACCGACCAGTAGCCGGCCTCGGCCGGGAAGTCCGGGATGCGCTTGGTGAAGTGGACCGGGCACTCGGCGCGCAGGCGCGTGAACAGCTCGTGCGGCGGCCCGTCCTCCCAGTTCGAGGGGTCCCCGACGAGCACCTCGTTCAGGTCGCTTCTGATCGACGTCACCGGGACCTCCTCTGATCGCACGCGCGGACGGTCGCCCGATGGTACTGGCTGGCTGGCCAGTCGGTGGCAGGCGATGCGCCGACCAGCCGTGGGCACGATCTGCGCGATCACGCAGGTTTGCCGCGTTACCGGGCACGCCGGCTCCACGGCGAGGACGCGCGATGAGCCTCCTCGTCGCCTGGGACGGCGAGAAGATCGGCCGCCTCAGCGGCACGCGCCCCGCGCGTCCACGCCGGCGCCGGATGAGGCACGCCGCGGCCGCGTGGGCCGAATCGCACATTGCTCTCGCGCGCCCCGCCGGAGAGGCTGCGATGGAATGCTGTCGTATGTCCGTACCCGCCCGGCCCTGCCGGCCCGTTCCGTCGTCGTCGCCCTGCTCGCCGCGCTCGTGACACTCGGGCTCGCCGCCGCGACGGCCTCCGCGACCCGCTGGCACCGAGCGCGCTCGCTCGGGCCCAAGCCGGCGCGCTGCGGCGTCGGCTGCTGGGGCGACAGCGACGTGCTCGCCGTCTCGTGGCTCGCCGACTTCACGATCGCGCCGCTGATCGTCCGCCCCCACCAGCGCGTCCACGCGAAGGTCAAGCCGTTCGTCAACTTCGGCAAGGACGGTCCGCTGACCGGCTGGACGTGGCCCTTCCGCGGCTGCAAGCCGAACCACCCCCGGTGCACGTTCCGCGCCGGCCGTCCGACGAACCAGTGGGTGCGGATCTCGATGTCGTGGGGCAACGACATCGGCGCCGCGCGCACGGACGCCGTCTACGCGGTCGTCGGCAAGAACGACGCCGAGCTGCACGGCTTCGTGCGCGACGAGGCCGGCGACGGCGTCGGCGGCATCCGCGTGCGGATGCGCAGACGCGGGAGCGGCAGCGGCGTCCAGACGCATACCGGCGGCGACGGCTACTTCAGCGCCAAGCTCAAGCCCGGCAGATACGTCGTGGGCCCGGTGCGGCGCCCGCACCACCGCGACCGCTTCAAGCCGGCGAAGGTGCAGAAGCGGCTGCGACGCGGCAAGACGACGCGCGCCGACTTCACGCTGCGCGACAGCCTCAAGGTGACGCTGAGCGCCGACCGCACGACGGTCCCCGCCGACGGGCTCTCGCGCATCGCGCTCGTCGCGCACGTCGAGCGCGACGGCAGACCGCTGCCCGGCACGGTCCTCAGCATCGCCTCGCGCGACAAGCTCGCCGAGGACGCGAGCCGCACCCCCGGCCTCGTCTGCCTCGACTCCGGCAAGCGGCTGTGGCCCGGCGGCAAGCGCCTGGAGGCCGGCAACTCGCTCGGCGAGGACGCGACGACCGACGACAGAGGCGACGTCCACTTCACGGTGTTCGCCGGCACGAAGCCGGGCGGCTTCGAGGTGACTGCGTGGGCGCGCGACGGCTTCGGGCACCTGCGCACGAAGAACCTCCAGGACGTCAGCGACGACGTCCACCTCACGTTCGCCATGCCCGGCGGCGGCGGCAGCCTCGGTGCGATGCACGACGACCTGCAGACGTATGCGAAGCAGACGATGCCCAAGCTGTCGACCGGCGCCGAGCAGCTCGCGCTCCAGCTCGCCGGCTTCGCCCAGCAGACCGGCAGCAGGCTCGGCGGCCTGTCGTTCTCGCCGGTGCAGCGCGAGGGCTCCGGCGAGCGCTCCGTGATCGTGACCCCGGCGGGCGCGCCGCCGACGATCTCCGCCGACGGCCACCTGAGCGCGTCCTCGGCGCTCGTGATCCCACAGGGCAAGCTCGGGACGGCGACGAAGGTCGCGTGGGGCGGCTTCTCCGGCGCCACGGCCGCCGGTCAGCTGCCGCCGTTCCCGTCGCTCGCCGAGTGGCAGGCCGGCACGAAGCTCGGATGGGACTTGACGCCGGGCTCGCCGACCGCGGGCCCGTACACGCAGCGCTGGAACTGGTACGGCTGGCCGTACCCGGCCACCGGCGTGTGCGGCTGAGCGCGACGCCGCTCGTCGCCGGCCGCGGTCCGGCCTACGCCCGCAGCACGCGGCCGACGACGCCGGCGCGCGTGCGCACGCCGAGCTTGTCGTAGACGTTCTCCAGGTGGCGCTGGACCGTGCGCGCGCTGATGCCGAGCTGCTGCGCGATCTCCGCGTTCATGCGGCCGTCGGCGAGCAGCCGCACGACGGCCGCCTCACGCGGGGTCAGCCCGAGGCGCTCGATCCGCGCCGGCGCGAGCGGGTCGGTCTCGCACGCGAGCGCGAGCACGTCGATCTCGCCCTCGCCGGCCCCGCCGACGAAGCGCACGCGCAGCCGCCGTTCGCCGCGCTCGAGCGACAGCTCGCCGGAGCGCGTGCCGAGCGCGGCGTCCTGCGGCCCGTAGGCGTGCGCGCGGGCGCGCGCCGCGTAGGCGGCGAGCGCGGCGGGCAGCGCCCCCCGCGCGCCGATCCCCTTGCCCAGGAACATGCGCAGCAGCGCGTCCGCCTCGGCGCTGGCAAGCGCCGCCCGGCCCTCGCGGTCGAGCGCGATCACCGCCGCTCCGGGCGGAGCCGCGGCGTCCGGGCCGAGCAGCTCGCGCACGAGCGTGCGCGCCCGCGCGATCGCGTGCGCCTCGCCGGCGTGCGGCGCCACCAGCGACAGGAACGCCCGCTCGCGCTCGGCGAAGCCGCGCGTGTCGCGGTTGATCGCGACGCCGAGCACGCGGTCGCGCGCCGACGGCAGCCCGAAGGCGATCTGGTCCTCGACGCCCATGCGGCGGAACAGCTGCTGGTAGAGGTCGAGCGCGTGCAGCTGCTCGGTCGTGAGGAAGTCGGAGACCGCGCGCGGAGCGAGGTCGCCGGTCGCCTCCATGTGCAGGACGACCGGATGCTGGTGCGCGAAGCGGGCGAACGTCTCGATGTCGCCCTCGAAGCGCACCTCCGCGGGGCGCAGGTCGACGACGGCCGAGGCGGTCCCCAGGTCGACCTCGTTGTAGGAGACGACGTGGCCGGGCACGTAGTCGAGGATCCCGGCGACGGCGTCGCGGTAGGCCGGCAGGTCCGCCGCCCGCTCGCAGGCCCGCACGAAGGCGAGCGCGTCGCGGAAGTCGCGTTCGCTCAACACGGCTGGCTCGAACGCTACCGTGGCGCGATGCCGCCGCGCGACGCCAGCGAACCTCGGCTTCCGCTCGATCGCGACACGATCCACCACGCCGACAACATGGACGTCCTCCCCGCGCTGCCGGCGGAGGCGTTCCAGCTGGTGTACATCGACCCGCCGTTCAACACGGGCGCGACGCAGTCGCGGCGGACGCTGGCGACCGTGCCGGACGAGGACGGCGGCGGGGACCGCACCGGCTTCAAGGGCCGGCGCTACAGAACGCGGCTGCTGGCCGAGTCGCGCTACCGCGACGCGTTCGAGGACTACCTCGCGTTCCTGGAGCCGCGCCTGCTCGAGGCCCGGCGGGTGCTCGCGCAGAGCGGCACGCTCTACTTCCACATCGACTACCGCGAGGCGCACTACTGCAAGCTGCTGCTCGACGAGCTGTTCGGTCGCGAGCAGTTCCTCAACGAGCTGATCTGGGCCTACGACTACGGCGCGCGCAGCAGACGCCGCTGGCCCGCCAAGCACGACACGATCCTCGTGTACGTCAAGGACGCCGGCGCCTACTTCTACGACGGCGAGGCGGTCGACCGCGAGCCGTACATGGCGCCCGGCCTCGTGACGCCCGAGAAGGCCGCGCGGGGGAAGCTGCCGACCGACGTCTGGTGGCACACGATCGTCCCCACGAACAGCCGCGAGAAGACCGGCTACCCGACGCAGAAGCCGGAGGGGATCGTGCGGCGGATGGTGCAGGCGTCGACCAGACCGGGCGACTGGTGCCTCGACTTCTTCGCCGGCAGCGGCACGCTCGGCGCCGTCGCCGCGCAGCTCGGCCGCCGCTACGTGCTCGTCGACTCGAACCCGGACGCGGTCGCCGTCATCCGGAAACGGCTGCCGCAGGCGGCGCTGGCGCCGGCGCTCCGCGCTTGACCTCGGCGGAGACGCCGCGGTGTCTGCGGCTCGTTATGCGAGATAGGGGCCGTTGGGCACCATCGGGAGGTCCACGGGATAGTGTCCCTCCTGACCACCGAACAGTGGCCTGATCTTGCAGCGCGCCTACGCGGCGGAAGCGACGGCGGGGCGCGTGTCGGCGGAGCGCCACGGCAGCGCGAGGCCGAGGGGGCGTAGCGCCCAGGGGTTGCACCACAGCGCGGGCCGGGCGGCCGGCGCGGCGGTGGCGGCGAGCGGGTCGGTGGAGCGCAGGCCGCGGGCGACGAGCACGCCGGAGAGGCGCGTGTTGCAGGGACCGCCGGGGCCGTGCCAGACGGCGTGGTCGCGCTCGCCGGCACCGAACAGCGCACGCTCGACGTCGTGCTCGCGCACGTGGTCGCCGAGCGCGAGGACCGCGAGCAGGTAGGGACGGTCGAGCGCGCCGTAGCGTGCGGCCTTCTTCTTGATCTTGCGGCGCAGCGGGCGGACGTCGTCGACGGTCGCGAGCCCGCGGGCGGGGCCGGCGCCGCGCGGCACCAGCTGCGCGCGCCCGCACGGCCGCGCCGCGTGCGCGTCGAGCGCTATCGCCTCGACGTCCACGACGAAGCCGTCGAAGGCGAGCCGCTTCACCGGCGCCGGCGCCCCGATCGCCCGCCGCGCGCGCAGCTCGCGCGGGTCCAGGCCGCCGAGCCAGCGCTCGAGCGGCGGCACGATCCGCCGGCGGCCCGGCGAGCAGGCGCCGTACGCGGCGACCTCCAGCGCGAGCGAGAAGCGCGGCGCGCGCACCGTCGCGACGATGTCGCGCAGCTGCTCGTCCAGCCGGCGCTCGGTGAACGACAGCGGCGAGTCGCCGCCGACGACGGTCGCCTCCAGCCAGCAGCGCTCGCGGCCGCGCGCGAGCACGAAGTCCTGGCGCCGCGCGCCCGCTTCGCAGCCGATGTTCACTTCGACGTCGAAGCCGCGGCGGCGGTGCGCCTCGTGCAGCCACAGCTCCCAGAAGGCACCGGCGTGGTCCAGCTCGGCGTCCTGCGCGAAGCGGTTGCGCAGGTCGGCGCGAGCCGCCGCCGGCAGTCGTGCGAACCAGCCGTCGAGCTGCGCCCGCACACGCTCCCAGCTCGCGCCGGCGGCACGGTCCAGGAACGCGTAGGCCGGCTCCTGATGCGCGCGCGGCGTGCCGTCGATGCGATCCCGCACCGAGAAGAGCGTCGGTCCATGCAGCGTCGCGCTGACGATCGCCTTCCCCCGAAGGTCTGTCCGCCGGAGCGGACGATCTCCGCGCGGCCGCTGATCTCCCCCAGCGCCGCGCCGGTCGGCCTACCGTACAGAAACCGGCGAGGCGCGTGGGAGGGAAGGCCGCGGGCGGGCGGCGCATCGCCCGGAACGCGGTGGGGGCGCCCCCGGCCAGAGGCGCCCCCACCCAGCATCCGTGCAGCCTCGCTGGCGAACCGTCCCGGCCAGAGGCGGTCCGCCGGCGTCCTTGCCGTCCCAGCGGGCCGTCCGTGGTCCGCCGGCACCCGCTTGATCGGCGCGCCGGCGCAGCGGGCGCAACGCCGTCCTCGCCTGTTGGACGTTCGTCGTAGGGGCGGCGCCCGAGATCGTCGCCGGCGGGCGCCGGGTCGCGTGCCGGTCGCGGTCGCGCCGCCGTCAGAGGTGCAGCGTGCCGTCGGCCACGACGACGACGTCGCCGCCGACGCGCGGCCGCTCGCCCTCCATCGCCGCCTCCAGGCGACTCGGGCGGCCCATCTCGACCCCCTGCGCGATCGTCACCGCCGGGCAGTCCGCGTGGGCGGCGAGGTAGGCGCACAGCGGGCCGGCGGCCGAGCCGGTGGCGGGATCCTCGCCGACCGCGGCGCTCACGAACGCGCGCGCGTCGGCGCGGGCGGCGGCCGGATCGCAGACGGCGGCGTAGAGGACCGTCGCACCGTGCGCGGCGAGCAGCGCCTCGACGGCCGGCCAGTCGGGACGGGCGCGGCTGAGCGCGTCGCGGTCGCGCAGCGGGACGATCAGCTGCGCGAGGCCGCTGGCGACGAGCTGCGGCGGAAGCGCGCGGTCGGCGTGCTCGGGCGTGAGCCCGAGCGCCCGCACGACCTCGGAGCGCGGCAGCTCCGCGCCGTGGACGGCCGGCTCCTGGAGCATGGAGGCGTGCGCGGCGTGCGGGCCGTCGATCCGCACGTCGATCGGCTGGAGGCCGGCGCCGGTCTGCTGGACGTAGCGGACCTCGGTCGGCGCCTGGCCGTACTCGGTGCGTGCCATCGCGACGGCGGTCCCGAGCGACGGATGGCCGGCGAACGGCAGCTCGCGCTCGACCGTCCAGATGCGGTTGCGGTAGTCGGCACCGGCGACGTGGGCCGCCTGCACGAAGGTCGTCTCGGACAGACGCGTCTCGCGTGCGACGGCGAGCATCGTCGCCTCGTCGAGCCCGTCGGCGTCGTGGACGACGGCGAGCGCGTTGCCCTCCAACGGCGTCGCCGTGAAGACGTCCAGCAGCGTGTAGCGATGGGCCCCCACCCCGATCGTGCTCCCCCGCGCCCGCGTTCGCTAGCCGTCGAAGTCGAAGTCGCGCGGCGGGCGCTGCTCGAACCAGAGCCGGTCGTGCTCCGGCGTCTCCTGCAGGAACTCGGGCGTCTTCCTCGAGCACGTCCTCGTCCGGGCCGGCGCCCGCCTCCGCGTCGTGCGCGTGCCGGGCGGCGTCGGGTGCGTCGTGCTCGTCCCCGCCGTCCTCGTCGTCCTCGTCGTCGTGGTGGTCCTCGACGCGGTACTCGGTCGTCGGCTGGTCGACGATGTCGCTGCGGCGGGGGTCGTGCGGCTCCTGCGGCTCGTGCTCGCGCGCCGGCGCCGGCTCGGGATGCCGCTCGGCGGCGGGCGCCGGCTCGGGCGCCGGCTCGGGCGCCGGCGGCTCCGGATGCGGCGCCGCCGCTCCGCCCAGCTCGACGTTCTCCGCGTACTGCTCGAACAGCGGGTCGCCGTGCGGCGGGTCGTGGCGGTCCTCCGGCGCGAGCACGTGCGTGCGGTCGTCGGGGTGGATGCCCTCCGCGGCCGGGTGCGGATGCTCGTGCGGCTCGCGCGCCGGCGGCTCGTCCGCGTGCGCGGGCTCGTCGTGATGGTGCTCGTCCGCGTCCCCGGCAGACGCCCGCTCGCGGCGGACGGGGCCGAGCGCCTCCTGCTCCAGCCGGGCGACCTCCGAAGGGTCGGCGCCCCGGCGGCGCTTGAGGTCCAGGTGCTCGCGGATCGCGTCGTCCAGCAGACCCATGAGCCGCCCATCCTACTCGCCCCCGCGCGCGGCGGGAGCCGTGCAAGGAAGCGCTCAGCGGGCGGCGGGCGGGATCAGCTCGAAGATCCGGCACGACGGCGAAGTCGCGGTCGGGGTGGGGAACCGCGCTCGTGTCAGGCGCTCGACCACCGGTCGCGCACCGGGAGCGCCTTGCGCGCCGCAATCTCGACCTGGATGTCGTTCGCCCACGCCGGATCGGGCGCCGGCTCGCGCAGCAGCGCCCGCAGGTCGCCGATCGTGCTGGCAGCGCGTCGCGGGCACACCTCGGCCACGGACCTGCCATCCCGCTCGATGACATAGGCGACATGGCGGTGCTCGACGTTGTCGAGCAGGCCCATGAAGTTGTGCGATGCCTCGGCGGCGCTGATCCGTCGCATGGACCTCAGATTGCCTGGTCCGGCTCCGCAGCCGCCACCGGCGCGCCGTCGGCGCGGACGGTGCGGTTCTTCCCGGTGCGCTTGGCGGTGTAGAGGGCGGCGTCGGCGGCGGCGACGAGCTCGGCGGGGTCGCCGTCGGCGGAGGCGGCGACGCCGCAGCTCACGGTGACGCGCAGGGTGCCGTCGCCGTCGAGGCGCGGCAGCGCGAGCGCCTCGACGGTCGTGCGGACGCGCTCGGCGATCGCCTCCGCGCCGGCGACGTCGGTCTGCTGGAGCGCGACCGCGAGCTCCTCCCCGCCGTAGCGGGCGGGCTCGTCGACCTCGCGGGTGCAGTCGCGCAGGATCCGCGCCACCTCGCGCAGCACGAGGTCCCCCTGCTGGTGGCCGTAGGTGTCGTTGACGCGCTTGAAGTCGTCGATGTCGAGCATCACGAGCCCGAGCGGCTGGCCGAAGCGGCGCGCGGCGGCGGCTTCGGCGGCGATCACCTGCTGGAAGCGGCCGTGGTTGAAGAGGCCGGTCAGCTCGTCGGTGACCGCCTGGCGCTGGACCTGGTCGTGGAGGTCGACGTTCTCGAGCGAGATGCCGGTCTGGCGCGCGAGCGAGGCGACGAGCTGCCGCTCGGCGTCCGTGAACGGTCTGTTGCGGCGGGCGACCGAGACGATGCCGCGCGGCGGGGCCGCCGGCGTCGCGCCGGTCGCGCCGGCGGCGGGGGCGGCGGGCGCGGCGCCGTCGCCGTCGCCGTCGCCGCGGGCGATCGGGGCGGCGAGCGCGCTGACGTCGCCGAGCGTGGCGGTCCCGGTGTCGCCGGCGCCGGGCTGCGTGCGAGCGTGGGCTTCGGCCGCGGCGATCGCCTCCTCGGCCCCGGCGAGGTCGCCGACGCGTGCGGCCTCCAGCAGCGGGGACTCGCCTTCGCCGCCTCCGGCCGTGCGGATCGTGGCGCGCCCGCAGTCGGCCTCGACGGCGTCGACGATCGTCTGCGCGCCGATCTCGAGCAGCGCCGTGCGGTCGAGGTTCGCGGCGAACGTCGCGCCGACCCGCTGGATCGACTCGCGCAGCCGCGCGCGCTCCTGGTCGAGCTCCTGCAGGCGCTGCTCCAGCTCGCCGGACATCTTGTTGAACTCGTGGCCGAGCTGTGCGAACTCGTCGTCGCCTTCGACCGGGACGGCCGCGGAGAAGTCGCCGCCGCCGATCCGCTTGGCGGCGGCGAGGAAGCGTTCGAGCTGGCCGTGGAGCTGGCGCGAGATCAGCAGCGCACCGGCGAACGCGAGCAGCAGGAAGAGGACGAGCAGGCCGAGCGCGATCCACTGCCCGCGCGTGGCAGCGCTCGCGGCGGCGCTCGTGTCGGTGAGGACGACGACGCTCGTCGGGTCGCCGCCGAAGTCCTCGCCCTTGAACGTGGTGACCGTGTACTCGATCCCGCCGAGCGTGACGGTGCCGTGGTCGGGAAGCTGCTTGCCCGCGCTCAGCGGGACGGGCAGCGTGCTCGCGAGGATCGCGCTGTCGCGGCGGACGACGGTGCGGACGCCGGGGACGGAGGTGCTGCGCGCGAAGCGGCCGGCGGTGAGCGTCGCGGCCTCGATCGTGACGGGGCCGGGGGTGGTGCCGGTCGTCCCGCCGGAGCCGGCCGCGTCGAGCCGCACGCGCGCGGCGCCGCGCGCGATCGCGCCGCGGTCGCCGATGTCGGCGAGCACGCGACCGTCGCGCAGCAGGCGCACGCGCACGAGCCCGAGCCGGTCGGCGAGCTGCTGCGCGCGGGCGCGGTCGTCGGCGGTGGACGCGGTGCGCAGCGCCGCGACGAGCGCGTCGTCCTGCGCGAGCATGCGGGCGTCGCGCGCGCCTTCGGCGGAGAGGCGCTGGAAGCTCGCGACCGCCGCCGCGGCGCTCGCGCGGTTCTGCGCACGCGCCTTCGCATGCTGGCTGTCGGAGACCAGGCGGGCGACGACGACCCCGAGCGCGATCATCGGCACGACGACGATCAGCACGAAGAACAGCGTCAGCCGGGCCCGAAAGCTCATCCCGCCTCCGCAGGCTACAGCCGCCCCTGGTCGCCGGGGGCGGTCGGCGACCGACCTGCCCGCCCGCCGCGGACGTGGGCCGGCCGGCCAGCCCACCCCACCCGGACCCCGATACACTTCACCGACCGGTGCGTCCGCGCTCACCCGCACGGCCGCGCACACGGGGCTATAGCTCAGTTGGGAGAGCGCCTGGATCGCACCCAGGAGGTCGGGAGTTCGAGTCTCCCTAGCTCCATCGGATGGAAGCCCTGCCCAGGCGGGGCTTCCGGCGTTTTGAGGGTCCGTGCAGGAGGCTGGTCGAGCGCTGTGGGTACCGCGTGTGGGTACCAGATGCCCTATCCATCACCGTGCTCGTAGATGCACGCCGCGTGGCGTGACGCCCTCACTGGTGTCCAGCGCTCGCCATGCCGAGTCGATCACGCTCTGCTCACGAGCCAACCGCTCGCGAAAGGACATCCCGGCGACGGCCGGGCGAGCAAGCGCCCGGCCGTTGGAGATATGGACGCGATCTCGACCGATGGTGCGATACAGGTCCACACAGCGACTCACGACGCTCGGGCCGTGGATGAAAAACGAGAGACGGCGCTCCGTGACGCGATCGAACAAAGCCAGCAGCCGAAGCTCGTGGCGCCAATCGGTCGGAGAGGAAGACGACAGATCGAGAGCGACCATGTGCACGGCGGGATTGTCCTCGACCCATTGCACGAGCCGGAAAACGTCATGCTCGATCAGCCAAGCCACCCGCGGGATCACGGGAACGCCATGGTGATGCAGGACCGAGAGGAATGACAGCGAACGCTTGATGTTGAAGAGGTACTCGGTGCGGGGGCGCCCATGGTATGCCGAGTAGGACGGCGCAACGCAGAAGTCGTATCCCGTAGCGGCGATGGCCTCGGCCACCTTCAGGCGACGTGGCCAGATCTCCTCAAGCACTTCGTCATGGCCGAAGAGGACCAGGCCCATGCGCTGTTCTGCGCGCAAGCCCACGATCTCGCGCACGTAGGCACTGGGCTTGACGCCACGCGACCCGATGGCAGCTTCAGCTCCGAGCACGTACCACTCATCATCGAGCTGTCCTCGGAGCGCCTTCCGGACGCGGATCTGATGGACCATCGGCGGCAACACGATTTCTGGCTGCCGGTCGACCTTGATGTCTCCGAAGTCAGGGCCTCCGACCTCAGCGAGGTGCAACGCGGTGTCGGGATTCCAGGGATGGAGGGCGTTGACACCTCCCTGCCCCCGGAGCGCCAAGGTGGGACGACACGCCTCTGGAAGCTCGGCGGCACCACAAGTGTCGAGGTACGCGCATTCAGAACAAAGGGGCCCTGGGCCAAGCGGGAGTGTCAGCTGCGCGCGATCCATGTCAACGGCCGTTACTCGCGGCGCCCCTGAACCTCGACCTCACCACGCCCGGTGCCTGGGTCAAACGCCGACACGCGTCCGACCATCACGTAGCCGTCGAGAATGCATTGGCGGATTGCCATGGCCTGCCGATCACCGATCGTTCCGAGTTGCGCTCCTCCCTCATCCATGACGTAGAGCACCTCACCGAGTCGGAGGCGTATGACAGCGCCGAGCTGTACCGCCGCGCGTGGGCTCGCAGCGAAACTGAGTTGTCGGGGAACCTCACAATGCTCGATTGCGAGGGCACCAGACTCAGCAGAAGATTCGCCGATGGTTCCCAGCTGAACGTCGGCAAGCGCTTGGAACGGCCGCGCCTTGGCTGCATCTGCAGACTGCCTCGTGCCTCCTCCCACGGAGACCTCCCGGATCGCGTCAGAACTGACTCATGGTCAACGCGAACAAGCGTACGCCCCAACGCGGACGCTACGGCACGGACATACGTTCGCGTCACACAAGCCCAGGTTCCGACGGACCGCCCTGCTACGAAACGCGCGCGCTAACGACGTTTCTGCTTCGCGCCCTTCTCGTCCATCAGCGCAAGCGGATCGACTCCGATCCGTTCGGCAATGCGCTCGACGCTGCGCAGCGTGAGGTTGCGCTCTCCGCGCTCCAGGCCGCCCATGTAGGTGCGGTGCACGCCGACGAGGTCGGCGAATGCCTCCTGGCTGAGTCCGCGTGCTTGGCGGTGGGCGCGGAGGTTGCGTCCGACGGTCTTCTGAAGGTCGCCCTCCATGGGCGGGAAGCCTGTCGGGCTGCTACTTGACGGTCTACAGACTTATGAGTAGCATCATGCGCCATGAGCATGGTCACGAAGAGGTCGCCGGAGCTTCGCGCGCCGGGTCGCGCAGTCCGCTACCTGCGCGCCCGACGCGAGCTGTCCCAGGAACGGCTCGGCGAGCGCGCCGGTCTGCACCGCAACTACGTCGGCGCGATCGAGCGCGGCGAGATCAACCCGACATTCCGCGTCATGCTCAAGCTCACACGCGGCCTCGACGTGCCGCTCGCCAAGCTCATCGCCGACACCGAGCAGCTCCGCGGCGAGCAACGGTCGGATACGCGCCCGAAGCGACCCTGAGTCGCCGCTCGGCTGGTGTCACACATTGCAACAGTGCATCTGGTCTGCGCTGCTTTTACGGTCACATATTGGGGTACGCGCGGAGTTGCGCGGACGATGGGCACGAGGCCGAGATCGCGGGTGCGGTTTTTGATTTCAGCCTTGTTTTTGGAAATGGCGCTGGTACTGTGTGCCTGTGGCGACGCGTGAGCAGCGAGCAGCAGCGGAGGTTCTTGTTGGCCTCGATGACGTGCGCGAGCGGCTCCGCGAGCTGGCCACACCCCGCGGCGCCAAGCGGCCACAGCCCGACGTGCTGCGCGCCGTGGAGGACATCTCCGACGCCGTCGGCCGGCTGGAGTCGGAGATCGCGCGGGGCACGGGCCTCAGCGTCGAAGCGACCGCGCAGTACCTCGGCATCTCTGCCCCCACAGTGCGCGCGTGGGTTCAACGTGGGGTACTCGAGCGCAAGCCCGGCAGCAAGCCGCTGCAGATCGACCGCGACAGCGCGCGGCGCGTGCATCGAGGGTTGGTCGAGCTGCGCGAGCGAGGTCAGGACCGCGAGTGGATGGCCACGCTCATCGACTACCTGCACGACGCGAGCGACCGTCGAAGCGAGCCTGTGCGCAAGGGGCTCGACGAGCTGGCTCGCGGCGAACTTGAGCCCGCCTAAGCTGCGACAGTGAACGTCCTGCGTACGCGCTCGGCCGGACGCGCGGTCGAGCGGCTCGACCGGCAAGCCCGGCGGCGCTACGACTCGGCGGTGGAAGAGCTACGCGGGCGCGGGTGTGCCGCCGGCGGCTATCGACTGCTCGGCGAGGACGGCGAGAGCTACCCGCTGTGCTGCCGCTACTTCTACGGCCAGTGGCGCATGCACCTTGGGTTCACGGACGCCGAGACCGTCGTGATCATCTCGGTCGCGGAGCACACCGACGAGAGCAATCCACACGCGAAGCTGGCTGAGGCGTTCCCCGGCCTGTCGAAAACTGGCCGGCGTCGCGCGGACAAGCCGCCCTGCTGCGAGGACGACGGTGGCCCGCCGAAGATGGGCGAGGCGGCGCGGACCGTGCTTGAGGATGTGTTCGGCCTCTAGCGAGCTGACGGGAAGCAGTAGCCGCGACGCCTCTATACACTGGAAATACGACCAACAGGCCGGGAGTTAGCGCCCGGCCGCAGATGGAGGTAGATCCATGAAGAACAAGGGCGGAGCCCCGTACCGGATCGAACGCCGGACAAAGAGAAAGCGCGGCGGCGGGGACCTCAGCGGCTACGCGCTCGACATCACGATCCGCGTCAACGGCGAGGAGGCTTACTTCCTCCAGGATCACAACAGCACCCGGAACGTGATGCCGCACACCAATCGCCAGGACATGATCGAGACCCTGGTGGCCCAGTTGGAGCGCAACCACGTCGAGCACTTCGGGCACAAGTAGCCGCGTCAGGGGCAGCCTCGCGACTACGGAGCCACCTCCGCCGCCTCATCGACCACCCCGAAGGCAGCGTTCACGGCCACGATCGCCGCCGCGTCGATCTTGCTGTGCAGGTAGCGGTTGGTGGTACGCAGCTCGGCGTGCCCGAGTACGTCGCGGACGGTCACGAGGGGCAACGAGCGGGCGAGGACGGAACCGGCCGCGTGGCGCAGGCCGTGGAGCTTGAGCGGACGCAGGCCGGCGGCCTCGGCGGCGCGCTTGTAGCGGCGGCGCACGGCTGAGGGATCGAGGCGGCGGCCGAGCCGGTTGCAGAAGACGTAGTCCTCGGCGGCGGTGAAGTGATCGCGCTGGCCGAGCCGGGCAAGCGCCTCGGCGGCCGGTCGCGGGATCGGCACCTGACGGCCGCGTCTGCCCTTCGGCTCCTTCTCGACGCCGGCGCTCACCGCGCGCTCAACGTTGATGACCGCGCCCGAGAGGTCGGGCAGGAAGTGGACGTAGCGCCACCGCAACGCCACGAGCTCGCCGACGCGCATGCCGCTGTAGAAGGCGACGCGGAACAGCTCGGCGTCCTGACGGTCCTCGGCGGCGCGGGCGGCCTTCTCCTCGTCGCTGAGCTGGTTCGGGCGGCCTCGGTAGCTCGGCGGCGCGACGCGATGCTCACCGCGCTCGCACGCGCGCGCCAGCGACTCCAGCTCCGCGACCTCGTAGTGGTCGAGCGGCGGCGGGGGAGGTTGGTAGCGCTTGTCGGTGGCCGCGACCGGATTCGACGGCAGGGCGTACGTGTCCGGCTTCATCGCGTAGACAAAGATCGAGTGCAGCACGGCGCGATGCTCATTGACGTTGCGCGCCGACATGCCCTCTCTGTCCAGCTCGCGCAGGAACACGGAGACCTCGCGCGTCGTGACAACGTCGATCGGGCGGTCGCCGAAGCGAGCCATGATGCGCCCCTTCGACTCGCCGCTCCCGCGTTTGTGCGCAGTGCCCGGCTCGCGCAGCAGGATCTCGTTCTCGCGCAGCGTTGACGGTGCGCCGCCCTTCACGTCGCGCTTCCACGCGAGCCACTCGTGCGCGACGCGCCGCACAGTTGGGACACCGGCGCGCCGGACAGCCTCCGCGACCGCCTCGCGCTCCCCCTCCACAGCAGCAAGCTTCTCCGCCGCCGCGACGTGCGCGGAGCGCTCGTCCAACCAGGCCGGCGGGGTGCGCCCGCGGCGCTTGACCCAGCCTCCCTCGCTGCCCTGTTCCAGCCACGCCCGTCCGAGGCGGCGCTTGAGCTGGTTGCCCTCCGCGTCCCGCCACTTGGCCTCGAAGAACGGCGTGCCATCGGGGCCAACACGGACGAGAACGGCGGGGCTCTTGGCGGTCATGCCGGCGAGGGTACCACCTGAAACGGCCGTGGGTACCAGGCTGGCCGTGGGTACCACTTTGGGTACCGAATGTGCCGAAGCCACCGCCAGAACAGGCGATCCAGTCGGCCCAATCTGCCCGTATCTAAGCGTCTCTGCCTCGAAGCGCCTGGATCGCACCCAGGAGGTCGGGAGTTCGAGTCTCCCTAGCTCCATAGAGAAACCGCGCCTCCCTTGAGACCGTCGTTTCGGAGCGGCTTGGGGTACATCGGCTCGCGAGCCGGTGTCGTTAGTCGGACGCGAACTTCAGCAGGAGGCCGTCTGTTGCGCGCATAGCCGATCGGATGGGAGCCTCTGCTGGAGCGTGCTTCCCGTGGCTCGGTGTATCGACCTGGCGCTCAGGAGTTGGAGATAGCGGGCTCGTTCGGCGCTCATGCTGGTGCGCGGCTCGCGGCATGCTGGCAGGCGGGTCACGGGCCGCCCCCGCCACCGACGCCGGCAGACCAGTCGATCCTGACCACGTGGTCGGCGTGATGGGCGAACTGCTCCAGCATGAATGCCGGGCCGCTCACTGAGAACGTGAGAAGAACCCGGAAGCGCCGGCGCTCTTCTTCGACGGCGCACGCAAGTCCTCGACGTTGCGCGAAGTCGAGGATGAGGCGTTCGACGCGGACCCGGTCCAGCCGTCCGACGAGGAACGAGAATTCGCGCGTATCGTGGCGCATGGCCTCGCGTGAGCGGGCCTCTTCGGACTCGCGCTCCCGATCGCTGAGGGGCAGGTCCAATTGGCGCCACGCTCTGGCGCGCCCATCCCAGTGACTGACGCGCACGTCTGTCCTAAGCCCGGCGGTGCGCGCGACGCCCTCGATCGTTCTACGTGCGCTGTCGATGCCGGACCTGGTCGATGCGTAGACGAGCAGTGTGCGGCCGCTACGCGAGAGCTCGACCCCAAACGGCAGCAAGCCCCCGACCTCGCTGCCCAGAACCTCCTCGCGATCACGCAGTCGGTCGAACACATCACCGACGCGCTTCGCATCGTCGAACGCCGCCCGCAAACGCCACTCCTGGTCGTCCGTCGCAGACTCCCCGTCAGTCCGCCGAGGAAGCAAACTCGAACACAGCCCCCGGAGCGTCGCAAGCATGTCGAGGACCGTACCGGCGCCTGACAGCGCCCGCTCCAATTCCAGGTGCGAACCGGACAGCTCCGGGTTCAGGACTGTTCGCCGCACTTGACTCGCGCCGGCGACGCTCCTCGCGTTGCTTCGCACGGTCGCGTACGCGTTCCAGCAGGAGAAGGTCGCTGCGGACGCGCAAGCCATCGCCCAGCTTGGACGCGAGCTCTACGACCGCATCGGCACCCTGCTGAACCACATCAACGAGGTCAGCCGCTGCATCGACCCGCTGGTCAACGCCCAGGGAGAGGTAGTCGGCTCGCTTGAGCGCCGCGTACTTCCGAGCACCCGCAAGCTCTCCGAGCTCGGCGTCACCGGTCCCGACGAGAAGCTGCCCGAAATGAGCCGTGTGACGGCGACCGCGCGGCAGGTGCAGGCACCCGAGCTACTGACAGCGGGCGAGCTTCGCGAACCCTCCACGCGGCCGTCAGCGGAGGAGGCGGCCTGAACGCTGCGACGAGCAGCGCAGGCTGTCGTCGCCTCCTCGTACGGTGTCCGTCATGCAACGCGACCAGCTCGCCGACCTCTCCGGGACGCTCGCGCGCGCTGTTGCGCTCGTCGATGACCTTGGCGACTCGGGACGCCAAGCCGCAGCCGTCGCCGACCGGCCAAGCTTCCTGGTCGCCGAGCCCGAGAACGATCCGAACAGAAGGGTGTCGCCTACGTCCGCCATCTCCACGGCCTGCTGACCGGCAGACCGGCCCGGGACGCCGTCATCCTGACCGAGGGCGACTACGCGCTCTGGCCCGCCGGGAGCTGGCAGGACGACTTCATGCGCAGCGCGCTCGACGGCGTCTGCGTCTTCATCGGCCTGTCCTTCACCGACCAGAACCTGCTGCGGTGGATCTACCGCTCCACCGGCACCGATCACATCGCGGTGCTCGCGCGTCAGAGCTCGCCGCGGCTGGCGCCGGACGTTCGCCGCGAGCTTCGAGTCCGCTACTCGGGTACGCCTCCAGCGCGCCAACGTAACCGCCCACTGGGCCGACTTCTACGCGACAATGCCCTCGGCCTCGGTCTCTGGGGTCTGGACTACGACAACCGTGAGGTCACCCTCTGGGCTTCGTCGGACCGCGTCCACGTCGATGCTTCCACTATCACCGCCGTCCCGCTGGCATGGGCCTCGGAATGGGTGGCTGTCGAGGCGATCACCCAGGGCTCGGTCGTCGAATGGGATCCCGATGTCTATGCCAGCCGCTGGCGCTCGGTCCGCGGCATTCCGCTCATCTGGACGGGTCCCGAAGAACGGGAGCGGATCCTCGTCGGCGCGGCGACGCTGACGACCACCAAGTCCGCGGGCAGCTCCATCTTCGACGCAGCCGAGCAGCTCGCGCCCGGCATCCGCAAGGTGATCGACAGATCCCTCCACGACCAGCTCGTCAGACTCTGGGACTGACGCCGTCGACCCCCGCGCGTAGACTGAGGCCATGACGAATCCGCTGGACAGCAGCAACCCATACGGGATCAGGGTTGTCGCCAACCGTGGCCCGGATCGCCCCGAGGCCAGAGCAGCGTTCGCCAAGGCCGCCCGGAAGGCCACCACAGGCATCAACAGCCTCACGCAGCCGCGCCGCCGGAGCACACGCGCAGTCGCATCGGTGAAGCGGGCAAAGTAGCCGCCGCGCTGGCGCCGACGCGCTGAGGTAGACGTTCCTGAACCTGCGCACGCAGGGCCCGTGCGGCACTAGCTTGCCGTCGCCATGTCCAGCTGGGTCGCGATCGACTTCGAGAACGGCTACCAGCGCCCGTGCGAGCGCTTGTGCGCTCGGCGCAGCAGTCGTCGACGACGACGTCGTCACGGAACGGCGCCGGTGGTTGATTCAGCCGCCGGACAACGAGTACGACGACTTCAACGTCGCGATCCACGGCATCCGCCCCGAGGACACCGCTCACGCTCCGACGTTCTCGGAGGCATGGCCGGAGATCGAGTCGTTCATCGCGGGACGGATGATCGTCGCGCACTACGCCGGATTCGATCTCAGCGTCCTGCGCTCCGAGTGCGCCGCACACCGGGTCACACCCCAGGAGGTTCCGTACGCCTGCACCGTCGTCCTGGGACGGCACGTGTGGAAGGGGCTGCCGAGCTACAGCCTCCCCTGGGTATGCGACCACCTGCGCATCGGCCTCGCCGACCACCACGATCCGTCAGCCGATGCCACCGCCTGCGCGGAGATCGGCCTGCGATTGCTCGCCGACCTCGGCGTCACGACGTTCGCCGAGGCCGCGGCCGAGCTTGACGTGCGGCTGGGCCTGCTCGGGCCATCAGATGTGCGCTGTGTGTCGAGAAGCCGGAAGGTGCGTGCGTCGCCGAACCCGGATGCCGATCCGGAGCACCCCTTCTACGGAGTCTCGATCGCCTTCACCGGAACGCTTGCGCGTTGGCCCCGCGCGGAAGCTGCAGTCCTCGCCGCCGACCGTGGCGCGCGATGCGTAACGTCGGTCTCGGCCAAGACGGACTACCTCGTAGCCGGCGTCCAAGATCCCCGGCAGCTGCGACCGGACGGCCTGAGCGGAAAGCTGCGCCGTGCCGCGGAGCTCGCCGCCTCCGGTGTCGAGATCCAGATACTGACCGAGACGGAGTTCGCGCAGCTCCTTTGATTCCGTGCCGGCGAAGGTCTCCCGCGCGAGGGACGGTCCCGCATGCGCTACGGTCGGTATCGCTCACCCAGCCCCTGCGGGAGCTGGGTTTCCTTTTGTCACGCCGATGACGCCCCACGACTGGTCACCGCCTACATCGACGGCTGACCTGGAGAGCACGATGGCCACCGTCAAGCACGCAATCGCCGAGCACGACGTCGTCGTGCTGCGCGAGCCCGTCGGCACCTGGCCGGCCGGTACGACCGGCGCGGTCATCAGCGCCTACGACGGCACGATGCTCGTCGAGATCACCGGACCCGGCGGCCGGACCCTGGACACCATCCAGGTTCCCGTCGAACGGCTCGAGCTGAAGCGCGCGTAGCCGCGACGCGGGCACTCGTTGCCGCGCCGCACCAGGCACTCACCGGCCGGGAGTGCCTGCACCTGACAAGCATCGCCGAACATCGCCCGACATCGGCGAGCGTTCCGAGGAGCGAGGCTACGCAGAATGCCCTGCTAATCACGCCCTGCCACACCACACCGGCAACCAGAGCAGTGGCATCGCACCCAGGAGGTCGGGAGTTCGAATCTCCCTAGCTCCATCGGATGGAGGCCCTGCACAGCGGGGTCTTTCGATGCCGGGGCTGGACGTGCGCGACCTGAAAAGTGGCCCGGGCGGCGTTGGCGCGCCCCCGGGCCTGGCACCGAAGGATTGGCGCCTTCGATGCGGGACGAACGCTATCCCCATCTGACCGCGACGGACAGGCCTCCTGTCAGCCGCGCGGCGGCTCCATCGGCGCTCGCTCGACCGAGAGGAGCCACCGTGCCTGTCAGATCCAGTCCGCACTCAAGCCAGCACGACGCCTTCGGCCGCGGCGCGACCAGCATCAGCGCGTCTCCTAGAGATCGGGACTCGTCGCACAAATCGTGCATATAATGCAATTTATGTCGGACAGTATCGACCATGATGGCCTCTACCGCACCGCCGAGGCGCAGGCCGGCTACTTCACGGCCCAGCAGGCGATCGACGCCGGAATGGATCGCAGCACGCTCTCCCGTCACGCCCGGCCCGGCGGCCGCTACGTGCGAGTGCGGCAAGGGCTCTACCGGCTTCGGCACTTCCCATCGAGTTCCCACGAGCATGTGGTAGCCGCATGGCTCAGCGTGAGCGATCCTGACGCCGTGATCTCGCATGAGAGCGCGCTCGAGCTCTACGACCTCTCCGACGTGATCCCGAATGCGGTGCACGTCTCGATCCCGCGCGTGAAGCGCGGGCAGCGTCGGCGACCGGGCGTGCGCTTCCACACGCTCGAGCACCCACCGGCGGGCAAGGAGGTGCGCTCGCTCCACGGCATCCCGGTGACCAGCCCCGAGCGCACGGTCGTCGACGCGCTCGCCGCCGGCACCCAGCCCGAGCAGATCGAGCTCGCGACCGCTCAGGCGCTCAAGCGGGGCCTGACGACGCCGCGACGTCTGCGTGCCGCGGCCGAGCATCGGTCCGCGCGTGTGCGCGATCTGGTCGAGCGCTCGCTGCGGGAGACCGCGACGTGAGATACGCGGATGCCGGCGCGTTTCGGATGGCGCTCGAGCAGCGCCTCAAGGATGCCGCCGGCGACGACGGCGCGCGTCTCGCGCGTGACCGCAAGCGGATCGCGTTCGATCGCCTGCTGGCCCGTTCCGCGGCGACCGGACCGGAGCGATGGCTGCTCAAGGGCGGCTTCGCGCTCGAGCTGCGCCTGCACGACCGGGCCCGCGCGACAAAGGACGTCGACCTCGAGTGGCGGACCGACGGCGAGGAACTGCTCGACGCGCTCATCGACGCCACCGAGCACGACGCCGGCGACTACTTCAGCTTCCAGATCGCGCGCACAGGACCTCCACCCGACCGTCTGGGAGGCGGTCACCGATTCCGCGTCAGCACCTGGCTCGCAGGACGCCCCTTCGAGCAGCACTTCCTGCTCGACATCGCAGCTCGTGATGACGCCGACCGCGAGACCGTCCACCTCACGACGCCCAACCTGCTCGGGTTCGCCGACCTTGAACCCGTGACGATCGCCGCCATCCCGCTCGAACGCCACCTCGCCGAGAAGCTCCACGCCTACACCCGCACCTTCGACGGCGGACGCGAGAACACCCGCGTCAAGGACCTCGTCGACCTCGCGCTCATCGCCGAGCTCGAACAGCTCGACGCGGCCAGCCTGCGCGGGGCGATCGAGCACGCATTCCGCAGCCGCGCGATGCAGGCCGTCCCCGACCGGCTGCCGCCCCCACCCTCCGCGTGGACCACCCCGTACCGCGAGCTCGCCCGGGCCACCGACGCTCCCACCGACCTCGCCACCGGCCACGCGGCCGCCGCCGCACTGCTCGACCCGATCCTCACCGCCCACGTCACCGACGGCACCTGGGACCCGATCGAGCGGCGCTGGATAGCGTCAGGCCTGCCGTGAGTCCGCAGCCGCCTTCTTACGGGACCTTACGACGGACTCGCAAGAGCTCGGAGAACTGACACACCGCTGACACGCCGCGCGGAGCGCCCGTTGCGACGGTCGGTTTCGGCTCCACGCCTGGTGCTCGAGCCCGTGAGGCGTCGCTCCGTGCCTCCTTGGCCGAATCGCCGGATTCCCTGCCACGTCGGCGGATTGCGCCGTCGTGACAGCTCCGTGTCAGCTCCGCGGCAGCTGCCACACCCACGCTCGCTCGCCGATCGAACGAGCGAACGGAAGCGGGCGTCGATCGCGTGCCGGTGGATCAACTCGAGCAGGAGCTGCGGCGTGAGCTGAGCGGCCCGGTGCCCGCGGCCCGCTACGCGGAATGGGGCAGGAGGAGCGGGCGCTTGCGCGGTTGGGCGGGCCAGTGCAGATGTTGCGGTTTCTGCGCGGCCGGCCGGCGCCGGCGTGCGGTGACGCGATCACGTCGCAGGAGGCCGAGCTCGTGGCGGTCACCGCTTCGACGGCATCCCGCTCGCGCACATCGCGACGGCGACGGGCGCGTCCCACAACACGGTGACGGTGCGCCGCCAGCGCGCGGAGCGGCGGCTGCTGGTCTGGCTGGGCTACCCGCCCGTACCGCGGCGACCGCAGAAACGACCCTCCTCTGGTGCTCGGGTCACCGGCAGCGGGTCACATGCCCGGGCCGCTGCAGCTCATTCCGGGTTCACCCAAACGGAGGTGAAGACGGGCCGCGCGACCCGAGCACGATGCCCCGACCGCTCGCACTCATGACCCTCCATCGGTCGCCGGCACCAGCCTGGGACCCCGTCTGGGGGCCGCGCTGCGGGCCGGGCTGGGGGCCGATAAGAACGGCCCCCGGCGTGCCGCCGAACTCCCCGCACTGTGCCGGTTTTCGAGAACGGTTCCACGCCCGACAAGGGGTAGATAGGTGACTCTTCCCAGCCGCTCGACGGCCCGTCTGAGCGATGCGCAGCTGACGCACCTCGCCGGCCGGCTGACCGATCGCGACCGGCGCATCGCGCTCGACCGCTACACATCCGTAGCATCAGTGTTGGTATGGCTCTGTTTGCCGTAGCTGCGCGGATCGCTCCCGGCGGCTAGCTTTCCCTCATGGCCAGGGTCGTCGCCAAGCGCCCCGACGGAACCGTGCTGATCGAGGTCCCTGCCGAAGACGCCGCCGGCCTGGAGATCGGCGCCGACGTGGAAGTCCGCCGTCCGCAGCCAGCCCCCGCGGTCGGGTGGCCGGTGCCGTTCGGTGCGCTCGCCGGCCGGATGCCCTCCATCGAGATCGAGGACATCAAGGCTGCGCGACGCGAGGCGCTGCACGGCACGTGGGCGGCGTAGCGGCGGCTCTACGCTCGCCGGCGCATGCCCCCCGGGAAGGCTCTCCCGCCTCGGCGGTAGTACCCCTGGGGCTCCGCCGTCCTTGCGCAGGCGCCACGCGGTCAGCGGATGTGCCACGAAGCGTCGGTCGCGGCCTCGTCGCGCAGCCGCTGCTCGAGCGCCATCCGCATCGCGTCCGCGTCGGCGTACCTCATCGCCCGCCCGCCGACTCGATCGCGATGCGGACGACGCCGCCGACGCGTCTGCCGCGGCGGTCGGCGTCGACCTGAAGCAGCTCGGGATCGAGCAGACCCTGGTCGAGCGCTTGGCGCACCGCCATCTCGATCTGCTCGGTCGCCGTTCCCGCGGCCGCGGCGTCGACGATCGCCCGCGCAGGCGTCGTGACGCGGATGCCGTCGACCGTCGCGACGTCCTCCGGCTTCCATGCGGTGCTGGTGGTGTGCACGACGACCCCCGCCGGCGGCTTGATCCCACGATCCGCCCGCTCGACGAGCAGGTGCACCGCGTTGGGCAGCACATCCGAGAGGCCGTGCAGCTCCAGTGCGCTCTCATGCGCGACGAGCGCGCGATCCGCACCGACCGCCAGCCACGCCGCGCGGACCTCCTCCGTGCTCGACCCGGGGAAGCCGGCCAGCCGATACAGCCCCCGCCGCACCCGCTCGTAGCGGCCCGCGCGCACATGATGGGCCAGCAGCTGCCGGCTGAACCCGCACGCCCGCGCCTGCTTCGCGGTGAAATAGCCGTCCTGGCTGTAGGCGCGCCGATGGAGCGCCACGGGGTCCGGATGCACGTCAGCCATTCGTCAAGCTTAGCTTGCCTTATCTCTGACTACCCCACGGCCTTCGCGGACGCGCGGAGGCTCCTGAAGCGGCCGCAACGGGCTGGCCCGTCAGGCCCCGTCCGCCGCGCCGTCGCCCAGCGCCGCCCCCAGCTCCCGCCGCGACCGGATGCCGAGCTTGTCGTAGGCGGCGGTCAGGTGCGCCTCGATCGTCTTGACGGTCAGGAACAGCGTCTGCGCGATCTGGCGGTTCGTCATGCCGCCGGCGGCCAGCTCGGCGACGCGGCGCTCGCTCGGGGTGAGCGAGGCGGCGCCGAGCGGCGTCCAGCGGCGCACCGTCTCGCCCGTCGCGGCCAGCTCCTCGCCGGCGCGCCGCGCGAGGCCGGCGGCGCCGCAGCGGCGCGCCAGGCCGAGCGCCTCGCGCAGCGGCGGGCGCGCGTCGGCGCGGCGGCCGGCGCGGCGCAGCGCGGCGCCGAGGTCGGCGAGCGCCTCCGCGCGCGCCAGCAGCGCCGGCGAGCCGTCGAGCACGGCGACGGCCTCCTCCAGCGCCGCGAGCCGCTCGGTGCCGTCGCGCGCCGTCGCCGCGGACGCGCGCAGCGCCTGCGACAGCAGCGCGGGCGCGCCCCAGCGGCGCGCATGGGCGAGCGCCGCCTCGGCCAGCGGGCGCGCGCGCTCCGGCTCGCCGGCCGCCGCAAACGCCCGCGCGGCCAGCAGGCGCGCCGGCGGCGCCGGCAGGCCGATCACGCCCCAGCGGGTCGACAGGCGCTCCAGCATCAGCAGGTCGGCGGCCGCCTGCTCGACGCGCCCCTGCTCCAGCCGCAGCTGCCCGCGCGCGCACAGCGCGGGCGCGACCCACACGACCTCGGGCAGCTCGCCGCCCATGCCGCCCGCCTCGATCTCCGCCTCCGCCGCGCCGAGCTCCCCGCGCGCGACGAGCAGGCTCGCGAGCACCGCCTGCAGCGGCAGCTCGGCGAAGCGCAGTGCGCCGAGGCGGGCGGCCTCGAGCGCCTGCCGGACGTCCGCCTCCGCCTCCGCGAGGTCGCCGCGCGCCCACGCCACCAGCCCGCGCATCCACCAGGCGGCGACCAGCTCCGGCGTCGCGTTGCGCCGCCGCGCGTGCTCCAGCGCCTGCTCCATCGCCCGCCCGGCGGCGTCCAGCTCGTCCGCGAGCAGCAGCGCGAGCACCGCCCGGCCGGGCGCGAAGAGCTCCGGCTGCTCGACGAAGATGCGCGCCTCGCGGGCAAGCGCGACCCGCGCGGCCGCGACGGCGCCGGCCGCGGTCCCGTCGTACGCCTGCCACTCCGCCGCATGGGCGGCGGCCAAGCGCCCGCTCGCGCTGTCGGCAGCGACCCGGCCGGCGTGCGGCTCGAGCCGCGCACGCGTGTCCGGCAGCGTCCGCTGCGCGACGAGGCCCAGCTGCGCCTCGAGCCGGAACACGCTCTCGACGTCGCCCCGCTCCTCCGCCGTCACCGCCGCGCGCTCCAGCAGCGGGATCGCGTCGTCGGCGCGCCCGTTGAGGATCATCCACATGCTGAGCTTCAGCGCCCAGCGCACGCGCAACCCGGGGTCGCGCTCCTGCGCGGCCTCCAGCTCCGGCAGGAGCTCCGCGAACAGCGCCCGGTCGGGCGCGCGGATCCCGGCCGTCACGAGCGCCTCGAGGACCAGGGGGCGCAGGTCGTCCGGCGCCGGCTCGGCGAGCGCGCGCCGCAGGCAGACGACCGCCGCGCGCGGCGCGCCGCTGGCGAGCGCCGCCCGCCCGGCCTCCAGCAGCGTCTCGGCCGTCGCGCTGTCGCCGCGGGGCGCGGTCGCGACGAGGTGCGGTGCGAGCTCCCGCGCGCTCGCGCCGCGCGCCCGCAGCAGCTCGGCGGCGCGCGCGTGCGCCGCCGAGCGCTCGCCCGGCCGCAGCTCGGCGTCGAGCGCGGTGCGCACGAGCGGGTGGGCGAAGCGCAGGTCCGGCGCCGGGTCGAGGATCGCGACGGCGCGCAGCGCGTCGGCCCCGGCGGCGGTGCGTGCCTCGTCGAGCTCCGCCAGCTCGGCGACAAGCCGGCCGTCGGCGTCGTCGCCGAGCACGAGCACCGCGCGGGCGACTGCCTGCGCCTCGGCCGGCAGCCGCGCGAGGCGCACGAGCACGGTCCGCGCGACGCGCTCCGGCGCGAGCCCGCGCACGCGCGACGCCTGCCCGGCGACCGGGGAGATCGCCTCGTCCGCGAGCGTGCGCGCCAGCTCGCGCAGCAGGAACGGGTTGCCGCCGCCGGCCTCGTGACAGGCGGCCGCGAACGCCTCCTCGGGCTCCCGCTCGAGCTGCTCGGCGAGGAGCGCGGCGGTCCCCTGCGCGCTCAGCGGGCGCGGCGTGAGGCGGCGCGCCGAGGGGTCGGTCGCGATCCGCGCCAGGCTGCTCGCGGCGCCGGCCTCGTCCGGCCGGCAGGCGAGCGCGAGCAGCAGCGGCAGCTCCTCGAGGCGGGGCACGAGGAAGCCGAGTGCGTCGAGCGAGGCCGGATCCGACCAGTGCGCGTCGTCGATCGCGAGCAGCAGCGACTGCCGCTCGGCGAGCCCGGCGAGCAGCCAGTAGAGGCCGTGCAGGACCGCGAATCCGTCGGGCGCGTTCTGCGCACCGGCGTCGTCGCCGTCGCCGTCCGGCGCGAGGCCGAGCGCGCCGCGCGCGGCACCGGCCGGGCCCTCGAGCAGCTCCTCGCGCGCAGACGCGTCGAGCGAGACCAGATGCGGCTCGAGCAGCTGCCGCACGAGCGCGAACGGCTGCTCGCGCTCGAGTTCCGTCGCGCGCGCGGAGAGCACCTGCAGCCCGGCCGCGCGCCCCGCCTTGCGTGCCGCTCCCAGCAGGCGCGTCTTGCCGAGGCCGGCAGGCGCCTCGACCACGACGAGGCGTCCGCCACCGCCGAGCGCGGCGGCGACCGCCGCGTCCAGCTCCGCCAGCTCGCGGTCGCGCTCGAGCAGGCGCGTCACGGGACCTCAGGGTCGAGTTTCGGGTGTCCGCCCTCTGGCGAGCGCGGGCCGCGTCGCGGACACTCGTGCGACATGACGAGGAGGGTCCCATGAAGAGGTCCACCAAGGCGCCGGCCGCGGTCGTCGCAACCGCGACCGCGCTGCTGTGCGCGCTCGCACCGCCCGCGGCGCGCGCCGTCGAGCCGGTCGTGCAGATCAGCGGCAGCGCGCGGCTCACGACGAGCGCGCACGGCCGCGTCTCGCCGGCCGTGTTCGACGTCGACACGCGCTTCTCGACCGACACGCCGGACGCGCAGCCGTTCACGATCCAGCGGGCGGTCGTCTACTTCCCCGACCACGCCGGCACGAACGGCCGGCTGCTGCCGACGTGCAGCGCCCGCCGGATCGAGCGCTTCCACGGCAACCTCGCGCGCTGCCCGAAGGGCTCGAAGGTCGGCAGCGGGATCGTGAAGGCGAAGGCGCTCGGGCTCGGCGTCACCGCGACCGGCAGAGTGACGATGTTCAACAGCCGCCACGGCCGGAGCATCGCCGTGAACATCAAGACCTTCCTGCCGGCGTACATCGACGAGACGCTCGAGGCGCCGCTCAAGCAGCTCCACGGCCGCTACGGCGAGAAGCTGACGATCGCGGTGCCCCACTCGCTCCAGGAGATCCTCGACGGCGTCTATGTCGCGGTCGAGGACTTCCACGTCACGGTGACCGGCTCCGTGCGCCGCCACGGCGTCACGTACAGCTACCTGAAGGCGCCCCGCTGCCCGCGGCACGCGCTGCGCGGCGCGTTCGACTTCAAGGACTGGCCCAGCGGGCAGGCGGCCCACGTGACCGCCGACGCGAAGGTGCGCTGCACGCGGCGGTAGCCACGGCCGGCCGGGCGTCGCAGGGTCGGCCCGGGGCGGCGGCCGCGCGCGAATCGCGGTCGCGCGCTGACCGCGATGGGCATCACGATCGGTGCACGCTGCACCATCGACCCCAGGAGGCCGCCGTGCCCACGATCTCCAAGCTCGACTTCGTCGCCGTCCCCTCGCGCGACAGCGAGCGCTCGCGCCGCTTCTACGGCGAGACGCTCGGCCTCAGACCCGACGCCAACGCGAGATACGAGCTCTGGGCCGGGGAGACCTGCCTCGGCATCTGGGAGCCGGAGCGGCTCGGGATGCCGTTCGCGCCGCAGAAGAACGGCCATCTGGCGCTGCACGTGGACGACGTCGCGGCGACACGCGCCGAGCTCGAGGGCGCCGGCGTGGAGTTCTTCGGCGACACCATGGACACGGGCGTGTGCCACATGGCCTTCTTCACCGACCCCGACGGCAACGACCTGATGCTCCACCACCGCTACGCGCCGGCCGGCGGCTGAGCGGCGGCGGCGGGCGGCCCACGGCGGCCTGCGCGCACGCGTGCACTAGCGTTCGCGCCGCATGGCCGCCGCTCCCCCCGCCACGATCGTCGTCCCCACGCGCGGCCGCCCCGGCTACCTCGACGTCGCGCTGCGCTCGTTCGCGCCGCAGGCGGCCGACGCCGGGGCGCAGGTCGTCGTCGTCGTGGACGGCTTCGACCCCGAGAGCGTCGTCGTCGCGCAGCGGCGCGGGGCGCACGTGATCGCGCACGCCGAGCCGCGCGGGCCGAACGCCGCCCGCAACGCCGGCTGGCGGGCGGCCGAGGGCGCGCTCGTGATCTTCGTCGACGACGACGTCGAGGCGCCGCGGACCTGGCTGCCGGCGCTGCTCGCCGCGGCGGACGCGACGCCCGAGCGCGACGTGTTCGCCGGCCCGATCCGCGCCGCGATCGAGGGCGGGGGGCCGTCGGGGCGGCGGGCGGGGATCCGCTATTGCGGTCGCGAGCAGCTTCCGATCACGACGCTCGACCACGGCGCCGCCGACGTCGACGTCGCCGTCGGCTGGAGCGCGAACCTCGCGATCCGCAGAGCCGCGCTGGAGACGGTCGGCGGCTTCGACGAGGCGATCCCGGTCGGCGCCGGCGACGAGGAGGAGTGGCAGGAGCGCTACCGCTCGACCGGCGGACGCGTCCGCTACGTCGCCGCCGCCGGGCTCGAGCACCGCCGCACGGGCCGCGACGCGACGCTGCGCGCGCTCGCCCGCGCGCAGTACCACCGCGGCCGCGCCGCGCGCAGACAGGACGAGCGCAAGGGCGTCGCCCCCTCGCTCGCCGGCGAGCTGCGCACCGTCGCCGGCTGCTGTTGGCACGTCCCCCGCCGCGCCTGCCTCAACGGCGTCACGCTCGCCGCCCACGCGCTCGGCCGCACGCGGGAGGCGCTTGCGTCCCGGCGAGGCGGCGCTACGCTGTAGCAACATGGCTACACGCATCCCCCAACGCGAGCTGCGCAACCACACGGCCGAGGTCCTGCGCCGGGTCGAGAACGGCGAGCGGGTGGAGATCACCGTCAACGGCCGCCCGGTCGCCGAGCTGGGACCGATCGACACCCGCCGTGAGTTCGTTCCGAGCGACGAGCTGCGGCGCAAGTTCGCAGGCGTGCTGCCGGCTGACGACCCGCTCGCCGACGAGCTTCGCGCGGCCGACACGCCGGCGCGCGACCCGTTCGAGTGAACCTCGGACTGCTCGACACCTCGGTCGTCATCGCGCTCGTGCAGGGCGAGTCGGTGGCGATGCCGGACGCCGGCGCAGTCTCGATCGTGACGCTCTGCGAGCTCCATCACGGCGTGCTGGCGGCCGACGATGCACGACGACCCGCGCGACTCGAAGCGCTGGTCCTGGCCGAGACCGAGTTCCGCGCGCTCGCCCTCGACGCCCGCGTCGTCCCGCACTACGGGCGCATCATGAGCACCGCCCGACGCGCGGGTCGTCGCCCGGGCGTCAACGACGTCCTGATTGCGGCGACCGCGGCCGGTCGGGGTCTGCCGGTCTACACCCGCGACCGCGACTTCGTCGGGCTCGACGGCGTCGAGGTCGTGCTCGCGTGACGGCGGAGCCCGAACCGGCCGTCCCCGCCGGCCCGCTCGACTGGGCCTCGGGCGAGAGCGGGATCGTCGGCGGCGTCCGGCTCGGCGTGCGCACGCGCGTGGAGGACGCGCTGCTGGACGCGCGCCGCTGGGCGACGCTCGAGCCGCCCCGCCTCGCGCGCGCGGCGCGCCGCGAGCCGCCGCGCCGCCTGCGCGTGCTGGCGATCGGCGTCGAGCGCGAGGACCGCGCGAACCTGATGCCGGCGGCGCGCGCCGAGCTGGCCCGCTCGCGCCACGACGTCGAGGTCGCGACGTGCGGCGTCGGCGGGCGCGGGAAGTTCGAGAACCTCAACGCGCTGCTCGCCGCGCATCCGCTCGCGGGCCGCGACTGGCTGCTCGCGCTCGACGACGACGTCGCGCTGCCGCGCGGCTTCCTCGACGCGTTCCTCTTCCTCGCCGAGCGCTTCGAGCTGAAGCTCGCGCAGCCGGCGCACCGCCGCCGCTCGCACGCCGCCTGGCGCGTGACGCGGCGGCGCGGCGGCAGCGTCGCGCGCGAGACCGGCTTCGTCGAGATCGGCCCCGTGTGCGCGTTCCACCGCGACACGTTCGACACGCTGCTGCCGTATCCCCAGCTGCAGGCCGGCTGGGGCCTCGACTCGCACTGGGCGGCGCTCGCGCGCGCACACGGCTGGAGGATCGGCGTGGTGGACGCGACCCCGATCCGCCACGTCGTGCGCCCGATCGCCGACTCCTACCGCCGCACCGACGCGGTCGCCGAGGCGCAGGCGTTCCTCGCCGAGCGCCCCTACGTGACGGCCGCCGAGGCGCAGCGCACGCTCGCGACGCACGGGCGCTGGTAGACGAAGCGATGCACCCGCCGGCACGCTCCCGACTCCGACCCGCCGGCCCGCGCGGCTGACGACCCGCATGCGCGTCGCGATCGTCGCCGAGTACTACCCGCGCGCGTCTGACCCGGTGCTCGGCGTGTGGGCGCACCGCCAGGCGCTGGCGGCGCGCGACGCGGGCGCGGACGTGCGCGTGCTCGTGCTGCACCGTCCGCTGCCGCCGCTCGCCGCCGTCAAGCGCGGAGACCTCGCCGCCGCCCGCGCCGCGCTGCGCCAGCCGCGCCGCGCGCAGCTCGACGGGATCGAGATCGAGTACGTCCCCTACCTCTCCCCGCCGCGCCCGTGGAGCTACGGCGCCTGGGGCGCGTGGGCGGCGCCGTCGCTCGGGCGCGCGCTGCGCAGGCTGCGCGCGAGCTTCCCGTTCGAGCTGATCCACGCGCACTACGCCACGCCCGCCGGCGACGCGGTCCGTCGCGCGAGGGTGGGCGGGGACGACATCCCGCTCGTCGTCTCCTCCCACGGCGGCGACGTGCTCGCGACCGCGCAGCGCAGCGCCTACGCCCGCCGCACCGTCGAGCGCACGTTCGCGCACGCCGCCCTCGTGCTCGCCAACAGCGCCGGCACGGAGCGCCGCTGCCGCGCGCTCGGCGCGCGCGCGACGACCGTCGTCCATCTCGGCACCGACGTCCCGCAGGCCGCACCGCCGCGCACCGACCCGCGCCCCACGCTCGTCACCGTCGGCCACCTCGTCGCCCGCAAGCGCCACGCCGACGTGATCGAGGCGCTGGCCCTGCTCGCGCCCAGACACCCCGGCCTCCGCTACCTCGTCGTCGGCGACGGCCCCGAGCGCACCAACCTCGAAGCGCTCGCAGCCGCCCACGGCGTCCGAGACCGCATCGACTTCACCGGCCAGCTCCCACCCGACCAGGCGCGCGCCCGCGCCGCCCAGGCCGACCTCTTCGTCCTGCCCAGCGTCGACGAGGCGTTCGGCGTCGCCTACGTCGAGGCGATGGCCGCCGGCGTCCCCGCGATCGGCTGCGAAGGCGAGGACGGCCCGACCGAGATCGCCGCCCAAGGCCCCGGCCTCGTCCAGGTCCCGCCGAGAGACCCCCAAGCGCTCGCGGCCGAGATCGACCACCTCCTCACCGACGACGAAGCCCGCACCAAGCTCGGCGAGCAAGCCAGAGCGACCGTCGAGCAAGCGTTCACCTGGGAGCGCTGCGGTGCAGAAACGGTCGCAGCGTACGCGAAGGCCCTGAGCAGGACCCGCCCGCAGCAGCGCCCGGCCCGCCGGCCGTTTCGCCGGCCGTCAACGGGGTAGCCAACACAGCAGGGCGCTCCCCGTGTCCAGCGCGCCTCGGGCCGGGGGGCGCCTGCGCGCCGCGCTGGCCTGGCCGGCGGGAGCCTTCCCGGTCCCATCGCTCCCGCCGCCAGCGCGGCCACCGCAGGGTGACGCGGCAGCAACTTCCGGCGGCGACCTCCGTTGACGCAAGCAGGCAGCGCGATCCCCGCGCCTTGCTAGCGTTGGCCCGCTCCGGCCCGGCCCGGCGCCGCTTCCCGCCATGCGCATCCCCACCTTCGCCCGCATCCTCGCCGTCTGCCTGCCGCTGCTCGCACTGCCGGCGACCGCCGCGCACGCGAACACCACCGACGACCGCATCGTCAACGACTGCGGATCGTCCGCCGACGGCCTGCTGACCGGCAGCTACACGAAGGCGCAGCTGAACCACGCGCTGAACAACCTCCCGAGCGACGTGCTCGAGTACTCCGGCTGCTCCGACGCGATCAAACAGGCGATGACGGCGGGCACCCACGGCGGCGGGAACGGCGGCGACACGAGCGGTGGAGGGAGCACCGGCGGGGGCTTCGGCGACGGAGGCGGGTCCGGCGGCGTCGGCGGGACGTCGAGCGGCGGCGGCACGAGCGGGAGCACCGCCCCGGACCCCGCGGCGGTCGCGGCCGCGAGACCCCCGCCCGGCGCCGAGCAGCCCGTCCCGCTCGCCGGCGCCACGATCGCCCCGGGCGCGCTGCCGGAGATCGGGAGAGACGCGCACGCGCTCCCGACCCCGCTGCTCGTCCTGCTCGTGCTGCTCGGCGTCGCCGCGCTCGTGCCGGCCGCCCTGACGATCGGACGCCGTGTCGTCGCTCGCCGCGGCCCCTAGGCCGAGCGAGGGGACGGCGGGCGGCGGGCGGCTCGCAGGCGCGCGCCGTCGTCTCGCCGTCCACGCCGGCCCGCTCGCGACGCTCGCGCTCGCGGCGCTGCTGATCGCCGTCGCGTTCGTGGGCCGCGGCGGCTCGGCGCTCGCCCGCACCACCGTCGTCGAGGTCGGGCTGATCCTGCTGGGGACCGCCGCCGTCGCCGTCGCGATCCTCGTGCGCCCGCCGCAACGGCGCCTGTGGGGCGGCGTCACGCTGCTGCTGTTCGCGGCGCTGGCCGTCGACACGGCGCTGTCGATCGCCTGGTCGGTGCAGCCGTCGGACTCGTGGGAGGCGGCGAACCTCGTACTCGCCTACCTGGCCGCGTTCGCGGGCGCCGTCGCGCTCGTGCACGTCGCGCCGTCGCGCTGGGCCGCGCTGCTGGGCGCCGTCGTGCTCGCGTGCGTGGTCGTCTGCGGCTACGCGCTGCTCGCGAAGGTCTTCCCGTCGATCAGCCCGCTCGACACGTACGCGCGCCTGCGCGCGCCGTTCGACTACTGGAACGCGGTCGGGCTGATGGCCGCGCTCGGGATCCCCGGCGCGCTGTGGCTCGGCGCGCGGCGCGACGGCCACGCGGCGCTGTCGGCGCTCGCCGTGCCGGCGCTCGGGCTGCTGCTCGTCGCGCTGCTGCTGTCGGTCGGGCGCGGGCCGCTGCTGGCCGCCGCGATCGCCGTCGCGATCTGGTTCGCGGCCGTGCCGCTGCGCCTGCGCGCGCTGGCGATGCTCGCGACCGCCGGCGCCGGCACCGCGATCGTCTGCGCGTGGGCGTTCACGAACGACGCGCTGACGACCGACGGCGCCCCGCTCGACGTGCGCGCCGACGCCGGCCACTCGCTCGGGCTGCTGCTCGTGGCGCTGCTCGTCGTGCTGCTGCTGGCGGGCCTCGCGCTCGCCTTCGCGATGTCGCGCACCACGCTGTCGCCGCAGGGTCGCCGCGCGCTCGGCGCGACCGCGCTCGCGGTCCTCGCGCTCGTGCCGCTCGTGGGGATCGCCGCGCTGGCGACCTCGGACCGCGGCCTGACCGGCTCGGTCTCGCACGGCTGGCACCAGCTCACCGACCCGAACGCGACGCAGCCGGGCAACGACCCGAGCCGCTTCGCCTCCGTCGGGAGCGTGCGCGCGCGCTACTGGGACAACGGCTTCACGATCTGGCGCAAGGCGCCGTGGATCGGCGTCGGCGCCGACGGCTTCGCGACCGCGCGCCGGCCGATCCAGCCCGACCGCCTGCGCGTCCGGCACGCGCACGGCTACGTCCCGCAGACGCTCGCCGACCTCGGCGTGGTCGGCATGGGGATCGACGTCGCGCTGCTGCTGGCGTGGCTCGGCGCGGCCGCGCGCGCGACGGGGATCAGGCCGCGCCGCCGCTGGGGCGCGTGGCTGTGGACGCTCGCGCGCACGCGCGACCTGCGCGCGCGCCCGCAGCTGCGCCCGCGCCAGCCGATGACGGCGGAGCGGGTCGGCCTGATCACGCTTGCCGCGACGGCGATCGCGTTCGGCGTCCACTCGACCGTCGACTGGACGTGGTTCGTCCCCGGCACGGCGGTCGCCGGGCTGGTGTGCGCCGCATGGGTCGCGGGCCGCGGGCCGCTCGGCGAGCCGCCGCTGCCACGCGTCGCACTGCCGCACGGCCGCGCCGGCTGGGCGCAGGCGCGCACCCGCGCGACGCTCGCCGCGCTCGTCGTCGCCGTCGGGCTCGCCGGCGCATGGACCGTCTGGCAGCCGCAGCGCTCGGCGTCGGCGAACGACGCGGCGCTCGCCGCGCTCGACGCGGGCCGCCCGTCGCAGGCGCTCGCCGACGCGCAGCGCTCCGCCGGCCGCAATCCGCTGTCGATCGACCCGCTGCTGACGCTCGCCGCGGCGCAGTCGGCGGCGCACCGGGACGCGGCCGCGCGCGCGACGCTCCAGCGCGCCGTGCGGCTGCAGCCGGCCAACGCCGACACGTGGCTGCGCCTCGGCGAGCTCGAGCTGGCGCTGGGCCACGAGAAGCGCGCGCTGAGATTGCTCGGCGCGGCCCTCTACCTCGACCCGCACGGGCCCGGCGCGCAGGCGGCGTACGCGCAGGCCGCCCAGCAGGCCGCGGAGTAGCCGCCGCGCGGCGCTTCGCCGCCGCAGCGCACCTGCAAGCGGCGTGCCAACTCAACCCTCGCTGAGCATTCGAAGCTGCCACACCGGTCGGTGAACCTGCCACCCCGTTGTGGCGCCCCGCCACATCGCGTAGACGTGCCGACTTGGATGGCGCGATCGGACGGGCGGCCACGGGTACTGGTCGCCGACAGCGACGGCGAGACGCTCACGCGCACGGCCCGGCGGCTGAGTCGCGCCGGCTACGACGTGCTGCTCGCGCACGACGGCGAGGAAGCGCTCGCGCGCGCCTTCGCCGAGCGCCCCGACCTGTGCGTCCTCGACGCGGTCATGCCCAAGGTCAGCGGCTACGACGTCACGCGCGCCCTGCGCGCCGACCGGCGCACGCGCACGACCGTCGTCCTGCTGCTCACCGTGTTGCACGGCGAGGCCGGCGCGTTCGACCCGGGCGCCGACGCCTGCCTGCCGAAGCCGTACAGCACGACCGAGCTGCAGGCCCGCGTCGACGCGCTGCTGGCGGGGCGCCGCCCCGCGAGGCCCGCGGGGCGCGCGGCGACCCGCGTGCGCCCGCGTCAGAACGCCCCGCGCCGCATCAGCACGGCGGGGACGGTCTTCAGCAGGATCACGAGATCGAGCGCGACCGACCAGCGCTCGAGGTAGAGGAAGTCGAGCCGCACGAGGTCGTCGAAGTCGAGCTCGGCGCGCCCCGAGACCTGCCACAGGCCGGTGATCCCCGGCAGCACGAGGTAGCGCTTCTTGTGCCACTCCTCCAGCTGCTCGAAGTCGCGCAGCGGCAGCGGCCGCGGCCCGACGAGCGACATGTCGCCGCGCACGACGTTGACGAGCTGCGGCAGCTCGTCGAGCGAGAAGCGCCGCAGGAAGCGGCCCACGGAGGTCAGCCGCGGGTCGTCGCGGATCTTGAACAGCGCACCGTCCATCTCGTTGAGCGACTCCAGCTCGGCCTGCGCCTGCTCCGCGTCCGCGCGCATCGTGCGGACCTTGAGGCAGTCGAACGGCGCGCCGCCCATCCCCGGCCGCGCCGAGCGGTAGAGGACGGGGCCGCGCGAGGTCAGCTTCACCGCGAGCGCGACCGCCGCCAGCACGGGCGAGAGCAGCACGAGCAGCAGCGTCGCGCCGAGGACGTCGAACGTCCGCTTGATCGCGAAGTCGACGCCCTCGAACACCGGCGGCTTGAGCGTGAAGAGCGGCAGCGACTGGCCGGGCACGAACTCCGCCTGCTGCGTGAGGATCCCCATCGTCGAGGGCGCGACGTGCACCTCGACGCCGCGCCGGTGGCAGACGTCGACCAGCTCGACCGCCTTGTCCTGCGGGAAGTCGGGGTCGGCGATGATCACGTCCTGCACGCGGTGCTCGGCGAGGATCTCCGGCAGGTCCGCCAGCGCGCCGAGCGAGCGCAGCCCGTTGTCGGGCCGCGGGGTGAGCGACACGTAGCCGACCGGTTCGATCTCCGCGTGCGGCGAGTCGGCGAGCGCGTGGCCGACCTGGTCGAGGTGGCGGCCACTGCCGACGAGCAGCGTGCGGCGCGAGTAGCCGGCGCGCGCGAGCATCCAGCCGGTCACGCGCAGATGGATCCAGCGCAGCAGCGAGACGATCACGACCGCGAGCGCGAGCGAGCCGTAGAAGATGTAGTAGCTCGAGAACGTGTGACCGCTCGCGACCGCGAACACGAGCGCGACCATCGTCACCTGGAACAGCGACGTGACGATGCGCGTGAGGCCGGGCCGGCGCGAGCGTTCGGCGTAGAGGTCCGAGCGCGCGAACAGCAGCACCGTCAGCAGGTACGCGAAGGCGAGGAAGTCGCGCGTCTGGCCGGAGGCGAGGTGGGCCGCGCGGTCGAGGTCGTAGCCGCCCTTGACGACCGCCTTCAGCAGCAGCGCGACGAACAGCGCCGCCCACACGCCGGCGAAGTCGAGCGCGAGCAGCGAGACCACGCGCAGCGCCTTGCGCAGCGTCGCCATGCGCAGCAGGAACGACAGCGCAGGCGGCCGCTTGGAGCGCACGTCGCGCTCCGGGAGCACCGCCGGAGCGGTCTCCTGCAACTGGTCGAGATCGAGTGCGCCGTTGGCCAAGGGTTCGGTCTGCCTCCACCGCTTCAAACGGAAGCGCACCGCTGAGGTTTCGGGTTCGCTACGTCGGCGCGCCGACGAGCGCCTCGACGCCGGCGTCGTCGATCGTCCGGCGCAGGCCCTCGCGCAGCTCGACCTCCGGCTCCCAGCCGAGGATCTCGCGCGCGAGCGCGATGTCCGGCTGACGCACCTGCGGGTCGTCGGTCGGCAGCGCCTCGTAGACGATCTCCGAGCGCGAGCCGGTCGCCGCGACGACCGCCTCGGCGAGCTCCAGCAGCGTGAACTCGTTCGGGTTGCCGACGTTCACGGGCTGGTGGTACCCCGACTCGGCGAGCGCGATCATGCCGCGGATCAGGTCGGAGACGAAGCAGAACGAGCGCGTCTGCGAGCCGTCGCCGAAGACGGTGATCGGCCGGTCCTGCAGCGCCTGGCGCAGGAACGTCGGGATCGCGCGGCCGTCGTGCGGGCGCATGCGCGGCCCGTACGTGTTGAAGATGCGGATGATCGCCGTGTCGACGCCCTGCTGGCGGTGGTAGGCCATCGTGAGCGCCTCGGCGTAGCGCTTCGCCTCGTCGTAGACGCCGCGCGGGCCGATCGGGTTCACGTGTCCCCAGTAGGACTCCGGCTGGGGATGGACCTGCGGGTCGCCGTAGACCTCGCTCGTGGAGGCGACGAGGAAGCGCGCGCGGTGCTTCTTCGCGAGCCCGAGCGTGTGATGCGTGCCGTAGGAGCCGACCTTCAACGTGTGCAGCGGCAGCCGCAGGTAGTCGATCGGCGAGGCCGGCGAGGCGAGGTGGTAGACGAAGTCCACCGGCTCGTCGACGTGGTACGGCTCGACGATGTCCACGTTCAGATGGACGAACTCCGGCTGGCGGATGTGCGCGATGTTCGCGAGCGACCCCGTCTCCAGGTTGTCGACGCAGATGACCCGATGGCCGCGGCGCAGCAGCTCGTCGCAGAGATGCGACCCGAGGAATCCCGCTCCTCCGGTCACGAGGCAGGTTGGCATGGCGCGCAGGATACCCGCAGCAGCGGCCTGCACTACGATCGGCGGGCCGGCCCCCGCAGGGCCATGGCCCGATTCCGCGACCCAGAGGAGCACCATGGCAGCCACCCGCTTCGTCGAGCGTCTCAGCGAGCAGATCGCCTACGAGTTCGCCGCCTCGCAGCAGTACGTCGCGAACGCCGTCTACTACGACGCCGAGACGCTCCCCCGGCTGGCGGCCTTCTTCTATGCGCAGGCGCTCGAGGAGCGCAACCACGCGATGATGATGGTCCAGTACCTGCTCGACGCCGACGTGGACGTGACGATCCCCGGCGTCGCGGCGCCGGAGACGAGCTTCGGCGACGTGGTCGCGCCGGTCGCGCTCGCGCTGGAGCAGGAGAAGCGCGTCAGCGACCAGATCGCCGCGCTCGTCGGCATCGCCCGCGAGGAGGGCGACTTCCAGAGCGAGCAGTTCATGCAGTGGTTCCTGAAGGAGCAGGTCGAGGAGGTCTCCTCGATGAACGACCTGCTGACGGTCGCCGAGCGCCTCGCCGAGCGCCCGATGGACATCGAGGACTGGCTCGCGCGCGAGAACGGCGCCGGCGAAGGCGCCGACCCGACCGCGCCGGCGGCCGCCGGCGGCGCCGTCTGACGTTGGCGTAGACGCGTCGTCCTGACGGCTTCAGGATGGACGCCGACGGCCGCATCACCGGCGTCACGATGATCGGACCGCGTTTCATGCTGGAGCGCGATGGGACGCTGAACGTCACGCTGCCGAGCCGGCGTATCGCGGTGCGCTGGCCGCGCGAGCTCGTCGAGCCGCTGCTGCACGAGAACGCTCAGCTACGCCTGAGCGTCACCACCGGCCGGCGGCCGGGTGCCGGGCACCCAGCCGGCGGTGCCGTCGGCCTCGACCTCGCGCTTCCAGATCGGCGCGAGCTGCTTGAGGCGGTCGATGATCTCGCGGCCGCCGGCGAACGCCTCGGGGCGGTGCGGGGCGGAGACGGCGACGAGCACCGACGCCTCCGACAGCGGCACCGTCCCGACGCGATGCTCGGCGGCGGCGGCGCACAGCCCATGCCGCTCGATCGCCTCGGCGACGACCGCGCGCAGTTGCTCGAGCGCCATCTCCGCATACGCCTCGTACTCGAGCGAGGGCACCTCGCGCGTGACGCCCGCGAACGTCACGACCGCACCCGCGCGCGGGTCGCGCACGCGCGCGAGCAGCGCGTCGAGCGACAGCGGCTCCTCGCGCAGCGCGACGTGGGGCGTGCCCGGGTCGCCCGCCCCGCCCGACACCGGCGGGATCAGCGCCAGCTCGTCGCCGGGCGCCAGCGGCGCGTCCGCGGAGGCGTACTCGCGGTTGACGGCCATCACGAGCGGCAGCCCGTCCGCCAGCGCGGCGACCGGCGCCGCCGCGAGCGCGTCGCGCACGCGCGCGCCCTCCGGCAGCTCGAGCGACAGCTCGCCCCTGCCGGCGCGCTCGCGCAGCTGGGCGAAGAGGCGGATGCGGACGACCATCGCCGCTCAGCGTACGCCAGCGCGCGCCCGCCGCCGCGCGACGTCGGGAAGGCGACCCCCCGACCGTCGGGCCACCTCGCATCGCGCCGCGACTTCGCGGAGCGCGAAGTAACCTGCGGTTCCTATGAGCGCCACCGAGGACCATCGCTTCGTCGCCCCGATCGTCGGCCCGGACGACCCGCGACGCTTCACCGACTCCGGGATCGAGATCGACGGGCTCTACGACGAGTCCGACGTCCCCGAGCCGCTCGAGCTCGGCGAGCCCGGCGCCTACCCCTACACGCGCGGCGTCCACGCCGACATGTACCGCAAGCAGCTGTGGACGATGCGCCAGTACGCCGGCTACGCGTCCGCCAAGGAGTCCAACACCCGCTACAAGTACCTGCTCGCGCACGGCTCGACCGGCCTCTCGATGGCGTTCGACCTGCCGACCCAGCTCGGCCTCGACTCCGACGACTCGCGCTGCCTCGGCGAGGTCGGCCGCACCGGCGTCGCGATCGACACGATCGACGACATGCGCACCGCGTTCGACGGCATCCCGCTCGACCAGGTCTCGACGTCGATGACGATCAACGCGCCCGCCGCGGTGCTGCTGCTGCTCTACCAGCTGGTCGGCGAGGAGCAGGGCGTCGACCCCGCCAAGCTGCGCGGCACGACCCAGAACGACATCATCAAGGAGTACGTCGCGCGCGGGAACTTCATCTACCCGCCCGCGGGCTCGATGCGCCTCACGACGGACCTGTTCGCGTACTGCAAGGCGAACGTGCCGAGATGGAACACCGTCTCGATCTCCGGCTACCACTTCCGCGAGAAGGGCTGCTCCGCCGTCCAGGAGGTCGCCTTCACGCTCTCCTCCGGGATCGCCTACGTGCAGGCCGCGGTCGACGCGGGCCTCGCGGTCGACGACTTCGCGCCGCGGCTCGCGTTCTTCTTCAACGGCCACAACAACGTCTTCCAGGAGGTCGCGAAGTTCCGCGCCGCGCGGAAGATGTGGGCGCAGATCATGCGCGAGCGCTTCGGCGCCCGTGACGAGAAGTCGCTCAAGCTGCGCTTCCACACGCAGACCGGCGGCGTGACGCTGACCGCGCAGCAGCCGGAGAACAACATCGTGCGCGTCGCGCTGCAGGGCTTCGCCGCCGTCTGCGGCGGCACGCAGTCGCTGCACACGAACGGCTACGACGAGGCGCTCGCGCTCCCGACCGAGCGCGCCGCGAAGATCGCCCTGCGCACGCAGCAGATCATCGGCCACGAGTCGGGCGCGGCCGACACGGTCGACCCGTTCGCGGGCTCCTACTACGTCGAGGCGCTGACCGCCGAGATCGAGCAGCGCGCCGGCGAGCTGATCGCCAAGGTCGACGAGCTCGGCGGCTCGGTCAACGCGATCTCGTTCATCAAGAACGAGATCGAGGAGTCGGCCTGGGGCTACCAGGAGCGCTACAAGCAGGAGCAGGACATCGTCGTCGGCGTCAACAAGTACGTCGACGAGGCGCTCGAGGTGCCGGACCTGCTGCGCGTCGACCCCGCGTCCGAGCGCGAGCAGGTCGATCGTCTGAAGGCGTTCAAGGCCAACCGCGACCAGGCGCTGGTGGACACGCGCCTGGAGGAGCTGCGCGACGCCGCCCGCGGCGACGGGAACCTCCTGCCCCCGATCCGCCAGGCGCTCAAGGACCGCGCCTCGATGGGCGAGGTCTGCGGCGCGATGCGCGACGTCTTCGGCAGATACCAGCCGGACCTGTAGCCGCGCGCGAAGTCGCGGGCGCGGCGCCGGGGGCGCGGCGCCGGGATCAGCGTCACTTTGTGGTCGCTCAGTGACCACAAAGTGACGCTGATCCGCTGACGCAGACGGCGGCGCCGCGCCCGCCTTCACGGAACTTCGACGTTTGCGATAACCGCAGGCGGGCTACTCCTCTGCCCGACCCGGCGCGAACGGCATCGCGCCACGTCCCCCCGAGGAGGATTCGATGCGGTCCGTCCCTGCCCGCTTCCTGGTCGCCCTCGCCGCCGCGCTGCCCGCGAGCCTCGCCCTCGCGGCGCCGGCGGGCGCCCTGTCGGTCGACGACGTCACCGTCGTGCCGAGAGCGCCGAGCGGGGACCTGCCCGCGTCGGGGCCGACCGCCGCCGGCGCGCACCCGAACCTCTTCACGAGAATCACGTTCAGCGACTCCGGCACGTACACGGCCGACACCGCGAGAGACCTGCAGGTCCACTTCGCGCCCGGCGTCGTCGCGTACGTCAACCACGTCGAGCGCTGCACCGCCGCGCAGTTCGCAGCCGGCAGCACCTCCGCGTCGACCTGCCCCGCCGGCTCGGCGGTGGGGACCGCGCTCACCGGCATCACGACCGACAACCCGGCGCTGAACGTGCTGCTCGGCGGCTCGGTGAGCGGCACGATCTACAACATCGACCCGCCCGCCGGCTCGCCGGCCGCGCTCGGGATCGACATCGCGCCGCCGGCACCGAACCCGCACATCAAGGTCGTCGCGACGATCGGCGTCGACCCGCACGACCTCGGCCTGACGGCCTCCCTGAGACTGCCGAGCACCGCGGACATCGGGCTCGGCGCGATCCCGCTCGACACGGTCAGCGTCCACACCGACTGGATCGAGCAGACGCTCTTCGGCTACGTCGCCGGCGACTCGTTCTTCACGAACCCGACCGCGTGCATCCCCGCCGCCGTCAGCGTCGACGCCACCTCGTACGCCGGCGCGAGCGGCGCGAACAGCGGCACCTACACACCCACCGACTGCGGCAACGAGCCGTTCTCGACCACGCTCGGGATCTCCGTCGATCCGCCGCTGACCGACTGGACCTCGACGGTCACGAGCGACGTGCAGCCCGGCAGCTACGACATCCCGCGCGTCAGCTCGCACGTCAGGTCGACGACGGTGACGCTGCCGCAGAGCCTGCTGCTCAACCCGGCGCTCGCCGCCCGGCTCGACGCCTGCACCGACGACCAGTTCAAGCTGAGCGACACCTCCGTCGAGGCCAGATGCCCGCCCTCCTCCGCGGTCGGGGACATCGACTTCGTCTCGCCGATCCTCGGCGACTTCCCCGGCAAGGCGTACTTCGGCAGCCAGACCCCGACCGACCGGCTGCGCCTGTTCCTCGACGTGCCGCTCTACGGCGCGCACATCAAGGTCTCCGCGCACGTGCACCCGAGCTACACGACCGGCCAGGTGACGACCGTCTTCGACGAGCTGCCGCAGATCGCGTTCACCGACTTCAGACTGATCTTCCACGGCGGCCCGCGCTCGGCGCTCGTCTCGCCGACGCAGTGCGGCACGCACACCGCGACGGCGATCACGACGCCGTGGTCGGGAACCGCGCCGCAGCCGTCGTCGGGCAGCTTCAGCGTGAGCTGGGACGGCAGAGGCGCGCCCTGTCCGCGGATCTTCCAGCCGTCGATGGCGACGAGCGTTTCGAGCAAGCAAGCCGGGGCCTCGCCGACCTTCACGCTCGTCGCGAACCGGCCCGACCGCAACGTGCCGATCGGGCGCATGACCTACGACCTGCCGGCGGGACTCGTCGGCAGCCTCACCGTTCCGGGCCTCACGCAGTGCGCGCTCGCGGACGCGGCCGCCGGCCGCTGCCCGGCGTCGAGCAGAGTCGGCCACGTCGTCTCCGTCGACGGCTCCGGCAGCGAGCCGCCGTCGCTGCCCGGCGACGTCTTCCTGACGAAGCCGCGGCACGCAGGCGACCCGGCCGGCCTGTCGGTGAAGGTGCCGGCCGTGCTCGGCCCGGTCGACGCCGGCACGGTGATCGTCGGCGTGCGGTTGCAGCTGCGGCCCGACGGCGGCCTGCACGTCGTCAGCGACCCGATCCCGCCGCTGCAGCTGGGAATCCCGCTCGCGATCCGCACGCTCACGGTCACGGTCGACCGCGCCGGCTTCATGCGCAACCCGACCAGCTGCGGCGAGCAGACCGCGACCGGCCGCTTCGACTCGATCGGCGCCGAGCACGCCGACGCGTCCTCGAAGCTGACGTTCAGCGGCTGCGACAAGCTCGGCTTCAGACCGGCGCTGCGCGCGATCCTCAACGCGCGGCACCGCGCGCGCACCGGCGCGCACCCGGGCTTCGTGACGGTCATCAGAGCGCACGGCGACGATGCGACGATCCGGCGCGCGCACGTGCGCCTGCCGCGCGCGCTGGCGACCAACACGCGCGCGCTGAACGCGGCCTGCTCGACGGACGCCCTGGCCGCCGGCAGATGCTCGAAGCGCGCGCGCGTCGCGAGGGCGACGGCGCTCAGCCCACTGATCGCCGGCCCCGTCCGCGGCCCGGTCTACCTCGTCAAGCGCGAGAGAGGACTGCCGAAGCTCGTGGTGCAGCTGCGCTCGCCGATCGCGCTGTCGTTCGAGGGGATCGTCAACATCGGCAAGCGCGGCGGGATCGGCACGACGTTCCCGCTGCTGCCCGACCTGCCGCTGACGAAGTTCGTGCTGCGCTTCCACGGCGGCCGCTACGGCGCGCTCGCGCTGAACCGCGGCCTCTGCCCGATCCGGCGGCACCTGCGCCTGCCGGCCGGCTTGCGCGGAGCGAACGGCGCGGTGCTGAGAGCGCGCCCGCGGATCGGCGTGCGGGGCTGCCGGCGACGCGCCGCCGACCGGCGAGCGCACCGCCGCCAGCATCGCCGCCGCTGACCTTCGGGATTCCGGGCGGCCCGGAGGGCCGACGCGCACACCCGCCGTCTGCCGATCCGGCGAACGCCGGCGCGCCAGGAACACCGCGGTGAGACAACGGTGTTTGCCACATTGGCCTAGCCGGGAATCCATCTCGCATGATGCCCGGCACGAGGCATCGGTCCCTTGGAGGAGGTCCCATGCAGCCCGTTCCCCGCCGGCTCATGGCGGCGGTCGCCGCCGCCCTGCTGATTCTGCTCGCGACCGCCGCGAGCGCCGCCGCGTTCTCCGTCACGAGCGTGACCGTCACGCCACGGGCCCCCGTTTCCGGCGAGCCCGGGTTCGGGGCCGACAGAATCCTGCTGCCCGAGGGTCCCTTCGCCTCAGGCGGGCATCCCGTGATGGACATCACGACGACGTTCGACGTCTCAGACGGCAGAGGCGGCTTCACGACCGCCAGAGACCTCGTTCAGCATTTCGGGCCGGGAATCGTCGCGAACCCGCACGCCACGAGCCAGTGCTCGCAGGCCGACTTCGACGAGTCCTCCAGCTCGGCCGCCGGCTGCGACAGAGCCACGCAGGTCGGCACGATCGAGGCGACGCTGGTGATCGCGAGAGGCCCGCCGCCGGTCACGACGACGATCAGAGGCATCGTCTACAACCTCGAGCCGAACGCCGGCCAGCCCGCAGCCCTCGGGATCGACCTCGATGCCACCGGACTCGGCAGAGGCCACCTCAAGAGCATCGTCGAGGTGACGGTCGACCCGAGCGACCTGGGCTTGCTCAACACGATCAACGGCCTCAGCCCGGCGGCCCCGATCGTCGCCACGAGACTGACGCTGTGGGGCTACATCGGCACGCTCCCGAACGTCGTGCCCTTCTTCACCAACCCGACCGACTGCGGACCGGCCGTGATCTCGGTCGCCGCGACCGCCTACGACGGCGAGCAGAGCACCAACAGCGGCTCCTACACCCCGACCGACTGCGACACCGCCCCGTTCGACACGTCGCTGACGCTCGCGGCGAACCCGTCCGCGACGGACGTGCCGTCGGCGATCTCGGTCGACGTCAAGCCGGCGCCGATCTTCGTGCCGCGCGTCAACTCGTACATCAAGCAGAACACGGTGATCCTGCCGCCGGGCGTCCTCCTCAACCCGGAGCTGGCGGCGAGCCTCGACGCCTGCACCGACGCGCAGTTCGCGCGCAACGACCCGGGCGTCGCGCCGTCGTGCCCGGCGTCGTCTGAGATCGGCAGAGTCACGTTCGTCTCGCCGATCCTCGGGCCGTTCGTCGGGACCGCCTACTTCGGCACCGGCAACGCGACCGACACGCTGCGCCTGTTCCTCGACACGCCGCTCTACGGCTCGCACATCAAGGTCGTCGGCGGCGTGCGGCCCGACCACACGACCGGCCAGGTGACGACGGTCTTCGACGACCTCCCGCAGGTCGCGTTCACCGACTTCCAGGTCGACTTCAACGGCGCGCCGAGAGCGGTCTTCACGACGCCGACGACGTGCGGGACCAACACCGGCAGCGCGATCAACTACCCGTACTCCGGCGGCCCGGCGAGCACGCCGACCGCGTCCTTCACGACCTCGTACGACGGCAGCGGCGCCGCATGCCCGTCGCCGACCCCGTTCCGGCCGTACTTCACGACCGCGCCGTCGGACCTCAGAGCGGGCGCGAGCACGCCGTTCACGCTGACGTTCGCGCGGCCCGACCGCGACGAGTCGATCGGCGGCGTCACCTTCAAGCTGACGAGAGGCCTGATCGGCAACCTCGCGCTCGACGGGCTCACGCAGTGCTCGCTGGCCGACGCGGCCAACGGCGCCTGCGCCGACTCGAGCAAGGTCGGCACCGCGCAGGTCGAGGTCGGCTCCGGCCCGACGCCCGCGACGCTGCCGGGCAGCGTGTACCTGACCGAGCCGAAGGTCGGCGGCGATCCCGCCGGGCTGTCGGTGAAGGTGCCGGCCGTGCTCGGCCCCGTCGACCTCGGCAACGTGATCGTCGGCGTGCGGCTGCAGCTGCGGCCCAACGGCGGACTCACCGCGATCAGCGACCCGCTGCCGCAGTTCCAGAAGGGCATCACGACGTCGATCCGCAAGGCGACGATCACGATCGACCGCGACGGCTTCATGCGCAACCCGACGGGCTGCGGCCACCGCCGCTCGAGAGGCACGTTCGACCCGGTCGCCGGCGACAGCACGCCGAGATGGGCCACGTTCGACCTGACCGACTGCAAGGCACTCGCGTTCGCACCGAAGATCGCCGCGACGATCGGCCGCTACGGCAAGGTCGGCACCGGCGGCCACCCGTCGCTGAAGACGGTCATCACGCAGCCCGACGGGCAGTCGGCGATCAGCCGCGCGCACGTCGTGCTGCCGGAGGCGGTCGCGTCGAACCCGCGCGGCCTCAACCAGGCCTGCTCGCAGGCGGAGTACGACGCGAGAAGATGCTCGCGCCTGTCGATCATCGCCCGCGCGTACGCGGTCAGCCCGCTCGTCGCGGCGCCGCTGCACGGGCCGGTCTACCTCGTCAAGCGCGACAGAGGCCTGCCGAAGCTGATGGTCGTGCTCGGCGGGCCGCTGCTGACGGAGCTCACCGGCTACATCAAGGTCGGCGGCAAGCGTCAGCTGCTCGCGACCACGTTCAAGAACGTGCCGGACCTGACGGTCACCCGCTTCGAGCTGCGGTTCCACGCGGGCAAGTACGGGATCCTCTCGGCGAACACGAACCTGTGCAGAGCCGGGAAGCTCCCGCTGCCGACGGTCTTCAACGGCCAGAACGGCAAGACGAAGAAGGCGCGGCCGCACATCCGCCTGCTCGGCTGCAAGAAGAAGTAGGCCGAAGCCGTCGAGGTGGTCGGGTAGCGTTCGCCGCATGAACGCACCCGGCCACTTCGACTTCTACGTCTTCGTCGTCTTCCTGCACATCGCCTCGGCGGTGATCGCCTTCGGCGCGACGTTCGCCTACCCGGTGATCGAGATGACCCTGCAGCGCGTCGACCTGCGCGCCCTGCCCGCCTGGCACGAGGCGCAGAACCAGGTCGGCCACAAGCTGATCACGCCCGGCGCGATCCTCGTCCTGCTGACCGGCATCTACCTGGTCAGCACCGACCGCTGGGACAACATCGGCGGCTTCTGGTTCGGCGCCGCGGGCGTGATCGTGATCGTGCTGCTCGGCCTCGGCCACGGCTTCTTCGCCCCCAACGCGCGCAAGCGCCGCGACCAGGCGAGAGCCGACCTCGACGCCGGCGCCGCCGAGCGCGGCCAGATGAGCGACGCGTACCTCGCGCTGTCCGCCAAGGTCATGCCCGTCGGCATCCTGTCCTCGGCGCTCGTGCTGGTCGCGCTCCTCTTGATGGTCTGGAAGCCGGGCGCCTGACCTCACGGCGCCTCGCCGCGCCTGGCGGCGTCATCGGGGCTCGCCGTACGCGAGTACGGCTTCACCCCTGCTTCCTTGCCAGGCACGACGATCCGCTCGTGAGGAGGATTCCGCGGTTCGCACGGCGAAAGCCGTTTGCGATGCCCGAGATCCAGGCATCCCGCCGTCTGGTCAAGTCTCCGCCCGAGCTGTGGGCGGAGGTGAGCGACGCCGCGGCGCTGGCCCGCCATCTCGGCGAGGTCGGCGAGGTCTCGATCACCCGGCTCGAGCCCGAGACGACGGTCGCCTGGGAGGGCGAGCGCGCGAGCGGCACCGTCGAGCTCGCGCCGGCCGGGTGGGGCACCGCCGTCACCCTGACCGCCGAGCCGGCCACAGCCGAGCCCGAGCCCGCGGCGCCGGAGCCCGAGCCCACCGCGGCCAGCGAGCCCGAGCCCACCGCGGCCAGCGAGCCCGACCCCGAGCCGGCCGCCGAGCCCCCGGCGAGCGGCATCGAGGAGCCACCGCCCGCCGCCGCCAAGCGCCCGAGCTGGCTCGCCCGCCTCTTCAAACGCGACCAGCCGGCGACGCCCGAGCCCGAGCCGTCGGCCGCCGACGCCGATCGGGCGGGTGGCGCTGAGGACGGACGTGCCCCGGGCGAAGACCCGGGGTGCGCCCGCCCGGAGGCGACAGGACCCGCCCGCGCGAGCGCCGAGCCCGAAGCCGAGGAGCCGCGAGCGCCCGAGCCCGCGGCCGACGGGCAACCGGCCTTGGAAGCGGTCCTCGCCCAAGCCCTCGACTCGCTCGGCCAAGCCCACCACCGCCCGTTCAGCCGCGGATAGGCGCCCTTCCACGCATCGGGGTAACATCGGCGCCCGCATGGCGCGCCAGAAGGCACCCGAGACGTTCGACGAGAAGCTCGAGCAGCTGAGAGAGCTGCGGGAGGAGGCGATCCACTCGGCCTCCGCCGCCGCCGTCGAGAAGCAGCACGCGAAGGGCAAGTACACCGCGCGCGAGCGGATCGAGAAGCTGCTCGACCCCGGCTCCTTCCAGGAGCTGGACACGTTCGTGCGCCACCGCACGCACGACTTCGACATGCAGAAGAACCGCCCGTGGGGTGACGCGGTCGTGACCGGCCACGGCACGATCGACGGCCGCCGCGTGTGCGTCTTCAGCCAGGACTTCACCGTCGTCGGCGGCTCGCTCGGCGAGGTGATGGCCGAGAAGATGTGCAAGGTCATGGACCTGGCGGCCAAGATCGGCTGCCCCGTGATCGGCATCAACGACTCCGGCGGCGCGCGCATCCAGGAGGGCGTCGTCTCGCTCGGCGCCTACGGGGACGTGTTCCTGCGCAACGTCAAGTGCTCCGGCGTGATCCCGCAGATCTCGCTGATCATGGGCCCCTGCGCCGGCGGCGCCGTCTACTCGCCCGCGATCACCGACTTCATCTTCATGGTGAAGGAGACCTCGCACATGTTCATCACCGGTCCCGACGTGATCAAGACGGTGACCGGCGAGGAGCCGACGTTCGAGGAGCTCGGCGGCGCGATGACGCACAACTCGAAGTCGGGCGTCGCCCACTTCGCCTCCGACGACGAGGACGCGTGCCTCGAGGATGCGCGCTACCTCTTCTCCTTCCTGCCGTCCAACAACCTCGAGGCGCCGCCGCGCGTGCACCCGACCGACGACCCGGACCGCATGGACCCGGAGCTCGACACGGTCGTCCCGGACAGCCCGAACAAGCCGTACGACATGCGCGACGTGATCCGCCTGGTCGTCGACGACGGCGAGTTCCTCGAGGTGCACGAGCACTTCGCGACGAACATCGTGTGCGGGATGGCGCGGCTCGACGGCCACGCCGTCGGCGTCGTCGGCAACCAGCCCGCCTCGCTCGCGGGCGTGCTCGACATCAACGCCTCCGAGAAGGGCGCGCGCTTCGTGCGCACCTGCGACGCGTTCAACATCCCGATCGTCACGCTCGTCGACGTCCCCGGCTTCCTGCCCGGCACCGCGCAGGAGTGGGGCGGGATCATCCGCCACGGCGCGAAGCTGCTGTACGCCTACGCGGAGGCGACGGTCCCGAAGATCACGTTGATCACGCGCAAGTCCTATGGCGGCGCGTACGACGTCATGGCCTCCAAGCACCTCGGCGCCGACTTCAACTTCGCCTGGCCGCAGGCGGAGATCGCGGTGATGGGGCCAGAGGGCGCGGTCAACATCATCTACCGCCGCGACATCGCCTCCTCGCCGACGCCGGAAGAGCGCCGCGGGAAGCTGATGGAGGACTACAAGGCGCGCTTCGCCAACCCCTACTCGGCGGCCGAGCGCGGCTACATCGACGACGTGATCGTCCCGCACGAGACGCGCCCGAAGCTGATCGCCGCGCTGCGCACGCTGCTCACGAAGCGCGAGCCGGGCCCGAAGCGCAAGCACGGCAACATCCCGCTGTAGCATCGCCGTCCGTGGCGCGCCCGCTCGCGCAGACGCCGGACCTCGCCGCGCCGGCGCCGCACGCCGCCGCCGGTCCGCGAGCCGATCGCCGCATCGTCGTCGCAGTGCTGGCGGTTGCGGCGGCGGCCGCCGCCGCGCTGCGGCTGCCGTTCCTCGCGACGCAGTCGCTCTGGTTCGACGAAACGTACACGGTCCACGTCGTGCGGGCCGGATCGCTCGGCGAGCTGTGGCACCGCATCGGCGCGAGCGAGTCGACGCCGCCGCTCTTCTACCTCGTGTCGTGGGCGTGGGTGCATGCGTTCGGCAGCGAGGCGGCGGGGGCGCTGCGGGCGGTGCCAGCGCTCGCGCTGATCGCGGCGGTGCCCGTCGCCTACGCCGCGCTGCGGCGGCTCGTGGGCTGGCGCGCTGCGCTCGCGACCGCCTGGCTCGTCGCCGTCTCGCCGCTGCTCGGCTGGTACGCGCTCGACGCCCGCGCCTACGGCCTGCTCGTGCTGACCGGCCTGCTGAGCGTGTGGGCGTTCGGGGCGGTCTTGGAGGCGACGGCCGGCGGCGCCTCGGCCGGCCGCCGTGGGCCGGGCACGAACGCGAGCGACGGCGCGGGGGCGCGGGCGGCACATTGCGCCACGCGCCCACTCGCACTGTGGGCGCTGGCGTGCGCGGCTGCGCTGTGGACGCACTGGTTCGCGGGCTTCCTCGTGCTCGCGGAGGCGCTCGCGCTGCTGTGGCTGCGCCCGCGCTCCTGGCGCGCCACGCTGGCCGCCTCCGCCGCGGTCGGGCTCGCACTCCTCCCGCTGCTCGGCCTCCTGCGCGACCAGACCGGCGACGACCGCGCCGCCTTCATCGCCGGCAGCGGCCTCGGCGGCCGGCTCGAGCAACTCGTGCGCCAGTTCGGCGCGGGCGTGAACGTCCCGCGCACCTGGCTGGAGGCGGCAGCGCTCGCCATCGCGCTCGCGGCCGTCGCCGTCGGCACGCTGCTGACCGCGCGCCGCGCCCTCGCCCGGCCCTTCTCCACGGCCGGGGCCGGCGGCCTTCCTACCCGCGACGGCGCCCGTGCGCTGCTGGCGCTCGTGGCGGTCGGGCTCGGCGTCCCGCTCGCGCTCGCGGCGACGCGCGCCTACGACCGCTTCGACGTGCGCAACGTCATCTACCTGTGGCCGCTCGCCGCCGCGCTCGCGGCGCCGGCGCTGCTCCGCCTGCGCGGCGTCCCGCTCGCGGCGCTGCTCGCGCTCGGGATCGCGACGTCGCTGTGGACGCAGGCCGACTGGCGCTACGGCAACGCCGACTGGCGCACGGCGATCGCGCGGATCCAGACCCCCGCCGCGCGCGACGTGGTCGTCGCCGTGACGCCGCTGGGCCAGCCGGTCGCGAGCCTCTACCTCGACCGCGTCGCCGTGCCGCACCCGGTCGCGGGCCGCCGCGTGTGGCTCGTCGTCGAGCCGGCCCGCCGCGCCGGCAGCCGTGCGCTCCAGCCGGCCGACCCGCCGGTCGTGGCGCAGCTGCTCGCCGCCTTCGCCCGGCACCACGAACGCGCGCGCACGGCTTCCGCCTGATCGAGCTGGCCGCCGCGAAGCCCGTGACGCTCGACCCGGCGCAGCTGCCGGGCGCGACGCTCTTCCCACCCCCCGGCTGAGCCCGTGCGGCCGGCCGCGGGCGAGCCCGATGGCGCGGCCCGCGCCGCGAAGATCCCGGCCGCGGGCGCCGCGCCGGCCTCCTGTACGCTCGGGCGCCGGGTGATCTACCGGCTGCTCTACACGCTGCTCCTCTCGCGCTTCGACGCCGAGCGCGTGCATCGCCTCACCGCGCGCGGGCTGCGCGCGGTCAACGGGATCGCTCCGCTGCGGCGGCTGCTGCGCGCGCTGCTCGCACCGCGCGACCCGGCGCTGCGCGTGCGCGCGCTCGGGCTCGACTTCGCGAGCCCGCTCGGCCTGGCGGCCGGCTTCGACAAGGACGCGGCCGGCTTCGACGGGTACGCCACGCTCGGCTTCGGCTGCGTCGAGGTCGGCACGATCACCGCGCAGGGCCAGCCCGGCAACGCGGGCACGCGGATCTTCCGCCTCACGCGCGAGCGCGCGCTCGTGAACCGCATGGGCTTCCCGAACGCGGGAGCTCGCGCCGCCGAGGCGCGGCTGCGCGGGCGCGACCGTGCAGCCGCCGGCTCAGCGGTCGTCGGCGTGAACGTCGGCAAGACCAGACTCGCGCCGGACGCCGACGCGGACTACCAGGAGAGCGTGCGCCTGCTCGCCCCGCACGCCGACTACCTCGTGCTGAACGTGTCCTCGCCGAACACGCCGGGCCTGCGCGACATGCAGGCGGTCGACCGGCTGGCCGCGCTGGTCGGCGCGGTGCGCGCCGCGCTCGCCGAGGCCGGCCGGCCCGAGCTGCCGCTGCTGGTGAAGATCGCGCCCGACCTGTCCGACGACGACGTCGACGCGATCGCCGACCTGGCGCTGCGCGAGCGCCTCGACGGCCTGATCGCGACCAACACGACGATCGACCGCGGTGCGCTGCGGGCGCCCGGCGCGTCCGACGTGCCGGCCGAGGGCGGCATCTCCGGCGCTCCCCTGAGACCGCGCGCGCTCGCCGTGCTGCGCCGCCTGCACGCGCGCACCGGGGGCCGCCTGACGCTGATCGCGGCGGGCGGGATCGAGAGCGCCGACGACGCGTGGGAGCGGATCCGCGCCGGCGCGACGCTCGTGCAGGCCTACACCGGCTTCGTCTACGGCGGCCCGCTGTGGCCGCGCCGCGTCAACCGCGGCCTCGCGCGGCGCGTGCGCGCCGCCGGGCTGGCGAGCGTGCACGAGGCGGTCGGCGCCGACGCACCGCCGGCGTCCGCGGGAACCGCCCCGGCGCCCAGCGCTCAGGCCGGCTGACGCGGCCGGATCACAGCGCGCCGCCCTTGCTCTGGTTGCAGGGCGCGCACAGCAGCTGCAGGTTCTGGACGGTCGTCGCGCCGCCCATCGAGACGGGGATGACGTGGTCGTACTGCAGGTCGAAGCTCGCGTCGCACTCGACGCAGCGACCGCCGTCGCGCTCGAAGACGGCGCGCTTGACCTCGCGCGGGATCGGCTCGCGACGCTGCGCCGGCTCCTGATCCAGCGCGAGCGCCGTGTGCGCGCGCTCCAGCTTGCGCTTGCGACGGCGCTCGCGGTCGCGCACCAGCGCGAGCACGTCGTCTGCCTCGAGCTGCTCGTCCTCCCAGTAGCAGGCGTCCTCGAACCACCAGTAGGCGCGGTCGGCGACCACCGCGACGCAGACGGGGCGCTGATCCTGCTCCTCCTGCAACAGGGAGAACGCCCGCCTGCTCCACACGCGCGGCAGCTTCGTCCGGCCGGCCGTCAGCTCGTATCGCCAGCCGATCAGGCTCAGGCGACGAGACCAGCTCGCGTTTCTGACCTCCCGCAGCACGGCGGGCATGATCGCGAACTGCGCGGCGGAGGGAACCCTCTACCCTCTCCGTCGATGAGTGCCGACGCCCCCGAGCTGACCCCGGCCGAGGCCGTCGCCCGCCTGCGCGAGGGCGACTGGCAGGTCGTCGACGTGCGCACGCCCGCGGAGCGCCCCGACGGCGCGATCGAGGGCGACGCGCTGATCCCGCTCGACGAGCTGAGCGCGCGCGCGGGCGAGATCGACCCGGCGCGGCCCGCGCTGATCTACTGCCGCAGCGGCGCGCGCTCGGCGATGGCGGTCGCCGCGCTGCGCGGCGCCGGCTACGACGCCTACAACCTCGCCGGCGGGATGCTCGCCTGGCTCGAGGCGTCGCTGCCGATCGCCGCGGACGCCTGATCCGGAGGCCGCGACAGCGCCTGCGGCGGTTCGCCGCAGATTCGTTGCAGCCGGCGACCAGCTAAATCCCCGAAACAAACTCGGGTTTGCTACCTTTGGCGCTCGCGCGGTACGGGCCGCGCGCCGTTCCAACCCGCGAAGGAGGCACGCAGCGCATGGAGCCGACCTCGGTTCAAGAGCAGGGCGCGACGACCGGCAAGGCCGGCTCGCTCGACAATCCCGAGGTCGTCCAGGGCGTCCCGGGGCACATCATCCCGATCCTCGAGCGCGAGTTCGAGGACTTCGACACGGAGGCCGGCAGATTCCTCCGCGGCGAGCAGGACGAGATGCAGTTCATCGGCTTCCGCCTCAGACAGGGCGTCTACGGCCAGCGCCAGCCCGGCGTCCAGATGATCCGCGTGAAGCTGCCGTGGGGCGGCATCACGCCGGAGCAGATGGAGGCGTTCGCGACCGTCGTCGAGAGATACGTGCCGCTCAGAAAGGGCCACATCACGACGCGGCAGAACATCCAGCTGCACCACGTCCCGCTGCCGGACGCCGCCAAGCTGATCCGCGAGATCAGCGACGCCGGGCTCTCCAGCCGCGAGGGCTGCGGCAACACCGTCCGCAACGTCACCGCCGACCCGTGGGCGGGCGTGTGCGACGACGAGATCTTCGACCCGACGGCCTACGCCGGCGCCTACGTGCGCTACTTCGTGCGCCACCCCACCACGCAGCTGATGCCGCGCAAGATCAAGACCTCGTTCACCGGCTCCGACGCCGACCGCGCGATCAGCGGCATCCACGACATCGCCTACCTCTCGCGCGTCAAGGACGGCGTCAAGGGCTTCGAGGTGCGCGTCGGCGGCGGCACCTCGATCATGCCGCGCGTCGCCCCGACGCTCTACGAGTTCGTGAAGGCCGACGACGGCGAGTACCTCAAGGTCGCCGAGGCCGTCTTCCGCATCTTCGACCGCCAGGAGTGGCTGCGCAAGAACCGCGCCCGCGCGCGCATCAAGGTGTTCGTCGACAGATTCGGGATCGACGAGCTGCGCAACCAGGTCGAGGAGGAGCTCAAGGGCGACTGGGTGAACGAGCGCGACTTCGACCCGCAGCCGCGCCTGTTCCTCCACGACGAGGAGGCGACCGCACCCGCCGTCCCCGCCGCCTACGGCTCGCCGAACGGCGACCTGTCCGAGTTCGAGGCGTTCCGCGCCGCCAACGTCACCGCGCAGCGCCAGGAGGGCTTCTCCGCCGTGCAGGTCAAGGTGACCCGCGGCGATCTCACGCCCGAGCAGTTCCGCGGGCTCGCCGACGTCATGCGCGAGTTCAGCGGCGGCCACGCGCGCACGACCGTCCACCAGAACTTCCTGCTGCGCTGGGTGCGCGACGAGGCCGTCTACGACGTCTGGCAGCGGCTGAAGGCGCTCGGCCTCGGCGACGCCGGCGCCGATGAGATCACCGACGTCGTTCTCCTGCCCCGGCACCGACTCCTGCAAGCTCGGCATCACCAGCTCGATGGGGCTCAACGCCGCCGTCAAGGAGCGCATCGACGCGATGGGCATCGAGGACCCGCTCACCAAGCGCATCCACATCAAGATGTCCGGCTGCCCGAACGGCTGCTCCCAGCACCACATCGCGAACATCGGCTTCTACGGCGCCTCGATCAGAGTCGGCGATAAGACGATCCCCGCCTCGATCCCGCACATCGGCGGCACCTACGAGGGCGGCACGGTCGGCTATGGCGCGCGCCTCAAGGCGCGTATCCCGAGCAAGCGCGTGCCCGAGGCCGTCGAGCGCTGGATCCGCTTCTACGAGAGCGACCGCCAAGACGGCGAGGAGTTCAACGCGTTCGCCGAGCGCGTCGGGACGGGAGCGTTCGAGGCCAAGGTGAAGGACCTCACGCTGCCCGCCGAGTTCAACCTCGAGAACATGAGCCTGTTCATGGACTGGACGAAGAACGTCCCATTCGAGGTCATTCGGGGAGAAGGAGAGTGCGCAGTCTGATCTGCGCACGCTCCCGCTGACCGCTCATCTGCCCGCTGCGTCCTTCGGGGCGTAGCGGTGGTGGAGCATGAAGACGTTGCCGTCGGGGTCCATGAACGGCGCCATGTGGCAGACGCCGCTGTCGATCGTGTCGGCGAGGAAGGTCACGCCGCGGGACTCGAGCTCGGTGCGGGCGTCCGCGACGTCGGCGACGTGGAGGGCGATCACGCCCTGGTTGGGCGCGAACTCGCGGCCGATCGAGGCGGCGTCGATGACCTGGAGCGTGAGGTTGCCGGTCTCGAACTCGCCGCCGGGGACTCTCTCGTAGCGGCTGGAGCAGCGCAGTCCGAGCACCTCCTCGTAGAACTGCGCGGCCGCCTCGAAGTCCCGCGTCGGCAGGAAGACGAAGTCGGCGCCGGTGACGAGTGGGGTCGTGGCGGTCATCGCAGGCTCCTCGGTCGTGGACCCGGCGGAGGCTACGTCAGCGCACCCGCCGGGGTACTCTCTGCGGCGTGAACCGCCGCCCGCAGCTGACGATCGTCGCGCCGTCGGCCTCCCCCGAGGAGGCCGCCGCCGTGGTCGCGGCGCTGGAGCGCTTCATGCGCGAGACGGCGCCGGTCGTCGTGGCCGAGCCACCGCGGATCGACCGCTGGACCCGCACCGCGCTGCTCGAGGGCGTCGCGCGCGAAGACGACGCGCCGGCCGCCTGGGGCGACCCGCACCCGTGGGGCCGCTGAGCGCGACCCGCGCCGCTCGCTCGCCCGTGCCCGACGCCGCCGCGCCCGCCATCCACGCCGTCCACGCGGTCGTCTTCGACTGCGACGGCGTGCTCGTCGACAGCGAGCGGCTCGCCGCGCCGGTCCTGGCTGCGGTGCTGAGCGAGCTGGGACTGCCGACGACGGCCGCAGAGGTCGAGCGCGACTTCAAGGGCCGCTCGTGGGAGTACGAGCTCGCGGTCATCAGAGCCCGTCGCGGCGGGGTGGAGCCCTGGCCGGACCTGCGCGAGCGCTACCACGCCGCGCTCTTCGCCGCCTTCGACGAGCGGCTGCTGCCGATCCCCGGCGTCGCGTCCGCGCTCGACGCCCTCGACGCGGCCGGCATCCCCCGCTGCCTGGCCTCCGGCAGCGGCCACGAGCGGATACGCCGCAGCCTGCGCGCCGCCGGCCTGCTGGACCGCTTCCCCGACCGGACGATCTTCAGCGCCGAGGACGTCGCGCACGGCAAGCCGGCGCCGGACCTGTTCCTCCACGCCGCCGCGCAGATGCGCTTCGATCCGGCCGCGACGGCGGTCGTCGAGGACAGCGTCCCCGGCGTGCAGGCGGGCGTGGCGGCGGGCATGCGCGTGGTCGGCTACGCGCCCGACGGCAGCGACCGGGACGAGCTGCGCGCCGCCGGGGCCGAGCCGTTCGGCGCCATGGCCGGCCTGCCGGCGCTGCTCGGCGTCGGCTCCGCCCGGCAGTAAAAAGCCTAAATCCGCTCGGGATTTGCTATTTTTGACCGTCCGATGCCTGCCTCCGCCCCGACCGACCCCGCGCTCACCGACGACGCCGAGGCGCTCAGCGCCGAGCAGGTGATCGCGCGGATGGCGGAGCGCCTCCCGCACCCCCGGCTCGCGCTCGCCTGCTCGTTCCAACAGGAGGAGTCGGTCCTGATCGACCTGCTGAGCAGCGTCGCGCCCGGCACGCGGATCTTCACGCTCGACACCGGCGTGCTCTTCCCCGAGACCTACGCGACCTGGAGAGCGATCGAGCAGCGCTACGGGATCGAGATCGAGGCGGCCAGCGGCATCTCGCTCGAACAGCAGGCCGCCGAGCACGGCGACGAGCTGTGGGCGCGCGAGCCCGACCGCTGCTGCGCGATCCGCAAGGTCGCGCCGCTGAAAGAGATCCTCGCCGGCGTCGACGGCTGGATCGTCGGCGTGCGCCGCGACCAGTCCCCCACCCGCGCCGGCACGCCGAAGATCGGCTGGGACGAGAAGCACGGCATCTGGAAGGCGGCCCCCCTCGCCGACTGGAGCGACAGAGAACGTGTGGCGCCACATCCACGCCCACGAGCTCCCCTACAACCCCCTGCACGATCGCGGCTACGCCTCGATCGGCTGCACGCACTGCACGGTCCCGGCCGCCGACCGCAGCGGCCGCTGGTCCGGCAGCGACAAGCTCGAGTGCGGGTTGCACGGCTGACCGGCCCCTCGGGGCCTGGCACACTGGCTCGATGGACTGGCCGCTCGTCATCCTGTTCGGCTTCTGCGTCGGCATCCTCGTCGGGACGACGGGGGTCGGCGGCGGATCGCTGATGACGCCGGCGCTGATCCTCGTCTTCGGCACCGCGCCGACGACGGCGATCGGCACCGACCTCGCCTACGCCGCCGTCACCAAGACGGTCGGCGGCTGGCGCCACTGGCGCAGCGGCACGGTCGAAACGAAGCTGGCGCTGTGGCTGGCGGTCGGCTCCGTCCCCGGCGCGCTCGGCGGCGTCGCGGTGCTCCGCGTGCTGGAGCACGCGCTGGGCAAGGACGCGTTCGACAACACGCTGCTGACGATGGTCGGCGCGGCGCTGCTGATCACCGCCGTCGCGGTGCTCGCGCGTGCGCTGCTCAAGCACGTCAAGGGCGAGCGCGACACGATCGAGCCGTTCGAGACGCGCCACAAGGTCGCCGCCGTGGGCGTCGGCGTCAGCGTCGGCTTCGTGCTCGGCATGACCTCCGCCGGCAGCGGCGCGCTGATCGCCGTCGCGCTGATCATGCTCTACCGCCTGACGCCGCGCCGCGTCGTCGGGACCGACGTCTTCCACGCCGCGATACTGCTGTGGATCGCCTCGCTCGCGCACCTCGCGAGCGGCAACGTCGACCTGCTGCTCGCGGGCAACATCCTGATCGGCTCGATCCCCGGCGTGTGGATCGGATCGGGCCTCGCGACGCGGCTGCCGGAGGGGACGCTGCGCCCCGCGCTGGGGGTCGTGCTGCTCGCCGCCGGGCTCGCGCTGCTCAACAAGGCCGGCCTCGACTTCCCGATCTATGTCATCTTCCTGGTGCCCGCCGCGGTCGCGCTCGCGCTCACGGCGGTCCACTTCGGCCGGCAGCGCACCGCGGCGACGCGGACTCCGCCGCCGGCCGACGCCGCCGCGCCGCAGCATCCGTCCGCACCTCCAAGCCCACCAGTCACCGAATCCGCATGAGCTACAAGCTGTCCCACCTCGACGCCCTCGAGGCCGAGGCGATCCACATCATGCGCGAGGTCGCCGCCGAGCTCGAGCGGCCCGTGCTGCTGTTCTCCGGCGGCAAGGACTCGATCGTCCTGCTGCGCCTCGCCGAGAAGGCGTTCCGCCCGGCGCGCCTCCCGTTCCCGGTGATGCACGTCGACACCGGCCACAACTTCCCCGAGGTGATCGCGTTCCGCGACCGTCTGGTGGAAGAGGTCGGCGAGCGGCTGATCGTCGCCTCCGTGCAGGAGTCGATCGACCGGGGCCGCGCGGTCGAGGAGCGCGGCCCGCGCGCCTCGCGCAACCGGCTCCAGACCGTCACCCTCCTCGACGCGATCGCCGAGCACCAGTTCGACGCCGCGTTCGGCGGCGCGCGCCGCGACGAGGAGCGCGCCCGCGCGAAGGAGCGGATCTTCTCGTTCCGCGACGACTTCGGCCAGTGGGACCCGAAGGCGCAGCGGCCGGAGCTGTGGCAGCTCTACAACGGCCGCGTGCGCAAGGGCGAGCACGTGCGCGTGTTCCCGATATCGAACTGGACCGAGCTCGACGTGTGGCAGTACATCGAGCGCGAGCAGCTCGAGCTGCCGCCGATCTACTTCGCGCACGAGCGCGAGGTGTTCGCGCGCGACGGGATGCTCTACGCCGCCAGCGAGTTCGTCGAGCTGATGGACGGCGAGACCGTCTTCACCGAGTCGGTCCGCTACCGCACCGTCGGCGACATGACCTGCACCGGCGCGGTCGCCTCGACCGCGACGACGCTGGAGACGGTCGTCGCCGAGATCGCGTCGACCGACATCACGGAGCGCGGCCAGACGCGCGCGGACGACCGCGTCACCGAAGCCGCGATGGAGGATCGCAAGCGGGAGGGGTACTTCTAGCCATGTCGCTCACCTACGAGTCCAACGGCGACAAGGCGGCGGACCGGCAGATCGCCGAGACGGAGCTGCTGCGCTTCGCGACCGCCGGATCGGTCGACGACGGCAAGTCGACGCTGATCGGCCGGCTGCTGCACGACGCGAAGTCGATCCTCGCCGACCAGCTCGCGCACGTGAAGGAGAACGAGCGAGCGCCGCGGCGAGGGCGAGCTGAACCTCGCGCTGCTGACCGACGGCCTGCGCGCCGAGCGCGAGCAGGGCATCACGATCGACGTCGCCTACCGTTCCTTCCAGACCGACAAGCGCCGCTTCATCATCGCCGACTGCCCCGGCCACGAGCAGTACACGCGCAACATGGTCACCGGCGCCTCGACCGCCGACCTCGCGCTCGTGCTGGTCGACGCGCGCAACGGGCTCGTGCGCCAGTCGCGCCGGCACGCGGCGATCTCCGCGCTGCTGCGCACGCCCCACCTCGTCGTCGCGATCAACAAGATGGACCTCGTCGACTACGACCAGTCGGTCTACGACGCGATCGTCGCCGACTTCAAGAGCTGGTCGGCCGGGCTCGAGTTCGCCGAGGCGAGATTCATCCCGATCTCCGCGCTGAAGGGCGACAACGTCGTCGAGCGCTCCGCGCGTACGCCCTGGTATTCGGGGCCGGCGCTGCTCGACCACCTCGAGACGGTCGAGATCGCCGGCGACCGCAACCTCGAGGACTGGCGCTTCCCGGTCCAGTGGGTGATCCGCCCGCAGAACGACGAGCGCCACCACGACTACCGCGGCTACGCCGGCCAGGTCGCGGCCGGCGTGCTGAGACCGGGCGAGGAGGTCGTCGTGCAGCCCTCCGGGCGCACGACGAGACTGGCCGCGATCGACACCTTCGACGGCCCGCTGCAGGAGGCGTTCCCGCCGCAGTCGGTGACGCTGCTGCTGGAGGACGATCTCGACATCTCGCGGGGCGACATGATCGCCCGCGCCGGCGAGGCGAACCCGCCGACCGTCGCGCGCGAGCTGGAGGCCGTCGTCTGCTGGATGGCCGACGCGCCGCTGCAGCCCGGCGGCCGCTACGCGCTCAAGCACACGACGCGCTCGGTGCGCGCGATCGTCGACGCGGTCGACTGGCACCTCGACGTCGAAACGCTCACGCGCGAGCCGAATACGGAGGGCCTCTCGCTCAACGAGATCGGCCACGTGAGACTGCGCCTCAGCGGCCCGCTCGCGTTCGACCCGTACGCGCGCAACCGCGAGACCGGCAGCTTCATCCTGATCGACGAGGCGACGAACGACACCGTCGGCGCCGGCCTGATCGCGACGCCGGAGGGGTAGCGACGCCGGCCGTCCGCCGCTGGGTTCCGCTCGCCGTATGGGCCGGCGGGTCGGTCGCGGTCGTCGCCGTCCTCGGCCTGCCGTACACGCGCGACGCGGTCTTCGTGTGGGCGCTGCTCGGCGCGCTCGCCGTCTCCCTCGGCGACGTCGGCGGCTGGCTCAAGGGCGTCGTCGTCGACTGGCTGCCGTTCTTCCTCGTGCTGACGGCGTACGACCTCGCGCGCGGCGGCGCCGACGGCTGGCTGGCGCCGACGCACTTCCTGCCGCAGGCCGACCTCGACGCATGGCTGTTCGGTGGCGCGGTCCCGACCGTCTGGCTGCAGGCGGACCTCCACCAGCCCGGTCGCGTGCAGTGGTTCGAGGTGCTCGCGTTCGCGGTCTACGTCTCGCACTTCTTCGTCACGCCGCTGCTGGCGGCGGTGCTGTGGGTGCACGACCGCTGGCGCTTCCGCCGCTTCGCGGCCGCGCTCGCGCTGCTGACGCTGCTCGGCTGCATCACGTTCGTGGCGTTCCCGGCGGCACCGCCGTGGATGGCGAGCGAGCGCGGCCTGGTCGGGCCGGTCACGCGGCTGATCCCGCAGCTGTGGTCGTGGAGCGGCGTCGGCGCGGAGACCGGGGTCGTCGGCACCGGCTACCGCTACGCGAACGACGTCGCCGCCGTGCCGTCGCTGCACGCCGCGCTCGCGCTGCTGGTGGCGCTGGCGGTGTGGCCGAAGCGGTGGTGGGCGCGGCTGCTCGTGGCGGCCTATCCGCTCGCGATGGCGCTCGCGATCGTCTACACCGGCGAGCACTACGTGACTGACGTGCTGCTCGGCTGGGCCTACGCCGTCGCGAGCTTCGCCACGGTCCGGTGGGTCGCCGCGCGACTCGCCCTGCGACGCGCTCGCAGCGGCGGCACGACCGCGGCAGCGCCGGTCGCCGCCGCCGTGACCGCCGGCCGCGCGACCGATAGGTGAAGCGTCACGTTATTCTTCCGCCCCGCATGTTCTCGAAGGTCCTGATCGCCAACCGCGGCGAGATCGCGGTCCGCGTCATCCGCGCGTGCGAGGAGCTCGGCGTCGCATCCGTCGCCGTCTACTCCGAGCTGGATCGCGACGCGATCCACGTCAAGCGCGCCGACGAGGCGTACCTGATCGGTCCCGGTCCGGCGGCCGAGTCCTACCTCGTGATCGAGAAGATCATCGACGTCGCGAAGCGATCCGGCGCCGAGGCGATCCATCCCGGCTACGGCTTCCTCGCCGAGAACGCGGCGTTCGCGAAGGCCTGCGAGGACGCCGGCATCGTCTTCATCGGCCCGCCGGCGAGCGCGATCGACGCGATGGGCTCGAAGACCGCCGCGCGCGAGCTGATGCAGAAGGCGGGCGTGCCGATCGTGCCGGGCACGACCGAGCCGGTCGCCGACGTGAGAGCCGCGCGCAAGATCATCAGAGAGACGGTCGGCTTCCCGGTCGCGGTGAAGGCCGCAGGCGGAGGCGGAGGCAAGGGCTTCCGCGTCGCGCTGACCGACGACGAGCTGGAGGCCGCCTTCGAGGGCGCCTCGCGCGAGGGCGAGAAGTTCTTCTCCGACCCGACCGTCTACCTCGAGCGCTACCTCCCCGACCCGCGCCACGTCGAGGTGCAGGTGCTGGCCGACAGACACGGCACCGTGATCCACCTCGGCGAGCGCGACTGCTCGGTGCAGCGCCGCCACCAGAAGCTGATCGAGGAGTCGCCCGCCCCGGCCGTCGACGAGGCGCTGCGGGCGCACATCGGCAGAGTCGCGACCGACGCCGCCGCCGCCGTCGACTACGTCGGCGCCGGCACGATCGAGGGCCTGTTGCAGGACGGCGAGTACTACTTCCTGGAGATGAACACGCGCGTCCAGGTCGAGCACTGCGTGACCGAGATGACGACGGGCATCGACATCGTCAAGGAGGGCATGCGCGCCGCCGCCGGCGAGCCGCTGTCCGTCGCGCAGGAGGACGTCGTCCTGCGCGGCCACGCGATCGAGTGCCGCATCAACGCCGAGGACGCGTCGAAGAACTTCGCCCCGGCGCCGGGCAGAATCGGGGCATACGTGGAGCCGAGCGGCCCGGGCGTCCGCGTCGACTCGGGCGTCGGCCCGGGCGGCGAGGTCTCGCCGATGTACGACCCGATGGTCGCGAAGCTGATCGTGTGGGACTCCGACCGCGAGGCGGCGACGCAGCGCATGCTGCGCGCGCTGCACGAGTTCGAGATCACCGAGCTCAAGACGCTGATCCCGTTCCACAAGGCGCTGCTGGCGACGAGACAGTGGGCCGCGGCCGAGACGTGCCGCGACCTCGTCGAGGACAAGAAGTGGCTGAGAACGCTCGCCTTCGAGCCGGCCGTGCCGGCCGACGGCGAGGAGGAGGGCGAGAAGCTCGAGCAGACCTACACGGTCGAGGTCTCCGGACGCCGCTTCGACGTGAGAGTGATCGGTCCGCCGCCGGCGTTCGGCGGCGTCGTCGCGATGAACGGCTCCGCACCGGCAGGCGCCGCCCCGCGCAAGCCGCGCGAGCGCAAGCGCGGCGGGTCGGCCGTCGGCGGCGACACGCTCCCCTCCCCGCTCCAGGGCAACATGTGGAGAGTGAAGGTGAGACAGGGCGACGCGGTCGAGGAGGGCCAGCTGCTCTGCATCATCGAGGCGATGAAGATGGAGAACGAGATCACCGCCCACAAGGCGGGCGTCGTTGCCGAGCTGCCCATCAGCGAGGGCGCCGCGATCGCGGCAGGCGACCCGATCGCCACCATCACCTCGACGGTCTCCGAGTAGCGCGACGTCACGACCCGCCGACGGCGATCTGCCAGCCGTCGGACGGCGAGACGCTTACCGAGGGCAGCGGCGCGTCGTCGGCCGCGAGGCACATCCCGATCGACTCGGCGAGCGCCTCCGCCAGCTCCTCCGTCGTGCGCCCGGAGGCAAAGCAGCCCGGCAGCGCCGGCACCTCGGCCCAGAACCACCCCTCCTCGAACTGCACGCGCGCAGCGCCGAGCGGGCGCTGTCGACCGTCGTGGCACTCAACCGCCGGCGGCCTGTCTTCTGATCGCAGCATCGAGCGCTTTCCCATAGGTCTTGCCTCCATGGTAGGGGAGCGGAATCGGCCGCCGGCCCGGCTTCGTCATCTTCACGGCGTGCTTGCCGCCGCGCGTCATCGTCCAGCCTTGTGCTTCGAGGTGCTTCCGCCATCGCTTCTGATCCCAAGGCATGCCCCCTTAGAGGCGCCGAGACAGCCGGACTCGCCCCCGGCGCTCAGCGCACGTCGCGGCGGTCGAACGCGAGCGCCGAAAGCGCTGTGAGGGCCGAGGCGCCGCCGACCAGCAGGGCGAGATAGCCCCAGTCCATGCCGGTCGTGAGCGGCTCGTAGCCGTAGGCGAGCTGGAACGGGGAAAGCGTGAGGTGGTTCGCGAGGCCGCCGACGAACGGGGCGATCGAGGTGTAGAGGAAGCCGGCGCCGGCGAGGCCTGCGGCCACGCCCAGGCTCAGGCCGCGCCGGCCGGTCGCGCCGCTGAGCGCGAGCGCGAGGCCGCCGTAGAGCATCCCGAGCGCCATCGAGCCGACGGTCGCGGCGGCGAGCCGGCCGGCCGACAGGTGGACGTCGACGAGCGGGTCGACCGCGAGCAGCGTCACCCACATCACGAGCGCGAGGCCGAGCAGCTGCACGGCGATGGCCGCGCCCTTCTCGCCGACGACGCGCACGCGCCGCACGGGCGCGGCGAGCAGCAGGTCCATCGTTCTCGCCTCCTCCTCCCCCGCGATCGCCCGCGCGCCGCGGCCGATCCCGAAGCTGAGGAAGATCAGCGGCGCGAGCGTGGCGAACAGCTGACCCTGCAGGTAGCCGGCCGGGCTCCCGAGGTCGGAGAGACCGGTCGCGGCGCGCACCGACGGCGGCAGGTTGGCGAAGCTCTGCGTGAGCGCGTCGTTGCCGCTGATCGAAGGCCAGAAGGCGAGCACGGTGCCGACGAGGACAGCCGTCGAGAGCGCCCACCCGATCAGGGCGCGGCGCTCGACGCGGATCGTGTGGACGGCCAGCTCAGGCATCGCCGCCCGCCTGCTCGTAGCGGGCGAGGAACAGCGCCTCGAGGTCCGGCTCGTGCGCGGTGAGCGACACGACCTCGTAGGCGGCGATCGCCTTCACGATCGCGTCCATCTCGCCGTGCACCGTGAAGCGCGCGAGCGCGCCGCGCACGTCCGACTCGACGACGCCGGGCAGCCCGGCGAACGCACCGGCCGGCACCGGCTGCGCGAACGACACGGACACCTGCCGCGGGGCGGTGCGCTTGAGGTCCTCGATCGCCTCGACCGCCAGCAGCTTGCCGTCGCGGATCATCGCGACGCGGTCGGCGACGTGCTCCAGCTCGGACAGCACGTGCGAGGACAGCAGCACGGTCGCGCCATCCTCGCGGACGACCTCCTTGACGAGCTCGTGGAAAGCGCGTTGCAGCAGCGGGTCGAGCCCGCTCGTCGGCTCGTCGAGGATCAGCACCTCCGGCCGGTGCATGAACGCCTGGATCAGCCCGACCTTCTGCTTGTTGCCCTTCGACAGCTCGCGGATCGGGCGCTCGAACGGCAGGCCGAAGCGGTCCGCCAGCTCGCGCATGCGCGCATGGTCGACGCCGCCACGCAGCTTCGCGAGGAAGGCGAGCAGCTCCTTCGCGCTCAGCTGCTCGTACAGCGCCAGCTCACCGGCGAGGTAGCCGACGCGCCGGCGCACGTCGATCCCCCTGCGGCGGACGTCCATCCCGAGGATCTCCGCGCGGCCGCGCGTCGGGCGCAGCAGGTCGAGCAGCAGCCGGATCGTCGTGCTCTTGCCGGCGCCGTTGGGCCCGATGTAGCCGAACACCTCCGCCGGCCGCACCTCCAGCTCCAGCCCGTCGAGCGCGAGCACGCGCCCGTAGGACTTCGTCAACCCCTCTGCTCGGATCGCGGCGACCATCCGCCACAGCACCCTACCTGGAGCGACGGCGCTCAGCCCAGCAGGCTGAGGTTGTACTCGTGCAACTTGCGATTGCCGCCGTCGCGGCGGGCGAGCGGGAGCGGCGCGGACGCCGGGGCGTCGCCGGCGAGCGCCTCGACGTAGGCGAGGTCCTCGCGCAGGATCGCGGCGGCGCGGGTCGCGTCGAGCGGCTCGCCGTGGCCGGGGACGACCGTCGCCGCCCGCGCGACGAGCGGCTCGAGGCGGCGCAGCGTCGCCAGGAAGCCGTCGAGCGAGGAGGACGGCGACAGCTCCGGGATCGCGCCGGGCGACAGGTAGTCGCCCACGACCAGCACGCCGGCCCACGGGATCCACACCGCGGTGCCGTCGGAGGTGTGACCGTCGGCCGGGTGCAGCTCCAGCTCCCGCTCCCCCAGCGCGCAGTAGCCGGGCACCGGCAGCGCCTGCACGCCCGGCAGCGACAGCGGGCCGGGGCGGTCGATCAGGTACTGCTCGTCGAACTCGCGCAGCTCGCGCTGCGCGGCGCCCGGCTCGGCCGCGAGCCGGGCGGCGGTCGTCTCGCCGCAGCCGATCGACGCGTCCGGGAACGCGTAGCGGCCGAGCAGGTGATCCCAGTCGGCGTGCGTGACGAGCAGCCCCGTGATTGGGAAGCCGGCCTGCTCGAGCAGCGCCGGCAGCGCCTCCAGCTCCTCCGGCAGGATCGGCGAGTCGATCAGGAACGCCTCGTCGCCCGCGCGCACCGCCGTGCACGTCGTCTTCCAGATCGCGCCGATCGCGACGACGACGTCCTCGTGAACGGCGATCGCGCGCATGGCGTGGGACGAGGGCGGGCGGGCCCGCCCTCAGAGCCCGAGGACTCTGACCGCCTCGCGCAGGTTCGAAACCTCCGCATCCGGTCTCTTCTGGCCCGACTCGAGCTGCGCTCTGCCGCGGTTGACCCAGATGACCGGGATTCTGCCCTTCAGGCACGGCTCGACGTCGTGGTGGTAGCTGGAGCCGATGTGGACCCAGCCCCTCTTGCTGCCGACGCGCCGCTCGCACTCCTTGAAGTGCGCCGGGTCGGGCTTGTAGGAGCGCACCTGCTGGGCGGTCACGACGAGGTCGAAGTCGTGCGGGATGTGCCGGCGCGTGAGGCCGAGCAGCTTGTCGTCGACGTTCGCGATCAGGCCGAGGCTGAGGCCCGCTCTCGCCAGTCTCTGCAGCACCGGGTTGGCCTCTCTGAAGGCGGTCCAGCGCTGGACCGAGTCCGGCAGGAAGCCGCTGCGCGAGGGTTCGAGCGGCCAGTCGAGCTCCTCCGCGATCTGCACGGCCGTGCGGCGCAGGACCTCGGCGTAGAGCTCGTACGAGCCGGCCTGGATCTGCCGCTGGACCGAGTGGAAGAGCGGGATGAGCGCGTCGCGACTGATGTCGAAGCCGTCGCGCGCGGCCTCTCTCGCGAACGCGTCGAACGCCCCCGAGTCCCAGTCGATCAGGGTGCCGTAGACGTCAAAGGTGACGAACTTCACGTTCTTCGGAATGGCCATCGGCCGCGCATTATGCCTCGCGAGGCGGCGTGCACGCGCCGCGCCGGCCATTCCGCTTGGCGGACGACACCTTCCGCGGTCGTCCGTTATCGTGCCGCGCCGCGATGGACCTGCTCGAGTACCAGGGCAAGCAGCTGTTCGCCCGCCACGGAATCCCGGTGCCGTCCGGCAAGCCCGCCTCCACGGTGGAGGGCGCGGTCGCCGCCGCCGACGAGATCGGCTACCCGTGCGTCGTCAAGGCGCAGGTGCTGATCGGCGGGCGCGGCAAGGCCGGCGGCGTGAAGCTCGCGAAGGACAGAGCCGAGGCGACGCGGTACGCCACCGACATCCTCGGCATGGACATCAAGGGCCACACCGTGCACGAGGTGTGGATCGAGGGCGCGTCCGACATCGCGTCCGAGTACTACGCGTCGATCGTCTTCGACCGCGCCGCGAAGGCGCCGCTCGTGATGCTCTCGACGAAGGGCGGCATGGACATCGAGGCCGTCGCCGAGGAGACGCCCGAGGCGCTGGTGAGAATCCACGTCGACCCGCTGCTCGGCTTCCAGGACTTCCACGGCCGGCGCCTCGCCTTCCAGGCCGGCGTCGACGCCGACGTCGTGCGCCCGGTCGGCGCGCTGCTGTCGAAGCTCTACGACGCGTTCGTCGCCGAGGAGGCGATGCTCGTCGAGGTCAACCCGCTGATCGTCACCGGCGACCGCGGCGTGACGGCGCTCGACGCGAAGGTCACGCTCGACGACAGCTCGCTCTACCGCCACGCGGACAACGCCGCCCTGCGCAATCCCTCCCAGGAGGACGAGCAGGAGCAGATGGCACACGAGCGCGGCCTCACCTACGTGAAGCTCGACGGCGACATCGGGATCCTCGGCAACGGCGCCGGGCTCGTCATGTCCACGCTGGACGTCGTGGCGCAGGCCGGCGGCGCGCCCGCGAACTTCCTCGACGCCGGCGGCGGCTCGAAGGCCGACGCGATCGTCAGCGCCGTGGAGGTCATCCTGTCCGACGCCAAGGTCAAGGCGGTGCTGTTCAACATCTTCGGCGGCATCACCCGCTGCGACGAGGTCGCGAAGGGCCTCATCGAGGCGTTCGACGTCGTCAAGCCGACGGTGCCGTTCGTCGTGCGCCTCGACGGCACGAACGACGTCGCCGGCCGCAAGCTGCTCGCCGACGCGAGCCTGCCGAACGTCCACGCCGAGGCGACGATGCTCGGCGCCGCGCAGAAGGTCGTGGAGCTGGCCGCCGCGGGATCACGCGAGGCCGGAGGCCGAGAGTCGGCATCGGGACGCGGGGCCGGAAGCCCCGCGGAGGTGACCCCGTCGTGAGCGTCCTCGTCGGCAAGGACACGCGCCTCGTCGTGACCGGCCTGACCGGGCGCGAGGGCACGTTCCACGCGCTCAACAACCGCACGTACGGGACCAACGTCGTCGCCGGCGTGACGCCCGGCAAGCGCGGCCAGGACGTCGAGGGCATCCCGGTCTTCGACACCGTCCACTCGGCCGTCGCGGAGACGGGCGCGAACACGGCGATGATCTTCGTCCCGCCGCGCTTCGCGGCCGACTCGATCCTCGAGGCGCTCGACGCCGGCGTCGAGCTGGTCGTCGCGATCACCGAGGGCATCCCCGCGCACGACGAGCTGCGCGTCTACACGCAGCTCAAGCGCACGCCCGGCGCGCGCCTCGTCGGCCCCAACTGCCCCGGCATCCTCTCGCCCGGCAAGGCGAACGTCGGCATCATCCCGGCGTCGTTCTTCAAGGAGGGCAACGTCGGCGTCGTCTCCCGCTCCGGCACGCTGACCTACCAGATCGGCAACGAGCTGGCCCAGCGCGGCTTCGGCAACTCCTCGATCGTCGGCATCGGCGGCGACCCGGTCCCCGGCTCGTCGTTCATCGACGTGATCGAGCTGTTCGAGAACGATCCCCAGACCGAGCTGATCGTGATGTCCGGCGAGATCGGCGGCTCCGCCGAGGAGGAGGCCGCCGAGTACATCGCGGCCAACGTCACCAAGCCCGTCGTCGGCTACATCGCGGGCTTCACCGCGCCGCCCGGCAAGACGATGGGCCACGCCGGCGCGATCGTCTCCGGCACCGCCGGCACCGCCAAGGCGAAGGCCAAGGCGCTCGAGGCGAAGGGCGTCCGCGTCGGCCGCACGCCGACCGAGACGGCCGAGATCGCCATGGAGATCCTCTCCGCCTGACGGCTCCCGCGCAGGTTGCGTACCCTGCGTGACATGGCTTCCGAACCCGCTCCGATCTCCTTCGCCCGCGGCGCTCCGTCGCTCGACATCGTCGACGTCGAGGGCCTGCGCGCCGCCGCCGACCGCGCCTTCCGGAACGACCCCGCCGGCACGACCGCCTACGGCACGGCGATCGGCTACAGACCGCTGCGCGCCTGGATCGCGGACAAGCACGGGGTGGCGCCGGAGCAGGTCGTCGTCACGAACGGATCGATGCAGGCGGACGCGTTCCTGTTCGAGGCGCTCGTCGAGGCGGGCGACGTCGTCGTCGTCGAGAAGCCGACGTACGACCGCACGCTGCTGTCGCTGCGCTCCCGCGGCGCGGACGTGCGGCCGGTCGACCTGCACGAGGACGGGATCGACGTCGCGGGCGTCGAGGCGCTGATCGCCGCGGGTGCGAAGCCGCGGCTCGCGCACGTCATCCCCAACTTCCAGAACCCCGCCGGCTACACGCTGTCAGCCGAGAAGCGCCGTGCGCTGCTCGCGCTCGCCGCCGCGAACGGGATGACGATCTTCGAGGACGACCCGTACGTGGAGCTGCGCTTCGGCGGCGCGTCGCTGGCGACGATGCTCTCGCTCGACGAGGCCGACAGCGTCGTCTACGCCTCCTCGTTCTCCAAGACCGTCTGCCCCGGCATCCGCGTCGGCTACCTCGTCGGCCCGGAGAAGCTGATCGCGCGGATCGCGAAGCTCGCGACCAACACGTACATCTCGCCGAACATGGTCGCGCAGTCGATCGTCAACGAGTTCGTGCGCGCCGACGACGGCGCGGCGTTCGAGCGCTCGGTGGCGCGCGTGAAGGGCGCGCTCCAGGAGCGCTCGCAGGCGCTGTGCGCGGCGCTGCGGCGCGAGCTGCCGGAGGCGCGCTTCGTCGATCCGGAGGGCGGCTACTTCCTGTGGGTCGAGCTGCCCGAGGGCACCGACGGCGAGGCGCTGTTCGCCGCCGCCGCCGAGCGCGGCGTGCAGATCGTCAAGGGCACGGACTTCCTCCTCGAAGGCGGCGAGAACGCGTTGCGCCTCGCCTACTCCGGCGTCACGGTCCCGCAGATCGAGGAGGGCATCGCCCGCCTCGCCGACGCCGTCCGCGCGCTGGGCGTCGCCGCCTGATCAGCGGCCGTAGCGGTCGCGGCCAAGTACCAGCTGTCTCGGCAGGGCGGTGCGCGGGGGCGGTGACGGGTCGGCGGTGACGCTGACGGTCTCGGCGACGCTGCGGGTGAGGACGTGCTCGCCGTCGCTCGACGTCACGGTGATGTGGTCGTCGTCGGCGCTCGCGATCGTGCCGTCGAGGCCGGGCTCGAGACCCGCGTCCTTGAGGTAGTGGAGCAGGTCCTCGGCCTCGTTCTCGAAGCGCAGGACTCTGACGCTGGCGCCCTCGGCGCAGTCGGCCAGCGGGACGCCGAGGATGCGCTTGCCGACGGCGATCGGATGGCCGTGCGGGCAGGTCTTCGCGTCGCCGATCGCGGCCTTCACGTACGCCTCGAAGCGCGGCGACATCGCGTGCTCCATCCGCTCGGCCTCCTCGTGCACGTCGTCCCACGGGACGCCGACGACGTCGGTGAGGAAGCGCTCGATCAGGCGGTGGCGGCTCGTGATCTCCTCGGCGTGGCGGCGGCCCTCGTCGGTGAAGGCGACCACGCGGTCCGCGCCGCGGGTGACGTAGCCGTCTCCTCGAGCCGGCCGAGCATCTCGTGCACGGTCGGCGCGGACAGCTGCATCGCGCGCGCGAGGTTGGCGCCGGTCATCGGCAGGCCGGCCTCGTAGAGCCAGAAGAGCATCTGGAGGTACTCCTCCTCGGCGACCGTGGCCTGCTCGTGCGACACGCGCTCCACCTTCCTGCGGGGACTCGCCGGCGGACCGGCCTGACCGTTCGATCGTAGTGGTTCACGGGGTCCTGCGGCAGGGCCGCTACGATCGCCCGGCGCCATGTCGCTCCCGCTCTCTCCCCCGCTCCAGCCGCAGCTCGCGCGCTCGCGCGCGGCGCTGCCGGACGGCGACGGCTGGGCGTACGAGCCGAAGTGGGACGGCTTCCGCGCGCTCGCGTTCGTGGACGGCGACGAGCTCGCGCTGCAGTCGCGCGGCGGCAGACCGCTGGAGCGCTACTTCCCGGAGCTGACGTTCCCGCCCGGCCGCTACGTGCTCGACGGCGAGATCGTGATCGACGGCGCCGACGGGCTGCAGGACTTCGACGCGCTCTCGAACCGCATCCACCCGGCCGCCTCGCGGATCGAGCGGCTGGCGCGCGAGACGCCGGCGCGCTTCGTCGCGTTCGACCTGCTGGCGAGCGAGGACCGCTCGCTGCTGGAGCTGCCGTTCGCGCAGCGCCGCGCGGCGCTGGAGCGCTTCCCGTTCGCCGCGCCGGTCGCGCTGACGCCGTGCGTGCGCAACGCCGCGGAGGCGCGCGGCTGGCTGGAGAGCGCCGAGGGCGTCGTCGCGAAGCAGCTCGACGCGCCCTACCGGCCGGGCGCGCGCGAGGGGATGGCGAAGATCAAGCGCCTGCGCACGATCGACGCGGTCGTGATGGGGTGGCGGCCGGGCAAGGAGGCCCGCACCGTCGGCTCGCTGATCCTCGGCCTCTACGACGCGGACGGCGCGTTGCGGACGGTCGGCCACACGTCGGGGCTGAAGGCGGCCGAGAGACGCGCGCTGGTGGACAGACTCGCGCCCTATGCGAGCGGCGAGCGCGGCAACGCGGATCCCTCCCGCTGGAAGAGCGACAAGGAGCTGGAGTGGGTCGCGCTGCGGCCCGAGCTGGTCGTCGAGATCTCGTTCGACCACGTCAGCGGCCGGCGCATCCGCCACGGCGCGAAGCTGCTGCGCTGGCGCGAGGACAAGCCGCCGCGCGAGTGCTCGATCGCGCAGTTGGCGGAGTGAGCGCGCGTGCGAACAGGCCGGTCGGCACGCCGCGAACCGGCGCGACGACCGCGGCTCCCCGGCATGACAGGATGCGGGAGGTGAGCGCCTCGACCACCCGCGCGCCGATCCTCGTCGCCCCGGCCGCCTTCAAGGGGACGCTGCGGGCGCCGGAGGTCGCCGCGGCGCTCGCACGGGGACTGGAGGCCGGCGGCTGGCCGGTCGACCCGTGCCCGGTCGCGGACGGCGGCGCCGGGACGCTGGAGGTGCTGCTGCCCGCGCTCGGCGGCGAGACCGCGGCGGTCTCGGCCGGCGGGCGCTCGGTCGGGATCGGGCTGATCGAGGACGGCGGCAGCGCGCTCGTGGAGCTGGGCGCCGTGCTCGGGGACGACGGCGGCGGCCAGGCGGACGCCGGCGCGGGCGCGCCCGGAGCGGCCGGTGGGGACGGCTCGAGCGCGGCCGCGGGCGAGCTGCTGCTGGCCGTCGACGCGACCGGGCCGGAGGTCGTGATCGCCGGCGTCGGCGACCTCGTCGCGGGCGACGGCGGCGCCGGCGCGGTCGAGGCGATCGCAGACGGCGGCGGCCTGCGCGCGCGGCTCGTGCTGCTGTGCGACGTGCGCACCTCCGTCGAGCGCGTCGCGGAGGCGCTCGTGGGCGCCGGGGAGGTGGAGCGCGACGCGGCCGCCGAGCTCGGCCGGCGCGTGGAGGCGCTCGCCGCGCGGCTGCCGCGCGACCCGCGCGGCGTGACGTGGAGCGGCGCCGGCGGCGGCCTCGCCGGCGCGCTGTGGGCGGCGTGCGACGCGCGGCTGGAGAACGGCGCCGGCTTCGTGCTCGAGCAGCTCGACGCCGACGCGCGCATGCGCGCCGCGCGCGCGACGATCGTCGGCGAGGGCCGGCTCGACCTCGGCACGCTCGCCGGCAAGGCGCCCGGCGAGCTCGCGACGCGCGCACGGCAGGGCGGGATCCCCTGCTTCGCCGCCGTCGGCGCGCGCACGCTCGACGCGTTCGGCGCCCGCATCCTCGATCTGCAGGCGGTCGAGGAGGCCGGCGACCTCGACGCGCTCGAGGCGGCCGGGCGGCGGCTCGCCACGCTCGTGTAGCGCTGCCGCGGGCCGAAGCGTCCTGTCCCGTGGTCGCAGGGCGAGCGCAGGACAGGACGCTTGGCGTTGCCAGCCGGCGGCCGGCGCACGCCGGGCGATAGGCTCGCCGCCCCCGCCCGTGCCCCCGCTGCCGCGTCCCCAGCTCCCGCTCCCCCCGCAGCTGCGCCGCGCGGTCGTCGTCGGGGCGGGGTCGTTCGGGACGGCGGTCGCGGTGCTGCTGGCTCGCGGCGGGATGCGCACGACGCTGCAGACGCGCACGCGCGCGCAGGCGGACGCGCTCGTGGAGGCGGGCGAGAACCGCGAGTACCTGCCGGGCGTGGAGCTGCCGCGCGAGCTGCGGATCGAGCCCGTGTCGGCCGGGCTCGCGCGCGCGGAGCTCGTGTTCCTCGCGGTGCCGTCGCTCGGCCTCGGCGCGGTGATCGAGGGGCTCGAGCAGGCGGGGCTCTCGCGCCGGGCCGCGGCGATCTCGCTCGCGAAGGGGCTCGTGCCGCCGGACGGGACGCCGCCGACCGCGCTGCTGCGCGCGCGCTTCGGCGCCGCGCGGGTCGCGTGCGTCGGGGGGCCCGCGCACGCGCAGGAGATGGTCGCGCACGGCGCCGGCCTCGTCGCCGCCTCCAGCGACGAGGCGCTTGCCGGGCAGCTGGCCGCGATGTTCATTCGCGCGGGCGTCGTCTGCGAGCAGTCGAACGACCCGGTCGGCGTCGAGCTGGCGGGCGCCGCGAAGAACGCCGCCGCACTCGCCGCCGGCGCGACCGAGGCGCAGGGGCTCAACGCCGCCGGCGCCGCGGCCGGCCACATCTTCGCGGAGGTGTGGCGCTACGCCGAGCGGCTCGGCGCGCGGCCGGAGTCGATGATCGGCCTCGCCGGCACCGGCGACCTCGTCGCCACGGCGCTCGCGCCGCAGAGCCGCAACCGGCGCGCCGGCGAGCTGCTCGCGCAGGGCGTGCCGGCGGGCGAGATCCCCGGCCGGATCGGCCAGGCGGTCGAGTCGCTGGAGTCGGTGCCGCTGCTCGCGCGGGCTCTGGCCGGCGCCGGCATCGAGGCCCCCGTCAACGACGCGCTGCGGCGCCTGATCGCCGACGAGCTGCCGCTGGAGGACTGGGTCGCCTTGGTCCGCGCGACGGTGCCGCCCCCGGCGCGCTGGCGCGAGCAGGTCCGCCACGGCGGCTGGCGCGGTCCGTGGGCGCGCTTGCGGGCGCGGCGCGAGGCCGGCTAGCCTGACGCCGTGAGCCTGCTGCTGCCGCTGGTCGCGATCGCGCTGGCGCTGGTCGTGCTCGTCGTCTTGGGGCTGATCCGCACCGGCCGGCGGCCGGAGGTGCGCGCGCTCGTACGGCTCGTGCCCGACTGCCTCGTGCTGTTCCGCCGCCTGGCGGCCGATCCGCGCACGCCGCGGCGCGGGAAGCTGATGCTCGTCGCGCTGATCGCCTACCTCGCGATGCCGTTCGACCTGATCCCCGACTTCGTCCCCGTCCTCGGTCAGCTCGACGACGCGATCCTGGTCGCGCTCGTCCTGCGCGCGGTGCTGCGCGCGAGCGGGCCGGATCGCGTGCGCGAGCACTGGCCGGGTCCGGAGTCGACGCTGGCCGGGATCCTGCGGGTCGCCGGCGCCTGACCGCCGGCGGCGGCGCGGCGGGCGCTACGCGCCGCGCTCGGCGAGCGTGGTGACGACCGCCTCGTAGACGCCGGCGCCGTAGGTGGCGTCGGCGATGCGGACGTTGGGGCGGCCGGCGATCGCCTCGCGCAGCGTCGGGTCCTTGTCGAGCGCGTTGGCGACGAACCAGAAGGCGCCGACGGCGGAGGCGGCGCCGAGGTCCTCGCGCGAGTCGCCGACGGCGATGCACTCCTGCGCCTTGTAGCCGCGGATCTGCATGTGACGCGCGACCGCCCCGGCCTTCGAGGCCGCCTTCGGGACGAGGTGGTAGCAGCGCACGAGCGGCAGCGCGACGAGGTCGGCGGAGCGCGAGCGCACGACGCCGTTGTCGACCAGGCGCAGGTGGCCGTGGCCGCTCGCTTCCAGCAGCGCGTCGGCCTCCTCGGCGTCGATCAGGCCGCGGAAGAGGTGCGAGACGTCGCGGTTCGTGTGCCACGGCGCGTGGTACTCGAGCCGTCTCTCGTACCGCTCCAGCAGCAGCGCCGGCGCGCCGCACGCGGTGATCTGGTCGTGGATCGTGACGCCCTCGTCGGTCGGCTCCAGACCGCCGGTGAGCCACTCCAGCTCGCCGTCGACGACGAGCCCCGAGCCGGCCTCGAAGATGTAGGCGGTCTGGCCGAGCAGGCGCGCGTCCTCCATCACCTGCGCCTGCCGGCGGCCGGAGAAGATCACCACCTCCGCGTCGGCGCGATGGCAGGCCTGCAGGGCGCGCACGGCGTCGAGGCTGAAGCCGCCGTCCGCGTCGCGCAGCAGCGAGGCGCCAGGGCCGAGCAGGGTGCCGTCGAGGTCGACGTAGAGGCAGCGCATCGGCGCCGAAGTCTGAAGCATGGGCTAGGGTGGCGCGCATGACGCTCCCCCGGCTGTCACTGCTGCTGGCGCTCGTGGGCGGCGGGCTGGTGCTTGCGGGGGTCCTGGTCGGGCCGGCGACCTTCACCGGGATCGAGGGCGTCTCCTTCACTCGCGAAGCAGGCATGGCGATGCACAGCGGCACCTTCGACGCATGGGGCCGAGGTCTCAGCCTGCTCAGCCCGGGCGACGGCAACCTGTGGCTCGGCGCGGGGATCGTCCTGCTGCTCGCGGCAGCCGGCGTGCTGTTCGCGCACCGTGCGGGGTTGCGGCTCGTGCGCGCGGCCGACTGAGCGCGCCGGCTCGCCGGGCGTGCGTACCATCGACCGGATGGCGGTCGCCCGCACGAGAGTCGAGCCGGAGCCGTGGGCGGAGCTGCTCGAACGCGGGCGCGCGGACGAGCGGCTCGTGCACGAGTCGACCGTGCCGCCGCGAGCCGGGCATGCGGTGCCGATCCCCGGCGAGCTGCATCACGAGCTGCGCTCGGCGCTCGAGCGGGTCGGGATCGCGGCGCTGCACACGCACCAGGAGGAGGCGCTGCTGGCGGCGATGGACGGGCCGCTGATCGTGACCACCGGCACCGCGTCGGGCAAGTCGCTGTGCTTCAACCTGCCGACGCTGCAGCAGCTGCTCGTCGACCCGCGCGCGCGGGCGTTGTACCTGTATCCGACGAAGGCGCTGGCGCAGGACCAGGCGCGCGCGCTGGCGGCGCTGAGACTGCCGCGCGTGCGCCCGGCGATCTACGACGGCGACACGCCGCAGTCCGAGCGGCGGGCGATCCGCGCGAGAGCGAACGTCGTCCTCACCAACCCCGACATGCTGCACGTCGGGATCCTGCCCAACCACCGCGCGTGGGGCGACTTCCTCTCCAACCTCGCGGTGGTGGTGGTGGACGAGGCGCACGTCTACCGCGGCGTGTTCGGCTCGCATGTGGGGAACGTGCTGCGGCGGCTGCGGCGAATCGCGGCCGCGTACGGAACGCAGCCGCGCTTCCTGCTGGCGAGCGCGACCGTCGCGAACCCGGTCGAGCTGGCGCAGCGGCTCACCGGACTGGAGGACATCGCGCTGATCGACCGCGACGGCGCGCCGGCCGCGGAGCGGCACGTGGCGATGTGGAACCCGCCGATGCTCGACGAGGCTTTGGGCGTGCGGGCTTCCGCGTTGAGCGAGGCGGCCGATCTGTTCGCCGACCTCGTGCAGGCCGGCGCGCGGACGATCTGCTTCATCAAGTCGCGCAAGGCGGTCGAGCTGATCCTGCGTCACGCCGAGGCGCGGCTGCGCGGCGGCGACCGCCCCGACCTCGCCGAGCGGATCGCCCCCTACCGCGCCGGCTACACGCCGCAGCAGCGGCGCGAGCTGGAGGAGCGGCTGACGCGCGGCGACCTGCTCGGCGTCGTCGCGACCGACGCGTTGGAGCTGGGGATCGACATCGGCGAGCTCGACGCGGCGATCTGCGTGACGTTCCCGGGGACGGTCGCGTCGCTGCGGCAGATGTGGGGGCGCGCGGGGCGGCGCTCGCGCGGCTTGGCGGTCTACGTCGCGGGCGAGGACGCGCTGGATCAGTTCTTCTGCCGGCACCCGGACGAGTTCCTCGGGCGGCCGGTCGAGGCGGCGATCCTCGACCACGAGTCGGAGCAGATCCACGCCGCGCACCTGCTGTGCGCGGCGCACGAGGGGCCGTTGGCGCCGGGCGAGGCGGACGTGCTGGGAGCCGAGTGGAGCGTCGCGGCCGAGCGGCTCGTGAGCGCCGGGCTGCTGGTGGAGCGGCGCGGCGCGTTCCAGCTGCGCGCGCCGGAGGACTATCCGGCGGCGCGCGTGCCGCTGCGCTCCTCCTCGGCCGACACGTTCTCGCTGGTCGACGTGGCGTCCGGGGAGATGATCGGGACGCTGGAGGCGGCGCGCGCGTTCTCGACCGTGCACGAGGGCGCCGTGTACCTGCACCTCGGCCGCGCGTACGAGGTCGTGCAGCTGGACCTGACGGAGCGGCGCGCGATGCTGTCCCCGTTCGACGGCGACTGGTTCACGCAGCCCAAGCGCGAGACGATGACCGCGATCGAGCGGCTCGTCGAGCGACGGGAGGCGATGGGCGTGACGCTGTCGTTCGGCAACGTGGTCGTGACGGAGGTCGTGACGGGCTACCAGCGCAAGGCGCTGTCGGACCATCAGCAGATCGACTTCCGCTCGTTGGATCTGCCCGAGACCGCGTTCTCGACGCAGGCGCTGTGGTACGAGCTGGACTCCGTCTCCGCGCTGGGGGAGGACGCCGGCCTCGGCGTCGAGCGGCTGCTCGGCGCGCTGCACGCGACCGAGCACGCGCAGATCGCGGTGCTGCCGCTGCTGGCGATGTGCGACCGCTGGGACATCGGCGGGCTCTCCACGAACGCGCACCCGCAGACCGGCCGGCCGACGATCTTCGTCTACGACGGCCATCCCGGCGGCGTCGGCATCACGCGCGCCGGCTACCGCGGCTTCGAGCGGCTCGTCGCCGACGCGCACCGCCTGATCGCCGAGTGCAGATGCAAGCGCGGCTGCCCCTCCTGCATCCAGTCGCCGAAGTGCGGCAACCTCAACGAGCCGCTGTCGAAGGGCGGGGCGCTGGCGCTGCTGGGGCGGTTGCTGGCCGCATAGCGCACCGCTTTCCCCGGCGAGCCCGTGCAAGCATCCATGCGGGGCTTGTGCGCGGGGCGCGGGATGCCGAGGTCGGTGGGGATGGCTCGATTCGTTCGCGCCTCTTCTCTCCTCCTCATCGCTCTCGGGGTCGCGGCGCTGGCGCTGGCGTTGCCGACCGGTGCGTCAGCGGCGAATGCCGGTGGCGCGGCCCCGGGGGGCGATGTCTCCGCAGGCTCGCCCGCGCCGGCCGGTGGGGCGGGATCGGCGGGCGGCGGCGCGGCGCCGGGCGTGACGCCGCCGGCGCGCAGAGCGAGCAGCGCGCGGACGGGCGGAGCCGTCGCCGGCCGGAAGCCGACGGCGCTGAAGCGGGCCGAGCGCAGGGCCGCGCGCGCGAAGCGGCGGGCGGCGGCGCGCCGGCGAGCCGCGGCGCGCCGGCGGGCGGCCGCGCCGCAGCCGGTGGCGCCGGTGCCGGCGAAGCCGCCAATCGCAGCGACCGGCACGATCGCCGGCGTCTTCCCGGTGCAGGGGCCGTTCACGTTCGGCGGGAAGGACGCGCGCTTCGGCGCCGGCCGCAGAGGCCACATCCACCAGGGGCAGGACGTCGTCGCGGCGAGCGGGCAGCCGATCCTCGCGCCGGTCGCCGGGACGGTCACGTGGAAGGCGAACCAGCGCGGCGGCGCGGGGATCTACCTCGTCGTGCGCGGGGCCGAGGAGGTCGGCGGCGAGATGCGCGACTACGTCTTCATGCACATCAAGCGCGGGACGGTGCGCGTCGCGCCGGGCGACGCGGTGCGGGCCGGCGAGCAGCTCGCGCAGGTCGGCGCGACCGGCGACGCGACCGGTCCCCACCTCCACTTCGAGATCTGGGCCGGCGGCTGGTACGCCAGAGGCGGCGCGCCGATCGACCCGCTGCCGCAGCTGGAGCGCTGGGCGGGGCTCGGGTAGCGCGCGCCGGGACCGCGCGGACGCGCCGTGGGCGCCTACGCCTACGCCTACGCCTCGACGCTGTGCGCAAGCGCGAGCTGCTGCACGATCGCGCCGCCGGCGAGCAGGGCGATCGCGGCCTTCCCCTGCTTCGGGACGGCCTTGCCGGCGGCGAAGGTCGCGACGAGATCGACCGTGTCCGCCAGCGTCGCGCCCAGCAGCCACGGCTTCAGCGGGCTGCCGCTGCGCTGGGCGGCGAGCGTCCCCAGGCCGAGCGCCATGTCGCGCGCGCCGACGGAGCGGAACAGCAGGGCCGAGGTCGGCTGCGCGGCGGCCTCGCCGATCCAGCCGGTCCCGACCTGCGACTGCGGCTTGGCGACGAGCGCGGCGCCGATGACGACGCGGCCGGCGGCGATGGCGGTGAGAAGCGCGCGGGAGCTCATGCACGGCGATGCTAGCCGGCTGCCGCTTTCGGGTGCGCCGGTCGCGGGGTAGGCTCGCCCCGACGGTTCCGCCGGCGAGCGTTTCGAGGGAGGTCCCGATGGCGTTCAGCTCCTACGAGGAGGCGTGCGCGCAGCACCGCTGGAAGGTGCCCGAGCGCTACAACATCGCGCAGGACGTGTGCGACAAGCACCCGCGCGAGCGGTTGGCGATGGTGTGGGAGCGATGGGACGGCGCGCGTCGGGAGCTGGCGTGGGGGGAACTGCAGGACCTCGCGAACCAGGCGGCGCATGTGTTGCGCTCCGCGGGTGTGGGGCGAGGCGACCGGGTCGCGGTGGTGCTGCCGCCGACGCCGGAGACGGCGGCGATCTTCTTCGGGGTCTGGAAGCTCGGCGCGTTGCTGCTGTCGATGAGCGTGCTGTACGGGGACGAGGGGATCGCGCACCGACTGCGCGACTCCGAGCCGGCGGTGCTGGTGACCGACGCGGCGAACGCGGGACGGTTCGAGGGGGCGGACGCGGGCGTGCGGGTGCTGGTGCTCGACGGAGACGGCGCTTCGGCGGGCGGGCTGCTTGCGGGTGCACCGACAGACTTCATCGGGGTCGACACGGCCGCGGACGATCCGGCGCAGCTCTACTACACGTCCGGCACGACCGGCCTGGCGAAGGGGATCGTGCACGCGCATCGCTACCTGCTCGCGCACGAGGAGTTCACGTACTGCCACGAGGTGGAGGACGGGGAGCGCTTCCACGGGATGGGCGAGTGGGCGTGGGCGGCGGGGATCGCGCCGCTGCTGGGGCCCTGGCGGCTGGGGGCGGTGCAGTACGTCTACCAGCGGCGCGGCGGCTTCGACCCGCACGAGCAGCTGGCGTTCCTGTCGCGGCACGGTGTGACGAACGTGTTCACGACGCCGACGGCGATGCGCTCGATGATGGGGATCGCGGATGCGGGTGACCGGTATCCGTGCGTGTTCCGCCGGGTGTGCTCTGCGGGGGAGCCCTTGAACCCCGAGGCGATCCGCTGGTTCCGCGAGCAATACGGCGTGACGGTCTTGGACTTCTACGGGCTGACGGAGTCCTATCCGCTGGTCGCGAACTACCCGTTCATGGAGGTTCGGGAGGGGTCGATGGGACGGCCGATGCCCGGCTGGGACGTCGCGGTGCTGGACGAGGACGAGCGGCCGGTGGGGGTCGGGGAGCGAGGCGAGATCTGCCTGCGCGCGCGCTCGAACCCGCACTACCCGCTCGGGTACTGGCGCAACGAGGAGGCGGCGCGCGAGGCGTTCGGCGGGGAGTGGTTCCACACGAAGGACGCGGCGTCTTGCGACGCGGAGGGGTACTACTGGTACGAGGGGCGGGCGGACGACGTGATCATCTCGGCCGGGTACCGGATCGGGCCGTTCGAGGTCGAGTCGGCTTGCTTGGAGCATCCGGCGGTGCGGGAGGCCGCGGCGGTCGCGTCGCCGGACGAGCGGCGCGGAATGGTGGTGAAGGCGTTTGTGGTGTGTGCCGACGGGTACGCCGGCTCGCCGGATCTCGCCGGCGAGATCCGGAACTTCGTGCGCTCGCATCTCTCGGCGTACGCGTATCCCCGACTGGTCGAGTTCGTCGAGGAGCTGCCAAAGACATTGACCGGCAAGATCCGCCGGATCGAGCTGCGCCAGGCGGAGGCGGAGCGGGTGCGGGCAGCTGGCGAGGCCGGCGGGGGCTGAGCTGGCGCGGCGGGTTGTGGCGCGGCGCGGGCTTGGGGCGTTATGGTCCGCGCACGATGAGCGTCGTGAAGATCAACGCGATCACCGTCCCGCGCGAGCGGTTCGACGAGTTCGAGCGACGGTTCGCGGCGCGCGCCGGGCGAGTCGAGTCCTCGGAGGGGTTCGAGGGCTTCGAGCTGCTGCGTCCGAACGACGAGCGCGAGCTGTGTCTGGTGGTCACGCGCTGGCGTTCGGAGGAGGACTTCCGCGCCTGGGTGGCGAGCCCGGACTTCGCCGCCGGCCATGCGCAGCACCGGTCCGAGGGTCCGGTCGGGACGGCGAGCGAGATCTGGTCGTTCGACGTGCTCGAGCGCATCGAGGCGACCGCGCCGCCGCAGTAGGACCCACCCGCCCGGACCGGGTACCATGGCCCGTCTCGGCGAGTTAGCTCAGTTGGTAGAGCACACGACTGAAAATCGTGGTGTCCCCAGTTCGAGTCTGGGACTCGCCATCGGGGGAATGCGCTGCAAATGGGCTGGTTTCTGCTCGCCGGCGGCGGCGCGAAAATGAGCGCCGACGTGCCGTCTTTAGGTTCCGTGGCCAATTCGTGGCCAAAACCCACGGCCCTGGAGCGGCCTGGGCGGTCAGGATGCTGGCGTCGCGGCTGTTCGGGGAGTGCTGCCCAGCCATAGCGTGCAGCGGAACAGCGACAAGGTTTGGCCGGGAGCGGATGACGCCGCCCCCGGCCGAGCACCGAAAGGACAGGAGCCTTCCGATGCCGGAGACGATTCTTCCCGACCGCAGGTCGGAGTACCAGTCGCGCCCGCAAGCAGACCGGCGCTCGTCGCCGACCTGCCGCAGCTGGAAGCGCACCCCCGAGCACCACGCGCTCGGCAGAGCGCTCCTGGAGCTGCGCGCCCGCCGCGGCCTCTCTCAGGAGCAGCTCGGCGCCGACGCCGGCCTGCACCGCAACTACGTCGGCGCGCTGGAGCGCGGCGAGATCAACCCCACGTTCCGCGTGCTGCTCAAGCTCGCCGCCGGCCTGCGCGTCCCGCTCTCGGAGCTGGTCGCCGTCTACGAGCGCCAACGCGGAACGCTCGGCCCCTACCAGCCGCCCGCCTCCAGCACCGACCGATGACCGGTAGGCGCGACCGCGCGCTCCACGTAGCTTCTGCGGTGCGGGTGCAGCCGGCCCACGCTCAGCGGACGGGGCACACATCCCCCACCGGGGTCCCCAGCCCCCGGGTGCCCTGTCTGCTGAGCCCCGCGCCGGCCATTCGAGCCACGGGACGCGCGTACCGCGGAGCACCGATTCGCCGCCCATGGCTTTCGGGTCACGTTGACGCGATCAGAATGCACGTGGCAGGCGAACTGTCGTCAGGTTCTGTCGCCGTCTCGCCTCATGCGCGGCGGCTCTCGGAGCATCTGCTGAAGGTCAAGGTAGTCCGCGAGCTGCAGTCGATAACGCAGGTCTCGCTTAATCGCTTGCGCGCCGGGCTCGAAGAACGATGTCGTCAGGAGAACGCCGGCACTCGCGTTCGCGAGGTTGACTGTCCCGTAAAGCTCGCGGACGACGCCTGCTCCGACTCTGCGATGCGGCGCCCAGCGCTTAGCTTGAACCACCCAAAGCGTTTCGCCGACGCCATCGCGCGATACGACATAGACGTCCACCCCGCCATCACCTGAGGCTGGGGTCAGCGTCGCCTCGTATCCTCGTCGTCGGTACAACTCGGCCGCCAGCTGCTCGAACTTGCGAGGATCGAGTTCGTAGAGCAGCTCGGGATGGACAGCCAGGTGTTGAATCAGCTCTTCACTGACCTCGGTGACAGTGAGATCCAGCGCGCGGCGCTCAGCAGCCTGCTCTTCAAGGGGTCGACCTGCCGCGTCGCGCCACACTGGAAGAGTTCCGCTTTCGACCCAGTCCGAGATCCTCTCGGGTGGCATGCCGGCAGCCAAACGCTGCGAGATCAACCGTACCGCAGCAGCGTTTCCAGCGAGCTGGTCTGCAAGCGCGCGGAGCCGATCTGGATCTCCAGGGAAGGCTGACCCAAGCAGCATGAAGACCTGCCCGAGACTGAGCGGCGGCATCTCGATGGCGAGGGTCTCCGGCGTTGCCAGGAGCTGGACGCGAGACGTCATCAGCACACGAGCCCGGGGGTACTCGGAGCCTAGGTACAGGAGCAGGCGGGACAACTCTTGCACTGGTGCAACGTCAATCGAGTCGAGCACGACAAGTGCAGGTCGATGGCGGCTGAAAAGCTCGAACGAGATCTGAGCTGTCGTGGTCTCGTCGATGGCGGAGGCGAAAGACACTCCTCCCGTGAAGCGTTCGCGATATCGATCCGCGAACTGACGTACGAGAGCGGTCTTCCCGGAGCCTTGGGCGCCGTGCAGAACAACTCGGCTCTCATCCCTGTCGATCAGCGCGTCCTTCAAGGCGAGCATCTGTTCTGCACGGGAGTCGCCAAACGCGCCCTCGAACGCGATCATCTGCATGCCGGGATTCTGAGTCATGGGGCGCCCGGGTGCGTCAATGCAACCTTGAGGTACCGCCGGTCTTACCAACCGCGTCTTCCGATGTGTCTGCCAGCTCCACGCCGCGGCGCCGCACGGCCATTCGCGTATGGATCGGCGGGGACATACGACGGTCCGTAATACCCCTTCTCAGGCGCTACCCTCAGCCGGCCGGGGGCGTCAGGCGATGACGCCGCCGCGCCGGCACGCCATATTCCGGCTGGATGGCACGCGATGCTCGGAGGTCCTATAGGGTGGCTGCGCTCCTCGTCAATATGCGCAATCGGCCGCAGCCAGCCGTTAGGACACCATGACGAAGAACGAGTTCATCGAACAGGTGCAGGCAAACTCGGGCCTGAGCCGGCACGAGGCCGAGAACGCAGTCAATGCGGTTCTCCAGACGATCGAGGACGCACTCAAACGCGGCAGCGAAGTGACGTTCGCCGGCTTTGGCAAGTTCCACGTCGCCGAGCGCAGCGCCCGCGAGGGCCGCGACCCGAGCACAGGCGAGCCCATCCAGATCCCGAACGCCCGCGTGCCGCGCTTCACACCGGGGTCTGGCCTGAAGAAGGCCGCCAAATCGTCGCTCCCAGGCGACCCGATCGAGCCCTACAGAAACAAGTGAGCGGCGCTCCGACGCTGGGACAGCGATGGCGCTGAGCGGCTTTGCCGGAATCTTCAGCCGCGCGTTCGTCATCGGCAGCTTCGCCCCGTGCTTCTTCGGGCTGTTCCTGCTGTGGGCAGTCGTCGACGAGCGCGCGCTTCCTCACGACTTGAGCACCGAGAGAGACGCGACCCAGATCCTTGTCCTCGGCGGGGTCGCCATCCTCGTGGGGCTGCTCCTGGCCGGCCTCCAGCGTCCGCTCATTCGTCTGTTCGAGGGCTACCCAATCTACGACGCTCACCGCTGCCTGGGCCGGCGACGGCAGCTGGAGAAGTTCGACGGCCTCAAAGCGAGAGTCGCCGACCCAGAGGGCTCGGAGCAGACAAACGCGGCAATGAAGCTGCAGACCCGCTTTCCGAGCGCGCGCTCGTTGGTGTTGCCGACTGCCTTCGGCAACACCATCCGCAGCTTCGAGACGCACCCCTACGTGCGCTACCACCTCGACGGAGTGGTCGTGTGGCCACGAGTGGAGCTGCTGCTCGACGACGGGGAGCGAGAGTCACTTGCCGACGCGCAGACGAACGTTCTCGTTCTTCGTGAACTGCACGGCCGTGCTCATCGCGGTCGCGCTCCTCATCGCCGCCGACCGCGTCTGGCACGCGCCGTCGGCTGGCACCGCGGTCTGGCAGATCGCTACGACGGTCGCGGCGGCGGCGCTGCTGGCGCGTGGGACCTATCTCGGGGCCATCGGCGCCGCAAGCGAGTGGGGCGACGCCGTGCGAGCGGTCTTCGACGTCCACCGCCTCGAGCTCTACGACAAGCTCGGCATGCGCCGGCCAGCCTCACCGGAGCAGGATCACCAGATCGGGCGTGCCGTCACCCGCTGCCTGCTCTACGCCGAGCCGATCGGCTCGGGCTTCCGGACGCGTCCACCCGACGATGAACCCCAGCCCGGCGCCTCATCGCGCTGCTCGCGGCTCGCGCGAGCGTGGGCAGCGCTCAGAGCGGGCTGACGCTCACCCGCGGTTGCTCAGCGTCGCTGGGCCATGCCCGAAGAAGACGCTCCGTATACCGCTTATCGGACGCCCGCCGCTCCCGAAGGGAGTAGCGCCTACGCGCCAACTCCGCCCGCAGCGATGCACCCACCCCCGCTAAACCGGGAATCGCTGGGCACCAGGAATTTCTGGAGCTTCAACTTGTCGTTCGGTGGGGTCCCCAGCCCCAGGTGTCCGGGTTCGGGCTCCGACATTGCTGCTGAGCCGTACGCCGTATTTTGGTAGCGTCGCGCCGCGGAATACGGGCACGGAGTTCGCCTGGGACAGGGGAAGCCGTGGCGGCACGACAGGCGGCGGTAGGCCGGCTGCCTATCCGTATCCCTAACTGTCAATCAACCCCCAAAGCGGGAGGTCCATACATGCATATTGTTCCGGTTGCACGGAAGATCTTTTTGAGCGCGCTGGTAGCGCTCGCGTTGTTCGCAGGCGCTCTGTTCGTCGCCGCCCCGAAAGCATCCGCCGACTCCAGTTGCGTGGCAAACATGGTATGCATCTGGGACCAGATTAATTACGGAGGCGCAAAGGAATACTATTCCTGCGAACTGATAGGTACCTACGGGACGCCCTTCGGCAACCCGTACCGGTCGGCAAAGAATCGCTGTGGTAGCAAGTACAATGTACTTAACACCCCATGGGGTGGGGTATGCATGGGTCCAGGTGGCAACCGGCCGAGCCCAGGCTACTTCACCTCGATAACCTTCTATAACTGGGGTGCCAGATGCTAGCTCTCTCTGAATCTCCCGCCACGTCGGGAGATCGGTACGCTTCCAAGGTGGACGACCCTAACCCCAGTTTGGGGGTTGGCGACCGTGCACGCTGCGATTCAGGCACAGACGCATCATAAGGCGTAACTCACGGCAGCGACATCTGCCGCAGGGGAGGGCTCCGGCACATGCCGAAGCCCTCCCCGCGAGCGCTACTGTCGAACGCCTGTGAGAACGAAGGCTCCGCCGGAACGCGCACCGCGCCGCCTTCCTCCGGCTACAGGAAGGGCGGGAAGTCCTCGCCACGCACCAGACGCATCCTTCCCGGATCGGTATTGGCGACGAGTCGGTTCAGGCACCAGGCATTGTCGCCGGCACTCCGCGGCGTCGACAGCCGGCAGCGATGCAGCGGCGGCGCAGGCATCGTCGCCCTATCCTCGGCGAGCTCGGCGAGCCGCGCCAGCAAGTCCACCAGCGGTAGACGGAAGCGGCGGGCTGGGGTTTTGGCCACGAACGACATCTCCGTGGCCAAAACCCCGCCGAAACCACCCGTATCTGCGCGTATCTCGGCCGTCCCAGGGCCCACCCCGCTGCCACATCTCTGCTGCAAGTCGCCAGGTATGACCAGCACCGTCCGTGGCGCCTGAAAATCGTGGTGTCCCCGGTTCGAGTCCGGGTCTCGCCATCGGGGGAAGGCGCTGGTAATCGGGGTCTTTCTTGTTGGGCCGGGCGGTGCTCGTGCGAGCGTTTGCGCGCCTCGTTCGGGGGCGGTGACCCGATGGTGACCCAATCGCGGGCTTCTCGGCCGGCGTTTAGAGCGCGTCGAGCTGTCCGCGGGCGGTGCTGATGAGCCGGTCGAAGCTCGTGCCGTGGCTGCGATCGACGCGCTGCTCCAGCTGCGCATAGACGTCCATCGTCATCTTCGAGTCGGCGTGGCCGACCTGGCCCATCACCCACTTCACGTCGAAGCTGTTCGCCAGCAGCGCGATCGAGATGTAGGTGCGGCGCAGCGTGTGCGGCGTCGTGTTCGGGAGCGGCGGGAGGCCCTTGGCTGAGAGCTGCGCGCTGGCGGCTCTGGCGGCCTCGTGGACGATCCCGCCGACGCGCTGACGGGAGAGCGCCCGCCGGTGAGGCTGGGGATCAGGTGGTCGTCGGGGCCGGTGGGCAGGCCGGCGCGTCTGAGGCGGTCGAGGTGCTCGACGACGGCCTCGACGAGGTCGGGGCTCATCTGCACCTCGCGCACGCCGGTCTCCGTCTTGGAGTCCGGGATGCGAAAGCGCGCGCCGTCGCGGTCGTGCAGGCGGACGTGGCCGATGCGCAGGTCGCACAGCTCGCTGACGCGCGGCCCGCTGCGCCCGAGGATCTCGCAGACCACGCGCCGGCCGACGTAGCCGCGCCCGACGTTCGCGCTGAGTCTGCGCAGATGCCAGCCGACCGTGCTTCTGGCGATGCCGAGCTGCGCGGCGATCTGCGCCGGGCGCTTGCCCTGCGCGAGCAGGTGCGCGACCAGGCGCGTGGTCGGGCCGACGTCGGCGAGCCTTGGCGCGTCGTCGTTGAGCGGGGCGTCCTGCTTGCTGGCAGCGTCGAGCAGCGCGGCCAGCTCGTCCATCTCCAGGAACGTGCGCTTGGGCTTGGGAACGCGCACCTTCATGCGCTTGCGCCGGGCGGGGTTGTGGTCGATGTGACCGTCCTCGATCGCGTCGTCCAGCAGCGCGGCGAGCGTGTCGATCAGCTTGCGGACCGAGGAGGCGCCCAGCGGCACGGCACGCCGCCCGCGGTGGTCGCGGATCTCCGCGCCGGCGTCGAGCGCGGCGCGCAGCTCGGCCGCCTCGCGCAGCTTGTGGGCCTTGAATGCGAGGCAGAGGTCGGCGTCGATCTCGTCGAGGCGGTGCGCGCCGAAGAACGGGAGGAGGTGGATGTCGAGCCGCCAGCGGTAGTCGCCGATCGTCGTGGCCGCGAGCGGCTTCTCGCCGATCGCGCCATCGGTCTTCGCGCGCAGCCACCAGGCGGCGTAGGCGGCGAACGTCGGCGCCTTCTCGTCGTCGCCGCCCGCGAGCGCCGGGGGCGGCTCCGGCGGCGTCCAGACGCCGACGCGGACGCGCGCGAGGATGTTCCCCAGCTCGGTCCGCGCGGCCGGCTCGTCCCACCCGCCGCCACAGCCGCACGCGCAGCCGGGACGCTCGTGGAGGATCACGCGGTGACGCTCGCCGAGGACGCGGATGCGCAGGTAGAACGCCCGTGTGCCGTCCTTGAACGTGCGCGTCAGGAGCGTGCCGGTCGGCTGAGGCGCCATCAGCTCACCGCCCCCCTGCTGCGGCCTGTGCGCGCCCGCCGCCGCGCGACACGCGCCACCGCCGGACCGGCCGGCGCCGCGAGCCGGTCGTCGAGCGTGGCGAGGTCGAACCGCAGCCGCCCGCGCGGCCCGCCGAGCCGCACCGCCCCGAGCTGCCCGGCGTGCGCGTAGACCCAATCGCGCTTGACCCCGAGCATCCGCGCGAGCGTCGCCGCATCCACCAGCCGCGCCGCAGGTGCATGCGCCCGATCGTACGCCGCCGGCCCGCCGGCAGGACGCAGTGCCGGCCCGAGACGATCGGCGAGCAGCTCCGCGACCCGGCCCGCGATCTTCTCGACCTCATGACGTGAAAGCCCCATACCCCTTCTTCACGAAAACGGCCGGATTGTGCGAATCGGTGGACGGGCGTTCGTCGCCGCCTGCCGTCTCCCGTCGCCGCAACGTCGTGCTGTGCTGGTTCTGCCCCATATCTATACGTCGGGAGCTGGGCCGGACTGTGCGAGCTGGTGGACACGCGTTCGAGCCGCACACGGCGCTTCCTGGCAGCGCCGCGGCCGGTGCCGGGAGCCGCCGCGCCGAGGGTCCGCAACCGCGCCCCGGCTGCCAGCGCCGCCGCTGCCCCTCCTGGCCCATCCGCTCGTGCAGCCGCTCGCCGCGACGTCGCCCGCTCCGCCTGTCCGCCGCGCCCGTCCGCCCGCCGCGCTCGCCGGCCCGCCTGCGACGCCCTGCCCGCGCACGCTCGCCGGCCTGCTCGCCGCGATCCGTGCACCGGCTGCTCGCTCGCCGCCGCCCGTTCCTCCTCCGCCTCCCCCTCCGTCTGTCTGCTCCGCCCCATCCCATCCCGTCCTGTTCCCCGACCCCTGCTGATCTGAAGTTCTGTTGGTTGTGTCCCTTGCTCCTCGCCAGCCCCGTCCGTCCATCTGCCTACCTATGGATAGGTGGTCGACCGGGCGATCTGGCGGGGAGCGAGGGACACAACCCCGACTCTCTGCTTCGACTCCCCCGAAGAGTCGGACCCTCCGTCGGAGCAGGGAGTCGGAGCAGACAGTCGGAGAGTCGGAGGCGGTGTCGGAGCTGAGCGTCGGACCCCGAGCCAACGCCCGCGACCGCACCGCTCGCCGCCCGGTGCCTGCGGATCTCGGGTCCGGATGCCCCGAGAATCCGGACCCTGCACCGGAGCAGAGATCCGCAGCTGAGATCCCGACGTCCGGAGTTGGCATCGGTGCCGACGGTCACCAGCCGGACGCCTCACGCGGCCCGTTGACGGTTGGCGTCGCCGCGCTGGCGCTCGTAGACGTCGACCAGCTCGGCGAGCGAGATCGCGAGTCCCCGGCAGAGGCCCAGCAGCACGCGCAGCGTCGGGTTGATCTCGCCGCGCTCGACCGCGCCGACGTAGTTGCGATGCAGCCTGCTGCGCACGCCGAGTCGTTCTTGCGAGAGGCCACGGCGCGCGCGCAGCTCGCGCACCGCGGCGCCGAGCGCGCGCTTGTGGTGTGCCATCCCATCCCTCGTTCCAGTCACAACGTCCTCCTTGCGTCGTCCAACCTGCGACCAGCAGCAGGACGGATCAGTCCTGTACAAGGACTTACAAGTCCTTGCGGCGCAGAACGCAAGTCCGAAGGCTGCCCGCGCATGGACGACCCCCTGCCCACGCTCGCAGCCAACCTCCGGCGCCTACGCGAACAACGCGGGCTCTCTCAGGAGGCGCTCGCGCTGCGCGCCGACATGGACCCTGCCGAGGTTCACCGCATCGAGACCGCCAGACGCGACCCCGGCGTGCGCGTCCTCACCCGCCTCGCGCTCGCGCTCAACCACGCCCCGGCCGAGCTGCTCGCCGACATCCCAGCGTCCAGGTCAACAGCAGAGGACTGATCGGTCCTGGGATTGATCGGTCCTGCATCGAACCACCCGATGCCATGACCGACACCGACCCACTCCCCCAATTCGGCGCCAACCTCCGCGCCGCCCGCGAACAACACAGCCTCTCCCAAGAAGCCCTCGCCCAACGCGCCGGCATGGACCCCGCAGAGATCCGACGACTCGAGTCCGCGCGGCGTGACCCGGGCGTGCGTGTCCTCACGCGGCTCGCGCGAGCGCTCGGCGTGGCCCCAGCCGAGCTGCTCAGGCGCATCGTGTAGCGAGTCAATCCCATCTCCGTGCAGAGCCGTCGCATTACGGAAGTCAGTTAACCGGAGTGTCTGATCTGAGTGGGTGCGGGTTGAGTACCGGCGCAGGAGGCGGCCGTACCCTCGTATGGTCATGGGGGTCCTATGGCTCAAGAGTCTCCCTGGCAGGGGCGCTCGCAACCAAGGGGGTACAAACGTGTCGGATCGACGTAGAAGGCAGACACGGCGAGGCGTGCTGGCGCTCGTCGCGGCGCTGTGCCTCGGCGCGGCGGCGGTGCCCAGCTCGGCTCAGGCGTACGAACAGCAGTACTGCAACGTCGTCGTCTCGCCGTTCGAAAGCTGCCCGTCGAGTGGGCTGCACACCTGGTACTTCAACGAGGGAATAGTCGGATACGAAGGCGCAACCGTCTGCGTCTACATGTGGAACGCCCACAACGAAGTGGTCCGCGGCGAAGGCTTCCCGTGCGAATATGGCCATGTCGAACAGGAATTCAGTAAACCGCATAACGCCTGGTACAACTCGCGCGTCTACAACGGCACTACCTCGTACTCGTTCATTCTCGTCGGTCACGCCGTGGCATGAGGAGGTCCATGATGTTGTCCAAGCGATCGATGCTTCTCGGTCTCGTCGTGCTGGTCGTCGGCGTCGTCAGCGTCGCGGCTATCGCCGGCACCGACCACGGTACGACCCTCCGCCTGCCAGACGCGAACGAGCCGGCCATCACGTCGGTGGAGCCGGCAGCCGCTAACTCCTTCGGCTTCCTCAGGCGACCGCAGACCGCCGCCGACCGACTGCCCACGAGCGTGGCCGACCGGTCGCGGGTTCCGTATGGCGCCAACGTCGCGCTGTCACGACGCGTTGCCTGGGGCAACGGAACCGAGGTCTTCGCCGTCCCGGCTCGCGGCGTCATCTGCACGATCGTCCCCGGCCGCAACGGCACGTCGACCGGCGGATGCCAGCCCACCGACTGGATCGTGAGAGGGAACGGCACAGGCCCCGCGCTGATCCACTCCGCACAGATCGACAAGGTCTACGCCGTGGTGCCGGACGGCGTGGAGTCGGTGACGCTCACGCGCAAGTCCGGCAAGACGCTCGACATCGCCGTCCAGGACGGCGGCTACTACATCGAGGTCCCGACCTCGGACCCGCCGCGGACCATCGAGTACGACGGCCCCAACGGCCACGTCACACAGCAGGTCCCGATCCCGCCGGACCTGCCGTTCGGCAAGTAGCCCTTCATCCGGGCGGCGGCGCCGCGCGCGCCGCCGCCCGGTCCAACACCCGTCACGCGGTGTGGTTCGAATGCTCGGCGGCCGTGGCGATGATCGACGCCGGCGCCCATGCCGAGCTGCCCGCACCGTGCAGTGCTCGGTGAGCGCAGACGCTCTCAACTCAACGCGAGCACCTTCGTCAACGAGCCGACAGCCGTGAGCGCGAAGATGGCGCTCGAGGTCGCGGCGCTTCATGCAGCGATCGTGAGCTGCAGCGACTCGCGCTCGCGCCGGTCGTCGGCGCCATGGGGCTCGGCGGACAGCATGAGCCGGAGGGCGTCGATCACGTTCTCACGGGCCTCGTCGCGCGTTCTGCCTTGACTGAAGACGCCGGCCACCTCCGGGATGGACGCGATAAGCCAGCCGTCCTCGCCCGGCTCGTAGACGATCGTGAGATCGAGATGCTCCGCAGCCACAGATCAACGATATCGCGGTCCGTCCGAGACGTCATGGGTTCCGCCCCGCTGCCGGAGAGCGCTCAGCGGACTGCTTGCCGTCCGCCGTCCTCACGTAGCGGATTGGGTCACCGGCTCCCGCGTGGTGACCCAATCGTAGGGGAAACCCCTCGAAACCAGCGGCATCCGCGGATTCTGCTGGGGTCAGGCAAGCCCCTGCAAGTCGCGCCAGTCGTCCTCGTCGTCGGGAGGGCCTGAAAATCGTGGTGTCCCCGGTTCGAGTCCGGGTCTCGCCATCCGCCTCGTAGACGATCCTCACCCGGACGCCTCGACGACGACGCCGGCCTCGGGCGAGCGCACGGCCGCCTTCACGCGCCGCGTAGCGGCGATCCTCGTGGGCGAGCATCGAACCAAGGGAGGCGGCGACGCTCCGCACGTCCCAGGACACCCCGGCACGGACCGCGCGGACCGTTCTCACAGCTACCAGGTCGTCGATGATCGGTCTGTCGCGCCAAGTCCGTCAGAGCAGCCGCAGCCGCGCCGCGACCGCCGCCGCCACGTCCGCGACGTCCTCGTGCTCCCACACGCGCAGGACCCGCCATCCGGCCGCCGCGAGCGCGTCGTCGACGGCCCGGTCGCGGGCGACGTTGCGGTCGAGCTTCGGTCCCCAGTAGGCGCCGTTCGCTCTCGGAACGTTGCCGTGCTCGGGGCAGCGGTGCCAGAAGCAGCCGTCGAGGAAGACCGCGAGCCGCGCGCGGGTGAAGACGACGTCGGGCCGCACGACCCGGTCGGCGAGGCGCAGCGGCAGGTCCTTGCGGAAGCGCAGCCCGAGCCGGTGCAGCTCTGCGCGCAGCGCCGTCTCGGGCCTGGTGTCGCGCCGCGGGTTGGCGCGCATGCGCTTGGAGACGGCCGCGCTGGTGGGGTGCGGGTAGGGCAGCGGCACCGCGGCCAATCGTAGATGCGGCAGCGGGCAACAGGACGCTGTTGGTGCGTCGCAGTCGTCCGCGGCGGCGGCGAGAATGGCGCCGCGATGGCAGACGCTCCCCTCACCGCGATCTCCCTCTACTGCGGCGCCGGCGGCCTCGACCTCGGCTTCCAGGCGGCCGGGTTCGAGCTGGAGTGGGCGATCGACTCCGATCCGTGGGCGGTGCGCACCTACGCCGACGCCGTCGGCGCGCACGCCGTCTGCGGCGACGTCCTGGAGATCGACCCGCCGGACCACCTGCGACCGGACGTCGTGATCGGCGGCCCGCCGTGCCAGGGGTTCTCGGTGATCGGGCGCATGGACCCCTGCGACCCCCGCAGCCGGCACGTCACGCACTTCCTCGACGTCGTCGAGCGCTTTCAGCCGCGGGCGTTCGTGATGGAGAACGTCAAGGCGCTCGCCGCCAACCCGCGCTGGGCGGGGCTGCGCAGGCGACTGGAGTCGCGCGCGCGAGCGCTCGGCTACGGCGTCGAGACGTTCGTGCTCAACGCGGCCGACTACGACGTGCCGCAGGCGCGCGAGCGCATGTTCATGATCGGCATACAGGGCTCGACGCCGCGCATGCCGCAGAAGACGAGCGCCGACCGCCCGCCGACCGTGCGCGCCGCGCTCGCCGCGCTCCCGCGCGTCGGCAAGCCCGGCAACGACGGCGTCTGCAAGGCAAGGGTCGTGCCCGCCAGGGTGCCGATCATGCGCCCGACCGCCTTCAAGGGCAGCCTCCTGTTCAACGGGTCGGGCCGCCCGCTCTTCCTCGACGGCCCCGCCAAGACGCTCCCGGCCTCGATGGGCGGCAACGCGACCCCGATCGTCGACCAAGACGAGCTCGACGAGAACGCGACACCCTGGGTCGTCGAGTACCACGCCCACCTGCTCGCCGGCGGCAAGCCACGCAGGCGAGCGCCCAAGCGCATGCGCCGCATCACCGTCCAAGAGGCCGCCGCGCTCCAGACCTTCCCGCCCGGCATGACCTTCCACGGGCCGCAGGTCGCGCAGTACCGCCAGATCGGCAACGCCGTCCCACCCACGCTCGCGCACGCCGTCGCGCGCACCGTCAGAGCCACGCTCGACGCCGCCGGCCGCTCCGCGCACGCCGACGCGGTCGCGTACGCAGCCGCGTAGCCGTCATCGCAGCGGTTCGCTGCGAGCGTGACTTGCGAGCGCCGGCGTGCCGCAGCCGTCGCACCGCTCAACTACGGTTCTCGCCGTGGCAGAGCAGGTCGATCACGTCGAGGCGCTGCGCGTGCTCGAGGCCTGCGCGCAGGTCGCCGGCACCGAGGAGCCGGTCTCGGCGCTGTGGGAGCAACGCACCCGCCAGCTCGCCGAGATGAGATCGAACAAGGTCGCGATCGCCGTGCTCGGCACCGCCCTGCTCGCGAAGGCGACCAACCCCAAGATCGACGCCCTCTCCCTCCACGAGAGATCCGGCCCCGACGGCTACCAGGCCCGCACGCTGGCACGCGAGGTGCTCGCCGCCAACGCCGACCGGCTCGGCTACGCGCTCGGCACCACCGCACCCGACCCGCTCGCCAGCAGCCCGTGGTTCGGGCCGGTCCGGATCGATCGCATCGAGAAGTGGAGAAGAAAGGCCCGCACCCACGCGGACAACCTCATCAACTGGCTCAGCGCGCTCAAGCCCGAGGAGGCACACGACGCGCTCGCCGCCTTCCTGCGGGTCCGCACCGCCGAGGCGCAGGTGCGCAAGGAGCAGCGCGCGCTCGCCTTCAGCGGCGAGGCCACGGTCGGCTTCGACGAGCTGGTCGCCACCCTCAAGCCGTTCATCGAGCTCCAGCCCGAGGAGGGACGACGCGGGGCGGCAGCCGTCGCCGCCGCGTTCGCCGCCGCCGGGCACGAGGTCGTCGCACGGATCGTCAACGACCCCGGGCAAACCGACGTGGACGTCCTCGCCGCGGACGGGAGCGTCGCGATCGGCATCGAGGTCAAGCAGAGACCCGCGACCGAGAAGGACGCGCTCGACCTCGCCGCCGGAGCACGGGCCATCGGCGCCACCAAGGCGCTCCTCTGCGCGCTCGACCCCACCCAGCCGCCGCTGGACGCGCGCCGCCTGCGCACGCGCGCCGACGTCGACCACTCCGTCGCCCTCGACATCGTCTACACCGTCGAGCAGCTCCTCGTGCTCGCGATCTTCTGCGGCCCCGCCACGCGCCGCGAGCTGCTCAGCTACCTCCCCGCCCACATGGCCAGCTACCTCCGCGACCTCGACGTCTCCCCCGAGGCCCAAGCGCGCTGGAAGGCCACCGCCGCCCGTTGGATCTAGCGGACCGACAGACCGCGCTCGTCGGCGGCGGTACGCCATGACCACCAACCGGAGCACGCGGCGCCCTTGCCGCAACCCCTGGACCAACCCCGATCCCCAACCCGGCGACTTCGACGCCGACCTCGACGGGATCGATCCGCGCTACGTCGAGGTGCTTCCTGGCGATCCCGACGCGAAGGTCACGATCATTGCCGGGATCGAGGACGAGGACGCCGAGCACACCTGACGCCACGCGGCTGCGGTCGCGCAGGCGGGGGGCTCGGCTCCGGCGAGCGCAGATGTGGGTAGGTGACCGACGTACGAGCGCGACCCCGGACGCTACGTTCCGGACATGCCTTGGTTCTCCGACGCAGACGAGCCACGCACCACCGACGACGCCCTCATCGTGATCGCCGAGCACGACTTCCAGCAGTCGCTCCAGGACCCGCGCGTGCACGAGCTGTTCGCACGCGGCGAGGCGCTCCTTGCCGAGCTGGACGCCGAGCACGCGGGCTTCTGACAACGGCCCAGCCGGTCGGGGCTCTCGTGCATGCCCGCAGCCCGGGCGCAGGCGTCAACACCGAGCGGCAGACCCCGATAGCCCTCGCGACGACCGCGCCTTACTCGCCCTCCACCAGCGGGGCGCGGACATCGGCGAGATCGCTAAGCCAGCCCGCGTCCGCGGGCGCCTCGCGCACGATCCGCCGCAGCTCCGCCGCCGGCACCCACGGGTCGGGCCGCTCGCCAGCCGGGGCGACGCCCACAGCCAGCCACCCACCAGCCGCCCGCGACGGCCGCGTGGCATCGCGCGACCACTGACCTTCCGGCACCGTCATTCCAACGGCGCACCCAGCGCATCCAGCGAGCGGGAGAACTCGTCGGAGACCGCGCGCCCGCGCTCGCGCCGGCGCTCGAAGGCGACCACCGACGCCACGATGATCCCCATGCCCGCCCCGGCGACCCTGCCCGCCTCCAAGCTCCCGGCGTTGACCAGGCGCACGACGTGCCGTGGCGAGAACCCGAGGCGCTCCGCCACCTGCTGCACGGAGAGCAGCGCGACGCCCCGCTCGGAGCGCGATGCAGCCGGAGGTCTCGACGGGCTCATCGGCCCACCGTAGCGCCGACCCGCTCGCGTCTCGCCGGGCAGCACGCCACGCGTTGCGTGCGACCGCTTCTGGCTGGGCTCGGGCCGCGCCGACGCGCACCGCCGCCGCATTGGGCCACGAACCCCCGCCTCGTGGCCCAAAGGCGTGGGAATCCGCGCGAAACCATGCGTATCGCGCCCGCCCCGCGACCCGCCGAAACGCCCCGCAACCGCTGCAATCCTGCGGGTTCATCCAAGGTCTTTCGGGTACCTGAAAATCGTGGTGTCCCCGGTTCGAGTCCGGGTATCGCCATCGGGGGAAGGCGCTGCAAATGGGCTGGTTTCTGCTCGGTGGCGGCGGCGCGGAAATGAGCGCCGGCGTGCCGTCTTTAGGTTCCGTGGCCAATTCGTGGCCAAAACCCTGGGCCTCCGGCGGCCTCGGGCGGTCAGGATGCTGGCGTTGCGGCTGTTCGGGAGGCGCTGCTCGGTCGTAGCGTGCAGCGCCACACACGCAAAGGTTGGCCGGGAGCGGTGGCGACCGCTCCCGGCCGGACACCGAAAGGAAGTGGGCCTTCCGATGCCGGAGGAGATTGTTCCCGACCGCGGGTCGGGTTACCAGTACCGCCCCACGACCGCAGGACTGCGCCTCGTCCGCGACGCCACGCCGTACAAGCGCAGCCCTGAGCACCACGCGCTCGGTGCCGCGATCCGCGAGCTGCGCGCCCGTCGCGGGCTCTCCCAGGAGCAGCTCGGCTTCGACGCCGGGCTGCACCGCAACTACGTCGGCGCGCTGGAGCGCGGCGAGATCAACCCCACGTTCCGCATCCTGGGAAGCTCGCCGCGGGGCTGCGTGTTCCGCTCTCAGAGCTGACCGTCGTGCAGGAGCGCCAACGCGAGGCGCTGCGCCACGACCGGCCGGCGGCTGGCGGGCAGGCCGATGGCCGGTAGGCGCGGCGGAGGGGCCTCCCGCCGTCAACGAAGGAGTCGGGGCACCCACCGCCTGCTTGGGCCGTATGCCAAGACCGGATCAGCGGTAGCGCCCAAGCGCACCCAGGGCGGCGCGCCGGCTTTCGAGGCTGAGTGGGTGCTCTCCGGGCAGGGGTGCGAGCATCTTGTCGAGGATCGGGGTCGCCTCTTCGCAGCCGCGCTCCTCGGCGCGAAGCAGCGCCCGCACGCTGTCGCCCACATCACCGCCGACCTTGCCCAAACTCACGCCGTGGTGGTAGGCCCCGAGCGCGTCGCCGCGCTCGTCGGCTCGCCGGAATGCCTCGACGGCGGCTGCCGTCTCGCCACGACTTTCGAACAGCAGGCCGAGCTGCGTTGGCGCGACCGGATGCCCGCGCTCGTCGGCACGGCGGTACGCGGCCTCGCCGCCCAGCTCAGCCTTGCGCTCGAACAGCATCCCGGCCAGGCAGAAGGCACCGTCGGCGCTTCCACGCTCGTCAGCACGCCGGAACGCGGCCTCGGCCCCCTCGCGATCTCTGCGCTGCCACAGCAACAACCCGAGCCGCAGCGCACCAAGCTGGTTCCCGCGTTCGTCGGCGCGGCGATACGTTTCCTCGACCCCGGCCATGTCGCCGCGCTGCTGCGCCAGCATCGCGATCGTGACCTCCGCGTCTTCGTGGCCGCACTCCTGAGCGCGACGCAGCGCAGCCTCCGACTCCGCTATGTCGCCCATCGCGGCGAGCAGCAGGCCAAGTTGAAACGGACCCTCGAGATCACCACGGGCCTCCGCCCGCCGAAACGCGGCCTCGGCGCCAGCGACATCCCGGCGACGCTGGAGCAGCCGGCCATGCGCGACCATCGACGGGACATGACCACGCTCGTCGGCGCGACGATAGGCCGCCTCCGCTCTCTTGAGCTTTCCATGCCTCTCCAGCAGTCGGCCGTGCTCATACGCCCCGCCCAGGTCACCGCCCTCATCCGCGCGCCGAAAGGCAGTCTCCGCGCCCTCGAGATCGCCCCGCGAACGCAGCAGCACCCCAACGCCGAACGCGGCATCAGAGCTTCCCCGCTCAGACGCGCGACGCAACGCAGCCTCATAGCCCTCGGCGTCACCGAGCTTGCCCAGCCGCACCGCGAGCTTGAATGCCCCACGCGCGCTGCCCAGCTCGTCGGCGCGACGGTACGCGCGCTCAGCAGCGACAAGGTCGCCCTCGGCTTCAAAGGCAACGCCGTCGGAGACTGCGGCCTCAGCCTCCGCACGGACCCGTTCCGCCTCGATCGCCTCGCGTTGCGACGCGGAATCGTCCCGAGCTGGTGCGCGCCGTTTGCGGCCAAACATCACCATCTGCCGGACGACCCTATCGCGACCCTCGCGCGTCGATCAAGAATCCAGTGTCTGATGGAGCGCCCACGCAAGAGCATCCGTCGCCCGCGCAGCAGCCCGGCTGGTGTCGAGCGTCACGTCGCGTTACCCAGACTCGACAGCCTTCCGTCGACCGAGTCATCTGGATCTGGCGCAACGCTCGCCTGCACCATTTCCAGCTCAGCCGGGTCAGCGAGCGCGGCCGCGCGTCGTCGCGCCGGGTGCGCGCGGCGCTGATGAGCCGGTCGAGGCTCGCGCCGTGGTCGCGCTTGATGCGCTGCTCCAACTGCGCGTATACGTCAAGCGTCATCTTCGAGTTGGCGTGCCCGACCTGGCGCATCACCCATTTGACGTCGAAGTTGTCCGCGACCAACGCGAGGGAGATGTAGGTGCGCCGCATCGAGTGCGGCGTGACCGCCGGCAACGGCGGCAGGCCCATCGCGACACGCTTCGCGCTGGCGGCCTGCGCGGCCTCGCGCAGGATCTCGCCGATGCGCTGGCGCGAGACACGACCCCCGCAGACGTTCGGCACCAACGGGTCCTCCGGGCCGGTCTGGTAGCCCGCCCGGCGCAACTGGTCGAGGTGCTCGATCACCGCCTCCACGAGATCGGGGTCATCTCGACGTCACGAGCGGACGGGCTTCGCCGGGTCGCGCTTCACCGAGCGCGATCGATCTCGGCGACGAAGGCATGCACTCCCTCGGCGGCATCTTCGACATCCGTCACATGGAATCCGGCGCCAGCGGCAAGCTGCGCATAGGCCGCCGCCCACCCTGCTCCGATCACCACGGCCGGCGGCCACGGATGAGTCGCGCGCAGCTCGAACGTCTCGACACAGGCCGCGCGGACCTGCGGCAGGTCGTCTGCCGTAAGCAGCTCCCGCAGGAGCAGGAGGTCGAGCAGGTCGCGGAAGCGGGCGTTGGCCGGACCGTCGTCGAAGACCTGCGTGCAGGCGTGGAGCTTCTGCGCGACCTGGTAGCGCGGCGAGACGCAGGCGATCTCGGCGGGCACCTCGATCCCGAGCGGATCGAGCGGCCGGATTGGAACGCGCTCGAACTCGTCTGCTGCGCGTCCCTCCGCGGACGAGATCTCCAGCGGCACTACGCCGCGGCCGCCGCACGGCGTGCCGCCTCGATCTCGGCGAGGTCCCGGGCGCGGACCGCGCCGCGCGCGCGGGCGGTGTCGATCGCCTGGTCGATCAGCTCGTCGCCGAGATGCTGCTCGATCCCGTCGAGGATCGCCCGCCGCGGCGTCACGATCGCCAACCCCTCGTGCGTCATGAGGTCTTGCTCGCCGAGCGCACGGCGATGCAGACACAGCACCGGCGGAACCTTCCGGTTGGTGCGAAAGCGCGGGCCGACCGTGACGTGGATCTCCGCCGGGTTGACGTCGCAGAGCGCGTGCAGGTCCAGCGCCGTCGCGTGGCTGAGCACGCCGCCGCCGTGCGGCCACAGCGTCGCCTCCATGAACTGATCCAACCGGCCCACCGGGAACGCCGGAAAGCGATAGACGCCGCTGCTCACGCGCACGAGCGTCCCGCGTGCCGCCATCGTGCTCAGCCGCTCCACCGGCGCGCCCAAGGCACGCGCGTCCGCCGCCGTCACGTAGCCGTACCGGCTCGCGGCCACCTCGAACAACCGGTTGTAGAGCAGACCGGGCATTACATGAACCTCTTCAAAAGGACATGTTCTGTGCAGGCAGAGTAGCAGGTGACGCCGAGCGGGTCTGACGCCACGCGGGTGGGGTCGCGCAGGCGGGGGGGGCTCGGCTCCGGCGAGCGCATCAGGTCGAGCGCGTCAAGCACGTCCGCGCGCGCCTGCTCGCGCGTGCGCCCCTGACTGAAGACGCCCGGGGCGTCAGGGATCGAGGCGAGGACCCAGCCGTCCTCGCCGCGCTCATAGACGATCCTCACTCGGCCGCCTCTACGACGCTTCGGGCCTCCGGCGAGCGCCCGCCGGCCTCGACTCGCGCCGCGTAGCAGCGATCCTCGTAGGCGAGCATCGAACGGACCGGCACCGCCCATCGCCGCGAGCCCGCGGCACGCTCGCCCTCCAGCTCGCCGGCGGCGATCAACCGGCGAACATGCTGGGGCGAGCAGCCGAGGTAGCCGGCGACGCTGCGCACATCCCACGACACCCCGGCGCGCTCCGCGCGGATCGCACGGATCACTCTCACGGCGAGGTCGTCGATCTCCTCCTCGGTCAGCGACTCGACGTCGAGCAACCGCATGCCGCCACCGTAGCCCGGCGCCGCGAGCGCCACGCCGGACGACAACGCAGATGTGGCACCCGCGCAGATGTGGGTAGGTGACCGACGTACGAGCGCGACCCCGGACGCTACGTTCCGGACATGCCCTCGGTCTCCGAGGCAGACAAGCCACACGCCACCGACGACGTCCTCATCGTGATCGCCGAGCACGACTTCCAGCAGTCGCTCCAGGACCCGCGCGTGCACGAGCTGTTCGCACGCGGCGAGGCGCTCCTTGCCGAGCTGGACGCCGAGCACGCGGGCTTCTGACAACGGCCCAGCCGGTCGGGGCTCTCGTGCATGCCCGCAGCCCGGGCGCAGGCGTCAACACCGAGCGGCAGACCCCGATAGCCCTCGCGACGACCGCGCCTTACTCGCCCTCCACCAGCGGGGCGCGGACATCGGCGAGATCGTTAAGCAAGCCCGCGTCCGCGGGCGCCTCGTGCACGATCCGCCGCAGCTCCGCTGCCGGCACCCACGGGTCGGGCCGCTCGCCAGCCGGGGCGACGCCCACAGCCAGCCACCCACCAGCCGCCCGCGACGGCCGCGTGGCATCGCGCGACCACTGACCTTCCGGCACCGTCATTCCAACGGCGCACCCAGCGCATCCAGCGAGCGGGAGAACTCGTCGGAGACCGCGCGCCCGCGCTCGCGCCGGCGCTCGAAGGCGACCACCGACGCCACGATGATCCCCATGCCCGCCCCGGCGACCCTGCCCGCCTCCAAGCTCCCGGCGTTGACCAGGCGCACGACGTGCCGTGACGAGAACCCGAGGCGCTCCGCCACCTCCTGCACCGAGAGCAGCACGGCGCCCCGCCCGGAGCGCGATGCAGCCGGAGGTCGCGACGGGCTCATCGACCCACCGTAACGCCGACCTGGCCCCGCGTCGCCGGACAGCGACGAGCGACCCAGGAGGCCAGCAGCCGATGAGCACCATCTTGAGCCTGACCGCGATCGCAGCCCTGGGAGCGCTCGCCGTGTGGGTCGCCGGCTCGCTCGCGCTGCGCATCACCGGGGCACTGCTCGCCCTCGCGGGCCTCGCCGGGTTCACGGTGCAGACCGATGCGTTCGCCGCCGCGCTCACGCTCGCCGTGGGCTTCTCGCGTGGCTCGCGCGCCACTGGCTCTACGCCTACCGCCACCACCAGCACGCCGGCCCGCTCGCCGGGCGGACTTTCGACCGCCTGCCGGCCCCGGCTGGACCCCACGCGCCGCTGACCACGACACGCCGCAGGGACGCCGCGCGGGGCAGCGACGCCGCGGGGCGCCCCAGGCGCACGCGCGGGCGCGAGCAGCACGCAGCCGCCGTGCGCTCACGCGCCACGCGTCACATCACCCATTTGACGTCCAAGTCGTTCGCCACCAACGCGAGCGAGATGTAGGTGCGGCGCACCGAATGCGGCGTGTTCACCGCCAACGGCGGCAACCCGGCCGCGACACGCCTCGCGCTCGCGGCCTGCGCAGGATCTGCCCGACGCGCTGGCGCGAGACACGACCGCCGTTGACGTTCGGCGCCAACGGGTCCGCGGCGCCCCTCTGCGCACACAGACCACTTTGGGGGGGCGGATGACTTCTCCGCCCCCCAGCTATGGCGTCCGGCTACTTCACTGGAGGCGCAGCGGTCTCCAGTACCTCCGGCCCATGCGGTCCCTCCCAGCGAATGGCGACGGGGCGGTCTCGCAGCTGAGCATCGAGAACGTTGGCCGTAGCCCGAATGACATCCTTGGTCCCATCCGCGAACTCAACGCTTACCTGGTCGACGTCGTCTGTTGTAAACCCAAACAGGTGCGTTTGCCCATCGGCATTCCAGACTACCGCTGGGGAAGCCCCACTCTGAGCAAGGTCATCGGCCTTGGTGCACGCCATTCGACCAGGACCGGCAAGGCAAAGGCCCGTGCCATCGGTCGTAGGCGCGATGAAGCTCTGAGGATGAGCGTTGAGCTGTCGCGCTTCGGCAAGATCGATGATGTCATCCGGCAACACCGGCGAGCGCCCGGCGTCGCTCAGTGGGCCAGTGCCTGCCTGGAGCACCGCCATCTTGACCGAAAGCGCTTGCAGCTTTGTGCTCTTCAACGGCACAGCGGAGTTCGAGCTCGTTGAGTCGTCATACGCCCCCGCAGCCCCGGCGAGCGATGAGACCAGGCCAATGACTCCGAGAAGACACAACCATTTGCGTACCGTCATCGTCACGCCTTTCCGTGGCCGAAGATCGTATGCGGCCCCGCATAGGTACTGACCTGGAGATAGCCGTTGTCGGTGGTCTGCCGCGTGCAGTCCGCGTAATAGCACGCCCGGATCAGGTTGGTTCCCGATCCACCGAAGGGGTGATACGTGGTGTTGACGGTGAACTCCAAATCCACGGTCGTGCTCCCGCTGCCGTTGTATGCAGACGATCCCCAGCCAAAGTGGTGATAGACGGCGTTAGCTCTATTGGTCGTCCCGTTGGAGTAACAGGGCACATATGACGCGATCTGCCCGCAATCAAAGACATCGTCGAGCGTGTAGGTGCCCACGGGCAGGCAGCTGTTCCCGGTGCACCCTCCCCACGCAGACGACTGGTCTGTCCTCACGATTCCCGCCAGAGCGAGCGTCAGCAGAACACCACACAACGCGAGACTTGAGACTGCGACGCTTGGTCGTACTCTCTTCGACAGTACCGACATGCGACCCCTTTGGTGGTAGACCGCCCGAGCCTTTCCCTGAGACTCGGCTTTGCTGAAGACATCCTGAAAACTCAGGAGATGTCGGGATGGACTATAGTGCCTTTTGTTCAGCTCTTGGCGCGAGAGCGCTCGGCAGTCCGCTCAATTTTTCAGCAAGGTACTGCGATTCCCATTTACAGACTTTCTTCATTATCGTTGGCTACTTGAAATGCTTCGTTCTGTAAGCGTGGTCGCCGTCCTGGCGCTGTCCGTTCTATTGGCCTCGGAGACCGGAGCGAATGCCAGTTCCAGCGCGACGGACCAAATCGTTCGGGACTGCATGACGTCGCCGACCGGTGCCCTCCGCGGCACATACACGCTGCAAGAATTGAATACCGCGGCCAACAACCTGCCGGCCGACGTACGCGACTACAGCGGCTGCCCCGATGCAATCCGGCAAGCGATCAACGCGAGCATCGGCCGTCACACCAACGGAGGAGGCGGAGGAGGCTTGCGTTTCCGCCTCGCCAGTCACAGCTCTGGAGGAGACAGGCAGACATCGTCTCCAGTCGTAGGGAAGAACCCATCGGCAGCCGTAGGGAAGCACCCATCCGTGACACCGCCTTCCGCTGCCCAGATCCTGACCGTGCGGCCAGCCGCTCTCGGTAGTGCGGGCCGCATGTCGAATGCGCTTCCACGCCCGCTGCTCCCCGCGCTCGCATTGCTCGCACTCGTCGCTATCGCTGGCGTGGGCGCTGGGGTCAAGTCCCGTGTCGGTCGCAATCGTCCGTAGTCGCGCCCGCGAACAGGTCCGGCGCTCCACGCCGACACGCCGCAGCTGGAAGCGCACGCCCGAGCACCGTGCGCTCGGGACGACACGCGGCGCCGACCGCGTACTCGAGCGTCAGGACGCTAACGAGGCGGCTGCCGCCCGTTGTACGTAGCGATCAAGCTAACAATTATGGTGCAATAGCGCTTGCTGCGAGCAGCTTGCCCAATCGGGCGGCGGAAGATAGCTTGTCGTATTCGCCTAATCAATCGGGAGTCGGCATGGGTTTGAAGATCGCTCAGGTCAGGAGTGCGCTGTGGGGAGTGTGGGCCGTGGCGGCTGCAACGAGCGCACCACTGCTCAGCTCGGGCATCGCGCACGCCGCCGACGCGAGATGCCAGCTCCCGAGAGGGATCGGCGAGGTGGCGGGCATCGTTGCTCAGGCAGAGCGATCCACGGTCACCGGCCTGGAGCACACGGACTACTTCGCAGGGGGAGCGGTATACCGGACGATCGCGTGCTCAACATCCGGAGAGTTCGAGCGGTCCATGGTCGTCGCCACGACGCTCGCCCCCGACGGCCAGCCTGTGGATCTTCCAATTGAGCTCGTGGAAAGGCAGGGTGCCATCCTCCAGGGCGCGAGCATGCTCTATCCGGACTTCACCCAGGCGGCAGGCGCGAAGGTCTGGGACGCCGGCGGCGGCCGCAGCGCCGTGGCGAGCGTGCTGCCGGCGGTGCCAGCTCCGAACGCTCCGGCGAGAACGGTTCTCGCCCCACCTCGCCAGGCGCTGGCGGCGGCGACGCGCCTCCATCGCGGGCGGCTGCGGTCACGGCGGCCATCGAGGCGCCCCCGCCGCAGGGCGATGGCGTTCGCCGCGAGCGACGCAGGATGCACCCAGAACAGCTATTCCTTCGAGAACCTCGGCTGGTTCTCCTATGCGTACCACTATCGGATCAACTCGTCGATACCGTCGATCCCTGGGAACGCGCACGGCCAGATTCTCTCCGGCCACCACGTCTGGAACAACACCACGAACCCCTGCGGCTACGCCGACCTCACGAGCTTCACGGCCTATTCCGACGGCAACACCACGGCTCACGGCGGGTCGAATGATGGCGTCAACGTCGTTGATTTCGGCTCGATGTCCGGAGGGTTCTCGAGCTGCAACACCGCCGGGATTCTCGCGTGCACCCTCTTCTGGACTACGAGTTCGTACATGACCGGTGCCGACATCCGGTTCAACTCGTCTGTCGCTTGGTATGCGACCTCCGGCGCGCCGCCATCGGGCTATTACGATGTGTATTCCACCGCGACGCATGAGTCGGGACATGCGCTGGGGCTGGGGCACACCTCGGGTGGGAGCACGAACTACCTGACGATGTACCCGTTCCAGTGCTCCGGGTGCATCCGTGAGCGAGATCTCGGCCGCGGCGACGTCAACGGCCTTCGCGCCCTCTACCCATGAGCAACGCAAACCGATCGCACCAACGCCACCTGCCATTTAGGGCCACTGCGATGCATGTGAAGCTGGGGTGCTTGAGCGCAGCGATGATCGCGTGCCTGCTTGGGTTCGCGTGCTCGTCCGCAGCGCCGGCACCCCCACACAGCGCCGACCCACGACACGACGGCGGTCTCGTGGTCTGGCTCGCCGAGCAGCCGGCCTCGATCCACACGGATGCCGCCACGGAGGTGCGCTACCGGCTCGCGTTCCAGGCCGGTGCCCGCACGGAGCGATTCGCCCTCGGCATCCGGCCACCGCAGTTCCCCGGTGAGGGGTCGCCGTTCCTCCCGCTCACAACGAGCGACATCACAGCGTCAGGAGGAGCACAGCTCGGCTCTGCACGCACGTCCGCCCCCGAGGTCGTGTGCTCGACCGTCCACAACGTCCTGCACGGCAACGCGCCGAACGCCATCGTCTACGACGTCGTCATCCCCGCCCACACGATCGGGTCCGTCGAGCTCACCGCGCGGCTCGGGCGCGACGCACCCTGGCCCGGCATGGCCCTGCGTCCGACGTTCGAGATCACCCGCGACCTCGCAGCCGATGACGACGGCCCGGCGACCGTCCCGCACGACGTGCGCATCGTTCCCGTCCGCCCCAGACTCCTCGGCCCCACCGGCGTACGCATCCGCATGCACACGAACCCGGCCACCCCGCGGCCGCCACGCCGCCATCTGCCGACCTTCCGCCCGGGCCAGACGATCGCCGTGCACGGAACCACGGAGCCGCGTCAGGCGCACACGAGGATCGAGCTCCGCGCGGCGACCCCGACCAATCGCAGGCACCTGCGCCCCATCGCCACGGTGAGAACCGACCGCCGCGGTCGCTTCCGCTACCGCTGGCACCCCCAAGCGCGCGGCGCCTACGAGCTGTTCGCCTTCTACCGCACGCGGAGCAAGCGCGTCACCAGCGACCGCAGCTGCCCGCGCGCGTTCCGGATGGGCTGAGCCAAACGCAGCGACACGCACGGGCCGCCGACGGAAAATCGTGGTGTCCCCGGTTCGAGTCCGGGTCTCGCCATCGGGGGAAGGTGCTGCCAGTGGACTCGGTCAGCGACTCGGCGTCAGGGAACGTCATGCCGTCACGGTAGACCGGCATCGTGGGCGCCACGCGGGACCGCAACGCAGATGTGGCACGTCCGCGGCCCGGTCGCCGGGCTCAGCGCGCCGAGTGGCGAGTCAGGTGCGGTAGACCTCGCGGCGATGCGCGATGCGCGCGACGAGCACGACCCGGTCGCGATCGTCGATCGCGTAGACGATCCGATAGTCGCCGACGCGGATGCGGAAGTCGTCGCGGCCGGCGAGCTTGACCGCCCCCGCTGGGCGCGGCTCACCGGCAAGGCCGTCGACCGCCGCACGGATGCGGTCGCGCAGCGGACCATGCAGGCGCCGGTACGCGCGCACCGCGTCGCGGTGCATCCGGAGCTCGTACGGTTGGATCAGTCCCGAACCTCGCCCCAGGGCACGCTCTCGTCGCGCTCCTCGCGCGCCTGCAGAGCGGCCATGCTGTCTTCGAGGTACTCGACGCGGTCGAGCAACTCCGCATAACGATCCACGTCGAGCAGCACACCGGTCAGACGACCGCGCTTGGAGACGTACAACGCCTCCTCGCTGGCCCGCAACGCATCGAGCTCACGGCCAAGCCCGGAGCGCAAGTCCTCTGCGGTCACAACACGCGGCATGACGTTCGCTGACCTCCCTACGATGAACCCTACGGTTGACCTAGGGAAAGACCTTAGCATCTGCCGCCGGCGCGCCCAGCGCATCCAGCGAGCGGGAGAAGCTCGTCGGCGGCCGCCCGCCCGCGCTCGCGCCGACGCTCGGTAACGCCGACCTGACCCCACCTCGCGGGTCGGCGCCGTCCCTGCTGCAGGCTAGGGTCCGTCGATGCCCGCCGCCGCGCCGCCGCCGTCCGACCCGATCGCCGCCGTGATCGCGCGGATGGAGGCGATCGGGGCCGGGCTCGAGGCGGCGGACGGGGTCGCGTGCTTCAACTGGCTCTACCTCGCCGTCACGCGCGCGGTCGACGGGCGGGTCGCCGACGAGGGCTTCGCCGACCCGGCGTTCCTGCGCGCGCTCGACGTCACGTTCGCGCAGCTGTACTTCGACGCGGTCGACGCCGTCGCGGCCGGCCGCAAGCCGTCGCGGGCGTGGGCGCCGCTGTTCGAGCGCCGCGGCGACAGGCGGATCGCGCCGATCCAGTTCGCGCTCGCGGGCATGAACGCGCACATCAACCACGACCTGCCGCTCGCGCTGATCGCGACCTTCGAGCAACTCGGCCTGACGCCCGACCCCGGCGCACCGCCGCACGCCGACTACGAGCGCGTCAACGCGACGCTCGCGAGCGTCGAGCAGCAGGTCAAGGCGCGCTACGCCACCGGCCTCGTCGGGATCGCCGACGCCGTCCTCGGCCGGCTCGACGACGTGATCGCGACGTGGAGCGTCGCCGAGGCGCGCAACGCCGCCTGGCAGCACTGCGAGGCGCTCTGGGCGCTGCGCGACCACCCGCGGCTCTACGCCGACGCGCTCGACGCGCTCGACGGCATCTGCGGGCTCGCCGGCCGCGGACTGCTCGCGCCCGTGCTCGACCCGTGACGCGAAGCGGCGGCGGCCGGGCGGTCAGCCGCCCACGTACGCCGCCAGGTGCTCCCCCGTCAGCGTGGAGCGCGCGGCGATCAGCTCGGCGGGGGTGCCTTCGAAGACGATCCGGCCGCCGTCGTGGCCGGCGCCGGGGCCGAGGTCGACGATCCAGTCGGCGTGGGCCATGACCGCCTGGTGGTGCTCGATCACCATCACCGACTTGCCGGCGTCGACGAGGCGGTCGAGCAGGCCGAGCAGCTGCGCGACGTCGGCGAGGTGCAGGCCGGCGGTCGGCTCGTCGAGCACGTAGACGTCCGCCTTCTCCGCCATCTGCGACGCGAGCTTGAGCCGCTGCCGCTCGCCGCCGGACAGCGTCGTGAGCGGCTGGCCGAGCGCGAGGTAGCCGAGCCCGACGTCGGCGAGCCGCTCGAGGATCCGGTGCGCGGCCGGGACGCTCGCCTCGCCGTCGCCGAAGAACGCGAGCGCCTCCTGCACGGGCATCGCGAGCACCTCGGCGATGTCCTTGCCGCCGAGCGTGTGCTCCAGCACCGCCGCCTGGAAGCGCCTGCCCTCGCACGCCTCGCACACCGTCGCGACGCCGGCCATCATCGCCAGGTCGGTGTAGACCACGCCGGCGCCGTTGCAGGTCGGGCAGGCGCCCTCGGAGTTCGCGCTGAAGAGCGCCGGTCTGACGCCGTTGGCCTTCGCGAACGCCTTGCGGATCGGGTCGAGCAGCCCGCTGTACGTCGCCGGGTTGCTGCGCCGCGAGCCGCGGATCGGCGCCTGGTCGATCGCCACGACGCCGTCGCGCCCGGCGATCGAGCCGTGGATCAACGAGCTCTTGCCCGAGCCGGCGACGCCGGTCACCGCCACCAGCACCCCGAGCGGGACGTCGACGTCGACGGCTTGCAGGTTGTGCGTGCTCGCGCCGCGGATCTCCAGCGTCCCGGACGCCTCGCGCACCGAGTCCTTCAGCGCCGTCCGGTCGCCGAAATGGCGCCCGGTGACCGTCCCGCTTGCGCGCAGCCCCTCCACGGAGCCCTCGAACACCACCTCGCCGCCGCCGGCGCCGGCGCCCGGGCCGAGGTCGACGACGTGGTCGGCGATCGCGATCGTCTCCGGCTCGTGCTCCACCACCAGGACCGTGTTGCCCTTGTCGCGCAGCGCCAGCAGCAGGTCGTTCATCTGCCGCACGTCGTGCGGGTGCAGCCCGATCGTCGGCTCGTCGAAGACGTAGGTGACGTCGGTGAGCGAGGAGCCGAGCTGGCGGATCATCTTCACGCGCTGCGCCTCGCCGCCGGAGAGCGTGCCCGACGGCCGCTCGAGCGAGAGGTAGCCGAGGCCGATCCGCACGAACGCGTCGAGCGCCTCGCCGAGCGCGGTCAGCAGCGGCGCCACCGACGGCTCCTCCAGCGCGCGCACCCAGACCGCGAGGTCGCGGACCTCCATCGCGCACGCGTCGGCGATCGAGACCCCCGCGACCCTCGACGCGCGCGCGTGCTCGGCGAGCCGGGTGCCGTCGCACGCTGGGCAGGTCGCAAACGTCACCACCCGCTCCACGAAGGCGCGCACGTGCGGCTGCAGCGCGTCGACGTCCTTGGAGAGCATCGACCGCTCGATCTTGACGATCACGCCCTCGTACGTGAGGTTGATCCCCTCGACCTCGATTCTCGTCGGCTCCTTGTAGAGCAGATCGTTCAACTCGCGCTTGGTGAACTTCGCGATCGGCTTGTCCGGGTCGAAGAAGCCGCAGCCGCGGAAGATGCGCCCGTACCAGCCGTCCATGCTGTAGCCGGGGATCGTCAGCGCGCCCTCGTTGAGCGACTTCGACTCGTCGTACAGCGCCGTGAGGTCGAAGTCGGTCACCGCGCCGCGGCCCTCGCAGCGCGGGCACATGCCGCCGAGGCGGCTGAACGTCGCCTTCCTCGTCCGCGTCTTCGCGCCGCGCTCGACGGTGATCCCGCCGCTCGCTCTGACCGACGCGACGTTGAACGCGAACGCGCTCGGCGGGCCGGCGTGCGGTCTGCCGAGGCGGCTGAAGAGGATCCGCAGCAGCGCGTTCGCGTCCGTCGCGGTGCCGACGGTGGAGCGCGCGTCGCCGCCCATCCGCTGCTGGTCGACGAGGATCGCGGTCGTCAGCCCGTCGAGCACGTCCACGTCGGGGCGCGCGAGCGTCGGCATGAAGCCCTGCAGGAACGCGCTGTAGGTCTCGTTGATCAGCCGCTGGGACTCGGCCGCGATCGTGCCGAACACGAGCGAGCTCTTGCCCGAGCCGGAGACGCCGGTGAAGACCGTCAGCCGTCGCTTCGGCAGCTCGACGCTCACCCCTCTCAGGTTGTTCACGCGCGCGCCGTGCACGCGGATCAGGTCGTGGCCGTCGGCGGCGTGCGCCATGCTCGCGTCAGCGCTGCTCGTTGATGCGGATCAGGTTGCCGGCGGGGTCCCGGATCGCGCAGTCGCGCACCCCATAGGGCTGCTCGGTCGGCTCCTGCACGACCTCGACGTCGCCGGCGGCCTGCAGCCGCGCGAACGTGCCGTCGAGGTCCTTCGTCGCCAGCAGCAGCATCGCGTAGGTGCCCTTCGCCATCATCTCGGCGATCGTCGCGCGCTCGTCGTCGGTGACGCCGGGGTCGGCGGCCGGCGGGCTGAGCACGATCGACGTCTCGGGCTGGCCCGGCGGGCCGACGGTGATCCAGCGCATCCGGCCGCCGCCCACGTCGTTGCGGACCTCGAAGCCGAGGGTGTCGCGATAGAAGGCGAGCGACGCGTCCGCGTCGGCGTGCGGAAGCATGCTCGCGTGAATGGTGATGTCCATGGCGCGGATGCTAGGAGCGGGCCGGGACGCGCGCTTCTCGATTCCTGACCGGTCGCGTCACCTGCTTGGCGACGCACGCCGGCATCCCCGCCGCCGGCGCGTGCTCGCGCCGGTAGGCGCTCGGCGGCGTCCCCACCAGCTCGGCGAAGCGCGTGCTGAACGTGCCCAGCGACGAGCAGCCGACCGCGAAGCAGACCTCCGTGACGCTGAGGTCGCCACGCCGCAGCAGCGCCATCGCACGCTCGATCCGGCGCGTCATCAGGTAGCTGTAGGGCGACTCGCCGTACGCACGTCTGAACGCGCGGCTGAAGTGCCCGGGCGACATGTGGGCGTCACGCGCGAGCGCCTCGACGTCGAGCGGCCGCGCGTAGTCGCGGTCCATCCGGTCACGCACGCGCCGCAGCAGCGCGAGGTCGCGCAGGCGCTGCGCCTCGGCGGGGGCGACGGTCACATCGGAGATCGTGGCAGATCGCAAGCTGTAGCGTTCCGCTACACTCGCCCGTGATGGCGACCATGCCGACCCGCATCCAGCGCGACCTGTTCGAGGCCGCCAAGCACGCCGGCGAGGTCCAGAGCCGCAGCGCCGCGCAGCAGATCGACCACTGGGCACGCATCGGCCGCGAGCTGGAGACCTCCCCGGGAGTGACCCACGACCAGGTCGCGCGCGTGCTCGCGGGCACCGCCTCCTACGACGCGCTGGACGAGACCGCCCAGGCCGTCGTCCGCGCGCGCTGGGACGAGGACGTCGCCGAGCGCACCGCCGCACTCGATCTCGCAGCGGAGCTGACCGCCGCCGGCGACTCGTGGGTCGAGGCCGACGCCGAGGGCAACCTCGTCGCGCGCGGCGCGGCCGAGTGAGCACACCGGTCCTGCACGTCCTCGCCGGGCCCAACGGCTCGGGCAAGTCGACCTTCGCGCACCGCGTCCTGCTGCCCGCGACGCACCTGCCGTTCGTCAACGCCGACGAGATCGCGGCGAAGCGCTGGCCCGGCGATGAGCAGGCACACGCCTACCAGGCGGCGGCCGCCGCGGCCGCCCTGCGCGAGCGGGCGCTGACCGCGCGCAGATCGTTGGTCACCGAGACCGTGTTCAGCCATCCGAGCAAGCGCGACCTCGTCGCGCAGGCGCAACAGGCCGGCTACCGCGTCGAGCTGCACGTGATGATGGTCCCCGTCGAGCTGGCCGTCGAACACGTGGCCTTCCGCGTCGCACACGGGGGCCACGACGTCCCCGAGACGAAGATCCGCGAGCGCTACGAGCGCCTGTGGCCGCTCGTCGTCGACGCAGCGAAGATCGCCGCGCGCGCGACCTTCTACGACAACACACGGGCGCGCACGCCGTTTGCTCCCGTGGCCCGGCTGGAGCGCGGACGCCTGACCGGGCCAACCGCCTGGCCGGCCTGGACGCCGTTCCCCACGAGCTCGTTCTGAGCCGAGACGACGCGGATCGCGTGCCGCCGCCGCGTCAGAGCGCCGGCCGGCGGTCCGCCCACGGCCGCGCCCGCTCGAGCTGCGCCGCCAGCCGCAGCAGCATGCCCTCGCGGCCGGGGGCGGACACGAACTGCACGCCGAGCGGCAGGCCCTCCGCGGTCCAGTGCAGCGGGACCGACATCGCCGGGCGGCCGGTGAGGTTCGCGAGCTGGGTGTAGGGGACCCAGCCGAGGTTCTCCTCGATCATGCGGTCGACGATGCCGAGGCGGCGCAGCACCGCCGTGGTGCGCGTGCGCAGCAGCGCGCGCGACGCGAGTCTCGCCGGCAGCGGCAGGTCGAACTGGCCGACGCGCGGCGGCGGCGTCGCGAGCGTCGGCGTCAGCAGCAGGTCGTAGCGCGCGTGGAAGTCGGCGAGGCGGCGCACGTGCAGCTGCCGGCGCTCGAGCGCGCCGCAGTGCTCGATCCCGCTGCTGCCGCGCCCGAGCGCCGCCATCACGCGCGTGTCGAGCTCGAACGCGTCCTCGCCGCAGCCGGTCTCGCGCTTGATCTCGTCGACCAGCCACGCGACGTGGACGAACCACGTCAGCAGGAAGTCCTGCGCGAGCGCGGCGGCGTCGAACGGCGGGCCCGGCAGCTCGTCCACCTCGTGCCCGAGCTCCTCCAGCGCGGCGACCGCGGCCGCCGTGGCGGCGAGCGCCTCCGGCTGCGGGCCGGGCGGGATCGCGCTCGCGGTCGTGACGCCGATGCGCAGTCTCCCCGGGTCCTTCCCGACCTCGTCGGCGAACGGCGTCGCGGGCCGCGGGCTGTCGTAGGGCGAGGCCGGCGCCGGGCCGGCGAGCACGTCGAGCATCGCGGCGGTGTCGCGCACCGTGCGCGAGATCACGCCGTCGGTCGCGGAGCCGTTGAGGCCCTCGCCGCGCACCGGGCCGGACGGGATCAGCCCGCGGCCGGCCTTCAGGCCGAACAGGCCGCAGCAGGCGGCGGGGATGCGGATCGAGCCGCCACCATCGCTCGCGCCCGCGACCGGGACGATGCCGGCGGCGACCGCGGCCGCCGCGCCGCCGCTCGACCCGCCCGTCGTGCGGTCCAGGTTCCACGGGTTGCGCGCCGCGCCGAGCAGCTCGGACTCGGTGATCCCCTTGGCGCCGAACTCGGGCGTGTTGGTCTTGCCGAAGATCACGAGTCCCGCGGCGAGCCAGCGCTCGACGACGGTCGCGTGCTCGGGCACCGGCACGCGCGCGAGCGAGCGCGAGCCGCTGCTCGTCGGCTGGCCGGCGTAGTCCTGCGCGAGGTCCTTGATCAGGAACGGGACGCCCGCGAACGGCCCGCGCAGCGCGTCCGCTTCGGCCACGCGCGCGTCCGCCTCCGCGTCGAGCGGGCGCACGATCGCGTTGACGCGCGGGTTGACGGCGCTCGCGCGGGCGCGCGCGGCGACGAGCAGCTCGGCCGCGGTCGCCTCTCTGCCGGCGACGAGCCCGGCCAGCTCGACGGCGTCCCGGCGTACGTACTCCTCGACCTCCACGCGATGCTCCCTCCTCGGCGAACGTTCGCGGGGAGGCTACGCGAGCGCGGGCGCGGCGGGAGGCAGTGGGCGCCCGCCCGGCGCGCCCGGCGCGCGCCCGCTCAGCGGCGGTGGATCGTCATCGGGATGCCGTGCAGCGGGCGGACGGTGACGGTCGGGTCGAGCACGATGTTCGCCCCCGGGGCGAGGTCGAAGCGGAAGCGCTGGGCGATCATCGCCGCCAGCAGCGTCGCGTTGAGCATCGCGAAGCCCTGGCCGACGCAGATGCGCCGGCCGCCGCCGAACGGCAGGTAGGCGAAGCGCGGGCGCTCCTTCGCCGCGTCGCCGAGCCAGCGGCGCGGGTCGAAGCCGAGCGGGTTGGGCCAGACCTTCTCGTCGCGGTGCGTCGACCAGATCGAGACGAGCACGAGCGTGCGGCGCGGGATGCGGTAGCCGGCGACGACGTCGTCCTCGCGCGCGACGCGCTGGACGTGCCACACCGGCGGGTAGATCCGCATCGCCTCCTGGAAGCAGGCGGTCGTCCACGGCAGCCGCTCGGCGTCCTCGGCGGTCGGGACGCGGCCGCCGAGCACCTCGTCGACCTCCGCCTCCATCCGCTCGCGCGCCTGCGGGCTCTGCGACAGCAGGTAGTACATCCACGCGAGGCCGTGCGCGGTCGTTCTCGTGGCCGGCGGCGACGAACGTCATCAGCTCGTCGAGCACCTGCTCGCGACCCATCGGCTCGCCGGTCTCCTCGTCGCGCGCCTCCATCAGCAGGCGCAGCAGGTCGTCACGGTCGCCGTGGCCGTTGACGAGCCGGTCGTCGATGATCGTGCGGCCGATCCCGGTGAGCACCTCGGCGCTGCGCATGCCGCTGCGCCAGCGCAGCGGGCGCGCGATCTTGGCCGCGCGCTGGACGCTGCCGCCCGGGAGCCGCTGGCCGAGCGCGACGCTCGCCGAGCGCCCGACCGCGCCGGCCTGGTGCAGCGCGTTGCCGAGCGCCTGCCCGAACGCCTCGGCGTGCGGGGTGAAGTCGTGCCCGACGAGCGCGCGGCCGACCGTGTCGAGCCCGATGTGCAGGACTTCGCCGGCGACCTCGACCCGCTCGCCGTCGGCGCGCTGCGCGGACCAGGCGTCGAGCGCCGCGGCGGCGGCGGCGGCCATGTGGTCGGCGAACGGCGCGAGCTGGCGCTTGGCGAACATCGGCTGCACGAGTCTGCGCTGGCGCTGCCACAGCGCGCCGCTACTCGTGACGAGGCCCTTGCCGAGCACCGGCTGGAGCAGCTCGTACTGGTTGGACTTGCGGTAGCCGTCCTGGTTGGCCATCAGCACGTGCCGGACAGCCTCCGGCCCGCGCACGATCGCGAGCGGCTGGCGCGGGAGCCCGAAGAGGACGACGTCGCCGTAGTGCTCGGCGGCGGCGGTGAGCAGCTCCAGCGGCCCCTCCTGCGTGCGCGTTCTCAGGATCCAGCGCAGCGCCTCGCGGCCGCGCGGGCCGGGCGGCAGCGGGTGCTCCTGCGGGCGCGGCGGCGCGGAGGCGGCGTGCGCGGGCGGTGCGTCGATCGTGACTGCTGTCGGCGTGGCGGGCATCGCGGACCTCCTCCCGTTGGTGTCGCGACTCAACGTTACATCATCTGATGTCATGATCTGGGATCCTGCGCGGGCAGGACACGCCGCTCGGCTCCTCCTCCGTCTCGTGCAGCTCAGCAGCTGCGCACGCGCACCTGGTCGCGCTACCGTTGAGCGCATGACTGCGAAGCAGCAGCTGAGAACCGTCGTCGAGGAGCTCTCCGAGCACGAGGCGGCCGACACGCTCGCGTTCATCGCGCGCCGGCGCGACGCGCTCGGCGAGCTGCTCGCATCCGCCCCGGTCGACGACGAGCCGACGACGCCCGACGAGGACGCGGGCGCCGCGGAGGCGCGAGCGCAGGTCGCGCGCGGCGAGGTGCTCTCCGACGAGGACATCCGCCGCGAGTTCGCGTGACCCGGACCCGACGGCTGGGCTTTCACCGCACGCGCCCGCCGCGACATGCGCAAGCTCGACCGGCCTGTGCAACGTCGCGTGATCGAGGCGCTCGACCGGCTCGTCGCGGAGCCACCCCAAGGCGACGTCGTGAAGCTCGCCGGTGCCGAGGACGAATGGCGGCTGCGCGTCGGCGACTGGCGCGTGCGCTTCATGCGCGACGACGACGGCGCGGTGAAAGTGCTGCGCGTCCTGCCACGCGGCCGCGCCTACGAACGCTGAGCAGCCGGCTCGGCAGCTTCAGCATCAGCGCCGATGGTGGCCGCGGGTGCGGTGCCGGGGCCGCTTCGCCTTCACCCGCGCCCGCGCCGCCGGGCCGGGCTTCGGACCGACGCGCAGGCCGGCGACGGCGATCCGGCCGGCCTGCTCGGGGCGCACGCCGCGCACGCGCACCCGCCGCGCGCGGCGGCCGGCGACGAACTGCAGGCGCCGGCCGTCGTTGAGGCGCACGCGCACGAGGTAGCGCAGCGCGCGGCGCGCCGGGCGCCACGTCACGACGAGGCCGGCGCGCCGTCGATGCACGCGCACGTGCCGCGGCTTCGCGGCCCGCAGCGGGCGCGGCGCGCGGTAGGAGCCGACGAGCAGCTCGCGCCGCGGCACGCCGTTCTGCTCCACCTCCGCGACGATCTCGCGCCTCCCGGCCGGGCCGTCGGCCGGCGAGAAGCGCAGCGTGCCCTTGTTGCGCTTCGCCGTCGCGATCTCCGCGCCGGCGCGGCCGCTGCGCTCGAGGAAGCGCACCGTCTGTCCGGCGATCGGCCGGATGCGGTAGCGCAGCGTGCGCCGGTGGCCGCGGCCGCCGACCTTCACATGCACGGACGGGTCGGGCAGCCCCTTCGCGATCCGCACGCGGCTGATCGCCGGCGAGCCGGGCGCCGCGTCGATCGCGTAGGCGCCCGCGGGCGGGTCGCCGATCAGCGCCATCAATCTCCCGCCCGCCTGGAGCATGATCCCGTGCGTGCTGCGCGCCGATGCGGCGCCGGGCGGGATCGGCCCGAGCGTCTCGCCGCCGGGCAGCGTCAGCGTCGCGTTCGGCGCGCCGCCGTCGCCGTCGACCGCCACGTTCACCTGCCGCTCGCCTCTGCCGAGCGTGAAGCCGCCGTCCGACTGCGCCGCCCGCGCGCCCGCGCCGGCGCCCGCGCTGCCCGCGCTGCTCGCGCTCGCCTCGTAGGGCCCGACGTCGCAGCCCCCGAACGAGCCGAACGCCTCCGCGCTCTGCCCCCACCGGTAGCCGAAGCCGGCCGAGACGCCGACGTGCGGCGTGTCGGTGATGACGAGCTCGCCGCAGGCGGCGAGGCCGGTCGAGGAAACGACGCCCTTCGCGCCGACGTCGATCACGCCGCAGCCGGCCGGCACGCACACGTCGCCGGAGATCGGCGCGTTGAAGTGGCCGTTCTTGAAGCTGACGAACGCCGGGCCGTGCGGCGGACCGGTCGGGATGCCGGCCGTGACGGAGGCGATCCCGCCCGGCGCGGTGAAGTCGACGCCGCCGCCGAAGCTCAGCAGGCCGTCGGTTCTGTAGTCGACGAAGCCGTTCGCGAGCGGGATCTCGACGACCTTCAGGTCGCCGCTGATCTTCAGCTCGGCCGGGTTCGAGAGCGTGAACGCGAAGCCCTTCGGCGGCAGCGCGTCGATCGCGATCGCCGCCTTGCCCGCGACGCTCGTGCCGGCGACGAGCTCGATGCCGCCGTCGATCGTCAGCGGCGACGTGCTGAGCGCCAGGCCGATCGCCTGCAAGGACGCGTACGGCGGCGCGAGCGCGAGCGGCGGGTCGAAGCCGACCGTCCCCTCCGCGTGGGTGAAGGCACCGGCCTGGAAGCCGAACGCGACCCTCACGCCCGGCTTGCTGTAGGACGGCGGCAACAGGAACGTCGCGCCGCCCTCGAACGTGTCGAGCCCCGCCTCGTATCTGACGTCGAGCCCGCGCACCTCGAGCGCGCCGAGGAACGCGTCGCCGACGTGGATGTGGATGCCGTCGGTGCGCAGGCCCAGCGGCGTGCTCGTGTCGGTGCGCAGCGTCACCTCGCCGGTCACGCCGCCGAAGATCGCCGGCAGCTGCAGGTGGATCGGGATCTTCGTGCCGTGCTTCGTGAAGCTCAGGTCGCCCTTGCCGACGATGCGGAAGCCGAGCAGCGAGAACGTGGAACGTGCCGAGGTCCGCGAACGTCGCGACGTGCACGTCGGCGCCGTTGGGGATCGTCCAGCTGAACGGCCCCTTGTCGAGCACGACGTTGCCGGCCTTCGTCTGCACCGTGCCGCTGGCCTCGATCGTGCGGTGCTTGGGGTCGACCGCGATCGTCGCGGCGGCCGCCGCGTGCGCGCGCGTCCCCGCGGCCGCGCCCGCGCTCGCGCCCGCGGGGACGATCGCGAGGCCGTTCACGCGCACCGGCCCATGCGTGCGGTAGACGCCGCCCTTGCCTCGCTTCAGGCAGCCGGTCGTCGCGCTGACGAGCACCTTGCCGTGGTTGAAGGTCACCTGCGGCACGCACGCGCCGCCGGCTCCGGAGCCCCCGCCGGCGAGCGCGCGGACCGGCGGCACGACGGCCGCCTTGACCGGCCCGTGGTCGTTGCCGTCGTAGACCGCCCACCCGCCGCCGTCGGGCGCCAGCCCGAGCTGCGGGTTGAACGCGCCGTCGTCGGTGTGGGCGACGAGCGTCGTGCGCTTCGAGAACGTCTTGCCGTCGCGTGAGACGCGGTAGACGAGCGGGTCCTTCGAGCCGTTGTCGATCCACACGACGCCGACGTCGCCGTGGGCGTCCTGGAACGCGTCGGCGAAGATCGGCGACTCGTCCTTCGTCGAGATCGAGGTCGGCGGGCCGAAGGCGCCGGCGCCGTCGTCGTAGCGGCGCACCTCGAGGTTGCGCGGGTAGTCGCCGGGGTCGCGCTGGTCGACGAGGAAGACGCCGCGCGCGCCGCCGACGAGCTTGGGGCTGTCGGCGTGCGCGACCTCGTGCTCGGACCCCCACGTCGCGATGTCGTTCACGTCGCCGCTGCCGCCCCACAGCCGCCAGAAGGCGTTGTCGCCGTCGCCGTAGGCGACCATCGGGATCGTCGGCGTGAGCAGCGCGATCGAGCCGTCGTAGCCCTTGTTCGCGGCGACGCCCGACTGGTCCATGTTCACCGTCCTGCGCGTGAAGCCGTCGATCGCGTTCGCGGAGAAGAAGGTGCCCGCGGTGACGACGGACGTGATCGACGAGACGGCGTAGTCGCCGGGGCCGGCGATCGCGTCGCCGGAGGCGTCGTTGACGCCGATCACGCGCGGCGCCGCGAACGTCGTGCCGCCGTCGGTCGAGACGATCGCGTACTGCGGGTTGCCGGTCGGCTGGCCGTCGGGCGTGGGGACGTCGCCGCAGCAGCGCGAGGCGAGGATCCAGACGCGCCCGCCGCCGGGCGCGAGGACGCGCACGCGCGTGAAGTTGAAGTCGGGCGCGAGCGCCCACTGGTGCGCATCCGTGCACGCCGTCCCCCCACGCGGGACGCGGCAGTAGTGCGTGACGTCGGGCCCGCCGCTCACCCGCTCCGTCCACGCGAAGTGCCCCGTCCCGTGCTCGTCGACCGCGACGTCCGGCGTGGCGGCGTTGTCCTGCGGCGCGACCGTGATCGGCTTCGGGATCGCGGCGGAGGCGCGCCGCGGCGAGCGCGCCACGGCGGCGGCCGGCGTCAGCGCGACCGCCAGCACGACCGCGCACGCGATCCCCGCGGCGAGCCCGGCCCGGCCCACCGCGTGCATCCGGAGCGGATGCCCCGACATCCGTGCCATGCCGCGCATCCTCTCAGCGTCCGGCGCGGTGGGCAAAGGCGAGCCACCCGCGAGGTCGCCGTGCTGACGTGCAGGCGCGCGGGCCGCCGAGCGCGACCCGCGCGACAGCCGCGCGCGCATCGTCCGCCTCACCGCGCGCGGACGGCGGCTGCACCGGCTCGCCGTCGGCATCCACGCCGCGATCGAGGATGAGTGGGCACAGGTCGTCGGCGCAGGCCGCTACGAGCAGCTGCGCGCCGCGCTCGCCGAGCTCGTCGCGCCCGCACGTCGGGAGTAGGCGCCGTCAGCTCCCGCCGATCAGGATCAGCGCTCCCCCGGCCACGAGCGCGGCGCCCGCCCACGTGCGCGCGCTGACCGGCTCGTGACCGCGCCCGGAGACGAGCGGCGCGACCAGCAGGACGACCGGCACGGACAGCAGGCTGAGCGCCATCACGACGGCGGCGTCGGCGTCGCCGAGCGCGAGCCAGCGCAGCCAGGTCGCCAGGCCGACGAGCACGCCGGCGGCGAGCTTGAACGCCATCGCGACGTCGCGCGCGCGGTCCGCGGATCGCGCGGCCGCCGCGGGGCGCGGGCCGCGGGCGCGGCGGACCACCCGGTGACGCCCGATGAGCGCGACGCCGTAGAGCAGCACGGCGACGAGCATCCCCATCGTGACGCACAGCAGCGGCGAGGGCAGGCGATGGATGCCCTCGACGGCGAGCAGCGGGCTCGACGCCCAGCAGACCGCGGCGCCGAGGCCGAACGCGGCCGTGCGCAGCGGGACGCTCGCGCCCGGCGTCTGCGCGGTCAGCACCACCCCGCCGACCATCGCCGCGATCGCCGCGATCGCCGCCGGACCCGGGTACTGGCCGGCGATCACGACGCCGAGCGCGAGCGTGAACAGCGGCGTCGTCGCGATCAGCGGGCTCGTGCGCGCGGCGCCGAGGCGCTCCTGGCTGAGGTTGAGCAGCGTCCAGCCGGCGATGAAGTGCAGCACGCCCGCGCCCGCGACCGCCGCGAAGGCGGCCGCCGGCGCATGGCGCAGCAGCCCGAGGTCCTGCGTCGTCACGCTCGCCGCGACGAGGATCGCCCCGGCCAGCAGCAGCTGCGCGAAGGTGGACAGGTACGGGTCGGCGAGCGAGCGCGCCGCGCGGCCGTTGAGGCTCTGGAAGAGCCCGAAGCCGACGCCCGACGCGGCCGCCCACGCGGTCCCGGTCACCGCGTCATCGCGGTCCGACGACGTGCTCGCGCGCCTCGTCGAGCTGGCGCCGCATGCGCGCCACGTCGACGTCGACCAGCTCGCCGTCGCGCACGCGCGGGCGTCCGGCGACGAGCACGTGGTCGACGTTCGCCGCGCTCGACTGGAGGATCACGTGGGCGGCCGGGTCGCCGAGGCCCATCCCGAACGGCTCGGTGCCGAGGACGAGCACGTCGGCGTCCTTGCCGGGCGTCAGGCTGCCGGTGCGGCCGTCGATGCCCAGCGCGCGCGCGGCGTCGATCGTCCCGAGGCCGAGGACCGCGCGCGCGGAGAGCGTCGGCAGCCCCTCCTTGCGCGCCGGCTCGCGCCCGAACATCCGCCCGTGCTGGCCGTCGAGCATCCGCTCGACGTCGAAGGCGAGCCGCATCTGCACGAGCAGGTCGGCGGAGACCGCGCTGGCGACGTCGACGCCCAACGTCGTCGGGACGCCGCGGCGCACGCAGCGGCCGGTCAGCGGATAGAGCCCCTCCATCGCGAACTCGATCTCCGGCGTCGCCGCGATCGAGCCGCCGTGCTCGCGCAGCAGCTCGAGCTCGTGGTCGGTCGCCGGCGTCACGTGCACCCACATGAGGTCCGGCCGCAGCAGCCCGCGCCGGTGCACCTCGCCGATCTCCCACGGCAGCAGCGAGTGGACCGTCGCCAGCGCGCCCAGCTCGCGCGCGCACGCCAGCTCGCGCTCGAACGTCTCCTCGTCGACGTGCTCGAGGTTGTTGAGCGCGATCGCGAGCTGCACGAGCCCGGCCTCGTCGGCGAGCCGCTCGGAGCGCACGCGGTGCGCGTCGCGGACGCGCTCCTCGTGCGAGTGGAACGCGCGCTCGGGCACCTCCGGGCGGTCGCGGAAGCTGTAGCCGAACAGCGCGCGGATGCCCGCCTCCTGGAGCGCGTCGACGGACGCGTCCGCGTGCTGCGGCGAGTTGACCGAGTGGCAGAAGTCGAACACGGTCGTGACGCCGTGCGAGAGCAGCTCGATCGCGCCGCCGTACGTCGCCGCGTGCATGTCCTGCGGGCGGTAGCGGCCCGACAGCGGGTGGACGGTCGGGAAGTACTCGCCCGCCCAGACCTCGGACGCGAGCCCGCGCAGCGGCGTCTGCCACAGGTGGATGTGCGAGTCGATCAGCCCCGGCAGCACGATGCTGCCGCTGACGTCGATCACCTCGTCGGCGGCGGCGTCGAGGCCGCGCTCGACGGCCGCGATGCGACCGTCCTCGATCAGGACGTCGCCGTGCTCGACGTCGCCGAGCTCGCGGTCCATCGTGATGACGTGGCCGCCGCGCAGCAGGGTCTTCATGCCGCTACCTCCGGGATCGTTTGCAGGTCGTGTGCGCTCATGCGGCGATCAGCGGGCCGTCGGGGACCGCGTGCAGGGGCTCCACCCCGTCGTCGCGCACGACGACCGCCGCGCCGAGCTGGATGCCGACGCGCTCGTCGGGCGTGATCGGGTTCGGCTGCAGCACGACGGCCATCCCGGCCTCGAAGCGCATGCCGCCGTCGGCCGGCGGGCGCTCCAGGTCGTCGGGCTCGACGAACGGCTCGGCGATGCCGATGCCGATGCCGTGCAGCAGGTCGTCGCAGATCGTGTAGCCGGCCGCGCGGATCGAGGCGGCCGCGGCGATCGCGTCGGCGACGGTGCTGCCCGCGCGGATCGTGTCCGCCATGCCGCGGTAGGCGGCGTGGGCGGCGTCGAACAGCCGCTGCCACTCGGCCGTCGGCTCGGCGCCGACGAACACCGGCCACAGCACCTGCCCCGAGTAGCCGCGGTGGACCGCGGTCAGCTCGCAGACGATCGCGTCGCCTCTCGCCAGGCGTCGGCCCGACGGGCGCTGGGCGGGCACGATCCCGCTCGGCGCGTCCATCGGCATCGAGCGCAGGAAGGTGATCCCGACGTCGCCGCCCTCCAGGCGGTAGGCGAGCTCGGCGCGCGCGACCAGCTCGCGCTCGCTCACGCCGGGGCGCGCGTGCTCGACGATCGCCGCCAGCGCGAGGTCGGTCAGCCGCGCCGCCTCCCGCATCGCGTCGATCTCCTCCTCGGACTTGACCCGCTGGAGCTCCGCGAAGTCGTGGCCGACGTCGGTCAGCTCGGCGTCGCCCAGCAGCTCGCGCAGGCGTGCGTGGGCCTGGTAGGGGATGCCGCCGACGAGGCCGATCCGGCGTGCGCCGCCGAGCGCCTCCGCGACCCGCCCGACCGGCGGCTCGCCGCTCCAGGCGACCGGGACGGCGCTCAGCTCGCGCGCGTTCGGCACGTGGTTGAGCCACGGGATCAGCAGCGTCGGCTCGCCGTCGCGCGGGACGACGAGGTGGCACGCCTGCAGCGGCCGGTACTCCGTCAGCCAGCAGACGCCGCCGTGGCGGGCGTCGCCGAGCACGAGCAGCGCGTCGAGCGAGCGCTCGGCCATCAGCGCTCGCGTGAGGTCCATGCGGCGCGCCAGCTCGGCGCCGGAGAACCGCTCGGCCGGATCCGCCATCGCATACGACCTCTCGCCGCGTCCGCTCGTCACGTCTCTCTCCTTGGGTCGGTGTGGTCTCGCGCCTACGTGCTCGCGCCGGCCTCGAGCGGCGCGGCGTCCCCGACCAGCCAGCAGGCGGCGCGGTGCTCGCCCGCGCCGTCGGCGCCCTCGCCGGCGGCGTCGTCGCCGACCGGGACCAGCGTGCGCGGGTCCTCGAGCGGGCAGCGGTCGAAGGCCGCCGGGCAGCGCGGATGGAAGCGGCAGCCCGACGGGATCTGCGCGGGGTTCGGCGCCTCGCCGGAGAGGATCTCCGGTCTCGTGCGCTCGCGCGGGTCCGCCTTCGGGACGACCGAGATCAGCGACTGGGTATACGGATGGCGCGGGGAGCGCACGACCTGCCGGGCCGGCCCCTCCTCGACGATCCGCCCGAGGTACATGACGGCGATGCGGTCGGCGTAGTGCGCGGCGGTCGAGAGGTCGTGCGTGATCATCACGATCGCGAGCCCCTCGCGGCGCAGCCGGTCGAGCAGCGCCAGGATCCCGGCGCGGACCGACACGTCGAGCATCGAGACGGGCTCGTCGGCGACGATCAGCTCCGGCTCGAGGATCAGCGCCGCCGCGATCGCAACACGCTGGCGCTGGCCGCCCGAGAGCTCGTGCGGGTAGCGCTCCAGGAACAGGTTCGGCGGCGTGAGGCCGGCGCGCTCGAGCGCCTCGTGCACCTTGCGCTCGCGCTCCGCGCGCGATCTGCCGATCCCGTGGACGAGCAGCGGCTCCTCCACCGTCTCGCGCACGCTGAAGCGCGGATCCAGCGACTCGTAGGGGTCCTGGTAGATCGCCTGCGCGCGGCGGCGGAACGGGCGCAGCCGGCGTCCGTGCTGCCCGGTCAGGTCGCGTCCGTCGAAGCGGACCGTGCCGGAGACCGGCTCGACGAGCCGCAGCGCGGCCTGACCGGTCGTCGTCTTGCCGCAGCCCGACTCGCCGACGAAGGCCAGCAGCTCGCCGCGGTCGACCGAGAACGAGAACGCCCTCGACCGCGCGCACGACGCTGCGCGGCTGCCGCATGAGGGCGCCGGCGACGCCGCGCGGGAGCGGGAAGCGGACGACGAGGTCCTCGACCTCCAGCAGCGGGCTCACGAGCGCACCAGCGCCGGGTCGTTGAGATGGCAGGCTGCGACGCGCCCGCTTCCGACCGAGCGCATCGCGGGCGTCTCGACCGTGCATGGCTCGAACGCGCGGTCGCAGCGCGGCGCGAACGGGCAGCCCGCGAGCGGCCGGTCGAGCGGCGGCGGCGAGCCGGGAATCGAGGCGACCGGGCCGTCGCCGTACAGGTCCGGCGTCGCCGAGAACAGCATCCGCGTGTAGGGGTGGCGCGACTCGTGGTAGAGCAGCTCGGTCGGCGCCGACTCGACGATCCGGCCGGCGTACATCACGGACGCGCCGGAGCAGATCTGCGCCACCACCGGCAGGTCGTGCGTCACGAGCACGAGCCCGAGCGACAGGTCGTCGGCGAGCTGCGCGAGCAGCTCGAGGATCTGCGCCTGCACCATCACGTCGAGCGCCGTCGTCGGCTCGTCGGCGAGCAGCACGCGCGGCTCGCACGCGAGCGCCATCGCGATCGCGGCGCGCTGGCGCATCCCGCCGGAGAACTCGTGCGGGTAGCGCGACGCGCGCTCGGCCGGGATGCCGACGAGCTCGAGCAGCTCGCCGGCGCGGCGCGACGCGGCGCCGCCTTCGGCGACACCGTGCAGGCGCATCGGCTCCACGAGCTGCTCGCCGACCCGCTTGACCGGGTTGAACGCGTTCATCGCGCCCTGGAAGACCATCGCGACGTCGCGCCAGCGATGGCCGCGGACGGTCGCCTCGCCGCGCGCGAGGATGTCGACGCCGTCGAGCAGGACGCGCCCGGCGACGCTCGCCGACGCCGGCAGCAGCCCCATCAGCGCGAGGATCGTCGTCGTCTTGCCGCAGCCCGACTCGCCCACGAGGCCGAGCCGCTCGCCGGCCTCGAGCGCGAGCGAGGACGCCCTGCACGGCGTGCAGCTCGCGGCCGCCGTCCAGCTCGAACCACACGTGCAGGTCCTCCACGCGCAGCAGCGGCTCGCTCATGCCTCGTCCTCCAGTCTGCGCATGCGGAAGCGGCGCGTCGCGATGTGGCCCACCCGCAGGCGCGGGTTGAGCGCGTCCTCGAGCGACTGGCCGACCATCGTGCACGCGAGCACGACGATCGCGACGCAGACGCCGGGCGGGACGATCGCCCACCATGCGTTGTTGAGCACCGCGTTGCCCTTGAACGAGTTCTCGATCAGGCGCCCCCAGGAGATCAGGCTCGGGTCGCCGAGGCCCAGGAACGTGATGAACGTCTCGGCGAAGATCGCGAACGCGATCAGCAGCACGGTGTTGGCGATCAGCAGCGGCGCGACCTGCGGCAGCACGTGGCGGCCGATCAGACGTACGTTGCCCGCGCCGATCGAGCGCGCGCGCTTGACGTACGTCCGCTCGCGCAGCGTCTTGACCTGGGCGCGGATCACGCGCGCGGTGAAGGTCCAGTAGATCGCCCCGATGATCAGGATGATGTTCGTCAGCGAGCGCCCGAACAGCGCCGCGACGACGATCATCAGCGGCACGTCGGGGATCACGATGACGTAGTCGGTGAAGCGCATCAGGGCCGTGTCGGTGCGCCCGCCGAAGAAGCCGGCCACGACGCCGATCGTGCCGCCGATCAGCATCGCCACGACGGCCGCGCAGAAGCCGACGGCGAGCGAGACGCGCGCGCCCTGCAGCAGCAGCGAGACCATGTCGACGCCGCCGTCGTCGGTGCCGAGCCAGTGGGCGCTGCTCGGCGGCGCGTAGACGGGGCCGCTCTTCGCATGCGGGTCGTAGGGCTCGAGCACCGGCGCGAGCAGCGCCAGCAGCACGAACAGCACGAGGATCGCGATGCCGACGACGGCCTGGGGCCGCTGCAGGATCGCCGTCTTGAGCAGTCCGGGGCGTCGCACGATCGCGATGCCCTCGATCGTCGCCTCCTCCAGTACGCCGGTCATGCCGTCACCCGCGGGTCGAGCTTGAAGTAGAGGAGGTCGGCGAGCAGGTTCGCGAGGATCACCGTGATCGTGATCAACAGGAAGATGCCCTGGAGCACCGGCCAGTTGCGTTGGTTGATCGCCTCGACGGCGGCGAGGCCGACGCCCGGGTAGGAGAAGACGTACTCGATCGTGATCGCGCCGCCGATCACGAAGCCGAGCGAGAGCGCGACGATCGTCACGAGCGGCAGCAGCGCGTTGCGGAACCCGTGGCGCCAGATCACCTGCCAGTTTGAGAGGCCCTTCGCCCGCGCCGTCAGGACGTAGTCCTCCCCGAGCGTCTCAAGCATGCCCGAGCGCACGATCAGCGCGTAGTTGCCGTAGAGCACGAGCGCCAGCGTGGAGGCCGGCAGGATCATGTGCTGGAGCCGATCCCACAGCTTGGCCAGCGCCGACGCGTCGCCGAGCAGGCCCAGCGTCGGGTTCGAGACGCCCGACGAGGGCAGGCCGACGTGCTCGGCGACGAACAGCACGAACAGCAGCCCGAGCCACTGCGCGGGCAGCGAGTTGAACACCAGCGCGGTCCACGTCACCCCTCGGTCGACCACCGTGTCGCGACGCCACGATGCGATCACCCCCGTCGCGATCCCGAGCACGAAGGCGATCACGAGCGCGAGCAGGACCATCGGCGCGGTGTTCTTCAGCGCGTCCCAGATCTCGCCCGTCACCGGGTCCTCCGTTCGCAGCGAGCGGCCGAGGTCGCCGTGGAAGAGGCCCCCGACATATCTGCCGTACTGCACGATCAGCGGCTTGTCGAGGCCCAGCGACGCCCGCTGCGAGTCGCGGAACTCCTGACTGCAGCGGAGGCATCGCAGGGCGTCGACGGCGTCGCCCGGCACGGCGCGGAAGAGCAGGAAGTTCAACGTGACGGCCATGACGATCGTGGCGAGCGCGAACATCACGCGCTTGAGCACGTAGCCCGACCTCACGTTGCGATCCTCTGCCTTCCGCGCGTGCCGTGATCCACCGCTACTTCACCTGCTGGGGCGCGGTGTAGTACTTCGTCGAGCTGACGGCGAGCTCGGGCCGCACGAAGCCGGTCCAGCCGTTCGAGTAGGCGCTCGGTTCCTCCTTCTCCGCGAGCGGGAAGGTCGCGCGCGAGTCGTAGTAGATCTGCTGCATCTTGAAGAGCAGCTGACGACGCTTGTCCTGATTGAGCTCACGCGCCGCCTGCGGCCACAGCTTGTCGTAGGCGGGGTTGTCGGTCCCGGTGAAGTTCCAGGCGCACCAGGACTCCTTCAGCTCGCCGGAGAGCGTGTCGAGCGCGGTGATCTCGGAGATCGAGTACGCCAGGTCGAGATCCCACGAGGTGTAGCCCTTCGACGTCTGCGGGTCGCAGTCTTCGCCGACCAGGTACGTGTTGGTGGCCGTTTCGTCGCCCGCGACCTTCTGGACGACCTTCACGCCGAGCTGCTGGAGGTCCTTGCGGATGATCTCCGCGGTGCGGTCGACGTTGTACTCGCCCGCGCCCGCGACCGTGACGACCTCGTACGACATCGGGTGCGCCGCCTGCGCGTACGTCCCGCTCGTGGCGGGCGCCACGCGCACGCCGTCGGACCCGCGCTTGTAGCCGAGCTGGTCGAGCACTCTGTTGCCGGCCGCGCAGTCGTACTGGGTCACCGGCAGGCTGGTGTCCTGCTCTTCGCCGCCGGGGGTTCCGACGAGCGTCTCGACCTTCTTCGCGTGGCCCTGGAAGACGACGTCGATGATCTCGTCGCGGTTGATGCACTCGTCCATCGCTCTGCGGACGCGCGGGTCCAGCAGCTCGCGGTTCTTCGGCTTGCGCGGGTTCGAGTTGAAGAACAGGTCCGCCTGCACGCCGCGGTCCGCGCTCATCATCGTCACGTCCGGCTTGGACTCGAGCGTCTTGAGCGCCGGCACCGGCACCGACTCGATCATGTCGAGCTGGCCGCGCGTGAAGTCCTCGACCATCGAGTCTTCGTTGGTGTAGTACGTGAGCGCGACCGCCTTCGCGTGCGACGGCTCGCCGAACCAGTTCGGGTTCGGGACGTAGACGGTCGTGCCTCTGCGCTCGTACTGCTTGAGCAGGTACGGACCGCCGGACACGAGGCCGCCCGACTGCGACTCCGGCCGATACGTGCGCAGGCCGCGGCCGTTGCCGGTGGCGTACTGCGCCCAGATGTGCTTCGGCAGCACCGGGATCCCCTGCGCCAGCGAGAGCAGCGCGTTGGAGTGCGGCGCCGAGTAGTTGACGACGACCGTCGTCGGATCGGGCGCCGTCGCCTTCGTGATGCCGTCGAGCAGGTAGGAGACCTGGCCCGTCGGGCCGTCGCCGTATCTGAGGATCATGTTCAACGACCAGGCGGCGTCCTCGGCGGTCATCGGCTTGCCGTCGGAGAACTTCGCGTCGGCGTAGGTGTGGAACGTGATCGTCTTGCCGCCGTTCGAGATGTCCCACGACTTCGCGAAGCCGGGCACCGGCGTGAAGCCTCTGGCGGAGTCGTAATCCAGCCCCACCAGCTGCGCGTACGTCGCGGTCAGCGCCGTGCCCGTCTGCAGCGACAGCGCGATGAACGGATTGAACGACGTGATCGCGTCGACCGTGCCGATGCGCAGGATGCCGCTCTGCGCGGTCGACTGATCGCCCGTCGTCGAGCCGCCGGCGGTGCCGGAGCCCTTGTTCGAGCCTCCGCAGCCGCTCGCGAGCGCGAGCACTGCGATAGCAGCCAGCGTGCCGATTCTCGGCGTCCAACTCTTCATCTCCACCCTCTCCTCCAGGCCGTTCGCCAGCCCGCGAGGCTGGCCCGCGGACGAGGGCCAACGTACTGCAATCGAATGCAGGTTGCAAACGACTGCATCAATCAGCAGCATGCTCCCGTGCCCGTGCGCCGCCTCTCCCAGCCGTATCGCACCCTGCTCGCGCTGCCCGGAGCCCGGCGCCTGCTCGCGAGCTCGATCGCCGCGCGCCTGCCGGCGGGAATGACCGCGCTGGGGCTGCTGCTGCTCGTCAGCGAGCGCACCGGGTCGTTCGCGGCGGCCGGCCTCGCGGTCGGCGCCGACGCGCTCGCCGGCGCGGCGATGGCGCCGCTGCTCGGCGTGCTCGTCGATCGCGTCGGACCGCGGACGGTGCTGCTGCCGACGGCGGCGGCGCGCGCCACGCTGCTGATCGCGCTCGTGGCCGCCGCGACGGAGGGCGCCGGCGCCGCGCCGCTCGTCGCGCTGGCCGCGCTCGCCGGCGCCGTGCGGCCCCCGGTCGCCGCCTGCTCGCGCGCGGCGTGGCCGGTCCTCGCCCGCACGCAGGCCGCGCGCGACGTGGCCTACGCGGTCGACGCGACGACGCAGGAGGTGATCTGGACGAGCGGCCCGCTCGTCGTCGGCGCCGTCATCGCGGTCGCCTCGCCCGCGGCGGCCGTCCTGCTGTCGGCCGGCGTCACGCTCGCCGGCACCGCCACGTTCGCGAGCGCGCCGGCGCTCGCGGGCTGGCCGCGCAGCGGGCGCATGAGCCGCGGCGGCGTGCTGCCGCCGGGGACGCTGCTGCGCGCGCTGCTGCTGTGCTGCGTGCTGATCGGCCTCAACATCGGGGCGGTGGAGGTCGGCCTGCCGGCGCTCGCGCTGCAGGAGCACTCGCGCGACGCCGCCGGGCTGCTGCTCGCGCTCTGGAGCGTCGGCAGCCTGCTCGGCGGGCTGCTCTACGGCGCGCTCGGTCCGGGCGCCGCCAACGAGGCGCGGCTGCCGCTGCTGCTCGCCGCGCTGGCCGCCTGCACGCTGCCGCTCGTCGCCGCCGGCTCGCTGCCCGCCGCGGCCGCGCTCAGCCTGCTCGCGGGCCTCATGCAGGCACCCGTGTTCGCCTGCCTCTACAGCCTGCTCGGCAGCCTCGCGCCCACCGGGGCGATGGCGACCGCGTTCACGTGGAGCAACGCCGCGCTGGTGGGCGGCATCGCCGGCGGCTCCGCGCTCGCCGGCGGCCTCGTCGAGCGCGCCGGCGTCGACGCGGCGTTCGCGCTCGGCTGCGCGGCCGTCACGCTGGCGGTGCCGCTCGTGTCGCTCGCCGGCGGCGACCGCGGGCTCCGCGCTCCCACGCCCTCCTAGTGTCGTGACGCGTCAGTTCGGCGGCTCGCCGGGGATGCGGTAGAGCGGTCTCCAGGGGGAGGGGGTGCCGTTGGGGCCGGCGTCGCTGGGGACGTCGCCCTGCGAGTACCACTTGGCCTGGTACGGCAGGCCTCTGTAGAGGACGCGGTCGCCGGCGCGGTAGACGCCGTGGGTCGACCACGCGGGGTAGGTCCCCGGCGGCAGCGTTCTGAGCTTCGGCGCGTGGTCGGTGCGCAGCACCGGGCCGACGAGGCGCCACGGGCTGTCGGCGGCGGCCACGTTCTCGGCGTCGGGCGTGTCGCCCTGCGAGTACCACTTCGCCACGTAGACGGCCTGGTGCCAGACGACCTTGTAGCCCTCGCGGTAGGCCTGCTCGGGCTGCCAGATCGGGTACGGGCTCCTGGCCGGATCGTCGGTCGTCGCGGTCGTCGCCTCCGGCAGCAGGTCCGCCGTCGTGACCGCCGCCGCGGTCGCGCGGACGCTGCCGTGCAGCAGGCGGTGGAGCGTCTTCGCGAACTGGAGCGGTCTCTGCGCGACGCCGCTGCAGTGGTCCGACAGCGTCCCGACGACGCGGAACGTGACGCCGCACTGCTGGTCGCGGTTCAGCGACCAGGTCGACACGCGGCCGAGGCCGTGCTGCGCCGCCCAGGCGCCGACGGCGCGCGCGTCGGCGACCGTCACGCGCTCGCCGCGCTCGTCGTTCTGGCCGATCATCACCGTCGCGCCGAGCTTGCGCCACAGGTGCGCGGAGTTGAGCTGCGCGCCGGCGCGCCCGAAGACGGCGGCGAGCTGCTGGCGCGTCGCCTCGAGCGCGTCGAGGACCGTGCCACGCATGTCCTCGCGCGCCGCGGCCTCGCCGAAGTCCATCGCCATCGCGTTCACGCCGGCGAGGTCGACCTTCGCCGCCAGCGTCGTGCGCACGACCGCGAGCGCGCCGGAGTCGAGGCCGTCGGGCGTGACCGGCAGCGTCAGCCACACGGCGAGGTGGCGTCCGTGCGCGCGGGCGTCCGCCTGCAGCGCGGCGATCGCCTGTGCGCGGCGCTCGTTCGCGGCGACGTCGGCGACCGCGTCGCCCTCGACGTCGAAGTCGACCGTGTCGGCCGCGTAGCGCTCGACCACCGCGCGGTAGGCGTCGCGCAGCTTGGCCGGGTCCTCGCAGGCGACGGCCAGCTCGCTGTTCGCCTGGCCGCCGAACGAGATCACCGCGTCGCCGCCCTGGCCGCGCAGCTGCGCGACGCGGCGGTCGAGGTCGTATCTCGTGGCGGCGCCGTCGAGCGTCGCGTAGTCGCCCCAGGTCGGCGTGCACGGGTCCGCGACCTTCGCGCCCGCGACGACGAAGCCGAGCACCGCCTGGCGCGCCGGGTTCGCGGCGCGGTCCTGGAAGGCGTCGGTCGGCGTGAGCGTCACGTCGACGTAGGGCGCGAACCACGTGCCCTTGCCGCCGGGCGCGCCGCCGGCCGCCTGGGAGGCGGCGGTGCGATGGAGGACGAGGAAGCCGCCGGCGGCGAGCACCAGCACCGCCAGCAGCGCGAGCAGCACGCGCAGCGGCGAGAGCTCGGGCGCAGGCGCGTCGGGCAGCGTGTCGGGATCGGGCAGCTCGTGCGGGCTCATCGCGACGCCTCCCGCTCCGCGGCGGCCGTCAGCTCGTCGAGCGTGCGCTGGCCCTCGGCGACCTCGTTCACGATCTCGTCGGCGCGGCCGACCGGGCGGTCGCTCGCGCGGCGGCCCATGTGCGTGATCGGCAGGTCCGTCTCGCGGCGGCCGGAGCCGGCGCGCCGGTCCATGCTGTCGGGCGCGCGCCGGTCGGCGGCGCTGCCGTTGCGGCGCGAGGGCGAGCGGCGCTCGGCGCGACGCACGCCGTCGGGCGGCGCGTAGGCGAGCGTCTGCGACCAGTGCGTCGCGGACGCGTCGCCGGCGGTGGCGAGCGCCGCGCGCGCCGCGGCGCGCTCGGCGCGCGGCGCACGCTGCGGCTTGTGCAGCCAGCTCACGACGTTCGCCCACACGTCCACCAGCGAGTTCCACACCCCGACGTAGGCGACGATCGCGTAGGCCGCGAGCAGCGCGTTGAGCGCCGCCAGGCCGGCGTTGATCCAACGGTCGCGATGCAGCTCGTGGACGAGCATGAAGGCCGAGAAGGCGACGAACACGTACGGCATCACGACGAAGCTGAAGCCGGCGGTCGTGCGGCCGCGGATCTTCGGCGTGCGCTTGAACGCCGGCCGGCCGCCGACGAACGCCTGCAGCAGCGAGGCGCCGACGCCGGCGAGGTTCACCGCCAGCAGCACGAGGTTGAAGCCGTAGAGGCCGAAGACGTCGCTGCGCCGGTAGCCGCAGCGCTTGAGGTCGATCGCCATCATCGAGAAGTACGGCAGCGAGATCAGCAGCACGAGCGGGCTGATCAGGCGGCCGTTGAACGGATAGAGCAGCAGGAAGATCAGCGCGACCGAGCTCCAGCAGATCGACGCCATGTAGTTGATCCGCAGGCACGTCTCGCCGATCCGCTGGCGCTCGCCGCGGTCGCGCCGGGTGCGCATCTGGCGCCACAGGTTCGGCAGGATCAGCAGGCCGCCGTTCGCCCACCGCTGGCGCTGGATGCAGAGCGCGCCGAAGTCCGCGGGCGTCGCGCTGTAGCTGAGCCGCTCGGGGTAGTTGAGCAGCCGCCAGCCGTGCACGCCCAGGTCGATGCTCGACTCGGTGTCCTCGATCACGGTGCGGTCGGAGATGTAGCGGCCGATCGCCCAGTCGCCGTCGTGGCTGACGTCGCGCAGGTCGTCGAGCGCGCGCTTGCGCAGGATCGCGTTGGCGCCGACCCAGAAGGTGGCGTCGTAGTGCGTCATCCCCTGGTGGACCAGGTGCTGGAGGTCGGTCGTCGCGCCGGCCATCCGCTCCAGCCGCGTCTCCGCTCCGGGGAAGGCGGTGTAGGGCGCCTGCGCGACCGCGACCCGCTCGTGCTCTCTCTGCTCGAGCACGTGCACGATCCGCAGGCAGTACTCCGGCAGCAGCAGCGAGTCGGCGTCGAGCGTGAGCACGTAGTCGGGGTCGCGCACGACGAGGTCCGGCTGCTCGTCGGCGCGCAGCAGCGCGATCCCGCCGCCCGGCACCTCGACCTCGCGGTAGCCGTCGCCCATCAGCCCGATGTAGCTGTTGAGGTTCATCGCCTTGTTCGGCTCGTGCGAGAGCGAGACGTAGCGCTTGCGCTGGAAGGAGCTGACGCGGGCGCCGAAGATCCACGTGAGGCGGCGCAGCAGGTAGCGCAGGTGCGGGTAGGAGAGGCCGGCGTCCTCGGCGGCGGCGGCGCGCAGCGCCTCGGCGTTCTTGGCGAGGTCGGCTTGGAGCGCGAGCAGGACGTTGTCGACGAGGAAGCGGTCGGCGTGGTCGACGATCTCGTAGCCGGCCGCGTAGGCGGCGAGCCAGCCGGCCGCGTGCTCGTACTCGGCGGCGACGCCGTCGACGTCCTCGACGGTGGTCTTCCCGCCCTCGATGAACTTCGTCTCCAGGCAGTCGAGCGCGGTCTGGTAGCGGGCGCACGGCTCGCGCAGCAGCGCGTCGATCTCCTGCGGGACGCGCCGGCCGGCGGCGAGCATGCGCGCGGGGCCGGCATATCTCGGCGTCGGCGGGTCGTCGATCAGCAGCACGACCTCGAGCTCCGGGTACTCCTGCAGCGCGGCGGAGAGGACCGTCATGCGGATCGTGCGCTCGTCCTCCTGGTAGGAGGGGATCAGCGCGGTGAGCGCCGGCGCGCGCTGCTCGAACGGCTGCGCCAGCTCGGCGCGCGTGGCGCGGCGGTGGCTGCGCGTGCGCGAGTAGTAGCCGAGGCGCGTCGTCAGGTAGGCGAGCGACGAGCACGCCAGCAGCGTCATGATCGCGATGTAGAAGATCGTCGCGAGGTCGAGCGGCGGCCGGTCTGAGGCGCCGCCGAGCGTGCTGCTGCGCGTCAGCGTGAGGATCACGAACAGCGCCCAGCCGATCACCGTCACGGCGATCGCCAGCTGGCCGATCAGCATCGTGCTCTCCGACGCCTGCGGCGGGACCGCGGGCAGCGCGGCGCGTCTCTTCCGTCTCATCACGGTCTGTCGTTCTCCCTGCGCGGTGGCCGGTCTGTGCTGTGCGTCGCGGCCACCCGGAGCCCGAGCCCGCCTCGTCGCGTTCCCGCTATCGGCAGGTTGGCGCGAGACCGTTAGGGGTGGGAGACTTGCTTTCCTCTTCTTCTCTACGAAAAATGCCTTCGACGACTCTATTGCAGAAAAAGATAGGACAGCTATCCCTATATACATCCGATCTTCGGGTCTCAAATGCAGCAACAGATCCGATGGGTCCCATTTCTGCCTACAATAGTTGCATGCTTTCTGGTGACCGCGTCCGTGACGCCTCCGTCGCGCTCGCGCGCCACGCAACGCTGGCCGGCCGGTGGCCCGTCGTGGTGGAGGACGATCTGGCGGCGATCGACGCGCTCACGGGCAGCCGGCGGGCGAGCTTCGCGACACTGCGCCAGTTGGCGAGGACCGGGCAGCTCGAACGCGTGCGACGCGGCGCCTACGTCATGCGCGACCAGACCGGCGTCCTGCGCATCGACCTCCACGCACTGATCGACGCGCTCACCCCGCAGCCGTACCTGATCACCGCCGGCCGCGCGCTGACCGCCCATGACCTGAGCGACCAGCACTTCCGCAGGGCGGTCGTGCTGATCGCCAGCCCGCGGCGCGACTTCGACTGGCGCGGCGAGCGCGTCCACCACGTGCTCACGGCGCGATCGAGGCTCTGGGGCGCGCAGGCGCGCGGCGGCCCGCGCGTCGCCGGCCCGGAGCGGGCGATCCTCGACAGCCTCGCGCATCCGCGCTGGGGCGTGACGCTCGCGCAGAGCGTCGAGGCGCTCGACCTCGCACTGCGACGCCGGCCGGGCTTTGCCGAGCGGCTCGCAGCCGCCGCCGCGCGCTACCGCAACGCCGCGGTTGCGCGCCGGCTCGGACTGCTCGTCACGCACCTCGCGAGCGAGCAGGACGCCGCGCCGTTCCACCCGCTGCGCGGGTCCAGCCACGCCTCCACGCCGCTCGACCAGACCGCCCCGAGGCACGGCCCGCTCGACACCACTTGGCGTGTGCAGGTCAACGCCGACCTCGGGGCGCTGCTCGCGCACACGCGGAGCACCTGATGGCGCGGCTGCGCGTCCGCAACGAGTTCGAGCTGCAGGATCTCGTCGACCGCCTCGGTCGTCCACCCGACCTCGTCGCGCGCGACTTCGCGCTGATGACGATCACAGCCCGCCTCGCCAGTACCTATGCCGAGGCACTGTGCTTCAAGGGCGGGTTCGTGCTGCGCCACGTGCATGGGCACGAGCGCTTCTCGCGTGACATCGATGCAACCCGCGCCAAGCCGCCGAAGCACAAGCTGGACGCAGAGGAGGTGACCGGCGAGATCGCACGATCCGGCATCGGCGGCCTCGTGACGCTCAAGCCGTCGCCGCCCGCGACCGACTCCGGCCGCAGCCTCGACTTCGACCGCATCGCTTTCTCGAGCCCGCTCGCGGGCGGGCTCGTGTCGGTCGAGATCAGCTACCGCGAGGATGTCCTCGACCCGCGCGTCGAGCTGATCGGCCCGCCGTACTACGACCCCTTCGCGGTCTCGGTCCTGTCGCTCGACGAGATCGTCGCCGAGAAGCTTCGCGCGCTGTGCCAGCGCACCCGCCCGACCGACCTCGCCGACCAGGCGATGATCCTCGCGCGCGGCGAGCACGACGCCGTCCACGTGCGCGAGCTCGCGGCCCAGAAGCTCAAGCTGGTCAAGGACGGCGACCATCGCGAGCGCATCGCGCGGCGGATCTCAGACATGGCCGGCGGCTACGACGATGCCATACGCGCGGTCGCGCCCGACGCGCCCGACTACCGCACAGCCTCAGAGCTGGTGCTCGCTCAGCTGTCAGCGCTGCTGCCGTAGCCGGAGGCCCCGCCGCGTAGAGTCGCGGGCGGCCGGGCGCAGGCGAGCGGAGGAGGCGACGTGGCGGACGAGGACTTCGAGACGCTGCTGTACCGGGCGGAGGGTGCGATCGGGTGGATCACGCTCAACCGGCCGCAGCGGCTGAACACGATCGTGCCGCCGATGCCGGACGAGCTGCAGGCGGCGGTGGAGCTGGCGGTCGCCGACGCGGACGTGAAGGCGATCGTGCTGCGCGGCGCGGGGCGCGCGCTGTGCGCCGGCTTCGACTTCGGCGGCGGCTTCCACCACTGGGACGAGGCGCTGACGACCGACGGCAGATGGGACCCCGGCAAGGACTTCGTGATGGCGACGGCGCCGTCGCTCGGACCGGTGCCGAAGTTCATGAGCCTGTGGCGCGCGCCCAAGCCGGTGATCGCGCAGGTCCACGGCTGGTGCGTCGGCGGCGGCAGCGACATGGCGCTGTGCGCCGACCTCGTGATCGCCTCCGAGGACGCGCGCATCGGCACGCCCTACTCGCGCATGTGGGGCTGTCACCTGACCGGCATGTGGATCTACCGGCTCGGGCTCGCGAAGCTCAAGGAGGTCGCGCTGACCGGCAAGCCGCTCTCCGGCGTGGAGGCTGCGGAGTGCGGGCTGATCAACCGCGCGGTGCCGTTCGACCGGCTGGAGGCGGAGGTGCGCGCGCAGGCGGAGGCGCTCGCGCGCATCCCCGCCTCGCAGCTGGCGGCGATGAAGCTCGTCGTCAACCAGGCCTACGAGAGCATGGGCCTCGCCTCGACGCAGACGCTCGGCCCGATCCTCGACGGGCTGATGCGCAACACGCCCGACGCGCTGCGCTTCGTCGAGCTGGCCGAGCGCGAGGGCGTCGGCGCCGCGGTCGCCGCGCGCGACGCGCCCTTCGGCGACTACGCCCAGGCCCCGCCCGGCGAGCGGCCGGACCCGGCACACGTCGTGGCGGCGGAGCCGCCCCGGTAGGCGCCCGGCCCTGCGCGAAGCGTCCTGCCCTGTGCTCGCAGGACGACCGCTCGGCAGGACGCTTCGAGACGGCGCGCGCCGCTCAGGCCCGCTCGAGCACCACGACCGGGATCTTGCGCGCCGTTCTCTGCTGGTAGGCGTCGTAGTCGGGCCAGACCTCGGCCATCTCGCGCCACAGCTGCGGCTGCTCCTCCGGCGTCGCGTCGCGGGCGCGCACGCGGACGACGTCGCCTCTGACCTGCACCTGCGCCTCCGGCTCCGCCTGCAGGTTCAGGTACCACCCCGGCGGCTGGTCGGTCCCGCCGCGCGAGGCGACGATCATCCAGCCGTCGCCGTGCGGACGGAAGATCAGCGGCGTCGTGCGCTCGGCGCCGCTTCTGCGGCCTCTCGTCGTCAGCAGCAGGATCGTCGTCCCGCGCTGCCAGTCGTAGCCCTCCGCGCCGTCGGTCGCGCGATAGCGCTCGACGTGCTCCTGTCCGAACAGCATCGGTGCCTCCTGGGTCGTCGGACCCTCGAATCTAGCGGCGCCGGCGCCAGGGGATCAGCCCGCGACCGACCCGTACACGCTTGGCAGGTCCGGGTAGCCGCTCGAGGCCCAGCCGGAGCGCTGGAGCGCGGCGATCTGGGACTGCGGCGGCTGGCCGGCGGTCTGGAGGATCGCCTGCACGCCGGCGCTCGCGCGGCCGTAGCCGGGGATCGCGTCCTGGCCGCGCAGCCACGCCGCGGTCGCGTTCGCGGCGGCGACCGGATCGGACCACACGGCGCCGTTCGTGCCGTAGCGGCCGCTGTCGGTCCAGCCGATGTTGAGCCAGTTGTGGTTGTGCTGCGCCTCGCGCGAGGCGGCCGCGCCGCCCGACTCCTCCGCGAGCATCCACGACGCGATCACGCGCGTGTCGAGCCCGGTCTGCGCGGCGAGCTGCGTCGCGAACTGCTGCTGGCCGGGCGTCAGCATCTGCGCGGCGCGCGGGGAGAGCGGGACCGCCGGCTGCGCCCCCGCGACGGGATAGCCGGCGGCGGCGGGCGCCTGCGCCTGCGCGAGCGCGCTCGCGAAGCTCGCGCTCGAGGCCGCCGCGACGGGCATGCTCGCCGCCGCCGCCGTGCCGGTCGCGGGCGCGGGCGCGGCCGCGCCGCCGTTCTCCAGCGGCACGACCATCGTGCTCCGGATCTCCTGGATGCGCGTGATCGCGGTGACGAGCGTCATCGGTCTCCCCGAGGTGGTCGGCCGCGCGCGGCGCGTCTTGAGCCGCGCGCGGCCGGGGTCGCGCCCTCAGCCGACGTCTCTCACCGCGAGGCGCTCCTCCGCGAGGCGCTGCAGCAGCGGCCGGATCTCGGCCGGCGGGTAGTTGCGGCCCGCCTCCAGCGGCGGCGGCGCGGGCGCGAGCGGCACGACCACGTCGCCGTCGCGCCCGCCGTCCTCGTCGCGCAGCCACAGCGCGACGAGGTAGATGCCCGGGATGCGCACCCACTGCGGGATCGTCACCACCAGTCTTCTCAACGCCTCGGCGATCACGGTGCGCGCGATCGGATCGAGCTGCACCAGCGGCGTGACGCCGTCGCCCGGCGCGCGCTCCACGTCAGGTATTTCATACAATAAATGCTACAGTGCTGGGTATATGCGTAGCAATAGTCAGCCAACGCCGATCGCTGTCACACGCGCGCTGCGTGAGCTCGCCGGTCATGTCGCGACGTGGCGCAAGCTGCGCGCGGTCACGCAGGCGCAACTCGCCGACCGTGCCGGCATCTCGCGCGACACGCTCGCCCGACTCGAGCGCGGCGATGGCGGCGTGAGCGTCGAGAACCTGCTGCGGGTGCTGCGCGGCCTCGGCCTGCTCGACGTCCTCCCCAACGCGCTCGATCCCTACGAGACCGACCTCGGTCGCATGCGCTCGGAAGAGCGCCTGCCGCAACGCGTGCGTCCGCGTGACCTGACGAGGCCGCGCCGTGGCTGAGACGGACGTGCTCGTCCAGCTCGCCGGCGAGAACGTGCTCGCCGGCCGGCTGTGGGCGCACCGGCGGCGCGGAGCCGAGTCGGCGACGTTCGCGTACGCGCCCGAGTACCTCGCCCGGCACCACGCCTACGCGCTCGACCCGGCGCTGCCGCTCGTCGCCGCCCAGCAGCAGACGCCGCTGGGGCGCACGACGTTCGGCGCGTTCTCGGATTGCGCCCCCGACCGCTGGGGCCGCCGCCTGCTGCAGCGAACCGAGCGTCGCCGCGCAGACGCCGGCGGCACGACGGCGCGCAGCTTGGGCGAGATCGACTACCTGCTGGGCGTGCGCGACGACCTGCGGCAGGGCGCGCTGCGCTTTCGCGAACCCGCGACCGGCGTCTACCTGGCGGACGAGCACGCGGGCGTCCCCTCGTTGCTCGAGCTTCCGCGGCTGCTGATGGCCGCCGAGCGCCTCGAGCGCGACGAGGCGACCGACGCCGACCTCGAAACGTTGCAGCACGGCGGCAGCTCGCTGGGCGGCGCGCGACCCAAGGCGCACGTGCTCGACGCGAACGGTCGCATTGCGATCGCCAAGCTTCCGAGCAGCGCCAACGACGACTGGGACGTGGTCCGCTGGGAGGGCGTCGCCCTGGCGCTCGCGCGGCGCGCCGGCGTCGACGTCCCGGATGCGGCGACGCACGTCTTCGGCGACAAGGCGATCCTCGTCGTCGACCGCTTCGACCGGACCGACGGCCGGCGCGTCGGGTACGTGAGCGCGATGACGATGCTGGAGGCGAGCGACGGCGACGCCGGCAGCTACCTCGACATCGCCGACGCGATCGAGCGCCACGCGCCGGATCCCACGGCGGACCTGCGCGAGCTGTGGCGGCGGATCGTGTTCTCGATCCTGATCTCCAACACGGACGACCATCTGCGCAACCACGGCTTCCTGCGCTCGAGCAGCACCGGCTGGAGCCTCTCGCCCGCGTTCGACCTCAACCCGGACCCGTCGCCCGGCCCCAAGCGCCTCAGCACCTCGATCGGTTACGGCGACCATGCCGCGAGCGTCTCGTCAGCGCTGGAGGCGGCTCCGCACTTCCGCCTCTCAGGCGGTGAGCCGGACGCGATCCTCGGTGACGTCGCGGGCGCCGTGCAGGAGTGGCGGAGCGAAGCGCGCGCGGCGGGCTTCAGCGCCGCCGCACTGGAGCGAATGGCACCCGCGTTCGAGCACGCCGAGTCGGCAGCCGCGGCGGAGCGCGTCGCCGGAGCTGGCTGAGCCCGCCGCAACTCCCCCGCCGCCCCATGTGTTTCCATCCTGCGATGGCGGCCGGCGAGCACGAGCCCTCGGACGAGCGGCGGATCACGCGGCGCGACGCGCTGCGGGGCGCGGGGGCGTGCGCCGGCGGGGCGGCGATGCTGGGGCTGCTGGGCGCGGGGCCGCTGGACCCCCTGGCGCTCGCGCGGCACGGGCGCACGGCGCGCGACGCGAGCGCGCAGAACGCGATCCTGATCGTGACCGACTCCACGCGCGCGGACTACGTCGGCGCGTACGGCAGCCGCCGCAGACTGACGCCGAACCTCGACGCGCTCGCGAAGGACGGCGTCACCTTCACGCACGCGCACCCGGAGGCGATGCCGACCGGGCCGGCGCGCGACACGATCCTCACCGGCGACCGCCAGTTCCCGTTCCGCCACTGGCACAAGGAGCCGTTCCTGCCGTCGAATCCCGGCTGGAGCTCGATCCCGCGCAACGAGCCGACGTTCCTGGAGCTGCTCGACCGCCACGGCGTCACGACCGCCTACGTGACCGACAACCCGTTCCTCGTCGGCCCCCGCTACAAGCGCGTGCAGCGCCGCACCGACCACTTCGTCGGCTTCGTCGGCCAGACCGCGCAGTACTCGGCGCACCACCGCGACCCGGTCCCGACCGCGCAGGTGCAGCGCTTCCTGCCGCCCTCGCTGCGCGGCGGCAGCGGCGCCGAGTCGGCGCTCGCGCTCTACCTCGCCTACGCGCCGCGCGGGATGGCCGAGGACGACTACTTCACCGCGAGAGTCTTCAGAGCGGCGATCGACCTGATCGACACGCTGCGCGAGCACCAGCCGTTCGTGCTCGTCGTCGACGGCTTCGACCCGCACGAGCCGTGGGACCCGCCGCCGGCGTGGGCGAGAAGATTCGCCGGCGAGAATCCGCTCGACTACGAGCCGCTGCACCCGTTCAACGCGCCGATCAGCGCGATGTCCAAGCTCGGGCTCTCGCACGCGGTCGCCAAGCGCGTGCAGGGCCTCTACGCCGCCGAGCTGGCGTTCGCCGACCACTGGATCGGCAACCTGCTCGCGAAGGTCGACGGCGCCGGCCTGACCGACTCGACCGCCGTCATGTACACGAGCGACCACGGCGTCTTCCTCGGCGAGCACGGCCTGATCGGCAAGAGCGGCAGGCACCTGCACAGAGAGCTCCACCACACCCCGTTCATCGTCAAGCATCCGGACCGCAAGCTCGCCGGCCGCCGCAGCCACTACTTCGCCTCCACGAACGACGTCGCGCCGACGCTGATGTCGTTCCTCGGCGTGAAGCCCGGCGGACGGATGGACGGCGAGGACCTCACGGCGATGTTCGACCGCGCCCGTCACGTCGCGCCGCGCAAGTACATGACCGCCGCGTTCGACGACTACGTGATGTGCAACGACGGCCGCTGGCTGCTGACGATGCACAGCGACGGCGCCGACAAGCAGCTGTTCGACACGAAGCGCGACCGGCGCGAGCTCCACAACGTCGTGAGCCGCCACCCGGCCGTCGTGCGCCGTCTGATCGCCGCACTCAAGCGCGACGCCGGCGGCCCGCTGCCGCGCTTCGGGCGCGACGGCGTCGTCTCGCGCGCGCGCTGAGCGCCCGCGCGGCCCGCGGGGTCGACCCTCAGCGCGCATGCCGCGCGAGCGTGTAGGGTCAGGGCTCGTAAACCAGAAAGTCAGTGCATCTGATGGCCGATCGGGGGAAGAGAGCGGACGACGTCGAGGCGCTTGCGCGCGAGTGGTCCGCGTCCGAGCACGAAGAGCAGGCACGCGCGCAGGCGGCGGCCGACCAGGCCGCCGCGGACCTCGACCGCGCGCAGGCCGACGCCGACCGCGAGGCGTCCGACGTCGACCAGCTCGCGTCGGACGCCGACCGGGCACTCGCCGACCGCGACCAGCACGCCGCCGACCGCGACCAGGCGGCCGCAGACTGGGAGCGCGGGCACGTGCCCGCCTCGCCGGCGACGCGCGAGGCGCACGAGCGCTCCGCTCACGAGCGCGAGGGCGCCACGCAGGAGCGCGGCGTGACCGCCGCCCGCCGCACGGCGACAGGCGCGCAGCGCCTGCTGACCGCCTCGCGGCGCGACGACGTCGCGCGGATGCGCGACCTCACCGCGGCGGCGCGCGACCACACCGCCCGCGCGCGCGACGAGGCCGCCGCCGCCCGCGACCTCGCCGCCGAGGCGCAGGAGCGGGACGCCGTCGAGGCCGGCAGCCTCGACGGGGCGCTCACCATGCTGCGCGACCTGCGCGCCACCGCGGCGGCCGCCCGGCGCGCCGCCGCCGCCGAGCGCGCCGCCGCCGCGGCCGACCGCGAGGCCGCCGCGGACGACCGCCGGCACGCCGCCCGCGACCGGCAACTCGGCGGCCTCGACGAACTGACCGGCGTCTACCGGCGCGGGCCGGGCGAACTGGCGCTGGCGAAGGAGATCGAGCGCGCGCGCCGCGCGAGACAGCCGCTCGCGCTCGCGATCTTCGACGTCGACGACCTCAAGGCCGTCAACGATCGCGACGGCCACGCCGCCGGCGACGCGCTCCTGCACGCCGTCGCGACCGCGATCGTCGTGACCGTGCGCGCCTACGACGTGACGGTCCGCTGGGGCGGCGACGAGTTCGTCTGCGCGATGTCGGACACGACCGCGGCGGTCGCGGAGGAGCGCATCGCTCACGTGCGCGAGGCGCTGCGCGCCCGGCGCCCCGCCGCCTCCGTCAGCAGCGGGCGCGCCGAGCTGCGCAACGAGGACACGGTCGAGACGCTCGTCGCCCGCGCCGACGCCGCGCTCTACGGCGAGAAGGCCGAGCGCGGCGTCTGACCGCCTCGCCGCCGGTCGCGCGCGCCGGCCGACCTGCCGCGCACGCCGCCGGCCTGGAGTAGCGTGGGTCGCCGACCCGTCCGGCGAACCCGAGGAGGAGCAGGGCGATGGCGAGCACCGACCTGACCGACGCCGTCCGCGCGGTGCGCAACCAGCCGCCGCCGCTGCTGCCGGCCGACCTGCTCGGCGGCGACCTCGCGCTGGGCGAGGCGATCGAGCGCGAGGGCGGCAGCTGGGGGATCGACCGGCTGCGCGACACGAGCGCCGTGGCCGGCAGCGCGGAGGCCGCCGAGCACGGGCGGCGCGCCGAGCGCAACGAGCCGCGCCTGCTCACGCACGACCGCTACGGGAACCGCATCGACGAGGTCGAGCTGGACCCGTCGTGGCACTGGCTGCTGCGCGGCGCGATCGAGCGCGAGGTCCACGCGCTGCCGTGGCGCGACCCGCGGCCGGGCGCCCACGTCGTGCGCGCCGGGCTGATGATGCTGTGGTCGAACCTCAACGGCGGCGTGATGTGCCCGGTGTCGATGACGTACTCCGCGATCCCGGCGCTGCGCGACGGCGCGCCCGCGATCGCGGCCGAGTGGGAGGAGCGCCTCACCCGCCCCGACTACGACACGGGCGCGATCGCCGGCATGGCGATGACCGAGCGCCAGGGCGGCTCCGACGTGCGCGCAAACCTCACGACCGCGTCGCCGGCCGGCGACGGCTCCTACGAGCTGCGCGGCCACAAGTGGTTCTGCTCCTACCCGCCGTGCGACGTCTTCCTCGTGCTCGCGCAGGCGCCGGGCGGGCTGTCCTGCTTCTTCGTCGAGCGCGGCCCGGGGATGGAGTTCCAACGGCTCAAGGACAAGCTCGGCACGCGCTCGCTGCCGTCCTCCGAGGTGGAGCTGGTCGGGATCCACGGCCGGCTGGTCGGCGAGGAGGGGCGCGGCGTGCCGGCGATCATCCGCATGGTCAACCACACGCGGCTCGACTGCCTGCTCGGCTCGGCGACGGCGATGCGGCGCGGGCTGCTGGAGGCGCTGCACCACGCGCGCCACCGCTCCGCGTTCGGCGCGCTGCTGGCGGACCAGCCGGCGATGCGCAACGTGCTCGCGGACCTCGCGATCGAGTCGGAGGCGGCGACCGTGGCGGCGCTGCGCTGCGCCCGCGCGTTCGACGCGGAGGAGCCGGCCTTCCGCCGCTTCGCGACCGCGGTCCTCAAGTACCACGTCTGCAAGCGCGCGCCGATGCATGCCGGCGAGGCGTTGGAGTGCCTCGGGGGGAACGGCTACGTCGAGGACTCGGGGATGCCGCTGCTCTACCGCGACGCGCCGCTGGCGTCGATCTGGGAGGGGTCCGGCAACGTCGCGGCGCTCGACGTGCTGCGCGCGCTGGCGCGCGAGCCGGAGGGCCTGCCGGCGTTCCTCGCCGAGTGCGAGCTGGCGGCCGGCGCCGACGCCCGCCTCGACGCGCACCTCGCCGCGGTGCGGCGCGACACGGCCGCGCTGTTCGACCCGGACGATCCCCGGCCGGCGGAGGAGCGTTTGCACGACGCCCAGTTCCGCGCCCGCCGGATCGTCGAGGACCTCGGCTTCGCCCTCCAGGCATCGCTGCTCGTCCGCCACGCCCCGCCCGCCGTCGCCGACGCCTACTGCGCCGCGCGCCTCGGGGACGAGGCCGGCCGCGCCTACGGCACGCTCCCCTCCGGCGTCGACGCCGCCGCGATCCTGGAGCGGGCGCTGCCGGTCTGAGGCAGAACGCGTTTCCGTTACCGGTTCTGCCACGTCTTTACTGGATCCGGGGACCAGGTGACGCTGCGGGCGGCCGGCTCGCTCGGAGGAGAGCGATTCACGGTCGCAGAGCTCAACGCGGTTCTTACGACCCGCAACGCGAACGCGAACGCGCAGAGCCTGAAGCGGCTGCTGGACGCGAGCATCGTCTACCGCGTGAAACAGGGCGTCTACGCCTACACGGCGCCGCTGTTCGGCGACTTCCTCCGCCGTGAGCATCCGTACGGCACCGACGACAGCTGAGCAGCCAAACGTCGCATCGGCGGCGGCGCGGCGATAGCGTCGGCGCGATGAGCGAGCCGACGACGATGACGTACGCGGTCGCGGACCGCGTCGCGCGCATAACGCTGAACCGCCCGGAGCGGGGGAACGGGCTGACGCCGACGCTGATCGCGGAGCTGGCGGCGTGCGTCGAGCGGGCCGACCTCGACCCGGCGGTGCACGCGATCCTGCTGAGCGGGAACGGCAAGGGCTTCTGCGGCGGCTACGACCTGGTCGACAGCGCCGAGGGGATGGGTCGCGCCGCGGCGTCGAGTGCGCCGCCCGGCTCGCCGCTCGACCCGATGACGATCGCCCGCAACCACGACCCGTCCGGGACGTGGGACCCGATGGTCGACCACGCGATGATGAGCCGCAACGTGCGCGCGTTCATGACGCTGTTCCACAGCGCGACGCCGGTCGTCTGCAAGGTGCACGGCTTCTGCGTCGCCGGCGGCACCGACCTCGCGCTCTGCTCCGACCTGCTCGTGATCGCGGCCGACGCGAAGATCGGCTACCCGCCCGCGCGCGTGTGGGGCTCGCCGACGACGTCGCTGTGGGCGCACCGGCTCGGCCCGCAGCGCGCGAAGCGGCTGCTGTTCACCGGCGACTGCCTGAGCGGCGCCGAGGCGCTCGAGTGGGGCCTCGCGATCGAGGCGCCGCAGCCGGCAATGCTCGACGAGCGCACCGAGATCCTCGTCGAGCGGATCGCCCGCCTGCCGCTCAACCAGCTGCAGATGATGAAGCTGCTCGTCAACCAGTCGCTCTACGCCGAGGGCCTCCACACCACCCAGCTGCTCGGCACCCTCTTCGACGGCATCGCCCGCCACACCGCCGAGGGCTACGCCTTCCAGCAGCGCGCCGCCGAAGCCGGCTTCCGCGAGGCCGTCCGCGACCGCGACGAGCCCTTCGGCGACCGCGGCAGCTCGACGTTCAAGGGCTGACGGACTCGGCCACCAGCGCCCGCGCCCGCGCCGCCTGCACCGCCGCCTTCAGGGCGCCGACGTCGTAGGCGCCGTGGTGGCGGGCGCCGTTGACGAAGAAGGTGGGCGTGCCGGCGACGCCACTCAGGTCGGCGGACTCGACGTCGCGGGCGACGCGGCCGGCGTGCTCGCGGTCGCGCAGCTCGCGGCGGAAGCGATCGGCGTCGAGGCCGAGCTGCTCGGCGTACGCCACCAGCTGCTTCGGCGCGAGCGCGTCCTGGTGGGCGAACAGCAGCGCGTGGTACTCCCAGAACGCGTCCTGCGCGGCCGCCGCCTCGGCCGCCTCGGCCGCGACCTCCGCGCGCGGGTGCACGTCGGTCAGCGGCAGGTGGCGCCAGACGTAGCGCAGGTCGCCGTCGCCGGCGAGCAGCTCGCGCACGATCGGCTCGGCCTGCCCGCAGAAGGGGCACTCGAAGTCGCCGTACTCGACGAGCGTCACGGACGCGTCCGCCGGTCCGCGCACGCGGTCGTGCTCGGCGTCGACCGCCAGCGCGAGGTCCTCGAGCTCGTCGGCGTCGCCGATCAGCAGCCGCAGCCGGCGGCGCCGCGGCAGCCGCGCGATCAGGCGGAAGGCGGCGCCGGAGACGAGCGGCGCGAGCAGCACGCTCAGCAGCACGCCGAGCGTCGCCTCGCGCAGCGCCCGCCCGTCCAGCGCCCGCTCGGCGATCAGCAGCGCGACGGTGAAGCCGACGCCGGCCGCCGAGCCGGTGCCCGCCAAAGCGCCCCAGCCGACCGGCAGCCGCAGCGCGCCGCGCCCGATCCGCAGCGCGATCCGCGCCGCCACCAGGATTCCCAGCGGCTTGCCGGCCACGTACCCGAGCACGACGCCGAGCGTCACCGCCGATCCGAGCGCGCCCGGCAGGAAGCCGCCGCCGAGCCAGACCCCCGCGTTCGCGAGCGCGAACAACGGCACGATCGCGTACGAGGTCCAAGGGTGAAGCCGGTGCAGCAGCCGCTCGTTCGGCGACAGCGCCTGCTCGACGCTCGTGCGCGCCGCCTGCGCGAGCTGCGCGGTCGGCTGCTCGCGGAAGTCGCGGAAGCGGACGGTCGCCTGCTCGAGGTCGACACGCGCCGCCGGCCGAGCGACGGTCAGCAGCCCCATCAGCAGCCCGACCACGACCGGGTCGACGCCCGACTCGAAGACGGCGACCCACATCGCCACGCCCAGCACGCCGTAGACCCAGCCGCGCCGCACGCCGAGCGCCCGCACGACCAGCACCGCCGCGAGCAGCCCGCCGGCGACGATCAGCGGCACGGCCGACGGCGACGCCGAGTACGCCACCGCGATCACGCCGAGCGCGACGAGGTCGTCGACCACCAGCAGCGTCACGAGCAGCACCCGCATCCGCCCCGACATGCGCGGCCCGACGAGCGCGAGGATCCCGATCGCGAACGCGGTGTCGGTCGAGAGCGCGATGCCCCAGCCGCCGGCGGCGTCCCCGCCCGCGTTGAGCGCGAGGAAGGCGCCGACCGCCGCCGCCATCCCGCCGAGCGCCGCGGCGACCGGCAGCAGCAGCCGGCGCCGCTCGCGCAGCTCGCCGAGGTCCAGCTCGCGCCGCGCCTCCAGTCCCACGACGAGGAAGAACAGCGCCATCAGCCCCTCGTTCAGCCACTCGCGCAGGCTCGCGGCGAGCGTCCAGTCGCCGAGCCGAATCGACAGCTCCGTCCCCCACACGCTGGCGTATGAGCCCGTGTCGACGTTCGCCCACGCGAGCGCCGCGAGCGCCGCCGCCGCCAGCACCGCCGCACCGCCCGTTCTCGGTGCGGAGGTAGTCCTGCAGCGGCCGGCCGATCCCGCGCGCCCAGGCGGTGGTGCGGGTGAGCGCGCCGGCGGTGGACGACGAGGCGCTCATTCGTGCCGCCGCCGGTGGCGCAGCGGCAGCACGCCCCACAGCGTGACGAGCAGCGCCGCGGCGGCGGTCGTCGCGATGGCGGCGGCCACGGTCCCGAACAGCACGTCGCCGATCAGCAGCATCACGCCGCTCATCGCGAGCGCGAGCGCGCCGAGGCCGGCGATAGCGAGGCGGTTGGAGATCGCCACGAGCGCCTGCTTCTGGTGCAGGCGGAAGGTGACGCGGTGGAAGGCGGTCGGCGCGATCAGGCACGCGCTCGCGACGAGCGCGCAGCAGAGCGTGAAGAAGTAGACGTCGCGCTGGAACGTCGTCACCTCGGCGAAGCGCGCCTGGAACGGCACCGCCAGCAGGAACGCGAACAGCACCTGGACGCCCGGCAGCGCGATCCGCAGCTCGCCGAGCAGCTCCATCAGGTTGCGGTCGAGCCGCTCCTTCTCGGTCTCGGCGCGCAGCGCGTTCTCCTCGCGCCGCAGCAGCTCGCGCCGCTCCGCGGTATCCCGCGCGGCCTGCTCGGCGCTGACGCGTTCCTCGTCGCCCATCGTCGCCGTGAGCGTACCCGCGCCGGGCGGCAGTGGGCTACTCCGGGCTCGTGCCCTCCGCGAGCACCGCAAGGTAGCCGTCGTACGCGTACAGCCGGCCGCGCCGCCGGCCGGTGACCTCGCGCAGGATCCCGGCCTCCTCCAAGCGTCTGAACGCTCCGTACACAGCGGGCTCGCTGAGCCCCAACCGCCCGGCCGCCGCCGGCGGCCCGAGGATCACGAGCCGCGCGGCGAGCTCGTGCACGCGGTGCGCGGTCGCGGCCCCGCGCCCAAGCCCGTGGATCGCCTGCCGGTCGCGGTCCACGATCGCGACGAGCCGCTGCACGACCTCGGTGGTCGACTCCGCCACCTCGGTCACACCCTCGAGGAAGAAGCGCAGCCAGAGCTCCCAGGCGCCCTCGGTGCGGACGCGCTCGAGCAGTTCGTAGTAGGTGTCGCGGTGCTGCTTGAAGTAGAGGCTCAGGTACAGCAGCGGCCGGCGCATCACGCCCTGCGAGCACAGGAGCAGCGTGATGAGCAGCCGCCCGACGCGGCCATTCCCGTCGAGGAACGGGTGGATCGTCTCGAACTGCACGTGCGCGAGCGCGGCTTTGGTCAGGAGCGGGGTCGCTTCGGGATCGTCGTGGAGAAAGCGCTCGAGCGCGCCCATGGCCGGCACCACCTCGGGCCAAGGGGGAGGCACGAATCGTGCGGTCCCCGGACGCGTGCCGCCGATCCAGTTCTGGCTGCGGCGGAACTCGCCGGGAGCCTTCTGCGACCCGCGCCCGCTGCGCAGCAGCGCGCCGTGGACCTCCCGCAGCAGGCGGGCGCTCAGCGGCGGTGCACCGGGACGCCGGATCGCCGCAAGCCCGTGGTCCATGGCAGCGATGTAGTTCGCCGTCTCCTCGGCGTCCTCGCGCGGGACGGTCGGCGGGCCGGACTGCTCGAACATCAGGAGGTCGGAGAGCGAGGAGCGCGTGCCCTCGATCTGCGAGGAGAGAACGGCCTCCTTGCGCGCGAAGCTGTATGTCAGCAGGTCGGGGTCGGGCAGCAGCATCGTGACGCCGTCGAGCCGGCCGAGCGCCTGATTCGCCCGATCGGAGAGCGCCTGCAGCGCCACGTCGATCCTCAACGGAGGATCCGGCGGAAGCGGACGTGGATGGAACGCCCAGAATCCGTCGGGACCGTCCTGCGCGAGCAGGTAGCGTCCGGCACGCGGACTGGCGAAGGGGGCAACGAGCGACACGCCGCCATCTTACTAAGCGATAAGGCGCTATCGCTTAGCAACGTCGTATGTTGTTTCGCGATCGCTTCCTTGCGAGGAGCTACCGCACGGGCCGCAGGAACGGCGTGGTGCGCAGCACGATGCGCGTCTCGGTGACGGCGGCGCCGGCGCGGCGCAGCGCGCGGACGGTGTGGTCGAGGTCGTCGGCGTCGACGCAGGCGGCGCGCAGTTGGTAGTCGAAGCGGCCGGTGACGAAGCTCACCTCGCGGATCGAGGGCAGCTCGCCGGCGGCCGCCTCGAACGCCTCCGGTCTGGCGGTGGAGAGCAGCCGCACGTCGACCAGCGCGTCGAGCCCGCGGCCGACGTGGCCGTAGTCGACGAGCGCCGTGAAGCCGGTCACGATCCCCGCCTCGACGAGCCGCCGCACGCGCGGCGCGACCGCATGCGGGCTGAGGCCCGCCAGCTCGCCCAGCTCCTTGAACGTCGCGCGGCCGTCCTTGATCAGCGCGCTGAGGATCACACGGTCGGTGTCGTCCAGCGCCGATGAAACCACGGTCTCGGCCATCCCGCCCGAGTCTACATCCCGAAGCGTCCTGCCCTGCGGTCGTCCTGCGACCGCTGCCCAGGACGCTTCGCGGCGGGCGGCGCCAGCTGCTCCCCGAACAGCAGTCGCAGCTCGGCCAGCATCCGCCGCGGGTCCTCGACGACGTCCGCGTACGTGTAGCGGCGAAACTGGTCGCCGCGCGCGTACGCCGCACGCTCCCGCCGGCGGTCCTGCTCCCACGCGTGGCGCGAAGCGTGGTAGCGGTAGCCGTCGAGCTCGACGGTCAGGTGGCGATCCGGCCAGCGGCAGTCGACACGGCGCCCGCCGACGAGCCGGTTCGTCTGCGGGAGCGGCAATTCGGCATCGCTCAGCCGCTCGAGGAAGCGGCGCTCGAGCACGCTGAGCGTGACGCGCACGTCGCCGCGCAGGATCGCCCGCAAGGCGCCCGCGCCCGGGCTGGTCGGGCGGCGCTCGAGGATCGCCTCGACCTGCCGCGGCGTCGTGCGGTGGCGGATTCCGGCCTCGTGGCAGGCGCGGGCCAACTGCTCCGCGTCGAGCAGCCGCGCGAGATCGACGAGCGTGCGCGCCGGGCTGGTCGTCGGGATGCCGCGGACCGTCACGGCGTCGACCCGATCGAGCCCGCCGCGCGCACGGCGCGTCGCGACGCCCGGCACCCGGCGCTCCGTCGGCGTCGTGACCTCCGGCTCGGGCTCGCGACCGCCGACGATCCCGAGCAGGTGCGCCGCCGCGAGCCCGCTCAGCAGCGCACCCGGACCGCAGGCCAGCACGGCCGCGAGGTACCGCGCCTCGCGATTCGGCGCGCGATGTCCGACGCGGTACACGGTCCGGTGCTCTCGCAGCAACGCGCCGCTGGCGATGCGCTGCTTGATCTCGCCCGGCGCGATGCCGGCGGCGAGGAGCACGTCGCGCGTGACGACGCCGTGCGCGGCGCCCGCGAGCCGCGCAAGCTCCCGTTCCACCGTCCTGTTCTGAGGTCGCATGACGACCAAGAGGCAGGACGACGCCGAAACTCGCCCCCTTCCCCAGCGGAAGCGTCCTGCCCTGTGGTCGCGGGGCGACCGCGGGGCAGGACGCTTCCGAGTGCGACGGGGCGCGTCTGTTTCGGTTTGGATCGCCGTGTGTACAACGGCGATCACGGTCTTCGACCGTGTAAGTCACGGCATAGGGGGCACGCAAGTGACGCCAACTCGGCTCCGCGGCATCATCACCCACATGACCACGATCGGCGTTCCCACTGAGATCAAGACGGACGAGTACCGCGTCGCGCTGACCCCCTCCGGCGCGCGCGAGCTGACGGACCGCGGCCACGAGGTGCTCGTCCAGGCGGGCGCCGGCGAGGGCTCCGCGATCCCCGACGACGCCTACGTCGCCCAGGGCGCGCGGATCGTGCCCGACGCCGCCGCCGTCTTCGCCGGCGCGGAGCTGATCGTGAAGGTCAAGGAGCCGCAGGCCGCAGAGGTCGCGCTGCTCGAGCCGCGCCACACGCTCTTCACCTACCTGCACCTCGCGGCCGCGCCGGAGCTGACGCGCGGGCTGATGGCGTCGGGCGCGACCTGCATCGCCTACGAGACGGTCACCGACACGCGCGGGCGCCTGCCGCTGCTCGCGCCGATGAGCGAGGTCGCCGGCAAGATCGCGACGCAGGCCGGCGCGTTCATGCTGGAGAAGCCGCTCGGCGGCCGCGGCCTGCTGCTCGGCGGCGTGCCCGGCGTCGCGGCCGGGCGCGTGATGGTGATCGGCGGCGGCGTCGTCGGCCAGAACGCCGCCGAGATCGCGATCGGGCTCGGCGCCGAGGTCTACGTCTTCGACCGCTCGATCGACCGCCTGCGCGAGCTCGAGGTGCTGCTGAACGGCATGGCCTCCACCTGCTACGCCTCGACGCTGGAGATCGAGCAGCGGCTGCCGGAAGTCGACCTCGTCGTCGGCGCCGTGCTCGTGCACGGCGCGAAGGCGCCGCAGCTGATCACGCGCGAGCAGCTCGGGCTGATGAAGAAGGGCGCGGTGCTGGTGGACGTTCTCGATCGACCAGGGCGGCTGCTTCGAGACCTCCAGACCCACGACCCACACCGACCCCACCTACGAGGTCGACGGAATCACCCACTACTGCGTCGCGAACATGCCCGGCGCGGTGCCGATCACCTCGACCTACGCGCTCACGAACGCCACCATGCCGTTCGTCATCAAGCTCGCGACCGAGGGCGCCCAGCGCGCGCTCGCCGGCGACCCCTGCTTCCTCGACGGCCTCAACGTCGCCGCCGGCAAGGTCACCTACGCGCCGGTCGCCGAGGTCGTCGGCGTCGAGGCGGCCCCACCGGCCGAGACGCTCGCGGGCCTCCCCGCCGCTGCGTAGCCCTTCCGCGCACCCCGCCCGCCACCGCGGCCGGCGCCACCCCCAACCGGCGCCGGCGCGGCTGGCGGCGCGCGCGCTCAGCTGGCCGGCACCCCGTGCTCCAGCGCGCCCTTCACGCTCGCGTCGAGCGCGTTGAGGCGCGCGAGCGCCAAAGCCTCGGCGGAGCCGAAGCGGCGACCGGGCGCCTGGTCCGGGCCGTGGTGGCAGAGCACGCAGTGCAGCAGCGCGAGCCGGCGCGCCTCCGGCAGCACGTCGCGCGGGATCCGCGCCATCCGCTCCTCCAGCATCCGCTGGCCGATCTGCACGTGGCCGAGCAGGCGGCCCTCCTCGCTGACGCCGAAGTCGGCGCCGTAGGTGAACTCGCGGGTCTTGCCGACGTCGTGGACGAGCGCGGCGGCGATCAGCAGGTCGGAGTCGAGCTTGACGTGCAGCAGGCACGTCTCCTGCGCGAGCGTCGCGACCGCGACCGTGTGCTCGAGCAGCCCGCCCATATAGGCGTGGTGGCCGCCGCGCGTGCAGGGCGCGCGCCGCCACTCGGCGCGCAGCTCCGCGTCGCCGAGCATGTCGGCCAGCAGCGCTTCGAGGCCCACGTCGTACACCTCCCGCGCAAGGTGCTCGAGGAAGCCGTCGAGCTCCTCGAGGTCGCGGTAGGCGCGTGGCAGGAAGGCCGCCGGGTCGACCTGCGCGGCGTCCGCTCTCGCGATCGCGCGCACGTCGATCTGCAGCTCGTCGCGGAAGCGCTCCACCCGGCCGGCGACGCGCACGAGGTCGCCGCGCTCGAAGCGGCCGGCGAGCACGTCGGCGTCGCGGAACGCGCGCGCCTGCACGCTGCCGGTGCGATCGCGCAGCTCGAGCGCGAGGTAGGGCGTGCCCGCTCTGCTCATCAGGCGGTCCTTGCGCACGCACGCGAAGACGCCGTCGACGTCCTCGGCGGGGCGCAGCGCGCTGACCGTGGGGAGTGGATTCACAGGCCCATGATGTACGGTGAGGCGGATGCAGCCGATGCAGTGGGAACGCCGCCCGGACGGACTCCGCGCCCCGGCGATCGTATGCGCCTTCAAGGGCTGGAACGACGCTGGCGACGCCGCCTCGACCGCGGTCCAGTTCGTCGGCACCTCGCTCGGGGCGTCGCGCTTCGCCGCGATCGACCCGGAGGAGTTCTACGACTTCCAGTCGACGCGGCCGCAGGTGCGCGTGGACGATCAGGGCGTGCGCGAGATCACGTGGCCGTCGGTCGAGATCTTCGAAGCGCGCGTGCCGCGCGCGCCGCGCGACCTCGTGCTGATCGTCGGCCACGAGCCCTCCTACCGCTGGCGCACGTTCTGCCAGCTGGTGACCGACCTCGCCGAGGCGCTCGGCGCCCAGCTCGTCGTCTCGCTCGGCGCGCTGCTGGCCGACGTCGCGCACACGCGCCCGATCTCCGTCACCGGGATCGCCTCGGACCGGTCGCTCGTCGACCGGCTCGAGGTGATGTCCTCGACCTACGAGGGGCCGACGGGGATCGTCGGCGCGCTGCAGGCGGCGTGCGGCAAGGCGGACATCCCGGCCGCGAGCCTGTGGGCGGCGGTGCCGCACTACATCGCGAGCGCCCCGAACCCGAAGGCCGCGCTCGCGCTCGTGCGCAAGCTCGAAGGGCTCGTCGGCGTGACCGTCGACGCCTCGGAGCTGGAGCAGGCGACCGTCGACTACGAGCGCCAGGTCAACCTCGCCGTCCAGAGCGACCCGGACGTCCAGGCCTTCGTCGAGCGCCTCGAGCGCGCCGCCGACGAGGACGACGACCCGCTCGACCCCCGCGACCTCCCCTCCGGCGACCGCATCGCCAGCGAGTTCCAGCGCTTCCTCAGGCAGCGCGGGGACGCCTGAGCGCGCAGCCGCGCTCAGCTCTCGCCCGCGAACAGCTCCTCGACGAAGAACTGCGCGGCCGCGTCGAGACGGTCGCCGTGGACCTCTTCGGCGAGCGGAGACGTCGCGCGCAGGTCGTCGCTTGCGATGACCGGAGCGCGAAAGCCTCTACCGCTCGGCGGCAGCCGCCGAGCGCTGAGCGCCGGATCGTCGTGCCTGGCAAGGAAGCAGGGAGCGTGGCCTGCTCACGCAGGCGAGCGACCGATGACGCCGCCAGGCGAGCGGAGACGTCGCGCGCAGGTCGTCGCTTGCGATGACCGGAGCGCGAAAGCCTCTACCGCTCGGCGGCCGGGCACATGAGGCGGTAGTCGCAGATCGCACACGCCGCGTACGACGGCGTCGGCTCGAAGCCCTGGGCGAGGATGCCGTCGCCGACGTCGGCGGCGACCTCCTCGATCCAGTCGCGGCCGGCGGCGGCGGGGACAGGGACCTTGGCGTCGTCCAGCACGTAGTAGTAGGCGCCGCGCGCCTCGTCGAGCTCCCACGCCTCGCAGGCGGCGACGGCGTACAGCGACAGCTGCACGTCCTGCTCGAGCTGCGCGGGCGACTTCGGCGGGCCGGTCTTGTAGTCGATCAGCTCCCAGCCGCCCTCGGGCAGGCGGTCCACCCGGTCCACGCGCCCGCGCAGCACGTGCGGGCCGAGCTGGAAGGAGAACGAGCGCTCGAAGAAGGTCGGCCGCGCCTCCTCCTCGGCGAAGCGCTCGACGTAGCGCGTGAGCGCGTCGATCGCCTTGCCGCGCAGCTGGATCTCCTGCTCGCTGCCGCCGAAGCCGCCGCGCCGCCAGCCGGCGTCGAGCAGGCCGAGCATGTCCTCGAGCGTCGCGTCCGCCCCGCCGGTCGCGCCGCCGCCACCCGGCGCGCCGCCGTCCTCGCCGGCGTGGAAGCGCTCGAGCACCTGGTGGACGAGGATCCCGAAGCGCTGGTTGAGCGTCGGCTCCTGCGGGATCCGCAGCACGCGCGCGAACTTGTACTTCAGCGGGCACGTCCGGTACGTGTCGATGTCGGACGCGCTCAGCACGAGCCCGTCGCCCTTGCGCGGCAGGAACGCCTCGAGCGACGGCTCCTCGCGCGCGGCGATCGCGCTCGCGCGGCGGCGCACGTCGCGCTCGGCGCCGAGCAGGTGCTCGTCGAGCGCGGAGGAGCCGAAGATCTCGCGCTGCTCCGGCGTCACCGCCTGCGCGATGCGCGCGTTGACCTCGTCGAGGGCGTCCGGGAGCGGCTGGTCTCTCGCGCGCTCGATCAGCGCCGCCAGCTTCACGACCTCCAGGTAGCGGACGACCGCGTGCGAGACGTCGAGGTCGGTGTCGAAGCGCAGCTCGCCGATGCGCGAGCCGGTGCGCTTGATCGTCTCCAGCAGCTCGTCGCGGAGGATCCGGTAGGTCGAGTGCAGCGACTCGTCGGGGCCGAACAGCTCCTCGGCGCGCTCCTCCCAGACGCCGCCGACCGCGATCCGCGCCTCCTCCGCGAACGGCGAGGGCGGCTGCGCGGCGCCGCGGTCGCTCGCCTGCGGGTGGACGAGCACGAGCCGCCGCCGCGCGCGCGTCATCGCGACGTGCAGCAGCCGCCGCATCTGCGCGACGTGGGCGGCGTGGTCGTCCTGCGACAGCGCCTCCTTCATCAGCGCGGGCGCGATCGGCTCGAGCGTGCGCGTGTGCGCGCCCGGCATGCGCGCGGCGTGCAGGCCGACGACGTAGACGTGGTCGAGCTCGAGTCCCTGCGCCGCGTGCATCGCGAGCACCTGCACCCCGCGCGCGGCGCCGGGCGGCGGCTCGTCCTCCTCGCGCAGCCCGGCCTCGGCGGCGGCGGCGATCGAGCGCGCGAACTCGCGCGGGGTCGCCTGCGGGCGGCGCGCGACGTACGCGGACGCCAGCTCGCCGAAGCGCGCGAGGCCCTGCAGCCGCTCGACGACCTCCGCCTGCGCGGTGAACAGCTGCTGGCGCCGCAGCCCGAGCCGCTCGATCAGCCGGTGGACGAAGAGGTCGGGGCGGATCGTGTCGAGCGCGCGCGTGGCCGACTTGTGCAGCGTGAGGAACTCGCGGATGCGGTCGCGCGTCTCCGGCGGGATCTGCGGCGACTCGAGCGCGGCCGCCAGGGCGGCGACCATGTCGAGCTTGCGCCGTCGCGCGATCTGCGTGCAGCGCGCGAGGTCGATCGCCTGCAGCTCGATCGGCGGGCGCGCGAGCGCGCGCACGACCGCGGCCGCGTCGCCGGGGTCGGTCAGCAGCCGCAGCCATGCGAGCAGGTCGCGCACCTCGGTGCGCTGGAAGAAGGCCGCGTCGCCGACGAGCCGGTGCCCGACCGCGCGCTCCTCCAGCGCGACGGAGACCGACTGCCCCTCGCGTCCGACCGAGCGCACGAGCACCGCGATCCGCTCGGGCGCGACGCCCTCGCGCACGATCAGCCGCTCGACGTCGGCGGCGACGCTCTGCGCCTGCGCGCGCTCGTTCGCGGCGCGCCAGAAGGCGACCTCGCCGGGCCCGCCGTCCACGCGCTCCGCCGCCGGCTCGAGCCGCTTCGCGATGCGGTCCTCCAGCGGCGCGACGACGGCGGCGGCCGCCTGCAGCACCCGCGGCGGGCAGCGGAAGCTCTCCTCCAGCGTCACGACCGTCACCGGTCGCGCGGGGTCGGGCGACTCGGCTTCGAGGTCGCGGAGGTTCTTCGCCGCGGCGGCGCGGAAGCGATGGATCGCCTGGTCGTCGTCGCCGGCCGCCGCGAGGTTGCCGTGCTCGGCGACGAGCAGCCGCAGCAGCAGCCCGTGCGCGAAGTTCGGCTCCTGCACGTCGTCGACGAGCACATGGCGCCAGCGCGCCGCCACCTGCGCGCGCACGTGCGGGTGCTCGCGCAGCAGCGCGAGCGCGCGGATCGCGAGGTCGCCGCCGTCGAGCGCGCCGGCCTCCGCGAGCATGCGGTCGTGCGCGCGGTAGATCTCCGCGAACTCGCGCTCGCGTGCCGCCCGCGCGCGGGTCGCGTCGTCGGCCTCGCCGTCGTCGCCCAGCCCGGCGGCCCACGCGACGTAGTCGTCGGCCGAGATCAGCTCGTCCTTGAGCCGGTCGATGCGCCGCACGAAGCTGCCGATCAGCGCGGCGGCGTTGCCGCGGAAGTCGTGCGAGCGGATCGTCAGCTCGCCGACCCGCTCGAGCAGCATCGCGATCCGGTCGGCGCGCCCGACGGTCACCGCGAACGGGTCGACGCCGGCCGCGAGCGCATGCTCGCGCAGCAGCCGTGCGCACAGCTCGTGCACGGTCGTGACGGCGAGCGCCTCGTAGGGCCGGTGCAGCGCGTCCTCGACCTGGCGGCGCAGCGCGTCGGCGGCGCGCTCGGAGCGCGCGAGCGCGAGGATCGCCTCCGGCGCCTCGCCCTGCTCCACGAGCCAGGCGAAGCGCGCGACGAGCGTGCGCGTCTTGCCCGTGCCGGCGCCGCCGACGATCAGCAGCGGGCCGCCGACGTGCGCGGCGGCCGTGCGCTGCGCGGGGGAGAGGCCGTCGAGGGCGGCGGGCGCGGGCACCCTGCAAGGATATGCCGCGGATGCAGCCCACCGGTACGGCGCTCGACGCGGACTGGCTCGGCGCCTGTCGCGGCGCCGTGGATGGGCTGCGCGACGTGCTGGCCGCGCACCCGCGCACGCGCCAGCGCGCGGTGGAGACGGGCGGCCTGGGCGAGGGCGGCGACCGCACGCTCGTGATCGACGAGGGCGCCGAGCACGCCGTCTTCGCGCAGCTCGACGCGCTGCACGCCGCCGGCCACCGCTTCACGGCGGTCAGCGAGGAGCGCGGCGAGGTGGTCTACGGCGACGGGACCGACGACGTCCGCGTCGTGATCGACCCGATCGACGGCTCGCTCAACGCGAAGCGCCTGCTGCCCCACTACGCGCTGTCGATCGCCGTCGCCGACGGCCCGACGATGGCCGACGTCGCGTTCGCCTACGTGTTCGACTTCGGCGCCGGCGAGGAGTGGACGGCGACGCGCGGCGCGGGCGCGCAGCTCGACGGCATCCCGCTCGACCCGGAGCTGCCGGAGCGCCGCGCCGCCGACGGCCGTCTGGAGCTGCTGGGGATCGAGCAGGCCGACCCGAGATGGATCGCCGCGTCGATGGCGGAGCTGGAGGCGGTGACGCGGCGCGTGCGCGTGATCGGCGCGATCGCGGTGACGCTCTGCCAGGTCGCGGCCGCGCGGCTCGACGGGATGGCCTCGCTGCTGAACTGCCGCGCGGTCGACGCCGCCGCCGCGCAGCTGATCGTCCGCGAGGGCGGCGGCCACGTCGCCTTCCCGCGATGCGACGAGCCGCTCTCCGCCCCGCTCGACGTCGCCGCCCGCTCCCCCGTCGTCGCCGCCCGCAGCGCCGGCGCCCTCGCCGCCCTCGCCCGCGTGCCCGCGGTCTGAGGCGCCCCCGGGCTCATCCGGACTGCCGTAAACGACCTCCGGCGCCCAGCGTCCTGCCCTGCGCTCGTCCTGCGAGCATCGGGCAGGACGCTTGCGTGCGCGCGGCGCCTGCACCGGCAAGCCGCCATGCCGCCGCTGCCATAGTGAGGGGACGATGATCGACTGGTTCCTCGCGCAGCGATTGGCGCGCTACGTCGCCGGCGAGCCGGACGCGCGGCCGCCGAAGGTGGACCTCGTCGCGCTGTCGGCCGAGAGCGCCGAGCGCGTGATCGCCTACACCGGGCTGACGCCCGCGCGCGAGCTGCCGCCGGCCGAGGGCGTCGGGCGCGCCGAGTGGATCGCCGCGAACGTCGGCTCGATGCGCGCGCTGCTCGACCCGCCGCTGGAGAAGGTCGGCGCGAACCTCGGCCCGGCGCGCAGGGCGATGCGGCTCGGCGCGGGCGCCGTGCTCACCGCCGAGGTCGGCGTCGTGCTCGGCTTCCTCTCACAGCGCGTGCTCGGCCAGTACGAGCTGGTGCTGCTCGATACGGCCCCGTCCGAGCGGCCGCCGCGGCTGCTGTTCGTCGTGCCGAACCTCGGCAACGCGGGCCGCGCGTTCGGCGCCGACGAGCGCGAGTTCCTCACGTGGGTCGCGCTGCACGAGGTCACGCACGCGGTCCAGTTCGCCGGCGTGCCGTGGCTGCAGCCGCACATGGCGGGGATGGTGCGCGAGCTGCTCTCGCACGCCGAGCTGCGGATCGACGCCAGACGCGCCCTGCGGATGCCCGGCACGAGCGACGTCAAGCGGCTGGCCGCCGCCGTCCGCTCCGGCGACCTCGTCTCGCTCGTCGCCAGCGAGCAGGAGCGCGCGACGCTCGAGCGCATGCAGTGCACGATGGCGGTCCTCGAGGGCCACGCCGAGCACGTGATGGACGCCGTCGGCGCGCCGCTGCTGCCGTCGCTGCCGAGACTGCGCGCGGCGCTCGACGCGCGGCGCAGATCGCAGTCGGCACCGGCGCGCCTGCTCCAGCGGCTGCTCGGCCTGGAGATGAAGCTCAAGCAGTACGAGCAGGGCAAGCGCTTCTGCGACGCGGTCGTCGCCGAAGCTGGCGTGGAGGCGCTCAACCGCGTCTGGAGCGCGCCCGAGGCGCTGCCGTCCAGTGCCGAGCTGGACGCCCCGGGACGGTGGCTGGCACGAACGCACGTTCGTCGTCGGCTGAGCGCCTGAGCCCGGTTCTACGCCGATTTCGCGCTCGGCCGCCCGCGCCGTGTAACCATCGCGGCCGGCGAGCGTACAAACAGGTGTTCGCGCGTGCCGGCCCTACGACACGCTCACCACTAAGATCTGCGTCCGAAGGAGTTCGATCCACCATGGCCACGCCCGACACCCCCACCACCGGCACATCGCCTGCGCCCGCGACGGCGAAGCCCGCCGCGAAGCGCAAGCCCCGCACCACCGCGAAGCGCTCCACGGCCGCCGCCGGCGGCACGAAGGCGCGCACCGCCAAGACGACCTCCACCCGCCCCGCCACCCGCGCCGAGCGCGCGCAGGCGCTCGCCGAGCGCGCCGTGCTGATCCCCGTCGGCGTCGCGCTCGAGGCGCGCGACCAGCTCGCCGGCACCGTCGGCGAGCTCGTCACGACGACCCGCTCGCGCAGCGCGCTCGAGCGGCAGCTCAAGCGCTTCGAGCACCGCGGCGGCAGCGCCCGCACCGAGCTCGAGCGCGAGGTGCGCCGCACGCGCACGCGCATCGAGCGCCGCAGCCGCACCGCCCGCCGGGGCTTCGACCGCCAGCGCACCCAGGCGCGCAGGAACCTCGGCGCGAACGTCGAAGGGCTTTCCACCCGCGTCGAGAACGTGGTTCAGAACGGGGTCGATGCGGGCATGAAGATCGTCAACGGGGTACAGGACCGCCTGCCCAAGGTGGTCTGACCGCAGACTTCCCCCGATTCGCGCACGCGGAGGGCGCGCATCGGGAAGGGTTCGCCGGCCCATATCTCGCCGGCGGATGCAGCACCCTCTCCTCCCTCAACCGCCGGGGCGCCCATGATGGGCGTCCCGTCGGCGCTTAAACCACCCTGCCACAATGAGTCGCATGCCGACCCAAGACCAGATCCGCGAGGCGCTGCGCGCCGTCATCGACCCCGAGCTGCGCCGCGACATCGTCGAGCTCGAGATGGTCCGCTCGATCGACGTGCACGCCAACGGCGTCGTCGACGTCACCGTGTCCCTCACGACGCCCGGCTGCCCGATCCGCAGCCACTTCCAGACCGGCGTCGCGAACGCCGTGCGCGCGCTGGAGGGCGTGACCGGCGTCAACGTCGACTTCGACGTCCTCTCCGACGCGGAGAAGGCCGGCTTGCAGAGAAAGCTCGGCCGCGGCGGCGGGCTGCCGACCGGCGCGCTCGCCCGGGTCGCGAACGTGATCTGCGTCGGCTCCGGCAAGGGCGGCGTCGGCAAGTCGTCGGTCACCGCGAACCTCGCGGCCGCGCTGACGGCCGAGGGCAAGCGCGTCGGCGTGCTCGACGCCGACGTGTGGGGCTACTCGCAGCCGCGCATGTTCGGCCTCGGCGCGCAGCGGCCGAAGGTCAACGGCGAGCGCAAGATCGTCCCGCCGGAGGCGCACGACGGCATCAAGGTGATGTCGATCGGCTTCTTCATGGAGGAGGACGCCGCGGTCGTGTGGCGCGGCCCGATGCTGCACAAGGCGCTGACGCAGTTCCTGGAGGACGTCGACTGGGGCGAGCTCGACTACCTGCTCGTCGACCTCCCGCCCGGCACCGGCGACGTCTCGATGACGCTCGCGCAGCTGCTGCCGCAGGCGAGATTCCTGATCGTCACGACGCCGCAGCCGGTCGCGCAGAGAGTCGCGCGCCGCTCGGCCGAGATGGCGCACAAGGTCAGACTGGAGATCGCCGGCATCGTCGAGAACATGGCCGGCTTCGTGACGCCGGACGGCGAGCGCTACGCGATCTTCGGCGAGGGCGGCGGCCAGCTGCTGGCCGACGAGCTCGACGTCCCGCTGCTCGGCAAGGTGCCGCTGACGATGGCGCTGCGCGAGCAGGCCGACCTCGGCACCCCGCTCGTCTTCGCGAACCCGGACGATCCGGCGGCGCAAGCGATCCGTCAGACCGCCCGCGGCCTCATCGCCCTCTCGCCGGTCGAGCTGCCGATGATGTCATCCCCGCCCACCCCGGCCACGCCGGCCGCGCCGCCGGCGGTCAAGCCGGTCGGCATGTCGCTCCCGATGGCCTAGGACTTGCCTGTGTAGTACTTGAGGTTGATGTCCGTGTACTTCGCCCACTCCTCCGGGAGCTGATCCTCGGCGAAGCAGGCGTCGACCGGGCATGCCTCGACGCACGCGTCGCAGTCGATGCACTCCTCCGGGTCGATGTAGAGCATCTCGACGCTGTCGTAGTCGGGCTCGTCGGGCGTCGGGTGGATGCAGTCGACGGGACAGACCTCGACGCACGAGTTGTCCTTCGTCCCGATGCAGGGCTCTGCGATCACGTAGGCCATTGGCTGGTTCGTTCCTTCTCGGGTGTGCGGGTGCGGTGCGAAAGCCGGCGTGGGATTGTAGGGCGCAGACCGAACGGTTTCGCCCTCCGGTCAGCGCAAGCGCGGACCTGCGGGCGACGTCACCGCCGGCTCCGGCCGCCGGTCCGCCCACGGGCGGGCGGTCTCGAGCTGGGCGCCGAGCGCGAGCAGGGTCGCCTCGTCGGTCGGGCGGCCGAAGAAGTGGACGCCGACCGGCAGGCCGTCCTCGCCGTGCGCGAACGGCAGCGAGATCGCCGGCTGGCCGGTCGCGTTGGCGATCGCGGTGAAGGGCGTGAACTCGCCGGAGCGCTTGAACGTCGCGGCCGGATCGTCGTTGTCGCCGTACAGCTCGCCGATCGGGAGCGGGCGCAGCGCGAGCGAGGGCGTGAGCACCACGTCGTACTGCGCGGTCCCGACGACGAACGAGCGCGCGAGCGCCTGCAGCTGGCCGTGCGCGGCGAGGAAGTGCGCGGCGCCGAGCTGGCTCGCGCGCTCCCACAGGTACCACGACAGCTTCTCCATGTCCGCTGCCGCGGGCTCGCGGCCGGCGAGCGTGGACGCGAACACGATCGTCGAGGCGACCGCCGGGCCGAACGCGGCCGAGAACAGCTCGAAGACGCCCGGCACGGCCCACGGCGGCGAGGCGATCTCCTCGACCTCGTGGCCGAGCTCCTCCAGCAGCGCGGCCGCGTCGCGCACGGCGCGCTCGGCGATCGGGTCGACCGCGATCTCCGTCAGCGGCGGCACGAGCGAGACGCCGACGCGCAGCGGGGGAAGCGAGCCCGACCGCCCACGGGCGGCCGCGGCGGCGAACGGCTCGGCCGGCGGCGGCGCCCACGTCGCGTCGCCCGGCTCCGGGCCGGCGAGCAGGTCGAGCAGCTCGGCGGACTCGGCGACGGTGCGCGTCAGCACGCCGTCGGCGACGAGGAACGAGTCGCCGAGCGCCGGCGCGAGCGGAACGCGCCCGCGGGCCGGCTTGAGGCCGACGAGGCCGCAGCAGGCGGCGGGGATGCGGATCGAGCCGCCGCCGTCGTTGCCGTGCGCGAGCGGGACCATGCCGGCCGCGACGGCGGCGGCCGCGCCGCCGGAGGAGCCGCCGGGCGTGCGCGAGAGGTCCCAGGGGTTGCGCGTCGGGCCGTTGCGGCGCGACTCGGTCGACGGCAGGATCCCGTACTCCGGCAGCGCCGTCTTGCCGACGATCACGAAGCCGGCGGCGCGCAGGCGGCCGACGAAGGCGGCGTCGAACGGCGGGACGAGGTCGCCGAACAGGTCGGCGCAGAAGGTCAGCGGCATCCCCGCGACCGGCTGGTTGTCCTTGATCGCGATCGGGACGCCCGCGAACGGCCGCTCGTCGCCGGCGGCGATCGCCTCGGCGGCCGCGAGCGCGCCGTCCGCGTCGACGTGCGTGAAGGCGTTGAGCTGCCCGTCGAGCGCCGCGATCCGGTCGAGCGACGCCGAGACAGCTCGCGGGCCGCGATCTCGCCGGAGCGCACGAGCGCGGCGAGCTCGCTCGCGGGGCGGAAGAGCAGATCGTGCACGGTGGGGCTCCTTGTGGCTCGGCGTGATCCTGGCTGACCAGCCAATCGTACGGGCTGGCGGGGTCCGCGGGTGCGGGCCCGGGGGCGGACCCTCGCGCGCGCGTTCGTGGCACTCTGAGCTGCACATCCTTCCCGTTCGCCACTGGAGCACGCTATGAGCACGACCTCCACCGACGTGCAGTCCGGCCTCGAGGGCGTCGTCGCCTTCGCCACCGAGATCGCCGAGCCCGACCGCGCCGGCGGGGCGCTGCGCTATCGCGGCGTCGACATCGAGGAGCTCGTCGGCCAGGTGCCGTTCGAGCAGGTCTGGGGCCTGCTCGTGGACGGCGCGTACATGCCCGGCCTGCCGCCGGCGGAGCCGTTCCCGCTCACGGTCCGCTGCGGCGACCCGCGCGTGGACGTGCAGAGCGCGCTCGCGATGCTGGCGCCCGAGTGGGGCTTCAGACAGCTGATCGACATCGACGAGGCGACCGCGCGCGACCAGCTCGCGCGCGCGTCGGTGATGGCGCTGTCGTTCGTCGCCCAGTCGGCGCGCGGCGGCGGGCAGCCGCCCGTCTCGCAGCACGACGTCGACAAGGGCGAGTCGATCCCCGAGCGGTTCCTGATCCGCTGGCGCGGCGAGGCGAACCCGGACCACGCGAAGGCGATCGACGCCTACTGGATCTCCGCCGCCGAGCACGGCATGAACGCCTCGACCTTCACGGCGCGCGTCGTCGCCTCGACCGGCGCGGACGTGGCGGCCGCGCTGAGCGCGGCGGTCGGCGCGCTGTCCGGGCCGCTGCACGGCGGCGCGCCCTCGCGCGTGCTGCGGATGCTCGACGGCGTGGAGCGCTCCGGGAACGCGGAGCAGTGGGTCAAGGACGCGCTGGATCGCGGGGAGCGCCTGATGGGCTTCGGCCACCGCGTCTACCGCGCCGAGGACCCGCGCGCCCGCGTGCTGCGCCGCACCGCGCGCGAGCTGGGCAGCCCGCGCGTCGAGGTGGCGGAGGCGCTGGAGCAGGCGGCGCTGGCCGAGCTGCACGCGCGCAAGCCCGACCGCGTGCTGGCGACGAACGTCGAGTTCTGGTCCGCGGTCGTGCTCGACTTCGCGCAGGTGCCGCCGGAGCTGTTCACGCCGATGTTCACGTGCGCGCGCACCGCCGGCTGGTCGGCGCACATCCTCGAGCAGAAGCGCGAGGGGCGGCTGATCCGCCCGACGGCGAAGTACGTCGGCGCCGGGCCGCGCGGGCGCGACGCGGTGTAGCCGCCGCGGCGGACCGCGCGGCGGCGCCTACGCCGTCCGACGCCGCAGCGTGAGCGCTCCGAGCGCGAGCGCGGCGAGCGTGGCGCCGACGACGACGACCACGTCGACGGCGAGCCCGGCACCGAGCGCGCCCGGCGCCGTCACGCGCGCGAGCGCGTCGTAGGCGTAGGTGAACGGCAGCGCCCACGACAGCGCGTGGAGCACGGCCGCCATGTCCGCGCGCGGCACGAACAGGCCGCACAGCAACAGCTGCGGGAGGATGAACGCGGGCATGAACTGGACCGCCTCGAACTCGGTGCGCGCGAACGCGCTGAGGAACAGGCCGAGCGCCATCCCGAGCACCGCGTTGCCGATCGCCAGCAGGCCGACGAGCCACGCGCCGTGCGGCGCGTCGAGGCCGAGCAGCAGGAAGCCGACGCCGCAGACGACGACCGCCTGAAGCGCCGCCAGCGCACCGAACGCGATCCCGTAGCCGAACAGCAGGTCCCCCTTCGCGAGCGGCAGCGTCATCAGCCGCTCGAGCGTGCCGGTGGTGCGCTCGCGCAGCATCGCGATCGACGTCACGAGGAACATCACGATGAACGGGAACAGCCCGCACAGCGGAGCGCCGATCTGCTGGAAGGTCTGCGGTCTGCCGTCGAAGACGTAGCGCAGCAGCACCAGCAGGAACGTCGGCACGACGAGCAGCAGCGCGACCGTGCGGCGGTCGCGCCGGATCTGCCACAGCACGCGCCGTGCCGTCGCGAACGTGACGCGCGCACTCACGGCGCCGAGCCCTCGATGACCGCGAGGAACGCCAGCCCGAGGTCGTGCTCGCCGGTCTCCTCGCGCAGTCCGGCCGGCGTCGTGTGGCGCAGGATCTCCCCTTCGCGCATCAGCAGCAGCGCGTCGCACTCGCGCGCCTCGTCCATCACGTGGCTGGAGACGAGCAGCGTCGTGCCGGCCTCCGCGAGCGTGTGGAACGCCCGCCACAGCTCCGCGCGCAGGACGGGATCGAGGCCGACGGTCGGCTCGTCGAGCACGAGCACCTCCGGCCGGCCGAGCAGCGCGGTCGCGAGCGAGACGCGCGAGTGCTGCCCGCCCGACAGCGAGCCGGCGACCTGTCCGCGCGCCGCCGTCAGCCCGACCGTCTCCAGCACCTCGTCCACGCGGCCCGCGTCCGCCCGCACGATGCGCGCGAAGTAGCGCAGGTTCTCCTCGACGCTCAGATCGGCGTAGACCGACGGCGCCTGCGTGACGTAGCCGACCCGCGCGCGCAGCGACGCCGCGCCGGCGGGCGCGCCGAGCACCGCGATGCGGCCGCCGGCGACGATCTGCACGCCGACGATCGCGCGCATCAGCGTCGACTTGCCGCAGCCGCTCGGCCCGAGCAGCCCGGTCACCGACCCGGCGGCGACGCGCAGGGAGATCCCGCCCAGCACGCGTCGCCCGCCGCGCTCGACCTCCAGTCCCTCGACCTCGATCGCGTCGGGCACGCGCGCGAGCCTACGCGGCACGCCGGACCGCCCGTTTTAACGACGAAGGCCCCGGAGGGGGAGTCCGGGGCCTTCGGGGCGCATCCGAGGGGGAAATGCAAGGATCGCACATCCGGCAGACAGATGCTCCATATCAAGGCGCGTCTGCCGCCATCGTGTGCGAATCCTGACTACATCATGCCGCCCATGCCACCCATGTCGGGCATGCCGCCACCGCCGGCGGGCTCCTTCTCCGGCACCTCGGCGACGATCGCCTCGGTCGTGAGGATGTTCTTCGCGATCGACGCGGCGTTCTGCAGCGCGGAGCGCGTGACCATCGCCGGGTCGATCACGCCGGCCGCGACGAGATCGACGATCTCGCCCGTGGCGGCGTTCAGGCCCTGGCCCTTCTTGGCCTTGCGCACGTCGTTGACGACGACCGAGCCCTCCAGCCCCGCGTTGTGCGAGATCTGGCGCAGCGGCTCCTCGAGCGAGCGCAGGATGATCTTCGCGCCCGTCGCCTCGTCGTCCTCGAGCCCGTCGAGTCTGATCGCGTCCGCGGCCTGCAGCAGCGCGACGCCGCCGCCCGGCACGATGCCCTCCTCGAGGGCGGCGCGCGTGGCCTGGAGCGCGTCCTCGACGCGGTGCTTCTTCTCCTTCATCTCCGTCTCGGTCGCCGCGCCGACCTTCACGACGGCGACGCCGCCGGAGAGCTTGGCGAGGCGCTCCTGGAGCTTCTCGCGATCGAAGTCGGAGTCGGTGTTCTCGACCTCGGACTTGATCTGCTTGATGCGGCCCTTGATCGCGTCGGCGTCGCCGGCGCCGTCGATGATCGTCGTCGTGTCCTTGCCGACGACGATGCGGCGCGCGCGGCCGAGCTGCGAGAGCTGCGTGTTCTCGAGCTTGAGGCCCATCTCCTCGGTGATGACCTCGCCGCCCGTGAGGATCGCGATGTCCTCGAGCATGCGCTTGCGGCGGTCGCCGAAGCCCGGCGCCTTGACGGCGACGCCGGTGAAGGTGCCGCGCAGCTTGTTCACGACGAGCGTCGCGAGGGCCTCGCCCTCGACGTCCTCGGCGATGATCAGCAGCGGCTTGCCCGACTGGATGACGCCCTCCAGCACCGGCAGCACGTCGCGGACGGAGCCGATCTTCTGGTTGGCGATCAGGACGTAGGGGTCGTCGAGCACGGCCTCCATGCGGTCCTGGTCGGTGACCATGTACGGCGAGATGTAGCCCTTGTCGAACTGCATGCCCTCGGTGAACTCGAGGTCCATGCCGAACGTCTGGCCCTCCTCGACGTTCACGACGCCGTCCTTGCCGACCTTCTCGATCGCGTCGGCGATCACGTCGCCGATCTCATCGTCGCCGGCCGAGATGGTGGCCACGCGCGAGATCTGCTCCTTGCCGGAGATCTCCTTCGACTGTCTGCCGATCGAGGCGACGACCTGGTCGACGGCCTTCTCGATGCCGCGCTTGAGCGCGAGCGGGTTCGCGCCGGCCGCGACGTTCTTCAGGCCCGTGCGGACGATCGACTGGGCGAGCACCGTCGCGGTCGTCGTGCCGTCGCCGGCGACGTCGTTGGTCGCCGTGGCGACCTCGCGGACGAGCTGCGCGCCCTGGTTCTGGAAGACGTCCTCGACCTCGATCTCGCGGGCGATGGTGACGCCGTCGTTCGTGATCGTCGGGGCGCCGAACTTCTTGTCGAGGACGACGTAGCGGCCCTTCGGGCCGAGCGTCACCTTGACGGCGTTGGCGACGGCGTCGACGCCGGCCTCGAGGGCCTTGCGCGCGTCCGCGTCGTACTTGAGCTCCTTGTGTGCCATGCGTTCAGTTCTCCCTGTGGCGCCTAGGACTGGACCTTGGCGAGCACGTCGGACTCGCGCAGGACCAGCAGGTCCTCGCCGTCGACCTTGATCTCGGTGCCGCCGTACTTGCTGTAGAGGACCTCGTCGCCCGCTGCGACGTCGAGCGGGACGCGCTTCTCGCCGTCCTCGTCCCACTTGCCATCGCCCACGGCGATGACCTTGCCCTTCTGGGGCTTCTCCTTGGCCGTGTCGGGGAGGACGAGACCGCTGGCGGTCGTCTCCTCCTCCTCGATCGCCCGCACGATCAGACGATCGCCGAGGGGCTTGAGCTTCATATGATGCAACCTCCGCTAAGGCAGTCGGGTCACGGTTCTTGGCACTCGCCCCATGCGAGTGCCAACTGGCCGCGACTATAGCTCAGCCTTGGCACTCGTGCGAGGCGAGTGCCAAGAAGCTGGGAGCAGCCTCAGTTCTGCGCGCCGCCGATGCCGTGCATCCGATCGCGGATCGGATTGCTCGGCTCGACGATCTGCGAGAACCGCACGATCGTGACGACATCGTCGAGGTCGACCGGGCGGTCGTAGATCTGCTGGAGGAAGCCCATCAGATCCTCGACGCGCCGGAACTCGGGGTTGTCGTGCTCGATGTCGCGCGGCGACAGGTCGCGCATGCGCTTGACTTCGACCGAGTCGACGACGGCCTGGAAGATCCGCTCGCGCGGCGAGTACTGGTAGCCGATCGTCACCAGCACGCAGTCGTTCTTGCGGTACTTGTGCGACTTGTCGCCGAGGCGGATCGTGGCGGTCTTGCGGCCGCGGCGAAGCTGGTCGGCGAACACGGCCGAGTAGAAGTTCAGGACGCGCACGGAGGGACCAGCCTACCGGTCGGCGGCGATGGCAGCCAACGCCCGCTCGGCCATCTCGCGCTCGCCGTCGTAGCTGAGCGCCTCGATCGCCTCGCCCAGCGGCATCCAGCGCGCGTCCTCGACCTCGTCGTCGTGATCGTCCAGCGAGCCGCCGCGGTAGTCGAGCAGGTAGAACGTCACGCGCTTGAAGATGCGCTTGCCTTCGCGCTGGTAGAAGTAGCGCACGTCGCCGAGCTTCTCGCGCATGCGGGCGTCGACGCCGGTCTCCTCGCGCACCTCGCGCAGCGCAGTCTGGTCGGTCGTCTCGCCGGGGTCGACATGGCCCTTCGGCAGCGCGAGCACCTTGTCGCCCTGCGCGTCGCGGCGCGTCGGCACGATCACGATCGTCTGCTCGCCTCTGACGACGACGCCGCCGGCGGAGCGCTCCTGCTCGTCGCCGCGTCTGCCGCCGCGCGCGGACTTGCGCCTCGCCTTCGCGGCCGCCGCGCCGCCTCCCGCTCCCTTGCCCTTGCCGCCGCCTCTGCCGCGCCTAGAAGACATAGCGTTCCAGCGCGGACGGGTCGTGGACGGTCAGCTTGCCGCGGCCCTGCTCGATCACGCCCGCGCGCTCGAGCACGGCGAGGAAGCGGCTCGCCGACTCGCGCGAGGAGCCGGCCAGCTTCGCGACGTCCGCCTGCGTCGCGACGACCAGCACCTCGCGTTCGCCGGCGCCCTCCTCCTGCGCCTCGGCGACGAGCTGCGTGAGGACCGTCGCGACGCGGCTCTGGACCGTCTGGAACGACTGGCTCGCGACGCGCTCGTTCATCGCGCGCAGGCGGCGGCCGAGCGAGACGACGATGCCGACCGCGATCCCCGGGTGCTCGCGCATCAGCCGCCGCATGTCGGGGCCGAGCAGCGCGACCGCCTCGACGCTGTCGAGCGTCTCGACGGTCGCCGAGCGACGCTCGTCCTCGAACATCGCCAGCTCGCCGAAGATGTCGCCGGGCCCGAAGTTCGCGAGCGTGATCGTGCGCCCGTCGACGTGCTCGCGGATCGCGCGCGCGTGCCCGCGCTTGACGACGTAGCAGGTGTCGCTCGCGTCGCCCTCGCGGAAGACGACCTGCCCCGGCTCCCAGCCGCGCGGCACGGCCACCTCGGCGACGTGCGCCAGCTCCTGCGGCCCGAGCGCCTCGAACGTCGGGACGCGCGCGAGCAGCGAGACCGTGTCGTCGATGCTCGTCGCTGCCACAGGACGTATGTATCAGACGCGCGTTGCCCTGCGTCCCGCCCGCAGCTGCAAACCCCCTGCTCAGGCGGCGTCCAGCGCCCCTTCGCGGCGGCTACGCCGTAGCCGACGCGCCGAACAGGCGGGGATCGTTCGTGATGATCCCGGTGACGCCGAGCGCTTCGAGCGAGCGGATGCGCGGTGCCTCGTCGACGGTCCACACGTACAGCTCGCCGTCCGCGCCGCGCACGGCCTCGACGAGCCGCTCGGTGACGAGCCGCCAGTGGACCATCAGGGCGTCGCAGCGACCGGCGCGCAGGGCGGCCGCGGCGCGACCCGGCAGGATCCGCTGCGCGACCACGACGGCCGCGAGCGCCGGCGCCAGCCACAGCTTCGACTGCGTGTAGTCGCGCCGCGCGCGCGGGACGGACCAGCCGAGCCGCAGCCCCGGCTCCAGCGCGCGGATGCGCGCGAGGCTCTCGGTGTAGGTCGAGGAGACCAGCGCGCGCTCGACGAGGCCGTGCTCGCGCAGCGCCGCCACGACGCGCGCCTCGTAGCCGGGGATCTTGAGGTCGACGTCGAAGTCGAGTGCCGCGAACGCCGGCGCGGCGAGGTGCGCGAGGCCCTCTGCGAGGGTGAGCGGCGTGCGCGCGAGCGCGTCGCCGTAGTCGTGCGCGAGCAGCAGCTCGCCGTGCTCGGTGTCGGGCCGGCCGCCGGCGCCGAGCGCCGGCAGCACGTCGAACTCGATCATGTCGACGCCGTGCGCGAGCGCCGCGTCGAAGCTCTCGCGCGTGTTGCCGGGCTCGATCAGGTCGGCGCCCTTGTGGCCGACGCGGCGCAGCGCGGCGGCAGCGCGGCTGTCGGGTCTCAGCGCTGGCATCCGTGACATGGACCCAGGGTAGGGCGCACCGCCGGACGGTGCGTGACCCTCGCGGTGCGGGACGCGACGCGGGCGCTACGCCGCCGGCTCGACGGGCACGTCGCCCGGGAGCGGGACGTCCTGGGGCGGGGCGCTCTCGGTCGCGTCCCAGGAGGGGTAGGCCTGGCCGTCGCGGCCCTCGTGCTCGGTCGCGCCGCCGAGCGCGAGCAGCGCGACCCGCTGTGGGCGGCGGTTGACGAGCTGGCGGCGGACCTCCGGTGCGACGCGCACGATGCCGCCGGCGGACACGCGGTGCTCCTCCCCCTCCAGCAGCAGCGACAGCTCGCCTTCGAGCACGAGGTAGACCTCCTCCTGGCGCTCGTGGCGGTGGATGCGACCGGCCTGCCCGGGCCGGAGCACGATCAGGTTCATCCCGAACGTCGTCACGCCGAGCTCGGCGCGCAGGCGCTGGAAGCGCTCGTCCGTGTCGAGGTTCAGCTGCGCAAAGTCGACGCCGGACTCCATCTCGCGAGATCCTAATGCGAGCGGCGGCCGGCGGTCCAGCGCCCGGCGGCGGGCGCCGCGAACCGACCGCGCGGTCAGGCGCTCAAGGTGAGGCGGCGCGGGCCCGCGCGGAAGCCGACGGCTTCGAGGGCTGCCTCCCACGGCGTGCCCATGACGGGCTCGCCGTCGACCTTCTCCAGCGCGATGCGTCTGATGCGGCCGGCCTTGGCGTGGTCGGCGAGCGCCTGGAGGCCCGCGGGGATGCGCGCGTCATCGGGGGCGACGAGCGACTGCAGCGCTCTGCCGCCGCGCTCCAGGTAGAGGACCGGCTCGGAGCCGGCGAGCACGACGAGCGCGCCCGGGGTGCGCGACGGGCGGCGGCCAGGTCCAGCGGCGTCGCTGTCGCGCTTCGGCCACGGCAGCGCGGCGCCGTAGGCCTGCGCCGGGTCGGTCGCGGCGAGCACGAGCGGCTCCGCCTCCTCCGGCGCCTTCTGCGCACGCAGGCGCTCGACCGCGCCCGGCAGCGCGAACTGGGCGCCGCCCAGGCCCTCGACGAAGTAGCCGCGGCGGGCGACGCCGAGCGTCTCCAGCTGGGCGAGCTCCGGGTAGAGCGCGGAGAAGCCGCCGGGGACGCCCTCCGCGAGGACCAGCTCGCGGGTCAGGATCCCGTAGCGCTCCAACAGCAGCTCGGCCAGCGCGCGGCGGCGGGCGGAGGGATCGGCGGCTGGCACCGCGGCGGCAGGCGGGCGGGCGGCCGCGGGCGAGCCGCCGCCGGGCGCGCCGGCGGCGTCGCCGAACAGCGCCGCGGTCAACGACCAGCGGCCCTGGACCTGGGCGTGGGCGCCGCCGCGGCGCGAGGAGAAGCGCCGGCTGGCGCGCATCCCGCCGCCGCGCGACGCGGCGGCCGCGCGCTGCGCCCGCGCCAGCGTGAGGCGCGGCGCGCGCAGCGGCGCGAACGCGTCGTTCGTGGCGACGCCCGCCCAGGCGAGGTCCCACAGCGCCTCCTGCAGCTCCTCGGCCGCGAGCTCGACGTCGATCAGCAGGTCGGTGAAGAAGCAGGAGCCGGCGGCGAGGCGCTCGCGCACCGCGTCGTGCGCGGGCGTGGACGGCGGGTCGGCTCTCACCGGCGGCGGCCCGATCAGCGGCGCGTCCTCGCGGAAGAAGAGCGCGACCCGGCCGCTGTTGCGGCCGAGCGCGCCGGCGCCGACCCACACCAGCTCGCCGCTCGCGCACAGCTGGTCGATCCACGTCGCGCTGTATGCCCCGACGCGCCGCGGCAGCACCTCCCGCTCCCACGTCTCCGGCGTCAGCGCGAGCCCCTGCAACGGGACGAGCTGCTCGCGCAGCCGGTCCACGCCCGCCCCACCCGCCGGATGCTTGTCGACGCCCTGCCAGCCCGGCAGGAAGGCCGCGAGCGCGCGCTGGTCGGCCGGCTCGATCTCCTTGCGCAGGACCGCGAGCGAGGCGCGGCGCAGGCGCCGCAGCACGTCGGCGTCGCACCACTCGCGCTCGGTCCCGCCCGGCCGCAGCTCGCCGCGCACCAGCTCGCCGGCGCGCTCCAGCTCGCTCAGCGCCGGCGCCGGATCGAGCCCGTAGCGGGCGCGCGGGTCGCCGGTCGGGAACGGGCCGTGGGTCTGCGCGTAGCGGCGCATCAGGCGCACGAGCGCGTCGGGCACGTCGTCGAGGAACGCCTGCGGCAGGCCGCCCGGCGGGACGACCCCCAGGGCGTCGCGGTAGAGGCCCGCGTCGGCCGCGTCGACCCACCGCAACTCGCCGCCGATCCGCAGCAGCACGGCGCGCCGCTCGCGCTCCAGCTCGGCCAGCAGCGCGTCCGCGTCGATCCCGGCGTGGACCCGCCGCGCCGCCTCCGCGGCGGTCAGGTCGCCCACGCGCCGCAGCACGTCGTGCAGCTCGTCGCGCGTGGCGGCGCGCGTGCGCTGCGAGCGGTGCTGGAGGTCGTCCTCGACCTGGGTCAGCGCGTCGGCGTCGATCAGGTCGCGCAGCTCCTCCTGGCCGAGCAGCTCGCGCAGCAGGTCGCGGTCGAGCGAGAGGGCAGCCGCGCGCCGCTCGGCGTTCGGCGTGTCGCCCTCGTACATGTACGTCGCGACGTAGTCGAACAGCAGCGAGGACGCGAACGGCGAGGCGGTCGGCGTCTCGACCTCGACGACCGAGATCTCGCGGCGGTGCAGCTGCGTGAGGAGGTCCCTGAGCCCAGGGAGGTCGAGCACGTCCCGCAGGCACTCGCGGTAGGTCTCCAAGACGATCGGGAACTCGCCGTAGCGCTTGGCGACCTCCAGCAACGTCTGCGACTTCAGCCGCTGCTGCCAAAGCGGGGTTCGCTTCCCCGGATACGCGCGCGGGATCAGCAGCGAGCGGCCGGCGTTCTCGCGGAAGCGCGCGCCGAACAGGGCGCTGCCGCTCAGCTCGGCGACGACCATGTCCTCCAGCTCGTCGGGCTCGATCAGCGCGACATCCGCGCCGGGCGCCTCGTCGGCATCGGGCAGGTGGACGATGATCCCGTCGTCGGACCAGATCGCGTCGGCCTCCAGGCCGAGCTGGTCGCGGATGCGGGCGGAGAGCGCGAGCCCCCAGGCGGCGTGGATGCGCCCGCCGTATGGGGACAGCACGCACAGCCGCCAGTCGCCGATCTCGTCGCGGAAGCGCTCGATCACGATCGTGCGGTCGGACGGGATCACGCGCGTCGCCTGCTGCTGCTCGGCCAGGTAGTCGAGCAGGTTGCGGGCGGCGAGGTCGTCGAGGTCGTAGTCGCGCGCGAGGTCCTCGGCGGAGCGGTCGAGCGCCGTGCGCGCGAATCTGCCGATCGCCTCGCCCAGCTCCTTGGGCCGGCCGACGGAGTCGCCCTTCCAGAACGGGATCGCGCCCGGCGCGCCCGGCGCGGGCGTCACGACCACGCGGTCGCGGCCGATCTCCTCGATCCGCCAGCTCGACGCCCCGAGCAGGAACGTCTGGCCGGGGCGCGCCTCGTAGACCATCTCCTCGTCCAGCTCGCCGACGCGGCGACCGTCGGGGAGCGTGACCATGAAGAGGCCGCGGTCGGGGATCGTGCCGGCGTTCGTGACGGCGAGCGCGCGGGCGCCTCTGCGCGGGCGGATCGTGCCTGCGACGCGGTCCCACACGATCCGCGGGCGCAGCTCGGCGAGCTCGGACGACGGGTAGCGGCCGTCGAGCATGTCGAGCACGTTCTCCAGCTGCACGCGCGACAGCTCGGCGTAGGTGTGGGTGCGCGTGACGAGCGCGTGGAGGTCGTCGACGTTCGTCGGCTCGTCGTCGTCCTCCGCCGCGGCCGCGATCGCGACGATCTGCTGGGCGAGCACGTCGAGCGGGTTGCGCGGGACGACGGTCGGCTCGATCGCGCCGTCGCGCATCCGTTCTCGCGACGACCGCGCACTCCAACAGGTCGGCGCGGAACTTCGGGAAGATGCGGCCCTTGGACGTGTCGCCGACGTTGTGGCCGGCGCGGCCGATGCGCTGCAAACCGGCCGCGACCGACTTCGGCGACTCGACCTGCAGCACGAGGTCGACGGCGCCCATGTCGATCCCCAGCTCCAAGCTGGAGGTCGCGACGATGCAGGGGATCTCGCCGGCCTTCAGCAGCTCCTCCACGACCTGCCGCTCCTCGCGCGCAAGCGAGCCGTGGTGGGCGCGCGCGATCTCGACGGGCGGAGCCGGCTCGCCGGTGGCCGCAGCGCCGCCGTCCTCGCCCGGAATCGGCTTTCGCCGTTCGGTCGCCGGGACCGGCGACCTTCCGGCGACGTCACCGTCGTTGGCCAGCTCGTTCAGCCGCAGCGCGATCCGCTCGGCGGAGCGGCGGTTGTTGACGAAGAGGATCGTGGAGCGGTGGGCCTGGATCTCCTTCAGCAGCTCCGGGTAGATCGCCGGCCAGATCGAGCGGCGCGTCGCCTCGGTGCCGCCGGAGAGCGGGTCGAGGTCCGGGACCCCGTTCCCGCCCGCCCCCGCGTCCGGCTCGGCCATCGACTCGACCGGCACGTGGATCTTCAAGTCGAGCGGCTTGCGCACGCCGGTGTCGACGATGCGACATCTGCGCCGCGGGCCGACCATGAAGCGCCCGACCTCCTCCAACGGGTTCTGCGTCGCCGAGAGGCCGATGCGCTGGACCTCGCGGCCGGGACGCTGCTCCTGCGCGAGCGCGTCGAGTCGCTCCAGCGTCAGCGCGAGATGCGCGCCGCGCTTCGTGCCGGCGACCGCGTGGATCTCGTCGACGATCACCCACTCCGCGCCGCGCAGGATCTCCCGCGCTCTGCTCGTCAGCATCAGGTAGAGCGACTCCGGCGTCGTGATCAGGACGTCCGGCGGCTCGCGCAGCATCCGCGCGCGATCTCTCTGCGGCGTGTCGCCCGTGCGGATCGCCACGCGCAGGTCCGCGCCGATGCCCTTCAACGGCGCCTGCAGGTTGCGCTCGATGTCGTACGAGAGCGCCTTCAGGGGGGAGACGTAGACGAGGCGTGTGCGCACGGTGACGTCGCCCGCAGGCCGCCGCTCGCGGTGGCCGGAGGGCGAAACCTCCACCGCATCCGCAGGCCGCCGCTCGCGGTGGCCGGAGGGCGAAAGCCCGTTCGCGCCCGCGGCCAGCCGATCCAGCGCCCACAGGAACGCCGCGAGCGTCTTGCCCGAGCCGGTCGGCGCCGAGATCAGCACGTGCTCCCCCGTCGCGATCGCCGGCCACGCCTGCGCCTGCGCCGCCGTCGGCGCCTCGAACGCCCGCACGAACCACTCCCGCGTCCGCGGGGCGAACGCGTCGAGCGGCGAGGAGGGAGACCCGGCGGACGCCATCGGCTCAGCCGAGCCTACCGCCGCGACGCCCGCTCGTCGGCTGACGCCGCCGGGAGCGCCCCGCCGGCTACGGCGCGCCCAGCTCCGCAAGCTCCCGCGCGCGCAGCAGCACCGCGTCGAGCATCGGCTCGGTGAGCCGGCCGGTGAAGGTGTTCTGCTGGCTCGGGTGGTAGCAGCCGAGCAGGGTCAGGCGGCCGGGCGGGGTCGGCGGCAGCTCGGTGCCGTGGCCGAAGCGCGGCTTGGGGCGGGGGACCGGCTCGCCGAGCGCCGCCACGGCGCGCAGGCCGGCGTCCCAGGCGAAGCCGCCGAGGCACACGATCGCGCGTACGTCGCGCAGCGCCGACAGCTCGCGCACGAGGAACGGGAAGCAGGCGTCGCGCTCGGCCGGCAGCGGCTTGTTCGCCGGCGGCGCGCAGCGGACCGCCGCCGTCACGTAGGCGCCGCGCAGCTCGAGTCCGTCGTCGCGCGCCCGCGACTCGGGCTGGCTCGCGAGCCCGCAGCGCCACATCGCGGCGAACAGCCAGTCGCCGGAGCGGTCGCCCGTGAAGACGCGACCGGTGCGGTTGGCGCCGTGCGCGGCCGGCGCCAACCCGAGCACGAGGATCCGCGCCGCCGGGTCGCCGAAGCCGGTGATCGGCCGGCCCCAGTAGGTCTCGCCGGCAAACGCGGCGCGCTTCTCGACGGCGACGCGCTCGCGCCACTCGACGAGCCGCGGGCAGCGGCGGCAGGCGACGACCTCGGCGCCGAGCGCGGGCACAGCTGACGCGCCGCTACGCAGCCGGCGTCAGCGGCGGCGGCTCGATCCCGAGCAGGCCGAACGCGAAGCGCTCGATCACCGGCTGCAGGTCGGCCGAGTGCTCGGGCTCGCCGAGACGCAGCTGACGCGACACCAGCTCGGCGATCGCGCCGACGATCGCGAACGCGTCGACCGGGCTCTTGAAGCGCGGCATGACGCCCTCCTCCGCGTGCGTCTCGTTCTCGCGGTAGAGCACCTGCGCGAAGCTCGCGACGATCTCGTCGCGGCGGCGCATCGCCGCCGGGCCGGCGCCGATGATCTCGACGAGCAGCGTCTGCGCCTGCTGCGGGAACTCGTCGATCACCACGAGGAACTCCCGCATCCCCTCGCGCATGCGCGCGACCGGGTCCTCGCCCGCTTCGGCGACCGCGCCGAGGATGCGCGTCAGCAGCAGTTGGTTGGCCGCGTCGAACAGCGCGAGGATGCACTCCTCCTTGTTGGAGAAGTGCTCGTAGAAGGTCGCCTTCGACATGCCGGCGGCGCGGCTGATCGATTCGGCGCTCGCGTCGGCGTAGCCGCTCGCCACGAACACGGACGCGGCGGCTTCGAACAGTCGCTCGCGCTGCTGCGCGAGCCGCACCTCGAGCGGCGGCGCGTGACGACCACGCGGCACCACGGGGCGAGTGGGGGAACGATCCTTACTGGCCATCGCAGCGATCACCGTGAGTGTAACCGTGTCGCACCGGTGACGACGAGTGGCGCATTTGCGTCAGTTCCAGCGCATGCGCGCGGAGCGGGCGCTCAACCGAGCGCACGCCCGTACTGGCGCTCGTAGTACTCGCGGTAGTCGCCGGAGCGGATCGGCTCCCACCACCACGCGTTCTCGCGATACCACGCGACCGTCTGCTCCAAGCCCTCGGCGAAGCAGACCTGCGCCTCCCAGCCGAGCGCGCGCAGCTTCTCGGAGGACAGCGAGTAGCGGCGGTCGTGGCCGGGACGGTCGGTGACGTACTCGACCAGCGAGTCGTCGTTGCCGGTCAGCGCGACGATCCGCTTGACGACCTCGATGTTCGGGCACTCGTCGGGTCCGCCGACGTTGTAGACCTCGCCGGCGGCGCCGTGCTCCAGGGCGTGCCCGATCCCGCGGCCGAAGTCCTCGACGTAGAGCCAGTTGCGCACCTGCATCCCGTCGCCGTAGACCGGCAGCTTGTCGCCGTGCACCGCGTTGAGCACCATCAGCGGGATCAGCTTCTCGGGGTACTGGTAGGGCCCGTAGTTGTTCGAGCCGCGGCAGATCAGCGTCTCCAGCCCGTACGTGTGGAAGTAGCTCAGCACCAGCAGATCCGCGCCCGTCTTCGTCGCGCTGTAGGGGCTGGAGGGCTGCAGCGGCGAGGACTCCGTGAAGGAGCCCTCGTCGATCGAGCCGTAGACCTCGTCGGTCGAGACCTGGAGGAAGCGCACGCCGGCCGTGCGCGCGGCCTCCAGCAGCACGTAGGTGCCGATCGCGTTCGTGCGCAGGAACGCGTCGGGGTCCGCGATCGAGCGGTCGACGTGCGTCTCGGCGGCGAAGTTGACGACCGCGTCGACGCCCTCGATCGCGTCGGCGACGGCGTCGGGGTCCTCGATCGCGCCGTGCACGAAGCGGACCTGCTCGAGCGTGTCGTGCAGGTTCTCCTTGCGGCCCGCGTACGTCAGCTTGTCGAGCACGACGACCTCGTCGCCGTGGTCGCGGACGCGCAGGCGGACGAAGTTCGAGCCGATGAAGCCCGCTCCGCCGCAGACGAGCAGCTTCATGCGTGGACCCCCCGCTGTGCGAGATACGTGGTGAGACCCTCCTGCCACGGCGGCAGCAGGGGTGCGTCGTCGCGCTCGCTGGCGAGCGCGCTGAAGGCCGGTCGCGGCGCCGGGCGCGGCATGTCGGCGGTCGTGCAGGGCAGCACGCGACAGCGGAGCCCGGCCTGCCGGAACGTCTCCACCGCGAGGTCGTGCCACGAGCACTGCCCGCCGCCGGCGACGTGGAAGATCCCCTGCCCGTCCTCGTCGTGGGCGAGGGCGACGAGCGCCGGCGCGAGGTGGGCGGTGGCCGTCGGGCAGCCGATCTGGTCGTCGACGACCGTCACCTCGTCGCGCTCGTCGCCGAGCGCGAGCATCGTCGCGACGAAGTTGCGCCCGCCGACGCCGAACAGCCACGACGAGCGGACGATCGCGTGCGAGCCGGCGGCGGCCGTCACGGCCTCCTCGCCGGCGAGCTTCGAGGCGCCGTAGACGCTGCGCGGGCCCGGCACGTCGGACTCGACGTAGGCCGGCCCGTCGGCGGAGCGGTCGCCGTCGAAGACGTAGTCGGTCGAGACGTGCACGAGCCGCGCGCCGACGTGCGCGGCCGCGTTCGCCAGATGCTCCACGCCGAGCGCGTTGACGGCGTCGGCGCCGTCGGGATCGTCCTCGGCGCCGTCCACGTCGGTCCAGGCCGCGCAGTTGACGACCGCGTCGACGTGCTCGTCCGACAGCGCGGCGGCGACCGCGCGTTCGTCGGTGACGTCGAGGTCGCCACGCGCCAACGCGACCACCTCGTCCCCGTTCGCCTCGGCGGCGAGAACGACGTCCTGGCCGAGCATCCCGCCGGCACCGGTGACCACGACCTTCATGGCCTACAGGATGCCGATTTCGCTGTTGTCGCCGACCATGAAGCGGTAGGCGCGCGGCTGGCGGTCGTCGCGGCGAATCGCGACGTTGCGGCCGAGCAGCGAGGACTCCATGCGGCCGTCGAGGCCGCAGACGGACGCGCCGGCGAGCAGGATCGAGTGCTCGACCTCGGCGCGCTCGATCGCGCAGCCTTCGGCGATCGCGGTGTACGGACCGACGTAGCAGTCGGTCAGCGTCGCGCCGGCGCCGATGATCGCGGGGCCGCGGACGGTCGAGCGGGTCAGCCGCGCGCCCGCTTCGACGACCACGCGGCCCTCGACGTTCGACGCCTCGTCGAGCTCGCCGTCGATCCGCTGCTCGACGTTGTCGAGGATCAGCCGGTTCGCCTCCAGCATGTCCTCGAGTCTGCCGGTGTCCTTCCACCAGCCGCTGACGATGTGCGGCTCGACGCGACGGCCCTCGTCGACGAGGTGCTGGATCGCGTCGGTGATCTCCAGCTCGCCGCGCGGCGAGGGCTCGATCGCACGCGCCGCGTCGTGGACCCCCGCCGTGAACATGTAGACGCCGACGAGCGCGAGGTCGGTCGCCGGCTGCTTCGGCTTCTCGACGAGCCGCTTGACGGTGTTGTTGCCGTTGAGCTCGGCGACGCCGTAGTTCTCCGGGTCGGGTACGGGCGTGAGCAGGATCAGCGCGTCCGGCTCGTTCGCTCTGAACGCCTCGACCAGCTCCGCTATCCCGCCCTGCAGCAGGTTGTCGCCGAGGTACATCACGAACGGCGCGTCGCGCAGGAACGACTCGGCCGTGAGAACCGCGTGCGCGAGGCCGAGCGGCTCGTCTTGGAGGATGTAGGTGATCTCGACGCCGAAGCGCGAGCCGTCGCCGGCGACCGCCTTGATCTCCTCGCCCGTCTCGGGCGCGATGATGATCCCGATCTCCTTGATGCCGGCCGCAGCCATCGCCTCGATCCCGTAGAAGAGGACCGGCTTGTTGGCGACCGGCACGAGCTGCTTCGCGCTCGTGTGCGTGATCGGGCGCAGGCGCGTGCCCTTGCCGCCCGAGAGGATGAGCCCCCTGAGCTGCTCCATGTCGCTCAGCGTAACGGTCGCGGCGCCGCCGCGCGGTCGTCGCTCCCCGCGAAGGTGCGCCGGTATTCGGTTGGCGTGGTGGCCGTCGCGCGGCGGAAGTGCTCGCGCAGGATCGCCGCGGAGCCGAATCCACAGCGCTGCGCGACCGCCTCGACCGGCAGGTCGCTGGTCTCCAGCAGCCGGCGCGCGTGCTCGACGCGCTGCGCGTGCAGCCACCTGAGCGGCGTCGTGCCGGTCTCCTGGCGGAAGCGCCGGGCGAAGGTGCGCTCGCTCGTGCAGGCGTGGCGCGCGAGCTGCGCGACCGTGAGCGGGCGCTCGAGGCGCTCGAGCGCGTAGGCGCGCGTCGCCTCGAGGCCGCCGTCGTCGCTCGGTGGCACGGCACGCTCGACGAACTGCGCCTGCCCGCCGGCGCGGTGCGGGGCGACGACGGTCTGGCGGGCGGCGGCGTTGGCCGCGGCGGCGCCGTGGTCGCGGCGGATCAGGTGGAGGCAGAGGTCGATGCCGGCGGCGACGCCGGCGGAGGTGAGCAGGTCGCCGTCGTCGACGTAGAGCACGTCGGGGTCGACCTGCGCGCGCGGGTAGAGCTCGGCGAGCCGCGCGGCGTGCCGCCAGTGGGTCGTGGCGCGGCGGCCGTCGAGCAGGCCGGCGGCGCCGAGCGCGAAGGCGCCGGTGCAGATCGAGGCGATCCGCACGCCGCGGACGCGAGCGGCGCGGAGCGCTCGCAGCGCCGGCGCCGGCGGTGGCCAGCCGTGGTCGCGCGGGTCGAAGCCGGGGACGACGATCGTGTCCGCCTCGGCGACCGCGTCGAGCCCGCGCGGGGCGACGAGGGGGAAGCCGTCCGTGGTCGGGATCGCGCCGGCCTCCGTCGCGCAGAGCGTCAGCTCGTAGTCCCGGCGCAGCAGCTGGAACGGCGTTGCGAGGTCGAACGCGACGACGTCGGCGAGCGCGAGGACGGCGATGCGGTGCGGCATGGCTGAAATCATACGGACATTGTCATTCCTGCCACTGGCGTGGGTGGGCGGGGCGCGGGAGCATCGGCGGGGCCGGACCGCCCGACTGCCCGACCGCGACCGCCAGGAGCGCCCGCCATGCAGATCGACATCCTTCTCTTCGACGGCTTCGACGACCTCGACGCGCTCGGCCCGAACGAGCTGCTGCGCCACGCCGCGCGCGCCGGCGCGCCGTTCGAGGTCGCCTTGACGACGCTCGAGGGCGCGGATCGCGTCGTCACCGCGCTCGGCACGACGCTGATCCCCGACCGCCAGCTCGCCGAACGGCCCGACATGGTGATCGTGCCCGGCGGCGGCCTGCTCGACGGCAGCCCGACCGGCGTGCTCGCGGAGATCGAGCGCGGCGCGATCCCGTCAGCGTTGGCGCGCCTGCACGGCGACGGCGTCGCCGTCGCCTCCGTCTGCACCGGCGCACTGCTGCTCGGCGCGGCCGGCCTGCTCGCGGGCCGCCCCGCGACGACCAACCGCTCCGCGCTCGACCGCCTGCGCGAGACCGGAGCCGAGGCGATCGACGAGCGCGTCGTCGACGACGGCGACATCCTCACCGCCCAAGGCGTCACCGCCGGCATGGACCTCGCGCTGTGGCTGACCGAGCGCGAGCGCGGCGCCGACTTCGCCGCGGCATTGGCGCGCGGGGTGGAGTACGAGCGGTCCGGGCGCGTGTGGCGGCGCGAGGGGGCGACGGCCTGAGCGGAGCTGTGTGGTCTTGGGTGGCGTATGGACACCCAAGACCACACACGTGAAGGTGGAGCGGCGCGGCGGGCGCTCCGCGCCCTCAGTACGCCCCGCCGAGCTTGCGGTGGTCCCAGGTCACCGCGGGCTCGGCGGCCACGAGCTGCAGCGCGACGCGCTTGGGCGCCTGCGCCTCCAGCATCGCGCGGACCTCGGCGGGCAGCGGGCTCGTGCCCGTGTAGCGCTCGAACAGCTCGACCCCGAACGGGAGGACCGTCTCGAGGTCGTGGTGCAGCTCGGCGCGCGCCTTGACCATCACGCCGCGCAGCTGCTCGTACGACGTGCCCGCCTCGACCTGCCACGTCACGCGCGGATCGCGCTCCAGGTTGCGCACCTTCTGCGATCTCGCGTAGGTCCACGCCCACGGCTCGCCGTCGCGGACCGTGAACCACAGCGGCATCAGGTGCGGCCAGCCGTCGCGCCCGTTCGTCGCGACGATCACCGTGCGCTGCTCGTCGAGGAAGGCCGCCAGCTCGGCCTCCGTCATGCGGATCTGGTCGCGACGGCTCACGCGGCGGCGAGGTGGGCCGCCGCCTCGCGCACGGCGGCGCGGGCGTCCTCGGGCTCCAGCACGGCGGCGTCGCCGGCCTCCTTGAGGACCTCGCGCACGAGCCAGGCGACGCCGGCGAAGCTCAGCTCGACGACGACCGACCCGTCGGACAGCTCCTCCATCACGGTGCGCTCCTCGCGCGCCCAGCGCGCGCGCTCGGGCGAGATCCACAGCCGCGCGCGGCGGGAGGCGGGCACCTCGCCGGTGCGCGGCCAGCCGTCGACGTCGGCGGCGGGATCGACCTCGGGGCGCGGCTCGAAGTGCTCGTCCGTCGCGGTCGCCGCCTTGATGCGGTCGAGGCGGAAGTGACGGACGGCCTCCTTGGCCGGGTCGAAGCAGGCGACGTACCAGCCCTCGCGCCCGTTGATCAGCGCGTACGGCTCGACGCGCCGCTCGGAGAGCTCGCCCTCGTTCTGCTTGAAGTACTCGATCGCCAGCAGCCGCCGCTCGGCGATCGCGCTCGAGACGGTCGCGGCGACCTGCGCGTCGTCGCCGGCCGGCGTGGCGACCTGGAGCCCCTCGCGGATCGGGTCCTCGCCGAGCGCTTCTGACGACCTTCTCGCGAACGGTCGCGAGCGAGCCCTCGGGGATGTGCTCGCCGATCAGGTCGATCGCCGCCACGAGCGCCTTGGCCTCGACCGGCAGCAGCCGCGCCGGGCGCGCGAACGAGTCGCCGTACGCCTCCGGGTCGACCTCGATCATGCCGTCCTCCTGCACCTCGGCGTAGAGGACGTAGGAGCCGGCGCCGAAGTTCACGACGTTCAGCACGCCGATGTCCTCCTCCAGCTCCTGCTCGGAGACCTGCAGCGCCTCGCGCACCTCGGCGGCGGGGATGCGGCGGCCCTCGCGGCCGTTCTGGATCAGGATCGAGGCGAGCGTGACGAGCCGCGCGAAGCGCTCCGGGCGGATCGCGGCGACCTCGCGGGCGCGGCCGTTGCCGTTGCCGGCCGGCGCCTCCTCCGCGCCGGCCGCGTCGCCCGCGCCCGCTGCGGCCGGCGGCGCCAGCTCGAGCCCGTCGCCGTGGCGCTCGACCAACAGCCCGACGCGCTGCTCCAGCTCCGTCACCAGCTCCGGCGGCCCGAGCAGCCGCGCGTGCTCGCCCAGTCCCAGCACCCACGCGACGAGCTGGCGCGCGTCGGCGTACCCGGTCGCGAAGATCCGCTCCCCGCTGCCGTCGTCCGCCGGCCGCATCTCGCCGTAGCGGCCGAAGTGGCGCTCGATCTGCCAGGCGATCGTCTCGCCGATCCGCACCTCGGCGGTGCCGACCGGCTCCCCGAACTGCCACTGGATGCGGTTCGCGTAGGCGCGCGGGTCGAACGCGTCGGGGCGCTGGAAGTCGTGCTCGGCCTTCGACGCGTAGGCGACCTTGCCGCGGATGCGCGAGAGGCGGAAGACGCGGATCGCGTCGCGCTCGTGCGCGCGGCCGACGAGGTAGAACTGGCCGCCCTGGAACAGCAGCTGGTAGGGATCGACCCTGCGCGCGCCGAGCTCGTCGCGCTGCATCGTGTAGTAGTCGAACAGGATCGTCTTGCGGCGGAAGATCGCCGTCTCGATCTTCGCGAGCCGCGCCGAGAGGTCGTGGCCGCCGGCGGAGGCGGTGATGCCGAGCGCGATCGAGCGCTGCTCCGGCGCCTGCAGCGGGTTCGTGCGGCCCCACGAGATCTGCTGGAGCGCGAGCCGCAGCGGCTCGGCGTAGGCGAACTCGCCGTCGAGCAGGCTCAGGGCGGTCTGCAGGCCGGCCAGCTCGGGGTCGGTGAACTCGATCGCCGGCAGGTGGAAGTTCTCCGGCGGCAGCGAGTAGTTCTCCTGCTCGGCGAGGCCCTCGACCGGCTTGTCGACGGACAGCTGGATGCCGAGCGCCTCCAGCTCCGAGCGGTCGGCGTAGAAGCGGCGCGCGAACGCGTCCTCGTTCATCGCGCTGTAGCCCTCGACGTCGCGCCGGATCTCGGGTGCGGTGACGGGTCGCCGCTCGGCCATCAGGTAGCTGATGAGCGAGAGCTGACGGATGAGCTTCTCGGTGTCCTTCGCCATGGGGGGTCGTAGCACCTTAGTGAGCGGGCGTTCCCCGCCTGCCCGCGTGTCCCCGGCACGCCCGCAATTTGCGGGGTTTGCCGTCACCGGCCGGACAGGCGCCGGACCACCCGCCCACCCGGGCGATACGGTTGCGCGATGCCGGCCGATCGCAGCGTGCTCGTGACGGGAGGGACCGGCGGCCTCGGCGCCGCGGTCGTCGCGCGGCTGCTCGGCGACGGCTGGCGCGTCGTCGTGCCGTGGGTCGCCGAGCGCGAGCTGGACCGAGTCGAGCGGCGCGACGGCCTCGAGCTGGTGCGCGCCGACCTGTTCGAGCCGGACGCCGTCGGCGCGGCGGTCGGCCTCGCCGCCGGCGCCGAGGGCGCGCCGCTGCGCGCGGTCGTGAACCTCGTCGGCGGCTACGCGCAGGGCGAGCGCGTGGCGGACGAGCCGATCGAGTCCTTCGAGGCCCAGCTGCGGCTCAACCTGCGCCCGACCTACCTCGTCACGCAGGCCGCGCTGCCGCACCTCGTGGCCGCCGGCGGCGGTTCGATCGTCTGCATCGGCACGCGCGCGGCGCTGCAGCCGTTCCCCGGCGCCGCCGGCTACGTGACCGCGAAAGCGGGCGTGATCGCCTTCGCGCAGGCGGTCGCCGTCGAGTACCGCGACGAGCACGTGCGCTGCAACGCGCTGCTGCCGAGCGTGATCGACACGCCCGCCAACCGCGCCGCGATGCCGGACGCCGACTGGTCGCGCTGGGTCGCCCCCGCCCAGCTCGCGGCGACGATCGCCTTCCTCTGCTCCGAGGAGTCCGCCGCCACGAGCGGCACGGCGATCCCCGTCTACGGCCGCGCCTGACGCGCGGCGCCACGCGACGCGGGCAGCCGCGCAGCCGGGCGCGCGTCCGCGTCCGCGCCGGGGCGCCCGGGGCGCAGCGCGTCGGCCAGCTCGCCGCGCGAGCCGATGCGCAGCTTGAAGTACGCGTTGCGCAGGTGGAACTCGACCGTCTTGGCGGAGATGAACAGCGCCTGCGCGATCTCGCGGTTCGTGAGTCCCTGCTCGGCCAGCTCGGCGACGCGCCGCTCGCTCGGCGTGAGCGCGTCGACGCCCCGCACAGCCGGCCGGCGGGGGCGCGCGCCGGCCGCGACGAGCGCCGCGCGCGCGTCGGCCGCCAGACCGCCGGCGCCGGCGTGGTGGGCGAGGTCGAGTCCGGTCCGCAGCGTCTCGCGCGCGCTCGCCCGCGCGCCCGCGGCGTGCTGCGCGCCGCCGAGGTCGACGAGCGCGCGCGCAAGCTCGAGCTGGGCCGGCGAGCGCTCGAGCACGGCGACCGCCTCCTGCAACAGCGGGAGCCGCTCTTCGTCGGCGGCGACCCGTCCGGCGCCGCGCAACGCGATCCCGAGCGCGCGCGGCGAGCCGAACGCGCGCGCGAGTCCCAGCTCCTCCTCCGCGAGCGCGCGCGCCTGCTCGACGCGGCCGAGCCCGTGCGCGGCGAACGCCGCCTCCGAGCGCCACGGCAGCACGCCCGGGTTCGGCGCCGGCACCGCGAGCTGCCGGCGGCCGCACTCGAGCAGGTCGTCGAGCGCGCGCTCCGGCTCGCCGCGGGCGAGCGCGAGCCGGCCGCGCGCGAACAGCGACCAGTTGTACGTGAAGTGCGCGTCCTGGCCCTCCTCCGGCACGCCGACGAGCGCCTGCCCCTGCTCGGGCTCGCCGCGGTCGAGATGCGCGAGCGCCATCCAGCCGTGCGCGAACGGGCGCACGAGCACCATCAGCGGCACCCGCTCCAAGCCGCCTTCGAGGTCGCCGAGCGCGCTGGTGATGTCGCCGCGCAGGTAGCGGCCGACGCCGCGAACGGTCGACATCACGGCGAAGCCGATCACCGAGCCGCGGCGGCGCGCGTCCTCCAGGCCGGCGCTCGTGGCCGCCTCGACGTCGTCGAGCGCGTCGGAGAACAGCAGCGCGGCGACGGAGCCGGCCCACGCGACGCCGTCGGCCGTCGCCTCGCGCAGCAGCTCGCCGCCGGCGTGCGCGAGGCGGATGAGCTCGACGACCTCGTCGGCCGGCGCGCTGCCCAGCATCGCGTGCTCGAGCGCCCGCTGGGCGAGCAGCTCGCGCTGCGCCGGCGTGGAGGCGTCGGTGGCGCCCGCGAGCAGCTCGCGGAAGCGCGCCTGCGCGGCCTCGCGCGTGCGGAAGTCGAGCCGCGCAGCGCCGAGGTAGCCGGCCGTCAGCTGGTCCTCCAGCACGGGGTCGGCGCCGTCGAGCACGCGCAGCCCCTCGTCGAACGCGCTCGCGGCCCCGGCGTTGTCGCCGACCGTGTAGAGCGCCTGCCCGAGCTGGGCGAGCGCGTGCGCGCGGGCCGTCGGACGCTCCAGCAGCCCGACGGCCGTGCGCAGCCGATCGACGGCGCTCGGCAGGCCGGCGAGCGCTTCGGCGCGGCCGAGGTCGACGAGCAGCTCGGCCCGCTCCGTCTGCGGCGGCGCCTCGTCGAGCGCGCGCAGCAGGTAGGTGGCCGCCGTGTCGGGCGCGCCGCCGGCGAGCGCGCGTCTCGCCGCCGTGCGCAGCGCCCCCACCACCCACGGCGCGCCGACGGGCAGCGTGTACAGCAGATGCGCGGCGGCGCGCTCGGCGGCGTCGGCGCCCCCGTCGGCGCCCGCGCGCTGCATCTCCGCCGCGGCGAGGTGCAGCTGGGCGCGCTCGGCGGCCGGGATGCCGAGATAGACGGCCTGCCGCACGATCGGGTGGACGAAGCCGACCTCCGGGGCGGAGCGCAGCACGTCGGCGGTCGCGAGCTCGTCCGCGGCGGTCGCGGCCGCGGACGCGTCGAGGCGCGCGAGCGCGGCGGCGTGCGCGAGCGGCGCGTCGTCGCCGAGCACCGCGACCGCGTGCGCGAGCTGCGGCGCGCCCGCCGAGAGCCGCTTGATGCGCGCGCCGACGGTCTGGGCGATCGTGAGCGGCCCGACCGCCTCGATGCGCTGCTCGGGATCGGCGCCCTCCTCTGGCTCCCCCGCCGCGCCGCCCAGCTCGTTCAGCAGCTCGCGCAGGAAGAACGGGTTGCCGCTCGTGACACGAGCGCACGTCGCGCAGAAGGCGTCGTCGGCGTCCGGCACGCGGCGGCGCACGATCGCGGCGATCGCCTCCTCGCTGAGCGGCAGCAGCTCGAAGCGCCGCGCGAGCGGGTGCGTCGCGAGCGCGCTGAGCGCATCGCCGCTGCCGGCGCTCGCCGGGCGCGGCCGCGTGCTCAGCACGATCGCGAGCGGGAGGTCCTCGATCCGCTGCGCGGTGAACAGCAGCGCGCGCAGCGAGGCGTCGTCGGCGCTGTGCGCGTCGTCGACGGCGATCAGCAGCGGCCGCCGCTCGGCGATGTTCGCGGCGACCCAGTGGAGGCCGTGCAGCAGCGGGAACTCGGGCGCGCCGCCGCCCTCGCGCCCGGTGACGTCCCCCGACAGCAGCGGCTTGGCGTGCGCGGCGGCGCCGGCCAGCACGCGTCTGCGCTCGCGCCCGGTCGCGCCCGACAGGTAGGGCTCGAACAGCTGGAGCGCGACGCCGAACGGGAACTGGCGCTCGAGCTCCCCACCGCGCGCGCGCAGCACCGTCAGCTCGTGCGCCTGCGCGTGCTGGACCGCATGCGCGAGCAGCAGCGTCTTGCCGATCCCGCCCACGCCTTCGAGCAGGACGACACGTCCCTCGCCGGCGACCGCGGCGGCGATCGTCTCCTCGAGCGCCGACAGCTCGCCGGCGCGCTCGAGCGGCGGCGCGGAGGCGGCGCGTGCAACGACGGCTCGCGCCGCGTCGGCGCGAGCCGCGGCCTGGGGTGACGGATCCCCGGAATCCATGCCGGATGGGCCCCCCGCAGAGCTCACGGCGCCAGCCTACCGCGCGCGTGTGCGGCCGTGGGATCGTCATGCTTTACCGGCAACCAGCGCATCGCTTCTTACCGAAAGCTAGGGTTTGGGCCGCTCGGGCTCCGCCCGATGCGCGGCAAGGCGTGTGCCGCGCACGTCCTTCGCGCGGGAACGGCGACGGGACGGCGACGGCGGCAGCAGGTCAACGCGGACCTACCTACACCGGTCGGGCGTCCCGGCAGCGATCCGGGACGGCGATCGGGGTCTCGCGGGCAGGTCGTCGCCACCCCAGCCCATGTCCGGCGTGAAGGCCGGTCCCCGACTCCCTCCCGGGCGCCGGGCCGGCAGCAGGAGGGGGTCCGCCCCGGCGGACCCCCTCCCCGCCGGCCACCCGCCGCCGCCTCGACGTCAAGCGCCACCGCACGGGCCTACGCGCGCGCGGCCTGCGGCGCCGGTACGGAGCGCTCGGCCGCGGCAGCCGCGCGCACGTCGAGGACGAGCAGCGCAAGCAGCGTCACACCGGCGATCACGAGGCAGTTGAGGCCGAGCGCGAAGACGTCGAGCGGGTGCCCGAGCCTGTTGGTGGCGAGCTGCACGACGACGCCGCCGAACGCGCCGCCGACGCAGCCGACCGCCACGCGGCGCGGCGTCCACAGCGCGCCGATCGCCGCGCCCACCACGCCGCCGGTGACCGCGAGCGAGAGCAGCGCGATCCGCTCGACCGTCTGCGGCGTGGCGACCCGGTCGGGCAGGTGGATCAGGCCCGAGAAGATCGCTCCGCCGATCCCGCCGGCGAGCGCGCCGAGCAGCAGTCCGAGCGCGACGCGGCCGAGCAGCCGGCGAGAATCGCCGCGGCGCAGGCCGAGCCAGATCGCCAGCGCGGCGCCGATCACCGCCCACACGACCGCACGACGGAGGGACGTCGTCAGGAGCAGCGTTTCGTCCGTCGTCGGAACGGTCCGCGGCCGGATCGGATCGGCGAGCCAGCGCGCGAGCATGCCGGCCGCGGTGGCGACGGCGACGCCCTCGAGCCACAGCGGCAGCAGCGCGCGCACGGACGCGGGCGCGGGTCGTCGCGGGCGGTCGGGGTCGCCGGAGGCGCCGGCGGAGAGCAGGTCGTCGAGCGCGCCCAACAGCCGCTCGCAGTCGTAGCGCCAGCGCAGGTCGGTCAGCTCGACCGCGTTGCGCCGCGCGAGCGGACGCAGGTCCGGCGGCAGGTCCTCGGCGGCCGGCATCCGCGCGCCGCCGACGAGCACCGGGATGACGGTCACGCCCGCCGCACGCAGCGCGGTGGACACCTCCAGCCGGACGAAGTCGCCGGGATCCGCGAGCCGCGCTCCGCCGCCATGCGCGCTGGCCCACTCCGGTCCGATCACGACGAGCAGCGCCCGGCACGCGCCGACCGCGGTCCCGATCCGCTCGACGAAGTCGACGCCCGGCGCCATCTCGAGGTCCATGAAGACGTCGTGCTCGCCGAACCGCGCGGTGAGCGCGTCGTAGAGCCGCCCGGCGTGGACCGCGGTGCGCTGGCGCCGGTAGCTGACGAACACGGCGGGCGCGGCCGGCGCGCTCATGCCGCGACTCCCGCCTTCGCGGCCTCGCGCTGCTGGGAGACCCACGCCGCGTGCTCCTGCGAGACCAGGCCCTCGACGCGCTCGGCCAGCAGCGCCGCGGGCCGCTCGGCGCCAGCGTACGGACCGCCCTGCGCGGCGTACAGGTGCCGCTCGTGCTTGAGCCGCTCGCACGTCGCGCGGTAGGCGGTCCAGTTCTGCTGGTACTGCTGCAGCTGCTGGAGTCCCTCCAGCACGACGATCAGCGCGCCGGCGACGCCGAGCGCCGCGCTCGTGGCGCCGGCCGCCGCGGCCGCCGGGATCGCTGCCGCGAGCACGATCTGGCCGACCTTCAGCCGCTTGTACCAGCGCTGGGCATGACCGCTCTTGCGGTCGTACCAGGCGATCTGCTCTTCGAGTCGCTGCTGCGCCGCCGCGGCCGCCGGGTCGTCCCGGCCGACCGCCGTCGACGGCGCCGGCGCGAGCGTGGCCTCCTGCATCGCCGCCTCCCGGCGCGCTCATTACTCAACTCTGTGGAGCGATGCTACAGGAGGCACGGGCGGTCGCGCACGGCATCTGCTTCACTCGCACGATGCCGCGCGACGGCCTGCCCGTGCTGCCGTTCGACAGCGCCGTCGCGCTGCACTGAGCGTTAGCAATATTAGCTGCTAGTATCGCTAACGATGATGCTCAGTGGCCGCCCTCTGCTCGCGACGAGAGCCGACCGGCGGTACGTCGTCGCTCGACCCGAGGTCGAGCGCGTCGTCGCCTCCGCGGCGAACGGGCTGAACGCACTCGTCGTCGGTGCGCCCGGGAGCGGGAAGACGACGCTGCTGCACCAGGCCGCGCGCGCACTCGGAGAGCACGAGGGTGCGCGCTCCGTCTATCTCAACGCCAGCCACTTCGACGACGGCGTCGCCGTGCTCACCGCCGTCGCCGATGCCGTCGGCGGCGACAGAGCGCCGGTCGCGGTGGCGATGGGCTCGCTGGGGCAAGCAGTCACGCCACAGCCAGTCGATCAGCTGCGCGATCCCAGCCTCCGGCTCGTGCGCCTGCTGCGCCAGGCGCACGACGCGGTGGTCCTGCTCGACGGCCTTCCGCCGGCGATCTCGCATGCGCTCTTCGGCCAGTTGCGCGACGAGCTGTGGCAGACGGGAGTCACATGGGTCGTCTCCGGTGACACGGACGACCTGGCTCGCCACCTCACCCCACCGGCTGACGCGTTCTTCGAGACCGTCGTGGAGCTCGCACCGCTCACGGACGGGCAGCAGGCCGAGTTGATCGTGCGGCGACGAGAGACAGGCGACCCCCGCTGGATGGCCGACGTGCGCACGGCGCGCGGCACGCCACGCGCGCTCCTGGCTTCGCTGCGCAACGCGCAAGCAGCCGGATCGGCGAACGCGGGGGCGGTCTTGGCAGCCCGCGCCGAGCGCGAGCTCGCGGCCGAGAGACTCGGGCGCCTGCACTCCACGATGCTGGCCGAGATCGAGGACGGGGCGGCGCTCAGCGCCTCCGACGAGCAGGTGCTCAGGCGCTTCGGCGTCAGCCGCCAACGCGCACAGCAGGTGCTGGCGAAGCTCGAAGGCAGAGGGCTCGTCGAGAGCGGCATGCGTCCGTCGTCGGGGGGCCGCCCGCGGAAGCTCTACTGGAGGCTCGGCGGATGAGGCGTCATCTGATCGCCGTCCACGACCTCAACGCCTTCCGTCAGTCCCTGGTGTACGCGGAAGCTCGAGCTGTACCACGTCGAGTTCGACCGGCTCGTCGGGGGCGACGGAGTCGAGGCGCAGTTGCGTCACTGGATGACCCGGGGCGGTCGCGTGGCGCTGATCGCTCGCACTGGCGCGGGCAAGTCGAGCACGTTGGCGAGCGTGTTCGGCGTGTTCGGCGACGTGCCGGACAACGTCGCGCCACTGCGCATCCCGGTCGCGCTCGCCAGCGAAGCGGTCGTCCGGGAAGCCGGAGCGTTCGCCCGCCACGTGGTTCGCCACGTGGCCGACAGCGCGCAGGAGCTCACGCCGGCCGAGCGAGCCGAGGTCACGCGCCTGACGGCGAACGCAGCTGTGGAGCCCGGTCGCACCAGACGGCGCGGCTTCGTGCTCGGAGGCAACCTGCACGTCGTGCGAGCAGAGCTGGCGCGCGACGTCACCGAAACCGTGCAGAGCCTCACCTACGACTTCGACGCCGGGCAGGCCGCTCGCGCGCTCGCACGTTCTCGTCGAGACGTTCCGCGCGCACGACGTCGAGCCGCTGTTCGTGTTCGACGACACCGACAGTTGGGGCAATCGCCCGGACGGGAATCTCGTCGCCGACTTCTTCGGCAACAGCATCCGCCTGCTCGCGACCGAGCTCGACTGCGGCTTCGTGGTCGCCGTGCACGAGAACTACCTGGACGTTCCCGAGTACCGGGCCCTCGCCGACCGCCTCGAACCGGTCGCCTTGCCTCGCTTCGATGACGCCGCAGGCGCGCTCCGGGCGATCCTGCAGAAGCGCCTCGAGGTCACGGGCGCGCGATGCCACGTCGGCGACGTGCTCTCCACTGGTGCCGTCGACTGCCTCGTCAAGGTCTACGAGGCCGCGCCCGACCTGCGGCGAGTGCTCGGCGTCGCGGCGCTCGCGGTCCGGAAGACGCTGGACGATCCGGAGCTGGAGCTCGTGACGCCGGGCGCGGTCGCGCTCGCGGAGTCGGACCGAGCGAGCCACGGGGGCGTGCTCGCGTGAGCACGCCCCGCATCGCTACAGCAGCGCCCTGACCGTCTCGGCGACGTGCTCGGGGGTCATGCCGAGCTCGCGCATGACGATCTCGCCGGGGGCGGAGGCGCCGAAGCGCTCGATCGAGACGGAGGCGTCGACGAACTGCGCCCAGCCCATCGCGATGCCGGCCTCGACGGAGACCTTCGGCTGGCCGGGCGGCAGCACCGAGGCGCGGTAGGCGTCGTCCTGGGCGGCGAACAGCTCCCAGCTCGGCATCGCGACGACGCGCGTCGCCACGCCCTCGCCGGCCAGCAACGCCTGCGCCTCCAGCGCGAGCGAGACCTCCGAGCCGGTGCCGACGATCGTCGCGACGGCGCCGGGATCGTCGGCCAGCACGTAGGCGCCCTTGTCGACCCCGTTCGCCGGGCCGTACTTCGTGCGGTCGAGCACCGGCAGGCCCTGGCGGGAGAGCACGAGCACCCCCGGCCCGTCCAGCTCCTCCACGACGAAGCGCCACGCCTCCGCCGTCTCGGTCGCGTCGGACGGGCGGATCACCGTGAGGCCGGGGATCGCGCGCAGCGCGGCGAGGTGCTCGACCGGCTGGTGCGTCGGGCCGTCCTCGCCGAGCGCGACGGAGTCGTGCGTGTAGACCCACGTGACGTGCAGTCTCATCAGCGCGGAGAGGCGGATCGCGCCGCGCATGTAGTCGGCGAACTGCAGGAACGTCGCGCCGTACGGGCGCACGATCCCGCCGTGCAGCGCCAGCCCGTTGACGGCCGCGCCCATCGCGTGCTCGCGGATGCCCCAGTAGACGTTGCGGGTGGCGGCCGTCTTCGAGTACGGGCCGTCGGCCTTGATGCCGGTCTTGACCGACTCGTTGAGGTCGCCCGAGCCGCCGACCATCGTCGGCAGGAACGGCGCGATCGCCTGCAGCGTCTCGCCGCCGGCCGCGCGCGTCGCCAGCTTGTCCTTGCCGGCGAAGTCCGGCAGCGCGTCCGCCAGGCCCGGCAGCGGCCTGCCGGCCCAGGCGCGGTCCCACTCGGCCGCGCGGTCCGCGTCGGCGGCGCGCCACGCCTCGTAGCGCCCCTGCCACGCCGCCTGCTCGGCCGCGCCGCGCTCGACCGCGCTGAAGCGCTCGTACACGCCGTCCGGCACGAGGAAGTGCGCGTCGGGGTCCCAGCCGTAGAACTCCTTCGTCGCGCGGATCTCGTCCTCACCGAGCGGCGCCCCGTGCGCGCTCGCGGTGCCGGCCTTGTGCGGCGCGCCCCACGCGATCTGCGAGCGCACGCGGATCAGCGACGGGCGCGCCGCCTCGGCTCTCGCGGCGGCGAGCGCGGCGCGCAGCGCGTCGAGGTCGTTCGCGTCGGCGACGTGCTGGGTGTGCCAGCCGTAGGCGCGGAAGCGCGCCTCGACGTCCTCGGTGTCGAAGCTCAGCGCCGTGTCGCCGTCGATCGAGATGTGGTTGTCGTCGTAGAAGAAGACGAGCTTGCCGAGCCCGAGGTGGCCGGCGATCGAGGCGGCCTCGGCGCTGATCCCCTCCATCAGGTCGCCGTCGGAGCAGATCCCGTAGATGTGATGGTCCATGACCTCCGGCCCGTAGCGCTCGCGCAGGAAGCGCTCGGCGAGCGCCATCCCGACCGCGTTGGCGAAGCCCTGGCCGAGCGGTCCGGTCGTCGTCTCCACGCCCGGCGTGTCGTGCAGCTCCGGATGGCCGGGCGTCATCGAGCCCCACTGGCGGAACTGCTTGAGCTGCTCCAGCGGGAGGTCGTAGCCGGACAGGTGCAGGCAGCTGTAGAGCAGCATCGAGGCGTGCCCCGCGGAGAGCACGAAGCGGTCGCGGTCGGGCCACTGCGGGTCGCGCGGGTTGTGGCGCATCGCCTCGGCGAACAGCACGTAGGCGACCGGCGCCATCGCCATCGGCGTGCCGGGGTGGCCGCTGTTGGCCTTCTGCACCGCGTCCATCGCGAGGGTGCGGATCGTGTCGACGGCGAGACGGTCGATGTCGGTCTGAGGCGCTGTGGTGGCCATGGCCCTCGGGTCGGTCGCGGGACGGAGACGACGCAGGTTATCCGCGCCGCGGGCGGGAGCGACGGACCGGCCGCGACATGGGCGCGGGCGGACAAATGTGAACGCGCGTTCGCCGTTCGCCGCATGCTTGCGCCGTACAGCGTCACAGTGCGGACAACAGGTGACACGAGGCGATGTCGTTGCCAGTACATTTGCGTCCTGCTGGAACGCTGTCGGCGCCGGCGTCGCAGCGCCGACACGGCGAGAGAGGGTGAGAGATGACCGAGGCCGTGCGAGCACCCGAGGAGCGCTTCGCGGATCTGCCAGACTTCCCGTACCAGGCGCACTGGCGGGAGGTCGACGGCCTGCGGCTCGCCCACCTCGACGAGGGCGACGGGCCGCCGCTGCTGCTCGTCCACGGCGAGCCGACGTGGTCCTACCTGTGGCGGCACGTGATGCCGCCGCTGCTGGCGGCCGGCTTCCGCTGCATCGTGCCCGACCACGCCGGCTTCGGCCGCTCGGACAAGCCGGTCGACCTCGACTGGTACTCCTACGACCGCCACACGGCCCTGCTCGCCGACCTCGTCGAGCGACTCGACCTGCGCGGCGCGACGGTCGTCGTGCACGACTGGGGCGGCCCGATCGGGCTGCGCGTCGCGGTCGAGCAGCGCGAGCGGTTCGACCGGGTCGTGGTGACGGACACCGGCCTCTTCACCGGCCACCAGCGGATGAGCGACGCGTGGACCGCGTTCCGGGACTTCGTCGCGCGCACGGAGGACCTGCCGATCGGGATGCTCGTGCGCCGCGCCTGCCACAGCGATCCCGGCGACGACGTGATCGCCGCCTACGAAGCGCCGTTCGCCGACGGGTCCTCGAAGGCGGGCGCGCGCGCCTTCCCGCTGATGATCCCGCGCACGCCCGACGAGCCCGGCGCGGCGGCCGGCCAGCGCGTGGTGGACGCGCTCAGGGACGACCCGCGCGAGAAGCTCGTGCTGTGGGCCGACGGCGACCCGATCATCCCGCTCAGAACCGGGCGGCGCGTCGCGGAGGCGCTGGGGACCGATGTCGCGCACGTGATCCCCGACGCCGGCCATTTCCTCCAAGAGGACCAGGGACCGTTGATCGGGCGGCTGATCGCGGAGTGGTTGACGTGATCACGCGGATCGAGACCGACGCCGGCTTCGCACTGCGCTTCTTCGACGCGGCGAACCGCGTGAACGGCGCGCAGGCGCTGAAGGCGACGATGCTCGCCCAGATGCGGCTGCACCGCGGCCAGCAGGTGCTCGAGGCCGGCTGCGGCTCCGGCGAAGACGTCTGCGCGATCGCGCGGCGCGTCGGCCCCAACGGCTTCGTGCTCGGCGTCGACGCCTCCCCGTTCGTCGTCGCCGAGGCGGCGCGCCGTGCGCAGGACCGCAGCCTGCCGGTCGAGTTCCGCGTCGGCGACGCGCTCGCGCTCGAGCTGCCGGACGCGTCCTTCGACCGCTGCCGCGCCGAGCGCCTGCTGATGCACGCGGACGGCGAGCCGGCGGAGATCGTGGCGCAGCTGGTGCGCGTGCTGCGCCAGGGCGGGCGGCTCGTCGCGTTCGACCTCGACTGGGACACGCTCGTGATCGACGGGGCCGAACGCGAGCTGACGCGGCGGATCGTGCGCAGCTACAGCGACGCGGTGCCGAACGGGACGGTCGGGCGCGCGCTGCCGCGGCTGCTGCGCGACGCCGGGCTCGTCGGCGTGGCGACCACCCCGCACGCGATCGAGATCCCGTTCGACTTCTTCGGCTGGATCCTCTCCGGGCACCTCGACAACGCGCTCACGGCCGGCCTCTTCGCGCCCGAGGAGCTGATCGGCTGGTGGGACGCGATCGACCGCGCGCACGAGCGCGGGCACTTCTTCGCCGCGATCCTCGGCTTCCTCGCCACCGGCGACAAGCCCGCCGCGTAGGCGCGGGGGCGGCGACGGACCGCCTCAGCCGGACGCGAGCGCGGCGCGCGCGCGGCCGGCGGCCTTGGCCTCGTAGAGCGCCGTGTCGGCCAGCTCGAGCAGACGCGTGCAGCTCGCGGCCCTTGTCGGCGGTCAGCGCGACGCCGATCGACAGCGACACGGCAGGCAGCTCGCCGTCGCCCGGCAGGCGCGCCGCGACCTCCTCGACGATCGCCGTCGCAGCGGCGTGCGCGGTCGCGGCGTCGCAGGCGACCCACAGCGCGAACTCGTCGCCGCCGAGGCGGCCGGCGTCGCCGTGGCGGCCGAGCACGCGCGCGATCTCCGTCAGCACCAGGTCGGCGGTGAGGTGGCCGACGCCGTCGTTGATCTGCTTGAAGCGGTCGACGTCGCAGACGAGCACGGCGCCGTCCTCGCCGCGGGAGAGCCGCGTGCGCGTGCGCGCCAGCCACTCGCGGCGGTTCGCGAGGCCGGTCAGCTCGTCCGTGCTCGCGAGCCGCTCGAGCGAGGCGATGCGCGCGGCCAGCCCGTCGTCGGCCGCGCCGCCGCCGGACGCGGCCTGCGTGGGCAGCGCCGCCTCCGCGACCTCGTCGAGGATCGCCGGCGTCGCGCCGAGCTGGCCGAGCGCGACGTGGATCAGCTCCTGGTCGGCCTCCTCGCCGGCGAGCATCCCGACGACCGCGTTGCCGAGCTGCACGCACGCGACCTCGCGCGTCGGCGACTCGGGACCGGGCAGGCCGCCGTGGTGGAACATGATCGTCTGGAACAGCTCGCCGCGCTCGCCCTCCTGGTCGGCGAGCAGCGCGCCGGCGTAGGCGTGGTCGACGCCGACCCGCTCGCGCTCGAGCAGCACGCGCGCCGTGCCGGAGCCGTGCTCGCGCGCGATCTCGTCGACCGCGTCGGTGCCGAACGCGAGCGGCAGCACGAGCTTGCCGATGTCGTGCAGCAGTCCGGCGAGGTGCGTCACCTCGACGCTCGCGCCCGTGCGCTGGGCGACCTCGACGGCGCACGAGGCGACGCTGACCGCGTGCAGATGCATCGCCCCCCGGGAGCGGCCGCCGGTGCCGGGCATCTGCTCGAGCAGGCTGTAGGTGGCCGACTCGAGCGCGATCCGCACGAGCGCGTCGCGACCGACCATCGTCACCGCCTGGTGGATCGTGCGCGCGCGCAGCGGCCGGGCGTAGGCGGCCGAGTTGGCGTAGCGCAGCAGGTTGGCGCTGAAGGACTCGTCGGCGTCGATCACGGCGACGAGCTGCGGCGTCGTCGCGTCGGGGTCGTCGGCGAGCGCGCGCACGCGCGCGACCGTGCCGCCGAGGACCGGCAGAGGACCGATGTCCTCGATCGTGCGATCGAGCCGATCGCGGACGTCTGGCTTCATCTTCTGGAGGGGCGCGGCGGTTCGGAGAGCGACGGGACGGGGAGCTTGACGCATCGGCCCGCGCCGGAGCGCCTACAGAGCCGCCCGCAGTCGGAGCTTGGCGCGTCGCCGCTCGCCATCGTCGCCGATGCGACGCCTGCGTCGTGGCGCGCGCGGCGCTACCCTCGGAGAACGATGCTGTTCTTCGAGCACGACGGCCAGCGGATCGCCTACTCGGTCTACGGCGAGGGGCCGCGCGTGACGGTGCTGGTGCCCGGGCTGCTGCTGTCGCAGCGGATGCAGGAGCCGCTCGCGAAGGCGCTCGCCTCGCGCGGCGAGCGCGTCATCGTGATGGACCCGCTCGGACATGGCCGATCGGATCGCCCGCGCGACATGTGGCGCTACTCGATGGGCACGTTCGCGCGCGAGGTCGTCGCGCTGCTCGACCACCTCGAGATCGAGCAGGCGGTGATCGGCGGCACGTCGCTCGGCGCGAACGTGACGCTCGAGGTCGCCTCCGCCGCGCCCGCGCGCGTGCGCGGGATGCTGCTGGAGATGCCGGTGCTCGACAACGGCCTGCTCGGCAGCGCGCTCGCGTTCACCCCGCTGCTGGTGGCGCTGACGTTCGGCGAGACCGCGATGCGGATCGTGCGGCGGGGCGCGCAGCTCGTGCGACGCGCCCCGCTGCCGTTCGTGACGGAGCTGATGGTCGACTGGGTCGCGCAGGACCCGGGCCCGAGCGCCGCGGTGCTGCAGGGGCTGTTCTTCGGCCGCATCGCGCCGCACCGCAGCGAGCGCCGCACGTTCGACGCGCCGGCGCTCGTGATCGGCCATCCGCGCGACCCCGTCCATCCCTTCTCGGACGCCGACATGCTCGCCGCCGAGCTGCCGAACGGCCGCCTGCTGAACGCCGACTCGATCCTCGAGCTGCGCACGCGCCCGGAGCGGCTCACGGGCGAGATCGCGGCCTTCGTCGACGCCTGCTGGACGACGCGCACGGCCAGCTCGGCGCGCAGACGCGCCAGATCTCCGCGCAGAGCGCCCGCGCGCAGACGCGCCGCGAGACGCGCGGGCACGGCGCGCGCGTAGGCCGGCCGCCGCATCGCGCCGCCGCCGCGCCGCGCGCCGCCGTGCGCCGCCGTGCGACGCCGCCGCGCGCCAAGCGTCCTGCCCGCGGCCCGCAGCACGAGCACAGGACAGGACGCTTGGGGGAGTGACCGCAGCGCGAGCGGGAACTAGCGTGTTGTCGTGGTCGTGGCCCGCGCCGTCCCGCCGCTCCTGCTCGCGCTCCTCGCCGCGCTCGCGCTGCCGGGCGGTGCGCGCGCCGCTGGCAGTCCGCGATCGCTGCGGATCGTCGTCCCGGCGCACGCGGCCGCGGCGCCGCACTGGCGCACGCCGCCGCTGCACGCCGCGGGCGGCTTCGACCTCGTCGGCGCGGAGTGGCGCGCCGGCGCGGACGCACGCGTGGCGCTGCGCGCGCGGCGGCCCGGTGGGCGCTGGACGCGCTGGACGCGCGCGGTCGCCGGCGAGCCGGTCTTCAGCGGGCGTGCGACGGCGGTGCAGCTGCGCGGCGCGCGGCCGGTGCACGGGCTGCGCGTGCATGCCGTCGCGACGGGGCGCGCGCCGGCGGCCGCGGCGATCGCCGCCCATGCGACGCCCGCGTCCGCCGACGGCCGCCCGCCGATCGTGCCGCGCAGCGCGTGGGACCCGCACCACGACTGCCGGCCACGGGTCCCCGCCCGCTACGGCCGCGTCGACTTCGCCGTCGTACACCACACCGAGTCGCTGTCGTTCTACACACGCCGGCAGGCGGCGGCGATCGTGCTGGGGATCTGCCTCTTCCACCGCGACGGCAACGGCTGGAACGACATCGGCTACGACCTGCTCGTCGACCGCTTCGGGACCGTCTTCGCGGGCCGCGCGGGCGGCGGCGAGCAGCCGGTGATCGGCGCGCAGGCGGGCGGCTGGAACACCGTCTCGACCGGCGTCGCGATGATCGGCAGCTACTCGCTCGCGCCGCCGCCGGCGGTCGCGCTGCGCGCGCTCGAGCGGGTGCTCTCATGGAAGCTGTCGCTCGCGGGCCTGCCGGCGACGGGCGCCGTGCGCGAGCGCTCGAACGGCGACGACCCCGGCGACAACCCGTACCCGCGCGGCGCGCTCGTGCGCTTCCAGCGCGTCAGCGGCCACCGCGACGCCGATCTGACCGACTGCCCGGGCGCGGCGCTGTACGCGCTGCTGCCGCGGATCCGCCGCGCCGTGGCCGCGCGAATGCCGGCGCCGCGCGACCTTGTGACGATCTCCCCGGTCGGCGCGCCGGTCGACGCCGGCCCGCGGTGGCTGACCGGCCGCCTCGCGCTCGCGAGCGGGCGACGGCCGGTGGGAGCGCCGGTGACCGTGGAGCAGCAGGGCGCCGACGGCGCCTGGCGGCAGGTCGCCGCGACGCGCACGGCCGCCGACGGGATCTGGAGCGCGGCGCCGACGCTGACGGTGAGCGGCCCGCTGCGCGCCGTGGCGACCGTCCGGGGCGCGGGGGCGCCGACGGGCGCCGGCTCGGCGCCGGCGCCTGCCGCCCCGACCGCGACGATCGTCTCGCAGGTCGTGCGCGCGCAGGTGCGCGCGACGGTGCGACTGCGGATCGCGTCGCGTCGCCTGCGCGCCGGCGCGATGCTGCGGATCGCCGGCCGGACGACGCCGTCGAAGCCGCGCGTGCGCGTACTGGTCGAGCGCCGGGGCAACACCGGCGCCTACCGCCGCGTGCTCGTCCGCACCGCCGCGCCCAGCACGGCCGGCCGCTTTGCGCTCGCGCTCCGCCTCCACCGCCCCGGCGCCTACCGCCTGCTCGCAGTCACCCGCGCCGACGCGACCAACGCGGCCGGCAGCTCGCGCGCCGTCGCCGTGCGCGTGCTCGCGCGCCGCTGACGGCTACGCGCGCCGGCTCCTGCTCGCATCGCGGTACGCGGCGAGCCCGGCATGCGAGATGCCGCGCCGGCGCACGCGCGGCAGCAGGTCGTCGGGCGGTCGTCCGATGGCAAGCTGTCTGACGGGCACGAACGCAGCCAGCCGGCGGTCCTCGTCGCACTCCCACGCGACCGCCAGGCGCGCGCCGAACAGCGTCAGGTTCACGCTCCCCGGCAAGGCGGCCGACGGCGCCAGCACGCCGCGGAAGCCGTGCTCGCGCAGGCGCGTCGCCTCCGCGCGACAGCGCTCGCGGTCCTCCGCGACGAGCGCCTCGGGCGGAAAGCCGGCGGCTTCGGCTCTCTCGAACGTCGCGCAGTCCGCGACGTGCGTCTCGCGCACGTGCAGCACCCACAGCGGCATGCTGACGAGGTGCACCGCCGCGGCGGACGTGAGGTCCTCGGTGCGGATCAGCTCGGCCCAGGCGCCCTCGGGGCTGAGGCTCAGGTACTGCGTCGGCGCCTCGCGCGTGCGGTTCCAGCGCTGCGCGGACGAGTTGGGTCGCGCCCACAGCGGGGTGTCGTAGTCCGACCAGCGGTAGGCGACCTCGTCGACCGCGACGCCGGCCGGCAGCTTCGCCCGGCCGCTACGAGCCATGCTGGGCGCGACCGGCGCGCGCGAGCGCGAGCACGTCCTGCTCGCGCGCCGGATCGTCGATCGCGTCGAGCGCGCTCGCGCCGTCGAGCGCGGGCCGCGGCCGCTCCAGCCACGCCACGACGCCCTCCGGCGTCCAGCCGCGGCGCAGCAGCTCGACCAGCCGCGCCACGAGCAGCAGCCGCCGCGCCGGCTCGACCGCTCTTCTGCTCGCAAGGATGCGCTGGAGCGAGCGGTCGGAGGTGCCGAGCAGGCGCGCAAGCTCTCTGCGGCCGATGCGGGGGAGCGCCTCCTCCAGGCCGGCGATGAGCGCGCGCGCGTCGTGCTCGCCCGGCAGGTGCTGGTCGAGCGCGTCGCGGATCACGTGGCGGATCGCCTCGAGCCGCAGCAGCGCCTGCTCGCAGGAGTCGAGCGGGCGCTCGCGGTCGTGGACGAGGACGCTCTGGACGATCGCGAGCAGGTCGCCGCGGATCTCGGCGACCTCCTCCGGGCCGAGGCTCGGCGGGACGGCGCGGTCGATCGCCTCCGCGAGCTGGCGCACCGTCTCCGTCCAGCGCTCGTAGACGTCGCCGTCGGCGACGGGGACCTCGTCGAGCGCGCGACCGACGCGCTCCTGCCAGTCGTCGACGACCGCGTTGAACTGCTCCAGCTCGGTGCGCTCCGCGGTGGCCGCCATGCGCTCGCCCTTTCCTGCTGTCGGGGGTGTGTCGGTCCTACCCGACAGGATAGCGACAGATGCCGGCGGGGTCGAGCGCTACGCCCGCGGCGCCGGCGGGCCGGGCGGGTCCACGATGTCGCGGCCGGTGGGGCGCATCTGCTCGTCCAGCTCGAGCTGCCAGTAGTAGCGCGTGAAGTGGCGGCCGGCGGTGAACTCGCCGACGTGCGGCTCGATCCGCTCGCCGCTCGCCATCCGCACGATCAGCTCCGGGTAGGTGCGGCCCGGCAGCGCCGCGTACATCGGCGCGGGGAAGGCGCCGCCGAAGCGCGTGTTGACGTCGGTGATGCCGAGGCCGATCTCCTTGTCGCGGAACGCCTGCACGGTGCAGGGCCCGCGCACGCCCAGCGCCTCGACCACGCGGCGGCCGAGGTCGACCAGCTCCTCGTCGCGGATCGGGGCGCCCTTGATCGACTCGCCGCCGCGCGACTCCAGCATCGTGCGGGGGATCGCGTTGAGGCAGCGGCCGTCGAGGTCGGAGAGCGTGTCGACGGAGTACTCCCGCCCGTCCATCGCACGCTGCACCATCGTCGGCTCCTTTACGTATCTGACGAAGAAGGCGGCCTCCTCGGCGTCGTGCGCGAGGTGGATCGAGCGCGCGCCCGAGCCGCGCCGGGGCTTGACCATCACCGGGTAGGCGTCGACCGGCTCGCCGGGCAGGACGGTCGGCGGCGACGGCAGGCCGTGTCTGAGCAGCAGATGGTGCGTCTCGTACTTGTCGTAGGTCGCGCGCGCGACCTCCGGATCGGGCGTGAAGGCGGGCAGGATCCCGTCGGCGCGCGCCTGCGCCAGCACCTCGATGTCGAGGTCGGTCAGCGGGATCACCGCGCCGACGTCGTGCGTCGCGCAGATCTCCGCGAGGAACGGGACGTAGCCGGGGTCCTCGATCCGCGGCGGCGCGACCCGCACGTGCGCCGCGTACTGCGCGGGCGCGAGCGGCGACGGGTCCGCCGCGACCACGGTCGTGTGCTGCGCGAACGCGGAGACGATGTCGTAGCGCTTGCCGACGCCGGTCAGGAGGACGGCGCGCCGGCCGCCCGGGCGCGCCGCGCCGCCGCCGCGGCCCACGACGGGTCGCTCGTCGCTCACTTGCCCCATCCTCCCGTCTCGCCCTTGTAGAGCCCGTCGCCGCGCAGCACCATCCTCACCGTCCGCACGAGGATCTTCAGGTCGAGCGCGAGCGTGCGGTGCTCGACGTACCAGAGGTCCAGCTCGATCCGCTCGCTCCACGGCAGCGACGCGCGGCCGTTGACCTGCGCCCAGCCGGTGATGCCCGGCTTGACCGCGAGCCGGCCGCGCTGGCGGTCCGAGTACTGGTCGACCTGCACCTGGATCGTCGGCCGCGGGCCGACGATCGACATCTCGCCGCGCACGACGTTCCACAGGTTCGGCAGCTCGTCGAGCGACGTGCGGCGCAGGAGCGCGCCGACGCGCGTGATGCGGTCGTCGCCCTCCTGGATCGCGAGGCCGGCGCCCTTGAGCTCGGCGCCGCTCACCATCGTGCGCAGCTTGCAGATCTCGAACGGACGCCCGTCCTTGCCGACGCGCGTCTGGCGGTAGAGCGGATGGCCGGGCGACTCGAGCCGGATCGCGAGCGCCGCGAGCGCGACGAGCGGGGCGGACAGCAGCGTGCCGATCCCGCCGACGAGCAGGTCGAGGGCGCGGGTGGCGGCCGCGGCGCCGGGCGCGCGGCGGTGGGCGGCCGCGGCCGCACGCGGGTCCGGCCCGCTCACCGCGTCCCCTCCGGCGGCGACCAGCCGGCCTCGGTGCCGTGGCGCCTCCAGTCCCACAGGCCGGCGGCGAGCGCGGCCTGCGTGAGCACGTAGTAGCGCGCGACGAGGAAGCCGCGCCACGGGATCCAGCGTGCCAGCACGGCCGCGCCGACGAGCGCGCACTGCGCCGCCATCGTCACGACGTAGACCGGGCTCGTCGTCAGCAGCAGCAGGTTCGTCAGCAGCACGAGCAGGTGCAGGAACGGCATCGCGTAACGCAGCAGCCGGTGCGAGGCGATCATCAGCGCGTACAGCGGGCCGTAGCCCTTCGGCGAGAGCAGCCCGCCCTTCAGCACGATCGGCCAGCCGTGGCTCATCATCCGCCGCTTGCGCGCCCACTCGCCCTCGATCGAGGGGACCATCTTCTCGCTCGCCCGGGCATCCGGCGCGTAGAGCGCCTTCCAGCCGCGCTTGACCATGTTGAACGGGAACGAGAGGTCGTGGCCCATGATCGGGTCGACCTCGATGTAGGAGGCTCTGCGCGTCGCGTAGATCGCGCCGTTGCCGCCGGTGACCGAGGCGAGGCGCGACTCGAGCGTGCGCAGCCACATCTCGTAGCGCCAGTAGAGGCCCTCCTGGTTCGTGCCGCCGTCCTCGTTGGCGAACGAGACCTGGCCGCAGACGTAACCGACCGCCGGGTCGGTCGCGAACGGGGCGAGGAGGCGCCGCAGCGCGGCGGGCGCCCAGAAGGCGTTCGCGTCCGAGAACGCGATCAGCTCGCCGCTCGCCTGCCGCACGGCGGCGTCCTGCGCGGCGACCTTGCCCGGCGTCGGCAGGTCGAGCACGACGTCGGCGCCGGCTTGGCGGGCACGCTCAGGGGTGCCGTCGGTCGAGCCGTTGCAGGCGACGATCAGCTCGAGCCGGTCGGCCGGGTAGTCGAGCGCGCGCACGTTCGCGACCTTCTCCGCGATCACCCCGGCCTCCTTGTGCGCGGCCACGACGAGCGAGACGGCCGGCAGCTCGGCGTCGGTCAGCGGCGCGTCCGGTGACGGGGCGGGCGCCGCGGGCGATCCGCCGTTTCGTCCTCCGGCGACCGCAAGCGGGTCGCCTGCCGGCGACGTCACGCGGGCCAGCAGCGCGAGCAGCAGGCCGTAGCCGGCCTGCCCGTAGACGATCAGGGCCGCGCAGAGCCAGAAGACGATCGCGACGACGAGCACGGCGGGGGATTCTGGCGGACCGGGCGAGCGGGCGCCGTGGGGGCGCCGAGGAGACCGCGGCGATCGTCTCCGGCGGCGGGCGCGTCAAGCTCGACGACGAGGTCCACGAGCTGCGCGCGCTCGACGCCGTGCGCGTCGCGCCGCATGTCACGCGCCAGTTCGAGGCCGGCCCCGAGGGCATCTCCTACCTCGTCTTCGGCCCCCACCACGACGGCGACGGCGAGCTGATCCACGAGGGCTTCTGGGAGGACTGAGCGCTCAGCGCCTCAGCGCCCGGTAGAGCGCGAGGTGCTGCTGGGCGATCGCGTCCCAGGAGTAGGTGGTGGCGGCGGCCTCGCGGGCGGCGGCGGCGAGGCGGTCGCGGGCTTGCGAGTCGGCGAGCAGGCCGGTCAGCGCCGTGTGGAGGGCGGCGGCGTCGCCCGGCGGGACGAGCGCGGCGGCGCCGGTGGCGGCGACCTCGGGGAAGCCGCCGACGGCGCTGCACAGCAGCGGCCTGCCGAAGCCGAGGGCGGTGAAGAGGACGCCCGACTGGTCGATCTCGCGGTAGGGCAGGACGACGAGGTCGGCGCGGCGGAAGAGCGCCGGGATCTCCGCGTCGGCGACGAAGCGCGGCACGAAGCGCACGCCGGGCGGCGCGGCGGCGCGCAGCGGCGCGAGGTCCATCTTCGGCAGGCCGACGACCCACAGCTCGGCGTCCGCGATCCCGCGCCACGCCTCGAGCAGCACGTCGATCCCCTTGTACGGGCGGATCAGGCCGAAGCAGAGGACGACCGGCTTGCCCGGGTCGACCGCGGCCAGCTCCGGCGGCAGCCCAACGGCCGGCGCCTCGTCGAAGCGTCCTGGCGCGTGCTCCTCCTGCGACCGCAGGGCAGGACGCTCCGGCGTGAAGGCGCCGTGCGGGATCACGTGCACCCGCGCCGGGTCGACCCCCAGCTCGTCGCGCAGGCGCGCGGCGCCGTGCTCGGAGTGCACGACGACCGCGTCGGCGCGCTCGTAGAGGCGGCGCTGGGCGCGCAGCTGACCCGGTCGCGGCTCGCGCGGCAGCACGTCGTGAGCGGTCAGCACGAGCGGCGGGCGGCGCGGCCGGCCCCGGGCGGGCGGGCGCGCGCGCGACCAGCGCGCGAGCGGCGGCAGGTGGACGTCGAGCGGCTGCACCGTCAGCCACTGGAAGTGCACGACGTCGGACGCGCGGGCGCCGCGCGAGGCGGCGTAGCGCAGCATGTCCGGCACGTGCTGGGCGAGCTTCGCAGCGCGGCGCGCGCGGGAGCCGGGCCCGCCCGCCCAGCCCGGCGCCCAGCGGTAGAACGCCTCGCGCACCGCGTAGCCCTCCCCGGCCGGGACCTCGCCGTAGGCGAAGCGGCTCGTCACCAGCTCCACGCGCGCGGCCGTGCCGTCCTCGGCCCGCGCGAGCGCCCCCGCCAGCGCGTGGTCGTACGGCGGCGTGAAGGCGGAGGGGTCGACCAGCTGGACACTGAGCGGTGAGGCTGCCATCTGCGGCATGATCCCGGACCCGGCCGTCGTCGTCCGCGCGGGCCGGCCGCACCCGTCATGAGCGTCGAGGTCTCCTACTGCATCGTCAACACCGAGCAGCGCGTGCTGCTCGAGCGCTGCCTGGACGCGATCGCGGCCGAGCAGGCGACGCTGCCGTTCGAGACCGAGGTGCTCGTGCTCGACAACGCCTCGCGCGACGGCTCCGTCGGGATGGCGAGAGCGCACCCGGTCACGACCGAGCTGATCCGCCGCGAGCAGCGGCGCGGGAAGGCGGAGAACGACAGCGCGCTGATGCAGCGCGCACGCGGCCGCCACTGCCTGCTGCTCAACGAGGACTCGGAGCTGCTGCCGGGCGCGACCGCCGCGCTGCACGCCGCGGTCTCCGAGCGCGACGACGTCGCCGCCGCGGGCGCGAAGCTGCTGCGCCCCGACCACCGCCAGCAGCCGTCCGCCTGGCGCTTCCCCACCCCGGCGACCGCGCTCGCCGGCGCGCTGTTCCTGCACCGCTGGCTGACGGTCGAGAGCAAGGGCGGCGCGGTGCGCGAGGTCGACTGGGCGCAGTCGGCGGCGCTGCTCGTGCGGCGCGAGGCGGCGCGGCGGATCGGCTACATGGACCCGGCCTTCTTCGTCTACTCCGACGAGGTCGACTTCTGCAAGCGCCTGCACGCCGCCGGCTGGACGGTGCTCTACGTGCCGCAGGCGGAGGCGGTCCACCACGAGCAGCTGTCCACCGGCAGCGTCCCGAGACGGCGGATCGTCGAGCTCTCGCGCAACCGCGACCGCTACATGCGCAAGCACCACTCGCGGCTGTCGGCGGCGCTCGTGCGCTGGCTGACCGCCTGGAGCTACGCCGTGCGCGCGCTGGCCGCGAACGTCGTGCCCGGCCACAACCCCGCGCGCTACTGGCAGCACGTCACCGCGACGCTCCACCCGGATCGCGGCGAGGGCCTGCGCGAGGCCGCCGCCGACTGGAACCGCGGCACCAGGTTGTGACGTCGCGCGGAGGTCCGCGCTCGCGCTGACCGGAGCGCGAACGCCGGCTACGGCGCCTCGTAGAGCCCCGCGAAGTCGTCGGCGTAGCGGTCGCAGACGACGTTGCGCTTGAGCTTCATCGTCGGCGTCAGCTCGCCGGCGGCCTGGGAGAGGTCGTGGTCGAGGAGGCCGAAGCGCTTGATCTGCTCGATGCGGGCGAAGCGCTGGTTGACCGCCTGAACCTCCGCGTCGAGCAGCTCGCGCACGCGCGGGTCGGCGGCGATCGTCGCGGCGTCCGCCTCGCGGTCGAGGCCGGCGTGCGCGGCGAGCGCCGGCAGCTCGTCGGGGTCGAGCGTCAGCAGCGCGACGAGGTACGGGCGGCGGTCGCCGAACGCGACCGCCTGCGAGACCCAGCGCACCTCGCGCAGCGCCGCCTCGAGGTTCGACGGCGTGATGTTCTTGCCGCTGGAGGTGATGATCAGCTCCTTCGTGCGGCCGACGATGCGCAGGTAGCCGCCGTCGTCGAGCGTGCCGACGTCGCCGGTGCGCAGCCAGCCGCCGTCGTCGAGCGCCTCGCGCGTCGCGAGCTCGTCCTCGTAGTAGCCGGGGAAGACGTTCGGCCCGCGCAGCAGCACCTCGCCGTCGCTCGCGATCCGCACCTCCACGCCCGGCAGCGGACGGCCGGCGGTGCCCAGGCGCGTCGCGTCCGGCACGTTGATCGTCGCGGCCGCGCACGTCTCCGTCAGGCCGTAGCCCTCCAGCACGGTGACGCCGCACGCCTCGAAGAACGCGAGCACCTCCGGCCCGACGGGCGCGGCGCCGACGAGCAGCTGCTCGAGCCGGTCGCCGAACACCTGGCGGACTCTCGCGAGCACGACGCGGTCGGCGAGCGCGTGCGCGGCGACGAGCGCCGGCGGCGTGCGCCGGCCCGCGGCGGCGCGCCGGCGTGCAGCCGTGCGGCGGCGCCCGAGGCTGAGCGCGGCGTGGAAGGCGCGCTGCTCCAGCCCGCTCCCCCGTTCGACCTCGTCGAGCACGCGCGCGTGCACCTTCTCCAGCACGCGCGGCACGACCGGCAGGTGCGTCGGGCGCGTCGCGGCGACGTCGTCCATGACGCGCTTCGGGTCGCCGCTCCAGAAGGCGAGCGTGCCGCCGATGTCGAGCGTCACGAGCTGCGCGACGCGCGCGAGCGAGTGCGCGAGCGGCAGGAACAGGAACACGACCGGGTGCTCGCCGAACGGCACCTGTGCGGTGTACATCTCGACCGCGGCGAGCCAGTTGGCGTGCGTCAGCACGCAGCCCTTCGGCGGACCGGTCGTGCCGGACGTGTAGACGATCGTGGCGGGGTCCTGCGGGCGCACGTGCGCGAGGCGCGCGGCGATCTCCTGCTCGCCGCCGCCCGCGCCGCGCTCGCGCAGCTCGGCGAGCGAGAGGACGCCGTCGCGACCGGCGTCCGGGCCGGTCAGGTCGATCACGTGCTCGAGCGCCGGGCACTCGCTGCGCACCTGCTCGACCTTCGCGACCTGCGCGGCGTCCTCGCACAGGACCGCGCGGGCGCCGCTGTGCGCGAGCACGTAGCGGCACTCCTCGGGCGAGTTCGTGTGGTAGATCGGGACGACGACGGCGCCCGAGGTCGCGATGCCGGCGTCGGCGAGCGTCCACTCCGGCCGCGTGTTCGCGAGCAGCGCGACGCGGTCGCCGGGGGCGACGCCGAGCGCCGCGAGCCCGTGCGCGACCGCGCGGGCGCTGCGGCCGAGCTCGCCGTAGGTCACTTCGAGCCAGCCGCCGCTGCCGTCGGGGCCGGCGGTCGGCTGGCGCAGCGCGACCGCGTCGGGATTGCGGGCGGCTGCGGCGAGGAACAGCTCGGCGAGCGTCGCGTGCGCGGCGCGTGGCGGTGCGGTTCCGGTGGCCATGCGATCAGCCTCTCATCGCGGGGGTCCGTGGTCTCTGCGGCGACACGGGCGGCATCAGCGCCGCGAGCTCGTCGTCGACCGCGGCGACGATCGCCGCGGGGTCGGGGACGAGCCCGGCGTCGACCATGAAGCCGACCGTCACCTGGCCGTCGTAGGAGAAGATCGAGACGCTCGTGGAGACGCTGCCGGCGCACGGTGCCCACACGAGCACGCCGCGCAGCTGCGTGCCGGCGAGGTAGACGGGCGCGCGCGGGCCGGGCACGTTCGTCAGCACGAGCGACGCCTTCGCTGAGAAGAGATCGATGAGCTGCGTCTCGACCGCCGGCGGGGAGATCCCCATCGCGGTCAGCACGCCGTAGGAGACGGCGCCCTCCGGCGAGTCCTTGATCTGCCGCATGCGGCGGTGGACCTCGTGCAGGCGCGCGACCGGATCCGCCTCCGGCAGCGGGAGCGCGAGCAGCACGAGCCCGAATCTGTTGCCGAGCTCGCGCGGCAGCGGCTCGTCGAGCGGACGCAGGTTGAAGGGGACCATCGCGTGGATCTCCTTCGTGACGTCGCCGGCGGCGCCGCCGTCCACCAGGTTCGGCTGCTCCACCATCCAGCGGCGCAGGCCGCCGGTGACGGCGGAGACGAGCACGTCGTTGACCGTCGCGTCGTGCGCGTGGGCGATCCGCTTGACGTCGGCGAGCGAGATCGGTCTGCACCAGGCGACGCGCTCGCCGGGATGCAGCTCGCCGCGCAGCGGGCCGCGCGGGTCGGACGGCAGCGTGAGCTCCTTCGCGAGCGAGCGCGCGACCGCCGCGGCGTCGGCCGCGAGCTTGCCGGCATGGCGCGGGTGGCGCAGCGTCTCCAGTCCCTCGTGCGCGAGCGTGCCGGCGACGGCGCGGCCGGCGTCGAGCGCGGGGGCGAGCGGGGCCGGTGGGGAGAGGATGCGGCGCAGCAGGCCGTGGTCGCCGTCGTGGTCGTGGTCGTCGAGGTCGATCGCCGTCGCGGGGACGCTGGGAGCCGGGTCGGTCAACGAGAGCATCACGCGCGCGAGCGCGATCCCGTCGGCGATGCAGTGGTGCATGCGCGTGACCATCGCGCCGCCGCCGTCGTAGCCGTCGACGACGTGCACGTGCCACAGCGGCCTGCTGCGGTCGAGCGGCGCCGCCATCAGGTCCGCCACGAGCTCCTGCAGCTCGGCGCGGCCGCCGGGGGCCGGCAGCGCGACGTGGTGGAGGTGCAGGTCGAGGTCGAACGCCGGGTCGTCCTCCCAGTGCACGCCGCCGAGCGTTCCGCCGTCGACGACGCGCTGCGTGAAGCGCGGGAAGCGGTCCACGAGGCGCTCTCTCAGCACGGCGCGCAGCGGCTCGAGCGGGAGCGGGGCTTCGAACCACAGCACGCTCGTGATCACCATCAGGTTCTCGGCGCGGTCCATCCGCAGCCACGCGGCGTCCGCGCTCGGCATCCGGTGTCGGGACATCCTCCGACCGTACCCCCGGCGCAGCGGCGCGCCGTCGGGGCTTCCTACGGATCGCGGTGCGGACTACGGCGCGGGCGTGCCCGCGGCGGGCGGGCCGGGCGGGCGGGTGGGGCCGGCGCGGCGCAGGCGCTCGACGAGCGTGCGGATCATGGCGCGCTCCTCGGGGCGGTAGAAGCCGGCCAGGCCGAGCACGAGCGGGAGCGCGAGCGCGAGCAGCGCGCGGGCGACGAAGCCGACGGCGCCGGAGGTCGGCAGCAGCAGCTCGCCGGCGCCGGAGAGGCCGCCGAGCACGAGCGCGAGCAGCGCGATCCGGCGCCACTCGAAGTCGACGCGGAAGAGACGGCGCGTGAGCAGGCGCATGACCGTGAGCATCGCGACGTAGGCGCCCGCGAGCGCGAGGCCGGCGCCGGCGATCCCCAGCGAGGGCGTGAGGACGATCAGCAGGACGACGTTGACCGCGAGGCCGACGGCCGCCGCGGGGAAGTTGCGCGTCGTCACCTCGGCGCGGCCGGCGATCACGACGAAGATCACGAACAGGCCGTAGAGCGCCCAGCCGAGCGCGAGCCACGGCAGCGCCGTGTGCGCGCCGTAGAAGGCGGGCGCGGCGAGCAGTCTGGTGAACCAGCGGCCGAGCAGCAGCAGCCCGGCGACCGCCCAGCCGGTCACGAGCAGGTAGTACGTCGCGACGAACGCGTAGAAGCGCGCGGCCTCGCCGTCGTCCTTGATCGAGTACGCGAGCGGCGGCCAGCTGTACTGGAACGCGCGCGCGACGAACGCGGTGACGCCGGCGAGCTTGACGGCGATCGAGTAGACGCCGGCGGTCGCGGCGCCGTAGCGGTGGAAGAGGTAGTAGCGGTCGACCAGGTTGAGCGCGTAGACGGACGCGTCGGCGGGAACGGTCGGCAGGCCGAAGCGCAGCAGGCGCCGCAGCGGGTGGAGTCTCGGGTGCGACGCGCCGCCGCGGCGTGGCAGCAGGCGGCGCGCCATCGAGGCCCACAGCGCGAGCAGGACGACCGTGGAGGCGGCGTAGTTGCCGCCGAGCAGGCCGCGCGCCTGCTGGCCCTGCGCGACGACGAGCCAGACGGTCAGCCCGATCGTCAGCAGCACGTTGGAGACGGACGCGACGGCGTAGGCCCGCGCCCGCTCGTCGACGCGCAGCAGCGCGTAGGCGAGCTCGAGGTTCGTGAACGTCCACAGGCCGAGCACGGCGATGCGGAAGACGCCCGCGTCGGGCCGGTCGAGCACGAGGTCCGAGAGCGGCTGCGCGAAAACCGCCAGCGGGATCGCGCACAGCGTCGTGGCGAGCAGCAGGAAGCCGGTCGCGCGGCGCGCGAGCGCGTCCCGGCGGGCCTGGTCCTCGTCCGCGTAGTGGTAGCGCACGAGCGCCTCGCCGATGCCGAGGCGGATCAGGATCGAGAGCAGCACGATCCCCGTCATCAGCAGCTCGGCGACGCCGTACTGCGCCGACGACACGTACCGCGTGTAGACCGGCAGCAGCAGGACGGCGAAGACCTTCGAGACGACGTCGCCGACCTGATAGGCCGCCGTCGTCTTCAACAGGCGCTGGAGAAGGGCGTGCATGCGGCGGGGGACGCTAGATCAAATGCATGGTGTGTAGACACGCCGCCATCCGGCCGCGACCATCTCATCGTCCGCCATCGATCGGTCGCAAAGGGAGGTACACATGGCGGTGTATGCTGGTGTAGCGATGAGTCGCACGAACATCGAGATCGACGATCGGCTGATCGCGAAGGCGATGCAGATGTACGGCCTGAAGACGAAGCGCGAGGCGGTCGACTTCGCGTTGCAGGAGCTGCTCGGCGGTCCGCCGATGACGCTCGAGGAGACGCTCGCGATGCGAGGGACGGGTTGGGGCGGGAACCTCGACGAGATGCACGCCCCGTACGACCCATGGGCCGGCTGATCCTGGCCGACTCGTCCGCGTGGATCGAGTATCTGCGCGCGACCGAGAGCGAGACCGACAAGCGACTCGACAATCTGCTCCACGACAGAGCGCGCGTCGCGACGACCGACCTCGTGCTGCTTGAGGTCTTCGGCGGCGCGCGCGACAAGGCGCACCACCGGGAGCTTCAGCGCCTGCTGTACGCGCGGGAGTACCTGCGGAGTCACGCTCCCTCCGACTTCGAGGCGGGCGCCCGGATCTACCGCATCTGCCGGAAGGGCGGCGACACGATCCGCAAGCTGAGCGACTGCGCGATCGCAGCGGTCGCGATGCGCCACGGAGCGGCCGTCCTCGCACGCGACGGCGACTTCGCCGCCATCGCACGCCACGTCGAGCTCGAGCTGGCCTGAACGGCCGGCTCGCGCTCGGCGGGCGCAGCGCGAATCGTCGGCGCGCCGCTGCCACAATGGGGATGTGGAGTCGCTGAAGGGAAAGCTGCTGCTCGCCTCGCCGGTGCTGGAGGACCCGAACTTCGCGCGCGCGGTCGTGCTGGTCGCCGAGCACACGGACGAGGGCGCGATGGGGCTGGTGCTGAACCGTCCGGCGGACGTGACGGTCGGCGACAGCGCACCGGAGCTGGAGGAGCTCGTCGACGCGGGGGAGCCGATCTACGTCGGCGGCCCCGTGCAGCCGACCGCGGTGATCGTGCTCGCCGCCTTCACCGACCCCGGCGCCGCCGGCCTGCTGATCAGCGACGACGTCGGCTTCCTCTCCGCCCAGCTCGACATCGCCGAGTCCGCGGCGGTGACGCAGCGGACGCGGGTCTTCGCAGGCCATGCCGGCTGGGGCCCCGGCCAGCTCGACGAGGAGATGGAGCGCGAGGACTGGATCGTCGAGACCCCGCGCCCCGACGAGCTGTTCGCGACCGAGCCCGACGGCCTCTGGAGCCGCGTCCTCACGCGCAAGGGCGGAACGTTCGCGCTGGTCGCGCGCATGCCGCTCGACCCCTCGCTGAACTGAGCGGCATCCGGCCAGGCATTGTCCTCGCCGGCTCGCGTACGAAGTACGCCACGCCGGCTGCGTCCTCCCCTGGCGGGCGCCGGTCGTTCAGCGGCGCAGCAGCGCGAACAAGCGCCGCACGAGCGCGTCGGCGTCGGGGTCGCCGGCGGCGGCCCGGGCGGCGAGCTGGGGCAGGCCGGTGTGGATCGCGAGGCCGCTGCCGAGCGTCCAGGAGGCGATCACGGGGACGCCGGCCTCGACGCCGGCGGCGGCGTCGGGTCTCGCGCCGGGGAGCACGCCGGCGAGCGTTCTCGTAGGCGTCGTAGCCGGGGAAGCTGCCGCTCGTCCCTTCGAACAGGCCGTGCGTCCCCATCTCGTAGGCGGTGATCGCGGCTGGCTCCTTCGGCCGCTCCAGCGGCTGGCGCGGGCGCCCGCCGAGCGCGTCGGTCGCCTGCGGAGCGCTCGGGGCGCGCAGGACGCCGCCGTCGAGGCGCACGGTGCGGCGCAGCGAGTCGGTCCCGAGCGACCAGACCGTGCCGCCGTCGCGCACGTAGCGGCGCAGCTTGTCGCGCAGCTGCGGCGTGATCCAGCGCTCGTCGCCGGCGAGCACGACGCCGTGCGCGCTGCCGAGCGGCGGGCCGTCGTTCGTCGCGAGCGCGACGTCGGTCGTGAGGTCGTAGCGCAGCAGGTTGGCGTCGAGGAAGCGCAGCAGCGCGCCCTCGTGCGCGGCGATCCCGGCCGGCATGCCGTGCGCGAACGGCCGCGCGAGCAGCGCGGTGGCGCGGCGGCCGGCGGGCGTGGTCGCATCCAGCGTGTTGGGGATCCCGTCGCCGTCGTCGTCGACCGGGTTCTCGCCCTGCCATGTGAGCGCCGGCAGCACGACGAGCACGTCGCGCGGCCGCGTCGCGCGCACGACGAGCGGGACCGTCGTGCGGTAGCGCGGGCCGGTCGCGGGCGCCGCCGCCCGACGGCCGCGCTTCCCGCGTCTGCGCGCCGGCGCCGCCGGCGGCGTCGACACCGTCAGCTCGTACAGGCCCGACTGCCCTCTCGGCGTGCGCACGCGCAGGCGCGCGCCGTCGCCGCTGCCGTGCGCGAGCACGCGGGGATCGCCGGCGCGGCGCAGCGCCCAGTCGTAGCCGTGGCCGCGCGCGTCGACGAGCACGACCGCGACCTTGCCCGCGTCGACCGGCGTCAGCGGCGGCGCGGCCGCCAGCCGGCGCACCGTCACGCCGGCGTGGCCGGGGAGCGGGCCGGCCGCGTACCCCGGCGCGTCCGGCAGCCGCCGCGGGAACGTGCCCGGGTTGCCCGGCCGGTCCGCGACGAGCAGGCCCATCAGGTACGTGCCGGGCGGCGCCGGCTCGCCGCCGAGCGTGCCGTCCCACGTGACCGTGTGCCGGTGGAACGGGATGTGCAGCTGGCCGACGCGCCGCGGCGGCGTGACGTCGGTGCGGTAGATCAGCACGCGCGCGCTGCGGCCCTCGGTGCCCTTGACGTGGATCGTGACCGCGCTCACGCCGTGCTGCGGCAGGAACGCGGGGCCGTCGCCGGCGTGCGGCGTGACGTCGGTCACGAGCGGCCGCGGCGGGCGCGTGTCGAGCCGGATCGACGGCGCGAGGTCGATCGTGCGGCCCTGGTGCAGCAGCGCGACGCGAACTCTGTAGACGCCGTCGCGCGCGACCGCGCCGCCGTCGGTGCGACCGTTCCACCACAGCTCGAGGCGCTGTCTGCTCGGCAGGTGACGGCCGTCGTCGAGCCGGCGCACGATCGTGCCCTCGTCGTCGACGATCGAGACGCTCACGTCGTCGGCGTGGACGATCCAGAAGGAGATGCGCGCTCGTCTGACGCGCGCGTCCGGTGCCGGCGAGAAGACCGTCCAGATGTGCGGCCGCACGACGAGCGGCGGCGAGCTCTTGAGCTTCTGCGTGACGACGAACGCGCCGAGCGTCGCCAGCACGAGCACGGCGAAGGCGATGCGCGCGAGGCGGGTCACCGCAGCTCCTCCGCAGCGAACGGCACGAGTGCGACGTTCGGCACCTCGAACGTGTGGAACGCGGCGAGGCCGCGCGGATCGCGCCGGCACAGCATCGTGCGGATCGAGCCGCCGTGGCAGACGGCGAGCGCCGCACCGGCGGCGGATCCGGCGTTTCGTCCTCCGGCGTCCGCAAGCGGATCGCCTGCGGACCCGGCGTTTCGTCCTCCGGCGTCCGCAAGCGGATCGCCTGCGGACCCGGCGTTTCGTCCTCCGGCGTCCGCAAGCGGATCGCCTGCGGACGACGTCACCTCGCGCAGGCACTCGAGCACGCGCGCCTGCTGCTCGGCGAGCGACTCGCCGCCGGGGAAGCGGAAGCCGTCGGCGCCGTTCGGCGACCGCCACGCCGCGTAGCGCTCCGGGTCGCGCGCGGCGATCTCGTCGAACAGGAAGCCCTCCCACTCGCCGCGCCAGCCCTCGCGCAGGCGCGCGTCGGGGCGTGGCTCCAGGCCGATGCGCGCGCCGACGATCTCGGCCGTCTCGCGCGCGCGGACGAGATCGCTCGTCCACAGGGCGGCGATCGGCGGGTCGAGCGCCGCCACGCGCTCGGCGAGCTCGCGCGCCTGCGCGCGGCCGGTGTCGTTCAGCGGCGTGTCGCGCTGTCCCTGGAAGCGCAGCGGCGGGACGTTGTCGTCGGTCTCGCCGTGGCGGGCGAGCAGGATCATGTGATGGCGGTGTCCGCGCGCAGGCCGAGCCGCAGCGTTTCGAGCGAGAGCACGTCGCGCGGGGCGATGTTGCCGAGGTTGACCTCGTGGCCGAAGCGCTGGAGGAACCACACCTGCTGCTCCTTGCGCGGCGCCTCGAACAGCAGCCGCTCGACCGGGATCGCGTGCACGATCTCGTCGATCAGGCCCATCCGCACCTCGCCGTCGGCGCGGTAGATGCCGGCGGTGCCGCTCTCGCGCGCCTCGGCGATCACCTTCCACGCGCCCGCCGCCAGCTCGGACTCGATCTGCTCGACCCACACGTACGGCGCCATGATGAACGCGGCGTCCTTGCTGCCGACCTCGGACAGGACGGTGAAGCCCTCGCCCGCGAGCCGCTCGATCAGCGCGAGCTTGCGCGCGTGCTCCAGCTCGATCGTGCCGTCGGAGATCTCGACGTGCGTCAGCTCCAGCTCGCGCAGCCAGGCGATCAGCTGGTCGACTCTGCCCTGCGCGATCGCCAGCTCGGTGAGCGTGCCGCCGAGCACGACGGGGATCCCGTGGGCGGCGTAGCAGGCGAGCTTCGCGTCGAGGTTCTCCGTCACGACGGCGGTGCCCCAGCCGAGCTTGACGAGGTCGACGCAGGCCCCGGCGACCTCGACGAGCGACTCGACCTCGGCGACCGACAGGCCGCTGTCGAGCACGTGCGTGATGCCGCGCTCGCGCGGCTTGGCGCTGCGCGGCGGGAGGTCGAGGAACGGCGGGGTCACGGGCGGCGGGGAGCGGATGGGCGGGCCGCGGGCGAGCGGGCGGGCGCGGCCCCTACTGCCGGTCGGCGCCGACGGTGACGACGACCTGCGCCGTGCAGGCGCCGGCCCCCTGCGCGCAGGCGGTCTCCGTGTCCGCGTCGATCGGGCCGACCGCGTCGGACGGGATGCCGAGCGACTGCGCGACCTCCTGCGCCGCCGCCTCGTTGCCGGAGTAGTAGGAGACGACCGTGACGGAGCGGCCCTGGTCCGACGCGTTCGTGACCGGCCCCTTGAGGAAGCCGTCGTCCGTGAGCGTCGACATGACGGTGTTCGCGAGCCCGGCGGTGGCCGTGCCGTTGAGCACCGCGACCGTGACTCTGTCGTGTGCGGGCGCGTTCGCCGTCGCCTGTCTGCGCGCCGGCGTGTGTCTCGTCGACGCCTGCGTGGCGGCGGCCGGCGTCGACGGCGAGGAGCCGCCGCCCGACAGCGCGAGCACGGCGATCGCGATCACCGCGAGCACGCCGAGGCCGCCGAGCAGCAGCGCGAGGCGGCGCCGGCCGTGGGCCGCGGGCGCGGCGGGCGCGCCGCCGCGGGGCGTCGCGCTCGGAGCGCTGCGCGCGCGCAGCGGCGCGGCGGGCGCGGGCCGGGCGCCGGGACGCGGGCCCGGACCGGGTCGTGCGGGGCCACGGCCGGCGGCGCCGGGACGAGCGCCCGGACGAGCGGCGCCGGGGGTCGCGCGCCGCACGGGCGGCACCGGCGGGAAGGTCTCGCTGTGGCCGTTGGAGCCGGCCGGCGGAGCGGGCGCCGCGGGCCGGGGCGCGGGGGGCGCGCCCCCGGGGCGCGCGGCGGCCGTCGCGGGCGCGGGCGTCGCGGCGCTCGCCGCTGCGGCCGACGCAGCCGCTGCCGGGGCCGGGATCGCGGCGCCGGGCGCCGGCGCGGGCGCCGGCGCGGGCGGCACGGGCGCGCCGGCGGGCGAGGTGGGCGCCGCGGCCGGAGCGCCGGGCGGCTGCGCCGGCAGCGGCGTGAGCACGGTCGCCGAGCCGAGCGCGGCGCCGGCGACGCCGGCCGGCGCGGCCGGCAACAGCGGCAGGCGCGTCGGCGCGCTCGTGCGGGCGGCGACCGGGCCTCTCGCGCCGCCGGGCCGCACGGGAACCGCCGGTGCGGCGGCGCGCTGCGGGGCGGCGGAGCCGGTGGGCGCGGCGGTGCGCTGCTGCGCGCCCGCGCGGCGCGCCAGCTCGAGCGCCGCGGCGAGCCGTCTCTCCAGCTCGCCGATGCGGTCGTGCGCCTGCCCGCCCCACTCGCGCAGGCGCTTCAGCTCGCGCGCCTGCGCGAACAGCAGCAGCGCGAACAGCGCCAGGCCGAGCGCGGCGGCGAAGCCGGCGTAGGCGCCGACCTTGTCGACGAACGTTTGGATCGAAAGGCTTGCGAAGGTCACGGCCATGGGGGAAGCCGGGGCAGTCTAGGTCTGCGACTCCGTCGAGGGTACCCGGGTGCCCGGCGCGGCGGTGCGGACGGCCGACAGCTCGCTCACCTTCGCGGCGAGCGCGGCGGCGTCGTCCTCCAGCACGAACAGGTTGATCTCGTCGAAGGTGCGCTCGACCCAGTCGGGGTCGAGCCGGGGGCGATCGGCGCGCACGATCTTCTCCGCCGGCGTCGGCTGGGGACGCTCGAACGGGTTGAACAGCTCCTCGTGCAGCTTCTCGCCCGGCCGCGCGCCGACGACCTCGATCGCGATGTCCTTGTCGGGCTCGTAGCCGGACAGGCGGATCATCGCCTTCGCGAGGTCGACGATCAGCACCGGCTCGCCCATCTCCAGCACGAACACCTCGCCGGAGCGCTCGCTCAGCGAGCCGGAGCGGATGATCAGCTGCACCGCCTCGGGGATCGTCATGAAGTAGCGCTGCATGCGCGCGTCCGTCACGGTGACGGGGCCGCCGGCGGCGATCTGGCGGCGGAAGATCGGCACGACCGAGCCGGAGGAGCCGAGCACGTTGCCGAAGCGCACGGTCGCGAAGCACGTGCCCGGATGGCGCTCGGCGGCGGCTTCGACGGCCCACTCGGCGAGCGCCTTGGAGGCGCCCATCACGGTCGCGGGGCTGACGGCCTTGTCGGTCGAGACCAGCACGAAGGTCTTGACGCCCGCCTCGCCGGCGATGCGTGCGACCAGGCGCGTCGCGAGCGCGTTGTTGCGCACGGCCTCGACGGGGTTGTTCTCCATCATCCCGACGTGCTTGTAGGCGGCGGCGTGGAAGACGATCGCCGGGCGGTGGGCGGCGAGCACCTCCCGCATGCGCTCCTCCTCCTTGCAGTCGGCCAGCACGGGGACGGCGGTGCGCACGTGGCGCTCCTCCTCCAGCTCGCGCGCGATCTCGAACAGGTTGTCCTCGGCGTGGTCGACGAGCACGAGCTTGCGCGGGCCGACGCGCGCGATCTGCCGGCACAGCTCGCCGCCGATCGAGCCGCCGGCGCCGGTGACGAGGACGACCTGGCCTGAGAGGTAGGCGCCGACGCGGTCCAGCTCCATCCGCACGGGCTCGCGGCCGAGCACGTCCTCCACCTGCAGCTCGCGCAGCTGGCGCATCACTCTGACGCCGCCGCCGTTGCCGTCCTGCAGCAGCTCGAAGACGGTCGGCAGCGTGCGGACGGGGATCCCGCGCGGGCGGCAGGCGGTGACGATGCGGCCGCGCAGCGTGCCGGGGGCGGACGGGATCGCGATGATCACCTCGTCGGGCGTCAGCGTGTCGAGCACGCGCGCGAGGTCCTCGTCGGAGGTGGTGCCGAGGACTCTGAGGTGGTGCTCGTCCTTCATCCCGCGCTTGCGCGGGTCGTCGTCGACGAAGCCGACGGGCGTGAGGCCGAGGTCCGGGTTGCGGATCAGCTCGCGCACGACGAGGCGGCCGCCGTCGCCGCCGCCGACGATCAGGACGGTGCGCGCGCCCTTGCGCATCCGCGGGCCGCGGCCGGCGCGGCCCTCGAAGACGAGGTGCGCGAGGAAGCGCACGCCGGCGGTGAGGAAGAGGGTGAGCAGGACCCACATCGCGGCGACGCCGATCGGCAGCCCGACCGCGAGCTGGACCCCGTTGTGCGCTCTGATCTCGACCGGGTGGATGATCGCGATCGCGCCGATGACCAGGATCGCGGACACGACGACCGCGCGCAGCAGCACCTCGTAGTCGCGCTGGCCGACGTAGGTCCACAGCCGCTGGTAGAGGCCGAACGCCATGAACACGGCGATGCACAGCGGGACGACCCACAGGATCGTCTCGTCGCGCAGCAGGTCGTAGCGGCGGGGGATGCCGTTGTCGAAGCGCAGCTCGAACGCGAGCATGTACGCGAGGGCGACGAGCCCACCGTCCACGAGCAACTGCACGAGGGAGTGGCGGTGAACGGGGAACGCCCCGGAGCGATACCACCGGCGCATTGCGCAGAGTCTACGGCGCGCGCCCTCACCGCCGCCACTCTGCCGGCGAATTGGTGCAAACACGTCTAGCGCCGTTGCAGGGGGTCGTCGCACGGTGCGGCCCATGTGGTGGCCGCCCCGTCTCGGCGAGCCCCTTCCGCGCGCCGCGGAAGCGGTCGGCGTGCGCCGGAAGCTGGCGACGTACTCGCTGGCGCTGGGGCACGACAGCGGCGGTCCCAAGGCATACCTCTTCAAGCAGCTGCTCGGCATCACGCTCGCGGACGTCGACCACCTGGTCGCTGAGATCGAGTGCGGCGTCCTCGACGAGCCGGTCACTCGCGTGTGGGAGATCCCGTACGGGCAGAGGTGCCAGGTGCTGATCCCAGTTCGGGGTGTCGGGATCCAGCAGACGAGCGTGATGGTTGTCACGACCGGCTGGCTCCTTCGCTACGTTGGGGATCAGCCCCGACTCGTGACCGCGTACATCAAGGGAAAGCGAGCGACAGCATGAGCACGAGACGAGTCATCGAGGAGCACGATGTCGTGCGTCTCCTGGATCCGGTCGGGAGATGGCCCGCAGGGACCAAAGGGACTGTCGTCTACATCCACAACCCCGACGTGATGATGGTTGAGATGCCCGGCGAGGCCGACTCTTGCCTGGACCTGCTCGCAGACGTGCCAGCCGAGCTGCTCGAGGTCACCTGGTCGCAGGCGCTGCAAGCAGCCGTGTGAAGTCGCGCGGGTCGCGGCGGATGCGGTCGGGCGTGGCGCTGGGCTGACCGCCGGACCCGGTCGCGCCGGCGGCGCGCTTCGTCACGACGACCTCGGCGGGGTCGCGCAGGAGCTTGAGGCGACCCTCGGCGATCAGCTGCTCGTCGACGGCGCCGAGCCTGCCCTCGAAGGAGGAGAAGACGGGGGTGCCGAGCGCGACGGCCTCGCGGTTCATCGTGCCGCCGGCGGAGATGACGAGGTCGGCGTAGGCGATCAGCGACTGCGCGTCGATCGCCCGCTCGGGGATGACGAACCCGCCCGCCGCGCTCAGCTCGGCGCGCTGCTCGGGCGTGCGCGGCAGCACGACCGCCTGGGCGCCCTCGTCGCGCAGCTTCTGCAGGACGGCGCCGAACGTGTCGTGCTCGAAGCGGTGGTAGAGCGAGACGACCGGCGGGGTGCGCACGACGACGATCGGCTCGGCCGCGTCGAGCGCCAGCTCCTCCAGCACCGCCGGGTCCGGCTCGAAGTCGGCGAGGTAGTACTCCTCCTTCAGGCCCGGGTAGCGGTGGAGCTTGCGCGGCCCGGCGCCGTAGCGCGCCAGCCGCTCCGGCGGGATCGCCTCCGGCACGACGACCGCCTGCGCGAGCCGGCAGTTGACGGTGTGCTGGACGGTCGCCCACTCGTAGTCGAAGGTGGTGGAGCAGGGGATCCGCAGCAGCGCGGCGGCGACGGTGATGTCGTTGGAGCCGTGCCCGAGCGCGAGGTCGAACGGGCCGTTGCGCCGCGCCCAGCGCACGAGCGCGCCGGAGCGCTGCGCGAGGCCGAGGCCCTTCGCCGCGAGCCGCCCCCCGCGGTGGCGCCCGATCGCCATGCAGTCGATCCCGAAGCGCTCGCACAGCGCGAGCGTCTGCGCGAAGTCGCGCGCGGTCACGTGCACCTCGTGCCCGTCGGCGCGCAGCACGTCGATCACCGGCCGCATCACCAGCACGTGCGGCGAGTTCGTGAGGTCGATCCAGACGCGCATGGCGGAGGTCGGTGCGGGGGCGGTCATGCGGCGGCGAGCGCGGCGCGGACGGCGGCGGTGACCTCGTCGGCCGCGGCGCGGTCGAGCACTGGGCTCATCGGGATCGCGAGGTGCGTGCGCGCCAGCTCGTCGGTGGCGGGCAGCTCCAGCCCGGCCGGGACCCACGGCGCCAGCGCCTCCTGGCGGTGCAGCGGGGTGCGGTAGTAGCCGCGGGCGCCGATGCCGGCGGCGCCCAGGGCGGCCTCCAGCTCGGCGGCGCGCTCGTGGCGCACGACGAACAGGTGCCAGGCGGGCGTCGCGCCGGGCGTGGCGACCGGCAGCGCCACCAGCTCGCCGAGGCCGGCGTCGGCGTAGTGCGCAGCCGCGGCGCGGCGGCCGTCCGACCACGCGTCGAGCTGCGGCAGCAGCACGCGCAGGATCGCCGCCTGCAGCTCGTCCAGGCGCGAGTTCCAGCCGATCCGCTCGTAGCTGACCTTGTCGCGCGAGCCGTGGAAGCGCAGCACGCGCGCGGCGTCGGCGAGCGCGTCGTCGTCGGTCGCGATCGCGCCGCCGTCGCCGAAGCAGCCGAGGTTCTTGGAGGGGAAGAAGGAGAAGGTGGCGACGTCGCCGAGCGCGCCGGCGGCGCGCAGCGACCCGCGTGCCGCACCCGCCGCGCCCGCGCCCGCGCCCGCGCCCGCACCCGCCGCGCCCGCACCCGCCGCGCCCTCCGCGCCCGCGCCTTCCGCCGGCCCGAGGCGTGCCCCCGCCGCCTGCGCCGCGTCCTCGACGACCGGCACGCCGAGCGCGGCGATCTCGTCGATCGCGGCCGGGTTGCCGAACAGGTCGACCGCGACGACCGCGCGCGTGCGCGGCGTCAGCGCGGCCCGCACGGTCTCGGCGGTGACGCACATCGTGTCCGGGTCGACGTCGCAGAAGACCGGCGTCGCGCCGGTCGGCGGGATCGCCTCGGCGCTCGCGTAGAACGTGAACGACGGCACGACGACCTCGTCGCCGGGGCCGACCCCGAGCGCCTGCAACGCGATCGTGATGGCGTCGGTCCCGTTCGCGACGGACACGACGTGGCGCACGCCCAGGTACGCCGCGTACTCGCGCTCGAACGCCTCGACCTCCGGGCCGAGGATGAACGCGCCGCCGTCGAGCACGCGCGCGATCGCGGCGTCGAGCTGCGCGCGCAGCGGCGCGACCGGCGAGACGGTGTCGAACAGGGGGACGGGCACGACGGCGGAACCCTACCGCCGGCCCGCGCAGCGTCCTGGTCTGCGGTCGCTCAGCGACCGCGCGCCAGGACGCTTCGCCGCGGGGCGGGCGCGGGGCGCGCCGGCGCTGCCGCGGCGTGCGCTCACCGCCGGCTCGGCGACGCGTCCGGCGCGGCGGACGGGATCGGGTCCTGCGGGACGAGTCTGGAGCCTGTCCAGCGGTAGGCGACCGTCGCGCTGCCGCCGCTCGGGGCGTCGACCGGGTCGGACGGTCTGTAGAGGCCGTAGCGCAGCGTCACCGCCCCGTCGGCCTGGGCGGCGACGGCGATCTGCGCGCTCGGGCTCTTCGTGTCGGTGCCGATGAAGCGGTCGCCGACGAAGAAGAACGCCAGCTCCTGGCGGGCGTCCGCCGGTCTCGGGTCGCGCGCGATGCCGAGCAGGACCTTCAGCGGCTGGTCCGGCCGCCAGTCTCTCTCCGTCAGCGGCGCGTAGCCGTGCTCGGACAGCAGCTGCTCGGCGGCATGGAGGGAGAGCGGCGCGCTCGGGTCGGGCGGGGGCAGCGTCGCGGTGCCGGTCGTCGCGGTGGTGGGCGTCGTCGCCGGCGCGGTGACCGTCTTCGTGACGGTCGTCGTGGCGACGACAGCGGCGGATTCGTCGCCGCCGCCGCAGCCGGCCAGCGGAAGCAGCGCGAGGGCAGCGAGCGCGAGCGCGGACGGGATGCGGCGGCGGGACGACACCTGCTCCGCTGTTCGGCGCGGGCGCCGGTTCCCCTGCCGCTGCACAGCCCGCACCTGCTCGTCGTTACTCTTCGGCGCCGTGCTCGTCCTCGCCTCGATCACCGAGTCGCTCGCGACCTTCGCGACGGACCTCGTCGACAAGATCGGCCTTGCGGGCGTGTTCGTGCTGATGACGCTCGAGAGCGCGTGCATCCCGATCCCGTCCGAGGCGACGATGCTGTTCGCCGGCTTCAACGTCGCCAGAGGCGAGTACTCGCTGATCGTCGCGACGCTCGTGGGGACGACCGCGAACCTCGTCGGCTCGTGGATCGCCTACGGCGTCGGCTACTTCGGCCGCATCGAGCTGGTCGAGCGCCACGGCGGAAAGCTGCACATCTCGCCCAAGCACCTCGCGACCGCCGACCGCTGGTTCGCCCAGCACGGCGAGGCGACCGTCTTCTGGGCGCGCATGATGCCGATCGTCCGCACGTTCATCTCGCTGCCGGCCGGCGTCGCGCGCATGAGCTTCCTGCGCTTCTCGCTCTTCACGTTCGCCGGGTCGCTCCCGTGGGTCTTCGCGCTGACGTTCGCCGGCAAGCAGGCGGGCGCGAACTGGGAGGACTGGAAGAACCGCCTGCACTACCTCGACTACGCGTTCGCCGTCCTGATCGTCGCGGCGATCGTCTACTACGGCGTGCGCTGGTGGCGGCGCCGCGGCAGCGGCGGCGGCGCGCCCGGCGGGCCGGTCGAGGACGCCCCCGAGCCGGCAGCCGACCTGCGCGCGTGAGCGAGGCCGGCGAGGCGCTCCCGCTCGGCGAGGCGCTCGCGCTCGGCGTGCTGCACGGCCCGGCCGAGCTGCTGCCGATCTCCTCCTCCGGCCACGTCGCGCTCGTGCCGTGGCTCGCGGGATGGCGCTACTGCGAGCTGGACGCGGAGCTGCGCAAGGCGTTCGAGGTCGCGCTGCACGCCGGCACCGCCGCCGCGCTGCTGATCGGGCTGCGCAACGAGGTCGGCGAGACGGCGCGCGGGCTCGACGCCCGCCGGCTGACGCTGCTGGTGCTGTCGTTCGCGCCGGCGGGCGCGCTCGCGTTCCTGCTCGAGCGGCCGATCGAGCGCCACCTCGGGACGCCCGCCACGACGGCCGCCGGCCTCGCGATCGGCGCGGTCGCGATGGCCGCCGCCGACCGCGCCCCGCAGGAGCGCTCGCGCGAGTCCGCCGGCTGGCGCGACGGGCTCGCGCTCGGGATCGGGCAGGCGTGCGCGCTCGTGCCGGGCGTCTCGCGCAACGGCGCGACGCTCGCCGCCGCGCGCCGGCGGCGCTTCACGCGCGAGGACGCGAACGTGCTCTCGCGCCATGCCGCGCTGCCGCTGATCCTCGCTGCGACGGGACTGAAGGGCTGGCGGCTGTGGAGACGCGGGCTGCCGCGGGACGTGCACCTGGCGTTCGCTGTGGGAACCGGTGCTTCGTTCGCCTCGACGCTCGCGTCGACGTGGCTGATCCGGCAGGTCGAGCGCGACCGCTCGTTGGCGCCGTATGCGGCGTACCGGCTGGGGTTGGCTGCGGTGGTGGCGGCTCGGCTCTGGCGCCGTGGCTCAGGGCGTGGGCGGTACGCCCGGCCGGGCTGATCGGGCGCTTGCTTGGCTCAAATCGTGCGCTGTCGCGCCGATCACCTAGGTGATCTTCATGCGCTCGGTGCCTTCGACTCCTGCTGTTGCGGCTTGGCCCCAATTGGTGCTGCGCGGCGAGCGCGGCGGCGTGCATTCGCTGGCGCATGTGAACGACGGGCTCGGCGGGGCGCTGGAGCGGCTCGGGTACGCGGTGGTTCCGTCGGAGCCGCGCGGTGGGCCGCTGCCGCTGGACTGCCCGGCGATCTCGCATTGCTGGCCGCCGGACTTCGGGCCGGGCAGCGAGGGGCCGACGGTCGCGATCCTGCCGTGGGAGGCCGGAGCGCCGCCGCGCGCGTGGGTGCATGCGGTGCGCGAGCGGGTCGATCGCGTGTGGGTGCCGAGCGCGTTCGTGCGCGACGGCTACGTCGAGGCCGGCATGCCGCCGGGGATCGTGGACGTGGTGCCGAACGGGGTGGACCTGGAGCGCTTCGCGCCGGCGCCGGACGAGCCGGCGCGCCGCCTGCACGACGGCGAGCCGGCCGGCTGCACGTTCCTGTTCGTCGGCGGGACGATCTGGCGCAAGGGGATCGACGTGCTGCTGGCGGCGTGGGCGCAGGCGTTCGGCCCGGGCGACGACGTGCGGCTCGTCGTGAAGGACTTCGGGGCGCAGAGCTCCTACAAGGGCCAGACGTCCGGCGCGGACGTGCGCGCGCTCGCCGCGCGCGACGACGTCGCGCCCGTCACCTACCTGTCCGAGGACCTGCCGGCGGCCGAGCTGCCGGCGCTCTACCGCGCCGCCGACGTGGTCGTGCTGCCGTACCGCGGCGAGGGCTTCTGCCTGCCGGCGCTGGAGGCGATGGCGTGCGGCGTGCCGGTGATCCACACCGCCGCCGGCCCGACCGGCGAGTTCTGCCCGCCCGACGCCGGGTGGGGGCTGCACGCGCGGCGCGTCGCGTTCGAGGCGCGCACGTACGCCGGCCCGACCGCCGGCCCGGCGTGCGCGCTCGAGGTCGACCCGGCGGAGCTCGCGAGCGCGCTGCGCGCCGCCGCGGCCGCCGGCCCGGCCGCGCGCGCCGAGCGCGGCGCCCACGCGCGCCGTGCCGCCGAGCGGATGAGCTGGGACGCGGCGGGCGCGATCGCAGCCGAGCGGCTCGCGGAGCTGGCGGCGAGCGCGCCGCCGCGCTGGGCGCGCGCGATCGTGCCGGCGCAGCTGGAGACGCGCGGCACCGCCGTCCTCTACGCGCCCGCGTGGGAGCGGCCGGCGACGTGGGAGCCCGTGCTGCGCGCGTGGGCCGCGACGCTGTCGGCGGCGGACGACGCGACGCTCGTGCTCGTCGCGCCGCCGGACGAGCGCGAGGCGCTCGCGCCGCGCGCGCTGGCGGCGCTGGAGGCGAGCGGGCGCCCCGCCGAGGCGCTCCCGGACGTGCTGCTCGACGACCCGGCCGCCAACCGCATCGACGGCCTCGTCGCGCGCTGCGACGCGGTCCTGCTCGACGGCGCGGCCGGCGGCTGCGGCGCCGCGCTCGAGGCGCTCACGCGCCGCGCGCTGCGCACGCTCGCGGCCGACCCGCCGGCGCTCGCGGCGTTCGCGGCGCAGCTGCGCGGCGGACGCCGCGCGCCCGTGTCGCCCGGCGTGCCCGGCAAGCCGCTGGCCGCCTGACGCCCACGCGGACGCTCCCGCCCCTCCCCGCGGCGAAGCGTCCTGCCTCATGCTCGCCCTGCGACCGCGCGCCAGGACACTTCGCTGACCTTCCACCCGCTATCCAACCGGTCGGTGGGAAAATCCACCACGATCGTGGCTGGTATGGCGACGATCGGTTGGGCAGGGTGCTGGACGCATGCCGGATCCCGATCCCCGCCTGGTCGCGCTCGGCCGCGCCCTGCGCAAGGCCCGCCGCGACCGCGACCTCTCGCAGGAGGCGGTCGGACAGCGGGCGGGCATGCACCCCAACCACGTCGGCACGATCGAGCGCGGCACGAAGGACCTGCGCGCCACGACGCTTCTGCGGCTGATCGAGGCGCTCGAGATGTCGCCCGCCGAGCTGTTCAGCGAATACGAGGCGCCGGCGCCGGCCGGCCGCCGCTGAGCGCCCGCGCGCGCTCGGCGACGCCGCTCCCCGTCACGCCGGCAGGTCGCGCTTGAGCACCTTGCCGGTGGGGTTGCGGGGGATCGCGTCGAGGAAGACGACCTCGCGCGGGAGCTTGTAGCGGGCGAGGCGCTCGCGCAGCCAGGCGATCAGCTCCTCCTCGGTCGGCGGAGCCGCGCGGGCGGCGTCGCGGCCCCCGCCGGCGCCGGCCCGGCCCCCGTCCCCGCCGTCCCCGTCCGCGCGCGCGACGACGAACGCGCGCAGGCGCTGGCCGAAGTCGGGATCGGGGACGCCGACCGCGGCCGCGTCGGCGATCCGCGGGTGGCCGGCGAGCGCGTCGGCGACCTCCTGCGGGTACACGTTCTCACCGCCGGACAGGATCATGTCGTCGTCGCGGCCGTCGACGAACAGGCGCCCGGCGGCGTCGAGGTGGCCGACGTCGCCGATGTTCATCATCCCGTCCACGACCTCGCGCGAGCCGCCGCCCTCGTAGCCGTCGAACACGAGCCCGCTGCCGACGAAGACGGTCCCGACGGTCCCCGGCGCGACCTCGCGGCGCTGCGCGTCGAGCACGGCGATGCGCACCCCGCGCGGGGCGCGGCCGACCGTGCCGGGCGCCGCGCGCAGGTCGGCGGGGCCGGCCCACGAGGCGAAGCCGGTCTCGGTCGAGCCGTAGAGGTTGAAGAGGACCTCGCCGAACGCGTCCATGAACGCGGTCGCGACGGCCGGCGGGAGCGGCGCGCCGGCGGAGGCGGCGGCGCGCAGCGAGGAGGTGTCGAAGCGCGCGCGCTCGGGCTCCGGCAGCGCGAGGATCCGCTGCAGCATCGCCGGCACGCCGACGAGGTGCGTCGCGCGGTGGCGCTCGATCGCCTCCAGCGCCCGCGCCGGGTCGAAGCGGCGGCGCAGCACGACCGGCGCGCCGACGAACAGCGCGAGGCCGAGGAACGCGAGGCCGAAGCCGTGGAAGACGGGCGGGCCGATCACGATCGGGTCGCCGGTGCGGGGCTTGAGCTGCTCGAGCAGCGTCGTGAGCGGGCCGAGCACCGCCGACGGCGAGGGCTCGCGCGCGGCGCCCTTCGGCGCGCCGGTGGTGCCGGAGCTGAGGATCACGAGGCGGCCGGGCGAGGGCGGCGCGGGGAGGCGGTCCCCGCCCGCTCCGCCCGCGGCGGCGAGCGCGTCGAGCGTGGCGGCGCCCGCCGGCGGGTCGCCGTCGTGCCAGGCGAGGATCCGGGCGGGCCGCGTGCGCGAAGCGTCCTGCCGTGCGCTTGCAGGACGAGCCTCGGACAGGACGCTCGCTTGCGTGGTGACTGCGGCTGCGCCGTCGAGCGCCGGGCCGAGCTCCTCGTCGTGGACGATCGCGCCGGGGCGGTGCGGGGCGAGCGCCTGCGCGAGCTGCGGGCCGGGGAAGTCGGTGTTGAGCAGCAGCAGGTCCGCGCCGAGGCGCGAGGCGGCCAGCATCGCCTCGACGAACCCGCGGTGGTTGCGGCACATCACGGCGAGCGAGCGCTCCGGCCCGATCCCGTGCTCGGCGCGCAGGCCGGCCGCGATCCGCTGGGCGCGCGCGTCGAGCTCGGCGAACGTGAGCGTGCCGCGCTCGTCGACCACGGCCAGCCCGTGCGGGTCGCGCGCGGCGCTGACGGCGCAGCCGGCGGCGGCGCCGAGGCCGAGCGTGCGCGCGGCGCCGAGCGCGCGCAGCAGGCGGTCGGGCGGCAGCGGCCGCACGACGCCGGCGCCGTGCAGGGCGCGCAGCGCCGACGGCGCCAGGACGGCGAGCGAGCGCGCCTCCGCGAGCCCCGCGGCGAGGCTCATCGCGTGAAGCGGTGCAGGTAGAGGCGCACGAGCCGGTCGCTCGTGCCGCGCGACGCCGTGTCGATCAGCGCCGCCCCGGTCGCCCACCACGGCGCGATCGAGGAGGGCCGGTCGACGATCGCGTGGCACACGAGCCCGGCGGCCTCGGCGGCGGTCATCCCCGGCACGAGCTTGAAGTCGTCGGTCGGCGCGCTCATGCGCGTGTGCACGAGCGCCATGTACAGCGACGTGGCGGTGATCCCGTCGTCGTGCGCCTCGGCGGCCAGCGAGCGCAGCCACACGTCGAACGCCGCCTTCGACGCCTGGTAGGCCGACCAGCGCGGCGCCGGCGGCAGCAGCACGCCGACGGTCGAGACGTTCACGACGTGCCCGCTCCCGCGCTCGCGCATCGCCGGCAGCAGCGCGAGCAGCAGCCGCACCGGCCCGAGGTAGTTGAGGTCCGCCGTGCGCGTGAAGTCGTGGAAGCGGTCGTAGGAGCGGTCGATCGCGCGGCGGATCGACTTGCCGGCGTTGTTGACGACCACCTCCGGCGGGCCGTGCGCGGCGAGGATCCGCTCCGCCAGTGCCGGCACCGCCTCGTCCGCGTCGCTGAGGTCGGCCGCGTAGGCGAACGCGGACCCGCCGGCGGCGCGCAGCTCGTCCGCCAGCTCCTCCAGCAGGTCGCCGGAGCGCGCGACGAGCAGCACCGTCGCGCCCGCGTGGGCGAGGCGGATCGCGGTGCGGCGGCCGATCCCGTGCGAGGCGCCGGTGACGAGGATCGTCCGCCCGGCGACCGCGTTCTCGCAGCTTCGCGGTGCTCGGCGCACCGCCGGGGTTGACGACGCGCGACGCGACCCGGCGCGCCAGGCCGGCGAGCCGGCTAGGGTCTTGAACGAAGTTCAAAGCGATGCGCGAGAGCGTAGCGAGGAGCGGCGGGTGAGCGACGCAGACGGCGTGGGCGCGACCCGGGGGACGATGGCGGCAGACGAGGACCACGGCGGCTGGCACGACGTGCGCGTGGCCGTGATCGGCGGCGGCCTGTCCGGCATCGGCGCGGCCGTCATGCTGCGCCGCGCCGGGATCGGCGACGTCGTCGTGCTCGAGCGCGCCGACGACGTCGGCGGCACCTGGCGCGACAACACCTACCCCGGCTGCGCCTGCGACGTGCCCTCCGCGCTCTACTCGTTCTCGTTCGCGCCGAACCCCGCGTGGGGCCGGCTGTACGCGCGCCAACCGGAGATCCAGTCCTACGCGCGGCGAATCGCCGACGAGCACGGCGCGCGCGAGCACGTCGTCACCGGCGCCGACGTGCTCGCCGCCGACTGGGACGAGGCCGCGCAGCGCTGGCTGATCCGCACGACGCGCGGGCGCTGGCGCGCGCGGGCGCTGATCTCCGCGACCGGCCCCTGGAGCGAGCCGGTCGTGCCGGACCTGCCGGGCCTCGAGGACTTCGGCGGGACGGTCTTCCACTCCTCGCGCTGGGACCACGACCACGACCTGACGGGCCGGCGCGTGGCGGTGATCGGCACCGGCGCCTCGGCCGTGCAGTTCGTGCCGCGGATCCAGCCGCAGGTGGAGCGGCTGACCGTGTTCCAGCGCACGGCGCAGTGGGTGCTGCCGAAGGCCGACCGCGGCATCTCGGCCGCCGAGCAGTCGCTCTACCGCCGCGTGCCGCTGACGCAGCGCGCGCTGCGCGAGGCGATGTACCGCGGCTTCGAGCTGGCCGGGTTCGCGCAGCGCCACCCGCGCGCGATCGCCGGGCTGCAGAAGCTCGCCGAGCGCCACCTGCGCCGCTCGGTGCCGGACGAGCGGCTGCGCGCCGCGCTCACGCCCGACCACACGCTCGGGTGCAAGCGGATGCTGTTCTCCAACGACTGGTACCGGGCGCTGACGCGGCCGAACGTCGAGCTGGTGCCGCGCGCGGTGACGGCGGTCACGCCGGGCGGCGTCGTCGGGGCGGACCGCGCCGAGCGCGCGGCCGACACGTTGATCCTCGGCACCGGCTTCACGATCACGGAGCTGCCGATCGCCGCACGCGTGCGCGGGCGGGACGGCCGCTCGCTGGAGGACGTGTGGAACGGCTCGCCGACCGGCTACCTCGGCACCGTCGTCGCCGGCTTCCCGAACCTGTTCGTCGTGCTCGGGCCGAACGTCGGCAACGGGCACACGTCCGCGACGGTGCTGATCGAGGCGCAGGTCGCGTTCGCGATCGAGGCGCTGCAGGCGCTGGAGCGCGATGGCCGCGCGAGCGCCGACGTGCGCCCGGCCGTGCAGGAGACGTTCAACGAGGAGGTCCAGCGGCGCCTGCGCACGACCGTCTGGAACGCCGGCGGCTGCAGCAGCTACTACCTCGACCGCAACGGCCGCAACTCGACGATGTTCCCCGGCTCGACGCTCGAGCTGCGGCGGCGGCTGAGATTCCGGGCATCTGAGTACGCGCTCGCGTAGGCCGCACGGCTGCTCGCCGCCCGCCATCCGGGCACGGCGCGGATCGGCAGCGTCACGGCCGACGCGGGCCGCGTCACGGTCCCCGGCCTCGGGCTCGCGGGCGACGCCCGCGGCCTGCGCGCCGCGTAGCGGCAGTCAGTAGGAGACGGTCCCCGTCAGGCGCACGCGCGCCCGGCTGCCGTCGAGCTTCGCGTGGCCGCCGACCGTCAGTCTGCGGCCGTGGATGCCGGCGTATCTGCCGGTGCCGCGGAGGATGACCGCGCTGCCGCGCAACTCCGACCAGGGCGAGACGCCGATCACCGGCGTCGCGAGGCCGCGGCCGGCGATCGTGCCGCCGGCGACGGTGGCGGTGAAGTGGACGACGACGCCGCGTGAGGTGATGATCGCCTCGAGCGCCATCGTCCCGTCGAACGTGCCGGTCACGGTGCCCTGCTGGTAGTAGTGGACGGGGCTCGCTCTTCTCACGAGCGCGACGACCGCCAGCTCGTCGATCGGCGTTCCGGCGGGCTGCGGGTCGGCCGCGGGCGCCGACGCCGCCGGCGTCGTCGCCGGCGGTGCGGACGACGGCTCCGGAGTCGCGTCGCTCGGCGTCGCCTGTGCGGCTGCGCCGCCGCCGGCCGGGGTCGTGTCGGCGCCCTGCGCGCCCGGCGACGCGGTGGTCTGCGGCTCCGCGGCGGCCGCGGCGCCGCCCTCGCTCGCGCGGCCGGCGGTGTGCGAGGCCGGCGCGGCTGACGTCGTCGTGGTCGTCGCGGCCGCCGGGCTCGTCGCGGTCGCGCGCGGCGTCGTGGAGACGGTCCCGCCGGTCGCGGCCGGCGGCGCGGCGGCGGTGCCGCTTGCGGTCGCGATCGGTCCGCCGGTCGAGCCGCCGCCACAGGCCGTCAGGGCGAGCGTCAGCGCAGCGAGCAGCGTCCCCGCGAGCGGTCCGGCAGCCGGCCGGTGCGCGAGCGGACGGACGCGATCGGGAGCCGGCTGCGTCTGCAAGCCCACGCGCCCAGCTTACACCGGGATCAGGTGCGTAGTCCACCGTCTGCGTTCGGGTCACTCCGCCGCCGCGGTCGTCGCGAACGCGGGAAACGGGTTCGGCGGTCAGATCTCGATCGCCGACTCGCGCAACGCGATCGCGACCGCGTGCGCGCGGCTGGATGCCTTGAGCTTGCGCATCACGTTGCGCATGTGCGTGCGCACGGTGTGCGGGCTGAGCGACAGCGCCTCGGCCGTCGCCTCGGTCGAGCCGCCGTCGGCGACCAGCGCGAGCACCCGCAGCTCGGAGCTTCGAGAGGGTCGCCGTGCGGCGCTGGGCGTGCGGGAGCGGCAGCGGGCGCGTCGGCGAGGGCGCCGGCGCGAGCACGTCGTCGTCGCGCTCCTCGAACCACAGGCCGCCCGTCGCGACCGACCGCAGCGCCTCTGCCAGCTGGGCGATCGAGCGGCGCTTGCTGACGAGCCCGGCGGCACCGGCGCGCACGGCGGCGGCCGAGTCCTCGCAGGCGTCGTCGTCGGCGTACAGCACGACGGCGGTGCGCAGCCCGCGGCCGACGAGGCGGCGCAGGAGCGCGACCCCGTCCACGTCGGGCAGGTCCGCGGCGACGAGCGCGACGTCGGGCTCGTGACGGGCGATCAGCCCCTCGCCGCCCGCCCCGGTCGAGGCGCCGCCGAGCACGGCGAGGCCCTCGGGTGGCAGCAGCAGCGAAAGGCCCTCGCGCAGCGGCGGGTGCGGGTCGACGACGACGACGCTCGTGACGCGCGCCGGGGTCGGGCGCTCCGGCGGCGCGGTGCGGCCGGGGGCGGCGGCGCCCAGGGTCACGGGAGCGGCGGGCGGTGGAGCGGAGCGGCGGTCGAGGAGCGGCACGAGAGCAGTCATTCGGCGTCGATTGCTCAACTCATTCGAACGAATCCGAGTGCATCGGAAAAATCGTGCACATTGCGGGAAACTCTGTCGGAGGAATTGCCCTCGATCGTCTGAATTCTGCCATCGGGCAGGACCCCCTCGACGATCCCGATGTGCTCGTGGAAGACGATCAGGTCGCCCGGGCGCGGCGCGGCGCCCGGGACGTTCGGCACCGCACGGCCGGTGCGCTGCGCCCACGCATAGAGCTGGTCGACGGAGCCGAAGCCCTCGCCGTGGTCGCCGAGCGGCACGCCCGCCTGGCGCGCGGCCCACGAGACGAAGTACGCGCACCACGGCCCGACGCCGCTGTTGGCCGTGGCGGTGCGGTACTGGGCGATCCGCGGCGAGTCGTTCGAGCCGGGCGGCTGCTCGGACTGGCCGACCTCCGCGCCGGCGATCGCGCAGATCGCGCTGCCGGGGGAGGCGCCGGGCGCGACCCCCGCCACGGCGCCGGAGGGGAGCGCTCCCTGCAGGAGGCTCGCGAAGGAGGACGGCGCGGCGCTCGCGGTCCCCGCCGTCGCGAGCGTCGCGAGGGTGCCGTTCGCAGCCGGCGCGGCAGCGCCGCCGACGGCGGCGGACATGGCCGCGGCGTCCGGCGGCACGAATGCCCGCTCGAGCTGCTCGATGCGGGCGAGGGCGAGCGGGAGCGACATCACTCCCGGTCATCGGACGCGCGCACGCGATCTTGACCTCGCGTCCACGCACGCGGACGCAGAGGCAGCCGAAGCGGCGGGACGGGCCTGACGCCCGCCCCGCGCTCCGCGCTCCGCCGCCCCGTCCAGAGGACGACCGCGAGCGGATGCCTACCGCAGCAGCGACAGGACCTGCTGCGGCGCCTGCTGCGCCTGTGCGAGCATCGAGGTGCCCGCCTGAACCAGGATCTGGCTCTTGGTGAAGTTGACCATCTCGGAGGCCATGTCCACGTCGCGGATGCGGCTCTCGGACGCGGTCAGGTTCTCCTGGTAGGTGGTCAGGTTGTTGTACGTGTGCTCGAGGCGGTTCTGCACCGCGCCGAACGTCGCGCGCTGGGCGGACACGGCGTCGATCGCTCTGTCGACGTCCGCGAGGACCGTGGACGACGTGATGTCGAGTCTGCCGACCGCCGAGCCGAGGCTCACCGTCGAGACGGAGATGACCTCGCCGTCGTTGGCGCCGACCTGGAACGAGATCGACTGCGCCGAGTCCAGCAGGTGGATGTTGTTGAACTGGGCGGTCGTGCCGATCCGCTCGATCTCGCTCGTGAGCTGCGAGACCTCGGAGTTGATCGCCGATCTGTCCGACGTCGAGAGCGTGCCGTTCTGGTACTGCACGGACAGCTCGCGGACGCGCTGGAGCATCGAGTGCACCTCGGTCAGCGAACCCTCAGCCGTCTGGACGAGCGAGATGCCGTCCTGGACGTTGCGGCCAGCCTGGTCGAGACCGCCGATCTGACCGCGCAGCTTCTCGCTGATCGCGAGGCCGGCGGCGTCGTCCGCAGCGCGGTTGATGCGAAGGCCGGAGCTCAGGCGCTCCATCGACTTCGCGACCATGCCGCTGGTCTTCACCAGGTTGCGGTGCGCGTTGAACGCCTCGACGTTCGTGTTGATGCGAAGGGACATGCAGGCATCTCCTTGATGTCGTCCCGGGGCGACTCCATGTCACCCGCTTCGACCCGGTCATCGGCATCCGGGCGGGAAGCTTGAGCGGCGGCTATGACGACTCGGCGCGGCGCGCCTCGGCGGCGGCCTCGGCGAGCTGCGCCGCGCGCGCCGCGCGGTGGCTGCGCACGGCGCGCAGCTCGGCCACGACGAGGTGGCGCCAGACGACGACCGCGCAGGCCCACGCGCCGAGGTAGGCCACGACGCCGCCGGCGAGCGCGCGCAGCAGCGCGTCGGCGGTCGGCACGCCCGCGCGCAGCGACAGCAGCCCGACGAGCAGGAAGCCGCCGAGCCCGCCCCACGCCTTCACGCGGGCGACCTGGCCGCCGGCGCGCGGGTGCGCGGCGACGCTCGGCAGCGCGGCGTCGCCGCCTCTGCGTCTCGCGGCCGCCGCCTTCGCGGTCTTCTTCGTCTTCGCGCTCGCCTCCGGCTTGGCCATCGGTCCCTCCTACAGCTCCCCGTCACGCGTGCGCTGACGCACGACCCGCTCCTGCTCGAAGACGAAGCGCACGAGCCGGCGGCGCGCTTCGCGCTCGATCTGCTCGATCGCGACGCCGCGCTGGCCGTCGTCGCCGATCCGCGCGACGCGCCCGCGGCCCTCGATCGGCGGCTCGCCCTCGACGGCGCGCAGGCGGAAGTCGACGAGCGCGCCGACGTCGAGCGGCTCGTCGCCCGCCCAGCCGGCCGCGAGCAGTCCGTTGCCGCTGACGTTGACGGTCAGCGCCGCGCTCCACGCGCCGGCCATGCCGTCGCCGCCGACGCGCGCCAGCTCGAGCGGCCGCACGGCGCTCACGCGCACGAACTCGCGCCGCTGGACGACGTCGACCGCGCCTTCGTGATGGAAGTGGACGAGGTCGTGCGCGACGACGGTGCCGTTCCCCTCCAGCCGCACGAGCCCGCGCGGGCCGGGGAACTCGACCCACATCGGCGAGGCGTCGCCGAGCGTGAGCCGCCTGCGCGCGTCGAGCATCAGCACGACCGCGATCTCCGATCTGGTGACGCGCGAGACGCGGCCGCGGTACTGCTCGAGGTCGGGCAGCGTGATGACGACGTCCTGCCGCAGCTCGGGCGGCGGGGGGGCCGACGGCGTTCTCGGTGCCGTGGCGCTCACGGCAGCAGCGTCTCCGCGAGGGCGCGGGGGTCGGCGGGGACGATGCCGGTCTGCGGGTCGTGGACGTAGCCGATCGGCAGGCGGGTGGTGCAGGCGAGCTTCGAGGGCGGCGCCGAGCGCGCCGGGGGCGGGGCCGAGGGAGAGCGCGAGGGCGGTGGGGCCGAGCGGCCGGAGGCGGTCCATCAGCGCGCGGGCAGACGGCAGGTCGAGGTCCGCGGGCAGGACGACCGCGACCTCGTCCAGCTCCAGGCGTGCGACGCGCTCGGCGAGCGCGTCGACCTCCGCGCGCTCGGACGCCACCGGCGGCAGGTCGATCGCGAGCACCTGGCCGGCGGTGCCGCGCTCGAGCAGCGCGCGCGCCCGGTCGAGCGAGGCGACGTGGCGGGCGTCGCGGCCGGCGCGCTTGTAGGCGCTTGCGAGCGCATCGGCGCAGGCGGTCGCGCCGGGGCCGGCGAACGCGACCGCGAGGCCGCCGGCGCGGTAGGGCATGGCGGCGGGGAGGCGCCGGGCGAGGGCGCGGCGGGTCGCCTCGCGCGGGTCGTGGTCCGGCGCGAACGGCAGCTCGTGGGCGGTCGCGTCCTCGATCAGCCGCGCGGCGAAGGCGTGGCTCATCCCCCACGCGGTCAGCTCGTTCGTCAGCGCGGGCGCCGGCGGAGCGGGGTCGGCTACGAGGGGGGCGGGCTCGGCCGCGTCTGCGAGCTCCGGCGCCGCCGCTTCCTCGAAGCGTCCTGGGTTGTGGTCGTCCTGCGACCGTTGGGCAGGACGCTCCAGCGCAGGCGCGGGAGCGGGGACCCGCGGGAGCGCGGCCGCGGCGGCCGTGACGAGCGGGTCGGCGGCGCCGGACTCCTCGGCGCCGGCGAGCAGGGCTGCGAACGACTCGGGCGTGGGCGGCGGCTGCTCGTCGTAGACGTCGACGCGGGGATGACCGGCCTTCGCCTCGACCTCGACGAAGCGCTGCTGGAAGAAGCCGCCGATGCCGCCCATCAGGCCGTCGCGCTGGCGCACGATCACGGCGTCGGGGCCGATCTGCTCGCGGATCTGCGGGAGCAGCTCCTCCAGCGTTCTGCCGCGGAACGTGCGCGCGGCCGGATCGGCCGGCGGCGTCGGCTCGGCGGCGACGGGCGCGTCCGAGCGTCCTGCCCGGTGCTCGTCCTGCGAGCGCAGGGCAGGACGCTCCTCGGCGATGGCCGGAGTGGGCGCGTCGGCGATGGCCGCCTCGGCGATGGGGGCGTCTGCCAGGTCGGTGCTCATCCGTCGATCACTCCAATCGTCTCCACGCTGATGCCGGGTGCGATCTCGTTGTAGGAGCAGACCGCCAGCTGCGGGACCGCCTGCTCCACCAGCCGCCGCAGGTGGCGGCGCACGCGCGCCGAGCAGAGCAGCACCGGCCGGCTGCCCTTCGCGACGCCGTGCTCCATCTGAGTTCGGAGTGCAGAGACCAAAGCCTGCGCGCGACTCGGCTCCATCGCGAGGTACTCGCCGTCGGACGTCTGCGCGATCGCGCCCGCGACCTCCTGCTCGACGGCCGGGTCCAGGGTGATCGCGCGCAGCGTCCGCTCGCCGTCGACGTGGGGCGCGACGATCGCGCGGCCGAGCGCCTGGCGCGCGTACTCCGCCAGCAGCGACGGGTCGCGCGTCACCCGCGCCTTGTCGCCGACCGCCTCCACGACCGCGCCGAGGTCGCGGATCGAGACGCCCTCCGCCAGCAGCGACTGCAGCACGCGCTGGATCTCGCCGAGCGTCAGCACGTCCGGGACGACCTCCTCGACCACCGCCGCGTTCGACTCCTTCAGCTGCTCCAAGAGCTGTCTGACGTCCTGGCGGCTGAGCAGGTCGGCGGCGTGGCCGCGGATCGTCTCCGTCAGGTGCGTGACGATCACCGACTCGCCGTCGACGACCGTGTAGCCGAGCGCCTCGGCCTCCGCGCGCTGGGCGTCCGCGATCCAGGTCGCCGGCAGGCCGAAGGCGGGCTCGGTCGTCGGCACGCCGCCGGCGAGCGTCCCGACCGCGTCGCCGGGGTCCATCGCGAGCTGGTGGCCGGCCATCAGCCGCCCGCGGGCGACCTCGGTGCCGCGCACCTTCAGCACGTACTCGTGCGAGTCGAGCCCCAGCTCGTCGTGGATCCGCACCGGCGGGATCACCATGCCGAGGTCGGACGCGATCTGGCGGCGGATCACCGAGACGCGGCTGAGCAGCGTGCCGCCGGACGACGTGTCGACGAGCGGCACGAGCCCGAAGCCGATCGCCAGCTCGAGCGGGTCGAGCGGCAGCGCCTCCAGCGCGGCGTCGCGCGGCGCGGGCACCGCGGTCCCCTCGGCGTCGGCGAGCGCGGCCGCCGCCGCGGCCTCGTCCTCCTGCGCGAGCGGACCGCCCTCGCGCATCGCGTATCCCAGCGCCAGGAAGCCGCCGCCGATGAACAGGAACGGCAGCTTCGGCAGCCCCGGCACGAGCGCGAAGCAGCAGATCACGGCGCCGGCGACCATCGGCGCCTTGCGCTGGCCGAGGATCTGGCCGGCGACGTCCGAGCCGAGGTCGGTGTCGGAGGCGGCGCGCGTGACGATGATGCCGGTCGCGACCGAGATCAGCAGGGCGGGGATCTGCGCGGCGAGGCCGTCGCCGACGGTGAGGAGGCTGAAGTGCTGGATCGCCTCGCCGAACGGCAGGCCCATCTGCATCACGCCGACGACGATGCCGCCGACGAGGTTGATGAGCGTGATCAGCACGGCCGCCATCGCGTCGCCCTTGACGAACTTCGAGGCGCCGTCCATCGCGCCGTAGAAGTCCGCCTCGCGGCTGATCTCGCCGCGGCGGGTGCGCGCCTCCTCGTCGGTGATCAGGCCGGCGTTGAGGTCGGCGTCGATCGCCATCTGCTTGCCCGGCATCGCGTCGAGCGTGAAGCGCGCGCCGACCTCGGCGACGCGGCCGGCGCCGTTCGTGACGACGACGAACTGGATCACGATCAGGATCAGGAAGATCACGAGGCCGACGACGACGTTGCCGCCGACGACGAAGTGGCCGAACGCCGCGACGACCGAGCCGGCGTCGCCTCTCGTGAGGATCAGGCGCGTGACGGAGACGTTGATCGCGAGCCGGAACATCGTCGTCAGCAGCAGCAGCGACGGGAACGACGCGAAGTCGAGCGCGCGGTTGAGGTAGAGGGTCGCGACGACGATCGCGAGGCCGCAGGAGATGTTGAGCGTGATGAAGAGGTCGAGCACCGCCGGCGGCAGCGGGATCACCAGCATCGTCACGATCAGGACGACGCCGACCGCGGCCAGCAGGTCGGTGTGGGCGAGCAGTCTGCGCAGCGCGCCGGCGCCGGCGCCCGTGCCAGCTGCGGCAGCGGTTCTCGGTGCAGCGATGGCGGACACCTACACGGCCCTCCTCTTGGCGACGCGGTAGACGTAGGCGAGCACCTGCGCGACCGCCTGGTAGAGCTCCTCGGGGACGATCTGGCCGATCTCGATCGCCGCGTGCAGCGAGCGCGCGAGCGGTCTGTCCTCGATCACGGGCACGCCGTGCTCCTCGGCCAGTCTGCGGATCTGCAGCGCGATCAGGTCCTGCCCCTTCGCGACGCACTCGGGCGCCGGGCGCGTGCCGTCGTACTTGAGCGCGACGGCGAAGTGCGTCGGGTTGACGACGACGACGTCGGCCTGCGGGACGGCAGCCATCATGCGGGCGCGCGCGGCCTGCAGCTGACGGCGACGCAGCGCGCCCTTGACCTCGGCGGGGAGCGAGTGCTGCTTCATCTCCTCTCTCAGGTCCTGCTTGCTCATCCGCAGCGATCTCTCGTGTCTCCAGCGCTGGTAGCCGTAGTCGATCGCGCCGATCAGCAGGTAGGCGAGCGCGGCGCGCTGGGCGAGCGCGAACACCATCGCGGCGAGCATCGCGCCGAGCGCGGCGGGGTTGGAGCCGACCGTCGCGCTCAGCTGCGTGAGGCGCGGGATCAGCGCCATCGCGACGATCGCGCCGACGACGCCGACCTTCGCCAGCGACTTGGCCGCCTCGAAGATCATTCTCGTGCCGAAGACGTTTCTCGCGCCGGCCAGCGGGTTGAGCCGTCTCGGGTCGGGCTTGAGCGCCTCGGGCGACGGCTTGCCGCGCGTCTGCGCGACGTTCGCGAGCACGCCGGCGAGCAGGCAGACGCCGGCGATCGGCGCGATCCCCAGCGCCAGGCTCTTCGCCGTGGCCGTGAAGAGGGCGCCGAGGCCGGCGCCGCTCATCAGCTCCTGCGGGTGCGCGACGTTCGCGAGGGCGGCGCGCAGCGACGCCTCCGCGACGGCGACGGTGTGCGGCGCCAGCAGCGAGATCGCGAGCAGGCCGGCGATCAGCACGATCGCGCCGTTGAGGTCCGTCGACTTCGCGACCTGGCCTCTCTTGCGCGCGTCCTCGCGGCGCTTGGGGGTTGCTCTCTCGGTCTTGTCGCTCGCCATCGCTCAGTCCCTCACGCGAGCTTGATCGTCTGGAGCGCCTGCGCGACGCTCAGCTGGAGCTGGTCCGAGACCCAGCCGGACACGAACGGGAGCGAGGCGGCGACGACCGTCAGGCCGACGATCACCTTCACCGGGAAGCCGACCGCGAAGACGTTCAGCTGCGGCACGACGCGCGTCACGACGCCGAACGCGACGTCGGTGATGACGACCGCCAGCAGCACCGGCGCGGCGACCTCGAGCGCGGCGGAGAAGATCGTCGCGAAGCTCGCGACGACGCCGACCGCGAGCGCTCTGACGTCCGGCGCGGCGCTCAGCGGCACGAGGTCGTAGGTGCGCGCGAGGCCGCCGATCACCCAGCTGGTGCCGTCGATCACGACGAAGACGGCGAGCGCGACGAGGCCGTAGAGCTGCGTCAGCACCGCCGACTGGTTGCCGGTGAGCGGGTCGACGATCGCGCCGAACGAGAAGCCGACGAGCATGTCGAGCAGCGCGCCGGCGCTCGAGACCGCCGCGAACAGCAGCGCGATCGTGAGCGCGAACGCGAGGCCGACCAGCAGCTCCTTGAAGACGAGCGCGAACAGCGCGAGCGCGTCGTTCGGCACGTGCTGGCCGTGCATCGCGATCGGCGTGAGGCCGACCGCCAGCGCGCACGCGACGATCGTGCGCACGCGCGGCGGGATCTGTCTGGAGCTGAACAGCGGGGCGACGAGGAACAGCGGGGTGAGGCGCGCGAGCACGAGGATGAAGCCGGCGGCTTGGAGGCCGCCGAGCTGGGCGAGCACCTGGTCGAGCGGAGTGGACGGCATCGCCGCGATCAGCCTCCGCCCACCAGCGCGGGGATCGAGCGGTAGAGCTCCTCGGTGTAGCCGAGCAGCTGGCCGAGCATCCACGGACCGGCGACGACGATCACGGCCGCGACGCCGACGATCTTCGGGATGAACGACAGCGACTGCTCCTGGATCTGCGTGACCGCCTGGAAGACGGAGACGACGAGGCCGATCCCGAGGCCGACGGCGAGCAGCGGCCCGCCGACCTTCATCGCGAGCTCCATCGCCTGCTGGGCGAGGTGGATGGCGGTGTCCTGGTTCATCTCAGTGGAAGCTCCGCACGAGCGACTCCGTGACCAGGCCCCAGCCGTCGACCAGGACGAACAGCAGGATCTTGAACGGCAGCGAGATGAAGACGGGCGGCAGCATGATCATGCCCATCGACATCAAGGTGGACGCGACGATCAGGTCGATCACGAGGAACGGCAGGAAGATCAGGAAGCCGATCTGGAAGGCCGTCTTCAGCTCGCTGACGATGAACGCCGGGATCAGGACGGTCGTTCTGATGTCGGCGTGCGTTCTCGGCTGCTCTCTCGTTCTGGACAGGCGCACGAACAGCGCGAGGTCGGAGTCGCTCGTCTGCTTGAACATGAACGCGCGCAGCGGCTCCTCGGCGCGTCTGATCGCCTGCTGCGTGTCGATTCTGTGCGCCTGGAGCGGGTCCCAGGCGGTGTCCTTGATCGTGGTGAAGGTCGGCGCCATCACGAACAGCGTCAGGAACAGGGCGATGCCGACGAGCACCTGGTTCGGCGGCGCGGTCGGCGTGCCGATCGCGGTGCGGATGAAGCCGAGGACGATCAGGATGCGCGTGAAGCCGGTGACGGTGAACAGCAGCGCCGGGACGAGCGTGAGCCCGCCGAGCAGCAGCAGGATCTGAACCGCGTTCGAGCTGTCGGCTCTCACGAGCGCACCGTCCAGGCGCGGAGGGTGTCGATGGCCTGCTTCGGCGCGGGGAGCGCGAGCTTCGGCGCGGGCAGCGCCGGCCGCCGGCGAGCTGCCTTCGGCGTCGCGGCGGGCAGCGCGATGCGCGGCATCCGCCGCTGCTTCGGCGCCTGCTCCTCGGCGGGGAGGATCAGCATGCCGTCGTCGTCGACGAGGCCGGCGGCGCGCGCCTCCTCCTCGCTGTACGTGCGGATCGGGACGACGCCCTGCTCGGCGACGCCCAGCAGCACGAGGTCGCGGCCGGCGCGCACGAGGTGGACGGAGCGGCCGGAGCCGAGCGGCACCGAGGCGAGCGGCGCGAGGCCGGCGCCGGTCGCGCGCGGCTGGCGCGAGGCCTTGACCTGTCTGAGCACCCACGCGACGCCGTAGATGACGCCGATCACGATCGCCAGGCCGACGATCGTGCGCACGATCGAGCCGCCTCCGCCGATGTGGCTCGCGCCCTGCTCGCTCGCACCGGTCAGGTCGACGGGCGTCGACTCGCCGGATGCGCGATGCGCATCTCTCGCCGCGGCAGCGAGCGCGGCGGCGGGCGTGACGAGCAGCAGCACGACGGCAGCGACCGTCGCGGCCACCCGTGAGTGCAGGGAAGCCTTGATCATCGAGGGACGACTCGTGAGGGAAGAGTCGTCCCGGGTAGTCGGCAGGGGCGGGGGCGGCTTTAGCGGGAGCTCTCAGCCGGAGGCGGCGGGGCCTGCCGCGACCGTCGTGCAGGGGTCGGACCCGGCGCCGCGACGCGACCTCTATGCTCGCCGCACATGACCTACACGAGCGACGAAGGACGCAGAGAGCTGCTGGCGGCGACCGCGGAGGCGGCCGACGCGATCGGCGTCGCGCTGACGGCGCTCGGCGCGGCCTACGAGCTGGTCGACGACGACACGGGCGATCGCCTGGAGTCGGGGCTGTTCGCGCCCGCGCAGGCGGCATACGGGCGGATGAAGCGCGGGCACGCGGAGTTCGCGGCGCGCGCCGGGCTGGCGGCGCACGCGTTCGCGCCGGCGCCCGAGCCGAGCGCGCCGTCGAGCGGGGCGCACGGCTTCGTCGAGGAGGCGGCCGAGGCCGCCGAGCGCGCCGACGACATCCTCTCCGAGCTGCAGGACTCGATGCTGCCCGTCGAGGTCGGCGACCCCGAGCTGCGCGCGACGATCGCCGACGTCCGCACCCGCCTCGCCGAGGTCCCCGCCGGCGCCCACGAGCTGCTGCGCACGCTCGGGCGCTGAGCGCCTGAGCGCGCCTTCGCGCGATCACAGGTCCCTGCTGTAGACAAGCGGCCGGCGGTCCTGGACCCTTGAAGCATGCTCATCGCGTTCAGGGACGAGGCGTTCGCCAGGGGCTTGGTTCCTTGACCGCAGACGAGCCTGACGTAAGCTGATGCGCATGGAGCGACGCGAGTACGACGTGGTGCTGGTCCCGGAGGCCGAGGGCGGCTTCAGCGTCTTCGTGCCGGAGCTGCCGAGCGTCGCGACGCAGGGCGAGACAGTCGAGGAGGCGCTCGACATGGCTCGCGACGCGATCGAGGGCTACCTGGAGATCATGCGCGAAGAGGGCTGGCCGGTCCCGACCGTCCGGCGCGAGCGCGTCGCCGTCGAAGCTGCGTGAGCGACAAGCTCCCGGCGGTCAAGCCGCAACGGCTGATCCGCGCCCTCGAAGCGAAAGGTTGGCAACACCGCCGCACGCGCGGCAGCCATCGCTACATGGTCCATCCGGAGCGGCGCGACGCCATCGCGGTCCCCGTCCACAACCGCGACATGAAGCCCGGACTGCTCCTGAGCATCCTCAAGACGGCCGACATCAGCCGCAACGAGCTGCGCGAGCTGCTGTAGCCGAACGACCCTCTGCCGCTGCGGTGGTTGCATGGTCTTGGACCGTTCGGTTGTCGCCGATGACCTCGCGCATGCCAGAAGACCGCTCAGCCCAGCTCCCCCGCCCCGTAACCGCGGTGCCTGCCGAGGCGGGCGAGGGGTGGGATGAGGAGGCGCTGGATCGCGGGCGGGGGAGCGGCGGGAAGCCCATCACGACCATCGCTCTGTAGCGCTCGATCATGACGGCGCCCTGGAGCCAGCCGGCGATCCCCTTCGGGATCCCGTGCTTGGAGATGCGGCCGGCGCGGGCGAGCGCGGCGGCCTCGGTGAGGAACTCCATCCGGCCCTCGACGACCGCGAAGCGCTCCTCCATCCGCGGGTGCACGTGCGGCGGGACGCGCAGACGGCGACTGACGGCTCCCGCTCAGTCGAGCGGCCCCTCCGGGGTCCACAGGCCGCGCAGCGGCACGGCCCACAGGCGGTCGCCGAAGGGGAGGGTGCGCTCGCCGGCGTAGACGACGACGCCGGCGGCGAGGCGGTCGCCGACGCTGTCGCGCAGGTGGATCAGGCCGCGGAAGTCCTCCGGGCGGACGGTCGCGCTCGCCTTCACCTCGATGCCGGCGATCTCGCCGGAGGGGCGCTCGACGATCACGTCGACCTCGCGCTCGCCGTCGCGCAAGTGCCAGAAGGTCAGCGCCTGCGGCGACCACGACGCCTGGCGCTCGAGCTCCGTCGTGACGAACGTCTCGAACAGCGCGCCGGCGAACGCGTCGTCCTGCGCGAGCCGTCGCCGATCGGCGCCGACGAGCGCCGCGAGCAGCCCGGGATCGGAGACGTAGAGCTTCGGCGCCTTGACCTGGCGCTTGCCGAGGTTGACGTGCCACGGCCGGCGCACACGCACGAGGAACAGCCGCTCGAGCACGTCGACGTACGCTCTCGCGGTCTTGCCGTCGACGCCGGCGTCGCGCGCGAGCGTGTCGTAGCGGGCGAGCCCGCCGGAGCGCGCGGCGACGAGCCGCAGCAGCGTGCCGACCGCCGTCGGGTCGTGGACGCGCGAGGCGTCCGGGACGTCCCGCTCGACGATCGAGTCGATGTAGCCCGCGAAGAAGCGGGCGCGCGCGACGCCGGTGCGGCGGCGCGCCTCGGGGAAGCCGCCGGCCAGCAGCAACTCGGCGTAGGCGTCGCGTCCGACCGGCGCGTTGCGCACGGCGGGCGCGGCCCCGTAGAAGAGCCATTCGAGGAACGCCTCGCGGCGGCGGGCGATCTCCCCCTGCGTGAACGGCCACAGCGTGAGGTAGTCGACGCGGCCCGGCAGCGCGTCGCCGATCGTGGGGATCCGCCGCAGGTTGGCGGAGCCGGTGATCAGGAACTGGCCGGGCGCGTCGTCGAGGTCGACGCGCGCCTTGATCGCGAGCAGCAGGTCGGGCGCGCGCTGGATCTCGTCGATCACCGTGCGGCGGCCGAGGCCGGCGACGAAGCCGCGCGGGTCGCCCAGCGCGAGCGAGCGCACGTCCTCGTCGTCGAGCGTCAGGTAGTCGGCGTGGAGGCCGTCGCTCGCGAGCTTGCGTGCGAGCGTGCTCTTGCCCGCCTGGCGCGGGCCGAGCAGCGCGACGACGCGCGCGTCGGCCAGCGCTTCCAGCGCGGTCGCCGCGAGGCTCCGAGGGACGTAGGGCCGTGCCATCTCGGAGAATTGTAGCTGCTAAGTCGGAAAATCGCTCCTGCTAACTCGGAAAATCGGCGCTGTCAACTCGGAAAATCCCTGGAAATCGGGTGGTGGGGGCTACGCAACCGCCTTCTCGATCGCGGCGAGCAGGCGCTCGCGTTCGAACGGCTTGACGACGAAGTCCTTCGCGCCGGCCTTGATCGCGTCGAGCACCTTCGTTCTCCTGGCCGAGCGCGGAGCAGACGACGACGCGCGCGCCCGGGTCGATCTCCACCATCTCGCGCAGGGTGGCGAGGCCGTCCTTGCGCGGCATCGTGATGTCGAGCGTCACGAGGTCCGGGCCGAGGTCTCTGTAGGCGGCCAGCGCCGCATCGCCGTCGCCCGCCTCGCCGACCACCTCGTGGCCGCCCGCGACGAGCGCGTCGGTCAGGACCTTGCGCATGAACGCTGCGTCGTCGACGACGAGCACGCGTGCCATCTAGATCACTCCTTCGGTCGTAGCGTCGCCCGCGGGCGACGCGCCTGCGGGCACGGCGGGCGCGGTGCGCCCAGCCACTTCCTCCAAGCGCAACGCCCACTCGCCCTCCTCGGTGAGGACGAGTCGGCCGCTCGCGAAGCGCAGGCCGTTCACGTACAGGTCGACGGGGTCGTCGGCCTTGCGGTCGAGCTTCGAGCACGGCGCCGTCGGGCAGCCGCGGCGCCTCGCCGAGCGAGACGCGCGTGCGGCCGAGCTCCGCCCACACGCGCACGCGCACGTCGCGCAGCGCGTCGGACAGCGGGCGCTCCTCGCCCACCGCAGCGGCGTCGCCGAGCCGGCCCGCGACGCCGCTGACCTGCTCGGCGCCCTGCTCGTCGAGCGCGCGCGTGATGCGCACGACGAACGCGTTGGGAACGAGCTGGACGAGCCAGAACGGCTCGCCGCAGGCGCGGAACGTCGCCGTCACCGCATGCGGCGTGGCGTCGAACGCCTCGCGCGCGGCGGCGGCGTCGCCGAGCCGGCGCGTCTCCGGCGGGGCGATCTCGACCTCGTGGCTCAGCACGAGCCCGGTCGCGCTCGCGGCCGCCGCGAACATCTGGTTGGCCGCCTCGGCGACGGCCGACAGCTCGAGCTCGCTCGGCTCGCCGTCGCCGTCGTCGTCGCCGGACGCCACATGCGCCTCGCCCATCGCCGCGGCGATCGCACGCGCGGCGCGCTCGGTCATCAGCAGCACGTTGCCGCCGGTGACGCCGTCGACGTAGGCGACGCTGACGGCGACTGCGCCGTCGTCGAAGTCGAAGCCCGCGAACGGGCTCTCCTCGCCGGGGACGACCGCGACGTCGCCGCGCTCGACCGGCTCCGGGCAGATCGCGTCGAGCGCCTTCGCGACCGCCTCGGCGGTCGAGGCGCCGAGGCGCATCAGCGCGGCGGCGGCGCTCGTGGCGTCGGCCTGGCTCATGCGACCCCGCCTCCCGGGAGGCCCGGCGCGCCCACCTGCACCGCGCGGCGCGTGCCGCTGCGGCCCGGCTGGGCGCGGTGGATCCGCACGTCCTCGGCATAGATCGCGACCCCCTCGGCGGCCGGCGCGCCGAGCCGCACGAGGTCGCCCGGCTCCAGCGCGAGCACCTCGTCGACGGCCAGCTCGACGTGCGCCACCTCCGCGCGCAGGACCACGTCGGCGGCGGACACCGCGCGGCGGACCGCGGCGGTCACGCCCGGGTCGGCCGCCTCGCTGCGCGTCTCGCGCCCGGCCAGCTCGTCGGCGACCGCGTCGATCGCGCTCCACGGCACGAGCAGCGCGAGCGTCGAGGAGTGACCGTCGACGCGCGCCTCGAACGTGAGCGTCAGCGTCGGGTCGCTGACCGCCGTGATCTGCAGCCCTTCCATGTGCGTGTCGACGTCGCGCGGCGCCAGCTCCAGGCCGGCGAGGTCCTGCCACACGAACGACAGGTGCTGGGTCAGCGTCTCGAACAGCCGCTTCGTGAGCGCCCAGTCGATCTCGCTCAGCTTGCGCGCCTTCGGCGGGCGCTCGGGCGCGCCGCCGAGCAGGTGCTCGATCGTCAGCAGCACGAGCGGCAGCTCGGCCGTCAGCAGCATGCGCGTGCCGACCGGTGCGACCGCCAGCGCGGCGCCGACGGAGTCGGGTGGGAGCGCCGACTGCGCACTCGACCACGGCAGCTGCGTGGTGTCGATCACCTCGAGCTCGAGCGGCACGCGCAGCTCGGCCGACAGGCGCGTGGCGGCGGTCGTGCAGAAGGCGTCGAGCGCGCGCACGATGCGGCGCTCGTGCTCGCTCGTGAACTTCGTCGGGCGCGCGAAGTCGACGCTGCGCACCCTCCGGCCGCGGCGCGCGGGCGACGGGGCGGCGCCGTGGTCGTCCGGCAGCTCGCCGTGCTGCGCCGCCTCGACGAGCGCGGCGACCTGGTCGTTGGTGAGGAGCTCGCTCATGGGGTCTCCACCAGGTCATCGGCACGGATGTGCGGGTGCCACAGCGGGACCTCGACGCCGCCGGCCTCCTTCACGCTCACGCGCGCGTCGCCGACGCGCACGCGCACGGTGCGCCCGCGGCCGCCGCCGGTCGCGGCGGCGCGCACGGGGACCCCCGCCGCGGCGAGCGCGGCGCGCACGGCCGCCTCGTTGCGGGCGCCGAGGTCGAGCAGGCCGCCCGCACCGGCGGCGGCGTCGCCCGCGCCGGGCCTCGCGAGCTCGCCGCCGAACATCTGCGCGCCGCCGGCGAGCACGGCCACCATCCGCTCCGGCCGCGCGCCGAGCCGCTCCACGGCCCCGAGCAGCGCCGGCACCGCACGGTCGGCGAACTTCGCCGGCGCGCTGTAGGCGGCGTTGGCGGCCGGCAGCATCACGTGCGCGAGCCCGGCGACCGCACGCTCGCGGTCGACGACCGCGACGCCGACGCAGGAGCCGAGGCCCATCGAGACGAGCTCGTCCTCCGCCGACGCCGACGCCGACAGCTCGCCCATCCGCACGACCTTCACCTCCAGCTCACCTGGGCGGGCGGGACGGGTCGGGGACGGGGCCGAGACCAAGACGGCCCAGCAGCTCGGCGACGCCGCCGGCCGTCGGCAGCAGCAGGAACGACAGGCCGCAGGACGCGTCCTCGACCGCCAGCTCGGCGTCGAGCACGAGCGCCACGTCGAGCTCGCCGGCCGTCTCGCTGAGGACCGACGCGACGACCGCGCCGAGCATGTCGTAGAGCACCTGCGGCGGACGGGGCTCGAGCGCAAGGCCGGTCATCTGCGCGAGCGCGCCGACGGCGGAGGCGCCGAGGATGTTGCCGATCTCGCCGAGCGCCGAGTCGCCCAGCTCGCTGCGCGGCTCGACGCCGAGCAGCGTGCAGAGGCTCGCCGCGCAGCGGTAGGAGAACAGCAGCAACACGACGATCTCGGCGTCACCGCCGACCGGAAGCACGACGCTCGCGACCATCGCGTCCGGCTCGCCGACCGCGTCGAGCGCGTCCGCCAGCGGGAGCGCGAGCGCGCGCGGGACGGCCAGCTCGACCGGGCGGCCGAGCATCTGCGCGAGCGCGGTCGCGGCGGTGCCGGAGCCGATCGACGCCAGCTCCCTGAGCGCGTCGAGCTGGCGCTCGTCGTAGCGGGTGATCATGCCGGGACTCCTTCTTGTTGGCCGGGATGTGGTGCGTCGCAGAGCGCGTCGCAGTCCAGGACGAGCGCGACCTGCCCGTCTGGGAGGACTGCGCCGGCAGCCGCGGCGCGCTGGCCGACCGCGCGCGGCAGACGGCGGGTGACGAGCTCGCGCTGACCCACGAGCTCGCAGACGGCCAGAGCGACGCGCCGCCCACCGCTGGACACGACGACGGCATACGGTCCGCGCTCGCGCTGACCGGAGGGCGGGAGCCGGATCGCGCGGCCGTCCACGTCACGGAGCGGGAGCAGCTCGCCGCCGAGCGGCAGCAGCGGGACGCCGCGGACGGTGCGGACGGGCAGTCCGTCGAGCCGTACCGTGCGCACGACGCGCTCGAGCGGGATCGCGTATGGCAGCCCGCCGGCGTGCACGAGCAGCGCGGCGATCGAGGCGAGCGTGAGCGGGAGCCGCAGCTCGGCGGTGGTCCCCTGCGACGTCGCCCGCGACTCCGACGTGAGCGAGACCTCCCCGCCGAGCGCGCGCACCGAGTCGCGCACCGCGTCCATGCCGACGCCGCGGCCGGACAGGTCGGTGGTGACGGCGACGGTCGAGAAGCCGGGCGCGAACAGCAGCTCGGCGGCGCCGGCGGCGTCGAGCGCGGCGGCCGCGTCCGCGTCGAGCAGACCGCGCTTCGCGGCCGCGCGCCCGACGGCGGCCGGGTCGATCCCGCGGCCGTCGTCGCGCACCGTCACGACGACGTGGCCGCCGGCGTGGCGCGCGGACAGCTCGAGCACGCCGGTCGGCGGCTTGCCGGCCGCGACGCGCTCCTCCGGCGCCTCGAGGCCGTGGTCCAGGGCGTTGCGCACGAGGTGCACGAGCGGGTCGCCGAGCGCGTCGACGACCGTGCGGTCGAGCTCGGTGCCGGCGCCTTCGAGCCGCAGCTCGACCTGCTTGCCGAGGCGCGTCGCGAGGTCGCGCACGAGCCGCGGGAAGCGCAGGAAGACGGACTCGACCGGCACCATCCGCACGCGTGTGACGGTCTCCTGGAGCGCCTGCGAGGTGCGCGCGAGGCGCTGGATCGCCGGCGCGAGGCCGGGCACGTCGGCGTCCGCGGCGAGCGACTCGACGGTCGTGCGGTGCTGGACCAGCTCGCCCATCAGGTGCAGCAGCTCGTCGAGCCGCTCGGCGTCCACACGCACCGTGGCCGCCTGGGCACGCGCACCGGTGCCCGGGCCCTCGCCGGAGCGTCCTGGATCGCCGTCGTCCTGCGCACCTCCGGCAGGAGGCTTGGCAGCGGGGACGGCGCCGTCCGCGGGCTGCGGCTCGGCGGCCACCCGCACGGCGGCCAGCTCGCCGACCGCGCGCGCACTGTCGGCGAGCGCCTCCTCGTCGGCGCGCGTGGCCACCCACGCCTCGACGCGCCGGCCGGCGAAGCGCTCGACCGCCTCCGGCGCCGGCACGGCGCCGACCAGCTCGCCGTGCAGGCGCAGCGCGTCGAACAGCATGAAGGCGCGCACCGCCGGCATCTGGCAGGCGTCGTCGAGCTCGGCGACGACGCGCAGCAGCCGCTCGCCGGCCGCCAGCTCGCAGGTCAGGTCGGGCAGCGCGGCGTCGCCGTCGCGCGCCAGCTCCTGCTCCGGGGTGCGCTCGCGCGCGAGCGCGCGCAGCCGCTCCACGAGCGGCGCCGGGTCGAGCAGCTCGCCGTCGCCGGCACCGATCGACGCGACCGCCGCCTCGACCGCGTCGAGGCACGCCGAGAGCACGTCGACCGCCTCGCGCGGCAGGCCGCCGGCGCGCTGGCGCAGCAGGTCGAGCACGTCCTCCATCGCATGGGTGAGCGCGACGAGCGCGTCGAAGCCCATCGTCGCGCTCATGCCCTTGAGCGAGTGCGCGACGCGGAAGATCCCGTCGGCCGCGTCGCGATCGTCCGGCGCCGCCTCGACGCGCACGAGCAGCAGCCCGAGCTCCTGCACGTGCTCGCGCGCCTCCGCGAGGAAGGCGGGGCGGTAGGCGTCCGCGCCGGTCCGATCGCCCGGATGCTCGCGCTGGTCGATCATGCCGCCACCTCCGCGGCGATCGCGCCGGCCAGCTCGCCGAGCGGCAGCTTCGCGTGCGCGAGGCGCGCGTCGGCGACGGCGCGCGGCATCCCGTAGACGGTGCAGGTCGCCGCCGCCTCCACGAGCACGCGCCCGCCCAGGCGGCGCACCTCGCGCGCGCCGGCCAGGCCGTCGTCGCCCATGCCGGTCAGCACGACGAGCACGGTGCGCTCGCCGTAGGCGCGCGCGACGTCGGCGATCGTCAGGTCGGCGCGCGGGCGCAGGCCGCCGATCTCGGGCGCGTCGCTGAGCGCGGCGACGCCGGCGGCGGACAGGCGCAGGTGCGTCCCGCCGGGCGCGAGCAGCGCGACGCGCGGGTCGAGCAGGTCGCCGGCGGCGGCCTCGCGCACGCGCAGCCGCGCGGCCTTGTCGAGCCGGCGCGCGAGCGCGGCGGTGAAGCCGCGCGGCAGGTGCTGGACGATCACCGTGCCGGCGCCGAGCGGCGCCGGCAGGCACGGGACCAGCTGGCCGAGCGCACGCGGGCCGCCGGTCGAGGCGGCGATCACGACGACGCGGCGGGGCGCGTCCGCTGCGGGGACGGTGCTGCGGGCCATCTCACGACCCCAGCTCGTCCGCGTCGAGCAGCAGCACGAGGCGCCCGCCGGCGCGCACGATCTCGCCGCTGCCGCCTGGCACCGGCTCGACCTCGTCGGCGCCGACCGTCAGCACCTCGACGACCTCGTCCACGACCACGCCGACCGGCTCCCCGGCCGCGTCGGCGATCACGACCTTCGCGTGCTCGGGCGGCCGGGCAGCCGGCACGTCGGCGAGGCCCAGCCGGACGGCGAGGTCGAGCACCGGCACGAGCCGCCCGCGCAGGCTCATCACGCCCCGCATCCACGGCAGCTCGCTCGCGACCGGGCGCGGCGGCGCGTAGCGCACGACCTCGCGCACCTGCCCGACCGGCAGCCCGTACGCCTCGGCGCCGAGCGCGCACACGACGACCTGGCGCGTGACGGCGCCTGACCGGCCGGGAGAGGTGGTGGGGGTCGCTGCGACGCTCATCGAGAGCTCCGTGCGCGCGGGCGCGTCAGGCGGCCTCGGCCGGCTCGGCCTCGCCGGCGCCGGCATCGGACCCCGTCCGCGCGCGCTCGCCGAGCACCTCGGTGACCCGCAGTGCGAACTCCTCGTCGATCACGACGACCTCGCCGCGCGCGATGCGCGTGCCGTTCACGAGCAGGTCGACCGGCTCGCCGGCGACGCGGTCGAGCACGACGATCGAGCCGGGATGCAGCTCGAGCGCGGCGCCGACGGTCATCCGCGTGCGGCCGATCTCGACGGCCAGCTCGACCGGGACGTCCGACAGGCGACCGAGGTCGGCCGGCGCGTCGGCGATCCCGCCCTCGGGGCGCGGGCGCTCGAACGCGGGCAGCTCGACGTTGTCTTGGCTCATGGCGCTCACGCTCCTCACTGGACGGCGACGTCGGGGAGCAGGACCTCGTTGACTCTCACGTCGGTGCGCGTGCGGATGCCTCTGAGGATCTCCGCCTTGACCTGCTCGCGGCCTCTCGCGGCGATCAGCTCGTCGCCGCTCTGGCCGGTCAGCACGTCGGTCACGACGTCGCGCACCGCCGCCTCCTGCTCGAGCGTGCCGAAGCCCTCCGGCGGAGCGGCGCCGCCGCCCTCGCCGCCGCCGGCGGCGGCGGTCGGCTGCGATCTGTCGAGCACGAGCGCGACGTTGACCTTCGCGTAGCGGCCGTCGCTGAGGTTCACGAGGAACTCCTTCGGCAGCACGTAGACGACGCCGTCGATCTTGTGGTGGGGCTCGGGCGCCGGCTTCGCCAGCACGAACTTCGCGGCGAGGCCCGCGATCACCACCACCAGCAGGGGGATCAGGATCTTCTTTCTCTTCATGGGGTGGTGCCTTTCGGGATCACGGGCGCGAGCTGGTCGCGGCCGGCGAGCGGGTGCAGGCGCTGCAGCACGATCTCCACGCGGCGGTTGCGCGCGCGGCCGGCGGCCGTCCCGTTCGACGCGAGCGGGCGGAGGTCGGCGTAGCCGGCGGCGGAGAAGCGTCTGGCCGGCACGCCGCGGCCGATCAGCCAGCGCACGACGGCGGCGGCGCGCGCGGTCGACAGCTCCCAGTTGGAGGCGTACCTGGAGGTCGAGATCGGCACGTCGTCGGTGTGGCCCTCGACGACGATCGGGTGGACGCCGTCGACGCCGAGCAGCGTGCCGACCTCGCCGAGCAGCGGCAGCCCCTGCGACTTGACGTCGGCGAGGCCGGAGTCGAACAGGACGTTGTCGGTCAGCAGCCGCACGACGAGGCCGCGCCGCGTGACGACCGTCTCCACCTGCGCCTTGAAGCCGTGTGCGGCGGCGTAGGCGTCGAGCATGCGCTTGAGCCGCTGCAGCTCGTCCTGCTCGCGGCGCGCGGCGAGCGCGGCGCGCGCGGAGGCCGTGCTCGGCGTGCCGATCGAGGGCGTGCTCGGGACGACTCTCGGCTGCGTGTCGAGCGTTCTGACGGCGACGCTGTTGCCCGTGTACATGATCGCCTCGCCGCCGCTCATCACCTTGCCGGAGAAGGCCTCGCGCAGCGACTGCTGCAGCGCCTTGACCTTCGAGAACGTTCACGGAGCTGATCGCGAACAGCACGACGAACAACGCCAGCAGCAGCGTGATCATGTCGGCGTAGGTGAGCAGCCAGCGCTCTTCGTTCTCGTGGCCGGCGCCGTCGCTGTGCCGGCGACGGCGTCCGCGTGCGGGGGCGGCGGCGGACATGGCGTCAGGCCGCCTCCGCGACGGGCTCCGCCGCGGCCCCCGCGCCGGCGCCGGACGGCGCGGCCTCGTCCTCGCTCGCGCGCTCGGCGGGCGCGACGTAGGAGCTGAGCTTGTCGCCGACGACGCGCGGGTTGTCGCCCGCCTGCACGGCGAGGATCCCCTCGAGCGTGAGGATGCGCAGCTCCGCCTCCGCGGAGGAGAGCGCGCGCAGGCGCGCGCCGACGGGCAGGAAGATCACGTTCGCGGCGCCGACGCCGAGCAGCGTCGCGATGAACGCGGTCGAGATCGCAGGCCCCAGCGAGGACGGGTTCGAGAGGTTCTGGAGCACGTGCACGAGCCCCATCACCGTCCCGATGATGCCCATCGTCGGCGCGAAGCCGCCGGCCTTCTCGAACGCGGTCGCGCCCGCCGCGTGGCGGGTCGTCATGCCGTCGATCTCCGCCTCGAGGATCTCGCGCACGAGCTCCGGGTCGGTGCCGTCGACGACGAGCTGCAGGCCCTTGCGCGCGAACGCGTCGTCGATCTCGCCGAGCTGCGCGTCGAGCGCGAGGAGGCCCTCGCGGCGCGCCTGCTCGGCGAGCGAGACGATCAGCTCCACGCGCCCGCGCACGTCGAGCTCGGGCGGCCCGAACGCCAGCTTGTAGAGCGCCGGGATCTTCTTCATCGTGTCCATCCCGACGCTCGACATCGTCGCCGCGCCGGTGCCGACGCAGACGATGATGAGCGCAGGGATGTTGAAGAACGCCATCGGCTGCGTCCCCTCCATCATGGAGGCGAACAGCAGCGCGAAGATGCCCGCGCCGATTCCGATGGCGGTTGCTGCCTTCATCAGCCCATGTGATCGGCGGGCGGCGGCGAACCTTCAATCGCGCGCAGCGCGGAGCGCCGGCTGGTGCTGAGCGCGTCGGACAGGATGTCGGCGCGCCAGTCGCGGATCTCGGACACGACGCGGTCGGGCGGCTCGAGCACGACGACCTTCGAGCCGCTCGCGAGCGTCACGACGGTGTCGGGCGTCGCCTCGACGGTCAGGATCATGTCGGGGTTGAGGTGGAAGGGCTCGGCCTCGTGGCCGAGGCGATGCAGGACGATCACGGCGTCCTCCTGTTCGTGTGGGAGGAGCGTGAGCCGGGCCGGGCAGCAGTCCCTCAACCGCCGCCCAGCCCGCTCAGCCCCGCGGAGATCACCGCTTCAGGTTCACCAGGTCCTGGAGCATCTCGTCCGCAGTCGAGATGACCCGGGAGTTCGCCTGGAACCCGCGCTGCGCGGTGATCATGGTCGTGAACTCGGTGGCGAGGTCGACGTTCGACATCTCCAGCATGCCGGCGTTCGTCTGGCCGAAGCCGTTCGTGTTCGGCGTGCCGAACGTCGGCGCGCCGGTGCTGGCCGACTGCACCCACAGCGAGCCGCCGGTGCGCTGCAGGCCGCCCTCGTTGGAGAACTTGGCGAGCGCGAGGTAGCCGGCCGTGACGCGCTGGCCGAAGGTCGCCGATCTGGCGTCCTGGTCGATGTAGGAGACGCCGCCGTCCTGGCCGATCGTCGTGTCGGTCGAGCCGGGCGGGATCGTGATGTAGGAGTCGGTCGTGTTGGGCGCGTAGGTGAAGCCGCCGGCGCCGTCGGGCGTGGCGGTCGCGCCGAGGCCGACGAGGTAGTGGCCGTCCTGCGTGGTCAGCTGGCCGGCCGCGTTGGTGGTGAGGTTCCCCGCGCGCGTGTACTGGAAGTCGGTCGGGACGGCTCTGCCGTCGCCGAGGCCGACGCGCAGCCAGCCGGGGCCCTGGATGTAGACGTCGAGCGGGTTGCCGGAGGTCATCGGCGCGCCGCCGGACATCAGGTTGTCGACCGAGCCGAGCTGCACGCCGAGGCCGACCTGCAGGGCGTTGGAGCCGCCGCTGCTCTGGTTCGCGCCGGCGGCGCCGCGCTGCAGCTGCGCGAGCGAGTCCTGGAACGTCGTGCGCGCGGCCTTGTAGCCGACCGTGTTGACGTTCGCGAGGTCGTTCGCGGTCACGTCGAGCATCGTCTGGTTGACCTTCAGTCCGCTGATCGCGGAGAACATGCCTCGCATCATCGGGGCATCACGTCCTTTCGGGTGAGCGTGAGCGGCTCCCTCGGGGAGGTCCGGCCGCAGTCGTTGGAAGCCGTCCGCGTCATGCGATGACGGCGCTGTCGATGTTCGTGAACACCTGCTCGCGCATGTGCTCGGGGTCCACCGCCGTGAGGACGGTGCGCTTCGGGACGGCGACCACGAACGCGGTGCCGTCGACGAGCACGACCGAGCTGCGCGAGCCCTTGCCCGCGGCGCGGTCGACGCCGTCGCCGAGCCGGGCGAGGTCCTGCTCGCCGAGCTCGATGCCGCGCCGCTGGAGCCGTTGCAGGGCGTGGCGGGAGAAGGTGACGCTGTGCGTGCGCGCGAGCAGATCGCCGAACGCGGGGCCGGCGAGGGCGCGCGCGTGGGCGGCGTCGGCGGCGCGGCGGGTCGCGCCGGTCGCGGCGCTCGCGGGCGCGGCGTCCGCGGGCGCGGGCGCGGGCGGGCGCGGGCCGGCGATCCCCGGCGGCAGCAGCGCGGCGTTGGGCAGCGGCTGGCTCATCTGACCTCGGTGACGGTCACCGGCGCGATCCCGGCGGTCCCGTCGATCGTGAGCTCGGGGCCTCTGCCGGTGAAGGTGACGCCCTGCACGAGGCCGCTGGCGGTCGTGCCGTCGTCCTTCAGGTACGTGACGGTTCTGCCGATCAGCGCGACCGCCTGCTGGTCGTAGTCGTTGGAGGCGGCGGCCTGCTGCGACTGCGACAGGTTCGTGATCTGCTCGAGGATCGAGAACTGCGTCATCTGGCTCATCTGCTGCGTCGGGTCGCTCGGGCTGAGCGGATCCTGGTTCTGCATCTGGCCGACCAGCAGCTTGAGGAAGTCGTCCTTGCCGAGCACGCCCTGCTGTCTGGCCTGCTGGGCGGCCGCCGTCGGGTTCGTCGCGTCGATCGGGTTGACTGGCATCGCTTCGTCCCTTTCGCTCGGCGTCTCAGGCGAGCACGTCGACGAGCGCGCCGTTCGGCAGCTCGAGCGTGGTCGTGGTGGAGGTGGTGCCGTCGGCGCCGGCCGCGGCGAGCGCGTCGTCGCCGTCGTCCGCGCTGCCGGCGGAGGCGCCGCGGCCGTTCGCGCCGCCCTCGCCGAAGGCGCCGCCCGCGCGGTCGCCCGCGGCGTGGCGGCCGTCCTGCTGGGCGGAGGCGCCGATGTCGAGCTGCAGCAGCGTGAGGCCCTGGCCCTCGAGCGAGCGGCGCAGCTCGGCGCCGGCGTGCTGGAGCAGGTGCGCGGCGCTCGCGTGCTGGGCGACGACGCGGGCGACGAGGCCGTCGGCCGTCTGACGCAGGTGGATCTCGATCCCGCCGAGCTCCTGCGGGGAGAGGTTGATGCGCGCGTGCGAGACGCCGCGGTCGGCGGCGGCGCGCAGCGCGAGCTGCACCGTCTCGACCGCGTGCGCGAGCCCGACGCCGGGCGACGGGGCGGCGGGCGCCGCCGCGTTCGCGGCGTTCGCGCTCGCCGCGAGGCCCGCGGGCTGCGCCGCGACGGGCGCGGCGGTGGTGGGCTGAGCGGCCTGCGGCTGCGTCTGGGCGTCGGCACCCGTGCCGGCGGAGCCGCCCGCCGAGGTCGCCGTGCCGGCGACGGGCACCGCAGCGCCGCCCGCAGCCTGCGAAGCATCCTGTCCCGCGCCGGCGGGAGCGGGCCGATCCAGGACGCTTGCGCCGGCCGGTCGCGGCGCGGCGGCGGCCTGGAGCGCGTCGGCGAGTCTCGCCACGCCCGCGGCGACCGGTCTCCCGGCCGCCCTGCCATCGAGCGAAGCGTCCTGCCCCGCGCTCGTGGCGGCGGCCTCGGCCAGGACGCTCGCGGCGGTCGCTCTGCCGTCGGTGCCGGCGGACGCCGCGGTCGCGGCGGCGGCGCCGGCGCCGGCCGGGCCGAGCGGCAGCGCGGTCGCGGCGCTGGGGATGGACGGCCCGGTCGGGACGGCCGCGCCGGGCGCGGCGCCTGCCGCGCCGGGCAGTCTCGCGCCGGCGCTGGCGCCGGCCGGGTCGGCTCTCGTAGCGGCGGCCGCTCTCACCGCGGTCGCGGCGGCGGCCGCCGGCAGCGGCACGCCGCCGAGCAGCGCGGCGAGGCCGGCCGGCGCGGCGGCGACGGCGTGCGTCGCGTCCCGCTCGGTCGAGCCGTCGGCGTCGCCGTCGCCGTCGCCGTGCTGCGCGTCGCGCGAGCCGGCGGCCGCGTGGGCGCCGGAGGCGTCGTGCCGACCGCTCGCCGAGCCGGAGGCCCCGGCGTCGTCACGGCGCTCGGGCCGGTGGACGCCGTGCGCGCCGTCGTCGCGGCGGACGGAGTCCCGGCGGTCGCCGGCGTCCCGCGCGTCGCGGGAGCGGACGGCGTCCCGTCCCCGATCCTGGTGGCCTTCCGCAAGGGCGGTCCGGGCCTGATGGTCGTCGAGCACCGTGGAGAACGGCGGCCCGGACGACGGGCCGTCCGGCGGGTCCGCGCCGGGCGAGGCCGTGGGCGCCGGTTCGAGCAATGCACTGCCGATCTGCGTCATGCGATCACCGGGGTCGTGGATGGACGGGGCGCGAGCGCGGCGGACGGGTCGATCGCAGCGACGCTCACGACGCGCTCCTGCGGTGCTGGGTCAAGGCGATCTCGTCGAGCACGGCGCCCTCGGCGCGCGCGACGGCGCGCTCGTGGTCGGCGCGGCGGCGCGCCTTCAGCCGCTCGAGCGCCTGGCGCTCGCGGGCCGCCTCGCGCAGCGCGTCGCGGCGCGCGCCGACCTCGGCGTCGTGGCGGTGGAGGTCGACCTCGCCGGCTTCGCGCGCCTGCTCGGTCCGCTCCAGGTATGCCTGCGCCGCGAGCAGGTCGGCGGCGCTGGACGACCCGCCTACGGCGGCCGCGCGCTGCGCGCTGAACGCACCGGCAAGCTCCTCGCCCATCGCGTGCAGTCGCTCGGCGCAGCGCGCCTGACGGTGCAGCGCGCCCGCGAGCTCCTGCTTCGCGAGGTCCTCGCCGCGCTCGCGCAGCGAGCGCAGACGCTCGAGGGGAAAGCGGAAGGGCGTCACGGCCCGGGTAGTCGGCCCGGCCCGCGCGAACTGGAGGGACTGGACGACTGTTCGAGGCGCGCGGGCGGGCGCCGTCAGCGCGCGGCGGCGGCGGTCGCGGCGCAGACGACCGCATCGGCGACCGTCGCCAGGTCCGCGTCGCCGACGACGTAGGGCGGCATCACGTAGACGAGGTCGCGGAACGGGCGGATCCACACGCCGCGCTCCAGGGCGGCGGCGGTCGCGGCGGCGACGTCGACCTCGCGGTCGAGCTGCACGACGCCGATCGCGCCCTGCACGCGCACCTCGCGCACACCCGGCAGCGCCGCCGCGGGCGCCAGACCGGCGCGCAGGCCGGCCTCCACGCGCGCCACCTCGGCGCGCCAGCCGCGCTGCTCCAGCAGCTCCAACGACGCGAGCGCGACCGCGCACGCGAGCGGGTTGGCCATGAAGGTCGGGCCGTGCATCAGCACGCCGGCCTCGCCGTCGGCGATCCCCCGCGCGACACGTCCGTTGCAGAGCACCGCGGCGAGCGTCATGTACCCGCCCGTAAGCGCCTTGCCGACGCACATCACGTCCGGCGCGACGCCGGCGTGCCCGGCCGCGAACAGCTCGCCGCCGGTGCGGCCGAAGCCGGTCGCGATCTCGTCGAGGATCAGCAGCACGTCGTGCTGGTCGCACAGCTCGCGCAGGCGCCGCACGTAGGCGGGCGCGTAGACGTGCATCCCGCCGGCGCCCTGCACGACCGGCTCGGCGATCGCCGCCGCCAGCTCGTCGGCGTGCGCGGCGAACAGCGCGGTGACCTCGGCGTCCCAGGCGGGGTCCACGCCGGGCGCGCCGAAGCCGCCCGGCGGGCGCGGCGCGAACAGCTGCTGCGGCAGCGTCCCCGCCCACAGCTCGTGCATCCCGCCGACCGGGTCGCAGACGCCCATCGCGCCGAGCGTGTCGCCGTGGTAGCCGCCGCGCAGCGCGAGCAGGCGGCGCTTCTCCGGCCGCCCGCGCGAGCGCTGGAACTGCAGCGCCATCTTGAGCGCGACCTCGACGCTCACCGAGCCGGAGTCGGCGAAGAAGACATGCTCCAGCCCGTCCGGGGCGAGCTCGACGAGCCGCCGCGCCAGCTCGATCGCCGGCGCGTGCGTGAGCCCGCCGAACATCACGTGCGCCATGCGCTCCAGCTGGGCGCGCGCCGCCGCGTCGAGCGCCGGCACGCGGTAGCCGTGGATCGCGCACCACCACGACGCCATCCCGTCGATCAGCTCGCGGCCGTCGGCGAGCCGCAGCCGCACGCCGTCCGCCGACTCCACGAGCAGCGGCGCCTGCGCGGCCGGCAGCGACGCGTACGGATGCCAGACGTGCTCGCGGTCGTAGGCGAGCAGGGCGTCCGTGCGCTCGCTCACTCGTCCCGCGGCGCCGGGCGGAACACGATTCTCTTGACTTCGGCGACGGTCCCGCCGCTGAGCCGCAGGGCGGTCTGGATCCCCTCGGCGCCGAGCTCGCCGGCGACGAGCACGCGGCGCAGCTCGTCGAGCGCGGCGCGCGCGTCCTCACCGGCGTCGTCGCGCCCGGCCTCGAGCAGGATCAGGTGGCGCGGACGGCGGACGCCGTGCGCCATGCGGATCCAGCGCTCGCGCTCCTCGGCGCCGAGCCCGTCGAGGCCGATCACGACCGAGTCGCCGCCGGCGAGCCGTCTGCCGACGGCGGCCCCGAGCAGCTCGTTCGCCCGCTCCTCGAGCAGCTCGGCGGGCACGCGGCCCTTCAGCAGCGCGCGCACCTTGTCGAGCGAGAGATAGGCGTTTCTGTCCTCGAGCACGCGCGCGGCGAAGCGATCGCGCTCGGCGGCGGACGGCGCGGCGATCAGCAGCAGGCTGCCGGGCGAGTAGCGCAGCCGGTCGGACGGGGTGAGGGTGCGGCAGCGCGTCGAGACGTCCGCAGGCCGCTGAGCGGCTCCGTCACGCCGGGGGCGATCGGAGGACCACCCGCCCCGCTCGTCGTCGGAGAACTTGACGCTGCGTGGGGGCTGGGAGGTTGACATCCCTTCATCTTGCCGCATCCGTGGAAGGACCAGGACAAGCCCCCCTTCCCGTCGCGGTCCTGACATCGCGGATATCTCTTAGACTTCGGAAGATGGAGCACATCGAACCCGCCGTCGCCGGCATGGTCGCCCGCGCCCGACGACCGCGAAAGACGAGATCGCCCGCCCGCACACGCGCGAAGGCGACGAAGCGCTGGCTCGAGGAGGCGGAGCGGCTGAGCGAGCGGTTTACGCTCGAGGAGCTCAACGAGATGGCGGCGCGCACTGAGGCGGCGGCCGATCTGGTCGACGCTCGCGAGTCGTCCGGGCGTTCCGTGCTGACCGGCGAGTCGCTGCCGGCGGCGGCGAAGCTCGAGCGCATCGCGCTCACGAACCTCCAGCGCAGCTTCGCTGAGCGCCAGCGGCTGCTGCAGGGAACGCTCACCGTCCCGCAGGTCGCCGCGCTCCTCGGCACGAGACGACAGACCCCGCACGACCGCCTGCACGCCGGCAGGCTGGTGGCGATCAAGGACGGCGGCCAATGGCGGTTCCCGCTCTGGCAGTTCGATGCGGAGGGACCCGACGGTGTCGTGGCCGGACTGCCGGAGACCGTCCGAGCGCTCGGCGACGCGCTCCCACCGCTCGCGCTGATCCGCTGGCTGGTGACGCCCAAGCCGTTGCTGGGGCGTCAAACGCCGATCGAGGCCCTCCGGCAGGGCCGCATCGACGCCGTCCTCGCGGAGGCGCGCGCGGCGGGAGCAGACTGAGCTTGAGATCGCGTTCGTGGCCCCGGCGAGCGGCGGCACCGCGCGGCGCCAAGCGGCTGTCGCCGCCGCCGGCCCGGTGGGAGTCGATCGACCCGGCGTTCCACACGATCCGCTTTCCACAGCGGGATGGACGCTGTGCTGCTTTGGGAACGTGCCCGCGACGCGGTGCGTGCGCGGCGCGGGCATAGCTGGCGGCTGGACGACCCGGCGGTGGCCGCAGACCTGCAGCGCGCCGTCGACGCGCTGCACCTGTCGTTCCTCGGCTGACTGGTGCCGAGACCCTCAGACGGAGAGTCGCAGCGGCGGGATCGCGCTTGCGGCGACGGGCGTCGCGAGCGCGTCGGCGGCGGGGCCGGCCGACGCGGAGACCGGGTCGCCGGGGCCGGGCATGACCGGCTCGGCGTCGACCGTTTCGGCGAAGCCGCCGTGCTCGGCGATCGCGGCGGCGATGTCGAGCAGGGCGCGGTCGGCCTCGGCGGCGGTCGTGCGGTCGTCGACCGCCTGGCGCAGGAAGCGCTCGATCGCCGGTCGCAACTCGATCGCGGCGTCCACGAGCGGGTCGGTGCCGCGCTGGTAGGCGCCGATCGCGATCAGGTCCTCCTTCTCCTTGTACGCCGCCATCAGCCGGCGGACCGCCTGGCCGGCGGCGCGCACCGCAGGCGAGACGACCTCGCCGACCAGCCGGGAGACGGACTGCAGCACGTCGATCGCGGGATAGTGGGAGGCGTGCGCGAGCTCGCGCGTGAGCACGACGTGGCCGTCGAGGATCGAGCGGACGGCGTCGGCGATCGGCTCGTTCATGTCGTCGCCGTCCACCAGCACGGTGTAGAGGCCGGTGATCGAGCCGCGCTCGCTGGTGCCGCTCCGCTCCAGCAGCCGCGGCAGCTGCGCGAACACGCTCGGCGTGTAGCCGCGCGTCGCCGGCGGCTCGCCGATCGCGAGGCCGACCTCGCGCTGCGCCATCGCGAAGCGGGTGACGGAGTCCATCATCAGCATCACGTCGTGGCCCTGGTCGCGGAAGTGCTCGGCGATCGCCGTCGCGGTGAACGCCGCCTTGATGCGGACCAAAGCCGGCTGGTCGGACGTCGCGACGATCACGACCGAGCGCTCCAGCGCGTCGCCCAGGTCGCGCTCGACGAACTCGCGCACCTCGCGCCCGCGCTCGCCCACGAGGGCGATCACGTTCACGTCGGCGGTCGTCGAGCGGGCGATCATGCCGAGCAACGAGGACTTGCCGACGCCGGAGCCGGCGAAGATGCCGAGCCGCTGGCCGCGACCGCACGGCACGAGCGCGTCCAGCGCGCGCACGCCCAGGTCCACCCGCTCCTCGATCCGCGGGCGCGAGAGCGCGTCCGGCGGCGCGGAGGCGGTCGAGCGCGGACGCCCGCTCGCGGCGGGGTCGAGGCCGTCGAGCGGTCTGCCGAGCCCGTCGATCACGCGGCCGAGCAGGTCGTCGCCGACGCGGATGCGGAACGGCGCGCCGGTCGCGCGCGCGGTCGTGCCAGGACCGATCCCCTCCATCTCGCCGAGCGGCATCAGCAGCGTGCGCTGGCCGCGGAAGCCGACGACCTCGGCGGGGACCGGATCGTGGCCGCGGTCGCCGTTGACGAGGCACACCTCGCCGACCTCGGCCTGCAGGCCGGTCGCCTCGATCACGAGGCCGATCAGGTCGGAGACGCGGCCGGAGCGGCGCGCGAGGTCGCTGCCGCGCAGCAGCGCGGCGGCGCGGGCGAACGTCTGCGCGCTCATCCGCCGACCTCCGCCGCCACCAGCTCCCGCGCGCGCGCGAGCTGCGTCTCCACCGAGGCGTCGATCTGGCCCTCGTCGGTGCGCACGACGGCGCCGCCGCGCGCGATCCGGCGCTCGGACTGCACCTCGCAGTGCTCGATCCCGCCCAGCTCGCCGGCGAAGCCGTCCGCGGCGGCGCGCACCAGCTCGAGGTCGTCGGGGTGCACGAGCACGGTCACGCGGCGGCGCTCGGCGAGCCGCCGCAGCGCCCCGCGGACGACGTCGAGCACGCGCTCGGGCTCGACCTCCAGCGCGCCGCCGACGACCTTGTCGGCCAGCTGCACGGCCAGCTCGACCGCGTCGCGCTCGACCGCCTCGGCGGTCGCGTCGCGCACGGCGCCCAGCCCGCGAGCGGCCTCCGCAAGCGCCGCCACCGCCATCGCCACCTGCGCGCGGCCCTCCTCCAGCCCGGCGGCGAGGCCGTCGGCGTGGCCCTCGGCGCGCGCGGCGGCGCGGATCGCATCCGCCTCGGCCTGCGCTGCGGCGAGCGGCGCCTCGAGGTCGCGCAGCGTCACCGCCGCCTCCAGCGGCTCGAACGAGAAGTCCGTCGGCTCCGCGCTCATCAGACGACCGCGTCCCCGGCCCCGCGCCCGATCACCAGCGTGCCGGCGTCCTCCAGGCGGCGCACGACGCCGACGATGCGGCCCTGCGCCTCCTCGACGACGCGCTTCTTCTGCGGCGGCTGGAACTCCATCTCCTCGCGCAGCATCTGCGCGCCGCGCTCGGACATGTTGGACAGCAGGCGCTCCTTGACCTCCTCGTCGACGCCGCGCAGCGCGAGCGCCAGGTCTCTCTGGTCGACCTCGCGCAGCACCATCTGGATCGAGCGGTCGTCGAGTCTCGCGACGTCCTCGAAGACGAACAGCAGGCGACGGACCTCCTCCGCCAGCTCGCCGTCCTCGGAGCCGAGCGTGTCGAGCACGTTGCGCTCGGTCGGGCGGTCGGTGTGGTTGAGGATCTCGGCCAGCGACTTGACGCCGCCGGCCGCCTGGAAGTCCTGCTGCACGACCGTCTCCAGCTTGCGCCGCATCACGTTCTCGATCTCGCGCACGACGTCGGGCGGCGTCTCGCCCATGCGCGCGATCCGCAGCGCGATGTCGGCCTGCTGCTCCTCCGGCAGGCACGACAGCACCTGCGCGGCGAGCGTCGTGTGCAGGTTCGCGACGACGAGCGCGATCGTCTGCGGCGACTCGGCGCGCAGGAACGTGACGATGTGGTCGGCCGGGGTGCGGCGCAGGAACTCGAACGGGCGGCGCTCGATCACGGTCGAGAGGCGGCCGATGATCTCCGCCGCGCGCTCGGACCCGAGCGAGCGCTCGAGCACCTCGCGCGCGTAGTCGACGCCGCCGGTCGCGAGCGAGTCGTACGCCTGCACGACCGCGGCCAGCTCCTCGAACACGTACGAGGACACGTCGGGCGCGATCTGGCCCGACTTCGCCATCTCGAGCGACAGCGCCTCGATCTCCTCCTCGCGCAGGTGCCGGAAGACCTCGGCCGCGCGCTCGGGGCCGAGCGAGATCAGCAGGATCGCGGCCTTCTGGCGGCCGGCGAGGCGCGGGGCCGTTCTCGCCGGCAGCCGCGCCGGCTCCGGCGTGACGTCCTGGACGTCGGGGGTCGGGATGTCGATGGCGCTCACTTGTCGTCTTCCGCCATCCATGCGCGCACCTGCTGCGCGACGCGGTCCGGGTCGCGCTGGGCGAGCTCCTCGACCTGCAGCCGCGCCGGCTGCTCGGGCGTGCGCAGCGGGCGCACGTGCGCCGGGTGGTCGTCGGCCTCGAGGCGCTCGAGCTCGGCGAGCGTGCGCGGCGCCTCGATCTCGTTCAGCCACGTCGGCTCGCCGGCGAGCGTCTCGTGCTCGCGCTTGCGCAGCTGGCGCGTGACGAACAGCAGGAAGCCGAGCGTCGCGACCCCGACGAGCACGTACTTGAGGTAGCCGCCGTACGTCGCGACCGGGCTCGCGACCGGCGCCGCGGGCGGTCTCGCGAACGCGACCTGGCCGACGGTCAGCACGTCGCCGCGTCTCGCGTCGATGCCGGCCGCGCTCGCGACCGCCGCTCTGATCTGCGGGACGGCCGACGCGGGAACGGATCTGTCGAGCAGCACCGACACCTGCTGCGCGTTGACCGAGCCGGGCGCGATTCTCGTGCGCGTGACGGTCTTGTCGACGCCGAACGTGTCGTCGGCGCTTCTGCGTCTGTAGTCGGATCTGCCGCCGCCGCTCGCCTGCGCGTACGCGGGCGTGTTCGCGCCGGTGCCGGCCGCGCCGCCGGCGCCTGCGCCGCCGCCTCTGAGCGTCTCCGTCTCGGTCTGCGACTGCAGCGCCACGCCTCTTCTGCCGTAGGTGAGTCTCTCCTGCGTGGCCACGTTGGCGTCGAGGTCGGCGTGGACCTGCACCTGCGCCTTGCCGGGTCCGAGCGTGCGCGCGAGCATCGCCGTGAGCGCGCCGGCCATCGTCTGGTCGTAGCGCGCCTCGGCCGACTGCTTGGCGAGCAGGCCGCCGGAGCCGGAGCCCCCGCTCCCACCGCCGCTGCCGCTCGGCCACAGCAGCTGGCCGCTGCCGTCGGTGATCGTGACCTTGTCGATCTGGAGGCCGGGGACGCTGTTGGCGACGAGCTGCGCGATCCCGCGCACCGCGCCGGGGTCGAGCGAGGTCGAGCCGGCGAGCAGCACCGCCGCGGTCGCGGGGCTGGCGTTGTTGGAGAACAGCTGCGCCTCTCTGTCGGGCAGCACGAGCTGCACCTGCGCGCCGGCGACGCCGTCGACCTGCTGGACCGTCTTGGCGATCTCGCCCTCGAGCGCGCGCTGGTAGTTGACCTGCTGCTGGAAGTTCGAGGTCCCGAGCTTCTGTCTGTCGAGCAGCTCGTAGCCGGGCTGGGCGCTGTTGCCGCTGACGCCGGCGCTCGCGAGCGCGATCCGCGCCTGCGCCGTCTTGCCCTTCTCGACGGCGAGCGCGGTGCCGTTGTTCTGCAGCTCGTAGCCGATGCCTCTCGTGTCGAGCGCGGCCGTCGCGCGGCCGGTCGTCGCCGGGTCGAGCCCCGTGAGCATCGTCGAGTAGGACGGCGCGGACGCCATTCTCATCAGCAGGACCAGCACGACGATCGTGCCGAGCGCGACGGCGCCGAGGACGATGCGGCCACGCGGCGTGATGTTGGCGAGGAGGGCGCGAAGGGGCATGAGGGAGTGCTCCGTGGCGGGGGGTGGCGGGCGGGGTTCGGTTCGGTGGAGGTGCGGTGCGGGCGGTGCGCGGGGCGGTGCGGGCTAGATCTGCGTGTGGAAGATGTCGGTGAGCGCCTCGGATCCCTTGGTGCGGATCTGGCCGGCGAGCTGCATCGCGAGCTGCGCCTTCTCGACGGCGGTCACGACGGAGCCGACGTCGGTGGCGGTGCCGTTCGCGAGCGACTGCGACGCGGTCGCGGCGGTCTCCTGCAGGTCGGCGAGCTTGCCGACCTGCTGCGCGAGCGCGTCGCCGAAGCCGCCGCCGGTGCCGGCCGGCCCGGAGAGGCCGGAGACGCCGGAGACGCCGAGCTGGTCGGCGCCGGAGGTCGCGCCCGCGCCGTCGACCGACGACAGCGAGCCGATGCTCGGGATCTGGAAGCCGCCGAGCACGACGCTCGGGTCGATCGGCGGGAGGCTCATTTGAGCAGCTCCAGCGTCTTGGAGAAGAGCGTCTTGGCGGTCTGCATCGAGGTGACGTTCGCCTCGTAGCTGCGCGAGGCGGAGATCAGGTCGACCATCTCGGTCACCGGGTTCACGTTGGGGAGCGAGACGTAGCCCTGCGCGTCGGCGTCCGGGTGGCCGGGGTCGTAGACGCGGCGCGGCGGCGTCTGGTCCTCGACGATGCCGGCGACCTGCACGCCGTTCGCGGGGAAGCTCGAGGGAGCGCCGGCGACCGCGGTGTCGAGCATCGAGCCAAAGCTCTGGCCGTCCGCCTGCGCCTCCTGGAGCACGACCTCGCGGCGTCTGTACGGCTGGCCGTTCGCCCCTTGGGTCGTCTGCGCGTTCGCGAGGTTGCCTGCGGTGACGTCCATGCGCAGGCGCTCGGCGGAGAGGCCGGTGCCGGCGACGTCGATCGCGTCGAAGAGGCCCATCAGCGCACGCCCATCGCGATCTGGAGGATGGTCGTGCGCGCGCCCGCGACCTGCACGAGCGCCTGGTACTCGAGCGCGTTCTTGGCGAGCGCGGCCGACTCCTGGTCGGCGTCGACGCCGCTGCCGTCGGCGCGCACGGTGCGCGAGCTGTCGGTCGCCGGGCTGAAGCTGAGCGTCTCGAGCGACTGGCCGGTCTGCTGCGCGGCCTGCAGCTGCGCGTGGAAGTCGACGTCCTTGCGCTGATAGCCGGGCGTGTTGACGTTCGCGAGGTTGCTCGCCAACAGCGTCTGGCGCAGCGACGAGCCCCGCATCGCGGCCTCGAGCGAGATCTGGGTGGTGTCGAACAGGCTCATGCAGTGGGGTGTAGGTCCCTGCGTGGGCCTCCTTGGCGAACTGCACCTGCAACCCCCTCCTTGGGGATCACGCAGGTGGATCGGCAGGGCGGGGCGGTTCTTGAGCGCCGGAAACGGCGGGGGTGGGCGGCGCCCGCAGGCGCCGCCCACCCGACGACTGCCGTCAGGCGTGGATCTGGACGTTGCCACCCAGGAGCGTCTCGCCGAAGCCGGCCATGTAGCCGTTCGCGAGCGTCAGCTCGTAGTGGTCGTCCCTGCCGGGCTCGCCGGCGTCGACGAGTCGCAGCCGGAAGCGCTGCGAGACGCCATCGACCGTGACCCGGCCCCACACGAACGCGACGTCACCGTCGATGTGGACCGCCTCGATCGTGCTCGTGTGGAGGCTGGGTCCGTCTCTGCGGTGATCCTGATACTCGAGCGTCCCACGGGCGCCGCCGGCGCGGCCCATGAACTCGAACCCGCTCGTCGCGAAGCCGGGCTCGCCGCCACCGCCGCCGATCACGGCGAACGGTCCGCCGAGCGCGATCTTCACGCCGCCCGTCACCTTGCCCGGCGTGCTCCCGGAGAAGAGGTGCAGCGGCACGTCGGTCGTGTGGCACTCCTGCACCGCGACCTGCTTGACGATCGCGAAGCGGCCGTCGACCACGACCGCCTCCGGGTCGGTCGTGAAGACCCCGTCCGGCAGGAACGCGGTGATGCGGTAGGTGCCCGGCAGCAGGTCACCGAACGCCGGCGTGCCGGTCGTCGTGCGCGGGAGCGACGGGTCGTTGGCGAGGATCCCCGGAACCGAGACCTCCTCGATCCGCACCTCCATGCCGGCCAGCGGATCGCCGGTCGTGTCGTCGACCGGCGTCACCGTGGCGCCGCCGAGGCAGACGTTGCCGAAGTCGGCGCTTCTCACGACCTGCCCGCTCGTGACCGTGTAGGTGCGCGTGCCCGCGCCGCCGGGCGCGGTCTGACGCCAGTGCGCTCGCGTCCCCTCGCTGACCGTGTACGTGCCCGGTCTGACGCTGAACGAGTAGGCGCCGCCGGCGTTGGTCGTGTCGTCGTCGCCGTTCGACAGCTGGACGGTCCACCCCGCGACCCCGGGCTCCGTCAGCGTCTGCCAGAAGCCGTCGACGTTGCCGTCGTCGAACTTGTGCCCGGCGATGGTGGCGTTGCGGTAGTTGCCGAAGTCTCTGCCGGTGTACGGGTGATCGCCGACGCCGAGACCGACCGTGAAGGAGGACGGCGCCTGGCTCGCGTGCCAGCCGCTTCTCTGCACCTCCACGACCTGGTAGGTGCCGGCGCCGATCGGGAGGTCGTTCGCGTCGAGGTGGAACGTGTAGCCGCCACCCGCGCCCGTCGTCGTCGTCGCCACGACGCTCCCCTGGTACTTCAGCTGCATCGTCCAGCCGGACAGCCCCGGCTCGCCGGCGTCGCGATGGCCGTTCGCGTTCAGGTCCTCGTACTTGACGCCGGAAACGGTCGGCGTCGGGCCGGCGATCGTGGTGTCGGAGAAGTTCCCGCAGGCGCGCGCTATGTACGCGTCTCTCCAAGCGATCGTCGTGATCGACCCGCCGCCGAGCGCGTGGGTGACCGTTCTGTAATGGAGTCTGTCCGCTGGGCACGGCGTCGTCGCGTGTGCGACGTCGCATCCCGACCAGTAGCCGGCCTGCCCGACGGGAATGCTCGCGTCGGGCGCCCAGGTGCGGAAGTTTCTGTCGAAGCCTCGAGCGGCGTAGTAGCTGCCAAGCGTCCCGCCGAGAAAGGAGCTGCGATCGATGTAGTGGTTCTGGCCCGGGTCGTAGACGAACGTGTCGCGATAGAGCGTCGTGCCGACCATCTCGCTCTCGTTCGCCCATGTCGACGACGCCGCCGCGCTTCCCGCGACGAGACCGAGCAGCAGTGCCGCGAGCAGCAGCGCGACCGGCAACCGCGCGCCGGCCCTGCGGGTGGTGATCCTTGATTTCACGACTTCCCCTTTTCGCTTTGCCAACTTTGCAGCAATAGGGGATATCAACGCTTCGAATCCTCGTGCGCAGGTTGCTGGACGGCTCTGCCGCAGCGCGTGCGGCGTCCAGGCCCGTCAGCCCATCCGGTCCACGACCGGCCGCGCCGGCACGCCGGTCCCGTAGCCGCGGGCGGCGCGGCGGCCGCGGTCGACGGCGCCGAGCTCGTGGCCGAGCTGGTCGCAGAGGACGGTGAGCGCGGCGGTCGTGCGCTGCTGGCACTCGTGCGCGCGCAGCAGCAGCGAGCGCGCGGCCGCGGGCGGGTGCGCGGGCAGCGAGGCGACGAGCGTCGTGCGCGTCTGCTGGACCGCCACCAGCTCGCCGATGCGCGAGGGCTCGAAGGCGGTCACGAGCGCGAGCTCGCGCTCGGCCAGCTCGGCGAGGCGCGCGTAGGGGGCGGTCTCGTCGGCGAGCGCCAGCGGGTCGTGCGGCGCGTCGTGCGGCGCGTCGCCGCCGTCCATGTCAGGCGCCGTCACGTCCCGCCCCGCTCCATGCGCGCCGCCGGGCTCACGCCCGCGCGGCGACCGGCTGCGCGTCCTCGGCGGTCACGCCGCGGTCGGCCAGCTCGGCCCACGCGTCGCGCAGCTCGCCGAGCAGCTCGGACACGGTGTCGAGCTGGTCGGGGTCCTGCTTCATGCGGCCCTCGGCGAGCCGCTCGAGGCAGAAGACGTAGATCGCCTCGAGTCTCGCGGCGACGTCGCCCTGGCTCATGTCGAGCGTCGCGAGCAGGTGCTCGACGATCTTCTCCGCGCGCCGCAGCCGCTCGTGCGCGGCCGGCACGTCGCCGTCGCGCATCGCCGTCGCGGACTGGAAGAGGAAGCGCCGCGCGCCGTCGTAGAGCATCACCACGAGCCGCTCGGGCGGAGCGGTCAGCACCGCGCTCTCTCGGTACGCCTGCGGCGAGGCCGCGAAGTTCATGCTGCTCATGGCCCTTCCCGGGTCGGAAACGTGGGGTTTCGCCCTGCGACCACCGCGAGCGGCGATCTGCGGGCGACGCTACCCGGGTGATCGGATCGGGCGGGCGGGAGTTGAGAGATCGCGACCCCGACCGCTTCGAACCTGTCCTTCGTCAGAAGTGCCCCACCACCCCGCTCCCCGAGACCACCCGCCGGTCCTCCGGCGCCGGGCGCAGGATCATCACCTCGGCGTTGGCATGGTCGATCACCCACAGCAGGTCGTCGCCGGAGAGGCCGGTGCGGGGGTCCTCGGCGGCGGAGACGATGACGCGGTCGAACCGCTCGTCGTCGAGCAGGCGGCTGAGGGCGTGGCGGTAGGAGCGGCCGCGCTCGACGCGGGCGTCGACCGGGATCTCCTGCGCGGTGGCGCGCTGCTCGATCGCCTCCAGCAGGGGCATGCCGATCTCGCACTGCTTCGGCAGCGGGCTCTCCAGCGACTGGTGCATCGGCACGGTTGCGAGGAACGCGGGCATCAGCGTGGCGCCGTCGACCTTCGCCAGCCGCATCGCGGCCTCCAGCGCCCGGCGCGACAGCGTCGTGCCGGTGAACGGCAGCAGGATCTTCGGCCCGATCATGGCGTCCCCTCGTGCCGCAGCGCGCGGTCGGCGACGATGCGGACGTCCACGCCCGGCAGCAGCCGCATCAACTGCTGCGGCAGCGGCGTGCGCAGCCGCGCGAGGCCGTGCGGATCGCGCGAGCGCCCCAGCAGGATGTACGTCGTGCCGCGCTCCGCGGCGACGCGCGCGACGGTGTCGGCGAGCAGGTCGGACTCCTCCACCAGCAGGTTGGCGCCCAGCACCGAGCAGAGCGTGCGCAGCGCGGACAGGGCCGGCTCCTGCTCCGCCGTCAGCCGCTGCCCCGGCCGTTGGATCCACAGCACGTCGAGCTGCGACCCGAGCCGTTGCGCCGAGCGCCATGCCCGCCGCACGAGCCGCTGCGCCCCCGGGTACGGCTCCACCAGCGCCATCAGCCGCTCGCCGACCGCCTGCGGCGCCGCTTCGGCCAGCAGCTCGTTGCGCGTCCCCACCTGTTCACCCACGATCCGCTTCGCCTCGACCTCTTCGGCGACCTGGCGCAACGCGACCTCGCGCAGCGCGGCGAGGTTCTCGATGCGGAAGAAGTTGTTCAGCGCCGCGTCGATGCGCGCCGCCGGATAGACCTTCCCCGCGCGCAGGCGGTCGAGCAGCGCTTCGGGCGAGACGTCGATCAGCACGATCTCGTCGGCGCGGCCGAGCACCCCGTCGGGGATCGTCTCGCGCACGGTGACGCCGGTCAGCTCGGCGATGCGGTCGTTGAGCGACTCGAGGTGCTGCACGTTCACCGTCGAGATCACGTGGATCCCGGCGGCGAGGATCGCTTCGACGTCCTCGTAGCGCTTGCCGTGCTCGACGCCCGGCACGTTCGTGTGCGCGAGCTCGTCGACCAGCGCGACCTCCGGCTCGCGGAGCAGCACGGCCGGCAGGTCCATCTCCTCCAGCAGCTGGTCGCGGTACTCGACGCGGCGGCGCGGCACCAGCTCCAGGCCCTCCGCCACAGCCGCCGTGTCCTCGCGGGCGTGCGTCTCCAGCAGCCCGATCACGACGTCGCGCCCGTTCTCCAGCTCGGCGTGACCCTGCTGCAGCATGCGGTACGTCTTGCCGACGCCCGCGGCCATGCCGAGGAAGATCGTGTGGTGGCCGCGGTCGGGGACCATGACCCGCCGCCCGTCAGGCCCCCAGCAGGTTGTGGACGATCAGGTCGATCAGCTTGATCCCGACGAACGGGACGATCAGGCCGCCGAGCCCGTACAGCAGCATGTTGCGCCGCAGCAGCGCGGTCGCGCCGACCGGCCGGTAGCGCACGCCGCGCAGCGCGAGCGGCACCAGCAGCGGGATCACCAGCGCGTTGAAGACGATCGCGCTGACGATCGCCGACCGCGGCGTGCCGAGGTGCATGACGTTGAGCTGGTCGAGCGGGCCGCGCCCACCGGCGCGCACCGCGTACGTGGCCGCGAAGATCGCCGGCAGGATCGCGAAGTACTTCGCCACGTCGTTCGCGATCGAGAAGGTCGTCAGCGCGCCGCGCGTGATCAGCAGCTGCTTGCCGACCTCGACGATCTCGATGAGCTTCGTCGGGTTCGAGTCGAGGTCGACCATGTTGCCCGCCTCGCGCGCCGCCTGGGTGCCGGTGTTCATCACGACGCCGACGTCGGCCTGCGCCAGCGCGGGCGCGTCGTTCGTGCCGTCGCCGGTCATCGCGACCATCCGCCCGCAGGACTGCTCCTCCTTGATCAGCTCCAGCTTGCGCTCCGGCGTCGCCTGCGCGAGGAAGTCGTCGACGCCGGCCTCCTCGGCGATCTTGGCCGCCGTCAGCGGGTTGTCGCCCGTCACCATCACGGTGCGGATGCCCATCGCGCGCAGGTGGTCGAAGCGCTCGCGCATGCCCTCCTTGACGGTGTCCTTGAGGTAGATCACGCCGAGGATCCGGCTGTCCGTCGCGACCGCCAGCGGCGTGCCGCCGTCGCGCGCGATGCGGTCGGTGACGCGTTGCAGCTCGGCGGGCGCGCGGCCGCCCTCCGCCGTCGCGAACGCGAGGATCGCGTCGCCGGCGCCCTTGCGCAGGCGCGTGCCGTCGTAGTCGACGCCGCTCATGCGCGTCTGCGCGGTGAAGGGGACGAACCGCGCGTCGTGGGGCTGGAGGTCGTGCTCGCGGATCCCGTACTGCTTGGCGAGCAAGACGATCGAGCGCCCCTCCGGCGTTCTCGTCGGCGAGCGAGGACAGCTGTGCCGCCTCGGCCAGCTCGGCCTCGCTCACGCCCGGCATCGGGATCAGCTCGGCCGCCTGGCGGTTGCCGAGCGTGATCGTGCCGGTCTTGTCGAGCAGCAGTACGTCCACGTCGCCGCTCGCCTCGACGGCGCGGCCCGACAGCGCGAGCACGTTGCGGCGCACGAGGCGGTCCATGCCGGCGATGCCGATCGCCGAGAGCAGCGCGCCGATCGTCGTCGGGATCAGCGCGACGAGCAGCGCGATCAGCGTCGTGACGGAGATGTCGGTGCCGGCGAAGCGGGCGAACGGGCGCAGCGAGACGACCACGACGACGAACACGAGCGTCAGCCCGATCAGCAGGATCCCGAGCGCGATCTCGTTCGGCGTCTTGCGCCGCTCGGCGCCCTCCACCAGGGCGATCATGCGGTCGAGGAACGAGCGGCCGGGGTCCTGCACGATCTCCACGACGAGCCGGTCGCTGAGCACGCGCGTGCCGCCGGTGACGGCGGAGCGGTCGCCGCCGGACTCGCGGATCACCGGCGCGGACTCGCCGGTGATCGCCGACTCGTCGACCGAGGCGATCCCCTCGATCACCGTGCCGTCGCCGGGGATCGCCTCGCCGGCCTCGACGACCACGACGTCGCCGCGGCGCAGCTCGGCGGCCGGGCGGGTGGAGCCGTCGCGCAGCCGCGCGACCGTGTCGGTGCGCAGCGCGCGCAGCGCGTCGGCCTGCGCCTTGCCGCGGCCCTCGGCGAGCGCCTCCGCGAGGTTCGCGAAGAGGACGGTCAGCCACAGCCAGATCGCGACCGTGGCGGTGTACCAGCGCGGGTCCCCGCCCCCCGCGAGCGCCGCGACCGTCGTCACGACCGCCCCCAGCTCGACGACGAGCATGACCGGGTTGCGGACCTGCACGCGCGGGTCGAGCTTGCGCACCGCCTCGCGCAGAACGTACGCGGAGAGCGTCATCGGGACGCCTCGTCGAGGGCGATGTTCAGCTCGACGACGTTCACGCCCGGCTCGCCGAGCAGGCCGGCGAAGCGGCCGTCGGTGTGGTCGTCGATCAGCTGGCGCACGCGGTGCAGCGGCAGCTGGCGGACGGCGGCGACGCGATGCGCCTGGATCAGCGCGTTGGCCGTGGAGATGTGGGGGTCGACGCCGGACGCGGAGGCGGTGACGGCGTCGACCGGCACGTGCGCGGCGCGCAGGCCGCCGGGCACGTAGCGGCGCTCGCGGGCGACGTAGCGGGCGAGCTGGCGGCGGTAGAAGACGACCGTCGAGGCCTGGTTCGGGCCGTGGTTGGCGAAGAACGTCGCGGACGCGCTGTAGCCGGTCGCCGACGGCCGCGACTGGAAGTCCTCGGGGTGCTGGGAGAAGTCCTGGCCGATCAGGCGCGAGCCGACCAGCCTGCCGTCGCGATGGATCTGCGAGCCGTTCGCCTGGCCCGGGAACGCGACCTGCCCGATCCCCCACACCGCGAACGGGTAGAGGCCGCCGAGCAGGACGGTGAAGACGACGACGGCCAGGATCGAGGTGACGATGGTGCGGCGCATCGGTCAGAACGCCTGATGCGTGAGGCCCTGGACGACCGGTCCGAGCAGCAGGGCGGGGAAGAAGGTGAGCGCGCCGACGAGCACGACGACGCCGCCGAGCAGGACGGCGAACGTCGGCGTGTCGGTGCGCATCGTGCCGAGCCCGGCCGGCGCGGCCTGCTTCCTGACGAGCGAGCCGGCGACGGCGAGCACGACGAGGATCGGCACGTAGCGCGCGGTCAGCATCGTCAGGCCGCCGAGCAGGTCGGCGAACGTGACGCCGTGCGCGCCGAGGTTGCCGGGGTGCGGCTGGTAGTAGCCGGTGTAGCCGGCAAACGCCGAGCCGTTGTTGTTCGCCTGCGACATGGAGGCGTAGATCGACTCCGAGAAGCCCTGCGGACCCGACGCGTAGACGGATGGGGCGCCCCACTTCGTGCCGGTCGCGAGCGCGGCGCCGGCCAGCGCGAGGATCGGCGTGAACAGCACGCCGATCGAGACGAGCTTGATCTCGCGCGCCTCGATCTTCTTGCCGAGGTACTCGGGCGTGCGGCCGACCATCAGCCCGCCGACGAAGACGGCGAGGATCACGAACAGCAGCATCGAGTAGAGGCCGGTGCCGACGCCGCCGAAGATCGTCTCGCTCGCGCTCAGGTTCGCGAACGGGACGAGCCCGCCGATGCCGGTCAGCGACTCGAACGCCGCGTTGACGGCGCCGCACGAGGTGACCGTCGTGACCGCCGACCAGAGCGAGGAGTTGGCGATCCCGAAGCGCTGCTCCTTGCCCTCCATGTTGCCGCCGGTCGAGCCGGCGAGGTGGTGGGTGTTGACACCCGCGAGGTGCTGCGCGGGGGTGCCGTGCTGCTCGGCGAGGTAGACGACGGCGACGCCGGCGAGGAACAGCACCGACATCACGCCGAAGATCGCCCAGCCCTGCCGGCGGCTGCCGGCCATGCGCCCGAACGTGGCGGTGAGCGAGGCGGGGATCAGCAGGATCAGGAACAGCTCGGCGAAGTTGGAGAGCGTCGTCGGGTTCTCGAACGGGAAGGCGGAGTTGACGCCGAAGAAGCCGCCGCCGTTGGTGCCCAGCTCCTTGATCGCCTCCTGCGAGGCGACCGGCCCGAGCGCGAGCGTGCCGCTCGTGCCGGTGAGCGAGGTGAACGGCAGGGAGTGGGAGAAGCTCTGGACGACGCCCTGCGACATCAGCAGCACCGCGCCGAGGAGCGAGATCGGCAGCAGGACGTAGAGCGTGGTGCGGGTGAGGTCCTGCCAGAAGTTGCCGAGGCCGCGATCGCCCTCGCGCCGCGCGACGATGCCGCGGATCAGCGCGACCACGACGACGATCCCGACCGCCGCCGAGACGAAGTTCTGCACCGCCAGCCCGGCCATCTGGCTGAAGGACGTCATCGTCGTTCTCGCCGCCGTAGTACTGCCAGTTGGTGTTGGTGACGAACGACGAGACGGTGTTGAACGAGAACGTCCCAGGTGCCGGAGTGAAAGCCCTGCGGGTTGAGCGGGTGGAGCGTCTGCGTGCGCAGGATCGCGTAGAGCGCGAGCCAGAACAGCAGCGAGACCGTGATGAGGCTCGTGCCGTAGGCCTTCCAGTCCTGCTCGCGCGTGACGTCGACGCGCAGCAGGCGGTAGATCCCGTGCTCGACCGGTCCCAGCAGGCGGGTGAGCGGCACCGTTTCGTTGCGGAAGACGCGCGCCATGTAGCCGCCCAGCAGCGGCACGCACGCGACCAGCAGCGCGCAGAAGACGGCGATCTGAAGCCAGCCCTGCGCCATCAGACGCGGTCCAGCAGCTCGATGACGGCGAGCAGCGCCGCGAACGTCAGCACCCCGAGCGCGACCGCGACGATGTCCATGACCGCCACGCTATGACGGCCCTCGTCAAGCGAACGTGGGGATTCGGCGGGGCGGCGTGGAGATTTCGTCAAGACGGGTTTGACTTCCCGTATCAAGCTGTTCATCATCTCGATCCAGGATGTTCAACATCTCGTCAGCTCAGGATTCCGCACGGCTTCTCGACGCGCTCGGCGACCAGCTGACACAGCTGAGAGCGCACTACGACCTCGTCGTCGTGGGCGGGTCGGCGCTGCTCGCGCTCGGCCTCGTTCTCGCGTGCGACGCAGGACGTGGACCTCGTCGCCTTGCGCGATGGCGCGGGACTGCTGCCGGCCGCGCCGTTGCCCGGCCCGTTGGCAGCTGCGCGCGATCGCGTGGCGCGCGACCTCGGGCTCCCAGCGGACTGGCTCAACGCCGGACCGGCGGCCCTGCTCGACTTCGGGCTGCCGGAGGGCTTCCTGTCGCGCGCCACGCGGCGCGACCACGGCGAGGCGTTGGTCGCGTGGTACGCCTCGCGTCTCGACCAGATCCACTTCAAGCTCTACGCGACGGTCGACCAAGGCGCCGGCAAGCACGAGGCGGACCTGCGCGCGCTCGTCCCCACTCCCGACGAGCTGCTCGCGGCGGCGCGCTGGACACGCACGCACGACCCCTCCGAGGGCTACCGCAGCGTGCTCGAGCGGGTCCTCAGCGCGTTTGGAGTCGAGGATGCTTCCCTCGGAACTTAGGGACCGCCTCAGCGACGGCCTGCTCGAGTTCGCGTGGAACGAGTGGGCTCAGATGGGGCTGCTCGCGCAGGTGGAGACGGCCGAGCCGGTGGGCGCAGGATCCCGAGGCGCTGATCGTCTTCACGCTCGAGGTCGCGCGCGACGACCCGCGGCTGTTCGACGAGCTGCTCGACTGGCTGCTCGTCAACGAGTCGCTGCTGAGCGCGCGGCGCCTGCACGCGGTGTGCCGCGGCGCGGAGGACGACCGGCTCATCGATGCGGCGCTCGGATGGGTGGATCGGCAACGACCGAGAGCCCGACGCGTGTCGCACGCCGGGGCGGGGACGCCGGCGCCGCTCTTCCGCGGCGTGACGACGAGCGTGCGCAGACGCGATCCGGCGTTCGCGGCAGCCGGCTGGCTGCGCCCGCCGGTCGAGCCGAGCGGCAAGGCCCGGCGACCGGAGCTGCGCGCGCCGATCAACCTCGCGTTCCGCCTGCGCGAGCTGCTCGGCGTCGGCGCACGCGCCGAGGTCGTCCGTTTCCTGCTCACCGTGAACGCCCCGAGCGTGCAGGCCCGGGTCGTGTCCGATTCCGCCTGCTTCGCCAAGCGCAACGTCCACGAGGCGCTCACCTCCCTGCATGCGGCGGGAGCCGTGGGGCGGTGGACGATCGGCAACGAGCAGCGCTACGAGATCGACCACGAGTCGTGGGCTCGCCTCCTCGACCTCGCACCCGACGAGCTTCCCACGGAGCGCTCCTGGCCGCAGCTGCTGGCCGGCCTGCGAGCGCTGCTGCGCTGGCTCAACCGCCCCGATCTCGACGCCCTCTCGGACTACCTTCGCGCCAGTCAGGCGCGCGACCTGCTCGAAGCGGTGCGGCGGGACTTCGAGTACGCCGGCGTCCGCGTCGGGACGTCGCTGGCCGCCGGCGCGTGGGACGACCTCGAGGCGCTCGTGGCAGACGCGCTCGGCGGCGTCGGTCAGCCGGTGAAGCGGTAGCCGATTCCGGAGTCGGTGCGGATCAGGCTGCGGGTGCGACTCGGGCCCTCGATCTTGGCGCGCAGGTTGGCGACGTGGGTGCGCAGGAGGCCGGTCGCGTCGGCGTACTCGGGTCCCCACACCTCGGTCAGCAGGGCGCGGTGGGTCAGCAGCCGGCCGGCGTTCGCCATCAGCGTGCGCAACAGCGCGAACTCGATCGGGGTCAGGTGGACCTCCGCGCCGGCGACCGTCAGCTGGTGGGCGCGCACGTCGAGCGCGAGGTCCCCGGCACGCAGGACCGGCTCCTCCGCCTGCGGGCCGGCGCGGCGCAGCAGCGCCTCCAGCCGCGCGAGCAGCTCGCCGGGCGCGAACGGCTTGGTGACGTAGTCGTCGGCGCCGAGCTTGAGCGCGCGGATCTTCTCGGCCTCCTCGTCGACCGCCGACAGCACGAGGATCGGCATGTCGCTCCACTCGCGCAGCTTCTGGCAGACCGCGACGCCGTCGATCCCCGGCAGCATCAGGTCGAGGATCGCGGCCCGCGGCGGGCGCACGGCCGCGTGGTCGAGCGCCTCCTCCCCCGTTCTCGCTCGGCACGACCTCGTAGCCGGCGTCGCGCAGGATCACCCGCAGCGCGCGCAGGATCTGCGGATCGTCGTCGCAGACCAGGATCCGCTCGCCGCCGCTCAGCACGTCACGGAGCCTATCCCGCGTGCCGCCGAGCGTCCCCGCGGCGTGGCCGAAGCAGTTCTACATTTCGCCCACTGGAAGTTCTCTATTTGGCCTGCTAGTTTCTCTACGAAATGGCTACTATGGCTTCTGTGGACTACCGGCCGCGCATCGTCGACGACGAGCTGGCCGAGCGCCTCGCCGCCACCGGCGCGGTCGTCGTCGAGGGGCCGAAGGCATGCGGCAAGACGGCGACCGCACGGCAGATCGCGACAAGCGAGGCGCTGCTCGACGTCGACGCGAACGCGCGCGCGGCGGTGGCCGTCGACCCGGCGCTCGTGCTCGACGGCGAGACGCCGCGGCTGATCGACGAGTGGCAGATCGAGCCCGCGATCTGGAACCACGTGCGCCGCGCCGTCGACGACCGCGGAGCGCCCGGTCAGTTCATCCTCACGGGCTCCGCAGCACCGGCGGACGACGTGACGCGGCACACGGGCGCCGGCCGCATCACCCGCCTGAGGATGCGGCCGATGACGCTGTACGAGAGCGGCGCCGGCAGCGGCCAGGTGTCGCTCGCCGCCCTGCTCGCCGGCGAGCAGGCGCGCAGCGCCGATCCGGGCACGACCGTCGCGCAGCTCGCGCAGGAGATCGCCGTCGGCGGCTGGCCCGGGTTCCGCGCCCTCCCGCCAGAGCGAGCGCAGCGCGCGGTGCGGGACTACCTCGAAGAGATCCGCCGCGTGGACGTGGCGCGCGTCGACGACACCCGCCGCGATCCGGCCAAGGTCGGCGCGCTGCTGCGCAGCATCGCCCGCAACGTCGCCACGCACGCGACGGCAGCCACGCTCGCGCGCGACGCGGGCGGCGCGGACGGTCCGTTGGCGAAGGACACGGCGCGCGAGTACCTCGACGCGCTCGCGCGGCTGATGATCGTCGAGGACCAGCCCGCGTGGGTGCCGCACCTGCGCTCGAAGTACGCGCTGCGCAGCGCCGCCAAGCGCCACTTCGTCGACCCCTCGCTGGCCGTCGCCGCGCTGCGCGCGACGCCTGCCGACCTTCTGCGGGACCTGCGGCTGCTCGGCTTCCTGTTCGAGTCGCTCGTCGTCCGCGACCTGCGCGTCTACGGGCAGGCGAACGACGCCGAGGTGCTCCAGTACCGCGACAGCAACGGCCACGAGGTGGACGCGATCGTGCGCGCGCACGACGGCCGCTGGGCGGCGTTCGAGGTCAAGCTCGGCGCCGGACAGGTGGACGACGGCGCCGCGAGCCTGCACCGCTTCGTCCGCCAGATCGACACCGATCGCTGCGGACCGCCGGCCTGCCTCGGCGTGATCGTCGCGACCGGCTTCGGCTACGCGCGCGACGACGGCGTGCAGGTGATCCCGATCGGCGCGCTCAGACCTTGAACGGCTGGACCGCGAGCGCCGCGCCGTCGGCGACCAGCTCGACGGGGAACTCGACGACGAAGCTCGTCCCCTGCCCCGGCAGCGACTCGACCGAGATGCGCCCGCCGTTTGCCTCGATGAACTGCTTGGCGATCGTGAGGCCGAGGCCGGAGCCGCGCTCGTCGCCGCGCGTGCGCTCCGAGCGGTAGAACGGGCTGAAGATCCGCTCGTGCTCGGCCGGCGCGATGCCCGGCCCCTGGTCGACCACGCGCACGAGCAGCCGACCACCAGCTGCTCCGGCGGTGCCCCCGCCGACGACGCGCGCGCGCAGCGAGACCGGCTTGCCGGCGGCGTAGCGCGCCGCGTTCTCGACGACGTTCGCGAACGCGCGCTCCAGCTGGGTCGGGTCGGCGCGGACGAGCGGCAGGCCGGGGTCGAGCGAGAACGTGAAGGCCGCGGGATCGCCCTCGACGTGCGCGACCGCCTCGTGCAGGACCTCGTCGATCGCGCACCACGTCGGGTGCGGCTCGGCGGTGCCGGCCTGGAGGCGCGAGAGGTCGAGCAGCTTCTCGATCAGCCGCGTGAGGCGCGTCGCGTCGGCGATGATCCCCAGCTCGACCTCGTCGCGCTCCTGCGCGCTGAGGCCCGGCGAGCGCAGCGCGCTGGCGCCGGCGCGGATCGCCGTGACGGGCGTGCGCAGGTCGTGCGAGACGGAGCGCAGGACGGCCGTCTTGATCTCGTCGCTGCGGCGCAGCGAGGCCGTCTCGACGACCTCGGCCTGCAAGCGCTCGCGCGCGAGCGCGGCCGCGAGGATCGACTCGAGCGCCGGCACGATCCGCGTGCGCAGCCGCTCCGCCTGCGCCGGCTCCAGCTCCGCCGGCACGACGAGCGTGCCGATCTGCTGCGCGCCGTCGTGCAGCGGGATCGCGATGCGGCGGGGGTCGCCCTCGACGGCGTCGAGCTCGATCGACGCCGTCGCCGCGCCGATCGCCTCCGCCAGGCGCCGCGTGGCGAGCGCGAGCGCGTCGTGCAGCACGCCGCCGCCGAGCAGCAGCCGCGCCAGCTCGACCGACAGGTCGGCCTCGCGGCGGCGATCGATCGCCTCACGCGCGCGCGTGCGCGCGAGCTCCGCCAGCGAGCTGGCCGCGACCGCCACGCCGAGGAAGATCAGCAGGCCGACCCAGTCGCGGCCGTCGGCGAGCGTGAAGCGACCGACCGGCGGCAGGTGGAAGAAGTTGAACGCCGCCGCGCTCAGCAGCGCCGTCAGCAGCCCGAGCCCGAGGCCCCAGTAGGTCGACAGCACCAGCACCGGCAGCACGTAGACGACGCCGAGCGCGTCGACCGGCGCGATCTGCTTCAGCCCGTACACGACCGCCGTCGCCACCGCCACCGACCCGGCCGCCGCCACGACCCCGGCCACCAGGCCCGGCCGCCCGCCGCGCAGGAGGATCGGATCGACGGTGCGGCGCATGGTCTGGAGCGTAGTGTCCGCATGGCGCGTCGCGCCATGCGGCGAGACCGGCTCAGGGCCGGCGCTCAGCCGGCCTGCGGCAGCGAGGCGATCTGGCCCTGGAGCCAGGAGCTCTGCGTCTGGCTCTGGGAGAGGGCGGTCTCCATCGCGGTGAACTGCGCGCGCAGCGACTGCTCGCGCAGGTTCAGGCGGTCGTCCATGTCCGCCATCTGCTGCTGGAGGCGCTTGAGCTCGGAGTCGGCGCCGGTGATGCGGACGTCGATCGTGCCGCCGGTCGTGTCGGCGTTGTGGACGATCGTCTCGAACGCGCGCGTCCAGCCGCCGGCGTTGCCCGGACCCTCGAGCAGGTCGCGCACGCCGGACGGGTTCGACGCGAGCGCGTCGTCGAGCTTGGAGCTGTCGATCGTCAGCTTGCCCGCGAGCGAGTCTCTGGAGATCGTGGCGGAGGCCGAGCCGGTCGAGACGCCGAGGTCGGCGAGGCTGCTCATGCCGTCCGGCAGGCCCGCGACCGGCGTGTAGATCGCCTGCCGCATCTGGCTGAGGATGCCCTCGAGCGTCGTGTCGCCGTTGAGCATGCCGGCCTGCTGGTCGGCCGCCGTCTGCGGGTTCGTGACGGTTCTCTCGTCGAGTCTCGCGCGGATCGCGTCGACGGTCGAGTTGTAGACGTCGACGAACGCGCTCAGCTTGTCCTTCACCGCCTGCGTGTCGACCGTCGGCGCGCCGACCGTCACGGTGATCGGCCCGCTCGTGGTCGTGACGCCGCCGAGCGTCAGTCTCACGCCGGCGATCGCGTTCGTGACGTCGTTCGAGGAGGACGTGCCGGCGACGCCGTCGACGGTGAACATCGCGTCGCGGCCCTGCTTCGCCTTCGCGGCGTCCTCGGTCAGCGAGCCGGTGCCGTCGGTCAGCGCGATGAAGCCGGCGCCGGTGTCGCCGGTCGTGCGCGACGAGAGCACGAGCGTGCCGCTGTCGGTCGCGGCGGCGTAGACGGTCGCGCTCGCATCGGAGTTGATCGCGCTCACCAGGTCGGAGATCGACGCGCCGGCTCTGATCGCCGTGTCGTGCCCGTCGATCGTGATCGTGCCGTCGCTCGCGGGCGCGCTGAACGCGTAGGTGCGCTGCGCGGAGCTCGCGAGCTGCGAGACCTCGACCTGGTAGCCGCCGACGCCGGCGCCCGCGCCGGTCACGAGCGCGGCCGAGATGCGCGTCGGGTCGCTCGTGACGGCTCTCTGCGCCGGCGACCACAGCGACACGGAGCGCAGGTCCTGCGCGGCCGCCTCGACGGCGCGCAGGCGCGACTGGAAGTCGGCCAGCACCGACTGCTTCGCGGTGATCAGCGACGCCTTCGTGTCGAGCTTCGTGCGCGGCTGGCGCTCGACCGCCATCAGCTGGTCGATGATCGAGTTCGTGTCGAGGCCCGACGCGAGCCCGCCGATGTTCAGCAGCGGCGTCGTCGCGCTGGAGCTGGAGCTGGTCGTGGTGGCCATCGCGTGTCGAGGTCGGGGTCGGTCAGTCGAGCGGCGCGCCGCTGGCGACGTCGAGCAGCTCGCTCGGGGGGATCGTGCGCAGCACGTGCCCGTCGAGGTCGCGCACCTCGACGCGCAGCGCCTCGCCGCCCTCGCCGGGGACGAAGCGCAGCTCGCGGCCCTGTTGGTGCAGCTCGCGTGCGACCCGGCCGGCCGCGTCGCACGCCGCGAGCACCTCGGGCGGCGGGCTGGCGGGGACCTCGCCGTCGGACAGCGTCGCGGCGTCGGCGCGCGCGGAGGCGTCCGTGCGCGCCGCGCGCGGTGCGCGGCGCGGCGTCGGGTCGAAGGCGTTGGATTCGATGCGTGCGACGTCGAGGCCCATGTCGAGCTCCTCGTGACGATGATCGTCGGTGTCCTCGGGGACAACGCGATCGGCGGGTTCACCCGGCTCTATCGGCCGTCCACGGCGGAACTTGAGGGCTGGGCGGGACGCCCACCGCATCGGCCTACGCCGCCAGCGGCTCGAGCCGCGCGAGCAGTCGCGTCGCACGTCGGTCCCCCGCGTCCACGGCCCGCGCCTCGCGCGCGAGCTCGATCGCATCGTCGGTCATCCCCTGCGCCGCGGCGACCTGCGCGAGCCCGACGAGGCCGCGCACGTCGCGCGGGTCGGTCTGGCAGACGCCCAGCCACTCCTCCGCGGCGGAGGCGAGGAAGCCGCGCCGCAGGTACATGTCCGCCAGCAGCTCGCGGCGCTCGCGCGCCGGGAGCGGGCAGCCGTCGAGCAGGCCGACGAGCGCCTCGAAGGCGTCGAACTCCTGCACGCGCAGCAGCGCCTCGAGCGTCGTCGCCAGCGGCGCGACGGCGTCGAGCGGCAGGGACGGCAGCCCGCCTCCAAGCGTCCTGGGCTGGCCCGCGCCTACGAGGTCAGGGCAGGACGCTTCCGGTCCGGAGCCGCCCGTTTCGGCCTCCGGCGACCGCGAGCGGCCGCCTGCGGACGACGTCACCAGGTCGGCCCACGCGCCGAACAGCGCCAGCTCGCCCGCGGGCATCCCGGCCGCGGCGGCACGCGCGCGCGCCTCGCGGGCGCGGGGCGCCTCGCCGGCGACGAGCAGCGCGAACAGCTCGCTGCGACGCGCCGCGGGCGCGTGCGCGTCGCCGTCCGGCAGCGCGGCGGCCTCGGCGACGGCGTCGTCCCAGCGGCGCTGGGACAGCAGCGCCTCGGCGAGCGCGACGCGCGCGGCGCCGCTGCCGGGCTGCGCCGCCAGCAGCAGGCGGTACTGCGCCTCCGCCGCGTCGACGTGCCCCGCCTCGTACAGGGCGGTGCCGAGCATGAAGCGCACGGTCGGCGTGAGCTGCGCGACGCGCGCCTCGACGCGACCGACGACCTCGTCCGGCTCGGCGCCGTCGGCCAGCAGCGCCGCCGCGAACGGCAGCACGAGGCCGAAGAAGCCGGGGTGCTCGGCGAGGCAGCCGTCGAGCAGCGCGACCGCCTCGGCGGTCTCCCCGCGCGCATGGTGGATCTCGGCGATCGCGATCGTCGGCAGGAACGTCCCCGTCCCGACGGTCGCGGTGTATCTGCTCGGCGCGTCGCCCATCGCGAGGCACTCGCGGTAGAGGCGCAGCGCGCCGTCGGCGTCGCCGAGCGCGAGCGTCGCGGACGCCTGCTCGAAGACGACGTCGGTGAAGCCCGGGTAGCGCGCGAGCGCTCTCGCGCCGGCGGCGATGCAGTCCGCATGGCGGCCGCAGACGCGCAGCGCGCGCACGTGGCGGGAGGCGAGCGCCGGCATGAAGCCCCACGTGCGCTGCTGCGGGTCGTGCTCGATCAGCTCCCAGGCACGCTCGAACTCCGCGAGCGCGGCGCGCGCGTCGCCGATCGCGCCGTACTCGGAGCCGAGGTTGTAGTGCAGGAACGGGTCGGCCTGGCCGGCGTCGCGCTGCTGGAGGAGCAGCTCGACGTTGCGGCGCGACTTCTCCTTCGCGTCGCGCACCGCACCGAGGTAGCCGAAGTGCTCGACGCGGATGTCGGTCGCTTCGATCCGCTCCGGCAGATGCAGCGGCAGCGTCGCGGCGATCTGCTCGTGCAGCGCGCCCGTGAAGCGGTACTCAGGGCGCGCGCGGAAGACGCGCAGGGCGGTGTGGGTGGCGGCGGTGCCGTCGCCCAGCTCGCCGGTGTAGGAGATCTCGGTCAGGTAGAAGCACTCGCGCCAGCTCTTGCCGCGCAGTGCGCGCAGCCGCTCGACGTCCTCCTCGACCAGCACCTCGTCGGCGTCGAGGAACATCAGCCAGTCGCCGGTGGCGGCGTCGAAGGAGGCGTTGCGGGCCTCCGAGAAGTCGCCGGTCCAGGGCCGCTCGATCACGCGCGCGCCATGCTCCCGCGCGATCTCGATCGTGCGGTCGGAGGAGCCGGTGTCGACGACGACGATCTCGTCGACCGCGGGCGCCGCGGCGGCGAGGCAGCGCGGCAGCATCTCCTCCTCGTCCTTGACGATCATGCAAAGGGACAGGCGCAGCCCCTCGGCCGGCTGGGCGCGGTCGGCGGCGCGGCGCGCGCGCTTGGCCAGCTCCGACAGGGCGACGGCGGTCGCCCGCGGGAAGGCCGGCGCGGCCGCGCCCTTGCGGCGGCGCGCGACCTCGTCCAGGTTGCGCTCGACGTTCGCAAGGCCCGGATCGAGCCGGCGGGCGGCGCCGAACAGCGCGGCCGCGGCGTCGAGCGACCACAGCTCATAGAAGAGGACGCCCGCGTAGTTGAGCAGCACCGGCTCGCGCGGCTCCTCCTCCAGCAGCGTCACGGCGGCGCGCGCGGCGGCGAGGTAGATCGCGGGGACGCGGGCGCGATCCGCCGCCTGTCCGGCACGCAGGGCCGCCTCGACCAGTCTCACGCGCGCGGCGTAGCGCGCGTGCACGTCCGCGCGCGCGGCGGCGTCGGCGAACAGCGCGGCGTAGCCGTCGAGGTCGTGGCGGTCGAGGCACGCGTCCGCGGCGGCCGAGGGGTCGGCGGGCTGTGCGGGCGTCGCGGTCGTGGGTGAGCCGGTGAGGCGGAGCGCCATGGAAGGGAACCTCCAGCGGGAAGCGGACATCCGGGGTAGTCGGCCGCGGCCCGCCGGTCCTGAGCGAGAACGCGCCGGAACCCCCGGCGGCGATCCTGCGGCGTCCCATCACCCTGGGGTTTCGTTCCTGCACACCCCTGAAATCCGTGATTCCGACCTCCGGTGCACCCGAGGCTTCTGCGAGCGCGCGGCCGGTGCGGCGTTATGTCATCTCGGCCGAATTCCTGGACGTATGTCCTGGTGCCGTTACCCCATTGCGGCGATGCAGGCGCCCCGGCGTTCTTCCGATACCTGCCGCGCACCCACCAGAACCACCACCGCAGGACCCATCACCGGGGACCACGAGGGAAGGCAGAGAGAGCATGCAGCTGGACATCAAGCGCACGGGGGGCCGGATCTCGGCCGAGGACGCGCTCACGCTGTGGCGGCAGTACCGCGAGTCGGGCGACCGGCGCGTGCGCGACCGCCTCGTCCTGACCTTCGCGCCGATGGTCAAGTACATCGTCTACAAGAAGGTGCGCGAGATCCCCGCGCGCTGCGAGGTGGAGGACTTCATCTCCTGCGGCCTGGAGGCGCTGATCCACTCGATCGAGCGCTACGACCCGGAGAAGGGCGCGACGCTGGAGCAGTTCGCGTGGACGCGCATCCACGGCGCCGTGCTCGACGAGCTGCGCCGCCAGGACTGGGCGCCGCGCTCGCTGCGCCGCTGGGAGCGCGACATCAACCAGGCGCGCGAGCAGTTCGCCGGCGTCCACGGCCGCAAGCCGACCCGCCGCGAGCTCGCGCTCGCGCTCAACACGACGCCGGAGGAGCTGCGCCGGCGCGAGGACGAGATCCTCTCCTCCGACGTCACCTCGCTCAACACGCTCGTGCTCAGCGACGACGAGACGGCGATCGAGCGGATCGACACGCTCGTCAGCGACGACCGCTTCGCCGACCCCGAGCACCACACCGCGCGCGAGACGGCGAAGCTGCGCTTCCGCGCCGCCTTCCAGCGCCTGCCCCAGCGCGAGCGCGAGGTCGCGGTGCTGCTCTACGTCAAGAACCTCACGCTGCGCGAGATCGGCGACATCCTCGGCGTGTCCGAGAGCCGCGTCTGCCAGATCCACGGCCAGCTGAAGAAGCTGCTGCGCAGAGAGCTCGACGCCGACGCGCTGCTGTTCAGCGAGGTCGCCTGACCCGGGGCGCCTCGCCCGCGTCCTCAGCCGTAGACGTCGAGCGAGCCGGGCCGCTCGTCGCCCTCGTCCTCGTCCGCGCGGTCCCGCTGCGGCGGATCGTCCCGCTGCGACGGCTCCTCGCCGGACCGGCGCCGCCGGCGCGGATCGGGCGCGAGCGCCAGCACGGCGCGCTCGCCGGCCATCTCCTGGACGACGAGCCGCAGTCTGTCCCCGGGCTGCAGCTCCTCGGGCAGCTCCGCCGTCAGGTACGCGCCGGCGAGGTTGATGACGCCGTAGCGCCCGCGCCGCTCAACCACGCGCGCCGCCAGCGCGCGGCCGACCACCAACGGCAGGTCGGGCGCCGTCGAGCGCAGGAGCACGAGATCGACCGCGAGCGGTCGCATCCCGGGAAGGCTGTCAGAAGCTGCCAGACGCCGCCGCGCAGCACCGGCGTCGGCGTGCCGTCGGCCGCGACGCCCGTCACGTCCACGTCGTCGCCGCCGATCATGAAGTCGATGTGCACCATGCTGGTGTTGATGCGCTCGGCGTCCTCGTCGCCGACCGCGAACGCGAACGCCTGTCCGAGCGCGAGGTGGCTGGCGGCGTTCTCGTCGAGCAGCGTGTCGTAGAAGACGGTGTCGAGCGGGCCGATGCGGCCGCTGCCGTCGACGAGCGCGACCTCGCCGAGGCGCGCGGCGCCGTCGTCGTGCCTCGTCATCGAGCGCAGGACGTCGGCGCCCCGCTCGGCGGCGATCTCGACTGCGCGCCCGCCCTCGAAGCGGACGGTCAGTCCCTCGATCGTCGCGCCGGCGAGCTGCAGCGGCTTCGTCGCGCGCACGACGCCGTCCACGCGCGTCGGGTCGGGCGTCGTGAAGACCTCCTCGGAGGGGAGGTTGGGGACGTGGGCGATCCCGTCTCTCGTGGAGAAGCTCGCGCTCAGCCAGCTGGAGCTCGGCAGCAGCCCGACGGTCAGGTCGGTGCCCGGTCCCTCGAAGCGCAACGCGTCGAAGCGCGCGGCGGTGAGCCGCTCGGTCACCCCCACGAGCGTCGCCATCCGCTCGCGCCAGGCGGCGACCGGGTCGGGCTCGTCGAGCCGGCAGACGTGGACGATCTGCTCCCACAGCTTCGCGAGCGCCCGCTCGGGCGGCAGCTCCGGATGGACCAGCTCCGCCCAGCCCGGCGTCGGGCACGGCCCGATCGTCCAGTTGGTCGTGCGGTCGTTGAGCACCTTGCCGGCCTCGCGCAGCGTCTGCGCTCTGTCGGCGCCGACGCGCGCCGGGTCGAGGTCCTCCAGCAGTCTCGGCGCGACCGGGCCGGTGAGCGCGACGCGCGCGCAGCGCTGGTCGCCGAGGGCGAGGATTCGCTCGCCGATCCAGCTCGGGACGGTCTCCAGCGCCTGCTCGCTGCCGTGCTCGATGCGCGCGCGGCGCACGAAGGGGTCCGCGTAGGAGACGTCGACGTAGGTGGCGCCGTGGGCGTAGGCGGCGGCGGCGATCGCGCGCGTCAGCGGCTCCTTGCCGATCTCCGAGGAGACCGCGACGATCTGGCCCGGCTGGACGTTGGCGGCGAAGCCGACGAGCAGCTGGGCGAAGCGGTCGAGCGTGGCCGGGTCGGCGCCCGGCGCGGCGCCCGACGTCCGCGCGGCGCCGTCTGTCGCGGCGCGCGCGGTGGGGCTGGATGGGGGCGAGCCGCTCACCCCGGGTAGACGTCGCAGCCGGCGGCGCTGAGCGCGGCGGACTCTCGCGCGCGCGCCGCGTCGATCTGTCTGGTCGACATGTCGCCCGATCTCGCCTCGCCCGCCGGCCAGTCCTTCTTGTTCGTGACGAAGTCTCTCGGGTAGAGCGCCGGGCACAGCCGCGCGAGGTCGCGGTCGCTGTAGTCGCCGTGGTCCTCGATCAGCTTGATGCGCGCGCTGTCCTGCGCCGGCGTGAGTCTCGCCGGCGTGCCGTACGCGCAGCCGCCGATCGCGAGCGCGGCGAGCAGGGCGGCAAGGGGGGCGAATCGGCGGGCCATCGGCCCTCTGAACGCTACCGCGCCGGGCGGGCGGGCGCCGTCGGCCCGTCGGATGCGGCAGATCCCCACATCCATCCAACGAGGGAGCGATCCAGATGGCAACCGCAGCTACAGTTGGCCGCGTGGCCGAGTTCGGGATGAAGGAGGCGAGGACGCACCTCTCGCAGCTGGTCGACCGCGCGCTCGCGGGCGACGAGGTCGTCGTGACGCGCCGCGGCAAGCCCGCGGTCCGCCTGACCCCTGTGCCCGAGCCGGCGCCATCCGGCGACCGCGAGGCGCTGTTCGGCTGCATGGCTGGCGAGATCGAGTTCCTCGACGGCTACGACGAGCTTCCGGACGACGTCGCCGAGGCGTTCGGTGCCCGCTGAGCGGGCCGGCGTCCTGCTCGACACGAACGCGATGCTCTGGCTGTTGGCCGGCGACAAGCGGCTTTCGCCTCGAGCGAGCACGACGACCAAGGACGCAAGCCGCGCGCTGGTCGTGAGCGCAGTGAGCCTGTGGGAGGTGGCGATCAAGCGCTCTCGCGGGAAGCTGGCGGTCCCAGCCGACCTCTCGCGCCGGCTCGCCGGCCTGCGCCAGGTCGAGCTGCTGCCAATCTCGCCGCTGCACGCGGAGGCGGTCGGCGAGCTGCCGTGGCACCACCGCGACCCGTTCGACCGGCTGCTCGTCGCGCAGGCGCGGGCGGAGCGGCTCTCGATCGTCTCCTCCGACCAGGCGCTGGCGCAGTACGGCGTCGAGGTCGTGTGGTGACGTAGCCTTTCGCGCGTGGAACCGGACGCCGTCGAGATCCGCGTGGTCGGCTGCCTCATCGAGAAGCAGCGCACGACGCCGGACGCCTACCCGCTGTCGCTCAACGCGCTGCGGCTCGCCTGCAACCAGTCGACGAACCGCAACCCGGTCGTCGACTACGACGAGGCGACCATCCGCGACGCGCTCCAGCACAGCTACCGGCGCGGCTGGACGCGCCTCACGAGCGGGCACGGCTCGCGCGCGGCGAAGTACCGCCACCTGCTCGACGAGGCGCTCCACCTCGGCCCCGACGAGCTGGCGCTGCTCGGCGTGCTGATGCTGCGCGGCGCGCAGACGCCCGGCGAGCTGAAGCAGCGCAGCGAGCGGCTGCACCGCTTCGAGGACCTCGCCGCCGTCGAGGCGACGCTCGAGCGCCTGATCGCCAGAGGCCACGCCGCCCAGCTCCCGCGCCAGCCCGGGCAGAAGGAAGAGCGCTACGTGCAGCTGCTGGGCGGGGACGAGGCCGCCGCAGTCCCGGCGAGCGTCGCGGCCGGCCAGGCGCCCGCGCAGCCGCTCGCCTCCGCCGTGCCGGACGCCGCACCGACGGCCGCCGCCGGCTCCGCGCCTGCGGCATCCGCACCGGCGCCCACGCTCCCACCCGCCGCCGAGGCCCGCATCGAGGCGCTCGAGCGCGAGGTCGCCGAGCTGCGCGAGGCGCTCTCCGCCCTGCGCGACGAGCTCGGCGCCTGACGGCGGCGTAGGCCTGAACTGTCACAGGCCTCGCACGGTTCGCAACATTTCCGCTACGGCAACGCAACGAGAGCACGCTCGAGTACCACGACGCGCGGCCGGTGAGAGGCGATCAGGTGACCGCGAAGCTGCCCGTGCCGCTCACGCGCGACGAGGTTCGCGCGCTGGACGCGATCGCTCATGGCCGCACCGACGACTCGATCATCGCGGCCGCGAGAGACGCCATCCGGGACTACATCGCGGCGCACGCCGAGCAGGCGGCCGCGCCGCGCCGCCGCCGCGCGAGCTGACCGCAGGCGGCCGCTCGCTCAAGATCGCCGTCCCCCGGCCGACCACCGGGGGTGCATGGAGCGCGGCCTCTACATCGCGGCGTCCGGCATGGTCGCCGAGCAGATGCGGCAGGACCAGATCGCGAACGACCTCGCGAACGCGTCGACGCCGGGCTACAAGGCGGACCGCGTCACGCAGAGAGCGTTCAGCGACCTGCTGCTGAGCAACAGCGCCACCGGCGAGTCGATCGGCGGCCTGACGACCGGCGTCGCCGCCGACCGGATGGTCACCGACACGAGCCCGCAACCGCTGCGCGAGACCGGCGAGCCGCTCGACATGGCGATCGCCGGCGACGGCTGGTTCGGCGTGCAGACGCCGCAGGGCGTGCGCTACACGCGCAACGGCCAGTTCACCGCCGCGGCCGACGGCACGCTCACCGACCAGCTCGGCAACCGCGTGCTCGGCACGAACGGCCAGCCGGTGCGCGTCGGCGCCGGAGGCCACGCGAACGCCGCCGACGTCGGCGTCTTCGCGCTCGCCAGACCCGCCAAGCAGGGCGACAACCTCTTCACGGGCACACCGGCGGGCGCGGCAACGGGCACCGTCCGCAGCGGCGCGCTCGAGGGCTCGGGCGTCGACCCGACCCGCACGATGGTCGACATGATCGCCTCCTTCCGCGCCTTCGAGGCCGGCCAGAAGGTGATCCAGACGATCGACGAGTCGCTCCACAAGACGGCCGTCCAGGTCGGATCGCCGAACGGAGGCGCGTGATGCTCGAAGGCCTCTACTCCGCCGCGGCCGGCATGGCCGCCCAGCAGCAGCGCATCGACGGCGTCGCGAACGACCTCGCGAACGTCTCGACGACCGGCTACAAGCGCGTGCGCGTCGGCTTCCGCGACCTGCTCTACAACCGGCAGGGCCCGAGCGCCGGACCGACGGTGCTGGCCGGCGCGGGCGCGGCGGCGGGCATCTTCGGCCGCTCGCAGGAGCAGGGCGCGCTGCAGACGACGGGCAACCCGCTCGACCTCGCGATCGAGGGCGCGGGCTTCTTCCAGGTCAGACGGCCCGACGGCTCGCTCGCGCTCACGCGCGACGGCGCGCTGCGGCTCGACGCGAACGGCCGCCTGACGACGCAGGACGGCGCGCTGCTCGACCCGCCGATCACGGTGCCGAAGGGCACGACGGCGGACCGGCTCGCGATCGGCGCCGACGGCACGGTGCGGATCGGCAAGGGCGCCGCGATCGGCCGCATCCAACTCGTGGACGTGCCGGCGCCGGACGGCCTGCAGCCGCTCGGCGGCAACCTCTTCGCCCCGACCGCCCAGAGCGGCCAGCCGGCCCCCGTCGGCGCGGGCAGCACGCTGCGCCAGGGCCTGCTGGAGGGCTCGAACGTCGACGTCGGCGACGCGATGGTCGACATGATGGACGCGCAGCGCAGCTTCCAGATGGCCAGCAAGGCGATCCAGATGCAGGACCAGATGCTCGAGGTCGCCAACCAGGTGAAGCGATGAGCCTGCCGGCCGGCCTCCCGCCGATCGACGCCTCGCTCCTGCCGGCCGACATCCGCACGGCCGCGCCGGCGCGCAAGCAGGCCTACGAGGCCGGCCTCGGCTTCGAGCGCCTGCTCGTCCAGCAGCTCACGCAGTCGCTCGCCGACTCCGCCAGAGACGCGATGGGCGGCGACTCCCCCTACGCAAGCCTCCTCCCCGACGCGCTCGCCGACGGCGTGATGGCCGGCGGCGGCCTCGGCCTCGCGCGGCAGCTCGCCGACGCCATCCAGCCGGCGAGCGACCCGCGCGCGCGTACCGCGCCCACGCCGTCGGCCACCAGCGCCGATCGGGCGGGTGGCGCTGAGGACGCACGTGCGACCGCGAACGCGGTCGTGCGCGCGCCCGGAGGCGACAGGACCCGCCCGCCAGCAGCCCCCGAGCCCACGGCATGAGCGCGCTCGCACTCCAGCCGACGACGCACGACCCCCGCCTCGCCGGCGACATGCTCGCGCACCTCGAGGCGCAGCTCGGCTCGACGCGGCAGCTGCTGCAGGCGGTGCTCGCGCAGGGCGTCGCGATCCGCGCGCAGGACGTCGACGCGGTCGTGCGCCAGGTCGCCGCCTTCCAGGCCGAGCTCGAGCGCCGCGCCCGCCTGGAGGAGGACCGCGCAAGCCTGCTCGCGCGCGCCGGCGCGCAGCTCGGCGTCGCGCCCGCCGCCGTCACGCTCAGCCAGCTGACCGCGCTGATGACCCCGCAGGACGCCGAGCTCGCGCAGGCGCGCAGCGCCGAGCTGCAGGGCCTGCTCGCCGAGGTCACGCGCGAGCACACCTGCAACCAGGCGCTGATGCGCCAGGAGCTCGCGTTCCTCGACCACCTGCTGCGGCTCGTCGGGGCGGGCGGGACGGGTCCCGGCGACGCCGGCGCCTACACGGCGGCCGGCAACCGCGCGGGCGGGACCGCCGGCGCCGCCCGCGGGATCGGGTCCGCCCCCAGCCTCCGCGCCCTCGACCTGCAGGCATAGCGCCATGACCTCCGCCTTCTTCGGCCTCCAGACCTCGCTCCGCGGCCTGCTCGCACAGCAGCAGGCGATCGACGTCACCGGCCACAACATCGCGAACGCGAACACCGCCGGCTACTCGCGCCAGGAGGCGGTGCTGGAGCCGACGCAGCCGTACCTGATCCCGGCGAACAGCGTCAACAACGGCTCCGGCGCGCAGCTCGGCAGCGGCGTCGACGTGGCCGCGATCCGCCGCATGCGCGACCAGTTCCTCGACCTCCAGTACCGCGCGCAGCAGATGAACCTGGGCGACGCGACCGCGCGCACCACCTCGCTCGACCAGGCCGAGCTGGCCTTCGCCGAGCCGACCGACGACGGACTCGCCGCGCAGCTGACGAGATTCTGGGACGCCTGGAGCAACGTCGCCAACGCGCCCGACGACGCCGGCGCGCGCTCCGCGCTCGTGACCACCGCGCAGACGCTCACCACCACGTTCAGAACGGTCTCCGGCCAGCTCACGACCGTCGCGCAGCAGGCGCAGGACCAGTACGACGCGATCACGGGGCCGAGCGGCGACGTCGCGAACATGGCGGGCGAGCTCGCCGGCCTCAACAGAGCGATCGGCGACGCGGTCTTCCGCGGCCAGCAGCCGAACGACCTGATGGACCGCCGCGACCAGCTGGTCGACAGACTCTCCCAGCTCGCGCAGGTGTCGGTGACGGACACGGGCGACAGCCGCCTGAGAGTCGACTTCGGCGGCGTGACGCTCGTCGACCCGACGATCCCCGCCGGGTACATGTGGCCGCAGACGCTCACGAGACCGGGCGGCAAGCTCGGCGCGCTGCTCGACCTCGCGAGCCCGACCGGCCCGGTGCTCGGCTACCGCAGCCAGCTCGACGCGGTCGCCGCCGACCTCGTCGGCAGCGTCAACGCGCTCCACAGCTCGACGCCCTTCTTCGACGCCGCCGGCACGACGGCCGCCACGATCGACGTCGTCGCGACCACCGCGACGGTCCAGACCGGCAGCGGCGGCGCCGCCGGCGAGAACGACGTCGCGCAGGCGATCGCGCAGCTGCGCGGCGGGACGACCGACCAGGCATACCAGGCGCTCGTCGCGAGAATCGGCACCGAGTCGCAGGCGGCCGTGCGCGCGCAGTCGACCGCGCAGTCGCTCGTCGACGCGATCGACAACCGCCGCCAGTCCGTCGCCGGCGTCTCGCTCGACGAGGAGATGACGAACCTGATCCGCTTCCAGCGCGGCTACCAGGCGTCGGCGCGCACGATGACGACGATGGACTCGATGCTCGAAACGCTGATCACGCGCACCGGCCGGGTGGGGCTGTAGCGATGTCGATGCGCGTCACCACGCTGATGAGCTCGCGCGCGATCCTGCGCGACCTCAACGACAACCTCTCGCGCGTCTCGACGCTGCAGCAGAGACTGTCGTCCGGCAAGCAGATCACGCGCCCGTCCGACGACCCGTACGGCGCCAGCCGCGCGCTCGCGCTGCGCGGCGAGCTGGCCGGCCTCGACCAGTACCGGGGCAACGTCGGCGACGGCACCGCCTGGCTCAACACCTGCGACACGGCCCTCGGGCAGGTGTCCGACTCGCTCCAGCGCGTGCGCGAGCTGCTGATCCAGGGCGGCAACGACAGCGCCGGGCCGGACGCGCGCAACGCGATCGCCGACGAGATCGACCAGCTGATCGACGGCGTCAAGCAGGAGGCGAACGTCCAGTACGCCGGCCGCCACGTCTTCTCCGGCACCGCGACCGACACCGCGCCCTACCCGCTCGGCAGATCCGACGCCTACGCCGGCGACGCGGGCACGATCACGCGCGAGATCGGGCCGGGCGCGCAGATCCCGATCAACGTCGACCTGCACGGACTGCTCGGCGACGGCCAGGGCGCCGCCGACGACAAGCTGCTGAACACGCTGCGCGACGTCTCCGACCACCTGCGCAGCGGCAAAGCGGCCGACGTCGCCGCGCTGCGCAGCACCGACCTCCAGCGGCTCGACGCCAACCTCGGCGCGCTGAGCGGCATCCGCGCCGACGTCGGCGCGCGCACGAACCGCCTCGCGATCGCCGACTCGCGCCTGTCGAGCCTGCAGACGAACGCGACGCAGTTGCTGTCCGACACGCAGGACGCCGACATCGCGCAGACGATCACCGAGTACTCGACCCAGCAGGCCGCCTACACGGCGGCGCTGCGCGCCGGCTCGACGATCGTGCAGTCCTCGCTGCTCGACTTCCTGCACTGATCCCACCGCCCACCCCCAAGGAGACCCCCGTGCCCACGACGATCGACAGCACTCGCTTCGGCCGCATCGAGGTCGCGCCGGACAGCGCGATCGCGTTCCCCCGGGGCCTCGCCGGCCTCGACAGCCGCTCCTTCGCGCTCGTCGCCCGCGACGAGGACGATGCGTTCGTGTGGCTGCACTCGCTGGAGGACCCGGCGCTCGCGCTCCCGCTCGCCGACCCGCGCCGCTTCTTCGCCGCCTTCGCGCTGGAGCCGGCGCCGCCGGCCGGCGCCGCGGTCTACGTGACCGTGCGCGCGAGCGAGCGGCTCGAGGACTTCACCGCCAACCTGCGCGCCCCGATCGTGATCGCCGACGGCGTCGGCCACCAGGTGCTCAACGAGGCGGCGGGCGCGGACCTGCGCGCGCCGCTGTTCGCCGAGCTGGCGGCCGCCGCCGTGGAGCACGCCGCCTGACGCTGTGAGACCCTCCCTGGCCGGACGGTGACCACGGAGCCGCCGCCAGCACCCGCAGGCGACCACGGAGGACGCGATGCTGATCATCACCCGCCGGCCCGGCGAGAGAATCATGCTCGGCGACGACGTCGTCGTCACCGTCATGGAGATCAGCGGCCAGACCGCCCGCATCGGGATCGCCGCGCCGAGAGAGATGCCCGTCTACCGCGAGGAGATCTGGGAGGCCGTCAAGGCCGAGAACCAGGCCGCCGCCTCGGCCGACCCGGGCGCGCTGCCGCCGGTCCCGCCGGCGACGCCGGACGAGTAGCCGGCCGGCCGGCCGCGCCGGCGTCCCGTCCGCGCCCGCACCGCCGGCGCGCGCGTTCACCGTCTCTTCACCTTTCGTTTACGAGAATGCCGGGATGGACCACGGCCTCCTGCACGCGCTCAACGGCTTCTTCGCCCACCACGACGGCGTCGAGGACCCGCTGCTGGCGTACTCGAACGCGTCGCAGCTGCTGTTCGCGGGCGCGCTCGTCGTGCTGTTCCTGCTGCTCCCGGGCGCTGCGCGCCGCCCCGCGCAGCGGATCGCGGTCGCGGCCGGCGCGAGCGCGGCGGTGGCGCTCGCGATCGGGATGGCGCTGTCGCACCTCGTCGACCGCGCGCGGCCGTTCGTCACCGACCCGGGCGGCGTGCACATGTTCGGCCACCATGTCGCCGACGCGAGCTTCCCGAGCGACCACGCGACCGCCAGCTTCGCGATCGCCGTCGCGATCCTGCTGCGCAACCGCCGCTGGGGCTGGGTCGCGGTCGCGCTCGCGGCCGTGCTGTCGGTCACGCGCGTGGCGATCGGCGTGCACTACCCGACCGACGTGCTGGCCGGCGCCGCGCTCGGCAGCGCGACGGCGCTCGCGCTGTGGTGGGCGCCGATCCGCACGCGCCTGCACGCGCTCGCCGACTGGGCCGGCGGCGTGCTCGACGGCCTGCTCGCGCGTGTGCGGCCTGGCGCCGCAGCGCGGTAGCGCGCACCCGGCGTACGCTGGGCCGCGGCGCCCAGGATCAAGGAGCCGGGGCGCACGTGTAGTAGGAGGCACGGATGGCGTGCGCGCGCGGACGATAGACGCTAGAACGAGTTCGATCACGTGAGCACGCTGCTCGGAACCCTGTTGAACGGCCGTTACCGGCTCGAGGCGCGCATCGGCACCGGCGGGATGTCGTCGGTCTACCGCGCGCTGGACGAGAACGCTCGAGCGGCCGGTCGCGATCAAGCTGATGAACCGCGAGATCGCGAGCGACTCCGACCAGCTCGAGCGCTTCAGACGAGAGGCGCGCGCGGTCGCCCAGCTCTCGCACCCGCACATCGTCGGCGTGATCGACTACGGCGAGGACCAGGGCCGCCCGTACATCGTGCTCGAGTACGTCGAGGGCGAGACGCTCAAGGAGCGGATCCGCCGCCACGGCGAGCTCGACGTCGCCGAGGCGGTCGCCTACGCGATCGAGATCGCGCGCGCGCTCGGGTGCGCGCACGCGAGACACATCGTCCACCGCGACGTGAAGCCGCAGAACGTGCTGATCGACGAGGAGGGCAGCGCGAAGGTCACGGACTTCGGCATCGCCCGCTCGCTCGACGACGACGGGCTGACCGCGGACGGCCGCGTGCTCGGCACGACCGACTACGTGTCCCCGGAGCAGGCGCTCGGCCATGCCGTCACCGGCCAGTCGGACCTCTATTCGCTCGGGATCGTGCTGTTCGAGATGCTCACCGGGCAGGTCCCGTTCAGAGGCGAGAACCAGGTCGCGGTCGCGATGAAGCACGTGCGCGAGGAGCTGCCGGACGTGCAGACCCTGCGACCGGAGGTCTCGGCCTCGCTGGCGGCGGTGATCGACCGCGCGACCGCGAAGGACCTGCACGAGCGCTACCGCAGCGACGAGGAGCTGATCGCCGACCTCGAGAACGTGCTCGCGCTCGAGGCGGCGCGGGCCGGCGCCGCGACCGGCGAGGCGACGGCGGTGCTGCGGACGCTGCCGAGCAGCGCGCGCCGGCGCGTGCCGCTGCGCGCGCGCCTGAAGCCGGCGTGGGTGGCAGTCGTCGCGGTGCTCGCGGTCGCCGCGCTCGTGACGGGGATCGTGCTGCTGTCCGACCGCACGCATCGCGGCACCGGGACGGAGCAGACGGCCGACGGCGGGGGCGCGCTCAGCGCGGTGGGGCTCCACTCGGACGCGGCGAGCGACTACGACCCGCCCGGCGACGGCGGCGACGGCACCGAGCACGGCGATCAGACCGCGTTCGCGATCGACGGCAACCCGGAGACCGTCTGGACGACCGAGTCCTACTCGACCGGCGACCTGCAGAAGGCCGGCGTCGGCCTCGTGCTCGACGCGCAGCCCGGCGCCGTGTTCCGCGAGCTGCGCGTCCGCACGCCCACGCCTGGCTTCTCCGCCGACGTCTACGTCGCCAACGGCGACGCCCCGCCGGACAGAGTCCCCGACCCCGGCTGGAAGCTCGTCGCCACCGTCCCCTCGGTCGCCGCCAAGCAGACGATCGACCTCGACACCGCCGGCCAACGCGCCCGCTGGGTCCTCCTCTGGATCACCAGCCTCCCCGGCAGCGACAGAGCCGAGATCAGCGAGCTGTCGCTGTACCGCTGAGTCGTTGCCGGCGAGGCGATCGCCTCGCCGGCAACATCGTGCTCTCTACCCGTCGCTGCGCAACGTAAGCTCGTCCATCGCCCCGCTCGCGTCCTCGAACGCCACGCTCTCCGTCGGCTGCGCGAAGTGCGCAGCGTACGCGTTGTCGAGAACCGGCAGCGCGTGCTTCGAACCGTCCGCGAGCTGCACGACGACACCGTCCACGCCGTCGGGAACCAGACCGTAGACGTCCACGTCCGAGGAGCTCCGGCTCTGCGTCATCACGAGGTGGCCGCTGTCCGCCTCGTCGGCGGTCGCGCAGGCCTCGGCCGGCCCCTGGGCGTCCCTCATGAGAGGCAGGAGGCATACAGTGCCGTCGTAGCGCGGCGCGACCCAGATCCGTGCTTCCGGAGTCGTCGCATTGCTACGCGCGAGCACCGCCGCCGACGCGACGGTGAGCTCCCGACCCGCCGTGCGGTCGATGCCGGGGTCCTGGATGACCATTGAAGCGAGCACGACGGTCTGTTCGGCACGAAAGAGCGCGAAGCGCTGCGCAACCGCCGCCTGCCCGGCCGCGGCATCAGCGGGCGACGCTGCCGGTGGGTACGTGAAGCCTGGGACCGGATCCGTCGTCGGCTCAGCGACGCCTGACGAGTCCGCCGAGGTCCGCGTAGCCGCGAATGCGACTGCGCACATAAGTGCGATCACAAGGATTGCCGAGACCTTCAGCAGACGAATGGGATTTACACGAATACTCATTAGCTTGTCCTTAGATCCACCAGCGAATTCCGTAAAAACCGTAGTGCGTCACGCCCTCATTGTTCTTTCCGCGCGCATAGCTCCAGACGCCTGATCCGTAGTACTGGGTTGAGATGTATCCGTAGGGCGCAGAGCCGTAGCCGCATGCAGCAGGAATCGCATTCGAGCCGCTGCCGCCGGGGTCTGACGTCCATTTCGAAACGGCGCAGTGGTTGACGTTCGCACCGGCTCTGTGGTAGTAGGCAACCTTCGTGAGCGCGTTGTAGAAGCCGTTCGTGCAGCCGGTGTGCGCGCCCAGCGAGATGAACCCGCCGTTTCCGTTGTTCCACGGACAGAACCAATCGCTGGAGTCCGCCGAGGCTGTGCTGCTCGCAACCGCAAGCAGCGTGGCGCACGTCACAACCAAGGCAAGGACCGTCGTGAACCGCGTGTGGGCGCGGCCCAATCCAAGAGCAGGCATGAAGCTCCCGTCGTTATGGAGGATGTTGCGCGCTTAGCGGCAGCGCGCACGGCGCGACTCTATTCAAATTATTTTGAATACGCAATGCCGAGCCTCATCGGCCGCTTCTGCACGACAGCCGCTTCAGCCCCACGCAATGCCGTAGCCTCGTCACAAGATCGCCCGCTCGAGGCACTTCCGTTTCGATGCGACCACACCCATCCAGACACTCGTGCCTCCTGCGCCGCTCACAGCGCGACCCGACGGCGTTCGCCTCGGTCTACGACGCCCGCGTGCTTGGCGTACTGAGCTTCCTGGCAGCACGCACGCTCGACGTCGAGGCAGCACGCGACCTGACCGCCGAGACGTTCGCCATCGCTTTCCGCGATCGCAGACGATTTCGGGGCACAACCGAAGAGGAGGCCGGCGCATGGCTGTTCGGCATCGCGCGCAACCTGCTCAGCCACTACGCGCGCAGCGGCGTCATCGAGCGCAAGGCGACGCAGCGGCTTGGCATCCAGCTCCCCGCGCTCACGGACGGAGACTACGAGCGCGTCGAGCAGCTGGCCGGTCTCGACGATGCAAGGGCCCGTGTCGCCGCCGAGTTGCGGCAGCTGCCGCCTGACCAGCAGGAGGCCATCCAGATGCGCGTCGTGGACGAGCGGTCGTATGCGGAGATCGCCTCCCGGCTCGCCGTCAGCGAGCCGACCGTCCGAGCGCGAGTCTCGCGTGGCTTGCGACAGCTTGGCGTCGCGCTCGAACGTCATCCAAGCATCAAGGAGACGCTGACATGACCGATGCATCACAACGCCCACCGTTCGTGGACGAGCTCGGCGCCGAGCTGGCACGCGTCGCGAGCGCCGAGACTGCCCGCCGCGGGCGGCGCACACCGCCCGCGCGGATGCGCGGGGCGGTCCTCGCTGCGGCGGCGACGCTCGCGCTCGCCGGCGCAGCCGGCGCAGCGACCGGCACGATCTCGGTGTCCACGCTCATCCCGGGCGACGGACATGCCCCCGCGCAGGTCCAGCGCTTTGCCGCCGTCGACGCGACCGCCACGTTCGATCCTGCGCTCGTACGCGAGGTCTCGCTCCTGCGACGCACACGCACGCACGCCGACGAGATGGGAGCGCCGGGTCACTACGTGAACGGCGACGTCGCGCCCGGCTCGTCGCTGCGGGTGGAAGCACCGCCGCCGGCCCCGGGCACGCCGCACGCAGACGCAACGAAGCTCCCGGCGTGGGTACTGCCGACCTCGACCGGCGCCGCAGCCCTCTACTCGCTGTCTCCCGGCGCCACCGGTCCGGGCACGGGCGTGGCGGCGACGCCGGAGATGCTCGAGGCGGGCCATGCCTGGATGACGACGAACGACGCGCTGCTCGGGCTCGCGCCCGATGGCGTCGAGCGCGTGACCATCACGCTCCGCGACGGCTCGGCGGTACAGCTGCCGGTCTCCGGCAACGTCTTCGGCGCGCAGCTCGACCAGAGCGTGACGAGCGTGCACCTCGGCGGGAGGCCGTGAGCAGGGTTCAGAACTGGTACGCCCGCTCGCGCGCGTGGCGCTCGAGCGCCAGCTCCACCAACCCCCCTCATATGGAACGCCCGAGGCGGCCCAGAGCTTGCCGTAGACGGACGTCTCGGTGAAGCCGGGCTCATGTTCAGCTCGTTGACGAGCACCGTGCCCGCGGCGGGGTCGACGAAGAAGTCGGCGCGCGCCAGGCCGGCGCAGCCGAGCGCCGCGAACGCCTCGCCGGCGAGCGCGCGCGCTCCGCCACCTCCGCCGGGATGCGAGCCGTCTCAGTAGATCGCGCGCGCGATCGCGGCAGCCGCCGTCGCCTCTGCGTGCTCGAAGGCGGGCGTCATCCGCTCGATCGCGGCCGCGCTCAGTCCGCGTGCGCGGGACTCACGCCGCCAGTCGCGCGTGGCGGCCACGACGTCGCCGAGGATCGCGGCGGCTTCGTCGGGACGCAGCCGGAAGTGGGGAGCGACGTCGAGCAGCGACGGGACGCCTGTGCGCTCGTCGGCCAGATAGACGCCGCTGGCGGGATCGCGGAAGCGCAGCGCGCCTTGGCGCAGGTCGTCGCGCACGCCCAACAGGAAGTCGATCTCGCCCAGGCTTCGCGCCGGCTCGCTCTCGCGGGCGCGCGTGCGCGCCGTGCGCTGGAGGAGGCGCCGGCCCCAACGGTCGGGAGCGCAGTCGGAGAAGGCGCCGAAGGTCGAGCGTTGCAACGGCGTCTGCTGCTGTCCCGTGGTGAGGGGCAGCGCCGGGTCGAGCGCGTAAGCGTCGGCGCGCGCGACGTACTCGGGGGCGTACGCGAACGTTGCGGACTCGGATCCGCGCCGCCGGTGGGCCCACATGCGGCCGGCGGGCACGTCCTCGCCGTTCAACTGCACGACGACGTCGACGACGGTGTCAGCCACGGCGAGGTCTCGTCGGGTCGCGCGGCCGGACGCGTTGCGGCAGCCGCTCCTCGGAGCGCAGTCGGCCCAGGTCTATAGTTCTCGCGACGAGAGCCACCGCCGGCGCGTGAGTCACGTCGGTCGCCGGAAGCCGCTGCGGACCCACTCGCCGTAGGCGCGGAAGAACGGTGGCAGCTCGTCGGAGACGATGCGCGCCGCCTCGTGGACCTGGGCGGCGGTGGCGGCTGCGTACTCGTGGACGAACAGGCGCCGGTACTCGCGCAGGCGCTGGAGACGGCTGGCGCGCTCGTGCGAGATGACCCGCAGCCGAGCGAGCGCGTCGAGATCGCGGCGTGCGTTCGTTCTCGTCGTAGCGCCGGCGCTCGCCGGCGAGCTTCGAGTCCGAACGCCGCGAGCTCGACCATGTAGTTGTAGAGCTGATCGACGCCGCGTTCGACCGCCTTGACGCGGTTGAGCGGCTCTGGCTCCTCGGAGTCGAACTCCTGCTCGAAGACCTCGGAATCGAAGTTCTCTCCGAACCCCGCCATCGCGGTCCGAAGCGCGACGAGGTGGCGTTTCACGTCTGCGATGCGGTCGAGAACCTTGCGCTTCAGCGCCTCTGCCCGCTGAGGATCCACCGCCTCCAGCGGCGCCGGCGGCGCCGGCGTCATCGCGCGCTCGGCGAGTCGAGGTCGAGCGCGTCGAGCGCTGCGTCGAGCGACGGCGCCGCTGCGGCCTCGCGGCGGATCCGGCGGGCGCCGCGCTGGAGTCTCGGCCAGGTGTCGTCGCGGTCGACGAGCACACGTCCGTGATCAAGCAGATCGGCCAGCAGCGCGGGAGACCTCCGGGCGTCGGCCAGCCGGGCGGTCTGCACGTCGCGACCGAGCGCGCGCGACAGCCGGCCGCTCAGATCCGCCAGACGCGACAGGTCGTCATGCCGGAGCGCGACCACCAGGTCGACGTCGCTCTGCGGGCCCGCAGTGCCGAGCGCCTGCGACCCGTACAGAGCGGCGAAGCTGACGTTCGGCTCCGTTCGCAGCAACGCGCGCAAGCTCGACAACAGCGGCCACTGCCGCCGCAGGTACTCCTGCTCTCGCAGCGTCGCCCTGAACTTGTGCGGGCTCACTCGCTCGCCCCGCACCAAGCCCTCGGCAGCAGCGCGCCGCAGCGTCCGCTCGGGGAGGCCGAGATCCAGCGCGAGTGATCGAAGCGACTCCATATGACGAGCGTAGGCTCGTATGGCCGATTTCTCAACCTCGTATGGCCGATTTACTCGGGTAGTGCAGTCGATCATGGGCTGGTGAGGCCGGCGGGGGGCATGTCGAGATGATCCGCGCGAAGCCGGACGGAAAAGCGAACATGTGTTCGCTCCAAAGCCGCCGAGCCATTTGCTGCAACCGCCCCACGGGCTCAGCGCCGGGACCGCCGCCGGCGCCGGCGTACCCCGCAGCCCAGGCTGCAAAGCCGGGGCGCCGCTCAGAACTGATACGCCCGCTCGCGCGCGTGGCGCTCGACGGCGAGTTCGACCAACCGCGTCAGCAGGTCTTCGTACGGCACGCCGGAGGCGGCCCAGAGCTTGCCGTAGACGGACGTTCTCGGTGAAGCCGGGCATCGTGTTCAGCTCGTTGACGAGCACCTCGCCGGCGGCGGGGTCGACGAAGAAGTCGGCGCGCGCGAGGCCGGCGCAGCCGAGCGCCGCGAACGCCTCGGCCGCCAGCGCGCGGACGCGCGCGGCGAGCGCGTCCGGGATGCGCGCCGGCACGACCAGCTCCATCCCGCCCTGCTCGTACTTCGCCTCGTAGTCGTACCAGCCGTCCCCGCCGCCGGCGAGCACGATCTCCCCCGGCACCGACACGGCCGGCGCGTCGTTGCCGAGCACCGCGCACTCGATCTCCAGCCCGCTCGCGGCCGCCTCGACGATCACGAGCGGGTCGTGCGCGAACGCGGACTCCATCGCGTCCGCGAGCGCGCCCGCCTCCGCGACCCGCACGATCCCGACCGACGACCCCAGCCGCGCCGGCTTCACGAACACGGGCAGGCCGAGCGGCGCCAGCGACGCCAGCACGGCGTCGCGCCCGTCAAGCCACTCCGCATGCCGCACGCCCCGGTAGTCGACCTGCGGCAGCCCGGCCCGCGCAAGCAGCTCCTTGGCGACGACCTTGTCCAGGCAGGCCGCCGACGCGAGCACGCCGGAGCCGACGTACGGTACGTCGAGGCATTCGAGCAGCCCCTGCACCGTGCCGTCCTCGCCGAACGGGCCGTGCAGCACCGGGAAGACGACGTCGCAGCCGAGCAGCCCGCCGCCCGGCGTCAGCGCGACGGGCTCGTCCCCGCACGTCCAGGCGCCGTCGCGCGAGATCGAGACCGCGGCGACTTCGTGCCCGCCGCGCTCCAAGCCGGCGCGCACCGACGCGGCCGACGCGAGCGAGACGTCGTGCTCGGAGGAGCGCCCGCCGCCGAGCACGGCGACGCGTCGCGGCGCCGCCATCAGCCCGACCCTCCCGACGGCGTCGTCGGCGTGGTCGGCGTCGTCGGCGTGGTGGTCGGCTTGTAGCGCCCGACGAAGATCCGCACCGGCGCGCCGTCCTTGACCTGCGTGCCGGGGTCTGGCCGCTGGTCGAGCACGATCCCGTCGTCCGCCATGTCGCTCACGTCGCGCAGCGAGGTGCGCGGCTCCAGGCCGGCGGCGGTGAGCGCGTCGACCGCCTCGGTCTCGGACGTGCCGAGCAGGTCGGGCACGTCGACCGTGGGGATCGCTCTCGCGACGACGATCGTCACGGTCGAGCCGGGGTCGACGTTCACGCCGGCGGCCGGGTCCTGGCTCAGGACCGTCCCCGGCTCTGCGCTGTCCGACCCCTCCTCGCTGGAGCTCACCTGAAGGCCCTGGTCGCCGAGCGTCTGCCGCGCCGCGTCCTGCGTGAGGCCGACGACGTCCGGCACCGCGACCTGCTTCGGCCCCTTCGAGACGAACAGCGTCACGTCCGAGCCGCGGTCGACCGGCGTGCCGGCCGCCGGCGAGGTCTTGATCACGCGGCCTTCCGGAACGGTGTCGTCGGCCTGGCGCACGACGCGGTCGACGACGAGCCCGGCGTTCGTCAGCTGCCCGCGCGCCTTCTGCTCGCCGAGCCCGTCGACGGACGGCACCGCGACCTGCCCCGGCCCTCTGGAGACCGTGAGCGTGACGGTCGAGCCGTCCTGCGCCTGCTCGCCGCCGTCCGGGTCCTGCGCGAGCACCTGGTCGGCCGGTCTGCCGCTGGTGACGCGGTCGACGGACGCCTTCAGCCCGGCCGACCGCAGCTCCGCCAGCGCGGAGGAGACGTCCTGCCCGACGACGCTCGGCACGGTCACGTCGCCCGGCCGCGTGAGCAGCACGATCCCGACGACGACCGCCGCCAGCGCCAGCGCGCCGAGCAGCCAGACCCACCACGGCGGCCGGCGGCTCTCGCCGTCCTCGTCGCGCTGCCCGGCCTCGTCGGCGTAGTAGGGCACCGCCGCCTCGGTTCCGGCCGCGGCCGCCGTCCCGTACGCCGCGGCGGCGAGCGCCTCGTCGGTGTAGGCCGGGTCCGGCGGGATCGCCGCGGGCGCGAAGATCGCCGTGCGCTGCCCCGGCGCCTCGCCGGCGATCACCTGGTCGCGCGCGTCCTCGAGCGCCTGGATGAACGCGTCGGCGTCGGCGGGCCGCTGCGCCGGGTCCTTCTCGAGCGCCCACAGCACGACCGCCTCGAGCGCCGGCGGCACGGACGGGTCGAACATGCTCGGCGTCGGCGGTGCCTCGGAGACGTGCTTCAGCGCGATCGAGACGGCCGAGTCGGCGTCGAACGGCACGTGCCCGGTCAGCAGCTCGAACAGGATCACGCCGATCGCGTACAGGTCGGACCCCTGGGCGACGGCGTGCCCCTGCGCCTGCTCGGGGGACAGGTACTGCGCCGTGCCCATGATCGAGCCGGTCTCGGTCATGTCGGAGGCGCCCGCGCGCGCGATGCCGAAGTCGGTGACCTTGGCGCGGTCCTCGTCGTCGATCATCACGTTGTGCGGCTTGAGGTCGCGGTGGACGATCCCCCTGCGGTGCGCGAAGCGGGCGGCCTTGAGGATCTGCACCGCGATGTCGATCGCGCGGACCGGGTCGAGCGGCGCCTCCTGGCGGATCACGTCCTTGAGCGAGCGGCCCGGCAGGTACTCCATCGCGATGTAGTAGGTGCCGTCCCATTCGCCGCGGTCGTAGACGCCGACGACGTTCGGGTGCTGGAGGCCGGCTGCCGCCGAGGCCTCGCGGCGGAAGCGCTCGACGAACTCGTCGTCCTCGGCGAAGCGGCGGTGCAGCAGCTTGAGCGCGACCTTGCGGCCGAGCTGCTGGTCCTCGGCGCAGTAGACGTCCGCCATCCCGCCGGAGCCGAGGCGGGTGAGGATCTTGTAGCGGCCGTCGATCAGCGCGTCGGGGGGGATCTCGGTCATCGGTCAGGGGGCCTGCTTGAGGAGGGATTCGAGGACCGCGCGCGCGATCGGCGCGGCAACGGTACCGCCGAAGCCGCCCTGGGAGCGCTCGACCGTGACGGCGATCGCGATGCGCGGGTTGTCGGCGGGCGCGAAGGCGACGAACGACGGCTGCGTCAGGTTGGATCCGGGCGTGCCGATCTCGGCCGTTCCGGTCTTGCCGGCGACCTGGATGCCCGGCAGCTGGACGGCGGTGCCGGTGCCGGACTCCACGACGGTGCGCATCATCTGGTTGACCTCCTCGGCGGTTCTGGCGGAGATCGGCGTGCTCGCGACCTGCGGCTCGATGCGGTCGACGGTGCGGCCGTCGGGGTCGACGATCCGGTCGGCGAGGTGCGGCGCCATCAGTCTGCCTCCGTTCGCGACGGCGGCGACGACCATCGCCATCTGCAAGGGGGTGACCGCGAGCTTGTCCTGGCCGATCGCCATGCGGCCGACGTCGACCTGCGGGCTCGTCACCGGCAGCAGCCGGCCCTGAAGCCGCTCGCCGCTGGCGACCATCTCGTCGTCGGGGTAGTCGAGCGGCGGCTTGGCGTAGAAGCCGAACCTGCGCATGTACTCGCCCATCGTCTGCTTGCCGAGCGCCTCGCCGATCTGGCCGAAGACGGTGTTGACCGAGAACGTCATCGCCTTCGTGAGCGTGATCGGCCCGTAGCTGTCGTTCAGGTCGTTCGCCATCGGCACGCCGGAGATCACCTGCGGCGAGTCGCCGTTGATGACCGAGTCGGGCGTGTACTTGCCGCTGTCGATCGCGGCGGCCGCGGTCAGCACCTTGAAGGTCGAGCCGGGCGCGTAGCTCGACTGCGTCGCGCGGTTCAGCAGCGGCGCGCCCGAGCCGGGCGCGTTGAGCGCTCTGAAGACGCCCGGTCTGCCGAGCGCGTTCGGGTCGTAGCCCGGCGTGCTGGCCATCACCAGCACGGCGCCGGTGCGCGGGTCGAGCGCGACGACCCCGCCGGGGCTGCCGCTCGCCGCGAGCTGGTCGGTCGCGATCTGCTGCGCTGCCGGGTCGAGCGTCGTGATCACCGTGTCGCCCCGCCGCCGCTTGCCCTGCAGCTGATCGGCGAGCGAGCTCAAGCCGTCGCGCTGGCCCGACAGCTCGTCGTTGCGGTAGCGCTCGATCCCGGCGAGCTGGTTGAGCGCGACGATCGCGTAGCCGACCGGATGGCCGAACAGCGAGCCCGTCGGGTACGTGCGCCGGTAGGTGCCGCGCGGACCGGGGACGCTGCGCGCGAGCACCGTCCCGTCGGCCGCCTCGATCGCCCCGCGCTTGACGTGCAGCGCGGCGATCAGCGGCCGCGCGTTGAGCGCGTTGTCGCGCAGCGCCTTCGCGTCGAACACCGACCATCTCGACGTCCAGATCACGAGGACCGCGAACAGCAGCACGATCGTCGCGAACAGGCGCATGATCGACGTGCTCACGAAGGCCTCCGCGCGCGGTCGGAGACGAGCAGCAGCAGCGCGAGCAGCACGAAGTTCGCCAGCAGCGACGAGCCGCCGTAGGAGATGAACGGCAGCGTGACGCCGGTCAGCGGGATCACGTTCGTGACGCCGCCGACGATCACGAACACCTGCAAGGCGAAGACGGCGCTCAACCCCACCGCCAGCAGCGTCGAGAACGAGTCGCGCGCCAGCAGCGCGATCTTGAAGCCGCGCTGCACGAACAGCAGGTACGTCACCAGCACCGCGACCGCGCCGATCAGGCCCAGCTCGTTGACGATCACCGCGTAGATCAGGTCGGTCTGCGGCGCCGGCAGCAGCGGCCCGCCGGTCGGCAGCACGAGGAACGCCTGCCCGAAGCCGCGCCCGAGCAGCCCGCCGTCGGACTGCGCGAACAGCGAGTTCGCGATCTGGTAGCCGGTGCCGTGGTAGCGGCCGACGTTGAGCGGGTCGAGCCACACGTCGACGCGGTCGGTCACGTGCGGGACGTGCGTGCCGAGGTACCACGCCCCGCCCGCGAACAGCAGCATCCCGACGAGCACGAACGAGAAGCGGCTCGTCGCGACGTACAGCAGCGCGAGGAACGCGCCGAAGAACATCAGCGACGACCCGAGGTCGCGGATCACGATCAGCAGCAGCATCGCGATCCCCCAGATCACGAGCAACGGCCCGAAGTGCTTGAGCGGCGGCAGCGTGATCCCCGCCACGCGGCGCGCGCCCGCCACCAGCACCTGCCGCGTGTCGCGCAGGTAGGAGGCGAGGAAGACGACGATCCCGATCTTCGCGAACTCCGTCGGCTGGAACACGAACACGCCGGGGATCCGCACGCCGAGGTAGGCGCCGTTGACCTGCGCGCCGATCCCCGGCAGGCGCGGCAGCACGAGCAGGACGAGCGAGCCGGCCGCGATCAGGTAGCGGTACTGCTCGAGCTTGCGGTAGTCGCGCACGAGCACGATCGTCGCGACGAACAGCCCCAGCCCGGCGACGAACCACTGCGCCTGCTGGCGCGCGAGCGTGTCGTCGATGCGGTAGATCACGACGAGCCCGAAGCTCGCGAGCACCGCCGTGAGCGGGAACAGGTACGGGTCGGCGTACGGCAGCGCGATCCGCAGGAACACGTGCGCGGCGACGCACAGCCCGAGGAAGATCGCCCCGTAGGTGAGCGACAGGTCGGACAGCCGGTCGGACGACCCCTGCTGGATGAAGACGGCCGCGAAGCCGGCCGTCACGAGCAGCGAGGCCGGGATCAGGCCGAGCAGCTCGCGATTGCGGGCGCTCATCTCTCGATCTGGCCCAGCTCCAGCTGGGAGATCAGGCTCTGCACGTCCTCGCGCGAGCGCAGGCGGTGGTCGAGCAGCGCGTCGCGGCGCACCGTCGGGACCTCGCTCGCGGGCACGCCGGAGACGAAGTAGGACTCGTACAGGTGGATGCCGGCCGGCAGGTCCCAGGGGACGCCGCGGTAGACGGTGACCATGCCGTCGCCGTCGGTGCCGACGAAGAAGACGGCGCGGGAGGCGAGCCAGCCCGCGACGCCGAGGCCGCCGATCACGATGATCGTGGCGGCGGTGGCGGCCAGCAGCTTGATGCGTCGCGGCAGTGGCGCTTGCGCTCGCTCCTTCGTGCCGCGCGGCGGCACCACGCGCGGCGGGCTCGGCGCCGCTGCCGGCGGGTCCTGTCCGACCCGGCCCCGCCCGCCTCGGCGCGCACCCGCCTGTCGGCGGGCACGTGCGCCCTCGGCGCCACCCGCCCGATCGTCCGCTGCCGTGGCCTCGGCGGCCGCCACGGCGGCGCGAACGTCGTCGGCGCGCAGGCCGCTGACGCCGCCGGCGTGGGTCAGCTCCGCGGTGCCGTCGGCCGCGACGGCACCGCTCCCCGGCTCGACGTCCTCCAGCCGCACGAGCACGACGGTGATGTTGTCGCGGCCGCCGGCCTCGTTGGCGGCGTCGACGAGGGCGCGGCCGGCGGCGGCGAGGCTGTCGGCGCCGCCGAGGATCGTCCTGACGTCGTCCTCGCCGATCATGCCGGTGAGGCCGTCGCTGCACAGCAGGATCACGTCGCCCGCCCGGGCGGGGTGGCTGTGGAGGTCGATCTCGACCTCCGGCTCGGGGCCGAGCGCGCGCGTGATGATCGAGCGCTGCGGATGCTCGGCGGCCTCGTCCTCCGTCAGCTCGCCGCGGCGCACGAGCTCGTCGACGAGCGTGTGGTCGCGGGTGAGGCGCGTCAGCTCGCCGTCGCGCAGCAGGTAGGCGCGGCTGTCGCCCACGTGCGCGAGCGCCAGCTCGTCGCCGTCGAGGTAGGCGGCGGTCAGCGTCGTGCCCATCCCGTTGAGCGCCCGGTCCTCGCGCGAGACGGCGTGGATGCGGCTGTTCGCCTCGCGCGCGCGCGCCTCCAGCCGCTGCTCGGACGTGCCCTGCTCCGGCAGGCCGGCGGCGAACGTCTCGGCCGCGAGCTGCGAGGCGACCTCGCCCGCCTGCGCGCCGCCCATCCCGTCGGCGACGACGAACAGCGGCGCGCGCACGAAGAAGCTGTCCTCGTTCGCCCGCCGCTGGCGGCCGGTGTCCGACTTCTCGAAGTGCTCGGCGACGCGCAGGGTCATCAGTCCGCCAGGTACGTGAACTCGGAGTCGCCGATGCGGATGCGGTCGCCCTGGTGCAGCGGCCGCGGGCCCTCGAGCGGCTCCTCGTTGAGGTAGGTGCCGTTCGTCGAGCCGAGGTCCTCGAGCACGAGCACGGAGCCCTGCCGCTCGACGCGCGCGTGGCGCGTGGAGGCGAACGGGTCCTCGAGGCGGATCTCGACGTCGCCGCGGCCGAGCGTCGCGCCGCGCTCGAGCGAGTAGGCGATCCCGCCCGGGTGGCCGGCCGCGTGCTCCACCACGAGCCGCGGCTCGCCCTCGGCGGCGCCGCCCAGCACCCGCTCGCCGGCGCGGTGCAGCCCGGTCGCGTCGACGTCCGCCGACGCCGGCGCGGACGCCTGCACGCCGCCGACCGGCTGCCCCGCCGCGCGCGTCGAGCGCAGGTCCCTCCACGCGCTGCGCACGACCCACAGCAGGAACAGGTAGAGCACCGCCAGGAAGGCGAGCTTCAGCGCCACGGATGCCGGCTCGAGCGTCGTCATGGGCGGGCGGGGATCCTCTCCTACTCCAGCTCGAAGGTCAGGACGGTCGTGCCGAGCTCGATGCGGTCCCCCGGCCGGAGCGCGTGCGCCTGCTCGATCCGCACGCCGTTGACCGACACGCCGTTCGTCGAGCCGAGGTCGGCGACGATCCAGCCGCCGCCGCGCGGGCGCACCTCCGCGTGTCTGCGCGAGACGTTCGCGTCGTCGAGCACGACCTCGCAGGAGCGGCTGCGGCCGAGCGTCGCGCCGCCGGCCCCGACCACGAGGCGCTTGCCGTCCATCACCAGCAGCGCCCGCGCGTCGCGCGCTCGCGCGCGCTGCTCCAGCGGCTCCTGCAGCCGCTCGGCGGCGCTGTAGACCATCGTGTGGCCGGCGTCGCCCTGGACGACCTCCGCCCGGTCGGGCGCGCTCGCGCCGGCTCCCGCGCCCGGCTCCACCAGCCGCGCCTGGATGCCGAACTCGCCGAGCCGCAGGCGGTCGTCCGTGCGGAACGCGATCGACGGCTTGCTCATCAACGCGAAGCGCTCGCGGCGCGCATGCTCCAGCAGGTAGCCGGCCAGCTCGTCGCGCAACTCGCGCTCGAGCCCCTCGAAGCGCTCGCGGTCCTGCGGCGAGAGGTACACCGCGTACTCGTTCGGCACGTACACGCGCGAGACCGAGTGCGTCTGGTGCTCCTCCATCTCCCGCGCGAGCTTGCGCGCGATCTCCACCGGCCGCACCTCCGAGCGGAAGGCGCGGCTGAACGTCCCCTCGACGAGGCCGGCGATCTTGCTCTCGAGGCTGCGAAGTACGCTCATACGCTGCGCGGGGGCGTTCGGTGCGCGCGGGCCGGGTGGTGCGTGCGGGGCGATCGGGGCCTGCAAGGCCCAAGCGGGTCCCTCTCATGCTACGGCAGCACCGGCGGATCGGCCTCCCGTGGCCGCCACGCCGGCGCCTGCTCCATGCGACGGGCGGGACCGCGCACCGCCCGCGCCGCGACCGCGATCAGCACGCCCGCGGCCGCGCCCAGCGCCGTCCCGCGCGGATCGGGCTGGGGAACGGTGCCGGGCGGGAGCGCGTGGCCGATCGCCCCGGCGCCCGCCGCCAGCGCGGCCGCCCACACCGTCGCGGCGACGAGGTCGAGCGCCGCCGAGCGCCCGCGCACGAGCCACGGCAGCGCGACCGCGGCCGCTGCCCACAGCGCGGCGCAGGCGAGCACGCCGGTGCTCAGCAGCGGCGCGATCACGAGCGTGGCGGCGTCGTGCAGGGACCCCTCCCACGGCGGGATCCCCCCGTTCGCGGCGGTCGCGACCCGCGACGCGGTGCGCGCGGCCGGACCGCCGGGGTCGCGCGCCCAGCCGTACCAGAGCGTCGTGCGCACGACCGGCTCGGCGAGCGCGAGCGTCCAGAAGCCGAGCGCGCCGAGCGCGGCGCGGCGCCACACCGTGCGCGCCTGTCCGGCGAGCGCGGGGTAGGCCCCGGCCAGCAGCGCGACGCCGAGCAGCGGCGCGGCGAACGGCACCGACCAGGCACGGCCGCGCAGCGGCAGCAGCAGCGGAGGCGCGACGAGCGCGCAGGCGAGCACGAGCGCGAGGCCGAGGCGACCGGCCCCCGCCCCCCCGCGTCGCCGGCGACCCAGCCGGTGAGGACGGCGGCGGTCGCGAGCCAGCCGAGGCGGGGCAGGAGGCCGACGATCGCGGCTGCGAGGGCTCCGGCGAGCAGGGGTCTGACGGGCGGGCCGCTCGTTCCCAGCCGTGCGAGCGCCAGCGCGGTCAGCGCTCCTGCGGCTACTCCGGGCAGGACGTGGCCGTTGAGCAGCGGGACGGGCGCCGTGGCGGGCGGGTCCTGTCGCCTCCGGGCGCGCGCACGTCCGCCTCCGGCGGCCGCACGTGCGTCCTCAGCGCCACCCGCCCGATCGGCGCGGCGGTCCTCGACCGTCCAGCCGTCGAGCGCGCCCAGCTCGTCGGCGATCTCGGCCAGCTCGCGCTCGCGGCTGCGGCGCCGATGCGGTCGGAGGGCGGCGATCCTCGTCACGGCGGTCGCTGCTCGCTCGATCGCGGGCGCCTCGACGATGCCCGGCTCGTCCCCCAGCTCCGGGAGGCTGGCTCTCAGCGCCCTGCTCAGTCTCGCGACGGTGCCGCGGTCCTTCGGACGGGGGAGCAGCGCTCTGTCGATCGAGTCGCACAGCGCCGGGGGGAGGTCGCGGCGCTGGCGGTGGAGCGGCGGGAGGGTGGCGCCGAGCTTGCGGGCGGTGGCGACGGCGCTGCCGGCGCGGACGGGGTTGACGCCGCTGAGCGCCTCGTAGAGCACGAGCGCGGTCGCGTAGAGGTCGGCCGGGGCGCCGGCCTCCTTCCCTTCCGCCTGCTCGGGGGCCATGTACGCGAGCGTGCCGACGACGTCGCCGGTGCGCGTGAGCGCGTCGCCGCCGCCGCCGACCACGCGCGCGACGCCGAAGTCGGTCAGCTTCGCCGCCGGCGCGCCGGCGCTTCGCGCGTCGGGTACGAGCACGTTCGAGGGCTTCACGTCGCGGTGCACCACCCCCTGCGCGTGGGCGTGCGCGAGGCCGGCGCACAGCGCGATCCCGACCTCCGCCACGTCGCGGTCGCTGAGCGCCCCCTCGTGCAGCAGCTGCGCGAGCGTGCCGCCGCGCACCAGCTCGGAGACGAGGTAGGTCGTGCCGCCCTCGGCGCCCGCCTCGTAGAGCGTCACGATCGCCGGGTGCGCGAGCCGCGCGGCCGCTCTCGCCTCGCGCGTCGCGCGGCCCGTGCCCCCTCTGCCGCCGTCCTGCGCATCGGCCGCGATCGCCTTCACGGCGACGTCGCGCTCGAGCCGCTCGTCCCACGCGCGCCAGACGACGCCGAACGCGCCGGCGCCGAGCTGCTCCTCCAGCCGGTAGCGGCCCAGCACGAGCTCGGCGGACGCGGAGCCCGCCCGCGTGCCGCGGGCGGGGCGCGCGGTCGCGTCGTCGCCGGGCACGACCTCCGTCGGGGCCTCGCTGCGGCTCACCCTGCTCTGTTCCACGCCGTCGCGAGGCTCCCTGCCGGACGGGCCGGAGGCCGGTCCAGCCGCCGGGCTGGTCATACTGCGCCTTTCACGTTCCCGCAAGGAGCACGATTCTGTCGTTCTTCGACGAGTCTGACGAAACCCGCAGGGCCCCCCGCCCGCGCAGAGGCCCCGCCCCCCGTGGCGGTGGAGGACAGCGCCCCCCGATGGACAACCAGACGCTGCTGGTGCGGCGACTGGTGGCCGCGGGCGCCGTCCTGCTCGTGATCGTGCTGATGGTCGTGCTCGTGAAGGGCTGCGTCGACAACCGGCGCGAGGCCGCCCTGAAGGACTACAACCGCAGCGTCCGCGCGCTCGTCGAGCGGTCGAAGAACGAGGTCGGCAAGCAGCTGTTCGACGCGCTCTCCGGCGCCAGCGGGCAGGACCAGCAGCAGGTGCAGGAGACGATCAGCCAGTTGACGAGCTCCGCCCAGGAGCAGCTCACGCAGGCGCAGCGGCTCGATCCGCCCGACGCGATGAAGGAGGCGCAGGGCGACCTCGAGCTGGTGCTGTCGCTGCGCAGAGACGGCGTCGCGAACGTCGCCGACCAGATCCAGACGGCGCTCGGCGGCACCGCCGGCGCCTCGAGAGCGGTCGACGACATCGCCGGCCAGATGCAGGCGTTCAGCGCCTCCGAGGTGGTCTACTCGCAGCGCGTCGCGCCGCTGATCCTCAAGGGCCTGAAGGACAACGGGATCGCCGCCAGCTACGACGGCACCGCCGGCGAGGCGGTCCTGCCGTACGCGACCTTCCTGCCGGAGGGCACGGGCCTGAGCTGGCTGAGCCCCGACTACGTCGCGGGCCAGCTCGGCGCGGCCACCTCCAGCAGCAGACCGACCGGCACGCCGACGCCCGGACTCCACGGCCATCAGCTGGACTCCGTCAGCGTCAACGGCGTCGACCTGACGACCGACGGCTCCAACCGCCTGCCCGCCAGCCCGCCGCCCACCTTCACGGTCAACTTCACCAACGGCGGCGACAACGACGAGAACGAACGTGAAGGTGACCGTCGAGATCACCGGCAGCGGCCCGACGCTCAAAGCGCAGTCGACCGTCGCCACCACCACCGCCGGCGAGTCCGCGACGGCGAACGTGACGATGAGACAGTCGCCCTCGACGAGCGGCTCGTCGACGATCAGAGTGACCGTCGAGCCCGTCCTCGGCGAGGACAACACCGACAACAACACCGCGACGTACACCGCGCTGTTCGAGTGAGCCGCCGTGGCCGGCCCGCGGCGGCGCGGCCGTCGCGCGAGCGCGTGCGGCCGCCCCGGGGACGCGCCCGCCGCACGTATCCTCTCCAGCCGTGGACGAGCTGACGAGCACCACCGGCATCGTCGCACTCGCGGCTGGCGCGCTGGCGCTCGTCGCGCTCGCGACGGCGATCTGGCTGGCGATCGCGCTGCGGCGCCTGCGGCGCGACCAGCGCGTCGTGCTCGGCGACGCGGGCGCGAGCGACCTCGCCGCGCACGCCGCCGGGCTCGAACGCGAGTTCCGCGTCCTGCACGAGTACGTCGAGGACGCCGCGGCGCGGCTGCACGAGCGGATGACCGCGGCCGAGGGCCGGCTCGACGGCGCGATCGCCTATCGCGCGCTCGTGCGCTACGACGCCTACGGCGAGATGTCCGGCCACCAGTCGACCTCGATCGCGCTGCTCGACGCGCACCGCGACGGCGTCGTGCTGTCCTCCATCCTCCACCGCGACCAGGCGCGGCTGTACGCGAAGCGGGTCACCGGCGGCGTCGGCGAGCTGGAGCTCTCGCCCGAGGAGCAGGAGGCGGTGCGGCTCGCGCTGGAGGGCGCGCCCGCCGCAGCCGCCCGCTCCGCCGCCCCGCAGGACCCGGCCTGATGCGCGTCGCCTACCTCGGCCCCGAGGGCACCAACTCGCACGAGGCGCTGCTGGCGGCGGCGGCGGACGGCGGCGTCGCGGGCACGCTCGAGCCGCTCGCGCTCTCGACGATCTACGACTGCGTGGTCGCGGTCCAGCGCGGCGACGCCGACCGCGCGTTCGTGCCGATCGAGAACGCGCTCGAGGGCTCGGTCAACGCGGCGCTCGACGTGCTCGCCGTCGAGGCCGAGGACGTCGCGATCGTCGGCGAGCACGTCCACGCGATCCACACCTGCCTGATCGCGCGCACGCCGCTTCGGCTCGACGCGGTCGAGCGGGTGATCTCGCATCCGCAGGCGACCGGGCAGTGCGCGCACTTCCTGCGCACGCGCCTGCCGCAGGCGCGCGTGCTGGCGGCCAGCTCGACGGCGGAGGCGGTGCGGACCGTCTCGGAGTCCGACGAGCCGGTCGCGGCGCTCGGCAGCCGCACGGCGGCGGAGCTGTACGGCTGCGAGGTGCTGCACGCCGACGTCGACGACGCGGCCGGCAACGAGACGCGCTTCGTGTGGCTCGCGGAACGCGACGCCGGCGCGCCGGCGCGCGACGGGCACGGCCCGTGGAAGACGGCGATCGTCTTCTGGGGCGTCGGCGCGGAGGCGCCGGGCTGGCTCGCGCGCTGCCTGTCCGAGCTGGCGCTCCGCGGCGTGAACCTCACGCGGATCGAGTCGCGCCCGCGCCGGCAGGGCCTCGGGCGCTACATGTTCTTCCTCGACCTCGAGGGCCGCGACACGGACAGCGCCGTCGCCGAGGCGCTCGCGGGCCTGCGCGCGCACGTCGAGCACCTGCGCGTGCTCGGGTCGTTCCCGGCGGCGCAGCGGTCGAACGGCACATAACCGCCCGCTACACTTCGGCCCACGGCCATGCCTGCGACCGCGTCAGCACCACCAGCGCAAATGGGGTCCGCGCCGCCTCTGGAGCACCAGCGGCGCGGACGTGAGTCTGGCCGGGTGCTCGTATTGAACGCGACGTTCGAGCCGATCAACGTCTGCACGGTGCGGCGCGCGATCGTGCTCCTCCTCAAGGAGAAGGCGGAGGTGCTGGAGCACGCCGAGTACGTGCTGCACTCGAGCAGCAGCACCGTGCCGCGGCCCGTCGTGATCCGCCTCGTCACCTACGTGCGCGTCCCGCGCGACACGCACCGCCGCAAGATCACCCGCCGCGCCGTCTTCGCGCGCGACAACTGGACCTGCCAGTACTGCGGCGCGCGCGCGCAGCTGACGGTCGACCACGTGATCCCCCGCTCGAAGGGCGGGGACTCGAGCTGGGAGAACATCGTCGCCTCCTGCGCACCCTGCAACCGCCGCAAGGGCGATGCGCTGCCCCACCAGGCGGGCATGATCCCCAAGCGCACCCCCCGCACCCCGGGCCCGCACGTCTTCATCCAGGTCGCCAGCCCGCGCATCCCCAGCGCCTGGCGGACCTACCTCAAGCACGGCTGAGCCGCTCGCGCGAGCGCGCACGGCTGCTGTGACGCAACGACGAGGGGCGCCTCGACAAAGGCGCCCCTCGCTCACGGCTTTGGCTGGACAAGACCCCGACCAGAGGGACGGCGCCCGGTTCAAGCGCGCCGGTGCCGGAGGGACCACTCCCGGCACTGGTCGAGGCGGTGCCTCGGTGTGGACTCCGCTACGCGGGGCCAGCCTTCCGACCTAGCGGCCGGACACCTCCAGGGTCCCGCAAGACAAGTCAGACAAGCTCGGACCACCTCCTTTCTCTGGTCGCTCCAGAGTAGCGGAGGCGGCCGACGGCGACCAGGGGTGTCAGGCGCCGTCGCCGTCGCCGTCGGGCGTCTCGTCCGCCGGGGCCTCGCCGTCGGCGAGCGGCGGCGGCTCGTGCGAGGCGCCGTTGCCCTCGGGGCCGAGGTCGAGCGCCTCCTGGCCGTCGGCTTCGACGGTGGTGGCATCCGGCTCGGACTCGACGACGAGCGCGATCGCCCGCACGCGGTCGTCCTCGCGGACGTTCATCACCCGCACGCCCGTGGCCGCACGGCCCTGCTGGGAGATGCCGCGCACGCCGGTCCGCTGGACCATCCCGGACTGCGAGATGAAGACGAGCTCCTGATGCTCGCGCACCACCAAGGCGCCCGCGAGGCCGCCCTTCGCCTCGGTCAGCTTGATCGTTCTGACGCCCATCGCGCCGCGCGAGGTCTTGCGGTACTGGTCGATTCTCGTGCGCTTGCCGTAGCCGTTCTCGGTCACGACGAGCAGGTCCTGGTCGTCGCGCGCGATGTCCATCGCGATCACCTCGCCGCCGCCGACGTTCATCCCGCGCACGCCGCTCGTGTCGCGGCCCATCGCGCGCGCGTCCTCCTCGCTGAAGCGGACCGTCAGGCCGGCGCGCGAGACGATGATCACCTCGTCGCCCACCTCGACCCGGCGCACGGACACGAGCTCGTCGTCGTCTCTGATCGAGATCGCGATGATCCCGTCGGCTCTGATCGGCGTGTTGTATCTCTCAAGCGCGGTCTTCTTGACCGTTCCGCGGCGCGTCGCGAACAGCAGGTAGGGCGCCTCGGAGAAGTCGCGCGTCGAGAGCACCGACTGCACGCGCTCGCCTTCGCGCAGCGGCAGCAGGTTGACGAGCGCGCGGCCCTTCGCGGTGCGCTGCGCCTCGGGCAGCTCGTAGACCTTCAGCCGGTAGACCTTGCCGCGGTTCGTGAAGAACAGCAGGAAGTCGTGCGTCGAGGTCACGAACAGATGCTCGATGTAGTCGCCGTCCTTCATGTCCATCCCGGTCACGCCGACCCCGCCGCGGCGCTGCTGGCGGTAGGTCGCGAGCGGCAGCGACTTCACATACCCGCTGTTCGTGATCGTGATGACCATCTGCTGGTCGGCGATCAGGTCCTCGATGTCGATCTCGCCCTCGGCGTGGGAGATCTGCGTGCGGCGCTCGTCGCCGTAGGCCTCCGCGATCTCCGTCAGCTCCTCGCGCACGATCGCCATCACGCGCAGCTCGTCGCCGAGGATCGCGCGCAGCTCGGCGATGCGCTCGAGGATGTCGGCGTGCTCCTGCTTGATCTTGTCGACCTCGAGCGCCGTCAGGCGCCCGAGCGTCATCTGCAGGATCGCCTCGGCCTGGCGCTTCGAGAGCTCGAACTTGTTGACGAGGTTGACGCGCGCGTTCTCGCGGTCGGGCGAGCTGCGGATCGTCGCGATGACCTCGTCGAGGTTCGCGAGCGCGATCAGCAGGCCCTCGAGGATGTGCGCGCGGTCCTCGGCGTGGCGCAGCTCGTACTTCGTGCGGCGGACGATGACCTCGCGCTGGTGGTCGACGTAGCGGCTGATGACCTCGCGCAGCGAGAGCGTCTTGGGCACGTTGTCGACGAGCGCGACCATGTTCACGCCGAAGGTCGTCTGCATCGGCGTGTGCTTGTAGAGCTTGTTCAGCACGACTCTCGGGAGCGCGTCGCGCTTGAGCTCGATCACGAGCCGCATGCCGCGGCGGTCGGACTCGTCGCGCAGGTCCGAGATCTCCGGGATCTTCTTGTCGTGGACGAGGTCGGCGATCTTCTGGATCAGCCCGCCCTCGCCGCCCTTCTTCACCTGGTAGGGCAGCTCGGTGACGATGATCGCCTCCTTGCCCTGCGACAGCGGCTCGATGTGCGCCTTCGCCTGCAGGCGCACCTTGCCGCGCCCGGTCTCGTACGCGTCGAGGATCCCCTTCGAGCCGAGGATGATCCCGCCCGTCGGGAAGTCCGGGCCCGGCATGTGCTTCATCAAACCCTCGACCGAGATCTCCGGGTCGTCGATGTAGGCGATCGTGGCCGCGACGGCCTCTCTCAGCGCGTGCGGCGGGATGTTCGTCGCCATGCCGACGGCGATGCCGGTGGCGCCGTTGACGAGCAGGTTCGGGAAGCGCGCCGGGAGCACGAGCGGCTCCTGGTTCTGGCCGTCGTAGTTGGGCCCGAAGTCCACGGTGTCGGCGTCGATGTCGCGCAGCATCTCCGTCGCGATGCGCGCGAGGCGGGCCTCGGTGTAGCGCATGGCGGCCGCCGGGTCGTCGTCGACGGAGCCGAAGTTGCCCTGGCCGTCGACGAGCGGGTGGCGCATCGAGAAGTCCTGCGCCATGCGCACGAGCGTGTCGTAGATCGCCGAGTCGCCGTGCGGGTGGTACTTGCCCATGACGTCGCCGACGATGCGCGAGGACTTCGCGCGGGGGCGCGTCGGCTGGAGGCCGGCCTCGTTCATCGCGAACAGGACGCGGCGGTGGACGGGCTTGAGGCCGTCGCGCACGTCGGGCAGCGCACGCCCGACGATGACGGACATCGCGTAGTCGAGATACGCCGAGCGCATCTCCTCCTCGAGCGCGCGCAGCTCGAAGTTGCCGCCGCTCAGTTGATCGGTTGCGCTCATCTCAGTTCAATCCGATCAGACATCGAGGTTGGTCACGAGGCGGGCGTTCTCCTCGATGAAGTCGCGGCGCGGCTCGACCTGGTCGCCCATCAGCATCGAGAAGACGCGGTCGGCGGCGGTCGCGTCCTCCATCGTCACCTTCGCGAGCGTGCGCGAGGCCGGGTCCATCGTCGTCTCGCGCAGCTGCTCGGGGTTCATCTCGCCCAGGCCCTTGAAGCGGTTGATTCTCACGCCGCGGCCGGCGAGGTCCATGACGACCGTCCGCAGCTGCTCGAACGACAGCGCCTCGCCGCCGTGCTCGCCGAGGCGGACGTCGAACGGCGGCGTCCCGACCGTCTTCACCAGCTGCTCGTAGACGCGGATCAGCTGGCGGTACTCGTTCGCCTGCAGCAGCGCGCGGCGCACGTGGCGCACGCGCGCGTGCCCGGTCTTCGCCTCGACGGAGCGCACCACCAGCTCGATCGGGTCTTCCGAGGCGAGCTCGACCGCGTAGGGGGCGCCGTCGGCCGTCGGGCGGCCCAGCAGCTCGATCAGCTTCGCCTCGTCGGTGACGGCCTCCTCGAGGATGCCCGCCTCCTCGAGGAAGTCGACGAAGTCGTGGCGCGACATCGCGCGCAGCGCCGAGGCCCAGCCGGCGTACTGCTTGAGCAGGCGCGTGTAGGTCTTCCAGCGCGTCTCGGTCAGTCTCGGCTGGACGTTGCCGGAGCGGTCGCGGATCTCGAACTTCTTGAGCTTGTCGGACAGCAGCAGCTCCTCCAGCTCCGACTCTCTCTCGATGTAGCGCTCGGTCTTGCCGGCCTTCAGGCGATACAGCGGCGGCTTCGCGATGTAGATGTAGCCGGCCTCGATCAGCTCCTGCATCTCGCGGAAGATCAGCGTCAGCGCGAGCGTGCGGATGTGGGCACCGTCGACGTCGGCGTCCGTCATCAGGATGATCTTGTGGTAGCGCGCCTTCTCGATGTCGAACTCGTCGCGCACGCCCGTGCCGATCGCCGTGATCAGCGCCTGGATCTCGTTGTTCGCGAGCACCTTGTCGATGCGCGCGCGCTCGACGTTGAGGATCTTGCCGCGCAGCGGGAGGACCGCCTGCGTCGAGCGGTCGCGGCCCTGCTTGGCGGAGCCGCCGGCGGAGTCGCCCTCGACGATGAAGATCTCGGACAGCGCCGGATCCTTCACGGAGCAGTCGGCGAGCTTGCCCGGCAGGCGCGAGTTCTCCAGCGCGGACTTGCGGCGCGTGAGGTCGCGCGCCTTGCGCGCGGCGTTGCGCGCCTGCGCGGCGGACACCGCCTTCATGATCACGGAGCGCGCGTCCTGCGGGTTCTCCTCGAGGAACTCGTCGAGGCCGCGGTTGACGACGGACTCGACGAAGCCCTGCATGCCGGGGTTGCCGAGCTTCGTCTTCGTCTGCCCCTCGAACTGCGGGTCGCTCAGCTTCGCGGAGATGACGGCGGTGAGGCCCTCGCGCACGTCCTCCCCGGTGAGGTTGTCGTCCTTCTCCTTCAGCAGGCCCTTCTCGCGGGCGTACTTGTTGAGCGTGCGCGTGAGCGCGGAGCGGAAGCCGGAGAGGTGGGAGCCGCCCTCGTGCGTGTTGATGTTGTTCGCGAACGAGAAGACGGACTCCTGGTAGGAGGAGTTCCACTGCATCGCGACCTCCACCGCGCCCTCCTCCGACTCGCCGGAGAAGTAGACGATCTTTCTCTGAACAGGCTCCTTGTTCTCGTTCAGGTACTTGACGAAGTCCTCGATGCCGCCTTCGTATTGGAAGTCGACATGTCTGCCCTCGCCGCGCTCGTCGGTGAGCGAGATTCTCAGGCCGCGCGTCAGGAAGGCCGTCTCGCGCAGACGCTCCTCGAGCGTCGTGAAGTCGTACTCGAGCGTCTCCATGATCTCGTCGTCGGCGAGGAATCTGATCGAGGTGCCCGTCTCGCTCGTCGCGGCGCCCTTCTCCAGCGTGCCCTGCGGCTTGCCGCGCACGTACTCCTGCGACCACACGTGGCCGTCGCGCCGGACCTCCACGCGCAGTCTCTCCGACAGCGCGTTGACGACCGACACGCCCACGCCGTGGAGGCCGCCGGAGACCTTGTAGCCGCCGCCGTCGCCGAACTTGCCGCCGGCGTGGAGCACGGTGAGCACGACCTCGACCGCCGGCTTCTGCTCCTTCTCCATGATCGCGACGGGGATCCCGCGGCCGTCGTCGGCCTCGGTGATCGAGTTGTCGGGGTGGATCGTGACCGCGACGGCCGAGCAGTGCCCGGCGAGCGCCTCGTCGACGGAGTTGTCGACGACCTCGTAGACGAGGTGGTGCAGGCCGCGCACGCCGGTCGAGCCGATGTACATGCCCGGCCGCTTGCGCACCGCCTCGAGGCCCTCGAGGACGGTGATGTCCTGGGCGTCGTACGAACGATTCGGCTTGTCAGCCGAGGGTCTGTCGCTGGCCAACGGTCCTCCGATGACGTTGCAACGCCCCGGTGCCGCGCCGGGGAGAGCGCGCCGGGGCGTCGAGAGCCTTATGTCCACAAGAATAGCACAGCGGCCGCCCGGAACCCCCCCGGGACGACCGGTAAATCGCCTGCAAATTCCAGGGAAAAACGGGGCCGTCGCGGCGCGTGGCGGGGCGCGTTCCGGCGCGCTGCGCGCCACGGCTCACTGGCGCCCTCGCACGCCGGTGACGCAGCGCAGCCGTCTGACCTCGCCGGTGCGGACGGCGGCGTTGAGCTTCTCGATCAACAGCGGCGCCATCAGGTCCAGCTCCTGCGCCCACACCGACGCCGAGCAGGCGATCGTGACGACCCCTCCGCGCTCGCTCACCGGGGCGGCCTCGCGCGCGATCGCCTCGCCCGCCGCGGCAGGCCACGTGCGCTGTACCTCCGCCAGCAGCGTCCGCGGCGCGAGCGACGCCTGCAGCGGCGCGATCGCGATCGCCAGCGGCCGCGGGGCACGCCGGCTCACGCGGCGTCCGCCTCCGCGCCCGCCAGCACGCGCCCGCCGACCACGGCGAGCCGTGTCACGCCCGCCGCCTCCGCGCCCGGCACGTGCTCGAGGTCGGTCGTCGTGATGACGCTCTGCCCGCGGTCGCGCAGCAGCGCGACGAGCCGTGCGCGCCGGTCGCCGTCGAGCTCGCTCATCACGTCGTCGAGCAGCATCACCGGCGTCGCCTCGCGCGTGGCCGCGATCGCCTCGCGCTCGGCCAGCAGCAGCGCCAGCAGGCCGAGCCGCTGCTGGCCCTGCGAGCCGTAGGCGCGCAGCTCGCGGCCCTCGCGGCTCAGCAGCAGGTCGTCACGGTGCGGACCGTGGCCGGTGAAGCCGCGCTCGAGGTCCTGCGCGTGCCGCTCGGCCAGCTCGGCCGCGAGGCCGTCCGCGTCGGTCGCCTTCGAGCGCGGCCGGTAGGCGACCGCCGGCTCCCCGTCGAGGCCGAGCGCCTCCGCGCGCGCGGCAAACCGCTCCGCCACCAGCGCGACGGCATCGGCGCGGTCGCCCATCAGGGCTGTCCCGTGGCGCGCCAGCTCGCGATCCCAGGTCGCGAGCGACGCCGCGGCGGCAACCGCACCGCGTGCCAGCAGCGCGTTGCGCTGCGCGAGCGCCTGCGCGTAGGCGCGCCGGGTCGCCACACGCGCCGGCCACAGCGCGGCGACGAGCTGGTCCATGTGCGCCCGCCGCAGCGACGGCGTGCCCTTCACCAGCTCGAGCCGCTCCGGCAGGAAGACGCTCACGAGCGGCCGGCCGGGGACGTCGAGCAGCCGCTCGACGCGCACGCCGTCGGCCGTCATCCGCTTCGGCTCGCCGGGCGTGAAGCCGACGCTCAGCTCGTGCATGCCGTCGGGCGCCTCGGTCCGCACCTCCACGCGCACGACCTGCTCGCCGAAGCGCACCAGCTCGCGCTCGTTCGTCGTGCGCGCCGAGCGCCCGGTGCAGCCGAAGTACAGCGCGTCGAGCAGGTTCGTCTTGCCGGCGCCGTTGCGCCCCGTCACGACGGTGACGCCGGGACCCAGCTCCACGTCGGCGGCGGCGTAGCTGCGGAAGTTGCGCATCGCGAGGCGCACGATCCGCACGGCGGCCGCCCGCTAGACGTTGAGGCGGATCGGCATGATCAGGTAGAGGAAGCCGGGGTCGTCCGCCGCCTGGATCAGCCCCGGACGCAGCGGGCTGATCAGCTTCAGCACGAGGTTGCCCGACTCGACGCCCTCGAGCCCGTCGCGCAGGAACTCGGGGTTGAAGCCGATCTCGAACGGCTCGCCCTGGAACGCGACCGGGAGCGACTCGCGCGCCTCGCCGATGTCCGGCGTCTGCGACGACACCGTCAACTCGCCCGGCTGGAAGGACAGCCGCAGCGGCGCGTTCTTCTGCGCGAGCAGGCTGATGCGGCGCACGACGTCCGCGATCTCGCCGCCCGTGAGCGCCAGCTCGTGCTCGTAGGCCTCCGGCAGGAGCTGGCGGTAGTTGGGGAACTGGCCCTCGATCAGGCGTGACGACAGCACGACCCCGCCGAGCGCGAAGACGATCTGGTTCTGGCGCACCGCGACGGTGAGGTCCTCGCCGTCGAGCTGTTGCACGAGGCGCGCAAGCTCCTGCAGCGCGCGGGCCGGCACGTTCGCCTCGAAGCCCTGCTGCAGCGGCTGCTCCAGCTGCGTCTCCTTCACGCTGAGGCGATAGGAGTCGGTCGCGACCATCCGCAGCTCGCGGTCGGAGGCGGAGACGAGGATGCCGGTGAGGACCGGGCGCGTCTCGTCGCGCGACGCCGAGTTGGCGACTTTCAGGACGGTCTCGACGAACGCCTGCGCCGGGACGCGCACGGCGCCGTCGGCCTCGGGCTCGGGGAACGGCGGGAAGTCCTCGCCGCGCAGCGTGCGGATGTGGAAGGTCGCGTTGCCGGCGACGAGCTCGACGTCCTGCTCGGCGGCGCGCAGCTCCAGCGTCACGGTCGGGCCCGACAGCGAGCGCACGACGTCCACGAGCAGGCGAGCGGGCAGGACGACCGAGCCCTCGCGCTCGACCTGTGCGGGGAGGGGGACGCGCAGGCCGACCTCCATGTCGGTGGCGCGCAGCTCGACGCCGCCGGAGCCCGCGAGCAGCTGGACCCCGGAGAGCGCCTGGATCGCGCCGCGCGTGGAGGCGACGCGGCTGACGGTCTGGAGCTGGGCGAGCAGCTCGTCGCGCGCGGCGGACAGCTTCACGATGAAGACCTCGGATAGGAGATGTTCGTTGTCATAGGGAGCGTCGAGATGTGCAGAAGCTCGCAAATGCCCCGTGGCAGCGGGCGGGATCTGCGCACAGGGGCTGTGGACACGAGCCTCGGGAGTCTTTCAGGCGGAGCGGTCGGCACGGTCCGCGGCGACGGCGGCGTCGGCGCGCTGGAGGCGGGCGGTCAGCTCGCGCACGAGCTCGTGCGCGTCGGCGTCCGTCGAGATCCGCTCGGTCGCGCGCCGGCAGGCGTGCAGGACCGTCGTGTGGTTGCGGCCGCCGAAGGCGCGCCCGATCGCCGGGAGCGTCGCGTCGGTCAGCTCGCGCGAGAGGTACATCGCGACCTGGCGGGCCCACGCGACGCGCGCGCTGCGATCGGGCGAGCTGAGGGCCTCGCGCGAGATGCCGAGGCGCTCGCACGTGGCGGCCTGGATCTCCTCGAGCGTGTTCACGCGGCCGCCGGGCGTGCTCGCGTCTTGCGGGTAGAGGCCGTCGAGCACGTGCGTGACGAGCGCGCGGTCGATCGGCCGGCCGGTCAGCGAGTGGAACGCGACGACGCGGATCAGCGCGCCCTGGAGGGCGCGCACGTTGGTCGTGACGCGCTCGGCGATCGGCACGATCGCGGCCGGGTCGTCGAGCTGGAGCCGATCGTGCTGGACCCGCTTGCGCAGGATCGTCATCCGCGTCGCGAGGTCGGGCGGGCGGATGTCGGCGACCAGGCCGGACTCGAAGCGCTCGCGCAGGCGTTCGGCCAGCGCGCCCATGTCGCCGGGCATGCGGTCGCACGTCACGACGAGCTGGCTCCCGGTCTCGTAGAGCGCGTTGAAGGTGTGGAAGAACTCCTCCTCGATCTTCGCCTTGCCCTCGAGGAACTGCACGTCGTCGATCAGGAGGATGTCCGTGTCGCGGTAGCGCCGCTTGAAGTCCTCCAGCGAGCTCGACTTGAGCGCCCCGACGAACGCGCCGGTGAACGCCTCGAGCGTCGTGTAGCGGACGGTGATGCCGGCGCCGTACGCGTGGACGTAGTTCGCGATCGCGTGCAGCAGGTGCGTCTTGCCGAGGCCCGGCGGGCCGTAGAGGAAGAGCGGGTTGTAGGCCTGCCCGGGCAGCTCCGCGACGGCGAGCGAGGCGGCGTGCGCGAGGCGGTTCCCGTCCCCGATCACGAACTGGTCGAACGTGTACTTCGGGTTGAAGGCCTCGGGCGCGCCGAGGGGCGGGGGAGCCGCCGCGACGGCCGCCGCCGCCGCGCGCTGCCCGCGCTCGGGCGCGCAGCCGGCAGCTGGGGCGGGCTCGAGCGGGCTGTCGAGCGGGACGATCGCGACCGTCGTCGCTTCGCCGAGCACGGCGGCCGCGCAGGTCTGGAGGACGCGTGCGAAGCGGTCGGCGACCCAGGTGCGGATCTCCTCCGGCGCGCCGACGAGCAGGGTGTCCCCGTCGATCGCGCGGGCGCGCAGCGGCGCCAGCCAGAGGTGGTAGGTGGAGTCGGTGACCGCGCGCCGGAGCTCGGCTTGGATCTGGGGCCAGGTGTGCTCGGGCGCTGGGTGCACAGGCGTCGTCGACCGACTCCTCGTCGGAGATCGCTGCGGGGAATGGAGGGACCGGATGGCCCCGGCGGGGCGGCGAATATAGCAGCGGCGCGCGGCCGCGCCGGGCACCGCTGGCGCCCTCGCACGGGCGAGTGCGCAAATCGCGGGAAAAAGCGCCGCCGAGCTGCGCGAGCGGTTGCGAACATCTGTCGAGAGCGTGTGGAGAAGCCTGTGCAGAAGTGCGCGCAGAGGCACAACGCGCCGGCGCGTATACTGGCCGTTCCCGACGGCATCGTCCGGGGTGCCGGAACGGGCCACGTGGCCGGCGACGGCGGGTCCCCGCGCAGGAGTGGAGTCATGAAACGCACGTATCAGCCCAAGAAGCGCAAGCGCGCTCGCACGCATGGCTTTCGCGCCCGCATGCAGACGCGCGCAGGCCGTCTGACGCTCAAGCGCCGCCGCGACAAGGGCCGCAGCCGCCTCACCGTCTGATGAGCGGGCGCCCGCGCGTCGCCGCCCGGCGAAGCAAGCGCGGGCGGCTCTCCCGCAGCGCGGAGTTCGACCGGGTCTTCCGACAGGGCCGCTCGCACGGCAACCGGCTCCTGGTCCTCTACGGCTTTCCGCGCGCGCAGGCGCCGGCGGCCGGCGACGCCACCGCCGAGCCGCGCCTCGGGCTCTCCGTTTCGCGCAGAGTCGGCGGCGCCGTCGAGCGCAATCGCGTCAAGCGCCTGCTGCGCGAGGCGTTCGAGGCCGAGCAGGAGCGGCTGCCGGCAGGCTACGACCTCGTGATCGTCGCGCGGCCGGAGGCGCGCGCCGTCGCCGAGCGCGAGGGGCTCGAGGGCTTGCGCGCCGCGCTCGCCGAGCTGCTCGACCAGCTGCGCGAGCGCGCGGAGAGAGCCGCGAGATGAGCATGCTGCGATCGATCGTGGTCGCGCCGATCCGCCTCTACCAGCGGACGATCTCGCCGCTGCTGCCGCCGCGCTGCAAGTACGAGCCGAGCTGCTCGCACTACGCCGCGCAGGCGGTCGAGGAGTTCGGCATACTGCGCGGGCTGATCCTCGCGGGCTGGCGGCTGCTGCGCTGCAATCCGTGGAGCCACGGGGGCTATGACCCCGTCCACGAGCAGCGTCTGTTCAGCCCGCGACAGCCGACCTCCCCCAGCGCCTGACCGCTTCCCCGATGCTGCCGACGATCCCCTTCGCCAACCCGCTCCAGCCGCTGATCAGCGTGCTGGAGCAGGTGCTCCTGTTCTTCCACGACACGATCGGGACGGGCTGGGGCCTGGCGATCATCCTGCTGACGATCTCGGTCCGCGTGGTCCTGCTGCCGCTGACGCTGAAGCAGGTCACCTCGATGCAGCGTCTCCAGGTGCTGGCGCCGGAGATGAAGGCGATCCAGGCGAAGTACAGAGACGACAAGCAGCGCCAGCAGCAGGAGATGATGAAGTTCTACAGAGAGAACAGAGTCAACCCTCTGGCCTCCTGCCTGCCGCTGGCGTTCCAGCTGCCGTTCTTCATCTCGCTGTACTACATGCTGCGCACCGACCTGAAGGTCGACATGTGCCCCGGGATCCAGGGGTACGCGTCGTCGGTCGGCAAGAGCCTGTCGAGCGTGACGTGCTCGCAGTTCAGCGGCTCCGAGTACGCCGCGTCGCACGGCATACACGTCTCGGACCCGAGCTTCCTCTTCATCCCCGACCTGACGGCGAAGGCGACGGGCGCGGTCCTGATCGTGCTGATCGTGCTCTACGTCGCCTCGCAGCTCGGCTCCGGCCTGCTGAGCTCCGCGTCGATGGACAGAAACCAGCGGATGCTGATGCTCGGCCTGCCGATCGTCTTCGTCACGTTCATCATCAACTTCCCGGCCGGCCTGCTCGTGTACTGGATCACGACCAACGTGTGGACGATCGTGCAGCAGCTGATCGTGCGCAAGACGGTCGGGGTGCCGAGAACGACCTGCGCTTGCGGGGGCCGGTGCGCCAGCCGGCGCGGCGGCGCTGACGCGCGGAGGCGGCGGCGGTGCGCGCGGCAAGGCGGAGAAGACGCCCGCGAAGGGCGACGGCAAGGGCGCTTCCGGGAAGGCGGCCTCCGGCAAGGCCGCGCCGAACGGGAAGCCGAGCGGCGGTCCGCCGCCGGGGCGGAGAAAGAAGAAGCGGACGGGGCGGCGGCGATGAGCGCACGCACCGAGAGCGAGGCCGCGGCGCGCGTGCGCCGCATGCTCGAGGAGATCGTGGAGGCGGTGGACCTCGACGCGGAGATCGAGGTCGCCGAGGACGCGGAGGGCATCCGCGCGAACCTGGATGGGGAGGATCTCGGGCTGCTGATCGGCCGGCACGGCCAGACGATCGACGCGATCCAGCACCTCGCGTACCGCATCGCCTATCGCGGCGAGGACGAGCGTAAGCGCGTGACCGTCGATGCCGCGGGGTATCGCGAGCGCCGGGCGGTGCTGCTGCAGCAGGATGCCGACGAGGCGGTCGAGGAGGCGCTGAGCGCCGGCGAGCCCGTCGCGCTCGACGCGATGAACGCGGTCGAGCGCCGGGTCGTGCACGAGTACCTGCGCGACCGCGAGGGCATCGAGACGTACAGCGAGGGCGCCGAGCCGGACCGGCACCTCGTGGTGGCACCGGTCCAGTCGTAGCGCCTCGCGACGCGACGCCGTTTCACGTTTTTCTCTACGGTGAAACACATGAGGTCGCTGTGGCCGATCTGACTCCCTACGACCGCGGCCTGCTGATCGGCCTGCTGATCGGGGAGGGGTCGTTCGGCGGCGACGGGAAGCGCCCGCAGGTCGTGCTGCGTATGCACACCCGCCACGAGGCGATCTTCCGGTGGCTGATGGAGCGCTTCCCTCGCACCAAGCTGTACGGGCCCTACCACCACGACGGCCGCTCCTACTACCAGTGGATGGCGCGTGGGCCCGCGCTGGTGGAGGACCTGCTCCCGATCCTCGAAGCGTCGCTCACCCCGGACCTCGACACGCACGCCACCACCCGCTTCGAGGCGATGTGCGCGAAGTACGCCGACTACATCGCCAGAGTCCGTTCGCGGACCGGGCCGGCGTGAGGGCTCCCGCGGTCGACCGCCGACTGGCCGAGCTCGTGTCCCGGTTCGGGCTCCCTGCCGCGGCAACTGCCCACCTCGCGGCCCTGACGGCCGCGCTCGGCGCTGACCCCCACGCGCCGACGACCGTCCGCGAGCCGGCGCAGGCGGCGGACGTCCACATCGCCGACTCGCTGGTCGCGCTGGAGCTGTCGGAGGTGCGCGCTGCGACGCGGATCGCCGACCTCGGCGCCGGCGCCGGCTTCCCGGGCCTGCCGCTGGCGGTCGCGCTTCCGCGGGCGGAGGTCGTGCTGGTCGAGAGCGTCGCGCGCAAGTGCGCGTTCGTCCGCGCCGCGGCGACCGCGGCCGGGCTGACGAACGTCGAGGTCGTCGCCGACCGTGCCGAGTCGTGGTCGGCCGGGCTCGGCACGCGCGACCTCGTGACCGCGCGAGCGCTCGCCCCACTGGCCGTGCTGGCGGAGTACGCGGCGCCGCTGCTGCGCGACGACGGCGTGCTCGTCGCGTGGAAGGGGAAGCGCGACCCGGGCGAGGAGCGCGACGCGGCTGCGGCCGCCGCGCAGCTCGGGCTCGTCGTCGAGCGCGTGGAGCCGGTCCATCCCTACGCCGGCGCCGCGCATCGCCACCTCCACGTCCTGCGCAAGGTCGCCCCGACGCCCGACCGCTTCCCGCGCCGGCCGGGCATGGCACGCAAACGGCCGCTCGGAGCGGCCGGATCGCCCGACCGCGACGCGCGCTGACCGTCGTCGCCGCTACCGTGACGGCGATGCCGGCAGCCGCCTCATGAGCACCGTCTTCGCGATCGCGAACCAGAAGGGCGGCGTCGGCAAGACGACGACCGCGGTGAACCTCGCCGCGTGCATCGCCGCCGCCGACTACGAGGTGCTGCTCGTCGACATGGACGCGCAGGCGAACGCGACGGTCGGGCTCGGCCTGCCGAAGGACGCCGAGCCGAGCCTCTACGACGTGCTGAGCGGCGAGGCGACGCTCGAGCAGGCGATCCGCCCCACGGCGGTCGAGCACCTCGCGATCGTGCCCGCGAGCCCCGACCTCGCCGGCGCGAACGTCGAGCTGCCGCGCGCCGAGGGCTCCGACGGGCGCCTGCGCGACGCGCTCGAGCCGGTGCGTGGCCGCTACGACTTCACGATCCTCGACTGCCCGCCGTCGCTCGGCCCGCTGACCGTCAACGCGCTCGTCGCCGCCGACCGCGTGATCGTCCCCGTGCAGGCCGAGTACTTCGCGCTGGAGGGACTCGCCGGCCTGCTCGACACGCTGTCGCTGATCCAGCGCGAGCTGAACCCGAGACTGACGATCGCCGGCATGGTGCTGACGATGCACGACGGCCGCACGCGCCTCGCGCAGGACGTCGAGCAGGAGGTGCGCTCGCACTTCCCGCAGCTCGTCTTCGAGACGGTGATCCCGCGCAACGTGCGGATCGGCGAGGCGCCGAGCTACGGCCTGCCGGTGATCCACCACGACCCGCACTGCGCCGGGTCCGACGCGTACTTCGAGCTGGCGAGGGAGGTTGCAGCACGTGGCTGAGGGGATGGGGAAGAAGGGGCTGGCGAGGAAGCCGGCGCAGCACCGCAAGGCTGACTTCACCGAGGCGCTGCCGCGCAGAGGCGCGGCGAAGACGCGCGGCATGGGCAAGGGCCTGGCGGCGATCCTCGCCGCCTCGCCGAAGGACGAGCCGGAGGAGCTGCGGCAGGTCGCCGTCGAGCTGATCGGCCCGAACCCGAACCAGCCGCGGCGCGTGTTCGAGGAGGAGGCGCTCGCCGCGCTCGCCGGCTCGCTCGAGGAGCGCGGCGTGCTGCAGCCGGTGCTGGTGCGGCCCCTGCCCGGCGGGCGCTACGAGCTGATCGCCGGCGAGCGCCGCTGGCGCGCCGCGCAGATCGCCGGCCTCGCGCAGATCCCCGCGATCGTCCGCCACCACGACGACGCGGCCTCGCTCGAGCTCGCGGTGATCGAGAACATGGCGCGCGAGGACCTCAACCCGCTCGAGGAGGCGCGCGCCTGCCTCGCGCTCGTCGACGAGCTGGGCCTCACACGCGAGGACGTCGGCCGGCGCGTCGGCCGCAGCCGCGTGGCGGTCTCCAACCTGATCCGCCTGCTCGACCTGCCGGACGAGGCGCTCGCGCTGCTCGACCGCGCCGAGCTGAGCGAGGGCCACGGTCGCGCGCTGCTGCTCGCCAGAGACCACGACGCGCGCCGCCGCCTCGCGCGCGACGCGGCCGCCGCCGGCTGGTCGGTGCGCGAGCTGGAGCGTCGCGCCCGCGAGGCCGAGGACCGTCCGGTCGCGACCCGAGCGCCGCGGCGGCCGACGCCGCTGCATCCCGACCAGGAGGCCGCCGTCGAGCAGCTCACCGACGCCTTCGGCACGGCGCTCGGCGCCGACGTCCACGTCGCCCCGCACGGCGACGGCTACCGCCTCCAGCTCGCCTTCGACTCGCTCGACGACGCGCTCGAGCTGGCCCGCCGCCTCGGCACCGCGACGCCGGCCTGAGCCCGCGCGCCCGGCGCGCGTGGCGCCCGGCGCTCGCTCGGCGCCGGCCGCGGCCGGCCCGCCGACGGTCGCGCAGACACACCGCGCCCATCCCGCTAGAATCGGCCCTCGCGGGGCGATTAGCTCAGTCGGTTAGAGCGCTTCTCTGATAAGGAAGAGGTCCCTGGTTCGAGTCCAGGATCGCCCACTGAAGTTGTCGTCGCGCAAACCGTGGGCGTGGCGATGCGGTAGGTGGGCAGGATCTCTGTGCGGGAGTTGACGCGCAGCTCTTGGATCAGGACGCGGAGCAGCGCCTTGGTGTGTTCGGGGTTGCCTTGGCGGATGGCGTCCTCCAGGGCGTTGGCGGTGGCGTGCAGCTCGGCGGTGTCGGGCGCGTGTGGCGCTTCTGCGGCCAACTCGTGCGCGAGCTGCTGGTCTTGGTCCTTGAGGCCGTCCAGCTTGCCCTCCAGCGCTTCCATGCGCCCCTGGAAGCGCTTGGCGTCGAGGTCGCCGTTCTCGAAGGCGTCGAGGTAGCGGCCGATGGCGCGCTCGGCGCGCTTGATCTCTGAGGCAACTGCGGCGCGGCGGTCCTCCAGCGCCGCTCGCTCTCCCTGCTCACCCTCGGCTGCCTGCTCGATCGCGGTGCGGATGAGGTGGCCGTCGCGGTAGATGCCCGCAAGCTGCTCGATGACCGCGTCCTCGAGCTTCTCGCGTGGGATGCGGTCGCCATCGCACCCTCTGGGTCCGCGCTTTTGGCGTCCTGAGCAGGCGTAGTAGTGGTAGAGGCCGCCGTTGCCTCTGGCGGACATGCCGACGTAGGCGCGGCGGCAGCGTCCGCAGCGCAGCAGGCCGGTAAGCAGGAAGTCGCTGCGCTGCCCGACGCGCTGCGCGCAGTCCTCGCCGCGCTCCTTGAGCAGCTTCTGCGCACGCTCGAACGTCGCCTCGTCCACGAGGCCGGCGTGGTTGCCGTCGAAGGCCTGCCCGCGCCAGTGGACGCGGCCGACGTATGCCTCGTTGCGCAGGATCAGCAGCACGACCGCCGGCTGCCACCCCTGCCCGTTGCGCGCCGGGGCGTGCTCGGCGTCGAGCAGGCGGGCGATGGAGACGGCGCCGTGGCGGCCGGCGGTGTAGAGGTCGAAGATGCGCCGCACGATCGGCGCCTCGCGTTCCTCCTCCACGAGTTCCTTGGCGTCGTTGCGGCGGTAGCCGTAAGGGACGCGACCATTCGGCCAGTAGCCCTGCTTCGCGCGCCGCTCAATGCCAGCGGTCACCCGATCAACGATGGTGGCGTGCTCGAACTCGGCGAAGACGCCGAGCATCTGCAACATCATCCGGCCGGCCGCAGAGCCGGTGTCGAACGGCTCGGTCGCCGAGCGCAACACGACATCGAGGCGGTCCAGTTCCTCGGCGAGCTGGGAGAGCTGCCGAACCTTCCGGCTGAGGCGGTCGACGCGGTAGACGAGCAGGAGGTCCGCGCCGCCACGCCGCGCGAGATCGAGCGCCGCTTGGAGGCCCGGCCGGCCGAGCTTCGTGCCGGTCGCGCGGTCCTCGTGGTGGGCGACGACGTGCCAGTCGTCGTGGACTTTGCAGAAGGATTCGAGGCGGTCCTTCTGGCTGTGCAGCGAGGTCGGCTGGTTCTCCTCATCCGTCGAGATCCGGGTGTACAGACAGACGCGCGTCATCGCCACTCCTCCTCAGCAGGCGCGGGTGACCCGAGCGGCGAGAGCGCATGCCAGAACCCCGGCCGGTCCTTGCGCCAGCGCCGCCCGAGCGCGTCAGCCGGGTCCGGCGGTTCCAGATCGGAGGCGGGCAGTGCTTCCAGTCGCAGCGGTGCGCGGTGCTCGGCGAGTGGTTGCCAGATCGGGCCGAGCGGCCCGAACTCGCGCAGCTCCGGCACGGTCGCGACGAACACCGGCCACGCGTCGTGATGCACCAGTCTCTCTGCGGCCCGCCCTGCCGCCTGCGCCAGCGTGGCGGCGCGGCGCGCGCTCGGGACGACGAACAGCACGCGGCGGCGGTCGCGGCTGCGGCCGGCGGCCTTGCGGTACATGCGCAGCTTGCGCTCCAGCACCGAACCGGGCTCAGTGCCGCGATCCCACTCCACCACGCAGTCGATGACGCCGGCCGGCGTGGTGAGCAGGAACCCCGTGTCGGGCACCAGGCTCACGCCCTCCGGCATCTGCTCCCGCGCGCTGCCGGTGCCCCACCACTCGGTGACGCCGAGGGCGGGGTGCGGGAGCGTGGCGGCGATCAGGTCACAGACGAACGTGTTGACCTCGAGGTGGTGCGCGAGCTGCGGGTGCGTGCCCCAGTTCTCGCGCGCTCTCCACGGCAGTGCTCTGCGCTCGACGCCGAGGCAGGCGGCGGCGATGTGCGCGCCGGCCTCATCAAGCAGCCAGTGCGCCTGCGGCTTGCCCAGGGCGAATGGGCGGGGCGGGTAGAAGCGATCCAGCATGCGAGCGCGGTAGAGGAACAGCAGCCGGTCCATCGCCCGGCGACGGCCGGAGAAGAACAGCAGCGTGAGCTGGCTGGAGGTGAGGATGCGGTGCTCGTAGAGCGCGAGCGCGATCTCACGATCCCGGTCGGTGAGATGGTTCGCCAGCTCCATCAGTCGATCGCCGCTCACCCGCCCCGGCCGCGCGAGAGAAGAAGATGACCTCATGACTGAGGTATGTCGGGGTTCACCGAACCGCCGGATCTGCCGCCGCGACAGCAATCCCGCCGCCTCGTGGCCCGGCCGGTCGTGACGGGCATACCGCCGCCCAAACGGACGGGGAAAGCGCCGGACGAGCGGCGCCGACGATCCGGCACGGTCTTGCGGGCGAGGACGAGCGCGAGCAGGCGCGCCGCTTCGCGCTCCTGCTCCTCGTTCATCACCACCACCTGCGGACGTTCCAATCCAAGAGGGGCTCTCTTCATGTGTGTTGACGACCGGCGCAGTTGGCCTACACAACAGGAAGGTCAATCCGACCCCCTCTGCGGTACACCGACCCCTCGCCATCCGACCGCCTGGCTGCGCCGTGTCAGCCACCTGTCAGTGCCTCCTCGCCCTCCTTGCCACCCCGCGAGGGCAGCGCCACGAACTGCCGCTCGAACACGACCAACAGCTCCGACAGCGGCACCGCCAAACCGCGCGAGAGCGCGATCAAGATCCGGAACGTCGGGTTGATCTCCCCGCGCTCGATCGCTCCCACGTAGTTGCGATGCAGCCGCGCGCAGAAGCCAAGTTCCTCTTGGCTCAAGCCACGGCGGGCGCGCAGCTCGCGCACCGCGCGACCCAGCGCCACATGCGCCGGCGACTGCTTGCGCGCCCTGCGCGCCGCAACGGCGCTCATCGCGCCCACCGGACCCGGCGCGCCCGGTCCCCACACACGATCTCGACGGCCGCGATAGACGACCGCCGCACCACACAGATACGGTATTCCCGCATCGAAGGTACCCCCTTCGGTGCCAGGCCCGGGGGCGTTTGCGCGCCGCCCGGGCCACATTTCTATGGTCGACGGGCGACGAGACCAGACTCGCGCGCGGATCTCAAGCCCAACGTCGCAGAGGCGACCTGCCGAACCACAGTGCATCGCGCAGACTCTCCCCCGTAGTGGCGCGACCACGCGATGGACCGTTCTAGATTGCCTGGCGAGCAAGGCCTACTGTACGCTCTAGAAATGGTCATGTTTTCGTCATCATTCAAGCTGTCCGGCGCGTTCAACGTCCGTCGCGCCATCGCAGGTCTGCTCGCGCTCGCGAGCATGCTCGTGGTCCTTCTCGCAAGCTCCGGCACCGCGAAAGCGACCGACTTCCCGTGGGGCTGCCTCAACGTCGCCCCGAATAGCTGGTGCTACAACCCGTACACCCACACCTACGGGTACAACTCGACCTCCCGTGTGCCGCAAGCCACGGTCAACCTCTGCGCAAAGTTGGTCAAGCCCAGCGACCACAGCTTCAACTACGCGCGCAAGTGCCAGCTGAGCACGAGCGTCTTCGTGTACTCGGACGGCGGCGGGCGCGCACCGTACCCGAATAACTCCGTTTCGATGGATGCCGCCATCGCGAACGGCAACAACTGCTGTACGTACGACCTCGCGGCCCTGTCGCAGTACTAGGAGATGAGGAGCCCCATGTCGAAGAGAACCCTCGCGATCGTCGCGACGGTCGTCGCGCTCCTCGCGTGCGCCGCGGTCGCCACGGCCGCGCTCAGCATCGGCGGGAAGGACACCGTCGGCACGGCCGTCGACCCGGCGACGCAGTCCCAGGCCGCGCAGGACGTCTACGCGCAGCTCACGCCCGATGGCTCGGGGCAGCCCACGGCCGTCCCCGCGGCCACCAAGGCGGCGTTCGGCGTCTTCCGTCGCAGTCAGACGGCCTCCGACCGTCTGGCCGGTGACGCCCCGGAGCGCCTTGCTAGACAAGGCGCGAACGCCGATCTCGCTCGCCTCGTCATCGCAGGCGACCGCTCGCGCGCCGACGCCGCGGACTACTACGCGGTCCCCAGCCGCGGCGGCCAGGTGTGCTTCGTCGACGGAACGGCTTCAGGCGGCTGCACCACCATCGAGGAGGGGCGCGTCAACGGCACCTTCGGCAGCAACGAGTGCGTGATGCAGGCCGGCACCGCGTTCATCACGTTCCACGGGCTTGCGCCGGATGGCGTCGACAAGGTCACGCTCGCGTCGCCGAACGGCGATGAGCAGGACGTCGCCGTCACCGACAACGGCTGGTACGCGCAGGCTCACCAGTTCCCCGCTGCGTCACGTCCGCAGAACCTCAAGTGGACCGACGCAAGTGGCACGGCGCACAGCATGCCGCTGCCCGTTCCACCGGACGTGAACAAGGGCTGCTGATCCCGGCGCCACTCCGCAGCTCGAGGTGACGGCCAGTCGCCCTGGAAACGCCTGGCGACACCATCGCACCTGATCGCGTCAGCACAGGTCGAGCGCTCTAACTGTAGTTCCTGAGGAGGTTGTTCATCCGGGCCTCCTTGGAGGCTGGGTGGTGTCGAAGCCCCCAGTCCCAAGGAGGACACCGGATGAGATTGCACGCTAACGCGCTGCTCGGCCCGAAGGGTCGTGAGGTGATGGTGCTCAGGGTGCTCGAGCAGGGGTGGTCGGTCACGGAGGCCGCGCAGGCGGCCGGAGTGAGCGGCCGCACCTGCTCGAAGTGGCTTGGCCGCTACCGCGCCGAGGGCTCGTTGGGGTTGGTCGACCGGCCCTCGACCCCGAAGCACAGCCCGACCCGCACGCCCGAGGACCGCGTCCAGTTGATCGCCACGCTGCGACGCTTGCGGATGACCGCGGCGGAGATCGCGTTCTGTCTGGGGATGGCGCTCTCGACCGTCTCGGCCGTGTTGCGGCGGATCAATCTCGGGGAGTGTCCGATGTTCTGTGTAGGCATGAGCGATTTGGAGCGTCATGTCCAAGCAGGAGATCGAGATGGAGCAGCAGTTGGAGGGGGTTCGCGGCGGTGTTGAGCGTCGTGAGCCCGGAGGGCGAGCGACGTTCGACGCCGCCGCGAGCGCGGCGGGCGGGGCGTTGCCCGAGGCGGTGCGTGAGCGGCTCTCGGACGAGCTGATCGACGAGCTGTTGGCCGGCCGGCGTGGCGAGGGCGAGATCGTCGGGCCGGGCGGGCTGTTGGCCGAGCTGACGCGCCGGCTCGTCGAGCGCGCGATGGCCGGGGAGCTGACCTCGCATCTGGGCTATGAGCCGCACGCCGAGCCGCCCGGCGGCGTCGGCAACACGCGTAACGGCAGCACCCCGAAGACGCTGCAGACCGCGCATGGGCCGGTCCGGATCGAGCGGCCGCGCGATCGGGCCGGGAGCTTCGAGCCGCAGATCGTCAGAAACGGCCAGCGGCGCTTTGAGGGCTTCGACGAGCAGATCGTCGCGATGTACGCGCGCGGGATGAGCACGCGCGACATCGAGGCGCACCTGTCAGAGATCTACGGCGCGAGCGTCGGGCGCGACACGATCAGCCGCGTCACCGACCAGGTCCTGGCCGACGCCAAGGCCTGGCAGACCCGGCCGCTGGAGCAGGTCTATCCGATCGTCTATCTCGACGCGCTCGTGGTCAAGATCCGCGACGGCCAGGCGGTCCGCAACCACGCCTGCTACCTCGCGATCGGCGTCGGCTGCGACGGCGAGCGCGACGTCCTCGGCCTCTGGATCCAGAAGACCGAAGGCGCGAAGTTCTGGCTTGCTGTCCTGACCGAGCTCAAGCAGCGCGGCCTGGAGGACGTGCTCGTCTGCTGCGTTGACGGCCTGACCGGCTTCACCGACGCGATCGAGGCCGTCTACCCCCAGGCCTGGGTGCAGACGTGCATCGTGCACATGGTCCGCTCCAGCCTGCGCTTCGTGCCCGAGAAGCACAAGAAGAAGGTCGCCGCCGACCTGCGCCGCATCTACACCGCCGTCGACCGCACGCACGCCGAGCACGAGCTCCAGCGCTTCGCGCAGACCTGGGACGCCACCTACCCGATGATCAGCGCCGCCTGGATCGACCGCTTCGAGCAGATCGTCCCGTTCCTCGCGTTCCCCGCCGACGTCCGTCGCGTCGTCTACACCACCAACACGATCGAAGCCCTCAACCGCCAGATCCGCAAGATCATCAAGACCCGCGGCAGCTTCCCGACCGAGGACGCCGCCCGCAAGCTGATCTACCTCGCGATCACCAACGCCCAGAAGAACTGGCGACGCGCCTACAACTGGAACGCCGCCCTCGCCGCCTTCAAGATCCACTTCGGCGACCGCCTCCCCGACACCGCAATCTAGACCACACCCGGACAACCGATACCGTCACAGAAAACGCTTACACAGACAAACGGACGCCCTCCAATCTCGGCAAGCGCTCCCGCCTGGACCCGCCCGAGCCACCGAACCGCTACGAGCGCGCCCGCCCGGGCGAGCTGCTGCACATCGACGTCAAGAAGCTCGGCCGCATCCGCGGCGGCGCCGGTCATCGGATCACGGGCCGCAGAACCGGGATGCATCGTTCTCGCGGCGCGGGCTGGGACTACGTGCACGTCTGCGTCGATGACGCGACCCGCCTGGCCTACGTCGAGGTCCTGCCCGACGAGAAGGCCACGACCATCGCCGGCTTCCTGCGCCGCGCGATCCGCCACTACCGCCGACACGGGATCACCGTCGAGCGCGTGATGACCGACAACGGTCCGGGCTACCGCTCGACGCTGCACGCGATCGCCTGCCGCACCCAACGCGTCCGCCACCTCCGCACGCGGCCTTACCGACCGCGCACCAACGGGAAGGCCGAGCGATTCATCCGCACGATGATCGAGGGCTGGGCCTACGGCGCGATCTACGCCTCAAGCGAACAACGCACCGCAGCCCTTGACGGATGGCTCTGGACCTACAACCATCGCCGCCCACACGGCGCCCTCAGACACAAGAGCCCGATCGCTCGCCTCAACGAGCTGAACAACCTCCCTAGCTCTTACAGCTAACACCGAACGTGGGGCGGTTTGCGCGACGCCAAGTTCTCTCCACTCGCCAGACATGCGCGACGAGCGCACGATCGGCGCCGACCGCCAGCCACGCTGGTAGCACACGATGTGCTACCTTGCTGGCATGGAGCGCATCGGAGTTCGTGAGCTGCGCCAGCACGCCACCCGGTACCTCGGCCGCGTGAAGGCCGGCGAGACGGTCGAGGTGACCGAGCGAGGCCAGCTTGTTGCGCTGCTGGTTCCGCCTGCACCGGGCGCAACCGAGCGCGAGCGACTGATCGCGATGGGACAGCTCGTGCCTGCGGCGCGTCCGTTCCGAGTTCCTCGCCGTGCGCCGTTGCCGGCCTCGGGGCCGAGCACTGGCGCAGTGCTGGACGATCTTCGCGCCGAGCGAGCGTGATCTACCTCGACTCCTCGGCGCTGCTCAAGCTGCTGCACGACGAAGCCGAGAGCGCCGCCTTGGCCGACTGGCTGACTGCACGCACGGGAACACCCCTTGTGAGCAGCGCGCTGGCACAGGTCGAAGTCATGCGCGCGTGCCGACGCATCAACCCGGCGACGCTGACAGAAGCGGCGGCGCTGCTCGCCGGGCTGGACCTCATCCCGCTCAGCCCCGCGGTGACCGACCAGGCCGCCGAGGTCGGCGAGACGATGCTGCGCAGCCTCGACGCGATCCACCTCGCGAGCGCGCTCTCGATCCAAGCCGAGCTCACCGCCTTCGTCGCCTACGACCACCGCCTCGCCGAGGCCGCCTCGACGGCCGGCCTCGAGCTGCTGGCTCCCGGCGCCTGACCCAGCGGCCTTCTCGAGGGGCCGCTACGGACGAAGCGCCCTCGCTCGGGTCGTAGGCGAAGCCCTCGTCCCGGCTGCCGCGCGCCGCTGGGGCAGCGGGGGCCCGCGCCTATACTTGGACCTCGTCCAAGCCCGAGGAGCCGTGCGTTCGTGCAGGAGATGGTCATCTACGGCGTGAGCTTCGACATGGTCGGCAAGCAGCCGATCGTCCTGTTGAAGACCGTCGACAGCAACAAGTTCCTGCCGATCTGGATCGGGCACCCGGAGGCGGCGGCGATCCTGATGAAGCTGCAGGGCGCCACGACCCCGCGCCCGATGACGCACGACCTGCTCTCCGAGGTCCTCGGCGAGCTGAGCGTCAGCTGCACGCGCGTCGCCGTCACCGAGCTGCGCGAGAACACCTTCTACGCCGCGATCACGCTCTCGGTCAACGGCAGAGAGATGGAGATCGACTCGCGCCCGAGCGACGCGCTCGCGCTCGCCGTCCGCGCCGGCGCGCCGATCTTCGCCGCCGAGGAGGTCATCGCCGAGTCGGCGATCGAGTTCGAGCACGAGGTCGAGGACACCGAGCAGGTCGTCGAGAAGTTCAAGGACTTCCTCGACGAGGTCACGCCCGAGGACTTCGCCGGCGACAGCTGAGCCCGGGCCGGCGCGTCAGGCCGGCTGCTGCTTGAGCGCCATCGCGAGGATCCGCTCGACGAGCTGGTCGAAGCCGATCCCCGCCGCGTCGGCGGCCTGCGGCAGCAGGCTCGTCTCGGTCAGGCCGGGGACGCTGTTGGCCTCCAGCACGAACGGCTCGCCGTCCTCGCCCAGCATCAGGTCGACGCGCGCGAAGCCCGTGCAGCCGAGCGCGCGGTATGCCTCGACCGCCAGCTCCTGCACCCGCTCGGCGACGCCGTCCGGCAGCTCCGCCGGGCAGACGAAGCGCGTCCGGCCGATCTCGTAGCGCGCCTCGAAGTCGTAGAAGTCCTTCTCGTTGGGCACCGCCTCGACGATCGGCAGCGCGCGCGCCGCGCCGTCCTCCTCGACGATCGAGACGGCCAGGTCGCGCCCGCGCACGTAGCGCTCCAGCAGCACCTTGCGGTCGTAGGAGAAGGCGGAGACGAGCGCCGCCGGCACGTCCGCGGCGCTGCGCGCGAACTTGATCCCGAGCGCCGAGCCCTGCGCGGCCGGCTTCACGACGAGCGGGAAGTCGAGCTGCTGCCCGATCGCCGGCAGCGCCTGCGCCGCGCCGAGCTCGCGGAACGCCGTCTCGCCGAACGCGTGGAAGTCGGGCGTCGGGATCCCCGCGTCGCGCAACAGGTGCTTGGCCAGCACCTTGTCCCAGCAGCGGATGCACGCGGCCACGCCCGAGCCGGTGTACGGGAGGCCGAGCACCTCCAGCAGCTCCTGGATGGTGCCGTCCTCGCCGTCGCGGCCGTGCAGCGCGACGAACACGGCGTCCGGCCGCAGCTCGGTCAGTCGCGCGACGAGGTCCGAGCCGACGTCGATCGCGACCGCCGTGTGGCCCAGCCGCTGGAGCGCGTCCTCGACGCGCGCGCCCGACTTCAGCGACACCTGCCGCTCGAGCGAGCGGCCGCCCTGCAGCACCGCGACCGTGCTCACGGCGCGCTCACCCCTCGGACTCGGCAGAGCGGCCGTCCGCTCCGCGCCCGCGCCGCGGCAGCTGCAGCACGTCGGCGAGCCGCTCGGCCGTGTCGTCGGCCTCGCGCTCGTCCACGACGGGCGGCGCCGCCGGCGCCGCGCCGGTGAGCGTGCCGTACAGCGCGACCTGCTCCGCCACGACCTTGCCGATCCGCCGCACGCCCTCGCGGATCGCCGCCTCGTCGGAGCCGGAGAAGTTCAGCCGCATCGAGGAGCCGCCGCGGCCGTCGAGGTACGCCGCGCGCCCCGGCACGAACGCGACGTTCTCGTCGAGCGCGCGCGCCAGCAGGTCGGTCGTGTCGATGTAGTCCGGCAGCGTCGCCCAGATGAACAGGCCGCCCTCCGGCTCGGTCCACGCCGCCTCGCGCGGGAACCACTCGCGCAGCGCCTCCAGCATCGCGTCGCGCCGCGAGCGGTAGATGCCGACGAGCGAGTCGACGTAGCCGCGCCAGTCGCCCTCGGCGAAGTACGTGCTCACGAACAGCTGCGTCATCGAGCTGCTGCACAGGTCCGCCGCCTGCTTGCCGAGGTTCATCTTCTGCAGCACCGGCCGCGGCGCCGCCGCCCAGCCGAGCCGGATTCCGGGCGAGAGGATCTTCGAGAAGGTGCCGAGGTAGATCACGAACTCGCCGCCGTCCATCGAGTAGAGCGTCGGCAGCGGATCGCCCTCGTAGCGCAGCAGGCCGTAGGGGTTGTCCTCCAGCACGAGCAGCTCGCGCTCGTGCGCGACCTGCACGAGGCGCCGGCGGCGCGGCAGCGACATCGTCACGCCACCGGGATTCTGGAAGCTCGGGATCGTGTAGATGAACTTCGGCCGCCGGCCCTCGCCCTCGAGCCGCTCGAGCGTCTGCTCGAGCTCGTCGATCCGCATCCCGTCCTCGTCCATCTCGATCTGCACGACGTCCGCCTCGTAGGAGCAGAACGTCGGCACCGCGCCGGGATACGTCGGGGCCTCCGCGATGATCACGTCGCCCGGGTCGATCAGCGTCTTGCAGACGAGGTCGATCACCTGCTGGCCGCCGGTCGTGACGAGCAGCTCGCCTTCGTCGACCGTCATCCCCTCGGCCGCCATCACCTCGGCGATGCAGGCGGTCGCCGCGGCGAAGCCCTCCGTCGGCCCGTACTGCAGCGCTCTCGCGCACGCCTGCTCGGCGACCGACGCCATCAGCGACGCATACGTGTCGGCGGGGAAGCTCGACGTGTCGGGCATCCCGCCCGCGAGCGAGATCACCTCGGCGCGCTCGGTCAGCGCCATCAGGTCGCGCATCGCGGACGACTTCATCACCTGCGTGCGCTGCGCGAACAGGCCCGCGTAGCGCGCGAGCTCGTGCGCGGTCGTGCGCGGCGCGTCTCTGCGCGTCATCGCGGCGCCCGGCGGGTCGGCATGGTGCGGGGTTCGCCGCCGCGGCACGGAAGCCTGTCGCGCTCGGCTATCGTCATGCAGCCAAGCTAGCGCACCTGATGACGCTCTTCCTCGCCATCTGCCTCGGAATCGGCCTCGCGCTGGCCGTCGGCCTGCGCCCGTTCCTGCCCGCGCTGCTCGCCTGCGCGCTCGCGCGCGGCGACGCCGGGATCGACTTCGAGCACACGAACGTGGCGTTCATGGAGAAGCCGGCCTTCCTGCTGGCGCTGCTGATCGGCGTGGTCGTGCTCGTCTACGCCGAGCGGCGCTACGGCCCCGAGCACGTCTCCAGCGGCCCGTTCGGCGCCGCCGTCGCGGGCATCGGCCTCGCGCTCGGCGCGCTGCTGTTCGGCGGCGCGCTGCAGGACCACCACTACGCCTTCGGGGTCGGCCTGATCGCCGGAATCGCCTGCGCGGCGCTCGCGGAGGCGGCCGCACGCGGGTTCTTCGAGAGCACCCGTCGCCGGCTCGACAGCGAGGCTGCGGTGGCGCTGCCGTTCTACGCCGAGGCCGCCGGGCTGGTGCTCGCGGGCCTGTCGGTGCTGGCTCCGCCGGTCGCGCTCCTCGCGCTCGCGTTCCTCGCGTGGCTGCTGGTCCAGCAGCGCAGACGCGCCGGGCGCAAGTTCGCGGGCCTGCGCATATTGCGGTGACGCGCGGGCGGGGTTCGATCTCACGAAAGCTCGTCCTGACGGTCATCGACGGGCTCAAGCCGGCGATGCTGGAGCGGGCGGTCGAGCAGGGGCGGGCGCCGACGCTGAAGGCGATCATGGAGCGGGGTGCCTACGTCGACGACTGCGTCGCGGCGTTCCCCTCGGTCACGCCGGTCTGCGCCGCGAGCATCGCCACCGGCACGGGTCCCGACCAGCACCGCATCCCGAGCATGAACTGGTACGACCGCGCCGAGCAGCGCTACGTCGAGTACGGCTCGTCGTTCGGCGCGAGTCGCCGCGCCGGCGTGATGCGCTCGCTCACCGACACGGTCTACAACATGAACGGCAAGCACCTCGCGCCCGAGGTGCCGACCGTCTACGAGCGGCTCGACGACGCCGGCCTGCGCACCGCCGCCACGACGTACCTGATCTACCGCGGTCGCCACCGCCACCAGATCGCGAGCGAGACGGCGCTGAGCCGCATCGCCGGCGCCGTCTTCCAGGGCGAGTCGGTGATGGGGCCGAGCGAGCTGTTCTACGCCGACCTGTTCGCGAGCCGCAGAACCGGTTGTCGCGGGCAGCTCGGCATGCCCGGCCAGCGCGACCAGCACAGCGGCTGCGTCGGCGCGCACCTCGTGGAGCACGACCTCTTCGACTTCCTGCTCTTCTCGCTGCCCGACAACGACGCCTTCTCGCACCGCAACGGCCCGCACGCGACGGTCGCCTCGATCGCCGGCGCCGACCGCCAGCTGGAGCGGCTCGCGCACGCCGGCGGCGGGCTCGAGCGCTTCCTCGAGGAGCACGCGATGATCGTGCTGGCCGACCACTCGCACGCGGCGGTCGAGCGGCGCATCGACCTGCGGCTCGCGTTCGAGGACTGGGACGTGGCGCAGCCGCGCCCGAACGGCTCGCGCGGGCGGGCGGGAGCGGGTCGCGCGGGGCGCGACGCGGATCCCGCCGAGGCGCGCGCCGCCGGCGGCGGCCAGATCGCGCTCGGCCTCGCGCAGCGCTCGGCGATGGTCTACGTGCTCGACGCCGAGCGGCGCGAGCGGCTGACGACGCGGGCGCTGCGCGAGGCGCTCGCGGTCCCGGGCGTCGACCTGGCGATGCGCCTGACCGCGCCGCGGGAGGGGTCGGTCAGGAGCGAGCGCGGGGAGCTGCGCTTCGCGCCCGGCGGCGACCTCGTGGACCTGCGCGGCCGGCGCTGGAGCGTCGACGGCGAGCTCGCGACGCTGAACGCGCACGTCGAGGACGGCCGCCTGCTGAGCCCCGACTACCCCGACGCGCTCGCCCGCGTGTGGTCGGCGCTCACCTGCCCGACCGCCGGCGACGTGTTGCTGAGCGCCGCGCCCGGCTTCGAGTTCGCCGACTGGGGCGGCGCGGACCACCTCGGCGGCGGCAGCCACGGCTCGCTGCACAGATGCGACTCGCTCGGGGCGCTCGCGTGGTGCGGCGTCGACGGCGCCGGCGGCGCCTCCCGCGACGCCCGCGCCCAGTGGACGCTCCAGGACATGGTTCCGCTCGTCCTGGGCCACTTCGGGCTCTAACCTGTTCCCATGCGGGACGATGCACCGGCCGTGGCACGTCCGCTGCACCACCGCGTGCGGCACGGCGTCCGCCATCCGGCCAACTGGCTCCAGCTCGTGCGCTTCGCGCTCGTCGGCGCCAGCGGCTACGTCGTCAACCTCGCCGTCTTCGCCGCGGCCGTCCATCTCGCCGGGATCGACTACCGCGTCGCCGCCGTGCTCGCGTTCCTCGTCTCGGTCGCGAACAACTTCTGGTGGAACCGCCACTGGACGTTCGACGCGCGCGGCGGCCACGCCGGCTTCCAGGCGGCGCGCTTCTTCACCGTGAGCGTGCTCGCGTTCCTGTTCAGCTACCTGATGCTGCTGCTGCTGGTGGAAGCGGCCGGCGTGCGCGAGGTGCTGGCGCAGGCGATCGCGATCGTCACCGCGACGCCGCTGTCGTTCCTCGGCCAGAAGCTCTGGAGCTTCCGCCCATGAGCCGCGCCGCGGCGCGGATCGCCGCGGCGGTCCTGCTGCTCGCGGCGCTGCTCGCGAGCGCCGCGCCGGCGGCCGAGCTGCCCGCGCCGGCGGTCGCGCCCTCCTCCAGCGCGCCGGCCGTCACGACGACCGTGCCCTCGACCGCGACCGACCCCAACGCGCTCGTGTCGCCGCCGAGCCCCGTGATCCCGCCGCCCGGCCACAGACTCACGTCGCGCAGAGCGATCGCGATCGCGAAGCTCGTGCCGAAGATCGAACGCGTCCTGCGCGAGCATCCGGGCTCCTACCCGACCGCGTACACGAAGGGCGCGACGCAATGGCAGGTGTCGATCTTCACCGCGAGAGACCGGCGGGAGATCGGCCAGGTGACGATCGACGACGCCAGCGGCGCGGTGCTGGAGTCGTGGACCGGCTACCAGGTCCCGTGGACGATGGCGCGCGGCTACGACGGCGCGTTCGGCCGGCGCGTGAACGCCTGGTACGTGTGGATCCCGATGTGCCTGCTGTTCGTCGCGCCGTTCCTGCCGAACCTGCGCCGCCGCGGGCTGCGGAGCCTCTCGTGGCTGCACCTCGACCTGCTCGCGCTGCTCGGCTTCTCCGTCTCGCTCGCGTTCTTCAACGCGGCGCGGATCGGCCTCTCGACGCCGCTGGTCTATCCGCTGCTCGTCTACCTGCTGGTGCGCATGCTGCTCGTCGCGCGCCGCGGCGGGCGGGCCGAGCCGCTGCGCCTGCTCGTGCCCGTCTCCTGGCTGGCGGTCGCGCTCGTGTTCCTCGTCGGCTTCCGCGTCGGGCTCAACGTGACGAACTCGAACGTGATCGACGTCGGCTACTCGGGCGTGATCGGCGCCCACCGGATCGTCCACGGCCAGGACCTGTACGCGAACGACTGGCCGAGAGAACGACGCCTCCGGCGACACCTACGGCCCGGTGAACTACTACGCCTACGTGCCGTTCGAGCGGATCTTCCCGTGGAGCGGCAGATGGGACGACCTGCCGGCCGCGCACGCCGCCGCGATCGCGTTCGACCTGCTGACGATCGCCGGCCTGTTCCTGCTCGGCCGGCGCATCCGCGGCCCGTCGCTGGGGATCGTGCTGGCGTACGCGTGGGCGGCGTACCCGTTCACCCTCTACGCCTCCTCGACGAACTCGAACGACGCGCTCGTCGCGCTGCTGCTGGTCGCGACGCTGCTGGTCGCGGGCCGGCCGGCGGCGCGCGGCGCGCTGGCGGCGCTCGCCGGCCTGACGAAGCTCGCCCCGCTCGCGCTCGCGCCGCTGTTCGCCCGCACCCCGCGCGACGTGCGGCGCGACGGCCTGCGACCGGGCGTCGTCTCGTTCGCGTTCTACGCGCTCGCGTTCGCGCTCACGGCGGCGCTCGCGCTGCTGCCGGTGCTGCTCGGCGGGGACCTGCGCACGTTCTGGGACCACACGATCGCGTTCCAGCGCGGCCGCGAGTCGCCCTTCTCTATCTGGGGGCTGTGGGGCGGCCTCGGCGGGCTCCAGACGGCGGTGCAGGTCGGCGCGGTGCTGCTCGCGCTCGCCGTCGGCGTGTGGCCGCGCCGCCCGACGCTCGTGCAGACGGCGGCCTGCGGCGCGGCGGTGCTGATCGCGCTCGAAGCTCGGCGTCACCTACTGGTTCTTCCTCTACGTCGTGTGGTTCTTCCCGCTCGTGCTCGTCGCGCTGCTGGGCCGCTACGGCGAGCCGCGTGCCGGCGTGCCAGCTGTCGAGGAGCACGTTCGCCTCGACGCGAATGCGCGCGAGACGATCGCCGGCGCCCCCGCCGCGTCAGCGTGATCCGAGCGCGCGAGTCCCGGGTCGCGTCCGGGGTCCGGCGTACTGTGCCTGTGCGCAGACGTGCTCGTGTGGGGGGGCGAATCGGGCTCGCGCCGCCACTCAGGGCGTCGTGAGTCAGCAAACCCTGTTCGACATGGAAGCCACGATCGCAATCCGCCCCCCACGCGCAGCGAGCACGCCAGCGGGGGCTGCTGCTCGCGTCGTCGGGTATCCGCGCATCCGCTTCATGGGGTCCAAGTACCGCCTTGCCCCGCGTCTGGTGGATGTGTTCGCACGCCTCCCGCCCGGCCCCGCCGTCGATGCGTTCTCGGGCAGTGGCGTCGTCGCCTACGCCCTGAAGGCCGGAGGACGCTCCGTGACGGCAAACGATCACTTGGCGTTTGCCGCGACGCTCGCTCAAGCGACCGTGGCCAACGACTGCGAGACTTTGAGCGCGGAGGACGTCGAGCGAGTCTGCTCCGGGAACCGCGATGGGCGGGACTTCATCGAAACGACGTTCTCAGGCCTGTACTTCCCGTCCGATGATCACCGCTTTCTCGACGCCGCCTGGTCGCATGTCGACACGATGACGGGCGGGAAGCGCGCGCTCGCGATCAGCGCCTTGTGCCTTGCCGCCGCATGGAAGCAGCCCCGGGGAGTCTTCACGGTCACGACGCCGCGCTACGACGATGGCCGCCGACAGATGCGGATGAGCCTCGCGGAGCTGTTCCGGGAGGCTGCGGTCCACTTCAACCGCGCGGTGTTCGCGATGCCGGAGAGCGCGTCGCGCGCCGTGTGCGGAGACGTCTTCGACATCGATCCGAACGGCGTGGCCGTCGCGTATCTCGATCCTCCCTATGCGCCTCCGCGCGACGACACGTGCTACATCAAGCGCTACCACTTCCTGGAGGGGCTGGCGACCTACTGGCGTGGGCAGCAGATCATGTGGGAGACCAAGACCCGCAAGCTCCGCAAGCGCGCGACGCCGTTCGCCTACAAGCGTTCGGCGGGCGCGGCGCTCGACAGGCTCTTCGACCACTTCCGCCAGTCCGCGATCGTGCTTTCGTACGGGACGAACGCCGCACTCGACGCCGACTACCTCACGGCGCTCCTCCAACGCCACAAGCGCCGCGTCGAGCTGGTGGAGGTTCCTCACCGCTACGCGTTCGGAACTCACGCGCGCGCTCAGCGCCGGGTGGCGACTGAGCTCCTGTTCATCGCCCGATGACCGCGACCGTCTCGTTCGAGGACTACCTCGTCGCGCTCGCGCCGTTCGCTCCGGAGGCTCCCGGGGTCGATCCCGAGGCGCTCGAGATCTGCGAACGGGCCACCGGCGCGATCCGGGCCACGTCCGGCGACGCCGGGGAGCTCGCTCGCGTTCTCGCCGCTGACCCGGTGATGGCCCCGGTGCTCGCCGTGGTCGACGGGCAGGGTTGGCTGCGGCGCCAGTCGGATCTCCGGCGGATCCATGGTTTGTGGGCCGATCGGCTGATCGACGGGCTGTTCACACGCAGCCAGCTCGACGCCTTCGCTGCGGCTGTCGCCGACGCCGCTTCGCGCATCGGCCTGATGTAGCCGCGGCGTCCGCTCAGCGTGTGCAGTCGCTCACGCGCATCGCCCACACGCCGACGGCCGTGCGAACCTGCGTGCGGCAGTGGGCGCGCGCCCACGCGGCGGCGCCGTCGCGGCGCGGGTCGCGGCCGGCGGAGCGGTCGGCCTCGGAGGCGACGATCCAGCCGACGCCGCCGCGTCGGCGCAGCGACGCGGCGAACGCCGCCGCCGGCGGCGGCGCGACCGGCACGTCGCCGTAGCCGCCCGGGTCCTTGTAGCCGAGGAAGCCGGCCGGCAGCGGGCGGTCGTGCCACTCCTGCACGACGAGGTCCCCGTCCGGCGCGCGGTAGGCGCGGTCGTAGTAGCCGAGCGAGGGGAGCACGAGTGCGCTGTCGACGACGGTCGTCGCGCGACCGGTCCCGCCCGCCCCCGCGCGCAGCCAGGCGGCGATCGGCGGCCAGTCCTCCTGCAGCGTGCTCGTCTGGCGGTGGTCGGCGGCGAGGCTCGCGAGTGCGATCGCGCCGACGCAGACGGCGGCGAGCACGCGGCCGCGGCGCTCGTGCCACAGCCGCGCCGCGGCGACCGCGACGAGCAGGCACAGGCCCGGCAGCGCGACGATCGCGTAGCGCGGCCAGAAGACGCGCTCGACCTGCGAGACGAGGATCAGGATCGCGGGCGGCGCGACCCCCCACCAGGCGGCGACCGCCAGCCCGTCGCGCGGGGCGGCGGCGCCCGCCCCGCGCCCGCGGCGCGCCGCGACGACCGCCGCCGCCACGAGCACGACGCCCGCCAGCAGCGTCAGCGCCCGCACCCACCCCAGCTCCGACAGGCCGGCGGTGAACTCGAGCAGCGCGAGCTTGATCGTCTGCAGGTGCGCCTCCGGCAGCCAGTAGAGCGCGTTGCGGCGCCCGCGCGAGATCGCGCTCATGACGGCGAGCGGGATGCAGGCGAGCGCCAGCGCGAGCAGCGACCACAGCCAGCGCCGCCGCGCCGCGCGGTCCTCGGCGCGCCACGCGAGCAGCGCCTGCGCCGGCAGCGCGATCGGCGCCGACAGCAGGTTCGAGTAGGCGACGAACGCCATCGCCGCGACGTAGCCGGCCCACGCGCCGGTGCCCGCCGGCTGCGCCACCGCGCGCGCGAGCGCGCCGAAGGCGAGGCACGCGCCGAGCACCACGAACGCGTACGAGCGCGCCGTCCCGCTGTACCAGACCGCCATCGGGCTGACCGCGAGCAGCCCCGCGGCCGCGAGCGCCCCGCCGGGCGTCGTGAAGCGGCGCGCCGCCCACCACAGCGCCGGCACGCTCGCCGTCCCGGCGATCACCGCCGGCAGGCGGAGCACCGTCTCGTCCGTGCCGGCGACGCGGATCAGCGGCCACAGCGCGAGCGGGTAGGTCGTGCCGTTCGCCTCCCATCCGAACAGCGACAGCATGTGGCCGAAGCCGCGCTGGGCGAGCGCGAGCGAGAACGCCTCGTCGGTGAAGAGGCTGCGCGACAGGTGCGGGATCCGCAGCACGAGCGCGAGCAGCGTCAGCAGCGCGATCGGCGCGAAGCGCGCGAGCGCCGAGGCGCCGGCGTCGGCGTCGGCGCCGGCGCCGGCGACGCGAGGCTGTGGGACGGCTGCGGCGGAGGAGCTCATGGCACCGGGGGGCGGCCGGCGAACGCTACCGCCCGCGCGGGCGGCGCGTCAGCGGAAGCCGGGCGGGGCGGGCAGCAGCAGCTGCTCGATCCCGTCGGCGCGCAGGGGCTCTGACGCGGTCCGGATCACGACCGCGTTGAGCCACGGGTCCGCCTCGGAGGGCTCGAACTTCACCGGCATCTGCGTCACCAAAGCCTCGAGCGCCAGCTCGCGCTTGACGCCGATCACGCCGCCGCGCGCGCCCGTCATGCCCACGTCGGTGATGTAGGCGGTCCCGCCGGGCAGCACGCGCGCGTCCGCGGTCGGGATGTGCGTGTGGGTGCCGACGACGGCGGTCGCGCGGCCGTCGAGGTGCCAGCCCATCGCGACCTTCTCGCTCGTCGCCTCGGCGTGCATGTCGACCAGCACGTGGTCGGCCTTGTCGCGCAGCGCGTGCAGCGCCGCGTCCGCGTGCGGGAAGGCCGGATGCCCCGCCTTGACGTAGAGGTTCCCCGACAGGTTCACGACGCCGAGCCGCGACTCGTTCCGCTCCACCACGCACCAGCCGTGGCCCGGCTGGCTTCTGAGGTAGTTCGCCGGCCGCAGGATTCGCTCGTGCGCGTCGAGGTAGGCGTAGATCTCTCTCTGGCGGTAGGTGTGGTTGCCGAGCGTGATGACGTCGACCCCGGCGGCGAACAGCGCGTCGGCGATCTTCGGCGTGATGCCGACGCCGTTGGCGGCGTTCTCGCCGTTGACGACGACGAAGTCGAGCGCGTGCCGCTCGCGCAGCTGCGGCAGCAGCGTCAGCAGCAGCCGCCGCCCGGTCGAGCCGACGACGTCGCCGACGAACAGGATCGCGACCGGCCGGCTCACGATGATTCGCGCATGGCCGACGACGAGGATCGCACGGACGGGCCGCCGCGCTCCGGCGAGCCGCCCGAGCCGCCCGAGCCGGCGGACGCGCCCGCTGCGCCCGCGGACGGGAAGGCGCCGGCGCCGGTCGTCGTCCCGCGCGGCGTCCAGCTCGTGCTGCTGCTCGTCGCGCTGCTCGCCGCGTGGGCGCTCGCGCGCGCGGCCGGGACGGTCCTGCTGCTGTTCCTGATCGCCGGCGTCATCGCGCTGATCCTCAATCCGGTCGTGAAGCTGCTGGAGCGGCGCCGTCTGCCGCACGGGGCGGCGGTGCTCGCGGTGTATATCGGATTGCTCGCGGCGCTCGTCGGGGCCGGCGCCGTGCTGGCCAACCCGGTGAGCACGCAGGTGCAGAGCTTCCAGCGCGACGTGCCCAAGCTCGTCGACGACGCGACCGGCTCGCTCGACGACCTCCAGCGCTGGCTCGACGCGCGCGGGATCAACGTCCACGTCAAGGACCAGGGCCAGACCGCGCTCCAGACGCTGCAGAGCAAGGTGCTGCGCGGCTCGGGCGACGTGGTGTCGTTCTCGCGCGATCTGCTCCAGCGGCTCGTCGAGAACGTCGTTCGCGCTGATCCTGATCCTCGTCATCTCGATCTACATGCTCGTCTACGCCGAGACGATCGGGAACGTCGTGCGCGCCGCGATGCCGCGCGGCGCCGGCACGCCCGACGACGACTTCCCGCTGCGCGTGCAGCGCGCCGTCTTCCACTACGTGCGCGGTCAGCTGCTGTTCAGCCTGATCATGGGCACGACCGCCGCGGTCGCGCTGTGGGTCTTCGGCGTGCTCGGGATCTTCCCCGACGGCAGGCGCTACGCGCTCTTCTTCGGCGCCTTCTTCGGGCTGATGGAGCTGATCCCGTACATCGGCCCGGTGCTGGGCGCGATCCCGCCGATCCTCGTCGCGCTGTTCGACAATCCCGTCAGCGCGATCTGGGTCGCGCTGCTGTTCCTCGCGCTCCAGCAGCTCGAGGGCCACGTCGTCGCGCCGCAGGTGTTCGGCCATTCGCTGCGCATCAACCCGCTGCTGATCATCTTCGCGCTGCTGTTCGGCGCGGAGCTGTACGGCGTCGTCGGCGCGTTCGTCGCGCTGCCCGTCGCCGCGATCCTGCGCGAGACGGTGCTCTACCTGCGCCGCCACGTCGTGCTCGAGCGCTGGCCGTCGGCAGCCGCCCCGCGCGAGGCGCCGCCGCCGTAGGCTAGGCGGGTGCCCGCACCGGTGGCGACGCAGAGAGCGACGCCGGACGCGCTCGTCGCGTCCGGCTTGACGAAGCGCTACGGCGAGCGCGTCGCGCTGCGCGACGTCAGCTTCGCGGCGGCGCCGGGCGAGCTCGTCGCGGTGATCGGCCCGAACGGCGCCGGCAAGACGACGCTGCTGTCGATCCTCGCCGGCATCCAGCGCCCCGACGCCGGCGAGGTGACCCGCTCCCCGCGCGAGATCGGCTGGGTCCCGCAGCAGCCCGCGGTCTACTCGAAGCTGTCGGTCGAGGAGAACCTGCGCCTGTTCGCGCGGCTGGAGAAGGTCGGCGACCCGGATGCGGTCGTCGCGCGGATGCTCGAGCAGACCGGGCTGGGCGAACGCGCCGGCGACGAGCTGGGGACGCTGTCGGGCGGCAACCGCCAGCGCGTGAACATCGCGGTCGGCCTGCTGGCCGAGCCGCCGGTGCTGCTGCTCGACGAGCCGTCCTCGTCGCTCGACCCGCGCCAGCGCGCGCGCCTGTGGGAGTTCGTCGGCGCGCAGGCGGCGCGCGGCACCGCCGTGATCTTCTCCACGCACGACGTCGGCGAGGCGGAGCGCTACGCCGACCGCGTGCTCGTGCTGGCCGACGGCGAGCTGCTGTTCGCCGGCACGGCCGCCGGGCTGGCGGCGACCGTCGCGGCCGGCGAGGGCGCCGCGGAGCCCGCCGGCCCGCGCGACTTCGAGACGGCGTTCGTCCACTTCCTGCGCGAGCGGGGGCACTGATGCGCTGGCTGCTGCTCAAGGACCTGCGCATCCTGCGCCGCTCGCCGCTGCTGGTGGCGCTGCTCGTGATCTACCCGATCGCGATCGCGCTGCTGATCGGCTTCGCGCTCTCGGGCGGGCCGGGCAAGCCGACGATCGCGATCGTCAACGAGATCCCCAGCGACCAGCGCAGCTTCGACGTCGCCGGCTCGAGACTCAACGCGAACGAGTACCTGCCCGACCTGCTCAGATCGGTCGACGTCGTGAGAGCGCACAGCCGCGCCGAGGCGCGGCGGCTCGTGCGCGAGGGGAAGGTGCTCGGGGCGGTGATCCTGCCCGCCGACATCACCGAGAAGCTCGCGACCGGCCGCGAGCAGCCGACGATCGAGGTGCTCTACAACGGCGAGGACGCGGTCAAGCAGCGCTACGTCGAGTCGGTCATCAAGGCGCGCATGGCGGAGGCGAACGTCGCCCTCTCCCATCGCTTCCAGGAGGCGACGGCCGGGTACCTGAACCTGCTGCTGAACGGCGGCACGCTCAGCGTGCTCGGCCGCGACGTCAGCATCCTCGGCCTCAGAAACGCCCACGCGATCGTCACCGGCGCGATCGCGCAGCTGCCGCCCGGGTCGCCGCTGCACGCCCCGCTCACGCAGGTCTCGCAGTTCGGCCAGCTCGCGATCGACAACCTCGGGGTCTCCAGAGACGTGCTCAGATCGGTCGGTCAGCCGGTCACGGTGAGACAGACGATCGTCGGCGGCAGACGCACCCCGCTCGACACGTTCGCCGCCGCGATCTCGGTGACCGTCTCGCTGATGTTCCTGACCGTGCTGCTGGCCGCCGGCCTGCTCGCGCTCGAGCGCGAGGAGCACGCCTTCTCGCGGCTGGTGCGGGGACTCGTCTCGCGGCTCGGCCTGCTGGCGGAGAAGATCTCGCTCGCCGCGCTGTGCGCGTTCGCGGTCACGCTGCTGATGCTGCTCGCCCTCGGCGGCTTCTTCATCGAGCTCGACTGGGGACGGCTGCCGCAATGGCTGCTCGCGCTCGGGCTCGGGGCAGTCGCGTTCGCCGCGCTCGGCGTCGCGATCGGCGGGCTGGCGCGCGAGGTGCGCGCCGCGTCGCTGCTCGCGTTCCTGCTCTCGCTGCCGATCGCGTTCCTCGCGCTCGTGCCGAGCGGGGCGGTGTCCTCGGGCCTGTACGACGTCGTGCGCGCGGTGTCCGCGGCGTTCCCGTTCAAGCCGACGCTGCAGGCGCTGGACGCGGGGCTCAACGGCTCGGGCGGGCTGTGGGCGGCGCTCGCGCACCTGGCCGTGCTGGCGGTCGCCTACACCGCCTTGGCCCGGCTCGCGGTCGGCCGCCGCTTCGGCTGACGCTCGCTCGCTCTCGCGCTCCGCTCGGGCGCCGGCGGCGGGCCCGCCCGCGCCGGCCGGGCCACGAGGGGGAGGGGGCGGCTGCCGCGCCACCCGCCCCGGCCGTCCGCCGGCGCCGTTCCGCCCCGGCTCGCGGATGAGCGTCACATTTAGGGCGCTCACCGACCACAAAGTGACGCTGATCCCTCAGCCGCGGGTTCAGACACCCGGCGCCCCGGCGCGAGCCGGCTGCGCGCGGGCGCCGCCCGCCCCCTCCCCTCGTGGCCGACCGCCGCGAACCCCCGCCGATATCCTCAACAGCCGCATGGCCTTCCCCGTCACCCGCATGCGCCGGCTGCGGCGCACGCCTGCGCTGCGCGGGCTGGTGCGCGAGACGCGGCTCGATCCCGGCGACCTCATCCTGCCGCTGTTCGTGACGCACGGCGAGGACCGGCGCGAGCCGATCGCGGCGATGCCCGGGGTCGAGCGCCTCAGCGTCGAGCACGCGGTCGAGGAGGCCGGCGAGGCGTCCGCGCTCGGGATCCCGGCGGTGATGCTGTTCGGCATCCCGGCGGAGAAGGACCCCGACGGCTCCGGCGCGTGGGACGAGGAGGGCGTCGTGCAGCTGGCGATCCGCGCGATCAAGGACGCCCACCCCGAGCTGCTCGTGATCCCCGACCTGTGCCTGTGCGAGTACACGAGCCACGGCCACTGCGGCCTGCTGGAGGAAGGCGTTGACCCCGCCGGCCCGCCGGAGGTCGACAACGACGAGACCGTCAAGGTGCTCGCGCGCGTCGCCGTCACGCACGCGCAGGCCGGCGCCGACGTGATCGCCCCGAGCGACATGATGGACGGGCGCGTCGAGGGGATCCGCTTCGAGCTCGACGACGCCGGCTTCTCGGACCTGCCGATCCTCGCCTACTCGGCCAAGTTCGCCTCCGCCTTCTACGGCCCGTTCCGCGAGGCGGCCGACTCGACGCCCGCCGCCGGCGACCGTCGCGGCTACCAGATGGATCCCGCCAACGGCGACGAGGCGGTGCGCGAGGCGCTGCTCGACGCCGGCGAGGGCGCCGATCTCGTGATGGTCAAGCCCGCGCTGCCGTATCTCGACGTGATCCGTCGCGTCAAGGACGCGACCCGCATGCCGGTCGTGGCGTACAACGTCAGCGGCGAGTATGCGATGGTGAAGGCCGCGGCCGCCGCCGGCCACCTCGACGAGCGGGCCACCGTGCTGGAGACGCTCACGTCGATCCGCCGCGCCGGCGCCGACGCCGTCATCACCTACCACGCGAAGGACGCCGCCCGATGGCTGTCAGAGATGGACTGACCGACCCCACCACCGCGACGCCGAAGCTGCGCAGCCGCAAGCACGGCGCGGCGATCCCGCTGGAGGAGATCGACAGACGCCTGCTCAACCTGATGCAGGGGAGGTTCCCGATCGAGCCGCGGCCGTATGCCCGCGTCGCCGAGCTGGCCGGGATCTCCGAGGACGAGGCGATGGCGCGCGTCCAGCACCTGCTGAACGAGCGCATCATCCGCCAGGTCACGCCGATCTTCGACACGCGCGCGCTCGGCTACAGCTCGATGCTCGTCGCCGCCAAGGTCGACGCGGAGAACCCGCATCGCGCCGCGAAGATCATCAACGCCCACCCCGGCGTCTCGCACAACTACCTGCGCAACCACGAGTTCAACCTGTGGTTCACGATCGCGACCGAGCCCGACTCGAAGCTCGGCCTCGAGGGCACGCTGGAGGCGCTCGCGGCGGAGGCCGGCGCCGAGTCGGTCCGCCAGCTGCCGACGCTCAAGCTGTTCAAGATCCGCATGGACCTGGAGATGGAGGGCTCGACGGAGGACCTCGCGAGAGCCGCCGTCGCGGCCGACCCGGTCGAGCTCGAGCCGCAGCCCTACGACGACTTCGACGTCGCGGTCATCCGCGCGCTGCAGGGCGACATGCCGGTCGTCCCGGAGCCGTATGCCCCCGCCGCCGCCGCGCTGGGCCTCCCGCAGGAGCGCTTCCTCGAGCATCTCAGCGGGATGCAGGAGCGCGGGCTGCTGCGCCGCGTCGCCGCGATCCTCTACCACCGCCGCGCCGGCTTCTCCGCCAACGGCATGGGCGTGTGGAAGGTGCCGGAGGAGCAGATCCTCGACGTCGGCCGCAAGATGGCCGCCGTCCGCGGCATCTCGCACTGCTACCAGCGGCCCACGTACGAGGATTGGCCCTACAGCGTCTTCACGATGGCCCACGGCCGTTCGAAGGAGGAGTGCGACGCGATCCTCGACTCGATCGCCGAGACGCACGGCATCACCGAGCGCGCGACGCTCTACTCCTCGACCGAGTTCAAGAAGATCCGCCTCCTGTACTTCACGGACGAGTTCAAGGCCTGGGAACGTGAGCACACGGGCGTCTGACGACGCCCTGGAGCTCGCCGACACCCGCTCGGCAGAGCTGTACGCGCGCGCGCTCCGGTTGCTTCCCGGCGGCGTCAACTCGCCGGTGCGCGCGATGCGCGCGATCGGCCGCGACCCGCTGTTCGTCGCGCGCGGCGAGGGCTGCGAGCTGGTCGACGTCGACGGCAACCGCTATATCGACTACGTCTGCTCGTGGGGCCCGCTGATCCACGGCCACGCGCACCCCGCGATCGTCGCGGCGGTCGCCGACGCCGCCGCGCTCGGCACCTCCTTCGGCGCGCCGACGCCCGGCGAGGTGGAGATCGCCGCCGAGATCGTCCGCCGCGTGCCCTCCGTCGAGATGGTGCGGATGACCTCCTCCGGCACCGAGGCGTCGATGAGCGCGCTGCGGCTCGCGCGCGCCGCGACCGGCCGCGAGGCGATCCTCAAGTTCGCCGGCGCCTACCACGGCCACGTCGACGGGCTGCTCGCCGACGCCGGCTCCGGTCTTGCGACACAGGGGATCCCCGCCAGCCCGGGCGTCCTGGAGGCGGCGGCGAAGGAGACGGTCGTCGTCCCGTGGAACGACGAGGACGCGCTGAACGCCGCCACGAACCACTACGAGCTGGCGGCGATCGTCGCCGAGCCCTACCCCGCGAACATGGGCCTCGTCCCGCCCCAGCCCGGGTTCCTGCGGCTGCTGCGCGAGCGCGCCGACCACAACGGCGCCCTGCTGGTCTTCGACGAGGTGATCTCCGGCTTCCGCGTCGCCCCCGGCGGCGCGCAGGAGCGCTCCGAGGTGATCCCGGATCTGACGATCATGGGCAAGGTGATCGGCGGCGGGCTGCCGGCCGCCGCCTACGGGGGGCGGCGCGAGCTGATGGAGCGGATCGCGCCGGCCGGCGACGTCTACCAGGCCGGCACGCTGTCGGGGAACCCGCTCGCCGTCGCCGCCGGGCTCGCGACGCTGCGCCTGCTGACCGAGAACGCCTACGCGCAGCTGACGAGAACGACCGAGCTGCTCGCCGACGGGCTGCGCGACGCGATCCGCGCCGGCGGCTGGTTCGGCAGAGCGCACGTCGTCAGCGTCCCCGGCCTGCTGACGGTCTTCTTCCGCCGCGACCGCGTGAACGACTACGCGGCGGCGGCAGCCTGCGACCACGACGCCTACGGCGCCTGGTGCCGCGAGCTGCTCGCCCGCGGCGTCTACCCGCCCGCCTCGCAGTTCGAGGCGTGGTTCCCCTCGCTTGCGCACGACGAGACGGCCGTCGAGCGGACGGTCGAGGCGGCAACCGGGGCGTTCCGCGCCGTGGCGGAGGGTGGCGCGGCGTGAGCTGCGCACCGGCCACCGGCGCGCCGTCCCGCGCCGGCGGAGTCCGCGCATGAGCGGCGCGGCCCGGCTGGCGGGCGCCCTGCGCGCCGAAGGGGGCCTGCTCGAAGGCGCGCTGCGCGACGGCGTGCCGCCGTCCGACGAGCCGCTGCTCGCCGGCGTCCCGGACGGCCCGTACGCGCTCGCCCTCGCGGCCGTCCGCGAGGGCTACCTGCTCCACTACGCCGCGGGGCGCGTGCTCGACGGCGCCGACGCGGATCTGGCGCTGCTCGCCGGCGACCGCCTGTACGCGCTCGCGCTCGCCGAGCTGGCGCGGCTCGGCGACCTTGACGCCGTCGCCGCGCTCGCCGGCCTGATCTCCACCTGCGCGCGCGCGCACGCCGAGGGCGAGCCGGCGCACGCCGCCGCGGCCTGGGACGACGCGACGGCCGCGATCGCCCGCCGCGCGTAGCGACGCAGGTCCTGCGCGTCCTCGCCGCAGTTCCTCCGCGCGCTCGTCGCAGCCTGCCGCACCCGTGCGACGCCCCACGGCCCGTTGGCGGTATGGTTCCCGGCCGCGGTCGACCACCGGCCGCCCCGCCCCATCCCCGTAGAACTTCTCACCGTGGCTGACAGACACAAGAAGAGCTCGCCCTACACGGCGGACCGCGGCATCCCCGGCGCGTTCGAGGGAGAGACCGTCACCCGTCGCCGCTTCATGGGCGCCACCACCCACACGCTCGGCGCCGTCGCCGCCGGCGCGTTCGCGCTCCCGGCGCTCGGCTTCGCGCTCGGCCCCGTGTTCGAGCGCACGAAGATGCCCTGGCAGTCGGTCGGCCCGCTCGACGACTTCACCGAGGACACGTACGTCCCGCGCGGCATCCAGATCGTCTCCGGCATCGGCGAGGCGGGCAAGAGCACCGTCTACGTCCGCAAGCGCAACCCCGAGATCGACACCGAGCCGGGCGGCGCGTCGGCCGCGATCGTCATCTCCACGCGCTGCAACCACCTCGGCTGCCCGGTCCGCTTCACCGCCGCCGCCGGCAAGTTCATCTGCCCATGCCACGGCGGCGTCTACGACTTCCGCGGCCTGCGCGAGGGCGGACCGCCGGTGCGCCCGCTCGACCGCTTCTACACGAGAGTCGACAACGGCCAGGTGATGGTCGGGCCGCGCTACAGCGTCAACAGCGAGCTGCGCCGCTTCTCGCCGCGCGACCCGGGCGAGCCGCTCGACGGCATCGGGCAGTACCTCTACCCGTCGCGCTTCTCGACGCCCGAGAAGTCGGGGAGATGAGCGCATGCCGAGACTGAAGCTCCCGCTCCCGCCGGTGCCGCCGTCGGTCAAGCCGCAGCCGAGCCGTCCCGGCACCGGCAACGGCAGACTGAAGCCGCACGAGCACGCGGCCGAGGCCGGCATCGCGGTCGTCGACTGGATCGACGAGCGCACGTCGCTGTCGGGCGGCCTGCGCTGGATGATGTTCCGCAAGGTCCCGAAGGGGACGAACTGGTTCTACACGCTCGGCTCGGCGGCGATGTTCGCCTTCCTGTCGCAGGCGGTGACCGGGATCTTCCTCGCGATGTACTACGACCCGTCGCCCACGCGCGCGTACGAGTCGATCCGGTACGTCACCAACGAGGCCTTCCTCGGCGAGTTCGTCCGCGGGATGCACAAGTGGGGATCGAGCGTGATGGTGATCCTCGTCTTCCTGCACATGGGCCGCACGTTCTTCTTCGGCGCCTACAAGTACCCGCGCGAGCTGAACTGGGTGATCGGCGTCGTGCTGCTGATCATGACGATGACGATGTCGTTCACCGGCTACCTGCTGCCGTTCGACCAGCGCTCCTACTGGGCCACGATCGTCGGCGTGAACATCAACGGCACCGGTCCGCTGATCGGCCCGTACCTGTCCGACTTCCTGCGTGCCGGCCCGGAGTTCGGCGCCACGACGCTGTCGCGCTTCTACGCGATCCACATGCTGCTCGTGCCCGGGCTGATCGCCGCGCTGATCGGCGCCCATCTGTACCTCGTGGCGAAGCTCGGCACCACGGCCCCGCCGTGGATCAAGGCCAAGCCGGACGAGCGCCTCACCGAGGACGAGGTCTAGCTCCCTCATGAACCAGCGCGAGAAGGAGCAGTACCTCCGCGAGTACGCGATCCTGAAGTCGCAGGGGAAGCCGTTCTTCCCGTACGCGGTCGCGAAGGACTCGGCGATGGCGGTGATCGTGCTCGCCGTCATCATCACGATGTCGATCGTGCTCGGCGCCGAGATGGGCCCGAAGGCCGATCCGACGACGACGACCTACGTGCCGCGTCCGGAGTGGTACTTCTTCTTCCTCTTCGAGCTGCTGCGCGTGATCAGACCGCCGGAGTTCGTGCCGATGGCCACCATCGGCGTGCCGACGATCTGCATGATCCTGCTGTTCCTGCTGCCGTTCTACGACCGCAGCCCGGAGCGGCGCCCCGAGCGGCGGCCGATCGCGATGGCGGCGGCGATCTTCACGATCGCGGCGATGGCGTTCCTGACCTACATGGGCGCGAACGCCGGCTCGCCGAACTCGATCGACATCCCTGCGCCGGCCGGTCTGAAGGGCGCGGCACTGCAGCAGTGGAACAGAGGCCGGCTCGTGGCCGCGCAGTCGGGCTGCCTCGCCTGCCACAAGATCGGCGAGAACGGCAACGACGGGCCGGGGCCGCAGCTGACGGCGATCGGCGCGACGCTGCCCGCGTCGGCGATCGCCCAGACGCTGCGCAACCCGACGGCGCCGATGCCGTCCTTCCAGGCGCTCGCCGAGGACCAGCCGCAGAAGTTCCAGAACCTCGTCGCGTTCCTCAGCCAGCTGAAGTAGCACCCACCGGCGCGCCCGCATGACCGCGAACGGCGGCAGCACCAGCAGCGAGGCGGGAGCGGCGACCGGGACGCTCGAAGAGCCGCAGGTGCGCGCGATGTTCGACCGCGTCGCACGCGTCTACGACCGCATGAACTCGGTCATGACGGCGGGCATGCACCACCGCTGGCGCCAGCGCGCGGCCGACCTCGCCGAGCTCAAGCCGGGCGGGCGCGCGCTCGACGTCGCCTGCGGCACCGGCGACCTCGCGCTCGAGCTGGCCGGCCGCGCCGGCCCCGGCGGCGAGGTCGTCGCCTGCGACTTCTCGGACCAGATGCTGGAGCTGGCGCGCGCCAAGGTCGCCGCGCGCGACGCCGCGGCCGCGGCCGCGCCCGTGCGCGTCGAGTGGGCCAACGCGCTCGAGCTGCCCTACGCGGACGACGAGTTCGCCGCCGCCACCGTCGGCTTCGGCGCGCGCAACTTCTCCGATCTCGCACGCGGCATCTCCGAGATGGCGCGCGTCGTGCGGCCCGGCGGGAAGGTCGTCGTGCTGGAGATCACGACGCCGACGCGGCCGCCGCTGTCGACCTTCTACCGCGTGTGGTTCGACCGCATCGTCCCCGCGCTGGGCCGCTTCGCCGGCGACGCCGACGCGTACACCTACCTGCCCAGCTCCGTCCGCCGCTTCCCCGGCCCGCAGGAGCTGGCTGCCACCATGGAGCGATGCGGCCTGCGCTCGATCCGGTATGTGCTCACCGCCGGGGGGATCATCGCGATCCACGTCGGCGAGGTGCCGTGAGCCGCCCGTCGCTCCGGAGCCGCCGATGACCACCGTCGAAGCGGTCGATGCCGTGATGCAGTCCGGCGGGCCGCGCCTCGCCGAGCTGCTGGAGCGCGCCGAAGCGCGCCTGCAGGAGCTGGCGGGCGCCCACGGCTCGGTGCTCGCCGGCCACGCGACGGCGACGATCGCCGCCGGCGGCAAGCGCCTGCGGCCCCTGCTCGTGCTGCTCGCCGCCGGCGAGCCGCCGCACGCCGACGCAGCGGCGCGCCTGGTGCGCGCCGCGGTCGCGGTCGAGCTCGTGCACAGCGCGAGCCTCGTGCACGACGACGTGCTCGACGCCGCCCCGCTTCGGCGCGGCGCGCCGACCGTCGCCGCCGCCGCCGGCCGCACCGTCGCGACCGCCACCGGCGACCTGCTGTTCTCGCGCGCGTTCGCCGAGCTGGCGGCCGGTCGCGAGCTGGAGGACGTGCGCGCGCTGTCGGCCGCCGCCTCCGCGCTGGCCGCGGGCGAGCTGCTGCAGCGCGCCGACGCATGGGACGCCGGCGTCGCGCTCGAGCGCTACCTGCACCGCTGCGAGCTGAAGACCGGCAGCCTGTTCGAGGCCGCCTGCCGGCTCGGCGCGCTCGGTGCGGCAGCTCCCGTCCGGCCACGTCGACGGCCTCGCGCTGTTCGGGCGACGCATCGGGCTGGCGTTCCAGCTGCTCGACGACGTGCTCGACGTCTCCGGCCCCGCCAGCCGCACCGGCAAGGCGCGCGGGACCGACCTGCTCGACGGCACCGTGACACTGCCGCTGATCCTGGCGCGCGAGCGGGACCCCGGGCTGGCGCGGCTCGACCTGCGCGGACTGCGCACCACCGACGCAGCCGCTGCGATCTGCGACCGGATCGCCGCGACCGGCGCGCTCGCGACGGCCAAGCAGCGCGCCCTGGCGGTCGTGGACGAGGCGAGCGAGGCGCTCCCGCCGCTGCCGGAGGCGCAGCAGCGCGCGCTCGAGCTGGTCGCGGACGGCGTCGTCGAGCGCTACAGCTGAGCGCCGTGCGGCGCGCAGGACGCGCGGCGGCGGCTCAGAAGTCTTCCGGCAGGATCGCGTCGGCGTGCAGGGCGGCGACGAAGCGCTCGACGTCGTCCTCCATGTTGGCGCGCATGAGCCGCATGAGGTCGCGCACGAGCGCCTCCGTGCCGCGGTCGAGCTCCTCGTCGAAGCGCTCGACGGTCGTCTCGTCGAACACGTCGGCGTCCCACCATTCGCAGTTCGGGCACTGGATCGTGACCGCCCACTCGTGCGGGCCGGCCTGGTCCCAGGCGACGGGCTCGACGAGCGAGGAGCCGCAGTCCGGGCACATGTGCAGCTGCCGCTCGGCGGGCGGCGTCTGCGGCGCCCCGGCGTCGCCGCCCTCGACGTAGAGGACGTCGACCTCCTGCCCGGTGGGCAGGACGACGCGGCGGCTGGAATGGGGGTCGGCGGGCTGGCTCATCATCTGGCCACTGGATCGGCCGCCGGCGGGGCGAGCTTGAGCGGATTCGCCGCAGACCCGGTCCGTGGATCTCCGGCTGTCGGCGGCGGCCGGGCGCTACCCTGTCCAGACCCCATCGGAGGATTGTCGTGTTCTCACAGATCGGTCCGCTCGAGATCGTCCTCGTCATCGTCGTCCTGCTGGTCATCTTCGGCCCGAAGCGCCTGCCGTCGCTCGGCAGATCGCTCGGAACCGGGATGCGCGAGTTCAAGGACTCGATCACCGGGGACGACACGCACCGCGACGACGAGCCCGTGGCCGAGGATCGCCCCGCACTGACCCGGGCGCAGGCGAACGCCGCCGCCGAGAACGCCGGCGGCCGAGCCCGCGCGCGAGCAGCGCGGCTGACCGCCGCACCCACCTGACAGGCCCCACGACGACGATGGCGACCGCGCTCAAGCCGATCGGCCACGAGGATCGGCTGACGATCGTCGACCATCTCGACGAGCTGCGCTCGCGGCTGATCGTCTGCGCGGCCACGCTCGCGATCGCCTTCGCGTTCTGCTTCTGGCAGAACGGCGCGCTCCTGGACCTGCTCAACAAGCCGCTGAAGGAGAGCACGCCGACCACGCAGGACGCCAAGGGCAACGGGCGCCTGGCGCAGGCGGCGGCCGCCCAGCTGCAGGTGCAGAGAGGGCTCAGCGCGGCGGCCAGATCGCTCACGATCCTCGCGCGCAGCGAGGGCCTCAACGCCGCTGAGAGACGCGCGCTCGCGGCGAACGCCGGCGTCGTTGCCGCCGCCGCCGCGGCGCTGCCGCAGACCACGCCCGAGCGTGTGCCGGTCACCCTCGGCGTCGGCGAGCCGTTCACCGTGACGCTGACGATCGCCGCCTACTTCGCGCTGCTGCTCTCGCTGCCGGTGCTGCTCTACCAGGCGTACGCGTTCGTGCTGCCCGCCTTCAGCCCGCGCGAGCGCAGAGTGGCGATGCCGCTGATGCTGATGGTGCCGCTGCTGTTCCTCGTCGGCGTCGTGTTCGGCTACTTCCTCGTGCTGCCGCCCGCGATCTCGTTCCTGCAGAACTTCAACAACACCAACTTCGACGTCCTGATCCAGGCGAAGGACTACTACCGCTTCGAGATGCTCGCGCTGCTGTCGACCGGGCTCGTCTTCCAGCTGCCGGTCGGGTTGCTCGTGGTCAACGCCGTGGGGCTCCTCAGCGCCAAGCAGCTGCGCGACAGCTGGCGCTACGCGGTCGTGGCGATCGCCATCATCGCGGCCGTGATGCCGGGCGTCGACCCCGTCACGACGACGATTCTGATGGTACCGCTGCTCCTGCTCTACCTCCTGAGTATCCTGCTCCTGACGATCGCCGACCGGCGGCGGGGGGACCGCTCCGACGAGGAGGCGGCACTGGCGCCGCTCGACGGCGACGAGAGCGAGGAAAGCTGACCGATGCTGTTCGACCTGCAGAGCCGCGGACGCAGAAACGTCGTCAAGATCATCTACCTGTGGCTCGCCATCCTGATGGGCGGCGGGCTGGTCCTGTTCGGGATCGGCACGGGCACCGGCGGCGGCGGCCTGTTCGACGTCTTCAGCGGCGGCGGCTCCAGCACCAGCTCGCAGGTCAGCAGCGCCGAGAAGAAGGCCGACAGAGCGGTCAGACTGCACCCGCAGGACCCGCAGGCGTGGGCCGACCTGGCACGCGCCCGCTACCAGACGGCGGGACTCGGCGAGAACTACGACCAGGCGACGAACACCTTCACGACGTCCGGCAGAGAGAAGCTCGCGGCGGTCGCGACCGCCTGGCAGAGATATCTCAGACTCGACCCGAACCACCCGGACGCGACGCTCGCGCGCCTGATGGCGACGGCGTACTCGGAAGTCGGCCTCAACGCGCCCGCGCAGGCGGCGCAGGCGATGGAGATCGTCACCGAGCAGCAGCCGTCGGCGGCCGCCTACGCGACGCTCGCCCAGTACGCGTACCTCGCCGACCAGACGCGTAAGGGGGACCTGGCCGCCGCGAAGGCCGTCCAGCTCGCGCCGGCGGCGCAGAAGAAGCTCGTCAGAAGACGTCTCGAAGACGTGAAGAGACAGGTCCTCCAGGAACAGGTCCAGAGAGCCGTCCAGCAGAGCGGCGCCGCGAGCGGCGGCTGACGCCGGTCGCCGCAGCGGGCGCGCCGGGACGCACGCACGTCCCGGCGCCAGCGGCTACCATCTCTTGTCGGCCCGCCCCCCGCAGGCCGCCACCCCCCGGGCCGTTAGCTCAATTGGCAGAGCAGGGGACTCTTAATCCCAAGGTTGAAGGTTCGATTCCTTCACGGCCCATTCGCGAGACGCCGCCTGGAAAGCGCGACGTTGTGCGTGGCGACACGAACGGCGCTCGCCGGCGCCGCCCTCAGCGGGTGAGCACGCCCCAGCTCGAGCCCGGCATCGCGTAGGAGCCGTCGTCGGCCCGGAACGGCTCCAGGTTGCGCATCACCGCCGTGCGCGCCGCCTCGCGGTCGGCGTCCGGCAGCGAGCCGATAACGTGCGCGAGCGGCCCGGTCAGCCGCACGAGCGCGTCCCAGACGTCGTCGAAGTCGGCATGCCGGAACACGACCGGGATCTCCTCCAGCCGCGGCTCCGCGAACCCGGCGGCGGCCAGCAGCGCGCGGATGCGCTCCGGGTCGCCGAGCGCCATGATCCCCGGCGCCGCGGGGTCCGGCGGGGGCATGTGCCCCAGCTCGACGAACGTCCGTCCGGGCACCGCGGCCCACGGGTTGCGGTCGGGCGTCGTCCACACGGCGAACGCCAGCCGTCCGCCGTCGCGCAGCACGCGACGGGTCTCCGCGAGCGCCGCCGCGGGGTCCGCCATCAGCATGTAGCCCCAGCGGCAGACGACGCCGTCGACGCTGTCGTCGTCGAGCGCCATCCGCTCGGCGTCCATGACGCGGTGCTCCACGTTGGCGAGCCCCCGCTCGGCGCCCGCTCGGCGCGCGACGTCGACCATCGCCGGCGCGAAGTCGGTCGAGATGACGCGTCCGCCGTCGCCGACGCGCTCGGCGACGGCGAAGCCGAGGTCGCCGGTGCCCGCCGCGAGCTCGAGCACCGTCTGTCCGGGGCTCGCGCCGAGCTGCTCGACGAGCCACGCGTTGACCGGTGCGCCGACGCCCATCAGCCACGCGCGCCGGTGCTCCCATCCGGGCGCCATCTGCTCCCAGGTGCCGAGGCTCTGCTCGCGGTAGGCGCTCGAATCGATCGTCATGGCCCTCCTCCTTCGTCAGCTCGTCTCGGCATGCTCCGGCTCGCGCTCCGCGGCGCTCGCCGCCGCGCGCTGCTCGTAGGCGACGCGGGCGGACATGTCGGCCTCGGCGAGGATGCGGTCGGTCTTCGCGCTGCGGCCGAACGCCTCGGCGACGCGTCGCGGCATCAGCGCGCCGAGGCGGATGCCGATCGTGATCGCCTTCGGCACGTAGACGTCGTGGCGCGGGTGCTCGAGCGCCTCGACGATCGCGTCCGCGACCTGCTCGGGCTCGACGGTCGCGGTCATGCCGCGGCCTCTCACGAGTCCCGCCGCCAGCTCGGTGTTCACCGGCACCGGCATCACGACGCTCGTTCTCGACGCCGCTGCCGCGGATCTCGCCGCGGATCGCCTCGGTGAGGCCGACGACCGCGTGCTTCGTGGCCGAGTACGTCGCGCCGCCCGGCACGCCCGCCTTGCCCGCCGTGGAGGCGATGTTCACGAGGTGGCCCGTGCGGCGCGGCAGGAAGCGCTGGAGCGCGAGCTTCGAGCCGTAGATCACGCCGTGCAGGTTGATGTCGATCTGCCGCGCGGCGACCGCGTCGCTCTCCTCGGCGAAGACGCCGAGCTGCATGATCCCGGCGTTGTTCACCAGCACGTCGAGCGGGCCGAGCCGCTCCTCGGCCGCGTCGAGGAAGCGCGCGAACGAGTCGCGGTCGGTCACGTCGAGCGGCAGCGCGACCGTTCCGCCGCCCAGCTCCGCCGCCGTGCGCTCCGCCAGCTCGGCGTCGAGGTCCCCGATCGCGACCTTCGCGCCCTTGCGCACGAGCGCCGCCGCCGTCGCGCGGCCGATCCCGCGGGCGCCGCCCGTGATCGCGACGACCTTGCCGGTCACAGAGCGAGGCTGCTTGGCCATGTTGATCTCCTTCGGGCGGTGGCGGGATGCCGGGCGTTGACTGGCTGCCCGGCCAGTCTCGCGGGATTCGCCGCGCTATGCAACCGCCGTGCTCATCTGTCGTCATTGCGGTGGGGACGGTCCATGTGGATCTCGATCCAAGGGTTACGCACGGCACTGACGCGTTCGAGTCGTGCGCCGACGACTACGAACACACCCCCCACCACGACGAGCGGCAGAAGAAGGAAGGAGCGCGAGCCGGCAGCGAACACCGCGATCGCGACCAGCACCACGATTGCTCCCAGCGCGACGAGGACGCCCTTGTAGACGGTGGTGTCCTTGCTTCTGACGGCGGGGGGCGCCGGAGTCGGCGGTGGGGCGTGAGCCGGCCCTCGCGGCCGGATTCTCATGGCGAGGCCTCGAACGCAGCGTTCACGACGGCTGCCTGATCACGCATCTCGTCGGCGCTCTGGATCTCGCCCAGGTGCAGACGGACGCAGCGGATGCCGGAATCCATGAGTACCGCGAAGAGCCGCTGGACGTGAGCGCTGGGCGTGTGAGGAGCCATGGCGAGCAGCAGGCCGCCGCGCGTGTCGGTTTCCGCGACCCAGGCAACGTCTGACGTGAGTTGAGGATCGGCGAGGATTCGGTTGAGCGCGGGAATGTCGTCGGTGCCCTCGACGAGGAGCAGACGGCTCTGCGCTTCCAGGCGTCCACCCGTTGTCTCCGTGCGGCTGGGTGGGCGCGTGAGCGCCTCGTCCAGTACCAGCTCGGCCTCTGCGCTGAGGGCGTACACGCTTCCGCGGGTCGGCGGAGCCGGGTCCGCGACGAGCAGTCCATCGGCGTACATGCGGTGGAAGAGCTTCGCCACCGAGGGCGTCGAGCGACCCATTGCCTCTGCGGCCTCGCGCTGCGTGCGAGGCCGCTCGCGCAGCACGAGCGCGAGCTGACGGCGCGATGCACTGTTGAAGTCCTGCCAAGTCGCCATGAGCCGACAGTCTGCCGGAAAACAGATATTGCCCGCAAGTTGCCGTCCGCTTGCTGTGATACCGACCGCGCAAACTGCGGGATTTAGACCGAAATCCAGAGACGACGTCGTTGCGCGTGCGTTCGAGGCATTGGCCGAGCAGTTGCGCCGAAGCCCAATACCATTCGCCCCGATGGCGACCGCCCACCTCGCTTGCCTCGACGGCGCCGTGATGCCCGCAGCGGAGGCGACCGTGCCCGCGACCGACGACGGGCTGCTGCGCGGCGACGGCGTCTTCGAGGTGCTGCGGCTCTACGGCGGGCGGCCCTACGCGCTGGAGGAGCACCTCGAGCGGCTCGCCCGCTCGGCGGCGAACCTGCGGCTGCCGGTCGACCTCGGCGCGGTCCGCGCGGACGTCGCGCGGCTGCTCGACGCCGCCGCCGGCGAGCCGGACCCCGGCGCGCTGCGGATCGTGCTCACGCGCGGCGGCCGGCGCCTGCTGCTGACCGAGTCGCTCCACGAGCACCTGCCGGCGATCCGTCTCGCGAGCGTCACCTACGCGCCGGTGCGCGTGCTCGACGGGATCAAGTCGCTCTCCTACGGCGCGAACATGCTCGCCACGCGGCTCGCGAGAGAGCAGGGCGCCGACGAGGCGCTGCTCGTCTCGCCGCACGGCCGCGTGCTCGAGGCGCCGACCTCGTCGATCTTCTGGGTCGAGTCCGGCGCGGTTCTCACGCCGCCGCTGGAGGACCGCGTCCTCGCCTCGATCACGCGCGCGCTCGCGATCGAGCTCAGCGGCGCGCAGGAGCGCTCGTGCACGCTCGACGAGCTGCTGGGAGCAGACGAGGCGTTCCTCGTCTCGACCACGCGCGAGCTGCAGCCGGTCGCGTCGGTCGACGGACGTGCGATCGGGGACGCCCCCGCCGATGCGGCCGGCTTCGACGGCGGGCCGGTCTCGCGCGAGCTGGCCGCCCGCCTCCACCGGCGCATCCTCGCCGACCTCGCCTGACCCTCCGCCGCATGCGCGTCCTCACCGTCATCGGGAACCGCCCGCAGTTCATCAAGGCCTCGGCCGTGTCCTCCCGCCTGCGCGCGCTCGGCGAGGAGGTCACGGTCCACACCGGCCAGCACTACGACGCCGAGCTCTCGCAGGTCTTCTTCGACGAGCTGGAGCTGCCGCCGCCCGAGCATCTGCTCGGCATCGGCGGCGGGACGAACACCTCGCAGACGGCGCGCATGCTCGCGGCGCTCGAGCCGCTGCTGGCCGAGGTCGAGCCCGACGCGCTGCTCGTCTACGGCGACACCAACTCGACGCTTGCCGGCGCGCTCGCGGCGGTGCAGGCGGGGTTCCCCGTCGCGCACGTCGAGGCCGGCATGCGCTCGTTCGACCGCGCGATGCCGGAGGAGGTCAACCGCGTCGTCACCGACCACCTGAGCAGCCTGCTGCTGTGCCCGTCGCAGACTGCGGTCGACAACCTCGCGCGCGAGTCGGTCGACGGCCGCGTCGAGCTCGTCGGCGACGTGATGGTCGACGTCGCGCAGCTGCTGCAGCCGGCGGCGCGCGCCCGTCGCGCGGCGCTCGCGCCCTACGGCGCCGAGCCGGGCGGCTACCTGCTCGCGACCGCGCACCGCGCCGGCAACGTCGACGACCCCGAGCGGCTGCGGCTGCTGGTCGACCTGCTGCTCGCGCTGCCGCTGCCGACGATCCTGCCGCTGCACCCGCGCACCCGCACGCGGTTGGAGGCCGCCGGACTGCTGGAGGCCGTGACCGCGGCGCCGCACGTCCGCCTCGCCCCGCCGCTCGGCTACCTCGACTTCACCGCGCTGCTCTGCAACGCGCGCGCGGTCGTGACCGACTCCGGCGGCGTGCAGAAGGAGGCGTACCTCGCGGGCGTGCCGTGCGTGACGCTGCGCCCCAGCACCGAGTGGGTCGAGACGGTCGACGCCGGCTGGAACGTGCTCGTCGACCTCGACGCCGACGCGGCGCTCGCCGCGCTCGAACGGACCCCGCCCGCGGAGCGCCCGCAGCTCTACGGCGACGGCAGAGCAGGCGAGCGGGTCGCCGCCGCGCTCGCCGCGCTCACCTGACCGCTCCTCCGCAAAGCGTCCTGTCCCAGGCATGTCCTGCCGGTCCAGGGCAGGACGCTTGTCCGCCTACGGCCGTCCGATCCGCGCGAGCGCAACGCCGGCCGACGCGAACGCGGCGGGGTCGAGGACGTCGCGGCCGTCCACCACGGCCCGTGCGCCCGGCAGCTGCGCCGGCGTCAGCGAGCGGTACTCGGCGTGGTCGGCTTGCAGGATCGCGCCGTCGATCGCGCTGCCGTCCCAGGGCTCGAAGCCGAGCGCGGTCAGCTCGGTGTCGTCGTAGAGCGGGTCGGCGGCGACGACGGCCGCGCCGCGCGCTTCGAGCGCGTCGCGCAGCGGGAAGGCGCCCGAGAAGGCGGTCTCCTTCACGCCGCCGCGGTAGGCGACGCCGAGGATCAGCACGCGCGTCCCGCCGAGGTCCTCCGCGTCCAGCGCCTGCTCCAGCAGGTCGACCGCGTACGCGGGCATCGTCTCGTTCACCTCCCGTGCCACCGCCGGCAGCCGCGCCTCCGGCGCGCCGTGCAGGAAGAAGTGCGGGTAGACCGGGATGCAGTGGCCGCCGACCGCGACGCCCGGCCGGTGGATGTGGCTGAACGGCTGGCTGTTGGCGGCGTCGATCACGCACATGACGTCGACGCCGATCGCGTCGGCGTGGCGCGCCAGCTCGTTCGCGAAGCCGATGTTGAGGTCGCGGTAGGTCGTCTCGGCCAGCTTCGCCAGCTCGGCCGCCTCCGCGGAGCCCATCGGCCACACCTCGGTCGGCGTGGCGAGCGCGCCGGGCGGCGCCGGCTCCCCGGACGGCCGCTCCGTGATGAACGCGCGGTACAGCTCGGCCGCGCGCGCCTCGCCGGCGTCCGAGCAGCCGCCCACCAGCTTCGGGTATCTGCGCAGGTCGGCGAAGATCCGCCCGCTGTAGACGCGCTCGGGGCTGAAGGCGGCGAAGAAGTCGCGCTCCGGCTCCAGGCCGCTGCCCTGCGCCAGCGCGGGCGTGATGCGCGTGCGCGTCGTGCCGGTCGGCAGCGTCGTCTCGACGCAGACCACCGTGCCGCGGCGCCCGGCCGCCGCTGCGTCGCGCAGCCCGCGCGCGATGTCGGCCATGACGCTGTCGAGGATCCGCCAATCCGGCTGCGCATCGGCGTCTACCACCAACGGTGGCACCGCGATCACGAGGTCGGCGCCGTCGGCGACGGCCGCCGCCGTGTCCGTCTGCGCGCGCAGGCGCCCGTCGCCGACGACCTCCGCGAGCGCCTCGTCCAGTCCGGCCTCGCCGGGGAACGGCGCGCGCGCCGCGTTCACCAGCTCGCACACGCGCTCCTCGACGTCGCAGCCGACGACCGCGTGGCCGGCCCGCGCGACGTGGGCCGCCAGTGGCAGCCCGATCTTCCCGAGCGCGACGACGACGACTCTCATGACGGCAGGCGCACGGTCTCGCCGTGCGCGGCGCTCTCCAGCACCGCCTCGGCCGAGCGCAGCGCCGCGAGTCCCTGCGCGAGCGTCACGACCGGCGCGTCGTCGTTCCCGGCCACGAGGTCGCGGAACGACTCCAGCTCGGTGCGCAACGGCTCCGCGCGTGCGAGCGCGTAGCGCGTCGCGTCGCCCTCGGAGACGCCGCGCAGCGCCTGCGTGCTCGCCCACGAGGAGCTGACCTGCCCGTTCTCGTAGAAGGTCAGGTCGGCCGTCACCGTCTCCGCGACGAGCATGCCGCGGTCGCCGAGCACGCGCGTGCGGCGCGTCTTCGTCGGCGTGAGCCAGTCGACGATCGAGTTGAACGGCACGTCGGAGGCCAGCCGGCCGGTCACGAGCACGAGGTCCTCGTGCGGTCGGCCGGTGCGGTGCGCCGTCTGCGCGGCCACCGTCTCGATCGGCGCGTCGGCGACCCACGTGACGATGTCGAGGTCGTGCGTCGCGAGGTCCTTCACGACGCCGACGTCGCGCACCCGTTCCGGGAACGGCCCGATCCGCTCGGTCGCGACGAGGAACACGTCGCCGAGCTGGCCTTCGAGGACGCGTCTGCGCAGCGCGATCAGCGCCGGGTTGAAGCGCTCGACGTGTCCGACCGCCGCCCGCACCCCCGCGCGCTCGACCGCCGCGACGATCTGCTCGGCCTCCTCCACCGAGGCGGCGAGCGGCTTCTCGATCAGCATGCTCACGCCGGCCTCCGCGAGTCGCAGCGCAGCCGGCAGGTGCTCCTCGGTCGGCAGCGCGACGACCGCCATGTCGAGCGGGCCGCTCGCATCCAGCAGCTCGTCGACGCTCGCGTAGACCAGCGCGGGGTCGCGCACGGCGTCGTTGCGGTCGCCGAGCGGGTCGACGGCCCCCGCGAACGCCACCCCCGGCAGCGACTGCAGGATGCGGGCGTGGTGGCGGCCCATCATGCCCAGGCCGAGGGTCGCTGCACGCAGCACGGCCGGCAGGATATCGGCGCTGCGGTACGCCGGGGCGCGCCCGGCTGATCTGGCGCCCCGTTTGGCTCTCCGTGTGGCGTTGCTCGTAGGCTTCCGGCGTGCCCTCCGCCCCTGGCCTCGTGCTGTCCCCCTCCGCGCGTGTCGGCTCGGGCGTCGTGTTCGGCGCGCATGTGGTGGTGCATGACGGCGTCGAGATCGGGGACGGGGTCGTGGTGGAGGACGGCGTCGTGCTGGGGAAGCGGCCGCGGTTGGCGGCCGGGTCGGCGGCGGCCGGCGACGTGCCGGCGCTGACGATCGGCGCGGGCGCGAAGGTCTGCTGCGGCGCGATCGTGTTCGCGGGCGCGACGATCGGCGCGGGCGCGATCGTCGGGGACCAGGCGTTCGTGCGCGAGCGCTCGGTCGTCGGGGAGCGCAGCGTGATCGGGCGGGGGTCCGTGGTCGACAACGACGTCGTCGTCGGCGCCCGGGTGAGAGTGCAGACGAACGTCTACCTGACGGCCTTCTCGGTCGTGGAGGACGACGTGTTCGTCGGGCCGTGCGCGATGACGACGAACGACGACGCGATGGGCCGCGTGGCGCCGGGCGCCAGACTGGTCGGCGCGACCCTGCGGCGCGCCTGCCGGATCGGCGGCGGCGCGGTCCTCACGCCCGGCGTCGAGGTCGGCGAGGAGGCGTTCGTCGCCGCCGGTGCCGTCGTCACCCGCGACGTGCCCCCGCGTGCCGTCGTGATCGGCGTCCCCGCGCGCATCGTGCGCGAGGTCTCCGACGCGGACCTGATCGAGCGCTGGCGCTGAGCCACGCCCCGGGGTGGCGCGATGTCGCGGTCTAGCGTTGGCGTCTGACCTTTGCGGGAGGCCGAGTCTTTCGCGTGGCCGGCCTGCCCCTCCGCGGTCTCTTGGATGACGCGTGCAGCTTCACGTTGATTCCATCGCCGTCGTGGCCGTTGAGGAAGCTGGTCACGCCGTACTCGGCACGGACCTTCGCGGCGAGTCGGGCCTTGGGCGATTTGAAGCCTGCGAGACCGCCTGATTGCCGGAACTCGAAGGTTACGGCGGAGGTCAGCAGGTCAACGATCTGGAGGGGGTCCGCGGCGCCGCTGTCCAGTCGGCAGACACTTGCTATCGCGAGTCGCCCCATTCGGCGGTTCACTTCGGCTCGGACGTCCTGCTCGAAGACAACATTGTCCGGTGTGGAGTAGTTGTCTGCCAAGACGGTCACGATCTCGCGATGTGAGATGCTGCCGATGAGAAGCTGGATGGCGAGCTTCTCGTACGCCTTCCAGTGACTCCCGAACCGAGCCACCGGGTCCGCGGACTCGCGATCCGCGACGAAGCAGGAGAACTCGCCCTCCGTCGCCGCGACGATCTCCACGACGTGCTCGTAAAAAGGGAGCGCGCCGGCCGTCAGGTCCACGAAATGGATCTCCTGATACCAGTGGTGCTGATCCCGAAGCTTTTGGACCTTCCGGAGCAAGACGCTGGGTTCAGCGAGCTTGAGGCAGCCCACTGAGAAGAAGCGGTCCTTCGAGATCGAACCGCTCTCGTCCAAGAACGCGACTGCTGTGGCGCAGTCAGCGGGCAGGGTCCCTCGCGGTCGGCGTCTGAGGTCTCTCCGGGGCCTCGGCACGTGGCGACCATAGCCCACGAAACCTGCGGCAGCGCCGGTTAACGAAGACACGGGCTAAAGGCCAGAGGCCCTCGCCCGTGTCCTCCATACTAGCAAGGCCGGACGGAAAAAACCACCGCAAAGCACTTGCCAAGATCCCAGGCTAAAGGCCAGAGGCCCTCGCCCGCGCGGCACTGTACACGCGCCGGTTTCGGAACGGATCCGGTTCCCTGCGTGGGAGCGTGCGCGGCCTACGCCGCCGCGACCGAGCGGCCCGGCGAGGTCTCCGACGCGGACCTGATCGAGCGCTGGCGCTGAGAGGGCCGGCGGCGGGCGACGTCACCCGGCTCCTGTCGCCCGATCGACGATCTCCGCGAGGCTGACGTCGAGCGCGTCGGCGATCGAGAACAGGACCGTCAGGCGCGGGTCGGCCTCGCCGCGTTCGATGCTCTCCAACCGCGCGGGCTTGATCCCGAGCTGCTCGGCGAGCTGCTCGCGGCTGATCCCGAGCGCCTCGCGACGGGCGCGCAGCTCGGCGAGGATGCGCGTCAGCCGCTGCCAGCGTTTCGCCTCCGGCGTGTCGATCAGGACTGGACGCGGCTCGGGCTCCTCGTCCACGGCGAGGCCGGCGCGACGCAGCGCCTCGAGCGTCGCCTGGCGATCCGCGAGCCTGTAGTGGTGCGCGACCGCGCCGCGCACCATCGTCTCGCGCGCCAGCCGGATGTGGCCGCCCTCACGCAATCTGTGCACGTGGTAGGCGATGTTGCCGAGCGGAACGCCGGTCGCCTCGGCGAGCGCGACGGGCGTGGCTTCGCCGACGCCGAGCAGGTGCTCCACGATCCCCAGCCGAGTCGGATGCGAGATTGCCCGCATCCACCGCAACCGCTCTGCCGCGTCGCCGGCCATCCGCGTCAGGGGCTGGCCCTCATCGTGGGCGCTCGACGTGCGCGCGCATCACGTCGGCCATCGCCCGTGCGTTCTCGGCGATGGAAGCGCCGAAGTGAGCCATCACGTGCTCTGCGTGGGCCTGGAACGAGTCGGACGCGACCGTCAGACGAGCCAGCGCGTCCGCGGGAAGGCGGTCGAGGTCTACGAGGTCGCTCGTGCAGGCCAGCTCGAGTTGGTTGGTCAGCAGCGTGGCGTACGCGTGGGTCGCCTGGAGGCTGGCGCGCACGTCCTGTACGAGGGCCGCCGGTGCCGGGGATCCGGATGGACGCGGCGTCAGTCCTCTGTGACCGGGCTCAGGCATCGGTCGCACGAAGTGTCCGGGCGAGACGTTCGATCGCGTCGGGGTCGAGGCTCGCGACCGGTGTGTCGGGGTGGACGAGCGCTTCGCGGCAGAGGCGGCGAGCGCGTGCCGGATCGCTGTCGCGGAAGGCGCAGAGCAGATCGTCGGCGCTCACGTCGGTCCATGCTGCGATCAGCACGTGGTCGACTGTGAGCGCCTCGGCGAGCGCCGGGTATCCGTCGGCCGGCGTGAGCATGGAGGCGGCGAGCGCGACGAAGGCGTAGTCGGCGCTGCCGGAGGCGAGCGCGCGTGCCGCTGCCGTGGAGACTTCCTCGCCTGTGACGACGAGCGCGGCGTCACGCCCGCGCAGTTGGGTTGCGACGAGCAGCATCACGTCCACGCCGTCCTCGAGCGTCAGGACGGCATCCGCGATCCGCTCCAGCTCGGAAGAAGAGAGCAGGACGCCGGCCTCCTCGTGCAGCGTGGCGGGATCGAACGCCGCCAGCCGCTCCGCGAGGTCGGCCGCGCGCGCCTGCGCGGTGTGGGCCATCGCGAGCAGCCGCGCGCATTCCCAGCCCACTCGACCTTCGTCGAGCTGATCTGTCTCGCTGCGGCGGGCGGGATGCATGTGCTCGAAGGTGGCGTCGTCGGGCGTGCTGGCGGAGGAGCGGAGGCGTGCCGTTCGTTCGATCGGCACGCCTCCCTCCCCGTGCTGGCGTCCAGCGGGCGCCGGGAAGGATCCACCCGCTCAGACAGGACCCCTGGCGGAGGGGAATGCCGCCAAGCCCTGTGGGACGCAGCGGGCAACGTAGCCTGCGCCGACATCGGTGTGAATCCCTGCGCGCGAATACTCCTGGGCAGGGAGTCAAGCCGCCCGGATCTCGACGTCAGCCGGCCCGCGGTCATCGCCGCTGTTGTACCGTCCCGTTCGCGGGGCGATGACATGAGCGAGCTCTCGACCAATCATGTTGTACTCGGACTGCTGGTTGAGCGGCCCGGGTACGGCTATGAGCTTCAGCAACGCCTTGACACGCGCCTTGGTTTCCTCGGGCTCTCACACTCAGTTGTCTACAAGGCCCTTGAGCGTCTTGAGAAGGAGGGCTTGATCGAGGAGATCCCCGGAACTCGCAGACGTCGCACCCGGCGTGGCCCTGAGCGTGTCATGTATCGCACCACACCTCTCGGCCTCGAGCGGTTTCGCGCATGGATCGCACAGCCGAGCGATCGAGCCGTTCTTCGCGACGAGCTGCAGGCGAAGCTCATCATCGTGGAGCCTGCCTATCTACCGGCGCTGCTCCGGGTAGCGGAGACGCAAGAGCGCGAGTGCCTCGCCGAGCTGAGTGCGCGGCATCGGCCGTCGCTTGCACAAGCAGCGTCCCCGGACGTGCCGTGGCCTGACGCTTCGGCAATGATGGTGGAGGATGTCGCCATCCGGTGGCTTCAATGCCTCGTCGAGTGGTTGACCGCTATCTGCGAGCTGATGGAAGAGCGCATCGCCCGCTCGCCCCTGTCCTCATCGCTCGCCGGCTGACGTGACGCTGCTCCGGCTCGCGTCGGTGCAGAAGTCCTACACGCGCGGGCCGCGCGTCCTTCACGTCCTCAAGGGCGCCTCGCTCGACGTGCACGCGGGTCAGCTCGTCAGCGTCTACGGCCAACGCGGCGCCGGCAAGACGACCCTGCTGCGGATCGCCGCCGGCTTCGAGCAGCCGGAGAGCGGGTCGGTGAGCTTCGATGGGGTGGATCTCGCGGGAGTGAGCCGCGGACGCCGCTCGCAGATCCACAGCTGCGAGATCGGGTGGGTCGAGCGCGCCGGCCCGCAAAGCCGCGACCTGCTGATCCGCGTCTACGTCGCGCTTCCGCTCTACCGCCGCCTCGGCCCGGTCGAGGCCCAGCATCGCGCGATGGTCGCGCTCGCGAAGGTCGGCGCCGAAGACGCGGCCGAGCAGCGCTGGTCGAGCCTGTCGGACACTGCGCGGACGCTCGTCGCCATCGCCCACGCGCTCGTGCGCGAGCCGCGCCTGGTCGTGGTCGACGACCCAACCGGGGGTCTGAGCATCATCGATCGCGAGCGTGTGACCGGGCTGTTGCGCTCGGCTGCCGAGGACGGCGGACTGGGCGTCCTGATGGCCGTTCCCGACATGCCCGCGATGCAGCACGCCCACGAGGTGCGATCGCTGAGCCGCGGCCGGCTGCTCGCGCCGGCCGACCCGCCGACCGGCGGCGGCACGGTCGTCGAGTTCCCCAGCGGCGAGCGGTCGGCCTGAGTGCTGGAGATCCGCGAGCTGGTCAAGCGCTACCCCGCCGGTGGTGGAGAGGTCGTGCGCGCGCTCGACGGCGTTCTCGATGACGATCGAGCGGGGAGAGCTCGTCGCTCTCTACGGTCCGAGTGGATCGGGCAAGACCACGCTGCTGGCGATCGTCGCCGCGCTCAGAAGACCGGACAGCGGAGCGGTCATCGTCAACGGGCGCGACATCACCTCCCTCTCCCCGCGGGAGACCGCACGCTACCGGCGTCTGGAGCTTGGCTACGTCAGCCAGTCACTCGATCTGATGCCAGGCGTTCCGGCGATCGACAACGCGGCGCTCAAGCTGTTCGACACCCGCATCGGCGTGCGCGAGTCCCACCGGCGCATCACGCCGCTGATGGAGCGCCTCGGCCTCGGTGAGCGCTTGCGCCACCGCCCCGAGCAGCTCTCCGGCGGCGAGCGTCAACGCGTCCTGATCGCCCGCGCGCTCGCCACCGGACCGCAGCTCGTGCTCGCCGACGAGCCGACCGGGAACCTGGACACCAGACGTAGCCGCGAGGTCCTCACGCTCCTCACTGAGGTTTGCGCCGAGCAGAACGTCGCGATGCTTCTCGTCACCCACGATCCCCAGGCCGTCCATTTCGCGACGCGCGTGCACACGCTGACGGACGGACGGCTCACCGACGGCCAGCCCGTGCCCGACCTGCTCGGGGTCGACGAGCGCTGACCGCGAGGTCCTTCTCATGTCGCTCCCAAGCCTCGTCCACCTCTACCGTGTCCGGCTGCGCTCGCGCCTCGTGCAGGAGCTGCTGGCTCTGCTCGGCATCGCGATCGGGGTCGCGCTCGTATACGCCGCGCTCGTCGCCAACACGAGCCTCACCGGCTCGGTGCGCCAGCTCACCGCCGGCATCGTCGGGCAGACGCGCTACCAGCTCGCGGCGCGCAGCTCCGCAGGGTTCGACGAGCGTCTGCTCGCCGAGGTCCGTGACCTTCCCGGCGTCCAGGACGCGGCGCCGCTCCTCGAGGCGCAGGCGAACGTGATCGGGCCGGGCGGCAGCCGCTCGGTCCTGTTCGTCGGCGGCGACCCGCGCTTCGCGAGACTCGGCGGCCCGCTGCTGCGCCATTTCACAGCAGCGCAGCTGAGCGAGCAGCAGGCGCTTGCGCTGCCCTCGCCGATGGCGGTCGACCTCGGCGTTCTCGCTCGGCGAACCAGTGCGGGTCCAGGTCGGGACGAGGACCGTCGCCGTGCCGCTCGGCGCGGAGTTGCAGGAGCGCGACATCGGCCCGCTCATCCACAGCCCGGTCGCGATCGCCCCGCTCGCCTTCGCGCAGACGATCAGCGGCATGACCGGCCGGGTGACGCGCATCTTCGTCGAGCCGCTTCCCGGTCACGACCGCGAGGTCGAGGAGGGGCTGCGGCGCGTTGCCGCCGGCCGGCTCAACGTGCGCGCCGCCGGCAACGACGTCGCGGTCTTCGAGCAGGCGGCCTATCCGACCAGCCAGAGCACCGCGATGTTCTCGGTCTTCAGCGCGCTCGTCGGCTTCCTGTTCGCCTTTAGCGCCGTCCTGCTGACGGTGCCCCAGCGACGCGCGTTCGTCGCCGACCTGCGCCTGGCCGGCAACCCGCCGTGGGTGCTCGTGCAGGTGCTGCTGTTCGACGCGCTCGTCCTCGGCGTGCTCGGGGCCGGCGTCGGGCTCGCGCTCGGTGAGCTGATCTCGCGCCAGCTGTTCGGCTCCGTCCCCGGGTACCTCGCCTACGCGTTCGCGATCGGGTCCCAGCGCATCGTCAGCTGGCAGAGCGTCGCGCTCGCAGCCGGTGCCGGCATCGTCGCCGCGTGCATCGCCGTGCTCGCACCCTTGCGGGACATCCTCTCCGACGCGACCGACGACGCGCAGCGGCCCGCACGACACGACGCCCGCGGACTCATCGCCGCCGGGCTCGCATGCATCGGCGTCACGACCGCGATCGTCGTCGCAGCGCCCGGCGCCGCGCTGGCCGGGCTGGTCACGCTCACGCTCGCGCTGCTCCTGCTGCTGCCGAGCCTCCTGCGCCTGATCGTCCGCGGCTTCGAGCTGGCCACCCGGACGATGAGAACGCCGGTCCCGACACTCGCCGTGCTGGAGCTGCGCTCAGGCAGCGGCAAGCTGCGGACCATCGCGCTCGCATCGACCGGTGCGATCGCCGTCTTCGCGAGCGTCGCCATCGGTGGCGCGCACGCCGACCTGCAACGGGGGCTGGATGCCTCGGCAAGCGAGATCGACAGCAATGCTGACATCTGGGCGACCTTCCCAGGAACCACCAACGCGTTCGCGATCACGCCCTTCGCCCCCTCGCACGACGCGGTCGCAGCAGTCGAACGGCTGCCAAACGTCGCAAGCGTCCACATCTACCGAGGCAGCTTCCTGAACGTCGGGAACCGTCGCGCGTGGGTTCAAGCGCCGCCACGGACGGCGACGTGGCCGATCCCCCCGACGCAGCTGCGGCACGGCGACCTCTCGGTTGCGACCAAACGCATCCGCGAAGGCGGCTGGACGGTGCTCTCCGAGTCGGTCGCCGCCAGCGAGCACGTCGGGATCGGCGACCGCGTCATGCTCCCGACTCCAGTCCCGACGCCGCTGCGCGTTGCCGCCATCGCCACGAACCTCGGATGGCCGCCTGGCGCGATCGTGCTCAACGCCGACGACTACGCCCGCGCATGGGGCAGCACCGCGCCCAGCGCGCTGCTGATCAACGTCACGCCCGGTGCGTCGGCGGCGGCCGTCGCCGACGCCGTCAGACGCACGCTCGCGCCCCGGCTCCCGGTCCGCGTCGAGACGCGAGCGCAGCGCATCAGTCGCCACTACGCCGCATCGCGCGAAGGCCTGAAGCGCCTGACGCAGATCTCGTTCCTCGTGCTCGTCGCCGCGATGCTCGCGATGGCCGCAGCCATGGGAGGCATGATCTGGCAGCGCCGCCCCGGCATCGCCGCACTCAAGGTCCACGGCTACCCGGAGCCGGAGCTGTGGCGCGCGCTCCTGCTGGAGAGCGGGCTGCTGCTCGGCACGGGCTGCTTCATCGGCGCGGCCTTCGGCCTCTACGGCCAAGTCCTCCTCACCCGCGCCCTGGAGGCCATCACCGGATTCCCCGTCTTCTACTCCGCCGCCGGCCTCGTCGCCCTGGCCATCCTCGCGCTTGTCACGACCGTCGCCGTCGCCATGCTCGCCATCCCCGGCTACCTCGCCGTGCGCGTCCCACCGGCGCCCGGCGGAGCGTCCGGCTCATAGCGCGAGCGCGCGACCGGTGACGCAGGGCTGCGACGCCCGTGCGCGGCCTACGCCGCCGCGACCGAGCGGCCCGGCGCCGTCGCGCGCCCGGCCGTCGTCCAGATCGTCTGCTCGCGGCCCGGGCCGACGCCGACCAGGACGACCGGCACGCCGATGTACTCCTCGACGAACGCGAGGTAGTCGCGTGCGGTGTCCGGCAGGTCGTCTTCGCTGCGCGCCTCGCCGATGTCCTCGCTCCAGCCCGGCAGGTCGACGTACTCGCCCGAGGTGTGGTGCAGCACGCTCTGGTGGTAGGGGAAGTGGTCGAACTCGGCGCCGTCCTCGCCGCGGTAGCGGGTGCAGACCTTGATCGTGTCGAGGCCGGTGAGCACGTCGAGCTTCGTCACCACGAGCGCCGTGAGCGAGTTGATGCGCGCGGCGTAGCGCAGCGCGACGAGATCGAGCCAGCCGACGCGGCGCGAGCGGCCGGTCGTCGTGCCGAACTCGCCGCCTCTTCTGCGCAGATCGTCGGCGAGGTCGCCGTCGAGCTCCGTCGGGAACGGCCCGGCGCCGACGCGCGTGCCGTACGCCTTCGTGATGCCCCACACCTCGTCGATGTCCTTCGGCCCGACGCCGCTGCCGATGCAGGCCGACGCCGCGACCGGGTTCGACGAGGTCACGAACGGATACGTGCCGTGGTCGATGTCCAGCAGCGCCCCCTGCGCGCCCTCGAAGATCACCGTCGCGTCGTCGTCGAGCTTGTCCCACACCAGCTGCGTGGTGTCCTGGATGTGCGCGGACAGCCGGTGGCCGTATGCGAGGTACTCCTCGGTGATCGCCTGCAGGTCCAGCCTGGGGTCGCGCGCGAACGGGCGCAGCGACAGGCGCTTGGGCTCGAGCGCCGCGACGATCTTCTGCTTGAGGATCTTCTCGTCCAGCAGGTCCTGCACGCGGATGCCGATGCGCGAGGCCTTGTCGGCGTAGCAGGGGCCGATCCCGCGCCGCGTCGTGCCGATCTTCAGCTTGCCGAGCTTCGCCTCGCCGGCGTCGTCGAGCATCAGGTGGTACGGCATGATCATGTGCGCGTTGGCGGAGATCTTCAGCCCGCTCGTGTCGACGCCGCGACCGCGCAGCTCGTCGAGCTCGTCGGTCAGCACCTTCGGGTCGATCACGACGCCGTTGCCGATGATGCAGAGCTTGCCCGGGTAGAGGATCCCCGACGGCATCAGGTGCAGCTTCCACGTCTCGCCGTTGCGGACGATCGTGTGGCCGGCGTTGTTGCCGCCCTGGAAGCGCACGACGGCGTCGGCCTGCTCGGCGAGCAGGTCGGTGATCTTCCCCTTGCCCTCGTCGCCCCATTGGGCGCCCACGATGACGATGCCTGGCATGGCGGCTCACAGTGTAGGGCGGCCGTTCGGCGCTTGCGGTACGCCGGGGGCGCGGCCGCGCCCGGCGTACCGACCACGCAACGAAGCGCCGGGCGAGCGCCTAGGCCCCGAACCGGTCCCCGGCGAAGTTCATGAACTTCGGGTACTCCTTCTGGAACGTCAGGACGACGTCGCCGAGGGCGCCGTTGCGGTGCTTGGCGATGATGATGTCGGCCTCGCCCTCGCGCTCGGACTCTCTGTCGTAGTACTCGTCGCGGTAGATGAACATCACCAGATCCGCGTCCTGCTCGATGTTGCCGGACTCGCGCAGGTCGGACAGGATCGGTCTCTTGTCGGTGCGGGACTCGACGGCGCGGGAGAGCTGCGAGAGCGCGATCACCGGCACCTCGAGCTCGCGCGCGAGGATCTTCAGCCCGCGGCTCATCTGGCCGACCGCCTCGACGCGGTTCTCGATGCGGCTGTCGGCGCGCATCAGCTGCAGGTAGTCGAGGATGATCAGGCCGAGGCCGTTCTCGCTCTGCTGGTGCAGGCGCCGCGCCTTCGCGCGCAGCTCGAGGATCCCGATGTCGGACGAGTCGTCGACGTGCAGCGGCGCGTCGGACAGTCGCTGGCAGGCTTCGAGGATCTTCGGCCAGCGGTTCTCCGCGACCCGCCCCTTGCGCAGCTCCTCGCCGCGGATGCGCGCCTGCGACGCCACGAAGCGCTGCGCCAGCTCCGCCTCCGACATCTCCAGCGAGAACAGCGCGACCGGCTTCCCATGTTCCAGTGCGGCGTTCTCCGCGATATTGGTAACAAGCGCGGATTTTCCCATGGAGGGTCGTGCGGCCAGGATGACCAGGTTGCCGGGCTGGAAGCCGCCGGTGATCTCGTCGAGGTCCTTGTAGCCGGAGGGCGTGCCGGTGAGGGCGGTGTGCTCGAGCGAGAGGCGGTGGAGCTTGTCGACCTCGTCGTGGAGGACCTCGCCGATCGAGCGGAAGTCCTTCTGGCGGTCGTCGTGACCCACCTCGAGGATGTCGCGCTCGGCCCACTCGACCAGCTCGCGCGCCGGTGCCTCGTGGTTGTAGACGTTCGCCTGGATCTGCTGGGTCGTCGTCAGCAGGCGCCGCAGCAGCGCGTTGCTCTGCACGATGCGCGCGTACTCGCGCACGTTGCCGGCCGCCGGCGCCGCGCCGGCGAGCGCGTCGACCATCGCCGGGCCGCCGACCTGCTCGAGCTGCCCGGACTGGCGCAGCTGCTCGGTGACGGTGAGCACGTCGATCTCGCGGCTCTCCTCGTAGAGGTCGAGCATCGCCCCGTAGACCGCCGCGTGCTGCTCGCGATAGAAGTGCTCGGGCTTGAGCCCCTCGTTGATGACGAGCCCGTAGAGCGTCGTGTCCGCGAGCAGGATCGCCCCCAGGACCGACTGCTCGGCCTCGAGGTTGTGCGGGGGGAGGAGGGGCTGGTGGTGCTGCTGGACGGCGGACACGAGCGCACGAGTCTAAGTCGCAACTCCGGTTCGCCGATCCGCGAGCTGGCGGCCGCGCGACGCGATCCCGCAGCTTGCGGGCTTTTCGCTGACGGCGCCGCGGAACGACGACGCGCCGCGGAGGCCGCGGCGCGTTCACGAGGTGAGGCTGGGTGCTGCGCTTACTTCTGCTCGACGACCATCGTCTTGATGGTCGCCATGACGCCGTCGTCCATCTCGACGACGACCATGTGGGTCCCGATGTGACGGATCGGGTCCTCGAGGTGGACCTTGCGCTTGTCGATCTTGATGCCGCGGGCGTCGCGGATCGCGTCGGCGATGTCCTGCGCGGTGACCGACCCGAACAGGCGGCCGTCGTCGCCGGCCTGCTGGGCGATCGTGAGCACGGTTCTGCCGAGCAGCGCGGCGTTCTCCTGCGCGCGCGCCTTCGCTTCGCGCTCGGCGCGCTCGGCGGCGGCTCTACGCTCCTGCGCGGCCTCGAGCGCGCCCTTCGAGGCCGGCTGGGCGAGCTTGCGCGGGATCAGGTAGTTGCGCAGGTAGCCCGCGGAGACGTCGACGACGGTGCCGCGCTCGCCGAGCGACTCGACGTCCTGCGTGAGGATCGCCTGCGGCATCGGGCTACCGGTCCTCGCGATCGCGGTCGCGGTCGCGACGGCCGCCGCCCGCGCGCTCGTTCGCCGGCTCGGCGGCGTACGGCAGGAGCGCCAGCTCCCGCGCGCGCTTGATCGCCCGCGCAACCTGGCTCTGGTGCCGGCGGCACGCGCCGGTGATGCGACGGGAGCGGATCTTGCCCCGTTCGGAGATGAATCTGCGCAGGGCGCCGAGGTCCTTGTAGTCGACCTGGTCGATCTTCTCCTTGCAGTACGGGCACGGCTTGCGCCGGCCAGAGCCCGGACCGCCCTTCTTGTCGCGCCGCCTGGTGGGGCGCCTACGCTGCTTTGCCACGTGACCTTACCTCGTCGAAGTCGTCTGTCAGCCCTAGAACGGGATGTCGTCGTCGGCGGTGGAAGCGGGCGCGGCAGGCGTGGGCTGCTGGAAGTCCGCGGTGTCGACCGGGACGTCCCCTCCCCCCGCCACCTCCGGGCGGGAGCCGCTGAACCCGTTCCCGGCGCCGGCGTCGTCGCGCCCGCCCAGGAACTGCACGGAATCGGCGATGATATCGACTGTCTGGCGTCTTTGCCCGTCTCTCGTCTCGTACTCGCGCCACTCGAGGCGGCCGTCGATCGCGACGGGGCGCCCCTTCGAGAGGTAGCGGGCGCAGTTCTCGCCCTGCGCGCCCCACACCGTGACGTTGAAGTAGTTGGGCTTGTCCTCCCACTCGCCGGAGGAGCCCTTGCGCCGCGTGTTGCACGCGAGGCGCAGGCTGCACACCGACATCCCGCTCTGCGTCGCGCGCAGCTCGGGCTCGTGCGTCAGGTTTCCGGTCATCACGACGCGGTTGATGTTGGTGGCGGCCATGGGGGACGGCTCCTTTCGGCGGCAGATGCTCAGCGGCGACCGAGTGTACGCACGAGATCGACGCGCACCAGGATGAGACCCGGAAACTCCGCTGAAACGTGACCGGGTCGCGGGAGCGCTGCGCGAAACCGCGCGAGTCCCGTTACGACTCGGCGCCCGCGGCGGCCGGCTCGGCCTCGGTCGCGACGATCGGCTCCGCGAGCGTCGGCTCCGGTGGAGGCGGCGTGCCCGGCGTGACCTTGATGATCCGGTGGCGCATCACGCCGTCCGTGATCTTGAGGTTGTAGGCGAGCGTCTCGACGAGCGCCGGCGGCCCGCTGAACTGCAGCAGGTGGTACTCGGCGTCGCCCGTGTGGGCGATCTCGAATGCGAGTCTGCGCACGCCCCAGTCCTGCTTGAGCTCGACCGACCCGCCGCCGTCGGCGATCGTCTGCTCGACGTCCGCGAGGATTCTCGCGCGCCGCTCGTCCTCCACCGAAGTGGCGAGGAGGACCATCAGGTCGTAGATGAGCGGAAGCTGGGACATGGCTGGCCGAACTGCGGCGGGGCACTATACCAACGGGGGCGAAACTTGCCGCCCCGGGGCCTCGGAGCCCCTATGCCCTCGACACCGCAGCACCGCAACGCGGCCACCGGCGCCGCCGTCGTCCTCGCCCTCCTGCTCGCCGTCGTCTGGCTCCGCTCCGCCGACGGCTCAGCCCCCGCGGTCCCCGCCGGCGTGGCGCCCGCCGCTCCTCCCGCGACCGCCACCGAGTCCGCGACCCCGCCCGCGCTCGGGCTGCGAGGGGGCGGGAGTCGCGGGGACGCCGGTGGCGCGCGGAGCAGCGGGGCGCATGGGCGGCGAGGGCGGCGGCGCGGACAAGGCCGGCCGCGCGGACAGCGGCGCGGGCAGGGCGAGCGGCGTGCCGCGCGCGCCGGACGACGGGCGGGGAGCCGCGGCGCCGATCGGGCGGGTGGCGCTGAGGACGCACGTGCGCCGTGCGAAGCACGGTGCGCGCGCGACCGGAGGCGACAGGACCCGCCCGCAGCGGCACCGGGGCTCGGCGCGGAGCGCGGCGCGGCCACGAGCGGAGGCGCAACCGCGGGGGCGGGTCCGAGCGCGAGCGGAGGCGCGACCGGCGGGACCGGGAGCGGCGCGAGCGAAGGCGCCCGGAGCGCCCCCGCCGCACCCGAGTTCGCGATCGGATGACGGCGCTTGTGAGCGGCACATGTAGCGTCTACGATGATCGCGATGACGCCACATGGCACGACAGACCTGAGAACGCGAGGTGGGCGTGCGCGAGCTGCACGACCAGCTGAGCCGGTACGTGAGACACGCCGCAGAGGGCGGCGAGGTGATCGTGACGATGCGCGGCAAGCCGGTCGCGCGCCTGACCCCGCTGCCCTCCGCCGATCCCCTCGCGACCCTGCGCGCCCGGGGGCTGATCCGGGAGGGGAGGCGCCCACGCAGGAGACTCGCGGACCGGGAGCGGATCGAGCTCGAGGGCGCCGGACCGTCGCTCTCGGACATCGCCATCGAGCAGCGGCGCCGCTGATCGCCTACTTCGACACCTCGGCGCTGCTCAAGCTGCTGCTCGACGACGAGCGGGGTTCGGACCTCGCCAACGCCGTGTGGGAGCAGGCGGACGTCGTCGCCTCCAGCCAGCTCGTGTACCCGGAGGCGCGGGCGGCGACGGCCGCCGCCCATCGCTCCCGCCGCGTACGAGCGCGCCGCCTCCGGACGGCTGTCGGGGAGCTCGAAGCGCTGTACGCCGAGCTCGACGTCGTCGCCGTCGACGAGGACCTCGCCCGCCACGCCGGCGACCTCGCCGAGCGCCACGCGCTGCGCGGCTACGACGCCGTCCACCTCGCCTGCGCGCTCGCGATCGACGTGCCCGGCGAGCTCGTGATCGCGACGTGGGATCGCGAGCTGGCGGCCGCCGCAATCGCAGAGGGGCGGATGGTCGTGCCCGCGCAGCCGTAGCCGCGGCCCGGCCCGGGCGCCGCCGAGCGGGCGCCCGGCCTCAGCCGCCCGGCCGCGAGGCTCAGCGCTGCGCCGCGGCCTTCTGGCGGATGTCGGCGAGCTGGTCGTCGATCCAGTCGCCGGGGTCGCGCTGGGTGACGATCCGTTCGAGCCCGGCCATCCGCCGCTCGCGCTCGGCCGGGGACATCGTCAGCGCGGCGTGGATCGAGTCGGCCAGCTCCTGGATGTCGAACGGGTTGACCGACAGGGCGAACTCGCCGAGCTCCTCGTGCGCGCCGGTGTTCTCCGACAGGATCGAGAACGCCCGCCCGCTCGTTCACGAGCGGGCCCTCCTTCGCGACGAGGTTCATGCCGTCGAACATCGCGTTGACGAGCAGCACGTCGTAGTGCTTGTAGGCCGCCATCGCCTCCTCGAGGTCGTCGCGCAGCTTGAGGTGGATCGGCATCCAGTCGGGCGTGCCGTGGCGGTGGTTGACGACCGCGACGACCGCTTCGATCCGCTCGAGGTACTCGGCGTACTCCGGCACGTCGGTGCGCGACGGCATCAGCTGCGCGACGAACGTCACGCGCTCGCGGAACTCGGGGTGCTGCTCGAGGAAGACGTCGAACGCGGTGAAGCCGCGCAGCACGTTCTTCGACAGGTCCGCGCGGTCGACGCGCAGGATCAGGTGGTCGCGGCGGCGGCGCAGCAGCTCGCCCTCGAACTCCTGCGTGCGCGGCCGGCGCGCGACCGCGCGCGTCGCCTCGGCGTCGATCGGCAGCGGGTAGGCGCGCACCCACACCTCGCGCCCGTCGTGGAAGACGATCCCGCGCTCGAAGTCGACCTCGAGGTCCATCAGGTCGCGGCAGCACTGCAGGAAGTTGCGCCGGTAGGAGCGCGTGTGGAAGCCGACGATGTCGTTCGCCAGCAGGCCGTTGTAGATCTCCTCGCGGATGAAGCTCGGCAGCACGCGCCAGGCGTCGGACTGCGTCCACGGGATGTGGATGAAGTGGTGCAGGAAGGCGTCGGGCCGCACCTTCCGCACGAGCGCCGGCAGCGTGTAGAGGTGGTAGTCGTGGACCATCACGACCGGCTCGTCCTGGCCCTCGACCTCGTCGAGCACGGCGCGCGCCAGGTCCTCGTTGACGACGTTGTAGCCGAACTCGAACGCCTCGACCTCCTCGCGCCGGATGTCCGGCGCGTTCGAGAGGTCCCACAGGTAGTGCTGGATGAACCACAGCATCGGGTTCGCGAAGACGTTGTAGAAGCGGTCGTACGCCTCCGGGTCCGACGCGACGAGCCGCACGCGGTACGCGCCACCGTCCGGCAGCTCGACCGCGAACGGTCTCGAGCCGTGCCGGTGCGAGGCGGCGACGTCCTCGTCGGTCATCGCCGAGGCGATCCAGACCGCCTCGCGGTGCGAGGCGAGGCCCGTCAGCGCCGTCACCAGCCCGCCCGTCCCGCGGCGCACCTCGCCGCCCGGTCCGAACGTGACCGGGCCGCGGTTCGAGACGAGGACGAGCGGTGCGGTGCCGACGGGACTCAGGAGCCCTGCCCCTCCAGCGCGGCGATCATCCGCAGCCAGTCGCGCAGCAGCCGCGGCATCAGGAAGTGGCGGCGCGCGTGCTCCTTGCCGGCACGGCCGAGGCGCCGGCCGAGCGCCGGGTCCGACAGCACTTCGAGCGCGCGCTGGGCGCACTGCTCGACGGACGAGACGAGATAGCCGGAGACGCCGTCCTCGACCTGCAGCGGGATCCCGCCGACGTCGCCGCCGATGAACGGGCGCGCCTTCCAGATCGCCTCGGACACCGTGAGGCCGAAGCCCTCGCGCGTGGACTTCTGGATCAGCACGTCGGCGTGGGACTGGAAGGCGTTGACCTCGATCGCGCCGACGTTGTTGAAGTTGTTGAGGATGTGGATGTCCGGGTCGCGGTCGGCGTGGGCGATCGTCGCGTTGAAGAAGTCCCAGCCCTCAGGGTCGTCGGTCGCCATCGAGCCGACGAGCGCGAGCTGAACCTCCGGCATCTGCTCCTTCACGATCCGGTAGGCGTCGATCACGCCGAGCGGGTCCTTCCACGGGTCGAAGCGCGAGACCTGGCACAGCAGCGGCCGGTCGACGTCGATCCCGAACTGCTCGCAGATGTAGATCGAGTCCTCCGGCGAGAAGGCCATGTTCTTCGGCGCGAGCGGGTCGATCGCCGGCGGCACGATGTTGATCTGCCCCTCCATCCCCGCCGGCACGTACTGCTGCATGTGGAAGACGGAGGCCGGGAACGACTTGACGTACGGCAGCAGCCGTTCGATCGTGGCCGGGTTCGGCGTGGAGAGGTCGATGTGGCAGCGCCAGATCCAGTCGCGCGCCTTCTCCGGCACGAGCGTGTGCATCGCCGCCGGCTGCGGGTCGTGGACGATGCACGTGTCCCAGCCGCGCGAGAGCTCGCGCGCGTTCATCTCGTTGTAGCGGCGCCACGCGTCCCACTGCTCGTCGGTGAGGTCCTGCGGGCTGCCCTGCAGCGCGTTGTGCATCACCTTCGTCGCGTTGAAGAACTCCTCGCGCCCGTAGATGACGTGCCACTCGACGTCGAGGCCGACGTCTCTCATCAGCGGCACGAGCGTGTAGAGGATCTCCGAGACGCCGCCGCCGAACGCGGTCGCGGACAGGTGCAGGACGCGTCTGCCCTTCAGCGGCTCTGCCAGCTCGCGGATCTCCTCGACGAGCGAGCGACCGACGATGCTGGCGTAGTCCGCGAGCGTCTTGTGACCGACGGCGATGGGTTGGAGCATGGGCTGGGCTCGCTGGCTCGGGACGGCTTGCGTGGAGCGCGCGGACGATACCGAATCGCCTGGGCGGTCCCCGGGCGCTGGACGAGGCGTCCGCTGGCGTGTCGGCGCTCCGACCGCCGGCGCGCCAAGCTCAGGCCGGCAGCTCGAGCGTGAAGACGGTGCGCCCGGGGCGCGACTCGACGCCGAGGCGGCCGCTCATCCGCTCCGCCAGCTCACTCGCGATCGCGAGGCCGAGCCCCGAGCCCTGCGCGTCGTCGGAGGTGTAGAAGGGCTCGAAGACCTGCGAGAGCGCGGCGCGCGGGATGCCCTTGCCGTGGTCGCGCACGACGAGGTGGGCGACGCCGTTCTCGCGCGCCGCCGAGACGACGATGTTCGTGCCCGTCGCCGTGTGGGTGACGGCGTTGTCGATCAGGATGCGCGCGATCTGCGCGACGCGCACCGGGTCGCACTGCGCCTCGACCGGCGTGCCCGGCAGCCGCACCTCGAGGTGCGAGTCGTGCTGCGCCAGCACCGGCTCGAACTCGCAGCTGACCGAGCGCGCGACCTCGGCGAGGTCGACCGGCTCGGGTCGCAGCTCGAGCGAGCCGGCCTCCAGGCGCGAGAGGTCCAAGAGGTCGACCGACAGCTTCGCGAGGCGGTCGACCTGCTGGCGCACCTGCGCGAGGAAGCGTCTGCGCGTCTTCCTCGTCGAGCTCCTCGTCCTCGAGCAGCTCGACGAAGCCGCCGAGCGAGAAGAGCGGGGTGCGCAGCTCGTGCGAGGCGGTCGCGATGAACTGCTTGCGCGCGCGGTCGAGCTGGGCGAGCTGGCGCTGCATGTCGTTGAACGTCGCCGCCAGCTGGCCGAGCTCGTCGTCGGAGTCGACCGGGATCGGGCGCGAGAAGTCGCCGCCGGCGACCTGCTCGGCGGCGCGCTCGAGCCGCTTGACGCGCTGCGCGAGCGCGCGCGCGATCAGCCACCCGGCCAGCACCGCGAGCGTGAGCGCGATCGCGCCGGCGACGAGGATCTGCGCGCGCACGATCGCGACGTTGCGCTCGACGTCGGCGATCGGCGTCGAGTAGACGGCGACCTCCTGGACGCTGCCGTTGCGGCGCAGCGGCAGCGCGACCTCGGCGACCGGTCCCTCGGCGGAGACCTCGGTGCCGCTCGCGATGCGGCCGCTGCGGGCGGCCGCGCCGGCCGTCGGCAGCGCCAGCTCCGGCACCCGCGGGTCGCTCGAGTCGGCCACCGTGTCCGGCAGCGGCAGGCCGCCGACGTGGCCGATCCGCAGCAGCGTGATGCGTGCGTTCGACGTGTCGGACGCGGCGCGCACGACTCTCGTGACCTCCGCGATCGAGAACGTCCTCGCCGAGCGTGGCGGCGAGCTGCTGCTCGGTCTGTCTGGCGGCCGCCTCGAGCTGCGAGATCTTCTCGTCGCGCAGGCGCGACTGCAGCTGCGGCACGACGTAGAGGTAGAGCACGCCGATCGCGGCGAGCGTGATCGCGAAGAAGAGGAACGCGAGGCGGTTGCGGAGCGAGCGCATCGGCGGGATGCGGCGGCGGGCTGGCGGGACTGCGGGCGAGCCGTGCGGCCGTGCGGTTGGGCGCTCCTAGTCGTCCGTGTCGCGGAAGCGGTAGCCGACGCCGCGCACCGTGAAGAGGTAGCGCGGCTCCTTCGGGTCATGCTCGAGCTTCTCGCGCAGGTGGCGGATGTGCACGTCGATCGTGCGCGGATCGCGGTAGGAGGAGTCGCCCCACACGCGCGCGAGCAGCATGTCGCGCGTGAACACGCGGCCCGGGCTGCGCGCGAGCGTCAGCAGGATCTCGAACTCGACGAACGTCGTCGCGACCGCCTCGCCGGCGAGCTGCACGGAGCGCTTGTCGGGATCGATCCGCAGCTCCAGGTGCTCGAGCGCGGCGCCGTCGCCGTCGGCCGCGCGCGAGAGCTCGGAGCGCCGCAGCGCGGCCTTCACGCGGCTGCGGAACTCGCGCATCGAGAACGGCTTGGTGATGTAGTCGTCGGCGCCGATCTCCAGGCCGACGACCTTGTCGATCTCCTCCGACTTCGCCGTCAGCATGATGATCGGCACGGCGCTGCGGCTGCGCAGGCGGCGGCAGACCTCGAGCCCGTCGAGCTTCGGCAGCATCACGTCGAGCACGACGAGGTCGAACGGGCGCTCCTCGAAGCGGTCGAGCGCCTCGCGCCCGTCGGTCGCCTGCACCACCTCGTAGCCGTCTCTGCGCAGCGGGAAGGACAGCAGCGTCTGGATCGACTGCTCGTCGTCCACCAGCAGGATGCGCGTCGACCGGTCCGCCATGAGCTGTCGTGAAGGGTAGTCCGATGAACGCGCACGTACTACCCAATCTCCGGGGTGGGTGTCGGCGCGCGGCCCCGACGGCCGCCGTGAGTACCCTCCGGGAGTGCTCGATCCGCGCATCTACCGGGCGGGATTCCTCCCGATCCTGTTCGCGCTCGTGCTCGTCGGCTTCTCGCTGCGGGAGCCGCCGCGGCCGCTCACCGCGTCGCTCGCGCCGGACGCGTTCGACGGGGCCGCCGCCTTCCGCCAGCTCGACGCGCTGGCGAGCGAGGCGCCGCTGCGGCGGCCCGGCTCGGCGGGCGACCTGCTCGTCGCGCAGCGCGTGCAGGAGACGCTGCGCGCGAGCGGCTTCCGCGTCTCGACGCAGCGCTTCGACGCGCAGACGGCCGACGGCGCGCGCGGGCTCGAGACGGTCGTCGGCGAGCGCGCCGGCTTCTCCGGCCGCCGCATCGTCGTGCTCGCCCACCGCGACGCGCTCGGCCGCGGCGCGCGCGCGGAGCTGTCCGGCACCGCCGCGCTGCTGGAGCTGGCGCGCGTGCTCGGCGGACGCACGCTCGGACGCACGCTCGTGCTCGCCTCCACGAGCGGCGGCACCGCCGGCCTCGCGGGCGCCGAGCGGCTCGCGCGGCGGCTCGGCGGGAGCGACGCGCCGGTCGATGCCGTGCTCGTGCTCGGCGACCTCGCCGGGACGCGCACCGACCGCCCGCTCGTCGTGCCGTGGTCCTCCACGACGGCGATCGCGCCGCTCGAGCTGCGCCGCACCGTGGAGTCCGCGCTGATGGCCGAGGCGCGCCTGCGCGCCGGCTCGATCCGGCCCGGCGTCCAGCTCGCGCGGCTCGCCTTCCCGCTGACGCTCGGCGAGCAGGGCCCGTTCGACGCGCGCGGGACGGGCGCCGTGCTGCTGTCGGCCAGCGGCGAGCGCGCGCCCGCCGCGGACGAGCCGGTCTCGGCGGAGCGGCTGACGGCGTTCGGGCGCGCGGCGCTGCACAGCGTGAGCGCGCTCGACGCGGGCGGCGACCTGCCGGGCAGCGGCTCCTACGTCGTGCTCCGGCGCAAGCTGCTGCCGACCTGGGCCGTGCGACTGCTGGCGATCGCGCTGATGCTGCCGGTGCTGCTGGCGGCGGTCGACGCGTTCGCGCGCGTGCGACGGCGGCGCGAGCGCGTCGGCATGTGGTTGCGCTGGGTGGCGCTCGGCGCGCTGCCGTTCCTGCTCGCCGGCCTGCTCGCGGTCGGCCTCTTCCGCACCGGCCTCGTCGACGCCGCGCCGTCCGCGCCGGTGGCGGGCCTCGCGTCGGCGCCCAACGTGGCGGTGCTCGCGAGCGTGCTCGTGCTGCTCGCGCTCGCGTGGTTCGGGCTGCGGCCGTGGCTCGCGCGGGCGGCGGGCGTCACGGCCGAGCGCGCGGCCGTGGGCGGCGGGGGCGCGGCCACGGCGATCGTGCTCGTGCTGTGTGCGGCGACGCTCGTCGTGTGGGCGGTCAACCCGTACGCGAGCCTGCTGCTGATCCCGGCGCTGCACCTGTGGCTGCTGGCGATGGCGCCGGAGACGCGCCTGCACCGGCCGGTCGCGCTGCTGCTGTGGACGGCCGGGCTGCTGCCGCCGCTGGTCGTCGCGTATGCGTACGCGCGCCAGCTCGGGCTCGACCCGCTCGAGCTCGCGTGGATGGGGACGCTGCTGGTCGCGGGGGGCGCGATCGCGCTGCCGGCCGTGCTGCTGTGGAGCCTCGTGCTCGGCTGCACGACCTGCGCGCTCGTCGTCGTGGCGCGGGCGAGCGGCGCGGACGCCGGCGCGGCGACGCCGATCACGGTGCGCGGGCCGACGACCTATGCCGGCCCCGGCTCGCTGGGCGGCACCGAGTCCGCCTTGCGGCGATGACCGTGAGCGAGACCCCGCCGCCCGGCACGTCGCCCCCCGGCGCATCCCCGGCCCGCCGGGTGCGCCATGCTTCGCCGGTGCGGCGCGCGCTGCGAGCGATCTCCACCGTCCTGATCGTGGCGGGCGTCCTGCTGATCGCGGACGCCGCGGTCACGTTCGCCTGGCAGGAGCCGGTCTCGGCGCTGCTCGCGCGCATCCAGCAGGACAAGCTCTCGGGCCAGCTGCAGCAGATCGAGCGCAAGCCGCCGACGCGCGTGCAGAGAAGAGTGCTCGCGGCGCTGCCGTCGCACAGACGGCGGATCGAGTTCCTCGCGCGCGAGGCGCGCCGCAGCGCGCAGGACGGCGACCCGATCGGGCGAATCGCGATCCCGAAGATCGGCGCCGCCTTCGTCGTCGTTCAGGGGACCGACAGCGCCTCGTTGCGCAAGGGGCCCGGCCACTACCCGGACACGACCTTCCCCGGCCTCGACGGGACGGTCGCGATCGCCGGGCACCGCACGACCTACCTCGCGCCGTTCCGCAACGTCGACGAGCTCAAGCACGGCGACCGGATCGTGCTGACGATGCCGTACGCGCGCTTCGCGTATGCGGTCCAGCGCACGCAGATCGTCGAGCCGACGGCGCTGTGGGTCACGAGAGACGTCGGCTACGACCGCCTCGTCCTCTCTGCATGCCATCCGCTCTACAGCGCCGCCCAGCGCATCATCGTGTTCGCCCGCCTCGTGCGCACGCAGGCGCGCGGTGCGGCGCTGCACGGTTGACCCGGGCTGACCTGGGGTCTGGGCCCCAGCCCCTGGGATCGGAGGACGCCACCCCGGTGGCCGGACGTCCGATGTTGCGGAGTTGCGTTCACGCCCGATCCGGGGAAGCCCGATATCGACCCCATCGGCGAGGCGCGGCCGGGTCGCGGATGCGGGATCCGCGGGGCGTGCCGTCCGGACCGTCCGGGACAGTCGATGGCAGGGATCGGCATGGACGACGAGACCAAGACAATGAGGGTCACCGAGATCAGAGCGCAGATCGCGCGCGCGGCGTACGACGTCGACGTCGATGCGGTCGCCGAGGCGTTCGTCACGCGCATGTGCGCGGTGCACGGCGCGCTGCGCCGCGCCGACGTGCGCGAGCTGCTGGGCGAGGCGGCGCTCGAAGACCTGTTGCTGTCGGCCTGAGCGGCGTCGCGCGGCGCTGCGCCGGCGCGGCGCGGGCGGCGCTACAGGTCGTGCTCGAAGCCGCGCAGGCTGGCGCCGCGCGGGCCGAGGTCGAGATCGGGCTCGCCGGCCTCGACGGTTCCGATCCACGTGAGCGGCGCGGCGGCCTCGGCGGCGCGGCGCGCGGCCGGCGGCACGCACACGCACAGCTCGTAGTCCTCGCCGGCGGTCGCGGCAAAGGCGGCCGGGTCGCGGCCGAGCGTGCGCGCGACGTCGGCGACGCCGGGCGCGAGCGGCAGGCGGTCGAGGTCGACGACGAGCCGCACGCCGCTGCGGCGCGCGAGGTGGCGGGCGTCGGTCGCGAGGCCGTCGGAGAGGTCGATCATCGCGTGGGCGCCGGCCGCCGCGAGCGCGCGCCCCTCGTCCAGCCGCGGGCGCGGGCGCAGGTAGCGCTGCGCGAGCTGCGGCATGCCCTGCGCGCGCCCCTGCACGAGCGCGAGCCCGGCGCCGGCGTCGCCGAGCGTGCCGGTCACGCCGACGAGGTCGCCGGGCTGCGCGCCGTCGCGGCCGACGAGTGCGTCCGCGTCCTCCGCCCAGCCGACGACCGTCACCGCCAGCACGAGCGCCGGCCCGCGCGCGACGTCGCCGCCGGCGATCGTCACGCCGCAGTCGGTCGCGAGCGCCTGCGCGGCGCCGAACAGCTCCAGCACCTCGTCCTGGCCGAGGCCGCTCGGCAGCACGAGCGCGAGGTACGCCTCGCCGGGTGCGGCGCCCATCGCGGCGAGGTCGGACAGCGCGCCCGCGAGCGCGCGGTGGCCGAAGTCGGCGAGCGTGCCGGCGCCGTCGGCGAGCGGCGGGAAGTGGACGCCCTCGACCATCGTGTCGACGGACGTGACGGCGTAGCCGCCGGCGCGCACGACGGCGGCGTCGTCGCCGAGCCAGCGCACGACGCGCGGGTCGTCGTGGCGCAGCACCCGTTCGAGCGCCTCGATCAGCTCCAGCTCGCGCATCGCGGGATCGGCTCCCGGCCGGACGGCGGCGCTAGCGGTGGCGGTAGACGATGCGGGCGCGGTCGAGGTCGTAGGGCGACAGCTCGCAGCGCACGCGGTCGCCGGGGAGGATGCGGATGCGGAAGCGGCGCATCTTGCCGGCGACGTGGCCGAGGACGACGTGGTCGTTGTCGAGTCTCACGCGGAACATCGCGTTCGGGAGGGCCTCGATGACCTCACCCTCCAGCTCGACCTTTTCTTCCTTGGGCACGCGGGAACCGTACCAGCGATCAGCGCATCGGCGCGGATCAGCCGCTCGGCGCGCCCGCGCCGCCGCCCTGGCTGTCGCCGGGGGAGGGGCTGCCGCTGTTGCCGCCGCCACCGCCTGCGGGCGGGGTGGGCGTGTGCGGCGCCTGCTGCGGCGGGTGGGCGTAGGCGTCGGGGTTCGGGTTCGTGCCGCCCCCGGTCCCGCCGGTCGGCGGCGGCGTGGGCGTGGTGGTCGTCGTCGTGCTCGTGCCGTCCGTGCTCGTGGTGTCGCTGCTGGTGTCCTGCGCGCCGGCGTACGTGCCGAAGTACGACGTGCCCTCGAACGGCTCCTTCGGCGCCGGCCAGTCGTCGCAGTAGTCGCCCTTCGCGAACGACATGAAGTCGTGCCAGATCGGCGCGGCGAGCGTGCCGCCGAAGCCGGAGCTGCCGAGCGTCGTCGTCTCGTTCGGGAAGCCGACCCACACCGCCGTCGAGAGTCTCGGCGTGATGCCGACGAACCAGGCGTCGGTGTTGTTCGACGTCGTGCCGGTCTTGCCGGCGTTCGGGCAGCCGATCCCCTCGCCGCGGGCGGTGCCGTAGTCGAGCACCGCCTTCATCGGCGCGATCACCTTCGCCGTCTCGCCGTCGGTGAACTCCTTCTTGCGGTGCGGCTTGCCGAGCTGGTCGACTCTGCCGTCGGGGAAGACGACCTTCGAGATCCCCGTCACCGTGTTGCGCCAGCCGCCGTCCGCGACGGTCGCGTAGGCGTTCGCCATCTCCAGCGGGGAGACGCCGTATCTGAGGCCGCCGATCGCCTCCGCGTAGTAGGCGTCGAGGTGCGACGTGATGCCCATGTCGTAGGCGGCCTGGCGGACCTTGTCGGGCCCGATGTCGGCGCCGAGCTGCGCGAAGACGGTGTTGTCGGAGATCGGCAGCGCGCGGGCGAGGGTGATCGAGCCGGCGTAGGAGTGGCTGTCCGTCTGCACTTCCCACGTCGGCGCCTCCGGCAGCCAGCCGGGCGTCAGGTGTCTGGAGACGTAGGAGGTGGAGTCCGGATCGATCCCCATCCGCACGGCCGCCATCAGGTCGATCACCTTGAACGTCGAGCCGGGCTGGCGGTGCGCCTGCGCGGCGTAGTTGAAGACGGTCGGCCCGTACGTCGCCGAGGAGGCCATCGCGAGGATGTGGCCGTTGGCCGGGTCGACGGTCGCGAGCGCGGCGGCGGGCGCGCCTTCGTAGCCGTCGTGCGCCTGGATCGCCTGGCGCGCGACCTCCTGGAATCTCAGGTTGATCGTCGTGTAGACGCGCAGCCCGCCCTGCTGGAGGATCTTTCTGCCGTAGCGTCTGAGCAACTCGCTTCTGACGTAGTCGAAGAAGAACTGCTCGCGGCGGTGCGCGTAGTAGCCCGACTGGTGGACGCCGAGCGGGGCCGCGTTCGCCGCGTCCGCCTGCGACTGCGAGATGTAGCCGGAGTCGGCCATCGCGGCCAGCACCTCGCCGCGGCGCTTGCGCGCGCCCGCCGGGTTCTCGAACGGGTTGTACTGCGTCGGCGCCTGTGGCAGGCCGGCGAGCAGCGCCGCCTGCGGCAGCGTCAGTCTCGACGCGGGCTCGTCGAAGAAGATGCGCGCGGCCGACTGCACGCCGACCGCCGTCTGCCCGCCGACCGTGCCGTACGGGACGTTGTTGAGGTACGTCGTGAGGATCCACGCCTTCGAGTGCTCGTTCTCGAGCTGCTCGGCGAGCTTCGCCTCGCGGATCTTGCGCGTGAGCGTCTTCTGGAACCTGTCTTCGGGGATGTAGAGGTTGCGCACGAGCTGCATCGTCAGCGTCGAGGCGCCCTGCGCGGTGCGGTCGGACGTGACGTTCTTGACGGCCGCGCGCACGATCCCGACGTAGTCGACGCCGCCGTGCTGGTAGAAGCGCTTGTCCTCGATCGCGACCGTCGCGCGCTTCATCACGTTCGGGATCGCTCTGCCGGGCACCGTGCGCCGCAGGATGTCGCCGGAGATGAAGCCGAGCCGCTCGCCGTCGGAGGCGTAGACGATCGAGACGGCGCCCTGCGGCTTCTGTCTCAGGTCCTGGATGTCGGGCGTGTCCTGCGCGACGTGCACGACCCAGCCGACGCCCGCGACCGCTCCTGCGCCCGCGGCGAGCAGCAGCAGGACGCCGATCGCGATCAGCGCGCGCCGCGCGGGGCGGCCGTGGCGGCGCCGGCGGCGCCTCTGTCGCTCTCGGCGGGTCACGGTGCGGAAGGGGGCTGGCCGGCGGTTCGGACGCCGGCTGCAAGCAGAGGGAAAGTGTAGCCAGGAGCCTGGTTCGGCCCGGCGGGGCGGGGTCCTGCCGGGAGTCAGGCGGTCAGCAGGCCGGCGGCGCGCAGGGCGCGCAGCGCGTCGGCGCGCAGGCGCGACTCGGCCGCGCCGCGGTCGCCGGGCGCGGACGTGCCGCGCGCGAGCGTGTAGCGGACGCCGTCCGCCGCGACCTCGGCGACGTGCGTGACCGGGGCGCCGTCGAGCCCGCCGAGCGCCGTCAGCGCGGCGTCGGCGTCGACCGTCTGCGGCAGCCACAGCTCGACCTCGAGCGTCACGAGCGGCTCGACGATCGTGTCGTTGCGCAGGATCCCCGCCGCCAGGCGCTCGTTCGGCACGAAGATGCGCCCGCCGTCGCCGCCGCGCACGACCGTGTAGTTGAGCCGCACGTCCTCGACGGTCCCGCTCGCGTCCTCCACCGTCACACGGTCGCCGATCCGCAGCGGCTGCGTGACCGTCAGCATCACGCCGGCGATCAGGTTCGCCAGCACCGCGCGCGCGGCGAAGCCGACGATCGCCGCGAACAGCGCGCCGGAGGCGAGCAGGCCGGCGGCGAGCCTGCTCAGGCCGCCGAACTGCGAGAGCGCGAGCAGCAGCCCGACCAGCACGATCGCGAGCGTGATCAGCCGCCGCATGAACCGCAGGCGCGTGTCGAGCACCGGCGTGAGCTGGTCGCCGACGACCGCCGTGGCGAGTCTGTGGCCGCGGTGCAGCAGCGCCCGGTCGACGGCGATCGCGACCACGACCGTGAGCGCGAGCGTGAGCAGCGCGGTCAGCTCGTTCTTGTGCTCTTGCAGGAACGTCGTGGCGAGCATGGGAACATCGGAGCCGAGCATGGAGCGCGAGCGTACCGTCAGCCGCGGCAGCCTCCCCGCCCGCGCCCGGGGGCTCCTGCGGCTGCGCGCGGGCGCCGCCGACCCGGGCTTGGCGGTCGCCTGGCGCGAGGCGTGGGGCGCGCTGTGGACATCCCGCCTCGTGGTGTGGGCGGCCGGGCTGCTCGGGCTGATGTGGTTCGGCCGCGCGCCGGGCACGCGGCAGTTCGACGCGCTCGGTCTCACGACGCCGTTCTCCGCGCTCGGCGACCTGCTCGTCGCGCCCGCCGCCCGCTGGGACGCGTTCTGGTACCTGCGGATCGCGACCGACGGATACGGGACCCCGCACGACCACGCGCAGGCGGCCTTCTATCCGCTCTACCCGCTGCTGATGCGGGCCGGCGGCTGGGTGGTCGGCTCGCCGCTCGTCGCCGGGATCCTCGTCTCGCTCGCCTGCTTCCTCGGCGCGCTCGTGCTGCTGCACCGGCTCGTCGCGCTCGAGCTCGGCGACGCGTACGCGCGCCCGGCGGTGCTGCTGACGGCGTTCTTCCCGTCGGCGCTGTTCTTCTCCGCCGTCTACTCGGAGTCGCTGTTCCTGCTGCTGTCGGTCGGCGCGTTCCTCGCGGCGCGCCGCGAGCGGTGGGCGCTGGCGGGCGCGCTCGGCGGGCTGGCGGCGCTCACCCGCAACAGCGGCGTGCTGCTGGCGCTGCCGCTCGCGCTGCTGTTCCTCTACGGGCCGCGGGCGGGCGGGACGCCGGTCGCCCTCCGCGCGCGCTGGCTTCCGCGCTACCGCCTGACGCCGCAGGCGCTGTGGCTGGCGTTCGTGCCGCTCGGGCTCGCGCTCTACCTCGGCTGGTCGGCGGTCGCGCTCGGCGACGCGTTCGCGCCCTACCACGCGCAGGCGCTGTGGCTGCGGCACCTCGTGCCGCTCGGCGCCGTGACGGGCGGGATCGGCCATGCCGTCGACGCGCTGCATGCGCTGGGACGCGGCGGCGCGGCGACGCCGTACCTGGCCGAAGGCGGCGGCAACTCGCTCGAGCCGGTCAGCCAGAGCCTGCTGCTGCTCGGCTTCCTCGCGTTCGCGCTGGTCGCGCTCGCCGGCGTCCTGCGGCGGTTGCCGCTCGCGTACGGCGCGTACACGGCGGTGGCGCTCGCGCTGACGCTCTCCTACCCGGTCGACGCGCAGCCGCTGATGTCGCTGCCGCGCTACCTGCTCGCGCTCTTCCCACTGCAGATGTGGCTCGCGCTGTGGACGAGCCGGCGCGCGGGCCGGCTCGAGCGGACGGTCGGCGTCAGCGCCGTCCTGCTCGGCCTGCTGGCGGCGCAGTTCGCGCGCTGGGGGTTCGTCGCATGAGCCGTCGCCCGCAGGCCGGCCGCTTGCGGTGGCCGGAGGGCGAAACCGGCGCCGTCCTGCTCGACGCGCTCGGCACGCTGCTGGAGCTGCAGCCGCCGGTCGAGCCGCTGCGGCGCGAGCTGCGCGAGCGCTTCGGCGTCGACGTCGGCGCCGAGGAGGCGCGCGCCGCGCTGCGGGCCGAGATCTCGTTCTATCGCGCGCACCACGACGAGGCGTCCGACCGGGAGCGGCTCGCGGGCCTGCGGCGGCGCTCGGCGGAGGCGCTGCGGGACGCGCTCGCGGCGGCGGCGCCGAGGAGCCGTACCGGCTCGCCCGCGGGCAGCGACGCGCGCGCTCTCGCCCGGCTGCCGCTGGGTCCGCTGACCGACGCGCTGCTGGCGGCGCTGCGCTTCCGCCCGTTCCCCGAGGTGCCGGGCGTGCTGCGGGAGTTGCGCGAGCGCGGCGCGCGGCTCGTCGTCGTCAGCAACTGGGACGTCTCGCTGCATGACGTGCTCGCCGAGGCCGGGCTCGCGCCGCTGCTCGACGGCGTCGTCACCTCCGCCGAGCTGGGCAGCGCGAAGCCGGACGGCGCGATCTTCGCGCGCGGGCTGGAGCTGGCGGGCGTGGGCGCGCCGGAGGAGGCGGTCCACGTCGGCGACAGCGTCGAGCACGACGTCGCCGGCGCGCTCGCGGCCGGGATCGCGCCGCTGCTGGTCGTGCGCGAGGACCGTGCGCAGCCGCTCGACCCGCCGGTGCCGGCCGGCGTGCGGACGATCGCGACGCTCGACCCGCTCCCCGGGCTGCTCGCGACCGCCGCGAGGCCGTCCGCGGCGCGCGGGGCCGGCTCCGTATCGTTCGGCGCATGAGCAGCGGATCGTCCTACGGCCCGTGGCTGCCGCCGGTCGCCGAGCCGCCGGCCAGCTCCGCCCCGCCCGGCCCGCCGCGCGAGGAGCCGCCCGGCCACGGCGTGCCGCCGCGCTGGCCGCCGTGGACCGCGTGGGTCGCGCTGGTCGTCGCGTTCGCGTTCGCGCTCTTCGGCGCGATCGTCGTCGGGGTGGTCGGGGCGGTCTTCGGGGCGAGCCTCGACGACCCGCCGCCGGCCGTGAACATCGTCGCCACCGTCGTGCAGGACGGCGCGTTCATCGGCGCGGCGGTGCTGATGGCCGGGCGCGCCGGGCGCGTGCTGCCGGCGCAGTTCGGCTTCGCGCGCACGCGCTTCTGGCCGGCCGTCGGCTGGATGGCGCTCGCGTACGTCGGCTACGGGCTGCTGAGCCAGGTGTGGGCGCAGCTCGTGGACGTGCACGCGGAGGACAAGCTGCCGAGCAGCCTCGGCGCGGACGAGAGCACCGTCGCGCTCGTCGCCGTCTGCGTGCTCGTGACGGTGATCGCCCCGCTCGCGGAGGAGACGTTCTTCCGCGGCTACTTCTTCGGCGCGCTGCGCAACTGGCGCGGGCCGTGGCCGGCGGCCGTCGTCACCGGCGCGGTGTTCGGGGCGATCCACGTCGGCTCGGCGCCGGCTGTCTTCCTGCTGCCGCTGGGGATCCTCGGCTTCATGCTCTGCATCGTGCGCTGGAAGACCGGCTCGCTGCTGCCGTGCATCGCGCTGCATGCGATCAACAACGCGCTCGCGTTCGGCGTCACGCAGCACTGGACCGCGGGACAGACGCTGCTGCTCGGCGTCGGGGCGGTGAGCGTGACGATGCTCGCCTGCAGTGCGCTGCTGCCGTCGCGCGTCGCGGCCGCCTGACGCCGGACCGCTCGACTAGGATTGAGCGCCCGATGCTCCGTCGCGCCCTCCTTCCGCTGCTCGTCCTCGCCGCGCTGCTCGCGCTGCCGGCCGGTGCGTCGGCGGAGGCCGTCGCGGACGCTGCGCCCGCCGCCGGCGTCGCCAAGGCGAAGACGAAGGGCACGGCGAGAGCGAGAGGGACCGGCCGCATCGGCCTGCGCGTCGCCGGCGCGTTCTCGGTCCACGGCAGACTCCTGGCGGTCACCGGCCGCCGGCTGCGGATCGACGGGCGCATCCGGCCCTACGTCGCCGGCGAGCGCGTGACCGTGCGCATCTGGCGCGGGCACAAGCTGATCAAGCAGGTGCATGTGAAGCCGAAGCCGACCCACACGAAGAAGACCGCACGCTTCAGCGTCCATTTCGAGCCCGGCCACGGCGGCTACGTCCAGGTCTTCGCCGTGCACGAGAGAACGGACGCGCAGCGCAAGCTCGTCGCGCGCACGCCACTCTCCGTCGTGACGCCGAAGGCCGGACCCGGGTCGCGCAGCCCGTTCGTCGCGCTGCTGCAGCAGCGGCTCGCGGCGGTCGGCTACGCGACGCCGCAGACGGGCGTCTACGACTCGCTCACCGGCCTCGCGGTGCTCGCCTTCCGCAAGGTCAACGGGATGGACCGCACGACGACGCTGACGCCGTTCATCGTCGACCGCCTGCTGCGCGGCGCCGGCGGCTTCAAGGTCCGCTACCCGCAGCACGGCCGCCACGTCGAGGCGAACCTCGGCTGGCAGGTGCTCGCGCTGATCGACAAGGGCAAGGTCGTGCGCGCCTACACGATCAGCTCCGGCAAGCCGTCGACGCCGACGGTGCTCGGCAACTTCCGCTTCTACATGAGAGAGCCGGGAACCAACAGCCACGGGATGGTCGACTCGACCTACTTCATCCGCGGCTACGCGGTCCACGGCTACTACGACGTCCCCACCTACGCCGCCAGCCACGGCTGCCTGCGCGTCCCGATCCCCGACGCCTCCGCGATCTACTCCTGGATCCACCTCGGGGACCAGATCGACGTGTACTACTGAGCGAGCGGCTCGCCGCCGCCCGGCTGCACGGTCTCGGCTACCAGACGACGACGGTGCGCGGATGCGCGTGTCTGCGCATGGCGCGATCCGCGCTCACCAGCTGGAGGTCGTGCTCCACCGCGGTGGCGTAGATCAGTCGGTCGGCGGGATCGCCCGGGAACGACGACGGCAGCCGGACCGCCGTGTGCGCGATCGCCGGGCTGGCCGGGAAGGTGCGCAGCTGAGCTGCGAGCCCTTCGAGCCACGAGCGGGTCGGGATCGCGATCGTGATCCGCTCGCGCTCCGCCAGCCACGCCAACTCGTACCAGGTGATCGCGGCGACGGCCAGCTCGTCCGCCTGCTCCAGCGCTGCGCGCGCCGGCCCGCTGACGCGCTGCGGCTCAGCCGACCACCAGTGGACCACGTGCGTGTCGAGCAGGAGCGTGCGCACGCGTCACGAGGCGTTCCACGACTCGCCGGTCGAGAACAGCTGCTCGTCGTCGACCGCGGTCATCGCGACGCCCTCGAAGCAGCCCTTCAGCGAGCGAGCGCCAGCCGCCGGCACGAGCCGCGCCACCGGACGGCCACGTCGCGTGATCTCGATCTCCTCGCCGGCCTCGGCATCGTCGAGCAGCCGCAGCAACTGGGTCTTCGCATTGGTGGCGGTCACCTGCCTGGCCATATGGTCAGAATAGCGGACAGACTCAAGCCCCCCGCCGCGCTCCCGCCAATCGCGCGAATGCCCCGAGCTGGACTCGAACCAGCGGCCTTCCGCTTAGGAGGCGGACGCTCTATCCACCTGAGCTATCGGGGCGCACTGGAGATCGTAGTGTTTGACCGGGCGTCGCGCCCGACCTTCCGCGGCGACCATCGGTCCGCCGCGGCGACGCGCCGCTCAACCTGCGACCGCACCCGGCCGACTGCGCGTGCACAAGCATCCGGCCCGAGGAGCGTTCGATGACCGAAGTGAAGTTCCGCCGTGCCGTCCGGCTCGGCCTCGCCGTCGCCGTGGCGGCGCTCGCCTCGCTGTCCCTTGTGGGCAGTGCGCTTGCCGCCCCGCCCGGGTCGTCGACCGCGGGCGCGTTCGCGATCGGCGACCAGAGCGCCCAGCTGGGCGCGCACGTGACCTTCTGGGGCGCGCGGTGGTGGAAGCGGAACGACCTCAGCGGCGGTCCCGCGCCCGCGTCCTTCAAGGGCTACGCGCAGCTCGCCGACATGAGCTGCCTGGAGGACTGGACCACGCGGCCCGGCAACAGCTCGTTCCCGCCGGGCGAGGTCGGCCAGGTCGTTCTCGGTGCTCGTCGCGACGCACGTCGAGAAGTCGGGGCCGACGATCTCGGGCGACGGCGTGCAGGTCGCCGACGTCCTCGTCGACCCCGGCTACGCCGGCAATCCCGGACATCCCGGCACCGGAACGGTCATCGGTCTCGGCCAGTGCGGCTGGGGCGGCGCCTTCTGATCGCCTGACGCGCGCATCGCCCGTCGCCGCGTCCGGCTCACCGGTCGGCCCGCGGCGGCGGGCCCGTCGCTGCGTGCGGCGCTCCGGACGTGCCTCGCCCGAATCGGGCGAACCGCTGCGAATCCTCCATGCCAGACAGGAGTTGGGCTGGCGCGGGCGAACTCGTGTTCACAGGCGGTACGGAGAGTGACGTGCAGGTGACAAAGCGCAGTGGAACACCGGGGTTCCGCCGATGAGCGTCGGCGCCCCCGGCCTGCTCGCGCAGGAGGAGCGCGCGGAGCACGCCTTCGAGGCGGGCGTCGCGCGCTCGCCCTGGCAGCTGTTCTGGCGCCGGCTGCGCTCCGACCGCGTCGCGATGGTCGCGCTCGCGGTGATCGTGCTGCTGGTGCTGATCGCCGTCTTCGCCCCGCTCGTGGTGAAGATCGCCGGCGCGCCCGGCCCGACCGTGCGCGACGACCATGCGGTCGACGTGTTCGGCACCCCGCTCGGCCCGAGCGGCGCCCACTGGTTCGGCGTCGACCCGCTCGGCCGCGACGTCTTCTCCCGCACGGTCTACGGCGCGCGCATCTCGCTGCTCGTCGGCGTGGTCGGCACCGGCGTCGCCGTGCTGATCGGCGTGAGCGCCGGCCTGCTCGCCGGCTACCACCGCGGCTGGGTCGACACGGCGATCTCGCGGCTCGTCGACGTCGTGCTGTCGTTTCCGGTGCTGCTGCTCGGGATCGGCATCGCGTCCGCCTGCTCGCTCGGGAACGGCTGCGTCGCAGGTGCCATAACTCCAGGCCTGCGCACGGTGATCCTCGTCGTCGCGCTCGTCAGCTGGACGTCGATCGCGCGCATCGTGCGTGGTCAGGTGCTGTCGCTGCGGAAGCGCGAATTCGTCGTCGCGGCGCGGTCTTTGGGCGCTTCGGACCGGCGAATCGTGATTCGCGAGATCCTCCCAAACCTCACCGCCCCTATCGTCGTCTACTCAAGTCTGCTGCTCCCGCAGACGATCCTGCTTGAGGCGGCCCTCTCGTTCCTGGGCGTCGGCGTCTCCCCGCCGACGGCGAGCTGGGGCTGGATGATCGCCGACGCAGCCGACAACTTCGACACGCAATGGTGGTACATGCTCTTCCCCGGCGCGGCGCTGCTGGCGACCGTGCTGGCGTTCAACCTGCTGGGTGACGGAATCCGCGACGCGCTCGACCCGAGAGCGGAACGGTGAAAACAGTGAAACCGGTGACTTCCCCACGCCGACCCCCGAAAGGATCCTCCATGCCGCGACCGAGAATGCGCGCGCTCCTGCTCGTCCTGTCCGCCCTCCTCGCCGCCCTCGCGCTCGGCGCGTGCGGCTCGAGCGGCGGTGGCAGCACGGGAGCCGCCACGGTCGACAACGGCGCGGGCGGTCAGAGAGGCGGCACCCTGACGCTCCTCACCAGTGAGGACGTCCAGAGCCTCGACCCGGGGATCACCTACTCCAGCCTCGACCTCAACCTGCTCGCCGCCACCCAGCGCACGCTCTACAGCTACGCGCCCGACGACGCGGCGCACATCGTCCCGGACCTCGCCGCCGGCCCGCCGCAGGTGTCCGACGACGGCAGAACGCTCACGGTGAGAATCCGCAGCGGGGTGAAGTTCGGTCCGCCGGTGAACCGCGAGGTGACCTCGGCAGACGTCAAGTACGCGATCGAGCGCGGCTTCAACCCGCACGTCGCGAACCCGTACGCGAGCACCTACTACGGTGACCTCGTCGGCGCCGGCAGAGCCGACGGCGGCCCGATCGCCGGCCTCCAGACGCCCGACGACCACACGCTCGTCTTCAAGCTCACGCGTCCGACCGCCTCGCTCGTCGCGCAGGCGACGGTGCTGCCGCTGTCGGCGCCGGTCCCGGAGGAGTACGCGAAGCCGTTCGACGCGAGAGCGCCGTCCGACTACGGCAACCACGTGGTCGCGACCGGCCCGTACATGCTCACCGCCGACAGCGACGGCAGAGTGCTCGGCAACGGCTACGTCCCCGGTCGCAGCGTCAGACTCGTGCGCAACCCGGCGTGGAGCGCGTCGACCGACAGCCGGCCCGCCTACCTCGACGCGATCGCCTGGAGAATCGGCGGCTCGCCGACGGTCTCCGGCCGCCAGGTGCTCGCCGGCAACGGGCTCGTGCTCGGCGACTCGCCGACGCCGGCGCTCGTCAAGCGCGCCTACCAGACCGCGCGCGACCAGATCTTCTTCTCGCCCGGCGCCGGTTCCCGCTACGCGGCGCTCAACACCGCGATCGCGCCGTTCGACGACGCCAACCTGCGCAAGGCTGTCGCGGCCGCGCTCGACCGCACGCAGATGCGCACGGTGCGCGGCGGCCCGGTCGTCGGCGACGTCGCCTCGCACTTCCTCTACCCGGGCGTGCTCGGCTTCGAGCAGGCCGGCGGCTACGACGGGACCGGCGCCGACTTCCTCGCGAACCCGGACGGCGACAGCACGCTCGCCGCGAGATACATGAGAGCCGCCGGCTACCCGAGCGGCAAGTACACGGGCGATCAGACGCTGCTGGTCGTCGGCCTCTCCGGCGCGCCCGACAGCAACGACGCGCAGATCGTGGACCAGACGCTGCAGGACCTCGGCTTCAAGACGAACCTCAAGCTCGTCGACGGCTCGGTCATGTACTCGAAGTTCTGCGCGCTGCCGAGAGCGAGAGTGAACGTCTGCCCGAACGTCGGCTGGATCCGCGACTTCGCCGACCCGCAGACGGTGCTCGACGTGCCGTTCAACGGGAACTACATCTTCCCCGAGAACAACCCGAACTGGCCGCAGCTGAACGACCCCGCGATCAACAGAGCGATGGCGAGAGGCGAGGTCACCGTCGGCACGCAGGCGCGCGCGGACGCGTGGGCGGGGATCGACAGAATGATCACGGCGACCGGCGCCGCGATCCCGTGGCTGTGGGACAGACAGCCGAACCTCTACTCGGCCGACGTGCGCTGCGTCCCGGAGCTGTGGAACCAGGGGCACTGCGACTTCGCGTACACGTCGCTGAAGTAGCGCGAGCAGGACGCGCCGGACAGGGACCAGCCTGTCCGGCGCGAATCAGGGGAGCACCGTGGCCGCCTACATCGTCCGTCGCGTGCTGTGGGGCCTCGTGCTCCTCGTGCTCGTGAGCCTGCTCACGTTCGTCGTCTTCTACGTGCTGCCGTCGGCGGACCCGGCGCAGCTGCGCGCCGGGCGCAACGCCTCGCCCGCGACGCTTGCGCAGATCCGCGCCGACCTCGGCCTCGACCGCCCGCTCACGGCGCAGTACTGGACGTTCTTCACGCACGCGTTCCTGCACGCCGACCTCGGGTACAGCTACTTCAGCGGCGCCTCGGTCGGCTCGCTGCTGCTCGACCGCCTGCCGGCGACGATCTCGCTCACGTTCGGCGCGATCGTCATCTGGCTGCTCGTCGCGGTCCCGCTCGGCGTCGTCTCGGCCGTGCGTCGCGGCACGTGGGTCGACAAGGTCACGACCGGCGGCGCCCTGCTCGGCATCTCGGCGCCCGTCTACTGGCTCGGGCTCGTCGCGCTCTACCTCTTCGCGAGCGACATCGGCAGGTGGAGACTGCTCCCCGGGGCGGGCAGCTACGTGGGGCTCACGGCCGACCCGTGGGGGTGGTTCACGTCGCTGATCCTGCCGTGGCTCGTGCTCGCCTCCACCTTCGCCGCCGTGTACGCCCGCCTGCTGCGCGGCAACATGATCGAGGTGCTGTCCGAGGACTTCGTCCGCACGGCCCGCGCGAAGGGCCTGAGCGAGCGCCGCGTCGTGTGGCGCCACGGCCTGCGCGCCGCCGCGACGCCGCTCGTGACGCTGGCGGGGCTGGACATCGGCCTGCTGCTCGGCGGCGCGGTGCTGACGGAGACGGTGTTCGGGATCCCCGGCATCGGCCGCCTCAACTACGACGCGATCACGCACGCCGACTACCCGGTGATCCAGGGGACCGTGCTGCTGGCCGCGGCGTTCGTGATCGTCGCGAACATCGCCGTGGACGTCGCCTACGCGTACCTCGACCCGCGGGTGCGGGAGACGTGAGCGCTGCCGCGGCCGCCGCAGCCGGGCCGGCGGGGACGCCCGTCGACGCGCTGCTGCGCGTCGAGGACCTGCGCGTCGGCTTCGACACGCGCGAGGGGCTCGTGCAGGCGGTCGACGGCGTCTCGTTCGCCGTCGCGCCCGGCCGCACGCTCGGGATCGTCGGCGAGTCCGGCTCCGGCAAGACGGTCGCCGCGACGACGGCGATGGGCCTCACCCGCGGCCCGCGCACGCGCATCTCCGGGCGCGTGCTGCTGGACGGCGAGGACCTGCTGGCGGCCGCGCCGGAGCGGCTGCGCGCGCTGCGCGGCGACGCGATCGCGATGGTCTTCCAGGACCCGCTCTCGGCACTGCACCCGCTGCTGCGCGTCGGCGACCAGGTCGCCGAGGCGGTGCGGGCGCACCGGCGCGGCGTTTCGCGCGTGGCGGCGCGTACGCGGGCCGCCGACCTGCTCGAGCAGGTCGCGATCCCGGACGCCGCGCGGCGGGCGAGCGCGTATCCGCACGAGCTGTCGGGCGGGATGCGCCAGCGCGCGATGATCGCGATGGCGCTCGCGAACGAGCCGCGCGTGCTGATCGCCGACGAGCCGACGACCGCGCTCGACGTGACCGTCCAGGCGCAGATCCTCAGGCTGCTGCGCAGACTGCGCGACGAGCTCGGCATGGCGATGGTGCTGATCACGCACGACCTCGGCGTCGTCGCCGAGGCGGCCGACGAGGTCGCCGTGATGTACGCCGGGCGGATCGTCGAGCAGGCGCCCGCGAGCGAGCTGTTCGCCGCGCCGCAGCATCCCTACACGTGGGGCCTGCTGCGCTCGACGCCGAGCCTCGAGGGGCCGGCCGGCGCGAAGCTGGTGCCGATCCCGGGGCGCCCGCCGTCGCTGATCCACCCGCCGTCCGGCTGTCGCTTCCACCCGCGCTGCCCGTACGTGCGCGAGCGCCATCGCGAGGTCGACCCGGCGCTCGAGCCGCTCGCCGGTGCGCGCGCGGACGGTCACCGCGTGGCGTGCCTGCTGAGCGAGGCGGAGCGGCGGACCGCGTGGGCGCGGCTCGCGGCCGGCGCGACGCCCGAGCAGGCGCGTGCGGCGATCGAGCCGGCGGGCGGCGCCGGCGCCGCGGCCGGGGAGTCGTCGCCGTGACCGCGTCCGCACCGCCGATCGCCGCCGTCGAGCAGCTCGTCAAGCGCTTCCCGCTCTCGCGCGGGGTGGTCTTCCGGCGCCGTCTCGGCGACGTGCCGGCGGTCGACGGCGTCACGCTCGACGTGCGGGAGGGCGAGTCGCTCGGGATCGTCGGCGAGACCGGCAGCGGCAAGTCGACGCTGGCGCGCATCCTGCTCAACCTGCTCGAGCCGACGAGCGGCGTCGTGCGCTGGCGCGGCGAGGACGTCACGCACGCGCGCGGCGCGCCGCTGGCGGAGTTGCGCCGCGCGCGCCAGCTCGTCTTCCAGGACGCCGGCGGCTCGCTCAACCCGCGCAAGACGGTCGGCGCCGCGCTCGCGGACCCGTTCGCGATCCACGGCCTGTTGCGGGAGCGCGCGACGCGCGCGCGGCGGGTGGAGGAGCTGCTCGAGCAGGTCGGGTTGGAGGCGGCGCTCGCGAACCGCTACCCGCACGAGCTGTCGGGCGGAATGCGCCAGCGCGTCGCGATCGCGCGCGCGATCGCGCTCGGCCCCGAGCTGCTCGTCGCCGACGAGCCGGTCTCGGCGCTCGACGTTCTCGATCCAGGCGCAGATCCTCACGCTGCTGCGCGAGCTGCGCCGCGAGCTGGGGCTGACGCTCGTGCTGATCGCCCACGACCTCGCCGTCGTGCGCCACATGTGCGACCGCGTCGCGGTGATGCGTCACGGCCGCCTCGTCGAGGTCGCGCCGGTGGAGGAGCTCTACGCCTCCCCGCGCGAGGCCTACACGCGCGAGCTGCTCGCGGCGGTGCCGCGGATCCCGGGGCCGGCTCCGTCCGCCCCGCCGGCCGGCGGGGCCGGGCCTCAGTCCTCGTCGTCGACGTAGAGCGACTCGCGCGCGAGCTCCTCGCCGCGCGCGGAGAACAGCTTCACGTCGAGGAAGTCGCCGCGGTAGGCGTCGGGCGCGACGAGCGCGAAGCGGCCGTCGAGCAGCGCGCACTGGTCGACGGCGAGATCCGCCAGCTCGGCGGTCGCGAGCGCGCCGTGCTCGACGAGCGGCACGCCCCAGATCAGCGTCATGTCGGCGCTTCTGCCGTGCTCCCCGCGCCAGCGGCCGATCACCTCCTCGTTGAGGTCGATCCGCCAGTCGGGGTTGTCGTCGGCCGTTTCGCTCGTGAAGTCGGCGCGTGCGGCGAAGTCGTCGGGCGCGCCGTCGTCGCCCTCGGCGAACGAGACGAAGCCGAACAGCTCGTAGCCGGTCGTCGTGCGCGCGGTCGCCGGCACGTAGGTGCGTCCGCCGTAGGTGCGGTCGGGGAACCAGGCGATCTCGCCCGGCTCGCCGAGGTCCTCGCCGTCGCTGTCGATCTCGGCGACCGCCGCGAGGAAGTGCCCGCGCAGCGTGTCCGCCCAGCGCCCGTACGGCAGCGGCTCCTGCGGCGGCTCGGCGGCGAAGCGGATCACGAGGCGGTCGGTCGGCGGCATCGGGAGCGGGAGCCTACCGGGCGGCTGCGCGTGGCTTTGGCCGACCGGGATGCCGCAGGAAGAATCAAAAGAAAATTTGCTCTATTGGGCTGATAGAGCTATTTTTCTTTCTCTATGGACCGACCGACCGACTACTCCCCCCTCACGGTCGAGGCCGCCAAGCTGCTCGGCGCGCGCGTGCGGTTGGCGCGGCGCGAGCGCGGCTGGACGCTGCGGGAGCTCGCCGAGCGCGTTGGCGTCACGGCGCCGACGATGGCGAAGGTCGAGCGCGGCGACCCGAGCGTCCGGCTCGGCGCGGCCTTCGAGGCGGCCGCCCTGACCGGGGTCCCGCTGTTCCACGAGGACCGCGCGCGGGTGCGGCTGGAGGCGGGCCGCGTCGAGGATCGCCTGGCGGTCCTGCCGCAGCTCGTGCGCAAGCCCGCCGAGACGGACGCCGACGATGACTTCTGAGCCGCGGCAGGCGTTCGGATGATCCTCAACCGCCGCCTCGGCGCCGGCGCGCTCGACACGGCTGACCTGCACCACCTCACCTACCTGCTCGACTCCGGCTCGGACCGCATCGGCGCGCTCGACTTCCAGGCCTCGGCGAGCGAGTACGTCCCGCGCTGGCCGGACGCTGCGCGAGCTGTTCGCGCGCATCGTCTTCAACGTGCTCTGTGGCAACACCGACGACCACGCGCGCAACCACGCCGCCTTCTGGGACGGTCGCGCGCTCACGCTCACACCGGCCTACGACGTCTGCCCGCAGCCGCGCGCGGGCGGCGAGGCCGCGCAGATCATGGCGATCGGGCGCGACGGCTTCCGCATGAGCCGGGTCGCCGGCGCGATCCGCGCCCGCTTCGCCGAGCCGCGGCGGACGCTGCGCGAGCTGTTCGCGCGCATCGTCTTCAACGTGCTCTGTGGCAACACCGACGACCACGCGCGCAACCACGCCAGATCGCCGACCGCCAGATCGAGGTGATCGCGACGCAGTGGGACGACGTGTGCGACCGCGCCGCGCTGACGCGGATCGACCGCGCGTACTTCTGGAGACGGCAGTTCCTCAACCCGTACGCGCTGGAGGGCTACGTCAGGCCTCGACGAGCAGGGTGACCGGGCCGTCGTTGACGAGCTCGACGTCCATGTGGGCGCCGAAGACGCCGCGCCGAGCGTCCAGGGCGTCGCAGACGCGGTCGTAGAGCGGCTCGGCGTGCTCGGGGCGCGCGGCCGCGACGTAGCTGGGGCGGTTGCCCTTGCGGGCGTCGCCGTAGAGCGTGAACTGGCTGATGCAGAGCACCCCGCGATCGGGGCCGAGCGGCTCGTTCATGCGGCCGCCGGCGTCGGCGAAGATGCGCAGCTTCAGCAGCTTGTCGGCGAGCTTGTCCGCCGCCGCCTCGTCGTCGGCGTGCGTCACGCCGAGCAGCACGAGCAGGCCGGGGCCGATCTCGCCGACGACCTCGCCGTCGACGCGGACGCTCGCGCGCGAGACGCGCTGGACGAGCGCGCGCACGGCCGCCTACGCCTCGCGCAGCTCCGCCGCCGCCTGCTCCGGCGCGACGATGTTGAGGTGCAGGCCGGTGCCGAGCTCGAGGCCGGCGAGGTGCGTGAGGCGCGGCATCACGTCGATCCGCCAGCAGAAGTGGTCCGCCCCGCGCGGCGCGGTGCGCACCCACAGGTTCAGCGGCGGGCTCGCCCCCAGCCGGCGCGCCAGCCGCCCGAGCACGTCGTGCAGCAGCGCCGCGCCGGTCGGCCCGTCGTCCTCGAAGCGCGCGCGCGGCCGCCGCGGCGCGACCATCAGCTGGTAGGGGAGTCGCGACGCGTACGGCGCGATCGCGACGGCCTCGTCGTCGATCGCGACGATCCGCTCGCGCCGGCGCACCTCCTCCTGCACGAGGTCGGCGAGCAGGTTGCCGCCCATCGTGCGCGTCGCGTATGCGGCGAAGCGCTCGCGCTCGCGCGCGATTCCCGCCGGCACGAAGTCGAGCGCGTACAGCTGCGCGTGCGTGTGCGGCAGCGACGCGCCCGCCTCGCGCCGCTCGTTCACGAGCACGTGCACGTAGGCGGCGTCGGCGTGCGCGCGCATCCGCTCGCGCCACACGTCCATCGCGGCCGCGACCTGCGCGGCCGGCAGCTCCGCGAGCGCGGTGACCGACTGCGGCGCGTTGACGATCACCTCGTGCGCGCCCTGCGCCGGCACGGCGGTGAACAGGTCGGGCGCCGCGTCGGGCTCCGGTGCCGCGCCGTCGGGCGAGAGCGCCGGGTAGAGGTTCGGCACGACCCGCACCGTCCAGCCGGGGGAGTCGGCCGCTCCCGCGCCGCCGGCCGCGTGCCGCACGGCGTAGAGCTCCGGCGGCGTCTTCCCCTCGTGGCCCTCGGCGAACGGGTCGCCGGCCGGGTCGAGCGGCGGGCTCGCGTCGGCGGACAAGCCGGCGTTCGGGCGGTTCGCGCGCTCGCCCGCGACGATCGCGCGCAGGCCGGTCAGCGGGTCGACGCGCACCTCAGGCACGGGCCGCCTTCCGCCGCTGGCCGGGCCGCCGTGCGGCTGCGCTCGCGCCACTCACGCGAACCGCTTCTCCATCGCGAGGTGCTCGATCCCCGCCTCCACGAACGTGCGTCCGCGCGGCTCGTAGCCGCCGGCGTCGTAGAGGCTCTGCGCGTACGTCTGCGCGTGCAGGACGATCCGCCGCGCGCGCGCCGCGACCGCCTCGCGGTCGGCCTCGCGCAGCAGCGCGGTCGCGATCCCGCGCCGCCGCGCCGCCGGCTCCACCGCCAGCCGGCTGAGCTGCACCGTACGGTCGAGGAGCAGCAGGCGGCAGGTGCCGAGCACGCGGCCGTCCTCGCCGACGGCGACGAGGTGGATCGCGTCGCCGTCGCGGCCGTCCAGCTCCTCGTGCTTCGGCACGCCCTGCTCGAGGCAGAAGACGCGGTGGCGCAGGTCGAGCAGCGCCGCCAGCTCCGCGTCGCCGGCCGCGCGCCGGATCGCGACGCTCACGACACCCCCGCGTAGCGCCGCATGTCGGCGAGCAGCGCCGCCTCGTCGCGGTACGGCCCCTGGTGCACGTACGCGCGCTCGCCGTCCGCCGTGAAGAAGACGGTCGTCGGCAATCCCGAGCGCACGCCGATGCTCGCGGCGATGCGGAAGTCCTGGTCGACGTAGCTCGGGTAGGGGATCCAGTGGTCGTGCAGGAACGCGTGCGCGTCGCCGCTCGTGTCGTTGACGTCGACGCCGAGGAACGCGACGCGTCTGCCGTCGCGCACGGCCGCGTGCGCGAGCACCGGCAGCTCGCGCTTGCACGGTCCGCACCACGAGGCCCACGCGTTGACGACGACCGGCCGGCCTCTGAGCGCGGCCAGGCGCGCGTCGAAGGCCGGCACGCCGCCGCCGAGCAGCTCTCCCGCCTGCCGGTGCAGGGCCGCGAGCCGCGCGGGCGAGCCGGCGAGCGCCGCGCGCGCCTGCGCGGGCGTGGGCAGCGCTCCCTCCGCGCCCTGCGAGCCGCAGCCGCTCGCGAGCGGTGCGAGCGCGAGCGCGAGCGCGACGAGCGCACGTGCGCCTGCTGCGGCGGAGAGGGCGCGCATGGCGCGAAGCTTGGCATATGAGGCTTTCGTGAACCCCCAAGGCACCGATTCCCCCGTTCCATCTGCTTCAATGTGGCTATCCTCCTGTGTTGGACGGGGAAACGCTGGTGAGAGTTCTCCCCGTGCCCGGCGCCCGCCGGACCTCCTGAGCCGCTCAGCTGCCGTACCGCGGCTCCCTCATCGCAGAGGCCACGTCCATTCACAGGGAACCCCTGCAGGCCGTCCATGGCTGATCCCACGTCTCTTCCCGATGCCGGCGCGCTCAGACGCGCGGAGCGCTTCACGCGCGAGCGCTTCGTGCACGAAGGCGAGCTGCCCGAGGACGCGCTCGCGCCGGGCAGCGCCCGCCGCCGCGCGCTCGACGAAGCGCTCGCCGAGCTCGACGCCGGCCTGAAGGCGCCGTCGGTCGCCTGGCGGCGCGAGTACTCGCTGCTGCTCGGGCTCGAGCGGGTGCTGAGCGAGGACGACCCGCGCCTCGCCGACGGCACGCTGCTGAACCCGCATCAGGTCGACGCGCTGTCCGGCACGCTCACCGCGCTGATGGCGGAGGTGCAGTCGCGCTCCGGGAACGGGAACGGCCGCGCCGCCGTCGAGGCGCCGCCGGAGGACGAGTCCGCACCGCTCGCCTCCTCCGCGATCCCGGGCGAGGAGGCGATCGACGAGGAGGATGGCGAGCCGGACGACGAGCCGCAGGACTGGCAGGACGAGCCGTCCGACGAGGACGACGACGTCCAGCTCGCCGAGGCGCCGGAGGATCCCAACGCGGCCAAGCGCTTCTGGTTCGAGCACGCGACCGGTGCCGGCAAGACGGTTGCCGCACTCGGCTTCGTCGAGGCGTCGCGCACCGGCGGCGTGCTGATCCTCACGCATCGCCGCAACCTCGTCGACCAGTTCCACGGCGAGCTGCGCGACCGCGGCTACGGCGACCGCATCGCCGCGCCGCTGCTGGCCGGCCGCGACAACCCGACGGGGCCGGTGACGGTCGAGACCTACCAGTGGTTCGTCCGCAACGCCGGGCAGATCTCGGACTGCTACTCGATCGTCATCTGCGACGAGGCGCACACCGCGCTCGGCGAGAAGACCTCCGCCTCGATCCGCAGATGGGACGGCCCGGTCTTCGTCGGCATGACCGCGACGGGCGCACTGATCGCCCGCCACGTCACCGACCTCTTCCCGACGCAGACCTCGCGCTTCGACCTCGCGCAGGCGGCGCGGCGCGGCGTGATCGCGCCGCTGCGCTGCATCCGCATCCCGCCCGGCCCGGGCGTACGCACGATCGCCAAGGTGCCGCTGCGGCGCGGCGAGGTCGACACCGAGTTCGACCAGGACATGCTGGCCGAGCTGCTGGATCAGCTGCCGTTCAACCTCGCGATCGCCGACCTCTACAAGACGCGCTTCAACGGGGTCCCGGGCGTCGTCTACACCGCGGGCGTGCGCCACGCCTACAACGTCGCGCAGGCGTTCCGCGACGTCGGCATGAGAGCGCAGGCCGTCTCCGGCGAGACGCCGAAGCGCGAGCTGGCGCGGATCCTCGCCGAGTACGAGCGCGGCTCGATCGACGTCCTCATCAACGCGCAGCTGTTGGCCGAGGGCTGGAACTCGCCGCGCGCGACGGTCTGCATGCACCTCGCGCCGACCGCCTCCAAGCGCATCTACCAGCAGCGCGTCGGCCGCGTCACGCGCCGCCACCCGGGCAAGGAGGCCGGCATCGTCGTCGACTTCGTCCACCCGGCGACGACGCATGACGACCCGGTCGTGACGCTCCACTCGCTGCTCGGCCGCGACGTCTACCGCGGCGGCGCGATCGTCGTCGGGCCGGTGCGCCGCGGCCGCGGCCGGCGTGTGCGCGTCGAGCGGCGCGTGCTGCCGGTGACGCCCGACCCGGACAGGCGCGCGGAGGTCTTCGAGCGCGAGCTGTGGCGCATCGCCGTCGAGCACCTCGACTACGGCGAGCAGCACGTGTGGGCCGCGCTGGCCGGCGCGCGCGTGGCGCCGAACGGCTGGCGGCGCGCGAAGGCGATGCTCCACTCCGACCGCCAGGGCGACCTGCGCCGCCGCTTCCTGATCACCGCGGTGGAGCGCAACCGCAACGCGCAGCTGCGCCTGCGCGCGCTGCAGGAGATCTCCGCCGCGCGCGACGCGGAGGCGTTCGACGTCGCGATCGACCTGATGGCGACGTGGCCGCGCGACGAGCGCCGCGAGGGCGTGAAGATCATGCTGCAGGCGCTCGCCGAAAAGCGGATTGGCCGTAGGGATCAGGCGAACGCGTGGATATGGCGGATGGCCGAGTACACGCGCGAGGTGCACGAGGAGTACGCCGTGCAGCGCTGGCCGGAGACGAAGCGGTTGCTGGGCCTGCTCGTCAACTCCTCCGGCGGCGCGCACGCGCGCAACGCGCGGCGGCTGGTGCATGCGGCGCGCAGACAGGACAGGCGGCTCTCGGCCGCGCTGCTGGCTGCCGCTCTGGCGCACACGCCGGAGGCCGAGGAGGCGCTGCGCGGCGCGCGCACGCGGATGGCGCGCAAGCCGAGCGCGCTGGCACGCGAGCTGCTGCGCAACTTCCCGAGAGGCCGGCGCGGACGCGGCTCGCGCCGCCGCCGCAAGGGCGCGAAGGACGGCGCCGCCGCCGAGGGCGTGGTCGCCGGCGTCGACGGCGCCGCGGTCGACGAGACGGAGCTGGACTTCGGCGACGGCGAGACGAGCGAGGGCCCGTCCGCGGAGGTCGCCGAGGAGGCCTACGACGAGGCGCTCGCCGGCGACGGCGGGCGCGCGGACGGCGAGCCGCCGCTGTCGGCGTCCGGTCGCTCGGACGTCGACGGCGCGGTCGGCGACGCGCTCGAGCACGACGCTGCCGCCGCGAAGCCGAGACGCCGCTCGCGCGGGAGACGCGGCGGGGCGAGATGGCGGGGTGGCGGTGACGCCGCCGGCGGCGCCGGCGGCGAGGCGCGCGGCTCGGGCGTGGCCGGCGACGCCGGCGCGTCCTCCGTCAACGGCAGGGGCGAGGCCGACGCCGCGGAGGCGGCGCTGGCGAGCGCCGCGCCGAGATCCAGACGGAGAGCCGCGAGAAGAAGAGCGGCGAGACGCAGAAGAGCGGCCGCGAGAGCGGCCGCCCCCGGCGACGACGCCTGAGTCGCCGCCGCCGGGGGGGCGCCGGCAGGGCGTTCAGCCGCTCCGGCCGCTGCCGAGGTGAACCTCGCCGGCGTCGAGCAGCAGCTCCTCGCCGGCGTGGCCCGCTTCGCCGCCGCTGTCCGCGGGCGCCGCGCGCACGCGCAGCCTGCCGTCGTCGGCGACGCCGAGCGCGGTGCCGTGGCCGCCGTTCCAGGAGATCGCGCGGCCGGCGAGCGCGTCGCGGGCGCGGTAGGCGTCCATCGCCTCCGCGGGCGGCGCGGCGAGCCAGTGCTCGAGGCGCTCGAGCAGCAGCTGGAGGGCGCGCTCGACGTCGTCCGGCGCGCCGCCGAGCGAGGTGGCGATCGTGCGCAGCTCGGGCGGGAGGGCATCCTCCTCGACGGCGACGTTGAGGCCGATCCCGAGCACGACCCAGCCCTCCTGCGGCCTGCCCTCGGCAAGGATCCCGGCGACCTTGCGCCCGTCCAGCAGCACGTCGTTCGGCCACTTGATCGCGGCGCGGCGGCCGGCGCCGTCGAGGCGGTCCGCGACATCCGCGACCGCCAGCGCCGCGAGCATCGGCAGCAGCCGCGGCGGGTCGCGCAGCACGAGCGAGCACGCGAGCGCCCGCCCGGCGGGCGTCACCCACGACCGCCCCTGACGCCCGTGTCCCGCCGTCTGCGTCGCCGCCGTCACGAGCGTCCCGTGCGGCGCGCCCGCGCTCGCGAGCGCCTGCGCGCGCACGTTCGTCGAGTCGACGGAGCGGAGGTGGAGACGGGGGGTGCCGAGCGGCGTCATCGCGGCGGAAGCGTCCTGCTCCGCGGTCGCGCCACACCCGCCGGGCAGGACGCTCCGAGCCGGCGGGTCATCTCGTGACCGTCGCGTCCGCCACGAGCGCGGCGATCAGGCCGTCGACGTCGTGCGGGTCCGCTTCGAACGAGGGTTCGAGGCCGTGCTCGCGGAGGGCGTCGCTCGTGATCGGGCCGATCGAGGCCAGCCGGGTGCCGGCGAGCGCGGCGGCGTCGCCGCCGAGCGCGCTCAGCAGGTTGCGCACCGTCGAGGCCGAGGTGAAGGTGACGGAGTCGGCGGCGCGCACCGCAGCGAGCTGCGCGGCGGTGAGCGGCTCGGCGACGGTCTCGTACAGCTCCAGCACGTCGACCTCGGCGCCGCGCTCGCGCAGCGCGTCGGGGAGCGCGTCGCGAGCGACGCGGGCGCGGGCGACCAGTGCGCGGTCGACGGGCCGGTCGCGCAGCGCATCGATCAACGACTCCGCGACCGCTCTGTCGGAAAGGATGTCGGTGACCACGCCGTGCGCGCGCAGCGCCCGCGCGGTCGCCGGGCCGATCGCAGCGATGCGCGCGCCGTACAGTGCGCGCGCATCGAGTTGGAGGTCGGCGAGCCGCTCGAAGAACAGCCGCACTCCGTTCGGCGAGGTGAAGCAGATGAGGTCGTACACGATCTCGATGTCCGGCGGGAAGGCGAAGTCGTTGGCGTCAAGCTGCGGGTCGAGCGGCACGATTCTGATCACGGGCGTCTCGACGACCTCGGCGCCGAGGTCGCGGAGCCGCGCCGCCAGTCCGCTCGCCTGCTCGCGCGCGCGGGTCACCGCGACCGTCTTCCCGTAGAGCGGCCGCTGCTCGAACCAGCCGATCCCCGCCTCGCGCAGCGCGGCGACCTCGCCGACGAGCGTGATCGACGGCGGGCGGATCTCCTCCGCGGCGGCCCGTTCGGCGATCGTCTCCAGCGTCGCGACGATCGTGCGCTGACCCGGCAGCGTGCCGCGCTCGATCACGGCCGCCGGCTGGTTCGCCGGCCGCCCGCCGGCGATCAGCTGCGACGCGATCCGCGGCAGCTGCTTGACGCCCATGTAGAAGACGAGCGTGCCGGGAAACGCCGCGAGCGCCGGCCAGTCGATCGCCGACTCGGGCTTGTCCGGGTTCTCGTGGCCGGTGATCAGCGCCACCGCGCTGGAGCGGTCGCGCTGCGTGACCGGGATGCCCGCGTAGGCGGGCGCCGCCACGCCGGAGGTCACGCCGGGGACGATCTCGAACGCGATCCCCGCCCTGCGCAGGACCAGCGCCTCCTCGCCGCCGCGCCCGAACACGAACGGGTCGCCGCCCTTCAGCCGCACGACGCGCTTGCCGGCCGACGCGTGCTCGACCAGCAGCCGGTCGATCTCCTCCTGCGGCATCTGCGGGCCGCGCCCCTCCTTGCCGACGTAGATCAGCTCGGCGCTCGGGCGCGCGCCGTCGAGCGCGGTCACGGGGATCAGGCGGTCGTAGAGGATCGTGTCGGCCGCCGCGATCAGCTCGAGCGCGCGCGCGGTCAGCAGGCCGGGGTCGCCCGGGCCGGCGCCGACGAGGTGGACGATGCCGCTCACAGCGGCGTCCCCTCGGGCGTCGAGGCCGGCGGGACGGCGCCGTTGTCCGCGCCGAGCGCCTCGCACGCCGTCAGCAGCTCGTCCGCGCCCGCCGCGCGCATGCGCTCCGCGACCTCTGCGCCCAGCGTCTCCGGCGAGGCGCCGAGCGGGTCGGCCAGCTCGTCGCGCAGCCACGCCGAGCCGTCCGGGAGGCCGAGGAACGCGCGCAGCGTCATCGACCCGTCGTCCGCGAGCGCGGCGTGCGCGCCGAGCGGCGTGTGACAGGAGGCGCCCAGCGCCCGCGCCAGCGCGCGCTCGGCCGCGAGGCACGCGCCCACATGCGGGTCGTCGATCGCGCTCAGCGCGCCGCGCACGGCGTCGTCGTCCGCGCGCGCCTCGAGCACGAGCGTGCCCTGGCCCGGCGCCGGTACGAGCGCGTCGAGCGCGCCGCCCGCCTCGCCGGCGCGGCCGAGCCGCTCCAGCCCCGCCAGCGCCAGCACGATCGCCGCGCAGTCGCCGTCCGCCAGCTTGCGCAGGCGCGTGTCGACGTTGCCGCGCAGCGCGACCACGTCCAGGTCCGGCCGCAGCGCGCGCAGCCCGGCAGCGCGCCGCAGGCTGCTCGTGCCGATCCGCGCGCCGACCGGCAGTGCCTCCAGCGAGGGCGCCCCGCAGAGCGCGTCGCGCGGATCGACCCGCTCCGGCACCGCCACGAGCGCCAGCCCGTCGGGCAGCGTCACCGGCACGTCCTTCGCCGAGTGCACGGCCGCGTCGACCTCGCCGGCCAGCAGCGCCGCCTCCAGCTCCTTGACCCAGCGCGACTTGTCGCCGACCAGGGCGCCGCGGTCCCCGCTCGTCGTGACGGTGACGACCTCGATCCCCGCCTCCGCGCCGCCCAGCAGCTCTGCGACGAGCTCCGCCTGCGCGAGCGCCAGCGCGCTGCCGCGCGACCCGATCCGCATCAGCCGGTGGACCGACCGCGCCGGCCCGCGCGCAGCGGCCGCACGTCCGCCAGCGGCTGCTCGTCCGACGCGTCCACGCCGTCGACCGTCTCCTCGAGCCCGAACAGCTCGCGCACGACCTGCATCCGCAGGTGCACGCGCTCGTCGGCCGTCTGCTTCATCCGCAACGTCGGCTCGTGCAGCAGCCGGTTGACGATCGCCTGCGCGATCGCCTCGACGCGCTCTCGGTCGCGCTCGGAGGCGGTCTCCCAGCGGCCGGCGTTCTCGCGCACGACCTGGTCGGCGATCGCCTTGCCCCGCTCGCGCAGCGACGCGAGCGTCGGCAGGACCTCGAGCGACCCGAGCCACTCGGCGAAGCGCTGGATCTCCTCCTCGACGATCCCCTCGGCGTGCGATGCCTCTCCCTGCCGCACCGCGCGGTTGCGCCGCACGACGGCCTGCAGGTCGTCGACGTCGTAGAGCGAGATGCCGGGCACGTCGCGCACGTCGGACGCGACGTCGCGCGGGACCGCGAGGTCGATCACGAGCAGCGGCCGGCCGTCGCGCGCGTCCATCACGGCCGCCATCTCCTCGGCGCCGAGCAGCGCGTGCGGGGAGGAGGTCGCGCACACGAGCGCGTCGGCGCGCTCGAGCTCCGCCGGCAGCGCGTCGAACGACATCGCCTGGCCGCCGTAGCGCTGCGCGAGCGAGACCGCGCGCTCGTGGCGGCGGTTGGCGACGAAGATCGCCTCGACGCCGTGGCCGGCGAGCGCTCTCGCGGCCAGCTCGCTCGTTCTCGCCGGCGCCGAGCAGCAGCACCTCGCGCCGCTCCAGCCCGTGCAGCTGCTCGGAGGCGAGGGCGGCCGCGACCGACGACACGCTCATCCGCCGCTCGCCGATCTTCGTCTCGCTGCGCACGCGCTTGCCGGTCGCGAGCGCGGCGCGGAAGAGGTGGTTCGTGAGCGGGCCGGTCGTCTGGGCCGCCAGCGCGTCCTCGTAGGCGCGCTTGACCTGGCCCTGCACCTCGGCCTCGCCGACGATCATCGACTCCAGCCCTGAGGTCACCCGGTACAGGTGGCGCGCCGCGTCGCAGTTGCGCAGCGCGTAGATGGAGGACGCCAGCTCCGTCGGGCGGATCCCCGCCTTGCGTGCGAGCATCCCCAGCACGGCCGCCTCCGCCTCGACCGGGTCGCCGGCGACGAGGTAGGTCTCCGTGCGGTTGCAGGTGGAGATCGCGACGGCCTCCTGCACGCCGGCGACGCCGCGCACGTCGTGCAGGTAGCCCTCGACCTTGCCGGGCGTGAGCGCGAGCTTCTCGCGCACCGCCAGCGGGGCGGTCTTGTGCGAGACGCCGAGCGCGAGGACCTCGCTCATTCGTCCGGACTCACGTTGCCGCCGGGGAAGCCACTCGGCGCCTCGTCACGCGCCTCCGTGCGCGGCCCGTGCTCGCGCAGGTCGAGCGCGCGGTTGAGCTCGGCGAGCTCCCTGCTCATCCGCTGGAGCCGCACGCCCATGATGCCGACGTAGATCACGATCGTGGCGACGAACACGACGAACGCGCCGGCGACGTACTTGCCGGCCTCGTCGAGCGGCAGGGCGGGGGCGGCGGCGAGCAGGGCGGCGAGTGCGCTCACGAGGCGGCTCCCGCCGGCTTGCCGGCCGAACGCGTCGCCGCGCCGGACGGTGCCGGGCGCTCCGGCCCTCCGAGCGACGGCGCCGCGCTGCGCCCCAGCGGCGCGACCGCGTCGCCGCCCAGCAGTCGCCGTCTGAGCGCGCGCAGCTGCCAGCGCGTCTGCTTCGCGGCGATCTCGTAGCAGCACAGCAGCGCGAACAGCAGCGCGACCGCGAGCAGGGCGACGACGAAGACCCACGCCATCTGCGCCGGCAGGCCGCCGTCGGCGGTGCCGAACGTGCGTGGGTGGACGGTCGCCGTCGCGGCGCGCACGGCGACGAAGTTCAGCGGCACGAACGCCCCCGCCATCACGGCGAAGACCGAGGCGTAGCGCGCCTGGCGCTCCGGGTCCTCGATCGAGAAGCGCAGCGGCTGGTAGGTCGCGAACAGCAGGAAGACGATCAGGAAGGAGGTCAGCGTCGGCGAGTCCCACACCCACCAGTGCCCCCACGACGCCTTCGCCCAGATCGCCCCGGTCAGCAGCCCGATCACGTTGAAGATCAGCGCGATGTGGATCGTGACGTAGGAGCGCAGGTCCCACTTCCGGTCGCGCGTCTTCAGGTGGAGAGCGGCGAAGACGGCGCCGACGACGTAGGCGCACAGCGTCACGATCGCGACCGGCACGTGCACGTAGAAGATCTTCTGGATGAACCCCTGGTCGGCGTCGAGCGGGGCGTAGAAGAAGACCAGCGCGAACGTGGCGGTCACGGCGGCGAAGGTGGCGAGCGAGAGCGCTCGGAGCCCCTTCCCGTACATGCTTTTCAGTCCTCCAGGAGGAAGTCGAACACGGCGTAGGCGAGCAGCCCGAAGACGAGATCATAGAGCGCCAGCACGGCCAGCCACTTGGTTGGCAGCGACTCCGCGCCTTGCGCTGCCAACAGGGGTGCCGCCGCGCGGGCGGCGCCGATCAGCGCGGGCGTCAGCATCGGCAGCGCCACGATCGGCACGATCAGGTCGCGCGCGCGGGTGCGAATCGCCAGCGCCGAGACGAGCGTGCCGACGACCGCGAGCGCCAGGTTCAGCAGCGCCAGCACGACGATCAGCCCCGGCAGCGCCGGCCACGGCGACGGTCCCAACAGCAGGATCGCGAACGCCGCCACCGTCGCGACCTCCACCAGCGTCAGGAACAGGAACAGCGCCGCCGCCTTCGCGACGAACAGCGCGGTGCGGTCGATCGGCGCGAGCAGCACGCCGTCGAACCCGCCCTCCTCCTGCTCGGAGACGAACAGGCGGTTGATCCCGAGGATCGCCGCGAACAGGAGCGTGACGGTGAGGACGCCGGCCGCGAGCTGGCCGGACACCTCGTCGCGGCCGAGGCCGAAGTGGAACAGCACGAACGTGATGACGCTGAACAGCAGCATCGCCGGGATCGCCTCCGGCGAGCGGCGCTCGAGCAGCAGGTCCTTGCGCAGGAGGGCGACGGACGGCCTCACCGATACAGCTCCTCGACCGCCGCATGGCCGACCTCGCCGGCCGGCGCGCTCAGGGCCACGCGCCCGTCGCGCAGGCCGAGCGCGAGGTCCGCCTCCGCCAGCCCGCCGGCCGGGTCGTGGCTCGTGACCACGCGCGTACGGCCGCTCCCCCGCCCGATCAGCGGCTCGATCAGCTCCGCGGCGGCCGGGTCGAGGTTCGCGCGCGGCTCGTCGAGCAGCAGCAGCGGCGGGTCGTGCAGCACCGCGCGCGCGACCGCGACGCGCTGGAGCAGCCCCTTCGACAGCGTCCGCACCGGGTCGTCGGCGCGGCCCGCCAGCCGCAGCCGCTCGAGCAGCTCCTCCACGCGCGCCGCGGCGACCTTGTGCAGTCGCGCGTGGAAGCGCAAGTTCTCGCGCGCGGAGAGGTCGCGGTAGAGCAGCGCCTCGTGCGCGAGCAGGCCGACCTTGCCGCGCACCGCCCACTCGCGCTCGGGCAGCGGCTCGCCGAGCACGCGTGCCTCGCCGCCGTGCGGGCGCAGCAGCGTCGCCAGCACGCGCAGCAGCGTCGACTTGCCGGCGCCGTTGGGGCCGAAGACGACGAGCGTCGCGCCGGCGGGGACGGTCAGCGAAACGTCGTCGAGCGCCCACCGCTCGCCGTAGCGGCGCCCGACGCCGCGCAGCTCAATGGCCGCCGGCTCGCCCACCGTCGCGCTGGAGCGTCGCGACGACGTGTCTCAACGTCGGCACGAGCACCGGGAAGAGCTGAGCGACCGCCTTCGGGCTGCCCGGCAGGTTGACGATCAGCGTGCGGCCGGCGCTGCCCGCGACCCCGCGCGAGAGCATTCCCATCGGCGTCTGCTTGAGCGACTCGGCGCGGAGCGCCTCGGCGAAGCCGGGCGCGTCGCGCTCGATCACCGCGCGCGTCGCCTCGGGCGTGACGTCGTCGGGCGTCAGGCCCGTGCCGCCGGTCGTGAAGACGAGCGGGATCCCTCCGCGCACGTAGCCGCGCAGCGCCGGCTCGATCCGCCCCTTGTCGTCCGCGACGACGTCGCGCGCGACGACCTCGCAGCCGGCCTCGGCCGCGAGCTGCGCGAGCAGGTCGCCCGAGACGTCCTCGCCCTCCCCCCGCGCGAGCGTCGTGGAGATCGTCAGCACCGCCGTCTGCACGGGGGCGAGCTTAGACGAGCGCGGTTGCCAGCTCACCGGTGACAGGTGCTACGACGCCGAGGGTCGTGCCGCGTGGGAGCGTGCACTGAGGAGGGCGCGGCGGTCGCTCAGCCGTCGCGGCGCCAGGCGCCCGAGCGGCCGCCGGACTTCTCGAGCAGGGCGACCGAGGCGATCTCGACGCCCTTCTCCAGCGCCTTGACCATGTCGTAGACGGTGAGCGCGGCGACCGAGGCGGCGGTGAGCGCCTCCATCTCGACGCCGGTCTGCGCGGTCGTGCGCGCCTCGGCGTCGAGCGTGACCGTGCCGGCGTCCGCGTCGACCGCCGCGACGACGTCGGCGAACGACAGCGGCAGCTGGTGGCAGAGCGGGATCAGCTCCCACGTGCGCTTCGCCGCCTGGATGCCGGCGATCCGCGCCGGGCCGAGCACGTCGCCCTTCGGCGCGTCGCCGTCGCGCACGGCGGCGGCGGTCGCCGGCGACATCCGCACGACCGCGCGTGCGACCGCACGCCGCGCGGTGACGTCCTTGCCGCCGACGTCGACCATCCGCGCTCGCCCGGCCTCGTCGAGGTGCGTCAGCTCGCCCACCACGACAGTCTCCCACGCCGAAGCGTCCTGTTCCGTGCCGCTGCTGCGAGTACAGGGCAGGACGCTTCGGCGTGGGACGAGTGCGACCGGCGCTCAGGCCGGCGCGTGCGTGCGCTGCGCGGCGGCGATCAGGTCCAGCACGGCGCGCTCGTCGCCGGCGCGCAGCAGCTCGATCGGGTCCGGCGCGCCGTTGACGATCGACTCGAAGAACTGCTTGCGGTCCTGGTAGGTGGGCAGCGTGCCCTTCGCCCAGCCGCGCGCGTCGTTCAGCATCACCGCGAGGCGGGCGTAGTCCTCGCCGAAGAGGTCGCCGATCTCGCGCTTCATGCGCTTGGCCAGAGCAGGCGAGGCGCCGGCGGTGGAGATCGCGATCGCGAGCGGGCCGGTGCGCACGATCGCCGGCAGGATGAAGTTGCACAGCGGCGGCACGTCGACGACGTTGACGAGCATCGCCCGCTTCTCGGCGTCCTCGTAGACGCCGATGTTGACCTCGGAGTCGTTCGTCGCGGCGATGACCATGAAGGTCCCTTCGAGATCGGCCCGCTCGTAGGCGCGCTCGACCCAGGCGATCGAGCCCTCGTCCGCGAGGCGCGCCAGCTCAGGCTGAAGCGCAGGCGCCACGACCGTCACGTCGCCGTCGCAGGCCAGCAGGCCCTCCACCTTCTCCAGTCCCACGTCGCCGCCGCCGACGACGAGGCAGCGCCGCCCCTTCAGCTTCAGGCAGGCGATGTAGAACGGCGTCTCCAGCATGTCGCGCACGCACGACTGGTCGCAGATCCCCTTGCGGAGCTGGCAGACGCACTCCTTGCCGCTGTAGGCCTGGGCGGGCATCGCCGCTGAGGGTATCGCGGCCGCGACCCGCTCAGCAGTCCCCACGGAGGCGCTCCGCGGAAGCCCACGGTCGTCCGGCCGGACGCTCGGGCGTACGCTGGCGTTCATGCGCCAGATCCTCATGAGCCCGCTGCGCGTCGCGGGCGTGCCGCTCGTCGGCGTGCTGCGAGCGTTGCCGCTCGGCGACACGCTGCTGGAGCTGCCCTCCGTCGTCGCGAGCCTCGAGCGGATCGCGAACGCGACCGACGCGCTGCCGGACATCCGCCGGGACGTGCGCCGGATGGCCGACGCGACGGCGGTGCTGCCGGACGTGCTCGAGGAGCTGCGCGGCGTCGAGCGGGCGACCGCCGTGCTGCCCGAGCTCGACCGCCACGTGCAGGACATCGAGCGCTCGCTGCCGGTCCTGGTGGAGCTGGAGCGCTCGCTGCCCGAGCTGACGCCCGCGATCCGCGTGCTGACGGAGTCGATGGAGCGGCTGCTCGCGCTGCTCGACCGCCTCGACGGCACCGTCAACGCGCTCGTGACGGTCGCCGAGCCGCTCCAGGGTCCGGCCGAGCGCCTGGGGCGCTTCGCCGAGCGGCTGCCCCGGCGCGCCCGCTCCTGAGCACCCGCCGCCGGCTGGCCGGCTGGCCAGTACCCTGGGGACGTGGCTTCCGCGGAGGGGATCTACGACGACGACGCGGTCATCCGCCGTGTCTACCGCGAGCACGTGATGGTGCTGGCGGGGCCGCGGGCGCTGCTGATGCAGGCGGCGCACCCGGTCGCGTGGGCCGGCTTCTACGCGCAGACCGCCTCGAAGGACGAGCCGTACGAGCGGCTGCACCGCACCGCCCAGATCGTCGAGCTCGTCACGTACGGATCGCGCAGAGAGGCCGAGCGCGCCACGCGACGCGTCCGCTCGATGCACAAGAAGGTGCGCGGCGAGCTGCACGAGGCCGCCGGCCGCTTCCCCGCCGGCACGCCGTACGCGGCCGACGACCCCGAGCTGCTGCTGTGGATCCTCGCGACGCTCGTCGACTCCGGCATGACCGTCTACCAGCGCTACGTGCGCCGCCTCACGCCCGGCGAGCGCGAGGCGCTGTGGCAGGACTACCGCATCTTCGGCCGCCTGTTCGGCTTGCCCGACGAGGCGATGCCGGCGTCCTACGGCGACTTCCGCCGCTACATGCGCCGCATGCTCGACGGCGACGACCTGCACATCACGGAGGACGCGCGCACGGTCGCGAAGGAGATCGTCATGCGCCCGCCGGTGCCGTTCGCGGCGCGCCCGCTCGTGGAGCTGGCGAACTTCGTCACCGTCGGCCTGCTGCCGCCGCGCATCCGCCGCGACTACGGCTTCTCGTGGGACCCGGCGCGCGGCCTCGTGCTGCTCGGCCACACCGAGTACGCGCGCCGCGTGCTCGTCCCGCTGCTGCCGGGGCGGCTGCGCTACAACGAGCGCCGGCACCTGCGCGAGGGGACCGCGGCGGCGCCCGAGCGCGCCGCCGCGTAGGCGCTCACGGCTCGCGCCCGCGCGCCCGGCGGATCTCCGCCAGCCGCGCGGTCAGCTCCGCCTCCTGCGCGTCCGGGACGTAGAAGCGCTCGCCGGCGACGCCCGGCGGCATCACCTCCTGCTCGCCGAGGTGGCCGGGCCGCCGGTGCGGCGTTCTCGTAGCCCTCGCCGCGGCCGCCGGAGCGCAGCTGCACCGGCGGCGGCTCGGCGCCGTTGTCGCGGACGTGGCCCTTCGCGGCGCCGATCGCGCGCTTGGCCGCGTCGGACTTCGGCGCCAGCGACAGGTAGATCGCCGCCTGCGCGAGCGGGAACTGCGCCTCCGGCAGGCCGACGCGGTCGACCGCCGCCGCGCACGCCGTCGCCACCACGACCGCCTGCGGGTCGGCGTTGCCGACGTCCTCGCTCGCCAGGATCACCATGCGGCGCGCGATGAAGCGCGGGTCCTCGCCGCCCTCCAGCATCACCGCGAGGTAGTAGAGCGAGGCGTCGGGATCGGACGCGCGCGTCGCCTTGATCCAGGCGGAGATCGTGTCGTAGTGGCGGTCGTCGGCGCGGTCGTAGTGCAGGATCCGCCGCTGCAGCGCGTCCTCCGCGTGCCGCTCGGTCACGACGCCCTCCGGCGCGGTTCTGCACGCCAGCTCCAACGCGGCGAGCGCGGTGCGCGCGTCGCCGCCGGCCCGTGCGGCGAGCAGCTCGACGGCGTCGTCGTCCACGCGCACGTCGCCGCACTCGCCGCGCTCGAGCGCGCGCCCCAGCAGCGTGCGGACGTGCGCCTCGGTCAGCTCCGAGAGCTCGTAGACGCGGGCGCGGGAGAGCAGCGCGCCGTTGACCTCGAACGACGGGTTCTCGGTCGTGGCGCCGATCAGCGTCACGAGCCCCTCCTCGACGGCCGGCAGCAGCGCGTCCTGCTGGGCCTTGTTGAAGCGGTGGATCTCGTCGAGGAAGAAGATCGTGCCGCGCCCGCCCTTGCGACGTTCCTCGGCGCGTTCTCAAGACCTCGCGCACCTCCGGTCTGCCGGCCTGCACGGCGCTCAGCTCCTCGAACGCCGCGTCGGCGCTCGCCGCCACGATCCGCGCCAGCGTCGTCTTCCCGCTGCCGGGCGGCCCGTGCAGGATCATCGAGTGAGGCCGTCCGCGCTCGATCGCCGTGTGCAGCGCCGACCCGTCCGCCAGCAGGTGCTCCTGCCCCACGAACTCGGACAGGTCGCGCGGCCGCATGCGCGCGGCGAGCGGGGCGCCGGCGGCGGCCGTCGCGGGAGTCGGCGCGCGGGCGGCGGGGTCGGCGTCGAACAGCGAGTCCACGAGGTAAGTCTGCCGCACGCGGCGGGCGTTCCCGTAGCATCAGCACGCCCATGAGTCACGACCTCCAACAGGCGACGACCGAGCTGCTGCAGCAGCTGATCCGCTTCGACACCGTCAACCCGCCGGGGAACGAGCGGCTCGCGATGGAGCTGCTGCTCGGCGAGCTGACCGGCGCCGGCTTCGACTGCGAGCTGCTCGCCGCGACGCACGAGCGGCCGAACCTCGTCGCGCGGCTGAGAGGAACGCAGGACGGACCGACGCTGTGCCTGCTCGGCCACGTCGACACGGTCCTCGCGAACCCCGAGGAGTGGACGCACGACCCGTGGTCCGGCGACGTCGCCGACGGCTACCTGTGGGGACGCGGCGCGCTCGACATGAAGTCGCAGGTGGCGGCGGAGATCGCGGCGGCGATCTCGCTCGCGCGCTCGGGCTGGCGCCCGGCGCGCGGCGAGTTGCTGATCTGCTCGGTCGTCGACGAGGAGACCGGCGGCGCGCTCGGCGCGCAGTGGATCACCGAGACCCATCCCGACAAGGTCCGCTGCGACTACCTGCTCAACGAGGGCGGCGGTCCCTACTTCGAATATGCAGGCGCGCGCCGCTACGGCGTCTGCTGCGCGGAGAAGGGCGTCTTCCGCTTCAAGCTCGTGACCGACGGCGTCGCCGGCCACGCCTCGCTGCCGAAGATGGGCGTCAACGCGCTGCTGAAGCTCGGCCCGCTGCTCGAGCGGCTCGGCGCGCGCCAGCCCTCGTATGCGATCACCGAGGTGCCGGCCGCCTTCCTGCGCGGGCTCGGCGAGGATCCCGACGACCCGGCCGGCGCGGTCGAGCGCCTCGCCGCCGCCGACCCGCGGCTCGCGACGATGTTCGAGCCGATGCTCGGCGTCACGTTCACGCCGACGCGCGCCGCCGCCTCGCAGAAGGTCAACGTGATCCCCAGCCGCGCCGAGATCCACGTCGACTGCCGCGTGCCGCCGGGCCTCGCCCACGACGAGGTGCGCCGCGCCATGGTGGAGGTGCTCGGCTCCGACGGCTCGGACGACGCGGCCGGCTTCCGCGTCGAGCTCACCGAGCAGGTCGTCGGCAACGGCTCGCGGATCGACTCGCCGCTGCGCGCCGCGATCGACGACTGGATCGCCGATCACGACCCGGGCGCCACGACCGTCCCGGTGATCCTGCCCGGCTTCACCGACTCGCGCTGGTTCCGCAAGGCCTTCCCCGACTGCGTCGCGTACGGCTTCTTCCCGCACCGGCACCAGTCGATGCTGGAGTCCGCGCCGCTCGTGCACGGCGCCGACGAGCGCATCGACGTGCGCGACCTCGGCTACGCGGCGCGCTTCTACGCCGACGTGACACGCACGCTGCTGGGTTGAGGCGCGCGGCCGCCCTGCCGATGAGGCAGGTGTGAGCACGCTGTTCGCGTCGTTCCTGGGCTACTACGACTTCAAGGAGTGGGCCGGCGTATGGGTCGGGCCGCTGCTGATGGTCGTCTTCCTCGTCGTGCTCGTGGTCGCGCTGCGGCAGATGCGCCCGACGCGCCCGCAGCAGATCAAGCCGGAGGCGTCGCCGAAGATCGCCTGGGACGAGATCGCCGGCGTCGACGAGGCGAAGGACGAGCTGCGCGAGGTCGTCGAGTTCCTGCGCGACCCGAAGCGCTTCAAGGCGCTCGGCGCGAGCGTGCCGAAGGGGATCCTGCTGCACGGCCCGCCCGGCACCGGCAAGACGCTGCTCGCGAAGGCGGTCGCGCACGAGTCGAGAGCGAACTTCTTCGCGCAGTCGGCCGCCTCGTTCGTCGAGACGTTCGTCGGCGTCGGCGCGGCGCGCATCCGCCGCCTCTTCAAGGTCGCGCGCAAGAAGGCGCCGGCGATCGTCTTCATCGACGAGCTCGACGCGGTCGGCGGCCGCCGCGGCGCCGACGTCTCCGGCGAGAAGGACCAGACGCTCAACCAGCTGCTGGTGGAGATGGACGGCTTCACCGCGCGCGGCGACGTCGTCGTGATCGCCGCCTCCAACCTGCTCGAGAAGCTCGACCCGGCGCTGCTGCGCCCCGGCCGCTTCGACCGGCAGGTGTTCGTCGCGCCGCCCGACCGCAGCGGCCGCGAGCGCATCCTGGAGGTGCACACGCGCGCGATGCCGTTGGCCCCGAGCGTCGGGCTCGACCTCGTCGCGCGCCAGACGAGCGGCCTCACCGGCGCCGACCTCGCGAACATCTGCAACGAGGCCGCGATCGGCGCCGCCCGCCGGCACGTCGAGCAGATCGGCGCGCAGGACTTCGACGCCGCGCTGGAGCGCGTCGTCGCCGGCATGCAGGCCAAGCGCGGCCTCAACGACCACGAGAAGCGGATCGTCGCCTACCACGAGGCCGGCCACGCGCTGTGCGCGGAGCTGCTGCCGGCGGTCGACCGCGTCCACCGCATCTCGATCGTCCCGCGCGGCGGCGCGCTCGGCTACACGCTCAACCTCCCGGAGGAGGACCGCTACCTCAAGACGCGCGAGGAGCTGATCGATCGCATGACGATGCTGCTGGGTGGCCGCGCCGCGGAGCAGCTCGTGTTCGGCTCGGTCACGACCGGCGCCGCCGGCGACTACCAGGCCGTCACCGCAATCGCCGCCGCGATGGTCGACGAGTACGCGATGGGCACGCGCGTGCAGCTGCGGCGCGCGGACGGCGCCGGCCCCGCCGCCGAGGCGACCCTGCGGCTGCGCGACGAGGAGCAGCACGACCTCGCCGACGGCGCCTACCGCCGCGCGCTGGAGCTGCTCGGCGAGCACCGCCGCTGGCTGAACGCGCTCGCCGACGCGCTGCTGGAGCAGGAGGTGCTCGAGCGCGCCGACATCGACCGCGTGCTGGCGGAGCTGCCGCGCCCGGCGGTCGGCGGGGCAGGCCAGCTCGGCGTCGCCGCGGCCGACTGAGGCTCCGGCCGGCTATCCTCCCGCCCGCATGCTGGGACGGATCGACCACATCGGCGTCGCGGTCGAGGATCTCGACGCCGCGCTGCGGCTCTACGCCGACACGCTGAAGATGCCCGTCGTGCACCGCGAGACGGTGACCGAGCAGGGCGTCGAGGCGATCCTGCTCGACGTCGGCGAGAACCACGTCGAGCTGCTCGCGCCGCTGCACCCCGACACGCCCGTCGGCAGATTTCTGGCCAAGAAGGGCCCCGGCCTGCACCACGTCGCCTACCAGGTGGCCGACGTCGAGTCGACGCTCGCCGCGTTGAAGGCGGCCGGCACGCGCCTGATCGACGAGACGCCGCGGATCGGCATCCGCAGCTCGCGCGTCGCGTTCGTCCATCCGGCGTCCACCGGCGGCGTCCTCACCGAGATCGTCCAACCTGCGGAGGACCACTGATGTCCAACGGCAAGTGGCAGCGGATCAGCATCGGCTTCCACGGGCAGGCGCTCGCCGCGCGCGTGACGGCCGACCAGCTCGCCGGGCTGCGCAAGGCGCTCGACAAGAGCGGCGAGGGCTGGCACGAGCTGGAGTCCGAGGACGGCACGATCGCGCTCGACCTCGCGAAGGTCGTCTTCGTCCAGGTCGACGCCGGCGAGCAGCGCGTCGGCTTCGGCGCCTGACGGCGCGGCCCGGATGGCGAGCACGCGCGTCCGGCCGGGCGAACCGGATGCTCCCGAGTCGCGCCTGCGGGTGGCTCCGGGCCGTGGTCCGGCTCGCCGGCTCGCCGCACTCGACCTCGCCGGCCTGCGGCTCGCGCGCACGCGCTGCCACACGCCGGGCGCCGAGCGCGCGGCGCGTGCGTACTCCGCGCTCGGCCAGCACGGCGCGGCCTGGCTCGCGCTCGGCCTGACGGGCGCGGCGCTCGACCGCGGGCACCACCGTGCGCGCTGGCATCGCGCCACGTACGCGGTCGCGCTGGCCTACGGCGCCAACCAGGCGATCAAGGTCGCCGTGCGCCGTCCGCGCCCCCAGCTCGCGGACCTGCCGCCGCTGATCGCGACGCCGACGCAGCTCAGCTTCCCGAGCGCGCACGCCGCCACCTCGGCCGCCGCCGTGCACGCGTTCCGCCACCTGTTGCCGCGCGCGCCGCTGCGCGCCGCCGCGATCGCGATGACGCTCTCGCGGCTGTACCTCGGCGTCCACTACCCCTCCGATATCGTCGCCGGCGTGGCGCTCGGAGCGGCGATCGGGCACGTGGGGGCGACCCGGTGAAGGTCGGCATCGTCGGCATGCCGAACGCCGGCAAGTCCTCGCTCTTCAACGCGCTCACGCGCGCCGGCGCGGAGGCGGCGAACTACCCGTTCACGACGATCGAGCCGAACGTCGCGATCGTGCCGGTCGCCGACGAGCGGCTGGAGCAAGTCGCGGCGACCGTGAGAGCGAGCGAGGTCGTGCACGACACGATCGCCTTCCACGACATCGCCGGCCTGGTGAGAGGGGCGTCCGAGGGCGAGGGGCTTGGCAACAAGTTCCTCGCGAACATCCGCGAGACGGATGCGATCGTGCACGTGGTCCGAGCCCACGAGGACGAGAGCGTCGTGCACCCGGAGGGCCGCGTCGACCCGCGCGCCGACATCGACACGATCGAGACCGAGCTGACCTACGCCGACCTCGAGCAGGCGGAGCGGCGGCTGGAGCGCGTGACGAAGGCCGCGCGCGGCGGCGACAAGGCCGCGAGAGCGGAGCAGGCGTGGCTGGAGGAGCTGATCGCCGCGCTCCAGGCCGGGCGCCCGGCGCGCACCGTGCCGCCGCCGGAGGACGCGCCGAACGCGCTGCGCGACCTGCAGCCGCTGACCGCGAAGCCGGTGCTGTTCGTCGCGAACGTCGACGAGGGCTCCGACGCCGTGCCGGAGGAGGTCGCCGCCCACGCGGTCGCGCACGGCGCGCGCGCCGTGGCGGTCTCCTCGCGCATCGAGGCGGAGCTGAGCGAGCTCGACGACGAGGAGGCGGCGGTCATGCGCGCCGAGCTGGGGATCGCGGAGAGCGGGCTCCAGCGCGTGGTGCGCGGCGCGTTCGCGCTGCTGGACCTGATCGCCTTCTTCACCGCCGGCGAGGCGAAGCCGGCGCAGTCGTGGCATCTGCGCAGAGGGCTCACCGCCTGGCACGCCGCCGGCCAGATCCACTCGGACATCCAGAGAGGCTTCGTGCGCGCCGAGGTGATCGGCTGGGACGACCTGGTCGACGCCGGCGGCTACGGCGCCGCCCGCGAGCGCGGCACGCTCAGAGTCGAGGGCCGCGACTACGCGATGCGCGACGGCGACGTGCTGACGGTGAAGTTCACGCCGTAGGCGCGGCCGCGCTTACGCGGCTGCGCTCAGGGTGACGCTCAGCGACTCCTGCGCCGCAGAAGCCGGTGGCTCCGCGTGCGGATCGCTGAACAGCGACAGCAGGTACTCGCGAACCGCGTCGAGCAGCAGCTCGCGTGCCTCCTCGTGTGTGGGCGCAGCCGTGATCACACCGGGCAGCTCCGGCACACGAGCCTGAACCCACCCGTTCTCGACGGGTTCGAAGACTGCGGTGAGATTGAGCGGCTCTGAGGTCATTCCTGGGCCTTCGCGCGGCCTGGTCCGTGCACGTCGTTCGTCACGTCCGGATCGGTCTGCTGGGATCGGCAACGTCGACCGTTCATGATGGCCGATCGGCACAGGCATCGGCGGTGGTCATTGCCATTGTCATGGAAGAGGATATTGCGACTGTCATAGGAGGGTCTTTCTATTGTCTCTTGCCAAACGGCAATCAGCAGATGGCCTTTCCCGTACGGATCAGCAGACAGGACTGCCATACTTGAGTTCGTGGCTAGTGCAACGGCGACATCTCAGCAGACTGTCGAAGCTCTCCTGGAGCTGTCCGATCGTGACGCGCTCCCGCTCGAGCGGACGTTTGTCCAGCAGCGAGGGGAGCACGGCGAGGTGGTGCCCGGTCCGCTGAGCGCATTCGTGTGCACGCGGCGGTTCACGACGTTGCAGCAGTACCTGCTGCTTCATTCGGTGGCGAGCGGCGGGGCCTTCGACGTCGCCCGTGATTCGCGCGTATGGGCTCGCGCGATGGACATGGATCCGAAGCGAGCGAGTGCGCGCGCGGCCGTTTCGAAGAACTGGGCGTGGCTTGAAGGCCAGAACCTCATTCGCCGCGAGCGGCACGGTCGGCTCGTGAGCGTGACGCTTCTTCGCGACGACGGAAGCAGTCGGCCCTACGACGGACATCCGTGGCAACGGCGCGCGCCCTACTTCAAGCTGCCATATGCGTATTGGCGCTCCGAGTGGCATCGCAGACTCGATCTGGCGAGCACGGCCGTGCTGTTGATCGGGCTGTCGCTCGGCAAGGGGTTCCTGCTGCCGGGTGACCAAGTGCAGTCGTGGTACGGCATCTCTGCGGCGACGCTCACGAAGGGTCTCAGAGGATTGCGAACGCACGGGCTTCTCACCGTCAAGCGCGATCGAAGGATCTCGCCGCTCGCTCCTGCGGGGTACACGTGGGAGCACCGCTACACGCTTGCGCCGCCCTTTCATGCGCCGAGTCGTGCTGACCGATCGCAGGGGAGCAGAAGATGACCCGCGTGCGCGACATCGAACGTCACCTGCGTCGCGAAGGCTGCCGGCTCGTTCGCGAAGGTGGTCGGCATTCGATCTGGTTGCATGAGAGAACCGGCAGACGTACGAGCGTCCCGCGCCACCGAGAGATTCCGCCCACGACCGCGCGCGAGATCTGCAAGCAGCTCGGAATCCCACCGATCTGAGCATCCGGACGCCGAGAACGCGCGTCTTGCACCGACGTAGTGGTTCGCTGACGCCGCGCCTCGGCTACTCGCCCCACCGCGGCCGGTCGATCTCGCGGATCTCGCCGAGCGTCGACCACTGGCGGCCGCCGAGGCGCGCGAGCGGGCGCAGGAGCTCGGCGGCGGGGCGGCCGTCGCGCATCGCCTCCTCCGCGATCGCCACGTGCACGACGCGGCCGAGCACGACGGTGCAGTCGCCGAGCGGCAGCGTGCCGTGCAGCTCGCACTCGATCGCGACCGGCGCGCCCGCCACGCGCGGCGGCGCGACGCGCAGGCTCGGCTCGCGCTCGACGCCGGCCCAGTCGAACTCGCTCACGTCGGGCGGCGCGTTCACGCTCGTCGCGTTGACCGCCTCGAACAGCGGCTCGGGCGTGAAGTTGACGACGAACTGACCGGTCGCCTCGGCGTTCGTCAGCGAGTCCTTGCGCCCGACCGAGGTGAACTGCACGATCGGCGGCGTCACGCACGAGACGGTGAAGAACGAGTGCGGCGCGAGGTTGTCCACCCCGGCCGCCGAGCGCGTCGAGACCCACGCGATCGGCCGCGGGATCACGACCGAGTTGAGCAGCCGGTAGAACGCGAGCGAGTCGGTCTGCTCCGGATCGACGTCCACGCGCGCCACGGCGACGATCATCGCAGGCCCCGGCGCGTCAGTCCCGCGCTCTCGCCGCCGCCTCGCGCTCCGCGCGCCGCTCAGCGCGCAGGTGCCGCCGGTACCACCCGATCGCCGCGACCTTCTCCCGCAGCGTTCGCCGCGGCGGGATGTCGCGCGCGAGGACGCCGTAGTCGTGCGACATCGACGAGCTCGGCCACGGAGGATTCAGGAGGATCTCGAGATGCTGCTTGCTGAGCTGATCGTCCATGAGGTCAACGCTAGAGCAGGCCGCTGGCCGCGGCGACAGCAGACAAGATCTGTATGACAAGAAGACAGGCACCTGTGCGGAACGTCCGCGCGATGCGTTCGAGGTGGACGCCGTTGACGCGCTGATCTCGCGCCATGTGGGCGATGAGGTCGAGTCGCAAGCCGGACCCGGTGGCCTCCTCCGATTGCAGATGCTTGGCGACGAGGTCATGCGGGTTCGTGTCGAAGTGCCAGTCGCCGTGCGGCCAGATGATCCGCACCAGGCAGACGCTGAGCAGGACGAAGGCCGCGATCGCCAGCAGGGCGAACACGCGATCCGCATCGGACGTCAGTGGACCGGGGAGCGACACGGTCACCGACGCGGCGGCGAGGAGAAGGCTCGCGCGACTGCGCAGCTCGGCAAGCGCCGCCCGCTGGTGCTCCAGCGCCCGCACCGCCTCGCGGTAGGCCAGCTCGTATGCGTCCTCGATCGGCACGCGGCGGACGGTATGGCCGGCACCTGCAACGACTCCAGACGCGTTCGCGAAGAATCTGCGTCAGAGGCGCGACGGGTCTCCGGCGGCGGCGCGCAGGCGCTCGGCGAGTCTGCGCATGCCGAGCGCCTCGGCGGCGTCCGCGCCGGCGGCGAGGTCGGTGACGCGGTCGGCCGGCCGCGCCACCTCGACCCGCTGCAGCGTCGCGATCGCGAGGAAGTCGCGCAGCTCGTCCGCCTGGTCGCGCAGCGCGCCCTGCACGCGCGGCGTCTCGCCGACCGGTCTCGCCAGCGCCGCCTCGAGCGAGCCGTGGCGGCGCAGCAGGTCGGCCGCGGTCTTCTCGCCGATCCCTCTCGCGCCGGGCAGCCCGTCGGACGGGTCGCCGCGCAGCGCGATGAAGTCCGGCACCAGCTCCGGCGGCACGCCGTAGCGTCTGCGCACCTCCGCCGGCCCCATCTCCTCGAAGCCTCTGACGCCGGTCTTCAGGTAGAGCACCGTCACCGCCGGGGCTGCGCATTGGAACATGTCGCGGTCGCCGGTCATCAGCAGCGCGGTGCCGCCGGCCTCGACCTCCGCGAGCGCGTAGGAGTGCAGCAGGTCGTCGGCCTCCAGGTCCGGGGTGGCGGCGAGCGTCCAGCGGAGCGCCTCGAACAGCGGCGGCGAACGCGCGATCTGCACCGCGAGTCCCTCCGGCACCGGCGGGCGGTCGGCGTGGTAGCCGGCGTACAGATCCACGCGGTATCTCGCCGCCTCCGCGCCCGAGCAGATCGCGACCGCCCGCGGCGCGCGGTCTGCCACCACGCGCAGGATCGCGTTCGTAGCGCCGAGCAGTGCGTTGACCGGCATCCCCCCTGCACCGCGGATCGAGTCCGGCAGCGCGAACCACGCGCGGTAGAGCAGCGACGGGGCGTCGACGACGAGAAGCGGCGCTGGCATCGCGGGGAGCGTAGTACGGTCGCCGCATGATCACGCTCAACGGCATCGATGACGTCAAGTCCCGCGTCGGGCAGGAGATCGGCGTCAGCGACTGGCACCTCGTCACGCAGGAGGCGATCGACGCGTTCGCCGACGTGACCGGCGACCACCAGTGGATCCACGTCGACCCGGAGAGAGCGAAGGCGACGCCGTTCGGCGGCACGATCGCCCACGGCTACTACACGCTCTCGCTCGCGCCGAAGTTCAGCTACGAGCTGCTCAGCGTCGAGGGCTTCGCGTTCGGCCTCAACTACGGCGTCAACAAGGTGCGCTTCCCGGCGCCGCTGAGAGTCGGCAGCAAGGTCCGCATGCGCGCGGCGATCGCCTCGGTCGAGGACATTCCGGGCGGCATCCAGATGGCGACCGCCTGCACGTTCGAGGTCGAGGGCGGCGAGAAGCCCGTCTGCGTCGCCGAGACGCTGGCACGCCTGTACACGGGCGGCTGACCGCGACCGCCTGCGCGTCCCCGTGCGCGACACGCCGGCGGGCCGTGTCCTGCACGACCCGCCGTATGCCGCCTACGAGTGCCTTCCGCCTACGAGCGCTGACCGGCGTTCGTAGCGTAGCTACGCCGCGCTGCCGCGCGCGATTCTGCGCAGGTCGAGTGCCTTGGCGAGGGTCTCCTCGTCGACGCCCTGCTCGATCGCCACCTCGCGCAGCGTGCGGCCGGAGGCGGTCGCCTCCTTGACGATCTCGGTCGCCTTGTCGTAGCCGATGTACGGGTTGAGCGCGGTCGCGACGGCGAGCGTCGACTCGGCCGAGCGCTCGCAGCCGGCGAGGTTCGCCTCGATCCCGTCGACGCACTTCTCCGCGAACAGGTGCGAGGTCGACGCCAGCAGCGCGATCGACTGCAGCAGGTTGCGCGCGATCAGCGGGATGCGCACGTTCAGCTCGAACTGGCCCTGCAGGCCGCCCACCGTGATCGCGGTGTCGTTGCCGATCACCTGCGCGCTGACCTGCAGCACGACCTCGGGGATCACCGGGTTGACCTTGCCCGGCATGATCGAGGAGCCCTTCTGCAGCTCCGGCAGGAGCAGCTCGCCGATGCCGGCGCGCGGGCCGGAGCCCATCAGCGCGAGGTCGTTCGCGATCTTCGTCAGGGACACCGCGACGACCTTCAGGGCGCCCGACAGCTCCACGAGCGCGTCGCGGTTCGCCTGCGCCTCGAACGGGTCCTCCGGCGGGGAGATCTGCAGCCCGCTCGCCTCCGCGAGCTTGCCGCGCACGCGCGCCGCGAACTCCGGATGCGTGTTGAGGCCGGTGCCGGTCGCGGTGCCGCCGAGCGGGATCTGCGCGACCTGCGGCAGCGCGTTGCGCACGCGCTTGGCGCCGAGGCGGACCTGCGCGGCGTAGCCGGAGAGCTCCTGGCCGAGCGTGACGGGGACCGCGTCCATCAGGTGCGTGCGGCCGGCCTTGACGACGTCCTGGAAGGCGGCGGCCTTCGCCTCGAACGACGCCTCGAGCCGCTCGAGCGCCGGCAGCAGCCGATGCGTCGCCTCGTCGAGTGCGGCGAGGTGCACCGCGGACGGGAAGACGTCGTTCGACGACTGGCCCATGTTGACGTGGTCGTTCGCGTGCGCGTCGTCGCCCGCGAGCGCGGCGATCACCTCGTTCGCGTTCATGTTCGACGAGGTGCCCGAGCCGGTCTGGAAGACGTCGACCGGGAACTGGCCGTCGTGCTTGCCGGCGGCGATCTCGTCGCCGGCGGCGGCGATCCGCTCGGCGATCGCGGCGTCGAGCAGGCCGAGCTCGCCGTTCACGCGCGCCGCCGCGCCCTTGATGCGGCCGAGCCAGCGCACGACCGGCACCGGCACGCGCTCGCCCGACACCGGGAAGTTCGCGACGGCCTTGGTCGTCTTCACCGCCCCACAGCTGCTGCTCCGTCTCCTGCACGCCCATGCGTCCTCCGGGTCTCGTCTTCAAGGTTCGGGTGCGTCGCCCGCAACGCTACTCCCGCGCGTCGTGCCGCGAGGTCACGGCGGCACCGCGCGTCAGCCGCAGAACGAGATCAGCTCGCGCGCAAGGCCGACCGGGTCGTCGTAGGCCAGCAGGAAGCCGGTGCGGTCGAGCACGCGCAGCTGCGCGTCCGGCAGCAGGTCGAGCGCCTGGCGCGCGACGGCGAGCGGGTACATCGGATCTTCGTCGGCCCACAGCAGCAGCGTCGGCGCGTCCACGTGGCGGTAGGCGTCGAGCAGCTCCCGCTGCGGCTCGTTCGGCCAGTGCCGCGCGAACTTCGCCCACGAGCGTGCGCGCCCGGGGTTGCCGGGCACGTCGGCGAGCGCGTGGCGGATCAGGTCGCGTGCCGCCGGGTTGCGCTGCACCGAGAGCTTCTCGCCGAGCGAGGGGCGCAGCACGAGCGGCGCGGCGCGCGCGAGCGCGCGATCGAGGCCGGGCACCGCTCCGGCCCGCGCGACGCCGCGCCACCACGATCGGCCCGCGCCGCGCTCGGCGCGGCGGTGCAGGCGGTTCGGCATCAGCACGAGTCGCCGCGGCGTCAGGCGGCCGTCGACCGTCGCGCGCAGCAGCAGCTCGGCGCCGAGGTCGTGGCCGCCGACCAGCGGTCGCGGGCCGAGCACCTCCGCGCAGAAGCCGGCGACGACCTCGGCGAGCCACTCCGGCGTGTAGGGGTGGCGCGGCCGGTCCTCGCTGTCGCCGTGCAGCGGCAGGTCCGGCAGCACGAGCCGGAAGCGCCGCGTGAGCGGCTCGACGACGGGCTCCCACTCGCGGTGCGAGAGGCCGAGCGAGTGGAACAGGGCGAGGCCGGGGCCGGCGCCGGCCTCGCGGTAGGCGATCCGCGCACCGTCCGCGTGGTGGTAGAGCCGCAGCCGCATCGTGGTCGGATTCTGCCCGTTGCGCGCCGCCACCGGTGAAGCGTCCTGTGCCGGGCTCGCGTGGGGAGCGCGGGACAGGACGCTTGTCGGCCGGCCGCGCCGGCCGCGCGCGAGTGCGCCCATCGTCGCAGGACACGCGTCTTCCGTTCCGTTTTGCCACAGAGGTTGTGCAAAACCTGCACGGGACCTTCACAGAAAGACGCAAACCCTCCCTAATGGCCTCATGCCTTTGCAGATGCACGGGATGAACTCGCGGCCGTTGGGACTCTCCACGTCCCAGGCGGCTCGCGAGCTCGGGGTCTCGCTCGGCACCGTCCGCCGCTGGTCCGACATGGGCTACCTCCAGTCCTACCGGACCCCTGGCGGGCAGCGCCGCTTCAGCGTCGAGCACATCGAGCAGTTCGTCCGCTCGCTGCAGCAGAACAGCTTCGCGGTCCGCCAGGACGACCGCGAGGACGCGTTCCTGTACCGCGCGACGGGCTGATCCCCACCAAACGTCAGCCGGCACCACAGCGCGCCGCCTCCGCGGCGCGCTTCGGCGTGCCCGCACCCGCCCACGCCCCCGCCGCCCGCGCTCAGCTGACCGCGGCCTCGTTGATGCGGCGTTCGAGGTCGAGCTCGCTGCCGAAGTCGGCCGCGTCGGCGTGGCGGTACGTCGCGTCGCTGCCGGCGAGGACTCTCGAGAGCGCCTCGACGTAGCCCTCGTCGAGCTGCGAGCCGGCGACGCGACGCAGCTCCGTCAACGCCTGGAACGAGCTGACGGGCGTGCGGTAGGTGTCGGCTGCCGTCAGCGTGTCGTAGACCTCGGCGACGGCGATGATCTTCGCGATCTCCGGGATCGTGTCGGCCTTCAGCCGGTCGGGATAGCCGCGGCCGTCGACGCGCTCGTGGTGCGCGCGCACGATCTCGGCGACGGGGCCGTAGAGGCCGAGGTCGCGCAGCATGTCGGCGCCGAGCGCCGGGTGCTGGCGGATCGCGTCCCAGTCCTCGTCCGTCAGCACGCGCCCGCGCTCGAAGACGCGGTCCGACAGCGCGAAGTTGCCGATGTCGTGCAGCAGGCCGGCGGTGTGCGCCAGCTCCTGGTCCTCGGCGGACATGCCCGCTTCGCGCGCGACGTCGCGCGCGAACGCGGCGACGGCGGCGGCGTGGCGCGCGGCGCGCGGGTCGCGGATCGCGAGCGTGCGCAGCAGGCCCGAGAGCACGCCCCAGGAGAGCGACGCGTACTGCTTGCTGCGGTGCCGGGCGGTCGCGACGAGCCGCGCCATGTAGCTGAACGCGACGAGCGTGAAGGCCGCGAAGGCGGTGCCGCCGAGGTTCAGCTCGAGGATCAGGCCGGCGGCGGCGAGCGCGAGCGGCACGTTGATCGCGATCGTCACGAGCAGCGTGCGCGACGCGCCCGCGACCGTGCTCCAGAAGGGGATCGCGTCGAGCAGCGTCGTGAGGCCGACGACGGTCAGCAGGTTGAGCGCGAACACGAGCGCGGCCACCAGCGCGAGCGCGAGGTAGAAGCCGGCGGAGCCGTCCTGCGCCGGACGCACCGCGTCGAAGATCGTGCCGGCGATCAGCACCGGCGCGCCGCTGCCGACGAGGTTGATCGCCATCCGTTCCGGTGGGTAGCGCTCGATCAGCCACGTGACGAGCTCTGAGACGGCGACGACGGCGAACGCCGCCGCGGGCCCGAAGAAGGCGACCACGAGGATGGCGGCGAGTGCGGCGCCGGAGATGTGCATGCGCTGCGCCTCGGTGCCGGAGCCGAACAGGTCGGCTCCGATGACACCGAGGGCAAGCACTGCAAAAAGCCAGGACAGCCGATCAGGATCGGCGGCAACCACCGCCCACGCGACGCAACCGAGAGTGCCGACGAGGGCGATCCCCCTTGCGAGGCTGTCCCTTCGCGGCCACGCGCGCATGACACGCATGTCCGGAAGGTAACGGTCCTAACGGACCATTACGAATCTGGGAGCGCTACTTGGTCTTCCAGAACATTTACAGCCTCCAATCGAATTGCGCTGCACATACGGCCCGCGACGCCTTCCGAGGGGCGGCGCGAGCCCGCTGCCCTTCGCCGCGAAGACTAGCCGCTCGATGGAGGTTTTGCACGTGAATCGCGCCAAAAGCTGTGCAAATCCGTATTCGCTGCCGATAGGGAGGGGTGAAACGCCGACCTTGTCCCGTGATGCGCTACCTGAAGACCAGCGAGGCAGCCGCGCTGCTGAACGTCAGCCCCAACACGCTCCGCGCGTGGGAGCGGCGCTTCGGCTTCCCGCGGCCGCAGCGCTCGCCCGGTCGTCATCGCCTGTACACGCACGGGGAGATCGCTGCCCTCCGCGATGCGCTGCTCGACGGGCTGTCCATCTCGTCCGCGGTCTCCCGCGCACGAGAGGGGCTCGGCGCAGACACCAACGCCCTGGTGGGCGCGCTCAACGCGTTCGACCAGGCGCGCGCGGACAACGCGATCGAGGGAGCCCTTGCGCTGCGCTCCCTCGACCGCACCGTCCAGGAGGTCCTGCTCAACTCGCTCGACGAGATCGCCCGCCGCCACGGAACCGAGTCCGTGCAGTGGGCGTTCGCCGCGCGGTGGGGCAACAGCTGGCTGCGCCGCGCGCAGCGGCTCGTCACGCCGGGGATGCAGAGCACGGCGACGATCGTGCTCGGCGACGCCACGCGTGACGAGCTCGACCCCGACGCCGCCTACGTGCGCGCGCTCGAGCTGCTCGCCATGCGGGCCGGCGCGCGCGTGCTGGGCCTGTCGGTGCGCGGCATCGCCAACATGTCGGAGGCGCTCGCGACCTGCCGGCCCGACGGCGTGGTGATCGCCGGCGGGGCGATGTCGGACGACGCGGTCGCGCGCTGGGCCTACGCCGTGCGGCTCGCGACCGGCCCGCTGCCGGTGGCGATCTACCGCCGCGGGCCGCAACGGACGCGCGTGCGCACGACAGGCGCTACCATGCTCCCGGGCACGCCAGGAGAGGCAGCCCGGCAGATGATCGACCTCGCGAGCCACCAGGCCGCGAGCATCACGACAAGGACGTCGCCCGCACGGCTGGTCGCCGACGGGGCGTAGGACACGGACGAAGGGCACGGAGGCTCAGGGGACCGATGGCAATCGATCGCTCAGGACGCGCAGCGCTGCGGCTCGTTCCGTCGACCTCGGAGGAGGCCTGTCCCTCTCAGTGGTTCTGCGGCCACTGCGGCGCGCCGCCGCCGAACAACGAGACGCCCGCTCCGCCTGCGCGGGTCTGCGGCGAGTGCGGCCTCGGCCTGCTGTTGGAGGCGCGCGCCGACGTCGCGCCGAGATCCGAGGACCCGTTCCTGATCGTCGACGGATCGCTGCACGTGTGCGCGATGTCGGCGGGCAGCGAAGCGCTGCTCGCGGTCGCCGAGACGGACGTCATCAACCGTCCGGTCACCGAGCTGCTGACGCCGGCCGACGCGGAGGCGAACGGCCCCGGGTCGCTCGCCGGCGCGATCATGCACGCCGCCGGCGGCGAGGACGAGGTGCGGCGCCTGATGGTCCGCCCGGCCAACGTCTTCGGCGTGCGCATGCCGCTGCGCGTCGGGGCCTGCGGGCCGCCGCGCGCCGCGCTGATCGTGCTCGAGGACTGACCGGCGGCGCGGCAGCGCCGCGCCCCCCGTCCGCCGCGTCGCGCCCGCGACCGGGTCTCCTCCCGTCGCCGCGCAGCCTGCAAGCGATCTTGCAGCGTGCAGCTTCGCCTGCACGCGTTGCGCGGCCCCTCGCCAGGCGGGAGAGTGCGCGTGCGATGAGCGGGATCCGGACCAATGCGGCCGCCGTGATGCTCGGGGTCAGCCCGAACACGCTGCGCAGCTGGGAGCGCCGCTTCGGCTACCCGTCGCCCGACCGCACGTCCGGCGGCCACCGCCAGTACGACCTCGCCGAGGTGGAGGCGCTCAAGCAGGCGTTCGAGGAGACCCAGAACATCTCGTCGGCGGTCGAGATCGCGCGCCGGCGCGGCGCTGGACCCCCGTCCTCCAACCGCCTCGGCCTCGCGCTCGCGCGCTTCGAGGAGGACAAGGCGAGCCGCCTGCTGGAGGAGAGCCTCGCGCTGCGCTCGCTCGAGCGCACCGTCGAGGAGGTCCTGCTGCCGGCCGTCGCCGAGCTGCAGGCGGAGGAGCCGGGCAGCCCCGAGCACAGCTTCGCGTGGCGCTTCGCCACCGATTGGATCTCCGCGCTGCGCCGCGTCGCGCCGCCCGCCACGCGCAGCGAGGGCGTGCTGTTGCACGACGCGACCGCCACCGGCGACCTCGAGGCGCTGCGGGTGCAGGCGCTCGAGCTGCTCCTGCGTCGCGCCGGCCTGCGCACGCTCACGCTGACCGCGGCGACGGACCCGGCGCGCCTCGGCCGCGCACTGCGCGCGCTGCAGCCCGACGCGCTCGTGCTCGGCGGCACGCGCGCCTCGCTCGACGCGATCGGCCGGCTCGTCTACGCCGTGCGCAGCGCGCGCGAGGGCATCGACGTGCTGGCGTTCGGCGGCGCGCTGCCGGAGACCGGCGCGAGCACCGTGCAGCGGCTCGGCGACGCGCCGCTCGCCGCGCGCGACGCGCTGCTGGCGCGGCTCGCCGCGGGGCGGGACGGCGCGCAGACGCCGGCCGCCGCGTCGCGCGCCGCGACCGCGCCCCCGGCCGACGCCGACGGCGAGATCGTCGTCGCGCGCCGCCACTCCGCCGCGCTGCCGTTCTGAGCGCGCGCGCCGCCGGGTCGCGATCCCGCGCGGCGACCTAGAATCAGGCGCTCATGGCCGCGCCGCACCAGCCCGTCGATCCGCAGCAGTCGTTCCCCGCGCTCGAGCGCGACGTCTTGGCGCGCTGGAAGGCCGACGACGTCTTCCACGAGACGGTGCGCCGCCGCGCCGGCAGGCCGCCGTGGATCTTCTACGAGGGGCCGCCGACCGCGAACGGCAGACCGGGCACGCACCACGTGCTCGCACGCATCTTCAAGGACATCTTCCCCCGCTACCGCACCATGTGCGGGTACCACGTCGAGCGCAAGGGCGGCTGGGACTGCCACGGCCTGCCGGTCGAGCTGGCGGTCGAGGAGGAGCTCGGCTTCAGCTCGAAGGACGACATCGAGCGCTACGGCATCGCCGAGTTCAACGCGAAGTGCCGCGAGTCGGTCTTCCGGTATGTCGACGAGTTCGCGCGCCTGACCGAGCGGATCGGCTACTGGGTCGACATCGAGGACGCCTATCGCACGCTCGACGACTCCTACATCGAGTCGGTCTGGTGGGCGCTGCGGACGATCTGGGACAAGGGCCTGCTGTACGAGGGCCACAAGGTCGTCCCGTACTGCCCGCGCTGCGGCACCGCGCTCTCCTCGCACGAGCTGGGACAGCCCGGCGCCTACCAGGACATCGTCGACCCGTCGGTGTACGTGCGGCTGCCGGTCGTGACGCCGGCCGGCCCGCTGGAGGCCGGCGACGAGCTGCTGGTGTGGACGACGACGCCCTGGACGCTGCCGTCCAACGCGGCGGTGGCGGTAGACCCGGACCTGACGTATGTGCGCGTGCGCACCGACGACGGTGCGGTCTTCGTGCTCGCGGAGGCGCTGCTGGAGCGCGTGCTGGGCGAGGGCGCCGACCTCGACCTGCTCGCGCGCTTCGCCGGCGGCGACATGGTCGGCGCGGCGTATGAGCCGCCGTTCCCGTTCATCCCGGGGAGCGCGTACGGCGAGAAGGGCCACACGGTGCTGCCGGCCGACTTCGTGACCGCCGAGGACGGCACCGGGCTCGTCCACACCGCGCTCGCGTTCGGCGAGGACGACTACCGCCTCGGCGAGCAGCAGGGGATGACCGTCGTCAACCCGGTGCGGCTCGACGGCACCTACGACGAGCGGATCGAGGGCTACGCCGGCCGGCGCGTGCGCGAGTGCAACGACGACCTCGTGGAGGACCTGCGCGCGCGCGGGCGGCTGCTGCGCTCCGAGGACTACGAGCACGCCTACCCGCACTGCTGGCGCTGCGGCACCGCGCTGCTCTACTACGCGAAGCCCTCGTGGTACATCCGCACGTCGCAGATCCGCGACCGGCTGCTGGCCTCCAACGAGAGCGTCAACTGGCACCCGCCGCACGTCAAGCACGGCCGCTTCGGCAACTGGCTGGAGGGCAACGTCGACTGGGCGCTCTCGCGCGAGCGCTACTGGGGCACGCCGCTGCCGATCTGGCGCTGCGAGAACGGTCACGTGCACTGCGTCGGCGGCTTCGACGAGCTGGAGGAGCTGTCGGGCGTGCGCGTCGAGGACGCCCATCGCCCCTACGTCGACGAGATCGGCTTCCCGTGCATCGACTGCGGCAAGCGCATGCAGCGCGTGCCCGAGGTGATCGACGTGTGGTTCGACTCGGGCGCGATGCCGTTCGCGCAGTGGCACGCGCCGCACGAGAACGCCGACTGCTTCAGAGAGCGCTTCCCCGCCGACTACGTGTGCGAGGCGCTCGACCAGACGCGTGGCTGGTTCTACTCCCTGCTCGCGATCTCGACGCTGCTGTTCGACTGCTCCTCGTACCGGAACGTCGTCTGCCTCGGCCTGCTGCTCGGCCCCGACGGCCAGAAGATGTCGAAGTCGCGCGGGAACGTGGTCGACCCGTGGCAGGTGCTCGACCGCTACGGCGCCGACGCGCTGCGCTGGTACTTCTTCACCTCCAAGCAGCCGTGGGACGGCTACCGCTTCTCGGTCGACACGGTCGCCGAGGCGGTGCGGCAGTTCCTGCTGCAGCTGTGGAACACATACGGCTTCTACGTCCTCTACGCGAACGCGAACGGGATGGCGCCCGCGTCGCTGCCCGACCCGGCGGCGTCGGCGCACGAGCTGGATCGCTGGGCGCTGTCGCGGCTGAGCGCCACGGCCGAGATCGCGCGCGAGCGGATGGACGACTACGACGCGACCGCCGCCGGGCGCGCGATCCAGGCGTTCGTCGACGACCTCTCGAACTGGTACGTGCGCCGCTCGCGGCGGCGCTTCTGGGACGGCGACGCGGCCGCGTTCGCGACGCTGCGCCACTGCCTTGTGAGCGTCGTGCAGATGCTCGCGCCGTTCACGCCCTTCGTCGCCGACGAGATCTACCGCAACCTCGACCCGGACGGCGAGGGCAGCGTGCACCTGTGCGACTACCCGGATCCGTCGCGCGCCGGCGTGCGGGACGAGGCGCTCGAAGAGGCGATGGAGGTCGCGCGCGAGGCGGTGCGGCTCGGCCTGGCGGCGCGCGGGCAGTCGAAGATCAAGCTGCGCCAGCCGCTGCACGCGGCGGCGATCGTCGCGACCGGCCGCGAGCGAGCGGCGATCGAGCGGCTCGCGGGCGTCGTGCGCGAGGAGCTGAACGTGAAGGAGCTGCGCTTCGTCTCGGCCGCCGACGAGCTCGGCGAGCTGGACGTCAAGCCCAACTACCGCGCGCTCGGCCCGCGCTTCGGCAGCGACATGCCGCTGGCGGCGGCGGCCGTCGCCGCTTTGGACCCGGCGCACGTGGCCGAGGCGCTGCGCGAGGGGCGCACGGTCGGCATCGTCGTGGGCGGCAGCGACCACGAGCTGACGGCGGAGGACCTGTCGATCGCGATGCGCCCGCTGGAGGGCTACCAGCTCGAGCGCGAAGGCTCGCACGCGGTCGCGCTGGAGCTGGCTTTGGACGACGAGCTGCGCCGCGAGGGCCTCGCGCGCGAGGTCGTCCACGCCGTGCAGGCCGCCCGCAAGGCCGCCGGCCTCGACGTCTCCGACCGCATCGCCCTCACGCTCGGCGGCGACGAAGCCCTCCTCGCCGCCGCCCGCGAGCACGAGCCCTACGTCACCGGCGAAACGCTAACGACGACGGTGGCCTACGACGGCGCGGCAGCGGCGAACGGCGACGCCCACGCCGTGAAGATCGAGGGCCTCGCGCTGCGCATCGCCGTCAGCCGCGCCTGACGACGAGCCCGATCGCGGAGCGTCCTGCCCTGTGCCCGCAGCACGACCACAGGACAGGACGCTGCCGACGTCACTCGGGCGTGGGCGCCAGCACGGTCAGACCGTGCGTGCGCGCGCCGTCCGCGAGCTGCCGGTCATAGGTCATGATCGCGTCGAGCACGCCGCCGTCGGCCAGCCGCAGGGCGGTGGTGAGGTGGATTGCGTCGAGCGTCGCGACCGTCGCGGGGGGCGTGGTCTCGGCCGTGGCGAGGGTCGCGTCGTCGAGGGGGCTCAGGCCGATTCCGGCGAGCAGTTGGTCGGCGTCGCCGAGCAGGTCGTGTCGGAGCGCGAGTCGTCGAAGCTCGATGCGCAGGAGCCGGCTCGCCACGTGCTTGTCGAAGGCGTCCATGGCGGCCAGGATCGCCGCGCGATCCCGCTCGCCGAGCAGCACGCGCCCGAGCGCGCTCGTATCGACGTAGAGCGTCGGCACGCGCTCAGCGCTTGCCGCGGCCCTCGGCGAGGAACGCGTCGGTGGTGCCCGCCGGGGCGCCTGGTGGGGAGAGGCGGGCGGCGATGTCCTCGAGGCGGCCGGTCGGCGGGGTCACGCCGAAGCGCGCCGCGAGCTCGGCGTAGGCGTCCGTCGTGGACGGCACGATCCGCGCGACCTCGCGGCCGTGCTCGGTCACGACGAGATCCTCGCCTGCCTTGACGCGGTCGAGGTACCGGCTCAGGTTCTGGCGAAGCTCGCGAACTCCGACGCTGGCGGCCATTGTGCGTCGGAAGGTAGCACAATGTCAGGCGGTCCTACCGCCGTGTGCCGGCCACGGCTCAGAGGGGCGTGACGAGCGTGAAGGCGTGGTCGTAGGCGCCGCGTCTCCTGCCGACGGCGACCCACAGGAGGACGAGCGACTCGAGCTGGCGGGACTGGTCGATGCCGCCGACGTCGAAGGCGTCCCAGCCGAAGTCGTCGAGGATGGCGGCGACGGTCGCCTTGGCCGCGTCGTCGTTCCCGGCGATGAACATCGGGTGGCGGCGGGCGGGCGGGGGGCCGAGTCCGGGGTCGACCATCAGCGCGTTGTTGACGGTGTTGAACGCCTTCACGACGCGCGCGTCCGGGAGCGCGCGCTGGACGATCTCGCCGGCGGAGTCGGTGTGGCCGACGGTCATCGCCGGCGCGCCCGAGGAGAAGTCGAGCGGGTTGGTCGCGTCGATCACGAGCTTGCCGGCGAAGTGCCGAGGGCCGGCGAGCGCGATCGCCTGCTCGACGGCCGCGCCTCTCGTCGCGAGCACGACGATCTCGCCGGCTTCGGCGGCCGCCGCGAAGTGGCCGACCGCGACGCCGTCGTGCTGCGCCGCCCACGCCTGCAGGTCGTCGTTCTCCTCCGGCTCGCGCGTGCCGATCGTGACCTCGTGGCCGCACGCGGCGAAGCCGGCCGCGAGCGCGCGGCCGACCGCTCCGCTGCCGATGACGCCTACGCGCGTCGGCTCCATGGCGACGTTCCGCTGCGTTACGCGGCGAGTGCCGGCTTCAGCTCAGCCTCGAGCTTGCGCTTCGGGTAGGCGCCGACGACCTTCTTCGCGATCGCGCCGTTCTTGAAGAGGATCAGCGTCGGGATCGAGAGGACCTCGTAGGCGATCGCCGTCTGCTGGTTCTCGTCCGTGTTGAGCTTGACGATCTTCAGCTGCTCGCCCTTCTCCTGCGCGATCTCCTCGAGCACGGGAGCCACCATCCGGCACGGTCCGCACCACGGCGCCCAGAAGTCGACGAGCACGGGGGTCTCGGACTCGATCACCTCGGCCTGGAAGTTGTTGTCGGTGACCTCGCTGATGGTGCCTGCCATGAGGGCTCCTTGGACGGGTTCGGCGTCTTTACTTCACAAAGTATAGTACCCGCTCGCCAGCGGCATGTGCAGCGAGCGCAACACCAGCTGTCTGGCGTTCAGCCGATCAGCGCGGCGAGCAGGTGCGGGGAGACGTAGACCTCGACGAACGCGGCGAGGACGAGGGCCGGGACGGCGATCGCGACGGTGACGACGGTGGCCGCCATCAGCTCGTCCCAGCGGCCGCGGCGGCTGGCGATCAGCCAGGCGGCGAGCGGCAGGAACAGCGCCCACAGCTCCAGCAGCGCGTGCGGCAGCAGCGCGACGAGCAGCTTGCCCGGCGCGATCCCGAGCTGGGCGGAGACGGTCGAGGCGGTGCTGCCGATGATGTACGCCTGCGTCGCAAGCGAGAACAGCGTCGCCGCGGTCACGAAGGCGATCGCCAGCGGGCCGGCGGCGTCGTGGATCCGCCGCCACACGCCGCGGCGTCGCGCCGCCTCGCGCGGCAGCGAGCTGCCGGCGATGTAGCCCGCCACGCACGCGAACGCGTGCAGCGCCAGCACGAGCGCGTTGCGGTGCAGGATCTGCGCGACGTCGTCGAGGCTCGGCGGCGCGGTGATCCCGATGACCGGCAGCGGCGTCGGGTCGGCCGGCGCGGCGAGCGCGACGAGGTAGACCGCGCCGAGCAGCAGCGCGGCGACCGTGAGGCTCCCCAGCGACCATGCGCGCAGCACCGGCCCGGGCGCCGCGTTCCAGCGCGCGAGCGTGGCACGCGTGGAACCGGCGCCACGGACGAGGGCGAGGTCGTGCACCTGCATCGGCTGGACGATGACAGAGCGGCCGCGCGGCGGCGGGCAACGGCTGGACGCGCGTGGACGCGGCCGCGCCGGCTGCCGCCCCGACCGGCCGGCGCGCGAGCCGGGCTCCGCGCCGCCGCCGTCCCTACGCTTGCGGGGCAAGCGATGGCCGACCCTACGAACAGCGAGATCGCCGCGAGACTCGACGAGCTGGGCGACCTGTACGAGCTCGACGGCGCGATCGTGCACCGCGTCGTGGCCTACCGCAACGCGGCGAAGGCGGTGCGCGACGCCTCGACGTCGATCGCCGCGCTCGTGCGCGCCGGCCGCGTCACCGAGCTGTCGGGGATCGGCGCGACGCTGGAGGCGAAGCTCGTCGCGCTGCTGGAGCAGGGCGACGTCCCGCAGGCGGTCGCGCTGCGCGACAAGTTCCCCGTCGGGCTCGTCGAGATGACGCGCCTGCCGGGGCTCGGGCCCAAGCGCGCACGCCGCCTCTACGAGGAGATGGGGATCGACTCGCTGCAAGCGCTCGCGACGGCGGCGAGACAGCAGCGCATCCGCGACCTCAGAGGCTTCGGCGCCAGAGCGGAGGAGAAGCTGCTGGAGGCGGTCGAGCGCGCGGTCTCCGAGGACGGCGGGATCGCGGCGGGGGCCGGTCACCGCGTCGTCCTCGACCGTGCGCGCGAGATCGGCGACCAGGTCGTCGCGGCGCTGCGCGCGCACCCGACCGCCGTGCGCGTCGAGCTGGCCGGCTCCGCGCGGCGCTGGGCGGACTCCGTCAAGGACCTCGACGTCGTCGCCGCCTCGGAGGACCCGGGCGCGCTGATCGACGCCTTCAAGGCGCTCGACGCGATCGAGGCCGTCACGTCGAGCGGCGAGGCCGGCGCGCGCGCCCGCACGCACAGCGGCATGAGCGTCGACCTGAAGGTCGTCGCGCCGGACCAGTTCGGCAACCTGCTGCAGCACTTCACCGGGAGCAAGCAGCACAACGTCGCGCTGCGCGAGGCGGCCGTGAAGCGCGGGCTGCACGTCTCCGAGTACGGGATCCTCGACGATGCGACCGGCGAGACGCAGCGCTGCGCGACGGAGGAGCAGGTCTACGCCGCGCTCGGCTACGCGTACATCCCGCCGGAGCTGCGCGAGGGCCGTGGCGAGCTGGCGGCGGCCGCGCTCGACAGGCCGGGCGGGCCCGCGCTGCCGCAGCTGGTGACGATCGAGGACCTCAAGGGCGAGCTGCACTGCCACACGACCGCCTCCGACGGCAAGGACGAGATCGAGGACATGGCGCACGCCGCGCTCGCGCTCGGCTACGAGTACCTCGCGATCACCGACCACTCCGCCTCGCACGGGTTCGGCGACGACGTCTCGCCCGCGCGGCTGGAGCGGCAGATCGAGCGGATCCACGCCGCCAACCTGGCGATCGACGGGATCGAGCTGCTCGCCGGCAGCGAGGTGAACATCCTGCCGAACGGGTCGCTCGACTACGACGACGAGCTGCTCGCGCGGCTCGACTGGGCGATCGCGAGCGTCCACACGTCGTTCGGGATGGACGAGCGTGCGATGACCGACCGCATCGTCGCCGCGGTCGAGCACCCGTCGATCGACGCGATCGGCCACCTGACCGGGCGCAAGGTCGAGGCGCGCGCGCCGTATGCGGTCGACGTCGAGCGCGTGATCGCCGCGTGCGCGCGCACCGGCACGATGCTGGAGATCAACGGCAACCCCGACCGCCGCGACCTGAACGACGTGCACGCGCGCGCCGCGGCCGAGGCCGGCGTGCCGATCCTCGTCACGACCGACGCGCACCGGGTCGCCACGCTGGAGCGCGTGCGGCCCTACGGGATCGCGACCGCCCGGCGGGCGTGGCTGACGCCGGAGCAGGTGGCGAACACGCGTCCGTGGCAGGAGTTCTCGCCCTTGCGCAAAAGGTCACAAGGTCGGAAAGAAGTCCGGTGAGGCAACCGTCGCGCGGCGCGCTCGTGCGCCGCCCCCGTCAAGGAGAGGTGTGGCGAGATGCAAGACGCACTCAACGAGGGCCTGAAGCAGGGCCGCAAGTTCCTGCTCATCTCGGGCTGGCTGGCGGTGATCGCGGGCACGATCGCGATCGTCGTCCCGGCGGTCGCGTCGGTGACCGTCGCGATCTTCATCGGCTGGATGCTGCTGTTCGGCGCGGTCTTCCTGCTGGTCGACGCGTTCGCCGTGCGCGAGATCGGACGCATGCTGCTGCGCCTGCTGCTCGCGCTCGCGGCCGGCGCCGCCGGCCTCGCGCTGCTGCTCGCGCCGCTGAAGGGCACGTACACGCTCACGGTCCTGCTCGTGCTGTGGTTCGCGGTCACCGGCGTGCTGCGGATCGCCGCCGCGATCGGCGAGCGCGGCACGCCGGGCGCCGGCTGGATGGGCGCCAACGGCGTCATCACGCTGCTGCTGGCGATCCTGATCGGCGCGCACCTGCCGGAGTCCTCCGACTGGGCGATCGGCCTGCTCGTCGGGATCGACTTCCTCTTCTACGGCTTCGGCGCGATCGCCGCGGCGTCCGTGCTCAAGCGCGGTGAGGTCGGGGGCGGCGCCGGCGCCGGGTCCTCGGCCACGCCCGGAGGCGCCGCCGCATAAGCGCCTGCACGAAGCGTCCTGGCCTGGGCTGCTCCTGCCGGCCTGGGGCAGGACGCTTCCGTCAGCCGTCGAGGAGCGCGGGAAGGACCCGGTCGGCCACGGTGGCGTCGAACGCGTCGCGGCCGTAGGGGGCGAGCAGCTCGGCCGCGCGCTCGGCATAGTCGTCGCCGGCGGCGGGCGCGTCGAGCGCCGTCCGGATCGCGCTCGCGAGGTCCTCGCTCACGAGCGCGGGGTCGAGCGTGCGCGCGAGCGCGAGCGCGGGGTAGGGACCGCTCGCGGGCGCGCTGACGAGGCGGCAGCCGTCGGCGAGCGCCTCCAGCTGCGCGATCCCGAAGTCCTCGTGGCGCGGCGCGGCGACGAACACGCGCGCGCGCCGCAGCAGCGCGCGGTAGTCCGCCGGGGCGAGCAGGCCGGTCCCCTCCGCGCCCTCGCCGAGCGGCCCGGCCGGCTGGCCGGCGACCAGCAGCGTCTCGCCCGGCCGGCGTGCCCGCGCCCAGGCGGCGAGGATTCGCGGCAGCCCCTTCTTCTCCGCGTCGGCGGCGTAGGCGAGTGCCGCCACGTCGCGCTCGGCGACCGGACCCGATCCCGCCCGTCCCTCCGCCGACGGCTCGACCGGCACCGGCAGCACGACCGCCGGCGTGGCGAGGCGCTCGTGCCCGCCGGCGAGCGCGGCCAGTCCGCCCTCGCTCATCGGCAGCAGCAGCGACGCGCGCGCGACGCGGCGGCGCTCGAGCGGGCGCTGCCACAGGCCGTGGCGGCCGGGCCGGTTCTCGGCCGCCGGCGAGTCGAACCAGATCGCCCCCGGCCGCGGGCCGAGCAGCGCGGCGGTCGCCGAGGCGTAGACGAGCGCGCGCGGCCGGTGGGAGGCGATCGCGGCACTCGCCGCGGCGCGCGCCGCGTACGCCTGCAGCAGGTCGGTCAGCGCGAACGTGCGCACCTCGCGCACCGGTGGCGCGGCGGCGACCGCGACGCGCGCGCCGGCGCGCTCGATCGCGCCCGCGAGCGCTGGCACCGCCGCGCGCCAGCCGGCCGTCGTCGGCAGCGCGACGACGAGCACGTCGGTGCGGCGGCTCACGCGCTCCCGCGCGGCGCGGGCGCCGGCTCGGCGTCCTCGAACTGCCACATGTTCGCCTTGAAGCCGGGCGTGCGCAGCAGCTGGATCGGCTTCAGCGGCGAGGTGCGCTCGACGAAGTAGCGCACGCCGTCGCGGTCCTCGATCGCGGTGACCGCGGCGTCCTGACGGCGCCACGACAGCGCCCAGATGATCGCGAAGCCGGCTGCGATCGCGGCGACCTGCGGGAGCACGAGCGCGAGCGCGCCGGCGGCGACGGTCGAGACGAGCAGCGGCCACAGGCGGTTGAGCAGGATGCGCGTCGGGTGGATCTCCGGCAGCGTCCGCGTCGATCTGGCGCCGGCCAGCAGCCGCGCGATCGGCGGCGAGGTCTCCGCGCGGCGGCCGAGCGCCGAGCCGACGATCGCGGCCAGCAGCCACCAGCCGGCCGCGAACGGGACGAGCAGCGGATCGTCGAGCGAGCCGGCCGCCGCGACCGTGATCGCCGCCAGCAGCGTCGCCGCCGCCGCGCTCGTCATCACCGTCGCCTTGAGGAAGTCCGTGAAGCGCATCGCGTCGGGCGGGCCCCGTCCTCACTCGTCGCCGAGCAGCGCCTCGAGCAGCGCGCGCACGCCGTCCGGGCCGTCGACCGTCAGGTCGGCCTCCTGCGCGAGCTCGGAGGGCCCCTCCTCCGAGCGCACGCACACGCGCAGCGCATGTCTCAGCCGGCCGCCGTCGACCAGCTCGGCGAGGCCGTGGAAGGCGTCGCGGTCGGTCGCGTCGTCGCCGGCGTAGACGGCTGCGTCGAGGTCGGCGTCGGCCAGGAACGGGACGATCCCGGCGCCCTTGTCCATCCGTACCGGCGGGCGCACCTCGAGCACCTTGCGGCCCCAGTGGGTGTGCAGGCCGGCCTGCTCGGCGCGCGCCGCGATCGCGTCGATCGCCGTTCGCGCCGCCTCCTCGTCGGGCGCGCCGCGCCAGTGGAAGGCGACGATCGTGCCCTTGTCCTCGATCCGCACGCGCAGCCGCCGCAGCTCCGGCGCGTCCGCCTCGCGCCCGAACGCCTGGACGCGGCGGCTCCAGTCGCGCACGGCGGGGTCCAGCTCCGGTTCGGTCCAGCCGGCGCGCAGCAGCTCGCTGCCGTGCCCGCCGAGGTAGGAGATCGTCCCGATCGAGACGATCCGGCGGGCGTCCGACGCACGCCGCCCGCTCACGCATGCGACGACCGCGTAGCGGCGCGCGAGCTCGATCAGCAGGCCGCGCGTCGCCTCCGGGACGTGGGCGTCGTCCGCGTAGCGCACGATCGGCGCCAGCGTTCCGTCGACGTCGAGCAGGACGGCGCTGCGGCGGGGGTCGGCGCGCAGCGGGCCGAGCGCCTCGGCCAGCTCGGCCTCGGACGCACCGGTCGTGGGTCGTGCGGGACTCACGCGTTCAGTATTGCGCGCCGGGCGCGTCGGCTACAGCGCGAGCGCGCCGAGGACCTCCTCCCACCAGGCGCGCTCCTCCCCGGCGGAGGCGCGGGCCTTGCGGCGGACCCACTCGCTCAGCAGGCGCTCGCGGCCGAGCGCGAGCAGCGGGCCGGTGACGGCGAGGTAGCCGTCGTCGAGCAGCACGAGCGCGCCGGGCAGGTCGCGGCGCGTGCGCAGGCGGTCGACGACCGCCCGGCCGGCGACGCGGTCCGGGGCGCTGGGATCGCCGTCGGCGGGATCCCACGCGCGCACGTGGAAGACGGGCGCGTGGCCCTCGGGGATGCGCGCCGGCCGCGGCGGCGGGCCGACCGGGCCGTCGCGCCAGCGGTCGAGCAGCGCCTGCATCGCGCCCATCTCCTCGCGGCGGATCAGCACGTGCAGGCGGTCGCCCGCCTCGATCCGCGTCGAGCCGCGCGGCGGGATCGCCTGGCCGTCGCGCACGATCACGTTGACGATCGCCGCGCGCGGCAGGCCGAGGTCGCGGATGCGGTGGCCGATCAGCGCGTCGCCGGGCGCGGCGGCGACCTCGATCGCGTCGGCGCCGAGCTGCCGGATCGTGCCGGTCTCCGTCAGCGCGCTCGTCGCGAGCGCGGGGCCGGTGGTGGTCGCGCCGAGCCACCGCGCGACCGGCTCGAACGTCGCGCCCTGCACGACCGTCGAGAGCAGCACGGCGAAGAAGACGATGTCGAAGAACTCGGTGCTGTGCGGGACGCCGGCGATCACCGGGAAGGTCGCGAGCACGACCGGCACCGCGCCCCGCAACCCCGCCCAGCCGAGCACGGCGCGGTCGCGCACGCCGAACGGCCCGAGCGCGGCCGCGAACGCCGCCGCCGGCCGCGCGACCAGCACCAGCACGAGCGCGAGCACGGTTCCCTCGACGGCGACGTCCGGCAGCTGGCTGGGGAACACGAGCAGGCCGAGCACGAGGAACATCGCGAGCTGCGCGATCCACGCCATCCCCTGGTGGAAGGTCGTGATCGTGTGGCGCGCCGGGATCGCCGCGCTGCCGAGCGCGAGCCCCGCCAGGTACACGGCCAGGAAGCCGGAGCCGTGCAGCGTGTCGGCGGCGCCGAACGCGAGCGCGGCGGTCGCGATCGAGGCGACCGGGTAGAGGCCCGGCGTCGCGAGCTGCACGCGCCGGAACGCCCACGCCGCCGCGCTGCCGATCGCGAGGCCCACGAGCGCGCCGATCCCGACCTCGCGCGCGAACAGCTCGACCATGTCGGCGAGCCCGTAGCCGGGCTGCTGGATCCAGTCGATGAAGCCGACGACGAGCAGCACCGCGATCGGGTCGTTCATGCCGGCCTCGCCCTCGAGCGTGCGCGCGAGCGGGCGCTTGAGGGCGGAGCCGCGCAGCAGCGCGAAGATCGCCGCGCCGTCGGTCGAGGAGACGATCGCGCCGAGCAGCAGCCCCTCCAGCAGCGTGAAGTCGAACAGCCAGGTGGCGGCCAGCCCGCAGATCGCGGCGGTCAGCAGCGTGCCGAAGAAGGCGAGGCTGATCACCGGCCGCAGCACCGGCCCGATCTCGCCGAAGCCGGCGTTCAGCCCGCCCTCGAACAGGATCAGCGCGAGCGCGACGATGCCGACGTCGCGCGCCAGCCGGTAGTCGTCGAACGGGACCCAGCCGAGCCCGTCCGTCCCGACCGCCATCCCGACGCCGAGGAACAGCACGAGGCTCGGCAGCCGCAGGCGGCCGGCGAGCAGCGACGCGGCCAGGCCCGCCGTGAGCAGCGCGCCCGCGACCAGGACCAGATGACCGTCCGCCATGGCGGAACCATGTCAGGCGCGCCGGTGGCGTGGCGCGCCGGCGCCGCGCCTACGGCTGTCGCGCGGGTCCGTCGAGCGCCTCGAGCACGCGCTCGACGGCGGTGGGGAGGTCGAGGCCGCGCAGTGCGACGTCGGGCGAGCGCGGGATCTCGTACGGGTCGTCGACGCCGGTGAAGCCCTTCAGCTGGCCCGCCCTCGCGCGCGCGTAGAGGCCCTTCGGGTCGCGTTCCTCGCAGACTTCGACGGGGGTGTCGACGAACACCTCGACGAAGCGCAGCCCGTCGCGCTCGTGCAGCTCGCGTGCCGCGTCGCGCGCGTCGGCGTATGGCGAGACGACGGAGACGAGCGCGACGAGGCCGGCGTCGGCGAACAGCCGCGCGACCTCGGCGGTGCGGCGCACGTTGCGGTCGCGATCCTCGGCGGTGAAGCCGAGGTCGCCGCACACCCCGTGCCGGAGGTTGTCGCCGTCGAGTCGGTAGGCGGCCCGGCCGCCGCGCACGAGCTCGGCCTCGACCGCGGCCGCGACCGTCGACTTGCCGGACGCCGGCAGGCCCGTGAACCACACGGTCGCCCCCCGCTGCCCGATCGCGTCCCAGCGCTGCGCGCGCTCGACGACCCCCTCGTGCCACGTCACGTTCGCGCTCGTCGTCATCGCGAGATGCTCCCACAGATCGCAGCGCCGGGGGTGCGCAAGACGGACGGCCGATATCCTCGCGCGCCATGAGCCTTCCGAGCTACGAGCTTCAATCCCACTCGCTGCACTCCGACGGGGCGCTGCCGCCCGCGGAGGTCGTCGCGAACGCGGCGGCCGCCGGCGTCGAGGTGCTGGCGCTGTCCGACCACGACACCGTCGACGGCGTCGACGAGGCGATCGCCGCCGGCGCCGAGCACGGCGTGACGATCGTCCCCTGCACCGAGATCTCGGCCGTCTTCGGCCGCTACGAGGACCTGCACGTCCTCGGCTTCGGCATCGACCACCACGATCCGGTCCTCGCCGAGCGGCTGAAGGCCGCGCGCGACGACCGCGAGCTGCGCGCCGAGCGGATGGCCGCCAAGCTCGAGGAGCTCGGCTGGCGCGTCGACGACGCGGTGCTCGCCAAGCGCCGCGACGCGGGCAAGCCGATCGGCCGCCCGCACCTCACGCAGGCCGTCCTCGACCACCCCGCGAACGCCGAGAGACTCGCCGCGCTCGGCTACGACGACGTCTCCTCGTTCCTTCCGGACTTCCTGATCCCCGGCAAGCCCGCCTACCTCGCGCGCACGCACCCGACGGTGATCGAGGCGATCGGCTGGATCCACGACGCCGGCGGCGTCGCGATCTGGGCGCATCCCTACTGGGACCTCGACAGCGACGCCGAGGTGCTGGAGGCGATCGACTGCTTCCGCGAGCACGGGCTCGACGGCGTCGAGTGCTTCTACGTCACGCACACGCAGGAGCAGACCGACCTGCTCGCCGCGCGCTGCGCCGAGCTCGGCCTGTTGAAGACCGGCTCCTCCGACTACCACGGGCCCGCGCACCGGCTGTTCTCGAGATTCGGCGCGTTCGATCCGCACGGCCACGCGGCCGACCTCGACGCGCTGCTGACGCCGGCCGCGCGCAAGGGCTGAGCGGCCGCCACGGCTGAGACCGGCACGGCGCGCTCCGTCGCGCGCCGCGCCGCGGGACCGCCCGGCCTCACGCCGGGCGCTCTCCGCCGCCGTTCCCTTCGCCGTCGACCTGCGTGCGCAGCGCGGCCAGCGCGTCCTCCAGCTCGGCGATCCGCGTCGAGACGGATGCGGAGCCGGCTGCGGGCGAGGTCGGCACGACGCCGACCTTCGGGGATGTCCCGCGCCCACCCACCTCCGGCGGCGGCGCGCGGTCAGGCGCGACGGCGACGCCGGCGCCCACGGGAGCCGGCTCCGGCGCGCTGCCCGCGGCGGCCGCGGCGGCGGCCGCCGCTCTCGCCGCCGCCATCGCTCTCATCGCGATGTCGCGCACCTCCTGCGGCGTGCGCGTCAGTCTCCGCGCGAACGGCATCGCCAGCAGCAGCAGCAGCGCCGCGGCGCGGAACGCCCAGCCGATGCCGTCGCGCGCGATGCCGGCGCTCTCGCGCCGCACCCAGCGGTCGAAGCCGACCGGCGCGTGCGACTCGCGCGGGATCGCGCCGGCGAACTCGCCGAGGTTCTTGCCGACGAGGCCGAGCGCGAGCGGGTTCGGGACCGCCCACACGTACGCTCTGTCCTCGATCGGGTCGACCTTCGCGTCCAGGTACCAGCCGGCCGTCATCGTGAAGACGCCGATCAGCGCGGCGATGCCGAGCGCCGCGCCGAGCTGGCGCGAGGTGTTGATGATGCCGGAGGCGACGCCGACCTCCGGGCCGACCGCGGCGCCCATCGCCCCGACGTTGATCGCCGGGAACGCGGTGCCCACGCCGAGGCCGAAGAGGACGATCCCCGGCAGCACGACGAGATAGTCGAGCTGCCCCTCGTACGTGGAGGGCAGGAACGAGAACCACAGCATCCCGAGCGCCATCGACAGCAGCGCCGGCATCGCGAGGCGGTAGGGCGCGAGGTGGTCGGCGCCCTTGCCGACGACCGGCCACATGACGATGCCGCAGGCGCCGATCGGCGTGAGGGCCAGCGCCGCCTCGAGCTGCGAGTAGCCCCACAGGTTCACGAGCGTGATCGACAGCAGGAACAGCGCCCCGAGCGCGCCGGCGCCGAGCAGCAGCATCGCCATGTTCGCGCTCAGGAACTGGCGGTTTCTCTGCAGCGCCTTCGGGATCATCGCGACCTTCGCGTGGCGCTGCCACAGCACGAAGCCGATCAGCAGCACGAGCGAGATCTGCAGGAAGAACAGCACGCTGGCGTTGCCCCAGCCGCGCACGTTCGCCTCGACGAGGCCGTAGATGAAGAGGCCGACGCCCGAGCTGAGCAGGAACATGCCGAGCCAGTCGACCTGGCGCGTCGCCGTCAGGTCGTACGTCTCCGGCCACCAGCGCCAGCCGAGGAACAGGCCGACGATCCCGATCGGGATGTTGATGATGAAGATCCAGTGCCAGTTGAGCGTCTCGACCAGGACGCCGCCGATCACCGGCCCCATGCCGGCGGCGGCGAGCGCGATCACCGCGATCAGCGCGAGGCCGCGGCCGCGCATCTGCGGCGGGAAGATCAGCGACGTGATCGCGAAGCCGAGCGGCGCGAGCAGGCCGGCGCCGACGCCCTGCAGCGCGCGGAAGCCGATCAGCCAGCCGATGTCCCACGAGGCGGCGCACAGGCCCGAGCCGAGCGTGAACAGGAACAGGCCGGCCATGAAGAACTTCTTGCGGCCGAACTGGTCGGCGAGGCGCCCGGCCGTGACGAGCAGCACGGCGAAGACGATGTTGTAGGCGTTCGCGACCCAGGAGACGGTCGACAGGCTCGTCTCGAAGTCGTGCTCCAGCTCCGGGATCGAGATGTTGACGATCGACACGTCCATCAAGGACATGAACCAGCCGATCATCATGACCGCGAAGATTCTGTCGCGGTGGGCGTAGAGCCACTCGGTCGGCGGGTTTCTGCGCTCCTTGCGCGGGTGCCCGCGCCGGTGCCGGCGCTCGGAGGTGGCGGCGGGGTCGACGGCGCTCATCGTCAGCCTCCCTGCGCGACGCCGAGCCGCTGGTTGTCCTGGTCGTCGCTGTTGAGCGTGCCGTCGTCGGCGACCGAGGTCTTCTCGTCCGGCTTGCGCGGCCGGATCGCGGCGGTCGGGCCGAAGTCCGGCAGCGTGCCGCCGGCCGACCAGATCGCGAACTCTCTCAGCGACTGCAGCGGGGTCGGCGCCGTCACCGTCTTGTTCTCGATGTCGTCCGGCTTGTCGACGTCGTCGAGGTGGTAGAGGCGCCAGCGGTCCTCGTCGCTGCGGCCGAGCAGCAGCCACTCTCTGTCGCCGGCGACGATGTGCGTGTCGACCGCGGTGGTGAAGTACAGGCGCGGCGGCAGGTCGTCGTCGTCGAGCAGCGTCGTGAGGTCGTCGCCGGCCATCTTGCCGGGGATCGTGATGCCGAGGTAGGACAGGATCGTCGGCGGGATGTCGTGCGTGGAGGCGAACCACGAGCTCTGCTCGCCGGCCCAGCGCCGCTTGGGGTCGCGGATCAGCAGCGGCGCCTGGTAGATGCGCCGGTGCCACATGCCGGCCGGGTGGCCGAAGACGCCCTGCTCGCCGAGCGCGATGCCGCCCTCGCTGGCGAAGATGACGACCGTGTTGTCGGCGAGGCCGGCCTCGTCGAGCTTGTGCAGGAAGCGCCCGACCGCGTCGTCGACGAGCCGCACCTCGTTCGCGTAGCGCTCGCGGACCGTGTCGGCGAGGCCGTCGCCGCTCACTCTGACGGTGTCCTGGTAGCTGTAGTAGGCGGGCCGGCTGACCTGGTTCTCGAGCACGGGGCCGGTGCCGAGCACGTACTGGCGCGGCATCTCGAACGCGTCGACCGGGTCGAACGCGTCGAGGCCGAGGAAGAACGGCTGTCTGCCCTTGAGCTGGTCGAGCAGCTTCGTGCCCTCCGCGAGCACGCGCGTCGTCGGCTCGCTGCGCTCCGCCGCCTTGCGCAGCGGCAGGAAGTAGCTGCGCTCGGTGGAGGTGTGGCTCCCCGACTGCGGCAGATCGCGGGTGCGCCGCACGAACGAGAAGCGCGGGCCGGACAGCAGCGGGTTGTCGGTCACGTAGACGGTCTCGACGCCGTCGGCGGCCAGCAGCTCCGGCATCAGCGGCTGGAAGTCGTAGATCTTGTGCCAGCCGGGGATCGGCGGCACGCCCGCGGTCGCTCTCCAGTCGCGGAACGGGTAGGAGCGCAGGCCGGTGAGGATCGCGCGCCGCGCGGGGATCGCCGGCAGGCCCTCCGGGACCATGTATCTGAAGCGCAGCGACTCGTCCGCGAGCGTGTCGAGGTTCGGCGTGTGGGCCGAGTTGTCGAACACGTCGTCGTAGGACTTCAGCGCGTCGGCCCGGATGCGGTCGGCCATGATCAGCACGACGTTCGGGCGCTCGTGGTCGCGCTCGGCCTCCAGCTCGCCCTTGGCGCTGGCCAGCGCCGGGAAGCCGCCGAGCGCGGCGAGGCCGGCGGCCCCGCCGGTGCCGCCGCGGCGCAACAGCGCGCGGCGGGTGAGGCGGTCGCGCGAGGGGCCCCGACTCATCCGCCCACCACGCCGATGTGCTTCTTGAACTCCGGCAGCGTGCCGCCGGCCTCGTCCACCAGCACCGCCCACAGCTTGTCGGTCACGTCCGGGTGCTGGGCGGCGACGTCGTTGTTCGCGCCGGGATCGTCGGGCAGGTAGTACAGCTCTCTTCTGGAGCCCTCGGTGTTGGAGATCATCACCCACTCGCGGTCGCCGGCGATCCACGTCTCCTGGTAGTCGGCCGTGTAGTAGGGCCGCGCGGTCGGCTCTCTGCCCTCGAACAGGACGCTGAGGTCCTCGCCGTTCATCAGCCCGGGCGGGCGCACGCCGAACATCGAGCAGACCGTGCGCGCGACGTCGTAGGTGGAGGCGAAGTATCTGTTGCGCGTCCCGGACAGCTTGCCGTCGGGGTGGTGGATCATGTAGGGCACGTGGTGGATCTCGGGGTAGGGCCGCGGCGTCGACTTGCCGATGATGCCGTGCTCGCCGAGCGTCACGCCGTGGTCGCTGAAGTAGTAGACGATCGTGTTGTCGGCGAGGCCGAGGTCGTGGAGCTTGTTCAGCAACTTGCCGATCCACACGTCGGCGTAGGTCAGCTCGGCGGCGTAGAGGTCGCGCACGAGCTCGACCGTCTCCTGGCTGATCTCCAGGTTTCTGATCGAGCTCGCCGGCGTCAGGAACGGCTGGATCGGCAGGATCCCTCTCGTCTTCTGGATGCCGAGCTCTCTGCCTCTCTCCATCAGTCTCACGTACACCGGCGGCGCGTCGAACGGCTCGTGCGGGTCGAACGAGTCGACGCCGAGGAAGAACGGCTGTCTGTCCTTGAGCTCGTCGAGTGCGTCCATCCCGCCGCGCATGACGCGCGCGGCCGAGTAGTTGCGCTCGCCGACGCGGTACATGCTCGCCCAGCCGACGTGGCTCTCGAGGCGGTCGACCTCGAGCGTGTTCGACAGCGCCGGCAGCAGGTACTTCTCGATCGCGCTGCGCGGCGCGGGCCGTCTGAACGGCGTGTTGAGCGCGCGGTAGGCGCCCTGCGAGAAGTCCGGGTGCGCGATGTCGAGCGTGCGGCGGAAGTCGATGTAGCGCGGGCCGACGAGGAACGGGTTGTCGGTCACGTACGCGGTCTCGACGCCGGCCTTGCCGAGCACCTCGGTCAGCAGCGGCTGGTGCGGCAGGATGCTCGTCCAGCCGACCTCCGCCGGCAGCGGCGGCGAGAGGACCCAGTCGCGGCAGGGGAAGCCGCGCATGCCGCACAGCACCTCGCGACGCACGAGCCCGGTCGGCATCGAGCCGGGCACCGCGTACTCGAACAGGCACGCGTTCTTCGCGAGCGCGTCGAGGTTCTCGGTCTTCGCGCGCGTGTTCGGGTTGTACGCCCCGACGTAGTCGGCCCGCGTGCTGTCCGTGATGATCATCAGGACGTTGGGCGCGTCCTTGTCGTGTCTGGCGCGCGGGTCGTACTCGTCGCCGCAGGCGCTCAGGCCCAGCGCGGCGGCGCCGGCTGCGCCGGCCTGCAGCGCGCGCCGTCGTGTCAAGCGGGGTCCTCGGGCCATCGGTGCTCCTCGTGCGTGGCGCGTCGGGGGTCTTGGTCGAGGGACGGGGAGGCCTCGACAGGCTCCGGACCCTACCGGCACTGCCAACACGATGCGCCCGCGGGAGTTGCGCTGACCGCGCCGCGACTCCGCCCGCCCGCGCGTGTTTCAATGGCCCGATCCGCGTGCCGTCGCTCCCGAACGCCTTCCGCCTGCTCGTCGCCCTGATCGGGATCGCCACGGTCGTCGCGATGGCGCTGCTGTGGTCCGGCCACGCGCCGCGGCGCTTCGAGTCGGTCGTGACGCCGAGCGACCGCGCGACCGTGGTCGGGATCATCGACCGGCCCTGCGGCGCGACGATCTCGACGAGCTGCAGACGCGTGAGAATCCACCTCGACTCCGGCGACGCGCAGGGGACCGCCGGCGTCATCGAGTGGAACGCAAACGGCGACGACCCGCCGGTGCACCTCGGCGACAAGATCCGCGTCGTCTCCCTCGCCGCCGGTCCCCGGCTACGACCACGAGAACCTCAACTTCTACACGCTCGTCGACTACCAGCGCGGCGGCTCGCTGATCGCGCTGTTCCTGATCTTCGCCGTGCTCGTGGTCGCGCTCTCGCGCTGGCGCGGATTCCTGTCGCTGGTCGGCCTCGGGCTCAGCCTCGTCGTGATCCTCACGTTCGTCGTGCCGGGGATCCTCAACGGCCGCTCGCCGGTCGCGGTGGCGGTCGTCGGCTCGCTCGCAGTGATGTTCGTGACGGTGCTGCTGGCGCACGGGGCGGGGCCGAAGTCGATCGTCGCGCTGCTCGGCACCACCGTCACGCTGCTGCTGACGGCCGGGCTCGCGGACGTCTTCACCCACCTCTCGCGCCTCACCGGCCTCGCCGGGGAGACCTCCTTCGCGCTGCGGCTCGCCGACCCGGGCGTCTCGCTCCAGGGGCTGCTGATCGCGGGCGCGATCATCGCCGCGCTCGGCGTGCTCGACGACGTCACCGTCAGCCAGTCGTCGATCGTGATGAACCTGCGCGCGGTGAACCCGGACCTCGGCCACCGCGAGCTGTTCCGCCGCGCGATGCACGTCGGCCGCGACCACGTCAGCGCGACCGTCAACACGCTCGTGCTCGCCTACGCCGGCTCCTCGCTGCCGGTGCTGCTGATCTTCGCCTCCGGCGCGCTGCCGCTCGGCCAGGCGGTGAACCTCGACGCGTCTCCGAGCAGGTCGTCGCGACGCTCGTCGGCTCGATCGGCCTGATCGTCGCGGTGCCGGCGACGACGCTGCTGGCGGTGCTGTTCGCGATGCGCCTCCCGCGCGACCAGCTCGACGCCGCCGCCGCGCACGGCCACGCGCACTGACGCGCGCGCTCAGCTCCGGCCGTAGTACGGCAGGCGTCTGACGTTCGCCGAGTGCAGCACGCGCCTGTAGATCTTGTCGAGCAGCTTCGGGTGGTCCTTCGCGACGCTCGTCAGCTCGCCCGGGTCCTTGCGCAGGTCGAACAGCTGCCGGCCGCTGTCGTTGCCGTCGGCGATGAAGGCCCAGCGGTCGTCGCGGTAGTACCAGTGGTTCGCGTAGCCGCCGAAGCAGAAGTGGCGCGACAGGCGCGGTCTGCCGGCGTCCAGCAGCGGCTCGAGGTCGACGCCGTTCATCACGCGCGGCGTCGGCATGCCGGTCATCCCCAGCAGCGTCGGACCGACGTCGTGGGGCGAGACGAAGTAGGGCGAGGTCTGCCCCGCCATCCGCCCGGACGGGTCGCGGATCATGAACGGCACCTGGATCAGCTCCGGGTGCAGCTCGAGCGCCGGCTTGCCGGTCCAGCCGCGGTCGCCGAGCATGATGCCGTGGTCGGAGAGGAAGACGACGATCGTCTCCTCCGCGAGGCCGGAGGCGTAGAAGCGCTCGAGGAAGTGACCCATCCACGCGTCGGCGAGCGTCAGCGAGGCGCCGTAGACCGTCGGCAGGCGCTTGACCGCCGCCGGCGCCATGTAGTCGCTGTGCGCGTACTGGACGTTGCCCGGCCAGGTGCCGTGGTAGTGCGGGTCGCCGTACATGTCGAGGTACTTCTGCGGCGGCGTCCACGGCTCGTGCGGGTCGAACGAGTCGACGACGAGCGCGAACGGCTTGTGCTTCATCGCCTCCAGCAGCGCGTCGATCCCGTGCGAGAAGACGCGCGCCGCGCACGAGTCGCGCTCGTCGCGGCCGCCGACGACGTTCGCGAGGTGCTGGCGCATCCCGGTCAGGTAGCGCTCCGTGCGCATCCCTCTCGGCAGCCAGCGGAGGACCTCGCGCTCGGAGACCGTCTTGGCCGGGTGCAGCGCGCCGACCTGCCCGCCGATCTTGTGGAATCTGCTGAGCGTCGAGCGGAAGCCGGCCCACTCCGGCGCGAACGAGAGGAACGGGTTGTCGGTCACGTAGCCGGTCCAGTAGCCGTGGCGGCGGAACGTCTTGAGCCACGTCGTCGCGTCGGCGGAGACGCCGCTCCAGCCGGGCGAGCCGGGCAGGTTGCGCGTCGGCTTCCAGTCGTGCCACGGGTAGACGCGGCGGCCCATCATCAGCGAGCGGCGCGCCGGCACCGTCGGCATCGCCTCCGGGAACGCGCGCGTGAAGCGCAGCGACTCCTGCGCGAGCGCGTCGATCGCCGGCGTTCTCATCCACGTGTTGCCGTACGCGCCGACGTAGTCGTGGCGCGTCGAGTCGAGCACGATCACGAGCACGTTCGGGCCGTGCTGCGCCGCGCGCGTGCGCGCTGCGAGCGCCTGCGCGCCCGGGCGCCACACCGTCGCCGCGGCGGCGCCCGCGCCTGCGATGCGCAGGAACGAGCGCCGGTCCACGGGTTGGCTCATCAGCTCGTTCTGCGTCCGAAGTACGGAAGGTGGGTGAGGCCGGTGTCGTGCAGCACCCGCCGGTAGAACTTGTCCATCAGCGGGATGTGGTCGGCGGCGATGGTCGTCGTCTCGCCCGGGTCTCTGCGCAGGTCGTACAGCGCGCGGCCTCTGTTGAGCCCGTCGGCGATCATCGCATAGCGGTCGTCGCGGTAGTACCAGTGGTTCGCGTAGCCGCCGTACCAGAAGGGGCGCCTCTGCTTCGGCTGGCTGCCGTGCAGCAGCGGCGTGAGGTCCGAGCCATCCATCGTCGAGGGCGCCTTCACGCCGCACGCGGAGAGCACCGTCGGGCCGATGTCGTGCGGGGAGACGAAGTAGCGCGTCGTCTGGCCGGCGTGACGGCCGTCCGGACCGCGCAGGAGGAAGGGCACGTGGATCAGCTCGGGATGGAGCTGATTGGCGGGCTTGCCCGTCCAGCCGCGCTCGCCGAGCACGATGCCGTGATCGCTCATGAAGACGAGGATCGTGTTGTCGGCGAGGCCGCTGCTCCAGAAGGCGTCGAGGAAGCGGCCGAGCCACGCGTCCGCCTCCGTCAGCGCCGCCGCGTAGACGATCGGCAGGCGCTCGAAGCTCGCGCTCGGTCATGTACGACGACGGCCGGTAGCGCACGTTGCCCGGCTCGGTGCCGTGGTAGTGCGGGTCGCCGTACATGTCGCGGTACTTGCGCATCGGCACCCACGGCTCGTGCGGGTCGAACGAGTCGACGACGAGCGCGAACGGGCTGTGCTTCGCGGCCTCCTTGAGATGCTCGATCCCGAGGCTGAAGACGCGCGAGAAGCCCTCCTCCTCCTCGTGGCGCGCGGCGCCCATGTTCGCGAGGTACTGGCGCATGCTCTGGAGGTAGTGCCCCGTCGTGCGCATGTCACGCGGGAGCCAGTGGCGCGCCTTGTGCAGCGGCACCGAGGAGGCGGGGTGGCGCACGCCGACCTGCCCGGAGACCTTCACGTAGCGGTCGAGCGTGTCGCGCAGGCCGTGCCACGAGGGCGCGAACGACAGGAACGGGTTGTCGCTCACGTAGCCGGTCCAGTACCCGTGGCGGCGCAGCGCCTTCAGCCACGTGTGCTCCTTCGCCGAGAAGCCGGCCCAGCCGGGGCTGCCCGGCAGGTTGCGCGTCGGCTTCCAGTCGGTCCACGGGTAGACGCGCCGGCCCTTCAGCATCGAGCGGCGCGCGGGGACGGTCGGCATCGCCTCCGGGAAGCCGCGCGTGAAGCGCAGCGTCTCCTTCGCGAGCGCGTCGATGTTCGGCGTTCTCATCCATCTGTTGCCGTAGGCGCCGACGTGGTCGGCGCGCACGGTGTCCATGACGACCACCAGCACGTTCGGCCCGTCCGGACGCCGCGCGCGCGCACCGATCGCGGCGGCGCCGCCCGCCAGCGCGATGCCGGCGGCGCCCGCGCCGGCGGTCCGCAGGAACGTGCGCCGGTCGTGCGGACGGGTGAGGGACGGGGACGCGTCCGCCTGCTCGTCGCGGGCGCCCCGGCGCCCCGGCTCCTCGGCACGTGAACCCGGCATCGCGGTCCTCAACTCGGCGACGCGCCCAAAGGTGCGGCGTGCCACCGAAAAGTTTCCGAGGCGCGCTCGCGAGCGTTCGCGCGCCGACACGAGCGAGCCGCTGCCGCGCGTGGTGCCGGCATCCTGCGGCTACGCGACCTCGGAGAGCGTCACGCGCTCGCGCGAGGCGAGCTTCACGCCGCCGGCCTCGTCGGCGAGCACGCCGTCGCGCTTGAGCTTGGAGACGGTCGTGGCGACGGTCGGCTTCGCGATCTTCGTGACCGACGCGATCTCGGCGACGGAAACGCCCGGCCGCTCCTCGACGATCGCGAGGATCGCGGCCTGGTTCTCGCCGCGCCCGGCGCGGTCGCCCTGCTCGTCGGTGTCGGCGCCGTCGACGCTCGACCCGTTCGCGCGCGCCCGGTGCGGGACGGAGCTCGCGGTTGCGCCGTTCAGCTCGGGGAAGGCGCTCTCGCGCGGTTGCGTCCCGCGTGCCGCGCGGCGGCTGGCCGCCCGCTCGACGGCGGCCGCTTCGGCCAGCAGCGCCTCCTTCGCGGCCTCCAGCCGCTCGGCTTCCTCCACCAGCGGCCGCAGCTCGGCCATGCGTGCGGCGACGTCACGCTTCAGGCGGGGGAGGAGCGGCTCGAGCATCGGGGCCTCCGGCGGCAGTCGAGGGAACAGGGGGTGACTCGATCTTAACTGCCGGCGCGGATCAGGCGCCGGCAGTTGTCAGCAGCGAACGCATGTCGCGCGCCAATCCGCTCGTGTCGAACGGCGTGCCGGCGGCCAGCTTGGCCGCGAGGCGGCCGCGCGCGTCGACGATCCACACGACCGCGGTGTGCGCGCTCTGCGGGTCGCCCGCGATCTGCGGCGCCGCGTACCACGCTCTCCACACCGGCGCGAGCTCGGCCTGCGTGCCGAGCAGGTAATGGAACTGCGCCGGCTCGCGGTGGCGCTTGAGCCACGCGCGCACGGTCGCGGGCGTGTCGCCGCGCGGGTCGACGGAGACGGCCACGACCGCCACGCCTGCTGCGTCGGAGCCGAGCTTCTGCAGCGTCTGGCGCAGCTGCTCGCCGATCAGCGGGCAGACGTCGGGGCAGTTGGCGTACAGGAAGGTGACGAGGTACGGCGTGCCGGCCTGCACGAGCGAGCGCGTGTCGAACGTGCCGCCGCGCGCGTCGGCGAGCTGGATGTCCGGCGCGCGTCTGCCGGCGAGGCCCGGCGGCAGCGCCTCCGCGACCGCGAAGTGCCGGCCGTCGTCGCCGCCGCTCGCGGTCGCGCGCCCGCCGCCCGATCCGCCGCAGCCGGCGAGCAGCGCGGCGGCCGTCGCGAGGGCCGCCAGCAGCGCCGCCCCGCGCGCACGGCGCGACGCGCCGCGGATTCGAGGGGATCGACGTCGGCGCGGCAGGTGGGGGCGGTCAGACAGGCTCGCCCTCCGGGTCCGCGAGCGGCGCCGCGTCGCGCTCGTCCTCGTCGTCCGCTTCGGCGTCGGCGTCGCCGTCGCCGTCGCCGGGGATGCGCAGGGCGCGGATCGTCGAGAGGATCGCGAGCAGCGTCATCACGGTCGCGCTGCCGACGCACCACTGGCAGATCGCGTGGATCTGGAACAGCTCCATCGCGGTCAGGTAGACGCTGAAGGCGAAGCCGCCGATCGCCATCGCCGCGGTCGCGAGCCGCGCGAGCTCGCCGCGCACGAACAGCGAGGCGAGGATCGCGACGTAGCCGACGAGGCCGATCAGGGGGACCGGGACGCCGCCGACCATCGCGTATCTCGACGCCTGCACTCTCTCGCAGCCGCCCGTCGTGCAGACCGGGCTGAGCTTCTGGTAGTGCACGTACGTCAGGTACCCCGCGATCCCGATCCCGATCAGCGTCAGGATCACCAGGGCGCGATGGAGCGTGCGGTCGGTGCGGTCCCCCGTCATGGCGTCATCTGGCGTTCGCGAGCGCCTTGTCGATGGCGGAGGTGAACGTGCTGGGGTTGAAGTCGTTGATCTGGAGCGCGTCGAGTCTGCCGCCCGTCGGACCCAGGAGGAACGACGGCGTCCCGGTGAAGCCGTTCGTCTGCCATTCCGTCTGCGCCTCGTTGAGCTGTCTCTGGATCTCCGGCAGCCCGCGGTCGTTCATCGCTCTGTCGACGTTCAGCCCTCTGACGCCGCTGCCGATCTTGCGCAGGAAGTCGTCGGTGACATACCCGGAGTTCTCCTGCTGCTGATTGGCGTAGAAGATGTCGATGTACGGCCACAGCTTGTTCTGCAGGCCCGCGGCGGCGGCCATCTGCGCCGCGCGCGCGGAGTCCGTCCCGATGAACGGGACGTTGCGGAACATCATCTTCACCTTGCCGGTGCGGACGTAGTCGGTCACGAGCGTCGACATGGCCTTCTCGGTGTATTCGCGGCAGAACGGGCACTGCAGGTCCGCGAACTCGACGAAGGTGATGGGCGCTCTCGGGTCGCCGAGCGTGATGCCGTCCTGCGGGATGCCGGCGAACAGGGCGTTGGCCTCGGCCTGGCCCGGCACGACCTCGCCCGCCTTCTTCGTCGGGGTGTCGCTGCCGCCCGACGCGAGCGCGATCACGACGACGATCACGGCGGCGAGCGCGAGCGCCCCGCCGAGGATCCACAGCCGCTGGCGCTGCCGCGCTCTGGCGGCTTCCGCGGCGCGATCCCGTTCCGCCCGTGCGGTCGCCCGGCGCTCCTTGCGTGTCTCGGTGCTGTCCGCCATCGCTGCTCGTCGTCCTCCTCGTCGGTGCATCCCCGGCCCGCGCCGGCCGATCGCCCCCCAGGGCACGTCACCCGTTGGCCGCGCAGAGATCGTGAGTGATGGTACTGCTCCGGACATCCTCACCCCGCACCTTTACGGCAGCTCAACGTGCCGCTCGGCGCCCGCGTGCTCGCGGGGGTCCATACTCGGATGCGACGTGCGCAGCAAGCTCGCACCGATCGCTCTTGCGACCGCCGCCGCGGCGCTGCTCGCCGTGCCGCTCTCCGGCTGCGGCGGGGACGCGGCGCCGGCCGGTGCGGCGTCGCCGCCGGCGAGCGCGCCGCAGGCGGTCGACAAGCTGCGGCCGCATCCGCGCGCGGTCGACCCGTCGGCCGGGGTGCCGGCGGGGACCAGCGGCGTGGTGTCGGACTCTCGCGCGTCACGAGACCTGCCGCAGCCGAAGAGCGACGCCGACATCCGCCGCGAGCTGGCCGCCAGCGGGATCCCCTCCGGCGAGACGGCCGCGCTGACCGCGAACGGCCTTGCGGTCGCGCCGCTCGCGGCGCCCGCGGTCGTGCAGGCGGTGATCGGCGCCGGCAACCAGATCGCGCGGCTGCCGTACCGCTACGGCGGCGGGCACGCGACGTGGATCGACACCGCCTACGACTGCTCCGCCTCGATCAGCTACGCGTTCGCGGCCGCCGGGCTGATCTCCGCGCCGATGGTCTCAGGGGACCTGGCGCACTGGGGCGACCCGGGTCCGGGCAGATGGATCACCGTCTTCGCCAACGGCGGCCACACGTTCATGTACGTCGCCGGCCTGCGCTTCGACACCGGCGGCCTGTCGGCGACCGGCTCGCGCTGGCAGGGCACCCCGCGCGGCACCGCGGGGTTCGCGGTGCGGCATCCGCCGGGGCTTTAGGCCACCGCCCGCAGGTGCCGTCGCGCGCGGCGCTCCTCGGGCGTCTGGGCGGTCTCGGCGAGGAACTCGTCGAGCATGCGCCAGGTCGTGCGGCGGGCGGCGCGGCCGGTGAGCACGCCGAGGTGGCCGCCGGGCGCGGTCGCGGTGCGCGCGAACGGCGCGTGCGGCAGCAGCTCGGCGACGTGGTGGACCGCGTTCACCGGCGCGATCCCGTCGCCCTCGCCGGCGATCGACAGCACCGGCGTGCGCACGTCGGCGAGGTCGAGCGTGCGGCCGCCGAGCTCGATGCGGCCGTCGGCGAGGTCGTTGCGGCGCAGGAAGCGGTGGTAGATCTGCCCGAACGTGCGGCCGGGGTAGGCGAGCATGTTCGCCATGAAGTGGTCGACCGCCTCGACCTGCGCGAGGAAGTCGCGGTCGTCGAGGTTCGTCGCGAGCGTGATCGGCTTCATCACGTACTTGTCGAAGCCGGCGAGTCTGTACATGCGCTTCACGAGCGGCGCGGGCGCGCCGCCGAGCGCGCGGTAGGCGAGCGTCCCGAACGAGCCGCCGGCGATGTTCGCGAGCGGGCGCAGGGGCGCGACCATCGGCACCTCGGTGACGTCGAACGGGCTCGCGACGGCCGTGATCGAGCGCACCGGCCCGGCCCCGCCGGCGACGGACAGCAGCGACATGATCCCGCCGAGGCACCAGCCGACGACCTGCACCTCGGCGCCGCCGGCGTCCGCCGAGACGGCTTCGATCGCGCGTGGGATCACCTCGTCGACCCAGTGCTCGAGGCCGAGGTCGCGGTCGCCGAACGCGATCGGGCCGTAGTCGACCACGTAGGGCCGGTGACCGGCCGCCAGCAGGTGCTCGGCGAGCGAGCAGCCGCGGCGCAGGTCGAAGCAGCTCGCGGGCGCGGCGAGCGGCGGCACCAGCAGGACCGGCGGCGGTGTGACGTCGCGCGCAGGCGGCCGGTTCCGGTCGCCGGAGCGCGAAAGCGATCTCGCAGGCGGCCGGTTCCGGTCGCCGGAGCGCGAAAGCGATCTCGCAGGCGGCCGGTTCCGGCCGGCCGGCTCGCCGCCGGCGAGCGCCGGGCGCAGGTAGCGGCGCACGGTCCGCTGCGGCCCCTCGTCGACGATCGCGGTCGGCAGCGGGCGCAGGTCCGCGAGGCTGCCGCGCATGACGCGGTCGACCACGTTCGCGGCGGCGGCTCCGAGCTGCTCCGGGGTCGGGATCAGGTCCATCGCGTCCGCAAGTGTGGCAGAGCGGCGCGCTCCGGCGCGGCTCGGCTGGCCGTACGGCCAGGGTGTCTCCGCAGTCGGAACGGCGCCGCGCGGCGCGGGCGGCGGGCTGGTCGATCGCGCGCTCAGGCGGCCTGCGCGAGCGCGGCGTCGTCCCCGAGCAGCAGCTCGATGACGCGGTCCGGGCACTCGATCTGCGGCGAGTGGCCGCAGCGCTCGATCAGCTCGAGCGTCGAGCCCTCGACGGCGGCCAGCAGCCGCTTCGCGCCGCGGTGGAACACGAGCCGGTCGGAGTCGCCCCACACGAGCTGCACGCGGCAGCGGATGGCGGGGAAGTCGAACGGGTCGCGCAGCTCCGGCAGCAGGCGGCGCCCGGACGCGAGCATGCGCGCGAGCGCCCGGCGGTCGGGGTGGTGCTTGGCGAAGGCGCGCGCGACGCCGGGCTCGACGGCGTCGGGGTCGGCGAACGCGAGCGAGCGGTAGACGCGCGCGACGGCGCCCTGGACGACGCGCGAGGGCAGCGGCACGGGAACCGAGGCGAGCGCGCGCAGTACCTGGTCGTGCTCGATCAGCGCGAGCCAGCGCGCCATGTCGAGGCCGGCGGGCGCGAGCGCCACGACGCGGCCGACGCGCTCCGGGGCGTGCTGGGCGAGCCGCAGCGCAAGGCAGCCGCCGAGCGAGTTGCCGACCGCGACGGCACCCGCGCTCGCGCGCCGGGGCCCGCGTTCCACGCCGCCGCCCGCGTAGGCGAGCGCCGCGGCGCCGAACGCGTCGAGCTGCGGCAGCATCGGGCCGTCGTCCAGCGGGTCGGCGGTGCCGAAGCCGGGCAGGTCGACGGCGATCGCGCGCTGCTCCGCCCGGCCGAGCCGGTCGAGCACGCAGCGCCAGGTGTCGGCGCTGTCCGACCAGCCGTGGAACAGCACGATCGGGTCCCCCCGACCCTCCAGCTCCAAGACGCGCGTTCTCGCAGCCGGCGAACTCCATTCGATGCTCGAACAGCGGCTCCATGGGCTCTCCTCTTCCCGCCACTGATTGTGACAAACGGCACGGGGTTCTGCGCCGGTTGTCTGCACGGTGGCGTTTCGGTCGGACGGAGCCGGCGCCGGCGCGGTCGCTACCCCTCGATCAGCGGGACGAAGCGGACCGGGTCGAGCCCGGTGCGGCGCAGCGTCTCGGCGTCGTCCCCCGAGCCGCGCTCGACGAGCACCAGCTGCTGCCCGCTCGCACCGACCGGGGCGACGAGCCGGCCGCCCGGGGCGAGCTGGCGCTCGAGCGCGGGCGGCACCTCCGGCCACGCCGCGGCGGCCACGTTGATCGCGTCGAACGGCGCCTCGTCCGGCAGGCCGCGCGAGCCGTCGCCGACGAGCGCGGTGACGTTCGCGACGCCGGCGCGGCGCAGGCTCGCCTGCGCCCGCTCGCTCAGCGCGCGATGGCGCTCGATCGTCCACACGTGCGCCGCCAGCTGCGCGAGCACGGCGGCGTGGTAGCCGGAGCCGGTGCCGACGTCGAGCACGCGGTCGTCCGGCTGCACGCGCAGCAGCTCCGTCATGCGCCCGACGACGAGCGGCTGCGAGATCGTCTGGCCCTCGCCGATCGGCAGCGCGACGTTCTCGTAGGCGCGGGCACGGAGCTCGCGCGGCACGAACGCCTCGCGCGGCACGGCGCGGATCGCGGCGAGCACGCGCTCGTCGGCGACGGCGTCGCGCAGCTCGCGGATCAGGCGGTCGGCGCGGCGCATGAGGAGGGTCTTCCCGTCGCCGTGCACCGCCATGCCGCGCGCCGGCCGCGGCGGCGTCTGGCAGCATGCCGGAGACGATGGCGGCCTCCCCCGAGCCTCCCTACCGCCGCCGGCGCGCGCTCGCGCTGGGCGGGCTGCTCGCGGCGCTCGCGGTCGTGGCGGTGCTCGTCGCCGCTGCGCTCGGCTCCGGCGGGGGCGGCGAGAACGGGAGCGACGGCAAGGCGGCGCCCGCAGGCGGCGGCTCCGCGGCCGCGACGACGCGCGCGCACGCGCGCACGACCGCGGCGTCCGTCGCCGGCCCGGCGCGCGACATGGGCTCGCCCGGCCCGCCGCGGCCCGTGCCGATCCTCATGTACCACGTCGTCAACGACCCGCCGGCGGGCGCCCCGTACCCCGACCTCTACGTCCCGCGCGCCGAGCTCCGCGACCAGATGCAGGCGCTGAAGCGCGCCGGCTACACGGCCGTGACGCTGCAGGAGGCGTGGGACTCGTGGCACGCGCACGGGCCGCTGCCGGCAAAGCCGGTCGTCGTCAGCTTCGACGACGGCTACCACTCGCATGTCGCGAACGCCCTGCCCGTGCTGCGTGCGCTCGGCTGGCCCGGCGTGCTGAACCTCGAGCTGAAGAACATCCGCTCCGACTACGGCCTCACGGCGCCGCAGGTGAAGCAGCTGATCGCCGCCGGCTGGGAGCTCGACTCGCACACGATCGACCACCCGGACCTGACGACGGTGGACGCGGCGACCCTGAAGCACGAGGTCGCCGACTCGCGCGCGGAGCTCAAGCGCCGTTTCGGCGTCCCCGTGAACTTCTTCTGCTACCCGGCCGGCAGATACGACGCCGCGGCGATCGCGGCCGTGCGCGCCGCCGGCTACCTCGCCGCCACGACGACCGAGCCCGGCCTCGCACAGCCCGACGAGGCCGACCGCTTCACGCTCCACCGCGTACGGGTGAACAACGGCGTGAGCGGGTCGGCGCTCGTCGCGCAGCTGGCGAGCCTCTAGCCGATCACGTCGCGCACGAGCGGCTCGTAGCCGCTTCTGTGGCCCGTTCTGTTCGGGTGGAAGCTTTCTTCGATCGGGCTCGAGAGCCCGTTTATCCACTCCGATTCCGAGCAGACCGCATGACCGATGAAGGGCGGGATCGCGCTCTCGAAGGTGAAGCCGGCGGCTTCGGCGCGTTCCTGCGTGACGTCGCTCAGGAGGTCGGCGACTAGGTTCATGCGTCTGAGCTCGGTGCTGCTGAAGAACGTGCCGGCGTTGCAGTCGACGCCCATGAAGAGGCGCGGGTAGCCGAGCACGACGACGGTCGCGTTCGGCGCGTCTCTGGAGATCGCCGCGTACACGTTGTCGAGGCGGCCCGGCAGCGTTTCTTCGATGAACGCTTCGGCGTCGTCGAGGTCGCCTTCGCACGACCACGGCCACGGCAGCGCGCACTGCGTGATCACTTCGGCGAAGCCGGCGTCGTTGCCGCCGATCGTGATCGTGACTATGTCCGTCGAGGAGCTGAGCGGCGAGAGCTGTTCGGCTAGCACGTCGCTCGTGGTGGCGCCGGAGCAGGCCTCGAACGTGAGGCTCGTGTTGGCGCGGTCGCTGGCGACCAGCTCGGGGTACGCGTATAGGCTGCGCTTGCAGCCTTCTTCGAAGAATTCACGCGTCCCGACGCCGGACGAGTACGAGTCGCCGAGCGCCACGTAGCTTTCGGCGAGCGCCGTCCCGGCTGCCAGCAGCAGTGCGAGCACGGCGAAGCAGACCGCGAGCGCGGTCGTGCGCGAGTGATGCATGGTTCCCCCCTGCCTTGAATTGACAGGAAGTAGCTTAATCGAAACGGCCCCCGCGTGTGCGGGTTCGCGCCAGGTCCGCGGCCGGCCGGCCGCGCGGGCGCCGGTCACGACTCGTCCGGCGGGCGCCGCTCGCGCTTGCGCGCGGCCTGCCGGCGCTTCGCCTCGGCCTGACGCCGTCTCGCGGCGGCGGTCGGACGGGTTGGCTTGCGTGGGCGCGGCACGGCGAGCGCGGCGGCGAGGCGCGCGGCGAGCCGCTCGAGCGCCAGCTGGCGGTTGCGCACCTGGCTGCGGGCGTCCTGCGCGACCGCCGTCACGCGCGGGCCGAGGCGCTCGAGCACGCGCGCCTTCTGCGCGTCGCTCAGCGCGCGCGAGGCGGTGACGTCGAACACCGCCTCCACGCGCGACGCGGTCACGTTCGCGTGCTGGCCGCCGGGGCCGGAGGAGCGGCTCGCGCGCAGCACGACCTCGTCCAGCGGCAGCGGCAGCCCGCGTGCGATCTGCGGCGGATCCTCCATCCGGCGCATGATGGCGTGTATCGTCGGCGGCGCCTATCCGACCCGAAGGAGGCGCGATGGCCGTCAAGCTGCACCGCTGCTCCATCATGTGGGCGAGAGGCCCGCACCCCTGCTGGAAGGTCCAGCACGCGCTCGACGAGGCGGGCGTCGAGTACGAGGTCGTCAAGCACCCGGCCTTCCCGAGAAGCCGCCGTACGGAGCTGGAGGCGAAGACCGGCCAGCGCAAGCTGCCCGCGGTCGAGCTCGAGGACGGCACCGCCGTGCGCGAGGAGTCGAAGGACCTCGCGGCGAGAATCCAGGCCGGCTGGCTCGCGCCGCCGCCCCCGCCGGCTCCGGCCGCCGGCGCGTAGCGACCCGGTCAGCCGCGCTTGGCGCCGCGGCGGCCGAGGTAGGCGCCGATCAGGCCGCCGATCAGCAGACACGCGGCGATCACGATCACGAGCGGCATCGTGACGCTGCCGAACAGCAGGTCGACCTTCACGTCCTCGAAGTTGAGGATCGCGAACAGCAGCGCGACCGCGCCGAGGATCCCGATCGCGATGCGGCGCGCGTTGTCCTTGCGCGAGCGCTCGGCGTCCGGGGGCGACTGACGGGCGGGGGAGTCGGCCATCGTGCGCAAGATGATGCCCGACGCCGCGGCGGCGCGAACCGCCACGATCGCTCCGGCGCGCGCTACGCGAGCAGCTCGCGGTAGACGAGCACGACGCGGCCGAGCACGATCACGTCGCCGTCGGCCAGCTCCGCCTCGACCACGCGCTGCCCGTTGACCCACGTGCCGTTCGCGCTGCGGTCGTCGAGGACCCGCACGCAGCCGCGCCGCTGCACGACGATCGCGTGGCGGCGCGAGACGCCGGGGTCCTCCAGCTGGAGCGTGGCGCCGAAGCCGCGGCCCAGGTGGGTCACCTGCCGCGTGAGCGCGAGGTGCTGCTCCTCGCCGTCGCGCTCGACGACGAGGTAGCGGCCGGGGCCGGCGGGCGCAGCGGGCGCACCGGCGTCGCCGTCGGGACGGTCGATCGCCTCGAGCGCCTCGGTGCGTTCGCGGGCGGCGGCGCGGCGGTCGGTCTGCGTAGCTCGGGGGAACATGGCTGCACCTCATCGCGCGAAGATCAAGGGAACCTCAAGAGAGGCCGGGAACCCGCCCGGACACGGTATGCGTCCGGACGCGGTGGCGGATCGAGATCCGGTGAAGGTAGCGCTCACAGCTGCCTCGAAGGCCGCACGAGCAACTCGTTGAGGCTCACGCGCGGCGGCTGCGCGAGCGCGAACGCGATCGTGTCCGCGATGTCCTCGGCCTGCATCGGCTCGACGCCGCTGAAGCGTCTCGCCATCTGCTCGAGGATCTCGGGGCGGTTGTGGCCCGGCAGCTCCGTCGCGACCGCGCCCGGCTCGATCACCGTCACGCGGATGCCGGCGCCGGCCTGCTCCTGCCGCAGCGCCTCCGAGAACGCGTTGACGCCCCACTTCGTGGCGCTGTAGACGCCGGAGCCGGCGCGCGCGACGCGGCCCGCGACGGAGCTGACGTTGACGACGTCGCCGCCGCCGTTCGCGCGCAGCAGCGGCAGCGCGGCGTGCGTGCAGTAGAGGACGCCGAAGAGGTTGGCGTGGACCATCCGCCGCCACTCCTCCGTGTCGGCGTCCTCGATCGGCCCGAGCAGCATCACGCCGGCGTTGTTGACGAGCCCGTCGAGGTGGCCGAGCGCGCCGTGCGCGCGCTGCACGAACGTGCGTGCCTGCTGCTCGTCGCCGACGTCCGCCGGGATCGCGACCGCGCGGCCGCCGGCCTGCTCGATCTTCTCGGCGAGCGCGTCGATTCGCTCCACGCGCCGCGCCGCCAGCGCGACGCCGGCGCCCGCGGCCGCGCACGCCAGCGCGGTCGCCTCGCCGATCCCCGAGGACGCCCCCGTGATCGCGATGGCCCTGCCCGAGAGGTCGATCTCCATGCCCAGCCTTTCTCCCGCGGTGCGTGATCGGGCGTCAGACTCGCACACCGGCGAGCTGTCGGACGTCGTGCAACGCGCAACACGGGTCCGCGCGCCGTGCGCGACGGGCTGGGGCATACGATGCCGGTGGCCGCGCGCCCCCGACGCTCTGGAGACGGATCTGTGACGGACTTCGAGAACCCCTACGTCCTGTACGCGGCGCTGCGCGTGCGCGAGCCGGGCGGCGGCGTGTCCGCCGACGCCGCCGAGGCCGAGGCGGCCTTGACGGGCGGCGGCGTGACGTTGCGCGGCGCGTACTCGCTCGCCGGCTTCCGCGCCGACGCGGAGCTGCTCCTGTGGCTCGTCGGGCCGAGCGCGGACGCGTTGCAGGACGCGTTCGTCGCGTTCCGTCGCACCGAGCTGGGCCGCGTGCTCGACGCCGTCTGGACGCAGGTCGGCGTGCACCGCGACGCCGAGTTCAACAAGGCGCACGTCCCCGCGTTCCTCCAAGGCGAGGAGCCGCGCAAGTACGTCTGCGTCTACCCGTTCGTGCGTTCGTACGAGTGGTACCTGCTGCCGCCGCAGGAGCGCTCGGACATGCTGCGCGAGCACGGCATGATGGCGCGCGACTACGCCGACGTGCGCGCGAACACCGTCAGCGCGTTCGCGCTCGGCGACTACGAGTGGCTGCTCGCGTTCGAGGCCGACGAGCTGACGCGCATCGTCGACCTGATGCGCCAGCTGCGCGGCGCCGAGGCGCGCCGCCACACCCGCGAGGAGCTGCCCTTCTACACCGGCATCCGCAAGCCGCTCGCGGACGTGGTGGCGGAGCTGCCGTAGGTCCCCCTGCTCCGGAAGCCATCCGGGGCATGTAGACCCACGCACTCTCCATGTGGCAGGGCGGCGCGGTCGCCCACGCGCGGGCGTACGCTGCCAAGAATGGAAACGATCGAGTTTCTTCCTCTTGTCAAGGCGTACCCGGCCCTGAGCACGAGATACGGCGAGGTGTCCTGCGTCGCCGGCGTTCAGACGATGGACGAGGGTCCGAGATGGATTCGTTCTCTATCCGGTCCCGTTCCGAGCGCTCGACGACAGCCGGCAGTTCAGGAAGTACCAGCCGATCCGGGTGGCGGTGGAAGCGCATCGAGGCGATCGGCGGCCGGAGACACGGCGACCCGATCGCGACTCGATCGAGCTCGTCGGTGACGTCGTGCCGTCACGCCGCGGCTGGGCTATGCGGCGACGGTTCGTGGAGCCCCTGATGGCGGCTTCGATGTGTGACATCCAGCGTCGTCAAGCCAACGACGGGACATCGCTTGGCGTCTTCCGACCCAAGCGGGTGCTCGACCTCATCATCAGACGTGCGGACGTCAGGGCGGGCAAGGCAGAGATTGCGCGGGCGTGGGCTGCACAGGGTTCGCTGCTCGATGACCTCGACGGCGACGAGAAGGCCCGGCAGCTCGATGCGCTCGAGCTGATCCCGTGGACCTTCAGGCTGCGCTACGAGTGCGACGATCCGACGTGCACCACGACGCACCAGCAATCGATCGTCGACTGGGAGATCGCCGAGTTCTACCGACGTGTCCGGCACGATGAGGACTGGCAGGACCAGGTACGCGCCAAGTGGGTCGAGGAGGTCTGTGGTCCCGACAAGGACACGGCCCTGTTCGTCGGCAACCAGCACCAGCACCCGACGTCGTTCCTCGTGCTCGGGATCTGGTGGCCGCCGCTGCGACCCGAGCAGCTGACGCTCGCGGCGTAGAGGCGAACCGCCGCTACGCGATCTGCGCCACGTCGAGCGTGAGCCCGAGCTCGTCGCGCAGCACTTCGAGGATCACCGTGCGGTGGCAGCTCTCCGGATCGTGCTCCAGGCACATGAGCGCGGTGCGCTTGTCGGCCAGCAGCGTTGCGAGGTCATCGAGCGCCGACCGCTGCTCGGCCAGCAGGTACCGCTGGTACCGCGCGCGTCCCTCGGCGGCGCGTCCCGACTTGTAGAGATCGCGGAACGGCTTCGGGTTGCCGAGTGCCCGTCGGTGCACGTACTCGATTCCCGCATCGGCCATCGTGCTTCCCAAGGCTGTCTTCGCGTAGCCGCGCCGGCGCGAGATCGGCAGCTCGCGGACATCGAGCAGGCGCTCCACCCCCGCGTTTGCAAGGTGCTCTGCGAACGCACGACTGTCCTTGTGTCGCTCGTAGCCGACTGACCCGACCCAGAGCGACGGACGCGTGGCGACTGCATCATCCTGGGGAGGCGCCGCTTCGCACATCACTGTGTCGAAGATCTGATCGATCGTCAGCGACTCACCGAAAACAGCGTGCGCGAGATCAGAGAACGGCCGGTGTCGGGCACCATCCGTCGCCTGGAGTTGAGCCATGCAACCAATCCTTGCACGAGCGCGTGTGCATGCCGCCGGTCCACGTGTGTTGCGCCGCGCGCGTCAGGCCGCCGCGCGCGGCCGGTCCCGCGTCACCTGCGCCCGAGCAGCGTGCCGAGCGAGCGGCGGCGGGCGCGGCGGACCGGCGGGGCTGGCGGCGCCTCGCCGACGAGGGTGCAGCAGCGCAGGGTCGCGAGGCGGCGCGCGATCGTCGCGGCGTCGTTCGGCATGTGCGGGTTGCCGCGACCGTCCGGACGCCGGCGCGCACGTGCAGCCGCGCCATCGTCAGCGCGCCGCCGAGGTCGTTGATCCCCGGCAGCAGGTGGCAGTGCAGGTCGATCACGCCGCCTGCATGAATCGCGCGCGGCGCGCCGCGGCGCGGTCTGCGCTCGTACGCGGCGCCCCGCGCGGTCGCGGCGACGCCGGCTCAGCCCGCGCTGACGGCCGTCGCCGCGCCGGTGCCGTCGACGCAGAAGCCGGTAGCGGTATACGCCCCGCCCACCCCGCCGCCGATCTTCGCCCAGTCGGGCAGGACGACGGAGACGCGGCCGGCGTCGCCGCTGAACGCGCCGTTCCAGCGCTGCGAGATGCGGGTGCCGGCGGGCAGGGCGAACGAGAACGCGCATGCCGGCGAGGTCGCCGTCGGGGCCGGCGAGTGCGAGGTGGCCGCACCAGCCGCTCTCCCAGCGCGACTCGACGACGACGCTCGCGTCGACCTGGGCGGGGGAAAGCGGGTTCGCCGGGGCCGGCGCCGGCGTGTGCGGCGGCCCGGCGGGCGTGCGCGAGCGGGTGCGTCGGTGCGGTCTGCGCGGTGCGTGCGTCGTGCGGCGATGCGGCGACGGCTTCACCGTGCGCGGCACGCCGGCGCCGCCGTGGAAGGCGATCCGGCGGCGGTCGATCAGGCGGTGCAGCAGCGCCATCTTCGCGCGGTTCACGCTTCTCCAGTCGTCCTGGAGCACGCCGCCGGTGTCGCCCGAGTCGGGGTTCAGCGACCAGTACGTCCACGACATGCCGGTGCGGCTGAGGTAGTCGAGGAACTGGCGCTGCCAGCGGCCCTCGGTGCTCGCGAGATCGACCTCGCGGCCGCCGAACTCGCCGACGAGGATCGGCGCGATCCCCTGCTCGGCGATGTAGCCGAAGCCCAGGCGCCAGCGCTTCGCCAGCACGCGCGCCATGTCGGCGCGCGAGAACCACGGCTGCTGGAAGACGCCCGGCCCGTACTCGTGCGGCGAGTAGACGAGCCGGTGCGGTCGCGACAGACGCACCGGCAGGGTGCGCACGCCTTCGAGGTTGCCGCCCCACCAGTGCGCGTCGAGCTTCTGGCCGGGGGTGGAGCCGCCGATCCCCTCGACGACGACCAGCCAGTTGGGCGCCTGCGCCAGGACGGCGTCGCCCGCGCGCTCGGCGGCGCGGTGCCAGTCGGCCGGGCCGCCGCCGCCCCACGTCGCCTCGCCGTGCGGCTCGTTCTTGAGGTCCGCGCCGATCACGTTGCGCTGGTCGCGGTAGCGGCGGGCGAGCATCCGCCAGGCCGCGACCCAGGCGTCCTCGGAGAAGCGGTCGTCGTGCCACAGCGGGTTCGCGTAGGCGTTGTCCGGCCCGGAGTGGTTGTCGAGCAGGATCAGGATCCCCTGCCGCCCCGCCTCGTGCACGATGACGTCCATCGCCTGCAATGGCGTCTTCCCCTTCAGCGCGGCGTTCTTGCCGTTGGAGAAGTCGACGCCGGTGAACGTGGGCGACCGCAGCGCCTCGAGCGAGAACGGCAGCCGGATCGCGTTGAAGCCGAGCCGTCGCACCTTCGCGAGCATCGCTCTGTAGTCGAGCGTCCAGAGGCCGTGCACGACGTGGTTGCTCGTCTCGAAGCCGAACCAGTTGACGCCCTTGAGCACGACCGTGCGGCCGTGGCGGTCGACGATGCGGTCGCCGCGCGTGTGCAGCGGCGTGGCGATCACGCGTGCCTCCGCGGCACCGGCGGGGCCGAGCGTGAGCGCGAGCGCGAGCAGGCTCGCGAGGGGGATGAGGGCGGCAACCCGACGCATCGTGGACGTATACGTGCCATCGGCACGCCCGGCCCATTGTGCAGAGATCGGCGGATGTGCACGTCGTTCGTCCAGTTCGCGGGCTGACACGCGCCGAGGCCCGCCACGGGGTTGGGGACCGTGACGGGCCTCGGACGGCTTCCCCTCATGGCCGCTCGGGGGAAGGGCGGTGGCTCAGGGAAGGAGGTGGCCGACGCGCCGCAGCAGCGTGCGGCTCATCTCCAGGACGGAGAGGAGCGTCAGCACGGTCAGCACCTTCCAGCCGACGTCGATCGGCGTCGCCAGCACGTTGTGGAGCGTGTCGCGCATCTAGCGGTTCCTCCTCGGAGTCGTCTCGGCACCGTCGGGCACGTAGTGGACGGCGCCGCGGGTGCGGATCTTCGTCGGCGGCAGCAGGACCGGCCGGCGCAACTGCCCGCAGCGCGGGCGCGGGTGGCATCGCACCACCCGCGCCCGGCGAGCGAAGCGCGGTCGCGCCTTGCACGTCACGCGACCACCTCGCCCTGCGCGATCATCGTCTGACCGGCGGCAAGTCCCTCGGCCTTGTACTGGCGCGCCCAGCCGTCGCGGCGGATCCCGGCGATCACCGTCGTCCACGACGCGGTCCAGACGCACAGGCGGAACCACAGGTACAGCTCAACGCCGACGAGCGAGCCCGCCATCAGCAGGTCCAGCGGCGTGTGGCCCGGCGCCTTGCGCGCGTGCTTGAGGTTCAGCAGCGCGGCCAGCACCGGCGGCGCGATCCAGATCCAGTTCCACGTGAACGACCCGATCAGCAGCGAGGTGCCGAGCAGCGTGAAGAACATCACGCGCGTGAGCGCGTTGACGGCCATCTTCGCCTGCATCCGCCACGGGTAGATCGTCGTGGCGCCGATCTTCGTGCCGAGCAGCAGGCGGATCATGCCCTCGTCCCACTTGCGCCGCTGCGCCCACAGCGAGCGCACGGTGATCATCGGGCCGGCGTAGGCGCGTGCGGTCGCGGAGACCTTCGTCTCCCAGTTGCGCGTGGACAGCGCCCACGTCAGCTCCATGTCCTCGACCTGCGCCTCCGGGTCCCACGGCGACAGGCGCCGCTCGCCCTCGACGACCTCGGCCAGCGCCTGCACGCGGAACAGCGTCGCCTGCCCGCCGAGCACGTAGGTGTTGCGCTTGCGGTGCAGCATGTCGAGCGTCCAGGAGGCGAACTCGAGCCGCTGCAGGCGGATCAGCCCGCGCGCCCAACGCGACTCGGCGAGGTCGGGATCGAACGTGTAGCGGGCCATGATCCCGCCGACCTTCGGGCTCGCCTCCAGCTCGCGCTCGAGGTCCTCGAGCGAGTTGGGCGACAGCACGGTGTCGGCGTCGACGCCGAGCATGTAGTCGAACCCGTAGGCGACGTACTGCTGCCAGGCGGCGCGCAGCGCGCCGACCTTGCGGTCGCGGTTGCCGGCGGTCTCGATCAGCGTGACCTTGCGGCCGAAGCGCTTGACGACCTCGACCGTCCCGTCGGTGCAGTTGTCGGCGACGACGACGATGCGGTCGGGCCGGCGCGTCTGCTGGAGCAGCGCGTGGAGCGTGCGCCCGATCGACGCCTGCTCGTTGTGGGCCGGGACGACGACCACGACCTTCGCGGTCTTCGTCTTCGGCGGGCGGTGCTGGAAGCGGTGCAGCGCGAGGCTGGTGCTGTGGTAGAGCTGCGCGAGGCGCTGCCCGACCGAGCGGCCCAGCTGCCGCGGCTCCGGCGGCGGCACGTAGGGGGCGATCTCGGCGCCCGGCATGCGCTGCGCGGCGGGGCGGTTCGTCTGGGAGCGGCGAAGACGCCCGCGCAGGCGGCGCGGCCCGTGGCTGAGGCGGCGCGCGAGCGAGCTCGGCGCCCTCCAGCCCGGACGCCGCGGGGGCTTGGGCGTCTTGGGTGTGGTGGTGGTATGAGCGGCCATGCGCAGCATCCTGGTGTGCTGCGGCTGCGCGCGCATGGGAGGTTCTCGCGCAAAACCTGTGCGAGAAGTCGCAACTTTGATGAGGTTTCGCGCGGTTTGAGCAGCGTGCCGGGCGCGTTGGCGCGCCTCGCGCTCCGCGGTCGCCGCATGCGGTGACGTCACGGTTCAAGTGGCGCATCCGCGTTGCCGAAACGGAAGACGTGGAAGCGAAGGCGGCCAACGCGCAGAGAGCGCCGCGCAGCGGCGCGCCGAGAACGCCCCGCAGAGCCCCGCGGCGCACGCGCGGGGCGAGTGCGGCGAGCGCCGACCCCGCCGTGCGCGCGGCGGTCGACGCCGAGCGCGCGCGCGTGCGCGCGTGGCTGCACGACTCGGTCCTGCAGGTGCTCGAGTACCTCGCGAGCGGCGGCTACGTCGACGAGCCCGACACGGCGGAGCTGCAGCGGATCGCCGGCGACGCGGCCGGCGAGCTGCGCGCGTTCGTCGACGGCGAGCGGCTCGGCGGCGACGCCTCGCCGGGGCGGCTGTGCGAGCAGCTGCGCGGCGTCGTGGCGGAGGCGCGCCGGCGCGCGGAGCGCCACGAGGTCGGCCTCGTCTTCGGCGAGCTCGACGACACGCTCGCGGGCGAGGCGGCGAGCGAGCTGGCGGCGGCGACCGCGGAGGCGCTGCGCAACGTGCGCCGGCACGCCCGCGCGACGCGCGCGCTCGTGACCTGCGACGTGACCTGCGGGGTCGCGACCGTCGGCGTCAGCGACGACGGCATCGGCTTCGACCCCGCCGCAGTGGAGCGCGGCGCCGGGCTGCGCGAGAGCGTCGCCGGGCGCGTCGCGCGCCTCGGCGGGACGGTCGCGGTCCGCTCCCGCCGCGGCCACGGCACGCGCGTGACGCTGCGCGTCCCGACCGGCACCGGGCCGCTCCCGCCCGCGCGATGAGGATCCGCGCGCTCGTCGTCGAGGACTTCCCGCTGATGCGCGACGCGTTCGCCGCCGCGCTCGCGCGCGACCCCGGGATCGAGGTCGTCGGCACCGCCGCCGACGGCCGCGAGGGGCTCGAGCGCGCGCACGAGCTGCGTCCCGACGTGATGCTGCTCGACCTGCACATGCCCGAGCTCGGCGGCGTGATGGTCCTCGAGCGGCTGCGCACCGAGCTGCCGGAGGTGCGCGCGATCGTCGTGACGGCGACCGAGAAGGCCGATCCGCTGCTCGACTCGGTCGCCGCCGGCGCGGCCGGCTACCTGACCAAGCGCGCGAGCGCGGAGGAGCTGCGCCAGGCGGTCCTGACCGTCCACGGCGGCGGCTCGGTGATCGCGCCGCAGCTCGCGCCGCACCTGCTCAGCGCGTACTCGCGTGCGTCGGCCGGCGAGTCGCCGGAGGTGCGCTCGAAGCTGACGGCGACCGAGCACGAGGTGCTGCGGCTGGTCGCGCAGGGGATGACCGACCGCCAGATCTCCGGACGCCTGCACATCTCGCCGCGCACGGTCCAGAACCACCTCGCGAGCGTGAAGCTGAAGACCGACACGCGCCGCCGCTCGGAGCTGGCGCGCTGGGCCGTGCTGCACGCCGTGTATTGATACGCCGCCGCCTCGGTGGGCAGACTGGTGACCGAACTGCGGGACGACGAAGGAGCAGCGATGCAACTCGGCATGATCGGCCTCGGCCGGATGGGCGCCAACATGGTGCGGCGGCTGATGCGCGCCGGCCACGACGCCGTCGTCTTCGACATGAGCGCCGACGCGGTCGCCCAGCTCGCGGGCGAGGGCGCGACCGGGGCCGGCACGCTCGAGGACTTCGTCGCCAAGCTGTCGAAGCCGCGCGCGGTGTGGCTGATGGTGCCGGCGGCCGTCGTCGACCAGACGCTCGACGCGCTGCTGCCGCTGCTCGACGCCGACGACGTGGTGATCGACGGCGGCAACTCCTCCTACCGCGACGACATCCGCCGCGGCAAGCGCACCGCCGCGCAGGGGGTCCACTACGTCGACTGCGGCACGAGCGGCGGCGTGTGGGGCCTCGAGCGCGGCTACTCGCAGATGATCGGCGGCGACGACGTCGCGGTCGGCCGGCTCGCGCCGATCTTCAGCGCGCTCGCACCCGGCGTGGAGGCGGCCGAGCGCACGCCCGGTCGCGCGGGCGACCCGCAGCCCGGCGAGGAGGGCTGGCTGCACTGCGGCCCGTCCGGCGCCGGCCACTTCGTGAAGATGGTCCACAACGGGATCGAGTACGGGATCATGGCCGCCTTCGCCGAGGGGCTGAACGTGCTCAAGCACGCCAACGCCGGCGCGGCCGGCCGCGACGTCGACGCCGAGACCGCCCCGCTGGGCGACCCGGAGGCCTACCGGTACGACCTCGACCTGCCGGCCGTCACCGAGGTGTGGCGGCGCGGCAGCGTGATCGGCTCGTGGCTGCTGGACCTGACCGCCGCCGCGCTCGTCGCCTCGCCCGAGCTGGAGGAGTTCTCCGGTCGCGTGTCGGACTCCGGCGAGGGCCGCTGGACGGCGATCGCCGCGATCGAGGAGGGCGTGCCGGCGCCGATCCTCACGGGCGCGCTGTTCGAGCGCTTCGAGTCGCAGGGCAGCGGCAGATTCGCCGACCAGGTGATGTCGGCGATGCGCTCGCAGTTCGGCGGGCATGCGGAGAAGAGATCGTGAGCGAGGTTTCGCCGTCCGCTCGTCGCAAGCCCCGAGCTGCCGGCGACGTCACCGCGGACGCGCTCGTCTTCTTCGGCGCGACCGGCGACCTCGCCTACAAGCAGATCTTCCCGGCGCTCCAGTCGCTGATCAGACACGGCCACCTGGAGGTGCCGATCGTCGGCGTCGCGAAGTCCGGCTGGAGACTGGAGGACCTGCGCGAGCGCGCGCGCAGAAGCCTGGAGGAGCACGGCGGCGTCGACGAGGCGGCGTTCGAGCAGCTCGTGAGACAGCTGCGCTACATCGACGGCGACTACGGCGACCCGGCGACGTTCACGCAGCTGCGCACGGAGCTGGGTGACGCGAGACACCCGCTCCACTACCTCGCGATCCCGCCGAGCCTGTTCGGCGACGTCGTGCGCGAGCTGGGCAGATCCGGCAGCGCCGACGGGGCGCGCGTCGTCGTGGAGAAGCCGTTCGGGCGCGACCTCGAGTCGGCGCGCGCGCTCAACGCGACGCTGTCGTCGGTCTTCCCCGAGACGTCGACCTTCCGCATCGACCACTACCTCGGCAAGGAGGCGGTCGAGAACCTCATCTACTTCCGCTTCGCGAACTCGTTCCTCGAGCCGATCTGGAACCGCGACCACGTCAAGCGCGTGCAGATCACGATGGCCGAGGCGTTCGGCGTCGCGGGCCGCGGGAAGTTCTACGACGAGGCCGGCGCGATCCGCGACGTGATCCAGAACCACATGCTGCAGGTGCTCGCGCTGCTGACGATGGACCCGCCGGTCGAGCGCACGCACGAGGCGCTGCGCGACGAGAAGGCGCGGCTGATGAAGTCGATCGTGCCGCTCGATCCCGGGGACGTCGTGCGCGGGCAGTTCCGCGGCTACCGCGACGAGCCCGGCGTCGCGCCCGACTCGACGGTCGAGACGTTCGCGGCCGTGAAGCTGCACGTCGACAGCTGGCGCTGGGCCGACGTGCCGTTCCTGATCCGCGCCGGCAAGCACCTGCCGACGACGGCCACGGAGGTGCTCGTCGAGCTGCACCACCCGCCGCAGACCGTCTTCGACACGCCCGACGACAGCGCGCCCAACTCGTTCCGCTTCCTGCTCGGCCCGGCCGTCCAGCTGGCGCTGCGGGCACGCGCCAAGTCGCCCGGCGAGGAGATGGTCGGCGAGGAGGTCGAGCTGCTCGCCTCCCACCACCACCCCGAGGAGATGCCGCCGTACGAGCGGCTGCTCGGCGACGCGATGCGCGGCGACCCGACGCTGTTCGCCCGCGAGGACTCGGTCGAGGCCGCGTGGGAGGTCGTCGAGCCGATCCTCGGCGACGCGGTGCCCGTGCACGCTTACGAGCCCGGCACGTGGGGACCGTCGGAGGCCGACCGCCTGATCGACGGCGGTGGCGCGTGGCACGCGCCGAGAGGCGTTGGCGGAACCGATCCGGCGTAGGTGCGCCGCTGCGTCCGGGCGCGACAGTCCGCATGCGGACCGTCGCTGTTCCCATGCAGACGCTACCCACGGCGTGCCGGCGGGCGCGGGCTATGCTCAAGGCATGCCGAACCGCGCATCAGGTCTTCCGTGGGCCCGCATGGGGCGCGACGTCGTCGACGAGCCGGATCGCGTTTCGCGCAGCGGGCTCACGACGCACGTGATCGTCGACACCGCGATCGCGCTGGCGGACGTCGACGGGCTCGACGCCGTTTCGATCCGCCGCGTCGCGGCCGTCCTCAGAGTGCGGCCGATGAGCCTGTACACGCACATCGTCTCCAAGGACGAGCTGCTCGCGCTGATGGCGAACGAGCTGATCGGCACGGCGATCGTCGAGGATGCGCTGCCGGAGGACTGGCGCGAAGCGCTGAGCCAGATCGCGCGTCGGACGTTCCGCATGTTCGCCTCGCACGCGTGGCTGCTGGCGCTGCTGGCGCGTCGTCCTCGTCACGGTCCCAACGCGGCTCGGCAGGCGGAGCAGCTGGCGCGCGCCGTCGAGAGCCTGAGCCTTCCGGCGGACGAGATGTGGACGATGCTCAGCATCGTCAACGACTATGTCGTCGGCCACGCGATGCGCGTCGCGACGACCGGCAGCACGAGCGACCTCGTCGACACGCTCGGGGCGGACGAGCGGGCGGTGCTGCCCGAGGTGGCCGCGCTCGTCAGAACCGAGGATGCGCGCCTCGCCGGCGAGGTCTTCGAGTTCGGGCTGCAGGTGGTGCTCGACGGCGTCGAGCGCCGCTTCCTCACCGGCCGGCGTTGAGCGCGGCCGGCGCCACGGCACCATTGCCGGCGGCCGCCGCCGGCTGCGGGTAGAACTGCTGTGCCCAGCGCCGGAAGGCCGGAATCGGCCCGTCGCCGCCCGCCAGCCGCGGCCGCTCGAGGTAGACCTTGTGCTGCCAGACCGGGAAGTCCTGCCACAGGTCGCGCCGGAACGCGGGGCCGAGCCCGCGCGTCAGCAGACGCGACAGCGCCTGCGCACGGATCCCCGTCGGATCGCCGCCCACGCGCAGCGCGACGGCGAAGCGGAACTGGACGTGCAACGGGTCGACCGGCGTCGCCATCGCCTGCCACCGCGCCGCGGCCCGCAGCCGGGGGATCTCCGCCTCCACCCAGATGTGGCCGAGCCCGTGCACGACGATCTCGAAGACGATTTCGAAGCGCCCGGCCACCGGGAAGCTCCGGTCCGCCGCTGCGGCGATCGTGAACGACGGGCCGTCGGTGGCGAACGGGCGCCGCACACGCGGGTTGAGGTAGCCGTGAAGCGTCCCGATGTGGCCGGTGTCGACCGCGTTCTCGACCACGTCCTGCGGATGGTCGACGATCGTCGTGACCTGGCGGAACGACGGCGGGAAGCCCTCCGTCGACTGCGCGGCGACCTCCCAGGTGGGAGGCGCGCCGCCGGCGTGGTGCCAGACGAGCACCGCTCCGTTGACCTCGCGCGCCTCGCGGTGCACGAGCTGCGCGGCGGGCGGTCTCGTGCCGTAGCCGGTGCGCACGCAGGCCCCGTCCGGGCCGAACGCGAAGTGGTGGAACGGGCAGACGATCGCCTCGCCGTCGACCCAGCCGCCGTGGCCGAGGTGCGCGCCGAGGTGCGGGCAGTACGGCTCGACGACGCGCAGGAGGCCGCTGCGCGTGCGGTAGACGACGAGGTCCTCGCCCATGAAGCGGCGGCGCAGCATGCGGCCCGGCGGCAGCTCGCTCGCGAACGCGACGGCGAACCAGCCGTCGGGGTACGGCAGGCGCGGTCGCTGCGCCGCCAGCGGCGGCGGCTCCGGCGGCCGGCGGCCGGGCAGGATGCGAGCGAGCGTCGTGCCGTCGCGGGTCATGTGAGCTCCTTCCACCACCAGGCGATCGAGGGATGCGGGAGCGGGGCGAGGCTGCCTTCGACCGGGCGGTCGGCCCATCCCGGGAACGTCTGCAGGAGCGGTGCGCCCGGGTCGCCGCCGGTCGCGTAGCGGGGCGTGCGGAAGCCCCAGTCGAGGATCCCCCGCCACGTGTGACCGAGGCTCGCGAGGAAGCGCCGCATCGCGTCGTCGTCGCGCGCGTCCGCCTCCGTCAGCAGCCGCCGGTGCAGCGCGAGGAACAGCGTCGCGATGCGGTCGGCGAGCGCGTGCGCCTGCGGGACGGCCGCGGCCGGCGTGCAGGCCTGCTCGTGCGCGATCACCGACACGACGTTGCTGGAGCTGTCGGCGTTGTGCGCCTCCTTCGCGAAGGACATCAGGTCGTTGAGCAGCAGGCAGAAGGTCGACCACGCCTCGACGAGCGCGCGGACCGGACCGGACGCCGCCTGCGCGGGCGTCAGCTCGATCCCGTTGGCGACGTTGAGGGTCACCGCCCAGCTCGCCAGCCCGCCGGTGTGCATGCGCATGGCGAGGTAGTCGTTGAGCGACGGCGGCACGCCGCGCTCGGCGTTGGCGACGTCCCACGCCATCCCGAAGAACCAGGCGCGCGCGGTGTGCGCCCACTCGATCCGCTGCGCCGGCGTCGCGTGGCGCAGGATCGCGGTCGTCAGGTCGCGCAGCGCGTCGTTGTACGGCAGCTCGAACGCGAAGGCGGCGCGCGGCTCCTCGCACAGCCGCACGAGCGGTGCGCCGAGGGCGAGGAAGTCGGCGGCGCGCTTGCTGACCGGGCCGTTGTCGTAGTAGAGGTCGTCGGTCGCGAAGCCCCAGTAGAGCCACTTCGCCACGTCGGCGACGCGCTCGGGGTCGGCGTCCGGCAGCGCGCGCGCGTAGATCTCGGCGGCACGCGTGGCGATCAGCCGCTCGCGCTGAGCGGCGTCGCCGTAGAGCTCGAAGCGGTCGATCCAGGCGACGCAGATGCGCTCGATCTCGTCCGCCTGCGGATGGACGGCCTCCGGGAACGGGCAGTGGAACGGCGGCAGCGCGATCGCGCCCGGCGCCGGCTCGCGCACCGCCGTCATGCGGTCGCTCCACCGGGCCGCCGTGGACGGAGGCGGGCGCGCACCGGACCCTCCGGCCGCATCGAGATGAGCGGGGAGAGCGGCAGCGTCGCGTCGAGCGACTCGAGCCGGTAGGCGCGCAGCAGCGCGCGCACGAGGATCGTCGACTCCAGCATCGCGAGATGGCGGCCTATGCACGCGCGCCCGCCGGCGCTGAACGGCACGTACGCGAACGGCGGCCGCGCGTGCTCGCCGACGAAGCGCATCGGGTCGAAGCGCTCGGGGTCGGGCCACCAGCGCGGGTCGCGGTGCGTCGCCCACGGCACGACGAGCACGAGCGTCCCGGCCGGCACCGCGCGCCCGCCCAGCTCGGTGCCGGCCGCCGTGCGGCGGGCGAGCACGTAGGACGGCGGATGCAGCCGCATCGCCTCCTGGACGGCGGCGCGCACGAGGTCGTCTGGAGCGTCCGGCGCGCCGGTCGCGGCCGCCGCGGCGACGCGCTCCTGCAGCTCCGGGTGGCGCCCGAGCAGGTGCAGCGTCGAGGTCAGCACGTCGGCCGTCGTGGTGTGGCCCGCGAGCATCAGCAGCAGCGCCTCGTCGCGCACCTCCTGCGCCGTCAGCGCCGCGCCGCCCTCCGGATCGCGCGCCGCGCGCAGGCGGCTCAGCAGGTCCCCGCCGTCGTCGTCCCGCTCGCGGCGGGCGGCCACTCGCTCGATCGTCTCGCGCAGCTCGGCGCGCAGGGCGACGAAGCGCCGGTTGCGGGGCGTCGGCCAGCGCAGCGGCGGGCGCACCATCTGGGTGACGCGCGCGACGACCTGGCTGCCCACGCGCGGCACCAGGCGCTCGAGCGCGGCCACGGTGTCGGCGTCGATCCCGTCCTCCTCGGCGAAGAGCGTCTGGCCGAGCACGCGCAGCGCGTACTGGTCCATCGCCTGCGCGACGTCGACCGGCTGCTCGCCAAGCTGCCGCCAGCCGGCGACGACGCGGCCCGCCTCGGCCTCGAGCTGGTCGGCGTACCGCGCGACGTGCCGCCGGGTGAAGAGCGGCTGCAGGGTGCGCTTGCGCGCGCGCCACTCGGCGCCCTCCATCGTCACGAGCGTCTCGCCGAACAGCTCGCGCAGCACCGTGTAGGACGGCGTGCCGCGGGCGAAGACGTCGGTCTCGAGCAGTGCGCGCCGAACGTCCTCGGGATGTCGGACGGCGACGAGCCGCGCGCGCAGCCGCCGCGGGCCGCGCGCTGGCCCGACGCGGTAGGCGACGACGTCGCCGTAGCGCGCGAAGCCCTCCTGCAGCGTGCCGAGGAGGTCGGCGCGCAGCGGGCGGGCCATCCCGAGCAGCGGGTGGCCGGCGGGCCCCGGGATCGGGGCGGCCACGATCTGCGGGCGCGCGCGCGTGGCCGTCACGCCACGTCCACCTCCGACAGCGGCCGCGCGACGAGCGGGCGCGATCGCGGGCCGACGCCGAGCTCGAGGCGCTCGAGCGGGTCGAGCACGAGCTCCGCGATCGCGCGCAGGACGTGCGTCCCCTCCGCCAGCAGGGGCTCCTCGTCGAGGATCCCGAACGCGATCGCGATGCGATCGAGCGCGAGGCCCACGGTGCGCCGGTCGGCGCCGGCCTCGCGCACGCGCCGCGTGACCTCGCGGATGCCCGCGTCGTCGATTCCGGCGACGAGCAGCTGCGCGAGCCCGGGATCGCGCTGCAGCGTCATCAGCACCGGGAGCGTGAAGACGCCCTCGCGCAGGTCGCTGCCCGCCGGCTTGCCGAGCGCGTGCCCGAGGCCGTAGAGGTCGAGTACGTCGTCGACGATCTGGAAGGCCACTCCGAGCTCCATCCCGAAGCGGCCGAGCGTGTCGGCAAGCCGTGGGGACGCCCCGGCGGTCGCGGCGCCGAGCCAGCAGGCGGTCGACAGCAGCGACGCCGTCTTGCCGCGGATCGCGGCGTCGTAGGCGGCGAGGTCGCGGCCGTGGTCGAACCGCGCGTCGCACTCCGCGACCTGCCCGGAGCAGAGCGCGAGCAGCGTGTGGCAGAGGCGGTTCAGCTCGGTCGCGCCGAGGCCGGCGGCGACGCGGTAGGCATGCGAGAGCAGCACGTCGCCGCCGAGCACGGCGGCGTGGTTGCCCCACAGGGCGTTGGCGCTCGCGTGCCCCCGCCGCGTCGGCGCGGAGTCGAGCACGTCGTCGTGGTAGAGCGAGGCCAGGTGCAGCAGCTCGACGGCCGCGCCTGCGTCGATCGTGCGCTCGCCGATGGCGTCGCGGCCGCCGACCGCGGTCGCCGAGGCGAGCACGAGCGCCGGCCGCAGCCGCTTGCCGCCTGCCTCGATGCCGTGCAGCGCGAGCTCGGCGAGTCGCTCGCCCGCCGTCGCGGCGATCGCGTGCATACGCGATTCAACTTGCTTCAACTGAGCCGCCGTGTCCGCCGGCGGATGAAACGCGACCATCATTTCGGCAGCGCCGTCGTCGCGACCCCGACTCGCGTGGCGCTGCGCTCCCCCAAGCAAGCGCATACGAATTGTTGTAATCAAATCTGCGACAAAACGCAAGTTGGAGCGTGTCGCACCGTGTTGCGGTCCACGAGCCTCGGGCCGACCTCGCGCGGCTCTGATACGGTGTACGGCGACGGCGAGATCTTGCCGTCAGGACGGGCAAAGGGGTACGGGAACGCCATCGGGAGGATGGTCGTTCCCGTCCGGTCGGGGCGCGTCTGAGCGCCAGCCTCGGAAGGCGAATCTGTCGCCTAATTTACCAGAGCTTGGCAAGCCCACGGCTGCAACGAACATCGGAGCCGGACCAACCCTGCACCTGCACCCGCTGCGCGCGCCCAGGCAGCCACGTTAATCGGTATGACGACTTAGCGGACGCACGCTATGGCGAGGTTCGTGCGTCCGCCGCCGGTCGCAGTCGCGGCTGCTACGTGGCCGCGACCGACGGCTCGTCGCCCACCCCTGCGCGCCGCCGCCACTCCGCCTCGATCTGCTCGAGCGACTTGCCGTTCGTCTCCGGCACGAGCCGGTGCGTGAACACGAGCGCCAGCACGCCGAAGCCGGCGAGCATGCCGAACACCGGCGCGCCGCCCCACGCGGCGAGCAGGATCGGGAACAGCAGCGAGATGACGAAGTTGGCGCCCCACTGGATCGTGTTGCCGATCGAGATCGCCTGCCCGCGGATGAACAGCGGGTAGATCTCGGCCGCCATCACCCAGAAGCCCCAGCCCCAGCTGATCGCGAAGCAGGCGATGAAGCCGAACAGGCACGCGACGGCGATCCACTTCCACGCGCCGCTGAAGTCGTCGACCTGAAACGCGACGGCCAGCAGCGCCATCGTCAGCGCCATGCCGGTCATGCCGGCGAGCAGGATCGTGCGGCGGCCGATGCGGTCGACGACCATCAGCGCGACGACCGTCATCGCGAAGTTGAGCGTGCCGATCCCGGCGGTCGTCAGCGCGGCGCTCTCGGTGCCGAAGCCGGCCTGCTTCAGGATCGTCGGCGCGTAGTAGATGATCGTGTTGATGCCGGTGATCTGCTGGAAGATCCCCAGGCCGATCCCGACCGTAAGGATCGTGCGCGCGAGCGGGCTCGTGAGCGCCTTGCCGAGCGACTGCCGCGGCCGCGCGCGATCCTCGGCGACGGCGGTGACGATCGCCTGCAGCTCCTCCTCCGTCGCCGGGTCGTCGGGGTCGCGCACGCGGTGCAGCACGCCGCGCGCCTCCTCGATCCGCTCGCGCACCACGAGCCAACGCGGGCTGTCCGGCAGCAGCAGCATGCCCGTGAACAGCATCGTCGCCGGCACCGCGGCGAGCGCGAAGACCGCGCGCCACTCGCCGTCGTCGGCGAACATCGCGTTCACGAGGTAGGCCATCAGGATCCCGCCGGTGATCGCGAGCTGGAACAGCGCGACCATCGAGCCGCGGCTCTTGACCGGCACGATCTCGGCGATGTAGAGCGGCACGACGGTCGAGGCGAAGCCGACCGCGAGGCCGATCACGAGGCGGGCGGCGATCAGCACCACGACGTTCGGCGAGGCCGCCGCGAGCGCGGCGCCGGCGACGAACACGACGGCGGAGAGCTTCACGATCGCGCGGCGCGACATGCGGCTCGTGAGCCGGCTGCACAGCAGCGCGCCGAACAGCGCGCCGAGCGTGACAGCCGAGACGACGAGCCCGATCCCCGACGCGGAGACGTCGAAGTCCTGCTCGATGAACACCTGCGCGCCGGAGATCATCCCCGTGTCGTAGCCGAACAGCAGGCCGCCCATCCCGGCCACCGCGGCGGTGATCCAGACGGTCGTCTGGTAGCTGAAGCGGTGTCCCAGCTCGGGCGCGGTCAGCGACATCGGGCTCTCCTCGATCCTGCGCCGGGTGGGGGATTCCGCCGGCCGCGGCGCGAGCATAGCCGCGCCGGAGGCGGTCGTGGTGGGCACAATGGGCGGGTGACGCTCGTCAGCGAGATCGCGGGACGGTCGCTGCGGCTGCCGCGGCCGCTCACGCGCGACGTGCGCGCGATGCGCGACCTGCGCGTGCCGATGGACGACGGTGCGGCGCTGCTCGCGGACCGCTGGCTGCCGGTGGCGGGGGCGAGCGGCGGCGCGGGACCGGACGGCGGCGCGCCGCCGCCGGTCGTGCTCGTGCGGAGCCCCTACGGCCGCCGCGGGATCTTCGGGCTCGTCTACGGGCGCCTGCTCGCCGAGCGCGGCTTCCAGGTCGTGCTGCAGAGCGTGCGCGGGACGTTCGGCTCCGAGGGGACGTTCGCGCCGTTCGACGAGCGCGCCGACGGCCTGGCGACGATCCGCTGGCTGCAGACGCAGCCGTGGTGCACCGGCCCGATCGGGATGATCGGCTCCAGCTACCTGGGGATCGTGCAGTGGGCGGTCGCGAAGGACGCCGGCGACGCGCTCGGGGCGCTGTCCCCCTCGATCTCCGCATCGCACGTGCACGGCCAGGCGTACGGCGGCGGCTCGGTGTCGCTCGAGACGGCGCTGTCGTGGGTGCTGATCGTCGCGCTGCAGGAGCGCCGGCTCGCGCCGCTGCAGATCCTGCGCGGGCTGCGACGGCAGCTCCCGGGCGCGTTCGAGACGCTGCCGCTCGGCGCGCTCGACGAGCTCGTGACGGGCGCCGCGGTCTCCTTCTACCGCGAGTGGTTCTCGGAGACCGGCAGCGAGGACCCGTACTGGGTCGCGCGCGACTTCTCGCGGGACGTGCCGGAGGTGCGGGCGCCGGTGCAGCTCGTCGGCGGCTGGAGCGACATCTTCCTGCCGTGGATGGTCGAGGACTTCGCCGCGCTGCGTCGCGCCGGCAGAGACGCGCAGCTGGTGATCGGGCCGTGGGCGCACATGGACACGGACCTGCTCGCGGCCTCCACGCGCGCGGGGCTGGCGTGGCTGCGGGCGCATCTCCTGGGGGATCGGCGGCTGCTGCGCGAGGCACCGGTGCGCGTGTGGGTCGGCGGCGGCGCGCGCGCCTGGCGCGAGTACGCCGACTGGCCGCCGCCGGGCGCGCGGCCGTGGCGGCTCCATCTGCATCCGGGCGGCGGGCTGGCGGAGGAGCAGGACGGCGGCGGCGCGGTGAACGGGCCGGCCGCGGCGGCTGCCGGCGGCGCGGCGGCGTCACGCTTCGTCTACGACCCGTCCGACCCGACGCCGTCGCTCGGCGGGCCGACGCTGCTGGCGCGTGCGCCGGTCGCCGACAACGCGCCGCTGGAGGCGCGTGACGACGTGCTCGTCTTCACGACGCCGACGCTGCTGCGGGACGTGGAGGCGATCGGGCCGGTCGAGGCGGAGATCCACCTGCGCTCGGAGCACCCGCACGCCGACGTGTTCGTGCGCGTCTGCGACGTCGACCCCTCGGGCCGCTCGCTCAACGTCTGCGACGCGCTCGTGCGATTGCGGCCGGGCGAGCCGCCGGAGGCGCCGGACGGCACGCGCAAGGTGCTCCTGAGACTGTGGCCGACCGCCCACCGCTTCGACCGCCACCACCGCGTCCGCGTGCTCGTCGCCGGCGGCGCCCACCCGCGCTACGCGCGCAACACCGGCACCGCCGAGCCGCTCGCCACCGCCACCCGCCTCGTCCCCGTCGCGCACGAGCTGCTGCACGACGCGGCGCACCCGTCGGCGGTGACGCTGACGGTGGTGGGCGGGTAGCGCGGCGGCGCGCCCACTCGCGGACGCCGCCGCCGGCGGGACCGGGCGAACCGCCGAGCGAGCGTCCCGGCGCTCGTCGATCGCGGCTACGATGCGCCCTCGTCCCGGTCGTCGAGGAAGGCAGCCCGCCAGATGCCACGCCGCACGCTCCTCGCGCTCGCCGTCGCGGCGATCGCGCTGCTGTGCCCCGCCGCTCCCGCGCTCGGCTTCGGGGCGGGGACGACGTTCCTGACCGGCGGGCTGGACCTGCCTCCCGGCGCGATCGGCGGCGCCGGCGCGAGCGGCTACAGCGGCGATGCGCCCGACGCCGTCAGCGTCAGCGTCGACGGCCGCTACGTGGCGTTCGCCTCGCACGCGGACGGCCTCGACTCGGCGGCCGCGCCCGACGTCTCGGGCATCTACCGCAAGGACCTGCAGACGGACGCGGTCGTGCTCGTCTCGCGCGCGACCGGCGCGGCCGGTGCCGGCGCGAGCGCGAACTGCTCGGACGCCGTCATCAGCGCCGACGGCAGACGCGTCGCGTTCAAGACCGCGGCGGCGCTCGACCCGTCGGACGCGGACGGCGTCGACGACGTGTACGTCCGCGACGTCGACGCGGGCACGACGACGCTCGCGAGCGCCGGCACGACCGCGCCGGTCGGCGACTTCGACTTCTCCGGGAACGGCCGCTACGTCGCCTTCCAGACCACCGATCAGCTCGATGCCGGCAACGACAGAAACAGCGGCGCCGGCGACGTCTACGTGCGCGACCTGCTCACGAGCACCACGACGCTCGCCTCCTCGCCGAACGGCTCCTCGGCGGCCGGGGGCGCGGCCTCGTACGCCCCCGCCATCAGCGACGACGGCCGCTGGGTCGCGTTCGTCTCCGACGCGACGAACCTCGTCGCCGGCTACACCCAGGCCGGCGCCGGCCGCCAGCTGTTCGCGCGCGACACGACGACCAGAGCCACGTATCTGGTGAGCGGCTACCAGGGGAGCGCGACGAGAGGCAGCAACGGCCAGGCGAGCGAGCCGCACATCGCCGGAACGCCGGGTGCGGCGTCGTCGGTGACGATCGCGTACACGAGCAACGCGACCGACGTGGCGACCGCCGGGGTCGACGGTTCGACGGACGCGAGCGTCTACGTGCGGACGCTCACGGCCCCGACGCCCGCCACGCTCGTCAGCGAGAACGAGGCCGGCGTCAGCGCGGACAGCCGCGCCCACACCCCGTCGATCAGCGACGACGGGAACCTCGTCGCGTTCGACTCCGACGCGACGAACCTCGGCCCGGGCGACGACTACTACGGCACCTATCTGCGCAACGTCTCCGCGGGGAGAACGGTGCTTGCGTCGACCGACAACAGATACGCCGTGCAGGGCGCGATCTCCGGCGACGGCTCGCTCGTCGCCTGGGTCAACGGATTCCGGCGTCACGGCCGACAGCGATCCCGACCTCTACGGCGTCTTCGCGCGCACGTACACGGCGCCGAGCACGATGGGCACGCCGCGCTTCGTGTCGCGGCCGGCCGGCACCGCGGCGTTCCTCGGATCGGCGTTCTCCGTCGGCGAGCCGGTGCCGGGGGCGCGCACCGTCAGCGCCGACGGCCGCTACGTCGTGTTCCCCGCCTACAGCAGCCGGCTGCCGGGCGCCGGGCTCTACGCACAGGCCTTCCGCCGCGACACCCTCACCGGTGCGCTCAAGCCGTCTCACGCGCGAACGGGGCGGACGGGGCGCCGGCCGCCGGCTACGTCGCCGAGCCGACGATCAGCGCCGACGGCTCGCGCGTCGCGTTCGTCTCGGCGGGGACGAACCTCGAGGCCGGCACCGGCGGACTCGCGCGCGTCTACGTGCGCGACATGGACGCCGGCACCACGACGCTCGTCTCGCGCGCCGAGGGCGCCGACGGCGCGGCCCCCGACGACTCGGCCGTGTCGGCGCGCATCAGCGGCGACGGGCAGCACGTCGTGTTCGCGAGCGGGGCGAGAAACCTCGGACCCGACGCGAGCGGCAGAGCGCACGTCTACCTGCGCGACCTCGTCGCCGGCCACCTCCAGCTCGTGGATCGCGCGACCGGCGCCGGCGGTGCGATCGCGAACGGCGACTCCTCGGACCCGCAGATCTCCGGCGACGGTCGGCTCGTGCTGTTGCGCAGCACCGCGACGAACCTCGACCCGGCCGACGGCGACACGACCGGCGACCTGTACGTGCGCGACGCGGTCGCGCACACCACGACGCTCGTCTCGCGTGGCGCCGGACTCGCCGGCGCGAAGGCGGTCGGCGGCGCGCGCAGCGGCGCGATCAGCGCCGACGGGTCGACCGTCGCGTTCGAGGCGAACGACGAGACGCTCGCGCCCGAGGCCGGCAGATGGGGCGGGCTCACGCAGGTCGTCGCGCGCACGCTCGCGACCGGCGCGAACACGCTCGTCAGCCGCGCGCCCGGCGGGGCCCCGGCGAACGCCAACGCGGGCGACCCGAGCGTGAGCGCCGACGGCGGGGTCGTCGCGTTCGACTCGACGGGGACCAACCTGCTGCCCGGCGTCGGCGGCGACGTGCGCCGGGCGGTGCTCGCGCGCACGATGGCGAGCGGCGCGCTGAGCGGCCCGCCCGCGTTCGGCGTCGTCGACGGGTCGCCGCAGGACGGTGCGAGCGTGCCGGCGCTGAGCGACGACGGGCAGTGCATGGCGTTCGTCGCCCGGGGGCACAACGCCGCGACCGGGGCGGCCGGTGACTTCGCGACCGCCTACATGTACGTCGTCTCCGGCGAGTGCCCGAAGCCGGTGGCGATGTCGATCGCGGCGAGAGCAACGGCGGCGCGGCCGGTGCTGAGAACGGGTGTCGCTCTCGCACAAGCGCTTCCGCGTCGGGCGCAAGCGGACGGCGAAGGTCGCGGGTGCCGCGATCGCGGCCGCGCCGCGTGCGGCGGCCGGCGCGCGGCACAAGGCCGCCAAGCGGCGCGCGGCGGCGAAGCGGAGGGCCGCGCACCGCAAGGCGCGCAGACGCCGGGCACGGCATCGCCGCCACCGCAGGGCGCCGCACGGCACGGCGTTCCGCTTCACGTTGAACGCGCGCGCGAACGTGTCGATCGCGATCGAGCGCAAGGCGACGGGCCGGCTCGTCGGGCGCTTCTGCCGCAAGCCGTCGCGCAGGCTGCGCCGGCACCTCAGATGCGTGCACTACGTGCGCGTCGGGCGGCTCGCACGTCACGGCATGCCGGCCGGCCGCGACAGGATCGCGTTCAGCGGCCGCATCGGCCGCCGCGCGCTCAAGCCCGGCCGCTACCGCGCGAGAGTCCGCGCCTCCAACAGCGCCGGGACGTCCGCGTGGAGAAGAGTGACGTTCAAGGTCGTGCGGCGGTAGCGGGCGCGCACTACCGCGCTGCGGGTGACTCGATCGCGACCACCTCGAGCCCGTCGATCCCGCCGAAGTCGGCGGGATTCGCCGTGTAGACCGGCAGGCCGTTTGCGAGCGCGGTCGGCGCGCTCTGACTCGTCTCTCGCGACGAGGGGGCCGACCGACAGCTCCGCCAGCGTGACGGTCGTGATCTGCGGCTCGGCCGGCAGCACGCCGGAGTCCACGACCTCGCCCAGCCGGATGAGCGTCGAGGTGTCGAGCACGCCTCGTCCGTGGCGCGGTCGGCTCACAGCTCGGGGTCCAGCAGCGCGTCGAGGTCGGCCCGCAGCGCCGCGGGATCCACCGCGGGGAGGTTCCGGCGCCGCGCGACCAGCAGCGCCTGCTCCGGCGTGATCGCATGCCCCGGGCCGACGAGGTCCTTGTGGTCGACGCTGACGAGCGTCCAGCCGTGCAGCTCGGCGGCGGCGACGTAGGCCGCGTCGTACGCCGTCAGGCCATGGTGGTCGGCGAGCGCCACGGTCAGCTCGAACAGCGCCATGTCGAGCCGCGCGATGTCCGTGCACGAGCGATGGACGAGCGTCCACAGCGAGTGGGCGTCGGGCGGTGACGCCCATGACGAGATCGCGACGTTCGCGACCTCGTAGAGCGTCAGGTCGAGTGCGGTGAACCGCTGGCCTCTCGCGGCGCTGTTGAGCAACTGCGTCGCTGCGTCGTGGTGTCGGTCACGCGTGTCGAGCGACGCGACCCATGCGCTGGCGTCCAGCAGGAGCGGCTTCATCGCGCCCGCCGCATCTCGCGGATGAACCGGACGTTGTCGCCGCCGTGCGGGGCCGCGGTCGCGAGCACCTTGCGGATGGCGTCCGCGCGCGCCGCGTCGTCGGCGCGCAGCTCGCGCTCGGCCACCTCGCGCAGGAATCTGCTGCGGCTCGTGCCGTGCGCTCGCACATGAGCGTCGATGCGCTCCAGGAGGGTGTCGGGGAGGCTGATCATCACCTTGGCCATGGTCCCAGGATATACCGGTATTGATCAACCGCAAGGACCTGGAGAAACCTAAGGATTCCGCGCAGAAAGTCAGGAGGCGGGCGTGTCCGGGGCGGCCGGCCCGAGGTCCGCCTTCTGACCGTCCACGTTCATGTGACTGGCATAGAAATTTATAGGTGGGTAACCTTGACATCGAATGGCGGCACATGCACAGATGACGAACGCGCCGCGGACGCGGCTGCCGCGCGCCGAGCGCGAGGCACAGGTCCTCGACGTCGCGCACGCGCGCTTCGCCGCGCACGGCTTCGCGGCGGTCACGATGGACGACCTCGCCGCCGCCGCCGGCGTCACGAAGCCGCTGCTCTACAACTACTTCGGCAACAAGGAGCGGCTCTACCTCGCGTGCATGGAGCGCGCCGGCGACGCGCTCTTCGCCACCGTCGGCGCCGCCGTCGAGCGGGCCGACTCGCCGGCTGACGCGCTGCGCCGCGGCCTGCGCGCCTTCTTCGCCTTCGTCGACGAGGACCGCGACGCCTGGCGCGTGCTGTTCGACGAGACGCTGCCGGCCGGCGGCCAGATCGCCGACCGCGTCGCCACGCACCGCGAGCGGCTGCTCGCGCTCGTCACGCAGACGAACCTCGCGCGCATGCCGGAGCGCCGCCGCGCGCAGCTCGCACCCGAGGTCGAGGCGACCTCCGTCGCGCTGCTCGGCGCCGCCGAGGCGCTCGCGCGCTGGTGGCTGCGCACCGGCGCGATGCCCGCGGCCGACGCCGCCGAGCTCTTGATCGCGACCGCCGAGCCGGGGCTGCGCGCCCAGGCCCGCCCCGACCGCACCCGCACCGACGGCGCGCCGACCGCCTCGCGCGGCGGCGACGCCGCTTCCGATCCCGAAGGAGCCAGATGACCCCCGCAAGCCCACGCCGAGCCGTCGTGCTCGGCGGCAACCGCATCCCCTTCGCGCGCTCCGACAGCGCGTACGCGAAGGCGACCAACCAGGACATGCTCACGACCGCGCTCGACGGGCTCGTCGACCGCTTCGGACTCGACGGGCAGCGGCTCGGCGACGTCGTCGCGGGCGCGGTCCTCAAGCACAGCCGCGACTTCAACCTGACGCGCGAGTGCGTGCTCGGCAGCCGCCTCGCGCCGGAGACCCCGGCCTACGACGTCCAGCAGGCGTGCGGGACCGGCCTCGAGGCGGCGATCCTCGTCGCCGACAAGATCGCGCTCGGACAGATCGAGGCGGGCGTCGCCGGCGGCGTCGACACGACCTCCGACGCGCCGCTCGCGCTCAACGAGGACCTGCGCGCGATCCTGCTCGACGCGAACCGCCTGAAGTCCAACGCGGAGCGCGCGAAGCTGCTGCTGCGCCTGCGCCCGCAGCATCTCGTCCCCGCGATTCCGCGCAACGAGGAGCCCCGGACCGGTCTGTCGATGGGCGAGCACCAGGCACGGACCGCCGCTCAGTGGGGGATCGCGCGCGAGGCGCAGGACGAGCTCGCGATGCGCTCGCACCACAACCTCGCCGCCGCCTACGAGCGCGGCTTCCAGGACGACCTCGTCACCCCGTACCTCGGCCTGGAGCGCGACCAGAACCTGCGCCCCGGCTCCTCGCTGGAGAAGCTCGCGAAGCTCAAGCCGGTCTTCGGCGGGCCGGAGGGGACGATGACCGCCGGCAACTCGACGCCGCTCTCGGACGGCGCCGCCGTCGCGCTGCTCGCGTCCGAGGAGTGGGCGAAGGAGCGCGGCCTCACGCCGCTGGCGACGTTCGTCGACGCCGAGACGGCCGCCGTCGACTACGTCGGCGGCCGCGAGGGCCTGCTGATGGCGCCCGCCTACGCCGTGCCCCGCCTGCTGGCGCGCAACGGCCTGAGCCTGCAGGACTTCGACCTGTACGAGATCCACGAGGCGTTCGCCTCGCAGGTGCTCTCCACGCTCGCCGCGTGGGAGGACCCGGTGTTCTGCACGCAGCGGCTGGAGCTGAAGGAGCCGCTCGGCGCGATCGACCGCGCCAAGCTCAACGTCAACGGCAGCTCGCTCGCCGCCGGCCACCCGTTCGCCGCGACCGGCGGGCGCATCGTCGCGGCCGCCGCGAAGGCGCTGCACGAGCGCGGCGGAGGCCGCTGCCTGATCAGCGTCTGCGCGGCCGGCGGCCAGGGCGTCGTCGCGATCCTCGAGGCCTAGGAGGCATGTCGACCATGGACCGATACACGCAGCTCGTCAACACCCCGGTCGGCAAGACGATCGCCAAGCAGGTCGGCCTGCCGAAGCCGGTGCCGCTGAAGCGCTGGACGCCCAGCTCGCCGGTCGTCGAGGGGAGGGTGCTGGTGGGCGGCGCGCCCGGCGGCCGCCTGGCGACGGCGCTGTTCGGCGTGCTTGCCGAGGCGCGTGCCGACGTCTCCACCCCGCTGCGCCCCGACCTGCGCGCCGCCGCGGCCGAGGCCGGCCTCGACGCCGCGCCGTGGACGCCGAAGGCGTCCGTCGACCACCGCTACGCCGGCCTCGTGTTCGACGCGACGGGGATCGCGGACTCGGCTGGGCTGGAGGAGCTCCACGCCTTCTTCCACCCGACGATCCGCCAGGTCGCGACGTGCGGCCGGATCGTCGTGCTCGGGACCCCGCCGGAGGCGGCGAGAAAGCCGGCCGAGGCGGTCGCGCAGCGCGCGCTCGAGGGTCTGACGCGCGCGATGGGCAAGGAGGTCGGCCGCGGCGCGACGGTCCAGCTCGTCTACGTCGAGCCGGGTGCCGAGAGCGAGATTGCCGGCACGCTGCGCTTCTTCCTCTCGCCGCGCTCGGCGTTCGTGTCCGGGCAGGTCGTGCGGATCGGCGCCGACGGCGGCGCGGTTCCGAGCGACTTCGACTGGGAGCAGCCGCTCGCCGGCAAGGTCGCGCTGGTGACGGGCGCCTCGCGCGGCATCGGCGCGGCGATCGCCTCGATCCTCGCGCGCGACGGCGCGCACGTCGTCGGCCTCGACGTGCCGGCGCTGGAGGAGGACCTGAAGGCGGTCACGGCCGGCATCGGCGGCTCCGCGCTCGCGCTCGACATCACCGCGGAGGACACGCCGAAGGCGATCGCCGCGCACCTGAAGCAGGAGCACAGAGGCGTCGACGTCGTCGTCCACAACGCCGGCATCACGCGCGACCGCACGCTCGGTCGCATGGACGCCGACCGCTGGAACGCGGTGATCGCGGTGAACCTGACGGCGATCGAGCGGGTCACCGACGCGCTGATCGCGGGCGGGAAGAGAGCGGTGCTGAACGAGGGCGGGCGCGTGGTCTGCGTGTCCTCCATCAGCGGCATCGCCGGCAACGCCGGGCAGACGAACTACGCGACCTCGAAGGCCGGCGTGATCGGCGTCGTGGACGCGTACGCGCCGCTGGTCGCCAAGCGCGGCGCGACGATCAACGCGGTCGCGCCCGGCTTCATCGAGACGCAGATGACGGCGAAGGTGCCGCTGCCGATCCGCGAGGCCGGCCGTCGCATGGCCTCGCTCTCGCAGGGCGGGCTGCCTGTGGACGTGGCCGAGACGATCGCCTGGTTCGCCTCGCCGGCGTGCGGGGGCATCAACGGCGAGGTCGTCCGCGTCTGCGGGCAGAGCCTGCTGGGGGCGTGAGCGCGATGACCTCGTTGACGACCTACGCCCGCGCCGCGCTGCCGCTGGTCCCCGGCGCGTCGCTGCTGCCGTTCGTGGCGGGGCGCGGCAAGGAGATGCCGGCGCTGGAGCGGACGCTCTCCGGCGTTCGCGTCGACTCGGTCGCGCTCGCGGCGTATGCGCGGGTGTGCGGGTTCACGCTGCGCGACGAGCTGCCGGCGACGTACCTGCACGTGCGGGCGTTCCCGCTGCACATGCAGCTGATGACCGACGGGAAGTTTCCGTTCCCTGCGGTGGGGCTGGTGCACCTGTCGAATCGGATCGTGGTGCACCGCCGCCTGGGCGCCGGCGAGGTCTTCGACCTCGTCGTGCGCACGACGCCGATCGAGCCGCACGCGAAGGGGCGGACGTTCGCGCTGGTCTCGGAGGCCCGCGTGGACGGAGAGCTGGTCTGGGAGGACGTGTCGACGATGCTCCGCCGCGGCGGCGGCAGCGCCGACGCCGCTGAGGGCAGCGACGGGGGCGGGGCTGGGGCTCCGGCGGATCAGGGGCAGATCGTGGTCGCTGAGCGACCACAAAGTGACGCTGATCCTGTGACCTGGGCGTTGGGAGGGGATCTCGGGCGGCGGTATGCGTCCGTGTCGGGTGACCGCAACCCGATCCACATGCATGCGCTGAGCGCGCGGCTGTTCGGGTTCCCGCAGGCGATCGCGCACGGGATGTGGACGAAGGCGCGGTGCCTGGCGGCGCTCGAAGGGCGGCTGCCGGATGCCTACACGGTCGACGTGAGCTTCAAGCGGCCGATCCTTCTCCCCAGCCGAGTGACGTTCTCGGAAGACGAAGGCCGCTTCGTGGTGCGAAGCGCCAAGAGACCCGAAACCATCCATCTCGAAGGGACGGTGACGCCATGAGCATGGCGGAGCGCAGCATGGGATTCGGCCTGCGCGCCCTCGGGCGCATCGCCGGCTCCGACGTCGTCGACAGGCTGGGCGTGCGCAAGCCTGCCGAGAGAGTCCTCTACCGCGCCACGCGCGACGGCTTCAGAGCGGTCGGCGCGGCGACGCGCACGTTCAAGGCGGTCAACGGGCGCGGGAGAGCGACGCGCCTCTCCACGACCGCCAGCACGGGCCTCTTCGACCTCACCCCGACCGAGGAGCAGCAGATGCTCCAGGAGTCGTTCAAGGCGTTCGGGGCCGAGCGGCTGCGGCCGGCCGCGCTGGCCGCGGACACGGCCGCGGCGGCGCCGGAGGAGATCCTCAGCGCCGGCGGCGAGCTCGGGCTCACGATGCTCGGCGTTCCCGAGGCGCTCGGCGGCGCCGTCAGCGAGCGCTCGTCCGTGACCGCCGTGCTCGCGGCCGAGGCGCTCGCGCAGGGCGACATGGGCCTCGCCGTCTCGCTGCTCGCGCCGGCCGGCGTGGCGGCGGCGTTGGCGCTGTGGGGCGACGGCGACCAGCAGGCGACCTACCTGCCCGCGCTCGTCGAGGACGAGACGCCGGCCGCGGCGGCGTTCGCGCTGCAGGAGCCGCGGGCGCTGTTCGACCCGTTCGAGCTGCAGACGACCGCGCGCCGCGAGCGCGACGAGCTCGTGCTCGACGGCGTCAAGTCGCTCGTGCCGCTCGCGGAGCGCGCCGACCTGCTCGTCGTCGCCGCGCGGCTGGAGGGCCACGGCCCGGTCCTCCTCCTCGTCGAGACCAAGACGCCGGGCGTGTTGGTGAAGGCCAACCCGGCGATGGGCGTGCGCGCCGCCGGCACCGGCGACGTGCTGTTCGAAGGCGTCCGCCTGCCGGCGCGGGCGCTGCTCGGCGACGGCGACCCGGCCGTCTACGCCGCGGCCGTGCGCCGCGCCCGCGTCGCGTGGTGCGCGCTCGCGTGCGGCACCGCGCGGGCTGTCCTGGACTACGTGATCCCGCACGTCAACGAGCGCGTCGCGTTCGGCGAGCCGATCTCCAACCGCCAGTCGGTGGCGTTCACCGTCTCCGACATCGCCGTCGAGCTGGAGGGCATGCGGCTCGCGACGCTGCGCGCCGCCGCCCGCCTCGACGCGGGCAAGGACGCCGCGCGCGAGGTCGCCATCGCCCGCGCGCTGTGCAGCGAGAAGGGGTCGTGGATCGGCTCCAACGGCGTGCAGCTGCTCGGCGGCCACGGCTACGTGAAGGAGCATCCCGTCGAGCGGTGGTACCGCGACCTGCGAGCGGTGGGCGTCTGCGAGGGCGCCCTCCTGGTCTAGAGGAGAACTCCGATGATCAACCTTGAGATCCCCAAGAAGTTCGTCCCGCTCGTCGGCCAGGCGCACCAGGTGGCGGAGGAGGTCTTCCGCCCGATCTCCCGCAAGTACGACGTCGGCGAGCACGAGTACCCGAAGGAGCTCGACATGCTCGCCGCGCTCATCGACGGGATGAACGACGGCAGCGACATGGGCGGTGCCGGCGCGGCCGGCGTGCGCCGGACCGAGAACGGCGACGGCGGGGTCCGCAACGGCTCCAACATGTCGACCGTGCTCGGCATCGTCGAGCTGTGCTGGGGCGACGTCGGGCTGCTGCTGTCGATGCCGCGCCAGGGCCTCGGCAACTCCGCCATCGCCTCCGTCGCGAACGACGAGCAGCTCAAGCGCTTCGAGGGCAAGTGGGCGGCGATGGCGATCACCGAGCCGGAGGCCGGGAGCGACTCCGCGGCGATCCGCACGACTGCCGTGCTCGACGAGAGAACCGGCGAGTACGTGCTCAACGGCGAGAAGATCTACGTCACGTCCGGCGAGCGCGCCGACCTCGTCGTCGTGTGGGCGACGCTGGATCGCTCCGTCGGCCGCGCGGCGATCAAGTCGTTCGTGGTGGAACGGAGCAATCCGGGGTTGAAGCTCGACCGGCTCGAGCACAAGCTCGGGATCCGCGCGAGCGACACGGCCGCCTTCATCCTCGACGACTGTCGCGTGCCGAAGGAGAACCTGCTCGGCTCGCCGGAGGTCGACACGAGAAAGGGCTTCGCGGGCGTCATGCAGACGTTCGACAACACGCGGCCCTTGGTCGCCGGCATGGCGGTGGGCTTGACCCGCGCCTGCCTGGAGCTGACGGAGAGACTGATGGCCGACGCGGGCGTCGAGGTCGACTGGGACCGGCCGGCCGCCTCGCAGCCCGCGGCCGCGGCCGAGTACCTCGCGATGGAGGCCGACTACGAGGCAGCCCGGCTGCTGACGCTGGAGGCCGCCTGGATGGCCGACAACTCGAAGCCGAACTCGTTGCAGGCGTCGATGGCGAAGGCGAAGGCCGGCCGCACCTGCGTCGACGTCGCGCTGCGCTGCGTGCGGCTCTGCGGGTCGTTGGGCTACTCCGAGGAGCTGCTGCTGGAGAAGTGGGCGCGCGACGCGAAGATCCTCGACCTGTTCGAGGGCACGCAGCAGATCCAGCTGCTGATCATCGCGCGGCAGCTGCTGGGCAAGTCGTCGGCTGAGCTGAAGTAGCCGCTGCGCGTTGGGCCGCGCCCGCCTGCCCGCGGGCGCGGCGCCCGGCGCTCGCTAGGGTTCGGCGCATGGCCCCGCCGCCCGACATGCCGCCGCCGCGCCGCGTGCGGATCCTCGGGGCCGGCGGGACGATCGCGATGGGCGGGCCGTCCGGCGCGACGCCGCAGCTCGACGCCGAGGCGCTGATCGCCGCGATCCCCGGCCTGACGGCGCGCGAAGGCCTGGAGGCGAAGGACGTCGTCGACAAGCCGAGCGCGCATCTCACGCTCGAGGACCAGCTGACGATCTGCCGCGAGGCCCGCGATGCGGCGCGGCGGGGGATCGGGGTCGTCGTGACGCACGGCACCGACGCGCTCGAGGAAACGGCGATGCTGTGCGACGTGATCCACGACGCGGAGGCGCCGATCGTCTTCACGGGCGCGATCCGCCCGGCGACCGCCGCCGGCGCCGACGGGCCGGCGAACCTGCTCGACGCCGTGTCCGTCGCGCGGTCGCAGGAGGCGGCCGGGATGGGCGTGCTCGTGGTGTTCGGGGGCGAGATCCACCATGCCCGCTGCGTGCGCAAGACGGACACGACGTCGCTGGTGGCTTTCAGCTCGCCCCAGACCGGTCCTTTGGGCCGCGTCACGGAGGGGCACCCGACGATCTGGTCCCACCTTCCCCGCAATCCGCCGCTTGATCCGCCCGACCTTGATCGCCGCGTGCTGGTGATCCCGACGTCGTCGGGCGATGACGGGACGCTGGCTCATGCGGCGTTGTCGACCGAGCCGGACGGCGTCGTCATCGGCACGCTCGGCGCCGGTCACCTGGCGCCGGCTTTGCTGGAGCTGTGGGCCGCCGCAGCCGAGAAGGTCCCCGTGGTGGCGTACTGCCGGCCCGAGCGCGGCGTCGTGTTGACCGGCACGTACGGCTATGCCGGCAGCGAGCAGGACTTGCGCGGGACGGCGATCATCCCCGCCGGCTTCCTCTCGCCCCAAGCCGCACGCATGAAGCTGCTCGCCTGCGTCGCGAGCGGCCTGAGCGTCGACGAGGTCCGCTGGGCGTTCCGCCAAGACGACGGGTAGCGCCACCCCACGGGGGGCGAATTTCCCGATCACTGTCCCTCTACGACCGGTATGCGGTCGGAAACGGACAGTGATCGGATCGACGCGCGGATCGCGCGGCTGGCGGACAGGCAGCACGGGGTTGTGGCACGGCGGCAGTTGGTGGACATCGGCGTGGGCAACCGCGCGATCGGGGATCGCCTCGCCGGCGCCCGGCTGATCCCGCTCCACCGGGGCGTCTACGCGGTCGGCCACCGGCAGCTGCGCCGGGAGGGACGGTGGCTCGCGGCGGTGCTGGCGGCGGGGCCGGGCGCCGTGCTGAGCCACCTCGACGCCGCGGCGCTGCACGGCATCCGCTCGATGCCCGAGGGGAGAAAGGTCACGGTCAGCACGCCCGCTCACGCTCGCGAGATCGACGGGATCTGGCTCAAGGCGCGGCGGGCGCTGACGCCGGAGGACCGCGCGGTCGTGCGGGGCATCCCGGTCACCTCCCCCGCCCGCACCCTCGTGGACCTCGCGCCGATGCTCACCGCCGGGCAACTCGCCGCGACGTTGGGGGAGGCGGACCGCAGGGGGCTGCTCGACGTGGCGGCTGCCACCGGGGCGCTGCGCCGCGCGAGAGGCCGCCACGGCCAGGGCCACCGGCGCCTCCGCGCCGCCCTCGATGCGCACGAGCAGCATGGCGCGGTGCTCTCACGGTCCGAGCTGGAGACCCGCTTCCTCGACCTGGCGATCACCGCCGGCCTCCCCCGCCCGCTCAGTCCACCAGCACCGTGTCCTCATGCGAGTAGGGCGGCACGCACGAGCAGACGACGACGAGCGGCGCGCCTGGATCGGCCCACAGGCGGTGGACCGTCTTCGGCGGGATCGCGATGCAGTCGCCGGGGCCGATCGGGCTGACCTCCTCGCCGAGCAGCAGGCGGCCGCGCCCGGAGGCGACGAGGTAGATCTCCTCGCTGACGCGGTGGAAGTGCGCGAGCGTCGAGCCGCCTGCGGGCACCGTCGCCTCCGCGAGCGACTGCCGCCGCCCCGGCGTTCCGGGCGCCACCCACTCGCGGATCTCCGAGCCGTCGCGCGTGACGTACGGCGGCAGCGCGTCGCGGCGGGCGATCTCCATGCGCGACAGCGTAGGCGGCGCGTCAGCGGCGCCGCATCGCCTGTCGCAGCTCGCGCAGCTCGCGGACGTCGTCGGGGACCGGCTGCGAGGCCGGCCCGCCGGGGCCCGCGCCGAGCAGCTCCGGCTCGATCCGATGCCGCACCAGCTCGCCGCCGACGAGATCGACGCGCAGCGCCGCGGTCCCCGGCCGCGACGTCACGACCCGCGCCATGCGCGTGCCGCGGAACAGCAGGCCGACGCCGTCGTCGGCCGCCCAGCCGCCGGGCAGCTCGCCCGACCGCACGGCCGCCAGCCACACCGGCAGCCGCTCCGGCTCGCCGTCGGCGTGGACGGTGAACGAGCCCGGCAGCAGGCCGAGCCCCTCGATCGTCTCCAGCGGGCCGCCCGAGCGGGTCACGCCCCCGGCGAACCAGCACATCGCGCCGGCGCTCAGCCCGGCGAGCACGATCCCGCGGCGCCACGCCTCCTTCAGCAGCTCGTCGAGCTCGTGCGCGCGCCAGACCGCCAGCAGGTTGCGCATCGAGCCGCCGCCGACGTAGACGACGTCCTGCTCGAGCACGATGTCGGCGAGCCCGCGGGACGCGCCGTGGCGGCGGAAGAGCGACAGGTGCCCGGCCGACGCGCGGCGGGAGAAGCGTCCGTAGAAGGCGGTGATGTGCGCGGTCGGGTCGCCGGAGGCGGTCGGCAGGAACAGGATCCGCGGCTCGGGGCGGTCGACGAGCGAGAGGACGAAGTCGTCCAGTGCGGGGTTGTCCGGCTCCATCGTGAAGCCGCCACCGCCCATCGCGAAGATCAGGGGGTCGCTGGGCACCCTGAACGTCACGCTACCGCCAAGCCGAGCCGCGCGTCGCCGAGGTAGCTGACCGGCAGCTGCTGCTCGGCGACCTCGCCGTCGTGCGGCTCGACGCGGAACGCCCGCGCGCGCGGGCGCGAGCTGACGACGCGGTGCAGGTCGCGGCCGAGGAAGTGCAGCGCCGCGCCGTCGTCGGCCGCATACCCCGGGGTGACGCCGTCGCCGACGAAGCGCCGGTACTCCTCACGGCGCTCCGGCTCGCCGTCGTAGTGGACGCAGTTCGAGTGCGGCAGCAGCCCCAGCCCCCGCACCACCGTCGGCGCGCCGTGGAAGGCGGTCACGGCCTCCTGGAACCAGCACAGCGAGCCGGCGGAGAGCCCGCACAGCACGACGCCCCGCCGCCAGGCGCTCTTCAGCACGCGGTCGAGCCCGTGCGCCCGCCACGCGCCGAGCAGCGAGACGACGCTGCCGCCGCCGACGTACACGACGTCCTGGTTCAGCAGGTGCGCCTCCAGGTCCCCCTCCACCGCCCCGTCGCCGCGGTCGCGCCGGAACAGCGAGACGTGGGAGGTGTCGCAGCGCGTCGAGAAGGTGCGGTAGAAGCGCACCACGTAGTGGTCGGCGTCGCCGGAGGCGGTCGGCACGAAGCAGACGCGCGGGCGGTCGCTGCCCGCGAGCGACAGCACGTAGTCGTCGAGCAGCGGGTTCCCCGCCTCCATCGAGAACCCGCCGCCCCCGTAGGCGACGATCTGCGGTGGGCGTCCGGTGGCCATGACGGCGAGTGTGGCAACGCCGCCGCCGCCTGTCGTTACGCGCGTGTCCAAGCTTCGTGCGCCACGGGGACAACACGGTTCGGTGTCGTCGCAGGCGGCTGCAGCTCAGCGGCGCGTGGCGGGGACCGCCGCCGGCGCGTCGGCCACCCGCCACGCGATCCCGCCGACGGCCGCGGCGACGAGGATCACGGCGGGCCAGGAGCCGATCGCGTGGCCGAGCGGGTGGGCGACGACGAAGCCGGCGAGGAAGACGGCGACGAGCCCGATCGCGCGCGGGAGGCCGAGCAGGAGACGCCAGCGCAGGCCGCAGGCGAGGCCGCCGAGGAACAGCACCACCCCGCCCAGGGCGCGCGTGCCGGTGGCCTGGGCGACGGCGAAGCCGAGCAGCAGCGCGCCGGCGGCGATCGGCCAGGTGGGGAGCGGGCGCGATTGCACGCACGCAGCCTAGTACGGTGCGCGCGGGCGCCATCGACACGAGGACGGGACCAGATGACCGGGACGCAGAGCGGGTCGCATGCGGAGGGGCTGGCGGCGGAGCTGCGCGGCCGCGTGGTGGCCGACGGCGCGGACGGCTGGGACCTCGCGCGGCAGGCGTTCAACCTGACGCTCGATCAGCGCCCGGAGGCTGTCGCCTTCCCCGCCGACGCGGACGACGTCGCGCGCGCCGTGCGCTTCGCGACCGCGAACGGCCTGCGCGTCGCCGCCCAGCGCACCGGCCACGGCGCCGGCCCGCTCGGCGATCTCACCGGCACGCTGCTGCTCAAGACGGAGGCGCTCGACGCGGTCGAGATCGACGCCGATGCCCGCCGCGCGCGCGTCGGCGCGGGCGCCTGCTGGCAGGACGTCGTCCCGGCCGCGTCCGAGGCCGGCCTCGCCGCGCTGCACGGCTCCGCCCCCGGCGCCGGGATCGTCGGCTACACGCTCGGCGGCGGCACCGGCTGGTACGCACGCCGGCACGGCCTCGCGGCCGATCGCGTCACCGCCGTCGAGCTGGTGACGGCCGGCGGCGAGCAGCGTCGCGTCGACGCCGCGTCCGACGCCGACCTGTTCTGGGCGTTGCGCGGCGGGGGCGGCTGCTTCGGCGTCGTGACGGGTCTGGAGTTCGAGCTGCTGACGATCCCGCTCGTCTACGCCGGCGCGCTGTTCTTCCCGTTCGAGCAGTCCGCCGAGGTCCTCCACGCGTGGCGCGAGTGGACCGCCGCTGTGCCGGAGGACGTCACCTCCGTCGGGCGGCTGATGCAGTTCCCGCCCTTCCCGGAGGTGCCGGAGCCGTTTCGCGGCAGAGGCTTCGCGATCGTCGAGGCGGTCTCGCTGCTCGACGAGGAGGCGACCGACGCGCTGCTCGCGCCGCTGCGCGCGCTCGGCCCGGCGATGGACACGTTCGCGCTCCAGGCCCCCGCCGGCATCGCCGAGCTGCACATGGACCCGCCCGAGCCGGTCCCCGCGCTGTCGCAGCACCAGCTGCTGGCGGACCTCCCCGCGCAGGCGATCGACGACCTCGTCGGCGTCGCCGGCCCCGGCTCGGGCTCGCCGCTGATCTCGGTCGAGGTCCGCCACATGGGCGGCGCGCTCGCGCGGGCGCGGGAGGGGGCGGGGGCGCTCGCCACGATCGACGCCCCGTTCATGGAGTTCGCCGTCGGCCCGGCTCCGGCGCCGCCGGTGGCGGAGGCGACCGCGGCGCACCTCGCGCGCGTGGACGCCGCGCTCGCGCCGCACGAGGCGCCCGCGCGCTATCTCAACTTCCAGGACGCGCCGTGCGACCACGGGCGCCTGTTCGACGAGGCGACCCTCGCGCGCCTGCGCGCGCTGAAGGCGCGCGTCGACCCCGGAAACGCGATCCGCGGCAACCACGACCTCGCGCCGGCGGGGTGACGATGGAGCGCGTCAGCAGCCCATTCTGCGGCACTTCGTCATCAGGGACCACGCCTGTTGGAAGGCGTAGACGGCGATCGCGACCCACGCGACGGCGAGCAGCACGAACAGCACGTCGACGGGCGAGTAGCGGTCGAGCGCGAAGCTGACGTCGAACGCCGACCGCACCTCGTCCACGACCGGCTTGACGAGCACGAGCGCGACGACGACCGGCGGCACCGTCAGCCAGATCGCGACGTTGCGTGCGCGGTGCACCTTCTGGCGGTTCTGTCTCTGCATCTGCTTGCCCGGGACGGCGATGGGAACTGCGCGGCCCTCCGTGATCGCGTCCCTGGTGGCGTTGAAGAAGAACCCGTAGGCGGCCAGCATCACGCTGACGGCGGAGACGAGCGGCGCGACCGCGGGTGTCGTGCTCACGTCGTCGCGATGTGGAGCTGCGCGGTCGTGCCGTAGGGACCGTTCATCAGAGCAGATGGTTGAGCTCGGACACGGTGTCCAGCAGCAGGTCGTACGTCTGCGACGCGTCACGGCGCTTCTCGATCGGCGGCGCGGTCGTGCGGGCGACGAGCTCCTTGAGGTAGCGTGCCAGCGAGTCCGACGCCTTGATGCGCAGCACGTCCAGTGTTCTCTCGTTCTGCGTTCTCGTCCCGTTCGCGAGCGCCTCCTTCGCCTCGTCGCGCAGCCGCAGCTCGAGCAGCTCCGGAAAACGGGCGTGTGAGCCGGCGATCAGATTGATCGCCTGCGTCGGGGTCATCTGGAAGAGCTGCTCGACCTGCCGGTCGGTCGGCCGGTGCTCAAGTCGACTGCCGCCGGCCTGCGGCACGCCGTCGCCGTATCTCGAGACGGAGACTCTGAGCGGTCTCAGGTGTCTGAACAGCAGCGCCAGCCGCAGCTCGCGGACGCCGCGGAGCGTGGCGGGGGCGGGCTCGCCGGTGAAGGCGAGCACGTACTCGCGGACGGCGGCGGCGGCGAGCTGCGCGAGCGTCGATTGCAGGTTGGCGCCGAAGATCGCCACGAGCCGGTCCTGCTCCGCGTCTTCGAGCTCGACGTCCACCGTCAGTCTGAAGGATCCGTTTCCCGGCACACTCATACGGCTCATTGTGATGAACTGATTTCCAGTAATCAAGCAAGTACCGCCGGATTGGCGGCGATTCGCCGGCCGACCGGCTGAGGCTCAGGCCTCGGCGGGGGCGGGCGCCTCGGCGGGCGCGGCGGCGGCGACGGCTCCGGCAGGCGCGGCACCGGCCGCCGCATCGCGCTGCGCGAACCACGCCTCGCCCTCGATCGAGAGCGGCGGGGTGGCGCGCGCGAGCCAGCGGGGCATCCACCACGCGTGGCGGTCCAGCAGGGCGAGGATCGCGGGGACGAGCAGGCAGCGGATGATCGTCGCGTCGACCGCGACGGCGGCGGCCATGCCGAGGCCGAACTGCTTGATCGTCGGCGAGCCGTCGAGCAGGAAGGCGCTGAAGACGGCGACCATGATCAGCGCCGCCGACGTGATCACCCGCGCGGTGCCGGCGAGGCCCTCGACGACGGCGCGGTGCGCGTCGCCCGTCGCCTTCCAGCGCTCGCGCACGTGCGTCATCAGGAAGACCTCGTAGTCCATCGAGAGGCCGAACAGGATCGCGAACATCATCAGCGGCACGAACGAGACGATCGGCGAGGTGCCGTCGATCCCGAGCAGGTCGCTCGACCAGGCGTGCGTGAAGACGTAGGTGACGACCCCGAACGCGGCGCCGATCGACAGCAGGTTCATCAGCACCGCCTTCAGCGCGACCGGCACCGAGCGGAACGCGACGAGCAGCAGCAGGAACGACAGCCCGAGCACGACCGCGATCACCAGCGGCAGGCGGGCGGAGATGCCGTCGGCGAGGTCGATGAAGCCGGCGGTGGCGCCGCCGACGTAGGCGGTCAGCGTGGTCCCGCGCGTGGCGTCCGGAACCGTCGTGTCGCGCAGCTCGCGCACGAGCGTCTCGGTCGCGGCCGACGACGGCGCGGTGCTCGGCGTGACGGTGAAGAGCGCGGCGCGGCCGTTCCTGGAGGGCAGCGGCGGGCTGACGGCGGCGACGCCGGCCGCGCCCGCCATCGCTCTGCCGAGCGCCGCGAGTTGCGTCCCGGCGGTTGCGCTCGCGGTGCCGGGCGCGATCTCGACGCCGACGAGCAGCGGCCCGTTGAAGCCGGGGCCGAAGCCGGCGCTGAGCAGGTCGTACGCCTGGCGCGCGGTCGTGTCGGTCGGCAGCTGGCCGGTGTCGGACTGGCCGAGCGCGAGACGACGGACCGGGAAGGCCAGCACGGCGATCACGAGCAGCGCGACGACGAGCGCCGGCCACGGCCGTGCCGCCACCGCGCGGGCCCACCGGGTCCAGCCGTGGGGGCGCGCGTCGTGTCTCGCCTTGAGGCCGGGAACCCGCAGCGCATCGATCCGCGGGCCGACGAGCGACAGCGCCGCCGGCAGCAGCGTGATCGCCGCGAGCACCGCGACGAGCACCGCCACGGCGGACACGTAGCCGAGCTGCGTGACGATCGGGATGCGCGCGAGCAGCAGCGAGCAGAGCGCGATCGTCACGGTCGCGCCGGCGAACACGACGGCGCCGCCGGCGGACGCGGTCGCGCGCGCGACCGACTCGCGCACCGCCATCCCCTCGGCGCGCTGTTGGCGATGGCGCGTGACGACGAACAGCGAGTAGTCGATCCCGACCCCGAGGCCGATCATCGTCGCGAGGTCGGGCGCGGCGCTCGGCACCTGCACGACCTGGCTCAGCAGCGCGATCAGGCTCATCCCGACGCCGAGCGCGAAGATCGCCGTGAGCAGGGGCATCCCCATCGCGACGACGGTGCCGAACGTCAGCAGCAGCACGACGATCGCGGCGAGCAGGCCGAGCCCCTCGGAGTTGGTCGAGCCGGGCTGCGAGAGCTCCTGCCCGAGGTAGCCGCCGGCGGCGACGTGCAGGCCGGCGGCCCTCGCGGCGTCGGCGAGGCCGAGCAGGTGCTGCGCCTCGTCGCTCGTCAGCGCGGTCGGGCTGTCGCGCAGCTCGAGCGAGAGGTAGCCGATGCGCGCGTCGCTGCTCAGCTGGGCGGCGCCGGTGGGCGTGAGCGGATCGACGACCTGCACGACGCCGGGGTCCGTCGCGTACGCGTGCGCGATCTCGTCGACCGTTCTCGCGTACTGCGGGTCGGTCAGCTTCGCGCCGGCGGGCGCCGCCAGCACGACCGGGTTCGTGCCGTAGGAGACGGCGGAGCCGAAGTGGTCGTCGAGGATGCTCGTCGCGCGCTGGCTGTCGGTGCCCGGCAGCGTGACGTCGTCGGTCGTCTGGGTGCCGGCCTGCTTGGCGAGCACGCCGAGCGCGACCGCGACGACGAGCCAGAGGCCCAGCACGACCAGCCGCCGCCGCGCGCAGAAGCGGCCGAGCGCATACAGGAAGGGAGTCATCCGCCCCCGACATCGGCACGCGGGCGCTCGATCTGAAGGGCGGGAGCGGACGCTGCGGATCGCGGAAGGCGACCCGAACCTGTAGCGCAGGATCGCCCGAAACTGTAGTCCAGCAAGGCCCGAAACTGTAGTATAGGCGTTCCCGTATCTGTAGCGTAGACGACGAGTATTCGTTACAGTGACGGGCGATGGAGGCGTCACCGGACTATGCCCGTCGCGTCCTCGACGACGAGCTTGACGAACTGCTTGCCGAGCTGCCGGCGATCGCCGTCGAGGGCGCGAAGGCGGTCGGCAAGACGCACACCGCGCTGCAGCGGGCGAGCACGGTTCACGAGCTCGACGACCTCGACGAGCGCTCGATCGCGAGCGCCGACCTCGACCGCCTGCTGGCGGAGCCGCCGCCGATCCTGGTCGACGAGTGGCAGCACCTGCCGCCGATCTGGGACAAGGTCCGCCGCGCGGTCGACGCGGGCGCGCCGCCCGGCCGCTTCCTGCTGACCGGCTCGGCGTCGCCGCGCACGCCGGGGACCCACTCCGGCGCCGGCCGCATCGTCAGCCTGCGCATGCGGCCGCTGTCGCTCGCGGAGCGGATGCCGGGCGCGGCGACCGTCAGCCTCGCGGAGCTGCTGCTGGGCGAGGGGGCGCCGGTCGCCGGTCGCACCGGCGCGACGCTCGAGGACTACGTCGACGAGATCCTGCGCTCCGGCTTCCCCGGCATGCGCCGGCTGGGCTGGCGCCCGCTGCGGAGCCAGCTCGACGCGTACCTGCGGCGGGTCGTCGACCGCGACTTCGCCGAGCTGGGCCACCCGGTGCGCAACCCGGACGCGCTGAGACGCTGGCTGACCGCGTACGCCGCGGCGACCGCGACCACGACGTCGTTCGAGCGGATCCGCGACGCCGCCACCGGCGGCCACGAGTCGCCGCCGGCGCGCAGCACGGTGCTGCCGTACCGCGACGTGCTCGAGCGCCTGTTCGTGCTCGACTCCGTTCCCGGCTGGAAGCCGTCGAGCAACCGCATCGCCGAGCTGGCGCTGCCGCCCAAGCACCATCTCGCCGACCCCGCGCTCGCCGCGCGGCTGCTGGGCGCGAGCGCGAGCGCACTGTTGAGCGGCGCGTCGCCCGGGCCGCCGATTCCCCGCGACGGCACGCTGCTCGGCGCGCTGTTCGAGTCGCTCGTGACGCTGTCGGTGCGCGTGTACGCGCAGGCGGCGGAGGCGACGGTCGGCCACCTGCGCACGCACCGCGGCGAGCGCGAGGTCGACCTGATCGTCGAGCGCGACGACGGCCGCGCGGTCGCGATCGAGGTGAAGCTGACGGCGGCGCCGAGCGACGACGACGTCCGCCACCTCCACTGGCTGAAGGGCAAGCTCGGCGCCGAGCTGCTCGACGCGATCGTCGTGACGACGGGCCGCGGCGCCTACCGCCGGCCCGACGGGATCGCCGTCGTGCCGGCCGCGCTGCTCGGGCCCTGAGCCGCTGCGGGGCGGTGGCTCGCGGGACTTGAGCGCGCGGCGCGGGCTGCCGATAGCTGGCGCGAGCGCGCTCGGTTGCGCACATGGCGCGCGGAGTTGCGCGATCCGCGTCGAATGCACCGTGCACCGGAGGAACGTCGCACCCGTCGTCAACCCCCTGGAGGGACTGCTGATGAGCACCACACCCATGCCGGACGCCACGCCGCCCGGCCCCAACCCGCCCGGCCCCAACCCGCCCGCCGGCGGCAGAGGCATGTCGGTCGGCGCCGTGATCGGCATCGCGCTCGCGGTGCTCGTGATCGCCGGCGTCGGCGGCTACCTGCTCGGTCACAGCAAGGGCGAGAGCTCGGGCGACACGAGCGGCTACGCGAAGGGCGTCGCCGCCGGCAAGGCGCAGGTCGAGGCGGACTACCAGCCCGGCAAGCCCGGCTACCAGGCGATCTACGCGAAGGGCCAGGCGGCCGGCGCCGCGCAGGGCCAGAAGCAGGGCGAGGCGCAGGGCAAGAAGGTCGGCTTCGAGCAGGGCCAGAAGGCGGGGATCACGACGGGCCAGTCCGACGGCGTCAAGCAGGGCGCCGCGGCGGTGCTCGACGGCTTCAACACCTGGAGCGAGGGCGCCTACTACGTGATCACGATGGCGGCCGGCACCGAGACGGGCGTGCCCTACACGATCGACACGCGCACGCAGCTCCAGCCCGGCACGAGCTACCGCATCTGCCAGCAGGGCGGCGCGACGCAGCTGTGCGAGTCGCCGGTGAGCGGCGGCGGGCAGTAGGCGGGCGGCGTCACAGCGCGGAGGCCGCGACCAGCGCCGCGGCCTCCGCCTCCGTCCCCGCGGCGAGCGTCTCGACGTCGTGGACGATCGCCGGGTCGGCGCAGAAGCCGAAGCAGAGCGTGCCCGCGAGCGAGACCACCGCGACGCGCAGCGCGTGGTGCTCGCCGATCTCCGCGAGCGAGTGCATCGCCTCGACCGGCGCGCCGAGCACGGACACCGGCTCGCGCGGGCCGCGCACGTTGGAGACGTTGAGCGCGAACGTGCGCGGGCTGCGCTCGACGCGCTCGGCGAAGCGCTCGAGCCGCGGCGAGACGCTCGCCAGCTCGCGCAGCAGCGCGTCGAGCGTCTCGGCGTCGTGGTCCTCCTTGCAGGCCTGCGTCTCGCGATGCACCTCGCGCAGGCACGCCACCGGGTCCGGGTCGCCGAGCGGGACCGCGACGGCGAAGAACGAGTCGCGGTTGCCGGCCTCGTCGCCGGCGTGGTGCAAGCTCACCGGCACCTTCACGCGCACCTGGCCGAGGTGGCCGTGGTGCGCCTCCAGCCAGCGCCGCACGCCGCCGCCGACGGCCGTCAGCACGGCGTCGTTGAGCGTCGCGCCGTCGAGCGCGCGGGCGGCGTCGTGCAACGGCGCGAGCGGGACCGTCGCGAACGCGACCTCACGCTCGGATCCGACGTGGCCGTCGAAGGGAGAGCGGTGCCCGGCCCGGGGAAGCTCGTGCGCGAGGAAGTGGGCGAGGTGGACGCGGCGGCGCGGCTCGTCGGCGGCGTGCGCGGCGTGCGCGGCGGCATGTGCGGCACCGGACGCCGCGTCCCACAGCAGCGCTCTCGCGTAGCGCATCGCGGCGGTCCCGTCGGCGAGCGCGTGGTGGATCCGCCACACGAGCGCGCCGCCGCCGCCGGCGATCGGGAGCGCGTCGATGCGCCACAGCGGGCGGTCGCGGTCGAGTCGCTCGCCGAACAGGCGACCGACCTCGGCGCGCAGCCGCTCGTCGTCGAGCGGGTCGTCTGCCGCCGGCGCGACCACGTGGCGCGCGATGTCGAAGCGCTCGTCCGGCACCCACGCGGGCGTGTCCGGCTCGCCGCCGAGGCGGCGCGTCAGCAGCGGCGTGGCGGCGAGTCGTGCGGCGATCGCGGCGCGCAGCGCGTCGGCATCCGGGGCGCCGGCGCCGACGAGCACGACCTTGCAGGTGTGCCCGGCGATCGTCGCGCTCTCCAGCTCCAGGATCGCGCGGTCCTCGCGTGCGAGGGGGATCGCGTCCATCCTGGCATCTTCTCACTCGCCCGCCGGCTGTCCAGCCTGGGATGATCCACATTTCGGAAGGCCGAGGACCGAGGGTGAGCGCGAACGTCCCCCGGTCGTGCCCACGACCCAGGAGCGATCTCGTTGTCGAGTCATGACGGTCACAACGGCGCGCGCTCGCCTGACCACGTCCATCTCGGTGCCGCGGTCGCCGAGCTGCGCGAGCTGCACGGTCTCACGCAGGCCGAGGTGGCCGACGGAGCCGAGCTGCGGCGCAGCCACCTCGCGGCGATCGAGCGCGGAGAGGTCGACCCGACGTTCGTCACGCTCGTGCGGATCGTGCGCGCGATCCCGGCGCCGCTCGCGCAGCTGTTCGAGCTGTTCGAGCAGCGCCGCGACGCGGCCGGCGGCGGCTGAGCCGGCGCGCCGCTTCCGGCGGCGCGGGCGCGTAGCCTGCGGCGCGCATGGCGATCGACCCGCGGCTCGTCTCCGTCCTCCACCTGCAGGCGCTGCGCCACGCGGCGCTGCCGGCGGAGGAGCACGCCGCGCACGTCGCGTTCCAGGCCTCGACGCTGGAGGCGCTGCTCGACGGCGCCTACGACGGCGACCTCACGATCGAACAGCTGCTGCGCCACGGCGACCTCGGCCTCGGCACGTTCGACGCGCTCGACGGCGAGATGGTCGTGCTCGACGGGGAGGTCTGGCGTGCCCGCGCGGACGGGTCCGTCGAGCGCGCGCCCGACGACGCGCGCACCCCGTTCGCCGTCGTGACGCCGTTCGCCGCCGACGCGACGGTCGCGATCGAGGAGACGGTGGAGCAGGAGGAGCTGCTGGCGCTGGCGCGCCGCGCTGCGGGCGACGTCACCGTGGCGCTGCGCTTCGACGGCCAGCTCGATCTGGTCCACGCCCGCTCGGTCCCGCCGCAGCGCAAGCCGTATCCGCCGCTCGCCGAGGCGGCGGCGGCGCAGCGCGAGTTCGACCTCGGCCCGGTCGAGGGCAGCCTCGTCGGGTTCGTCTTCCCCGCCTGGGCGGGCGGCGTCGAGCTGCCGGGCGCGCACCTGCACGCGATCACGGCGGACCGCACGCGCGGCGGCCACGTGCTGCACGCGCGCGTCGGGCCGGGCGTGCTGCGCGTCGCGGCCGTCGCGGACCTGCACCTCGAGCTGCCGCCCGGCGTCGAGCTGCCCGCCGCCGGGCTGGACGCTGACCGCGCCGCCGCGCTCGACCGGCTCGAGAACGGCTGAGCGTCCTCGTCCTGACAGCGAGCGGGAAACAGGCTCATCGGATTTCCGGAAATCGGCCGGACGGGGGTAGGGTGCGCTCGCGATGGCCGTGCCCTCGATCCGCGACGAGCCGCTCCCCGACGCGGTGGAGCAGGACGTCGCAGCGCTGCGCGCGCTGCTGAGCGACGTGCCGGCCAAGCAGCTCGACCGCAACCTGCTGATCGCGACCTGGAACCTGTGCGAGCTCGGCAGACTCGCACGCACCTGGAGTCAGCCGCAGGGCAGAACGCCTGCACGCGACCTGCACGCGATCCGCTGCATCGGCGAGATCGTCGCGCGCTTCGACGTGGTCGCGATCCAGGAGCTGCAGCGCGACATCTCCTCGCTGCAGGCGCTGATGGCGTGGCTCGGCCCGAACTGGGGCTTCACGATGACCGACGTCACGCGCGGCGCACGCGGCGGCTGGGAGCGGCTCGCGTTCGTCTTCGACACCCGCCGCGTGCGTCCCTCGGGCCTCGCCGCGGAGCTCGTCCTGTCGGCCGAGGACATGAGAGCGGCCGGGAGCAGAAGACCCGACCCGGACCTGCTGCGCGAGCAGTTCGCGCGCACGCCCTACTCGGTCGCCTTCTACGCGAAGGGCCACACGTTCGTGCTGACGACCGTGCACATCCGCTGGGGCAGACCGGCCGACCGGGCGCCGGAGATCCGCGCGATCGCCGAGTGGCTCAAGCGCTCCCAGGGCGAGATCGACAGCAGAGGCCACGACCTGATCGCGCTCGGCGACTGGAACATCGCGGACCTGACCGACGCGAACCACAGAGCGCTCACCTCGACCGGGCTCAGCGTCCCGTCGCAGCTCGACCCGCCCAGCGGCGTGCCGGCCTACGACCAGATCGCCTGGTTCCCGAGAGGCATGGGGCTGCGGTACACCGAGCGCGGCGGCCGCGTCGAGTGGAAGGGCGAGATCCTCAGAGGCTTCTCGGACGACGAGGTCAGACTCCGCATCTCCGACCACGAGCCGCTCTGGGTCGAGTTCGCGACGACCGCGACGGATCCGGTCTGAGCGGCCCCGCCGCGGGGTCGAGTCGCGACATCGTGACCCGCCGCCTCCAGCGTCGAGGTGGAGGAGCCGCGGGAGATGCCCTTCACGGGCGGCACGTCGGCGTAGCGGCGGCTGTGGCCGGCGCTGATCACGTCGCGCACCTTTCGCGCGCCCTCGCGTGAGCGCTCGACGCACGCGAGCATCGAGTCAGGCCGGTCGGCGTCGAGCGCTCGGCGCGGAAGGCGCTGTCGACCGCGCGCGGTGAAGGCTGGGATTCTTCGCAGGTACCAAAGGTGCGTGCCAGCTTGCGCGGGCGGCTGGCTCAGTGAGGCAGGCGGCCGGTGTGCTCGGGGAGCGTCATGAGCCGGCCGCCGTCCATCCACGCGGGCGTGATCTGCAGCTCACCTGCGAGGAACTCCCACGCCCAGTGGTCGGCCGGCGGCTCGCGCTCGAGCACCAGATGCAGGCGCACCTCGTCGGGAAGGCGCATGCGGTTGCGGTAGCGGTACTCGAGCAGCTGGGCGAAGCCGGACCGGACCTGCCGTGCCAGGTTGGCGGCAGTCCACGTCTTGACCTCGAACAGGTGCACCACGCCCGCCTCCCGTTGCGCCCGGAGGTCGTAGCCGTCGAGCTGCTCGTCGATCTCGTAGCCGGCCGTTTGCAGCTCCTCTGCGAGCGCGCGCAGCGTACGGCGATGCCCGGCGTTCGCGCGCTCGAGCATTCGCTCGCGCTGCATCGGATCGGCCTGCGTGCGCGCCCGCGCTCTCAGCTCGTCCGCTCCGCGCTCTCTGTATGCGACCGGCTCCGAGAGGACACCGCGCCAGGTCGGCTCGCGGTCCGCCGAACCGGCGGGTGAGAACCCTGCCGTGGTGAAGCCATCCAGCATGGACGAGTTGAGCGGCGAAGCCGGGTCCGCATCGAAGAGCGTCGCGAAGGCCTCCGGCGAGAGCACGAGATCAGCCTGGAGTCGCCTGCACGAGATCTCGTCGCCCCACTGGTGCAGGTATGGAGAGCCGCCATAGAGGGCGGCGGAGAACGGATAGGCCGGCACACGCTTGTCCGGCCGTCCGAGCAGGCTGGCCAACATCCCGAGCGTCGGCTCGATGAACCAATGGGCCGTTCTTCCTTGGCCATCTACGCCGCGCGCGAGCAGCTTGGGGCGGTCAAGCCCGCCCGGACCGCCGCGCGCGCCGCCACGACCCTTGCTCGTATCGAAGCAGCGGCCAGGCCGGCCGCTGCTCGTTGGGGAGCGGCAGAAGCCGTCCGTGCCGCGGTGCGGGCATTCGAGGCGGGGTGTCGCCAGGAAGCTGGGACTGGTCAGCTCGTGTGTTGGTGCGTCGCAACCGACGCCACCCTGCAGATTGAGCGAGTTGCGCCAGTTGTTGGCGTCGGCCGACGACGGCTTGAAGTGCTGGGTGAAAGGCTTGTAGACCGGCCCCTCGCTCTGGGCCGGCCGGAACGCGGGTCCCTTCGCCCAGGTCGGGTCGCAGATCTCACGCTGGAGCGGTCCGGAGCCTATCGGGGTTCCGTCGCGTGCCCGTTTGAGGCTCCGGAGAGGCCCGATCTGCGGCGCGCCGGGCAGGTCGCGATGGAGCAGCACGGCGATCGCGACCCCGAAGTTCGGGGCAAGGAGGCGCTCATGATCGTTGAACTGCTGGAGCAGCTTCGTGGCGCGCGCGAAGACGGCCGGGTCGGAGCCGTCGAGAACGATCTCGTTCATTGGCGGCAGCATCCCATGTGCTGATGGGATGCTGCAACGTGTATCGGGTGATCAGGCGGCGCCTACCAGCGTTCCGTCTGCGCCCACCGGCCCCTCGCGCAGCTCCGCCACGTCGATCTCCCCACGCGCCCAGCGCTGGAGCGGCGACATCGCTGCGGTCGCGAGCCGCACGTCGTGCAGCTCGTCGCCGGGGGCGAGCGGCGGCAGGTCGGCGATCGCGTCGCGGACCGTGAGCGGAGCCGGCAGCGGCGGCGACTCAGCCGTGCGTGCGCGCGTCGGCTCCGGCGGCGTCCACGCGACGCCGTCGCTCGTGCCGACGAAGAGGACGCGCGTCCTGCGCTGGGGCACGCCGTACTCCTCCGCGCGCAGCACCGCCATCGCGGGCGTCAGCCCGAGCGCGCGCATTCTTGCAGCGATCCGTCTGGGCATGGTGCGCTTCGCGATCGACATGATCCCCTGCACGTTCTCGACGAGCAGCACTCGCGGTCGCACCTCGGCGGCGATCTCGAAGACCGACCAGAAGACCTTGCTGCGCGGGTCGGACACGAGCCGGTTGCCGGCCGTCGAGAAGCCCTGGCATGGCGGGCCGGCGAGCAGCACGTCGGGACGGCCGCCGCAGCGGCGCAGGATCTCGCGCGCGACGAGGCGGTCGACCGCGGCGTCACCGAGCTCGGCGACCTCGGCGACCTCGGCGTCGTGCGCGGCGTTGTATGTCGCGACCGCGTGCGCGGAGCGGTCGGTCGCGAAGGCCGGCACGCTGCCGGCCAGCTCGAAGCCGAGCGACAGCCCGCCCGCGCCGGCAAACAGGTCGGCGACGACGCCGGTCGGCAGCGTCGCCGCGACCGCGCGGCCGAGCAGCGGCGGGACCGCATTGCCGATCTGCTCGTACTGCGCACGCCGCGGGCCGAGGAAGCGGACGCGGTCGGGGAACGTCTGCAGCCGCGCGCCCTCGCGCAGCGAGATGAGGCGCTGCTGGTCCGGGTGGAGGAACGCGCCGTTGCCGATGCGCGAGAAGTAGGTGTTGACCGTGTAGGACGGCCGATCCCACGCGAGCCGCCCGTAATAGGTCGTGTGCACGATCCCGCGCTCGGCGCTGCGGCGGCGGATCTGGTCGACGCGCGCCGACAGCCCGGGCGCGATGCTCTGCCAGTTGCCGCCTTCCGGGATCGAGGCGGCCATCTGCCGCTCCAGCTCGCTGAGTCGCGGCGTCGCGTGGTCGTACAGCATCACAGCGGCGCGGGGGCGTCCATCTCGAGCATCCGGCAGACCAGTCCCTCCAGTCGCCGGTCTGCGATCGCGTCGCCGGGGTGCTCGACAAGCTGGGCGGCCGTCGCGGCGATCTCGAGCGCCAGGCCGGCGTCGTCGGGCACCGGCAGCGGCAGCGCGGCCAGCTCGTAGTTGCCGACGTGGTTGGTCGAGCTGGTCGTGCGGAAGCGCCACTCGAGCCAGCTCGAGTTCATCATCGCCAGCACGTAGAGCAGCGCCTCGCGCTCCGGCAGCGGCGCGAGCTCCGCGTCGACCGACAGGTAGTTGCAGGAGTTGCCGACCACGCGCCCCGCCGGGATCAGCGCGAACGCGAGGCGTCGCGGCTGGCGCAGGTAGGCGCATTGCCGCCCGGCCAGGCGGGGTCGCTCGACGTCCGCGCGCTTCGCGGCCGACAGCGCCTCGAGGAACTGCGGCGCGGCGAAGCGCTCCTTGCCCGTCGGCAGGTCGTCGGCGTAGCGGGCGAGCTGGTCGCCTCGCACGAGCTGGATCCCGTCCTCGCGCCGCAGGTGACGCCGGTGGATCGTGAGGTCCAGCTCGCCGCGTGCGTTGCGGATCCACGTGTGCGCGGACAGCGGCGGATGGCGGTGGAGGCGCTCCAGCAGCGCGGCGCCGCGTGCGTCGCAGCGCGGGATGCGTCGCTCGCCGGGATCGGCTGCGGCGATCAGCCGCGGTGCGAGCCGGACGTCCTCGCGCGCGGCGAGGTCGTCCGGCTGCGTCACGTGCTGCCGGACGCGGATTCCGCGCGTCCTGCCGCGCGCTTCCACGACGAGGATGCAGGTCGGCTGGTTGACCCCGGCGAACAGCCGTGCGTCCTCCGGAACGAGGTCGATCTCCGCGATCGCGTGGTCGTCGAGCAGGTGCGCGCGCAGCGGCGCCGAGCGATGGTCGGCGAGGAAGGTGCTCGGCACGATCGAGGCCTTCACCCCGCCGGGGCGCAGCAGCGAGAGCGCTCGCTCGACGAAGAAGCGCGGCAGGTCGGGGACGCCGCCGCGGGCGTACGCGTAGCCCGGATGCGCTCTGAGCGCGGCGGCGGTGGCCGACGCGTCGCGACGAGCGCGCTCGAGCGCCTCGCGCCGAGCCTCGCGCGCACGCTCGTCGTCGCCGCCGCGTGCCGGGAACGCGCTGTCGTTGACCTTCAGCTGCCCGTACGGCGGGTTCATCACGATCGCTCCGAAGCCGCCCGCGGCCGTCGCCTCGGGGAACCACGCCGCCCACGAGCGCGGGCCCTCGAGCGGGGCCAGCAGGCTGTCGCCCGCCACCAGCTGCGCGCCGAGCAGCGCAGGGCGCGTGCCGTCCCAGGCGCCCGCGGCGAACGACAGGCCGATCGCGCTCAGCGCCGCCAGCTCCGGCGCGAGCTCGACGCCGTGCAGCCGCCGCAGCGCCTCCGCCGCGCCGTGGCGCGCGCGCAGCACGACGAACGCCTCGAGCAGCAGCGCCCCGCCGCCGGCCGCGGGGTCGAGCACGCGCTCCGGGTCGTGCGCGAGCGCCTGCGCCGCGAGATGCGCGGCGACGAACCGCGGCGTGAAGAAGGCGCCCTGGCGCTTCGCGCGCCACGGGTCCCAGCGGCGCTGCGGCTCTCCGCCGGCGTCCGGGAAGAGCCACAGGGCGCTCATTGCCGACTCGTAGGCGCGGCCGGCGACGCGCACCAGCTCGACGTCGTCAGCCGCGCGGAGGCGCTCGCTCGCCGCGCGCAGCCTCGGCAGACGTGACGCGAACGGCGCCAGCGCGGGCGAGGCCAGCTCGGGCACGGCGTCGGCGAGCGCGTGCACGGCGGGCTCGAGCGCGTCGCCGCGCCACTGCTCCGCTCCCGTGACGCGTCGCAGCATCTCCGCCGCGCAGGCGGCGAGCGCGAGGCGGCCGCCCACGCGGGAGACCGGCACCGAGGGGGTGTCAGATCGATGGCGGGCAGACAGCAGCTCGTCGACGGGGTCTCCGGGTGGGAGCGCCGGATGCAGCTCCGGGGCGGCCGCGAGATCTTGCGCGGCGGCGCGGTGCAGCTCGGCGGCGAGTTGTCCGCGGAGGCGTTCCTCGACGCGCCAGCTCGCGGGACGATCGGCTCGGGCTGGGAGGACGCTCACAGAGCCGAGAGGCTAAGCCCCGCCGCGGATCGAACGACGGCGGAGCACTTGCCGCGACGGGGGCGCGTCCGGCCGGTAGCGGCCGAGCGGGGTGCGGTCGTCGTTCCGGCGGCATCGTCACGACGATCTTCGTTTCCGCCGCACGGCGAGTCATTCGCCCGATTGGAGCGGGATTGCCGCGGCGCAGTGGTCCGCCCTGGCGCATGCTGTCGCGCCCGCCACGTCGTCCTGGATGCGCGTCATCTGACGACAGTCATCCAGGACGCTCGCCGGCGCATGCGGCACCCGGAGGCGACGGCGCGCCGCGTGGGGCCCGCTCATCGCCCGCCGCGACGGCTCAGCAGCAGCTCGCGCCGGCGGCGGGCTGCTCGCAGCAGGGCTCGGGCGGCGCTGCTGCGGCGTTGGCGCGGTGGCGTGCGATCGCGGCGCCGATGCCGATGCCTGCTGCGAGGGTCAGGACGGTGCGTGGGGTCAGGGCAGCCATGCGCTCAGCTCCTCGGTCGTTTCCGGAAGGACGTAGTAGTAGGCCCACAGGCCGCGCCGCTCGACGCCCACGATCCCCGCCTCGCGCAGCGTGCGCAGGTGGTGGGAGAGGGTCGGCTGCGAGATCTCGAACAGCGGCTGAAGCTCGCAGACGCAGACCTCGCCGGCGTGGGCGCGCAGCACGTCGACGAGCTGCACGCGGATCGGGTCCGACAGCGCCTTCGCGACGGCCGCGATCCGCGCCGCGCCGGCCGCGTCGACCTCGGGCTGTGCGACCGGCTCGCAGCAGCGCTCGCCGGCGGCCCGCTTGCGCTTTGGCATTACATCGACAGTCATCGATGTAATCGTACCGGATAGGCTGCTCGGGCGATGTCGCTGCTCGTGCTGGCGTTCGAGGCCGCGCTGTACCCGACGCTGCTGGCCGCGGTCGTGATCCTGCTGTCGCTCGAGCGGCCGGCGCGGCTGATCGCGGCGTACCTCGCCGGGGGACTGACGATCAGCGTCGGGCTCGGCCTGCTGATCGTGTTCGCGCTCGACGGGTCGGGCGCGGTCGCCGGCGGCGACACGTCGCTGCTGAGCTGGACCGGCGACCTCGTGATCGGCGGCCTCGCGGTGCTGTTCTCCGTCGCGCTCGCGATGCACGCCGACGACCGCATGCGCGCGCGGCGGCAGACGCGGCGGGGCGCGCCGGCGCCCGAGGCCGAGGCCGAGGTCGCGCCGGTGGAGCCGAAGGGCGAGCCGTGGACGCAGCGGCTGCTGACGCGCGGCTCGGCGCCGGTCGTGTTCGTCGCGGCCCTGTTCGTGAACGTCCCCGGCGCCGCCTACCTCGTCGCGCTGAAGGACATCGCGGCGGCGGACGAGGCGACCGCCGCGGTCGTCGGCCAGATCCTGCTGTTCAACGTGATCATGTTCCTGCTCGCCGAGATCCCGCTCGTCGGCCTGCTCGTCGCGCCCGCGAAGACGGGCGAGCTCGTCGACCGCATGAACGTCTGGCTGCGCGACCACAGCCGCCAGCTCGCGATCGGCGTCTGCTTCACGCTCGGCGTGTACCTGATCGTGCGCGGGCTCACGCACGCGTAGGCGCGTCAGCCGGGCGGCGGCGGCGCTACGCGGTCCGCCGGCGCGCGGTCCGCCGGCATCGCGGGGGAGGCCGGCGGGGGTGACGGGAGATCAGCGTCATATTGGGTCCGGATAGCGGACCCAATATGACGCTGATCGTTGCCGCATCGGCCGGGAGCGCCGCTCACGCTCTCCTCCCGGCCTCCGCGATCGCGCGGCGGATGCGCTTGGCGGAGACGGGCGCGGCCGGGGCGCCGGCGCGGCCGGGCGCCGCGCCCCGCGCCGCCGCGGCCCCCGGCGCGAGCTGCTGCGCGCGCAGCTCCTCCAGCATCCAGCGGACCTCGTACAGCTCGGGCGGCTTCGGCGTCCCCGCGGGCCAGTCCGCCAGGCGGCCCTCGTAGGCCGCCTCCAGCTCGTGGATCGTGCGCATGCGGTCGCGGTCGGCGCCGGCGTGGTCGGGCAGGCGGTCCAGTCGCGCCGCCGCTGCGCGCAACCAGCGCTCCACGTCCGCGAGCCGCGCCGCGCCGATCGCGCTCGCGCACGCCGGGTGCACGAGCCGGCCGAGCTGGCGGGCGACGTCGAGGCGGATCTCCTGCAGCGCGGGCGCGACCGGCAGCGCCTCCAGCCGCCGCTCGACCTCGCGCCGCGCCTGCAGCACGCCCACCAGCGCCTGCGCGGTCGCGAGCGTCTCCTCGGCGATCCCGCCGGCGACGTGCGCGTGCAGCCGCTCCCACGCGGCGGCGTCCCACGCGGGCCCGCCGCCGGTCGCGATCAGCGCGTCGAGCGCGGCCGTGAGCGCGTCGTCCAACGCGGCGCCGACGTTGCCGTGCGGCGCCGTCATCAGCGCGAGCTTCGCGTCCGTGTCGAGCCGGTCGACGACCCACGGGATCGGCGAGCGGACCGTCAGCCGCAGCAGCCGGCGCGTGCCGGCGTGCATCGCGCTCGCCTGCGCTGCCCCGGTCTCGAACAGCTTCACGCCGACCGTCTCGCCCTCGTCCACGAGCGCGGGGAACGCGCGCAGCTCGCCCGCGCCGGCCGTCGCCAGCTCGCGCGGGAGCGTCCCGAACTCCCAGCCGCGCGCCCCCGACCGCTCGATCGACGGCGCCGCCGCCGCGAGCCGCTCGCGCAGCCGCGGCTGCACGGCCGCGCGCAGCGCGCCGAGGTCCTCGCCCTCGGCGACGACCGTCCCGTCGCGATCCTCGACGCGGAAGCGCATGCGCAGGTGCGGCGGCAGACGGTCGAGGTCCCACGCCTCGCGCGGGACCCGCACGCCTCGCCGAGCCAGCTCGCGGCCGAGCGCGTCGAGCAGCGGCTCGCGGCCCGGTCTAAGCCGGGAAAGCGCGTCGGCGGCCACGTCCGGTACCGGCACGAGTGCGCGCCGCAGCTCCTTCGGCAGCGAGCGGATCAGCGCCGTCACCAGCTCCGACCGCAGCGCGGGGACCAGCCACGTGAACTCGTCGGCGCGGAGCTCGCCGACACGCTCGAGCGGGACGTGGACGGTCACGCCGTCGTCGGCCGTGCCCGGCGCGAACTTGTAGGACAACGGCAGCGAGAGCGGGCCGTCGCGCCACTCGGTCGGCGTCGCCTCGACCTCCGCCGCGGCGGCGCGCAGCAGCTCGCGCGGCAGCGTCAGCAGCTCGGGGTCGCGGCGGCGGGCGTCCTTCCACCAGCGGTCCAGCTCGACGCCGGAGACGACCTCGGCCGGCACGCGCGCGTCGAAGAACGCGAAGCGCGTGTGCTCGCCGGCGAGCAGGTCGCGGCGCCGTGCGCGGTCCTCCAGCGCCTCGACCTCGGCGATCCGCCGTGCGTTCTCGGCGAGGAAGTCGTGGCCCGCGTCCCATTCGCCGTCCACGAGCGCGCGGCGGACGAACAGCTCGCGCGCGCCGGCCGGGTCCACGCGCGCGTACGGCACGGCGCGCGCCGGCACGATCGGCAGGCCGTAGAGCGTCACGCGCTCGTCGACGACGGCGGCGCCGCGGCGGGCGTCCCAGCGCGGCTCGCCGTACGAATGGCGCAGCAGGTGCGCGGGCGCGACCGGCTCGATCCAGGCCGGGTCGATGCGCGCCGCCGTGTGGCCCCACAGCCGGTTCGTCTCGACCAGCTCGGCGACCATCGCCCACTCCGGCGGCTTGCGCGCGAGTCCTGATCCGGGCGAGAGCGCGAAGCGCGCCCCGCGCGCGCCCGTGTACTCGGCGAGCGGCCGGCGCCCGCGCGGGCCCCGGTCCCCACGGGCGCTCGCGGCCTCGCTCGCCGCGTCCTTCATCCCGACGTGCGAGAGCAGGCCGGGGAGCAGCGCGCGATGGATCTCCTCGGCGCCGGCGGTGGACCGCCCGCCTCTGACGCCGGCCGTCTTCGCCGCCTGGCGCAGCTGGCCGGCGAGGTCCTGCCACTCGCGGATGCGCAGGAAGTGCAGGAACTCCGCTCTGCAGCGCTTGCGGAACTGCGAGCCCGACAGCGTTCTCTGCTGCTCGCGCACGTAGCGCCACAACCGCAGGAAGGCGAGGAAGTCGGAGCGCTCGCCGGCGTACGCGTCGTCCGGGTCGTCGGCGCGGTCGAAGCGCGCATGCTGCTCGGACGCCGCCTGCCGCGCCTCGGCGGGCGACTCGCGCGGGTCCTGGATCGACAGCGCGGCGGCGATCACGATCGCCTCCTCCGCGCAGCCGAGCTCGCCGGCCTCCAGCACCATCCGCCCGAGCCGCGGGTCGACCGGCAGCCGCGCGAGCTTGCGCCCGAGCGGGGTGAGGCGGTTGCGCTCGCCCGCCGCGCTCGCCGGCTCCAGCGCCCCCAGCTCGCGCAGCAGCGCCACGCCGTCGCGCACCTGGCGGGCGTCGGGCGGGTCGAGGAACGGGAAGTCCTCGACGTCGCCGAGCTCCAGCGCCGCCATCTGCAGGATCACCGACGCGAGGCTCGTCCGCAGGACCTCCGGGTCGGTGAAGCGCGGGCGCGCGGCGAAGTCGTCCTCGTCGTAGAGGCGGATGCAGATGCCGTCGGAGGTGCGGCCGCAGCGGCCGGTGCGCTGCTGCGCGCTCGCCTGCGAGATCGGCTCGATCGGCAGCCGCTGCACCTTCAGGCGCGCGGAATAGCGGGAGACGCGCGCGGTGCCGGGGTCCACCACGGCGCCGATCCCCGGCACGGTCAGCGACGTCTCCGCCACGTTCGTGGCGAGCACGACGCGGCGGCGCGCGTGCTGCTGGAAGACCTTCTGCTGCTCGGGGTGCGAGAGGCGCGCGTAGAGCGGCAGCAGCTCGACGTCGTCGCGCAGCCGCCCGCGCAGCAGCTCGGCGGTGTCGCGGATCTCGCGCTCGCCGGAGAGGAACACGAGCACGTCGCCGGGTCCGTCGCGCAGCAGCTCCTTGACCGCGTCGGGGATCGCGTCGAGCCGCTCGTGCTCGGCGTCGGGCACCGGGCGGTAGCGCACCTCGACCGGGTAGGTGCGCCCGCTGACCTCCACGACGGGCGCGTCGTCGAAGTGCTGCGAGAGCCGCTCGACGTCGATCGTCGCGGAGGTCACGATCAGCTTCAGCTCCGGCCGCCGTGGCAGGATCCGCTTCAAGCAGCCGAGCAGGAAGTCGATGTTGAGCGAGCGCTCGTGCGCCTCGTCGACGACGATCGTGTCGTAGCGGCGCAGCAGCCGGTCATGTTGGATCTCGGCGAGCAGCAGGCCGTCGGTCATCAGCCGCACGAGCGTCTCGTCGCTCGATCTGTCGGCGAAGCGGACCGCGTAGCCGACGGCCCCGCCGAGCGGCACGCGCAGCTCCTCCGCGACGCGCTCGGCGATCGTGCGCGCGGCGAGCCGGCGCGGCTGCGTGTGCGCGATCGTCCCCTGCACGCCGCGCCCCAGCTCGACGCACAGCTTGGGGATCTGGGTCGACTTGCCGGAGCCCGTCTCGCCGGCGACGATCACGACCTGGTGGTCGCGGATCGCCGCCTTCAGATCCTCCCGGCGGGCGGTGACCGGCAGCTCGGCCGGATAGTCGATCCGCGCCGGCACGCCCGCGCGCCGCAGCGCGATCCGCTCCTCGGCCGCGGCGACCTCCGCCGCGAAGCGTTCCAACGGTCGCCCCGACCGCGCGCCGCGCAGCCGCTCCAACCGGCGGCCGAGCCGGTGCGCGTCGTGGATCGTGAGGTCGTTCAGGCGCTCGCGCAGCGCACGGAGATCGGCGCGCGCGTCGGGTGTCGTGGACACCGGATGAGGATAGGCGGCGACGCGTTCGCAAACGGCCGCATGCTGGGCATACGCGTGCAGAGGCGGCTCAGGCCGCGGCGCCGTGCGCGCCGATGCCCGCCGCGATCCCGACCCCCGCACCGAGAGGACCCACCATGGCCGACGAGCCCGTCTTCCTCTACCTCGCCGTCTACGACAGCGAGGACGACGCGCGCCTCGACTACGACGTGCTGCTGGAGCTGCACGCCGCCGGCGTCGTCGGCACGTACGACGCCGCCCTGATCGCGAAGGACGCCGAGGGCAAGGTCCACGTCCACAAGCACGAGAAGCCGACGCAGCACGGCGCCTGGACGGGGATCGGCGTCGGCGCCGTCGTCGGGATCCTGTTCCCGCCGTCGCTCGTCGCCTCGGCCGTCGTCGGCGGGGCGGCCGGCGGCGTCGCCGGCCACCTGTGGCGCGGCATGTCGCGCGGCGACATGAAGGACCTCGGCGAGCTGCTCGACAGTGGCGAGGCCGGCCTGATCGTCATCGGCCGCTCGAAGCTGGAGGAGACGCTCGAGCGCGAGCTCAAGCGCGCGAACCGCCGCATCGAGAAGGAGCTGAAGGTGGAGGGCAAGGAGCTCGAAGAAGGAGCTTGCCGAGTGCTGAGGCAGCGGACGCCTTCGTCGTAGGCCACAGCCACGGGCCGGGATATCAGGCCCAAGGCTCTTCGCGCCGGGCGTTGGCCACCAGAAGACTCCTTGTCAACTGATCGATGGACCTCCCCCGTTTCGGTGGACACGGTGATCTGACCCTGTTTCGGCGGCGTCGCGAGGGCCGCGAGCGCGCACCGAGGGCCTGCTGAGCCCGGTCCAAACCTCGCGCGGTTCGAAACTGCGCGGCCTGTGGGGTCGAGCCGGTGCTCGACCCCATGGGTGCGCCCTACGAGTGGGCGTCCAGCTCGCGCTGGACCTCCTCGGCGGATCGGCTGCTCGGGCCCGCTCCGGACGACGGATCGGGCTGCGAGCCTCTCAGGCTCTGGGCCTGTTTCGGCGTGACGCACTGTCCATCATTGAAGTCGGACGGGACGGAGGCATCGACCGATGCCGTCTTCCCGTCTCGGGTCCAATCGACGGTGAGCGGCCGCGGCGATGTCGTCGAGGCCGTGTAGACGTAGACGTCGCCCACGACGTCGGCCGCGACGGTGCTGCCGTCCTGGCGAACGATCGTGACCGCGTCGACGTCCGCCGGTGCGGTCCCGTAGACCTCGAACGTTCCGGGCGGCAGAGCGGGGGCGCAGAGGACGGAGGAGGCGGTCACGCCATCCGTCAGGTCAGCAGTGCTGAAGCAGCCGGCCTCGAGCAAAGGGCTGCTCGTCAAGCAGGCGCCCTCCGAGGACGGCGTCCAGTAGATCGTGCCCCCGCTCGGGGTGGTGCGCGCGCTGCGCGCCGCCGCCAGGTTGCCGCCCGCGTGGGCGAGCTGCCCGTAGTCGTAGCTGTCGTTGAGGCTGATCGGCGCCTGCGCGAGCGCGGGGATGCTCGCCGCGAGCGTGTCGCTCACGGTTCCGGATGCCGTCGGAGCGTGGTCGGCGGCAGGCACGGAGGAGCCGCCGCCTGTGAGCGCGATCGCCCCGGTCGTGACGGCTGCGGCCGCCACGAGGCCGATGATGATGCCGAGCAGAATTCGCTTGCTCTTCATGAGATAGCTGATCCCATCTTCTTGGAGTTAAGTCGAGCGTCTGACGCGGCGATCGCTAGTAGTACGCGTAGCCGTCGATCGTGTGGTTCCAGGCGCTGTTGTTGCCGACGTAGGCGATCATTCGCCAACCCGCGTAGGGGGCGAGGTCGCCGGCGGTGCCGACGGCCGTGTTGGCGCAGCGGCGGCTGATCTGGCCCCCGGTCGACCAGAGGTAGACCTTCTGGCAGACCGACACGGTCCCTCTTCCGCCGTAGGCCGCCACGTTGTCGTAGAAGTAGCCGGCGTTGCTGTCGGCGACCTGGCTGCACGCCGTATACGGCGGCGTCAGGAGCCCGCAGTAGTGGAACGAGGCGGCCCCTGCCGAGGTGGCTCTGGTCGCCATCGCGAGCAGTGCGATGACGAGGGTGAGGCCGAGAGCGCCGATCGCTCGTGACCTCGTGATCCTGTTGGGCGTTCCTCGCTGCATCACCGCCATGCTGTCCTCCTGTTGGCACACGCACTCAGACGGTTCGAGTGCAAGACAAGGATCTCTAATAAATAGCTTCTTCTGACCATACGGTGTGAGGCGCCGCCGAGCGCTGCCGGCATGTCGTCCCTCGGCGAACCGTCGCCCGCGGGGCGGCGCGACAAGGGGACGTGATGTGCCGGTGCGGCGGCGCCCTTGGCCGTCGGGACCTAGCCGGTGGCCCCGCCGCCGGCGGTGGGGACGCGAACTGCGGGCGTCTGGGCCTCGTGGGTGCTGCCGTCGGGCGCGCTCCAGCGCACGCTGCGCGGCATGCTGGCGAGGTCGATCGCGAAGGCGTTCTCGCTGACCGGCGCGGTCGTGGTGCTGCCGTCGGCGAGTGTGATCTCGATCTCCTTGACGCCGTCTCGGGCGATGCCCGCCACGCGGATCACAGTCTTGCCGTCTTCCTGGCTGGCCGAGAACGTCACGATCGCGCCCTGCTTGGCGATGTCCGCGGCATCCGCGCACGAGGAGACGTGGCCGGTGGCAAAGCACGCGCCGTCGTTGCGTGGCCACACGTACACGGGGGCTCCGCCGGCCGTCATCGCGCGGCGCGAGAGGTCGTAGGACTCGCCGGGGGTTCTGTCGGAGTGCGCGTCCTGGTCAGCGCCGGGCGCCGGCTCCGGAAGCTGGTCGGACACGGTACGGGGCCGCTCGAGCACCGACAGCAGCCTGCCCGTTGTCGCGTCGACCGCGGTCACCGGCGGGTCCGCCTTGGTCTGCTCCGATGCGGGCTCGGCGACCAGCACCGTCGGGATCAGCACCGCCAGCGCCAGCAGCACCGCCGCCGAAGCGATCGCCAGCGTGATGCGACCGCGTCTCGTGCGTATGCCTCTCGTGGTCGACATCAGTACGCACCGTGGCCTTGGATGCGCAGGTTGGTCGTGGTCGAGTTGTTCGCAACCGCGACCCGCCACGAGTACCCGTCGGTGTCGGTGCAGTTCGGGTACGTGCCGTGGACGCAAACACGGCAGAGGTCGTTGCACCACGCGGCCGCCTTCCAGCCGTCGTTCCAGTCGTCGTCGATCACGGTCAGGACCTGCCCTCTGGCGGTCTGGCTCGTGTTCTTGGCGCTGTTGAACCCGTAGCTGTGCCACTCCGGCGCCCACTGCAGCGCGGACATCGGCCCGTAGACGCCGTTGGCGTAGTAGATGTCGCCGGTGAACCCGGTCCCCTGCGCCCCGGCATCACGCGGGGCGACCGCCACGCTCGCCGCCAGCACCAGTGCCAGGACGAGCACCCACCGCAACAACGCGATCCCGCGCGGGACCGCTGAGAAACTCACGTACACCCTGCCTCCGCCTGTTCGCGCCCCGCCGCCTCCCAAGCGGGCTCCGAGGCTAGATGATGCGCTGCAACGTAGTGCCCGGGCGCCACTCTCGCAACGACACTTGACCGCGCACGAACGCTTGAGTGAACAAAGGTCGGACCCGCGCGCTGGATCGCGTCAGCGCACTGACGCCGCGGTCACAAGCTTGCCGTACGCGCAAGCGAGAACGCGGACCGCGCTCGTAGATCGCGAATCGCTGCGAACGGTGCCGGGTTCGCCGCATCGTTGCGGCGAATCTCGACTCCGGCCCCGCTCTCGTGGCAGCAGCTGTCCGTTCAGCTGGGCCTGAGCCAGGCCGGTTTTCGCGTATCGGGCGACGACCGCGCAGTGGCACGCTGATCTCAAACTGAGAGCGCCCCGCCCGCCCGCATCAGCCGCGCCCCCAGCGTCCGGCAGCGCTCGGCCAGCTCCACGGGCTCGTGGACCTCGAAGTCGACGCCGAGGCCGGCGATGCGCAGCGCGAGCCAGTCGAGCGAGTCGTCGCTGCCGCGGTACTCGCACGTGCGCTCCGAGAGCGGCTCCAGCCGGCCCCACATGCCGGGGAAGCGGGCGCGCAGCTGCTCCGCGGGCGCGTGCAGCGTCACGCGCGCGACGTAGCGGTACTGCGCGCCGCGCAGGTTCGCGGCGACGAACGCGGCCGGGTCGCCGCCGGGCACCTCGCGCGCCGCGAAGCGCGTGCCCATCGCGGCCGGGCGCTCCAACCGGTCGAGCCGGAAGGTGCGCCAGTCGTCGCGCTCGGCGTCCCACGCGACCAGGTACCAGCGGTGGCCGAGGCTCACGAGCGACGCCGGCTCGACGCGCCGGCGGCTCTCGGTCCCGTCGCGCCGGCGGTAGCGGAAGCGCACCACCTCGCGGTCGCGGCAGGCGCCCGCCAGCACGGTGAGCGCGTCCGGGTCGACGGTCGCGGTGGCGGCCCACGCAGGCGGCGCGACGGTCGCGGTGGCGGCGCGCAGCGCGCTCACGCGCCGGCGCAGGTGCGCGGGCAGGATCTGCTCCAGCTTCACGAGCGCGCGCACGGCCGTCTCCTCGATCCCCGCGATCGACCCGCCCGCCGCCGCGCGCAGCCCGACGGCGATCGCGACCGCCTCCTCGTCGTCGAGCAGCAGCGGCGGCATCGCCGCGCCGGCGCGCAGGCGGTAGCCGCCGGCCGGGCCGCTGACCGCCTCGACCGGGTAGCCCAGCTCGCGCAGCCGGTCGACGTCGCGGCGGACCGTGCGCGGCGAGACGCCGAGTCGCTCGGCGAGCGCCGGCCCGGGCCAGTCGCGCCGCGCCTGCAGGAGCGCGAGCAGCTGGAGGAGTCGTCCCGAGGTGGCGGTCATCGCGGAATGGCGGTCGTGCGGCGCGACGCGGGGATGGTCCCCGGCATCGCGGGGTGCGGCGTCGACGAACGTTCACAGCATCGCGGAGATCGCGGCCAAATGCTGACCTGAATGGTCCGTAGCGTGCCGCGGCATGACCACGAACGTGCAAGATCCGGCGATGCGCTCCGGACCCACCCCCGCGGCGCCCGGCGGAGCTGCGGGCGATGCGACGATCCGCGTGCGCGGCGTCGTGAAGTCGTTCGGCGACGTGCGCGCGCTCGACGGCGTCGACCTCGACGCGAGCGCCGGCACCGTGCTCGGCCTGCTCGGCCCCAACGGCGCCGGCAAGACGACCGCCGTGCGCGTGATGACGACCTTGCTCAAGCCCGACGCCGGCGAGATCCACGTCGCCAGCCTCGACGCCGTCCGCCAGGCGGCCGCGCTGCGCGAGCGGATCGGGCTCGCCGGCCAGTACGCGGCGGTCGACGAGAACCTCACCGGCGCGGAGAACCTGACGATGGTCGGGCGCCTCTACGGGATGCCGCGCGCGCAGGCCAAGCAGCGCGCGCAAGAGCTGCTCGACCGCTTCGACCTGAGCGACGCAGGCGGCCGGCCGGCGAGAGGCTATTCCGGCGGCATGCGGCGCCGGCTCGACCTCGCGGCGGCGCTCGTCGCGCGCCCGCCGGTGCTGTTCCTCGACGAGCCGACGACCGGGCTCGACCCGCGCTCGCGCCTGGCGCTGTGGGAGACGATCGAGGGCCTCGTCGCCGACGGCACGACGGTCCTGCTCACCACCCAGTACCTCGACGAGGCCGACCGCCTCGCCGACCGCATCGCCGTGATCGACCGCGGCAAGGTGATCGCCGACGGCACGTCCGACGAGCTGAAGGACAAGGTCGGCGGCGAGCGGCTGGAGATCCACCTGAGCGACGGCGCGCAGGCCGGCGCCGTCTGCGAGACGCTCGCGCCGATGGCGGCCGAGGCACCGTTCAGCGAGGACGGGCTCGTGAAGCTCGCGGTGCGTCAGCGCACCGGCGCGATCGTCGAGGCGGTCCGCCGGCTCGACGAGGCGGGCGTCGGCGTGGACGACATCGGGCTCAAGCGCCCGACGCTGGACGACGTGTTCCTGACGCTCACGGGCCATGCGGCCGAGGACGGCGACGACCAACCGGAGGATCGGCGATGAGGCGCCTCGTGACCGACACGCTCGTGATCGCCGAGCGGAACCTGATCCGGCTGCCGCGCTCGCCCGACCTGCTGCTGGCGTTCACGGTCCAGCCGATCATGTTCGTGCTGCTGTTCGTCTACGTCTTCGGCGGCGCGATCTCGACGCCCGGCTACGACTACGTCGACTTCCTGATCCCCGGGATCATCGTCCAGAACATCGCGTTCGGCGGCTTCGTCACCGCGCTCGGCTTGAACGAGGACCTGCACAAGGGCCTGATCGACCGCTTCCGCTCGCTGCCGATGGCGCGCCCCGCCGTGCTCGCCGGCCGCACGCTCGCGGACGTCGTGACGAACACCCTGTCGGTGATCGTGCTCGTCGTCACCGGCCTGATCATCGGCTTCAGCTTCGGCACGAGCGCGGGAGAGGTGCTCGCCGGCTTCGGCATCCTGCTGCTGTTCGGCTATGCCTTCAGCTGGGTCTTCGCGCTGCTCGGCCTGCTCGTTTCCTCGCCGGAGTCGGCCAACTCGCTCGGCTTCATCGCCGTCTTCCCGCTCACGTTCATCAGCTCGGCGTTCGTCCCGGTCGACTCGATGCCGTCCGCGCTGCAGTGGTTCGCCGACATCAACCCCTTCACGATCGTCGTCGACGCGATGCGCGCCCTCTGGCTCGGCGCCCCCGCCGGCAACTCCATCTGGGGAGCCGTCGCCTGGTCGCTCGCGATCCTCGCCGTCTTCGCCCCGCTCGCGGTGGCGCGGTACCGGAAGGCGGCGGGGGCGCGCTGAGCGGCGGCTACGACGCCGCTCGCCGGCGGGTCGATGACGCCTTCATGGTGCATCGTGCAGCGCAGCGATGGGAGGCGTCCAGATCCGCCGGCTGATGCGGCTGTACGGCGACTCCTGCTGGGGTAGCCTCCTCGTGTCGATGTCGGCTCTGGGAACAACTGCGGCGCCCGACCGAGCGCGCCCGGCACGTGGCCGGAGCGCGTTCGAGCGGCGCATCCTGCCGGACTTCGCACGCTGGTTCGCGGAGCGCGTGAGCGTCGTTCGCCCGGACGTGTTCGTGCCGGTGGAGACGAAGGGAGTCCATCTGCTCGACGCCGTTCTGGCGTATGCGCGCGACGTGCTCGGGACGCCCCTGCAGGTGCCCGTCCTTTATGCGCCGGCGCTCGCGTTCATCCCGCGGGAGGAGCTCGCACGCCGGCGCTTCCTGCTGCTCGACGACGCGACGCGCACCGGGCGAGCACTCGAACGGCACCGTGCCCGCGTCGAGCGCTACGGCGTCGCCGACATGACGCTGCTCGCCTGCGTCGGGCTCGACGATCCGCGGTCCGACCGGCTTCCCGGCGCGCAGCTCGACGACCTGCAGTGCTATCGCCACGTCGGCCCGGACGTCTACCGCGAGCTCGTCTGGCAGTTGGCCGAGCTGGTGATCGCGCGCGGCCTGCCGCCCGAGGTCGACCACCACGTCTTCCGCTTGAGGATGCCCGGTTCGCTGATCGACGGTTGGGCGACGCTCGTGGAGCGCTTGCGCCACTTCGGCGACCTGAGCGTCGACGGCCCGGTCACCGCGGACGCCGACGTCGTCGGCATGACGCTGCACTTCCCGTCGTTCCCCGGTACGCCGCGTGCGGCGCTGACCGGCGCCGCGCGCGACGAGGGCGTCAAGAAGCTGCGGCTGTTCGCCGATCTGCGACGCGGCGCGGTCTTCGTCGTGCCGATGGCCTTCCCGGCGCTGACGCTGCCGGCCGAGGTCGATCCCGCGGACCTGCCGGGCGCCTATTGCCGCGACGTGATCGCGGAGTGGACCGGCGGCCGGACGACCGTCGCCGACGCGATGGTCGAGCGCGCCTGCACGCGTGATGCCGACCTGCTCTTCCGCGCCGCCTCGACGGCGACGGAGGTCGACCTCGTCTGCGGCTTCGCGCGGACGCTCGCGCAGGCGCTCCCCGGCGCGTCGCTGATGCTCTCGGGCGACCGCACGCTGTTCACCCGGCTCCATGGCCGCACGGTCGGCGAGCTGCTGGCCGACCACATCGACGCGCAGATCGCCGCAGCCTTCGCCGCCGGGCGTGACGCCGCGCCGGCGCACGCGCTGGCACCGCGTGCCGACGGGCCGCCGGTGCAGCGCGTCGACGCCACGGTCGTCGCCAGCACCGTCCAGATCGCCAAGCACCTGAAGGTGCTGTCGGATGACGCCGCGAAGCGGCCGGGCGTCGACCCGCTCAAGCGCATCGGGCTTCCGCTCAGCGATCTGCAGCGCTGCGTCGGCACTGACGGGATCGACCCGTACCTGCTCAGCAGGTGCATCGACTACGGACTCGGGATGACGACGCTCGTCCCGTTCACCGACGTCACGAGGCGAGCGGACGGCACCGTCGAGGGCCGTCGGATGTACGGGGTCTCCGAGCTCGACCCGTTCGAGGACCTGTCGATGCATCGCCGCGAGCTCGAGGAGGAGACGATCGCGCTGATCGCGCGCACGCTCGCGCGCTCGGCGGAGCGGTGGCGCGCGCAGGCCCCGGTCGACGTCGTCGCCTGCGTTGCCGCGATCCTCAATCCGGCGCTCGCGCGGCACGAGCTCGCTCTCAAGGTCGAGCACAGCGACACGGGACCGCGCTTGGTGCTCGGCGGGGACTTCGAGCCGTCGTCGGTCTACACGGTCGTCAGCGAGCTGTTCACGGTTGACGACGACGCGATCGTGTCGACCGAGGCGTTCGAGGAGCGCTACCGCGACGGCCGCCTCGCGCTCGACCGCTGCGGGGACGACGGCGTCACGCACGTCGAGGGACGCGTGAGAGCGCTCGTCCCGCTGCTCGAGGGCGCCGAGGATCCTGATGGGCTGCTGCTCGGCTGGGCGACGAGCATCGGCGGCCACATGGGCCTGGAGGTCGTCGAGCGGCACCTCCGCTCGGCGATGCTCAAGCTGTTGCCGCCGCTGCGCAAGCTGGTTCGCGGGGACCGTCCCGATCCGAGCGAGCTGCTCGCTGCCGCCCGGCGGGCACGCGAGCTCGTCGCGGCTGCGCAGAGCACGGTCGAGCTGCTCGCAGACGGCTTCGCGCACGACGCAGCGACGACGTGTCCCGACCCCGATCGCGAGCAGAGCCGCATGCTCGAGTCCCTCGCGACGCCGTCCGAGCCGGACGCCCTGTTGCAGCTTGCGCGTCAGACCTGCGAGCTTGCAGGGGCGCTTGCCGGGCAGGTGGACGCGCTCGCCGGGTGGCCGGAGCCGGCTGGGGCGGCGGCCACGGCGTGTCAGCATGCCGAGGCCGTCTCCGCGGAGATCGCACGGTTGCGACGCGAGGCGACGTCGCTCGCAGACGAGACCGCAGCCGAGGGCTTGCCAGCCGACCCGGAGGAGCTTCCGTCGTTTGCTGCCGCCTGCGTGAAGGAGGGCATCAAGCTGGTGCTGACGCGCGCCGCCGCCCTCGCATGGATCAACCGCGGCGTCCCGCGCGCCCCGAACGGCGCAGCGCGCCGGCGCGCCGTCGTCCTCGCGGCGGACCTGACCGGCTCGACGCCGCGCAGCGTTCGCGACCGTCACGTCGAGAACGTCGACTGGGTGACCGAGGGCCTCGACCTCGTCGCGGTGTGGGGACGTGCGTTCGGCGGCGTGGAGCTCGCGCGCAACGGCGACGAGCTGCTGCTCGAGTTCTCGACCGCCGACGCGGCCCTGCTGTGCGGCGCCGTCGTCCAGCGTCACACCGCGGCGCTGCGCGGCACCGGCCGGCGCGGTGCCGACTGGGCGTTCCGCATCGCGGCCGACGCCGGCGAGATCAGCGATGCGCGCGACAACGACGTCGGCGCGCCGCTCAACGTCGCCTCGAAGCTTGCGAAGCTCGGCAAGGACGACGCGGACGTCCTCGATCGCGTGCTGGTCACGCCGGTGGTCGCCGAGCAGTGCTCGGCACGGCTGCGAGCGGCGCTGGGCCCGGCCGGCGAGTCGTTCGACGCCGACCCTCAGCGGACGATGGGCCCGAACGCCAGAGGGACGCGCTTCACGCCCCAGCGGCTCGACGCGATCGCAGCGGTCGGCGCGATGGTGGGCGAGTCGCATCCGCTCGGAGCGGCGCAAGCGTCTGCGTAGGCGCAATCATCAGACGTCGAGCGGCGACGGTTGCACGACGACGCCGTGCGGACCGGCAAGCTCGAGCGGCACGCACGAGCCGCTCGGCGTCCGGAACAGCCAGGTCGGCTGCGCGTGAAGCTGCCTGAGCGCGGGCTGCGCGCCGAGCAGGAACGCGTGCGCACCGGTCGCGCCGACGGCGGCGACCACGACCATGCCGTTCTCGAAGATCAGCTCCATGCCGTCCGCACCGTCGAGCGGGCCGGTCGGCAGCTGCGCTGGACGCGCCGCGACGACGGTGCGTCCCCGGCAGGCAGCAAACGCCACCTCGGCGGCGATGGCGCGGACTTGCCCACGCGCCCGGTCTAGGCGTTGGCACCAGGTGCTCTCATGCGTTGTCCACGGCCCGAGACGTTGCCGCGCCACCCATGCGCGCACGCTCCTGGCGCCGTTGACGTCACCCTCGCGGGCGAGGTCGACGCATGCCGCCACGGCCGTGTCGATTTGCGCGAACGGCAGCTCGCCGACGAACCGCACGCCGGATCCGGTGACTCCGAGCAGGCGCAGCGGGCGCAGCAGCGCGAGCGTGACCGCAAGCGGAAGTCGGGCACTGAGCGGGCCGTGGAGGCACCGCGGGTCGCGACGGTCGTCACGAGCCCGCGCCAGCAGGACACGCTCGTCGCACGCGGCCAGTCCACCGACCAGCCTGAGCGCGGTGTCGCGCACCCACGCCTCGCGCGCGACCGGCGGGGAGGCCAAGGCTGCCATTCGAGCAGCGTCGCACGTTCCCTGGATGGAACGACCGCTGCGCGCCGCCATGCGCGAGCGGCGCGGTAGCCCGCGCGTCGGCTACCGCAGCCCCGGCGGGTCCGCCGCGTCCACGAACAGGTCGACCGCCAGCTCGGCGCCCGGGACGTAGCTGTAGGCCGACAGGTCGGTGACGCCCTCCTCGACGAGCACGTCCTCGCACAGGAAGGCGTTGCCGGTGCAGTCGCGCGCGGGGCGGTTGAGGACCGCGTAGGCGGCGTCGGCGTAGATCTCGGGCTTGCGGGCGCGGGCCATCGCGGCGTCGCCGCCGAGCAGGTTCTGGACGGCGGCGGTGGCGACGAGCGTGCGCGGCCACAGCGCGTTGGAGGCGATCCCGTCCTCGCGCAGCTCGGCGGCCAGGCCGAGCGCGATCAGCGACATGCCGTACTTCGCGAGCGTGTAGCCGACGTGGCCGCCGAGCCATCTCGGGTCGAGGTCGACCGGCGGGGAGAGCGTGAGGATGTGCGGGTTCTCGCGCCCGCGCAGGTGCGGGATGCAGGCGCGCGAGACGGCGAACGTGCCGCGCACGTTGATGTCCTGCATCAGGTCGTAGCGCTTGAGCTCCAGCGCCTCGGTTCTGGCGAGGTTGATCGCGGACGCGTTGTTGACGCAGACGTCGATCCCGCCGAAGCGCTCGACCGTCTGCGCCACCGCCGCCTCCACCTGCGCCTCGTCGCGGATGTCGCCGACGATCGGCAGCGCTTGCCCGCCGGCCGCCTCGATCTGCGCGGCGGCCGTGTGGACCGTGCCCTCGAGTCTCGGGTGCGGCTCGGCGGTCTTGGCGATCAGCGCGACGTTCGCGCCGTCGCGCGCGGCGCGCAGCGCGATCGCGAGGCCGATGCCGCGGCTCGCGCCGGAGATGAAGAGGGTCTTCCCGTGGAGGCTCATGCGCGCCAGTCTGACCGAGCGCGCCGCGCGCCGCGCCGGCCCGTGGCAGCCCACCGCCGGCCGTCCGCGCGGCGCCGCCGGCTACCGTGCCGCCTCAGCACTCCCACACGACCGGGTTCGCGACCGTCGCGCCGCCGGGGTCCGGCCCGCAGTGGCGCACGTCGACGTGGCGCACGAGCCCGCTCTCGCGGATGCAGCCGATCCCGGAGAAGACCCGCAGCCCGTGGACGACCTCGAGCGCCAGCGCCGGCTCGACGTCCGCCGCCGTGCCGTGCACGTGCTGCGAGCCGGGATCGCCGCCGCGCTCCGCGAGCCAGTCCTCGTCGAGGTGGCCGGCGAGGATCCGCACCGGCGCGCCGAGCGCGGCGCGGTAGGCCTCGAGCCCTCTGACGAGCGCGCGGTCGAGCTTGATCCAGCCGTCGCCGGGCGAGCGGAAGCTGCGGAACGTGAAGTGCTGCGAGCAGCGCCCGCCGCGGCGGATCGCCATCCGCAGCGCGTCGCGCGTGCGCGGCCCGACGCCGCCGCCGGCCACGAGCGTCGCGAACGCAAAGCCGCGCTGGAAGTCGCGCACGGCCGCCGTCGTCTGCGCGCCGAGCCGTCCGTCGACGCGGATCGGCCAGCCGAGCAGGCGCAGCGTACGCTGCAGCTCGACGATCGAGGACGCATTCGGCCGGCGTGGGGCAGACACGGCGGATGTCACCACACTACTTTCGGGTGTAATAGTCGCCGTGTCAACGCCCTGGAGCGGGGATCGGCCCCGGCGCTCGTCCGGCCGCCATGCCGCGCGGCGCGGTGCGAAGATCCCGCGCATGCACGGTCGCACGTCCGCTCCGAGGGCTGTCGCCGTGCGCTTCGACGCAGCCCGAGCGAGGTCGCGACCGTGACGCGCCGTCGCAGCGTGCTCGTCCACGCGCTCGTCGTGCTCGCCGCGCTGGCGCTCGCCGTCGCGGCGCTCGCGCTCTATGCCGAGCGCACGCTGTTCGACTCGCGTGCGTTCGCCGACCGCGTCGAGCTGTCGCTGTCCGAGCCGGACGTCGCCAGCGCTGTCGGCGGCACGCTCACCGACGAGATCGTCCAGACGAAGCCCGACCTGATCTCCGTCGAGCCGCTGCTGCGCGGCGTCGCCGAGCAGGTCGTGCGCAGCGCGCCGTTCCGTTCGCTCGCGGGCCGCGCCGCCTACCAGGCGCACGCGACCGTGTTCGACCGACAGCACGACAGCGCGGTGCTGATCGTCGGCAACGGCGCGCTGCTCGTGACGCAGGCGCTGCAGGCGGCCGACCCGTCCGTCGCGAAGCGGATCCCTCCCGACCTCGAGACGACGCTCGCGTCGCTGTCCGACGGCGCGCTCGCGCGCGCGTTCGTCGACGTCGCGCAGGCCGCCGACGGCGTCAAGCGCCTGGGCGCGTTCGCCTTCACGCTGGCGCTGCTGGCGGCCGTCGCGGCGGTGGCGCTCGCGCCGCGCGCCGAGCGCGCGCGGATGGTCGCGCGCCTCGGCTGGGCGGCCGCGGTCGTCGGCGTGCTGCTGTACCTCGCGGTGGAGGCCGGCCGCGCGCTGATCGGCGGGCTGGCCGACACGGAGGTGCGGGCGGACGCGCTGCGCGCGGTGTGGGGGACGTTCCTCGGCGACCTCGAGGTGTGGAGCTTCGCGCTCGCGGTCACCGGGCTCGTGCTCGTCGCGGCCGCGACCTCGCGCGCGAGCGAGCCGACGCTGGCGCGTCGCGCGCGGGCGCTCGCGCGGCGGGTCGCGGCGCGCCCGCAGGCGGTCTGGCTGCGCGTCGCGCGTGCGATCGCGCTGCTCGCGCTCGGCGCGGCGATCGCGCTCGACCCGCTCGGCGCGCTGCGCCTGCTTGCGCTCGCCGCCGGCCTGTTCGTCGCCGCGCTCGGCCTCGACGAGCTGATGACGCTCGCGGAGCGGCCGGCCGGCGCGGACGAGTCGCGCGCCGCGAACGACGCGGGCGCTCCCGGTCGCCGCCCGCCGCGCATCGGCGTGCGCCCGTTCGCTGCGCTGATCGCGCTGGCGGTGATCGGCGCTGTCGCGGTCTCGGCGATCGGCGTTCTCGGCCGCCACCGAGGACGCGCCGCCGCAGCCGGGCTGCAACGGCGCCGAGGCGCTGTGCGCGAAGCGGCTCGACGCGGTCGCGCTCCCCGCCACCCACAACTCGATGTCGTCCCCGCAGGACGGCTTCCTGCTGCCCAACCAGGACAGCGGGATTCCCGCCCAGCTGCGCGGCGGGATCCGCGGGCTGCTGATCGACATGCACCTCGGCGTGCGCACGCCGCGCGGCGTCTACACGGTGCTGACGAACGGCGGCAAGAGCCTCGCGAAGATCGAGGCCGCGATCGGCCCGGCCGCGACGCAGACGGCGCTGCGCCTGCGCGGGCAGATCGGCTACCGCGGCGGCGGCGAGACGCAGGTCTTCATGTGCCACGGCTTCTGCGAGATGGGCGCGCTCGACGCGGTGACCGCGCTGCGCCAGATCCGCGACTTCCTCCTGCTCGACCCGGGAGCGGTGCTCGTGCTGTCGGTCGAGAGCGAGGTCTCGGCCGAGCGCGCGGCGGACGTGTTCAGGCGCAGCGGCCTGCTCGACTACGTCTGGACCGGGCCGGTCGAGCCGGTGCCGACGCTCGGCGAGATGGTTGCGCGGGACCGGCGCGTGCTCGTGCTCGGCGAGGACGACACGCGCGGGGTTCCGTGGTACCACCACCAGTTCACGTACATGCGCGACACGCCGTACGACCTGCCCGACGCGAAGGCCGTGCTCGGTCCCGCGGGCTGCACGATCGGCCGCGGCACGGACGCGAGCCCCTTCCTGCTGGTCAACCAGTTCGTCAAGGGCGCGCCGCCGCTGCCGGGGCCGGCGCGCGTCGTGAACCCGAAGCCGGCGATCCTCGACCGCGCCCGCGAATGCCGCAGAGCGCTCGGCGGCCTCCCCGGCCTGATCGCCGTCGACTTCTGGCAGCAGGGCGACGTCGTCGGCGCGGCGCGCGAGCTGAACGGGGTCGGCTGAGCGCGGCCCCACCCAGCCGGCCGCGCGGGCGGGGCGGGGCGGGCGGGCGCTTAGCGCGGTCGCCCGCGAAGGGCTTGAGCTGCGTCAGCGTCGGTAGTTGCGGGGGAGCAGATCGGCCTTGTCGAACTGCTCCAGGTGCGCCCGCAAGTCGTCGGGCCCCCACGATCTGAAACGCTCGAGCAGCTCTTCGGGCGACATCCGAAAGGCGCGCGCGATCTGCGGCAACTGGTAGCTCTTCGCGTCGCGCGTGTGGGTATCGACCTGGGCGTGGACCGCGTGGTCGTGCCCATCCGCCGTACGAATGCGGATTCGGTACCGCGTGCCCTCGTTGACGGTCTTGCCTTTGTCGCCGGTCAGGCGGGCAACAGCCGCGTCGAGGAACGCCGATTTGAGGTTGGGCGCCACCGCGAGGCATGATCGCCCCTTCGACGCTCTCGCGTCGAAGTTCTCGGCCGACGAGTACGCGCTTCCTCGGCGTCGCACGCTTCGTCAGCCTCCGCCTTGGCTCTCTCAAGGATTGCCAGGACGCGCGGCTGAAGGACGCGCAGCATCTCAGTCTCGTTCTCGGCTGGGTCGTCCAGCTCGACGAGGTAGGCGGCGAAGCGAATGAGTTCGCTCCCAAAGCGCCTCAGGCCATCGTCAAAGCTCGCCCCTGCGGCGATGACATCGAACTCCGTGCTGCGGAACACGAAATCGCCATCCTGCTCCCACCGCTCACCCTCCGAGAGCGTGATTCCGAACAGCGCGATCTCCCCGATCTCCGGGGAATCCTCCGTAGGAATCGGTGCGGAACTGGCCATTCTGATCACCGCCTCATGCACTCGTTTGGGAGATCGCTACGCTCTCGCGCGCTGCGCAGAGAGCGTAGCGGCGATTCCAGCCTCGTTGCAGGGCCGCATCGTCTCAGAACATCGGCACATGCGCGCCACCACCCAAGCGGATGCCCGTCAGGCGGGGTGGACCAACGGCGGCCGCGCCAGCGCACGGAATGTCATCGCCGACGGTTTGGCTTCGGAGCGGCCGGGAGGACCAGCTGCACTGCGCTTTCCCGCCACGCCGGGGCTGCCGCCACACAGTTGGTGGCGACACGGCGGCGGGGCGGCGGTAGCTTCGCCGGATGGCTTCGAGTTCGCTTGCGGCGCGCCCCCCGGTGGCCCTTCGATTTGTGATGCCAGCAAACACCGCCGATCCAAGCAACGGCCTCTTCGGGCGCGCCGCGAAATGGCTCGATGCGCGCACTCCGGGCAACTGGGCCGTCGAGGTCTCTCCGTGCGAGGCGCAGGCGGGCGTCCCGGCGACCGGTGCATCGATCACGGTTCGCGACTCGCGCGGGACCTTCGCGACGTTTGCGGTGGAGGCGCGCGACTCGATCGCGGCACGCGACGTCGAACGGCTGCTTGGCGGCGGGCTGGGTCAGACGCTGCGCGCGCTCTCACCGCACATCCCGATCCTCGTGGTCGCGCCGTGGCTGAGCGAGCGTGCGCGGTCGCTGCTGGCGGCCGAGGGCGTGAGCTTCGTCGACCTGACCGGAAACGCGCTCGTCCGGCTTGACAGTCCCGCGCTGTTCGTCCAGTCGCAGGGAGCGGCCCGCAACCCGGCGCCTGCGCCGCGCGGGACGGTGCGCGTGCGCGGTCCGAAGGCGGGCCGCCTGCTGCGGACACTCGTGGACGTGCGCCCGCCGTACGGGGTGCGCGAGCTCGCGGCGGCCACGGGGCTTGCGCCCGGCTACGTCTCGCGCGTGCTGGATGCGCTCGACGGCGACGCCCTGGTGGACCGCTCCGGGCGCGGGCGGGTCGAGCGTGCGGACGTCGAGGGCCTGCTGCGTCGCTGGGCGGAGAGCTACGACGTGTTCGCGAGCAACGGCGCGACGACCTGGCTCGCGCCCCGCGGCGCCGCGGCGGCGCTGGCGCAGCTCGCCGTGAGCAGATCCGCCGGCCGGGTCGCCGTCACCGGCTCGTTCGCCGCGGTGCGGCTGGCCCCCGTGGCGGCCCCCTCGCTGTTGACCGCCTATGCCGAGGACGCCGGCGCGGTGCGCCAGGCGCTCGATCTGATCCCTGCCGACGAAGGCGCGAACGTCGCGCTGCTCACGCCGTTCGATCCCGTCGTCTGGACGAGGACCGCCGAGCAGGACGGTGTCGCCTACGTCGCGCCGTCGCAGGCGACCGTCGACTGCCTCAGAGGCAACGGCCGCATGCCCGCGGAGGGTGACGCCCTGCTCGAGTGGATGCTCGCCGACGAGGAGCGCTGGCGAGGGCCGTCGCTGACGGCCGCCGGTGACCTCCCAGCGGCCTGAACGCCGTGTTCCGCGAATCCACGTCGTTCCGCAAACGGCGGAACGGCGCCGATCCGCGCGCTACGCCCCGCCCCCGCCCCCGTCCCCCCACCGCCCATCCGCCTCCAGCTCCGCCGCCGGCATCGGGCGGCCGAGGAGGAAGCCCTGGGCGAAGCCGCAGCGGCGCTTGCGCAGCCACCCCAGCTGCGCGTCCGTTCTCGACGCCTTCGGCGATCGTTTCGAGCTCGAGCGCGTGGGCCATCGAGAGGACGGCGGAGACGATCGCGGTGTCCTCGGACTCGGTGCCGAGGCCGTCGACGAACTCGCGGTCGATCTTGAGGCCGTCGAGCGGGAAGCGCTTGAGGTAGGAGAGCGAGGACCAGCCGGTGCCGAAGTCGTCGAGCACGAGTCGCACGCCCATCTGCTTCAACCGCCGCAGCGTCGCCAGCGCGCTCGCGCTCTGCTCCATCAGCACGTTCTCGGTGATCTCCAGCTCCAGCTGCGCCGGGTCCGCGCCCGACCGCTCGAGCGCGGCCAGCAGCAGCCGCGGCACGTCGGAGTGCGACAGCTGGCGCGGCGAGAGGTTCACGCACACCGTGCGCGCCGGCCCCCATGCCGCCGCCTGCCGGCACGCCTCCTCCAGCACCCACGCGCCGAGCGGCGCGATCAGTCCGCTCTCCTCCGCCACGCCGATGAACGCCCCCGGCGGCAGCAGCCCGCGCTCCGGATGCTCCCAGCGCACGAGCGCCTCAGCGCCGACGAAGCCGCCGCCGGCGAGCGACAGCACCGGCTGGTAGAGCAGCCGCAGCGCGCCGTCCTCCAGCGCGCGGCGCAGGTCCGCCTCCGTCTGCAGGCGCGTGACGAGCGCCGCCCGCATCTGCGCGTCGAACAGCTCGAAGCGGCCCTTGCCGCCGCTCTTCGCGCGGTACATCGCGGCGTCGGCGTCGCGCAGCATCTCGGTTGCGCTCGCCTCGCCGCCTCTCGCGAACACGACGCCGACGCTGACGCTCAGCTGGTGCGGGCGGCCGTCGATCTCGAACGGCAGCCGGAACGCCTCGACGATCCGCTCGGCGATGCGGATCGCCTCCGCCTCCGAGGCGAGGTCCTCGCACAGCACCACGAGCTCGTCGCCGCCGAAGCGCGCGAGCGTGTCGCCCGCGCGCAGGGCCTCGCGCAGCCGCGGCGGCAGCGCGACCAGCAGCTCGTCGCCGGCGTCGTGGCCGAGGCTGTCGTTGACGTGCTTGAAGTCGTCGACGTCGCAGAAGTAGACGGCGAGGCTCGACCCCGGCCGTCTCGCGCGCGTGAGCGCATGCTGGAGGCGGTCGAGGAACAGCGCGCGGTTCGGCAGGTCGGTGAGCGGGTCGTGCAGCGCCTGGTGCTCGAGGCGCCGCTCCGCGACCCGGCGCTCGGTCACGTCCTGCGCGGTGCCGAGCAGCCGCACGACGCGGCCGTCGGCGTCGCGCGCGGCGCGCCCGCGGCTGTCGATCGTGCGCACCGTCCCGTCCGGCTGGATCACGCGGTGCTCGAGGCGGAACGGCTCCGCCGTGCGCATCGTCCCCGCGACCGCCCGCTTGATCGCGTCGCGGTCCTCCCGCGGCACGCGCGCGTAGAAGCTCTCGCCGTCGATCGCGAACGTCGCACGGTCGGCGCCCATGATCCGGTACAGCTCGTCGGACCAGCGCGCCGCGCGCGTCTCGACGTCCCACTCCCAGCTGCCGATCCCCGCCAGCCGCTGCGCCTCCTCGAGCGCGCGCTCGCTCTCCTCCAGCCGCGCGAGCGCGTCCTCCGCGCGCTCCCACTCGCTGCGCATCGCGGCGACGAGCAGGCCGGTGAGCGCGGCGAGGCCGACGAACACCTGCGCGCGCAGCAGGTCGAGGTCCGGCGTCCCGCCGGTGAACGGCCCCTCGCCGTTGGCGGTGTACGCGACCGCGATCCCCGAGACGACGAGCGCGGCGATCACCGCGCCCGCCTGGCCGAAGCGCATCGCGGCCAGCACGATCAACGGGAAGATCGGGAACGCGAGCGTCACGCCCTGGTGCAGCACGATCAGCATCACGACGACGAGCGCCGCCGCCAGCAGGCTCGCCTCCGCCACCCACGTGCGCCGCCGCGCATGCGGCAGGCGCGCGCCGCCCCGGGGCGCGAGCAGCGCCAGGAGCAGCGGCGGCGCGACGAGCAGCACGCCGGTGAGGTCGCCGAGCCACCACACGCGCCAGAACGCCCACAGGCTGTGCGGGTGCGCGACGCCGGCCGCCAGCAGGCTGGCGGTGCCGATCGTCGCGTTGACTGCGGTGGAGGCGGCGGCGCCGAGGACCGCGAGCGCGGCGACGTCCTTCACCCGGCGCAGCGCCGGCTCGAAGCCGGCGCGCGCGAGCAGCCACGCGCCCGTGACGGCCGCGAGCGCGTTGCCGGTCGCGATCCCGATCGCCGTCGGCACGCTGCTGTCGCCGGTCGCGTTCGAGGCGACCGCGGCGAGGAAGATCGCCGGCGCCACGCGCGGCCCGAAGACGACGGCGCCCGCCAGCGCCAGCCCGCTGGGCGGCCACACCGCCGAGACGACGTCGTGGCCCTGCGCGAAGGACAGGCCGAGCTTCGCGACGGCGAAGTAGGCGATCCCGACGAGCGCGATCGCCGCGGGCGTGGGTGCGCGCAGGCGATCGCCCGCGCCGCCGCCGGGCAGCGGCCGCGTGCGCCGGGATCGGGGGGAGGCGGCCGTGCGGATCGGCGGATCATGCAGCACGCCGCCGTCGGCGTGCGGACGTGCACAGGTTGCGTGCACGGGAGAGCGGGAACCCGCAGGGGCTGCACCCCGCCCCCGACCCGAGCGAGGAGGGACCGATGACGACCGCTCAGGACAAGGTCGCCCAGTACCTGCAGGAGGCGCATGCGATGGAGCTCGCGCTCGCGCGCACGCTCCAGGCGCATCGCGCCGTCACGCCTGCCGGGCCATACCGCACCGCGCTCGAACGACACCTGCGCGAGACGCGCGGCCACGCCGACCGCGTCCGCCGCCGTCTGCGCGACCTCGGCCGCGAGCCGGGCCTCGCCGAGCGCGGCTACGGGATCGCGCAGCGGCTCGCCGGCCAGCTCGTCGCGCTCGGCAAGACGCCGCTCGACCTTCTCCGCGGCGCGAGCCCCGAGGAGAAGCTGCTGAAGAACGCGAAGGACGAGTGCGCCAGCGAGGCGCTCGAAGATCGCCACCTACGACGCGCTCGAGTCGCTCGCGCAGCGCGCCGGCGACGAGGAGACCGCGAAGCTCGCGGCCGACGTCCGCGGCGAGGAGCAGCGCATGCTCGACACGCTCCGCCGCCAGCTGCCCGTGCTCACCGCCGCGGTGACCGGCGCCGAGGTCGGCGTCGCGCCCGACGGCTCCGGCGACGGCCGCGCCGACGGCATCTCGCCGCTGCCGCGCTACGACGAGCTGCACGGTCGAGGACGTCGCCGCGAGACTCGACGGCCTCACGGTCGCGCAGCTGCGCGACGTCGCGCGCTACGAGCGCGAGCACAAGGACCGCCGCGGCGTGCTGGAGGCGGTCGAGCGCGAGGAGCACGAGCGCGAGCACGCTGCGCACTGATCGCGAAGCGTCCTGACGAACGGTCCTCCCGCGAGCACGGGGCAGGACGCTTCGACGCGCCCGGCCGCGTGCCCGTGCGGACCGGGGCGCGCAACTTCCCGGCGCGGCGGTGTTGCTGGAGGGCGTGGGGTTCTCGCCGCACCGCGCGCTGCCGCCGCTGCTCGCCTGCCTGCTTGCCCTCGCCCTCGCCCTGGCCCTGGCCGCCGCCGCCGCGCCGGCCGGCGCGGTCGAGCTGGGGATCTCCGACTCCGACGCGTCGACGACGACCGAGCCGGACTGGGCCGGCCTGCACGTCAGACGCGTGCGGATCGTCGTGCCGTGGGACGTCGCGACGACGACCGGCGACGCCGGCACGCGCCGGCGCGAGAACCTCGAGAGATACCTCGCGAACGCGAGCGCCGTAGGCGCGAGCGTGCTCGTCGCGTTCGCCGCCAGCGTCGACGTGCGCGCGCCGGGGACGAACGACGCGATCGCCCCGACCGCCGACCAGTTCGCGGCCGGCTTCGCCGCCTTCCGCGCGCAGTACCCGGACGTCACCACGTTCGCCGCCTGGAACGAGCCGAACAACCGCACCGCCCACCACTACCCGCTCGCGGCCGACCCGCGCCTCGCCGCCGACTACTGGCTGCGGGCGAAGGCGATCTGCCCGAGCGCCTGCACGCTCGTCGCCGGCGACTTCGCCGGGATCCCCGGGGACGACGCGTTCGTCGACGCCTACCAGTCGGAGCTGGCGGCGGCCGGGGCCGTGCCGGCCGTGTGGGCGTTCCACGCGCACAGCGACGTCAACCGCTACCAGGTGATCGGCGTCAGCGACGCGCGCATCTCGCGCTACTACCTGAGCAAGCTGCAGGGGCCGTGGGCCGGGTCGCGCATCTGGATCGACGAGGTCGGCGCGCGCTACCGCGACGCGGACGGGATCGTGTGGGGCGACGCCTCCCAGCGCGACTCGACCAGCCTGCTGCTCGGCCTCGCGACGCTCGACCCACGCATCGACGCGATCTACTACTACAACTACTCGAACCGGTGCTCGAGACCGAGCCGCTGCGCGGTGCAGGACCGCGGGCTCGTTCCGCCCGCCCCGCTCGACGGGCAGCCGCCCGCCTACGACGCCGCCGGCCGCCGCCGCGCCGCCTACGCCGTGATCGCGAACCGCGGCCCGGCGATCGCGCCGGTGGCGGCGCTCCCGCCCGCGGTCACGATCGAGAAGCCGGCGCAGGGCGCGGCGCTGCGCACCCGCACGCCCGCGTTCGCCGGTCGCGCCGCGACGACGATCAAGACGGAGCCGGTCGTGACGTTGCAGCTGCTCCCCGGCTCCGGCGAGGACGAGCGCAGCGCGCCCGCGCAGACGCTCACCGCGCCGGTGGTGGACGGCCGCTGGTCGGTCACGGCCGCCGCGCTGCCGGACGGCGTCTACACCGCGCGCGCGATCCAGGACGGCAACCCCGGCACGACCGGCATCAGCGAGGACCTCGTCTTCACGGTCGACACGGTCGCGCCGAGCTCGTCGATCGTCGCGGGCCCCGGCGCGGTGAGCGGGGACCGCACGCCGCAGATCGCGTTCGAGGCTTCCGAGCCGGGCGCGACGTTCCGCTGCTCGCGCGACGGCCGCCGCTTCGCGCCGTGCGCCTCGCCGCTGACGCCCAGACGGCTGCGGCTGGGTGTGCACACGTTCCGCGTGCGCGCGACCGACGCCGCCGGCAACGTGCAGCCGCTGCCGACGCGGCTGCGCTGGCGCGTCGTCTCGCTCGCGCGCGCGCTCGTGCCGCGGCTCGGCGGGCTGGCGCCGATGCTCGCGCACGGGCTGCCGGTCTCGGCGGCCTGCGAGGACCGCTGCCGCGTCGGTGCGCGACTGGACCTCTCCGATCGCGGCACGGTCGCGCGGGCGTCGGCGAGACGCCGGCGTGCCGGTCGCTTCGGTCTGCGGCTGCGCCCGCGCGGCGCGGCGGCGGCGGCGCTCGCGCACGCCGGCGGCGGCGGCGCGGGGGTCGGGCTGCGGCTGACGCTCGTGCTGCGCGTGCGGGGCAGCAGACCGCTCGTCGTGCGGCGGCCGGTCACGCTGCTGCGGCGCGGGGTCCCGGCCGCGCTCGCCGCGCACGGCCTGCCGGTCACGCTCGCGTGCGCGAGCGCCTGCGACGCGAGCGCCGGGCTGTGGGTCCCGCGCTCGCTGGCGCGCCGCCTGCACGCGCGCGGCCGCGCGGTCGCCGGCGGCCGCGACGGCCTCCCGCACGGCGCCCGCTACGTCCGCATCGCCCGCCGCGCCGCGCACCGCCGCGAGGCCGGTGCGAGCGAGCTGCGGCTGCGCCTCGGCGGTCAGCCGCGCAGACGGCTGGCGCGCGCCGCCGCCCACACCGCCGGCGGCGTCGCGATCCGCGTCACCGCCGCCGCCGGCGGCCCCGGCACCGACGCCCGCGCGTTGACGTGGCCGCTGGCGCTGGGGCGGTGAGCGGGCGTTGCGCCGCCGCTCGTTCGCTCCGCGCAAGCGCGGCCCGCGCCTCGTCACGCCCGTCGCGTTCCCGGCCTCGCCTCGGGATCAGAGGCGGATCGTGGTCGCTATTCGGACCAAATCTGACGCTGATCCGCGGCGGGGCCGGCGCGGGCGCCCTACACGTCGATCGACGACATGTCCGGGTAGCGCTCGCCGGCGGCGGCGCCGACGGGGACGGCCTCGTCGAGCGCGCGGAGGTCGTCGTCGGTGAGGGCGATCTCGCCGGCGGCGACGTTCTCCTCCAGGTATCTGACGCGCTTCGTGCCCGGGATCGGCACGACGTCCTCGCCCTGCGCGAGGACCCAGGCGAGCGCGAGCTGCGCCGCCGTGACGCCCTTCGCGTCCGCGAGCGAGCGCACCCGCTCGACGATCGCCATGTTGCTCGCGAAGCGCTCGCCCTGGAAGCGCGGGTTGTGCTTGCGGAAGTCGCCCTCGGGGATCTCCTGCGGCGAGGACCAGCGGCCGGACAGGAAGCCGCGGCCGAGCGGGCTGTAGGGGACGAAGCCGATCCTCAGCTCGCGCACGGTCGGGAGGATTCTGCGCTCGACGTCGCGCGTCCACAGCGAGTACTCGGTCTGCAGCGCCGAGATCGGGTGCACGGCGTGCGCGCGGCGGATCGTCTCCGGCGACGCCTCGGACAAGCCCAGGTACCGCACCTTGCCGGCGTCCACCAGCTCCGCCATCGCGCCGACCGTCTCCTCGATCGGGACGTCCTTGTCGACGCGGTGCTGGTAGTAGAGGTCGATGCAGTCGACGCCGAGCCGCTGCAGCGACGCGTCGCAGGCCGCCTTCACGTACTCCGCGTCGCCGCGGATCCCGAGCCGCTCGCCGTCCGGCCCGCGCACGTTGCCGAACTTCGTCGCCAGCACGACCTGCTCGCGGCGGCCGGCGATCGCCTGCCCGACGAGCCGCTCGTTCGTGAACGGCCCGTACATGTCGGCCGTGTCGAGCAGCGTCACGCCCAGCTCAAGGGCGCGGTGGATCGTCGCGATCGACTCGGCGTCGTCGGTCGCGCCGTAGAACTCCGACATCCCCATGCAGCCCAGCCCCTGCGCCGAGACCTCCAGCCCCCGACTCCCCAGCGTGCGCGTCTCCATCCGGTCTCCCGTCGTCGTGCCGTTCGCGTCAGCGGTCTGTTCTAGCGCCTCATGCCCGCGATCCGCGGTGAGCGATCCGCCCGGCGGGGCATGATCCCTCGCATGCGGGTGTGCCTGATGGTCGAGGGGCAGGAGGGCGTGAGCTGGGACGAGTGGGTCGCGCTCGCGCGGGCGGCGGAGGCGCACGAGCTGGAGGGGCTGTTCCGCTCCGACCACTACCTGTCCGTCACGGGCCGCCGCGAGCTGGGCTCTTTGGACGCGTGGACGACGCTCGCCGCGCTCGCGGAGGTCACGAGCACGCTGCGGCTCGGGACGCTCGTCTCGCCGGCGACCTTCCGCCATCCGTCGGTACTCGCGAAGTCGGTCGTGACGGTCGACCACGTCTCGCGCGGGCGCGTGGAGCTGGGGATCGGCGCCGGCTGGCACGAGCCGGAGCACGCCGCCTTCGGCTTCCCCTTCCCGCCGACGCGCGAGCGGATCGACGCGCTCGCCGAGCAGCTCGAGATCGTGCACCGCTCGTGGGGCGAGGAGCCCTTCAGCTTCGAAGGCGACCACGTCCGCCTGATCGAAGCGGACCCGCGGCCGAAGCCGCTGCAGCGCCCGCACCCGCCGCTGATCGTCGGCGGCAGCGGCGGCCCGCGCAGCATCGCGCTCGCCGCCCGCTGGGCGGACGAGTACAACACCGTCTTCGCGAACGCGGACGAGTGCCGCGAGCGGCGTGCGCGCCTGGCGGAGGCGTGCGAGCGCGAGAGTCGCGCGCCGCTGCGCTTCTCGCTGATGACCGGCTGCCTGATCGGCGCCGACCGCGCCGATCTGCACGAGCGCGCCCGCTGGCTCGCCGACCTGCGCGGAGAGCGGCTGCCGGACGGCGACGCGGCCGCCTACGTCGCCGCGCTGCCGGACCGCTGGGTCGTCGGGACGGTCGACGAGGCGGTCGCGCAGCTGCGCGCGCTGGAGGCGGCCGGCGTCGAGCGCGTGATGCTCCAGCACCTGCTCCACACCGACCTCGAGCTCGTCGCGCTGCTCGGCGAGCAGGTCGCGCCGGCGGTGCGCTGAGCGCGGCGGGCGCCTCAGCCCGCCGCCGTCAGCTGCTGCTCGCGCAGCCAGGCGACCGTCTTCGCGATCCCCTCGCGGACGCCGATCTGCGCCTCCCAGCCGAGCAGTGCTCTCGCCTTCTCGACGGAGGGCCAGCGGCGCACGACGTCGACCTCGAACGTCGGCAGGTGCTCGAGCGCGAAGTCGGCCGGATCTTCGCCGCACGCCTCCCAGATGACGCGCGCGATCTCCGCGACCGTCTGCTCCTCGCTCGCGGAGATGTTGAAGTCCTCGTTGAGGCCGGCGGGCGATCCCATCGCGGTGACGATCCCGTCGGCGATGTCGTCGATGTGCGTGAGCGTGCGCGTCTGCGTGCCGTCGCCGAAGATCTGCAAGGGCTTCTGGCCGGCGAGCACCTTCTTGATCACGTCGGGGACCATGTGCGCGATCCCCGGCTCGGGGTCCGGCAGCTCGCCCGGTCCGTAGGCGTTGAAGGGGCGGCAGATCGTGTAGGGCAGGCCGTGCTCGGCGTGCGCGGCGCGGCAGTAGACCTCGCCGGTGAGCTTCGAGTAGCCGTAGGCGGACTGCGGCGTCGGGCAGTCGGGCAGGTGCGTCTCGGTCGTCGGGAACTCGGTCGCGCGCTCGAACACCATCGAGGACGAGACGTAGGTGAAGCGCTCGACGCCGAGATCCAGGGCCGCGCGGAAGATCCCGTTGTAGAGGCCGTTGTTCATCTCCGTCAGCGTGTGCGGCAGCTTGTGGAAGTTGCCGATGCCGCCGACGATCGCGGCGAGGTGGATCACGAGCGGGCAGCCCTTCGTCGCGGCGCGCGCCTGCTCCACCTCGCGCAGGTCGCCGGTGTGGATCTCGCAGCTCTCGCGCATCCATTGCGGCGCGGTGCGCTGGTCGGCGACGCGCACGTCGTAGCGCGGGTCGCGCAGCAGGCGCCGCACGACCGCGGCGCCGATCGTGCCGGCGCCGCCCGTCACGAGCACGCGCGTCACGATGGCCGTGCCTCCCCGCCGCCGCCGGCCGCGAGCGGCGCCAGCTCGTCGGCGAACGCGAACACCTGGCCGGAGCCGAGGTGGTTCCACGGGTCGACGACGAGCGCGTCCGGCGTGGCGAGCGCGACGATCGCGGCGCGCGTGGCGTCCGGCGCGAAGGCCGCGTGGTTCGCCGCGACGACCACGACGTGCGCCTCGCGCAGCGTCTCCTCCAGCGGCTGCGTCGGCGAGGCGACGAGCGGGTCGTGCACGCCGACGTCGGCCAGCTCGCGCTCGAGCAGCCGGATCAGCTTGTGCGCGAGCGAGTCGCGCTCGTCGTCCGTGTTCCCCTTGAAGGCGAGGCCGAGCACGGCGACCTTGCGGCCGTTCAGCGTGCCGTCGGGGGCGCGGCGCTTCATCCCCTGCACGAGGAAGTGCGGCACCGACTCGTTCACGCGTGAGACCGCGAGCAGCATGCCGGGCGCGTTGGAGCGCTCCTCGCTGAACGCGAAGTCCTTGCGCAGGCAGGTGCCGGCGGTGAAGCCGGGCTGCGCGATCCCCCCGCGCGGGTAGTCGCGGTTGATCAGGTCGATCACCTCGAAGACGTTCGCGTCGTACTGCTCGCAGTCCATCATCAAGAGGTTGGGGAGCGCGAACTGCGTGTAGCGCACGATGTTCGCCCAGATCTTCGCCAGCTCGGCCTGCACCGGGGTGGTCTGCACGATCGGCGCGTCGAAGGCGCTGAAGACCCGGGCGACGTGCTCGCCGGAGCCGGCCGCCCCGTCGTCGCCCGCGACCGCGCCGACGATGCACGGCAGCGTGTCGATCTCCTCGAGGAACTTCCCGGTCGCGATCCGCTCGGGCACGTGCGCGACGTGCACGTCGACGCCGGGCCGCAGGCCGCGGCGGCGCTCGAGGTAGCCGGCGACGAAGTCGGTCGTGCCGGGCGCGACGGTCGAGCGCAGCACGATCGTGTGGCCGGGGCGCAGGTGGGGGAGCAGGTCGTCGAGCGCGGAGCGGATGTCGCGCATGTCGATCTCGATGTGGCTGAACGACGGCGTGCCGATCGTCAGCACGATCGCGTCGGCCTGCGCGGCGTCGGCGACGCGGTCGGAGGTGCGCAGGCGCCCGCTCTCGTGCACGCGCGCGATCAGCTCGTCGGTCCCCGTCTCCTGGAACGGCATCCGCCCGGCGGCGACCGCCTCCAGCCGCTCGGCGTCGCGGTCGATCCCCAGCACGCTGCGCCCGCGGTCGGCGAACGACAGCGCCAGCGGCAGCCCGACGCGGCCGAGGCCGACGACGGCGACGTCGGGGGAGGAGATGGCGCTGCTCATCGGTTGGCGGAGGGTACCGGGCAGGGTGGGCGCGACGCGGGGCGCATGCTGTGGGAACGGGCGGTGTGGGCGGGGGTTGCGGTTGGTGGCGCATGCAGGCCCAGGCTGCGAGGGCCTCGCCTGCCTAACCTGCAAAATCGCGCACGCGAGTCGCGATATTGGCAGGATACGGGAGGCGTAAACTGCAAAACCTTCCCCTACAGGGTATGATTTGACAGGATAATGCTCACCCGGCGTCTCCACGGAACGATCGTCAAGCGGCTGGCTCAGATGCCGGCCGTCGCCTTGCTCGGTCCCCGCCAATCCGGCAAGACCACTCTCGCCAGAGAGATCGCGCGACAGCGCCCGGCGATGTACCTGGACCTCGAGTCGCCGCGACAACGTGAGCGCATCGCGGACCCGGAGCTGTTCCTCGCCGATCACCTCGACGAGCTGGTCGTCATCGACGAGGTCCAGCGCATGCCCGGCCTCTTCGAGGTGCTGCGCGGCGTGATCGACGAGGGCCGTGCGGAGGGTCGCGGCACGGGGCGGTTCCTGCTGCTCGGCTCGGCGTCGATCGAGCTGCTGCGTCAGTCCGAGTCGCTCGCGGGGCGGATCTCCTATCTGGAGCTGACGCCGTTCGACGCGCTCGAGGCGGCGGACGGCGGCATCTCGCTCGACACCCTGTGGGTCCGCGGCGGATTCCCCCCGAGCGCTCTGGCCGCCGACGACGACGCGAGCGAGGTCTGGCGTGACGGCTTCGTCGCGACGTACCTCGCCCGCGACATCCCGGAGCTCGGGCCGCGCGTGCCCGCGACGACCCTGCGCAGGCTCTGGACGATGCTCGCCCATCAGCAGGGCGGGTTGCTCAACCTGGCGTCGCTCTCGCGATCCCTCGAGATCAGAGGGAGCACGATCGCCGGCTACATCGATCTGCTCGTCGACCTGCTGCTCGTGCGCCGGCTGCCTCCGTGGGTCTCCAACGCGGGCAAGAAGCTCGTGCGCTCCCCGAAGGTCTACGTCCGCGACAGCGGCATCGTGCACTCGCTCCTCGCGATCCCCTCGATGGACGCGCTGCTCGGCCACCCGGTCGTCGGCGCGAGCTGGGAGGGCTTCGCGATCGAGAACTTGCTGAACGCAGCGGGCGAGAGGGTCGACGCGAGCTTCTACCGCTCCCGCGGCGGCGCGGAAGCGGACCTCGTGCTGTCGTTCCGCGACGGCCGGCGCTGGCTGATCGAGGTGAAACGCACGCTCGTGCCGAGACTGCGCCGCGGTTTCACCGCCGCGTGGGACGACGTCCAGCCCGAGCGCGGCTTCGTCGTCTACGCCGGCACGGAGCGCTACCGCGTCCGCAGAGACGTCGAGGCGATCGGGCTCGTGGAGCTGTGCCACGAGCTGGCGGCGGTGGCGTGACGGCGCGAGCCCGAGCCGGCGGCGGAAGCTGCCACAGCACTGCGCAGCGCTGCGGCACTGCTGCCATTTTGCCTGCAAATTGTTACAAAGCGCGTGTCCGGTGTAACGCCGTCGCCCGTAGCGTCGCGGCGATGCCCATCAAGGACCGGGACCGCTTCTGGGAGCTTGCCGACGACGTGCGCGTCTTCTACAGACGGTCGAGTGCACACCCGGTCGAGTATGCGATCACCCTCCGGGTGCTCCGCGACGGCCGCTGGCGCACCATCCATCTGTTTGACAACGCGCATGGTGTTGATGAGCATCACGAGCATCGCTACGTTGGCTCGTGCAAGCAGCCACCGGTCACTCGCGTCTGCGGGGCGAACACAGCGATGGCGGCTGCGCTGAAGAAGCTGTTCACCACCTGGCCGGAGATCCTCGACGCATGGGAGAAGCTCACGATGACGACAGCCACGGAGCATGCTGGCGACTTCTTCATGCGCCTCTGCCTGAGCGAGGATGGCCTCGGGTACCCCGACCGGGTCGGGGTCGTCGCGACCGACCTCGGAGACGTCCCCCGACACGTCTGGGACGGGATCGACGACGGCGTTGCGATGGTCGTGGTGGACGCACGGGGAGGCGAGACCCTGATCACGCCTCCGTCGCGCTTCGAGCGCCTGCTCTCCCGGCTCCGGCGCCGTTCTTGCGTCGGCGTCGAGATCCGCAACGGCAGTGCCGCAGTGGCTTCCCGCCGGCTCGTCGATCGCACGACGCTCGAGCGCGAGCTGCTGTCCTGACGATCTCGGCTGCGCAGCCGACGGCGCGCCGGCTGCGCGTGCTGGTGGTGCCGGCGTGGTACGGGACGCCGGAGGATCCGTTCGCGGGGGTCTTCGTGCGCGAGCAGGCGCGGCTGGTGGCGGCGCGGCACGACGTGGCGGTGGTGCATCCGTTCGCGCCCGGCGCGCCCGCGCGCGGGCGGTTGTGGAGCGTCGACGAGGCGGTCGAGGACGGGATCCCGACGCTGCGCGTGCGGATCCGCCGTCTGCCGCTGCCGCCGCGTGAGCTGCCGGCGGCGGCCGCCGGGACGCGCGCTGCGCTCGCGCGGTTGCGCCGCCGCGGCTGGGTCCCGGATGTGATCCACGCGCACGTCTTCTCGGCCGCGGCGGTCGCGCGGCTCGCGGCCGGCCGGCGCACGCCGATGGTCGTCACCGAGCACTTCAGCGGCCTCGCGAACGGCGACGTGCGCGGGGTCTCCCTGCGCGTCGCGCGCTTCGCGTACGGCAGCGCCGGCCTCGTCGCGCCGGTCTCGCGCAACCTTGCCGAGCGGATCGCCGCGCTCGGCGTGCGCACCCCCGTCCGCGCGATCCCGAACGCCGTCGACACCGCCCGCTTCCGCCCGCCGGCCGCGGACGAGCGTCCGGCGCCCGAGCCGGAGCGGCTGCTGCTCGTCGGAGCGCTCACGCCGATCAAGCGGGTGCCGGACGCGATCGAGGCGCTCGCGCGGCTGCGCGCCACGCGCCCGCACGCGACGCTCGAGCTGGTCGGGGACGGTCCCGAGCGCGCCGCCTGCGAGGCGCTCGCGCGACGGCTCGGCGTCGGCGACGCGGTGCGCTTCGCCGGCCGGCTCGACCGCGACGCCGTCGCCGCGCGGATGCGCGCCAGCCACGTGCTCGTCTCCGCGAGCGCCTGGGAGAACCTCCCCGGCAACCAGCTCGAGGCGCTCGCCAGCGGCCTGCCGGTCGTCGCGACCGCCGTCGGCGGCGTGCCGGACCTGATCGACGCCGAGGTCGGCGCGCTCGTGCCGCCCGGCGATCCGGCTGCGCTCGCGGCGGCGATCAACGACGTGCTCGCGCGGCGCGAGGCGTTCGACCCGGTCCGCATGGCCGCCCGCACGGCGGAGCGCTTCGGGCCGCGGCGGATCGCGGCGCTGTGGGACGACGTCTACGCGGAGCTGGCGGCCGGTGGCCGGCGCGCCCGGCCGGTGCGTGCCGCTCAGCGATCGAGCGCGTAGGAGCGGCGCCGCAGCCGCAGGCTCTCGCGGAAGCCGATCGCGCTCGAGCGCGCCGCCTGCGGAGCGCGCCGCCGCGGCAGCCCGCGCGCGGCGCGCCAGCCGGCGAGCCGGCCGCGCAGCGCGGCGGCGTCGCGCGAGATCGCGAGGTTGCCGGCGACGACGACCAGCTCCGTCACGAGCGCGCGCAGGCCGGCGCGGCCGCGCAGCACACCGTAGCGGCGCAGCACGTAGCCGCGCCCGAAGCCGCCGCGCTCGCGCTGCGCGGCCGACTGCTTGCCGACCGTCGCGGCGCCCTCGTGCACGCCGCGCGCGTCCGCGAGCGCGACGCTCTCCCAGCCGGCGGCGCGCAGCCGCAGCGCCAGGTCGAGGTCCTCGGCGTACATGAACAGCCGCTCGTCGAAGCCGCCGACGGCGGACAGCGCGCTGCGCCGGTAGGCGGCGGCGGCGCCGTGCGGGCCGAGCAGCTCCGGCACGCTGTCGAGCTGTCCGACGGCCGCGGGCGTCTGGCCCTGGAGGCGCACGAAGCAGGCGAGCGTCGCGTCGCTCGCGATCCCGAACGCGTCGATCTGCTCGCCTCCGGGGCGCAGCAGCAGCGCGGCGGCGGAGCCGACCCGCGCGTCGGCGAACGCGCCGGCGAGGCGCTCGAGCAGGTCGGGCTCGCACGTCACGTCGTTGTTGAGCAGCACGACCAGCTCGCCCTCGCTCGCCGCGACGCCGGCGTTCACCGCGCGCGCGAAGCCGGCGTTCTCGCCCATCTCGATCACCCCGGCGTCCGGGAACTGCGCGCGGACGCGCGCGACGGTGTCGTCCGGTGAGGCGTTGTCGACGACGATCGTCCGGTGCGGGAGCGTCTGCGCCGCCAGCGACGCGAGGCATCGCTCGGTGTGCTCCCAGCCGCCGTAGACCGGGATGACGACGTCGACGGTCGGCGACATGGTGGCGCGGCAACCTACTACGCGCGCTCAGCGCGCGCCACGCCGCGCGATCGCCTCCTCCACCAGCTCCGCGACCGCCTCCGCCGGCCCGGGGTAGGTGAAGCGCTCGAGCCCGTGGGGCGCGTACGGCACGTCGCCTCGCACGACCGCGCGGAGCGCATCCGCGACCGCGTCCGCGTCGAACGGCGGCACCGCGATCCCCGTCCCGGTGTCGGCGACGATCCGCGCCGCCTCGTTGCCCTCCGCGAGCGCGACGATCGGCCGTCCGGCCGCGAGGTACTCGTACAGCTTGCCGGTCGCCTCCGAGGCGTGGACGCCGGTCAGCAGCAGCAGCGCGTCGGCGGCGCGCTGCAACCCGAGCGCCGTCGCGCGGTCGAGCAGGCCGAGGTGCACGAGCGCGTCGCCGAGGCCGGCGTCGGCGAGCAGGCGCTCGTCGTCGGTCGTGAGCCGGCCGCACAGCACGATCCGCACGCGGCCGGCGCCCTCGCCGTTCACGCGGCGGACGGCCTCGAACAGCGGTTGCGGGTCGCGGCCGCGCGTCGCGCTCAGCTTGCCGGTGTGCACGAGCGTCGTCCAGCCGTCCGCGGCTGCGCCCGGCGGCGCCGGCGCCGGCTGCACGAGCGGATCGCAGCCGTTGGGGATCCAGCGCGCATGGGCGCCGAGCCGGCGCTCCAGGTCGTCGGCGATCGGACGCGTCGCGCCGATCGCCGCCTGCGCGGTGCGCGCGACGCGGCGCTCCAGATGGGCGTCGAGGTGGCGCTGCGGCTCCGTCGGCCACGGGTCCTCCTCCAGCGGCTCGAAGCCCCAGCCGTCGCGCAGGTCGGCGATCCAGGCCGGGCGCAGACGCCTGAGGCCCAGCCCGACGAGATGCACTGAGTTCGGTGGCCCGCTCGTGACCACGCAGTCGATCGCCCGCTCGCGCACGACGCGGCGTGCCGCGCGAAGCGCGCTCGGCACCCAGGTCGCCGCATAGCTGTCCGGCACCAGCCCTCGTGTCAGCAGACGCGGCGCCTGCGTTTCCGCTTCGACGATGCCGCCGGCCTGCGGAATCTCTCTCCGCCGCAGCACCCGCCGCAGCGTCTCCGAGGCGACGAGGTCGGCGGTGCGCACGACGCGGTCGCCGTCGTCGGGCTGTGTGGGGCCGTTCGCGGCGCTCGTGATCGTCGTCACCTCGTGGCCGAGCGCGCGCAGGTGGCGCGCCATCGCGTGCCAGCGCGCCCCGCCGATCGAGGTCGAGGGCGGGTGGTAGTAGGCGACGACGAGGATCCGGCGGGCGGGCATCGCGCGCGGCAGCCTACGCCAGCGGGGCGGCGGCGGGCGGGCGGGTCATGTCGAGGCCGCGCCGCGGCGCGCCCGCAGCCCGCGGCCCCACGCGACGATCGCGGGCGCGAGCGCGCGGTAGTCGGCCAGCTCGGAGCGGGTCGGGACGAGCCGCGGCAGCACCGAGGCGCCGGTCGCGCGGCCGTAGAAGACGGCGGCGAGCACGAACGTCGCCACGTACGAGATCGTCGAGGCGAGCGCGGCGCCGGTCGCGTCGAGCGACGGGATCAGCAGGAAGTAGAGCGCGAGCGTCAGCGGCGTCGTGACGAGCGTGATGACGAGCGTGTAGCCGGGATGGCCGCGGCCGACGATCGTCGCCGACAGCGTGCCCGACAGGCCGATCGCCGCGACCCCGGGCAGCAGGATCAGCCCGAGGCCGATCGCCGGGCGGAAGTCCGGCCCGTAGACCGGGACGACGAGCAGCACGAGCGCGGCCGCCAGCACGACCATCGAAACGCACACGATCACGACGACGTGGCGCAGGCTCTTCGCCTCCACGAACGCGCGCGTCTCCTCACCGGCGGCGGTGCCCGCGCGCGCGCTGAGCGCGGCGATGCGCGGGAACAGCACGTCGTTGACGGCGCCCGGCAGCAGCCACAGCACGGTCGTGACGGCGACGGCGACGGCGTAGTGGCCGACGTCGGCCGCGCTCGCGAACGCGGCGAGGACGAAGAGGTCGGCGCGGTAGTTGACCATCTGGAGCGCGTTCGCCGCGTAGCCCTTGATGCCGAAGCGGACGGCGCGGCGCAGCGGGTGCGGGTGCTCGGCACCGCCGTCGTGCGCGTCGCCGTGCGGCAGCGGCACGGCCGACAGCCCGCGGCGCATCATCGCCTGCGCGATGCCGGCTGTCAGCACGTGCGCGAGCACGAAGCCGGCGACGGCGCCGGGCAGCCCCTCCAGCGCGGCGAGCACGCCGACGAGCACCATCGCGAGCGAGGACTGCAGCGGCGGCGGCAGCGCGAACGCCTCGTAGCGGTCCGTCGCGACGGCGATCGCGGTGCCGTAGAACCACGACAGGCCGAATGGCAGCGCCGCGCACGTGACCGCCGTCGTCGCGACGCTGAGCCCGTCGAACGGCGCCGGGAACAGCACGCGCGCGAGCAGCAGGACCGCCCCGCCGGCGAGTCCGGTCGCGAACGCGACGCGCTGCGCGGAGCGGTAGGCGGCGCGCGGCGCCCAGCGGCCCGAGCTGACGTAGTAGGCGATGCCGTGGTCGACGCCGAGCGACGTCGCGACCATCCCGACGAGGATCAGCGACTGCGCGATCGCGTAGGCGCCGGCGCCGGCCGGGCCGAGCAGGCGCGCCACGAAGATCGTGGTGGCGGCCCCCGTGACGGCGGTCGTCACCCGTCCGGCCGCGGACATCACCGCGCCGCCGGTGAGCGGACGGTGGCGCGGCTCGGTCACCCGTTGCGCCGGTGCGCGGCCCACTGGCGCGCGAAGCCGGCGACGAAGCGCGGGTTGTGGCGCGCGTAGCGGCGCCACAGGCGGTCCGGCTCCTGCGCGAGGCGGAAGGCCCACTCGAGCCCGCGGCGCTGCATCCAGGCGGGCGCCTGCGGCACGAGCCCGGCATGGAAGTCGAACGCGGCGCCGACGCCGACGAGCACCGGGGCGCTCAGGCGGTCGCGCATCGCCGCCATCCACTTCTCCTGCTTCGGCACGCCGATCCCGACCCAGACCACATCCGGCCGCGCGGCGTCGATCCGTGCGGCGATCTCGTCGAGCTCCGCATCGGTCAGCTCGCGGAATGGGGGCGAGTAGCCGCCGGCGATCGTCACGCCGGGGAAGCGCTCGCGCAGGTTGCCGGCGAGACGAGCGAGGGCTTCGGCGTCGCGGCCGCCGTAGAGGTAGTGGCGCTGGCCGCTGCGCGCCGCGCGCGCGCACGCTCGCGCCATCAACTCCGGCCCATAGACGCGCGCGTCGATCTCGTGGCCGAGCTTGCGCAGCGCCCACGCGAGCGGCTGGCCGTCCGGCACCGTGAACGCGGCACCGTCGACGGCTTCGCGCAGCGCGTCGTCCTCGCGCGATTCCATCACCGTGTGCACGGCCGCGACGCACAGGTACTCGCGCGCACGCAGCGCGACCGCCGCGTCGATCCAGTCGAGCGTGCGCTCGTAGTCGGTGACCGCGAGCGGCACGCCGAGCACCGGCGCCTGCTCGACCGCCGGAAGCGCGTCCGGCGCCTCGACCGCGGTGGCGGCCGGCGCGGGGGGAGCGATGGCTTCGAAGGACGAGGTCGACATGTCGTGGCGCCTGCGTGCAGCGTTCCTGCCACGTCAACGGCGCGAGCGCCCGATGGTTGCGCTGTTGCCGCCCCGGACGGCCGGCAAGACAGCCCGCCGTCCGGTGGATCGGAAGTCTAGCCGCGGCCCCGCATGGATAGGCTGCGGCGGATGGCCGTCCGGACCCGCCCGCGCGTCGTCCTGCTGCGCGGGAACTACGTGAACCTGTGGGACCTGCGCTCGTGGGAGCTGCTGGAGGGCGAGTTCGACGTTCTCGGTGCTCGTGCCGGCGAACAACCTCCACGACACGAGCGAGCTGCGCCTGCGTCAGGTACCGGTGCGGACGGTCGGGGCGCGCCTGCCGGGCGGCCCGGCGGGCCGGCTCGCGACGCGCGCGGTCGGCGAGCGCTACCTCGGGCTCGAGCCGCTGTTGCGCGGCGCCGACGTCGTGCACCCGACCGACCTCGTCTTCTGGTTCTCCTGGCAGGCGGCGGTGCTCAAGCGCAAGCTCGGCTACAAGATCGCGCTGACGGCGTTCGAGACGCTGCCGTTCGTCGACGCGTACCGCAACGTTCGCACGCGCAGATACCGCCGCGCCGTGCTTGCCGAGACCGACCGCTTCCTGGCGGCGACCGAGCGTGCGCGTGACGCGCTGCTGCTCGAGGGCGCCGACCCGGCGCGCATCTCGATCTCCGCGCCCGGCACGTCGATCGAGCGCTTCGCCGTCGCGCAGGCGCCGGTGCGACCGGCCGACGGACGGCACCTGCTGCTGTCGGTCGGCCGGCTCGTGTGGGAGAAGGGCCACCAGGACCTGCTGCGGGCGGTCGCATTGCTGCGCGCGCGCGGCCGCGACGACGTGCGCGTGCTGATCGTCGGCACCGGCCCGGAGGAGAAGCGTCTGCGCGGCGTGATCCGCGACCTCGGCCTCGGCGACGTCGCCGAGCTGCGCGGATTCGTCGAGCACGACGAGCTGCCGCGCGTCTACGCGCAGGCCTCGGCGCTCGTGCTCGCGTCGCTCGCGATCCCCTTCTGGGAGGAGCAGTTCGGGCTTGTGCTGGCAGAGGCGATGGCCGCGCACGTGCCGGTGCTCGCGGCGGGCAGCGGCGCGATCCCGGAGGTCGTCGGCGACAGCGGGACGCTCTTCACGCCCGGCGACTGGGTCGGCCTCGCGGACGCGCTCGCGGCCGGTCCGCTGGCGGGGCCGCCGGTCGCGCGGCGCGCGCCCGCGCCCGAGCGGCTGGCGAGCTACTCGCGCGAGGCACAGGCGGAGCGGCTGGCTGCGGCGTATCGCGAGCTGCTCGCCGCGTAGGGGCGTCGCGGTGCGGATCGCGATCGACGCGCGCGCGGCGGCCGAGGTGCCGGCCGGGCGCGGGCGCTACGTGCGCGAGCTGCTGCGCCACCTCGCCGCGCTCGACTCGGACCATCGCTTCGTGCTCTACGCACGCTCGCCGTGGGACGATCCGGCGCTCGACGGCGACGCGCGCTTCCGCTGGCGGATCGTCTCGGCCGGCGAGCCGCACTGGTCGGCGCTCGCCGCGCGGCACGTCAGCCGCGAGTGCGACGTCGTGCTGGCGACGAACAGCTACGTGCTGGCCGCGCTCGCGCGCGTGCCGGCGCTTGCGACGGTGTTCGACCTCACGCCGTTCCGCAGAGACCTCGTGCTGCCGCGCGGTGCCGGCTTCGAGCGGCTGACGCTGCCGCTCGCGGTGCGCCGCGCGACGGGGCTGCTGCCGATCTCACGCGCCACGCGGGAGGACCTCGTCGCGCGCTTCCCGCGCGCGGCGGCGAAGGCGACGGTCGTCGAGCTGGCGGCCGACGCGGCGTTCGCGGAGGCGGCTGCCGGCGAGCCGGTCGCGCCGCGCTACGGGCTGGAGCGGCCGTACGTGCTCGCGCTCGGCACGCTCGAGCCGCGCAAGAACCTGCCGCGGCTGATCGAGGCGTTCGCCGGCCTCGACCCGGCGCTGCGCGACGCGCACGAGCTCGTGCTCGTCGGCGGCGCCGGCTGGGCGACCGGCGAGATCGACGCCTCGATCGCCCGCCATCGCGCGCTCGTGCGGCCGCTCGGCCACGTCCCGGACGCGGACCTCCCGGGCCTCTACCGCGAGGCCGCGCTGTTTGCCTACCCGTCGCTGTTCGAGGGCTTCGGGCTGCCGGTGCTCGAGGCGATGAGCGCCGGCGTCGCGGTGCTGACCTCGAACGTTTCGAGCCTGCCGGAGGTCGGCGGCGACGCGGTCCGTTACGCCGACCCCTGGGACGTCGCCGCAATCCGCTCCGCGCTCGACGCGCTGCTGCGCGACCCGGCGCAGCGCGCCCGCCTCGCTGCCGCCGGACGCGAGCGCGCGGCCCGCTTCAGCTGGGAGCGCACCGCGCGCGAGACGCTCGCGCTCGTCGAGTCGGCCGTCGCGTCCGCCACGGTCAGCGCGGCGACATCTCGTTGACCGCTTCTCCAGAGCGAGGCCATAGCATGTACGCCGCGTGCGGGCGCGACTGAGAACGTATCGGCTTCAACGCGATCTACCTGGACCCGGGGGCGTCCGGTGGGTCGGAGACGTACCTGCGCCAGCTCGTGCCGGCGATCGCCGCCGCCGCCCCGGGGATCGAGCTGGAGCTGGCGACGTCGCGCCGCGGTGCCGCCGCGCTCGTCGCGGAGGGCTGGACCGACTTCGCGCGAATCCACGCACTGCCGGTCGACTTGGGCGAGCGCGGGCGGCATCTGCTGACCGAGCAGGTGCGGCTGCCCGACCTCGCGCGCCGGCGCCGCTGGGAGGTGCTGCACAGCCTTGCGAACCTCGCGCCGATCCGTCCCGGCGTGCGGGCGGTCGTCACGTTGCACGACCTGATCTTCCTCCAGCACCGGACGATGTCCCGCCTGACGACCGAGGCGATGCGTTGGACGGTGCTGCCCGCGGCGCGCCGCGCCGACGCGCTGATAGCGATCTCGGCCAGCTCGCGCGACGAGATGTGCCGGCTGGCCAACCTCGATCCGGGGACGTTCACGGTTGTGCCGCACGGCGCGGGCCGAACGGCCGCGGATGCGCCGGCGGCGACGCCGGAGCGCGAGCTGCGCACGCGGCACGGCCTCGGCGACGCGCGCGTGGTGCTGTGCGTCGCGGCGAAGCGGCCGCACAAGAACCAGGGGCTGCTGGTGCGCGCGGTCGCCGCGCTGCCGGACGACGTCGTGGTCGTGCTGCCGGGCCATCCGGAGGACTACGACGCGGAGCTGCGCGCGCTCGTCGCCGAGCTCGGCGCGGGGGAGCGCGTGCGGGTGCTTGACTACGTTTCCGACGCCGACCTCGAAGGGCTGTGGCGGCTCGCGGCGTGCGCCGCCTTCCCGACGCTCGCGGAGGGCTTCGGGCTGCCGGTGCTGGAGGCGATGGTCCGCGGCGTGCCGGTTGCGGCCTCGGACCTGCCGGTGCTGCACGAGGTCGGCGGCGACGTGCCGCACTGGTTCGACCCGCACGACCCGGCGGCGGCGGCGGCCGCGATCGTCGCCGCGATGGGGGATCGCGGCGCGGCGGGCGCGGGCCGCGCGCGGGCGGCGCGCTTCAGCTGGGCGGAGACGGCGCGCGCCACGCTCGACGTGTACGAGCGTGTCGCCATGCGGACATCGCCGCGGCCGGCGCCCGCGCGCTGAGGCCGCCCGTCGGGGCCGTTCCATAGGCTCCCGCCCATGTCATCTCCCAAGCGCGCACTCATCACCGGCATCACCGGCCAGGACGGCTCCTACCTCGCGGAGCTGCTGCTCGACCAGGGCTACGAGGTGCACGGGATGGTGCGGCGGGCGTCGACCGAGAAGTTCGACCGGATCGAGCACCTGCGCGACCGCATCACCCTGCACCAGGGCGACCTGCTCGACCAGCGCTCGCTCGTCGACACGCTGCGAGCGGCGCGGCCGGAGGAGGTCTACAACCTCGCGGCGATGTCGTTCGTCGCGCTCTCGTGGGTGCAGCCGACGCTGACCGCCGACTTCACCGGCGTCGGCGTCACGCGCATGCTCGAGGCGCTGCGCGAGGCGTGCCCGGAGGCGCGCTTCTACCAGGCCTCCAGCTCGGAGATGTTCGGCAAGGTGCGCGAGGTCCCGCAGAGCGAGGCCACGCCGCTCTACCCCCGTTCCCCCTACGGCGTCGCGAAGGTCTACGGCCACTTCATCACGATCAATTATCGCGAGTCATACGGCCTTCATGCAACAAGTGGTATATTGTTCAACCACGAATCAGAGCGTCGCGGCTTGGAGTTCGTTACGCGTAAAATTACGTGGCACGCCGCCGCGATCAAGCACGGCCTGCGGGAGAAGCTGGCGCTCGGGAACCTCGACGCGAAGCGCGACTGGGGCTACGCGAAGGACTACGTCAGAGCGATGTGGCTGATGCTCCAGCAGGACGAGCCGGAGGACTTCGTGATCGCCACCGGGCACACGCACACGGTGCGCGAGTGCGTCCAGGTCGCGTTCGACGAGGCCGGCCTCGGCGACTGGGAGCGCTACGTCGAGATCGACCCGCAGTTCGTGCGCCCCGCCGAGGTCGACCTGCTGATCGGCGACCCGACGAAGGCCAAGGAGAGACTCGGCTGGGTCCCGGAGACGACGTTCGAGCAGCTGATCCGGCTGATGACGCGGGCGGACCTGGAGCTGCTGAAGCCGTAGCGCGGGCGCTCAGCGGTGGCCGCTCGCGGCGCGCGCGCACAGCAGGTCGTCGACGGCGCGCGCGTAGTCGTCCCAGCGCCAGCTCGCCTCGACATCGGCGCGCCCGGCGCGGCCGAGACGGTCGCGCAGCGCCGGGTCGCCGAGCAGTCGGCCGATCGCATCGCCCATTGCCCGCGCGTCGCGCGGGACGAGCAGGCCGGTTCGCTCGTGGCGCACGGTCTCACGCAGACCTCCCTCCTCTACCGCGACGATGGGCCGCGCGCATGCCATCGCCTCAAGCGGCACCAGCCCGAAGGGCTCGCGGATCTGGCCGCAGGCGACGACCGTCGCGCCCTGGACGAGTGCGACCACCTCCGAGAACGGGATGCTGCTGCGCACGTCCAGCTCGACGCCACATCGCTGCGCCTGCGCGGCGAGAGCCGTGCCGTTGCTCCCGCGGTCGCCGACGACCACGAGCTGCGGGCGCTGCTCGGATGGAAGCGTGGCGACGGCCGCGACGACGAGCTCGTGGCCCTTGAGGGGGTGCAGGGCTCCGATCGAGAGGACGTACGGCGCCGCGGCCAGGTTCCCGCCGTCGCCGTCACCGGCGGGGCGGAAGGCGTCGAGGTCGACGCCGAGGCGCACGACGCGCGCTTCGATGCCGTAGTGGCGGCGCAGGTCCTGCCGCGTGAACTCCGAATGCGTCACGACGCACGGGGCGGCGCGCGCGGCGGCGCGGTCGAGCCGTCGCCGCAGCTGCTCGGCCGGGTTGAGGCCGGCACGCGTCATGCGCATCTTCCAGTGGTCGCCGGGGAACACGAGCGGACGGTCTTCGTAGGCTGAGCGCAGCACCTCGGGCGCGTAGTACACGCTCGGCGTGCGTAGGTCGTGGAGCAGCAGCGGCGACTGCGTCAGCAGGCTCGGCAGCACGAGCACGGCATCATGCCCGGCCGCGTCGATCGTCCTGGCGATCCGTCGCCCGGCGGCGCGTCCGCTCAGCAGGCCGGTGATCGCGGACAGCCCGATCGTCGGCTCCGGCTCCTGCACGGCGTGCACTCGTGCCCGCTCCGGAAGACGTGCAAATGCGTGGACCGCAGGATCGGGCGTGTAGACGGTCAGCTCGGTGGCGGACGTCCGCCGCGCCCACTCGGCGAGGACCCGCAGGGCCCCGCCGGTCGGCAGGTGATGGAAGGCGGCGACGTTCACAGGGCAGGCGATCCTGTCAGATCGGTCGCGGCGCCCGGCGGACCATCCGGCCGGCGACGTCGCGCGCGAGCGCCCACAGCTCGACGGGGATGCCGCGGGTGACCAGCAGCAGCCCGACCCCGGCCGTGCTCGCCGCCAAGAGCGGCACCAGCGGGAACAGGTCGCGGGTTGCGGCGAAGGCCGCGAGCGCCGCGAGCACGGCTGCGACGACCTTCGCAAGGTGCGCGGCGCCGGACGGAACCGGGTGGCCGGAACGTGCGAGCCCGCGGCGGCACACGGCGTCGGCGGCGAGTGCGATCAAGGCCTCCGAGGCCACCACGCCGAGCCCGAACCAGCGCGGATCGAGCCACACCCCGGCGGCGGCCGTCAGGCCGAGGTTGCAGGCGAGCGCGGCGACGTTGATCGCGAGTACCGCGCGATAGCGGCGCTCGGCGAGGAGCATCCACATCGCGCCGGCGCCGACGAAAAGCGAGCCGAGGGCGCAGCCGAGCACGACGAACGACGTCACGGTGATGGTGCCTCGCCCCCCGGTCAGCACGAGCGTGATCAGCGGCGCGACGCCGATCACGCCGGCGGCCGTGACCGCTCCGAGCGCCGTGGTCGAGCGCCACAGCGAGTCGTAGCCGCGCGCGAGCCGCGGGCGGTCGTGGAGCGCGGCATGCGTGAGCACGGGAAACAGGGCGCTCGTCAGCAGCGCTGGCAGCACCGTCAGCTGCTCGACCGAACGGAACGCGATCGAGAAGGCGCCGAACTGGCTCGCGGTCAAGAAGGCGGGGCCGAGCAGCACCGCGATCCGCAGGTACACGACGCTGACCGCGCCCGCGGCCGCGAACGCCGCGGACTCGCGCAGCAGCGGCAGGAGGGTCGCGGGCTCGAAGCGCGGCCACGGGGGCCGCTCGTGCGAGGCGTGCACGATCGCGAGCATCCCGGCGAGGCCCGCGGGGATCAGCGCCGCGGCGATCGGCACCACGCCCGCGCCCACGAGCACGAGCACGACTTGGACGCCCGTCTGGACGGCCACAAGCAGCAGCTCGACCAGGCCGACGAGGCCCTGCCGAAGCTGGGCGATCAGGGGGATCGCAAGTGCGCCCTGGACCGCGTTGAAGGCCGTGCCGGCGAGCGCCGCCGCGACACCGAGGACGACCTCGGAGCTGTAGCCGACCGCGATCGCGAAAGCGACGGCCAGCAGCGAGCCGACGGCGACCGCGGCGAGCCGCAGACCCAGCAGGTCGGCCAGCAGCGCGCGCCGCTCGCCCGGCGGCCGTCTGATCCACTCGCGGATCCCGACGCCCGACAGTCCGAGGTCGCTGATGCCGGAGACGATCGTGACGAGCGCGACGATCAGGGACAGCTGGCCGAACTGGCTCTCGTTGAGCCCGCGCACGAGCACGAGCGTCGAGCCGAGCGCCAGGCCCATCGCCAGCACACGTGTCTGCAGGCGCAGCGCCCCGCCGGTTGCCGCGACGGCGCCCGCGTCCGTGCTGCGCAGGTGCGCGTCGTCGTGCGCGTCGGGCTCCTCGGCGGCTGCGCGCGGAAGTTGCTCGGACGCCACGCGGCGTAGCGTTGCAGACGCGCTCGGCGGCACGCGCCCCTGTCATCATGCCGCCGGTGCTGACGGTCGCCGTCGTGAACTACGAGACTCCGGAGCTGACGGCCGACTGCGTGCGATCGGTGCTTGCCGGGCCGCCGGCGGAGGCGTTCGAGACGCTCGTCGTCGACAACGGCTCCTCGCGACGTACGCGCGAGGCGCTGCGTGCGATCGACGGTGCGCGGGTCGTGGAGACAGGCGTCAACGGCGGCTTCGCGGCGGCGGTCAACCGCTGCTTCGCGGAGGCGGATCCGGCGTCCGACGTGGTCGTCGTGCTGAACTCCGACACCGAGGCGGAGCCGGGAGCGCTCGACGCGCTCGCGCGCGCCGCCCGCCGCGGGCGCGTCGGTCTGGCGGCGCCCATCCTGCTGGAGCGCGACGGCAGCGTGCAGTGCTCGGCGTTCGACCGCTTCCCGACGCTGTGGACGACGTGGGCGGCGCTGTGCCTTCCGTTCGCCTCGGCGTGGATGCGGCTGCGGCCGTCGGCGCGTCCTGCCGCGTTGACGGTCGCCCAGCACGAGGCAGGCGCGCGGCCGCTGCATGTCACCGGCGCGGCGATGGCGTTCCGTCGCGAGGCGTGGGACGAGGTCGGCTCGTTCGACGAGCGCTACTTCATGTACTTCGAGGAGACGGAGTGGCAGCGACGCCTGCACGACGCCGGCTGGTGCGTCGAGCTGGCGCCGCAGGCGCGCGTGCGCCATCTGCATCGCGGCGGCGAGCTGACGGCGGTCGTGCCGCCGCTCGTGTACCTCGACAGCGCTCGCGTGTACTTCGGCGCGCGCTGCGGCGACCGCACGATCCGCGCGACGCTCGGATCCGCGCTGCTGCTGACCTGGCTCGCGCTGCTGCTCTACCGGCCACTCTCGCGGCGGGTGGCTGCGCACCGCGATGTCGTGGCGGCGTCGGTCGCGCCGGCGCGCCGCGCCGCGCTGCACCTGCTGCTCGGCCGCACGGTCCCGCGACCGCCGGCCGCCGCCGGCCGCGCGTAGGTCAGCGGGCGCCGCCGAGCCGCGCCAGGTCGGCCTCGACCAGCTCGTGGACGAGCTGCTCGAACGTCGTCCGCGGCTCCCAGCCGAGCAACTCGCGCGCCCGCGTCGGGTCGCCGATGGGCGGCCAGCGTTCGGGTGGGCGCACGAAGCGCGGGTCGACCTGCACGCGGTCCGTGCCGGCAGGCGTCGTCCGCTCGACGCCGGCTGCCGCGAATGCCGCGTCCACGAGATCGCCGACCGTGTGCGGGACCCCCGAGGCCAGCACGTAGTCGCTCGGCTCGTCATGGCGCAGCGCGAGCACCATCCCCGCGACGACGTCGCGCGCATGCGACCAGTCGCGCACAGCGCGCAGATCGCCGAGCGCGAGCGTCTCGGCACGACCGGAGGCGATGGCGGCGACACCCGCGCTGACCTTGCGCGGCAGGAAGCGCTCCGGTCGCCGCGGCGACTCGTGGTTGTAGGCGATCGCCGAGACGAGGAAGCGTCCGTGATGTCTCCGCAGCGCTCCCACGAGCCCGTGCGCGGCGAGCTTCGCGACGCCGTAGGGGCTGCGCGGTCGCATCGGCGAGGTCTCCGCCTGAGGCGAGACACCGGCGTCCCCGAAGATCTCGCTGGAGCTGGCGACGAGCACCCGCACGCCGTCGCCGAGCTTCTCCGGCCGCCGCGAGCACGGCCGCCGTGCCGGCTGCGACCGCGGCCATCACGTCGGTCGGGTCGTCCCACGAGTCGGGCACGAACGTCGGCGCCGCCAAGTGGTAGATCTCGTCCGGGCACGCCTCGGCGATCGCGTCGCGGATCGAGGACGGATCGAGCAGGTCGCCTGCGAGCAGCTGGACGCGATCCTCCAGGTGCGCGAGCCCCGCCCGCTCGAGCGCGCCGTCCGGGGAGCGCGCGACGCCGAGCACGTCGTCGCCGGCGTCGGCGAGCTGCTCGGCGAGATAGCCGCCGTCCTGCCCGGTGATGCCTGTGATCAGGACGCGGCGGCTCACGGCGACGCGATCCTACCCGCCTGCGAGCGCACGCTCGTAGCTCGCGAGGGTCTCGCGGGCGGCACGCTCCCACGAGAAGTCCGCCGCGCGCGCGAGGCCGTCGGCGCGCAGGCGCTCGCGCAGGCCGGCGTCGCCGAGCAGGCGTTCGATCGCGACGGCGATCGCAGCAGGAGCGGAGGGGTCGAACAGCAGCGTGGCCCCGCCCGCCACCTCGGGCATCGACGCGCGATCGGAGCATGCGCCCGGCACGCCGCGCGCCATCGCCTCGAGCACCGGGAGGCCGAAGCCCTCGTAGAAGGAGGGGAAGACATGTGCCGAGCACGCGCGCCACAGTCCCTCCACGTCCGCGCGCGACAGCCAGCCGGGAAGGCGCAGGTCGTCCGTCACGCCACGGTCGGCCGCGTGGCGCAGCAGCACCGCGTCGTGCTCGGTCGCGTACCCGGGGACGACGAGCAGCGGGCGTCGCTCGCGCGGGATGCGAGCCAGCGCGTCGATCAGCCCCTCGACGTTCTTGTGCGGCCGCTTCGCCGCCATGCTCAGCAGCAGCGGCCGCTCGCCGAGTTGCAAGCGCGCGCGCAGCTCGCGCTCCGGCGTCGCGGCTCCCTCCGGCGGGAGCGTCGTCGCGAGGTGGACGACGTCGATCGCGGCGGGATCCACGCCGATCTCGCGCACGACGTCGTCCTTCGTCGAATGGGAGTCCGCGATCACGCGCCGCGACGCGCGCACGGCTGCGGGCACGAGCATGCGCATCGCGTGGCCGCGCATGCCGAAGTGCGCGCCGGGCGCGACGGCGTAGTGGAGGTCGTGCACGGTCGTCACGCGCGGTGGGCCGCCGGCCCAGCGCGCCGGACCCGTCGAGGCGAGGCTGTGGACGAGGTCGGCGCCGGCCCGCCGCGCGAGGCGCGGGACGTGCCATTGCTCGCCCCACACCCACTGCTTGCGGTCGCGCGCGTCGACGGCGGCGACGAGCGAGCGCACGCCGTCGCTCCAGGGTGCGCCGCCGTCACGCGCCGCCACGCGGTTCACGATCGCGATCGGCTCGACTCCGGGCAGCGCCGCGAGCCGTGGCAGCAGCTCGCGCGCGTACACCTCCATCCCGCCGGTCTCGCCGGGGACGAGGTAGATCAGGTTGAGCGCGACGCGCATCGGCGTCAGCGCCTGCCGCCGGCCGAGCCGTACGCCGCCAGCACCGTCTCCAGCGAGTGCTCGAGCGACAGCCGCTCGGCGTTGCGGCCGAACCATGCCGCCGTCGCTTCGCGCAGCGCCGGCCCGGCGTCCCGCACACGCAGGATCGCCGCCGCGAGATCCTCGGGCGACCCGCTCGCGGCGACGAAGCCGTTCTCGCCGTCGTCGACCAGCTCGGTCGCGGCGTTGTCCTCGCCGGCGACGACGACGCTCGGCGTGCCGCCCGCGGCCGCCTCCACCACCACGAGCCCGTAGCCCTCGCGCGACGACGGCAGCACCATGCAGAGCGCGGTGCGCAGCGCCTCCTCCACGCGCGCGTGCTCGACGAAGCCGGGCGCGTCGACCGCGTCGCCGAGGCCGAGCCGCTCGATCTCGGCCAGCACGCGCGGCCGCTCGGGCCCGTCGCCGAAGATCTCCAGCCGCAGCTCCGGCGCGGCCTCGCGCACAAGCGCGAACGCCGGCAGCAGCGCCGGCACGCGCTTCTCGGGGATGTGCCGCCCTGCGAACACGACGACCGGCCGGGCCGGCGCCGGTTCGGGCGTTTCCAGCGACCCCATGTACTCGCCCGTCAGCACGGTCGGCTCGCCCCGCAGCCCCTCGCCGCGCAGCCGTCCGGCGTGCAGGCGCGAGAAGCAGAACGCGCGCTGCGGCACCCGCGCGCAGCAGCGCTGCACGAACGCGCCGACGGCGCCGCCCGTCCGGCCCAGGTACGAGCGCCAGTACGCGCGCGACCACACCTCGTGCCAGTCGACGACGATCGCGTAGCGGCCGAGCGGCCGCGCCACCGCCGCCGCCAGCAGCGAGAAGTAGGGGAACGAGGCGGTGTGGACGGCGTCGTATCTGCGCCCGTGCCGCAGCAGGTGCCACAGCACGCCGAGGCCGAACACGAGCGGCGGCAGGATCCGCCGGCGGCCGCTCGCGTCGCTGACGTACAGCGGCATCCGCGGGCCGACGACGCGCACGTCCACGCCCTCGACGCCGGGGTCCTCGCCGCGGTCCCACTGGCGCAGCGTCAGGTAGGTGACCTCGTGCCCGTCGGCCGCGAGCCGCTCGCCGAGGTTGCGGTACCAGCGCTCGGCGCCGCCGACGGTGTGGGGGAAGAGGCAGTCGTAGACGAGGCAGACGCGCACGCGGCGGGAAGGTTCGCACAGCGACGTGCCGGCATCCCGCAGGCCCGCTCCGGCGGGGCGATGCAATAGCATCGCGGCGCGAAAGCGCGCGACTTTCCCCTGACGCGCGCGTTGCAGCGGATCAGAGGCGAACGCAGGGGTTCCGCCCGAGCGCATGAGCACGACCGAGAACACGATCGCGGTTCCCCCGGCCGGAGCCGTCGCGGACCGTCCGCTGGTGTCCGTCGTGATCCCCTGCCTCAACGAGGCGGAGAACATCGAGGCGTGCGTGGCGAAGGCGCGCGAGGCGCTGGAGCGCAACGGCATCCCCGGCGAGGTCGTCGTCGCCGACAACGACTCCGAGGACGGCTCGCGCGAGCTGGCGCAGGCGGCGGGCGCACGCGTCGTGCACGAGCCGCGGCGCGGCTACGGCAGCGCCTACCTCGCCGGCTTCGGCGCCGCGCGCGGCGAGTACATCGTGATGGGCGACGCCGACCTCACGTACGACTTCGGCGAGATCCCGAGATTCCTCGCCGAGCTGCAGGACGGCGCCGACATGGTGATCGGCGACCGCATGAAGAACATCCACCCGGGCGCGATGCCGTGGCTCCACCGCTACGTCGGCAACCCGCTCCTGTCGGGCTTCCTCAACGTCCTCTTCAGAACGGGCGTCAGCGACGCGCACTGCGGCATGCGCGCGCTGCGCACCGACACGCTGTCGCAGCTCGACCTGCGCACGACCGGGATGGAGTTCGCCTCCGAGATGGTGATCCGGGCGGCGAAGGAGGACCTCGACATCCGGCAGTTCCCGATCGAGTACCACCCGCGCGGCGGCGAGTCGAAGCTCTCCAGCTTCCGGGACGGCTGGCGGCACCTGCGCTTCCTGCTCGTCCACTCGCCGAACCACCTGTTCATCCTGCCGGGCGCGGCGATGGCGCTGCTCGGCGCGCTCGTCTCGCTGATGGTGCTCGCGCGCGTCGACGTCTTCGGTCGCCAGTGGGACATCCACGCGCTGATCGCCGGCGCGCTGCTGATGGTCGTCGGCACGCAGGTCGTCGCGCTCGGCCTCTGCGCGCACGCCTACGGCACGTACTTCATGAACGAGCGCGACCCGTGGTTCGACCGCATGCGCAGACGCTTCAGACTCGAGCACGGCCTGCTGCTCGGCGGCGCCATCGCCCTCGCCGGCCTCGCCATGGCCGCCGTGATCGTGATCGAGTGGATCGACCGCGGCTTCGGCTCGCTCTCCGAGCAGCGCCTCTCGATCCTCGCCTTCACGCTCGTGATCGTCGGCATCCAGATCTTCTTCTCGTCGTTCCTGCTGAGCATCCTCGGCCTGCGGCGTTCGTGAGCGTCGCGGAGCGGCAGGCCGGGCCCGCCGGGCGCGGGCACGACGCCGCCCCGGCACCGTCGGCCGAGCCGGGCGGCGCGCGCTTGGTCTGGGTGACCGCCGCCGCCGTCGGCGCCGTCTTCGCGGCCCTGCTGCTGTGGCAGCTGCTCGTGCCCCGGGCCTATCTCACGGGCACGAACAGCGTCGGCGTGCGCAGCATCGTGACCGCGGTCAGATCCGGCGAGCGGCTGTGCGTCCCCGGGTTGACGATCCCTCCCGGCACCGCGGGCGTCCGCTTCGCCGTGTGGGCCGACCCGGCGACGCCGCTGCGCGTGCGGGTGACGATGGCCGGAGGCGTGCACACGGCGCAGGCGACGACGACGCCCGTCGGCGGCGGGCGCCTCGACGCGGACGCGTTCTTCCCCGGCGGGCTGTCTCCGAGCGCGCCGGCCGCCGCAACCGCGTGCCTGACGCCGGCCGGCCCCGGCGTGCAGGTCGGCGGGATGGCGGCGCTGCAGGGCGACCAGGTCCCTGCCCGCCTCGGCGGCGCGCCACTCGGCAGTCGCGTGTCGGTCTGGTTCCTGCCGCCGGCCGGCGCGAAGCGCTCGCTGCTCGCGTCCCTTGGCGACGTCTTCTCGCGCGCGGCGCTGTTCCGGCCGGGGATCGTCGGCGCCTGGGCGTATCCGGTGCTGCTGTTCCTCGTCCTGCCGCTCACGTGGCTGCTCGGGCTGGGGCTGATGGCGCGCTCGGCCGCCGGACGCCGCGGCCGGGTGCCGGCCGGAGCGGTGATCGCGCTCGTCGCGTTCCTCAACGCCGGTGCGTGGGCCCTGATCACGCCCGCGTTCAACGCGCCCGACGAGCCCGACCACTTCGCCTACGTGCAGTACCTCGCGGAGACCGGCAAGCAGCCGCTCCAGGCACCCGGCGACCTGCCCGCCTTCTCGAGCGACCTGACGCTCGCGCTCGACGGCGTGCGCACCTACTCGCAGGTCGGTCTCGGCCGCACGCGCCCGCCGTGGCTGGTGTCGGACGTCCGCCATTGGGAGGTGATGCGTGCGGCCGCGCCGCACCCGACCGACAACGGAGGCGGCTACACGGTCGCCGCCGCCCCGCACCGGCCGATCTACTACGGCCTGCTGGCGCCCGCCTACCTCGCGACCGCACACGCGTCGGCGTTCTCTCAGCTGACGGCGACGCGGCTCGTCTCCGCCCTGCTCGGCGCGGTCGTGGCGCTCTGCGCCTACGGCATCGTGCGCGAGCTGCTGCCGCGGCGGCGCCTCGCCGCGGCGGCAGCAGGCCTGCTCGTCGCCTTCCAGCCGATGTTCACGTTCATCGCCGGCGGAGTGAACAACGACAACGGCGTCAACGCCGCCGCTGCGCTCACGCTGTACCTGCTCGTGCGCGGGCTGCGGCGCGGGCCGAGCTGGCGGCTGATGCTCGCGCTCGGCGCGGCGGTCGCGGTGCTGCCGCTCGTGAAGGGCACTGGGCTGGAGCTCTACCCGGTCGTCGCGGTCGGGCTGCTGGGCATGCTGTGGCGCCACCACGACCGCGCGAGCCTGCCCGGGTGGGCGGCGCTTGCTGGCACGTTCGGCGTGCTGCGGGCCGGCTGGGCCGCGCTGGCCCCCGTCCTCAAGCAGTCCGCCTCCGGCAGCGGTGGGATCCCTGCGACCAGCGCCGTCAACGGGGCGATCGAGCATCCGGGGGCGTACCTGTCGTACCTGTGGCAGTACTTCCTGCCGCGCCTGCCGTTCATGAACGACCACTTCGTGCAGAGGTGGCCGGCGTTCGACGTCTACGTCACGCAGGCATGGGGCGCGTTCGGATGGGTTGCGCTCGCGTTCCCGCGTTGGGTCTACGTCGTGATCGTGCTGGTGATGCTTGCGGTGGCGGCGCTCGCCGTCACGGCCGTCTTGCGGGCGCGGATGGTCGCGCGAGCGCTCGCATGGGAGCTGGCCGTGCTCGCACTGACGCCGGTCTGCGTGATCGCGGCCGTCGAGGCCGCCTACTTCTCGCTCGCGGTGCGCCCGGTGCTCGCCGAGCAGGGGCGCTACGCCTTCCCGGCGATCGCGGCGCTCTCGGCGATCGCGGTCGGCGGGACGTTCGGGCTCGGACGCCGGTGGCACGTGCCGCTCGCGACCGCGCTCGTGGTGGCCGTTCTCGGCTTCGGCTACGCGGCGCGCTTCCTGGCGCTCGGCGGCTTCTACACCTGAGCGGCGGTTTGCGGCGCGATGGATCTCGTCGTGGCATGGATCGCCTTCCCGCTGCTGCTGGCGGTCGTCTGCGCCGGGCTCGGTCTGCTCGCCGAGCGCCTCGCGGGGACGCGTCTGCCGGGGGCGCTCGTCGTCCCGCTCGGCTTCGCGGGCCTCGTCGTCGTGACGACGCTCACGACCGCCTGGACCGTCACCGCGCCCGCGACGACGATCGTCGTCGTCGCGCTCGCGGCGGCCGGCTTCGCCGCGGGGGCCCGGCGCCTTCGCGGGACGCGCGTTGAGCCGTCGCTCGTGCTGCTCGCGGTCGGCGTGTTGGCGGTGTTCGCGGCCCCGGTCGTGCTCGCCGGCGACGCGACGTTCGCCGGCTACGGCGTGCTCGGCGACACGGCGATCCAGCTGATCGGGATCGACCGGCTGCTCGGAGCCGGCCACACCGTCGCCGGGCTCGCGCCGTCCAGCTACCAGGCGGCGCTCGACGCCTACTTCCGCTCCGGCTACCCGTTCGGCGCGCAGCTCGCGGTCGGCGTGCTGCGTCCGCTCACGGGTCAGGACGCCGCTTGGCTCTATCAGCCGGGGCTCGCGTTCGTCGCCGTCTGCCTCGGGCTGGCGCTGCACCCGATCGCGTGCAGCTTGCTGCCTTCGCGGCGGCGGCTCGCGGCGGTCGTCGCGTTCGTCGCTGCGCAGCCGGCGCTCGTCTATGCGTACGCGCTGCAGGGCAGCATCAAGGAGCTCGCGGCGGCGGCGCTGGTGGCGCTGCTGGTCGCGTTGACGATCGCGCTGGCGCAGGCGGTGCGCTCGGCGCCCGCCGCGCTCCGCGCCGGGCTGCCGCTCGCCGTCGCGACGGCGGCGTCGCTGGCGGTGCTCGGGTTGGCGGCCGCGGTGTGGGCAGGGCCGATCCTGCTGGCGTCGCTCGTCGCGCTCGTGGGCGGACGGCGGCCGTCGCGGCGGACCGCCGCCCAGGTCGGCCTGTTCGCCGTCGTCGCGCTTGTGCTCGCGGCGCCGACGGTCGCGCTGCTGCGCGGCTACTTCGACGTGACGGCCGGCACGGTCACCGCGAAGGCGGAGGTCGGGAACCTGATCGGGGCGCTGAATCCCCTCCAGACGGTCGGGATCTGGATCAACGGCGACTACCGCCTCCAGCCGGGCGGGCACTGGCTCCCGATCACACGCGCGCTGCTCGTGCTCGCGGGGATCGGCGCGCTCGCCGGCGCCGTCTCCGCGGTCCGCCGCCGTGCGTGGCCGCCGCTGCTGTACGCCGGCGTGGCGCTGTTGGGCTGCCTCGTCGTCGCTCGCGCCGGCTCGCCGTGGGCGGAGGCGAAGGCGTTCATGATCGGCTCGCCGGCGGTGCTCCTGCTCGCGCTCCTGGGGCCGGCGACGCTGTTGTCGGCGCGGCGCTCGCGCGCGCAGTCCGCCGTCGCGCGGCTCGCCCGCTCGCTCGCGGCCGGGCTGCTGGTGGCGGTCGCCGGCGGCGTGCTGCTGTCGAACGCGTTCGCCTACCGCGACGTGAGCCTCGCGCCGCGCGACCGCCTCACGGAGCTGGGAGGCGTCGGCGAGCGCTTCGCCGGGCAGGGGCCGCTGCTCGCCACGGAGTTCGAGGAGTTCGGCAAGCACTTCCTGCGCGCGACCGATCCGAGCGGGGTCAGCGAGGCGTACTCGCCGCGGCCCGCCGATCCCGCGCCGCCGGGCCGGCCGGGGCCGCGCTTCGGCTATCCGAGCGACCTGGACGAGCTGTCGCAGGCGTACGTGCAGTCCTACCCGCTGCTGTTGCTGCGCCGCTCGCCCGTCGCGAGCCGCCCGCCCGCCGACTACGTGCGCGTCTGGCGCGGGACCTGGTACGAGGTGTGGGAACGCCGCACCGGCGGGCCGCGGGTGCTGGCGCACCTGTCGCTCGGCGAGGACGGGCGCTCGCCTTCCGCGGTGCCGCGCTGCGCCGACATCGCGACGCTGGCGCGGCAGGCACGGGATGCCGGTGCGCGACTGGCGTACGTGAAGCGCCCGCTGCCGCCTGCGTTCCTGCCGGCGACCGCGCGCGACCGGCCCGCGAGCTGGGCGGTCGACGCGCGCGAGCCGCTCGTGCTGCGGGTGAGCGGCGGCGGACGGGTCGACGGCGAGATCGCGGTCGGCCGGGCAGGCGCCTACGACAGCTGGATCGGCGGGTCGTTCGGCAGCGCGCCGATCCAGATCTCGATCGACGGCCGCGCCGCCGGGAGCGTCAGCCGCCAGCTCGACGGTCGTGGTCAGTACGAGCGCGCAGGCGGCCCGATCCCGCTGAGCGTCGGCACGCACCGCGTCGAGGTCACGCGCGGCAGCCGCACGCTCGCACCCGGCGGCGGCAGCAGCCGCATCGGCCCCGTCGTGCTCGCGCCCGCTACCGCCGCCCCGTCCGCCGTCCGCTTGATCCCGCCGCGCGCGTGGCACAGCTTGTGCGGCAGGGCGCTCGATTGGGTCGAGATCGTGCGCGGCTGGTAGCCGTGCTCCTGGGGCAGCACCATCGCCCCTAATGCGCACGACTTAGCGTTTCGAGGCACTGGTAACCCTTCAGCCCCGTCTGAGAAGACTCTGGCCGGCCGCATTCCGCGCGGAGCGTCCTGCAACAGCGCATACCGCTCTGCCTGGTATGGTCCCATCTCAGGGGGAAGTGCCATGCTGCACGCTCGACCGATTCAGCGAGCGGGCGATCGCGCACAACGATGGGGGTTCTGTGAAACGCATCTTGCTGTCCACTCTCGTACTCCTTGCGGTACTGCCAGCGACGGCTCAAGCAGGGCAGTACAACTGGGAGCACGGGTGCTTCTCGGTCCCGCTCGTCCAGCGTTGCTGGGCGACGAACTTCGATCCGAACGCCGGCACTTACGGCAGCCAATCCCGCACCGACAACCTCAACGCGCTGCCGACGTGGAACGGCATACACAGCTACGGCGACCCAAGCCTGCCAGCAACCACATGTGGCGGAGATCCGGCCTTTGGCGGCGACATCGTCGGCGCGGGAAGCGACGCCAACTGCTCGACGAGCCCGCCCACGTGTGCGTATCCACCGGGAATATCGTGCAGTAGCTCCGCGTCCCAGTTCGTGACACAGAACTACACCGACGCCAATGGCGCATGGCACTTCGCGATGGGAGGCGCGGACCAATGCATGAGCGACGGCCATGAGGTGCCCTGCAACGTCCAGCACAAGATGTATCCGTACGACTGCCGCGATCCCGGCCCGAACTGCAGCTCGGTCGGCCCGCACGACATGCCGTTCACTTGGGGGTTTCCGAGCGGTATGTACTTCGAAATGAAGGCGAACCTCTACGTCGGTGGGGCAACCGGTCCGTGGCACTCCTTCCTGTGCGCGAACATCGTCAACTCGGTTAACGGCTCGCTCCTGGAGATCTGCGATGAAGCGTACAACTCGAGTGGGTACGTAATACCAACCGGGGTGCGCTGCAACGGCGGCGGTTTCGTAACGTGGTGGCAGCCGGCGGGGGTCTCCAACGGCGTCATGACGACGTACGGCACCCCTGTCTTCAGAGCGGGCGTCGGGATCGCGGTGCGCTGGACGATGTCGCGCAGCCAGTTCATCAACCTGATCAACACCGCGCACAGCGCCTGCGGCGCCGGCTTCCCCGCCGACACGGCGATGGACAACTGGAAGCTCTTCTACAGTCAGGACGGCATCGAGGAGATCGGCTCCGCGAGTTACGGTGCCGGAATCACGTTTCAGATATCGGACGAGACGATGATCACCTGGTACTAGTGTCCTGATGCGATCCAGGCGCGGATGTCGGCGTTGAGCGCGCGGACGGAGCGGTGCGCGCCGCGGCGCAGCTTCTTGGTCGTCAGCTCGGCGAACCAGCGCTCGACGAGGTTCAGCCACGAGCTGGAGGTCGGCGTGAGGTGCAACACGAACGGTGGGTGCGTGGCCAGCCAGCGTCTGATCGCCAGCGTCTTGCCGAGCTGCTCACGATCTCGCGCTACTACGGCTGATCGGTGCGATCAAGGCGCCGCGGCCAGCAGCGCCTCGCGCTCCCGCAGGGCATGCCGCAGCCCCGCCTCGACCTCGTCGGTCGCGACGTCCCAGGTGTGGGTGGCGACGAAGTCGACGCCGGCGCGGGAGCGGCGCTCCCACTCGGCGGGGTCGTCGAGGAGGCGCTCGATCGCCTGCGCGAGCGCGACCGGCTCCAGCGGCGCGAGCTCCAGGGGGCCGTCGGCGCCGAAGATCGACTCGGCGCTGACGCCCGCCAGCTCGACGCACGGCAGGCCGCAGGCGAGCATCTCCTTCGGCATCAGCGAGAAGTTCGTCAGCGACAGGCACAGGCCGACGGTCGCCTCGTTGTAGAGCGCCGCGAGCTGTCCGGGTCCCAGCACGTCGAGGTGCTCGTACGGGAACGAGGTGAGCGGCGGCCGGTCGGTCCCGAACAGCACGATCCGCGTCTGCGGGCGGCGGCGGTGCAGCTCGGCGAGCGCCATCAGCCCGACCGGGACCGCGCGGCGGTCGGTCGAGTGGCGCGCGTAGTAGACGACCGTGTCGCGGCCGCGCGCGACGTCGGCGCGCGGCGCGTAGATCGCATGGTCGACGCCGAGCTGGAACGCGTCGGCGGATGCGCCGTAGCGCTCGGCGACGAGGTCGCGCAGCCACGGGCTCGCTGCGATGCAGTGCATGTCGTGGCGGTAGGTGTCCTCCGCCAGCCGGTACTCGGTCGAGGTGGGGAAGAACTCCGGCTCGTGGTCGTTGACGATGTACGCGCGGGCGCGCGCGTTGTCGAGCAGCAGTGCCGGGTGGACCGTCTGCCAGCCGGTCGCCATCACGACGTCCGCGCCGTGCCAGTCGTCGAAGCCCTTGTAGACCGGGCCCTCGAACGGCGCGAACCACTCGCGGATCTCGTCGCGCAGCACCGCCGGCCAGCGGTTGTCCGTCTCGCCGTGCTCGTCGACGACCCACACGCTGCACACGTGCCCGCGCCGCTCGAGCCGCGACAGGAGCTGGAAGAGCGTGTTGTGCCCGCCGCTGCCGCGCCGCCACGGCGGCACCACGAGTGCCAGCCGCAGCCGCTCGCGCTCGGCCATCCCGGGGATCGGGTCGATCAGCGGCGCCGGACCGTCGCGCAGCACGTGCGCCGCGTCGGCGTAGTCGTCCGCAGCGCGCTGGGCGGGGATCGCGCGGCCGTGCGGCGGCGGCACCGGCGGCGCGCCCGCGAGCCCGGCCGGGTCGCCGGTGGCGGCGAGCGTCGCCGCCCCGTCGTCGCGCCCTTCGAGCGAGATCCGCGAGCGCACCCCGGCGGGCAGGCGGTCGGCGCGCGAGCCGAGCGCGGAGAAGACGCGCCGGCCGCCGTGGTGGACGGTCGCCCGCGCCGCCCAGCGCGCGCGCTCGCCGGCGGGCATCCCCTGCGCGCGCATCCAGCGCAGGTCGGCCGCTGTCTCGGCGCGCACGGTGCGCAGCGCGCCCACCGGCTGGAACGCCTCCACGTGGCCGGCCGTCACGCGCAGGCCGCGGTACTCGTCGAAGTAGCGGCGCATGAACTCGACGGCGCCGTAGTCGTGGGCGTGCAGCACGGCCGCGTCCGGGTGGTAGGCCTTCAGCCAGCCGGCGGCGAGCAGGTCGCGCCCGAACGCCTGGTCCTCGGAGTACGGCACGTCGCGGAAGCGGATCTGCTCCCACACGTCGCGCCGGTAGGCGGCGTTGACGTTCGAGAGGAACGGCTCGTCGCCGGGACCGTGCACGGCCGGGCCGCCGTCGTCGCCGGCGAGCCCGGCGAAGTGGCGCTCCAGCTCGCGCGCGATCATCGGGCTCGTGTCCGCGCGCGGCAGGTGGGGGCCGAAGATCGCGCCGACGCGCTCGTCGAGCGCGAAGCCGGCGCGCACGCCGTCGAGCCAGCCGGGCACGGGCGTCGCATCCTGCGTGAGGAAGGCGATCAGGTCGCCGCTCGTGCGCTCGCAGCCGAGGTTGCGGGTGCGGCCGTGGCCGAACTCGTGCGGGGGGATCTCCAACAGCTCGACGCCGTCGCCCGCCGCCGCGCGGACGATCTCCAGCGAGCGGTCGGTCGAGCCGGAGTCGATCACGAGCACCTCGTCGGCGCCTTCGCGCGCGAGCGCGGCGAGCAGCTCCTCCAGGTACCGCTCCCCGTCCTTGACGGGGACCACGACGGAGACGCGGGTCACGACCCGCCGGGGAGCTTGCGCTTGACCTTCTTCAGCCCGCGCACGACCCGGCGCACCGCGCGCACGAGCGCACGCGCCTCGGCCGCGCCCGGCTTGCGCATCAGCGCGTTGAGGTCGAGGTGCCAGCGGTCGAGCCAGTAGGCGCGCTCCTGCGCCTCGGCGACGATCCGCTCGGTGCGCGCCGCCTGCTCGGCGAGCTCCGCTTCGAGCGCCGCGACGCGCGCTTGCAGCCGCTCGATCTCGTCCTGCTGGTCGGCCTTGGTCATCTCGGTCGCGGTCATCGCTCCTCGCAACACTTACAGATGCTCGGCGATGCGGGGCGCCTCGCGGTTGAAGAACCACAGGCCGATCGCGAACGTCGCGGCGATGATCCCGAGCGGGATCAGCAGGCGTGCCATGCCGCCGCCGGCGGACGTCGCGGCGCTCGGGTAGGAGGGGTCGACGAACGCGTGGCCGACCTGCGTGAGGATCGTCGCGATCGGGTTGAGCGTCACGGCGATCGGCTCCAGCCCCTCCTTCGCCTCGTTGTACGTGGCCGCGACGTAGATGATCGGCGAGCCGTAGAAGAGCATCTGCTGGAGCACGTCCCAGATCGGCTGGATGTCGCGGAAGCGCACGTACAGCGACGAGAGCAGCATCCCGACGCCGACCGCGAGCGTCGCCAGCAGCGCGATCAGCGGCAGCAGCTCCAGCCAGCTCCAGCGTGGCTCGACGCCGGTCGCGAACGCGAACACGAACACCGCGACGAAGTTGGTCGCGAGGTTGAACATCGCCGTCAGCGCGACGGAGAGCGGGATCACGAGCCGCGGGAAGCGCATCTTGCGCAGCAGTCCCTCGCGCGCGAGCAGGCACTGCACGCAGCCCGCGGTCGCCTCGACGAAGAACGTCCACATGATGATCGAGCCGAGCAGATAGACGGGATAGTGGGGGACGCCCGTGCCGAGCTTGATCGCCTTCGTGAAGAACAGGTAGAGGACGCCGAAGAACAGCAGCGGTCTAGCCAACGACCACACGTAGCCGAGGACCGACCCGAAGTAGCGCAGCTTGAACTCGGTCGCCGCGAGCGTCAGCGTGAGGTTCCAGAAGCGCCGCAGGTCGTCGCCGAACGCGGACGGGCCGTAGCGGCGAGCGTGCGCGCGGCGCTCGGCGGCGGTCGTCGCGCTCACGCGCTCGTCACCTCGAAGCTGTGCGGCAGGTTCGTCACGCCGCCGGTGTAGAGGCCGCCGTGCACGATCAGCTGTGCGAGGTCGGCGCGCAGGTCGAGCGCGTCGGCGCCGAGGCCGGGCCGCGCGATCGACGGCGTCACCGCATAGGTGCTGGCGACCATCCAGTTCTGGAACTCGAGCCGCACGACGACCGTGTCGCCAGCGGCGAAGGAGCCGGTCGGTCCGTGCACGAGGTCGGTCGTCGCGGCGAAGATCGTCGCGCCGACGTCGTTGCGCAGCGTGAAGCCGAAGACGGGGTCCTCGATCGGCTCGTTGAAGGTCGCCTCCATGCAGACGCGGCACACCTCGCCGTGGGCCATCTCGACGATCCGCTCGCCGTCGGCGTTCTCGAACCAGGCGCCGAGGATCTCGGCGCTGCGGTCGCCGAAGCGCTCCTCGCCGTCCGACTCGCCGAGCTGGTGGACGGTGCGGCCGAAGTTCAGCTCGTTGTAGCGGCGCGCGATCGCGGCCGGCTCGCCGAGGTCGACCATCTTGCCCTTCTCGATCAGGACGGCGCGGTCGCAGAAGCGCTCGACGGCGCCCATGTCGTGCGTGACGAAGAGGATCGTGCGGCCTTCGTCCTTGAGGCGGTGGAACTCGGCGAAGCACTTCTGCTGGAAGGAGGCGTCGCCGACCGCGAGCACCTCGTCGATCAGCAGCACCTCGGCGTCGACCTGGATCGCGACGCTGAAGGCGAGGCGCACGGTCATGCCCGACGAGTAGTTCTTGAGCTTGAGGTCGAGGAAGTCCTCCAGCTCCGCGAACGCGATGATCTCGTCGAAGCGCTCGCGCGCCTGCTGGCGGGTGAGGCCGAGCATGATCGCGTTGATCATCACGTTGTCGCGCGCGGTCAGGTCCATGTTGAAGCCGACGCCGAGCTCGATGAACGGCGACAGGCGCCCGTTCACCTGCAGGTCGCCCTCGTCGACGTCGTAGATCCCGGCCAGGCACTTCAACAACGTGCTCTTGCCGCTGCCGTTGCGCCCGACGATCCCGAAGAACTCGCCCTCCGCGACCTCGAAGGTGATGTCGTCGACCGCCTGCAGCACGTCGAACGTGCTCGAGCGGAACGGATGCAGCACCCGCTCCTTGAGCGTGTGGTACTGCTGATGCGGCAGTCTGAACGCCTTGTGGACGCCGTGGACCGCGACCGCCGGCGGGGCGCTCGGCCGCGACGCACGGGCCGGTGCCTCCGGCTGCGATGTGGTGCTCGTCACGGCGCTTGAACGCTAGCAGCGGGCGAGGGTTGCGGCGGTGGCGCTGCCGCGTACGCGTGGAGGGGTCAGTGGGACCTTTGCCCGCGGCCAAATGTGCGCACGTCGAGCAGCAGATCGCCGACGAGCCGTGGGTACACGCGCGAGGCGCGGAAGTACTCGGCCTTCATGCGCCCGCGGATGCGCATGCGGCGGTACGCGTCGGGGTGACGACGGACGTTGAAGAGGGCTCGCTGGAGCTCCTCCGGAACAGTCACTTCGAGGAAGTCGATTGAGGGCTCGAGCCCGTGGGTAGGGCTGAGCGGCTCTGTGACGAGCAGGTTTCCTGCGGCGAGGATCGTCGCGCACCGGTTCTCGAAGGTCGGATACGCCTCGTTGTGCAGGTTGATTCCGACGTCGCTCTCGGCGAGCAGCCGCAGCAGCAGCTCGTCGCTCGCGCCGTGCGCGACGTGGACGACGTCGAAGTGGTGCTTCGCGGGCGTCAGGAACAGCTCCCGGTGGTCCGTGGAGCGCCCGACGAACGCGGCTCTGGCTCTGAGCCGGCCAGCGGGCACCGGCGCGAAGTGCTCGTCGGCGACGGGCAGCGGCAGCGAGCGCCACACGGGTGCGATCCGCTCGACGGCGTCGACCATGAGCGGGTCGAACGAAACGATGCGGTCGAAGTTGCCGGGATCGAGCGCCTCCAGGTAGCCGAGGCGGCGGACGAGGTCCGGGTGCGCGCCGTCGGCGGCGCGCGGAAGCGGCTCGGTGAGGTAGCCGAGCGTGATCGCCTCAACCTCGGCGAAGGCGCCGGCGGGGATGATCTCCGGCCGGAAGACGACGACGACGTCGGGCGCGGTCTGCTGGAGCTGCGCGAGCACCGGGCCGATCTCGACGCCGGCGCGATGGTCGATGAACGACGCTTCGATGCCGTGGCATCGCGACTGCAACGCGCAGGAACGGAAGTACGTGCTCTGCCCGACGAACGCGAGCCGCAGCGGCCGTCTGTCTGCGAAGGCCGGGTATCCGGGGCTGCGACCGATCGCTCCGGCCCATGCGGAGGGGAGCGCTGCAGGCGCGGTGGGGGTCTCGGCGGCGTTCACGCGGACACTGACCAGTGAGGGCGGCGCACTTGGCCGCAACCTATCATTGGCCTCCGTCCACTCGCGGCAAGGGTCCCCGAATGTCCAGCTGGCAAGAACGCGTCGACCTGCAGACGGATCCGCAGGTGATGCTCGAGCACGTCGTCCGCTACCGCTTCGCGCGCCCGATCGTGCGACGCGCGGACGTCTGGATCGACCTCGGCTGCGGCACCGGCCTGCCGGCCGAGGAGGCGCTCGGCGACTGCCGGCCCCGGCGCACCCTGCTCGTCGACCTCGACCGCGCGGCGCTCGACGCAGCGCAACAGCGCTTTCCCGGCGAGGACACCACGACGGCCGCGGTGGACCTCGCCACCCCGGACGGCGTGGCGGTGCTCGACGAGCACGTCCGCTCCCTGCCGGGCGATGGCGCGGCGTGCGTCACGTGCTTCGAGACAGTCGAGCATCTGGCCGATTTCGGGCCGCTGCTCTCCTGGCTCACGGCGCTGGTGTCCGAGCGGGCGGCGACCGTCGTGCTGAGCGTGCCGGACGACTCGTTCTGGGCCTTGCACAACCCCTATCACCAGACGATGTGGGGCGGCGGCGCATTCGAGGAATTCCGCAGGCTCCTGCCGGACGGCGCGGTGGTCGCGCACCAGCTCGCGCTCCACGGCAGCGCGCTCGAGTCGTTGGACGGAGACCGGGCGAGCGCGCGGGACGCGTCGGTCCCGACGCGTCCCGACGCCGTCCCGACGCACTACGTCGCCGTGTTCGGCGGAGACGTGGCGGCGCTCGAGCCGGTCCTCGGCGTCCAACAGCTCGACCTCGTGGAGCGGCGGGCGTGGGAGCGTCAGCGCGACGCCGACCTCGTGTGGCTGCGGCAGCGCGTCCTGGACCTCGAATACGAGGAGGGGTTGCTGCGGCGGCAGCTCGACGAGTTGCGGGCCGCACGGGACCGTCCGGCGGACGGGTCGGCGTCCCTGCTGGACGGCAGCGCCGCCACGACCACGGAGGGTTCGGAATGAGAATGTGCTTCGTCCTGCAGGACCTCGCCCTGTCGGGCGGCGTCGGCGTCGTCGTCGAGCATGCCCATCACCTCGCGGAGGAACAGGGCTTCGATGTCACCCTTGTGGTGCTCGAAGCCGAGCACGGCCGCTGGTGCTTCCCGCGGGTCGACGGCGTCCGCGTGATGACGATCGAGGAGGCGGCCGCGACGCGCTTCGACGTCGCGGTCGCAACGTGGTGGCGCACCGCCTATCGCGTCTTCGAGGTTCCCGCCGAGCGCTACGCCTATTTCGTGCAGAGCATGGAGGATCGCTTCTACCGCGACAACGAGGTCGACCGGCTGCAGGCCGCCGTCACCCACGATCTGCCCGTCGCGTTCATCACCGAGGCGCGTTGGATCGCCGACACGCTCGCCGAGCTGCGCCCTCACGCCGTCTGCCACTACGTGCGCAACGGCGTCGCGAAGGACATCTTCTCGACGGACGGCGAGGTCGAGGCACGCACCGGCGGACCGCTGCGCATCCTCGTGGAGGGTCATCCCGACCTGTGGTTCAAGGCCGTCTGCGAGGCGGTCGAAGCGGCGAGCCTGATGACGGAGCCGCGCGAGGTCACGCTCGTGACCTCCGCGAGCGGCGACAGCGTCGCGGGGCTGGACGTCGATCGCACGATCGGTCCGCTGCCGCCTAACGAGATGGCGGCGGCGTACGCCGAGTCGGACGTGGTGCTGAAGCTCTCGCGCGTCGAGGGCATGTTCGGGCCGCCGCTCGAGGGCTTCCACATGGGCGCCACCTGCGTCGTCTCGCCCGTGACCGGCCACGACGAGTACGTCGAGCACGGCTGGAACGGGATCGTGACGGCCTGGGACGATCCGCGCGGAACGGCGCGCTGGCTCGACCTGCTCGCGCGCGACCGTCGTCTGCTCCACCACCTGCGCTGGAACGCGCGCAAGACGGCTGAGGGCTGGCCGTCGTGGTCGCAGTCCTCGCGGTTCATGGCTGCCGCCCTGCGCGCGATTCGCGACGCGCCGCCGCCGGTGCCCGGCCCGGCCGCGCTGCAGATGGCCGGCGACGTCTTCGCCTCCAGCGAGCACCTGCGCAACGAGCAGATCATGCTCGAGCACCTCGTGCACGACCGCGACCGCGAGCTGCAGCAGAACGCGCGCGAGGCGGCGGAGCGCTACGAGGCGCTGAAGCGGACACGCGCCTATCGCGCCGGCGCCTTCCTGCGCGAGCGCGTGTGGAAGCATCCGCTGGTGCGCGTCCTCACGCGCCCACTCAGGGCCGCGCGGCGGTTGCTGCGTCGACGCTGACCTCTGACGCGGTGGACGGCGGCTCGATCGGTGGACGAGTCAGTCGCCGCATGAGCGCCTCGGCGCCGACGGCGGCTGGAACGGTCAGGAGCAGCGCCGCCGGTATCGCGTAGCGGGCGTTGTAGATGATCGTCATCACTGGTACCACGAGCAGTGCAAGCGCGACCACGGAGTAGAGCGTGACACCGCCGAGGCGTCGCCCGCGCACAAGCACGACCGCGGCGGCGGCGAGCAGGAGCAGCAGGAGCAGCACGCGCCCGTCGATCGCGAAGATGGCGGCGTAGAGCTCGACCAGGTTTGGCGTGTGGACGATCGGCGTGGCGATCCGGCCGAACGGGCCGCCGCTTAGTGCGGTGGTCACCGTGGCCTCGTCGGTCGGGTCGCGGCGGTCGAGCGCGATCGTGCTGTAGCCGCCGCCCGAGCGGGGTTGGTCGCGGCCGAAGTCGTCGTCGACGTAGCGGATCAGGTCGCGCAGCACGACGTGCGCGTACGCGTTCGGCTGGGCCTCGATTGCCGCTCGGCCGAAGCGGCTCAGGAGGTCGCCATGCAGGGGCGGTCCGCCGAACGCGAGCCGGGCGGGCGAGGCCGGGTCGAACATGTAGTACGACGGTCCCTGGCGTAGATCGGCCGGCGTCGTCTCGCACAGGCGCGCGGTGCCGGCCGGCGGCGTGAGCTGGCGACAGTCGGCGAAGGGGGCTGCGCGCGCATACGTGTACCAGCCGCCCCATTGGCCGATGCCTGACTGCCCGTTGGCAGTCAGCGCCACGCCGCCCATGTAGAGGCCGATGACTGCTGCTGCGCCGGCAAGGGCGGCAGTGGCGCGCAGGAGTCTGGGCCGTGCCGGACCTGCGCCGAGCGAGAAGGCGGCCACCACGACCGCTCCGACGACGACAACGCCGACGGTGCGAGTGCACAGCGACGCGCCCGCCGTGAGGCCGGCCGCCAGCGCGGAGGCGAGCGGCAGGCTGGGACGGCACGGCGACGGCAGCGCGAGCAGCAGCGCGCTGGCGGCGAGCGCCGTGAAGAGGGGGTCGGTCAGCAGGGCGTGCTCGAGGTAGAGCACGTCGCTGGCGAACAGTGCGACCGCGGCGACCGCGCCGGTCGCGATCCACCCGCACCCGAGGCGCCGCGCGGCTGCTGCCAGCACGGCGGCTGTGAGCACGCCGGCAGCGTGGAAGGCGAGGACCAGCAGGGGGAAGCTGCCGATCCACTTGAACGGCGCGGCGAACAGCTGGATCCCGCTCGGCTGTCGCGAATCGACGAACGGCCCGAACGTCAGGTACGAGATCGTGTCGCCGTTCTGCAGCGCGGCGGGCTCGTAGACGACCATCAGACCGACGCGCACCGCGATCCCGGCCGCGAACAGGGCGAACATCCAGCGGGGGACGTCCGCCAGCCATCGCCTCCCGCTCGAATCCGTCGGCGTCATGCGCGCGGGGACTATATGCCGTATGACGGAAGTGTGAAGCAACTGTTACCGGATCGTCGACCGAGCGAGCATCTGCCGGGCGAGCGCGTCGGCGCCGACGGCGGCGGGGACGGTCAGCAGCAGCGCGGGAGGCAGCGCGTAGCGCGCCTCGTAGGAGAGCGTCATCACCGGGAGCACGAGCAGCGCCAAGCCGAGCCCGCCGTATAGGGCGACGCCGCGGCGCGCATCGCCTCGTGCGAGCGCCGCCGCCGCCGCCGCAAGCAACAGCAACACGAGCAGCACGCGCCCGTCGATCGCGAGCACCGCGGCGTACAGCCGGATCAGGTTCCACGCGTGCACGACCGGGGGATGGATCGCGCCGAACGGGGAGCGGCTCGCCTGCGCGGCCACCGTCGCCTCCGCGACCGGGTCGCGACGGTCGAGCGCGATCGTGTCGTAGCCGCCGCCGAACCCCGGCCGGTCGCGGCCGAACGAGTCGTCCACGTAGCGGAGCAGGCCGCGCAGCACGACATGCGCGTACGCGGCCGGCTCGGCGAGGATCGCCGCCCGCCCGAACCGGCCGACCGCGGCACCCCCTACGGGCGGGCCGCCGAACGCGCGCCGCGCCGGCGATGCCGGGTCGAAGAGGTAGGACGACGGGCCGCCGCGCTGGTCCGTCGGCGTGGTCTCGCAGAGCATGTGCGTGCCGGGCGGCGGCGTGAAGCGGGTGCAGTCGGCGAACGACGCGGCTCGCGCGTACGCGTACCAGCCGCTCCAGTCGCCGATGCCCGACTTCCCGTTCGTCGTGAGCCCGGCGCCGAGCAGGTAGAGGCCGACCACCGCAGCCGCCGTCGCGGTCGCGGCGGCGGAGCGCAGCAGGCGCCCGCGGAGGGGGCTCCCGCTCGCTAGCAAGAGGCCTACGGCGACTGCGGCCACGACCGCGAAGCCGAGCGTCCGGGTGCACACGGCGGCGCCGGCGGCGGCGCCGGCGATGGGGGCCGAGGGGAACGCGGCGCCGCGCGGCCCAGGCACCGTCGCGACCAGGGCACCGGCCGCGAGCGCGGTGAACAGCGGCTCGGTGAGCACGGCGTGCTCGAGGTAGAGCACGTCGCTGGCGAACAGCGCGACGGCTGCGACTATGCCAGTTGTGATCCAGCCGCAGCCGAGGCGGCGGGCGCCCGTCGCCAGCAGCGCGGCGGTGAGCACGCCGAGCGCGTGCTGCGCCAGCACGAGCAGGGTGAAGCTGCCGACCCAACGGAACGGCACCGCGAAGAGGTTCAGGCCGCTCGGCTCCCGCGCGTCGTGGAACGGGCGAAGGGTGACGTACGCGATCGTGTCCGGGTTCTGCAGCGCGGCCGGCGTGTACAGGACCATCAGGCCGAGCCGAACCACCACGCCGAGCGCGAAGAGCGCGAGCACCCATCGCGGTACGCGCGCGAGCGCCGCTCGCGCGCTCCTCCGCTGTCGCTCCGTCGCCATCCCGGCGCTCAGGGGCCGTGTTCCGAGGCGCCGCGGTCGTCGCGCGGAGGCACCGCGCCGCGCTCCGCCATGCGCGCCCGCCAGAACGGGAGGCCGCGTGCGCCGGGAGCGACGTGGTAGGTCCCGACCATCCGCGCCACGAAGTCGAAGCGCACGCCGGCCTCGAGCATGCGGCGCGCGAGGTTCCAGTCGCCGGGCTCACCCGCGAGATGCGAGTTGACGTCGTAGAGGACGTCGGCGAGCCCTGCGTGGTAGATCGCCGCCTGGAAGCCGAAGTCGCCCATCCGCGGAGGCCAGGTGCCGAACCACGTCCAGCCCTCGTCGGCGGCGCGGACGCGCATCTGCCCGTAGACGAGCTCGGCGCGGGTGGCCTGGGCGCGGGCGAGCAGCACCTCCAGATGGTCGTCGGTCCACTCGTCGTCATCGTCGAGCGGTGCGATCCATGCGCCACGCGCCAGGCCAGCGCCCTCGTTGAACGGATACGCGCCGGCGGCCTGCCAGCGTGGGCCCTCGTCCTCCGGATAGGGGCCGTTGCGGGGCCGTTGCACGCAGCGGATGCGTGCGTCGCCGAGCGCAGCCACGCGCGCGGCCGTCTCGGGCTCTGGGCCGTCGCACACGACGACTGCCTCCCATCGGGTGTGCGTCTGGGCGCGCACACTGCGCAGCGCGCGGTCGAACAGAAGGTCGCCGGCGTGGTATGTCCCGATCCGCACCGTCACGAGCGGTTCGGGCTCGTACGCCTGCTCCCACGCCGGATCGCGGCGGCGGTGGAGCAACTGCGCCGCGAGGGTGGGCGTGCCCTCATACGCGCGCACCACGAGCTGGCGGAGCACGTCGAGCTGTCGCTCGATCGCGGCGAGTCGCTCCTCGAGCGCCGACTCGGCGCCGGGCGAAGACTGGTGGGGAGGCCGATCGGCAGACATCCGGTTGGACCGTCTGCGGCGCCATGCTAGTAGCTTGCGGTGTGGCCCGCGTCTGCACGGCCGGCGTCCCTCCGTCATCCTTACCTCCGGTGCGCGCCCGCTTCCCCATCACCCCCCGGCGCTATCTGACGATCGCCTACGTCGCGCTCGCGGCGCTGACCGTCATCGTGCTGACCGGTGCGGCTGTGCGGCTCACCGACTCCGGCCTCGGCTGCCCGGACTGGCCGCGCTGCTACGGGAAGGTCGTGCCGCCGCTGTCGTTCCACTCGGTGATCGAGTTCGGCAACCGGGTGTTCTCGGCGGGGATCGGCTTCGTCGTGCTCGGCGCGTGGATCGCGTCGTTCCTGCGCACGCCGCGGCGCAAGGACCTGATCTGGATCTCGATGCTGCTGCCGCTCGGCGTCGTCGGACAGGCGGTGCTCGGCGGCTTCACCGTCCGCAACGAGCTCGAGCCCGGCTACGTGATGGCGCACTTCGGCCTCTCGATGCTGATCCTGATCGCCGCGGTCGGGCTCGTGTTCGCGGCCAGATACGAGCGCGGCGAGCGCGCGCCCTCGCACGACTGGGTGACCGTCTGGCTCGTGCGCGGCCTGGCCGTGCTCGGCGCGATCGTCGTGTTCGTCGGCACCGCCGCGACGGCCGCCGGTCCGCACGCCGGCGGCAGCAGCGGCCAGCTGATCCACCGCCTGCACTTCAAGGGCGCCGGCCACACGCTCGTGTGGGTGATCCACCGCCACGCGACGCTCGCCGCCCTGCTCGGCATGGGCGTGATCCTCGCCTGGTTCCTGGCCAAGCGCCGCGAGGGGAACGCCGCTCTGGCGGACGCGCTGATGGTCGCCGGCATCCTGATGGCCGCCCAGGGCCTGATCGGCACCGTCCAGTACGAGCTGGCGCTCCCGGCCGACATCGTCTGGGTCCACGTCACGATGGCGACGATCACCTGGATCGCGCTGCTGTGGTGCGTGGGCGTGGCGGGGCGGCTGGCGCCGCGCGGAGACCGGCCTGCTGCGGGCTCCATGCGGGAAGCGGCGGACGACGCGGCTGAGCTCGACCCCGTCGGGCTGCGCTAGCAAGTCCGCCTGGCAGGGAGCGCGTTGTGGAGTTCACCGGGATGGTCGACCACTACGGCCTTCCCGCGCGCGACCGCGCGCAGCCGCGTCCGCGGCTCGCGCAGCCGAGCCTGCCGCGGTCGGTCGCCGCACGGGTGCGCGGCGGCGTCCGTCGCCGCCGGCACGGTCGTCGGCTCGCTTACATCGACAACATGTTCCCGTGGGAACGGAGCGGCTTTCGCTACCACGAGGCGCTGGCGATCCACGAACTGCTCCCCGACACGCTCTTCTTCTCGCAGTGGGACCTCATGGATCCGTTCCCTGTGCCGGTCCACTCGCTCGCGGACTTCGCGACCGTCGCGCCGGCCGCCGGCGTGACGGACGCATACGGGGTGTTCCAGCTGTTCCTCGAAGGCGTCTGCGGCATGACGACCGGGGAGGAGGCGGAGCACGCGTTCGCGGGGATCGACCTCTCCGGCGTCCTCGCCGCGTCGAGGATCCGGCTGCACGGCAGCATCTATCCGGGCGGCGGCTTCGTCCCCTCGCCCGAAGGGCTCGAGCGGACACGGGCGCTCACCGCGCGGCTCGCCTCGGCATTTTCGTATGTCCCGGAGGTGCTCGACGGCGTGCCGGACGCCATTCGCGTCTCGCAGGCGTTCACCGCAACCGCGTTCTACGCGGCGACGACCGAGCGCTGGCGCTCACCGCGCCCGCTCATCTGCCTGTTCGCGGCCGACGCCCCGCCGCGAAAGGGCCTCGATGTCGCACTGGCTGCGTTTCGGGATCTCGACCCCGGAAGGTTCCACCTCCACGTCGTCGGCCCGCACGAGCAGCGCCGCGCAGAGCTGCCCGACGCGCTCGCGACGTTCCACGGCTGGCTCTCCCCGCGCGAACTGCGTGATCTGCACCGGCGGGTGCACGTCTTCGTCTCGCCGGTCTCGGCCGAGCCTCCAGGACCGGCCGGCAGCTACCAGGGCGTCACCGACGGCTTCCCGACGCAGGCGGCCGCCGACGCGATGAGCAGCGGTTGCCTGCTCGTGTCGGCCAACCCGGCGTCTGACCATCGCGTGTTGACGCCCGGCGAGCACTACCGCGACTGCCCACCGGAACCGTCAGCGCTGCGTGCGGCGCTCGAGCAGGTCGCGGCGGACATGTCGTCTGCTCAGCGCATGGCGGAGGCCGGCACGGCGCGCGTGCGCGCCCGGATGGACGTCAGGCGGGGCGCGGCCGAGAAGCTCGCGCACATGGGCTTCGCCGTCGCCGTGCCCGTTGGCGCCTGATCCTCGCCGAGCCGGATGCGGCTACGCTGCCGCCATGCGTGCGGTCGTCTACGGCTCCCGCCCCGACGGGCACGCCCGGGTGGTCGCCGAGCTGTTCGCAGAGGAAGCGGGGTTGGAGCTCGTCGGCCTGGTGGACGACGTGCCGGCGAACGCCAGCCGGCGCATCGGCTTGCTGGAGGTGCTCGGCACGGCGGCCGACCTGCCGCGGCTCGCGGGCGAGGGCGTCGCGGCGGTCGTGCTGGGCTTCGGAGCGCCACGGGGCCGCGCCGACGTGCTGGCGGCGATCGAGGCGGCCGGGCTCGCGCTGCCCGTGCTCGTCCATCCGACGGCGCACGTGGCTGCAAGCGCGACGCTCGCGCCCGGCTGCCAGCTGATGCCGCGCGTCGTCATCGGTGCCGGCGCGACGCTCGCACGGGGGGTGCTCGTCAACAGCGGTGCGGTCGTCGAGCACGACGCGCAGCTCGGTGACGCAGCCGTGGTCGACCCCGGCGCGATCGTGCTCGGCCGTGCACACATCGGCGCGGGCACCGAGGTCGGCGCCGGCGCGGTCGTGCTGCCGGACGTGCGCGTCGGTCGTGACGCGACGATCGGCGCGGGCGCCGTCGTCACGCGCGACGTCGCCGACGCGGCGATGGTCGTCGGCGTGCCCGCCCGGCCGCGACCCGCGCGTCATCGCGAGGAGTGAGCGGCGATCGGCCGCCGCGCGTCGGTTGCTGTGAGCTCTGCGAGCGTCGCCTGTTCGGCCTCGGTCAGGTCGTCGGCCATCGGCAGGCACAGCAGGCGGTCGGCCAGCTCCTCGGTCTGCGCCAGGCCGCCTTCGGCCACCGCCGCGCCGGCAAACGCGGGCATGCGGTGGAGCGGGAGGTAGTAGCGGCGCGTCTCGGCGACGTCGCCGCACCGTCGCTCGGCGTCGTGGCGGGTCGTTGCGTCGGGATAGGCGACCGGGACGAACTGCCAGGTCGAGCGCTCGCATTCCGCCTGCCACGCGAGCGAGGGATGGGCGGCGGCGCGCACCGTCTCCGCCGCTCTGCGCCGCGCCGCGAGGTCCTCGTCGAACCGTTCGAGCACGGCGAGCGCGGTCGCCGCATGCAGCTCGCTCATCTTGCCGTTGAGGCCCAGCGGGAGCTGCACGGAGCGGTCGGCGCCGAGCCCGAAGTTGACGAGCAGCTTGACCCGTTCGCACAGCGCCGCGTCGCGCGTGAAGACCGCTCCGCCTTCGCCGATCGCGAACGGCTTCGTGGCGTGGAAGGAGACGACCTCGACGTCGCCCTGCGCGGCGATCGGGACGCCGTCGGCGGCGACTGCGCCGAACCCGGCCGCGGAGTCGACGACGAGCGGCACGCCGGCGTCGCGGCAGGCACGCGCCCATCGCTTCCGCTGACCGGGCGGCGGTGGCGTCCCGAACGACGAGACGGCCAGGACGAGCGCCACGTCGTCGCTGCGCTCGTGGAGCTCGCGGGCGAGCTGATCGGCGTCGAGATGCCAGCCGTCGGGGTCGACGTCGAGCAGCCGGGGTGTGAGGCCGGCCCACATGGCGGCTTGCGCGGTGGCCGGGAAGGTGAAGGACGGCAGCAGCACCTCGCGGGCGCCGGGCGGCCGCGGCGTCGCCGAGCGCACGGCCGCGATGGCTGCCATCAGCCCGATCGTCCCGCTCGCGACCGGGACGCAGTGGGCCCCGGTCCGCTCGGTCAGCGCATCGCGCAGCAGATGCCAGCACGGGCCGCCATTCGACAGCCAGCGCGCGTCGCGGGAGCGCGCCAGGTGGCGTTCGATGGCGTCCGCTGCGGGCAACGAGGGACGTTGGAAGCGCAGCGGCGCACGTCCAGCCCTCGTCCCTGCCTCGACGACCATCTCGGCATGCTAACCCGCCGGACCGGCGAATAGCCTCCGCGACCATGACGGTCCCCGGCACGACCACGACCGGCACGCGGGTGCCCGGAGCCCTGCGCGACGCGCTCGCTCGGCTGGTCGACGAGGTGCCGCTCGACGACGGCGGGGGCTTCGAGCCTGCTCAAGGCGCTCGTCGCCGCCGATCTCGTGATCGAGCACGACCTGCGGCGCGTGGTCGAGATCGGCGTCTACCGGGGCCGCTTCTCGCTCCCGCTCGCGCTCGTGATGCGGACGCTCGGACGCGGCGAGGTCGTCGGCGTCGACCCGTACTCCGCCGCTGCGGCGGTGCAGCGCGATGCTCACGACCGCGGCGTGGATCTGTCGGCGTGGCCGCAGCAGGTCGACTGGGAGGGCATTCGCGACGCGGTGCTCGCGGCCGCCGCGCGCTGGGAGCTGGGCGACGCGCTGCGCCTTGTCCGAGCGAGATCGGAGGAGGCGGCGACGACGTTCGATCCCGGGACGATCGACCTGCTGCACGTCGACGGCAACCACGACCGCGCCGCGGTGGAGCGCGACATCGCGCTCTACCTGCCCAAAGTCCGCACCGGCGGTTTCGTGGTGCTCGACGACTGCTCCTGGACCTCCATCCGCCCGGTCCACGATCGCCTCGCGACCGAGCACCGCCTGCGCTTCCAGCTCGTCGACGACGGCCGCACCCTCGGCGCCGGCGGCAACGACTTCGCGGTGTTCGAGGTTTCGTAGGGAGACCACGAGGCTGCCGGCGCGTGCCGCGGCCTGATCGGCACCGTCCAGTACGAGTTGACGCTCCCGGCCGACATCGTCTGGGTCCACGTCACGATGGCGACGATCACCTGGATCGCGCTGCTGTGGTGCGTGGGGGTGGCGGGGCGGCTGGCGCCGCGCGACGAGCGGGCGGCGCCGGATTCGCAGCCTGACGCCGTGTCGCTTGGGTAGCCGACTGCGCCACTCTACCCTACACCGGCCCAGTTCGGGCTTGTCGTCCAGTTGCTGAGCCAGACGCCGCCGCCGGGTGCGTTGAGGGCTGAGCCGCTGGAGAGCGCGACGGCGTACCAGTTCTGTCCAGGCTGGCCGACGAGCAGGTCGTCCTTTCCGTCGCCGTTGAAGTCGGCCACACCGCCGAAGCTCGGGTGGCTTGTCCAGCCGCTGAGCCAAAAGCCGGCGCCGTTGAGGTGCCCGCCGTCGGAGAGTGCGACGGCGTACTGGTTGTTGGTGCCCAGGATGAAGTCGTCCCTGCCATCGCCGTTGACATCGCCGACCCCGGCCCAGTCTGGGTTCGTGGTCCACCCCGTGAGCCAGGTGCCGGTGCCGGGGCCGCCGAGTTGGCTGCCGGTGGAGGTGGCGACGGCGAAGGTGCCTGTAGTGGGCGCAGCGATGATGAGGTCGTCTTTGCCGTCGCCGTTGAAGTCGCCGGCGCCGCCCCAGCTTGGGGCCGCACCGCCCCAGCCGGTGAACCAGACGCCGCCGCCGCTGGCTCTGAGCGAGGTGCCGTCGGAGAGCGCGACGGCGTAGCCGCCGGCGGTCGGGCTGTTGACGATGAGGTCGTCCATCCCGTCGCCGTTGAAGTCGCCGACTTCGGCCCATTGCGGGTTGCCGCCCCAGCCGGTGAGCCAGGCGCCGGAGCCGGGGGCGTCGAGTCGGGTGCCGTCGGAGAGTGCGACGTTGAACGTGCCGGCGATCGGGTCGGCCTCGATGAGGTCGGTCTTGCCGTCCCCGTTGAAGTCGCCGGTTCTCGCCCATGTCGGTGAGCTGTCCCAACTGGTCAGCCACGTGCCCGTCGCGGGGCCACCGAGCTGCGATCCGGTCGACGTCGCGACGGCAAATGAGTTCGCCGTCGGGTTCGCGGCGATCAGGTCCGCCCTTCCGTCGCCCGTCGCGTCGCCGACGCCAGCCCACTCGGGACTGCCGCCCCACCCGGTGAGCCAGGCGCCGGTGCCGGGGCCGCCGAGCTGCCCGCCGGTGGAGGTGGCGACGGCAAATGTGGCGGTGAGCGGGTCGGCGACGATGAGGTCATCCGTGCCGTCGCCGTTGAAGTCGGCGACGTCGGCGAAGTCGGGGTCGCTGTCCCACCCGGTGAGCCATCTCCCGGTGCCCGGGCCGCCGAGTTGGCTGCCGGTGGAGGTGGCGACGGCGTACCAGCTTCTGACCTGCGACGCCGACGATGAGGTCGTCTTTGCCGTCGCCGTTGAAATCACCGACCTCCGCCCAATCCGGGCTCCCGCCCCACCCCGTGAGCCAGGTGCCGGTGCCGGGGCCGCCGAGTTGGCTGCCGGTGGAGGTGGTGACGGCGTAGGTGCCGGTTGTCGGGTTGGCGACGATGAGGTCGTCTTTGCCGTCGCCGTTGAAGTCGCCGACGTCGGCCCATGCTGGTGTGGCGCCGCCCCAGTCGGTGAACCAGGTGCCGCTGCCGGGGGCTTCTGAGCGATCTGCCGTCGGAGAGTGCGACGACGATGCGGTTGTTGACGGAGTCGTTGGCGATCAGGTCGTCCTTGCCGTCGCCGTTGAAGTCGCCGACTTCGGCCCATTGCGGGTTGCCGCCCCAGCCGGTGAGCCAGGTGCCGGAGCCGGGGGCGTCGAGTCGGGTGCCGTCGGAGAGTGCGACGTTGAACGTGCCGGCGATCGGGTCGGCCTCGATGAGGTCGGTCTTGCCGTCCCCGTTGAAGTCGCCGGTTCTCGCCCATGTCGGTGAGCTGTCCCAGCCGGTCAGCCACTGCTGCGTGCCCGGACCACCAAGCGCCGATCCCGTGGACGTCGCGACTGCGAACGCGTTCGTCGCCGGACTTGCCACGATCAGATCCGCCATGGCATCGCCGTTCAAGCTCCGAACGACTCTCGCTGTTCTGAACGTCTGATCGCCACTTCGAGCTGCTCCCCGCCCGGCTCGTCGCGACCAGGCGGTAGTGGTAGGTCGTGAGCGGATAGAGGCCCGTGATCTGCCGTCTGACCGCCACCGAACTCGTCCCTGACCCGACGTCGGCGTCCGGCACAGGCACCGACTGCCCGTAGCTCGTCGTCGTTCCGTACTCGAAGCGGTAGCTGGTCTTGATCCCGTGCGGGTTGACGGTGCCGTTCAGCGTCGCCTGGCGCGCGTCCACCGCGGACGGTGCGCTTGTCGTCACGCCGGGCGACTGGACACCGGTCGCGGCGCGGAGCGCGTCGACGGACGGCGTGGCGTTCTCCGTTCTGCTCCACGATCCCCGTGTCCCAGCCCGAGCCGGTCTTCACGAGGCCGTAGTAGCTGAAGAGCGCGGCGCCGCTGCTTTGCGCGACATCGTAGGCGCGGCCGATCCAGTCGGCGCGCTGCGCCTCGGACATCGTGTGGGGAGCCTCCGGGCAGCCGCCGCCGGCGACGCAGTAGCCGAACTCGGTGACCATCAGCGGCACCGGACCGCCGGCGGGTGTGTGGAACCACCCGGCCATCCAGGTGTTGTAGAGGAGGTTGCTCCAGTCACCCAGCCGGCCGATGCCGCTGCACCCTGTGGAGAGCGGCAGCTCGGGGGCGAGGTGCCACTGGTACGGATGCACGGCGAACCCGTCCGCGCTCGTGTTGGACGAGGAGACGGCCGTCGTCAGGTAGTTGCAGTTGCCGCCCGCGAGCTCGCCGAAGTAGACCTTCGCGCTCGGGTCGACGCTCTTGATCTCGCCGTAGCAGGCGCGGAACAGCTGGCCGTAGTACGCGGCCGGCACGGTCGTGAGGTTCCCGTTCCCGTCCGGCAGCTTGAAGTGGTTCGGCTCGTTCCAGACGCTGTAGTCGTGCACGCGCCCGAGGAAGTGTTGCGCCGTGAAGCGGCAGTAGTACGCGAACTCCTGGAGGCTAGGCATGTTCAGCGTCGCGCCGCCGCCCCAGTCGTACGGCTTGTACGTCAGCGTCAGGTACGGCTGGAAGTCATGCGCCAGCGTCGTGTTCACGAAGCGGTCGTATCTGTCCCACGACGGGTCGCCCTGGCTGAGGACGAGGTTGCCGTCGCGTGTGACCAGACCGCGGATCAGGCCTGCTCCGAGGTATCCCGCTTGTCTGTAGGCCGGCTCGGTCATCGAGCTGCCCTCTCTGCCAACGTCACGTGAGACGCTCATGAGCATGGAAGTACTGAGTCCTGAGGGCGAGAACGGAGCATGTGACGGTGCCGGAGGTCAATGGAGATGTCGGCGGCCTGGGGATCCCGGGAGCCGGAGGCGAGCGGGATTCTCAGGCCGCCGCGCGCTTGTTGTCGGCGGGGGTGCCCGACCCCGAGCTGGTCGAGAAGCCCAAGCGTCGGCGGTTCACGGCGGCGTACAAGCTGGAGATCCTGGCCAAGGCCGACGTGTGCTCCAAGCCTGGCGAGATCGGCGCGTTGCTGCGGCGCGAGGGCTTGTACTCGTCGTTGTTGACGGAATGGCGCCGCGCTCGCGACGCTGGCGCGCTCGGCGCGCTGGAGCGCCCGCGTGGGCGGCCCAGAGCCGATCCGCGAGACGTGCAGATCGCCGCGCTGCAGCGACGCGTCGAGCGCGTTGAGGCCGAGCTGGTCAAGGCGCGCAAGGTGATCGAGGTGCAGGGAAACGTCTCCGCGCTTCTGGGCGAGCTGCTCGAGCCCAGGGGCGCCAACGAGAGCACCGAGCGATGATCGAGCAGACCGTGCAAGAGCTGACGCCGATCATCGGCACCCGGCCGGCGTGTCGGGCGCTGGGGGCGGCACACGCGACGATCTACCGACGGCGCAACCCGCCCGCGCCCAGGCCCGCGCGGCCGCGCCCGCGGCCGGCGCGGGCGCTCAGCGACGCCGAGCGTGCCGCGGTGTTGGCCGAGCTGCACAGCGAGCGGTTCCTCGACAGCTCGCCGGCGCAGGTGTGGGCGACGCTGCTCGACGAAGGCCGCTACCTGGCGTCTGAGCGCACGATGTACCGGATCCTCGCCGCCCGGCACGGCTCGGTCCGGGAGCGCCGTGCGCAGCGCGAGCACCCGCCCTACGCGGCGCCCGAGCTGCTGGCCGAGCGACCCAACGAGGTCTGGAGCTGGGACATCAGCAAGCTCAAGGGGCCGGCGAAGTGGACCTACTACTACCTCTACGTGATCCTCGACGTCTACAGCCGCTACGTCGTCGGCTGGACCGTCGCCCATCGCGAGTCCGCCATGCTGGCCAAGGCGCTGATCGGCCAGGCCGTCGAGCAACAGCACATCGGCCGCGACCAGCTCACCGTGCACGCTGACCGCGGCTCCTCGATGACGTCCAAGCCGGTCGCGTTCCTGCTCGCCGACCTCGGCATCCTGCGCACGCACAACCGGCCCTACACCAGCACCGACAACCCCTACAGCGAAGCGCACTTCAAGACCCTGAAGTACCGGCCCACGTTCCCCGCGCGGTTCGAGTCGATCGAGCACGCCCGCGGCTTCTGCCGCGAGTTCTTCGACCACTACAACCACTTATGCCGAGGTCGGCATAAGTGGTTCTATGCCGACGTTCGGGTTATGCCGATCTGGCGTCGGGATCGCAGTGTCGGGGCGGTGATGCCGGTGTCGAGGTCGGCATAATCCGGGCCTGCTGAGGGCCGTGCAAGCTCTCCTCTCTGGTCATTCGAGAGGAGGGTTGGTGATGAGCGAGGTGTCGCGGGTTCGGGTTGCTGGTCCGCTTGAGCCGTTCGCTGCTGGGTTCGCCGCGGTGCTGGTGGAGCAGGGGTACGCGTCGCAGCCGGCGGCGCAGCAGCTGCGGTTGATGGCTCACGTGAGTCGCTGGCTGGCGGCTGGCGGCAAGCAGGCGGCGGCGTTGAACGCGGTCACGGTCGAGGCGTTCGTGATCTCGCGTCGTGCAGCGGGCTACTCGAAGCACCTGACGGCGAGCGCGCTGCGGCCCCTGCTGGTGTATCTGGGCGGGCTCGGGGTCCTCGCGATGGAAGATGCGCCTGGGCCGAGCGGGCCGGCCGAGTTGGTGCTGGGGGGCTACCGGCGGTATCTGCTGGTGGAGAGGGGTCTGAGTGTGATCACCGCTCGCGTGTATGTCGACGCGGTCCGGCCGCTCGTGGTTGGCCGGGTCTCGCCCGATGGGCGGCGCGTTGATCTGCTGGGCCTGCGCGCCGCGGATGTGACGGCGTTCGTAGTCGGGCGTTGCCCGGCGCAGTCGCGGGCGGCGGCCAAGCAGACGACCACGGCGTTGCGCTCGTTGCTGGTCTATCTGCATCTGGCGGGCGAGATCGACCGGCCGCTGGCCGGGGCGGTGCCATCGGTGGCGGGTTGGCGGCTGGCCGGGCTGCCGAAGGGCCTTGAGCCATGCCAGGTGCAGGCGTTGCTTGCGTCCTGTGACCGGGGCAGCGTCAATGGCCGTCGCGACTTCGCGATCTTGATGGTGCTGACGCGGCTCGGCTTGCGTGCCGGCGAGGTCGCTGCGCTCTCGCTCGATGATGTGAACTGGCGCGCCGGCGAGATCACGATCCGCGGCAAGGGCGATCGCCGTGAGCGGCTGCCGTTGCTCGCGGATGTCGGCGAGGCGATCTCTATCTACCTGCATCACCGACGTTCGGTCGCGCGGGAGCGTGCGCTGTTCGTCCGCGTTCAGGCCCCGCGAGACTCGATGACCAGCACCGCCGTGGGCAGCGTCGTGGCCGCTGCCGCCCGAAGGGCCGGCCTTGGGAGCGTCGGTGCGCATCGCCTGCGCCACACCGTCGCGACGGAGATGCTGCGTGCCGGCGCGTCGTTGCCGGAGATCGGGCAGGTGCTGCGCCATCGCCACATGTCGACCACGGCGATCTATGCCAAGAACGACCGCGAAGCGCTGCGAGAAATCGCCCGGCCGTGGCCAGGAGGACGAGTATGAGCTCGCTGCGTCCAGCCGTCGGCGACTACCTGGCGATGCGTCGCGCGCTGGGGTTCAAGCTTGACCGTGCGCAGACGCTGCTGCCCCACTTCGCGGACTTCATCGGTGACCGCGGCGAGCAGCATGTGAGCGTCGACGCCGCCGTGGCGTGGGCCACGCTGCCGGCCGGCAGCGCTGGGTGGTGGGCAAGCCGCCTTCAGATCGCCCGCGGCTTGAGGGTGTCCGTTGTTCTGTGTGCGGGGTCGGGGTGGTGGTGGTCATGGTCAGTCGGGGAGTCGGTCTGCGAAGTGGATCTTGAGGCCGCGCAGCGCGCCGGCCCAGTTGTAGGCCTGTCTCCACTTGTTCTCGGCGCGTTGGATCGCGAGGTAGATGAGCTTGGTGGCGGCCTGCTCGTCGGGGAAGTGGCCGCGGGTCTTGATGCTCTTGCGGATCTGGCGGTTGAGGTTCTCGATGCTGTTGGTGGTGTAGACGGCGCGGCGCAGGTCGGCGGGGAGCGCGAGGAACGGGGTGATGTAGCTCCAGCGCTGCCGCCAGGACTCGGCGATCATCGGGTACTTCTCGCCCCATTGCTCGTCGAACGCGGCCAGGGCCTGCTCGGCGGCTTCGGCGTTCACGGCAGCGTAGACGGGTCGCAGGCCGGCCGCGACGGCTCTGCGGTCTCTGTAGGTGACGAAGCGCATGCTCGCGCGGATCTGATGGACGATGCACGTCTGCACCCACGCGTGGGGGAAGACGGCCTCGATCGCTTCGGGGAACCTGGTGAGGCCGTCGACGCAGCAGATCAGCACATCTCCGACGCCGCGGTGGTGGAGGTCGTTGAGGACGGCGAGCCAGAACTTCGCGCCTTCGGTCTCTTGCCACCAGATCCCGAGCACGTCGCGCTCCCCGTCGACGGTGACGCCGATCGCGAGGTAGCAGGCGCGTGAGCGGACCGAGCGGTCCTCGCGAACCTTGACCATCAACGCGTCGAGGTAGACGATCGGGTAGACGGCATCCAGCGGCCGTGACCGCCACGCGGCGACGTCCTCGAGCACCGCGTCGGTGACCCGCGAGATCGTGTCGCGTCTGATCTCGGTGCCATAGAGGTCGGTCAGGTGCTCGGCGATGTCACGCACCGACATCCCGCCGGCGTAGAGGCCGATGATTCTCTGATCCAGCCCGGCCAGCCGCGTCTGGCGCTTGGCGACCAGCTGCGGCTCAAACGACCCGTCACGATCACGCGGGGTACGGATCTCGACCGGGCCGAGATCAGTCTTCAGCGTCTTGACGGTCGACCCGTTACGGACGTTGGGCGCCCCGCCGGGCGGCGCCTGCCCGGGCGGGTAGCCGAGGTGCTCGCTCAGCTCGGCGCCGAGCGCGGTCTCGATCACCCGTCCCGCGAGCTGGGTCAACAGCCCGCCCGGGCCGGTGACCTCCTCCGGCTCAAGGCCCCTCAGCGCGTCCTGGAGCGCCTCGGCCGGCAACAGACCCGCGAGCCGGTCGACGACCGCCTCAGACGGCTCAGCGCCCTGCGAGCGCGGCTGCTTAGACGACATCGTGCTCATGGTGATGGCTCCTCTCCCGGACCGGCCGCCGGGCCGGTCGAAACGCTCGCCCCTCCGGGGCTCCCGTCCCGACCGGCCCAACGCCAGCCCGACGATCGATCACCACGACCACACACACTTCATCGGACAGAACCGGCCAGTCGGGAGCAGTCGTCGACGATCGAGTGCACGTACTCCCAGCCGACCCGTCGCGAGCGCCGGGTGCGGTCGCCGGTGACCTTGTGGCCGGGCTCGGTGAACTTGCCGAACTTCTTGACGTCCATGTGCAACAGCTGGCCGGGACACGGCCACTCGTAGCGGATGATCGCGGGCCGCTCGGGCCTGGGAAGGCGCGAGCAGCCGGCCCGGCGCAGCACCTGATGCACCGTCGAGTGCGACCGTCTGACCCCGGGCTCGTCCGCGAGCCGACGCGGGCTCCAGCCCGTCCGCTGACGCAGCTCACAGATCCGTGCGGCTTCCTCGGCCGGCACCTGGTTCGGCGAGGAACGCGGCCTGCTCGAGCGCTCGCCCAGGCACACCAGAGAGGCCTGCTCAGCGGGCGAGGCAGCACGCCACCGCGCGACCCACTCCCAGACCGTCGACTTCGAGACGTTCGCCCAGGCGGCCGCCTGGGCGAACGTCTCACCGAGCTCTACGACACGACGAACGACATCGTGGCGACCCCGCGGCGTGAAGCGGGCTCTATGGTGCGGCATCCGGGCCTCCTTGAGAACGTGTGAGCTTCGACACCCACACCCTCTCGGCAGGCCCGGACCTACCCCTCACCCGTTCGCAACGTCCCCGGGCTCGTCATCTAGCCGCTCGACGGACACGATCACCTGCTTGACGCCGTCCGGCTGTAGCACGTCGAAGTCCATGAGCCAGGTGTCCTTGATGGGGGCTTGCGGCTGACCGTCTCCGAGGACGCTGTCGATCGCGTTCCGCAGCAGCACCTCAAAGTGGTGGACCATGCCGAAGCAGGCGGCAGCCACCTGCGCATGTCAGTCGTAGAGCGCCACCGCGCGTGGGTGATCGCCACCGGTCTCAAGCAGGAACGGTTCGAATCGCGCGGCCGACAGCCAGGTCTCCGCTTGGGCTCCGTCCATGATCGCGCTACCCTACTTTGCGACGCCCCGGTCCCGCCTAGGACTCCTGCAAGGGAGTTATGCGGCCGGGGCTTTGCGTTTTCGCAGCGATGGGCTGTGCCCGGCCCGCGTTCCGTGATGTCGGCGACAGCCTGGTGGAGGACGGCTCCCCTGCCTAGGTCAAGGGCGGGTTGGCTCGATGGACAGCGCGCTTCCTGGGCGCGAGGTCGCCGAGTGGGCGGGGACGTCGCACTCGTTCGTCTCCGAAGCTCGAGCGCGGCGATCACATCCCGACGATCCCCGTCCTCCAGCGCATCCTCGCGGTGCTCGACGAGCAGCTGCTGATCGGCATCGAGCGCCGCGCACCCGGCGGGGAGCCCGAGCGCGAGTTGGCGCCGGTGCCGGCCTAGATTCGGTTCTGGCCAGGCTTACGGGACGAGACGCGCCTTCCGCCATCCGCTTCTGCACCGGTCTTTCGGTGCGAGGGCTCTGAGGCGTGCCAGTGCGTGGCGCGAGATGTCGACCTCTCGTCCGATCGACTCGGCGTGGTCTCGCAGGTGAGGTCCGTACCACTCGCCTTCCAGCTTACGTCGGGCAATCGCGTGGCGAGCAGCACCGGCTACGAGGTCGGCCATCTGGATGAAGGGATGCAGCTGGCTCTCTTGATGGACGGAGCCGCCAACGAACCACTGGATGCCTCTGGTGACGTACGGCTGATGCCCGTAGAAGCTTCTGTAGAAGCGGTAGGCGACGAGATCCTGCGTTGCGCGGAACGATGCATCCTGGCCATCGATCACGACCAGGGGCAGCCGCGGACGTGGGGGTCGGGGGCGCTCGGTCAGAGCCGCGTAGGCCATCCAGAACCAAAGGCGCTACGCGTCACGCGGACGGTCTGTTGGAAGTCCGACCGTGAGAATGCGCACCTCGGCGATTCTCGCAATGTGCTCGAGGGCATCGCGATAGAAGAGACGGCCCGCCGCACGGGCGCTTATCGCAGCCCCACCGCTAGCCAGGATCCGGTTCTGGGCATGCAGCGAAACCCCGTTGCCGCCGATGAGATCGCGTCCCTTGACCTCCGTTCGACCTGACCGGCTTCCGAGGTGGTCCCGAATGAAGTCCCGCCAGCGCCGCTCCGCCGGTCGGAGCCAGCGAGCTGGGATGAGGACGCCGGCGACGACCTGCAAGCCAGGCTCTCCCGACTCGTCGAGAAACGCCACGTAGTCCTCATTGCGGAGCCCCGGCGCCACGACGGCGGTGAGTCTGGCAGGCGTTGCCCCGCAGGCGTCGCAGTCAGCCGAGTGCTCAAGGACTTCCTCTGCGGACCGATATGGGTATCCTGAAGGTATTGCTCGGTCGGCCCCCGGTAAGAGGGGTAGCGGGCTGAGCGCCACTAGGCTCGCTTCGGCGGGCCTAGTGCATTTCTGGACCGAGTGTGATGGAACCTCGGACTGTGCAGCTGCTCCCGTCGCGGGACTGGCGGCGATCGTCTTCGCCCTTGCGAGCCTTGCGCTCGCCTTCATCTGGGGCTGGCGCGGCGACGACGAAGGCCAGGCGCCGCCGGAGCACCCGCGCAGCCGTGTCGGCGAAGCGCGCGCAGTAGCTCGGCCGCGTCTCAACCTGCTCGGGCTGCGTGCCGGAGGCGAGGGCGTCGACGGTCGGCGGTCCCACGCGACGGCCCGCCCGCGCCCCGCCGCCCCTTAAGCTGACCGGATGCCGTCCCCCGCCGGCTGGAACCGCCCGCTGAGGCTGCCGATCGCGCTTGCGTGCGCCGTTGCGCTGGCCGCCGCGCTGGCGCTCGCCGCGCTGCCGGCCGGCGCGGCCGCCTCCGGGCCGATCGCGCACATCGCCGCGGGCGGCGGGAACGGTGCCGCCGCGACGGCGAGCACGGCCGCCGGCGACGCCACCCGCCCCACCGCTCTGATCGCCCTCCTGCCGGTCGACCTCGAGCCGCCGCCGCCCGGCGTGGCGCGGCCGACGGTCGGGACGCTGATCGACGGGCATCCGGAGCTGGCGCTGGGGATGCTGAGCGCGACGCAGTCCGGCTACACGCCGGCGCAGTCGCTGCTCGACATCAGCGCCGGCACGCGCACCTCGCGCGGGACCTACAACCCGCACGAGCCGCCCGAGATGAGCCTGCTGCCGGTCGGCCCCGACGGCCCCGGCCGGCCGCCCGGCGCCGGCCCGCACGCCGGCCTGGTCGTCAACTGGCTGGCGGCCGTCGCGCGCGCGAGAACGGCGCCGGCCGACATCGTCCCCGGCCTGCTCGCCAGCTCCGTCCCCGGCGGCGCCGCCTACGCGGGGATCCGCGGCCAGACGAACGTCGAGGCGGTCGCGGCCGCCACGCGGGCCGGCGTCGTACGCAGCGTCTCGCTCGGCAGAGGCGACACCGCCGCCGCGCGCGCCATCGCGTTGCTGAAGGACCACCGCCTCGTCGTCGCGCTGCTGCCGCCCGGCTATGCGGGCGACCGCCAGCTCGACCAGCTGATCGCCGCGCGCGCGCCCGGCCAGCTGCTGATCGCGATGGAGGACCCGCCGCCGTTCTCCGGCCCGCAGCTGCTGTGGACGGGGATCGCCGGCCTCGGCCCGGCCGACGCCGGCCTCACCTCCGAGACGACGCACATCGACGGCGTCGCCGCCGCGATCGACCTGCTGCCCACGGTCCTGAGACACCTCGGCGAGCCGGTCCCCAAGGCGGTGCGCGGCACGCCGATCGAGGTCGCCGGCCCGCGCGGCGCCGACGCGCTCAAGCAGCTCGACGCGCGCCTCGCCGTGATCGGCTCGCGCCGCATCCCGGCGCTGCAGACGTTCCTGCTCACGTGGCTCGGCGTCGTGCTGCTCGCCGGCATCCTGCGCGACCGCCGCGGCGTGCGCTTCGGTCTGCGCATCGGCGGCCTCGCGCTGATGTGGCTGCCGGCGATCGTGCTGCTGAGCGCGGCGCTCGAGCCCAGCGAGCAGGCGGAGCTGTTCCTGATCGCCGGCGGCTCGTTCGCGCTCGCGCTCGCGACCGACCGCGTGCTGCCGTGGCCGCGCGGGCCGGCGATCCCGACGATCGTCGCGCTGGTCGCCTACACCGCCGACCTCGCGAACCACTCCTACCTCGTGATCCGCTCGCTGCTGGGCCCGAGCCCGCGCTCCGGCTCGCGCTTCTACGGCTTCGGCAACGAGCTGGAGATCGCGATCACGATCGTGCTGCTCGTCGCGCTCGCGGCAGTCCTGCGCACCCGCGGCCGCAGTCGCGGCAACGCGCTCGCGTTCGCGCTCGGCGGCGTCGTGCTCGCGGGGATCGTCGGCTCCGGCCGGCTCGGCGCCGACGTCGGCGGGATCTTCACGATCGCCGGCGGAGCCGCGGTCGCGGCGCTGCTCGTGCTGCCCGGCGGGATCACGAAGCGCGCGGTCGCGGTCGCGATCCTCGCGCCGCTCGCCGGCCTCGCCGCGCTCGCCGCGCTCGACCTCGCGACCGGCGGCAACGGCCACTTCACGCGCACGGTCCTGCACGGCAGCTTCTCCGACCAGCTCAACACGCTCCAGCGCCGCTACGAGCTCGCCTGGTCGATCACGCGCAGCGGGTACGGACCGCTGCTGACGGCGCTGTGCGCGCTCGCGGTCGCCTACGCGATCGTCCATCGCGACCGCGTCTACGCGGCGATCCGCGGCGACGCCGTCTGGCGCGCCGCGCTCGGCGGCGGGCTCGCCGCCTCGATCTCGGGCTCCCTGTTCAACGACTCCGGCCCGCTCCTGCTGTTCATCGGCATCGTCTCGCTCGGCTTCGTGACGGCGTACCTGCGCTCGCCGCCCGAGCGCGCGGCGCCGCCGCCCCCGCTCGCCGGGGAGCCGGTCGCCGCCGGCGAGCCCGTCGTCGCCGCGCCGCGATGACGCCGGTCCTGGCGATCTTCGGGATCACCGTCTCCAGCAGCCTCGGCTACCTGCTGCCGGCGCTGATCGCGCTGGAGTCGATGGGGATCCCGTCGCCGGGCGAGACGGCGCTCGTGCTGGCGTGCGTGCTGGCGAGCCAGGGGAGACTGCAGATCGAGCTGGTGTTGCTGATCGCGGTGGTCGCCGCGATCGTCGGCGACAACGTCGGCTACTGGATCGGCCGCAAGGCGGGCCGGCGCGTGCTGACCTCCGAGCGCGGGCCGTTGCACCGCCGCCGCATCGCGCTGATCGCCTACGGCGACCGCTTCTTCGCCAGACACGGCCCGAGAGCGGTGTTCCTCGGCCGCTGGATGGCGCTCGTGCGCGTGACGGCCGCGTGGATGGCCGGCATGAACCACATGCCGTTTCGCACCTTCTTCTTCTGGAACGCGCTCGGCGCGATCTCGTGGGCGCTGACCGTCGGCCTCGTCGCCTACTTCGCCGGCAACGCCGCCGTCCACGTGATCGAGCGCGCCGGCGTCGGCGCCGCCATCGCGCTCGGCGTCGCGATCGTCGCCGCGATCGTCTTCGTCCAGGTCCGCGAGCGCCGCGAGCTGCGGCGCGAGGAGCGGGCGATCGAGGCGGAGGACGCCTGACCTGCTGGCGAGACGCGTAGCGAACGCCTACATTCGTAGGCAATGGCTACGCACGTCCCGCAGCGCGATCTCCGCAACAACCCGGGTGCCGTGCTTGCGCGTGTCGAGCATGGCGAGGAGCTGACGATCACCGTTCGCGGTCGTCCCGTGGCCGACCTGATCCCGACGCGCGAGCAGGGCAACGGTCCCGGAATGGGCTGGAAGCGCTTCGCCGCCGGCCTGCACGGTCTGCTCGCGGAGGACGACCGCTTCGAGGCGGACGTTCGCGAGGCCCTCGCCGGCGACGCCGAGGACCCGTTCGAGCGATGGTCGTAGGCGCCGCCGCGCTGCTCGACACCTCGGTCGTCATCGCTCTCGCACGTGGCGAGGTCGGAGCCGAGGTGCTCGCCGACGATCCCGAGGTGCTCGTTTCGGCCGTCACGGTCGCCGGGCTGCACCACGGCGTGCTCGTCGCGTCACCCGACGCGCTTGCACAGCGCCTCCACAGCCTCCGCTTCGTGGAGGAGGGCTGTCGCGTGCTCCCGGTCGACACCCGTGTTGCCGTCCAATATGGGCGGATCGCGGCCGATGCGCGCCGCCTGCTTCGACGGCGAGTCGGGTTGGGGGACGGCCTGATCGCAGCAACGGCCGTGACCTACGATCTGCCGCTCTACACGCGCGCCGGCGACCTAGACGGGTTGCCCGGCGTGCGCTCGATTCGCGTCTGACCTACGTCCCCGCCGCGCGCCATCAGCAGCGGCTGGTCGAGCAGGAAGGCGCTGGCGCGGGTCCACCAGTCGGCGAGGTCCCGGGGCGCGACGCGGCGGATTCTGTCATCGCCGCCCGCGCGAACGCGGCGCGTGCCCAGACGGCTGCGCCGAGCGCGACGAGGCCGCCGAGCGCGAGCGCGGCGCGCGGGCCGGCGGCGCCGGAGATCCAGCCCATCAGCGGCCCGCCGATCGGCGTCGAGCCGAGGAACACGACCGAGTAGAGCGCCATCACGCGCCCGCGCATCTCGGGCGCGACCGCGAGCTGCAGGAACGAGTTGACGCTCGCGGCGAAGATCACCGACGCGGCGCCGACCGGCATGAGCGCGAGCGCCGCGAGCCCGACCGTCGGCGCCGTCGCGGCCACCAGCACGAGCGCGCCGAACGCGGCTGCGGCGCCCGCCAGCAGTGCGGGCCGCACCTGCGCGCGCGTGCCGTTCGCGATCGCGCCGGCGATTGCGCCGAGGCCCATCGCGGTCGTCAGCGCCGCGTACGCACTCGCGCCGCCGCCGAAGCCGAACGTCGCCAGCAGCGGCAGCAGCGTCTGGAAGTTGAAGGTGAAGGTCCCGACGATCGCCATCAGCGCGAGCGGGATCCACAGCGCCGGCGTCGCGCGCACGTAGCGCAGCCCGCTGCGGAGCTGGCCGCGCTCGCGCCGCGCCGGCGGGACGCGCCGCAGCTTCGCGACGTCCATCCCGCGCAGCGCGTAGATCATCGCCGCGAACGACAGCGCGTTGAGCGCGAAGCACGGCTCCACGCCGACCGTGGCGATCACGACGCCCGCGAGCGCCGGGCCGATCGTGCGGGCGCCGTTGATCAGCGCGCTGCCGAGGCTCACCGCGTTCACCAGCCGGTCGGGGCCGACGAGCTCGACGAGGAACGCCTGGCGCGCCGGGTTGTCGATCGCGTTGACGGCGCCGCGCGCGCAGATCAGCGCGAAGAGCATCCACAGCTCGATCGCCCCGGTCGCGGTGAGCGCGAGCAGCGCCAGCGCGGGGAGCGCCATCGCCGTCTGCGTGGCGGTCAGCAGCCGCCGCTTGTCGAAGCGGTCGGCGATCAGCCCGCCCCAGGCGCCGCCGATCAGCATCGGCGCGAACTGCAGCGCCGCCGCGATCCCGACCGCGACGCCGCTGTGCGTCAGCCGCAGCACGAGCCACATCTCGGCGACGACCTGCATCCAGGTGCCGCTCAGCGAGACGAGCTGGCCGAGGAAGTAGCGGCGGTAGTTGGGGATCGCGAACGAGCGCAGCGCGGGCCGCAGCGCGGCGCTCACCTGTCCGCCAGCAGCCGCTCGAGCAGCGCCGCCGCGTCCGCGAGCGTCGCCCGCTCCGCCGGCGTCAGCTCCGCGAGCCGCCGCGCGAGGTACGCGCTCTTGCGCGAGCGGATGCGCTTGAGCAGCGCCCGCCCCTCCGCGGTGATCGCGACGTGGGAGACGCGACGGTCGTCCGGGTCCGCCGTGCGCGCGACGAGGCCCGCCGCCTCCAACTTGCCCAGCACGCGCGTCGCCGTCGGGCGCTGGATGCGCTCCCGCTCCGCCAGCGCGCTGGGCGTCAGCGGCCCCTCGCGCTCGACGGTCGCGAGCGTCGCCGCCTGCGTCGGCGAGACCTCCGGCCCCGTCCCCGACTCCTGTCGCAGTCGCCGCGCCATGCGCGTGATCGCCATGCGCAGCCGCGCGGCGAGCTCGGGGTCGGTTGGGGAGGAGGAAGTCGATCGTGGTCGTGCCGTGATGGTCGTTAGCAAAGCTAGTTAGCGTTGCTAACCATCATAGCAGCCGCCGGCCGGCGCCCGTCCGCCGCGGGGGGTTTCGCCAATCTCTACTGGGACCGCTCGAGGTCCAGCGCGCAGGAGTTGATGCAGTAGCGCTGGCCGCCTCTGTCGCGGGGGCCGTCGTCGAAGACGTGGCCGAGGTGGCCGCCGCAGTTCGCGCACAGCACCTCGGTGCGCTCCATGAAGAGGCTGCGGTCGCGCTCGGTGGCGACGCCGTCGTCGTCCATCGGCGCGGTGAAGCTCGGCCAGCCGCTGCCGGACTCGAACTTCGTCGCCGCGTCGAACAGCGCTGCGCCGCAGCCGGCGCAGCGGTAGGTGCCCGGCGCTCTCTCGTCCGCGTACTCGCCGGTGAACGGGCGCTCGGTCGCCTTCTCGCGCAGCACCGCGTACTGCTGCGGGGTCAGCTCGGCGCGCCAGTCGGCGTCGCTCTTCGTCACCTTCGGCTTCGTCGCCATCCGCATACCGTCCTTCGGGAGTGGGTCTGCTGCGAATGTAGCGGCGAAGCGCGGCGCGGCTCTTACGCGCGCCTTACGCGCGCCGGCGCAGGTGCGGATGCGGCAGGTGGAGGTGCGGCACGTGCAGCCGCGGTGCGGCGTGGACGCGGCCGTCGACCTGGCGCGCGGCCCAGATCATCATGGCGAACGTCGCGACGCCGGCGACCGCGAGCAGCGCGGCGGCGATGTCGATGACGGTGACGTGCATGGGACGAGCATGGCGGGCGCTGGCCAAGCGCCGGTCAAGCCTCGATCAAGGACGGTTAAGGATCTGGCCGCGCGGCGTCGCGCATGCGCGTCAGCGCGCCGCGCAGGATGCGCGAGACCTGCATCTGCGAGACGCCGATGCGCTCGCCGATCTGCGACTGCGTGAGGTCCTCGGCGAAGCGCAGCCGCAGCACCTCGCGCTCGCGCGGGGTCACGCTGCGCAGCAGCGTCGCGAGCAGCGCGCGGTCCTGCGCGCGCGCGAGCCCGGCGTCGTCCTCGCCGAGCAGCTCCAACAGCGTCGCGCCGCCCTCGTCCTCGTCGCGGCCGGCGGGCACGTCGAGCGACAGCGCGCGCTGCGCGCCCGAGGCCTCGAGTGCCTCGAGCACCGCCTCGAGCGAGAGGCCGGTCGCCTGCGCGAGCTCGGCCGGGGTCGGCGGGCGCTCGCCGTGGTGGTCGGCGATCGCCCGCTTCACGCGCACGGCCGCGTCCTTGAGGTCGCGCGGCACGTGGATCGCCCAGCCGCGGTCGCGGAAGTGGCGCTTGAGCTCGCCGAGGATCGTCGGCACCGCGAACGTGGTGAACGCGAGGCCGCGCGAGGCGTCGAAGCGGTCGACCGCGTTCACGAGCCCGAGCGCCGCGACCTGGAAGAGGTCGTCGAGCGGCTCGCCGCTGTCGCTGTAGCGCAGCGCGAGGTGGCGCGCGAGGCCGAGATGGCGCTCGACCATCGCGTCGCGCTCGGCGCTCGTGCGGGCGGGGGGCGCCTTCGTCGCCGGCGGCGTGCCGGCGCCCGGATCGTCTCCGGTGCTCGTGCCGGCGCTGCCGACACCGCGATTCCCCCCGGTTCCGTCGGGGAAGACTGACCGACGCGGATGCGACTCCTCGCCCTTCGTTCCCAGCTGCTTCTCGGCCACGGTCCCGTCTTCCTCCCGGCGTCTGTCGGTTGGAGCGCCGGGGGTCTGGGGCGCCGAGCTCGACCCGGCGCTCAAGGCTGCCGGTCGACCACCGAGGGTAGCGCGCTCGGAGCGGCGTGCGCGGGTGACGCGCCGCGGGGGCGCGCGTGACGGCGAGCGCCCTGCGCGTGCTCGTCGCCGACGAGGACGCCGCCGCGCTCGATCGCTTCGCCGCGATGGTGCGGGATCTCGGCCACACGGTGTGCGCCTACGCGGTGCGGGTCGCCGACGTGCCCGGCCGCGTCGCCGACGACGATCCGGACCTCTCGATCGTCGTGCTGCACGAGGACGACGAGCACGCGCTCGCGCTGATCGAGGAGATCGGCGCCTACGCGTCCGGCCCGGTCATCGCGGTCACGCAGCAGCCGGACCCCGACTTCGTCGCGCGCGCCGCCGACCGCGGGATCGCCGCGGAGGCGAAGCCCGACGAGCCGGATGTGCTGCAGAGCGCGATCGAGCTGGCGCTGCGCCGCCACGCCGAGGTCGAGCGGCTCGAGCGCCAGGTCGACCAGCTCGAAGGCGCGCTCGCCCGCCGCGCCGCGATCGAGCGCGCGAAGGGCATCCTGATGGAGCGCCACGGCCTCGACGCGCAGGCGGCCTTCGAGCGCCTGCGCACCCACGCCCGCACCGAGCGCCGCCGCGTCGTCGACGTCGCTCGCGAGGTCGACGACGGCACGCTGGAGCCGACGTAGCCTGCGCGGGGCGGAACGACCGCGGGCCGCTCGACGACGGCCCGCGGGGTCAGTCCGTGACGGCGCGGCCGCGGATCAGCCGCAGCCGGTGTTGTTGCCGCAGCTGGGGCAGGTGTAGCAGGAGCCGGTGCGCTGCATCATGCCGCCGCACTGGCTGCAGGCCGGGCCGACGTCGAGGCCGCTCGCCTTGGCGGGGACGACCGGCGGGGTGTCGGTGAGCGCGGCGGTCGGCGCGACGCTCGCGCCGCCGTCGCCCGCGTCCGCGCCGGCGCTCGGCGCCGGGCCGGCCGGGCCGGCGGTGTCGCCGCCGAGCGAGGTCGCGCTGTCCTGCGCCATCTTCTTCGCCCGCACGGCCTGGGTCATGATGCCCAGCTCCTCCTGGATCTCCTCGTCGAGGAAGCGGGAGGCGAGCCAGCGCATGATGTAGTCGGGCAGCGACTTCGCGAACGGGATCTCCGGGTTCGTCGTCATGCCCTCCGGGTCGAAGCGCATGTAGCTGAACTTGCGCACGAGCGTCTCGAGCGGCACGCCGTACTGGAGCGCGATCGAGATCGTCGTCGCGAACGAGTTCATCATGCCGCGCAGCGTCGAGCCCTCCTTGCCGATGTCGGTCAGGAAGATCTCGCCGACGCTGCCGTCCTCGTACATGCCGGCCGTGATGTAGCCCTCGTGGCCGGCGATCGAGAACTTGTGCGTGATCGACTGGCGCTCGCGCGGCATCTTGCGCCGCGCCGGCGCCGGCCCCGCCTTCGCGAGCGCCTCGGCGACCGCCTGGTCGATCGCCTCCTGCGACGCCGCGCCCTTCGCGCCCTCGCCCTTCTGCGCGTCGGTGCGCAGCGCCTGCGCCGTCTTCGAGCCGTCGCGATAGATCGCGAGCGCCTTCACGCCGAGGTGCCACGCCTGCAGGTACGCGTCGGCGATGTCCTCGACCGTCGCGCTCTCCGGCAGATTCACCGTCTTCGAGATCGCGCCGGAGATGAAGGGCTGCACCGCGCCCATCATCTTGATGTGGCCCAGGTGCGAGATCGCGCGCTCGCCGACGGCCACGTCGAACACGGGCAGGTGCTCGCTCGCGAGGCCCGGCGCGCCGACGATCGTGCCGTGCTCGTTGATGTGCGCCTCGATCTGCTCGATCTGCTGGTCGTCGTAGCCCAGCTCTCTCAGCGCCAGCGGGACCGTGCGGTTGACGATCGTCATCTGCCCGCCGCCGACGAGCTCCTTGAACTTCACCAGCGAGAAGTCCGGCTCGACGCCCGTGGTGTCGCAATCCATCAAAAAACTGATTGTGCCTGTAGGAGCAAGGACCGTCGCCTGCGCGTTGCGGTAGCCGTGCTGCTCGCCGAGCGCGACCGCCTCGTCCCACGAGCGGCGCGCCGCCGCCAGCAGCGGCTCGTCCTCGCACGTCGTGTCGGGGATCGCGTACGAGGCGTCGCGGTGCATGCGCATCACGTCGTTGTGCGGCTCGCGGTTCTCCGGGTAGCGCTCGTAGGTGCCGACCGCCGCCGCGATCTCCGCCGAGCGGCGGTAGGCGCGGCCGGTCATCAGCGCGGTGATCGCCGCAGCCGTGCCGCGACCCGCGTCGGAGTCGTACGGCATCCCGTTGCTCATCAGGAAGGCGCCGAGGTTGGCGTAGCCGAGGCCGAGCTGCCGGAAGGCGTTCGCGTTTCTGCTGATCTCGTCCGTCGGGTAGCTCGACGCGCCGACGATGATCTCCTGCGCGAGGAAGACGATGTCGACCGCCTGCTCGTAGGCGGCGACGTCGAACGACCCGTCGGCGCGGCGGAACTTCATGAGGTTCAGCGACGCGAGGTTGCAGGCCGAGTCGTCGACGTGCATGTACTCCGAGCAGTTCGCCACGACGACGCCGTCGACGATGTAGGAGTGGTGCAGCGGCTCCGTGAGGTTGAAGACCTCCTCCTGGCCGTCGTCCTCGCGCGCGACGAGCGTCGTGCCCGGCTTCGTGCGGTAGCGCGTCGTCTCGGCCAGCAGCGACTCGAGCGCCGCCTGCTTGCGCGGCGTCGAGAAGCCGACCGCCGTCGCGAAGCGCTCGAGGTCGGAGCCGGTGATGCGCAGGTCGAAGCCCTCGCGCGAGGTGTACTCGACGGTCGTGCCGTCCTTGCGCGTGTAGGAGAAGGACGGCCCGCCGCTCTCCGAGACGCGGTAGATGCGCCCGCGGACGCCGAACGCGCTCAGCAGGCGCTGGACGTCCTTCAGCAGCGCCTCGCTGCGGCTGCCGAGGCCGGCGTAGCGCGACGCCTTGCCGGCGCTCTCCACGCGCGCGACGCACCCGTCGGCGCCGAACAGCCCGCGCAGGAACGACGCCTGGATCTCGGTCGGCGCCGCGAGGATCGCCTGCGGCATGCGCTTCTCGTGCGCGCGCGCGGTCGTGACGCCGAGGCCGGCGAACAGCTCGCGCACGGCCGCGCTGCCGACGCGCAGCTGCACGGTGCCGTTGTCCATCTCCTGGCAGGACGCGCCGCCGACCAGCTCGCGCAGCAGGCCCGCGTGCGACTCGAGCAGGCCGTCGGCGACGTCGTCGTCGTAGACCCACTGCGTCTGCGCGTCGGTGAGGCAGCCGTCGCCGATCAGGTGGCCGGTGAGCTCGGCGAGCCCCTCGCTCCACGTCTCGGGCAGCGGCTGGTGCGTGACCGTGCCCCCACGCGCGAACGACTTCGCGAGCGCGTGCACCTTCACCGGCAGCGCCCACGCCGCGTCGGTCGCCGGCGTCGGCACGTCGTTGAGCAGCACGCGGTCGCTGCCGGTCAGCTCCTCCGCGCGCACGTAGCCGCGGTTCAGCGTCCAGACGCGGTGGTTCGGCGTGCAGCGCAGCTCCGCGCCGTTGGCGAAGCGCAGCCGCACGATCGGCTTGACGCCGTTGCGCATGAAGGCGATCGGCCGCGTCGCGACGACGCCCTCGCCCGGGTCCTCGGCGGTCGCGCGGTGCGTGTAGACGCGGACGTCCTCGCCCGCCTCGCCGCGCCGGACCAGCTCGCCGATGCCCATCAGCCCGCGCGTCGTGTGCACGCGCGCGTCGGCCGGGAAGCACGGGTTCGACGCGTTGATCCGCCCGCTGTTCGGGCACGTGTGCCACTGGTTGATCGTCGTGTCGTACTGGACGCCCGGGTCGGCGCAGCGCCACGCCGCCTCGGCGATCTGGTTCATCAGCTTGCGCGCGTCGAGCGCCTCGCCGACCGGCGCTCTCGTGGCCCGCGCGATCAACCGCCACTCGTCGCCGTTCTCGACGGCGCGCATGAACTTGTCGGAGACGCGCACCGAGTTGTTCGCGTTCTGGTACTGGATCGAGAGGAAGCCGTCGCCGTCGATCGACATGTCGAAGCCGGCGTCGCGCAGCGCGGCCGCCTTGTCCTCCTCTCTGGCCTTGCACCAGATGAAGTGCTCGATGTCCGGGTGGTCGACGTCGAGGACGACCATCTTCGCCGCGCGGCGCGTCTTGCCGCCCGACTTGATCGTGCCGGCCCACGAGTCGGCGCCGCGCATGAACGAGACGGGGCCGGAGGCGGTGCCGCCCTTCGCGAGCGGCTCCATCGACCCGCGGATGTTCGACAGGTTGATGCCCGAGCCGGACCCGCCGCGGAAGATCTTGCCCTCCTTGGTGTTCCAGTCGAGGATCGACTCCATCGTGTCCTCGACCGAGAGGATGAAGCACGCCGACGCCTGCGGCTGCTCCTCGAAGCCGACGTTGAACCAGACCGGCGAGTTGAACGCCGCGATCTGGTGGAGCAGGATGTGCGTCAGCTCGGCCTCGAACGTGTCGCCGTCCTCGGCGCTGGCGAAGTAGCCGCGCTGACGGCCCCAGTCGGCGATCGTGCCGGCGACGCGACCGATCATCTGTCTGACCGATCTCTCGCGCGCGGGCGAGTTGAGCTGGCCGCGGAAGTACTTCTGGGCGACGATGTTCGTCGCGTTCTGCGACCACGTCACCGGGAACTCGACGTCCGGCTGCTCGAAGGAGACCTTGCCGCCGTGGCCGATCCTGGCGTCCCGCAGCTCCCACTCCACGGCGTCGTACGGATGGACGCCCGGCTGCGTGAAGAAGCGACTCAGGCGCAGCGCCTCACCGGCGGGGGCGTCGATCGTGGTGGGGGTCTGCGAGCTGTTCTCCATGCCTGCCTGCTCCTTGTCTTCCCGCTATTTGCCGCTGTTTCTCGTGCCTCTGACCGCGCTCAGGGGGTAACAGCGAATCATTGACCACCCGTCGGACGGAACGGCTGCCCGAGGTGGTCCACGGGGGTGCTCGAACGAGCGTACCGCCGTCGCCGGAAGCTGCGCGGGGGTGGTCGGCGCAGCGCGCGGGAGCAGCGGGCGGGAGCACGCCGGAGCGCTACGATCGGCCGCGCATGACGCGCCGCGTCCGCATCCCCCTGTTGCTCGCGCTGGCGAGCGCGCTGCTGCTCGCCCCGGCGACGCTCGCGCGCGCCGACCAGGCCTACGACAAGGTCGCCTCCGCCTACGCGCAGGCCGGCGGCCAGCTCGACCCCTGCCAGTTCACGCAGGCGGAGCTCGAGGCGGCGGTGAGAGGCATCCCGCCGGCGATCAGAACCGTCGTCCCGGACCTGCGCAGAGCGATGCTCGACGGGATCGCGGCGCACATGCGCGGCGACTGCGCCGGACAGGACGGCGGAAGCGCGGCCGGCGGCGCCGGCACGACGACCGCGCCCACGACGCCGACCGCGCCCGCTCCGGTCACGACCGAGACGGCGCCCGCGGCCCCTCCGCCGACCGCCACGACGGCGCCCACGACGCCCGCGCCCTCGGCCGGCGCGCCCGCGACGACCGCCCCCGCGCCCGCCACGACGTCCGCGCAGCCGGCGGCCACCACGACGCAGCGCCGCGACCGCACGCCGTTGTGGATCGCGCTGATCGCCCTCGGCGCGCTCGCGCTGCTGGCGCTGCTGGCGTGGGGCTGGGCGCGCATGCGCGGCTGGGACTCGTCCTGGGCCGCCCGCGCGCGGCACTCGTGGGGCGAGGCGGGCTTCCGCACGGCGAGCACCTGGGCGGAGTTCACCGACTGGCTGCGGCTCGGCCGCTGAGACCGCGCCCGCCCGCGCCCCCCTCCGCGCCCGCGCCCGCCGCGCCCGCAGCCGCCAACCCGTCTGCTTGAATCCGCCGTCCCCATGAAGCTCCTCGTCACCGGCGGCGCCGGCTACATCGGGTCGATCGTCGCGCAGCGGCTGCTCGGCGACGGCCACGACGTCGTCGTGCTCGACAACCTCGGCCGCGGCCACCGCGGCGCGGTGCCGGCCGGCGCGCGCTTCGTCGAGGCCGACCTGCTCGACCCGTCCGCGCTCGCCGCGGCGCTCGCGGAGGGCTTCGACGGGGCGCTGCACTTCGCCGCGCTGTCGCTCGTCGGCGAGTCGGTCGCCAGACCCGAGCTGTACTGGCGCAACAACGTCGTCGGCTCGCTCAACCTGCTCGACGCGCTGCGCGCCGCCGGCGTGAAGCGGCTCGTCTTCTCCTCCACCGCCGCCACCTACGGCGAGCCGGAGGTCGTGCCGATCGAGGAGACCGCGCCGACGCGCCCGGTGAACCCGTACGGCGCCTCGAAGCTCGCGGTCGACACGATGATCGGCGACGAGTGCCGCGCGCACGGCCTCGGCGCCGTCAGCCTCCGCTACTTCAACGTCGCCGGCGCGAGCGGATGCCTCGGCGAGGACCACCACCCCGAGACGCACCTGATCCCGAACGTGCTGCGCGCCGCGCAGGGGATCAACGCCGAGGTGCAGCTGTTCGGCACCGACTACCCGACGCCGGACGGCACCGCGGTCCGCGACTACATCCACGTCGAGGACCTCGCGACCGCTCACCTGCTCGCGCTCGACGGCGCGATCGGCGGCGAGCACCGCGTCTTCAACCTCGGCAACGGCAACGGCTTCTCGGTGCGCCAGGTGATCGACGCGGCGCGCGAGGTGACCGGGCTCGAGATCCCCGTCAGAGAGGCGCCGCGCCGCGCCGGCGATCCGCCGCAGCTGGTCGCCGCGAGCGGGAAGATCCGCGCCGAGCTCGGCTGGGAGCCGTGCAGGCCGGCGCTCGCCGACATGGTCGCCGACGCCTGGGCGTTCGCGCAGGCGCACCCCCACGGGTACGCCGGCGAGCACGCCGCACAGCGCGGCTGAGCGACCGCCCGGCGATCCGTGCGCCGTCGAACCGGCGCACGCGCACCCCGATAAGCGCAAGAATTCGGTCTTTCGGGGAACCGACCGAACTGCTCGGGGAGAGGAGCAACGGTGGCAGGAGCAAGGTGGACGGCGCTGGCCGTGGTCGCAGCGCTCGCGCTCGGCACGCTCGCGGTGGCGGGATGCGGGAGCAGCGAACAGGGCGCCGACGTGAGAAAGGTCGCGTTGGTGGCGCCCTTCGGCGACAACGAACCGGACTGGACGCTGCAGGCCCGGGAAGTCGTCGAAGGATTCCCGAGATCGCTGCACGTCAGAGCCGACGTCGCGGACGCCTCGCAGGCCGGCGACGTCAGAGCCGTGCTCGAGCAGGTCTCGCACGAAGGCAACCAGCTCGTGATCGCGCACGACAGTCGTTACGCCGACGCGGCCGAAGCGGTCGCGAAGGAGAACGAACGTGCCGGAGCTCGTGTGGGGCGAACGGACGAACCCGCCCGACGGCCTCGTCGGGCAGATCACCGTCCAGGACAAGGAGGGCGGCTACCTCGCCGGCGTCGCCGCCGCGCACGCCGCGATCACGAGAAGGCTCGGGATCGTCGTCGCCGACGACGGCTCCGACTGGGACCTCGCGACCTGGAACAGACTGGCCGGCGGCTTCGTCGCCGGCGCGCGCAGCGTCGACTCCCACGAGCGCATCAGCTACGTCCAGGTCGGCAGCGACGGCGACGCGACCGTCGCGCAGGCGCACGCCGCCGGCAGACGCCTGCTCGCGCACGGCGTGCAGATGCTGCTCGTGCTCGGCGGTGCGTCGTCGATCGGCGCCCAGCGCGCGCTCGAAGAGAGAAGAGGCGAAGGCGAGACGCTGCTCGTCGGCGCGGTCTCCGACAAGTCGGCCACGCGTCGTCTGGAACCCGGCGGCGTGCCGTACATCCTCGGCTCGGTCATGTGGGAGACGAGGCCCGCGTTCCGTCAGGCGATCCACGACCTGAGAGCGGGGACGTTCGGCGACCGGCCGTACGCGCTGACGCTGAAGAACCACGGCGTGTGGCTCTACAAGACGGGCCGCATGCCGCAGGACGCCTACGAAGACGCGATGGCGGCCGCCGCCAAGATCGAGCAGGGCACGCTCCACGTGCCCGCCACGCCGACGAGCGACGCGGTGCAGGCGCTGATCGGAGAAGGCGCCGGATAGGCGCCGGCTATGGGCCCGGCAGCAGGTCCGCGAGCGCGGCGAGCGCCGCCGCGAGGACCTGCGCCGGGTCGGCGCTCGCGTCGAGGACGCGGATCCGCTGCGGCTCGGCGGCGGCGAGCGCGTCGTAGGCGGCGGCGATCGTCGCGAAGAAGCGGTCGTGCTCGCGCTCGAGCCGGTCGGGCTCCTCGCCGCGCCCGTCCTGCCGCGCGCGGCCGAGCGCCGGGTCGATCCGCAGCAGCAGCGTGCGATCGGGCCGGAGGTCGCCGGTGGCGAACGCGTTGATCGCGCGCACCGCCTCGATCCCGAGCGCGCGTCCGGCGCCCTGGTAGGCGAGCGACGAGTCGGCGAAGCGGTCGAGCAGGACCCAGCGGCCGGCGGCGAGCGCCGGCTCCAGCGCCTCCTCCACGAGCTGCGCGCGCGCGGCCGCGTACAGCAGCGCCTCGGCGCGCGTGCCGACGCGCAGCGCCGGGTCCTTCACGAGCGTGCGGATCCGCTCCGCCGCCGCGACGCCGCCGGGCTCACGCAGCAGCTCGACGTCGGCGCCGCGCTCGCGCAGCGCGTCGTGCAGGCCGCGCGCGAGCGTCGTCTTGCCGGCCCCGTCGAGCCCCTCGATCGTGATCAGCCGGCCGCGCATCCCGCGCCACACTACCGCCGCCATCTGCTCGACCGGCGCCGGCCCGCCGGTCCCGCGGGCGGCGGCGGTATCGTCGCCGGCATGCCCGACCTCCCCGGCACCGAGCACCACCCGCACGCGCGCGCGGCGCTGGGCGCGGCGCTCGCGCCGGGGGGACACCCTTCCCACGCCTACCTCTTCCACGGCCCGGCCGGCAGCGGCAAGCGCACGGCCGCGCGCGCGTTCGCCGCAGCGCTGCTGGCGGACGGCGCGCGCGATCCGGCCGGCGCGCGCGCGCGCGTGGAGCACGGCACGCATCCGGACCTCGCGTGGGTGGCGCCGAGCGGTGCGCACGAGATGCTCGTCGGCGACGTCGAGCCGGTGATCTCGGGCGCCGCGATGACGCCGTTCGAGGCGGCGCGGCGCGTGTTCGTGCTCGAGCGCGCCGACACGCTGATCGAGCAGGCGGCCAACAAGCTGCTGAAGACGCTGGAGGAGCCGGCGCCGTTCGTGCACCTGGTCCTTCTCACCGACCGGCTCGGCGAGGTCCTGCCGACGATCCGCTCGCGCTGTCAGCTCGTGCGCTTCGACGCGCTGCCGCCGGCCGAGCTGGCGGAGCGGGTCGGCCGCCGTGGCGTCCCGCCCGAGCAGGCGGCGGCGTGCGCGCGCCTTGCGCTCGGCGACGGTGAGCGCGCGCTGGAGCTGGCGCTCGCCGACGGCCCCGCGCTGCGCGCCGGCGGCGAGGGGCTCGCGCGCGCCGCGCTTGCCGGCCGCGTCGCCGAGCAGGCGCCGTGGGGCGCGCTGCTGACGGTGCGCAGAGCGCGCGGCGAGCGCGCCGCCGCGGAGCTCGAGGCGCAGCTCGCCGAGGAGCTCGAGCTGGTCGCGAGAAGAGAGCGCAAGCGCGTCGAGAACGCGTACGCCGAGCGCATCCGCCGCACGCGTCGCCGCGTCGAGACGGGCGCGCTCGACCTCGGCCTGCAGCTGTCGGGCCTGTGGCTGCGCGACGTCGCGTGCGTCGCGTGGGGCGCGGACGATCTCGTCTACCACGTCGACCGCGCGACCGCGCTCGCCGAGGACGCCGACGGCCGCGACCCGCAGCGGCTGCGCGCCGGCGTCGAGCTGGTCGAGGACACGCGTCGCCGGCTGCGCAGCAACGTGACCGAGGAGCTCGCGCTCGAGACGCTCGCCTACCGGCTCGAGCGCCTCGTGACGTCGCCCGGAGGCCGTCGCTCGCGATGACCGGCGGGCGAACGCGTTGTCGCCGCGCGGGTCTGCTGTTCGTCCGCTACGGCATCCCGCTCGCGATGACGATCGCGGGGATCGTCTGCCTCGTGATCGGCGGCGACGCCGCCGGCTCGGGCGTCGTGCTGATCGGCTTCGCCGGGATCGTCCTGCTGATCAACGTGCTGTTCCGCCTCAGCCTCGTCAGCAACAGCGAGCGCGACCAGGAGGAGCGGGCACGCGAGGAGTTCGAGCGCACCGGTCGCTGGCCCGACACGTGACGCGAAGCCACCGGCGCAAGCCGGTGTCGGAGGTGGTACAAACACCGCCAGAGTGTCACAGCGAACGGTCGAGGACGAGGCGCTGCTGGACGCCGTGCAGGCGTGCGTGCTGGCGGTCGGGGTGCGGCGCACGACGATGACGGACGTCGCGCGGCGCGCCGGCGTGAGCCGCATGACGCTGTACCGCCGCCACGCCGACGTCACCTCGCTGCTGCAGGCGCTGATGACGCGCGAGTTCACGCAGATCATCGGCGACGTCGAGGCCGAGGTGACCGGTCTGCCGAGCGCGCGCGAGCGGCTCGTGACGGCCGCCGTGGCCGGCGTGGACCGCCTCACCCGCCACCCGCTGTTCCTGCGCATCGTCGACGTCGACCCCGAGCTGCTGCTGCCCTACCTGACGACGCGCCGCGGCGCCTTCCAGCGCGCTGCCGTCGGCGTCTTCGAGGCGCGCCTCGCGGACGGCGTCGTGGAGGGCTCGATCGCCGCCGCCGACCCGGCCGCCGCCGCGCGCACGATCGAGCTGGCGCTGCGCGGCTTCGCCTTCCAGGCGCTCGCGCCCGGGGCCGGCCAGGAGCGCGAGCAGGAGCTGCGCGAGCTGAAGCTGCTGCTCGACCGCTACCTGGCGCCGATGCCGGACTCCGTGCCGCCGCCCGCCCGCCGGGCGTCCGCGCGCGACCGCGACGGCGACGGCGCCGCCCGCGCATGACCGCGCCGGCGCCCCGCATGCGCTGGTGGGGCTGGGGCGAGGACGGCCACGACGCGCCGCTGCCGCCCGGGGCGCAGGCGCTGCTCGCGGCCGAGCTGGGGCCGCTGCCGGCGCGCCGGCGCGACCCGGTCGCGCTGGAGGACGTGCGGCTGTGGGAGTCCGCGCTGCCGGCGCCGGCGCATGCGCGGCTCGTCGTCGCGGTCGGCCCCGAGCACGTGCGCGACGACCGCCGCGCGCGCGTGAGCCACGCCGCCGGCCGCGGCTACCACGACCTCGTGCGGTTGCGCGCGGGCGACGCGTCCGGCGCGCCCGACGCGGTCGTCTACCCGGCGGACGCAGAGCAGGTGGCGGCGGTCCTGCGGGCGTGCGCCGAGGAGGGCGTCGCGGTCGTCCCGTTCGGCGGCGGCACGAGCGTCGTCGGCGGCGTCGAGCCGTGGCGGGGGAGCTTCCCCGCCGTGATCGCGCTCGATCTCGCGCGACTCGATCGCCTGCTCGCCGTCGACCGCGTCTCGCTCACCGCGACCGTGCAGGCCGGCATGACCGGCCCGGCGCTGGAGGAGGCGCTCGGCGAGCACGGGCTGACGCTCGGCCACTTCCCGCAGTCGTTCGAGCACTCGACCGTCGGCGGCTGGGTCGCGACGCGCTCCGCCGGCCAGGCGTCGACCGGCTACGGGCGGATCGACGCGAACGTGGTCGCGCTGCGCGTCGTGACGCCGAGCGGGGAGATCGCGACGCGCGCCGTCCCGGCGAGTGCCGCCGGGCCGAGCCTGCGCGAGCTGCTCGTCGGCTCGGAGGGGACGCTCGGCGTGATCGTCGAGGTGGTGCTGCGCGTGAGAGCCCGGCCGACCGTGCGCCGCTACGAGGGCTTCTCCGTGCCTCGCTTCGAGGCCGGCGTCGACGCCTTCCGCGCGCTCGTGCAGGCGGGCGCCGCGCCCGGCGTGCTGCGCCTCTCAGACCCGCAGGAGACGCGCGTCTCGCTCGCGATGTCGGGCGGCGACGGCCTCGCGACGCGCGCGCTGAAGGGCTACCTGCGTGTGCGCGGACAGCGCGACGGCTGCCTCGTGATCGCCGGCTGGGCGGGGACCGCGGAGGCCGAGCTGCGCCGCCGCCGCACAGCCGCGGTGCGCCTGCTGCGTGCGCACGGCGCCGTCGCGCTCGGCACGCAGGTCGGGCACGCGTGGGAGCACGGCCGCTTCCACGCCCCCTACCTGCGCGACGAGCTGCTCGCGCACGGCGTGATGGTCGAGACGCTCGAGACGGCGACGACGTGGGACCGGCTGCTGGAGCTGCACGACGCCGTGGCCGCCGCGCTGGACGGCGCGCTGCGCGGGCGCGGCACGCCGCCGGTCGTGATGAGCCACGTCTCGCACGTCTACCGCGCCGGCGCCTCGCTCTACTTCACGTTCGTCGCGCGCCAGCAGCAGGGCGAGGAGCTGGCGCAGTGGCGCGCCGCGAAGGTCGCCGCGAGCGAGGCGATCCTCGCGGGCGGCGGCACGATCACGCACCACCACGCCGTCGGCCGCGACCACGCGCCGTGGCTGCCCGGCGAGGTCGGCGAGCTGGGGATCGAGCTGCTGCGCGCCGCGAAGGCGACGCTCGACCCGGCCGGGATCATGAACCCGGGCAAGCTCGTGCCGCCGCCGGACGCCGCGCCAGTGTGAGGCGCCGCCCCGCCCAGCACCAGCGCCCGGAGCGTCCTGTCCCGCGCTGGCACGACGAGCACAGGGCAGGACGCTTGCCGGCGGCCGGGCCGGCTACGCGTGCGTCATCGGCTTGACGTCGATCGTCCCTCGCTCGCAGACCGGGCCGTTGCGCCACGGTCGCACGAGGTGCTGGCGCGCGTTCGGCGGCGTGATCTCGATGCGTGCCGGCGTCGGCTGGCACTCGCCGTGCGTGCGGTCGCCGGTGCCCGGGATCACGCTCCAGTGCAGGGTCGTCTTCGCGCTCTGGCCGGGGCGCAGCACGACCGTGCGCACGCGGCCGGAGTCGCGCACCACGTTCGTCGGCAGCGCGCGGTTGCGCGCGCCGAGCAGCTGCCCGCCCGGGTAGCCGCGCAGGCTGCAGCTGCGGCGCGTGACGTTCGTCAGCAGCAGCTTCGCGTAGCGCTGGCCTGCGCCGGCGCCCGGTGCTCTCAGCTCGGCGAGCAGCATCGAGAACGGTGCAGCGGCGGGGCGCTCTCGCCGGCGCCGCGGCGGGCAGGGCGGCGACGGCGGCGAGCGTCGCGACGCTCGCGAGCGCGACGAGGGCGCGTCGGCGCGAGGCGCGACGGCGGGCGGTGCGTGGGCGGAGCATGCGGTGGCCTCCGGGGGAGTCGTGGCTGCGCGTCGTGCGCGCCGGTGAGCGGGCAGCGTAGCTCGACTGCGTGCCGGCGCGGGAGCGGCTGGACGCCCGTTTCAGCGCGAAGCGTCCTGCTCTGCGCTCGTCCTGCGACGGCAGGGCAGGACGCTTCGCGCAGGGGCGGGGTGCTCAGGCCCCGGCCGGGGCGGCGGCGCCGAGTGCCTCCTGCGCGGCGTCGAGCGCAGCGGCGCGCCAGGGCGCGACGAGACCGACGCGCGTGCGGCGGTCGAGCAGGTCGTCGACCGTGAGCGCCAGCTCACGCTCGGCGGCGAAGCGCAACTGCGCGCGCGAGACGGGAACGCCGGGGGCGAGCGGGGCGTCGTCCGACCCGGCCGTCGCGGAATCGCCGCCGCCGGCCGCGAGCGCCGGGCGGTCGTCGCCCGCGAGGCGGATGCGGCGCGTCGCGCACCGGCCCGCGGCGACGCCGGGCCGCGCGGCGACGTGGTCCAGCGCGTCCTGCGCCATCCGCCGCGCGGTCGTGAGCTTGCCGCCGACGACGGTCACGACCCCGTCGTGCTCGACGACGGCGTGACGGCGGGAGAGATCGGCGGTCGCCGTGGCGTCACCGGTCTCGTCGCCGGGCGCCTCGTCCCCGGCGAGCAGCGGCCGCAGCCCGGCGAAGCGGCCGACGACGTCGTCCGGCGTGGGCGTGCGCTCCAGCACGCGGCCGATCGACGTGAGCAGGAACGCCTCTTCCTCGGCGGTGACCGCGGGAACGTCCGGGAGCGGCCCGCCGAACGGCGCGTCGGTGATCCCGATCATCACCAGGCCGTCGGGACGCGGGACGGCGAACACGAAGCGCGTGGCGCTCTCCGGCAGCGGCGCGTTGACGGCCGCGCGCGGCTCGCCGACGGCGGACGCCGGGACCAGCAGGTGCGCGCCCTTGCTCGGTCGCAGCCGCACCGCTCCGCGGGTCAGCGAGCCGGCCCACACGCCGGTCGCGTTGACGACGTGGCGGGCGTGCAGGTCGAAGCCGCCGGGCGGCGTGGCGCGGTGGGCGCTCGCGTCCGCGCCGTCTGTGAGCGCGACGTCCGGGGCGGTGCCGTCGGCGAGCCGGTCGCGCACGGTCGCGCCGTCCGCCCGCAGCGTGAGCGCCTCGACGTAGGTGAGGATCCGCGCGCCGTAGGCGGCGGCCGTCCGCGCGACCGCGAGCACGAGCCGCGCGTCGTCCTCGATCTGCGCGTCCCAGTGCAGGATCGCGCCGCGCAGCTGGCGGTCGCTGAGGCCGGGCGCGAGCCGGCGCGCCTCCTCGGCGCTGACGCGGCGCGCCGGCGGGAGGCGGCGGCGGCTCGTGCCCGCGGCCGCGCGCAGCGCGTCCCCGGCGCGGATGCCGGCCTCGAGCTTCGCGCCGGCGGCGCGGCCGACCGCCCCGCCGAGCGGGATCAGGAACGGCAGCGGGCGGATCAGGTGCGGCGCGCTGACGTCCATCAGGATCGCCCGCTCGCGGGCGGACTCCCACGCGACGCCGACGTCCCCGTGCGCGAGGTAGCGCAGCCCGCCGTGCGCGAGCTTCGAGGACCAGCGGCTCGTGCCCTGTGCGAGGTCTCCGCGCTCCACGAGCGCGACGCTCAGCCCGCGCGCCGCGGCGTCGAGCGCCGTCCACGCTCCGACGATCCCGCCGCCGACGACGAGCACGTCGACCGCCTCGGCGTCGGCCAGCGCCGCCAGCTCGCGCACCCGCCGCGTGCGGTCGAGCGCATCCGGCGCAGAGCGCTCCGGCGACCCTCCCGAACGACGAAGTGACAGCATATGTCCAACTGTAACGACGACCCGCCGCGCCCGCGCCACCCCGCCGATCCCACCGCACGCGCCTCGCCACCCCTCGGCTACCATGTCGAACCCCGCCGACGTAGCTCAGCTGGTAGAGCACTTCACTCGTAATGAAGGGGTCCCCGGTTCGAATCCGGGCGTCGGCTCTCGGGAATCGGCTGCAAATCGGCTGGTTCTCTCGCCGGGGTGACGGTATTGCGGCGAGCGTCGACGCGCCACCCGCGGGGTTCATTGAAGGAGGTAAGCCTTCGATGCGGGATGGATCCTTCCCGAGCAGCGGCTCGGGCACCAGTCGGAGCGGCGAGCGCCGGACCGACGACGAGGGCGACCGGTGGCCGCACCGTCGCCGCGAGCTGGCCGCGCTCGGCGCGGGCGTGCGCGAGCTGCGCGCCCGCCGCGGGCTCTCCCAAGAGCAGCTCGGCTTCCGTGCCGGGTTGCATCGCAACTACGTCGGCGCGATCGAGCGCGGCGAGCAGGACGTCACGGTCCGCGTGCTGCTCAAGCTCGCCCGCGGGCTCGCGATCGACCTCTCGGAGCTGGTCGGGCTCTATGAGCGCAACCGCGCCCGGCCACAGCGGCTCCCGCCGGTGCCGCCCGCTCGCCGGGCGCGCGAAGCGGCCCGGCGCGCCCGCCCGGACGAACGTCCGGTTCGCACGGAGGACGGTTCCTCGTAGCGTCGTTGGTGCGGGTGCAGCCGGCTCGGCTCGGCGGACACGGGCGCCTCCCCATCCCCCCCACGGCGTCCCGTCCGCCGAGCCCCCGCGCACTGGAGTGGATCTGGCTCACGGGCTATGCTGTGTTCCATGATCCCCCCAGTTGCTTCGGCGGCTGGGTGCGAGGCCCGGCTTCGGCCGGGCCTCAGCGTTTCTAGGGGCGCCAGGCGCGGGGCCGGTGGATCTCGCCGCGCTCGTCGTTGAGCAAGGCCGCTAGCTGGCTTGCGCGGAGCGGGCCGTGGCGGAGCTTCTTGACGACGTCCACGCGGTCGCGGAGCGTCCGCGCCGGGTTCTCGCTAGGGCTGAGCAGCGCGACCCGTAGGCCGAGCTCGTCGCGTGCGAGGCGGATCGGCTCGACGAGGTCCGTGTCGTTCGTGAGGACGATCGCCAGCTCGCAGTCTCGACGGAAGGCGTCGATGAGCAGCCGCGAGGCCAGGTTGACGTCCGAGCCCTTCTCCTCTGTGGCCACGACGCGGATGTTCTCCTCGCTGACCGGGCAGCTCGCTCCGTTCGGGCACGGCTCGACGCGGCGCATCCAGCGTGTCCCGCTCCGGAACTGTCCGAGCACGACCTCCACGTCCCGTGTCGCGAGCGCGCGCAGGTACATCTGCTGACGCGTGGCCTCCTGGGGATCGTCTGCACGCGCGATGACTCGCGCGGTGAAGTACTGGACTCGCGCGATCTCGTCGCCGGGGAACAGCGCCTCCGTGAGCGTGCGGAGGTCGAGCCACTTGCAGTCGGGGAAGCGACGACGCAGAGCGCTGTAATAGAGGTTGAACCCATCGACGTAGACGTTTGCCTTCACGACGGCGACCGTACCGGGCGCGTCGGCGTTCCGGGCGCTTGGACGCGGGGCCTGGCTGAGCGGCTTACCCGTCGAGTGTGGCGTCCGACAGCTCGACGGCCTGGACGTCGGGGTGTGCGCGGAGCTTGTCGGTGATGGTGATGACGCGGCCGTTGACGTGGGCGCGCCATCTGTAGAGCGCCTCGACCGTTGCGCGCTCGATGCGCAGTCCTTCGATGACGTGGAAGTCCTCGTCGAAGATGACGGCGATGACGGCGTCGTAGTCGCTGTCGCGGATCGGGCTGAGGTTGCGCCGGCCGCGGGTGCCGGTCAAGCGCACCGCCTTGACCTGGAGGCGCTCGCCGCCGGGCAGCAGCACGTCCCAGCCTCGCTGGACGAAGCTGCCGCGCTCGCCGCCGTAGTGCCGGGCGACGACCTCCTCGGCGATGTCACCGATCGGGTTGTTGTAGGTGCGCACCACCCCGCGCTCGCGCAACGTGCGCATGATCGCGGCGAAGTCGGCGAGCAACTCGCGCGTGGAGCGGGAGGCGGGGTCGTAGCCCATGATGCGGAGCGTCGCACGGGACGCCTCTGCGGCGTCGCGCTCGCGCTGGACGATTGTCCTGCAGGGTCGTGTCGGCGGTGTAAGGGTCCTGACGCTATGTAACCCGGCGCTTACATAGTTGTAGACACCCGCCGCGATACCTCGTATAGCGATTAACGAGCCGGCACCGACGCCGGCGTGGTACGCGAACGGCCGGCGTGTGAAGCGCCGCATCGGTCCCAAGCGCCCGCGCGGCGAGCGCACCGGTCTGACGAGAGCGCAGGCGGAGGCGGAGCTGCGGCGGCTGATCGCCGAAACGCAGGTGCGCGCGGAGGTCGGCGAGCGCCTCACGGTCGCCGAGGTCGCCGCCCGCTACATCGTCCACACCCAGCGCCGTGGCCGCAAGCGATCCACGTGCGAGAACATCGAGTCCGTCGAGCGGGTGCATCTGACGCCGTTCTTCGGCGAGCGGACCTTGGACGCGATCGAGCCCGAGGACGTCATCGACCTGGTCGCGCTGCTGGAGCGCAAGGGCCGCGCTCCCGCGACCGTGCGAGGGATCGTCGCGACGCTCTCGGCGCTGTTCGTCTTCGCGAAGGCGCCCTACCGGCGCTGGGCGGTCGTGAACCCGTGCGAGGGCGTCGATCTGCCGGCACTGCCGGACCGCAACGAGATCCGCTACCTCACCCTCCCGCAGTTCGACCGCCTCATCGCCAACGTCCGCCCCGGCGAGTTCGCGCACCTGGACCGCGCGATCTTCATCACGGCCGTCATGACGGGCCTCCGGAAGGGGGAGCTGGTCGCGCTGCGCTGGCGCGACGTCGATTGGGACGCCGGCCGTGTCCGGGTGCGGCGCAACTACACCCGCGGCGAGTTCGGCACCCCCAAGTCCCGGCGCTCAAGCCGCTCGGTCCCGATGACCGGCGAGCTGGCGAGCGAGCTGCGCCGCGTCTGGAACCAGTCGATCTGCCGCGACGACGACGATCTCGTCTTCGCCCACCCCGACCACGGCGGCGTCCTGCCCAAGGCGAACATCAGCCGCCGCTACGCCGCCGCCCTCAAGGCCGCCGGCCTCGAAGAGCACCGCTTCCACGACCTCCGCCACACCTTCGGCACCCGCATGGCCGCCGCCGGCGTCCCCCCCGCCGTCAGGCTGCGAGCGCGGCGGCCAGCTCGCGGGGGTCGGCGGTGACCGACCGGCGCGGGAGCGTGAGCGAGACGCTGCCGTCTTGGCCGAGCAGGTCGCGGGCGCCGACGATCGTCACGCCGATGACGCGGTCGTGCTCGTCGTAGCGGACGATGTGTCCCTCGGGCGTCTCTTCGGAGTCGGCCGCGGGCTGCGGCTTGCCGACGGAGAGGTAGAGGACGTCGCTCTCGGCGTCGTAGTCGATGTCGTCGAACTCGTACGGGCCGATGTGAATGGTCATCGCGGGTGCTCCTTGCGGAAGCCGTGAGCGGTCACGATCCGCGCTGGATCTTCGGTGAAGTCTACGACAACGGCCAGCCACCGACTCGGGCCTGCGCCGGAGCGGTAGAACCGCCAGCGGGCCTCGTAGCGATGGTCGCGCGTCGTCGTCTCGGGAGCGCTGATGGCGAGCAGGATGTCGTCGCGGAAGGCGGCCAGCTCGGGGTGCCGACGGCAGATGTGCTGCCAGGCATTCGCCGTCAGCACGATCTCGCGGTCGGGTGGCTGGTCAGGGTCCTGCTGCGTCATCGACGGTGCGGGAGCCTAGCGGCCGGTTTTGTGCCCGCGGCGCGACTCGGAGGGGGGGGCCGACGCGTGTCGCCCGGGAGTCGTTTGGGTCATGGCTGCCCACGGTAGGCGTGCGCCGGGGCGTGGGGTCGCACGCCGCCACTTCGGGCGTGCGAGATCCCGGTTCTGGTGTGGGAGCACAACACGGATGTGGGCGGGTGCGTCGCGGCCCGGCTCGGCGCGGCACGATGAAGCCATGGCTCGCTACGCGCCAGGCCAAAGGTGCTTCTGCGTTCGGATCGACGCACGGGGCCGGTTCACGATCCCGAAGCCGGCACGTGACGCGCTCGGGTGGCGGCCGGGCGACGAGATCGTGGTCCGGGTGGAGGGTGGTGTGGCGATCCTCTCCAAGCGCGGCGAGCCGCACGGCCACGACTTGGAAGAGGCCCTGGAGGCGCTGGCCGGCGTGCGGGCGCGTCTGCGCGGCGGAGGGCTCGACGCGGTCGCCGTGGTGCGGGAAGGGCGCCGCGAGCTGGAGCGGCGCTCGTGGACGGCACTGGGCAGATGGGACGCCGCGCGCGCCCAGGGTTCCACGGTGGTACCAACCTGAGCGAATCTGAGGTGATCTCAGCGCACCTCAGACCGCCGAATAGCAGCGGAAACGCCTGTCGGAAGCACGGGGGATGCGTTCAAATGGTGGGATCTGGGCGCCTCGCATCCATCCTTCGGCGAGGTGTTGCGGGGAGCGCGTTTGGGTGGGGAGGTCAGCTCGCGGTGGGTGCGTGGACTGTGAGTCCGTGGTGGGCGCAGCCGTCTTGGAGTTGGCGGTCGTAGGTCATGATGCCGTTGATCTCGTCGCGGTTGTGGAGCTGGAGGGCTGCTTCGAGGTGGATCGCGTCGAGTGAGCGGACGACGGTGGGGGCGAGGCGTGAGGCGCGCTGGAGCGATGCTGAGTCGATTGGGACGAGGCGGAACGCTTCGAGGTATTCCTCGGCGTCTGCCTCCAGGCGTTCGCGTGCGGCGAGGCGTCGCAGCTCGACGACGAGCAGCTCGCTTGACCACCAGGCGTCGTAGGTGGCGAGGTCGGTGCGGATCGCCTCGGTCTCGGGCTCGTTGAGGATGACGCGGCCGAGCGCGGAGGTGTCGACGTAGATGGCGGCCATCAGTAGGGCCGGTCCCGATCGGCTGCGCGCAGGCGATCGGTGGTCCCGGCCGGATGGCGCTTGGCGGTCGCGAGGTGTGCGTCGATGACGGCGATGAGGTCGCGCTTGGGGGCTGGGCGCTCGCGTGGCGCGCGTCGCACCACGATCTCCTCGCCGTCGGCCTCCTCGCGGACGACCTCGACGCGGACCTCGCGGCCGGTGTCCATTCGCAATGTCGCAAGCTCCCGCATCCGGTCAACAGTGTCGCAAAGGCGGGCCTGTGCCGGAAGGGGCTGCATCGGATGGCTGCGGGAGGTGCGGCTACGCTTCGTGCTCGGCGTGTCGTCGGTGGTCGCTGGCGATCGCGCAGCGATGGGCCGCGCGTGTGAGCGCGGGAGCGTTGCCGGGCGTGTCGAGGTCCGCTGCGAGTCGGTCGAACCGATCGGCCGGGACGATCGTCACGTGCTCGGCTGAGGGATGCGACGCGTGTTGCTCGGGGGCCGCGTGGGTCGTAATGCGGGTCATGGCTTCCCACGGAGGCATGTGCCGGGAGTCGGGTCGCACACCGCCACATCGGGCGTGCGAGATCCCGGCTCTGGTGTGGGAGGACAACACGGATGTGGGCAGGTGCGGCGCGGCGCGGCCGGGCGCGGCACGATGGTGGGCATGGCTCGCTACGCGCCAGGCCAGCGGTGCTTCCGCGTTCGGATCGACACGCGGGGGCGGATCACGATCCCGAAGCCGGTGCGCGACGCGCTCGACTGGAAGCCGGGCGACGAGATCGTCGTGCGCGTCGAAGGCGACGTCGCGATCCTCGCCAAGCGGGATGCGCCGGGCGGCCGCGACCTCGAAGGGATGCCGCGCGCGGGCGGGGCGTTCAGGCGTGGGCGGTCACGCGCCGGACCATAGCCACCAGCGATCGTCTGGACGCCAGAGCCGGCGCCCCGGGCTACGCGTCGAGCGCGCCGCGAGCCCTGCGAACGCGATCGGCTCGCCGGGTTCTCAGCAGTCCGCCAGCGCGTCGAGCGCGGCGCACAGCTCGTGGCGGCGCGCTACGGGCAGCGCGCCGATCCTTGCGGTGAGCACGTGGCGATTGATCGGCTGCAGGTTGTCGCAGGAGGCGGCGCACTCGGTGGGGAGTCCCTCTTCGGTGCCGAGGGCGATCTCGGTGGGGATGGCGCGGACGGTGCGGGTGACGGGGGCGACGATGAGGCGGCGCAGGACGGGGATCGCCTCGTTGCGTGTGACGACGAGGACGGGGCGACGCTTGTCCTCGGCTTCGGCCCACCAGACCTCGCCTTGGCGGGGTGCGGTCACCAGGGCTCTTCGGCGATCATCGCCGCGGTTGCGGCGTCGGACCAGGCGAGGTCGTCCTCGTCCTGGGGCTTGCGCCGGTAGCCGTCGGCGATCGCGCGGCCAATCGCGTCGCGTCGCGCGCGGTCGACGACGTTGTCGAGCCCGGCGCGGACGGCGTCCGAGCGGGAGGCGTAGACGCCGCGCTGCACGAGCCGGTCTACGGCCTCGGCGAGCGTGTCCGGGATGCGGGTGACGAGCTGGACGGGCACGCCGTCAGCATAGCGTTGCGCATTGCGCATCGCAATACGCCAGATGTGGCGCTCGGGTTTGTGAAGGGGCAAGCCCATGCCTCCGGAACCCGCCATTCTCTCGGCCCTGACCGCCGCTCCGTCGATCAGACCGACCGCCGCGTCATCGCGCACGTCCGCGAGTACGGGTGGATCACCAATCGAACGGTCCGCGACTACTGCGATGTGGACGTCGCCCGCGCTCGCGACATTCTCAGAGATCTCGTCAAGCGCGGCGCCGGATCGTCACCCGCGATGCTCGACGCAGCATCGCTGCGCCTTCACACCGCGCGCACGAGACCCCGAACGCGCACGGGCGGCGTCCCCCGGAGGGGGAGCCGGGGGACTGCCGCCATGCGCGCCGCTCGTGGAGCGGGCGAGGAGGGGATCGCGAGGGAAGGAACCGCGACGCCCCGTTGGTTGCTCGTTCGCCAAGGGGGAGATTGGCAACCGAGCGATGCGAAGACTAACAGTCCGCAAAGCGGAAGAGCACCACGCATGCGTCGTGACCCCGCAATCTCCGGAAAATCGCGGGTCCCCTTGGCACACCCGCGATAGGTGGTGGCGCGTCCGCGATCCCTGCGATCCCGCGAGCACGAGGCGCATGCGGGGCCGGCGGCCCGGACGGCCGCGGGCCGCGCGACGCCGCTCAGGAGATCGCGCCGGCGGCGGCCAGCACGATCACGAGCGTGCCGAGCACCACGCGGTAGGCGACGAACACGCCGAGCGTGTGACGCGCGAGGTAGCGCAGCAGGAAGGCGATCGAGGCGTAGCCGACGACGAACGCGAGGATCGTCGCGAGCACCGTCGCGCCGATCGGAGCGCCGCCCGCGCCGCCGACGTGGCGCAGCTCGAACAGCCCCGACAGCACGACCGCCGGCACCGACAGCAGGAACGAGTAGCGCGCCGCGGCCGGGCGGTCGAGCCCGCGCCACAGGCCGGCGGAGATCGTCGCGCCCGAGCGCGAGACGCCGGGGATCAGCGCGAGCGCCTGCGCGACGCCGATGAACGCGCCGTCGCCCGCGTCCAGCGAGTCGATCTTGCGCTCGCGCTTCGAGGTCTCGTCGACGAATGCCATCACGAGGCCGAAGACGATCAGCGCCGCGCCCACGAGGTAGAGGTTGCGGAACTGGTTCTCGATCGGGTTCTTGAACGCCAGCCCGAGCACGGCGACGGGCGCCGTGCCGAGGATGATGTACCAGCCGAGGCGGGAGTCGAGCGTGCGCCGCTGCTCGGGGTCGCGCAGGCCGGCGAGCCACGCGCGCGCGATCTGCCACAGCTCGCCGCGGAAGTACAGCAGCACCGCCGCCATCGTCCCGAGCTGCACGACCGCCGTGAAGGCCGCGCCGGGATCCGGCCAGCCGAGCATCGCCGGGACGATCCGCAGATGCGCGGTCGACGAGATCGGCAGGAACTCCGTGAGGCCCTGGACGACCCCCTCGACGATGGCTTGCAGGGCGTTCACGCGCGCGGAAGGCTAGTGGGCGCCGCGGCCGGGCGCCGCGCGGCGCCGCGCGCGAGCGCTTCGCGGCCGCTCAGGCGCCCGCGCGCGCCAGCCGCACCGCCAGCCGGCTGTGGCGGCGCCCCACGTCGGCGGTCGCCGCGGCGCGCGCGACCATCGCGCCCGTGCCGACGACGACCGTCGCCGTCCGCGCGCGCGTGATCGCCGTGTAGAGCATCTCGCGGCGCAGGAAGCGCCCGCCGGCGGCCGGGTGCGCGACGACGATCGCGATCGGCAGCTCGATCCCCTGCCCGCGGTGGACCGAGCAGGCGTACGCGAGTCGCAGGTTGCCGACCTCCGCCGGCGGGATCTCGATCACCGCGCCGGCGTCGGTCGCGACGAGCACGCCGCCGGCGGCCCCGGAGCCGTCGCCGTCGTCGTCCGCGTCGTCGCCCTCGAGCGCCTCCAGCAGCCGCAGCAGCGTGCCGTTCATGATCCCCAGCTCGTGCAGGTTGCGCCCGACGAGCATCAGCTTGTCGCCGATTCGCAGGCGGCCGTTGCCGATCGGCTTCCCGTGCGGGTTGAGCGCCGCGCGCAGCGCGTCGTTGAGCGCGTCGATCCCCAGCTCGCCGCGGTACACCGGCGCGAAGACCTGCACGTCGTTGACGGGATCGACGCCGTAGTGCTTCGGCAGTCGCCGGCTGACGAGCCCGGCGATCTCCTCGCGCGCCGACACCGGGTCGGCTCGCTCGATCAGGAACAGGTCCTGCTGCATCCCCTCCGTGTGCGCGAACAGCGGCGGCCGGCCCTCGCGGATCGCGTGCGCGCCCTGCACGATCATCGAGCCGGCCGCCTGGCGGAAGATGTGCGCGAGCCGCGCCGTCGGCACGAGCCCGCTCGCGACCAGCTCCGCGAACGGCTTCCCTGCGCCCACGGGCGCCAGCTGGTCCGCGTCGCCGACGAGCACGACGTGCGTGCCCGGCCCGACCGCGCGCAGCAGCGTCACCAGCAGCTCGAGGTTCGCCATCGACGTTCTCGTCGACGACGAGCAGGTCGCAGCGCAGCGGGTCGTCCTCGTCGAGCGTCGGCCCCTCGCCGGGGATCCAGCCGAGCGCCGAGTGCACGGTCGACGCCTCCAGCCCGGTCGCCTCGCGCATCCGCAGCGCCGCGCGGCCGGTCGGCGCGACGAGCAGGATCGACGTCCGCTGCTGCGCCGCGATCGCGCCGATCATGCGGATCGACGCCGTCTTGCCGGTGCCCGGCCCGCCGGTCACGAGCGAGAGACGGTGCGCAAACGCGCCGCGCACGCCGGCCCACTGCTCCGTTGTGACGTCGCCCGCAGGCGGCCGCTCGCGGTCGCCGGCAGGGCGAAAGTCGACTCCGTCCGTCGGCGGGGCGTCGGGCGGGTGGAGCTTCTCGCTCGTCGCGCTCGTCAGCAGCGCGTGGATCCGCTCGGCCAGCTCGCGCTCGAGCGCGGCGGTCGCGGCGCGGTAGACCCAGACGGCGTCGGCGCCGCCCGTCTCGTCGCGATCCTCGTCCAGCTCCAGGTCCCCGGCCTCCTCCATCTCGCGCAGCAGCTCGCCGTCCGGCGACTCGCGCTGCAGCAGCTCGCCGGCCGTCGCCCGCAGCACGCCCTCCGGCAGGCAGGTCGAGCCCTCGCGCTCGGCCTCGGCGAGCACGTGCAGCAGCGCCGCCCGCGCGCGCGCGGGACTGTCAGGCGGAACGCCCACCCCGCGGGCGATCGCGTCGGCGGTCGCGAAGCCGACGCCGAACACCGCCGTCAGCTCGTACGGGCGCTCCGCGACGACGCGGTACCCGCGGTCGCCGTAGTGGCGGTGGATGCGCGCCGCGAGATGCGCGAGCCCGTGCGGGGCGAGCAGCAGGTGCAGGCCGCGGGTGGCGCGCGGTGCGTCCCACGAGCGGGCCGCCTCGCCGGCGCGCAGCGTCGACAGGCCGGCGTGCCTGAACGCGCGCTGCGGGTCGGCGTCGATCGCGTGCAGCACGTGCTCGCCGTGGGCGGCGTAGAGCACGGCCGCGCGTCTCGGGCCGACGTGCTTGACGCGCCGCAGGTAGGCGACGAGCGCGTCCTCGTCGGCCGGCGCGAGCGGATGCGCCTCGCGCACCTTCACCTGCGGGCCGTAGCGCGGGTCGCGCACCCACGACCCCGTGACGGTCGCGCGCTCGCGCGGCTCGAGGTGGGCGAGCGGGCCGACGAGCACGACGTGGCGGCCGTCCGACTCGCCGTCGAGCACCGCGAAGCCGCTCTCCTCGTTCGCGAAGCGCTGCCCGCGCACGAGCACCTCGGCCGCGAACGGCTCGCCGTCGGCCGGGATCGCGTCGGGAGCCGGAGGCGGCGGCGTCATCGCGAACCGAGCCTAGCCGCCGGTGGCCCGGCGTGGTCGCGGCGCGTGGTCGCGGTTGCCGTGGGCGGGGCGTGCGCCTCAGGCGAGCGCGGGCGCGTCCGGCACGGTGCCGCCGTCCGGCCGGTGCCCGAGCTCGCGCGAGATCTCCTGCACGTGCGTGCGCACGAGCTCGCCCAGCTCGCCGAGGTCGTTGCGCAGCAGGCGCGCCGTCGGCCCGGAGACGCTCACCGCCGCGAGCACCTCGCCGTCGGCGCCGAAGATCGGCGCCGCCACGCAGGCGACGCCCTCCTCGTACTCCTCGCGGTCGATCGCGTACCCGCGCGTGCGTGCACGCCGCAGCTCGACCGCGAGCTCGGCGGCGGTCGTGAGCGTGTGCGGCGTGAGCGCGACGAACGGCGCCTGCGCCATCACGGCCGCGACGAGCGGCTCCGGCTCGTGCGCGAGCATCACCTTGCCGGCGCCGCAGGCGTGCGCCGGCACGCGCCGGCCGATCTCCGTGAGCATCCGCACGGCGTGCGCGCTCTCGGCCTGGTCGACGTAGACGATCGTGAAGCGGTCGAGCACGCACAGGTTCGTCGTTCTCGTTCGTCGCGTCGCGGATCGCCACGAGGTGCGGGCGCACGGCGGTGCGCAGCCGCTCCGTGCGGTGCTCGGGGCCGCCGGCCAGCTCGACGACCTTCATGCTCAGGCGGTAGCGGCTCGTCTGCGGGTCCTGCACGACGTAGCCGCACTCGATCAGCGTCGCGAGCAGCCGGTGGGTCGTGCTCGGCTGGAGCCCGGTGCGGTGCGCGAGCTCGACCAGGCCCGCCTCGTCGGCCACCGCGACCGCCTCCAGCAGCTCGAAGCTGCGCACGACGGACTGCACGACGGTGGGGTGCTTGGCTGGGGTCGGCATCGCCTCGTCTCTCCGCTCGTGCGTCGGAGCGTTTCCATGATACGGAAAGGATGGGCGGTCGGCGAGGCGCCACGGCTGGCGGCCGCGCGGGCGTGCCCGTCGAACGTGCGTCCACGATCGTGCTGGCGCGTCGGCGTTCTTCGAGATGGCGAACAATGAATCTTCCGGCCACTTCATAAAGCGGAGCTCGATCCATGCTCCGGGAGTTGCCTGAGCAATGAAATTAAGCGCTTGACGTGGCGCGCGGACCGCGTTAGCGTGCCCTTCGCGATCGACGTAGAAGTCGCTCGCACAGAGGGGAAACGCGCCGCCGGGCGCAGCCTGGCGGAACGTTGAAGCCAGTTCTTCAAAGTTCCGAACGTTAAAGCTTCGAGATCGGGAGGCTCGTTGCTGCGCACAGCCGATAAATCGCAATTCGCTGTCGCAGCCGGGCGTTTCGTTCCGTCAGACCTGCCGGCTCGTGATCACCGTGTGCGCCGGTCCGCGTCCTCCGTCCTCCTGCACGGGGCGGACGAGCGCGACGGAGGCACAAGCACGCCAGCGCACGGAGGCGCGACGCATCACGACCGGCAGCGCGGGGCGACAACGCGCCTGCGCGCGCAAGATGGCGATGGGATGTGGACCCGGAGCCGCCGAGGTCGGGGGATCCTCGGCGTCTTCTACCCCGGGACCTCCGCCAAGCTTGCGCCGCCGGCAGGCAGCGCCGCCCACTGCCGATAGAGCCGCCCGCGGCTCTCTCGGCCCCGGCGGCCAGCGCGTGGGGGACGCGCTGGCCGCCGCCTCTCTTCTGGTCGGGCCCTCGTCGCCGCTTGGCCGCTTGCGCGGCCGCGCGGCGCTCAGTCGCCTGCTCTGAACAGCCCGAGGAACGCTTTGGCGAGGGCCTGGTTGCCGGTGATCTCGAGTCTGGTGGGGTCGGCGTCGGGGCTGAGGGCGCGGACCCAGGCGGCCTGGGTGCCGCGCATGCGGGCGTCGGCGCCGGGTGCCTCGCCGTGCTCGACGCGGGCGCGGCCGTCCTCGCGCAGGAACGTGTAGTGCTCGGGGCCGCGTCTGCCGTTCACGATCGTCAGCGCGAGCGAGCCCTCGGCGCTCGCGCCGGCGTCCGGCAGCATCGGCGCGAGCCGGAAGCACGCGCCGACCTCGACCCACTCGTCCGCCTGCGGCTTCGACCACTGCGTGCGCAGCTCCCAGCGCGCGAGCTCGCCGATCACGTTCGCCAGCTCGTGGCCGCGCTCGGTCAGCGTCAGGTCCACCCGCGGCGGCAGCGCGCGGAAGCGTCTGCGCACGATCAGGCCCGCCTCGGCCATTCTCGACAGCCGCGACTCGAGCGCGCCCGCGGAGACGCCGGGCAGCCAGCGGCGCAGCGACTCGAGCCGCAGCGTGCCGGACGCGAGGTCGCGCACGATCACCATCACCCAGCGGTCCCCGACGACGCTCAGCGCCCGGGCGTCCGGCGCCCACTGCCGGCGCGGCTTGCCGTCCTGCTCTGCTCTCGCCATGTCGTCTCCCCCGCCCATCGCCGGCCGGCGCATGGTCGTCCTGACGGACGCCGCCGCGTGGACACTGGTCGGTTGACGTTCCCAAACGTCCCTCTGCGCGGAGAACATAGGCGTTCCCCGAACCGCCCGACACCTTACCAAAATCCGGGAAGTCGAGTTTCGATTGCTGAACGCCCGTCCGGGGCGGGCGGTCGCCGGCGCGCCCCGTGGGCGCCTACGGGGCGCCGTCGCGGCCGCGGATCAGCCGTAGCGCAGTCTCGCGCCGATCAGCTGGTCGACCGTGACGAAGCCGTAGCCGCGCGCCTTGAGCGTGCGGATGATCCCCGGCAGCGCGGCGACCGTCTGCGAGCGCGGGCCGCCGCCGTCGTGCATCAGGATGATCGACCCGTTGCGGGCCCCGCCGACGATGCGCGAGTAGATCGCGCCGCTGCCGGGCAACGCCCAGTCCTGCGGGTCGACGTCCCACTGGATCGTGTTGAAGCCGAGCCCGCGCGCCAGCCCGATCAGCGACGAGCTGACGGCGCCGTACGGTGCGCGGAACAGGCACGGCCGGAAGCCGGTCGCCTTCTGGATCGCGTTCGCCGTCGAGGTGATCTGGCCGGAGGCGAAGGCGCCGCCGCCCGACACGTTCGGGTGGCTCCAGGTGTGGTCGGCGAGCATGTTGCCCTCGGCCAGCGCGCGCCGCGCGAACGCCGCGTAGCCGGAGACCTGCTGGCCGATCAGGAAGAAGGTCGCGTGCACGCCCTCGCGCTTGAGGATGTCGAGCACCGTCGGCGTGTACGTGGACGGGCCGTCGTCGAACGTGAGCGCCACGACGTGGCGCGCGCGCGAGCCGTTCGTCACGTAGGACGAGCCGGCGGGCGTGCAGCCGGTCGGCTGCGGCGCGCGCAGCTTCAGCACCGCGCCGGCGGCCGGCAGCGCGTCGAAGCAGTCGGCGCCGTCGGCGATCGCGCAGCCGCGCGTGCTCGACAGCGTGCGCCACCGCACCGAGCTGTACGGCAGCTTCAGCTTCGCGGGGTCGAAGCGCGCGAGCAGCGAGCGGCCGTTGGGGCGGCGCAGCCGCGCGCGCAGCGCGTGCGCCGGGCCGTGCCCGCCGGAGCGCAGCACGCGCGCATAGGTCAGGTGCGGCTTGCGGCCGCTGCCGGCGACGCACACGTCGCGCGACTGGAAGCCGCGGGCCTTGTAGACGAGCCGCAGGCACAGCGACCGCCCGTCGTCGTGCAGCGCGCCGGGCGTCCACGCGTGCGAGCTCGTCAGCGTCCACACGAGCACGCCGCCGTCCTGCGTCAGCGCGGACTTGTGGAGGTGCAGCGGCGCGGGCGCGGCCGGGGGCGCGGCCGGCGTCGTGGGCGCGGCCGGGGTGGTCGTCGCCGGCGGCGTCTCGCCCGGGGCGGCGCCGCCGGCGCCGGCGGCGAACGAGGCGGTCGGGGCCGCCGCGAGCGCGACGAGCGCGAGAAGCGCGGCGAGTGCGATGCGACCGATCCCCTGCTGCACGATCGCAGCAGCTTAGCCGGCGTCGCGCACGGCGATGCGGCCGGACTCGATCGCGACGCTGCGGCGGCCGGCGAGCAGCTCCGCCAGCTCGGCGCCGACGAGCTCGCGGCGCCAGCCGTTCAGCGCGCGCACGTCCGGCTCCGGGTCGCCACGGCGCGCCGCGACCACGATTCGCTCCAGCTCCGCGCGCGAGGCGACCAGCTCGTAGGCGAGCCCGGCCTCCAGCGCGCGCGAGCGGATGACCGCTTCGACGAGCGCGACGAGCGGCGCGTCGCCCCCTTCGGAGCCGGGGCCGCGCGCCTCGCGCGGGATCGGCTCGGCCTCGCGGCCGCGCTGCACCGCGGCGATCAGCTCGGCGCCGCGGCGCTTGAGGTGCCCGCCGTGCAGCCCGCGGATCTGCTCGAGCTCGGCGGGCTTGGCCGGCTTGCGCTTGGCGATCTCCACGAGCGCGGGGTCGGGCAGGATCGTGCCGACCGGCTTGTCCTCGGCCGAGGCGGTGCGCTCGCGCCAGGCCGCCAGCTCGCGCGCCACCGCCCGCGAGCGCGGGTCGAGCGAGCCGGTGCGCGGGAGCCGCTCGAAGGCGGTCTCCGGGTCGCGCTCGTCGGTCGCGCCCTCCATCCGTCTGCACTCCTCGCGCGCCCACTCGAGCCGGCCCTTCCCCTCCAGCCGCTCGTGCAGCGCGTCGCTCAGCTGCAACAGGTGCAGCACGTCCTCGCGCGCGTAGGAGAGCTGCTCGGCCGTCAGCGGGCGCGCGTCCCAGCGCGTGTAGCTGGCGCTCTTGGCGACGTGCAGCCGCAGCACCCCGCCGAGCAGGTTGCCGTAGCCCATCTGCGCGCCCTGCCCGGCGAAGCCGGCGGCGACCTGCGTGTCGAAGACGTTCGTGACCTCGGTTCTCCACACGCGCCGCAGCAGCGCGACGTCCTGGCGCGCGGCGTGCAGCACGATCTCGATCGCGGGGTCCGCCAGCACGTCGGCGAGCGGTGCGGCCTCGAGCGGCTCGAGCGTGTCGAACAGCGCGATGCGCTTGCCGTCGTCGCCGTCCGGATCGTCCGCCACCACCTGCACGAGGCACAGCAGCGCGCGGTAGCGCCCTTCCGACATGAACTCGGTGTCGATCCCGAGCCGGCCGCCGGCGCGCGCCAGCTCGGCGATGCGCGTGACCTCGTCCTGGCCGGCGAGCGTGGGGGCCGTCGATGCTTCCACCGCCGCCCATCATGACCGAGCGGCGCGCGGCGCGCGCCTCCGGCGGGCCGTGGATTAACCGACCTCGCTGGTAGGATTTCCCCCGTGATCTTCTCCTCGAAGGCCGAGTACGGGGTCCGCCTGATGGTCGAGCTGGGGCGCCAGGTGCCCGAGCAGCCGACGAGCCTGAAGGCGATCGCCGAGGCCGAGCGGCTGCCGCTGGCCTACCTCGAGCAGGTCGTCGCGCGGCTCAAGCGAGCCGGTCTCGTGATGAGCGCGCGCGGCGCGCACGGCGGCTACTGGCTCGCGCGGCCGGCCGAGCAGATCACGATGGACGAGGTCGTGCAGGCGCTCGAGGGCGCGATCGCGCCGATGGAGTGCTTCGTGTCCGAGACGACCGAGCGCGTGCTGTGCTCGCACGCCGGCGCGAGCGCCGACGAGCACCAGCACTGCGCGACGAAGCTGCTGTGGATGCGCGTGCAGGGCGGCATCGCCCGCTCGCTGCAGACCACGACGCTCGCGGAGTTGGTGGAGTTCTCCCGCCGCGAGTCCCCGGCGCCGCCGTCGATCGCAGTCACGGCGACGACCGCCGCATCCCCCGCCGCCATGCCGGCGGGCTGAACCCTCATCCGAACCCCACTGCAGGAGACCATGGCCGAGCTCGAAATCCGCAACCTCCACGTCCGCATCGGCGACAAGGAGATCCTCAAGGGTCTCGACCTCGCCGTCGGCAAGGGCGAGATCCACGCCCTGATGGGCCCGAACGGCTCCGGCAAGTCGACGCTCGCGAACGTCGTGATGGGCCACCCGAGCTACGAGGTGACCGAGGGCCAGGTGATCTTCAAGGGCGAGGACATCACCGAGGCCGACACCGACGAGCGCGCCCGCATGGGCCTCTTCATGGCCTTCCAGTACCCCGTCTCGGTGCCGGGCGTGACGGTCACGAAGTACCTGCGCACGGTCATCAACGCGCACCGCGAGGCGCACGGCGAGGAGGCGATCTCGCTGAAGGACTTCCGCCAGACCGTCGAGGCGGCGATGAGACTGACCGAGGTCCCGAGAGAGTTCAGCTCGCGGTACCTCAACGAGGGCTTCTCCGGCGGCGAGAAGAAGCGCATGGAGATCCTCCAGCTCGCGCTGCAGAGACCGCAGATGGCGATCCTCGACGAGACCGACTCGGGCCTCGACATCGACGCGCTGCGCGTCGTCTCCAACGGCGTCAACGCCGTCGCCGGCGATCACATGGGCGTGCTGATCATCACCCACTACCAGCGCATCCTGCACCTCGTGCAGCCGAGTCACGTGCACGTGATGTACCAGGGCCGGATCGTCAAGCAGGGCGGCCCCGAGCTCGTCGGCGTGCTCGAGGAGAAGGGCTACGGCTGGATCAAGGACGAGGTCGAGGCCGCCTCGGCGGCCTGAGGGCCTGCCGGCATGAGCGTCGCCGCGACCGGCACCTCCACGGCGGCCTACGACGCCGGCGCCGTCGCGGCGCAGTTCCCGATCCTGTCGCGGGAGATCGGATCTCCGCCCGCCCACCGGCTCGTCTACCTCGACTCGGGCGCGACCGCGCAGAAGCCGGAGGCCGTGCTGCGCACGCTCGACGAGTCCTACCGCCTCCACAACGCGAACATCCACCGCGGCGTCTACACGCTCGCGCAGGAGGCGACGGAGCGCTTCGAGGGCGCGCGCGAGCGGATCGCGCGTTTCATCGGGGCGCCGCGGGCGGAGACGATCTTCGCGAAGAACGTCACCGAGGCGATCAACCTCGTCGCCTACTCCTGGGGCCGGCGCAACGTCGGCGCGGGCGACACGATCGTGCTCACGCCGATGGAGCACCACGCGAACATCGTGCCGTGGCAGCAGCTCGCAGGCGAGGTAGGCGCGCAGCTCGCCTACGTCGAGCTGACGGACGACGGCCGGCTCGACATGGGCTCGCTCGACGCGCTGCTGGCGCGCGCGCCGAAGCTCGTCGCGGTCGCGCACGTCTCCAACGTGCTGGGGACGCTCAACCCGGTGCAGGAGATCGTGCGCCGCGCGCACGACGCCGGCGCGGTCGTGCTGGTCGACGGCGCGCAGGCGGTCCCGCACCTGCGCGTGGACGTGCGCGCGATCGGCGCCGACTTCTACGGCTTCACCGGCCACAAGGTCTATGGGCCGACGGGGATCGGCGTGCTGCACGGGCGGCGCGAGCTGTTGGAGGCGATGGGGCCGTTCCTCACCGGCGGCGACATGATCGCCTCGGTCGGCCTCGAGCGCTCGACGTTCGCCGAGATCCCGCACAAGTTCGAGGCCGGCACGACGCCCTACGTGGAGGCGACCGGCCTCGGCGCGGCGGTCGCGTGGCTCGACGAGCTCGGCCTGGAGGCGGTCCACGCGCACGAGCACGCGCTGACCGCCTACGCGCTCGACGCGCTGCTCGAGGTTCCCGGGCTGACCGTCTACGGCCCGGCCGCCGAGCACCGCGGCTCGATCGTCTCGTTCGCGCTCGACGGCGTGCATCCGCACGACGTCGCCGAGCTGCTGAGCCGCCGCAACGTCTGCGTCCGCGCCGGCCACCACTGCGCGCAGCCGCTGATGCGCCGCCTCGGCGTGCCCGCCACGACCCGCGCGAGCTTCGCCGCGCACTCGACGCGCGCCGACGTCGACGCGCTGGTCGAGGGGCTGCACGACGTCCGCAGAGTCTTCCGGCTTCTGACGCGCGCCTCGCGTCCGGTCGCCGTGCGGACATGGTGGGCGGGGGTGCGTCTCGGCGGGTGCCGTACAGCGTTCGAGCATCGAACTGGAGCCTCAGTACTCTTTACTTCTGGAGAACGTCCAACTAGGATTCGTATCGGTTGGTCGGGGGCGTGCTCGCGCACGCGACATCCCGGCGTGACCTGCCGCCCTTTGGCTTGCTCGCGGGGACGCGAGACGAGACAGCGGCGAACCGGCGAGGGCCGTCGCGACCACGGCCCTCGCCGCATTTAACGACGCCGCGACGGCAGGCGGCCGGCGCCGGATGCGCAGGGTCGTGCGGCCGTCGCGCTCCTCGAGCGTCATCGTGTTGACGGTCATCTCGTGGCTCCTTCGTTCTCGTCGCTTGAGGTCGTCCAGCACGTCGTCGAGCGCGTCGAAGCGGTCCGACCACAGCTGCTCGTACCCGCCGACCCAGTCGTGGATCGGCTTGAGCGCCGCGCCGTTCACACGGTAGAGCCGCTGCCGGCCCGCCTCGCGGACTGCGACCGCGCCGACCTCCCGCAGGACGCGCAGGTGCTTGGAGACCTGCGGCTGGGGGAGGGCGAGCTGGCTGACGAGCTCCCCGACGGGGCGCTCGCCGCCGGCGAGCGCGTCGAGCAGTGCCCGCCGTTGCGGCTCCGCCACTGCGTTGAACACGTCCGCCGTCGTCGCCGCGCGTGCCATGCGAGGCATCATATGCCTATATCGGCATATGTCAAGGAGTCGCCGCGGGTCGCGCGTGGCTAGGGTGTCTGGCGATGGACGACCTCTACCGCGAGTACATCCTCGAGCACTACAAGCGGCCCCACAACTGGTCGCCGCCGGCGCCCGAGCTGGCGTCGCCGGACCTCGAGTTCGAGGACAACAACCCGCTGTGCGGCGACGAGCTGAGAGTGCAGATCGCGCTCGACGGCGAGCGGCGCGTGGCCGACGTGCGCTTCTCCGGCCACGGCTGCGCGATCTCCCAGGCCGCCGCCTCGATGGCCTCCGACGAGGTCAAGGGCATGCCGGTCGACGAGCTGCTCGCGCTCGACAAGTCGTTCGTCCTGGAGCTGCTCGGGATCGAGATCTCCGCCACCCGCATGAAGTGCGCGCTGCTCTCGCTGAAGGTCCTCAAGTCCGCGGCCCTCGGCGGCGCCGCGGCCTGGCCGGACGCTGACGAGGCCGCCTGACCGCACCGCGGTCGGCGCGCCCGCATCGCTACACTCCGGGGCGTAAATCCGATCCCCGCACTAGGACTTTTCCTCCCTTGCCCGAGACGATCACCGTCTGCCCCGTCGACGACCTGCCGCCCGGCGCGATGCGCCTGGTCGAGTGGGAGGACGTCGAGATCGGCGTCTTCAACTGCAACGGCTCGCTCTACGCGATCGAAGACCGCTGCTCGCACGACGACGGACCGCTCGCGGAGGGGGAGCTGGACGAGGCGACCTGCACGGTCGAGTGCCCGCGCCACGGCTCGCGCTTCGACCTCAAGACGGGGAAGCCGCTCACGCTGCCGGCCTACGCGCCGGTCGACGTCTTTCCCGTGGTCGTCGACGACGACCTGATCAAGCTGGAGGTGGACTGACATGGCCACGCCCGAGGTCATCGCCGAGCAGGAGAGCCTGAAGGGGATCAACGCCGACTACGCCGAGCGCTTCGGCTTCCACGACGCCGAGAACTACCTCTACAAGGCGCCGAAGGGCCTCACGCGCGAGCTGGTCGAGAAGATCTCCGACTTCAAGAGCGAGCCGCAGTGGATGCGCGACTTCCGCCTCAAGGCGCTCGACCACTTCCTCGCGCGGCCGATGCCGACGTGGGGCTCGCCGATGCTCGCCGAGGTCGACTTCGACGAGATCCACTACTTCGTGCGCGCGTCCGAGCGCGCCGAGCGCTCGTGGGACGACGTGCCGGACGACGTCAAGAGAACGTTCGACCGCCTCGGCATCCCCGAGGCCGAGCGCAGATTCCTCGCCGGCGTCGGCGCGCAGTACGAGTCCGAGGTCGTCTACCACCAGATCCGCGAGGACCTCGAGCAGCAGGGCGTGATCTTCGTCGACATGGACTCCGGCCTGCGCGAGCACGAGGAGCTGGTGCGCGAGCACTTCGCGACGATCATCCCCGCGAACGACAACAAGCTCGCCGCGCTCAACAGCGCCGTGTGGTCGGGTGGCTCGTTCGTCTACGTCCCGCCGGGCGTCGAGGTCGAGATGCCGCTGCAGGCCTACTTCCGCATCAACACGGAGAACATGGGCCAGTTCGAGCGCACGCTGATCGTCGCCGACGAGGGCAGCTACGTGCACTACGTCGAGGGCTGCACCGCGCCGACCTACTCGTCCGACTCGCTGCACTCCGCGGTCGTCGAGCTGATCGCCAAGCCGGGTGCGCGCATCCGCTACACGACCGTGCAGAACTGGTCGCAGAACGTCTTCAACCTCGTCACCAAGCGCGCGGTCGCCGAGCGCGACGCGACCGTCGAGTGGGTCGACTGCAACCTCGGCTCGAAGCTGACGATGAAGTACCCGTCCGTCTACCTGACGGGCGAGCGCGCGCACGGCGAGATCCTCTCGATCGCGTTCGCCGGCGCCGGCCAGCACCAGGACGCCGGCGGCAAGATCGTCCACGTCGCGCCGAACACGACCTCGAACATCTTCTCCAAGTCGATCTCCAAGGACGGCGGGCGCGGCTCCTACCGCGGCCTGCTCGAGGTCGCCAGAGGCGCCCACGGCGCCCGCTCGAAGGTCGTCTGCGACGCGCTCCTGCTCGACGAGGCCTCGCGCTCGGACACCTACCCGACGATCCGCATCGGCGAGGACGACGTCGACGTCGGCCACGAGGCGACCGTCTCGAAGATCGGCGAGGAGCAGCTCTTCTACCTCCAGTCCCACGGGATCCCCGAGGAGGAGGCGTCCAAGCTGATCGTCAACGGCTTCATCGAGCCGATCACGAAGGAGCTGCCGATGGAGTACGCGGTGGAGATGAACCGGCTCATAGAACTCCAAATGGAGGGCAGCATCGGGTGACCAGCGGGCGCCTCGGCGCGCCTGGCTGCGTCATCGGGGTTCGAAGTAGCTCCGCTACGTCTTCACCCCTGCTTCCTTGCCAGGCACGCCGATCCATCCCGCTGCCCACCCGATCCCCCGGCACTCCCCCTTCACTTCCGACCCCAGTCTCCCTCCCTCTATGACCACCACGCTCGAATCCCCCTCCTGGCTCGCTGAGCGCCGCTCGCGTGCCGCTGCGCTCGCCGCCTCGCTCGACCTTCCCCAGTTCAAGGGCAATCCCGGCTGGGAGTTCACGGACATCTCGGCGCTGGACCTGGCGGCGTATGCGCCGGCGAGCGCGGGGGACGCGGGTGCGGTGGGGCGTGCGGAGGCGCTGTTCCAGGGGCTTGCCGATCCGTATGTGCTGACGCAGGTCGACGCCTCGACGGTCGCGGTGCCGGAGGATCTGCCGGCGGGTGTGACGGTCTGCTCGCTGGAGCGGGCGGCGGCTGAGCATGCGGCGCTGGTGGAGCGCCATCTGGGGTCGATCGTCACCGACGAGGACGCCTTCACCGCCCGCAACGAGGCGGCGTTCGCCGGCGGCGCGTTCGTGCATGTCGCGGCGGGCACGCAGCTCGACCGCCCGATCCTCGTGACGGCCGTGCAGGGAACCGAGCGCAGCTCGCTCGACTGGCGCACGCTGATCGTGATCGAGGACGGTGCGCAGGCGGAGGTGTGGGAGCAGTACCTGTCCGCCGATCCGGCGCAGGACTCGGTCTTCAACACGGTCGTCGAGCTGGTCGTCGGCGAGAACGCGCGGCTGCGCTTCGTCTGCGGGCAGGCGCTGTCGGAGAGAAGCTGGATCTTCGGCACGCAGCGTGCCGAGGTGGGTCGCGACGGTGCGCTCGACTGGGTCGCGCTCGGCTTCGGCGCGGCGCGCGGCAAGGTGCGGATGGAGACGAAGCTGGCCGGCCCCGGCGCCGACGGCAGAGTCACCGGCGCCTACGCCCCGCACGGCCGCCAGCACGTCGACTTCGACACGACGCAGGAGCACGCCGCCCCGCACACCACGTCCGACCTCGCCTTCCGCGGCGTGCTGCAAGGCCGCAGCGAGGCGGTCTGGCGCGGCAACATCATCGTCGACCCCGGCGCCCAGCAGACCGACGCCTTCCAGGACAGCCGCAACCTGCTGCTGAGCAAGCGCGCCCACGCCGACGCGATCCCCGGCCTGGAGATCCAGGCGAACGACGTGCGCTGCACGCACGCCGCCGCGATCGCCCAGATCGACCCCGAGCAGCTCTTCTACCTCAAGTCGCGCGGCCTGCGCGAGGACGTCGCGAAGCGGCTCGTGATCGAGGGCTTCCTCGCCGCCCTCGTCGAGCGCTTCGAGGACGGCCCCGTCCGCGAGGTCCTCGGCGGCGCGCTCGAGCGGCGCCTCGGCGCCGTGCTCGGCGCGGCCTGAGCCGCGGCGTCGTCGTGCGCGCCGTCCTGTTCGACCTCGACGGGACGCTGATGGACCACGACGCCGCGCGCGAGGCGGCGGTCGCGGAGCTGTTGGCCGGCGACGCCGCGCTCGCGGTCGAGTGGCGGCGGCTGGAGGCGCTCCACTACGACGCGTACGCGGCCGGGCGCTGCTCGTTCCAGGAGCAGCGCCGCCGGCGCGTGCGCGGGATCCACGCGGCGATGGGCGCAGACGAGCCCGCCGACGCCGCCTGCGACGACTGGTTCGCCGCCTACCTGGAGCGCTACCGCGCCGGCTGGGCCGCGTTCGACGACGTCGCGTCCGCGCTCGCGTCGCTCGTCGAGGCGCTCCCCGGCACGTCGCTCGGGATCGTCACGAACGGCGAGGGCGAGCCGCAGCGCGCGAAGCTCGCGGCGATCGGGCTGACCGACAGCTTCCCCGTCGTCGTCGCCTCCGGCGAGGTCGGCCTCGCGAAGCCGGACGCCGAGATCTTCCTGCACGCCTGCGAGCGCCTCGGCGTCGCGCCGCACGAGGCCGCCCACGTCGGCGACCGCCTCGACCTCGACGCCAACGGCGCCGCCGCCGCCGGCCTGCGCGGCATCTGGCTGGACCGCCTGGGCATCGGCGCCGCCGCCGGCCCGCCCGCCGGCATCCGCACGATCTCAACGCTCCACGACCTGCCCACCGCGCTCGCCGTCTGAGCGTCGCGGAAGCGTCCTGCCTCGTGCTCGCGGGACGCGCGCCGGGCAGGACGCTTGTGCGCGGCACGCCTGGGATAGCACGGGGGTGGTCGCGCCGAAAGACTCGGGTGGCGTGGACGAGGCCGGCGCGCTGGCGCTGGACGCCGTCTGGTATTCAGGAGGCGTGAAGACCGCCGAGGTGCTCGTCGTGGAGGATGCGGACGACGTGCGCCGCCTCGTGCGGGTCCTGCTCGAGCGCGCCGGGCACACGGTCGTGGAGGCGGCGAACGGCTACGAGGCGCTGAGCCGGCTGGAGGCCGCCGCGCCCGACCTCGTGGTGCTCGACGTCGCGATGCCGGAGCTCGACGGCTGGCAGACGCTCGAGCGGATCCGCGACGTCAGCGACGTCCCCGTCCTGATGCTGACCGCCCGCGCCGGCGAGCTCGACAAGGTGCGCGGCCTGCGCGGCGGCGCCGACGACTACGTCACGAAGCCGTTCGGCCGCCAGGAGCTGCTCGCGCGCGTCGAGGCGCTGCTGCGCCGCACCAGCGGCCCGCCGGAGGTGCGCGCGGCGTACGAGGACGGCGCCGTGCGGATCGACTACGTCGGTCGCGAGGTCGACGTCGCCGACCCCGACGGCGGCGGCTGGCGCGCCGTGCAGCTGACGCCGCTCGAGTTCAGGCTGCTGTCCGCGTTGGTGCGCCACCCGAACGAGACGCTCAGCCGCGACCGGCTGCTCGAGCTCGTGTGGGGCGACGTCGAGGGCTTCGCCGGCGATCAGGTCAAGCTCTACGTCGGCTATCTGCGGCGGAAGCTGGGCTGGGGGCCGGCGAACGGCGGCCCGCTGGAGACGGTGCGGGGCTTCGGCTACCGCTACCGGCCACCGGCAGCAGCACCGTGAACGTCGTGCCGGCGTTCGCGCCGTCCGCCTCGCTGCGGACGGAGACGCTGCCGCCGTGCCCCTCGACGATCGTCTTGACGATCGTCAGCCCGAGCCCGAGCCCCGGGATGGAGCGGCCCGTGGCGTTGCGCGCGCGATAGAAGCGGTCGAACAGGTGCGGCAGCTCCTCGGCCGCGACGCCGACGCCGGTGTCGGCGACCTCGATCCGCGCCTGCGCGCCGTCGCGCGCGAGCCGGGCGACCACGTGCCCGCCGGGCGGCGTGAACTTGAGCGCGTTGGAAAGCAGGTTGTCGAGCACCTGGGCGAGACGGTCGCGGTCGCCCGCGCACGGGTCCACCGGCTCCGATTCCGTCGTCAGCGTCACCCCCGCCGCCTCCGCCTGCGGCCGCGCCGCCTCGACCGCGTCGCGCACGATCGCGGCGAGGTCGACCTCGCCCGGCTCCAGCAGCAGCGGCGCGCCCTCGACCTGCGCGGCGAACAGCAGGTCGCCGACGAGCCGGCCGAGCCGGCGCGCGTTGCGCTCGATCACCTCGATGTGACGCGCGTGCTCGGCCGGGTGCGCGGCGGCGTCGTCGCTCCCGATCAGCTCGACGTAGCCGAGGATCGCCGTCAGCGGCGTGCGCAGCTCGTGCGAGACGAGCGTGAAGAAGTCCTGCTTGGCGCGCTCGGCCTCGCGCTCGGCGGTGATCTCGCGCACGACCAGCAGTCGCCCGATCTGGCGGCCGCGGCCGTCGTGCACGGGCGCGGCGTAGCGGGCGAAGGTGCGCCGGCCGCTCGGCAGCACGACCTCGTCGCGTCGCTCGGCGCCGTCGTCGTCGCCGTTCTCGCCCGCGGCTGCGGCGGCGGCGACCGCGTGGGGCGGATGCGGGTCGAGCGTGGTCGCGTGCGCGGCGAACGCGGCGCGCATGTCGCGCATCGGCGGGTTGTCGAGGATCACCGCGCCGTCCGCGTCGAGCAGCGCGATCGCGTCCGGCGTCGCGTCGAGCACCGCGCGCACGATGCTGGCGCCTTCGCGCGCCGAGCGGACCGCCTCGATCAGCTCGGTGCGCTGCTCGGCCAGCTCGCGGTTCCGGCGTTCGAGCACGGTGCGGCTCTCCTCCAGCGAGTCGGCCATCTGGTCGAACGTGCGCGCCAGCTCCCCGACCTCGCCGATCCCGTCGCGGCTGCCGACGCGCGCTTGCAGGTCGCCGGCCGCGAGCTTCTGCGCCGTGTCGGCGACGCCGCGCAGCGGCGCGAGCAGCGCGCGCCGCAGGTAGAGCATGAAGCCGAGCGCGCACACGAGCGTCGCCGCCACGCCGGTCGCGCCGGCGATCCACGCCACCCGCGTGAGGTCGTGTGCGCGCTCGCGCTGGGTGGCGCGCGCGGCGCGCTCGCGCAGCTCGAGACCGCCGAGGCGGGCGTCGAGCGCCTGCGCCGGGCGCGCTGCCGCCGCTGGGGCGGCGGCCTGCCGGGCGGCGTAGGCGCGCACCGTGCTCGCGAGCGTGGACGCCGCCGGCATGCCCGCGGCGCGGCTGGCGCGCTCGAGCTCGGTCGCGGCGACGCGCATGCCCGGCACGGACCCGCGCGCGACCGCGATGCGCGCGTCGGTCGCCGCCATGCTGACCTGCGCCGCCCGGCGCGCCTCGCCGTCGGCGCTGCCGAGGCTGTGCAGCGTCGTCAGCAGCACAGCGAAGACCGTGCCGTGGAAGGCGGCCAGCAGGCCGATCACGACGACGAGTCGCGTGCTGAGTCCACGCGAGCGGCGCATGCCGAGACACGGTAGCCGTCCGCTCGCGGTTGCGCGGCGGGCGCTGGTGGGAATGATCCGGTTGTCGGCCGTCCGTCAACGATCATCCGGGGGTGCGCCATGTCCGATCCCGCTCCGGCCCGCGTGCTGCTCGTCGCGAACCGCACCGCGGCGACCGAGGGCCTCTCCGACGCCGTGCGCGCGCGTGTGGCGCGCGGGCCGGCGACGTTCCACCTCGTCGTGCCCGCGCACCCGCACGGGCTGCATCGCGTCGTCGACCCGCAGGAGGGCGACGCGGGCGAGGCGGACCACGCGCTGTCCGACGCGCTGCCGCGGCTGAGCGAGGCGGCGGGGACGCCGGTGACCGGCGACGTCGGCGACGCCGAGCCGCTGATGGCGATCGAGGACGCCGTCAACCGCGACGACTACGACGAGATCGTCATCTCGACGCTGCCGCGGCGGATCTCGCGCTGGCTCCACCTCGACCTCGTGAGCAAGGCGCGGGGCATCGGGCTGCCGGTGACGCACGTGGAGGCTTCGGAGCGGGAGCACGCGGCCACGGGGTAGATTCCCGGGCCGCATGCGGCTCGCGACCTTCCTTCCTCCCGGCTCCGGGGCGCCGCTCTGCGGCGAGGTGCGGGACGAGACGGTCGTCGCGTTCGGGGACGGGTCGACGGTGCTGGATCGCCTCGCGAGCGGCGATCGGACCCCGGCTTCGGGCGAGGCGCTCGCGCTGGCGGACGTGACGCTGCTGGCGCCGCTGCAGCCGCGGGCGATCTTCGGGATCGGGCTCAACTACGCGGCGCACGCGGCCGAGACGGGCAGAGAGCTGCCACAGGCGCCGATCGTCTTCATGAAGCTGCCGTCGTCCTCGGTGCCGCCCGGCGGGCCGGTGCGCTGCCCGGCGGTCGTCAGACGGCTCGACTACGAGGGCGAGCTGGCGATCGTGATGGGCGCCGGCGGGGAGATCGCCGGCTACGCCGTCGCCGACGACGTCAGCGCGCGCGACCTGCAGCGCCGCGAGCCGCAGTGGACCCGCGCGAAGGGCGCCGACACGTTCTGCCCGTGGGGACCGTGGGTCACGACCGCCGACGAGGTCCCCGACCCCGAGGACCTCGCGTTGCGCACGTGGGTCAACGGCGAGCTGCGGCAGGACAGCCGCACCTCCGACCTCATCTTCGGCTGCCAGGCGGTCGTCGACTTCCTCCTGGAGACGTGCACGCTCGCACCGGGCGACCTGATCCTCACCGGCACCCCGAGCGGCGTCGGCGCCTCGATGGACCCACGCCGCTTCCTCGCCTCAGGCGACGTGGTGCGGGTTGAGATCGAGCGCCTCGGCGCGATCGAGCACCCGATCGCGTAGCGGGGCTCGGCTCCGCTCGGCCAGTCGCGGCGGCGCTTCTCGCTGCCCGCAGAGCGCGCGAGCACCTGCACAGAGCAGCTCGCCGAGCGCGCCGCTGCCGCGATCGGCATGCCCCGTTCGCCTGGTCCCGTCGGTCAGTGGTGCTCGATGACGCGGTCGATCAGGCCGTACTCGACCGACTGCTGCGAGGTCAGGAAGCGGTCGCGCTCCATGTCGGCGTGGACCTGCTCCTCGCTCTGCCCCGTGTGGTGCGCGTAGATCTCGTCGATCCGCTTGCGCGTTCTCAGGATCTCCCGCGCATGGATCTCGATGTCGGTCGACTGGCCCTCGAAGCCGGCGGACGGCTGGTGGATCAGGATGCGGCTGTTCGGCAGCGCGCTGCGCTTGCCTCTCGCCCCGCCGGTCAGCAGCAGCGAGCCCATCGACATCGCGATCCCGACGCACATCGTCGCCACGTCGGGCTTGATGAACTGCATCGTGTCGTAGATCGCCAGCCCCGCGTAGATCGAGCCGCCCGGCGAGTTGATGTAGATCGAGATGTCCTTCTCGGGGTCCTGCGACTCGAGGTGCAGCAGCTGCGCCACGACGAGGTTCGCGATCTGATCGTCGACCGGCGAGCCGAGGAAGATGATCCGCTCGTTGAGCAGCCGGCTGTAGATGTCGAACTCGCGCTCGCCGCGCGCGGTGCGCTCGATGACCATGGGGATGAGGGGCATGGCTCGAAGGCTCGCACATCCGCGCGCCCGGCCGCGTCGCGGCGGCGTCAGATCGTCAGCACGGCGGCGCCCTCGAACGCGCCCGCGCGCAGGTCGGCCAGCGCCTGCTCGGCCTGCTCCAGCGCGTAGGTCGTGACCGTGGTGCGGACCGGGACGCGGGGCGCCAGGTCGAGGAAGTCGGTGCCGTCCTCCCGCGTCAGGTTGGCGACGGAGCGGATCGAGCGCTCGTGCCACAGGTCCTCGTAGGGGAAGGAGGGGATGTCGGACATGTGGATGCCGGCGCAGACGACGGTGCCGCCGGGGGCGAGCGCTCTGAGCGCCAGGGGGACGAGCGGCCCGGCGGGGGCGAAGACGATCGCGGCGTCGAGCTGCTCGGGCGACTGCGCGTCGCTCGCGCCGGCCCACACGGCGCCGAGCCCGCGGGCGAACGCCTGACCGGCCTCGTCGCCCGGGCGCGTGAAGGCGTAGACGTCGCGGCCTTGATGGACCGCCACCTGGCAGACGATGTGGGCCGAGGCGCCGAAGCCGTAGAGGCCGAGTCGCTCGGCGTCGCCGGCCATCCGCAGCGCGCGGTGGCCGATCAGGCCGGCGCACAGCAGCGGTGCGACCTGCAGGTCCGGATAGTCGGCCTCGGGCGGGAGCGGGAAGCAGAAGCGCGCGTCGGCGACGGCCAGCTCGGCGTAGCCGCCGTCGACGTCCTTGCCGGTGAAGCGGGCGCGCACGCAGAGGTTCTCGCGGCCGCTGCGGCAGTAGCGGCACTCGCCGCACGTCCAGCCCAGCCACGGTACGCCGACGCGGGCGCCGGTGGCGTGCGTTCCGGCGGCGTCGGGGACGAGGACCTCCCCGACGATCTGATGCCCCAGCACGAGCGGCAGATGGCCCGCCGCCAGCTCGCCGTCGCGCAGATGCAGGTCCGTGCGGCAGATCCCACACGCCCGCACGCGCAGCAGCGCCTGATCCGGCTCCGGGACGGGATCTGGCAGCTCAGCGGGCCTCAGCGGCTCTCCGGGCGCCTGGAGCACCATCGCGCGCATGCTCACATGATGGCGCGGCGCGCAAGCACCGTGACATTGTGGTGGCTTGCTACCAAATCAGCGATCCGGGGCTGCGCCGCACGGAAGCGTCCTGCCGGGGCGTCGCCAGGCGAGCACAGGGCGGGACGCTTGCTCGCGCTATCGCGACAGGCGCTCGAGCGCCCGCTGGTTCTCGGCGATCAGGCGGCGCAGCCGCGTCTGGAACTGCTTGTCGTCGCGGCGGGCCTTGAGGCGCTCGTCGATGGCGACGCGGATCGCCTCGGAGACGGACACGTCGTCGACGCGCGCCATCGCCTCGAGGTCCGCCGCCAGCTCGTCGTTGAGCCGCAGGGTCATCGTCTTCGGCATCCCACCGCGCAGTATACCCACCACAGAACACTTGCAGCAGACCACCACAAAGGAGTGGTGGCTTGGTAGCGTGGCGGCGCTATGGATAGGTTGAGCGTTGAGGACCTGCTGATCATCGCCGAGGCCGTCCTCGGCGTGCCCGCCGAAGGCCTGGCGCGCGCGACGCGCCTCGGCGCCGCCGCCTCCGCGTTGGCGGCGCCGTTCGCGGCGGGCGAGGGATCCGGCGACCCGTACCCGCAGTTGGCCGAGAAGGCCGCCGTGCTGTGCTCGCGGCTCGTCCGCAACCACCCGCTGCCGGACGGGAACAAGCGCGTCGCGCTGCTCGCGATGCTCGAACTGGTGGCACGCAACCACGGTGCCTGGACACCACCACCCGGCGGGCAGGACGAGATCGCGGCGACGATCGAGGAGCTGGCCGCGCGCGAGCTGTCGGAAGCGGCGTTCGCGGCCTGGGTGCGCGCCCGCGTGCGCGAGCGCTGAGGCGGGCGCTGCGGCCCGGCGCTCAGCCGGCGGCGACGGCCGCCGCGACCCGGCCGGCGGCGGGCGCCTTCGCCGCCCGAGCGCGCGGGGCCAGCACGACGCGCGCGCCGCGCGCGGGCGTGAGGGTGATGCCGGTGAGGCGGATCGCCTCCTCGCGGCCGGGGGCCGGGAGCGGCTCGAACCGCTCCAGCAGCGTGCGCAGCACGACCTTCATCTCCAGGTCCGCCAGCGCGGCGCCGATGCAGCGGCGGATGCCCCCGCCGAAGGGCGTGAACGCGTACGGCTGCGGTCTGCCGTCGAGGAAGCGCTCGGGCCGGAACGCGAGCGGGTCGGACCACAGCTCGGGCCGGCGGTGCGTGATCGTGAACATCGCGCTGACGATCGTGCCGGCGGGGATCGCGTGGCCGCCGAGCTCGACGTCCTGCGTCGTCGTGCGGACCGCGTCGATCACCGGCGGGCGGGTGCGCAGCGTCTCGCGCACGACCGCGTCGAGGTAGGCGGCGCCCGCGGCGCCCGCGGCGCTCGCGGCGTCAGCGGGGCGGCCGTCGCCGTCGCCGGCCGCGTCGCCTACCTGCCCGTCCAGCTCCGCCAGCAGCCGTGCGCGCACGGCCGGCGTGCGCGAGAGTCGCTCGACCGCCCACGACAGCCCGGTCGCCGTCGTCTCGTGGCCGGCGACGAGCAGCGTCAGCAGCTGGTCGCGCAGCTCCGCGTCGGTGAGCGGCTCGCCGTCCTCGTCGCGCGCGGCGACGAGCAGCGAGAGCACGTCGTCGCGCTCCCCGGCCTCGCCGGCGGCGAGCTGCGCGCGCCGTGCCGCGATCTGCTCGCCGAGCAGCCGGTCGACGACCAGGCGGCGGTCGGTCAGCAGCCGGCCGGGACTCAGGCGGCCGCGACGGCGCAGCAGCCCGGGGAAGAACAGCAGCACCGCGAGTCGCGGGTCGACGATCCGCAGCATGCGCTCGCGCAGCTCGGTCAGCCGCGGGCCGTCGTCGACGCCGAACACGAGCCGGCAGATCACGTCGATCGTGATCCGCTGCATGACCGGGCGCATCGCGACCGGCTCGCCCCGCGGCAGCCGCGCGAGCTGCTCCTCGGCGATCGCGCGGATCCGCTCCGCCCAGCGCACGACGAGGTCGCCGTGGAACGGCGGCAGCAGCAGCCTGCGCTGGCGCATGTGCGTCGCGCCGGAGGTGAGGATCGCGGACGATCGCCCGACGAGCGGCTCCAGCAGACCCGCCGCCTCGCCGCCCACAAAGCGCTCGGCGTCGGTGAGGACCGTGCGGACGTCGTCCGGCTTCCACGCGACGACGAACGACTCGAACGGCTGCATGCGGACCGTGAAGACGCCGCCGTGGCGCGCCGCGCCCTGCTCCATGAAGCGCACGAAGTCGAGGTAGAAGCGCAGGCCCTGCCACAGGCCGGGAGCCTGCGGGCCGGGCGGGAGCGCGGCGGCGGACGACATGGCGGGTCCCCTTCTGTGTCCGGTTCCGTTTCTCCGGCCCACCGTAGGGGCGCGCCGGCGCGCCCGCAAGCGCGTGCGCATCCACACGAGGCACGGGCGATACGCTCCGCGCGTGTTCCCGGTCAACGTGCCGAACGTCCTGACGGTCTTCCGCATCCTGCTCGTGCCGGTGCTCGTCGTCGCGCTGCTGGACGCGACGCAGAGCGGGGACCTGCTCGCGGCGGTCGTGTTCGTCGTCGCCTCGTTGACCGACCTGCTCGACGGCTACCTCGCGCGCACGCGCAACGCGGTCACGACGTTCGGCAAGCTGATGGACCCGATCGCCGACAAGCTGCTGATCATCGCGGCGCTGGTGGCGCTCGTCTCGCTCGACCGGCTCGCCGCCTGGGTCGCGATGGTGATCATCGCGCGCGAGTTCGCGGTCACCGCGATGCGGATGGCGGCCGGCACGCAGGGGGTCGTGATCGCGGCCTCGCGCTTCGGCAAGGCGAAGACGGTCATGCAGATCGCGATGGTGCTGTCGCTGATCGCCGTCGGCGACGACTCGCCGCTGTGGCTCGACCTGCTCGTCGACGCGACCGTCGCCGTGACGGTGCTCTCCGGCGTCGACTACTTCCTCGGCCTGCGCCGGCGGCTCGCCCGCCGGGAGCGCGATCACGGCCACGAGGCGGACGGCGCGCGCGTCGACGGCCCCGCCTGAGCGGGTCCGGCCCGGCCGGTCCTACGCGGCGCCGTCGAGCCAGGCGCGGCGCGAGAGATGCGCGGCGGCCGGCTCGCCGCTCGCCAGCTCGCGCCGCAGCTCGCCGAGCAGGCCGAAGCGCTCGGCGACGACGTCGTGCTGGTGGATCGTTTCGAGGTTCTCCTGGCGGGCGGAGACGAACGCCGCGTCGGCGAGCGCGGGGAAGCGCTCGACGACGCCGCCGATCATCTCGCGCACGCAGTCCTCGACGAAGCGGGGGCGGCGGTGCGACTTCTCGACGACGGCCGCCTCGTCGCTGCGCTTCATCAGCTCGTAGATCTCGGACGACATCGAGCCCTCGACGATCTCCAGCAGCGTGCGCGCCTCGATCTCGTCCTCGCAGTCCTCCGTGCAGCCGATGTGCAGCGTGCCGAGGCCGCGCTGGTTGTGCGTCGCGACGGGCACGTGCGCGAAGATCCGCTCGATCTCGTCGTCGGTGAAGCCGTCGGCGGCGAGCCGCTCGCGCGAGCTGCCGGCGATCAGCTGCTGCGCGCACGGGCACGCGGTCATGCCTTGCGCGGCGACGCCGACGAGCCGGCGCGTGCCGCGCTCGGAGGCGACCGCCGAGCCGTAGAGCGTGTAGATCTCCTGCGTCTGGATGCCGGAGACGGGCGCCGGCTTGTGCTCCGGGTAGCGCGCGGCGATCGTGACCTCGGCGCGGCGCGCGCCCTGGCGGTCGCGCACGCGCTCGGCGACGTGCTGCGCGAGCGTCTCGGCCTTGAAGGTCGCCTCGCCGAGGATCACCGCGCCGATCGCCTCGTTGACGACCTCCTCGAAGCGCGACATGTGCGCGCCCTTCTGGTGCGGGCCGAGGTCGACGAAGCACTCGATCTGCGCGGAGAACAGCTGCTCGGCGCCGTCCTGTCTGATGCGGATGACCTTCTCGACGCCCGTCACGCCCACGCGCGAGAGGCTGACGTGCAGCGCCGGACGTTGGCTCTGGACGTCGGGCGCGGCCACGGAGACGGTGCGGGAGGACGGCATCCGGCCCAAGGGTAGCGAGCCTGTGCGGGCGATCTCCCGCCGCCGGCGCGCCATCTGCCCCGGCCTTCACCCGATGTGCGACGGAGGAGCGCCGGCTTTGTGGTATCACTCCGCACAGGCTGGAAGCCGCCTCCACGCTCATGGGCGGGAGAGCACGAATGGCTCGGCCCATCGCGATCGACATCGCGGACGTAGCGTTCAGTTACGAGGTGCAGTGAGGAGAGGGGGGCTCGCCCTGGGCGGGTCCGAATCGCGTTCTCGATAGGAACGACAACGTGACGGAGAAGGCTGGAGTGCTGTCGGCGGATGAGACGCCGTTGCTCGAGTTGGAGGAGCTGCGAAACCTCATCGCCGAGGGGCAGGAACGGGGGTACCTGACCTACGAGGAGATCTCCGGATGCCTGCAGGAGGTCGATGTCACGAAGGAGCAGGTGGGCGAGCTGCACGCGCACCTGGAGGAGCACGGCATCGACGTCATCGAAGCGGAGGGCCGCCCCGGCGCGGCCGACGGAGGAGCGACCGAGGGCGGTGCGCGCCCGGAGTCGCGGACGAGTTCCTCGAAGCGCCCCGAAATCGACCTGACGGTCGAGCCGAGCCTCGACTCGCTGCGGCTCTATCTGCGCTCGATCGGCCGCGTGAGCCTGCTCACGGCCGAGCAGGAGGTCCACCTGGCGCAGCGCATCGAGCGCGGCGACATGGGGGCCAAGCAGCAGATGATCGAGGCGAACCTGCGGCTGGTGGTCTCGATCGCAAAGGGCTACCTCGGCCGCGGGCTGACGTTCCTCGACCTGATCCAGGAGGGCTCGCTCGGGCTGATCCGCGCGGTCGAGAAGTTCGACCACCGCCGCGGCTTCAAGTTCTCGACCTACGCGACGTGGTGGATCCGTCAGGCGGTCACCCGCGCGATCGCCGACAAGGGGCGGACCATACGCATCCCGGTCCACATGGTCGAGAAGCTCAACAAGGTCGTGCACGTCGAGCGCCAGCTCGTGCAGACGCTCGGCCGCGAGCCGACGCCGGAGGAGATCGCGCTGGAGCTCGACTGCCCGGTCAGAGAGGTTCGCGACATCCTGCGGATGGCGCAGCAGCCGGTTTCGCTGGAGAAGCCGATCGGCGAGGAAGAGGAGTCCGAGCTCGGCGACTTCGTCGAGGACCAGTCAGCCGAGTCGCCGTTCGAGCTCGCGTCGGAGAACCTGCGGCGCGACAACGTCCGCCGCGCACTGGCGGCGCTCCCGCAGCGCGAGCGCGAGGTGATCGAGATGCGCTTCGGCCTCGCCGGCGGCCGGCCGCGCACCCTCGAGGAGGTCGGCCGCGCGTTCAACGTCACGCGCGAGCGGATCCGCCAGATCGAGAACCACACGCTCAAGAAGCTCGAGGCGCTGCCCGAGGCGCAGCGCCTGCGCGACGCCTCCTGAGCCGCACGCGAGGACCCGCGCCGCCGCCGGATCGGGCGGCGCGGGTTCCGCACGCGACGGCGGGCTCAGCTGCCGATGACGATGCCGCCGCCCGTCGACTGCTGCTTGAGCGCGGCGCGCGTCGTGACCTTCGTCGTGAGGGTGCGGCGCTTCATCCCGGGCTTCAGCCCGACCGTCGTGACGGTGGCGCGTGCTCGGAGCTTGGCGGAACCGGGGATCGTCCGGGGCAGGGGGAGCTTCAGGGCGATGCTCGGACGTCGCTCCTCGCCGCTGAAGGCCGACTTCGGGAGGCGCCGATTGGCTCGCGACACGACGTTCTTCCAGCGCCAGCGGCCCCGCACGCGAACCCGGCGCTGGACGACGACCTTGACCCGGTAGCTCGTGCGCGGCCCGTTGCGGTAGAAGGTGACGGTCGTGCCTGCGAGCCGCGGCTTGCCGGACACGCCGTAGAGGCCGACGTACGGCTCGAAGAGGGTCGGCCGGATCGTCACGGGCCGTTGCACCAGCCGGCGCGTGCAGGGGTCGTCGGCCGTCTCGTACGGATACGAGGAGAGCGGGCACTCCAGCCAGACGGTCGAGATCGTCCAGCGGCCGCTCGCGTTGCTGTCGAAGTGGTCGACGACCGCGGAGCCCTCTGCGGTCGTCGCGGCGGCGGAGTCCCAGTACCAGAGCCCGTTCTGGAAGCGGCCGTCGGCGTCGTCGCCCGTGTACGCCTGCTGGCGGATGTCGAAGAAGACGTTGTCGGGGACCAGGGTGTCGCTCGCGTTGCCCACGCTGCCGCAGGTCCTCCCGGCCGGGCAGGACGTCGCGAACTTGATGCGCCACGAGCTCTTGGCGTCGAGGTTGACGACGGCGCCCGGTGCGGGCGCCGAGATCGTGAGGCCCGCCTGTGCGACGGACGACATGCCGAGGAGCGCCGCGAGCGCGAGCGCGATCAGCGCGGCGGTATGACGGTGGGGATTGCGACCTGGTCGAGCGTTCATGCGCCGACCCTATCCCACCCACCCGTCACGGCCACGAGCGGTACTGCCCGCTACACTTCCGCTCCCTGCTCGGGGGGATGTCCGAGTGGTTAAAGGAGACGGGCTGTAAACCCGTTGGCTCTGCCTACGCAGGTTCGAATCCTGCTCCCCCCACTGATGGCCCCGAAGCGTCCGGGGATCGCACCGAGCCTTACGAGGCGTCGCGATTCCCAGGTGTGGCGGGAGACGTGGGGTATGCGGGCATGGCGGTTCCTGCCGAGCAAGGCCCTCGCATGGGCCCGAAGCCGAAGGAGGAACCAGGCGTGAGCTTGAGCACGCTTCCGTCCGGTCGCTGGCGCGCCCAGGTGTGGGACGCGTCCGAGCGACGCAACGTCAGCGTCAGCAAGATCCTCGGCGGACCCGGAACGTTCGCCACCACGAACGAGGCGAAGGCCGCGCGCGAGCGGGCACGCGCGAAGCTGAGCGAGCGCCGCACCCACATGACGGTCGCCGACTTCCGCGACCGTTGGACGACCGATCCGCTGTTCGCGCGGCCGAAGGAGTCGACCAACGTCCACAACGCGGAGCGCACCAAGGCGTTCGCCGATAGATACGGCAGCCTCGCGCTGGCCGTGATCGGTGACGAGATTGTGGCTGAGTGGCTCGCGGGCGGAAGGCGCAACGCGACCGTCCCGGCGCTGCGCGCGATGTTCAGCGACGCCGCCTCGGCGAAGGCCGGACGGCTGATCGACCGCAACCCCTTCGCGGGCTCGCCATCGTGAAGCGGAAGGGGAACCGGCACCGCACGCCGCCGACCGAGCAGCAGATGTGGGCGATGGTCGCCAAGGCCCGCGAGCTGACGCCGCCCGCGTTCGCGGACTACCTGGAGAACGGCGTGCTTCACCGGCATGCGACCCGGCGAGCTGGATGCGCGGGCGAGGTTGCGGGCGGCGTTTGATGCGTCTCCTCGCACGCTTCGTATGGCGGCCGGATGATCGAGCCTTCCGGTGCTTCACCGACTCTCGGTGCGTAGCTAGAGTGCCTGCGATGGGCTCCAAGAGCGACCGAGTGTTGGTCGGGCTCGTGCCGATGGGGCTGGCGGTGCCGGGGGATCGGGATGGCTTGCCGAGATCGGTGGCTGACGATCCCCATGAGCGTCTGGCCGAGCTGGCGCTTGAGATGCAGCAAGCAGCCGGTCATGCCGAGTTCTGGGAGATGGGCGCTGCGGGGCGGGGAGGGACCGCCGATGGCAGCGTGTATGCGCTTGCCGGCCAGATGGCTTCAGTTGGCGAGCAGATCGCTCTCGCCCACGCGGCGGCGGTCGAGGTCGCGCTCTGGCGCGACCATCGGGAGACGGCCGAGGATGATGCGGCCGACGAGATGCGCATGCGCGCCATGGCCGAGGCTCAGTGTCTGTTCGTCGTCGGCGCAGGCCACGCGTCTGCGAATCTGGCGGTCCGGGCATTGGCCGTGAATGCAGCCTTGCGAAGAAAGCTGATCTCCGAGTTCACGCGAGGCCGCTCTGTACCGACCTTCGCGCCGTTCTCCGAAGCGCCGCGAGACTGGGTGTCCCTGAGCGGAGCTACGTGTAGAAAGCTGCAAGCGGTGGCGCAGAGCGCCGGGCACGATGAGGTCGCCCAGCTCGTTGAGGCGGTCGCGGAGTTCGGGCTCAGCCCGAGTTGGCGAGCGCTGACGGAGCGCCGCGGGAAGGACTTCCACCGCTGGCGCCCGCAGACGTATGGGATCGAGGGCGTGTCGCACGCGTCGCCCTGGACGATCGGCCCGAAGAGCCGCTCACTGAGCGTCTCGCGCCGCTCCTACGAGGAGGCCAAAGGGCTCGCAGATGAAACAGCGAGGCTCGCTACGGAGGCGATGCTGAAGCTCGCTGCGGCGATGCGGGCATTCATGGACCGCTGGCTTACGGCCAGCCCCCACCTCGGAGGGCCGAAGTTCAGGATCGCCGACGGATCACCGGACGGCTGACCTGGACGATGCGCGAGGGCCGGCTCGTCGCTGAGTCTTGGCCGCTGTGCCCGACGTACGAACGGCTGTTGCGACCATGAGCAAGAAGACCTACGGGCACACCGCATCCGGCAAGCCGATCACCGACGCGGGCGTGCAGCGGCTCGCCGAGGAGGCCGAGCGCGGCTACGACGTCGATGCGGTGATCGCGCGCCGCGGCAAGCGCGGGCGTCCGGCGCTCGGCTCGGCACCCGCCAGCGTCGAGTCGGTGCGACTCGATCCCGAGCTGCGCGACCAGCTCGCCGCCCGGGCGCGGGCCGACGGCACGACCACCTCAGAGGTCATCCGCCGAGCGCTGCACCGTTACCTGCACGCTGCCTGAACGGCGGCGACCCGTGATCGCGACGGCGCGTTCGGATACCGTCTTCTCGTGCTCACCGCCGATGTGATCGACAGCGCCGGGCGCCGTCTCGCCGAAGTCGCGGCCGCTCCCGCGCGAGTCTTCGTCTTCGGCTCGCATGCCCGCGGCGACACGCACGAGGACAGCGACCTGGACTTCCTGGTGGTGGAGGAGGGAGATCAGCCGCCGACGGCGCAGGAGATCATGCGTCTTCGGGACGCCTTGCCGCCGCTCGGCGTGCCGGTCGACGTGATCGTGATGAGCGAGGATCTCGTGCGGCGGCGCAAGGACGTGCCGGGGTCGCTGGCGTACTGGGCGATGCGCGAGGGACGGCTTGTCGCTGAGTCCTGACCAGCGCGACTTCGCGGCGCGGCTGCTGCGGAAGGCGGCAGACGATCTCGCGATCATCGAGGCTCTGCTCGACAACGAGGCGGTCTCGGACGATGGGATCGGCTTTCATGCCCAGCAGGCAGTCGAGAAGGCGATGAAGTCGGTGCTGGTGGTCCACGGTGTCGCGTTCCGGCGCGCGCACGACCTCAGCTACCTGCTCCAAGTCGCCGAGGATGCCGATATCGAGGTCCCCGACGACGTGGCTGCGACGCGATGGCTCACGCCGTGGGCGGCCGACTTCCGCTACGACGAGCATGACATCGTCGGGTTCTCTCGCGCCGAGTCCCTCGCGGGCGCAAAGCGAGCAATCGAGTGGGCGCAGGGCGTCCTCGACGGCGCCGCATAGGCCGAACCGCCCACGAAACCGCACACGCCGCCCGTCGAAGCCTGCCACCGCAGGCTTCCGCTCCTATTCCCCCATCGGGGAGGCCCGCTCAGCCCGCCACTGCCGCGATCGTCGCGGCGATCGTGAGGACGACCCAGACGCCGGCGAGGATCCGTGTGAGGCGGTCGTAGCGGAGCTCGCTCTCGCCGCCCGGCGTGTGCCGCACGCCGCGCGAGCTGCGGGCGGCGGAGGCGAGCGCGAGCACGAGCGTCGCGAGCGCGAGAGCGAAGAGGATCGAGGAGAGGCTCGACACGCGCCGAGCGTACCGGCTGTGGTGGCGGGACCGCGCGGGAGCGGCCCTGACGCCGCCGCGCGCGCCGCGCACCGCGCAGCCCGCCGGTTTCCCCACCGCCCCCATCGGGCAGCACGGCCGGTGATGAGACGGGTCGTGATCCTCGGGGGCGGCAGCGGCGGGGCGGTCGCGGCGAAGCGGCTCGGCCGCTGGTCGCACGACGGCGAGCTGGAGGTCGTGCTGATCGACCGCAGCCGCTGGCACGAGTACCGCCCCAGCTACCTGTGGGTGATGACCGGCAAGCGCGAGCCCGACCAGGTCCGCCGCGAGCTGTCGATCCTCGGTGCGCGCTACGGCACGCGCGTCGTGGAGGGCGAGGTGAGCGCGATCGACCCGTCGGCCAAGCGCGTCGAGACCGCCGGCGGCGAGGGGTTCGACTACGACCACCTGATCGTCGCGCTCGGCGCCGAGGTCAAGCGCTCGGAGCGGGTCGCGGGGCTGGAGGCGCCGTGGGAGCTCGACGACGCGCTCGCGGCGCGCAGACGGCTCGCCGGCTTCGACGGCGGCCGCGTCGTCGTCGGCGTCGAGTCGTGGCCCTACCGTTGCCCGCCGGCGCCGTTCGAGGCGGCGATGATGCTGCGCTACCTCGCCGAGCAGCGCGGCGTATCGGACAAGACGCAGGTGTCCGTCTTCCACACCTGGCAGCAGCCGATGGAGGTGTTCGGGCCGCTGATGGTCGACGGCTTCGGCCGCTTCCTCGACCAGCACGCCGTCAGATTCGAGGGCGGCTTCCAGCTCTCCGACCACGACGCCGACGCGCGCACGCTGCGCGCCGCCGACGGCCGCACGCTCCCGTACGAGCTCGCGCTCGTCGTGCCCGCGCACCAGGCGCCCGCCGTGATCCGCGACTCGACGCTGGCCGGGCCGAACGGCTACATGGACGTCGCGCTGCCGTCGATGCGCTCGCCGAGATACGACGACGTGTGGGGGATCGGCGACGTCGTCGCGCCGTCGATCGGGCTCGGGATGGCGGGCGTCTTCGCGCACTTCCAGGCCGAGCACGTCGCCTCGCAGATCGTCGACAAGGTCCGCGGCACGTTCGCCGGCGAGCTGTACAACATGGTCGGCGTCTGCGTGATGGACACCGGCTACGAGGGCGCCGCGGTGTGGTGCGACTTCACCGGCAGACTGATGAGAGGCGACCCGGCGCCCGACTGCCGCATGCTCGGCGGCATGCGCGCCTTCCGCGCCGTCAAGGCGGGCTTCGAGGCGTACTGGTTCGCGAACCTGTTCGGGAGATGAGCGACGTGGCCGACCAGCACGACGACGCGCCGCTGACGCCCGAGGAGCGGGCCGCCCTGACGCGCCTCCAGCGCCGCCTCGCGCGCAGCGCCGACGAGGTCGAGCAGGTGATCGACCTCGCCGAGCGGCTCGCCGACAGCGGCCTGCTGGCCGGCGTCAACGAGTTCGTCGGCGAGTTCGACGAGAGCTTCAGCGCGCTCACGCGACCCGACGTGATGACGATGGTCGCGAACCTGATGATGCTGCTCGGCCTGCTCGGCCAGCTCCCCTACGAGGGCGGCTTCAAGCTCGCGATGGACGGTCCGGCCGCGATCGAGCGCGCCTACCCGCGCTTCCGCGAGCGGACCGAGCCGATGAAGCCGCGGGAGGCGCTGGAGGTCCTCCGCAGCCCCGACGTCGCCGCCGCGATCGAGGCGCTGCTGGCGGTGCTGCGCTCGCAGCGCGGCGGCTGATCCGGCGCCGCGCTCAGCCCGCTCTGATCGCGGCGTACTTCGTCGAGAGGTACTCGTCGATGCCCTCGGCGCCGCCCTCGCGGCCGTATCCGGACTGCTTGACGCCGCCGAACGGCGCGGCGGCGTTCGAGACGAGACCCTGGTTGACGCCGACCATGCCGGTCTCGAGGCGCTCGACCACGCGCAGGGCCCGGTCGAGGTCGCGCGTGAAGATGTAGGCGACGAGGCCGTACTCGGTCGCGTTGGCGGCGGCGATCGCCTCGTCCTCGGTCTCGAACGTGGCGATCGGCGCGACCGGGCCGAAGATCTCCTCGCGCAGCAGCCGCGCCTCCGCGGGCACGTCCGCGAGCACCGTCGGCGGGAAGAAGTGCCCGGGCACGCCCGGGATCCGCTCCGGGCCGCCGACGACGCAGCGCGCGCCCTTGCCGGTCGCGTCATCGACGAGCTCGCGGACCTTGGCGCGCTGGGCGTCGTCGATCAGCGGGCCGACGGCGACGCCGTCCTCGACGCCGCGGCCGAGCTGCAGGCCGCCCATGCGCGCGGCGAGCTTCTCCGTGAACGCGTCGGCGACGGAGGCGTGGACGTGGAAGCGGTTGGCGGCCGTGCACGCCTCGCCGACGTTGCGCATCTTCGCGACCAGCGCGCCCTCGACGGCGGCGTCGAGGTCGGCGTCCTCGAAGACGACGAACGGGGCGTTGCCGCCCAGCTCCATCGAGACGCGCAGGACGTTCTCCGACGCCTGCGCGATCAGCCGCCGGCCGACCTCGGTCGAGCCGGTGAACGACAGCTTGCGCAGGCGCGGGTCGTCGATCAGCGGGCCGGTCGTCGCCGCCGCCGAGGAGGCGGCGAAGACGTTCAGCACGCCCTCCGGCAGGCCGGCCTCGTCGAGGATCTGCGCGAGCGCGAGCATCGACAGCGGCGTCTGCTTCGCCGGCTTGACGACCATCGTGCAGCCGGCCGCGATCGCCGGGCCGATCTTGCGCGTGCCCATCGCCAGCGGGAAGTTCCAGGGCGTGATGAGCAGGCACGGGCCGACCGGCTGGCGCATCGTCAGCATCCGCATGCCGCCGTTGGGCGCGACCGCGTAGCGGCCCTCGATCCGCACGGCCTCCTCGGCGAACCAGCGCAGGAAGTCGGCGCCGTAGAGGACCTCCGCCTTCGACTCCGCCAGCGGCTTGCCCATCTCGAGCGTCATCAGCAGCGCCAGCTCGTCGGCGCGCGAGACGATCGCCTCGTAGGCGCGGCGCAGGATCTCCCCGCGCTCGCGCGGCGGCGTCGCCGCCCAGCCGGCCTGAGCGGCGACGGCCGCGTCGAGGCACGCCATCGCGTCCTGCGGCGTCGCGTCCGCGACCTCGCACAGCGTCTCGCCGGTCGACGGGTCCTCGACCCCCAGGGTCGCGCCCCCGGCCGCCGCGCGCCACTCCCCACCGACGAACAGCCCCTTCGGGACGCGCTCGACGACGGCCTGCTCCTGCTTGGCGGTGATCGCGGTCATGGGACTCCGGAGTTGCGGGGCGCCGCCTGCCGGCGGCCGATCGGAGTCATGTTTATCACCGTCGGCGCCCGGCCCTCCGCGCCGTTGCGGCGCGCCGTCGATCGCCCGCTGCTCCGTCGTGGACAGGCCGGCGCGAGCGTCGCCGATCTCTCCTAGCGCATCCCCCCGGCCGGCGGGTTGCCGGCGGCCGGCGCGGGGGCGAGGCGAGGCGGCGCGCCTAGCCTCGGGTGCAGCATGCCCGCCGCGTCCGCTCCCCCACGCCGCCGCTCCTGCCTGTCCGTTCCCGGCTCGGCGCCGGCGAAGCTCGCCAAGGCGCCGGGGCTGGGCGCGGACGAGATCGTGATCGACCTCGAGGATGCGGTCGCGCCCGCGGCGAAGGAGGAGGCGCGCGCGGCGGTCGTGGCGGCGCTCGCCGAGCTCGACTGGTCGGGCGTGACGGTGAGCGTGCGCGTGAACGCGCCGCGGTCGCCGTGGTGCCATGCGGACGTGGAGGCGCTCGCGTCCGCGCCCGGGCCGCTGCGCTCGCTCGTGCTGCCGAAGGCCGAGAGCGCGGGCGACCTCGCGTTCGCGGAGCGGCTGCTCGACGGGGTCGAGGCCGCGCGCTCCGGCGATCGGCAGGGCGCGCCCCTGGCGGTGCAGGCGCTGATCGAGACGGCCGCCGGCGTCGCGCGGGTGCAGGAGATCGCGGCGTCCTCGCCGCGGCTGGAGGCGCTGATCGTCGGCTACGCGGACCTCGCGGCATCGCTCGGTCGCAGCGCGGCCGGCGCCGACAAGCTCGTGCTGTGGGACCCGCTGCGCGAGACGATCCTGCTGGCGGCGCGCGCCCACGGCCTCCAGGCGATCGACGGCCCGTACTTCGGCCTGCAGCCCGACGCGGCCTTCCACGCGGCGACGCAGCGTGCGTCCGACCAGGGCTTCGACGGCAAGTGGGCGATCCACCCGGCGCAGGTCGCGGCGCTCAACGAGCGCTTCACGCCGGGCGAGGCGGAGGTCGCGCACGCGCGCGCGGTGATCGACGCGCTGGCGGCGGCCGCGCGCGACGGCGGCCAGGGGGCGGTCGCGCTCGACGGGCAGATGCTCGACGAGCCGGTGCGGCTCGCCGCGCTGCGGGTGCTCGCGCGTGCGGGGGCGGCGGCGTGAGCGGCGCGTGCGCGACCGCGGCCGCGTGCGCGGGGCGTCGGGCGTGAGCGCGGTCGGCGACGCGCATGCGGTCGCGGTGGCCGGGCCGTTCTTCGAGGACCTGCACGTCGGGCGGCGGACCGAGGCGGCGCCGGGGCTGACGCTGACCGACGGGCTCGCGGCCGCGCACCGGGCGATCCTCGGCGGGCGGCTGCGACTGGCGCTCGACGCCCCGCTGGCGCACGCGGTGACGGGCGAGCAGGGGCTGCTCGCGGACCCGCAGCTGGTGTGCGACGTGGCGATCGGGCAGTCGACGCTGCTGACGCAGCGGGTGATCGCGAACCTCTTCTACCGCGGCCTCGCGTTCCGCCGGCTGCCGCGGATCGGCGACACGCTGCGCACCTCGACCGAGGTCGTCGCGCTGCGGCAGACGAGCGCGAAGCCGGGGCGCGCGGCCACCGGGCTCGCCGCGCTGCGCATCCGCACCGTCGACCAGGAGGGGCGGCCGGTGCTCGACTTCCACCGCTGCGCGATGCTGCCGCTGCGCGACCCGGAGGGCGAGACCGGCCACGCCGGCGACCTCGCGGCCGTCGGCGCGGGCGAGCCGGACGTGGGCGCCGCGGCGGCGGCGCTGCTGGCCGGCTGGGACCTGGAGGCGTTCCGCGCGGCGACCGGTTCGGACGGCTCGGCCGGCGGGGCGGGATGGACGCCCGGGACGGCGTGGGCGGTCGAGTCGGGCGACGTCGTCTCGTGCGCGCCGGCGCTGGCGCGGCTGTCGTCGAACGTGGCGGCGGCCCATCACGACGCGGCCGCCACCGGCGGCGGGCGCCGGCTCGTCTACGGCGGGCACACGATCGGCCTCGCGGCGGCGCAGGCGACGCGTGCGCTGCCCGGCCTCGTCGCGATCGTCGCGTGGCATGGCTGCGATCACCTCGCGCCGGTGTTCGAGGGCGACACGCTGACCAGCCGGCTGGAGCTGGAGCGGGTCGAGGCGCTGCCGGCTGTGGCGGGGCCGGCTGCGGCGGGCGGGTCGCTGCTGCACCTGCGCTCGCGGGTGCGCGCGCGGCGGATGGACGCCGGCCGGGGCGACGCGCCGGTCGACGTGCTCGACTGGCGGTTCGTGGCGGTGGCCCCATGACGCCGGCGGAGGGCGCGGCCGGCATCCTCTCGGGCCTGCGCGTCGTCGAGGGCTCGGCGTTCGTGGCGGCGCCGTTGGGCGGGATGACGCTCGCGCAGCTGGGCGCGGACGTGATCCGCTTCGATCAGGTCGGCGGCGGCCTCGACCACGGCCGCTGGCCGTTGGCGCAAAGCGGGCAGAGCCTGTTCTGGGCGGGGCTGAACAAGGGCAAGCGCTCGATCCAGATCGACCTGCGCAGCGAGCAGGGCCGCGAGCTGGCGGCGGCGCTCGTGACCGCGCCGGGCGACGACGCCGGCCTGTTCCTGACGAACTTCCCGGCGCGCGGGTGGCTCGGCTACGAGGCGCTGCGCGCGCGCCGTCCCGACCTCGTGATGGTCGCGCTGACCGGCAACCCGGACGGCACGAGCGAGGTCGACTACACGGTCAACCCGGCGACCGGGTTCCCGTGGGCGACCGGTCCGCGCAACCTGTCGGAGCCGCTCAACAGCGTGCTGCCGGCGTGGGACGTCGCGATGGGGACGCTCGCGACGACCGGGCTGCTCGCCGCCGAGCGCCATCGCACGCGCACGGGCGAGGGGACGCTCGTGCGGCTCGCGCTCTCCGACGTCGCGTTCGCGATGGTCGGCAACCTCGGGCGCATCGCCGAGGCCCAGCTGGACGCGCAGGACCAGCCGAAGGACGGCAACTACCTCTACGGCGCCTTCGGGCACGACTTCGCCACGCGCGACGGGCGGCGCGTGATGGTCGTCGCGCTCACCGCCCGCCAATGGCACGCGCTGCGCGAGGCGACCGCGATCGGCGAGACGTGCGAACGGATCGAGCAGGTCACCGGCCACGGCCTCGACACCGAGACCGGCCGCTACGAGGCGCGCGACCTGATCGCCGCGCTGCTGCGCCCGTGGTTCGCCGCGCGCGACCTCGCGCAGGTGCGCGAGGCGTTCGCCGGCACCGGCGTCTCCTGGGGCCCCTACCAGACGTTCCGCCAGCTGGTGGAGGAGGACCCGCGCTGCTCGACCGCCAACCCGATGTTCGCGCAGGTCGAGCAGCCGGGGATCGGCACCTACCTCGCGCCCGGCTCGCCGCTGGACTTCGGCGCCGTGGAGCGCGTCCCCGTTCGTCCCGCGCCGCGGCTGGGCGAGCACACCGAGCAGATCCTCGCCGACGTGCTGGGCCTGGGCGCCGGCGAGATCGGCCGGCTGCACGACGACGGGATCGTCGCGAGCGCGTCGCCGGCCCTCTCGCACGCCGTCGCGGATGGTTGCCGCGCTCCATCGCCTGGGTAGACCGCGTCTGACCGCGTCTGCCCACCGTCGATCGAGGAGGAGATCCAATGGGGAATCGCCGCCGCATGACCGTCCGCCGGCTCGCCGTGCTGCTGGTCGCCTTCGCGTTCGCCGCCGTGCTCGCGGCGCCGGCCGCGGCGCACGGCAGCAGCCACCGCGGCCACGGCCATCACGGCCACGGCACGGACGCGCACGCGCACCCGCGCGGCGACCACGGGCGCCGTCACGACGGTGGCCACGGCGACCACCGTGGCAAGCCGGTCACCGTGATGACGCGCAACCTCTATCTCGGCGCCGACCTCACGCGCGCGCTCGCGGCGCTCGGGGCGCCGCCCGACAGACAGATCGACGTCCTCGTCGCCGCCGCGACGACGATCCGGGCGATCGTCGACCAGACGAACTTCCCGCTGCGCGCGCAGCGCGTCGCCGCCGAGATCGCGAAGCGCAAGCCGGACCTCGTCGGCCTCCAGGAGGCCGCGCTGTGGCGGCACGGCCCGCTCGGCGCGGAGGCGACGACCGTCGACTACGACTTCCTGCAGCTGCTGCTCGACGCGCTCGCCGCGCGCGGCGCGCACTACGAGGCGGTCGTGACGCAGGTCGAGTCAGACGTGACCGTGCCGGCGTTCCTCGGCGGCACGCTGCAGAACGCGCGCCTGACGATGCGCGACGTCGTGCTCAAGCGCCGCGACCACGACGTGAAGGTGCTCGACACCAGCAGCGCCAACTACGTGACGCGCATCCCGATCTCGATCGCCGGCCAGTCGCTCGCGTTCATCCGCGGCTACGACGTCGTCGACGTGCGCGCGGGCTCTGAGCGCTTCCGCCTCGTCAACACGCACCTCGAGTCGGAGTCCTCCGACGTCGCCTACGCGCAGGCCGCGGAGCTGCTCGCCGGCCCGGCGTCGCCGGCCAACGGGATGGACACGATCCTCGTCTGCGACTGCAACTCCGACCCGCTCAACGCGTCGGTCAAGCCGGGCCAGACGAGAGCGCACCAGGACCCGTACCTGCTGCTCACCGGCGCCGGCGGCTTCCACGACGCGTGGCTGCAGTTCGCCCCGGCGGCGGCCGGCTTCACCTCCGGCCTCAGCGAGCTCGTCAACGACTCCCCGGCGGACGCGGCCAGAGCGTTCGACCACCGCATCGACTTCGTCTTCGGTCGTCGCGCCGACGGCTCGGCGATGCCGGTCGACCGCGGCTGGGTGACCGGCAAGGACCCGAACGACCGCACGCCGTCCACGCCGATCGGACGGCTGTGGGCCTCCGACCACGCGGGCGTCGTGATCCGGCTGCGGCCGTAGCTGCGGGCGGTGCGCTGCCGGCGGCGTCTCAGCCGCCGGCAGCGCCAGCCGGCGCCACGCCGCACCGCGTCCCGTAGCATCGTCGGTCGAACGACCGAACGCTGACCCGGAGGCCGGCCATGCCCGAGCAGAAGGCGACCTACTGCCGCATCTGCGAGCCGCTGTGCGGGATGGTCGCGACGGTCGAGGACGGCCGCCTGCTCCAGTTGCGGCCCGACCCGGACCATCCGCTCTCGCAGGGCTTCGCCTGCCCGAAGGGGATCGCGTTCGAGCAGGTCCACAACGACCCCGACCGCGTCCTGCACCCGCTCAGGCGGCTGCCGGGCGGGGCGCCCGGCGAGTTCGAGCGCGTCTCGTGGGACGAGGCGATGGCGGACGTCGTCACGCGCCTGCGCGCGATCCACGCCGAGCACGGGGCGCAGGCGATCGGCTGGTACTGGGGCAACCCGGGCGCGTTCAGCGCCTCGCACACGCTGTGGCTCGCCGCGTTCATGACGCTGCTCGGATCGCCGCACCTGTTCACCGCCGGCTCGCAGGACGTCAACTCGCGCTTCGTCGCCAGCCACCTGCTCTACGGCGCGCCGCTCGCGGTCCCGATCCCCGACCTCGCCCGCACGGAGCTGCTCGTGGTCCTCGGCGCCAACCCGCTCGTCTCGCACGGGAGCGTGCTGACCTCGCCGCGCATCAAGGAGTCGCTGCACGGGATCGTCGCGCGCGGCGGGCGCGTGGTGGTCGTCGACCCGCGCCGCACCGAGACCGCGCGCGCGTTCGAGTGGCTGCCGGTCACGCCCGACGGCGACGCGTGGCTGCTGCTCTCGCTCCTGCACGTGCTGTTCGAGGAGGGGCTCGCGGCCGAGGCGATGCTCGCGCACCAGGCATCCGGCGCCGGCGAGCTGCGCAGACTCGCGAAGTCGTTCCGGCCGGAGGCGACCGAGCCCTACAGCGGCGTGCCGGCGGACGAGGTGCGCCAGCTGGCGCACGCGCTCGCGTCGACGGAGCGCGCCGCGCTCTACGGCCGCACCGGCACCTGCCTCGGCCGCCACGGCACGCTCACGAGCTTCCTGCTCGACGCCGTCAACGTCGTCGCCGGCAACCTCGACCGCGAGGGCGGCGCGATGCTCAACACGCTCGGCGTCCCCGGCGAGCGGATGCTGACGCAGCTCGCGCTGCGGCTCGCCCCGATCGGCTACGACCACCGCCGCTCTCGGCTCGGCGGCTTCCCGGAGGTGCTCGGCGCCGAGCCGGCGTCGCTGATGGCGAAGGAGATCGCGACGCCGGGGCCGGAGCAGGTGCGCGCGCTGTTCGTCTCCGCCGGCAACCCGGTGCTGAGCGTGCCCAACGGCGACGAGCTGGAAGCGGCGCTGGGGCAGCTCGACCTCTGCGTCTCGCTCGACCTCTACGTCAACGAGACGAACGCGCACGCCGACTACGTGCTGCCGGCGACGACGATGTACGAGCGCGCCGACTTCCCGCTGCCGTTCCAGGCCTACTCGACGACGGCGTTCCGCCAAGCGACCGAGGCGGTCGTGCCGCCCGCCGGCGAGGCGCGCGAGGAGTGGGAGGTGATCGACGAGCTGATGCAGGCGATGGCGCGCCGCACGCCGGGCCTCGCGGGGTTGCAGCTGGTGCGCCGCGCGCTGCGCGCGGCCGGTCGCCGGCTCGAGCCGCGGCTGCTGCTCGACCCGGTCGTGCGGCTGGCGGAGGGCGGCGACCGCTTCGGCCTGCGCCGCGGCGGGCTGACGCTCAAGCGCCTCGTCGAGCGGCATCCGCACGGCACCGTCGTGCGCGAGCGCCTGCGCGCCGGCGAGCTGCCGCGCGTCGTGTTGCATCGCGACCGCCGCGTCGCGCTCGACCATCCCGAGATCGCGGAGGAGGTCGCGCGCCTGCGCGAGCACGCCGCGCGCGAGCAGGACGGCGCCGACGGCTTCCCGCTGCGGCTGATCGGCATGCGCGAGCTGCGCTCGGAGAACTCGTGGATGCACAACGCGCCGCTGCTGCTGCGCGGCGGCCGCAGACAGCGCGCGCGCATGCACCCGGCCGACGCGGCCGCGCTCGGCCTGGAGGAGGGCGCGCCGGTGCGGCTCGTCTCCCGCCACGGCGCGATCGAGCTGCCGGTCGCGCTCACCGACGACCTCAAGCAGGGCGTCGTCGCCGTCCCGCACGGCTGGGGCCACAAGGGCAGCGGCGGTTGGACACGCGCGAACAGAGCCGCCCGCGGCGGCGGCGTGAACGTCAACCTGCTCATGTCCTCCGACCCGCAGGACCTCGAGCGGCTCGCCGGCATGGCGCACCTCAACGGCGTGCCGGTGCGCGCCGAGGCGGCGTGAGCCTGCCGCCCGGCCCGCGCGGCCCGGTCGCGCTGAGCCTGCTGCGGCTCTCGGAGCGCCCGCTCGAGACGCTGCTCGGCTGGCACGCGCGCTATGGCGACGTGTTCACCGTCCGCTACCCGGTCTTCGGCACCGGCGTCTACGTCGCCGACCCCGAGGCGATCAGAGCGCTGCACACCGGCGACCAGTCGGACCTGCGCGCGGGCGAGGCGAACGCGCCGCTCGGCGCGGTCCTGGGCGACCGCTCCGTGCTCGTGCTCGACGGCGCCGAGCACCTGCGCCAGCGCCGCCTGCTGCTGCCGCCGTTCCAGGGCTCCGCCGTCGTCGCGTTCCGCGCGGTCATCCGCGACGTCGCCGAGCGGGAGGTGGCGCGGTGGCGGCCCGGCGAGCGCTTCGCCATGCGCGCGCGGATGCGCGCGCTCACCTTCGACGTGATCGCGCGCGCGGTCTTCGGCGTCGAGGAGCGCGAGCGGATCGAGCGCCTGCGCCGCGCGCTCGCGAAGGTGATCGACAGCCAGGCGGTCTTCCTGCTGCCCGAGCGGCTGCGGCGCGACCACGGCCGCCTCAGCCCCGGCGGCGCGGTGCAGCGCCGCCTGCGCGCGGCCGACGCGCTGCTCTACGAGGAGATCGCGCGGCGCCGCGGCGCGCCGGACCTCGACGAGCGCAGCGACGTGCTGTCGCTGCTGCTGCGCGCCCGCGACGAGGACGGCGAGCCGATGACGGACGTGGAGCTGCGCGACGAGCTGATGACGATGCTGATCGCCGGCCACGAGACGACCGCGACCGGGCTCGCGTTCGCGTTCGACCTGCTGGCGCACGTGCCGGCGACGCTCGCGCGGCTGCGCGACGAGCTGGCCGCGGCCGGCGAGGGCGGGACGCCCGCCTACCTCGACGCCGTCGCGACCGAGAACGCTGCGCCTGCGGCCGGTGATCGACGCCAACCAGCGCCGCCTCACGCAGCCGCGCGTCGTCGCCGGCTGGGAGCTGCCGGCGGGGATCTCCGTCTACCCGGCGATCGCGCTCGTGCACCGCCGCGAGGACCTCTACCCGCAGGCCGCGCAGTTCCGCCCCGAGCGCTTCCTCGACGGCCGCGCCGAGTCCTACGCCTGGCTGCCGTTCGGCGGCGGCATCCGCCGTTGCATCGGCGCCGCGCTCGCGCAGGCGGAGATGGCGGAGGTGGTCCGCGTCGTCGCGCAGCGCGCCGAGCTGCGGCCGCTGCGCCCCGACCCCGACCCGGTCGTCCTGCGCGGCGTCACGCTCGTCCCGCGCCACGGGGTGCCGGTCGAGGTCGTGCGGGCGGGCTGAGCGCGGGGCGGGCTCCGGCCGGCGGGGAGGTCGCCGTCGCGCCCGCGGCGGACAACGACGGTGTACGGCTTTGGCCGCCGCGCACGTGGCGGCGCGCCAGGACGCGGAGGACACTTCGGCGCGTGGGACCGGACCGACGGCACGCGCTGTGGCACCCGTTCGCCGACATGGGAGTCGTCGAGCACGCGCCGTTCGTGCTCGCCAGAGCGCAGGACGTGTGGGTGTGGGACGAGGGCGGCCGCCGCTACCTCGACGCGACCGCGTCGCTGTGGTGCACGAACGTGGGCCACGGCCGCCCCGAGATCGCGGAGGCGGTCGAGCGCCAGCTGCGCACGCTCGACAGCTACGCGATCTTCGGCGACTACGCGAACCGCCCGGCGCTCGAGCTGGCCGATCGCCTCGCCGCGCTCGCGCCGGACCCCGGCGCGCGCGTCTTCCTCGGCTCCGGCGGCGGCGACGCGATCGACACCGCCGCCAAGCTCGCGCGCGCCTGCTTCCAGCTCGCCGGCGAGCGCGAGCGCGTCCACCTGATCACGCGCGAGCACGGCTATCACGGCACGCACGGCTTCGGCACGAGCGTCGGCGGGATCGCCGCCAACGTCGCCGGCTGGGGCCCGCTGCACGCCGACGTCTCGCGCGTGCCGCACGACAGCGTCGACGCGCTCGTGACGGAGATCGAGCGCGTCGGGCCCGACCGCGTCGCCGCGTTCTTCTGCGAGCCGGTGATCGGCGCCGGCGGCGTGCGGCTGCCGCCGGACGGCTACGTCGAGGGCGTCGCGGACGTGTGCGCGCGCTACGGCGTGCTGCTCGTCGCCGACTGCGTCATCGCCGGCTTCGGCCGCCTCGGGACGTGGCTGGGGATCGACCGCTGGCCGGACGTGCGGCCGGACCTGATCACGCTCGCGAAGGGCGTCAGCGGGGGCACGCTGCCCGTCGGCGCGGTGATCGCCTCCGCGCGCGTCGCGGAGCCGTTCTTCACCGGCGAGCCGGGAGCGCCCGTGCTGCGTCACGGCCCGACCTACGCCGGCCATCCGGCGTGCTGCGCGGCCGCGCTCGCGACCCTCGACATCTACGAGCGCGACCGGCTGATCCCGCGGGGGCGCAAGCTGGAGGGCGTGCTGGAGCGCGCACTGCGGCCGCTGGAGGCGCATCCGCTCGTGGGCGAGGTGCGCGCCGGCCTCGGGCTGCTCGGCGCGGTCGAGCTGAGCGAGGCGGCGCGGGCCGAGGACCCCGGAGCGGTGGGGCGGCTCGTGCTGGCCTGTCGCGAGCGCGGCCTGCTCGTGCGCGGCTTGGCGACCGGCGTCGCCGTCTCGCCGCCGCTGACGATCGCCGAGCAGCAGATCGCCGAGATCGGCGCCGGCATCGCCGACGGCCTCGCCGCGCTCGAGCGCACCCCGGCCGGCGGCTGAGCCCCACCGCGCCGCGGTCCGCCGCGGGGGAAGCGTCCTGTCCTATGCTGCTCCTGCGAGCGCGGGCCAGGACGCTCCGTGGCGCGCGGCGGCCGGGGGATAGCCTTCATGGGGTGAGCCACGCGCACGACGACGGTCCGGCGATCTCCTACCTCGCGCTGCGGCGCGGGACGCGCGTGCGCGGCAGCGACGGCGTCGAGGTCGGCCGCGTGCGGCGCGTGCAGAACAACGAGCGCGAGCACATCTTCGACGGCATCGTCGTCGAAACGAGACGCGGCCGCCGCTTCGTCGACGCGCCCGAGGTCGCCCGCATCGCCGAGCATGCGGTCACGCTGGGGATCACCGCCGACGAGGTGCTCGACTCGCCGCCGCCCCGCTCACGCATCCTCGAGCGCATCGACCACATGACGATCGTCCGCCGCGCCAAGCGCGAGCTGCGCGACCGCTGAGCGGACGACCGGGCCGCCGGCGCGGCCGGGCTCAGCGGCCGGCGAGCAGGTTCGCGGCGCGGGCGAGGGGGCTGGTGCGGGCGGCGCGGGAGGCGGCCTCGCGGCGGTCGGCTGCGCGGTAGAGGGCATAGACGGCGGTGGCGCCGAGCCAGCGCAGCGGCTCGGGCTCCCAGCGGCGCGCGCGGTGGCCGACCCACGGCAGCCGCGTCAGCTCCGTGTCCTCGCCGAGCGCGAGGTCGCGCAGCGTGCGGCCGGCGAGGTTCGCGGCGCCGACGCCGTTGCCGACGTAGCCGCCGGCGAAGCCGAGCCCGCTCGCACCGTCGAGCCGCACCGCCGGCTGCCAGTCGCGCGCCACGCCGAGCACGCCGCACCACGCGTGGTCGATCGCCGCGTCCGCCGCGGCCGGGAACAGCGTGCGCAGCATGCGCGCGAGCCCGTCGACGGTGCGCTGCTGCGTGCGGCCGTCGCGGTCGGTGCGCGAGCCGTAGCGGTAGGGGACGCCGCGCCCGCCCAGCGCGATCCGCCCGTCCGCCGTGCGCTGCGCGTAGACGTACACATGCGCGGCGTCGCCGAGCAGCTCGCCGCCGTCCCAGCCGATCGCGTCCCATGCCGCCGCGGGCAGCGGCTCGGTCACGACGATCGCCGAGTTGAGCGGCAGCAGCATGCGGCGCCGCCCGCGCAGCTGCGGCGTGAAGCCCTCCACGCACGCGAGGACCACCGGCGCACGCACGACGCCGGGGTCCGCGACCGCCGCCGGGAGGCCACGCGAGCCGGCGGCGCCCGCGCTCGCTCCCGCACCGCGCAGCTCCCGCACCGCGGTCCCCTCGAAGATCCGCACGCCGCGTCGCTCGGCGGCCTCCGCGAGCCCGCGCACGAGCTTCGCCGGCTGGATCCGCACGCCGTGCGGCGACCACGTCGCGGCGCTCGCTCCGGCCACGCGCACGCGCGCCGCGAGCTCCGCCGCGTCCAGCTCCACCAGCTCCCCGGCCGGCGTGCCCCACGCCCGCTCGGCGGCGACCGCGGTGCGCAGGCGGGCCGCCTGCGCCGGCCCGCGCGCGACCTCGAGCGTGCCGCCGTGCAGCGCGTCGCAGTCGATCCCCTCCTCCGCGCAGACGGCGAGCACGTCGGCGACGCTCTCGCGCAGCGCCCGCTCCAGCGCGCGCACCGGCCCCGGTCCGTGCTCGCGCACGAGCCGCGCGCGGGGGGTCGCGAACGCCGGCTGCAGCCAGCCGCCGTTGCGGCCGGAGGCGCCGAAGCCCGCCCACGCCCGCTCCAGCACCACGATGTCGAGCTGCGGCCGCGCGCGCTTGAGGTGGTAGGCGGTCCACAGGCCGGTGAAGCCGGCGCCGACGACGCACACGTCCGCCTCGCGGTCGCCGGGCAGCGGCGGGCGCCGCGGCGGGGCCGGCAGGCTCGCCTGCCAGAACGAGACATCCCCGTTGCGGCGGGCGCGGACGGTCACGCGGTCACCGTAGCCGAGCGACGGGGCGCCCGGCAGGCGCAACCCGCACGAGTTGGCGCGCCGCGGCGGCCAACAGCGCGCGGCGCGAGCGCCTCGCTCAGACGTCGCGGTCGAGCTGGCGCAGGCCGGCGGCGATTCTGCCGCGCAGCACGCGCGCGACGAGCGCGGCGAGGCCGGGCACGGCTGCGCCGAACCGGATGCGGTAGTCGAGCCGCGAGCCGCCGTTCGCGGTCGCGCTGAAGGCCATCACGCCCTCGTGGTCGCGCATCGGGCTGCCCTTCGTGATGCGGTAGACGATGCGCTCGTCGGGGACCATCTCCGTCACGGTCTCCTCGAACGGCAGCAGGCCGTGGAAGCTCAGCCGCCGGCACGAGCCGACGCCGTTGCGCTCCGTCTCGCCGTCGCGCACGCGCTCGACTCTCGTGCCGAACAGCGGCGCGAGGTTCTCGTGCTCGGCGAGGTACGCGAACACCCGCTCGACGGGCGCGCGGAACTCCTGCGTGACGTGGACGTGCTGGAGCGACATCTGCGGCGCGCCACACTACCCGCGCGCGCTCCGCCGCGCGCCACTCGGAAGCGTCCTGCCCTGTGCTCGCAGGAGGCGCATCCGGCAGGATGCCGCCCGGGTGGACGCGACCGTCGCTCGACGGCCATGCGAGGCAGCCTCGCGCGGGCCTTCGCGCGCGCGTCGCAGGCGACCGCCGACGCGCCCGGTCGTGCGCGGCGGTCTTCTTACCGGATTCCTGCCTGCCGATACGGAGGGGGATGGACTCAGAGCGCAACGCGACCGAGCAGAGCGGCGCGGCGGCCGGTGGCGGCGATCCCGCCGCCTCGGGCGAGGCGCGGCCGCGGCTGCTGGTCGTCAGCGGCGACGAGCTGCTCGTCGCGCATCTCGTCGCGGATGGGGAGCGTCGCGCGCTCGACGTCGCGAGCGCGGGCGACCCGTACGCGGCGCGTGCGGCACTGGCGCGCATGCGTCCCGACGCGGTCCTCGTCGACGTGCCCGCCGGCGGCGAGGACGCGACTCGCGAGGACGCGGCTCGCACGCATGCGCTGCTGGCCGAGCTGCGCGCGCTGCGCCCGCAGCCGGCGACGCTCGTCCTCGCGGAGCGCGACACGCTCGCGGTGCGGGCCGAGGCCGCGCGGCGCGGCGCCCGCGGCTTCCTGCCGCGCTCGCGGCCGCCGGCCGAGGCGATCGAGCTCGTCGCGCAGCTGCTGGCGCGCACGCGCACGGCGCCGGCGAAGCTGCTCGTCGTCGGCGCGGACCCGGCGCTGCTCGACGCCGTCCAGGTGCTGCTGAGCGCCGACGGCTTCCATGTGAGCGTGCTCGAGGACCCGTCGCGCTTCCGCGAGGCGCTCGAGCGGGTCTGCCCCGACGTCCTCGTGCTCGACGCGGAGCTTCCGGGCATCGGCGGCGTCGACCTGTGCCGCGTCGTGCGCGCCGACCCGGCGTGGGCCGCGACGCCCGTGCTGGTCGCGGCCGAGCGGCGCAGCGCGGCGAGCGTCGAGCGCGTCTACGCGGCCGGCGCCGACGACTTCCTCGCCAAGCCGGTCTCCGCGCGCGAGCTGGGGGTGCGGGTGCGCAACCGGCTCGAGCGGCTGCAGCTGCATCGGGCGCGCTCCGAGCTCGACGGGCTCACCGGCGTCGCCAACCGCCACACCGCCACGCACGACGTCGAGCGGCTGTTGCGGCTCGCGGCCCGCCACGGGCAGCCGCTCTCGTTCGCGCTCGCCGACCTCGACCGCTTCAAGCAGGTCAACGACCGCCACGGCCATCCGGCCGGCGACGAGGTGCTGCGCGGCTTCGGGCGCACGCTGCGCCAGGCGTTTCGCGGCGAGGACGTCGTCGGACGCTGGGGCGGCGAGGAGTTCGCGATCGGCATGTACGCGATGGAGCCGGCGCACGCGACCGCTCGCCTCGAGCAGGTGCAGGCCGCGTTCGGCGCCGAGTGCTTCGCCGGTGCGGACGGCGCGCCCTTCCACGTGCGCTTCAGCGCCGGCGTCGCCTGCTTCCCCACGCACGGCGACACGCTCGGAGCGCTGCACCACGCGGCCGACGCGGCGCTCTACCGCGCGAAGGCCCGCGGTCGCGGATGCGTGCGGGCGGCGGACGCGGATGCGCCTGCGTCTGCGTCTGCGTCTGCGTCTGCGTCTGCGTCTGCGTCTGCGTCTGCGCGCCAATCTGAAACAGGTGGGTTTCCGACATGGACATCGTAGGCGATACTGCGTACGGCAGCGGGAAGGGAGGCTCCCGATCAGCACGACGGACGGCAGAGAGACCCGGGTCGAGACGGTCGGGGTGTTCGAGCGGGCGCTCGCGGTCGCGCCGGACGCGATCGTCGGCGTGCGCGCCGACGGCACGATCGCGCTCGCGAACGCGCAGAGCGAGCGCCTCTTCGGCTGGCGGCGCGAGGAGCTGATCGGCCAGCAGGTCGAGCTGCTCGTGCCCGAGCGCTTCCGTCAGGTCCATCCCGGCCACCGCGCGAGCTACATGGCGGATCCGCGCACGCGCCCGATGGGCGCCGGGCTCGAGCTGTTCGGCCGCCGCCGCGACGGCAGCGAGTTCCCGGCCGAGATCAGCCTCGCCGCGATCGAAACGGACGAGGGGATGCTCGCGATCACGGCGATTCGCGACGTGACCGAGCGCGTTGCCGCCTCGCGCGAGCAGGAGCGGCTCGAGGCGGAGCTGCAGCGCGCCCGCCGGCTCGAGGCCGAGCGCGAGAAGGAGGGCCTCGAGGAGCAGCTCAACCAGATGCGGCGGCTCGAGAGCGTCGGCCAGCTGGCCGGCGGCGTCGCGCACGACTTCAACAACATCCTCGGCGTGATCCTCAACTACGCCGAGTTCGTCGCCGACGAGATCGGCGAGGACTCGCCCGCGTACGAGGACGTCGAGGAGATCCGCCGAGCCGCCCAGCGCGCCGCCGCGCTCACGCGCCAGCTGCTGATCTTCAGCCGGCGCGACGTCGTGCGCCCGCGTGTGCTCGACGTCAACAGCGTGCTGGCCGACGTCGACAAGCTGCTGCGCCGCGCGATCGGCGAGCACGTCGAGCTGGACACGCGACCGGCGACCGGCCTGTGGCCGGTCGAGGCCGACGCCGGGCAGCTCGAGCAGGTGATCGTCAACCTCGCCGTCAACGCGCGCGACGCGATGCCGGACGGCGGGCAGCTGCTGATCGAGACGGCGAACGCGGAGCTCGACGTCGAGGCCGCGCCGCTCTACGGCGACCTGCCGCCCGGCCGCTACGTGCGCGTCGTCGTCAGCGACACGGGCGTCGGCATGGACGGCGAGACGGTGCGCCACGCGTTCGAGCCGTTCTTCACGACGAAGGCGAAGGGCGAGGGGACCGGACTCGGCCTCGCGACCGTCTACGGCATCGTCACGGAGGCCGGCGGCGCGATCCAGCTCTACTCCGAGCCGGGCGTCGGCACGACGATCAAGGCGTACCTGCCGGCGAGCGGGGGAAGCGTCGCACGGCACGAGCAGCAGGCACCGCCCCGAGCGCGCGCCAACGGCGAGCGCGTGCTCGTCGTGGAGGACGAGGACGGCGTGCGCCGCCTCACCGAGCGGATCCTCAGACGCGCCGGCTACGGCGTGCTGAGCGCGCCGAACGGTCGCGTGGCGCTCGAGCTGTGCGCGCGCGAGGACGAACGCGTCGACCTGCTGCTGACCGACGTGATCATGCCGGAGATGCTCGGCCCCGAGCTGGCCGAGCGCGCGCTCGCTGCCCGACCCGGGTTGCGCGTGCTGTTCATGTCCGGCTACAGCCACCAGATGATCGCGCGGCGCCAGGTGTCCGAGCACGAGGTCGCGTTCGTCGAGAAGCCGTTCACCTCCGAGACGCTGCTGTCCGGCGTGCGCGAGGTGCTCGACGAGGCTGCGCGCGACGGCGACGACGACGGCGACGGCGGCGGGGCCGATGGCGGGTGAGCCGACCGCCCCGTCGCGCGAGCGGATCCTCGTCGTCGACGACGAGCGCCAGGTGCTGCGGCTGCTCGAGCGGATCCTCGTGCGGGGCGGCTATCGCTGCACGACGGCCGGCGACGCCGACGAGGCGAGCGCGGCGCTCGACCGCGCGCCCTACGACCTGCTGCTGTGCGACGTGCAGCTGCCGGGCGAGCCGGGGATCGACTTCGTCGAGCGCGCGCTCGTCCGCGACCCGCGCATGGCGGCGCTGATGGTCAGCGGCCTCGACGACGTCGCGCTCGCGGACCGCGCGATCGCGATCGGCGCGTTCGGCTACGTCGTCAAGCCGTTCACCTCCAACGACGTGCTGATCGCCGTGCTCGGCGCGCTCAGCCGCCGCCGCCGCGAGCGGGACGCCGAAGCCGAGCTGCGCGCCTCGCGCGAGGAGACGATCCAGCGGCTGTGCATCGCGGTCGAAGCGCGCGACCCCGACACCGCCACGCACATCGCCGAGATGAGCGGCCTCTGCCGGATGATCGCGCGCCAGCTCGGCCTGCCGCCGGACCGCTGCGATCTGATCCGCACCGCGAGCGCGATGCACGACGTCGGCAAGATCGGGATACCGGACCAGATCCTGCTCAAGCCCGGCCCGCTGACCGCCTCCGAGCGCGCCGTGATGGAGCGCCACGCGGAGATCGGGTACCGCATCCTCGTCGGCTCGAGCGCCGAGCTGCTGCAGGTCGCCGCGACGATCGCCTGGACGCACCACGAGCGCTACGACGGCGCCGGCTACCCGCGCGGCCTCGCCGGCGAGGAGACCCCGTTGGAGGGCCGCATCGCCGCCGTCGCCGACGTCTTCGACGCGCTCACGCGCGACCGCGTCTACCGCCCGCGCCTGCCGCCGCGCGACGCGCTCGCGATGCTCGCCGAGGAGCGCGGCAGCCACTTCGACCCCGACGTGCTCGACGCCTTCCTCGCCGTCGTCCCCGACCTCGCCGAGGCGCGGGTGCTGTAGCCGGCTCAGCGCGCCGACGTCAGCCGCAGCGGCAGCGCGCGCAGGCCGTAGACGCCCTGGACGCCCTCGTAGGCGGGCTCGCCGTCGAGCGCGATCGCCTCTACCCGCTCGGCGATCAGGCGCAGGCCCTCCTGCAGCTCCGCTCTCGCGAGGTTCGCGCCGAGGCAGTAGTGGATGCCGGCGCCGAACGTGAGCGGTCTGCCGGCGTCGCGCCGCGCGGCGGGGTCGAACGCGTCGCCGTCCGCGACGTCCCGGTTGGCGGTGTGCGCGCAGATCAGGAGCACCGTGTCCTTCGGGAACGACACGTCGCGGTAGTCGACGTCCGCGACGGCGATGCGCGCCGTGAACGGCGTGATCGGCTCGTAGCGCAGCGCCTCCTCCACCACGGCGGCGGCGCGGCCGGCCGGGTCCTCCCGCAGCCACGCCCACTGCGCCGGGTGCTCGGCGAGCAGCCGCAGCGTGTGCGCCAGCTGCGACTGCGTCGTGTCGATCCCGCCGATCAGCACGTCGAGCACGAGGTTCACCAGCTCGACGCCGGAGAGGCGGTCGCCGTCCTGCGCGCGCGCGGCGATCAGCTGCGAGATCAGGTCGTCGCCGGGATCGTCGCGCCGCGCGGCGAGCAGCTCGTCGAGGTAGTCGTAGAGCTCCACGACGTTGCGCTCGATGCGCGGCCGCTCGGCCATCAGCGTCGGCGCGTCGAACTGCCGCTGCACCCAGTTCGACCACTCGTGCAGCCGCGGCGCGTCCTCCAGCGGCGCGCCGAGCAGCGTCGCGATCACGAGCGAGGGGTACGGCTTCGCGAGCGCTCTCACGACGTCCACGGCCGCGTCCCCGTCGCCGCTGCTCGCGAGCGCCGCGTCGAGCAGCTCGCCCATGAACGCGCGCATCGCCGGCCGCCAGCGCTCCGCCGCGCGCGGTGTGAACGACGGGTTCACGAGCCCGCGCAGGCGCGCGTGGTCGGCGCCGTTGATGTGGAGGATGTTGCGCCGCATCTCCTCGTAGAGCGGGCCGTCCTCGATGCCGAAGATCTCGGCGATCTTCATGCCGGGGAACTCGGCCGCGCGCGAGCGCAGGAAGAACGCGGCCGCCTCGCGCTCCAGCACGACGTAGCCGAGCGGCGTGCTCGCCAGCCATCCCCGCGCGCGCAGCTCGCGCATCGTCGCGTGGAAGCGCGGGCCGTGCAGCTCGGCGTCGGTGTAGTCGAACGCCGGCAGGTCGAGGTCGGTGACGAGCGTCATCGGGCTGGCTCCGGGGCCAGCGTACCGATAGGGTCATGCGCGGCGCGCACGTCAACCCCCCACAAGGAGGTCCACCGTGAAGGTGATCGGCGTCGGCTTCGGCCGCACGGGAACCATGTCGCTCAAGGCAGCGCTGGAGCGGCTCGGCGCGGGGCCCTGCTTCCACATGATCGATCTGATCATGGGTGAGAGAAAGGACCGCGACCTGCCGTATTGGGTGCGGATCGCCGACGGCGAGGCGGTCGACTGGCACGAGGTCTTCGACGGCTGGGAGTCGACCGTCGACTGGCCGGCGGCCGCGAAGTGGCGTGAGATGTGCGACGCCTTCCCGGACGCGCCGGTGCTGCTCAACGTGCGCGACTTCGACGGCTGGTACGCGAGCTGCGAGAACACGCTGCTCGCCGTCAAGCTCGCGGCGCAGTCGGGCGAGATGGTCCCCGACGCGAACCGCCCGCAGCCGCACCCGGCGCTGTGGGGCGCGATCGAGAGACTCATCTGGCAGGGCGACTTCCAGGGCAGATTCCAGGACCGCGCGTGGGTGCGCGAGATGTACGACGCGCGCAACGAGGAGATCAAGGCGACGATCCCGCCGGAGCGCCTCACCGTGTGGGAGCTCGGGACCGACGGCTGGGAGCCGCTCGCCAAGATGCTCGGCGTGGACGTGCCCGACGAGCCGTTCCCGCGGCTGCACGACACGAACGAGTTCCGCACTGAGTTCGGGCTGCCGGCGCTCGCGTAGAGCGCCACGCGCGACGCGGCCGCACCCGCCGCCGCGTCGCGTAGGGTGGGCGGGGATGGATTCCCGATGGATGCTCTGCTGAAGCTCGCCGCGGACGCCGGCGTCGAGGTCTCCGCCGCGGAGGAGGCGCTCGAGGAGGGCGCGCCCGGCGCGGCCCGCGACGCGCTCGACCGCGCCGACGACGCGCTCTCCGCGCTGCGCGAGCGCTGGGCCGAGATGTCGCCGACCGAGCGCGCCGTGATCGGCGAGGCGGCTGGGGCCGTGCGTGCGCGCCGCGACCTGCTCGCCGCCCGCCTCTCGCCGATCCGCACCGTCGTCGACGGCGTCGCCGAGCTCGATCCCGAGCAGGAGCGCGACCCGGACGAGCCGGCCGGCTGAACGCGTCGCGCGCTCAGCTCTCCAGCGGCATGAAGATCGCGAGCTGGCGCGCGTGCGCGAGCAGCGTGCCGTCGGGCAGGAAGAGCGCGGCGTCCTCCTCCATCAGACCGCCGTGGGCGGCGGTGGAGCGGTACCAGCCGAGCACCGGCTGGTCCGGGATGCCCTCCGGCGGGACGTCGGCGCGCACGTGGATCGTGAGGTCGATCGTCGGCGCGATCGCGGGGCGGCCGAGCGGCTGGAAGGCCGGCGGCCACCACACGTCGGTGCAGAGCGCGATGAAGGCGGCGTCGATCGGCTGCGGTTCGGGCAGCGTGATCCAGCCGCCCGTCTCGGGCGCTTCGCCCGGCGGCATCGGCCGGTTCGAGAACGGCACGCCGCCGATCCGCGGCGCGATGCGGATGCGGTTGAACATCGGCGGGCTTCTCGGCATCGGGCCCACCCAACCCTCGGCCCCGCGTCTGCGGTAGTCGTCCGGGGGGATCAGCGGCGCGTCACGTCCCGGCGGCGGGCCGACGCGCGGCGGCTCCGGCTCCCACCGGCCGGCGGCCGGCAGGCCGAGCACGGCGAACGCGGCGAGCGCGTGGATCGCGTCCTTGCCGTCCTGCGCGGCGACGATGCGCGCGTTCGAGATCCGCCGGCCGGTGCGCAGCAGCTCGACCCGCACGTCGAGCGTGCCGCCTCTGACGGGGCGCAGGTAGTGGCAGGTGAGCGAGCGCAGCTGACGGGCGGCGGCCGGCTCGCGGTCCGCGCCCTCGCCGCCGGGGGCGGTCGCCCCGTGCGCCTCGAGCGCGCGCACGAGGATCGCCGCCAGGTAGCCGCCGTTCGCCGCGATCGGCGTCGACCAGCCGGGGTCGATCTTGGCGCGGAAGCGCCCGTCGCCGAGCGCCGTGACGGCGGTCGCCTGCTCGAAGGTGCCGGCGGTCCCGGTCTCGCTCGCGCTCGTCATGCGGCGGAACGGTAGATGACGCCTGTCCGATCCGCGCCGCGTAGGGTGACCCGCCACGGCGCAAGCGACGCGGAGGCGAGGCGATGAGCGAGGAGCAGACGGTCACGATCGAGCGGCGCGGGCACGTGCTGCTGATGGGGCTGAACCGGCCCGCGAGACGCAACGCCTTCACGCTGCGGATGTTCGAGCAGCTGGCGCTCGCCTACGGGGAGCTGGAGCGCGACCCGGAGCTGCGCTGCGGCGTGCTGTTCGCGCACGGCGAGCACTTCACCGGCGGGCTCGACCTCGCGCAGGTCGCGCCGGCGGTGGTCGACGGCGCCGGCCTGCCGGTGCCCGAGGGCGGCCGCCAGCCGTGGCGGCTCGACGGCCCGTGGACGACGCCGGTCGTGATCGCCGTGCAGGGCTGGTGCATCACGATCGGGATCGAGCTGCTGCTGGCGGCCGACGTGCGGATCGCCGCGAGCGACACGCGCTTCGCGCAGCTCGAGGTCCAGCGCGGCATCTACCCGTTCGCCGGCGCGACGATCCGCATGCCGCGCGAGGCCGGCTGGGGCAACGCGATGAAGCACCTGCTCACCGGCGACCCGTTCGACGCCGCCGAGGCGCACCGCATGGGACTCGTGCAGGAGGTCGTCGCGCCGGGCGCGCAGCTCGACCGCGCGCTCGAGCTGGCCGAGCGGATCGCGACCGCCGCCGCCCCGCTCGGCGTCGCCGCGACGCTGCGCTCCGCCTACCGCGCGACGTACGAGGGCCACGACGCAGCCGTCGCCCAGCTCCAGGCCGACGCCGTCCCGCTGTTCGCGAGCGAGGACGGCGCCGAGGGCATGCGCTCCTTCGTCGAGCGCCGCCCAGCCAGATTCACCGGGCGCTGAGCGAGCACAGCACCGACCGGGTTGTGCGGCAGGTGAGTCAAGCGAGGGCTGCGACAGCTCGCCTCAGGCCGCTCGCTGGTACGCGCGGAACGCGCGCATCGCGACGGCGAAGCAGGCGATCAGCAGCAGGGCGAGCAGGCCGAGGCGGGAGAAGACGACGCCCCAGTCGGGATCGGGTGAGGTCAGCGCCTCGCGCCCGGCGACGACCGCCCACTGCAGCGGGTTGAACTTCGCCACGTCGCCGATCCACGCCGGCGCGAGCGCGAGGTTCATGAACGTGCCCGACAGGAACGACAGCGGCAGCGTGAGCGAGGTGACCGCCGCGATCAGCGTCTCCTCCTTGCGCACCACGAGCGCGAGCGCGTTCGACAGCGCGCCGATCGACATCCCCAGCAGGATCGCGGCCGCGATCACGACGAGCGCGCCGGGCGCGCCCCCGGGGAACGAGGCGCCCGCGACCGCGAGGCCCAGGCCGATGATGATCAGCGACTGCACGACTGTCACGATCGACTGCTGCACGAGCCGGCCGGCGAGCAGGGCGACGCGGCTCGCCGGCGTCACGAGGAAGCGGTCGAGGATCCCCCGCTCGTAGTCCTGCAGGATGCCCATCCCCGCCCAGCCGGCCGAGAACAGCGCCGTCATCACGACGATGCCGGGGGTGAGGAAGTCGGCGTAGTTGTCGGCGCCGAAGCCCGGCAGGCTCACGATCGACTTGAACAGCGCGCCGAACAGCAGCAGCCACATGACCGGCTGCACGAGCGTCACGACGATCCACGCCGGCTGGCGCAGCAGCGCGCGCAGGTGGCGCTGCGTCATGAACAGCGAGTCTTGAAGGACTGCGGGCATCGTCAGCGGCTCCCCATCGTCGTGGTGTCGGGCTCGGGCTCCGGCTCGGCGGGCGGGTCCCCGGCCGCGCCGCCGCCGCCGTCGTGCGCCGCCTCGGCCGCCGCGAAGCTGCGGCCGGTATGGCGCAGGTACACGTCGTCGAGCGACGCGCGCGCGACCGTCACCGCCGCGACCGGCACGCCCTCGGACTCCAGCGCCGCCAGCACCGCCGGCACGGCGCGCGCGCCCTGATCCGCGCGGGCGCGCAGCATGCGGCCCTCGAGCACGACCTCGCGCACGCCGTCGACACGGGCGAGCGCGGCGTGCACGGACGGCCCGCCGTCCTCGTCGAGCTCGACGCTGATCGCGTCGCCGCGCAGCTCCGCCTTCAGCTGCTCCGGCGATCCTTCCGCGACGATTCGGCCGCGGTCGACGATCGCCAGCTGGGAGGCGAGCTGGTCGGCCTCCTCCAGGTAGTGCGTCGTCAGCAGGATCGTCAGCCCCTCCTCGCGCGCGAGCGTGGAGATCTCGCCCCACATCGCCACGCGCACCTCAGGGTCGAGGCCGGTCGTCGGCTCGTCGAGGAACAGCACCTGCGGCCGCGCGATCAGCCCAAGCGCCACGTCGAGACGGCGCTGCATGCCGCCCGACCAGCCCTTCACGAAGCGATCGGCGGCGTCCGCGAGCGTGAAGCGCTCGAGCAGGTCGTCCACACGGCTGCGAAGGTCGGCGCCGCGCAGCCCGTACAAGCGTCCCTGGAGCACGAGGTTCTCGCGCCCGGTCGCCTCTCTGTCGACGGCGTTCTTCTGCCCGACGACGCCGATCGCCCGGCGCACCGCGACCGGCTCGCGCTCGACGTCGAGGCCCGCGACACGGGCCGTGCCGGAGTCCGCAGCGGCGAGCGTCGTGAGGATCTTCACGGTCGTCGACTTGCCGGCGCCGTTGGGGCCGAGCAGGCCGAAGATCGTCCCGGCGGGCACGCGGAAGCTCACGCCGTCGAGCGCGCGCACGTCGCCCGGGTAGGTCTTGATGAGGCCCTCGGCCTCGATGGCTGCGTTCATGCGCCGGAGCGTAGGCGCTCGCGCCGGCGTTCGCCGTGCGGGCTGTGCGGGGGTGTCAGGGTCCGGGGCGTGCCGCGGCCACCGCCGCCAGCGCCGCCCCGTCGAGCCGGTGCAGGTCCCACTCGGACAGCCGGCGCGCGCCGATGCCGCGGTAGAACGCGAGCGCCGGGTCGTTCCAGTCGAGCGCCGACCACTCGAGCCGCCCGCAGCCGCGCGCGACCGCGGCGCGCGCGACGTGCGCCAGCAGCGCCCGCCGTCGCGTGCAGCTCGCCGCGCAGCCGCTCGTAGTCCGCCAGTGCGCCGATCAGCTCCAGCAGCAGCGGGACGTCGTCGCGCGTCGCGGGGCGGATCTCGGCGTCGGCTGCCACGGCGCGCGAGCATAGCCGGCCACGCCCGGTTCCCCCGTGGCGTGCAGCCGAAACGCACGCTGTCAGCGCGTTCGCCGCCCCCGCAACTCGGCCCCCGGTGCCCGGTTGGGGACCTCCATACGCCGATGACGAATCTGGAGGTAACAGGACATGCGGCGATTCGCTGCGCTTGGCGTCACGACGGCTGCGCTGCTGGCGGTCGCGGTCGCGCTGGTGGCGGGGCCGACCCTCGCGGCCGGCGCGCCCGGCGCGACCACCGGTGACGCGTCCGGCGTCACCGACACGCAGGCATCGCTCGCGGGGACGGTCAACCCGCAGGGCGAGCTGACGAGCTACGCGTTCCAGTACGGGACGACGACCGCCTACGGGCAGCAGAGCGCGCTCACGTCCGCCGGCTCGGGGACCGCCGACGTGCCCGTGAGAGCGGACCTGTCGGGGCTGACCGCGGGGACGACCTACCACTACCGCGTGATCGCGACGAACGCGAGCGGCCCGACGGTCGGCGCCGACAAGACGTTCAGAACCACCGGCACCGCGCCGCCGCCGCCCCCGGCGCCGAGCGCCACGACCGGCAGTGCGACGGTCGACGGCGGCGGCGCGGCGCTGCACGGCTCGGTCAACCCGAACGGGCTGAGCACGTCGTACTACTTCGAGTTCGGCGAGACGGCCGACTACGGTCAGCAGACGCCGCCGAAGGGTGCGGGCTCCGGCTCGGGCGCGGTGTCGGTCACCGCGACGCTGTCGGGTCTGAGAGAACGACACGACCTACCACTACCGCCTCGTCGCGGTCGGGCCGAACGGAGCGTTCGCGATCGGCGCCGACAGAACGTTCGCGACCGGCGGCGCCGCCTCGACGAGACTCGGGATCTACGGCCACACGGCGTTCGCGGACCAGAACGGCGTCGGCGGCGTGTTCGTCGCCTGCATCGGCACGGCCGACTGCAGAGGCAGCCTGAAGCTCGTGCGCGGCGGCAAGACCGTCGGCGTGCGCGACGCCTACACGCTCAAGCAGGACGACGGCGGCTTCGTCCACATCACGCTCAACACCCTCGGCAAGCGCCTGCTGCGCCACCGCGGCACGATGAACGTGAAGGCGACCGTCGCGAACGCGCTCGTGAGAGGGCAGACGGCCACCAAGACGGTCACGCTCGTGCGCTACTCGACGCGGGGCCTGCGCGGCTGAGCGACGCGGGGGCGGCGGCTTGACATCGCGAGTGAGTGAGTGCATACTCACAGATCGATGATCCCGCCGCCGTCCCCGACCCGCCAGCTGTCCACCGCCGCCGAGCGCCGCGAGGCGCTGGTCGAGGCCGCCGTCGCCGCGTTCGCCGAGCAGGGCTTCCACGGCACGCCGACGACCGAGATCGCGAAGGCGGCGGGGATCTCGCAGGCGTACCTGTTCCGCCTCTTCCCGACGAAGTCGGAGCTCTACGTCGCCGCCGTCGACCGCTGCTACCAGCGCCTCGGCGACGCGATGCGCACCGCCGCCGAGGACGAGAGCGCCGACGGCGAGTCCGCGCTCGAGCGGATGGGCCACGCCTACGCCGGCCTGATGCAGGACCGCACGACGCTGCGCGCCACGCTGCAGGCGTTCGCGGCCGCCTCGGGCGACGACCTCGCGATCCGCGACGCGGTGCGTCGCGGCTATGGCGACCTGATCGAGCTGATCCGCCGCCTCACCGGCGCCGAGGGGGACGAGCTGCGCGCGTTCGTCGGGCGCGGGATGCTGATGACCGTGCTCGCCGGCATGGACGCGCCCGCGATCGAGAACGCCCTGGGCGCGCGAGCTGTGCGGCTGGATGGACGACAAGCTCGCGGCGCAGGAGGCCGCACCCGCTCGCAAGGCCGCCGGCTGACCGTCGTCTCTTTTTTTGCCATGCAGATGAGTGACCACTCACACACCGCAGGAGGCTCGACCCGATGACCCGCTCCCGCCAGATCTGGACATCGATCGTGACGAGCGTCGCGCTGTTCATGGTCACGCTCGACAACCTCGTCGTGACGACCGCGCTGCCCTCGATCCGCGTCGACTTCGGCGCGACCCTCGCCTCGCTCGGCTGGACCGTCAACGCCTACACGCTGGCGTTCGCGGTGCTGCTGCTGCCGGCCGCGGCGATCGGCGACCGGCTCGGCCGCCGGCGCGTGTTCGCGTTCGGCCTGAGCGCCTTCACCGTGTCCTCCGTCGCCGCCGCGCTCGCGCCGAGCGCCGAGGCGCTGATCGCCGCGCGCGCGTTCCAGGGCGCGAGCGCCGCCTTCGTCATGCCGCTCTCGCTCACGCTGCTGAGCGAGGCGTTCCCGGCCGGCAAGCGCGGCCTCGCGCTCGGGATCTGGTCGGGCGTCAGCGGGCTCGGCGTCGCGCTCGGGCCGCTTGCCGGCGGCGCGGTCGTCGAGGGCATCTCGTGGCACTGGATCTTCTGGCTCAACGTCCCGATCGGGATCGTGCTGGTGCCGCTCGCGATCACGCGGCTGACCGAGTCGCACGGCCCCGGCCGCCGGCTCGACGTGCGCGGCCTGCTGCTCGCCGCGACCGGCCTGTTCGGGCTCGTGCTCGGGATCGTGAAGGCCGCCGACTACGGCTGGACGAGCACGACCGTCGTCGGCTCGGCGACCGCCGGCCTGCTGCTGCTCGCGGCCTTCGTCGCCTGGGAGCTGCGCGCGCCGGAGCCGATGCTGCCGATGCGCTTCTTCCGCTCGCGCAGCTTCACGGCGACCTCCGGCGTCACGGTCGCGATGTTCTTCGGCACCTTCGGCTCGATCTTCCTGCTGGCGCAGTTCTTCCAGACCGTGCAGGGCTACTCGCCGCTGGAGGCCGGGCTGCGGACGCTGCCGTGGACGGGCGTGACGATCCTCGTCGCCCCGATCGCGGGGATCCTGTCCGACCGCATCGGCTCGCGACCGCTGATGACGCTCGGCCTGACGCTGCAGGCGGGCGCGATGGCGCTGCTCGCGCTGGTGTCCGCGCCGGACGTGCCGTACGCCCAGCTGATCGGCCCGTTCGCGATGGCCGGCGCCGGCATGGCCCTGGTCTTCGCGCCGGCGGCGAACGCGGTGCTGTCCTCGGTTCGCCCGCAGGAGGCCGGCCAGGCGTCCGGCGCGACGAACACGTTCCGCGAGATCGGCGGCGCCCTCGGCGTCTCGGTGTTGTCCACGGTGTTCGCCGGCGCCGGCTCCTACGCCTCCCCGCAGGCGTTCACCGACGGCATGACGCGGGCGGTCTGGGTCGGCGCCGCCGTGCTGGCGGCGGGCGCGGTGTGCGCGTTGTTCGTCCCCGGCCGGGCTCGCCAGGCCGAGATGGCGGCGGCGAGTCGGGCGGCGGGGGAGGCGGACGAGGCGTCCGCCGCGGTTGTCGACGCCCCGCTCGCGGAGCCGGTCGCCGCGTAGCTCAGGGCGCCGGCTGGTGCGCCTCGCGCTTCGGCGCCGGGCGCGCCGGCCGGCTCGTGTGGCCGGGCGTCGCGACGGCGCGCTCGAACGCGTCGAGCAGGTCGAACACCTCCGTGGCCTCCCAGCGGCGGCCCCAGCGCTGCGCCGACGGCCGCGTGAGGATCCCCGCCCGCTCGAGCGCCTCGAGCGCTCTCGCGGCGGCCGTCTCGCTCACGCCCGCCAGCTCGGCTGCGCGTGCGACGGTCAGGACCGGCTCGCCCGCGAGCTGGTGCAGCAGCGCGCGCGAGCTGGCGTGGCTGCGCGGGCGCCCGAGCCGCGCGAGCCAGGCGTCGTGCAGCGTGCCGACGCGCGCCGCCAGCTCGTGCGCGCTGTCGACCGCCTTCACCGTCGCGCCGGCGAACGGCAGCAGCCAGTCCTTCAGCTCGCCGAAGCGGTAGGCCTGGAGCCCGCCGATGTAGAGGTCGCTGTGCGTCGCCAGCACGAGGCTGACCGGCGGCACGACGGCGCGCGCCAGGTCGCGCCGGCGGAAGACGACGTGGATCAGGCAGCGTCCCGTGCGGCCGTTGCCGTCGAGGAACGGGTGGATCGTCTCGAACTGCGCGTGCGCGAGCGCAGCCTGCAGCGTCACCGGCAGGTCGTGGCGGTTCACGAACGCCGCGAGGTCCTCGAGCAGCGCCTCGACGTGCTCCGGCGGCGGCGGGACGAAGGCGGCGCCGGCGGGGCTGTAGTGCGAGCCGCCGATCCAGTTCTGCTCCTCGCGCACGACGCCGGCGAGCAGCTCGTCCTGCGTCCCCTCGAACAGCGTGCGGTGGATCGCGACGACGTCGTCGCGCGTGAACGGCCGCGGCTCGGTCGCGAGCGCGATCGCGCGCTCCATCGCGCGCATGTTGCCGAGCACGAGGCGCGCGTTCTCGTCGCGCTTCCCGGTCGCGGCGCTGCCGGCGGCGGCGGCGCGCGCGAGCCGCCGCTGGCCGATCACGACGTCCTCGATCCGCGACGAGCCGACCGACTCCTGACGCAGCAGCTGGCGCGCGAGCGCGTCGAGCCCGTCGACCGAGGGCGCGTGGCGGTTGAGGTCCCACACCTCGACGTCGGCCTCCGCGATCAGCGCCGCCGTCGAGGCGGTCAGCGTCGGGTCCCACTCGGCGATCGGGTCGGGCACAAAGCACTCGATCGTCTGCGCGACGCGATGCCGGCGCCCGACGCCGTAGTCCATCGTCGGTCTCCAGACGCGCCGTTCGATGCGACCGTGCGCGGGTTGGGAAGTTGCCGCCATTTCACAACCTTAGCTGACAAAGGTTGGGAAATCTGCAAGGGAAATATACAAACATCGCCGGGGGCCGTGTGCATTTGTACATTTCGTGTCTATTTCAGTGTCCGGCTCAGCGATGCGCCCCGGCCCGCGGCGCCACCGCCGCATGCCAGACGCCCACGTCGCGGAACCCCTCGCCGGCGACGTCGCGCTCGGAGATGCGGCTGCTAGCCCTGTATGGAAAGACCCTTTGGGGGGCTACCAGAGCGACGTTTCCGGATCTGGGCGTCGGTTCGCTCTTGTGGTGCGCCGCCGGGTGCCTGCGCGGAAGGTCGAGCCGAGCGAACAGTTGGCGGACGCGCTCGGGGCTCACGCCGTAGGTGGCGCCGACCTGCGCCAGCGTCGCTCCAGTCAGGTAGACGGTGTACATCTCTCGTATCTGCCGCTCACGTGCTGGTGGGAGCGGGGGCTTCGGCGGCCGCGGCCGGAGCCTCGGCTTCTGTGGGGGCTGCGAAGCGCGGGGGGTGCGGTCGGCGGCACCGGGCAGGCGGTCGTCGCGTTCGCGGACCCACTCGTCGGCCCGGGCGATTGCCTCGACGCGCTCCCGCACGGCTTGGCGGATGAATGCGGCCCGCGACATGCCGAGCTGCCCCGCATGTCGTGCAACTGCCTGCGAAAGCTCACGGTCCAGACCGACATGCGCGATCGTGTCCGTGACCGCTTGGCGCCCGGCCCCGATGTGGGGACCACCGCTCGGGGCCGGGCTACCAGCGTCGCGGGGCGCTGCCTTCACGGCACATCTCAAGGATGGCCGGCACGCGCGCCGCTCCGTCGGGGTCCACATGACGCAGGACTCGAGTGGCGGCGGCCTCAAGCGCGGCTATGCGATTGGACAGCTCGATCAGCTGATCGCGGGGGATGCTGTCCAGTCGCCGGTCGCGCTTGTGGAGGGCGATGGCGATGCGGTCGTGCGTCAGCTCGACGCATGCGCGCGCAGCGCTGAGATCGCCGACCGTGGCCGTCGCCAGCCGAGTCGTCCTGCTCGGGGGGACGCGAGGCGGGATCGGGGAGGGTGAGTCGTGGACCATGGCGGCGACTCTAGGCCGGCGCCTCAGCGCTGAGCAATCCCCTCTTGCTAACTACTCAGTTCTAGGGAAGCGCGGCGCTGCTTTCCGTCACGCCGATTGCAGCCGGCGCGTCGCGCGGATCACGCGCATGACGACAAGCTCGATGCGGGCCAGTGGGCCGGCGGCGCGCAGAATGGCCCGGCTCCCGTCGCGAAGCGGCGGCTCTCGGCTGGCGTCCTTGGAGAGGTACATCGCGACCATGCCCGTCGCGATGAGCGCGTGGCGGGTCCCTCGTCGCAGCAGACGGGCGCCCACGGCCGATCGCGCTGCGATGGTCGCTACCCGCGCGACGGCCACGTCGGCCGTTGGGTAGTAGCCGACGTAGCTGTGGTTACCGGACGCCGCGTCTTCGGCCTGGTCAACGAACGCGTCGAGCAGCGTGCTCGCGGCGCACAGCCAGGGGACGTAGACCGCCTCGGCGGCGTGAACGTCGGCCGCGGTCGTCGCGGGCTCGGCTGCGAAGGCAAGGAGCGCCAGCGTCCACAGCGACGAGCTGGCCGCCGCCGTCAGCTCGAACCATGAGGCGTCGGTGGGATGCGGAAGCTCCTCGGCGAACGCGACGAGCGCCCGGACGCGGCGCTCCGGGTCGGGGTCGTGGTTGAGGATCTGCACGGTGCCGTGGCGAGCTGCGCGCTGCGCGTGAGCGCTGACCAGCTCGAAGCAGGGAAGCGTCGTGCACAGGTCGCGACATGTCCGCACGAGCGCTAGGAGGTAGCCGCCGTCGTCACCGCGGTCGTGGTGGTGGAAGTAGTCGGAGATCGGGCCGCCGGGATCGAGCGCCTCCGTGAGCGCGCGGTGGAGTTGACGACCGTCGGCGAGCGGATCGCGGCCGGGGCGCTCGGTGATCGAGTCGAGATAGTCGAGCAGCACCTGATAGGCGACGAGCAGGCGCAGCAGGTTGCGGTGACGGCGGCGCGGCAGGATCGCGAACAGCGCGGCGCCCTCGGTGTTCAAGCGCTCGCGCTTGAGCGTCACGAGCGCGTCCGCTCGCAAGACGTCGTCGGGGATGCGTCGCGCGCGCTCGTGCCACGCGTCGACCTCGCGGGCGACTGCGGGCAGCGTCCACGTCAGCTCGCGAACGGAAACGGCGATGAGCGCGCCGAGCTGACCTGGCGTGAGGCGAGGCGGCGCGGGCAACGAGGAGCACGACACTCGCCTAGCATCGTTGTTTGATGCCTAGTACTAGGCACCTAACGCTGAGGATTCTGGGCTAGGCGGTTACTCGTCGAAGGCCGCCTCCGGTGCGATCCGTGCCGCCAGGTAGCCGGGGACGGATGCAATCAAGCCGGCGACGCCCGTCACGACGGCGAGGCTGACGAGCGCGACGCCGGCACCGATGGAGTGGGCGACGGGGAAGCCCGTGACGGCGTTGAGGGCGCGTCCGAGAAGCTGCTCGCCGTAGAGCCCGTAGACGGCCCCGACCGCGCAGCCGACGCCCAAGAGGAGAGCGCTCTCAAGGAGCAGGGCACGCCAGAGGTAGCGGCGGTCGATGCCGGCAAGCTTGAGGTCGGCGAGCCGGTGGCGGCGCTGCCACACCATGCCGCCCATCGCGGCAGCCATCGCGAACGCCGCCGCCAGCAGCATCAGCGTCGCGATCTGCGTGAGAACGCGACAGCCCGTCGCGTGTCGTCGCCCGCGCTCGCTGCTCGCGCTGCGTCGCGCTGTGCGCAGCGAGCGCCGCGTGCGGTCCCAGCGCTTGCTGGACCGCCCGGCGGCCTTGGCGCTCGGTGACGCCGGGCGAGAGATCGACCTGGAGGGCGGCAGCGCGGGCGCGGATCGGCTACGAGCTCGGCAGCGAGCTGGTCGGGATCAGCCTGTTCGAGCTGCCGCCCGGCGAGGCGGCGTACCCGTACCACTTCCATTACGCGGACGAGGAGATCCTGATCGTCCTCGAGGGGCGCCCGACGCTGCGCACCCCGGACGGCCGGCGCGCGCTGGACCCCGGCGAGGCGGTCCGCTTCCCGCTCGGCGAGGCGGGCGCGCACCATCTGATCAACGACACCGCCGAGCGCGTCCGCTTCCTGGCGCTGTCCAGCAGCGGCCGCCCGGACGTCGTCGTCTATCCCGACGCGAGCAAGGTCGGCGTCGGCGAGCGCCTCCCGCACGGCGGCGGCCTGCGCGCCTTCTTCCCCGCCGACGCCGCCGTCGGCTACTGGCACGGCGAGGAGCCGCCGCGCAAGGCGGAGCCGCCCCCGAGCGGCGACTGACCGCGGTCGCTCAGGCGAGCGCGCCGTCCGCCACCAGCCAGCGCTGGTCGACGTCGCTCACCGCCACCCCTGCCGGTTCGCCTCGACTTCGGCGGGCGTGCCGTCGATGTCGCGCAGCACGTCGAGCTCGGCCAGCGCCCGGCGCCGGGCGACATCGCGCAGTGCGGCGTTGACGGTCTCGCTCAGCCCGGTCGTCCCGAGCTGCTCACGCGCCATCTCCAACGCCCGCTCGTCGACGTCAACGGTGGTGCGCGTCATGCAGATCAGCGTACGTGTCGATGGCGTCGATCCCTCACAGCAGCAGATACGCCACGATCGCCGCCGGGATCGCGCGGACGCCCTGCACGTCGCCGACGTGCGAGCGGGTCGCGAGGACGCCGCGGCCGTCGAACAGCGCGCGCATCGTCTGCGACTCGCGGGCGAGCTTCGCGTCGACGTACTTGCCCTCGAAGGCGACGCCGCCGAAGTCGGGACCGCAGAAGTCGACTTCGCGGCCGGTCGCGGACTTGGCGTACATCACGCTTGCGAAGTCGCCGTAGCGGCCCGGGTCGCCGTCCGCGAGCGCGCGGAGCAGCGTCAGGCCGAGCTGCTGCTCCGAGACCTTCGACGTGTCGGGCTCCGGCAGCCGCTCGGCGCGCAGGTGTGGGAGGCGCGCGAGCAGCGGGTCGGTGAAGTAGAGCTTCTCTCGCGCGCGCTGGTTCGGCAGCTGGTGGGCGCCGCGCTGGTGGCACGGCCAGGCGAGGTAGGCGTCGACCAGGTCGCGGGTGCGCGATGCGGCGGTGTGGTGGCTCGGGCTCCCGATCTCCTCGGCGAGCGCGCTCATGCTCAGCGGGTTCGCGAGGTCCTTGGAGAGCTTCAGCATCAGCTGCAACGACTGCGCGGCGGAGAACCGCTCGGCGTTCAGCGCGTCGCCGTGGATCACGTCCCACAGCGCGTCCACGAAGTCCTGACCGACGTCACCGTGCGCGAGCGTGTCCGTCACGGCGCGGGGGAACCCGCCGACGCGGCAGTAGAGCTGCCACAGCGAGACGAGGTCGTCGAGCCACGGCAGCAGGGCGTCGGTCGCCTCGCGGCACGCACGGCCGAGGAAGTCGCGTGGCCGGATGCGTTCCACCTGCGGCAGGTCCGTCAGGCGCTGCGCGGTGCAGAACGCCCGGAACGACATCGGCAGCAGCAGCCGGTCGGAGCGGTCGGAGCGCCCGCGGCGTCCGGCCAGCTCCTTGCGCGCCTGCTCGAGATCTCTCGCCGAGGAGCCGGTGAGCACGACGCAGTCCTGCGACATCGCGGTGTTGTCGCGCAACCACTTGATCGTCTGCGGCCAGCCGTCGACCGCGGTGACCTCGTCGAGCAACCAGTAGCGCGGCTCGTCGACCTGGCGGGTCGCTTGATCGCGTCCCACGCGGGCCAAGCGCCGCAGGTCGAGCGCTGCCAGCCCGTCGCAGGAGAAGTGGATGACGCGGCGCGGGTCGACGCCGCTCGCGATCAGCTCCGCGACGGCGCGCTTGAGCTCGACGCTCTTGCCGACGCGACGGGGCCCGCGCAGCACGTAGAGCCCGTCGGGGCTGACGCCGGCGAGCGGGCGAGGCTCGTAGTCCAGCGGCGCCTCACGCAGCCGGCGCAGGTCGGGATCGTCGCGCTGCCAGTCGGCAGCATGGCGCCACCAGGGGTTCGCGGCCGTCAGCTGGCGGTGCAGCTCACCGTCATTCATGCCAAGAAACTATAGCTTTTCGGCATCGCCTCGCCAAAAAACCATAGTTTTTCGGCATCCGTACGCTGTAATCAGGGGTTCGCTACCGCGCCACCACCCGCAGCGGCGCCCCGAACGCGCGCTCGAACAGCTCGCCCTGGCGCTCGGCGCCCCAGCGCGCGACGGTGTCGTCGCCGACCGCGTCGAGCTCCAGCTCCACGACGTCGTCCTTGCCGCCGCCCGGCCGCGTCAGCCGCGCGGCGCGCACGACCTGGTCGCGGTTGCGCTCGAGCTGCTCGGCGATCCGCAACAGCGCCGCGCCGCGCAGCACGAGCTGCTCGTCGCCCTCGCGACACAGCGGCGCGAGCGCGCCGAGCGACGGCGTGCCCTTGCGGTGATAGCGCGCCATCAGCGCGATCAGCGCAACCTCGCGCGGCGTGAAGCCGGGCAGGCCGGACCCGAGGATCAGGTACGAGGAGTGCTTGTGGTGGTCGTCGTAGTCGACCGCCATCCCGACGTCGTGCAGCAGCGCCGCCGCCTCCACCAGCTCCGGCTCGCCCGGCTCCGGCAGCCCCGCTCCCGGCAGCGCCTCCAGCAGCTGGTGGGCGAGCGACGCGATGTGCTCGGCGTGCACGAGGTCGACGCCGTGCTGGCGCGCGAGGTTGCGCACGCTCGTGCGCCGCACGCACGGCACGAGCGGCGGGTCCGCCGGCGCCAGCAGCCGCGAGAGGAAGATCCCCTCGCGCAGGCCCGCCTCCGTCACCTCGATCCCGTCCGCGCCGCTGGCCTCCAGCACCGCGCGCAGCACGACCGCCGCCGCCAGGATCACCTCGCCGCGACCGCGCTTGATGCCCGGCATCCGCTCGCGCTCCTCCGCCGGTCTGGCCGCCAGCTCCTCGATCAGCGCGTCGAGCGCGTCCGGGCCGAGCACGAACCCCTGCACGCTGTCGAGCGGCAGGTCCGCCCTTCGCACGGCCGCCGCCGCGAGGTTGCGCACGCTGCCGCCGAGGCCGACGAGCGCCGCGTCCTCCGCGCCCGCCGAGGCGACCCACGGCGCCTCCTCCAGCGCTCTCAGCGTGCGCGCGCGCAGCTTCGCGATCGGCTTCGCCTCGACCGGGCGGCCGGGGTCCGGGTTCGGCAGCCAGCGCTCCGTCGCGCGCACCGCGCCCAGCGGCCACGACGCGATCGCGCCCGCGCGCCGACCTTGCACCTCCACCAGCTCGAGCGAGCCGCCGCCGAGGTCGAGCACGACGCCGTCGGCCATCGACGTCGAGTTGACGGCCGCCACGTGGGAGCAGTGCGCCTCCTCCTCGCCGGAGATGACGCGGATCGGCAGCCCGGTCTCGGCCCGCGCCCGCTCCACGAAGCCGCCGCCGTTCGGCGCGTCGCGGATCGCGCTGGTCGCGACCGCCTCGATCGCGCCGGGCTCGATCCCGCTCGTCGTGCAGAAGGCTGCGAACACGCGCAGCGTTCTCGAGCGCGTGCGCCATGCGCGCCTCCGAGAGCCCGCCGTCCGGCGTCAGGTCGCCGCCGATGCGCACCATGTCGCTCAGCTCGTCGGTGCGCTTCCACCAGCCGCCCTCGCCGGTCGTGAAGACGACGAGCCGGAAGCTGTTGGAGCCCAGGTCGATGACGGCGCGCGTCGGGCTCACGCCTCGGTGAGCTGCGCACGCGCGAGGTGGGCGCGCATCAGCTCCGCGTGCACGTCGCGTGGCTGCCCGCCCGGCGGGACGCGCCGGTGGGCCCACGTGCCGTCGGCGGCGAGGTCCCACGCGTTCTCCGTGTCGGCGAGGCAGCGGTCGAGCGTGTCGAGCAGCTGTGCGCGCGCGTCGGCGTCGTCGACCGGGACGACGAGCTCCACGCGCGAGTCGAGGTTGCGCGGCATCAGGTCCGCGGAGCCGATGAAGACGGCCGTCTGCTCGCCGCGCTGGAACGCGTAGATGCGCGAGTGCTCGAGGAAGCGGCCGACGATCGACACGACGCGGATGGTCTCGGACACCCCGGACACACCCGGCCGCAGGCAGCAGGCGCCGCGCACGTTCAGCTCGATCGGCACGCCCGCCTGCGAGGCGCGGTAGAGCGCGCGGATGCAGGCGGCGTCGACGAGCGAGTTCATCTTCATGCGGATGCGCGCGTCCCTGCCGGCCTCGTGCGCGTCGATCGTCGCGTCGATCTCGCCGATGATCCGCTCGCGCAGGTTCAGCGGCGCGACGAGCACGCGGCGGTAGTGCTCCGGCCGCGAGTAGCCGGTCAGCTGGTTGAACAGCTCGGCGATCTCGCCCGTCAGCAGCTCGTCGCACGTGAAGAGGCCGAAGTCGGTGTAGAGGTCGGCGGTGCCGCGGTGGTAGTTGCCGGTGCCGACGTGCGCGTAGTGGCGCACGCCGCCGCCCTCGCGCCGCACGACGAGCACCGCCTTCGCGTGCGTCTTGAGGCCCGGCATGCCGTAGGTGACGTGCACGCCCGACTGCTCCAGCGCGCGCGCCCAGCCGATGTTCGCGCGCTCGTCGAAGCGCGCCGTCAGCTCCATGAGGCAGACGGCCTGCTTGCCGCGCTCGGAGGCGCGGATGAAGGCCGGCACGAGCGAGGAGTCGTCGCTCGTGCGGTACACGGTCTGCTTGATCGCGAGCACGTTCGGGTCGTTGACCGCCTGGTTGACGAACTGCTCCACCGTCCCGAACGTGTCGTACGGGTGGTGGACGAGCAGGTCTTGCTCGCGCATCAGCGCGAACAGGTCGGCGCGCTTGCCGTCCTGCTCGAACGCGGGCGGGACGAGCGGCGTCCACGGCGTCTCGCGCAGGTCGCGGAAGCCGGGCGTCTTGACGATCTGCCACAGGTCGACGGGGTCGAGCAGCGTCTCGACCTCGTAGACGTCGCGCTCGCCGACCTCCAGCTCGGTCATCAGCCTCGCTCTGAGCGCCGGGTCGGTGCCGGCGCTCAGCTCGAGCCGCACGACCTCGCCGAAGCGCCGGCGCCGCAGTTGCGCCTCGACCGCCTCCAGCAGGTCGTCGGCCTCGTCGGAGACCGTGAAGTCGGCGTCGCGGGTGACGCGGAAGACCGTGTGGGCGACGATCTCCATCCCGCGGAAGAGGTGGTCGAAGTGGTCGGCGATGACCGCCTCCATCGGCACGAAGGTGCGCCCGCCGTTGAGCGCGATGAAGCGCGGCAGGCCCTCCTTCGGCACCTTCACGCGCGCGAAGCGCGTCTGGTCGGTGGCGGGGTCGCGGACGAGCACGCCGAGGCTCAGCGACAGGTTCGAGATGTAGGGGAATGGCTGAGAGGGGCCGACCGCGAGCGGCGTGAGCGCGGGGAACACCTCGCGGCGGAAGCGGTCGTCGAGCGCGGCCCGCTCGTCCGCGCCGAGCGCGGCCGGCTCCAGCACGCGGATGCCGTGCTCGGCGAGCGCCGGCAGCAGCGCGCGCTTCCAGCAGCTCGCCAGCCGCGCGCCCAGCTCGCGCACGCGGTTGCCGATCAGGTCGAGCAGCTCGGACGGCGGGATCCCGTCGGCGCCCGCCGTGTCGATCCCCGCGTCGACCTGGTCGTGCACGCCGGCGACGCGCACCATGAAGAACTCGTCGAGGTTCGAGCTGTAGATCGCGGAGAACTTCACCCGCTCCAGCAGGGGGTGCTCGGGGTTCTCGGCCAGCTGCAGCACGCGGTCGTTGAAGTCGAGCCACGACAGCTCGCGGTTGGCGTACAGCGACGGGTCGCCGACGGCCGCCGCCGCCTCGGTCGTCGTCGGCCGCAGCCGCTCGACCGCGTTCGCGAGCGGCTCCAGCAGCGGCAGGTCGGGGTAGGCGGCCTGCAGCTCGGCGAGCGTCGCCTGGAAGTGGCGCAGCTTCTCGGCCCGCAGCCGCCCGCCGGCGGCGCGCGTGGCGCGCGCGAGCTTGTCGGCGGCCATCACGGCCGCGACCTCTCGGCCGGCGGCGATCCCGCGCGCGCGCAGCTCGCGCTTGCGCTCCGGGTAGGCGGCCAGCTCGGGATCCTCCGTGAGCGCCTGCACGCGCCGCGCGATCTCGGCGCCGCAGCGCTCCTCGATCACGCCGGCGTCGAGCCCGGTGTCCTCGATCACGTCGTGCAGCACGGCGGTCGCGACGGTCGTTCTCGTCGGCTCCGGCGTCGTGCAGCAGGCGCGCCGTGATCACCGGGTGCTCGATGTCCGCGGCGGCGTTCCCGTTCGCGTTGGCGCGGTATGCCTCCAGCGCGAGCTGCCAGGCGGCCGCGACGACGCCGGAGTCGCGGGCGAAGGCCGGCGGCTGGCCGGGCAGGTCTGGAGGCGGGGCCGCCGAAGCCATCAGATGCCGATTGTGGCGCAGCCTGCGCCGATCGTCCACCGCGGTCACCGGATGGTGATCGTCGGCGCCGCGACACCCGACGGTTTGCATGTGACGATCCCGGAAAGGGTTGTTGACGAAGCAACCATCTTGTCGTACAATACCTAGCGTGCAAGTGGGTATTGACGAAAGGAACGCCACGAAGACCACCGACACCCAGCTCATCGCCCCTGAGGAGACGACGTTCGACGCCCTCCAGCTGCTGATGCGGGAGGCGCGCAACTGGCCCCTGCTCACGCCCGCCGAGGAGATCGAGCTGGCGAAGCAGATCGAGCGCGGCGACCTCGTCGCCAAGGAGCGCATGGTCAACGCGAACCTGCGGCTCGTGATGTCGATCGCGCGCCGCTACCAGGGGCAGGGCCTCTCGATGGGTGACCTCGTCCAGGAGGGCACGCTCGGCCTGATCCGCGCCGTCGAGAAGTTCGACTGGCGCAAGGGCTTCCGCTTCTCGACGTACGCGACCCTCTGGATCCGCCAGTCGATCCAGCGCGGGCTCGAGAACAGCGGGCGCACGATCCGCCTTCCCGTCCACGTCGGGCAGCGCGCCCGCAAGGTCGCGCGCGCACGGCGCGAGCTGACGGCGAAGCTGGGTCGCGAGCCGACCGACGAGGAGATCTCCGCCGAGACCGGCCTGGAGCTGGAGCTCGTGCTCGAGGCGGCGAAGGCCGACCGCGAGCCGACCTCGCTCGACCTCCCCGTCGGCGACGACGGCGAGACGTCGCTCGGCGCGCTGATCGCCACCGACGAGGCGGAGCCCCACGAGGAGGTCGCCGACACGCTGCGTCACGAGGCCGTGCAGAAGGCGATCGACACGCTCCCCGACAAGGAGCGGACGGTCATCCACCTGCGCTTCGGCACCGGCGGCGAGCCGCCGCAGACGCTCAGCGAGGTCGGCCGGCGCCTCGGCCTCAGCTCCACGCGCGCACGCGAGCTCGAGGAGCAGGCGCTCAAGCGCCTCTCGCGCGAGAGCTCGCTGGCCGCGCTGCGCGAGGCGGCGTAAGAACCCCACGGTCCCTCCCGCGGCCGCGCCCCCTCGGCGCGGCCGCGGCCGTGCCCGCCGGCGCGCGCGTCAGTCGCTCAGGCGTCGCCCGGCCGCCTCGAGCAGGGCGTTGACGGCCCACACGATCACGGCCGCCGCGACGCCGCTCCAGAAGCCGTCGACGTGGAAGTCGCCGACGATCCAGCTCGTCAGGAAGACCATCAGCACGTTCACGAGGAAGTACGCGATCCCGAGCGTGAGGATGATCAGCGGGATCGCCAGGATCGCGACGATCGGCTTGACGACCATGTTCGCGAGGCTGAAGACGAGCCCCGCCAGCACGAACGTCACCCAGGCGTGCCCGCCGCTCACGTGCACGCCGTGGAGCAGCTCCGCCGCAACCCACAGCGCCGCGACGTCGAACGCCCACGTGACGAGGAACCGTCGCATCGCCGCCCATCCTGCCGCATCGAGCGCTGCGGCGCCAGCGCGGCCCCGGCAGCGTCGGCGGGGGAGGTCAGGGCTGAGTCGGGGACTTCACGAGCACGAGACCGTCGACGCCATCGAAATGACGAACGTTCCCCGTCAATAGCGGAAGCTCATGGTGGATTGCGGCTGCTGCGATCCAGGCATCGTGAGCTTGGGCCTTCTGTCCGAGCGCTTGCCCGGCCCGTCGTGCGGCGTCCGTGATTCGAGCCCAGGTATGGGTCATGCCGTCGGTCGGAGGCACGACGACGGTCGCCCCGATGGATGCCTCCAGCCGTCGTCTGCTGTTCTCGTTGTAACCGCGGTGATACGCGCCGCGCCACAACTCCGCGACAGATACGAAGGTCAGTACCAGGAGGCGTCCCTCAACGAGCGGTGCATACGCCGCAGCAGACCGTCGGCCCCGAGTCAGCGAGATGAAAACGTCTGTGTCCAGCAGGACGAAGTCGTCGGGCATGAGGCTCAGTGGGCTGAGTCGCGAAGCTAGTCGCCGTGTCGGATCGCCGCAATGAGTGCGTCCGCTTCGTCGTCGTCGCGCCAGGGATCGTCATCCAGCTCCGACGGAAGCGAGAAGGGCTCGATGTCGCGCTGGCTGGCGAGGTCGCTGACGGTGCGCTCCTGCCAGTAGGCCTTCCCCTCCAACGTCAAAGACTCGTAGATCACTTCAAGCTTGGCGACATGGATCCGGCTCGGGTGCTTGTGCCCGGGAGGGAACTCGCCTTCTCCGACCACGCGTACGAATTGACGTACGGCGTCGTGCACAGCGTCGCGGTCGCTCTCTCTGAAGAAACAGGTCACGCTCGGTTGTGGTGCCCGATCGATCCGGCACTCCAGCGAGCCGAAGTCGACCATCTGGAGCATCCCTTGTGCGACGGCATGGGCGCGAATCGGCTTCTGGATGAGACGACTGGCAATGTCGATCATCTCTGCATCGATACGACCACTTCTGTTGGGTCGTCCGGAACGCTCGGTCGTCAGATCGATTGTCGTGATGCCGCGTTTCAGTGCCGTCTTGAATGGTCGTATGGCCTGGAGTACGCCGCGATCGAATCCGTGTGGGAGCTGTGAGAGGTCATCCGTCAACGCCGAGAGTCCCACGATGAAGGTCTCCACTACCCGTTCGCTCAGGTGCTCTGTGTTGCCGACATCGAGCGTTCCTGCTCTGCGGAAGCGGTGGGCACCTCAAGGTCGAGGCAAAAGCTTCCAGCCCTTGGCGAGCCCACGACACGAAGGTCAGTCGCGGCCTCGATGAATCTCTTCACTCGGCCGCCTTGTCCGCTAGGCCCGTAGTCAGTCAACACCGTGGCGACGTCGCGCAAGGCCAAGCGCAGCTGTCTTGTGATCCGCTGCAACTCGGAGAGCGGCAGGCGGTGCTCCGCAACCATGGGTCCATCCAGTCTCAGCACCAAGTGGAGGGGGGCACGCGTATCCATCGCCCACAGCCTATGCGTACGAGCGGCTCCGTAGCGGAGCTTGTCATCACTGCATGGGGCTACGCTGGCCGCATGGCTTACGATGAGGCGCTCGCCGAGCGCATCCGCGCGGTCCTCGCCGACCGCGACGACGTGACCGAGCGCAAGATGTTCGGTGGGATCGCCTTCATGGCGCACGGCAACATGTGCTGCTGTGTGAGCGGTGAGGATCTGATGGTCCGCCTCGGCGAGGACGGCGCCGAGGCCGCGCTCGACGAGCCCGGCACCCGCCCGATGGACTTCACCGGCCGCCCGATGAAGGGCTACGCCTTCGTCAGCCCCGCCGGCACCGCGACCGACGCCGCGCTGCGCGACTGGGTCACGCGCACGCTCGCCTTCGCCGACGCGCTGCCGCCGAAGCCTCGTCCGTCGGCGATGACAGCCGACCGCTGGCGCGAAATGGTGGCGTCGCTTCCCCCGCTCGACGCCGAGATGGCTCACGAGGCGCAGCGCGCTCGCGACTCACTCGGCCCGCCGCGCGGCGTGCGCTGGGACTGATCTCCCGCCCGGTGGACTCACAAGCAGCTCCCGCACGGCGGTCGCGACGATTGCGGGGTGGACGTAGGGGGCCATGTGGCCGCCGGAGACCATCGCGAGCTGGGCGTGGGGGAGCGTCGCGGCGATGGTGCGGCCGTGCTGCGGCTCGACGAGCTTGTCGCCGGCGCCCTGGATCACGACCGCAGGCGCCTCGATCGTCGCGAGGCGCCGGTCGACGTCCGCGATCGCGTCGTCGGCGTGGAGCTGCTCGCCGGCGAAGGCGTCGACGTCGTCCTGCTGCATGTTGAGCGCGAGCAGTCGATGCTCGTGCGTCGCGTCGACCGCGCCGGGGTCGAACGCCGCAACGTCGCCCTGCTTCGCCGCGACCGTGCGCAGCAGCTGCGAGAACGTCACGCCGGCGATCGGCTGCACGACCGGCAGCGAGAGCGCCTGGATGAGGTGCGACTGCGCGCGTGTGACGAAGTCGGAGTGCATCCCGCCGGCCGCGGCGTCCACCAGCACGAGCCCGCGCACCGCGTCCGGCCGCGTCTCCGCGTAGGCGAGCGCGAGCGTGCCGCCGTAGGAGTGGCCGACGAGGATCGGCCGTCTGACGCCGCGCGCGGCCAGCAGCCGATCGATCGTCGTCAGCTGCTCGTCGAACGGGTGGTAGCCGCCGCTGGAGTAGCCGAACCCCGGCCGGTCGAACGCGATCGTGTGCCGGCCGGGGAGGAGCGCCGTGACCTTGTCGAAGTCCTGTGCCGTGCCGGGCAGGCCGTGGATCAGCACGATCGCCGGGTCCTTCCCCGGATGCTCGATGACGCGCACGCTCGTGTCGCCGAGCCGCAGCATGCTCCCCGTCCGCGGCGGCTCGCCAGGGATCCGGCCCCACGTCCAGTTGAGCAGCACGACGAACGCCGCGAGCGCGAGCACGACGCCGAGGACGATCTGGCGCTTGGAGAGCCGCACGATGGTCTGGACGCTAGGTGTTCTGCTCGCGGTCTTGGTGAACGCGGGTGATGGGGGCGTGGCCTCTGGCGGCGGTGTGCGGCCGGCGGCGGTTGTAGTAGCGGATGAACGATGACAGGGCGCGGTCGCGTTCGGTCGAGGTCGGCCAGATGCGGCCGTGGGCCCATTCGCGGTCGAGCGTCTTGAAGAACCGTTCGATCTTGCCGTTCCAGCGGGGCGTGAACGGCGGGGTGAGGATGTGCCGGGCTTCGAGCGCGGCGAGTGTCTTGGCGAACTCGTGGCTGGTCGCGTAGCACTTCGCGTTGTCGGACATCACGGCCTCGACGGGACCGCAGCCCTGCTCGCCAAACCAGGCGGCCGCGCGCCGCAGCGTGCTCGAGACGGTGATCGCGTTCTCGGCGCTGTGGATCTCGCAGTAGGCCAGGCGGGTGTGGTCGTCGATGACGCCGATGACCTTGATCTTGCCGGCGCGCTTGGTGCGGTGGCGGGCTGAGCGGTCGCCGTGGGCCCAGTGGCCGGGGCGCTCGAACTTCGGCAGCTCGAACGCGTCGATGTGCAACAGAGCACCGGCCTCGGCCCACTCGTAGCGTCTGTACTGCCGGCGGGGCTCGCTGGCGCGCTGGCGGCTGACGCCGTGACGCTTGAGCACCTTCCAGATCGTCGAGCGGTGCCGGCCGGTGAGGAACTGCAGCTGCATCGGCCCGTAGTTCGTCCGCGCCCGCGCGGTCAGGATCGCCTGCTCGGCCTCCACGCTCAGCGCCCAGGGACACGACCGCGGCCGCGGCGGCCGCGCGCGCAGACACGCCCTGGTGGCCCGCTCAGCCTCGCTGGCGTCCTTCCACCGGTGCCACCACCGGTGCGCGGTCGCCGGCGCGACGCTGAGGGCGGCCGCGGCCGCCCTCAGCGTCGACCCCGACTCCATCAGCCGCACGAGCTCCAAGCGGCCCTGCAATCCGAGCTTGCACCTACCGTCCTCCATGTCCGGCCTCCTTCGGCGGGTCTGTCGTCGCAGACCGCACCTTCCGTCGGAGGCCGGACGCCTCCTCACCCGTTCACGAAGTCCGTGGGCAGCTCAGCTAGGCGAACGTGGACGCGGACACGCCGGTCCCGTCGTTCGGCTGCGCTCCGCTCAGGCGCTGCGGCGGCGCCGGCGCGCATGGTCGAGCATCGAGGGGGAAGTGCAGCGTGGTCCGCGTCCCGGCGGCGCCCCCGCTCGGCCGGGTCTCATCCCCGGTCCCCGATGCACCGGAGCCTATGAGATCAATATTCTGGTCGCATAGCGACCTAAATCCGACCGTCATCGCTCCGCGGATGGCGGCGCGACGACCCGCCGAGACGGCCCGTGCGGAGCGCCGCCGAACGCTACGACGCCGTCCCGAGCCTCCCGGCCCGCCGCGCCGCCGCGCGCTCGGCGGCGGTCGGCTCGGGCGGGGGCGACTCGGCGGCCGCATCGGCCGGCGCCGGGCGTGGGGCGGCAGCGGCCGCCAAAGCCGTGCCGACCCCCAGCAGCGCCCACGTGATCGGGTCCTCGAGGAACGCCGCGTACACGAACGTGTGGAACAGCAGGGCGAGGAACGCGGCGGCGACGAAGGAGCGCGCGATCGAGCCGCCGGCGCCGCGGCCGAGCAGCCGCGCGAGCGCCGCCGCCAGCAGCGCGAGGTACGCGATCAGCCCGATCGCGCCCTGCTCGGCGGCGACGGTGACCGGGATCGTGTGCGACGCCGTCGCCGCGTCGGCCGACACCCGCTTGCGCTCGTGCCGCCGGTACTCGACGACGAACGAGCCGCTGCCGTAGCCCTCCAGCGGGCGCGCCGCGAACAGGTCGCCGCCGCCGCTCACGAGCTGCGTGCGCCCGCTCGTCGAGCTGTCGAGGTTGTGCAGGTTCACCCCGAAGGTCCCCGGTGTGACCAGCACGACCGCTGCGGCCGCCGCCACGACCGCGCCCGCCGGCAGCAGCACGCGCTTCGCGCCCCAGCGCAGCATCGCGAGCGTCGCGAGGCCGACGAGCAGCGCGCCGAGCGAGGACTGCGAGAGCGTCAGCACGAGGCCGCCCCACAGGCCCGCCAGCACGGCCGCGCCGACCCACACCGTCCGCGTGCGCGTCGCCTGCAGCATCGTCGCCGCCACCGCCAGCATCGCCACGACCAGGAAGCGGCCGTAGATGTTCGGGTCGAAGAAGACCGAGTTCGTGCGGAAGTAGGTGTGCAGGTCGTTCGAGGCCAGCAGCTTCGGGTTGAGGAAGATGTGCTTCGTCGCGTACTCGACGTAGCCGATCCCGCTGAAGACGAGCGCGAGCCCGACGAGCAGGCCGAGGCACAGGCGCAGCAGCCGCGGCGTCCAGTCGACCTGGGCGAGCAGCACGAACAGCAGCGCGAACGGGACGATGAAGAACGCGACCTGCTGGAGCGCCTTGTCGAAGTCGGCCGAGTAGGTCGCCTGGACCCCGTACAGCGCGACCGACAGCGCCAGCAGGCGCTCGAGCCAGCCCGGAGTCCATCGTGAGTCGCCGCTCGTGGCGACCGGAGGGCGAAAGCCGGTGCTCTCGCGCAACCCCGCGACGATCGCCGCGAGCGCGCCGGCCGCGATCACGACGTACAGCGGCACGAGCAGGTTCGAGGTCGTCCCGCCGACCTCGATCGGCACGCGGAACGGCAGCGCGACGAGCGCGAGCAGCGGCAGCACGAGCGCGGTGCGCGCCATCAGCCACGCGAGCGCGGCGACCACGCCGATCGCGAGCACGCCGGCGGCAGCCGCCGGCAGCGGGTGGTCGCGCACGACCGCCAGCTGCGGCGAGTCCCAGATGTCCGCCAGCAGCAGCACCGGCGCGAGCAGCAGCGCGCCGGCCATCGCGAGCGCGCGCCGGCGCGGCTCGCGCGCGAGCAGCGCGCCCGCCGCGAGCAGCACCGCGACGACGGCGCCCGCCTTCGGCAGCGGGCCGGCGAGGGCGAAGAGCGGGGTCATCGCCCGGTCGGCTGGACGCGAGGGGGGACCGGGTGCATCGGCGCGCCGAGTGTAGCCCCGCCGCTCCCCGCACGCGCGAGGCGCGCCGGGCCGGCCCCGCTCCGCGATCCTCTAGCCTGTCGCGGATGCGGTCCCGCCGTGTCCCCCTGGCAGCTGCGCTGCTCCCCGTCCTGCTCGCGATCGGCTGCGGCAGCGGCGGCACCACCGTCGGCGGCGGCAACGACGCCGCCCCGTCCGGCTCGGCGCCCGCTGGCATGCAGCAGGCTGCGTTCGACCCGCGCGACGCGCCGCTCGGCTGCATCCTCGGCAAGGGCATCAGAGCGCAGAAGGACGCGAGCGAAACGGCCAGACTCGACATCCTGCCGGCGTCCACCGGCGCCTCTGTCGCGTTCGCCGCGACGCCGGCCGAGGCGCAGGGGATCCAGCTGCGCAACGAGGCGCCGGGCGCCGAGGTGATCGGCCCGCACCTGCTCACCGTCGGGCGCCTCTCCGACGACGAGCTCAGCGCGATCGAGTCCTGCCTGCAGGCGCAGGGCACCAGATACTGAGCGGGACCCGGGTTGTCCCACCGCACCAACACCAAGCGCCTGCTCCTGCTCGTCGTCTGGGTCGTCCCGATCGCGGGCGTCGTGTGGTGGGCGACGAAGCAGCAGGCGCCGACCTTCCCGAGCGGCGCCGGCGGGATCATGGCGCTCGTCGGCGCGGTGGCGCTCTACGCCGTCGCGACGCTGATGCGCGGCGAGCGCTGGGGGCGGATCCTGTGGCGCTCGAAGGTGGACGCCACGCGCGCCGACGCGTACGCGCTCGTGCCGGTCGGCTACATGGGCAACAACGTCCTGCCCGCGCGCGGCGGCGAGCTGCTGCGCACGTTCCTGCTCGACAGCAGAGTGCAGGCGACGAAGCGCACGATCCTCGGGACGATCCTCGCCGAGCGCGTGCTCGACGCCGTCGCGCTCGGGGTGATCCTCGTGGTGCTCGCGTTCGACCTGCTGCGCAGACTGCCGAAGCCGAACGAGACGCTGCTGCTGCTCGGCGCCGGCCTCGTCGTGCTGCTCGCGCTGATCGCGGCGGTCGCCTTCCTGCGCTACCGCGAGCGGTTGATCTTCGTGCTGCGCGCGCTCGCGCCGCTGGCCGCGCCGAGCCGCCAGCTCCTGAGCCGCTTCGGGCTCGTGCTGCTGGTCGTCTCGCTGGCGATCTGGGGCGTCGAGGCGAGCGTCTACATGATGGTCGGCCATGCGGTCGAGATCAGCTTGAGCCTGCAGGACGCGCTCGCCGTCGTGGCGTTCACCAACGCGGCCTCGCTGATCCCCGCCGCGCCCGGCTACATCGGCACGTACGATGCCGCCGTCATCTTCGCCGTCGGCGCCGTCAGCACCGCGTCGAAGTCGACGATCCTCTCCTACCTGCTGCTGCTGCGCTTCGTGCTGTTCATCCCCATCACGGTCGTCGGCTTCGGCCTGCTCGTCTTCCGCTACGGCGGCCTCTCGCGGATCCGCGCGGCGCGCGCGGCGGCGCAGGCGGAGCACGCGGAGTCGCAGGCCGAGCGCGTCGCGGCCGCGGAAGCCGCGAGTGCCTGAGCGCTCCATGTCGACGTCGACCGCACAACTCGGCTCGCCCGGCTGGCTCGCGGCCCTGCGCGAGCGCCTCACGCCGGCGGCCGCGCGCGAGAAGGCGACCGACGGCCGCGTCTACGCGCTGCTCGCGGCGGTCGCGCTCGCGCTCGCGGCGTTCACGCTGCTCTACCCGAGCACGCCGACCTACGATCCGTGGGCGTGGATCATCTGGGGGCGCGAGATCGCCCACGTCGACCTGCAGACGACGGGCGGGCCGTCGTGGAAGCCGTTCCCGGTGATCTTCACGACCGTCTTCTCGCTGTTCGGGTCGGCCGCGCCGGACCTGTGGCTCGTGATGGCGCGCGGCGGCGCGATCCTCGCGGTGCTGCTCGCCTTCCGGCTCGGCGCGCGGCTCACCAGCCGCGAGTGGAGCGTCGCCTCCGTGACGGCCGGCTTCGTCGCCGCGGTCGCGCTCGTGATCAGCTCGCAGTTCGTGCGCACGATGTCGCTCGGCAACTCCGAGGGGCTGATGGTCGCGTTCACGCTGTGGGCGATCGAGCGCCATCTCGACGGCAGGTACCGGCAGGCGTTCGTGCTCGTGTTCCTCGCCTCGCTGCTGCGCCCGGAGATCTGGCTGTTCCTCGGCCTCTACGGCCTGTGGCTGCTGCTGATCGACCGGAGAGCGCTGTGGCTCGTCGTCGGCGGCGGTGCGCTGACGCTGGCGCTGTGGTTCCTGCCGGAGTACTGGGGCTCCGGCAACTTCATGCGCGCGGCCGACCGCGCGCAGCAGCCGAACCCGAACTCTCCGGCGTTCGCGCAGCATCCGTTCGTGAGAGTGATCCAGGACACCTGGCCGCTCGTGATCACGCCGGTGAAGGCGGCCGCCGCGTTCGCGCTCCTGCTGGCCGCGATCGACTGGATCCGCAACCGCCGCCAGGGCGCCGTGCTCGGCGTCGGCCTGCTCGGCTTCTCGTGGATCGTGCTGATCGCGCTGATGACGCAGGCCGGCTTCTCCGGCAACCCCCGATACATCATCCTCGGCACCTCGCTGCTCGCCGTGTGCGGCGGCGTCGGCTTCGGGCGGGTCGTGCAGTTCGCCGGGGCGGCCGTCACGCGCGCGCTCGGCCCCGACCGCCGCGGGCTGGCGCTCGCCGCCGGCGTGCTCGCGTTCGCGGTGCTGTCGCTGGCGACCGTCCACTGGGCCGCGCCGCGCTTCAAGAACTTCGGCAAGCTCGACAAGGCGCTGCGCTACCAGGCGGAGCTGCGCTTCGACCTGCGCGACGCGCTCGCGAAGGCCGGCGGCGCGACCGCCCTCACGGCGTGCGGCAAGGCGACCGCCGGCAAGTTCAGCGTCCCACTCGTGGCGTGGTACCTGCACGAGCACACGCTCGACGTCGGCCTCGTGCCGGACCCGAACGGGAGAGGCGTGATCGTCGCAGCCCGCACCACGAACAAGCCGAGCCTCAAGCCGCAGCCGCAGCAGCCGTACCCGCCCGGCTACAGAGCGGTGCAGACGGTCCGCACGACGACGCTGTTCTCGACGTGTCCGGCGGGGGCGGGCTCGGCGTAGCGGTCCCACCGGATCGCTAGCCTTCGAACGCGCAATGGCCACGGTCGCCGTCCCCCGCTCCCGGCGCCTGCCGCAGCTGCGCTCCTCCGACGCGCTGCTCGCAGGCGTGGCGCTGATCGCGCTGATCGCCCTGTCGGCGTACGTACGCACGCGCGCGATCGGCGGCTCGTTCTGGATGGACGAGGGCCTCTCGGTCGGGATCTCCTCGCACGCGCTCACCGACATCCCGGGCGTGCTGAGACAGGACGGCTCGCCGCCGCTCTACTACATGCTGCTGCACGTCTGGATGGACGTCTTCGGTCGCAGCGAGACGGCCGTCCACTGGTTGTCGCTGACCACCTCGCTGCTGACGATTCCGGCCGCCATGTGGGCCGGCTGGAGCCTGTGGGGCAAGCGCGCCGGCTACGTCGGCGCCGTCCTCTGCGCGCTGTGCCCGTTCCTCACCGCCTACGGCGAGGAGGCGCGGATGTACGCGCTGATGGCGCTGCTGGGGCTGCTGAGCACCGCCTTCTTCCTGCACGCGTTCGTCTACCGCCGGCGCGGCTTCATCCCCGCCTTCGCCATCGGCCAGGCGCTGATGCTCTACACGCACAGCTGGGGGATCCTCTACGGCGTCGCCGCGTTCGCCGCGCTCGCGTACCTGTGGTGGATCAGCGCCGAGCGACGCCGCCTGGCCACGGACGGCGCGCTCGCGTTCGGCGGCGCGGCGATCCTCTACCTGCCGTGGGTGCCGACGCTGCTCTACCAGACGGCGCACACCGGGGCCCCGTGGGCGAACAAGCCGCGCTTCGGCGTGCCGATCCAGATCGCCAGAGACGTGCTCGGCGGCTACGGCCCGGCGGTCGCGCTCGTGCTCGCCGCCGGCTACGGGCTCGCGGTCCTGCTCGGCGCGCACCGCGCCCGCGAGGACCGCGAGCGGCAGTCGGTGTGGGTGCTGGCCGGGATCTCGCTCGTCACGCTCGCGCTCGCGTGGCTGCTCTCGCAGGTCTCGCCGGCGTGGGCGTCGCGCTACTTCGCCGCGTTCGTCGGCGCGCTGCTGCTGCTGACCGCGCTCGGCCTCGCGCGCGCCCGCACGCTCGGCCTCGTCGCGCTCGCGTTCGTGTGCCTCTTCTGGATCAGGCCGACGCAGTACGTCGACGGCTACAAGAGCGACGTGCGCGACATCGGCGCCGAGGTCGGCGGCCAGATGAGAGCGGGCGACCTCGTGCTCGTCGGCCAGCCCGAGCAGACGCCGCTCGTCTGGTACTACATGCCGGGCGGGCTCAGGTACGCGAACACGGACGGCGGCGCCGTCGCCGACCCGCGCTACCAGGACTGGGCCGACGCGCTCGACGGACTCGAGGCCTCGCAGCCCGCCAGAGTGCTGCCGCCGCTGCTTGCTAGGCTGCGGCCCGGCCAGAAGGTCCTGTTCGTGCGCCCCCTGACGGAGGGCGTGGAGAACTGGAGAGCGCCCTGGACGCGGCTCGTGCGGCGCCGGTCGGCTCAGTGGGGTGCGATCCTTGCGGGCGATCCGACGTTGCGGCAGGTCCAGGTCGCGCCGCAGTTCTACCGCGGCGCCTCGACGGTCGGCAACAGCGCCGTGCTGTACGAGAAGACCGCCAGACCCCAACTCCCCTGACTGCGAAGGCTGCCCTCACGCCCATGACCGAGAACGAGACTCCCGCCGCCCCGGACTCCCGCCCCTTCGTCGTGCTCGGCGGCGGCCCCGCCGGCCTCACCGCCGGCTACCTGCTCGCCAAGCGCGGCGAGCCCGTGATCGTCTGCGAGGCGACCGACCAGGTCGGCGGCATCGCGCGCACCGAGGTGCGCGACGGCTACCGCTTCGACCTCGGCGGCCACCGCTTCTTCACGAAGGTCAGAGAGGTCGACGACCTCTGGCACGAGATCATGAGAGGCGAGTTCCTGCTGCGCCCGCGCCTCTCGCGCATCTACTGGCATCGCAAGTACCTCCAGTACCCGCTCGAGGGCATGGACGTCGTCAAGAAGCTCGGGCCGATCAACCTGATGAAGGCCGGCACGTCCTACCTGTGGGCCGCGACGAAGATGAAGCTGCGCCCGAACCAGCGCGAGGACACGCTCGAGCAGTGGGTCTCCAACCGCTTCGGCAAGTACCTCTTCAACCAGTTCTTCAAGACCTACACCGAGAAGGTGTGGGGCGTGCCCTGCTCCGAGCTGCGCGCCGACTGGGCCGCGCAGCGGATCAAGGGCCTGTCGTTCTTCTCCGCCGCGAAGGCCGCCTTCCTCGGCAACAAGGGCAACAAGATCAGATCGCTGATCGACGAGTTCCACTACCCCAGATTCGGCCCCGGCCAGATGTGGGAGAGAATGAAGGTCGACATCGAGGCCAGAGGCGGCGAGGTGCGGATGAACGCGCCCGTCACGAAGGTCGTCTTCGAGGGGGAGAGAGCGGTCCGCGTCGTCGCCGGCGGCGAGACGATCGAGTGCCGCGGCGTGATCTCGTCGCTGCCGCTCTCGCTCACGACGAGAATCGCCGACCCCGAGCTGCCGGTCGACGTGCGCGACGCCGGGCGCAACCTGCGCTACCGCGACTTCCTCACCGTTTCGCTCGTGATCGAGGGCGCCGACCTGTTCCCCGACAACTGGATCTACATCCACGAGCCGGACGTCGAGGTCGGCCGCATCCAGAACTTCCGCTCGTGGAGCCCGTGGATGGTGCCGAACGACACCGAGGCGTCGATCGGCATGGAGTACTTCTGCTTCGCCGGCGACGAGCTGTGGAGCATGGAGGACGAGAAGCTGGTGGAGCTCGCGACGAAGGAGCTGGCGCAGACCGGTCTGTGCGACGCCGCGCGCGTCAAGCGCGGCTTCGCGGTGCGCGTCCACAAGGCGTACCCGGTCTACGACGAGCACTACGCCGAGCGCATCGAGACGATCCGCACCTGGCTCGACACGACGCCGAACTTCATCCAGGTCGGGCGCAACGGCCTGCACCGCTACAACAACTCCGACCACTCGATGCTGACGGCGATGCGAGCGGTCGAGAACCTCTGCGACGGCGCGGGGCACGACATCTGGGCGGTCAACGCCGAGAGCGTGTACCACGAGGAGGACCACGGGGACGAGGAGAAGAACCCGTACCCGTACAAGGACGCACCGCCGGAGACCGACCGCGAGAAGGCCGCGGCGTCGTAACCGTCACGCGCGCCGTGCGCCGGCGCTAAGGTCGGCGCATGGTTCGCATCGTCGCGATCGTGGTGCTCGCGGCGCTGGCCGCGACGCCCGCGGCGGCGCTGGGAGCGAGAGGGGGACAGGGGAGAGGTGGTCGGCCGGCGGCCGCGCAGCAGCAGCAGCAGGCGCCGGCCGCGCAGCAGCCGTTGCAGGACACCATCCCGCAGCAGCAGGCGCCCGCGCCCGTGCAGCAGGCGCCGGCGCAGACCGAAGCGGGCAACGGCAAGATCGGGCCGGGCGGGCTGCTGCTGATCGCGCTCGGGATAGCCGCGCTGATCGGCGCGATCTGGTTCGTGATCGCGCGCGACGCGCGTCGTGCGACGGCCGGGCACATGCGCTCGCCCGACGCCGAGCTCGCCGGCGGCCGCGGCGGCAGCGCCACGCGCGCGGGCCGCAGAAGCCGCAAGCTCAGCGCCGCCGAGCGCAAGCGCCGCAAGCGCGGACGCGCCACGCGCTGACGTCGTTGCGCCCGGTCGCGCCCGCCGCCGCGCTGTCCGCGTCGTCCGCGCCCGCCGCCTCGCCCCGGCGAGTGACAGACTCCCTGGTCCAACCGACGCTCTGAACCGTTTCCGTGCGCCCGCGCGCGGGGACGACGTGAAATCAGGAGACCTTCCATGTCCACCAACAGCTTCGACGCCAAGGCGACGTTGTCGGTCGGTGATCGCGACTACGAGATCTACCGGCTCGACGCGCTGCAGGCCGAGCACGACGTCGCACGCCTGCCGTTCTCGCTGAAGATCCTGCTCGAGAACCTGCTGCGCAACGAGGACGGCGAGACGATCCGCGCCGACGACGTGATCGCGCTCGCGCGCTGGGACGCCAGAGCCCAGCCCAGCAAGGAGATCGCATTCACGCCGGCGCGCGTCGTCATGCAGGACTTCACCGGCGTGCCGGCCGTCGTCGACCTCGCCGCGATGCGCGACGCGATGGCCGCGATGGGCGGCGACCCGGCGAAGATCAATCCGCTCGTGCCGGCCGAGCTCGTCATCGACCACTCGGTCCAGGTCGACGAGTTCGGCACGCGCTACGCGTTCGACGCGAACGCCAAGCTCGAGTTCGAGCGCAACCAGGAGCGCTACGCGTTCCTGCGCTGGGGTCAGGGCGCCTTCGAGGGCTTCAAGGTCGTCCCGCCGGACACGGGGATCGTCCACCAGGTGAACCTGGAGTACCTGTCGCGGGTGGTGTTCGTGAACGAAATCGATCCCCACCCACCCACCCCCACGCGCCAGGCCTACCCCGACACGCTCGTCGGCACCGACTCCCACACGACGATGGTCAACGGCCTCGGCGTGCTCGGTTGGGGCGTCGGCGGCATCGAGGCGGAGGCGGCGATGCTCGGCCAGCCGATGTCGATGCTGATCCCGCAGGTGATCGGCTTCAAGCTGACGGGCGAGCTGCGCGAGGGCGCGACCGCGACCGACCTCGTCCTCACCGTCACGGAGCTGCTGCGCAAGCACGGCGTCGTCGGCAAGTTCGTCGAGTTCTACGGCGCCGGCGTCTCGCGCCTGCCGCTCGCCGACCGCGCGACGATCGGCAACATGTCGCCGGAGTTCGGCTCGACCTGCGCGTGCTTCCCGATCGACGCGGAGACGCTGCGCTACATGGCCTTCACCGGCCGCGCCCCCGAGCAGATCGCGCTCGTCGAGGCGTACGCGAGAGCGCAGGGCCTGTGGCACGACGAGGACAGCGAGGAGCCGACCTACAGCGAGACGCTGGAGCTGGACCTGTCGGAGGTGGTGCCGAGCATCGCCGGCCCCAAGCGCCCTCAGGACCGCATCGCCCTCACCGACGCGCAGCAGGCGTTCCGCGAAGCACTGAACGGCTACGTGCCAACCCAGACCGGCCAGGACGACGCCGTCGCCGGCAGCTTCCCGGCCAGCGACCCGACCGCCAGCCAGGACCCCGCCAACGGCGATGGCGCCCGCGACCCGCACGCCGATCGGGCAGGACCCGCCCGCAGCAGCGCCGGGACCCTCACCCGGAGCACCGCCGCCGTCCCCGTCACACTCGCGGACGGCACCGAGACGACGCTCGACCACGGCCGCGTCGTGATCGCCGCGATCACGAGCTGCACGAACACGTCGAACCCGTCGGTGATGCTCGGCGCCGGCCTGCTCGCGCGCAATGCGGTCGCGCGCGGCCTGAGAACGAAGCCGTGGGTGAAGACCTCGCTTGCGCCGGGTTCGAAGGTCGTGACCGAGTACTACGAGCGCGCCGGCCTCACCGGCGACCTCGACGCGCTCGGCTTCAACCTCGTCGGCTACGGCTGCACGACCTGCATCGGCAACTCCGGCCCGCTGCCGGAGGAGATCTCCAAGGTCGTCAACGACGCCGACCTCGCGGTCTGCTCGGTCTTGTCCGGCAACCGCAACTTCGAGGGCCGCATCAACCCCGACGTGAAGATGAACTACCTCGCCTCGCCGCCGCTCGTGGTGGCGTACGCGCTCGCGGGGTCGATGGACGTCGACCTGCAGAACGACCCGCTCGGCGAGGACGCCGACGGCGAGCCGGTCTACCTGCGCGACATCTGGCCCTCGGCCGCGGAGGTCGCGCGCACGATCGAGCAGGCCGTCCAATCCGACATGTTCGTCAAGTCCTATGACGGCGTGTACGCGGGCGACGAGCGCTGGCGCGGGCTCGAGACGCCGACCGGCGACCGCTTCGCGTGGGACGACTCGTCCACGTACGTGCAGAACCCGCCGTACTTCGTCGACCTGCCGGCGCAGCCGGCGCCGGTGACGGACATCGCGGGCGCGCGCGTGCTCGCGCTGCTCGGCGACTCCGTCACGACCGACCACATCTCGCCGGCCGGCGCGATCAAGGCCGACAGCCCGGCGGGTCGCTACCTGCAGGAGCATGGGGTGGACCGCAAGGACTTCAACTCCTACGGCGCGCGGCGCGGCAATCACGAGGTGATGATGCGCGGCACGTTCGCGAACATCCGTTCTCAGAAACCTGTTGGCGCCCGGCACCGAGGGCGGGGTGACCTTGTACCTCGGCGGCGCCGACGACGGCGAGCCCGAGCAGATGGCGATCTACGACGCCGCGATGAAGTACGCCGAGTCCGGGACGCCGCTCGTCGTGATCGGCGGCAAGGAGTACGGCTCCGGCTCCTCCCGCGACTGGGCCGCGAAGGGCACGAACCTGCTCGGCGTGCGCGCCGTGATCGCCGAGTCCTTCGAGCGCATCCACCGCTCGAACCTCGTCGGCATGGGCGTGCTGCCGCTGCAGTTCGAGGACGGCGAGTCGGCCGCCTCGCTCGGCCTCACCGGCCACGAGGTCTTCGCGATCTCCGGCATCGCGGGCGGCGAGGAGGTCCCGCGCACGCTGACCGTGCGCGCCGACGACAAGGAGTTCGCCGTGACCGTGAGGATCGACACGCCCAAGGAGCAGCGCTACTACCGCAACGGCGGCATCCTGCCGTACGTGCTCCGCCAGCTGTTGGCCACGCAGTAGACGCTCGCGCCCATCGGACCGTCCTGCCCTGCGCTCGCCCGGCGAGCATGGGGCAGGACGCTTCGCGCGATTCCCCGGCGCGACCGCCGCCGTCGGCCTGTCACAGTAGTCGTGGTGCGTGTCCGCCTGCTCATCCTCGTCGCCCTCGTGGCGGGCATCGCGGCGACCGCCGCGGCCGGCGCGGCGGCGGCGCCGCTGTCGCGCTGCACGAGCGCGCCGAGCGACCGCTCGCTGTGCGGCAAGGTCACGGTCCCGCTCGACCGCGGCGGAGCGGTCCCCGGCGCGGTCGGGCTGCGCGTGAAGGAGCTGCCGCCGAGCGGCGGCGGGACGGCGGCCGGCACGGTGCTCGCGCTCGCGGGCGGGCCCGGGCAGGCGGCGGTCCCGCTGATCGACGACTTCGCGACCGCGCTGAAGCCGATCCTGCGCACGCGCGCGCTCGTGACGCTCGACCAGCGCGGCACCGGCGGATCCGGGCGGCTGCGCTGCGCTGCGCTGTCGGGGCGCGGCTCGCTCGTGTCCGCGATCGGCCGCTGCGCGAGCGAGCTGGGCGCGCGACGCACGGCGTACACGACGGCCGCGTCGGTGGAGGACGTCGAGGCGGTGCGGCAGGCGCTCGGCGTCGACAAGCTGATCCTCTACGCCGCCTCCTACGGGACCAAGGTCGCGCTGCTCTACGCGGCGACCTACCCGCAGCACGTCGACCGGCTGGTGCTCGACTCGGTCGTGCCGCCGGAGGGGATCGACCCCTTCGAGCGCAGCACGCTCGCGGCGATCCCGCGCGTGCTGCGCACGCTGTGCGCCCGCGACTGCGGCTTCACCCGGGATGCCGCGCATGACCTCGCCGCGCTCGCCCACCGGCTCGGGCACAGAGCGCTGCGCGGGAGCGTGCTCGACGGAAGCGGCCGGCGTCACGGCGCGCGGGCCTCCGAGCCGAAGCTGCTCTCGCTGCTGCTGAACGGCGACTTCGACCGCTACCTGCGCGCGGAGCTGCCGTCGGCCGTGCGCAGCGCGCTCGCGGGCGACCAGGCGCCGCTGCTGCGGCTGACGGCGCGCGCCACGGGCGGGTCCCTCGTCAGCGACACCGACAGCGACGCGGTCTACGCCGCGACGACGTGCCAGGACGGGATCGTGCCGTGGCCGGCCGGCACGCCGCTCGCCCAGCGCCGCGCGGCGGTCGACGCGGCCGCCGCGGCGATCGCGAGCCGCGCATTCGCGCCGTTCGACCGCAGGACCGTCCGCGCGCTCGGCAGCGCCGACCTGTGTCGCGCTTGGCCGGAGTCGCCGATCGTCCAGCCGCTGCCGCCGATGCCGGCGACGCCGACGTTGATCCTGTCCGGCGACGACGACCTGCGCACCCCGCGCGCCGACGCGGTCGCGCTCGCGCGGCGGCTGCCGGGCGCGCACCTGCTCGAGGTGCCGGACGCCGGCCACGGCGTGCTGTTCTCCGACCCGACGAACTGCGCGGAACAGGCGGTGAGGCTGTTCGTCGCCGGCGCGGTGCCCGGCGCCTGCCGCCGGCATGCGCGCGTCGCGCCGCCCGTGCCGCTCGCGCCGCGAGGGCTCGGTGCGCTGCGCGCCGTGGGCCACGCCCGCGGCCGCACCGGGCAGACGGTGACGGCGGTCCTGCACACGCTCGACGACGCCACCGAGCACCTGATCGAGCAGGTGCTCGGCAGCGGGCAGGCGCAGCCGTTCGGCGGCCTGCGCGCCGGCAGCGCGGCGCTCGACCGCGCGCGCGGCCTGCGGTTGCGCGGCTACTCCTACGTCCCGGGCGTGACGGTCAGCGGCCTGATTCCGGCGAGAGCGAAGAGCTTCGCGCTCGCGGTCGGCGGGCGCGCGGCCGCGCGCGGCCGCCTGACGATCTCGCGCGCGGGCGTCGCCGGCGTGCTCGGCGGGCGGCGCGTGCGGATCTCGGCCCGCGCGCTCGGCTGGCGCTCGGCGTCGAGCGCGGCGCTCGCCGCCTCGGCCGCCGGCCTCGCGCCCTCGCTCCTGCGCGAGCCGCCGCTCGCGCGGCACGCCGCGCTCCCGCGCGGGTAGGCTTTCGCGCCGTGCCGACGCCGCCGCTGCTCCAGACGCTGCTCACCACTCCGGGCCCCTCGGGCCACGAGGGCGACGCGGCGGCCGCGTGGCGGGCCGCGGCCGAGCCGTTCGCCGAGGTGAGCGCGGACGCGCTCGGCTCCTCCGTCGCCCGCGTGAAGGGCACGGCCGGCGGGCCGCTGCTGGCGGTCGTCGGCCACATCGACGAGATCGGCGTGCATGTCTCGCACATCGACGACGACGGCTTCCTGCGCTTCGGCTCGGTCGGCGGCTGGGACCCGATCATCCTCGTCGGCCAGCGCGTCACGCTCGTCACGCGCGAGGGTCCGATCCCGGGCGTGATCGGCAAGAAGCCGATCCACCTGATGAAGGACGAGGACCGCAAGAAGGTCCCCGCGCTGAAGGACCTGCACATCGACGTCGGCGCGAAGGACGGCGACGACGCGCGCGCGATGGTGCGGATCGGCGACGTCGCGGTGATCGCGGGCGAGCCGGTGGAGTTGCCGAACGGGCGGATCGCCTCGCGCGCGATGGACAACCGCATCGGCTGCTACGTGGCGCTCGAGGCGGCGCGGCTCGTGGCCGAGGCGGGTGGCGCCCCCGGCGACGTGGCGGCGGTCGCGGCGGTGCAGGAGGAGATCACCTTCGCCGGCTCGCGCACGACCGCCTTCTCGCTCGCGCCGGACCTCGCCGTCGCGGTCGACGTGACGTTCGCGACCGACCAGCCGGGCGTCGAGCTGGGCGAGCTGACGAGACATCCGCTCGGCTCCGGCCCGTCGCTCACGCGCGGCTCGACGATCCACCCGCGCGTGTTCGAGCTGCTGCACGACGCCGCCGAGGCCGACGGCATCCCCTTCACGGTCGCCGCCAGCGGACGCGGCACCGGCACCGACGCCGACGCGATCCACCTCAGCCGCGCCGGCATCCCCACCGCCCTCGTCTCCGTGCCGCTGCGCTACATGCACTCCCCCGTCGAGGTCTGCCAGCTCGACGACGTCGAGAACGCCGCCAAGCTCATCGCCGCCTTCGCACTGCGCCTGAGCGCGGACGCCTCGTTCGTGCGCTGAGCGCCGGCTACTGCGGCGCGGCCGCACCCTCGAAGGACAGCGCGCCGACGGCGCTGCAGGGCGAGAGGTCCGGCTCGAGCTCGTAGCCGGCGGCGTTGATCGGGTTCAGGCCGGCGCGTCCCTGCAGGCCGGCTCCCGTCGCGCCCGCGGCGGCGATGCGCGCCGCGTCGGCTGCGTCGAGCCGCCCCGTCGCTGTGAAGCCGATCACCCGCCCGGAGGTGGCGTGCTGGATTCTGCCGTCGTGGTCGACGTCGCCGCTGGAGATGATGTGGTCGCCCCCGCTCTCGGGCACGATCGAGAAGATCTGGACCTTGCCGGAGTTGGTCGTCTCGAACGCCCAGTCGACGTAGCCGATCACCGCCAGCGTGTACGCGCCGTCGCTCCCCGCGCGCAGCACCACCACCGCCGCCGGCTTGGCGCCACAGCGGCCGCCGGTCGTCGTCACGAGGTCGCCGCGCCAGCTCCAGGTCCCTCTCGCTCCGGCGGCGCCGAGCTGCGAGCGGTACGTCTGCGCCTTGGCCAGCGCCCGCGCGATCAGGCCTGCGAGGCGCCGGTAGCCGACGTGGAAGCGGACCGCCTCGACCGCGTCGCCGTACCCGTCGATCAGCCCTTGCAGCAGGGCGATCTTGGCGTCGAGCTGCGCCGCCAGGTCGTCGCGTCCGCGCCGCGCGACGTCGCCGCGCAGGAAGTGCGTCGCCCCGATCGCCGCCTGCGCGCGCACGAGCATGCGCCGCAGCGTCTCGAACGCTGCGTCGCCGGGCAGCATCTGGATCCTGGAGATCGCGCGATCGAGCGAGCGCAGCGAGCGCGCCGTCCGCGCGTCGAGGTGTCCCTTGCCGCGGAAGGCGTTGTCGAGCGCGCGCTTGAGCTGACGTCCGACGAGTACGACGAGTCGCCCGGGGTCGAGGCGCCCGCCGGAGAGGATGCTCAGGACGATCCCGGCCGGGCCGGCCTTGACGGCGAGCCTGCCCGCCCAGTCGGCGACGGCGTCCTGGCCTGCCCACAGAAGCTGCGTCTTGAGCGAGACGCCGAGCACGACCGGCAGGCCGGTGAGCCGCCGCAGCTTGCGGTTCACGGCGGCGGTCAGCTTCTCGTCGACGCGCTCGACGCCCTGTGCGAGGGCGGCCTTGAAGCTCGGTCTGCGCAGCAGGGTGCCGAGGCCGTTGAGCCGGTAGCGCTCGGCGAGCGCCTCGCGCGCGACCGCGAGCAGCTCGCCGTCGACGCCGCGCGCCTGCCGCCGCGCGCGCCGCGACGGTCGTCTCGCCTTCACGCCGGCGAGATCGGCGAGCGCGGCGGTTCCCTCGATCGTCGCGTTGCCGATCCCCTGCAGCGCGGACAGCTCGGCGTACGTGCCGTCTCGCACCTGCTCGAGGCGGTAGAGCCCGACGACCGCGCCGGCCCGTTTCAGCGCCGCGAGGAAGGCGTCCGCGGCGGCGGGGGCGCCGCTCGGCGAGCGCCGGTGGGTGAGCGCGACCAGCCGGTCCGCGGCGGCCGCGACGTCGGCGCGCGCGGCCGTCAGCTCGGCCTCGTGGGCGCCGATCGGCGGCGCGCTCGCGGCGGCGAGGGCGCCGCCCGGCGTCACGAGCCCCGCCAGCACGAGCGTCGCGGCCGCGAGGATCGCCACCGTGCCGCCGCGCCTGGGGAACGCGGAGGAGCTCCGTCGTGCGATCCGGGTCACGATGGGCGCGAACCTACCAGCGCGCGAGCGCGTGCGCGCCAGACGGCGGCCGCAGCGCCGACGCACGCGGCCGGGCGCGGCGGGTTGACATCCCGTCCACCGCGGATAGGGTCCGCCGCCGATGGTGCGCGGCGAGCGAGCGCAGAGCGCAGGATCCGGGGACGACGTGCTCGCGGACGTGCTCGCGGACGTCAAGCGGGGGGACCTGCGGCTCGTGCGCTTCCTGTGGTGCGGCAACGACGGCACCGTGCGGGCGAAGGCGTCGGCCCGGCACGGGCTGGAGGGGCGCCTGCGGGCGGGCATCGGGATCACGCCCGCGATGCAGGCGATGAACGGGCTCGACCAGCTCCAGCCGGTTCCGGGCATGGGGCCGGTCGGCGAGCTGCGGCTGGTTCCCGACCTCGACACGTTGCGCGTGCTGCCGTACGCGCCGCGTACCGGGGCGGTGCTGACCGACCACATGACGCGCGGCGGCGAGCCGGCGGGCGTCTGCCAGCGCTCGTTCCTGAAGCGGATGGAGGCGCGCCTGGCCGCGCATGGGCTGGAGCTGTGGGCGGCGTTCGAGAACGAGTTCTCGCTCGCGACGCGGATCGACGGCACCTACGTCCCGGTGGACGAGGGCCTGTGCTTCTCGACGATCGCGACGAGCGCCTCGCAGGACTACGTCGACGCGCTGGTCGACGCACTCGACGCGCAGGGCATCCCGCTGGAGCAGTACTACGCCGAGCTCGGCCACGGCCAGCAGGAGATCTCGGTGCGGCCGGCGCGGGCGCTGCGGGCGGCCGACGAGCAGCTGCTCGTGCGCGAGACGATCCGCGGCGTCGCGGCGCAGCACGGGCTCGTCGCCTCGCTTGCGCCCAAGCCGTGGCCCGACAACGCCGGCAACGGCTGCCACGTCCACTTCTCGCTGTGGGAGGGAGAGCGCAACCGCTTCTTCGACGGCGCCGGCGCGGACGGCCTCTCGCAGACCGCGCGCACGTTCGTCGCCGGGGTGCTCGCGCACCTGCCGGGGCTGGCCGGGCTGAGCGCGCCGAGCTTCAACTCCTACCACCGGATCGTGCCGCGCATGTGGGCCGGCGCGTTCGCCTGCTGGGGCTACGACAACCGCGAGGCGCCGGTGCGCGTGGCCTCCCCGTTCCGCGGCGCCGAGGAGGCGTCGACGAACGTCGAGCTGAAGACGTGCGACGCGAGCTGCAACCCCTACCTTGCGCTCGGCGGCCTGATCGCCGCCGGCCTCGACGGCCTCGAGCGCGGCCTCGAGCCGCCCGTGCCGGTCGGCGTCGACCCGGCCACGCTCACCCCCGCCGAGCGGACCGCCGCCGGCATCGCGCCGATGCCCGCCAGCCAGCGCGAGGCGCTCGACGCGCTCGCAGACGACGAGCTCCTGACAGACGCGCTCGGCCCCGAGCTCGCCGCCGCCCACCTCGCCGTCCGCCGCTCCGAGTGGGAGGCCTACTCAGCCGCCGACGCGGCGTTCGAGCAGGCCGGCCACTTCGAGAAGTACTGAGCTCCGGCCGCGCCGCTCACTCCGGCGTCGGGAACTGCGCGCGCATCATCGCGTCCCACGCCCGGTCCGGCATGAGGCGGCGGCTCGGGATCGAGAGCTTCGCGGAGGGCGTGATCGTGACGCGGGTGGGGGCGCGGCGCTTGGTGATCGCCTTCTCGATCACCTTCGCGACGCGCTCCGGCGGGGCGCCGAGCAGGCGCATCGGGCCCTCGTAGGCGCCGGCCGTGACCGACCCGACGGTGGCGTTGAAGCTCTCGTAGGGATCGCCCGCAGCGGGCGCGTCCGCCGCCGGGCCGGCGCCGCTGCCGGCCGGCCCGCCGACCTCGCTCATGCTCGCGGCCGCGGCGTTGCCGAACTCGGTCGTGATCAGGCCCGGCTCCAGCAGGATCACGTCGATCCCGAAGCCGCGGACCTCGAAGCGCAGCGCGTCGCTGATCGCCTCGAGCGCGTGCTTGGTGGCGTGGTACCAGCCGCCGCCGGGGAAGACGAGCTTGCCGCCCATCGAGCCGAGGTTCACGATCTTGCCCCAGCGCTGGTCGCGCATCTTCGGCAGCACGAGCTGCGTCAGCCGCGTCAGGCCGAACACGTTCGTCTCGAACTGCCTGCGCGCGGCGTCGAGCGGCACCGTCTCGATCGCGCCGCTCTGCGAGTAGCCGGCGTTGTTGACGAGCACGCCGACCGCCCCGTGCGTCTCCTCGATCGTCGTCACGGCCGCGACCATCGAGCCCTCGTCGGTCACGTCGAGCGCCAGCGTCCGGCAGCCGGCGGCCTCCAGGTCCGCGATCGACTCCGGCCGTCGCGCCGTGGCATACACGGTCCACCCGCTCGCGGCCAACCGCCGCGCCGTCGCCCGCCCGATCCCCGACGAGCACCCCGTGATCAGCACCGCTCTCGACACGTCACCCATGCCACCGCACCCTAGCGCGTCGAACTGGCCACCGAGCCAGGACGGCGACCGGGCTCTATGAGCGGACGAGTCTCTTGTACTGGATCCGGTGCGGGCGGTCCGCCGCGTCGCCGAGCCGCTCGTGGCGCTCGGTCTCGTACGCCTCGAAGTTGCCCTCGAACCAGCGCACCTGCGAGTCGCCCTCGAACGCGAGCACGTGCGTGGCGATGCGGTCGAGGAACCAGCGGTCGTGGGAGATCACGACGGCGCAGCCGGGGAAGGCGAGCAGCGCCTCCTCCAGCGCGCGCAGCGTGTCGACGTCGAGGTCGTTCGTCGGCTCGTCGAGCAGCAGCACGTTGCCGCCCGAGCGCAGGAGCTTCGCGAGGTGCACGCGGTTGCGCTCGCCGCCGGAGAGCTTGCCGACCTTCGCCTGCTGCGAGGTCCCTTTGAAGTTGAAGCCGGACACGTACGCGCGCGAGGACATCTTGCGCTCGCCGACCATGATCTGGTCGTCGCCGCCGGAGATCTCCTCCCACACGCTCTTGTCCGGGTCCAGGGCGTCGCGCGACTGGTCGACGTACGCCAGCTCGACGGTCTCGCCCAGCCGAAGCGACCCGGCGTCCGGCTCCTCCTGCCCGGTCAGCATGCGGAACAGCGTCGTCTTGCCGGCGCCGTTGGGGCCGATCACGCCGACGATCCCGGAGCGCGGCAGCTTGAACGACAGGTCCTCGATCAGCAGCTTCTCGCCGTAGCCCTTGCTCAAGGCCTCGGCCTCGATCACGACCTCGCCCAGGCGCGGACCGGGCGGGATGTGGATCTGCACCTGGTCGAGCTTGACGTTGCGCTCCTCGGCCAGCAGCTGCTCGTAGGCGTTCAGGCGCGCCTTCGGCTTCGCGCGCCGCGCGGACGCGTTCATCCGCACCCACTCCAGCTCCTTGGCGATCGTGCGTCTGCGCGCCTTGTCGGAGCGCTCCTCCTGCTCCAGGCGCTCCTGCTTCTGGATCAGCCAGCCGCTGTAGTTGCCCTCGTAGGGGATCCCGCGGCCGCGGTCGAGCTCGAGGATCCAGCCGGCGACGTTGTCGAGGAAGTAGCGGTCGTGGGTGATCGCGACGATCGTGCCTCTGTACTCCGCGAGATGCTGCTCCAGCCATGCGACCGACTCGGCGTCGAGGTGGTTCGTCGGCTCGTCGAGCAGCAGCAGGTCCGGCGCTCTCAGCAGCAGGCGACAGAGCGCGACGCGGCGCCGCTCGCCGCCGGAGAGCTTGCTGACGTCCGCGTCGCCGGGGGGAAGGCGCAGCGCGTCCATCGCCGTGTCGAGCATCGTGTCGAGGCTCCAGGCGTCGGCCGCGTCGATCTGCTCCTGCAGCCGCGCGAACTCGTCGGCGGTCTCGTCGGAGTAGTTGGCCGCCAGCTCGTTGAAGCGGTTGAGCAGGTCGCGCAGCTCGGCGACGCCGTCCTCGACGTTGCCGCGCACGTCCTTGGCCTCGTCGAGGTGGGGCTCCTGCTCCAGCATCCCGACGCTCGCGCCGGGCGCGAGCTGCGCCGTGCCGCGGTAGTCGGTGTCGAGCCCGGCCATGATCCGCAGCAGCGTCGACTTGCCGGCGCCGTTGTAGCCGAGCACGCCGATCTTCGCGCCCGGGTAGAAGGACAGCGAGACCTCTCTCAGTACCTCTCTGTCGGGCGGGAACGACCGCGACAGGCGGTGCATCGTGAAGATGTACTGGGCCGACATGGGGAGCGGTGGAGGATAGCCAGCGCGGGGGGCTCGCCGTCAGGCGGCCGGGGTCGCGACCGGCTCCTGCGCTTCTGACGCGCCGCTCCGCACGAGCGAGCGCGACCGCCGGCACGAGCGCGAGCAGCGACAGGCCGACCGACCACCAGAACGTGCTCGCGAAGGCGCCGGCGAGCGGGTCGGCGACGCGCTGCTGCATCGCGGGCGTCACGCGCGCGAAGGTGTCGAGGCCGGAGGCGCCGCGGCCGCCGAGGGCGCTCGCGATCTCGTGCTGGAGCACGACCGCCAGCAGGGCGGTGCCGACCGAGCCGCCGGTGCGCTGGAGCGCGTTGAGCGCGGCCGTCGCTCGCGGCATCGCGCTCTCCTGCAGCTGTGCGTAGGCGGCCGCCATCGTCGGCATCATCGAGCAGCCGAGTCCGATCCCGCGCACGACGAGCGTGCCGCCGAGCAGCCAGTAGCTCGTGTCCGCACCGGCGAACGCGAGCGGCAGCGTGCCGAGCGTCATCAGCGCCAGCCCGGCGACGATCGGGCCGAACGCGATCGGCGCGCCGATGCCGCCGTGCGTCTCGACCTCGGAGAGGCCGAAGACGATCGCGGCCAGCCCCGGCGGCAGCAGCAGTCCGCCGACCCAGTCGAGCCGGCCGGCGTCGCCGCGGCCCTGGTCGCGGGTCAGCAGCCGTGCCGCGAGCACGAGCGCGAGCAGCACGATCGGCACGTTGACGTAGAAGATCCAGCGCCAGCTGACGTTCACGACGATCAGCCCGCCGATCACCGGTCCGAAGATCGGCGCCAGCAGCATCGGCACGCCGATCACGGCCATCACGCGCCCGACGCGTCGCGGCCCGGCCGTCTGCGCGAGCAGGCTCATGCCGACCGGCAGGATCATCCCGCCGCCGAAGCCCTGCAGGAAGCGGAAGGCGATCAGCGAGCCGGCGGACCACGCCAGCCCGCAGGCGACCGAGCCGATCCCGAACAGCGCCACGGCCGTCATCCACACGCGCTTGGAGCCGAAGCGCTCGGAGAACCAGCCGCTGAGCGGGATCACGATCGCGAGCGCGAGCAGGTAGCCGGTCACGACCCATTGGATCGTCGACAGCGGCGCGCCGAGGTCGCTCGAGAGCGTGTCGAGTGCGACGTTGACGATCGTCGTGTCGAGGATCGACATGATCACGCCGAGCACCACGACGCCGGCGACGATCCAGACCTCGCGCCCGAGCGGCGCGTCCTCCGGCCGGCCCGCGCCCGCCCTGGAAGGCTGCTCGTGGTCGCTGGTCGTCCCCTGCTCCATGCGCGCCTTCGAGGGTAGTCACGCCGTCCGAGGCGCCCGCGGACGGCCGCTCGCCGCTACCCTCGCATGGTCTATGCCAACCGTCTTCGACCTCGAGCAGGCGATCCTGCTGCTGGAGCTTCGAGCCGCCCTTCGACAAGCGGGCGGTGCAGCTCTCGCGCCGCCGGATGGCGAAGCGCTGGCATCCCGACATCGCCCCGCCCGGGCGCCAGCACGAGCATCAGCGCCACCTGCAGGCGATCAACGAGGCGGCCGACCAGCTCGAGCAGCTGGCGGAGTCGAGCCGCGGCGGCAAGGTCTCGAACAACGCCGTCAAGGTCGCGGCGGCCGCCGCGCGCAAGCGCCGCGCCGAGGAGGGCGCGCGCGCCTACGCCGAGCAGCAGCGCGCGCAGGAGGACGCGCAGGAGCGCGCGAAGCACGACCCGTTCGGATCGCGCATGCCGGACCACTCGGTCGTGCACCGCTACGCGCGCTGCAACGCGTACCCCGAGTGGGGCGTCGGCAGCGTGACCGGCATCTACTTCTCCGGCGAGGGCGACGACACGCAGCAGTGGGCGCGCGTGAAGTTCCAGCACGGGATCCGCACGATCCCCGCCGGCACGCTGCACTTCGTCGACTTCTCGAAGCCCGACCCGGCGGCCGACCGCGTCGAGCGCTTCATGACCGCCGCGCGCCACGCGCTCGCGGAGGGCGATCCGAGACTCGCCGCCCAGCGGCTGATCTACGCGCGCGACGCCGACCCGCGCAACCCGGTCGTGCTGCGCCAGCTCGCCGTCGCGTTCTGGCAGTCCGGCAACCTGCCCGCCGCGGCGCGCGCGGTGCGCGACTGGGCGCGTGCCGAGCCGGAGCGCCCGACGCCGCACCGCTTCGCCGCGCGCATCTACGAGGACATGCGCGCCTACGACCTCGCACGCGACTCCGCCCTGCGCGAGACGGCCTGCGCGCCGCAGGACGCCTCCGCCTGGGAGCGGCTCGGCCGTCTGCGGCTGCGGCTCGGCGACCGTCCCGGCGCGCAGGCGGCGCTCGAGCGCGCGCGCGGGCTCGCGCCGACGCTCGAGGGGCTGCTCGACCTCGCGCTCGTGCACCAGCTGTCGGGCGACGTCGGCGCCGAGGTGACCGCCTGCGAGGCGGCGACGCTGCTCGCGCCGGAGTCGCCGGTCGCCTGGTCGCGCTACGCGCACGCGCTCGCGCGCACCGACCGCGTCAGCGACGCGATCGAGGTCTGCGAGCACGCGCTCGAAGCTCGGTCGCGACCCGGAGGTGCTGTCGCTCCTCGGCGCCCTGCGCGAGCGCGCGCCGCGCGTCCTGCCGGCGGAGAGCGCCGCATGAGCGCCGCGCTCCGTCGTCTTTGGCGAGCGGCGTCGTCTAGACTCTGCACCGGCTTGGGGCAGTCCGTTCCGGCGGGCTCGCCGGCCTCATGCGCGAGTAGCTCAATTGGTAGAGCACCGGCCTTCTAAGCCGATGGTTGCGGGTTCGAGCCCCGTCTCGCGTGCTCACCGCCTCGGGTCGAGGGGAGCCCTGCATGCGTGACGATGCGCCCGCGCCGCTGCGCGGGGACAACCTGCTGGACGGGATCGAGGCGACGCTGCGCGCCGTCGACCCGCATGCGTTCCGCGTCGTACCGATTCTCAGACAGCAGGACCCGGCGGACGTCGGCGCGATCACGCGCGACCCCGCGCTGGCGCCGCGCGCGCTGGAGGCGCTGCGCGAAGACCCGGCGGTCGCCTCCGTCGAGCAGGAGCAACAGCGCTTCTCGATGCGCCTCGCCGACGAGCGGATCGCCGCGACCGGCGCCGGCCTCGAGGCCGGCCACCTCATCGGCATGGGGACGGACGACCTGCACGCCGGCGAGCGCGCGATCGTCGACTTCTGCGACCCGAACGCGACGAAGGCGCTGCACGTCGGGCACCTGCGCAACATCGCGCTCGGCCAGGCGGTCGCCAGTGCGCTGGGCGCGGCGGGCGCGCACGTCGAGCGCCAGAGCCACATCGGCGACGCCGGTCGCTCGATGGGCGAGGCGATGGCCGGCTGGGAGAGATATGCCGCGCCCGCGACGCCCGAGGTCGCCGGCGTCAAGAGCGACCGGTTCGTCGGCGAGCTCTACGCGCGCTACGTGCGCGAGGAGGCACCGGTGGGAGAGGTCGCGGACGAGGACGCGCCGGTCGCGCGCGACCTGCACCAGATCGACGACCACGCGCAGCGGCTGCTCAACGCGCTGACCGCCGAGGAGCCGCACGCGCTGGCGCTGTGGCGGCGCGTGCGCGACTGGGCGGTCGACGGGCAGAACGGAACGCTCGCGCGGCTCGGCGTCGCCTTCGAGCGGATCGTCTACGACTCCGACCGCACGCAGACGAGCCGCGAGGTCGCGCAGCTCGGGATCGAGCGCGGCGTGTTCGTCAAAGAGGCGCGCGGCACGATCGCCTACCTGACCGGCGACGACAACTACCCGGTGATGCCGCTCACGCGCGCCGACGGCTTCCCCACCCACCACCTGCGGGTCGTCGCGATGTGGCGCGACATGATGCTCGGCGAGCCGGAGGGGACCGACCTGATCCACCTCTCCGGCGACGAGTGGAAGGCCCACGTCATCTACACCGAGCAGCTGCTGGCGAAGCTCGAGCCGGGCCGGCGCGTGCTGCCCAGCACGCATGTGGTGCACGGGATGGTCTCCTCGGAGGTCGACGGCGAGCTGAGCTCCTCGAAGGGCACCGCGCAGCTGGTCGACGCGCTGCTCGACGAGCTGGCGGCGCGGCCGGAGGTGCGCGCGCTCGCGCGCGAGGACGCGCCGCTGCTGGCCGCCGACGACCTCGTCACGATCGCGGTGCTCGGCTTCTGTCTCGACAAGCCGGTCCACAAGGGGCTCGCGATCCCGCCGCTCGAGGGCTTCCTGGACGCCGAGCACAACACCGGCTGGCGGCTCGCGCGCGCCTGGGCGAAGGCGTGGGACCCGGCCAACGACGGACCGGCCGACCCGGCGCCGGACGACGCCGACTACCGCCACCTCGTGCTGCAGGCGCAGCTGCACCGCCGCAACCTCGCGGTCGCGCTCGAAGGGCTCGACCTGCTCAAGTACGTGCGCTACGCCGGCCACCTGAGCGAGTGGTACCTCGAGCGCCCGTCCTCGCCGCGCGTCGCGCGGGTGATGCGTGCGATCCTGCTCAGCGGCCTGGGCGCGCTCGGCCTGCTGCGCGCGCCCGTTCCCGTCCCGCTGACGACGACCCGATGACCGACCAGAGAACCGTCCTCAACGAGGTTGACACCTACGGCCCCGCCTTCATGCGCGTCGCGGCCGCGCTCGGCAGCTACGACACGACCGCCGAGGACGCCGCCGCGATGGTCGGGCTGCTGGGCCTGAGAGCGGGGACGACGGTCGTCGACGCCGGCTGCGGCTTCGGCCGCTTCTGCGCGGCACTCCAGGACCTCGGGATGGAGGCGACCGGCGTCGACATCTCGCCGGCCGCGCTCGCGGAGGCGGAGCAGCGCTCGCCCGGCCCGCGCTACGTGCTCGCCGACCTGACGCAGCCGCCGCCGGAGGGCCTCGGCCCGTTCGACGCGCTCGTCAGCGTCTACTCCTCCTACGGCTACGGTGCGACGGAGGCCGAGGACATGGCGATGCTGCGGGTGTTCCACTCGCTGCTGAAGCCCGGCGGCTGGATCGTGATGCAGCTCTCCGACCTCGAGCGCTCGCGCTTCCGCCTCAGAAGCGACGCCGAGCCGGTCGTGCGCTGGACCAACGGCGTGAAGGAGACGCTCACCGTCAGCTTCGCGACCGGCAGACTGCACGTCAGATACGAGCTCGGCGACGACGTCGTGCACTCGCGCATCCGCATGTACGAGAGAGCGGACCTGATCGCGATGCTCGAGCAGGCAGGCTTCACCGACGTGCGCGGCTACGGCGACTTCAGCGGGGGCCCGAAGCGGCCCGAGGACCGGCTCGTGCTGGTGGCGAGAGCGGGCGGGGCGGCGTGAGCGGGTCCGCCGCGGGCGCGGGCGGTGCCGGAGGGCGCCGCACGGCCGTCGTCGTCGACGCCTATTCGACCGGCGCGAGACTCGCGCCGCGCTTCCGCGCCGCCGGCCTCGACGTCGTCCACGTGCAGAGCAACCCGGACGAGTCGCCGTTCTACATCGACCGCCTGCGCCGTGGGGACTTCGTCGAGAACGTCGTCCACGCGGGCGACCTCGAGGCGACCGCGGCGCGCGTGGCGGCGTTCGAGCCGGCGTTCGTCGTGGTCGGCTCCGAGCCCGGCGTGCTGCTGAGCGACGCGCTCTCCGAGCGGCTCGGGCTGCCGTCGAACGGCACCGCGCTGAGCCGCGCCCGCCGCGACAAGCACGAGATGGCCAACGCGCTGCGCCGCGCCGGCCTGCGCGCGGTGCAGGAATGCAAGACCGGCGACGCCGAGGAGGCGGTCGCGTGGGCGAGCGAGCGCGGCGACTGGCCGGTGATCGTCAAGCCGCTCGACTCCGCCGGCACCGACGGGGTGTCGCTGTGCGAGGACGCCGACGCGATCCGGCGCGCGTTCGCCGAGGTCCTCGGCCGTCCGAACGCCCTGCAGGGCGCCAACGAGCAGCTGCTCGTGCAGGAGCTGCTCAGAGGCGTGCAGCTGTTCACCGACTCGATCTCCTGGGACGGCGTCCACCACGTCTCCGAGTGCTGGCGCGACACGAAGCGGCGCATCCAGGGCAACCTCGCCTACGACTTCGAGGAGCTGCTCGACGCGCGCGGCGAGCAGCAGGACCAGGTGATCCCGTACGTGCACGCGGTGCTCGACGCGCTCGGGATCAGCTACGGCCCGGCGCACACGGAGGTGATGCTGACCGACCGCGGGCCGGTGCTCGTGGAGTGCGGCGCGCGCCTGCACGGCTCGATCCGCGACGACGTGATCGACCGCTGCACGCCGTCGCATGTCACGGTCACGGTCGACGCCTACCTCGACCCGGCGTCGGTCGCGCGGCGCGCCGCGCAGCCGTACGAGCTGGCCGCCGCGTCGCGCTGCGTGATGCTGATCTCCCACCAGGCCGGTCGCGTCGTATCCGACGCCGGCATGCGCGCCGTCGAGGCGCTGCCGTCCTACGCCGGCGCGATCGCCGTCGCGCAGCCCGGCGACGAGATCACGCCGACGATCGACCTCTTCTCCTGCCCGGGCATGATCTACCTCGTCGACCCCGACCGCGAGGTCCTGCGCCGCGACTACGAGCGCCTGCGCGAGCTGGAGGAGACGGTGGGACTCTTCGAGGTCGAGAGCCCCACCGTCACCGCGTAGCGGCGCACAGCCGGCGCCGCGCGCGATCAGAGGTAGGCGATGGAGGTGGGGACGCCGCCGAGCTCGTCGCGGATCTTGCGCAGCGTCGGAGCGAGCACGCTGTCCTCGCGCCAGCCGTAGCGGTCCAGGATGCCCTGCACGGCGGCGGGGTCGTGCGCGGAGACGACCTCGGACTCGAGCGTCGCGCACAGCTTCAGCATGCCCGCCACGACGCGGTCGGTCTCCCAGGAGATCGCGCCCTCGGCGTCGATGTCGATGCAGCCGTTGTCGGCGAGGAAGCTCAGCTCGACGCAGCCGGCGCCGGCGTCGCCCCAGTTCCACGGGCCGCGACGCAGGTAGTGGAGCGCCTCGGCGAGGTAGACGGCGACCATGTCGTCGAGCGAGCAGCCGGCGTGCTGGAGCCAGGTCGGCGTGAACGCCATCGCGCTGCCGAACGCGTCCGCTATCGCCTCCTGCAGCGAGTACCACGGCTCGTGCCCGACGTCCTTGGGGCCGAGCTTGCCGGCGCGCGGCGTCTGCACCGCGTGCGCGATGTCGTGGCCGCGCATCCACGTGATGAGGATGTCGCGCACGTCGGCGTCGGGGCTCGGCTTGTGGCCCTTCAGCAGCGCCTCGCCGAGCGGCCTCGAGATCTTCTCGTAGCGCAGGCCGTAGACGTTGCGGAAGAGGATCGTCTTGTCGAAGACCTCGCCGTAGCCGGCGCCCTCGTCCTCCGGCAGGAAGTAGGCGAAGTGCTTCGGGAACGCGTTCGACTCGCCGCCCATCGCGATCAGGTCGGTCACTTGCATCGCGAAGACGCCGCCGACGGAGACGTCGTCGGTGCCGCACAGGCGGTTGACCTCGTCGAGCGCCTCGCGCGAGGAGGCGTCGAGTGCCGCGATCAGCTCGTCGCCCCGCGGGTGGGCGGTGCAGGCGACGACGGAGTGCAGCGGCGTGCGCGTCTTGTTGCGGAACGTGCACATCGGGCCGGCGATCACCGTCAGGCTCTGCGGCGTCGAGAGCGCGGCCTCGTCGTGCGCGATCCGCTGGTCGTGGCGCAGCTCCGCGAGCGCGGCCGCGCGGCGCCGCAGGATCGCGGTCTGCTCGGGGGAGACGACGCCTGAGCCGGCGATCTCCTCCATCAGCTTGGCGGACGCCTGCGCGAGCATGCGCGCGTGCGCGTCGTCGACGAACGCGCCGTCGAGCGCCTGCAGCGCTCGCAGCGCGTCGCCGAGCGCTGCCAGCCGGCGCAGCTGCGGCAGCAGCGGCTCGACGTCCTTGGGCAGCTGCGGGTCGAGGTCGACGGAGGTGAGCGAGTGGATGTCGCGCTCGGGCCAGATCAGCGGCGCGGGCGTGCGGACGGCGGCGGTGCTCGAAGCGGTGGCGGACATGGTGTCGGTGATCTCCTGAGATTCGAAAGCTGACGAGCGGTCGATGCGGGCGCCGCCGGGGCCGGGGCTTCAGTCGCCTCCGGTGCCGGGCGTCGCGCGGCGCATCACGAGTGGGACACGACGAACGCGCGTCTTCGCGACGCGACGCGCGCGCGTCTTCGCTCAGGAGCGGCCGCCGGGCGGTGCGTGGTGTCAGCGATGGTGATCACAGTCGAAGAGCGGTGACGACAGGCACGCATTTAACCCCATCCGCGCGCCCTCCCCCAAAGAAGCCTGCGAATGCCCCATGGTAGAGGAGCCCCTGCGGCGATGGCAAGCGTCCTTCGCGCAAGCTACGGTGCCGCCGTGCGCCTGATCGTCGCCCGCTGCGAGGTCCGCTACACGGGCCGGCTCGACGCGCTCCTGCCGGAGGCGCTGCGGCTGATCATGATCAAGGCCGACGGCTCCGTGCTCGTGCACGCCGACCACGGTTCGTACAAGCCGAGCAACTGGATGACGCCGCCGACGGTGATCGAGGAGGACGACGGGCTGATCGTTGTGCGCAAGCACGCCGACAGCTCCGAGGACCGGCTCGACATCCGCATCGCGGAGGTGCTCTCCGACGTCGTGCACGACATGGGCGAGGCGGCGGCGCTGGAGAAGGACGGCGTCGAGGCGCACCTGCAGGAGCTGCTCGCCGAGCAGCCGCACTGGTGCGGCGAGGGCCTGCGGCTCGTGCGGCGCGAGTGGGCGACCGACATCGGTCCCGTCGACCTGATGTGCCGCGACGACGAGGACGACGGTTGGATCGCGGTCGAGATCAAGCGCGTCGGCACGATCGACGCCGTCGAGCAGCTCACCCGCTACCTCGAGCGCATCCGGCTCGACCCGGCGATGGCGGGCTGCCGCGGCGTGCTCGCCGCCCAGCAGGTCAAGCCGCAGGCGCGCGTGCTCGCGGAGAGCCGCGGGATCGCCTGCGTCGAGGTCGACCTCGCGGTCCTGCGCGGAGAGCGCGAGCCGGACCTGACGCTGTTCGCCTGAGCCGTCGCGACGCCTTGGCCGGCGCCGATGCCGCGCATTGCGCGCGATAGCAAAGCGCACCGGTTTCTGTCCACCCCCTGGCGCGTGCGCCGCAGATTAATGTACGCTTAGGTTCACTCGCCTGCCGGGGATGGAGGAGACCTGACATGTCGGTGAAGCACGCCGTGCTGGGGCTGGTGATCGAGCGACCGGGCTACGGCTACGAGCTGATCCAGCGCCTCGGAGATCGGATCGAGGGCTGGCGCCCGTCGGAGACCGCCGTGTATCCGGCACTCAAGTCACTGCGCGCCGAGGGCATGATCCGCGCCCGCGACGTCGTCGCGGGCGGCTCGGGCTCGGCGCACCGCGGGGTCGTCTGGTACGAGGCCACGGACGTCGGCCGCGACGAGTTCAGCGACTGGATGCACGCGCCCAACGACCTCGTCCCGCAGCGCGACCCCTTCTGGCTCAAGGTCGCCTTCGCGCGGCCCGACGACCTGCCGCGGCTCGTCGAGCTGGCGCGCGAGCTCGAGCGCGCATGCCTCGACCGGCTGGCGCAGCTGGGCGACGAGGCCGGCACGGTCATGCGCATCGACCAGCCGGGCACGCCGTGGCGCGAGATCGGGCAGGAGTGGCTGCGGCGCACCGAGGCCGCGCAGCTCGGGGTGCAGCTCGAGGCCGTCCAGGAGGTCCGCGTGGCGATGAAGCGCGCGATCCGCCACCGCGGGCAGGCGCCCGGTCCCGTGCCGGTGCCGGCCGCCCCCGAGCCCCCGGCGCGATGACGCTGCTGGCGCTGGAGCGCGTCCGCAAGAGCTACTGGCGCGGTCGCCACGAGGTCGTCGTGCTCGACGACATCTCGCTCTCGCTCGAACGGAGCGAGGTCGCCGCCGTCTTCGGCCAGCGTGCGTCCGGCAAGACGACGCTGTTGCGGATCGCGGCCGGGATCGAGTCCCCCGACGCCGGGACGGTGCGCTTCGACGGGCGCGACCTCGCCGGCCAGCGCCGCTCGCCGCGCATAGCGGGCCTCGATCCGCGGATCGGGTGGCTGCGCCGCTCCGGACCGCTGATCGACGCGATGGAGATGCTCGACTACGTCGCGCTGCCGCTGCTCGGCACCGTGCCCTACCGCGAGGCGCATCGGTGCGCGACGCGCGTGCTGGCGGACGTCGGCGCGAAGGAGCTCGCGCGCGCCACCTGGAGCGCGCTGTCCGACGCCGAGCGGACGCTCGTGATGCTCGCGCAGGCGACCGTGCGCAGACCGCTGCTGCTGCTGGCGGACGACCCGACCGTCAGCCTCGGCGTCGAGGAGCGCGTGGGCATCCTCTCGCTGCTGCGCGCCACGGCCGCGGCGGGAGGGATGGCGGTCCTGATGACGGTGCCCGACGTCCCGGACGCGCTGCGCTCCGACCAGGTCATGTCGCTCTCCGGCGGCGAGCTGATCGCCCCGGCGCCGCGCCCGGCGGCCCGGGTGATCGCGCTGCGCGGTCGCGGCAGGCCGGCGTGATGCTCGAGATCCGCGGACTCGTCAAGCACTACGGAGCCGCCGGCGGCGAGGTCGTGCGCGCGATCGACGGGGTGGCGCTGGACATCGCGGGCGGAGAGCTCGTCGCGCTCTACGGCCCGAGCGGCTCGGGCAAGACCACGCTGCTGAAGCTGATCGCCGCCGTGATGCGCCCCGACGCCGGCGAGATCGCGCTCGATGGAACCGCGGTGACGGCGCTCTCCGAGCGCGCGGCGTCGCGCTACCGCCTCTACGACGTCGGCTTCGTGCTGCAGTCCTTCCACCTGATCGCGGGGCTCTCGGCGATCGACAACGCCGCGCTCAAGCTGATGGGGACCGGCCTGCGGGCGCGCGAAGCGCACCGTCGCATCACGCCGCTGCTCGAGCGCCTCGGCGTCGACGAGCGCGCCGAGCACCGCGCGCACGAGCTGTCGATGGGCGAGCAGCAGCGCATCGCGATCGCGAAGGCGCTCTCGACCGAGCCGCGGCTGCTGCTCGCCGACGAGCCGACCGCGAGCCTCGACACGCGCCGTGGGCGCGACGTGCTCGCGCTGCTGACGGAGGTCTGCCGCGAGCGCGGCACGGCCGTGCTGCTGGTGACGCACGACCCGCAGGCGGCGGCGTTCGCCGACCGCGTCCACACGCTGCGCGACGGCTGCCTGCTCGACGGCCGGCCGGCGGAGGAGGAGCCGCTGGACCCGCGCGCCGCGGCGCAACTGCCATGAGGCCCGGCAACCTGCTCTACCTCTACCGCCGCCGGCTGCGCGCGCGCTTCGTGCAGGAGCTGCTCGCGCTCGCGGGCGTCGCCGCGGGCGTCGCGCTGTTCTTCGCGGTGCAGGTCTCGAACACGAGCCTGACGGCGTCGATCGACACGCTCACGCACGGCCTCGTCGGCGACGCGCAGGTGCAGCTCGTCGCACGCGACCCGCACGGCTTCGACGAGCGCCTCGCCGACCGCGTCGCGCGCGGGCGCGACGTGCGCGCCGCCGCGCCCGTGCTGATGCTGCCGATCGACGTGCGCGGTCCCGGCGGCGAGCGCTCGGCGACGCTGATCGGCGCCGACGAGCGCGTCGTGCAGCTCGGCGGCGACCTGTTGCGGGGCTTCGCCTCCGAGCGCTTCAGCCGGCTCGGCGCGGCGGTGCTGCCGGCCACGATCGCCCAGCAGCTCGGGGTGCGCTTCGGCGGCGGCGTCACGCTCGACGTCGGCGGACGGCTCACCCGCGTCCCGGTCGGGGCGATCGTCGACCGCGGCGAGGTCGGAGCGCTGGCCGACACGCCGGCCGTCGTCGTCCCGCTCGCGTTCGCGCAGCGGCTCGCCGGGCTGCCGCACCGCGTTCTCGCGGCTGCTCGTCGTGCCCCGGCCCGGTCGTGCCGCCGCCGTCGACGCGTCACTGCGCCGGATCGCCGCCGGGCGGATCGACGTGCGCTCGCCCGACTTCGACGCGCGCGTGTTCGCGGAGGCGGCGAGACCGAACGACCAGTCGACGTCGCTGTTCGCGACGATCAGCGCGCTGATCGGCTTCCTGTTCGCGTTCAACGCGATGCTGCTGATGTCGCGCGAGCGCCGGCGCGTGATCGCCGAGCTGCGCATGTCCGGCTTCTCCGTCGGCGTCGTCGTGCAGGTGATCGTGCTCGACGCGCTCGTGCTCGGCCTGTGCGCCTCGATCGTGGGCGTTGTGCTCGGCGACCAGCTCTCGCGCCACCTCTTCCAGCCCGCGCCCGGCTACCTGACGCTCGCGTTCCCGGTCGGGACGGGCCGCGTGGTGCAGCCGCAGACGGTCGCGCTCGCGCTCGCGAGCGGGATGCTGGCCGTGCTGCTCGCGACACTCTCGCCGCTGAGCACGCTGCTGTCGGGCCGGCCGATCGACGCGATCGGCGACGACCGCCTCGACGAGCGCCGCTCGCGCCGCTCGCTGCACTCCGGGTGGATCGTCGCCGCCGCGACCCTCTGCCTGCTGACGGCGCTGGCGATCCTCGTGTGGGCGCCGCAGGAGGCGATGCTGGGGATCGCGCTGCTGACCGGCTCGATGCTGCTCGCCCTGCCCGGGATCCTGCGCTCCGCGCTCGCGGCCGGGAACCGCCTGCGCAGGCGCGTCACGAGCGTCGTGCCGCTGATCGCGCTCGGCGAGGTCGAGTCGAGCGGCGCGCGCTCCGTGGGCCTCGCGGCGCTCGCGGCGATCGCGGTGTTCGGCAGCACCGCGGTGGGCGCCGCGCAGCACGACCTCCAGCACGGCCTCGACGACCTCTCGGTCGAGCTGAGCGCCGGCGCGGACGCGTGGGTCACGCCGGCGGGGGAGGCGAACGCGCTCGCGACGACGCCGTTCCAGCCCGCGGCGATCGCGGTGCTCGCACGCCGCCGCGAGGTCGCGCGCGTGCGCCTCTACCGCGGGGGCTTCCTCGATGTCGGCGAGCGGCGCACGTGGGTCATCGCACCGCCTGTCGGCCCGCCCTACCCGCCCGGCGACGGCGAGTTCCAGCGTGCCGTCCGCGCGGTGAGCAGGCCGGGCACGGCGACGATGTCGGAGGCGGTCGCGCAACAACTGCACCTGTCCGTCGGCGACCGCTTCACGCTGCCCGCGCCGCGGCCGGCCAGCTTCCGGCTCGCGGCCGTGACGTCGAACCTGGGCTGGACGCCGGGGTCGATCGTCGTCAACGCCGACGACTACCGCGCCGCCTGGGGCAGCGACGACGTCAGCGCGCTGCTCGTCGACTTCGCGCCGGGCGTTTCTGCGCACGCGGGCGCGGCCGCGCTGCGCTCGGCGCTCGGCGGCTCGTCCGGGCTCGCGGTCGAAACGGCGCGGGCACGCGAGCTGCGCCACCAGCAGACCGCGCGCGAGGGCCTCTCGCGCCTGACGCAGATCGCGCTGCTGGTGCTGGTCGCCGCCGCGCTCGCGATGGCCGCGGCGATGGGCGGACTGATCTGGCAGCGACGGCGCCGGCTCGCGGACCTCAAGCTCGCCGGCATCGACCACCGCCGGCTGTGGCGCGCGATGCTGCTCGAGAGCGCGCTGCTGCTCGCGGTCGGCTGCGCCGCCGGCGCCGCCTACGGGCTCGTCGGGCAGCAGCTGCTCGACCGCTGGCTGCGCGCGGCGACCGGCTTCCCGGTCGCGCAGTCGATCGGCGTGGCCGTGGCGGCGGCATGTCTCGCGATCGTCACCGTCGTCGCGCTCGCGATCGCGATGCTGCCGGGCTACCTCGCGGCGCGCGTGCCGACCGACGTCGCGTTTCAGGACTGAGCCGCCCGCCCGACGACCTCGGGGATGCGTGGGAGTGGCATCGGCGTCGCTCAGCCTCCGGCAGCTCACCGCGCTCGCGGCCGTGTACGCGCGCGAGCTCGCGTGGGTCGCGCCGAACGTGGCGCGCGAGGTGCGCGGCTGGCGCGAGCTGGCGCAGGCGATCCCCGACCGTGCGCTGCGCGAGGACGCGCTCGTTCTCGCTCGAGCGCGAGCGTCTGAACATCGAGGGCGCGGCACTGTTCGCGGTGCTGCCGCCACGGCGGGACCGCACGCTGCTGCGGGTGCTCGTCGCCTACCAGGTCGTGCTCGACTACCTCGACACGCTTGCCGAGCGGGTCGGCGGTCACCCGGCGGACGCCGGCCTGGCGCTGCACCGCGCGCTCGTCGAAGCGCTCGACCCGGAGCTGCCCGTCAGCGACCACTACCGGCTGCTTCCTTGGGTGGCCGACGACGGCGGCTACCTCGCGGCGCTCGTCGCCGCCTGCCGCACGGGTTGCGCCGGCCTGCCGGGCTTCGGGCGCGTGAGAGCGCTGGCGGTGCGCGCGGCGGAGCGCTTCGCCGTGCAGGTCGCGAACCACGACCCCGAGCCGGCGCGACGCGACGCGACGCTGCGCGCCTGGGCGGCGCGCGAGTTCCCGCACGGCTCCGAGGTGACATGGTTCGAGGAGGCCGCGGCGGCGAGCTCGACGCTGGGGATCCACGCGCTCCTGGCGCTGGCCTCGGGGCGCGTGCCGCCGCAGTGCGAGGTCGCGGCGGTCGACGCCGCCTACGCGCCCTGGATCTGCGCGGCGAGCACGCTGCTCGACAGCTTCGTCGACCAGCTGGAGGACGCGCAGACCGGTGGCCACAACTTCCTCGCGCACTACCCGAGCACGGCGGCGGCGACGCGGCGCACGCACGAGATCCTCGTGCGCTCGGTCGCCGAGGCGCGCGGCCTGCGGCGCGGCGAGCGACATGCGGTGATCGTCTGCGGGATGATCGCGATGTACCTGTCGAAGAGCAGCGTGGCGGTCCCGCAGCTGGCCGCGACGGCGCAGGAGCTGTTGGACGCCGGCGGCGCGCTGGCGCGGGTCGAGCGTCCGATCCTGCGCTGGCTGCGACGGCGGCACGACGTCCGCGACGCCTGAGCGGCCCGGCGGCCGCCGGCACAGAAGCGGGCGCCCCGGGCTCCGGCTGGGATGGGGGGAGGAGCCGAAGCCCGGAGGCGCCTGCGGGCCCGCTGTCGCCGGCGCTGAAACGGCGACGTGGTGCGGGCCACCCGTCCCGAGGGGGCTGCATGCGCATCGCGATCCGTCGTTGCGCGGTGGCCGTGGACCCGGTTCGCATGAATGCTCTTTGGGGGAAAGAGCCCGTGCGGTCCAAGCCTGCTTGCGGTCACCGCCGAAGCGGGTCGCGACGGGCCGAGCGCTCTCGGTGCCGGGACGGCCACACCGTACGGCGACGAGCCGTGCTCGGTCAACCCCCTTTTCGTAAATAATGAGCGCTAGGGGTCCGCTCGAAGCGGGCGCAGCAGGTTCCTATCGCTCGCCCGGCAACTTCACGGGGTACATGCCGACCGGGCGGGAGAGGTCCAGCGCGGTCGTGACGATGCGGCGCTGCTCCATCGCGTGGGCGGCGGGGTAGCCCTCGGCCGTCGAGGCGCGCTCGGGGCGGCCGATGTAGCCGAACTTCAGCTCGCGCGGGAGGATCTGCATGAGGCGCGGGGACATGTGCGCGCGGGCGCCCATGTTGCGCGGCTCCTCTTGAAGCCAGACCACTTCTCTGAGGTTCGGGTAGCTGCCGACCAGCTCGAGGATCTGGCCCTGCGGGAACGGATACAGCAACTCGATGCGGCCGATCGCGACGCCCTTGTTGCCCTGGCGCATCTCGTCGCCGACGAGGTCGTAGTAGACCTTGCCGGAGCAGAGGATCAGGCGCGTGACCTTCTCGTTCGGCACGCGCGGCTCCGCCAGCACGGGGTAGAACTGCGTGTCCGACAGGTGCTCGATGCGGTTCGTCGCCTGCGGCAGGCGCAGCAGCGACTTCGGCGTCATCACGATCAGCGGGCGCTGCTTGGCGATCTTGGCCTGACGGCGCAGCAGGTGGAAGTACTGCGCCGGCGTGGTCGGGTAGGCGACGCGGATGTTGCCCTCGGCGGCGAGCTGCAGCCAGCGCTCCAGGCGCGCCGAGGAGTGCTCCGGCCCGGAGCCCTCGTAGGCGTGGGGGAGCAGCAGCGTCAGGCGCGTCGACTGGCCCCACTTCGCGAGGCCGGAGATGATGAACTGGTCGACGATCACCTGCGCGCTGTTGACGAAGTCGCCGAACTGCGCCTCCCACAGCACGAGCGTCTCCGGCCCCTCCTGCGAGTAGCCGTACTCGAAGCCGAGCGCCGCCACCTCCGACAGCGGGCTGTTGTGCAGCTCCATCGGAGCGAGCGCGCTCGGCAGGTGCTGGATCGGGCAGTACTCCTGGCCGGTTCTCGGGTCGTGCAGCACGAGATGGCGCTGGCTGAAGGTGCCGCGCTCGGCGTCCTGGCCGGTGAGGCGGACGGGCGTGCCCTCGGTCAGCAGCGAGGCGAACGCGAGCTGCTCGGCGTGCGCCCACGTGATGCCGCCGTCGGCGCCCATCGCGTCGCGCCGCTGCTCCAGCGGGCGCTTGAGCTTGGCGTGCACGGTGAAGCCGTCGGGGACACGCAGCAGCGCCTCGTTGAGCTCGCGCAGGCGCTCGGCGTCGACCGCCGTGGCGACGTCGGGCGACGGCGTGCGGTCGAGCTGGTACTCGCCGGTGCCCTGCTCCACGGTCGTCGTCGCCGACAGGCGTGCCTTCAGCTGCTGATGCTCCTCGCTCAGCTGCTGCCAGACGGCGTTCGTCATCGCGTCGACCTCGTTCTGCGTCACGACGCCGGCCTCGATCAGCTGGCGCGCGTAGAGCGCGGGCGGGGTCGGATGGTCTCTGATCTTCACGTACATCTCGGGCTGCGTGTACGCGGGCTCGTCGGCCTCGTTGTGGCCGAACCGCCGATATCCGATGAGGTCGATCACGACGTCGTGGCCGAACTCCTGGCGGTACGCGTGCGCGAGCCGGGCGGCCGAGATGCAGGCGGGCATGTCGTCGGCGTTGACGTGGATGATCGGCACGTCGAAGCCCTTCGCGAGGTCCGACGCCCAGCGCGTGGAGCGCGCGTCGTCGGGGTCCGTCGTGAAGCCGACCTGGTTGTTCTGGATCAGGTGGACGGTGCCGCCGACGGTGTAGCCGTCGAGCGCCTGCATGTTGAACGTCTCCGCCACGACGCCCTGGCCGGGGAAGGCGGCGTCGCCGTGCAGGATGACCGGCAGCGCCGCGTTCGTGTCCTGCGACGCGTGCGGGCCCTGGCGCGTCGTCTGCGCGGCGCGCGTGGCGCCGATCCCGACCGGGCCGACGTACTCGAGGTGGCTCGGGTTCGACTCCAACCGCACGATCAGCGAGCCGCCGCCGGGCAGCTCCTGCGAGCCGCGCGCGCCGTGGTGGTACTTCACGTCGCCGGTGCCGCCCTGCGGGATCGAGGTGATCACGTCGAGCGTCGTCTGCCCCTCGAACTCGGCGAACAGCGAGCCGTAGCTGCGGCCGAGGTTGTGCGCGAGCACGTTGAGGCGGCCGCGGTGCGCCATGCCGATCACGACCTCGCGGCCGCCGTTGGCGCCGGCGAGGCGAATCAGCTCGTCGATCATCGGCACGGTCATGTCGAGGCCCTCGATCGAGAACTGCTTCTGCCCGAGGTAGGCCTTGTGCATGAAGCGCTTGAGCGCGTCGACCTCGATCAGGCGCTTGAGCAGCGTCTTGCGCTCGTCGTTCGTGAGCGGCTGGCGGAAGGCGGCCGTTTCGATCTTGTCGCGCAGCCACATGCGCTGGCGGTGGCTGGAGATGTGCTCGATCTCGTACGCGATCGTGCCGCAGTAGGTCTCTCTCAGGTGCGGCAGCGCGTCCGCGAACGTTCTGCCGGGGACGCCGATGCGCAGGATGTGCACCGGGATCTGCGCCATCAGCTCGGGCGTGAGTCTCAGCGGCTCGGGGTCGAGCGCCGGGTCGCCGACCGGCTCGGCGCCCAGCGGGTCGAGCTGCGCGGCGAGGTGGCCGTGCATGCGGTAGGCCTTCAGCAGCGAGTCGGCCGCCTGCACCGCCTGCAGCAGCTCCTCGCTTGGAACCGCCTCACGCTCGCCAGGCGCGGGCGCGGCCGGAGGCGCCGCGGCGAGCTGCGGCGCGGCACGCTCCGGCAGCGCCGGCAGCGCGACGCCGAGTGCGGCGAAGACGTGCTCGTAGAAGTCGTGCTCGCCCTGGAGGAAGGTCTCGATCAGTTGCAGGAAGCGACCCGACTCGGCGCCCTGGATGATGCGATGGTCGTACGTCGACGTCATCGACATGACCTTCTCGGCGCCGATCTGCGCGCCGACCGCGCCGAGCCCGACGGGGTAGGCGATCGAGCCGGTCGCGACGATCGTGCCCTGGCCGACCATCAGCCGCGGCACGGAGGCGACGGTCCCGATCCCGCCCGGGTTCGTGAGCGTGACGTTGCCGCCGGTCAGATCGTCGGCCGTCAGCGTGTTCGTGCGCGCCTTCTCGACCAGCGCGTCGTAGGCGGCGAGGAAGCCCTTGAAGTCGAGCGCGTCGGCGGACCTGATCACCGGCACCATCAGCGTGCGGCTGCCGTCCTTCTTCTCGACGTCGACCGCGAGGCCGAGGTTCACGGCGCCGTCGTCGACGCGGTGCGGCTTGCCGTCGATCTCCGCGAAGTGATGCGCCATCACCGGCATCTGCTCGCCGGCCTTCGCGATCGCATAGGCGATCAGGTGGGTGAAGGAGACCTTGAGCCCGGCTGCCTTGAGCTGCTTGCGACGCGCCTCGAGCACCGAGACCGTGAGCGTGCGGAAGGACGTCGCCGTCGGGATCGAGCGGCTGTCGTCCATGTATCTCGCGAGCATCGCCGCGCCGCCCTTGAGCAGCTGCGCGCCGGCCGGCTTGGCGGCGGTCGCCGGCTTCGCCGCGGGCCCGGCGCCGTTGGCTGCCGCGAGCACGTCGTCCTTCACGATGCGCCCGCCGGGGCCGCTGCCGGCGACCTGTTCGAGCGCGACGCCGTGCGCGGTCGCGGCGCGCCGCGCGACGGGCGAGGCGTTCGCATCGCCGGCGGCCGCGGTCGGGACGGCGGCCGGGGCGCCGGGGGCGGCCGCGCCCGGCGCGGTTGCGTCCGCCGGCGTGGCGACGGGCGCGTCGCCGGTCGCGCTCATGCGCGCGAGCACCTGCCCGACGGTGACGGTGTCGCCCGGCTCGACGAGCAGCTCGGTGACGGTGCCGCTTGCGGGCGCGGGCACCTCGGCGTCGACCTTGTCGGTCGAGATCTCGACGATCGTTCTCGTCGGCGGCGATCGTGCCGCCCGGCTCGACGTGCCACTCGAGCACGACGCCCTCGGTGACCGACTCGCCCATCTGGGGCATCGCGATCTCGAGCGTCTGCGCCTCGCCGGCCTCGGCGGCCGGCGACTCCGCGGACGCTGGCGAAGCGGCTGCCGGCGCGCTGCCGTTGCCGTTGGCCGCCTGGCCCGGCTGACCGGCGCCGTCCGCCGGAGCGATCTCCGCGAGCGCGCTCCCGACCGCGACCGTGTCGCCCTCGGCGGCGAGGATCCGCACGACCGTCCCGGAGACGCCGGCGGGCACCTCGGCGTCGACCTTGTCGGTCGAGATCTCGACGAGCGTCTCGTCCGCCTCGACGCTGTCGCCCTCGCCCTTGTGCCACTCCAGGATCGTGCCCTCGGCGACGGAGTCGCCCATCTGGGGCATCACGACCTGGGTCGTCGTGTCGACTGACATCCTGTCGCCTGACAATAGCGATTTGCGTTCGCGGTCGGCTTACGCTAAGCGGCCGCTCGAGCGCGGCCCTGCCGGCGGCTCTCCACCAGAAATCCGACGGTCCCGGCGAACGGGCCGACGCCGCCGATCACAGCGACCGTGACGGCCAGCCAGAAGGGGATCGTCCCTCTCCGCACGGCCACGAGGCACAACCCCGACATGGCGATCCAGAGCAGCCCGTGGGCCCATCCGAGGGCCATCGTCGCGGCCGGGACGTCGGGCCCCAGCCAGAAGACCAGCAGTCCGGTGAAGATCGCCGAGGCCGCGAACGAGAGCGCCTCGAGCAGGCGGAACGAGGGGAAGCCGCCGCCGCGCGCCGGCCGGCGCCGCGGCTGGACGCCGGCTGCGGGCGCGGCCGCCTGCTCCCGCGCGCTCATCCGCCGAGCAGCGCGGCCATCCGCCGCACCGTCTCGTCGGCCTCGTCCGGCCAGGCCGCGACGTCCGCCGGCCACCAGGCGTGGGCGTCGTGCTCGTCGTCGGGCACCGCCTTCGCGCCCGCGGGGAGCCACGCGAGGCCGACGAGGAAGACGAGCCCGTTCGGCGTCCCGGCGAGGGCCTCGACCGACAGGCGCTCCGGCGCGACCGACCACTCCTCCTCCAGCTCGCGCACCATCGTGTCGACCGGCTGCTCGCCGACCTCGACGGCGCCCGCCGCGCCGAGCGTCCAGCGGCCAGTCCACGACGCGAGCCACGGCGCCCGGCGGCCGGCGAGCCACCGCCCCTCGGCGTCGCGCACGACGCACAGGGCCGAGATCGTGCGCGCCGCCGCGCTGCCGATCAGCCGCAGCGCCCAGCGCGCCGGCTGCAGCTCGAGCCGCAGGCCGTCGTCGTGCGGCTCGAAGCCGGCCATCCGCGCTGCGAGGCCGTCGTGGCTCGGCGAGCCGCGCTCGCGCAGCGCCGCGAGCGCCGCGTCGGCGGCGGCCGTGTCGGCGGCGTCGGGCTCGAACGGCTCCTCGACCCACGACGCCGTCACCTGCGCGGGCGACCACGGGCCGCGGGCGAGCAGGAGGCCGTGCGTGGAGGACATCGCACCCGACAGGCTAGACGACGAGCGTCCTGCCCCGGGCTCGCCCTGCCGGCACATTCCAGGACGCTTCGCGGGATCAGCCGGCGTGCGCGCGCCGGCACGCGCCTAGACTCGCGCGCCATGACCCGCCGCGCGCGCAACCACTGGGGCTGGGGATACGAGGACGAGGCGCTCCCGCACGAGCAGGTGCGCGCGGCGGCCGGTGGGCTGGCGCGGCATCTCGGCTTCGGCGACGCGGAGCCGGAGCGGGCGGTGGAGCTGGCGGCGATCGCGCTGCCGGCCTCGCGGCTGCCGCCCGCCCCCGCCGCCCTGGCGGAGATCTGCACGGACGACCGCGACGAGCGCGTGCGCCACGCCTACGGCCGCGCCTACCGCGACGTCGTGCGCGCGTTCCGCGGGCGGATCGACCATGCGCCCGACGTCGTCGCGCGCCCGCACACGGAGGCGGAGCTCGAGGCCGTGCTGGCGTGGGCGGCCGACGTCGGCGCTGCGGTCATCCCGTTCGGCGGCGGCACGAGCGTCGTCGGCGGCGTCGAGGCGCGGGTGCCGGACCGCTTCGCGGGCGTCGTGACGCTGTCGCTCGCCGAGCTGGACCGCGTGCTGGAGGTCGACGCGGTCTCGCAGGCGGCGCGCATCCAGGCGGGCGCGCTGGGCCCCGACCTGGAGGAGCAGCTCGCGCCGCACGGGCTGACGCTGCGCCACTACCCGCAGTCGTTCCAGCTCTCGACGCTCGGCGGCTGGATCGCGACGCGCGCCGGCGGCCACTTCGCGACCGGGGAGACGCACGTCGACGACCTCGTCGAGTCGGTGCGCGCGATCACGTCGGCGGGCGTCTGGGAGTCGCGGCGGCTGCCGGGCTCCGGCGCGGGACCGAGCCCCGACCGGCTGCTGCTCGGCAGCGAGGGGACGCTCGGCGTGATCACCGAGGCGTGGATGCGCGTGCGGCCGAAGCCGACGGAGCGCGCGAGCCGCGCGGTGCGCTTCGCGGACTTCGCCGCCGGCGTGGCGGCCGTCCGTGCGGTCGTGCAGGCGGGGCTGGCGCCGTCGAACTGCCGCCTGATCGACGCGCGCGAGGCGGCGCTGACGTTCGCCGGCGACGGCTCGGCGGCGCTGCTGGTGCTCGGGTTCGAGTCGGCCGGCGCGCCGGTCGATCCCGCGCTGGAGGCGGCGCTGGCGCTCTGCCGCGAGGCGGGCGGCGTGGCGGACGAGCCGCGCGGCGGCGCAGGGCCGGGGCGCGAGGGCGCGTCGGGCGCCTGGCGCGAGGCGTTCCTGCGCGCGCCCTACCTGCGCGACGTGCTCGTCGCGATGGGCGTGTTGACCGAGACGTTCGAGACGGCGATCACGTGGGAGCGCTTCGACCGCTTCGTGGAGGACGTGAAGGAGGCGACCCGCGCCGCCGTGCGCGAGGTCTGCGGCGCGGAGGGGATCGTCACCTGCCGCATCACGCACGCCTACCCCGACGGTGCCGCGCCCTACTTCACCGTGCTCGCGCCCGCGCGCCGCGGCGAGGAGGTCGAGCAGTGGGACGCGATCAAGCGCGCCGCGGCCGACGCGATCCTCGCCGGCGGCGGCACGATCACCCACCACCACGCCGTCGGCCGCGACCACCGCCCCTGGTACGACCGCCAGCGCCCCGACCCGTTCGCCGCCGCGCTGCGCGGCGCGAAGGCCGCCGTCGACCCGGCCGGCCTGCTGAATCCGGGCGTGCTCGTCTAGCCTTCGGCCCGTGGGCTCCCCCTCGATCGCGATCCTCGGCCCCGGCGGCGTCGGCGGGCTGCTGGCGGCGGCGCTCGCGCGCGCGGGCGCGGAAACGACCGTCGTCGCGCGCGAGGAGAACGGCGGCGCTGATCGCGCGCGAGGGGATCGCCGTGCAGAGCGGAGCGCTCGGCGACTTCACGGCGCGCCCGGCCGCGGTCGCGCGCCTGAGCGCGCCGGTCGACGTGCTGGTCGTCGCGACGAAGGCCGCCGCGCTCGCGGACGCGCTCGCGCGCGTGGAGGAGGCCCCGGCGCTCGTGGTGCCGATGCTCAACGGCTTCGACCACATGGCGCCGCTGCGCGAGCGCTTCGGCGCGCGCGTCGCGGCCGGCGCGATCCGCGTGCAGGCCGACCGGCTGCCGGGCCCGCCCACCCGCGTCGTGCAGACCGGCCGCTTCCTGCTGGTCGACCTGGCGAGCGACGATCCGGCGCTGCGCCCGCGGCTCGCCGCCTTCGCGGAGCTGCTCCGGGCAGCGGGCATCGAGACGCGCGCGAGCGCGGACGGGAGCGAGGCGCAGCTGCTGTGGGGCAAGCTCGTGCGGCTCAACACGCTGGCGTGCATGACGACCGCGTACGACGCGCCGTTCGGGCAGATCCGCGCCGACGCGGCGCGCTGGGCGGAGCTGGAGGCGTGCGTGCGCGAGGGCGCCGCCGTCGCGGCGGCGGAGGGCGCGGCGGTGGAGCCGGCGACGGTCTTCCGCGAGTTCGCGGTCATCCACGAGGGCTTCGGCACCTCGATGCAGCGCGACGTCGCCGCCGGACGCGCGCCGGAGCTCGACGCGATCGCCGGCGCGGTGCTGCGCGCGGCCGCCCGCCACGGCATCGCGTGCCCGACGATCTCGTCGCTCGCCGCGCGGATCGCCGCGCGCGCCGGGGTTCCGGTGCCGGTCGCGGCCTGAGCCGCGTTTGGCGGTCAGCCCTCGTCGTCCGCGAGCGCGGCACGCGCCCGCGGTAGCCAGGCGAGCTCCGCGCGCAGGCGGGCGACGACGGCGTCGTCGACGAGCGCGGGCCCGTCGGTCGCGGGCGCGTCGGTCGGCGCGGCCGTGGACTGGCCGTGGGTCCGCGGGTACTGCGCCAGCAGCTCCGCACGGGCGTGCTCGTGCGCCGCCAGCTGTCGCGCGAGCGCCGGACGGTGCTCGGCGCCCGCGAACGCGATCCGCAGGTGCAGGTCGTCGCGCACGGGCTCGGGCGGCACCCCGCTCGCGCGCAGCCACGCGTCGAGCGCGGCCAGCCCGTCGGTCGTCGCCTCGTAGACGACGCGCGGGCTGCGGCGGGTGCCGCCGTGGCGCACGGTGCTGGTCGCGAGGCCGCCGCGCTCGAGCTGGTCGAGCGCCGGGTAGATCGCGCTGGGGTTGAGCTGCCAGGCCGGGCCGACGCGCTCGTCGAGGCGCTGGACGAGCTCGTAGCCGTAGCCGCGACGCTCCGCGATCAGCGCGAGCACGGCATGCTTGAGGGACATCGGCCGAGCGTAGCCGGCCGCGCGGGGCGGCGTCGCATACCACACTGGATATGTGGGATACGCCGCACCCTATTCAGTTTGGAACTTTCCCCCGTAGCCTTGACCGGGAGCGTCGCGGCGCCAAGGATGGCCACGATGACAGCCTCGCGGCCCCAGTTCCCGTCCGATCCCCCCACCGGGAGATCGCCACTCCCCCGGCGATCCCCGGCACGATCCGTGCGCACCCCCATCCCGGCGCACGGTGCTGCTGGTTCGGCCGCGCCTCCCGCGTCGGCCGACCGTCGCTAGCTACGGGTGGGAACGGGAATGCGAGCTGACCAGCGGCTCCGGCGGGCCTCGCGTCCGCCGGAGCCGCTCATCGCCTCCCGTCGGCCCGGGGGCTGAGCGGTGGCCGCTCGGCTCGACGCCGACGCCGTCGACGAGCGCGTCGTCAAGGCCCTCGGCCACCCGACGCGCGTGCGCATCCTCAACGCCCTGCGCGACCGCGAGCTCGCCAGCCCGGTCGAGCTGTCGGTCGAGCTCGGCGTGCCGCTCGGCACGGTCGGGTACCACGTGCGGCGGCTCGAGTCGCTCGGCTTCCTCGAGCTTGCGAGACAGACGCAGCGGCGCGGCGCGATCGAGCATCACTACCGCGTGCGGCGGCTGCTCGACGACATGGAGCGCGACGACGACGCCGACGGGGCGGCTGCTGCGCCCGCGCCGGCGAGCCGCGGCGCCGAGGCGCGCGCGGTCGCGCGGGTCGCGCGGGCGGCGCTGGCGCGCGGCGGATTCGACGCCGTCGCGGCGCGCGCCGATCGCCGCGTCGTGCTGCTCGACGCGCGCGGCGAGGCCGAGCTGGCGCGCGCGCTCAGACGCTGGCAGACGACCGTGGCGCGCGCCGCGCGCGCGAGCGCCGCGCGCCTGGCGCGCGCGGGGCAGGAGCCGGCGCACCGCTGCGTGGCCGTCGTGATGCACGTCGCGGCGCCGGACGAGCCCGCGGACGCCTGACCGTTCGCGCGCGCCTCAGCTCCGCCGCAGACGCGGCGCGGCGGGCCGTCGCCCCAGGGCGGGCGCGCCTACCGCGCGCGGCGCGCGGGCGCGGCGGCCATGCCGCCGACCATCGGGCCGGCGACCCGGTCGCCGCCGACCGTCGTCGTGGCGACCGCGTCGACGACGTCCTCCTCGGCCGCCTCGCGCTCGCCGTCGTGCTGGCCGTCGCACAGCACGCGGAAGTTGCCCGTGACGCCGTCGTCGGCCTGGATCACGATGCCGGGGAGGATCTCCTCGCCCTCCTCGAGCCCGAGCCGCTCCATGTCGAAGTGCGACAGCCCGATGCCCCACGCGGTGTGGGTCGGGTTCTCGCGGTCGTGCGCGGCGAGCGCCTGCGCGAACCGCTCGAGGTTCTTCGCGATCTTCGTCGTGTCGGCCATGGCCTGCTCGGCAGGGTACCGCGGCGGGCCGCTCGCGGCAGCCGGGCGGTCAGCCCGCCGGGTGCTCGATGATCTCGACGCGGTAGCCGTCGGGGTCGCGCACGAAGCACAGCCGCGAGCCGCCCTCGCGCACCGTGTAGGGCGGCTTCTCCGGCTCGATCCCCTGCGCGGCGAGGCGCGCGAGCGTGCCGTCGAGGTCGTCGGCGGCGATCGCGATGTGGCCGTAGCCGGTGCCGATCTCGTACGGCTCGGTGCGGCCGACGTTGTACGTCAGCTCCAGCCGCGGCGAGTCGCCGTCGCCCGGCATGTTCATGAACACGTTGATCGCCTCGTCGCGGATCGGCATGCGCGCGACCTCTCTGAAGCCGAGCGCCTCGTAGAACGCGACCGAGCGGTCGATCTCGAGGATGCGGTAGCAGGTGTGGATCAGGGGCATGGGTGGGCTCCTCGGGCGGTCGGGTGCTCAGAAGAAGTGGCGGGTGCTGCGCGTCGCGGCGAAGGGGTGGCGGAAGCGGCGCTGGAACGACGGCGTGCGCGGGGCGGGGAAGGCCGGCGCCGTCGTGACGCCCCAGCGGCCGTCCCAGGCGTCCCACGAGGCGGGGGTGTGGCCGTCGGGACCGGTCGGCAGCAGCTTGACGCAGCGGGCGCGGCAGCCGCGCGCCGTGTTCCCCGCCCACGCGCGCCGGCCGTCGAAGCGCGCCTCCGGCAGCGTGCCCTCGTTCTGGCGGCAGCGCCGCCGGCACGGGCGCGGGTAGGAGGCGTGGTCGCCGCGCGCGACGTACACCACCACGCGGCGCCCCGCGATCCGCGGCACGCCGCGGGCATAGCGCCACACGTCGGCGTGCGCGGCGAAGTGGACGGCGCGTACGTGGCGGCCGAACGGGTCGACGATCACGGTCACGCCCTCCCAGTCGCCCTCGTGGCGGTCGAGGGAGTAGGCGTTGTAGCGCAGGAACCACCAATAGTCGATCGCGACGCCGCGGGGGCGGCCGTGCGCGGGCCGGCGCACGACGTGCGCGTAGATCGCGGTCGGCGTGCGTCCGTCGCGCGGGCCGTTTCCGCGCAGGTCGAGGTGATCGACGGCGGGCGTCAGCTGCGCGACGCTCGTGAGCGGGACGCAGAGGCCGGGCGGGGTCGTGGTCGGCGGACAGGCCTCGTGGCCGGGCTCGGCGAGGAAGCGGCCGACGTTCAGCGGCCGCCAGCGCTCCTTCGCGTCGAAGCGCAGGCGCGGGCGGAAGTGGAGCGCGAGCCAGCGGTCGTCCGGGTAGCTGCCGCCGGGGCTCGGGGCGGCCGCCTGGCGCGCCGCGGCCGCGACCCCGCCGCCGGTCGCGAGCAGGGCCAGCGTCGCACCGACCGCCAGCGCCGTGCCGACCGCCAGCGCCGTCCTCGTCGCTCTCGCGCGTCGCGCCATCGGAGGGATCTTCGCAGGCACGGCGGGTAAGCTCGCGCCCATGATCCTCGAACGCTCGATGTCCGACGGCTTCCTCACGAACACGTACCTCGTCGCCGACGAGCCGGGCGGCTTCGCGGTGCTGATCGACGCGGGCGGGCCGCTCGCGCCGCTGCTCGACGCGCTCGAGCGCGACGACCTGACGCTCACGCACGTGCTGCTCACGCACCACCACTACGACCACGTCTGCGCGCTCGACGAGCTGCTGGAGCGCCACCCCGGCACGCCGGTGCTGATCCACGCGCTCGAGCGCGAGCTGGTCCCGCAGGCGACCGGCGAGATCGTCCCGGGCGAGCCGATCCTCTCGGGCGGCCTGCGGATCGCGCCGCTGCACACGCCCGGCCACACCGCCGGGATGGTCTCGCTGCTCGTCAGCCACGGCGCCGAGCAGGCGCTGTTCACCGGCGACACGCTCTTCAAGGGCTCGGTCGGCGGCGTGCGCGCGCCCGGCCACACGACCTACGCCGACATCAAGTCCTCGATCATGGACAAGCTGCTCGCGCTGCCGCCGGCCACGCCGATCCACCCCGGCCACACCGACCCGACGACCGTCGGCGACGAGCGGGAGTCCAACGCGTTCGTGCGCATCTGGCGCGGCCTCGACCCGGAGGGCGGCGAGCCGTGCACCGCGCTCGGCGAGCCGGCGACGCTGATCCTGCTCGGCGACGACTACGACGGCGGCCACAAGGCGTGGGTCCGCTGGCCCGACGGCACCGACGACATCGTGCCGGGCTCCAAGGTCGAGACCGGGTAGGAACCTCTCCTGACGCGCGTCGCCGCGCCCGCGCCCTACGATTGGGGACGCGATGGCGCGCGGCGACAGAATTCCCACCTCCCGCGTGCGCCGCACGGCGCAGCTCGGCAGACTCGCCGCCGGGCAGGCGATGCGGCAGGCCGGCACGCGCGCGGCCAACGTGACGCGCTCCGGCGACGACGCGCAGGCCGCGCTCGAACGCCGTCACCTGGAGGCCGCCGAGCAGATCGTCACCGCGCTCGGGACGATGAAGGGCGCTGCGATGAAGCTCGGCCAGGTGCTGTCCTTCCTCGACGTCGGGCTCGTGCCGGAGGAGCACCGCGAGGAGTTCCAGGCGAAGCTGGCGGCGCTGCGCGACGCGGCGCCGAAGGTCGCCTTCAAGGACATGCGCAAGGTGATCGAGGAGGAGCTGGAGGACGACCTCGGCGAGCTGTTCGCGTCGTTCGACCAGGAGGCGATCGCCGCCGCGTCGATCGGGCAGGTCTACCGCGCGACGCTGCACGACGGCCGCGACGTGGCCGTGAAGGTGCAGTACCCGGGCGTCGCCGCCGCGGTGCGCTCGGACATGCAGAACCTGGGGCTGATCATGCGCGTCGTCAAGCGCATCACGCCCGGCCTCGACGTCAAGGCGATGACGGAGGAGATTCGCCTGCGGATCGACGAGGAGCTCGACTACGAGCTGGAGGCGCAGAACCAGCGCTCGCTCGCTCGCATCTTCCGCGGCCATCCGTTCATCGTCGTGCCGGACGTCGTCACCCGCATGTCGCGCGAGCGCGTGATCGTGTCCGAGTTCGTCGAGGGCACCGGCTTCGAGCAGCTCAAGGGCTATCCGCAGGCCGAGCGCGACCGCATCGGCGAGATCGTCTTCCGCTTCTTCTTCGGCTGCCTCTACCGTCACCACCAGTTCTCCGGCGACCCGCACCCCGGGAACTTCCTGCTCCAGGACGACGGCAGAGTCGCGTTCCTCGACTTCGGCCTCTTCAAGCGCATGACGGCGGCCGACGTCGAGCACGAGCTGGCGATCGGCCGCGCCGTGATCGAGCAGGACGCGCCGAAGCTCTACGACCTGTTCGCGAGCGCCGGCTACCTGCCGCAGCCCGAGCGGGTGCGGCCGCAGGACCTGCTCGCCTACCTCACCGACACGATCGGCTGGTACGTCGACGACAACGAGCTCGAGCTGACGCCGGAGGTGGCGACGCGCGTGGCGATCGAGTCGAGCGACATGCGCTCCAGCCACTTCCGCAGCATGCGCCATCAGGACGTCAGCTCCGAGCACCTCTTCCCGTTCCGCATGCAGCTGCTGACGCTGGCGGTGCTCGGCCAGCTGCGTGCGCGCGGCAACTGGCACCGGATCGCGCGCGAGTGGATCTACGGCGACGCCGCGGTCACCGAGCTGGGACGGCAGGAGGAGGAGTTCTACGGTCGCGTCGCGGCGTGAGCGCGACCGGCGACCCGGGCGGCGCCGAGCGCGCCGTCGCGGCGCGCCGGCGTGAGCGGCGCGTCGCGCTCCTGCGCCTCGGCGCGCTCGCGGCCGCCGTCGGCGCGCTGTTCGCCGCCGTCGCGTTGACCGGGGACCTGTCGGCCGAGCGCGTGCGCAACGCGGCGCGGGACGCCGGCCCGCTCGCGCCGCTGGCGTTCGTGCTGATCTCGTCGCTGCTGACGGTGGCGATGTTCCCGGGGCCGCTGCTGGCGGGCGCGAGCGGGCTGCTGTTCGGCACCGCGCTCGGCACGCCCGTCTCGATCGTCTCGGCCACGCTCGGCGCGAGCCTCGCCTTCTCGGTCTCGCGCCGCTTCGGCGCCGGCGCGGTCGACGAGCTGTCGGGCCGGCGCGTGAAGGTCGTGCAGGACTTCATCGCCCGCCAGGGCTTCCTCGCGGTGCTCTACGCCCGCATCCTGCCGGCGATGCCGTACAACCTCGTCAACTACGCCGCCGGCCTCACGCCCGTGCGGCTGGCCACCTTCGCCGCCGCGACCGCGCTCGGCTGCGCGCCGCGCGCGTTCGCCTACACCGCGCTCGGCGGCAGCCTCACCAACCTCGGCTCGCCGGCGGCGATCGCCGCCTTCGCCGTGCTCGTCGCGATGGCCCTCGGCGGGATCGTCGTCGCCGCGCGGGACCTTGCGGCGCGTCGTCGGTGGCGCTCTTCGGAACGTCCTGCGTCACCGCAAGCCGATTGATCCACGCGGAGCCGCGAAGGGGTCGGCGTCGGGATCGGTACCCGAGCCGAAGCCGGCCACCAGCACGAGCACGAGCTGCTGAGATCCGGCCGACGCCGGCGGCGAGGCCTCGACCTCGACAAGCGCCCTCTCCCCTCGGAATGGCATCTGCGCCACGCGACCGGCCGGACGCGGCATGAGCGCCAGCAGTTCCGCCGGAGTGTCGGGAACCACGTACGGCGTCGCCCACGCGTCGTGCGCGTCGACCGCGTCGAGCTGCCCGGCTCGCTCTGGGAACGCGCTGCGCATTTCGTCCTCGAGCCAACGGACAGCAAGGGCGCCCGCCCGGGCCGCATCCTCCGGGCGCGCGTGATTGTGCCCAGCTGCGCCGTGTGTGCGCGCATGATGCAGCTGCTCCTGCAAGATCCTCCACACGAGCTCGTGGAGATGCGCCGGCAAGGCCTCGAGGACGGCGGGTGTGTCGATCTCGCGCACCTCGTCGGGGAGGTCACGGTCGATCACCGGCCGATGGTTGGCTTGCCGTGAGCGCCAGAAGCACTCTGCGCCACCCGGCGCTGCCGTCCTCGACGCCGTGCCGACGGTCATACCTGGGGAAGCGCGCGGCGGGCGGCAGGATCGCGGTGACGATGGCCTGGGTAACGTGGACAAACCAAGGCCCGTCCCCGTAAGCGGAGGGTTCGACAGTCCAAGTATGCAGCATGGCAACCCCTTCTCGGTAGGCGTCAGCCGCTCCTCATTGGAGGGCCCTAACGAACCGGGACAGTGTTCGGCATCCCCCGAGGTCCAGTAAAGCGTCCGGGGATTGCGTGCGACATCTGCGGGAACGGAAGCCATCGGGGGGAACGGAAGCCACGCCCATGGGTCGAACCGTGGCGTCCAGATCCACGGTGGATCTCGGTCTCTTGTAGCACCGAGATTTATCTGATTAGGTCATCGATCCAAGTCGCTCAGGCGGCGTGTTCATTCGACTCCCTGGAGAGGAGCTGCGGAACGATGCGACGCGAGCAAACGCAGCGTGGCGGAGACGGGCGGGACGACGAGCGGTACATCTCGGACGATGTGCGCGAACGGGCACTCGAGCCGGGAATGCAGCGTCGGGACGCGGGTCTTGCGCCTGCGATCGAGCACTACGGACCGGTCGACATCACCGCGGTCGACAGCCTGTCGGCGAAGGCGCTCGTGCACCGGCCGGTCGCCTGGATGGGCGCGATGATGGGCGACGTCGACTCGTTCGGCTACGGCCAGATGACTCGCTCGGCAGTCGATCTGATGCTCGCCGGGGCGTGCGTGGACGGACTCAGCATCGATCGGTTCGCCGATCTGGCGCTCGTCGGACGAGGCCGCATGGACGAGCGCTTCGGGCCGCTGTGGCACGAGGCGGGCGGGCTTGCGATGCGCGCGCTGCACGCCTACTACGGTCGCCCCGTGCTCTATGAGGAGATCACGAGCGTCCCAACGCCGACGCGCCGCCGCGACCCAGGCCCGGGCACCGACAAGCACAGAGGCGTCGCTCGCAGTCGTCACTACATCGTCCTGTCGCTCGGATCGGCGGGGCGGATCGCGCCGGAGAGCGCGATGCCGTTCACCTTCGGTACGCCCGACGATCACACCAGCGATCGTGCTGACGCCAGACGCATCGCCAGATTCAGCAGGCAGCTCGGACACGCTCTCCCCGGCACCCCGGCCGAGCACGTCGCGACCATGCTGGACCGCGGTCGTAACGTGCGAGCGCGGGCCCTGCGGGCGCGCATCGGTCGGCCGGACCTGTTCGGCCGCCACAGCCTGGCGTCGGAGGCGATGGCGCGCGCGTTCTCGCCACTGCTGCTGATCCCGGAGCTTCCCGTACGGGGCGCCCGTCGTGCCGCACCGCTCGTCCCTCGACCTGTGGAAGCCCGGCCTTGATCCGGAGCTCGTCGAGACCGTCGACGTCTACGGTCGGCGCGGCGTGCTCGCGTGCGGCTCGCTGCCGGAGGGCGAAACGCTCTCTGACGACTTCGAGCCGCTGTCGCCGATGCCGTTGCCGTGCGCTGAGGAGCTCGGCATCTCGGTGCCGTTCGGCGTGCAGTACCTGTGGTCGCGTTCGCGGCAGCAGGTCGCACGGCGTCTCGTCCGGCGCGGTACGCGAGTCGACCTCTGGCAGCTGGTCGGGTTTACCCCCGCGACGCTCTCGGAAGGGCTCGCCCTGATCGAGCGCCACACGATGGGCTGGACACTCGACTGCCTCGAGCGCTGGGTCGCCGACTGTGGCATCGGCTTGATCCGGGCCTACAGCGCACAGATGATCGAGAGCGTCATCGACGTGCTCAACCTGGCCAATGCGGTCGTCATCGAGGCGTTCCGTCGTTCCGGCCGGTGACCCTTCTGGCAGCACCGGGAGGATCCGGAGCCCGGTCTTGCGGCGGTTGGCGACGTCAGCCGCCGCAGCGCCACTTCTTCCCACGGTTCAGATCGTCTGGATCTGGAACAGGCTCGTCGTCCCAGGACGGCCGCTCGGCAGCCCGGCCGTGATGCCGACGCGGTCGCCGCTTCTGACCCAGCCGAGCTCGAGCGCGCGCTGGGCGGCGTCGTGGATCAGTTGCTCGGTCACCTCGTGCCGGCGCATCGAGGCGGCCTCGACGCCCCACATCAGCGCGCAGCGGCGGACCGTCTCTCTGCCGGGGGAGAGCGCGTAGATCGGCACCTGCGGCCGGTGCGCGGAGATCAGCCGCGCGGAGCGGCCCGAGAGCGTCGGCACGATCAGCGCGGCGAGGCCGAGGTCGCGCGCCGCCTCGCAGGCGCCGTGGGCGACGGTGTAGGCGGGGTCGCGCTCGTCGCGCCGCACGCGCTGCTCGTTCCAGCGCTCGTACGGCAGCTCGCGCTCGGTCCGCACGGCGATCGAGGCGAGCATCGCGACCGCCTCGACCGGGTGGGCGCCGACGGCCGTCTCCTGCGAGAGCATCACCGCGTCGGTGCCGTCGAGGATCGCGTTCGCGACGTCGGTCACCTCGGCGCGCGTCGGGCGCGAGGACGCGACCATCGAGTCGAGCATCTGCGTCGCCGTGATCGCCGGCCGCGCCAGCTCGCCGGCGAGCGCCAGCAGCCGCTTCTGCACGACCGGCACGTCCTCGATCGGCAGCTCGATGCCGAGGTCGCCGCGCGCGACCATCACGCAGTCGGCCGCGTGGATGATCTCCTCCGCCTGCGCGACCGCCTGCGGCTTCTCGATCTTCGCGATCAGCGGGATGCGCGTGTGTCTGCGCACCTCCGTGATGTCGCTCGGCTCGCGCACGAACGAGAGCGCGACGAGGTCGACGCCGATCGACTCGCCGAAGCGCAGCAGTTCGAGGTCCTCGTGCGGAACGGCCGGCAGGCCGCGCGTCGAGCCCGGCAGGTTCAATCCCTGCCGCGACGCGAGCGCGCCGCCGATCTCGACCGTCGTGTCGACCTCGTCCGCGCGCACGGCCTGCACGCGCAGGCGGATGCGGCCGTCGGCGAGGTAGACGACGTCGCCTTCCTCCACGGCGGCCGGCAGCCCCGCCCAGCTGATCGAGATGCGCTCCTCGTCGCCCGGCTCCTCCGTGCCGCAGGCGAGCGTCAGCGCGTCGCCCGGGCGCAGGTCGATCAGATCGTCGCGCAGCGGCCCGATGCGCAGCTTCGGCCCCGGCAGGTCCTGCAGGATCGCGACCTGGCGCCCGGCCCGGCTCGCCGCCTCGTGCACGCGGCGGACGCTCTCGGCATGCTCCTCGCGCGTGCCGTGGGAGAAGTTGAGGCGCGCCACGTCGAGGCCCGCGTCGACCATGCGGGCGAGCGTCTCGGGGTCGCGGCAGGCCGGCCCGATGGTGGCGACGATCTTCGTCCTGCGCACGCCGGCCACCGTAGCGTGGAAGCGCCGCCGGCGTGCTCGTGGAGCGGTGAACGCCCCCCGGTCGGGGCGCGCATCCCGCCCGCCCGCTTCCGTGGAGGTGCGCCCAGTCGGCCGGCGCGGCCACGAGCCGCTGCGCGCGCCGGTAGCGTACCCACTCATGCGGCATCAGATCGATCCCTTCCATGAGGGCCAGAGAGTGTGGGTGCGGGGGCCCGAGGGCGCTTCCCGCCCCGCGATCTTCGTCGGCAGCGCGGAGGGGATGGCGTTCCTCGGCGGCCCGCCGATCGCGTACGTCGTCTTCACCGACACGCGCGAGACCGGCGAGGTCCAGCTCGACTGGCTGACCGCGCGCGAGGACTGAGGCCCGCGCGCCCGGTGCCCGGCGTGCGGCCGGGCGCGCCTCAGTACGCCGTGCAGCGGCTGCGCGGGCGCGGCACCGCCTTGTAGCGGTAGCCGCCGCCCTTCGTCCACAGCAGGTGGTCGACCTGCTGCGGCGTCAGGTCCGGTCGCTCGCGGCAGATCAGCTCGGCGGCGTGGACCGCGCACGCGCGCATCTCGACTTCCTCGGGGCTGTCGTGCGCGAGCAGGCGCCCGGCTTCGATGCGCGCGACGAGGCCCGGCTCGAAGTGCAGCACGCCGTCGAGGCGCAGCACGTGCGGGACGAGGTTGTCGGCGAACAGCGTGAGGCGGTGCAGGTCGCCGAAGTCGGCGGCGCCGGCGTGGTGGAGGTCGGCGGCGGCGATCTGCGCGCGCTTGCAGAACGGCACGCGGCGGCCGGCGTAGACGGACACGTCGGCGAAGCAGTCCCAGCTCGCGAGCAGCTCGGCGAGCGCGACGGCCGATCCGCCGGCCTGTTCGACGGGGCCGAGGAAGCGGCCGTCGTGCTCGTCCGCGATGCGCGCGCCGAGGTCGTTCAGCGAGCGGGCGAACAGCGCCATCAGCTCGTGGCCCGGGTCCTGGCCGAGCGTCGCCGCGATCTGGGCCGCCGCGAGCGTGCGCAGCTCGGCGGCGCTCCAGGCGCCGTGCGCGTCGAAGCGCTCGCGCAGGCCGAGCGCGACCGTCCAGTAGCCCGAGCGGCCGTCGCGCTTGCGCAGCGTCGGGAACCAGCCGGAGCCGAAGTTGACCGCGTCGAGCGTCAGCGCGAACGCCGCGCGCAGCTCCTCCGCTCCCTCCACCACGTGCACCGCCCGGTCGACGCCGGGCGTCTCGCTCGCCGGCGGCAGCGCCGCGGCGTAGGGCGCGATCGCCGCCGGGTCGATCCGCACGTGGGTCGCCCGCGCGGCCACCCACGCGCACGCCTCGCGGATCTCCTCGACGAGCGTCACGCCGGGGATCGTAGGCGGAGCGGCGCGGCGCGGCCGCCGCGGCTGGCGCTGCGCTACCGGTTCCAGTCCGGCGTGTACGCGTCGCGTGCCAGCACGCGCGGCCGTCCGCCGTGGAAGGGCAGGGCCACGATGGCCGGCGTCGCGGTGGTGAGCCCCTGCGTCCCCAGGATGAGAACGCCCATCGCGTGACAGGACGGCGCCGGCGATCCCGTGGCCGGCGACGCCGCCCGCCGGCTTGCCGACACGGCGCACCAGGCCCGTTCGCGGGTTGACGGTGACGACGTAGTCGGTGCCGATCCCGTTGAGCTCGGCGATCAGGCGCCGGCCGTTCGCCGACCAGTCGAGCGGCGTGTAGCCGAACAGCTCGTGTGCGAGGTGGGTGCGGGTCAGGCGGTGGAGCCGCCGGCCGTCCGGCATGACGAGGTAGATCTGCTGCGTGACGATCGACGGGTGGGCGAGGTGCGGGCTGCGCCGCACGAATGCGATCCAGCGCGGGCCCCACAGCGGCGCCATGTCGCGGTGGCTGGGAGTGAGGCGGATCGGCCTGCCGCTGCCGTCGGCGGGCGCGCGCCACACGTAGGTGCTCGTGGCGATCGGCGCTGCCGCGGGCGTCGTCGTCGTGGAGGCGATCTGCTCGCCGTCCGGCGAGAAGCTCGCGTCTGCCGGCTGCCCGGCGGGCGCGATCGCGTGGAGCGCGCCGGTGCGCACGTCGATCGTCGCAAGGTCGCTGCTCGCCTCCGGCGTGCCCGGCGCGGTGCTCGCGATCACGGCGACCCGCCGCCCGTCCGGCGACCACCGCGGGCTGAGGGCGTCGCGGCGCAGCAGACGCGAGTGACCGCCCGCGGCTGCGATCAGGCGCACGTTCGCGTGGTGGTCGTGGCCGATCCGCACGAACGCGACGCGGCGCCCGTCGGGCGAGATGCGCGGTGAGATGCCGGCGATCAGACGGTGGGCACGGCTCCCGTCGTCGCGGGCGATCCAGATCGACGGGTGGTGCGTGCGGAGCTGCTTGACGTAGACGAGCCGGGCGCTCGCGCCCGCTGCCGCCACGGCGAGCGCGAGCAGCGCCGCCGCGGCGATCGCGGTGGTGCAGCGGAGGCGCCGGGGACGGAACGGGGAGCGGTTCGCGGTCATGTGATCCACGCTACGACCATGTCGCCGCACCGCCATCCGGGCAAACAGCGGTCGGCCGGTCCGCGGTTGCTGCGGGTCCGGCCGCGGACCGCGTGGACCGCCGGCTCCGATGCCCGCTCAGGCGGGTGCGCCGGTGCCCGCCGCCGTCTCGTGCGCGAGCAGCCAGCGCTTGACGGGCAGCCCGTAGCCGAAGCCGCCGAGGCCGCCGCCGCTGCCGACGATGCGGTGGCAGGGGACGAACAGCGCGGTCGGGTTGCGGGCGCAGGCGGAGCCGGCGGCGCGCGCGGCGCGCGGGCTGCCGCAGCGCTCCGCAAGGTCGCCGTAGGTCTCGGGGGCGCCGGCCGGCACGAGCCGCAGCTGCGCCCACGCGCGCTCCACGAACGGGCTGGACGCGTGCGCGACCGGCACCGCGTCGATCGCCGCGAGGTCCCCGTCGAAGTACGCGCGGGCGGCGTCGGTGAACGGGCCGAGGTCGCGCAGGTGCTGCACGACGGCCGGTCGCAGGCAGGGTGCGACGAGCTGCAGCAGGCGGTCGGGGTCGTCGGTCCACCCGCTCGCGAGCACCGCCTCGCCGGAGGCGACGATCGTGAACGGGCCGGGGGGCGTGTCGAGCGTGGCGGTGTGCATTGCGGCGGCTCCTCAGGATCCTGGACGGGGCGGCGGCGTGGCCGATGCGGCGTCTGCGAGGCTCGCCCACAGGTGCTGGACGGCGTAGGCGCGCCACGGGCGCCAGCGGTCGGGGTCGGCGTGGGGGCCGAGGCGCTCGAGCGCCTTGGCGACGCCGAGGTCGGTGGCGGGGAAGGCGTCGGGGTCGCCGAGCGCGCGCATCGCGACGTACTCGGTCGTCCACGGGCCGATGCCGGGCAGCGTCAGCAGGCGCTCGCGGGTCGCGGCGCGGTCGGCGCCGGGGTCGAGCGCGAGCGAGCCGCCGGCGACGGCCTGCGCGAGGGCCGTGAGCGCGCGGCCGCGGGCACGCGTGAGCGGCAGGGTCGCGGGGTCGGCGGCGGCGAGCGCGGCGGCGGTCGGGAAGGCGTGGGTGAGGGGTCCGGCGCGCCCGGCCGGCTCGCCGTCCGCGTGACGGCCGGCCGCCGCGCGACCATGCGGGGACGGCTCGCCCTGTGCGCCGCTCGTGTCGGCGAGGCCGTCCGGCAGCGGCTCGCCGAGTGCGGCCGTCAGCCGGCCGGCGAGCGTGCGGGCGCCGGCGACCGACACCTGCTGGCCGAGCACCGCGCGCACCGCCAGCTCGAAGCCGTCGGCCGCGCCCGGCACGCGGCGGCCGGGCGTGCGCGCGACGAGCGGCGCGAGCAGCGGGTCGGCGGCGAGCGCCGCGTCGACCGCGACCGGGTCCGCGTCGAGGTCGAGCAGCCGGCGGCAGCGCTGCACGGCGGCGGCGAGGTCGCGCAGGTCGCCGAGGCGCAGCTCGCAGGCGACGTGCGCGGCGCCGTCCGGCCCCGGCGCGAGCGTCGCCACGGCCGGGCCGTGCGGGAGCGCGAGCACGCGGCGGTACGCCGGCGCGGCCGGGCCCCACGCCTCCACGCCCGGCACCGCGCGCGCGCCCAGGAACGCCAGCAGCGCCGCCGCGTCCAGCGGCGCCCGATGACGCAGCCGCAGCGCGAGCGCCGGCGGCGGGGCCGCCGTCGCCCCGTTCGCGCGGCCGTCGCTCGCCCGCTCGTTCGCGGCGCCGCGTCCGTCGCGCCGCGCTCCGGCCGCGGCCCGCCGCAGCTCCGTCGGCGTCGTCGCGAAGACCGCGCGGACGGTCTCGTTGAACTGGCGGATCGACGGGAAGCCGGCCGCGAACGCGATCTCGGCGAACGGCAGCGTCGTCGTTCTCGATCAGCAGCCGGGCGGTCTGGGCGCGCTGCGCGCGGGCGAGCGCGAGCGGACCTGCGCCGAGCTCGGCGACGAGCTGGCGGTGCAGGTGGCGCTCGCTGAAGCCGAGCGTGCGCGCGAGGCCGGCGACGCCGTCGCGCTCGACGGCGCCGTCGCGGATCAGTCGCATGGCGCGGCCGACCGCGTCGGCGCGCAGGTTCCACGCCGGCGAGCCGGGCGACGCGTCCGGACGACAGCGCTTGCAGGCGCGGAAGCCGGCGCGCTGCGCCGCCGCCGCGGTCGGCAGGAAGCGCACGTTCGCGCGCTTCGGCGTCATCGCCGGGCAGCTCGGCCGGCAGTAGATCCCGGTCGACGTGACGGCGATCACGAACCAGCCGTCGAAGCGGGCGTCCTTGCTGTGGACGGCGCGGTAGCACTGCTCGAAGTCCTGGACCACGCCGTCGATGATGGCGCGCCCGGCGGCCGTCGGCTAGTCGAAATCGGACGTGGAGATGCCATCCCCGCCCGCCCAGTCGAGCGCCCAGATCCGGTCGCGCTCGACGTGTGCGAGCGCTGCGGGGTCGCAGTCGACGAATCGCATCTCGCCGAACGCCGTGACCACCGTGTGGTACTCGCCGCGCTCCCCGCAGGGGTGGAAGGTCGCGGGGTCGTCCAGGCCATGCGCGGCCAGCAGCGCGCGCCCGGCCGGGCGGCCGAGGAAGCTGGCGCGGTAGTGCTCGGCGCGCATCCCCGCGACCGTCGCCTCGACGCCCTCATCCGCGAGGTAGTCGAGCAGCGCACCGGCGTCGTCGCCGGACGGGGTCGCAAGCGGCGTCTCCAGCGCAAGGCCCGTCGCCGCGCACGCGTCCGCCAGCCACGGCCACTGCTCCGGCGTGATGTCGCCGGTGACGATCCGGGTCACACCCTCAGCCGCCAGCGCCGAGAGCGCCCGCCGATACGACGCCTCCCAGTCCGCCCGCTCGATCGCCACCAGCTCGTGCCGCAACCCCAGCCCCGCCGCCTGGCGCCGCATGACCCCGAGCGGATGGCAGCGGAACGCCGGCCGCTCGCCCGCCGGCACGAACGTCACCAACCGCGTCCCGGCGTCGCGAAGCGCCCCGCTCCGCAGCCCCGCCGCGAAGCAGTCCTTCCCGCCGGACCAGAGGACGCAGCTGCTCATCGCAGCTGAGAGTACGTTAGAGTAGGTGAGGCGATCCCAGGCGGGGCGGGCGATCGCGGGCTACGCTACTTGAAGGATACTCGAAATCTACTCGAATCCGGCACCGATCCAGCGCGTGTCGACGACCTCGCCGTCGGCCGTCAGGCGACCGCCGTCGCGCAGGTCGCAGATGAGGTCCCAGTGGACGGCGGACTCGTTGATGCCGCCGGTCTCGGGGTAGGAGCGGCCGAGCGCGAGGTGGACGGTGCCGCCGATCTTCTCGTCGAACAGGATCGCGCCGATCGCGCGGTCGATCCCGCGGTTCGTGCCGATGCCGATCTCGCCGAGGCGGCGGGCGCCGGGGTCGGTCGCGAGCGTGCGCTGGAGGTAGTCGTCGCCGCGCGCGGCTCGTGCTGCCACGACCTCGCCGTCTCTGAACGTCAGCTCGACGTCCTCGACCGTGACGCCGCGCGGCGAGGACGGCACGGTGAAGCGGATCGTGCCGTTCGCGCTGTCCTCGAGCGGCCCGGTGAAGACCTCGCCGCTCGGCATGTTGCGCTTGCCGTCGCTGTTGACCCACGTGCGCCCCTCGACACGCAGCGTCAGGTCGGTGCCCTCGGCCTCGATCCGCAGCTCGCGCACGTCGCGCAGCCGCTCGATCAGCCCGGCCTGGAAGGTGCCCAGCTCGCCCCATGCGGCGGCCGGGTCCTCGCGGTCGAGGAACAGCGCCCCGCGCACGAAGGCCGCGAACGCGTCGTCGGACATCCCCGCCTGCTGCGCGCCGGCCGGCGTCGGCCACAGCGTCCCGCACCAGCGCTTGCGCATCCGCAGCTCGGTCAGCGGCGCGCGCGAGCGGGCGACGCGGGCGATCCGCTGCGGGTCCACGCCGGCCAGCGCGCGCGTATTGAACGGCGCCTGGATCGACAGGAACGCGTCGGCCTGCGCCGCCTCCGCCTCGGCGATCGAGCCGAACGCGTCGAGGTGGCGGTCGTGCGCGAGCGCGTGGAAGTCCTCCTCGACGCCCGGCAGCTCGGGCCGCAGCAGCGGCCATGCGTCGCGCGCGAGGATCGCGGCGTGCAGCGCGCGCAGCAGCGGCGCGGTGAGCGTGGTGGAGCGCACGAGCACCTGCTGCCCCGGTTGCACGTCGAGGCAGTAGCCGGCCAGCAGCTCGGCGAAGCGCTCGGTGTCGGCGTCGCGCCAGCCGGCGCCCGGCGCGCCGCCTTCGCCTGTGCCGGTCACGGCGCCTCCACGTCCGGGAACCACTCCGCGCAGTGCTCGCGCAGCACGTCGCGGATCCAGGCGCGCTCGTCCTGCGAGGCGAAGCGGAAGCGCGCCAGCAGCTCCTTCTGCTTCTCGATCGGCGCGCCGGCGATCTCCCAGCGCACCGCCAGCCGCTCGAACAGCAGCTCGACCGCGCGCTGCCAGGCGTCCTCGCGCGTGGCGGCCGCCCGCGCCGCGCCGCCGCCGGCCAGCGCGTCCGCGTACTCCCGCCGCGCGGCCGGCGTCAGCGACCCGCGCAGCGTCAGCACGTTCCCGTCCGCGTCGCGGTAGTCGCTCGTCGGCGCGCTCAGCTGCTCGCGATCTCTGCGCTGGCGACTCCGTCGTCCCATGCCCACAGTCTGCCGCCCTACGCGGACCACAGGCCGGCAAGCGGCACTGCTGCGAGCCGGTCCCCGAACGGCAGCGTCCGCGAACCGGTGTGCAGCACGACGCCGAAGACGAAGCGATCGCCGAGACGGTCGCGCAGCAGCTTCAGTCCGCGGAACTCATTCGAGCCGACCGTTGCCGACGCCTTGACTTCGACGCCGACGAGCGTCCCGTCGCGGCGCTCGAGCACGAGGTCGACTTCGTGCCCGCGCTGGTCACGGAGATGGAAGAGGCGCGGCGGATCCGGGTGCGCTGAAGCCTGTCGCACGATCTCCATCACGGCGAAGGTCTCTACGAGCGCGCCGGCGATACGCCCATCTGACACGACCCGCGCAGCGTCCACCCCGAGCAGATAGGCGAGGAGCCCGCTGTCGATGACGTGCAGCTTCGGTGCCTTCGTCAGGCGGCTCAGCAGGTTCGAGTGCCAAGCCGGCAGGCGGTGCACGAGGAAGAGCATCTCCATGAGGTCCGCATACGACCGGACCGTGTTCGCGGCGATCTTGAGATCGCGTGAGATCCCATCGACGTTGAGCGGCGAGCCGGTCGTCGCCGCGACGGCGTAGAGCAGTCGCCGCACGTTCGCGCGGTCGTGCACGCGCGCAATCGTGGCGAGGTCGCGGTCGAGGACGGTGTCGAGGTACGTGTCGAAGAACCGGCCTCGTCGGGCGCCGCTGCGCCGCAGCGCCTCTGGGAAGCCGCCGGTGACGAGCATCTGCGCGTGGGGGCGACGACCGCTTTCGACATCGGCGATGCGCGGTGGTCTTGCCGCGAAGAGCGCGTCGATGAAGCCAGGAGAGGCGTCGTGCAGTTCCGCTTGCGAGAACGGCCACAGGCGGAGGTACTCAGTGCGGCCGGTGAGCGCGTCGGCGATCGTCGGGGCAGTGAGCAGGTTCGCCGACCCGGTGAGGATGTAGCGACCCGGGCGTTGGTCCCGGTCGACGGATTGCTTGATCGCCAGCATCAGATCCGGCGCCCGCTGCACCTCATCGATCGCTGCGGGCGTCTGCAGATCGGCGACGAAGCCTGTGGGATCGTCGATCGCGGTTTGACGCGTCGGCGGGTCGTCGAGCGTCACGATGGTCCGCCGCTCCTCGCCGGCCGCGATCTGCGCGACAAGGGTGCTCTTCCCGACTTGTCGGGCGCCGAGGATGACGACGACGCGCGTGTCGGCGAGGGCCAGCCGCACGTTCGCCGCGAGGTGGCGCGGGACGAGTTCGGTGCCAGCTGTGGCAGGAGAGGAGGTCGCCATTCTGGCTGGATCTTACGCTGGTAGATCCGCAAATTCCAGTCGGCAGATCTTCAAAATAGTTTAGGTGGATCTGCAAATCCTCTATGGGGAATCTGCAATATGTTTGCGGTGGATCCGCGGCAGTTGGGCTCGCGGATCGGCGATTCGCCGCCCGCAGATCCGCAATGCGTGGGCGGTCGATCAGCAAGATCTTTCCGGTAGATCTGCAAAGGCAGCCCGGTTGATCCGCAATGTCCGCCCGGTGGATCCGCAAAGTCGCCGCGGCCGCAGCCGGCCCCTACGTCGTCGCCGCGGCCTGCTCGAGCTGCGCCGCCACGTCGCCGCGCAGCGGGTCGGCGTGCCCGGACCACGCGGTCGCGGGGGCGAGCGCGGCGAGCTTGCGCATCGAGGCACGCGCCTGCTCGGTGTCCTTGTTGAACGCGCGGTGCGGCACGCGCGGATGGCCGTGGAGCCCGGTCTGGGGGTCGAGCGTGTAGAAGCAGTCGCTCACCAGCGCGAGGCGGTCGGACTCGCGCCACAGGCCGATCAGGCCCGGCGCATGGCCCGGCAGGTGGATCACGCTGAAGCCCGCGACCTCGTCGCCGTCCGACACCGTGCCGGCGATCGAGACCGGGCCGCCGTCCCACACGGGCAGCAGCCGCCCCAACAGCAGGCGGCCGTGCAGGTCCAACTGCGAGAGGTCGAAGTAGTGCATGCCGCCGTCGCCCTCCGCGTCGGCGACCTCGTCGGGGTGGCACCACACCGGTGCGCCGAGGCCGGGCGCCGCGCCGCGGTGGTCGGCGTGGCCGTGGCCGAGCACGACGCGCGTGATCCCGCCCAGCTGCGCACCGACCTGCGCGAGCGCCGGCGTCATCGCCTTGATCCCGGCGTCGAACATGACCACGCCGTCCCCGTCGCGCAGGAAGTAGACGTTCATCGTGCGTCTCGGGAGGCCGCCGCGCACGACCCACACGCCGTCCGCGATCGGCTCCGCGGCGCCGGCGGCGAGGCGACGCGCGAGGCGCGTGCGCAGGTTCGTCAATGCCGTCAGCCGGCGCTCGGCCGCCGAGTCGCGCGGCGGCAGCGCGCCGAGCTGCCGCGCGATCGTCATGCCGTCGACGTACGCCTCGTTGCCGGTCACCAGCCCGTCGGCGACCGTCACGACGTCGCAGCCCTCCAGCTCCAGGCGCGCGCCGGTCGGCGCGAAGCCCTGGAAGGAGCCCGGCCCGGCGAACGTGCCGGTCAGCCGCCAGCGCACGGCGCAGCGGTCGTCCTGCGCGATCGTTTCGAGCACCTCGAACGTGCAGTCCGGGACCGCGGCGAACAGCTCGGAGAACCAGGCGTGCACGTCGTCGGGGGCGACGAGGTCGGCCTGGCCATGCAGGCGGTCCACGCCGCCGGGACGCCAGCAGGCGCCCATCGCGTCGACGTCGCGCGCGGCGACGGCGGCGAAGTAGCGCCGGGCGACCTCCTCCGTCGCTGCGGCTCTTCTGGCGGCTCTCGGCATCGGCGGAATGCTCCCTCTTCGGGTGTGGCCAGGCTCCAACCCTACGCCGCGCTGGCGACTAAGGTGGCACCGATGTCCGAGAAGGTGCGCAAGCGTGAGCTGGGGCGCGGCGAGCGCGTGCTGAACGGCCTCTGGCGCCTGCGGCTGCCGCTCCCGTGGCCGGGCGTGCCGCACTGCAACGCGTGGGCGATCAAGGCCGGCGACGGGATCGTGCTCGTCGACACCGGCATGCACGAACCGGGCTCGCTCGAGCAGCTCGAGCGCGCGATGGCGATGGTGAGACTGCGGCTCGAGGACGTGAAGCTGCTCGTCTGCACGCACGCCCACTCCGACCACTACGGGCAGGCCGGGCCGATCGTCGACCGCGCCGGCTGCGAGCTGTGGATGCACCCGAACCACCAGCACGTCACGGCCAGACTCGAAGACCCCGAGCGTGCGCTGCAGCGGCGGCTCGAGGTCGCGCGCACGAGCGGTGTGCCCGAGCTGGTGCTGCGCCGTTACGCCGAGATGGCGAAGGAGCAGCCGCCGGGGATCGCGCGCGTCGTCGAGCCGGACCTCGCGCTGCTGCCGGGGATCGAGTTCGAGACCGAGCTCGGCGCATGGGGCGTGATCGAGAACGCCCGGCCACGCGCCCTCGCACGTGTGCCTCTACCAGCCGGAGCGCCGCATCCTGATCTCCGGTGACCATCTGCTCGGGCGCATCTCGCTGTACTACGACTACGGCTGGACGCCCGACCCGGTCGGCGAGTTCCTGCGCTCGCTCGACGCGATCGAAGCGCTGGAGCCGGCGCCGCGCCTGTGCATCGCCGGCCACGCGCGGCCGTTCACCGACGTGCAGGCGCACATCGAGGCCAACCGCGAGCTGGTCGCGCAGCGCGTCGCCGCGACCGCGGTCGCGATCGAGCGCAGACCGCTCACCGCCTACGAGGTCGTGCCGCTCGTGCACGGCAGAGACGCGATCCACGCCGCCGCCTGGCTGCTGACCGAGACGCTCTGCTACCTGCGCCATCTCGAGGCGATCGGCGCGGCGCGGCGCGAGCCCGGCGATCCGGAGCGCTGGGTCGCGGACTGAGGCCCGCGCGCCGCGGGTGGCCGACCCGTGCGGCCGGGACTCCCTAGAATCGGGACGATGCGGATCGACGAGATCATCGCCGCAGACGGGGACCCGGTCTTCTCCTTCGAGTTCTTCCCGCCGAAGACCGAGGAGGGGGAGCGCAACCTCTACGAGGCGCTCGACGCGCTGCGTGCGCTCGAGCCGGCGTTCGTCTCGGTCACCTGGGGCGCGGGCGGCTCGACGCGCGAGAAGACGATCGAGATCGTCCGCAACGTCCGCGCCCGGCACGACCTCGAGGCGATGGCGCACTTCACGTGCGTCGGCGCGACGGTCGCCGACCTGCGCGCCGCGCTGGACCAGATGCGCGACGCCGGGATCGACAACGTGCTCGCGCTGCGCGGCGACCCCCCGCGCGGGCAGACGGAGTTCGTCGCGACGGAGGGCGGTCTGCGCTACGCGACCGAGCTCGCGCAGCTCGCCGCCGCCGACTACGACTTCTGCCTCGTCGGCGCCGCCTACCCGGAGGTGCATCCCGAGGCGCCCGACCGCGAGACCGACCTGCAGCACCTGAAGGAGAAGGTCGACGCGGGCGTGAAGGTCCTCGTCACGCAGCTATTCTTCGACAACGAGGCGTACTTCCGCTTCGTCGAGGAGGCGCGCGCCGCCGGCATCGAGGTCCCGATCGTCCCGGGGATCATGCCGATCACGAACGCGGAGCAGATCAAGCGCTTCACGTCGATGTGCGGCGCGACGATACCCGCGCCGCTGCTCGCCGCGCTCGACGCGCGCAAGGACGACCCGGCCGCGGTCGTCGACCTCGGCGTCGCCTACGCGACGCTCCAGTGCGCCGAACTGCTCGCGCGCGGCGCTCCGGGCATCCACTTCTACACGCTCAACCGCTCGCCCGCCACGCGCGCGATCCTCTCCGCCCTGCGCCTCCAGCGCCCCTGGGAGCGCCGCGCCGGCGGCGAGCCCGCGCTCGGCGCGCTGGCCTGAGCCGCCGGTGGCTCACAGGCGGATCGGCGTGATCCGCCTGACGACGTCGACGACGGCACCGTCGAGGCGCTGACGCGGCGGTTGACGCCGATCGCGTCGGCGACGGCGTCCTGCGAGAGGCGCAGCGCCTTGGTGTCAGTCTGGCGCGGAGTCCGCCGCGGCGCCGGGCGGCGGCACAACCTTCAGGCCGTGGGCCACGAGCGTGCGGCCGTCGAGCGTGTAGCGGACGTCGACGACGTCGTTTCTGCGGTAGGTGCCGATCCCCCAGGCGCCGAGGAACCAGCGCCAGAAGCCGAGTCTGCCCTCCTGCACGAGCTCGCGGCGGAACAGCAGCGCGCTCGCGTCGGGCGCGAGCTCGTAGTCGTCGCCCTCCTGCCGCGGCACGCCGTTGACGAACACCTCGACCGGGGGCCGCACCTGTGGGGGAAGCTGCACGCGCCAGCGCTCCATCGCGCCGTCAGCGTACCCTGCTCGCGATGAACGAGCCGGCGTTCGACTATCGCGTGCGGCGCTCGGACCGCGCGCGGCGCGTGCGCGTGCGCGTCGACCCGGCGCACGGCGTCGAGGTCGTGCTGCCGCGGCGCGCGGCGGAGCGCGAGGCGGCGGCCGCGATCCGCGAGCTGCGGCCGTGGATCGAGCGGCGCCTCGGCGAGCTGCAGCGCACGCGTGCGCTCGTCGCCGCACGCGGCGCGACGGTCCCATACCTCGGTGCGACGCTCGCGCTCGTCGCGGAGCCGGGCCGCACGCGCGTGCACCGCCGCGGCGAGGCGCTGCTCGTGCCCGGCGGGACGGGCGCCGACCATCGCGCCGCGCTCGAGCGCTGGTTCCGCCGGCAGGCGCGCGCGGAGATCGCGCCGCGGCTCGACGCCGCCACGGCGGCAGCCGGAACCGCGTACAGCGGCCTGACGATCCGCGGGCAGCGCACGCGCTGGGCGAGCTGCTCGGCGACCGGCGCGATGTCGTTCAACTGGCGGCTGCTGCTCGCGCCCGCGCCGGTGCTCGACTACGTCGTCTGGCACGAGGTCTGCCACCTCGAGGTGATGGACCACTCGCCGGGCTTCTGGGCGCTGCTCGCCGAGCGCTGCCCCGACTACCGCGTCCACGCCGGCTGGCTGCGGCGCCACGGCGCGACGCTCGTGCTGTGAGCGGCCGCGCCGGCGGGGAAGCGTCCGGTCCCGGCCTCGTCCTGCGAGCGCAGGGCAGGACGCTGGGCGGCGCGGCGGGTGAGCGGCCGCGGGTGGCGGTCGTCGGCCACGTCGAGTGGCTCGACTTCGCGGTCGTCGAGCGCGTGCCCGCTGCGGGCGAGATCGTCACCGCGCGCGAGGCGTTCGAACTGCCGGCCGGCGGCGGCGCGGTCGCGGCCGTGCAGCTGCGCAAGCTCGCCGGCGCGGCGCTCTTCCTGACCGCGCTCGGCGACGACGAGCGCGGCCGCCGCGCCGCCGCCGAGCTGCGCGAGGACCACGGCCTCGACCTGCATGCGGCCACGCGCGCGCGGCCGCAGCGGCGCGCCTTCACGCACCTCGACGCCGCCGCCGAGCGCACGATCACCGTGCTCGGCGACCGGCTCGTGCCGCACGGCGAGGACCCGCTGCCGTGGGAGCGGCTCGCCGGCGCCGACGGCGTCTACCTCACCGGCGGCGACGGTGCCGCGGCCCGCACGGCCCGCACGGCACGCGTGCTCGTCGCGACCGCGCGTGCGGCCGACGGGCTGCGGGCCGGCGAGGTCGTCCCCGACGTGCTCGTCGCCAGCGGCCGCGACGAGAAGGAGCGCGCGGGGCTCGAGCGGCTGCCCGCGCCGCGCCTCGCGACCGTCCTCACCGACGGCGCGCGCGGCGGCCGCTGGCACGCCGCCGACGGCAGCGACGGCAGCTGGCCGGTCGCCGCGCTCCCCGGCGCGCCGGTCGACGCCTACGGCTGCGGCGACTCGTTCGCGGCGGGACTCACCTACGGCCTCGCCGCCGGGATGGCGCTGGCGGACGCGCTCGCGCTCGCCGCCCGCTGCGGCGCCCACTGCCTCACCGGCCGCGGTCCCTACGCCGCTCAGCTGACGCTCGCGTCCTGACCGCCGTCGCCCGTCAGCATCCGCCGCAGCGCCGCGACCGCGGACTCGTCGTCCTCCTGCGCGACGACCTGCCGGCTCGCGCGGCCGGTCCAGGCCTCGGCGGAGCCGTCGCCGCGCACGTCGACGCCCGCGCGCACGCGCGGCAGCAGTCGCTGCGGCCCGCTCAGCTCGGCGCGCGCGACGACCTGCGCGATCGGCTCGAAGCTGCGCACCCGCAGGTCGATCGTCTCGCGATGCGACGCGCCGCCGAGCCGCGCGACCTCGGCCGCGAGCGCGTCGAGCGCATCCTCCAGCACGGCGTACCGTGCGCGCGAGACCCGCGGTCCCTCGCGCACCGTGAGCCGGAACGGCATCGCGCTACGCGCGCGACCCCATCGGGACGTAGTCGCGCGAGCGCGCGCCCGTGTAGATCTGGCGCGGGCGGGCGATCTTCTGCTCGCCGTCTTCGATCATCTCCAGCCACTGCGCGATCCAGCCGGAGGTGCGGCCGATCGCGAACAGCACCGGGAACATCTCGACCGGCATCCCCAGCGCCTCGTAGATCAGGCCGGAGTAGAAGTCGACGTTCGGGTAGAGCTTGCGCTCGACGAAGTACTCGTCCTCGAGCGCGATCTTCTCGAGCTCGAGCGCGATCTGCAGCAGCGGATTGACGGTCCCCGTCACCTCGAAGACGTCGTCGGCGGCGGCCTTGATGATCCGCGCGCGCGGGTCGTAGTTCTTGTAGACGCGGTGGCCGAATCCCATCAGCCGCTCGTCGCCGGCCTTCACGCCCTCGACGAACGCCGGCACGTTCTCCTTGCGCTCGATGCGGGCGAGCATCCGCAGCACCGCCTCGTTGGCGCCGCCGTGCAGCGGGCCGTAGAGCGCGCCGATGCCGGCTGCGACCGCCGAGTACGGGTCGACCTGCGAGGAGCCGACGCTGCGCACCGCGCTCGTCGAGCAGTTCTGCTCGTGGTCGGCGTGCAGGATGAAGAGGACGTCGAGCGCCCGCTCGATGCGCGGATCCGGCTGGTACTTCAGCTCGGCGATCTTGAACAGCATGCCGAGGAAGTTGCCCGCGTAGGAGAGGTCGTTGTCGGGATACACGTACGGCATCCCGCGGTTGTGGCGGTAGGCGAACGCGGCGAGCGTCGGCATCTTCGCGATCAGCCGGATGACCTGCGCGTAGCGCAGCTCCGCGTCCTTGATCTGCGTCGCCTCCGGGTAGAAGGTCGAGAGCGCGCCGACGGACGCCAGCAGCATCCCCATCGGGTGCGCGTCGTAGCGGAAGCCCTGGATGAACTCCTTCACGTTCTCGTGCACGAACGTGTGGATCGTGGTCTCGTGCGTCCAGGCCTCGAGCTGCGCCTGCGTCGGCAGCTCGCCGTGGATCAGCAGGTAGGCGACCTCGAGGTAGGAGGATCTCTCGGCGAGCTGCTCGATCGGGTAGCCGCGGTACTCGAGGATGCCCTTGTCGCCGTCGATGAAGGTGATCGAGGAGCGGCACGACGCCGTGTTCATGTAGGCCGGGTCGTACGTCATCAGGCCGAAGTCGTCGTCGTCGACTCTGATCTGGCGCAGGTCGATGCTGCGAACCGTGCCGTCGGTGATCGGCAGCTCGTACTGCCGGCCGGTGCGGTTGTCCGTCACCGAGAGCGTGGCTGCGGCTGCGGCTACGCCACCCTCGGACACTCCGTTGGCTGTCGTTCTCGGTGCTCATGCGATCTCCCTGGCGCTGTGCTCGGTCACACCTGTTCTACCGGATCGGGCCGCTCGGCCGATCTCCGGGTTGTGAAGACGCGGACGTTCGGCCGAGCGCTACGACGCCGTGATGACGGCGGTCGCCATCGCGGCGACCATCAGCACGCCGCTGACGAGCATCACGGCGCGGGCGCTGCGGTCGCCGCGAGGGAAGGCCGGGCGCGTGACGCCGGTGACGCCGATGACCACGGCCCACAGCGCGAGCCCCCCGCCGGCGATGTAGAAGGCCGTCTTCGAGCCGTGGTCGGCGGACTGCTCCACGGCGAGCACCAGCAAGGAGGTCAGCATCGCGCGCGAGCCTACCCGATGCCGCGGCGGCCGTGGGGAGGTCGGCCCGCAGCCGGCGTGTGCGCTGCCGAGCCGCGTTCGCAGCGCGACTACGGATGCGGCGCGGCCGCGGTGCCGCCGGCCCCGAACGTCCTTCCGCCCGGCGACGGACTCCCGGGGACCGCCGCGAAGGCCGTCAGCGCTCGGGCGTGCGCGCGCGGGCGACGGTCGTGCGGGTGCGTGGCGGAGCGGTCGGCGCCGGCGCGCCGTGGGGATCGCGGCGCGGGCGGCGCGGGAACGGTCTCGGGCGCTGCACGTCGCCCACGCGCGAGCCGCCGTCACCGCCGGGCGAGGCGCCTTCCTCGTCAGGCGTCTGTCTGACGGCCCACCAGACGAGGTACAGCAGCATCCCCAGCGGGATCTTCAGCGCGAGCATGAGGAACAGGAAGCCCGTCCACTCCATGCGCGCGATGGTACCCGCGCGGCGGGGGCGCTGTCACCCCTCGCCGCGGCGCGTGGGCCGGGTGACGGTCGGGGCTACGCGCGCAGCGCCAGCGGCGCGTCGGCGAACTGCGTGATCTCCTGGAGCTCGCCCACGCGCCCGACGATCTCCTCGCGCGTGAGGCGGCTCACGCGCTCGGTGCCGAACTCCTCGACGTTGTAGGAGGCGATCGCGGTGCCGTACGCCATCGCGCGGCGCAACGTTCGCGCGTGAGGTCCTCGCCGCCGTGCGCGGCGATGCAGCCGACGAAGCCGCCGGCGAACGAGTCGCCCGCGCCGGTGGGATCCAGCACGGTCTCGAGCGGGAAGGCCGGGAGCCCGAAGAAGCCCTCGTCGGTGAGCAGCGCCGCGCCGTACTCGCCCTGCTTGGCGACGACGACCTTCGGTCCCATCGCGCGGATCTCGCGCGCCGCCTGCACGAGGTTCGGCTTGCGCGTCAGCTGGCGGACCTCGGCGTCGTTGAGCATCACGCAGTCGACCTGCTCGATCGTCTTGATCAGCGAGTCGCGCGCCGTCTCGATCCACAGGTTCATCGAGTCGAGCGCGACGAACTTGGCGCTCGCGCACTGCTCGCGGACCTCGCGCTGGAGGTCCGGCTGGATGTTCGCGAGGAACAGCACGTCGCAGTCGCGCGAGGCGTCGGAGAGCTTCGGCGCGAACTCGCCGAAGACGTTCAGGCGCGTGTCCTCGGTGTGCGCCGTGTTGAGGTCGTACTCGTAGTGCCCGCGCCAGAAGAACGTCTCGCCCCCGGGCACGTGCTCGATGTCGTCGGTGTGGACCCCGCGCCCGTGCAGGACGCCGTACTCCTCGTCGCCGAAGTCGTCGCCGACCGGTCCCACCACCCGCACGTCGGTGAAGAAGGAGGAGGCGAGCGAGAAGTGGACGGCCGAGCCGCCGAGCATCTTCTCGCGGCTGCCGAACGGTGTGGAGACGGCGTCGAATGCGATCGAGCCGACGACGGTGAGCGACATGGTGTGGCGGGCGTCCTTCCGGTCGGGTGCGGGGCGGACGGGGCCGGGACCCCGGCGCGACAGCGTAGCGGCGGGCCGCCGGGCGGCGTTGGGTAGCCTGCCGGCCATGCGCGCGATCCAGCAGCAGGAGTTCGGCGGGCCGGAGGTGCTCAGACTGGTCGAGCTGCCGACCCCGACGCCCGGCCCCGGCATGGTGCTCGTCGAGGTGACGACGGCCGGCATGAACTTCGCCGACACGCACCAGCGCGAGAACTCCTACCTCGCGAGAGCGACGCTGCCGTTGATCCCGGGCACCGAGGTCGCGGGCGTGCGGACCGACACCGGCGAGCGCGTGATCGCGCTGTGCGGCAACGGCGGCTACGCCGAGTACGTCAGCGTGCCGGAGGCGCTCGTGTTCCCGATCCCGGACGGGGTCGACGACGGGACGGCGCTCGCGCTGCTCGTGCAGGGCCTCACCGCCTGGCACCTCTACAGAACGTGCGGGCGCGTGGCGCCCGGCGAGTCGGTCGTCGTGATCGCGGCGGCCGGCGGCGTCGGCTCGCTCGCGGTCCAGCTCGGCGAGCCGTTCGGCGCGGGCCGCGTGATCGCGGTCGCCTCGACGGAGGACAAGCGCGCGCTGACGCTGGAGCTGGGCGCCGACGCGGCGATCGACGCCGCGCCGGAGGGGTTGACGGAGCGGATCGTGGAGGCGAACGGCGGCAGACAGGTCGACGCGGTCTTCGAGATGGCCGGCGGCGCGGTCTTCGACGCCTGCCTCGACGCGCTCGCGCCGTTCGGCCGGCTCGTCGCCTACGGGATCGCCTCGCGCGAACAGAACGACGTGCGGAGCGGCGCGCTGATGCGCAAGTCGCGCGCCGTCGTCGGCTTCTGGTTCATGCACTGCATGGGCCGGCGCGACATGGTCGAGGAGCCGCTCGCGGAGCTGTTCGCGCTTGCGGCGGGCGGCGAGCTGAGAGCCGTCGTGGGCGCGACCTATCCTCTCAGCGAGGCGGCCCGCGCCCAGGCCGACCTCGCCGAACGTCGCACGACGGGCAAGCTGCTGCTCGACCCGAAGGCGTGAGCGGGCGCCGCTGCGCCCGGAGCCGCGCGACCTCGCGGCGCGCTTCCGACTAGTCTCAGGTCACGTGACGACCTTCGCCGAGCTCGGCCTCTCCGACACCCTCCTCGACGCGCTGCGCGACGTCGGCTACGAATCGCCCAGCCCGATCCAGGAGCAGGGCATCCCGCCGCTCCTCACCGGCGCCGACGTGATCGGCCAGGCGCAGACGGGCTCGGGCAAGACCGCCGCGTTCGGGCTGCCGCTGATCGAATACGTCGATCCGTCCGTCAGAGAGGTGCAGGGCCTCGTGCTGACGCCGACGCGCGAGCTGTGCATCCAGGTCACGCAGGCGCTGCGCGCGTACGGCGCGCGCAAGGGCGTCGACGTGGTCGCCGTCTTCGGCGGCGCGCCGATCCGCTCCCAGCAGGCGCAGTTGCGCGCCGGCGGGCACATCGTCGTCGGCACCGTCGGGCGCGTGAAGGACCTCATCTCGCGCCACTCTCTGGTCCTGCACGACTGCCGCTTCGTCGTGCTCGACGAGGCCGACGAGATGCTCGACCTCGGCTTCCTCGAGGACGTCGAGAAGATCCTCTCGCTGACGCCCGGCAGCCGCCAGACGGCGCTGTTCAGCGCGACGATGCCGCCCGAGATCCGCAAGCTGTCCGAGCGCTACCTCTACAACCCGGTGCTCGTGAAGGTGAGAGCGGCGACGCTCACCGTCGACACGGTCGAGCAGTTCTCGCTCGAGGTCGGCGGCAAGGAGAAGGACGACGCGCTCGCGGACGTGCTGGAGGCGGAGCGGCCCGACCAGGCGATCGTCTTCGTGCGCACGAAGATCCGCTGCGATCAGCTCTTCCGCCGGCTGCGCGACCGCGGCATGAACGTGAAGGCGCTGCACGGCGACATGAGCCAGGGGCAGCGCGACGGCGTGATGCTCGCGTTCAAGAGCGGGCGCCTGCCGATCCTCGTCGCGACCGACGTCGCGGCGCGCGGGCTCGACATCTCCTCTGTCACGCACGTGATCAACTTCGACGTCCCGACCTCGCCGGACGTCTACGTCCACCGGATCGGCCGCACCGGCCGCGTCGGGCGCTCGGGCCGCGCGATCACCTTCTTCGAGCCGCGCCAGAAGCGCGACGTCGAGGCGATCGAGCGCCACACGTCGACGCCGATGTCGCCGTGGACGCCGGGCGCGCACGTCGCCGCGCTGAGAGTCGAGGCGAAGCCCAAGCGCCACTCCAAGCCGCACGCCTCGGCGAACGGCGACGACGGAGCGCGCACGCGGCTCGTGCTCGCCGGCGGCCGCGCCGACGGGCTGGAGCCGAAGGACGTGATCCACGCGATCACCGCCGCGACCGGGCTCGACGGCGAGGCGATCCGCAACGTCCGCCTGCTCGACCGCTTCGCCTTCCTCGACGTCCCCGCCGGCGAGGCCGAGCGCGTCGTCGCGCAGGTCGACGGCAGCGAGGTCGGCGGTCGCCACCTGCGCCTCGAGCCGATCCGGGGCTGACCGGCGGGACGCCGCGTGCCGAAGCGCAGCGCGGGGATCCTGCTGTTCCGGCGCTCCGGCGCCGGGCTGGAGGTGCTGCTGGTGCATCCGGGCGGGCCGTTCTGGGCCAAGAAGGACACCGGCGCGTGGAGCATCCCGAAGGGCGAGGTGGAACCGGGCGAGGACGTGCGCGCGGCGGCGCTGCGCGAGCTGGAGGAGGAGACCGGCGCCGCCTTCCGCGACGCGGCCGACGATCTGCTGCCGCTCGGCGAGGTGCGGCAGCGCAGCGGCAAGGTCGTGGTCGCCTGGGCGCTGGAGGGCGACCTCGACGCGGAGGCGATCCGCTGCAGCACGACCGTCGAGCTGGAATGGCCGCCTCGCTCGGGGCGCCGCAAGACGTTCCCGGAGGTCGACCGCGCCGCCTGGCACCCGCTCGACGTCGCGCACGAGAAGCTGCTGCCGGCGCAGGTGCCGCTGCTCGACCGGCTGGCCGAGGCGGCCGGCGCCGCGTGAGGCGGCGCGGACCCGCGGCGCGGGCGCCCGGCGGGCGCGGCCGGCGCCGCGCGGTCGGTAGGGTCGGGGCGAGACCGATCCCCCGACGAGGAGGCCGCCGATGTCCCAGGCGACGATGCACACCACCCACGGCGCGATCGCGCTCGAGCTGTTCGACGAGGACGCGCCGAAGACGGTCGAGAACTTCCGCAGACTGGCCGCCGACGGCTTCTACGACGGGATCTCGTTCCACCGGATCATCCCCGACTTCATGATCCAGGGCGGCTGTCCGAACGGGACCGGCACCGGCGGCCCGGGCTACACGTTCGAGGACGAGATCAACCAGCACAAGATCGTCCGCGGGACGCTCGCGATGGCGAACGCCGGCCCGAACACGAACGGCTCGCAGTTCTTCCTCGTCACCGCCGAGGCGACGCCGTGGCTCGACGGCAAGCACACCGCCTTCGGCCGCGTGACCGAGGGGATGGACGCGGTCGACGCGATCGAGGGCGTCGAGACCGGCCCCGGCGACCGTCCGGCCGAGCCGGTGCTGATCGAGCGCATCGAGCTGGCCGACTGACGGACGCGGACCCGCCGCGCGGCGGCGCTCTGGGGTCAGGCCCCCATTCAGGCCCCGCCGCCGCGTGCCGATCCAAGGGGCGATGGTCGCGCGGCGGACGAGCCTGGTCCTCGCGGGCGCCGCGCTCCTCGCGGCGCTCCTGCTCGTCGCGCTCGCGGCGGACCCGGCGCACGCGCGCAGGCATGCGCCCGTGACCGCCGTGGGCGTGAGCGCGCGCGAGTTCCGCCTCGCCGTCTACCGCACGCGGGTTCCGGCCGGGCGCGTGCGCTTCAACGTCGCCAACGACGGCGAGGACGTCCACGACCTCGTGATCCTCGACCGCCGCGGCCGCCGGCTCGCGCGCACACCCGAGATCAGACCGGACCGCCGCGCGAGCGTGCTCGTGCGGTTGACGCCCGGCCGCTACCGGCTGATCTGCGACATCGCCGACCACCGCATGCGCGGCATGCACGCGACGCTGCGGGTCGTGGAACGGCGCCGCCGATGAGCGCGGCGCTCGCCGCGCGCGCCCGCAGACGGCGCCGCAGACCGGCCCGTCGCCCGCACCGCGGCAACGCGAAGCACCGCCGCCGCCGCGCCGGCTCGCCGGGCTGGACCGAGGCGCACGTCCGCCGCCTGTTCTGGCGCGCCGGCTTCGGCGCCACGCCGGCCGAGGCGCGCCGCTGGGCGCGCGCCGGCAAGGCCGCCACGCTCGCCTACGTCGTCGACGGCCCGCGCGGCGGCGCGCGCCTGCGCGGCCCGGCGCCGCGCGTCGAAGGGCGCCGCTTGGATCCGCTCAACCAGTGGGGCGACGACGTCCTGTGGTGGCTGGACCGGATGGTCCGCACGACCTATCCGCTGCAGGAGAAGCTGACGCTCTTCTGGCACGACCACTTCGCGACGGCCGACCAGGACACGCCGCTGATGCTGCGCCAGAACCGCATGCTGCGCCGTCGCGCGCTCGGCTCGTTCCGCGCGCTGCTCGGCGACGTCACGCGCGACCCGGCGATGCAGCTGTTCCTGTCGCTGTCGGACTCGACGAAGGACGCGCCGAACGAGAACTACGCGCGCGAGCTGATGGAGCTGTTCACGCTCGGCTCCGGCTACACGGAGCGCGACGTGCGCGAGGCGGCGCGCGCGCTCACCGGCTTCCGCTCCAGATGGGGCCGCGACGGGCTCGCCTCGATCCGCTACGACGCCGGCGAGCACGACGACGGCGTCAAGGTGCTGCTCGGCAGACGCGGGCGCTTCGGGATCGACGACGTGCTCGACCTCGTGACCGCCCACCCGCGCCATGCGCCGTTCCTCGTGCGCAAGCTGTGGGACTTCTTCGTCGCGACCCCGCCGAGCGCCGCGACCGTGCGCGCGCTCGCGGCGACCTACCGGCGCTCCGGCCTGCGGATCAAGCCGGTCGTACGGCAGATCCTCGCGCACCCGGCACTCTACGCCCGGCTCGAGCAGCCCGACATGGTCAAGTGCCCGGTCGTCTACGTCGCCGGCGCGCTGCGCACGACGGGATCGCACATCACGCACGGCTACCCGACGTGGCTGCTGGCGACGATGGGGCAGCAGCCGTTCCGCCCGCCGAGCGTCGCGGGCTGGGACTGGGGGCCGGCATGGATGTCGTCCAACGCGATGCGCCAGCGCTTCGTGCTCGGCAACTACGTCGTCGCCTACGGCCGCCCCAGAGTGAAGAAGGGCGCGCAGCCGGCGTCGCTGCCGGCGCGCGAGCAGTACGACCGCGCGTGGAGAGCGGTCGGCCGTCCCCAGGTCTCCGCGCGCACGCGCGCCGCGCTCATCCACCTGGCCGCGCACTTCTTCGACGACGTCGACAAGCGCTGGCGCGACCAGGCCGACTGGCGCGCCGACGCGCTGCAGGCGACGCTGCGCCACCTGCTGCTGACCTGTCCCGACGCCCACCTCTGCTGACCCGGCCGATGCCACGCTCCGTCCACAAGGGCTGCGACGACTTCCGCCAGACGGGCGCCGGCGCGCGCGAGCGCTGGCTCGGTGCGCCGCTCACGCGCCGGCAGGCGCTCGCGGGCGCGTTCGGCGGGGCGCTGGCGATCTACGCGCAGCAGGCGCTCCCGCTCGGGCGAGTCTTCGAGGCGGCCGAGGCGCAGGCGGCGGCTGCGCCCGGCGCGCGCGTGCTCGTGAGCGTCTTCCTGCCCGGCGGGTGCGACCTGCTCGACACGCTGCCGCCGATCGGCGCCTACGGGCAGTACGCCGACCTGCGCGGCGGCATGAAGGTCGCCGCGCCACCGGCGCTGGGCGGCACCGGCCTCGGCATCCATCCCGCGCTGGCGGAGGGGACGGGCGGCGGCGTGAAGGGCCTGTTCGAGGCGGGCAAGGTCGGCTTCCTGCCGGGGATCGACTACGCGAACCCCGACCTCTCGCACTTCCACTCGCGCCACTTCTGGGAGACCGGCCTGGTGACCGAGCGCGCCGCGCCCGGGTGGCTCGGCCGCTGGCTCGACCACCACGGCTCGCCCCAGAACCCGCTCCAGGGCTTGACGCTCTCCTCGACGCTCTCGCCCGTGCTGGCGACCGCCTCCGCGCCCGTCGCAGCGCTCGAGTCCCCCGGCGACGTCGGCCTCGACGTGTGGTCGATCGGCGGCCGGCAGGAGCAGCAGATGCGCGCGGCGTGGGGGCGCATGTCGGCTGCGCCCGCGCACGGCGACGGCCCGCGCGCCGTCCACACCGCCGCGCGGCTCGCAAAGGACGTCGGCGACCGGCTCGCGCCGTACGCCGTGCACGACGGCGTCGACCCGCTCGCGCCCCCGGTCCCCTACCCGGAGGACGACGACCTCGGCCGGCGCCTGTCGCGCATCGCCGCGCTCGTCGCGCAGCCGCTCGGCGTGCGGCTCGCCGCGGTCGACGCCGGCGGCCAGTTCGACACGCACGACGACCAGCCTGACGACCTCGCGGACGGCTTGCGATCGGTCTCGACCTCGCTCGCGGCCTTCCAAGCCGACCTCGAGGCGCGCGGGATCGCCGACCGCGTGCTGACGCTCGTGTGGTCGGAGTTCGGCCGCCGCCCCGAGGCGAACGAGTCGCAGGGCACCGACCACGGCGCCGGCGGGGTCGCCTGGGTGCAGGGGACGCATGCGGCGAGTGGGATTCTCACCGACTACCCGTCGCTGACCGACCTCGACCGCCAGGACAACCTCAAGGTCACCGTCGACTTCCGCAAGGTCTACTGCTCGCTGATCGAGGGCTGGCTCGGCACCGACGCCGCCGAGGTCATCCCGCACGCCGGCGCCTACGGCCGCCTCTCGCTCACGCGCTGAGCGCAGCGTCCTGCCCCGCGGTCGTCCTACGAGCACAGGCCAGGACGCTTCTCGGGCATGACGGGCTGGCTGTCTGGCCAACTCTCTGCGCGGCTCAGGTAGGCTTGACCGCGGGTCAAACCGATCCGCCGCCGAGTCCCGCCGAGAAGGAGCGCGCCATGTCGACCACCGAGCAGGCACCGGCCGCCGTCGAGAACGGCGCCGGCACCACGACCGCCGCGAAGACCATCGCCGTCGAGAACCCGGCGACGGGCGAGACGATCGCGACCGTCCCCGCGCTCAGCCGCGCCGAGGTGACCGAGATGGTGGCGCGCGCCCGCAGAGCGCAGCCCGCCTGGGAGGCGCTCGGCTTCGAGGAGCGGGCGAAGGTCCTGCGGCGCATGCAGAAGTGGACGACCGACAACGCCGAGCGGATCATCGCCACGATCGTCTCCGAGACCGGCAAGACCTACGAGGACGCGCTGCTCGCCGAGGTCATGTACGCCGCCAACGCGTTCGGCTTCTGGGCCAAGAACGCGTCCGAGTACCTCGCCGACGAGCACGTCAAGTCGGCCAACCCGTTCGTGAAGGGCAAGAAGCTGCTCGTGCGCTACGCGCCCGTCGGCGTCGTCGGCGTGATCGGCCCGTGGAACTTCCCGCTCACGAACTCCTTCGGCGACTGCATCCCCGCGCTCGCGGCCGGCAACGCCGCCGTGCTCAAGCCCGCGCAGGTGACGCCGCTCACCTCGCTGCTGATGGAGGAGGGCCTGCGCGCCTGCGGCATGCCCGAGGGCGTCTTCCAGGTCGCGACGGGCACCGGCCGCGAGGCCGGCGAGGCGCTGATCGACGCGGTCGACTTCGTCATGTTCACCGGCTCCACCGAGACCGGCATCAAGGTGATGCAGCGCGCCGCGCAGACGCTCACGCCGGTCGGGCTCGAGCTCGGCGGCAAGGACCCGATGATCGTGCTCGCAGACGCCGACGTCGAGCGCGCCGCCAACGCCGCCGCCTACTACTCGATGAACAACGGCGGCCAGGTCTGCATCTCCGTCGAGCGCGTCTACGTCGAGGAGCCGATCTACGACCAGTTCGTCGCCAGAGTGACCGACAAGGTGCGCGCGCTGCGCCAGGGCCGCCCGAGCGGGCCGGGCACGGTCGACGTCGGCTCGATGATCTACCCGCCGCAGATCGAGATCGTCGACGCGCACGTCAGAGACGCCGTCGCGAAGGGCGCGAGCGTGCTCGTCGGCGGCAAGCGCGGCGACGGTCCGGGCGCCTTCTACGAGCCGACCGTGCTCGTCGACGTCGACCACTCGATGGCGTGCATGACCGAGGAGACGTTCGGTCCGACGCTGCCGATCATGAAGGTCGCCGACGAGGACGAGGCGCTGAAGCTGGCCAACGACTCGCCGTTCGGCCTCCAGGCGTCGGTGTGGACGAAGGACGTCCACCACGGCGAGCAGGTCGCCCGGCGCGTCGAGGCGGGCGCGGTGTGCGTCAACGACTGCCAGGTCAACTACACGACGCTGGAGCTGCCGATGGGCGGCTGGAAGACCTCCGGCGTCGGCTCGCGCCACGGCGCCGGCGGGATCCGCAAGTACACCAAGCAGCAGACGCTGCTCGTCACGCGCCTCGCGGGCAAGAAGGACCCGCACATGTTCCCCTACAGCCCGCGCAGGACGAAGCTCCTCAGCCGCCTCACCAGATTCCTCTACGGACGCGGCAAGCGCGCGTAGCGTCTACCTGCGTACACAGGCGGGGATCTGGAGTCCCCGCCAGTACGCGTTCTCGGTCCGTGTGAGCGGCTCGAGCGCTCTGTCGAGCCGGCGGTAGCTGTCGATGACGTCGTCGCCGCCGGCGATCGCGTGCTCGTGTCTGGCGATCAGCACGACCTCTTGGGCGGCGAGCTGGACGGCGCGGTCGTAGCGCTCGCGCACGTCCTTCGGCGCCTTCAGCGCTCTCAGCTGCGCGACCGCGGGGCGCATGTGCGCGAGTCCCTGCTGGAGGAAGGCGCCGCCCTGCTCGGGCGTGCTCGGCAGGGCGACGCGGTCGGTCGCGGCGGCGGCTCTCGCGCAGATCGCGCTCGCCTGGTCGTGGAGCTGCTGCGCGGTGAGGCTGTCGTCGCCGCAGGCGCCCAGCGCGAGCGCGAGCAGGAGGGCGAGGACCGGCAGGGCACGGCGGAGCATCCGGGGCGGGATGCTACGCAAGCGCCAGGCCGAGCAGCCGCTCGACCTCGGCGATCGTCGCAGTCGTGTCGACGTGGTGGACCGTCGCCATTCCCAGCTCGGCCGCCGGCGGCAGGTTGAACGGCAGGTCGTCGACGTAGACGCACGCTCCCGGCGCGACGCCGGCGCGCTCGGCGCCCAGCACGTACATCTCCGGCGCGGGCTTGCGCATGCCCTCCTCGCCGGAGATCACGACGCCGTCGAACAGCTCGTCCAGCATCGCGCGGTCGTAGCGCCGTGTGCCCCACGAGTTGGAGATCAGGCCGGTGCGGATGCCGGCCGCGCGCGCGTTGCGCACCGCCGCGAGCATCGCCATGTCCGGCCCGACGCGCGCGAACAGGCGGTCGATCAGCCCGGCGTGGTCGACGCCGAGCAGCCCGCCGAAGCGCTGCTCGAAGACCGGCTCCTCGATCTTCCCCTCCTCGAACGCGATCAGCGTGTCGCGGAACTCCGCGTTGGCGCGGAACGCCTCGACGAGCGCGTCGGGCGCCAGCCCGGCCTCGGTGCAGAACTCGCCGAACGAGACGAACAGGTTCGTCGTCAGCACGCCGCCCCAGTCGACGAGCAGCGCGCTGCGCCCGCCGGCCGCGGCTCCGGGATCACGCGCCATGCGCCACCGCCCACGCGTGCTCCGCCAACGCCGGCACGCCCGTGTCGAGCATGCGGAAGAAGGGGTCGTCGGTCGTGCCGGCGAGCAGCCGCTTGTAGGAGCCCTCGAGGAAGATCGCCGCCTTCCACAGCGCGAGCGTCGCGTACCAGGCGACGTCCGACATCGAGCGGCCGGAGCGCTCCTCGTAGCGCGCGATCAGCTCCGCGCGCGTCGGGAAGCCGGGCTGCGTCGTGACGGCGCCGAGCGTGAAGATGTTGTCGGGGTCGCCCGGCTGCGCGTAGGTCGCCGTCAGGTAGCCGACGTCGGCGAGCGGGTCGCCGATCGTCGCCAGCTCCCAGTCGAAGATCGCGTTCAGCCGCGCCGGTGCCCCGGGCGCGAGCATCACGTTGCCGAGGCGGTAGTCGCCGTGGACGATCGTCGCGGGGCCGGACTCGGGGCGGTGGGCGGCGAGCCACGCGGTGACCTTGTCGAGCGTCGCGATCTCGCGCGTCTTGTTGTGCTCCCACAGCCCGCCGAAGCGGCGCAGCTGGCGCTCGAGGTAGCCGGTCGGCTTGCCGTAGCCCTCCAGCCCGCAGGCGCGCCAGTCGACCGCGTGGACCTCGACGAGCGCGTCGATCAGCTCGTCGGCGATGCGGCCGTGCTGCTCGGCGGTGTCGAGCGCGGGCGGCACCTGCGTCGTGATCACGTCGCCCTCGACCTTCTCCATCACGTAGAAGGGCGCGCCGATGACCGCGGCGTCCTCGCAGGTGGCCAGCACGCGCGGCGTGCGGACGGGCGCCCGCTCGACGGCGCGCAGCAGCAGCGCCTCGCGCAGCACGTCGTGCGCGCTCGGCGGCAGCGGCGGGCGCGGCGGGCGGCGCAGTACGACTTCCTTCCCGTCGCGGCGGATCAGGAACGTGACGTTCGAATGGCCCTCGCCGACGGGCTCGGCCTCGAGCGGCGTGCCGGCCGGCGCGGTCGCGAGGCCGTGCGCGTCGAGGAACGCGGCGAGCGGCTCGCGGACCAGCAGCGGCGCGAGCTCCAGCTCGGCCGCCTCGGCGTGCGTGTCGACGATCGCGCTGCTCGCGCTCATGTCGCGAACGCTATGCGACGGTGAGGTGAGCGGGCGCCGGTGGGGGTGACCGGCGCCCGCTCGGGGGGAAGGGCGGGATGTGGACGTTCTCAGGCGACGGCTTGCAGCATGCGCCCGCCGACGATCGCGTCGAAGCTGCCGAGCTGCATGCCGGCCGCGTCGCCGACGAGGCCGACGACGGTCGCGCCGGTGGCGCGCTCGACGGCGGTCAGCAGCGTCGCGAGGCGGTCGCGGCGCGCGGACGCGACGCGGCGCTCGCTCCAACCCCAGCTCGGGTCGCGCGCTTCGATCAGGACGGTGACGCGCCGGGGATGGTGCGCCGCCGCCGCGGCGACGAGCTCGTCGTCGCGGCCTTCCGGGCCTGCGATGAGGAGGATGTCTTCGTTGAACATGCTCCGCACTCTCCCTTGTTCCCGTAAAGCCGTCATAACAGCGACGGAATGCCCTCCTTAAACCTGATCGACGCCCCAAGTTTTGCGCCTTCTCGGCCTTTCTTGGCGGGGCGGTTAGCCTGAGAGGCGCATGCCCGAGCTGCCCGAGGTCGAGATCGCCGCGAGGTTGATCGGTGCCGCCGTGTGCGGCGCGCGCGTCGAGTCGACGCTCGCGCCGGGCGTGAACGCGCTGAAGACGTTCGACCCGCCGCTGCACGCGCTGGACGGGACGACGTTGACCGGCGTCTCGCGCCGCGGCAAGCACCTGCTGGTGGAGAGCGACGCGGGGCTCGTGCTGTTGATCCACCTGATGTCGGCGGGACGGCTGCAGTTGCTCGACAGACGCGCCGGCCTGCGCGACCGCACCTCGCGGGTGCTGATCCGCCTGGAGGGCGGGCGCGAGCTGCGGCTGCGCGAGTTCGGCACAAAGCAGGCGGCGTGGGCGAAGCTGCTGCGGTCGGACGCGGTGGAGGAGGACGAGGCGCTCGCGACGCTCGGTCCGGAGGCGTGGCCGGATCCGCCGCCGTTCGCGGAGCTGCTCGGCGGGGAGGCGCGGCCGCTGCACTCGCTCCTGCGCGACCAGCGCACGATCGCCGGGATCGGCCGCTCGTGGGTCGACGAGATCCTGTGGGAGGCGATGCTGTCGCCGTTCAAGCGGGGTGCCGACCTGACCGGGGAGGAGGCGGAGGCGCTGCGCGCGGCGACGGTGGCGCGGCTCGGCGAGGCCGTCGACGTGTACGCGGAGACGCTGACGCTTCCGCTGCCGGACAGACTGCCGCTGCCGTTGAAGGTCCATCGCCACGAGGGCGAGCCCTGCCCGCGCTGCGGGACGCGGCTGGAGGCGGTCCACTTCGAGGACTACACGATCGCCTACTGCCCGGCGTGCCAGACGGACGGGCGGGTGCTCAAGGACCGGCGGCTCTCGCGGCTGTTGAAGTAGCCTGCCGCGCATGATCGAGACAGGCGCCAAGGCACCCCAGTTCACGCTGCCCGACCAGGACGGCGACCCCGTCAGCCTCGCCGACTACGCCGGCAAGACGGTCGTCCTCTACTTCTACCCGAAGGCCGACACGCCCGGCTGCACCGTCCAGGCCTGCGGCGTCCGCGACCACCTGCCCAACTACGCCGAAGCCGGCGCGGTCGTGATCGGCGTCTCGCCGGACCCGGTGAGAAGGGTCAAGAAGTTCGCCGACAAGCAGTCGCTCGACTTCACCCTTCTCGCCGACGAGGACCACGCGGTGTGCGAGGCCTACGGCGTTTGGGCTGAGAAGAGCATGTACGGGCGCAAGTACTGGGGCGCCCTCCGCGCCACCTTCATCATCGACGGCGCCGGCACGGTCGTCCACGTGATCCCGAGAGTCTCCCCGAGAACGCACGACGACGAGGTCTTGGCGGTCTTGGAGCAGTTGGCGGCGGCGTAGGTCTGATTCGCGGGGCCAACACGTTCGTCGTCACGGAGGTCGCGGTCGGTAGCACCCACCCACTTGCGGGCGCCGCGCCCCGTAGGCGGGGCGCTCAATGCGGTGCGCCGATTCCCTGGCGCGATGGATCGAAAGAGCTACTACGTGCTCTCAGTTCGGCTCCGTCGATGGTTGCTGCTCCGCCTTCGCGATTGCGTCATCAAGGAACTGCTGCGTGATGAGTCTGCGGCTGATCGCGACGACGCGGCCCTCGGGGTCGATCACGAACGTCTCGGGCAATCCCTGGACGTTGTAGGCCTGGCCGAGAAGCCCTCTGTCGTCAGCCAGGACGGGCATCGTCAGGTCGTGCGAGGCGACGAATTCCTGTGCCCCTGTCGCGTCCAGCAAGTTGACGAGGAGGGCGGTTCCCTTGCCGTCTGCCGCAAGTGCCCGGCTGGCCTGGTCGAGCATCGGTGCCTGCTCTTTGCACGGCGTGCACCAGGACGCGAAGAAGCTCAGGATTACGACCTTGCCGCGGAACTGCGCCAGCGACTCCGTTCCGGCGCCACCGAGGACGGGCAAGCTCGCGTCCGGCGCGGGAGGTCGCTGCCCGTGGTCAACCGCGTCGTCCAGGCTTGTCCATGGCTGTGTTGCCGCGAGCGCGGTTGCGGAGATGGCGAGCGTCGCGACGAGCGCGAGCGCGAGGCGTCGTCCGCGGCCCCGGCGTGGCGCGCGCTGGGTTTCGGCGTGCTCGTTGCGGATCGCGTCGGTCAAGCTCTGCTCGAGCCGGGGAAGGACGGTCATGGGCTGCTGGCCTCCTGGGTCAGTCGCCGTCGGAGGACCGCGAGGCCGCGGCTGACGCGCTTGCGCACGACGGCGGGAGAAGTTCGGAGTCGAGCGGCTGCGTCTGCGTAGCTCTCGTCCTCCACGATGTGGGCGCGCACGGCGTCCTGCTGCTCTGCTGGAAGCTCCGCGAGCAGTAGGAGCACCGTGTCGTCGTGCCCGTCGATGCGGGACAGCTCGTCGTCGTTCCACGCGAGGCGCTCGACGCCGAGCTTGCGGCGGGCGCGGTCTTCGATCTGGTGTCGGCGCATGCTGGAGCGCAGCATGTTGCGCGCGATGCCGAGCAGCCACGCGGGGGCGGGGGCCACGTCAGGGTCGAAGCGCTCCGCTGCGAGGTACGCGGCGGCGAACGTCTCGGCGGCGAGGTCGGCAGCGAGCGCCGGTTCGCGGGTCTGCTTCAACAGCCACGCGAGCACGAGGCGCTCGTGCCGGCGATAGAAAGCGGCGAACGCCTCAGCGTCACCGCGTCGTGCGTGCGTGAGCAGCTCGTCGTCGCTCGCGGTCTCCGTCACGAAAGGCATCTCTACAAACCTATTCGCACGCCGCGGCGGCTTTGTGACATCAGGCCGCGCGGCTCAACGGCGGGGCGGTGGCGCGATGTCCCTCTGCGGACCATCGGCCGCCTCCTCCTCGTTGACCGCAAGTGGGCCGCGCGGGGCAGGGCGCATGTAACCCGTAAGGCGGGTAGCCGCCGTTCGGCAGGCCGCGCTCTGCGTGCTCGCGCCGGGCTGCCATCAGCTTCTCTTTCAGCTCGGCCTTCTCCAGCGACGCCCACGTCGCCTCCATCAAGGCCCACGCGCGCTCGCGCGGGCTGCCGATGCGACGCAGCTCCGGGTAGCCGTCGAGCGACGGAAACTGCACGATCGCCTCGACGCCGGCCGCCAGCAGCTTGTGTTGCAGGTACTCCCACTGGAGGTTGTTGCGGTGCAGCCGGTCGAGCTTGCGGCACACGAGGTAGGTGGGCCGCACCTCCGGCAGCTCACGGATGAGCTGCGCGAGGACGGGGCGAGCGCTCAGGCCGAGGCCGTCGTCGCTGTCGTCGTCAGAACGTGACGTGGCACGCGCACCTCGCCTCGTCGGGTGGTGGATCGTCGCTCTAGCCGGACCCTTCGGTGGCCGGACGAGCAGGCAGCCTGAGGCTGGCGTCGCTACGCGCCGGCCGGCCAGTGGTCCACGGCCAGGCCGTCCATCGGGAAGTGCTTCGGGTTGCCGGTGGCGAGGCGAGCACCGATGCCGGCGGCTGCGGCGGCGATCAGGCAGTCTGCCTGCCCGAGCGTGACGCCGCGCCGCGCGAAGTCACGGCGCCAGCGGCCTGCCAGTTCCGCTTCCTCCCGGCCCAGAGGCGCGAGTCGGAATCCGCCGAGGAAGCGTCTGAGCGCTGCCTCCTCGGCCTCGCGGACGCCGCGGTACAGCTCCTCGACGTTGATGGTGCAGATCCAGGGAGCAGACGCACCGCTGGCTCGCAGTTCGTGCAGGCGCTCGCCTGCGCCGCGGCCGCGCAGCGCGTCGATCAGCACGCTCGTGTCGAGCAGCAGCCGCACGTGTCAGCCGACACGGCGCGCATCCGCCATCCGCTGCGCGTGCACCCAGCCGGCGGGATCGGCATCCCACTCGTGGTCCCGGTCGGCCAGCACAGCGATTCCGGTCTCGATGTCATTCCAGCGCGTCTCGTCATCGAGCGCGCGGCGCAGCGTCGCGGAGATGAATGCGCTGCGCTGCCGTCGGCCGATGCGACGGTCGAGCTGCGCGACGAGGTCGTCCTCAAGACTAATGTGCAAACGCATGACCACAAGCTAACACATGGATCCCGCGCCTCCCAGCGTCCACCCTTAGCGGAAGGCCGCCTACGGGCGCACGTATCTCGGCACCCTCCGCGCGACCTTCGTCATCGGTCCGGACGGCATCGTGCGCCACGTGATCCCGAGAGTCACGCCGGGAACGCACGACGAGGTGCTGGCGCTGCTGGAGGAGCTGGCGGCGGCTTGAGGGAGACCGCGATGGTGCGGGCTCGGAAGCGAGGCGTCCGCGCCGGCTCTCGCCGGCGCGGATTCCGTCAGCTGGTGCCCTGGCGGGCTAGACCGCCTGGACGTTGATCGCCTTCGGCCCCTTGGGGCCGGGCTCCGAGTCGTAGGAGACCTTCGCGCCCTCGGCGAGCGAGCGGTAGCCGTCGCCGACGATCGAGGTGTGATGGACGAAGAGGTCCTTCGACTGGTCGTCGGGCGTGATGAACCCGAAGCCCTTGTCGTCGCTGAACCACTTCACGGTTCCTGTTGCCATGGTCTTTCCTCCACGGTCATGTGCTGCGAACGAGGAGGGTGCTGTGAGGCAACGACGACGAGCGCTGGCACTGGTGTGCCGGACCGTCTTGGCGGCCGGCCTGAGCGACCACCGTAGCAGCCACGGGCGACGCGGACAGCAGCGGGTGCTCGCGACGCCGGGTCGCACGGCTTCTCGCAGGCCGCCGCCGAGCGCGCGGCGCGCCTCGCTCAGGGCGGTGCGAGCATGCTCGCGCCGGGGCCGGCGTCCGCGCTCGTCAAGTCGAGCCGGCGGCGCGTCGCGCTCGCGTCGCCGCTGCCGGGGTCGATCTGCACGAGGTCGGCGGCGAGCGGGTCGAACGCCGGTCTGTCGTCGTAGAGCAGCACCGCGAGTCCGATCGGCTGGTGCTCGGCGAGGTTGCCGGTGCCGCCGCCGCCCGCCGTGCCGCCGTTGAGCACCACGACGTTGCGGGAGCCCCCGAGCGCCGGCACGTGCGTGTGCCCGACGAGGAACGCGATCGGGTGGTCCGGGGGGCGGCGTCGCAGGCGTCTGAACGCGCGGGCGGCGAGCGCCGGCTCGTGCACCATCACGACGTCCACCTCGCGCTGGATCCCGCGCAGCCAGTCGTCGAACGCGCGCTGCAGCGCGGCCGTCGGCTGCGGGTTCGGCGCGTACGCCTGGCCGGGCGTGCGCAGGTACGGGTCCTCGTAGCCGGCGACGCGCAGGCCTGCGACCTTCACCACCACCGGGCCGCGGCCGCCGTCCGGCAGCAGCCGTCCCGTCTGGGTCAGGACGATCGCGCCCGCCCGCGCGAGGCCGCGCTCCGCCTGCCGCGAGTCGTGGTTGCCGGCGACGAACACGACCGGGTCGCCGGCGTGCGCGAACGTCTGCGTCGCCGTGTTCTCCAGTCGCGAGCCGCGGTCGGTCAGGTCGCCGGCGAGGAAGAGCGGGTCGCCGGCGGCGGCGCGCCGCAGCGCCGGCAGCACGAGCACGTTGTTGTGGACGTCGGAGGCGAGCACGAGCCGCGACGCGCCGGCCGCCGGCGTCAGCTCGCCCGGCGCGACGACGAGCCGCGCGAGCCCGACGAGCTGCGCGTCGAGCTCCTCGGAGATCGCTCCGGGCGTGCGGCCGGCGGCCTCGATCGCCCGCAGCGCGGATGGGATGTCGGAGCCGTGCGCGAAGTACTCGGGGTTGTCGAGCGCGCCGCGCGGCGGGAGCAGCACCGCGACGAGCGCGGCGGCCGCGAGCGCGCCGCCGCCGGCGGCGGCGAGCAGTACGAGCGTGCGGGGCGGCCCGGAGCGGCCGCGCAGCGCGAGCGCGGTCAGCCCACCGAGCAGCAGGCCGCCGAGCAGCGTGAGCGCCACGAGCGTGCGCAGGTAGCCGGCGATCGCGTCGTGCGCCTCCTTGCGCAGCGCGGCGACGTCGACGCTGCGGTCGTGTGCGATCCGTTCGACGGCGGTGCGGTCGACGCTGCGCACGTCGACCTGCAGCCGTGCCGGCAGGCGGATCGCGTCGAAGCGCACGCCCCAGTCGACCAGCGGCACGTACAGCGCCAGCTCGCCGTGCGCGGCGGGGTCGACGGAGAGCCGTACGGTCGCGACGCCGAGCTCGCGGTCCTGGCGGAAGGTGACGAGCACGAGGACCGATCCGGCGAACGCGGCCAGCACGGTCATCGCGACGGCGATCGCGGTGCGGGCGCGGACGCTCGTCCGCCGCAGTCCGCGCGGTGCCGGCGCCGCGGGCTGCGAGGGCGGCGGGGGCAGGGGCTCGGGCGCGACCATCCCCCACAGCATGCCCGTCCGGCGCCGCCGGTCACGGTCGTCTACGCTCGCCGGACCCGCCGTGAGCGCCGATGAGCGTGAGATCGTGGTCGCTCAGCGACCTAAATATCACGCTGATCCGGTGGGCCCGGCCGGCCGGGCGCTACAGGCCCGTCTCGATCCCCCAGGCGCCCGTGAACGTTTCGCCGGGGGCGACGCGGAGGAGACCGGCGCCGGACTGGAGGGCGTTGGGCGCGCAGGTCATCGGCTCGATCCCGAGCGAGCGGCGGCGGGCGGCGGGGTCGGGGAGGGTGTCGCCGCTGAACAGCATCAGCCAGCCGTAGGACTCGTCCATCCACAGGGCGCAGCTGCGGGCGGGGGCGGCGCTCGCGGCACCCTCGGGCGCGCGCAGCCGCACGCGCGCGCGCCCGTCGGGGTCGCGCTCGAGCGCGGTGAAGGCGTCGTCGAGCACGAGGTCGCCGATCGGGCGGGGCTCGCGGAAGTCGTACGGCGTGCCGTCGACGGCCTCCTCGCCGACGGGGATCTGGCGCTCGTCGGCGAGCAGGCGCATCGCGCCCGGCGCCTGCAGGACCGTGTCGTCCACGCGCGCCGTGCCGACCGTCAGGTACGGGTGCGCGCCGGTGCCGAACGGGCACGCCTGCGCACCCACGTTGACGGCCGTCGTGCGCACCGTCAGGCCGCCGGGGCCCAGCGTGTAGGCGATCTCCAGGTCGAGCGTGAACGGCCAGCCCGGCTGGGGATGCAGGCGGTGCGTCATGACGACGCGGTCGGGGCCCGTCTCGCCGGCGCGCCACGGCATCCAGCGCGTCAGGCCGTGGATCGCGTTGCCGGCGGACGGCTCGGTCAACGCAACCTGGTGCGACGCGCCCTCCCACGCGTAGCGGCCGTCGCGCAGGCGGTTCGGCCACGGGATCAGCGCCTGCCCGCGACCGCCGGCGAGCAGCTCGTCCTCGTCGTAGCCGTCGACCACGTCCCAGTCGCCGACCGCGTAGCGGCGCAGGCCGCCGCCGACCTCCACCACGACCGCGCGCTGGTCCTCGTAGGCCAGCTCGTACTGCTCGCCGGTCGGATGGGGGACGGTCACGAAGCGGAGCCTACGCGCCGCGCCGGCGCGCGAGCGCGACGACCTCGCCGAGGTGCAGCGCGTGGCGGCCGGTGCCGGCCTGGGCGATCTGCGTCGCCAAGCACGGCGTCACGGCATGCACGTCAGCTGTTGCCAAATGCACTAATTCACGCTGTAGACGTTCAGGGTTCCCGGCGCCGTACCGTTAGGGATGCCCATGCGCCTGGGCTACCCGCGCCCCGGCTCGGTCGGCGCACTTCGCGCGTGCCCGCGCCGGCCTCCGGGTAGGGTCAACGACCGTCCGACCGACCACGAAGGAGGCGCGTGCTCGCCGACGCCGACCCGGGGCTGTCGCTGTTCGGCACGATCCCGGAGGTGCTGCTGCTGGTGGCGGTGGCCGCGCTCGGCGCGGTCGCCGCGCTGTCGCACGAGAGAGAGCGGCCGTTCTCGGCGAGCCTCGTGTACCTCGCGATGGGCGCCGGCGCGGCGCTGATCGTGCGCCCGCTCGGGATCGACCCGTTCCACCTGCTGACCTCGCACGACACGGTCGAGGTGCTGACCGACGTCGCGATCGCCGTCGCCGTGTTCTCCACCGGCCTGCGGCTGCGGCGCGTGCCGGCCCGGCGCTGGCGCACCGTCGTTCTGCTGCTCGTCGTGACGATGCCGCTCACGACCGCGGCGATCGCGCTGTTCGCCGCCACCGCGATGGGCCTCCCGCTGGCGGCTGCGATCGTGCTCGGCGCCGCGCTCGCGCCGACCGACCCGGTGCTCGCCGGCGACGTCGGCCTGGGCCCGCCGGGGATGTCGGAGGAGCAGCCGCGCGCCCGCGCCGCGCTGACCGCCGAGGCGGGCGCGAACGACGGCGCCGCGATGCCGCTGCTCGTGATCGGCCTCACGCTCGCCCAGCGGGACCACGGCGCCTGGTTCGGCCGCTGGCTGACGATCGACCTGCTGTACGCGGTTGGCGTCTCACTCGCCTTCGGCGCCGCCGGCGGCTGGGTGTTCGCGGCCAGCTTCAGATGGTTGCGCGCGCGCGAGTGGCTGGCGGAGGGGTTCGAGGGCTGGGCGGCGGTCGCGATCGCGCTGCTGCTGTTCGCGGTCGCCGAGATGCTCGGCGGCTACGGCTTCCTCGCCGCGTTCGCGGGCGGGCTCGCGTTCCGCCGGCGCGAGTACGAGAGCCCCGCGAATCGCGCCTTCCACGACGGCGCCGGCGTCGCCGAGAACGTGCTGGAGCTGGCGGTGCTCGTGCTGCTCGGCAGCGCGCTGACGACGAGCGCGCTCGACGAGCCGGGCCTCGCCGGCTGGCTGCTCGCACCACTGCTGCTGTTCGTGATCCGCCCGGCCACCGCGCTGCTGGCGCTGATCGGCTCGGGGATCGCGCTGCGCGAGCGGATCTACGTCGCGTGGTTCGGCGTCAAGGGCGTGGCGGCGCTCAACTACGCGGTCGTCGCGGGCGCGAGCGGCCTGCTCGGCGCCGACACGCCGGTCGTGCTGTGGACGACGATCGCCTGCGTGATCGTCTCGATCGTCGCCCACGGCGTCACCGCGACGGCGGTCTCGGCGCGGCTGCTGCCGGAGTGAGCCCCCGCTCCCTCGGTCCGCGCGCGCCGCGACGCCGTTTGCCCCGTCCCTCGCCGGGTAGCCGGGGCTGGAATCCCCGAGGAGGAGGCCGAGGCCGACTGAGGTCGCCGCCGCGCGTTCCTGTTCCTACGCGCCGCCGGCGAAGCGCAGCGCCACGATCGCCGTGTCGTCGCGCTGCGGGCCGGCGCGGAAGGCGTCGAGCGCGCCCGCCACCCGGGCGACGACGGCTTCCGGCTCGGCCGCCGGGCAGCCCTCGACCGCGGCGCGCAGCCGCGCGGCGCCGAAGCGCTCGTGCGCGCCGACCGCCTCGAGCACGCCGTCGGTGTAGAGCAGGAGCAGGTCGCCGGGGCGCAGCGTCGTCGCCGTGCACGACCAGTCGCCGTCGTCGAACGCGCCCGCGATCGGGCTCACGTCGCCGACCTCCTCGGCGCGGCCGTCGCGCAGCAGCAGCGGCCGCGGATGGCCGCAGTTGGCGAACGTCAGCTCCGCCGCCGCGCCGCCCTCGGCGACCCGCAGGTGCGCACAGACGGCGGTGCAGATCGACAGCTGCGGCAGGTCGCGCAGGGTCGCGTTGAGATGCCGCGCTGCGCCGTCGGGTGCGCGCATCAGCTGCCCGGCGGCGCGCAGCGTGTAGCGCGCGAGCGCGGTCAGCGCGGCCGCCTCGGCGCCGTGGCCGGCGACATCGCCGATCACGAGCATCCAGCCGCGCGGGGTCGCGAACGCGTCGTAGAAGTCGCCGCCGACCTCGTTCTCCCGGCCGGCCGCCTCGTAGTGCGTCGCGAGCGCGAAGCCGGCCGGCGCTTGCAGCTCGGGCGGGCGCAGGCCGCGCTGGAGCGTCGCCGCGATCGCCGAGCGCTCACCGTAGACGCGCGCGTTGAGCACGGCCGCCCCGGCACGCCGGCCGAGCTCCTCGGCGATCCGCGCGTCGGCGTCGTCGAACGCCTGCCCGGGACGGGTGCGGGCGAGCGTCATCAGCCCGAGCCGCTCGCCGCCGGCGGCGAGCGGGACGACGAGCCGCGCGGCGTCGCCCGCGGGCGCGGCCGGCGCAGTGCCGGCGCCGGCCGGCGCGACGGCGACGGTGCGCACCGCGTCGCCCGCGGCCGGCAGGTCGATCGCGCACCAGTCCGCGAAGCGCGGGACGAGCAGCTGCGCGACGCGCCGCAGCGTCGCCTCGCGGTCGAGCGAGGTCACGAGCGCGTCGCTCGCCTCCGCCAGCAGCCGCTGCCCGATCTCGGCGCGCTTCGCCTCGGTGACGTCCTCGATCACGTTCACGACGCGCGCGACGCGGCCCTGCCCGTCGCAGATCGCCGTCGCCTTGTTCAGCAGCCAGCGCTCCTCGCCGGTCGCCTTCACGAGGTTGCGCACGAGCAGCGGCCCGGGGCTCGGCTCGCCCGCGCGCACGCGCGCGCCGGGCAGCTGCTCGAGCCGCACCGGCGCGCCCTCCTCGTCGTAGACGTCGAAGCGGGCCATCGTCTCGCCGGGCTCCGCGTCGATCAACTGCGCGGCGCTCTCCAGCCGCAGCAGCCGCACCGCCGCCTCGTTGGCGTACACGACGCGGCCTCGCTCGTCGGAGACGGTGACGGCCTCGGCGAGCGCGTCGAGCACCGCGCCGAGCTGACGCGCCGCCGCGGAGGGATCGTGCACTGCGAGCAGCCGCGCGACGGCACCGTTGGGGGCGGCGCCCGCCGCGGTGATCGCGCGCTCGCGGGCGTTCGGGGGCCCGTGTCCGTCCGCGCCCGCGCCGCCGTCCCGCTCGCGGTCGAGCTCGAACCAGACGCCGGTGTCCGGCCCGGCGCCCCAGCGGCTCGCGAGCGAGGCGACGAGGTTGAGGCCGTAGCCGCCGTCCGCGCCGGTCGCGCGGCGTCGCGCCGCGCCGGCGGCGCCCTCGTCGTGGACCTCGAAGCGGGCGCGCCGCGCTTCGAGCCGCAGCGCCAGCACGACCTGCTCGCCGGTGCCGTGCCGGACGGCGTTCGTGACGAGCTCGGAGACGAGCAGCCGCGCGACGTCCAGCTGCTCGGCGGACAACGCGCCCGCGTGCGCTTCGACCTCGCGGCGGGCGAGCGCGACCGCGCTCGCGTCGCGTGGCAGCGTGCGGTGGAGCGCCTCCGCCGTCCGGCTCACCCCCTCCCGTCGTCGTCGTAGGGCAGGCGGTCGATCACGCGCGCCGCCTCCAGCACGTGCCGCACCCGCTCCGAACCGCGCGTGACGTGGAAGTCCCAGCCGCCGCCGGCGGCGTCGTCGCAGGCGGTCAGGACGAGGCGGATGCCGGTCGAGTCCATGAACGTGAGGCGGTCGAGGTCGAGCAGCACGGGACGCCGTGCGTCGCGCAGCTCCGCCAGACGCTGCTGCACCGCGCCGGCGGTGCCGAAGTCCAGCTCCCCGGAGAGCGCCAGCACGGTCGTCCCGTGCTCCTCGCGCTCGTCGACGTGGAAGATCTCCTCGGGCCGGAAGCCGGGCAGTCTGCTCATCGTGCGGGACGCCTCCTGGTCGTGGTGCCGTGCAGCGTACCCGGCACCGCGTAGGGGCCGGCGGGCCGGTCAGTCGGCCGGCTCCTCCTCGTCCGCGCGCGGGTCCCGGTCATCGTGAGCGAGAAGCCGAGTTCCGCGACGGAGAACGACATCTCGGTTCTCTCCGGCCGTTCCCCACATCCCCGGCGCCCATGCGCTGGTGTGCGCCCGGCGGTCCTGACGGGCTCCGGCGTCAGCGTGGTCGCTTCGCCTCGCGGGTGCCGGCGAAGTCGGCGCGCTCGGAGGCGGGGGTCCGCGGGCGGGTGTGGCGTGGCCGGCGCTGCTCGTCGTCGTCGGCGGCCTGCTCGGCCCGATCGCCGTGTGGGTCGGTCTTGCGCCACCACAGGACGCCGCCCGTGCCGTAGAGGCCGAGCGCGACACCGGCCACGACCAGCGCGACGAGCAGCAGCAGGATGATTGCGGCGCCACCGCTCATGTCCGGAGGACTACCCGCGGCGGGGCCGGGCAAACGGCCGCGTCACCCGGTGCCCGGCCGCTACCGGTGCCCGCAGGCGATGTAGGAGTCGGTCGTCGCCTTCTCGCCGCCGCGGAACGCGAACACGCCGCGGATCGGCACGAGCGCGCCGAGCGGGCAGGCGAGCGCCTCGAGGTAGCCGTAGCGGTGCGCACGGCCGTGGCGATGCACCACGACGCGGCCGCCGAGCTTGACCTTGAAGTCGAGCACGGAGACGAAGATCCCGGAGGCGATCTCCTGCAGGCCGTGGGGGATCGGCAGCGTCAGCCGGTAGCCCCACTTCCTGCTGTGGAGCGGCTTGAGCGGCGCGACGATGATGCCGCTGACGGCGACCGGGTTCTCGCCGTGGATGAAGAAGACCATGCTGCGGCCGTGCGGGCCGTTGTACAGCTCCACCTTCGCGTGCTCGTTCACGCCCGCGAACTGGGGCGAGGTGCCGATCACGGTGCCGCCGCCGATGCGCGAGCCGCGCGGGCAGGCGCGGGGGTTGCCGCGCAGGCGTCTGAGCTTGCGCGGGCTGCAGCTGGGGAAGAAGCGGCTGTTGAAGCGGGGCCCGTTCGGGATGAAGATCGTCGCGCGCGCGACGGTGCCCGGAAGCGCGCCGGGCACGTCGCTCGCGAATCTCGTGTCGAGCGTCGTGAAGAGCGTCTGCGGCCTGAGCGTGAACTTCGTGATCGGCGGCGTCGCGACGCCGTCCATCGTGACGAGCGTCTTCGCGCCGGCGCCCGCGCTCGCCGCGAGCAGTGCGGCCGCCGCGCCGGCGGCGGCGATGAGGGTGCGGGCCTGTCGGAAAACGTTCATGTTCCGACCCTACCCTGTCGGCCGGGGGCGAATCGCACCATCCCCGTTCGCCCGGAGCCATGCGGGGAGCCGACACGCCCCCCGTCCGACCCCACCGTCCGCTAGGGTCGCGCGCATGAACCAGCGCGAAGAGCGGATCGTCGTCGAGACCGAGCGCTACCGCCTCACCGGCACGGTGCGACTCCCGGTCGAGGGCTACCGCAGCCGCCTCACCGACCACCTCAACGGCGGCGAGCGCGAGTTCATCGCGCTGACCGACGTCGAGGTCGTCCCGCTCGACTCGCCCGGCGGCACGCCGGAGCGCCACGCCTTCGTCGCGCTCGGCCGTCGCCACGTCGTGTTCGCGACGAGCGCCGGGGGCGGGGGCGCGGACGGCGCCTGAGCGTCGCCGCGGGGGCTTGAGGATCGTGGACGGGCGGGTAAGGTAGGCGCCATGGCCGGCTACCCTCGGCGTGCTGACCTGGCGGAGATGGAGCGGTCCGAGGTCCTGCGGGCCTCGCCGCGCATGTTCGAGTCGAACCTGCTCGACAAGCTCTCGCGCGTGCACTGGTCGGTGCCGCTGTTCATCTTCCTGCCGGCGATCGCGATCGTGCTCGTGACCGCGTTCGGCCGCATGGGCGCCCTGGTCGTGCCGTGGGCGCTCGGCGGCTACGTCTTCTGGACGCTCACCGAGTACTGGCTGCACCGCATCGTCTTCCACTTCGAGCCCGACGAGGGACTCGGCGCGCGGCTGCACTGGGTCATCCACGGCGTCCACCACGACCATCCGAACGACCCGCTGCGGCTCGTGATGCCGCCGTCGGTGAGCATCCCGCTCGCGGCGCTGTTCTTCGGGCTGTTCGTGCTCGTGCTCGGCACGCCGACCGCCTACGCGTTCGCGGCCGGCTTCTGGGCCGGCTACCTCGCCTACGACATGCTGCACTACTACGTGCACCACCTGCCGGGCGGCAGACGGCCGACCGCCTGGGTCCCGCGCAAGCTGCACGAGCTGCACATGCGCCACCACTTCCAGGACCACGACGCCGGCTACGGCGTCAGCGCCCCCTTCTGGGACCACGTCTTCGGGACGGCGCCGCAGCGGCGCCGCCCCGGGGAATAGCGTCGGCCTACGCCGTCGCGGGCACGCCGAACATTCTGCGGAACGACTCGGCGTCGTTGAGGTGGGGGAAGTCCTCCGCCGGGACCTCGGCGCCGAGGAGCTCGCACAGCGGGCCCCAGCCCTGCTGGATCTCGTAGACGAGCAGCTTGTCGGCGGGGACGGTCCGCTTGACCGCCTCGTTGTGCGCCTCGAAGACGGAGATCGCGTAGTCCTTGTCGGCGAATCTGTCCTGGAACGTCGTGTCCCAGATCAGCTGCTTGATCATGCCGAGGACCTCCGGCGGCGCCGCCGGCCCGTCGGTCTCGAGCGCGCCCCGCGCGGCCGCCTCCTTGAGCGCGTAGATCGTTCTCTCGGCGCTCACATACCACTTCTCCGGGTCGCGCACCGACAGGATCACCTTCGCCTCGGGGTAGGCGGCCATGATGCGCTCGTAGAAGGTGCAGCCGGGCCAGTCGACGGTCGCGCGGTAGCCGTCGAAGACGGCGTTCCAGTCGACCTCCTCGCCGTTGAGCGCCGCCAGGAACATCGGCGCACGGTCGGGGTGCGGCATCAGGTCGATCATGTGGAACGCCGGCCCGTAGCCGATCCGCTCGAGCGCCGCCTTCAGCGACCACGTCCCGGTGCGGCCGAAGCCGGCGCCGATCACTTGCACGTCCGCCACTGCGTCTCCCTTCGTCGGTTCGTGAACCGCCACGACGGCCGCCGCGCGGCTACCAGCTGAGCAGCATCAGGCCGACGGTCACGCCGGGCCCGATCGTCACCATCAGGCCCCGCTCGCCGGGTTGCGGCGCGCGGCGCGCGATCGTCTCGCGCAGCACGTAGAAGCTGCTGGGCGTGCCCATGTTGCCGAAGCGCGCGAGCACGTCGCGGCTGATCGCGACGTCCTCGTCGGTCAGCCCCAGCCCTCGCTGCACGCCGTCGATGATCCCGCGCCCGCCCGGGTGCACGAGCCAGTGGTCGATGCCGTCGACGTCGGCGCCGGACTCCGCGAGGAACTCGCGCACGAGCTCGAGCAGTCGCTGTCTGGCGAGCTTCGGCAGATCGCGCCCGATCTGCATGTAGCTGTCCTCGGCGGCGGAACGGAAGTGGACCGTCCCGAGCGTGTCCTCGATCTGGTGCTGGCGGGCGGCGAGGATCGCCGGGCCGGAGGTGCTCGCGCCGTTGGTCAGCACGGCCGCGGCGCAGCCGTCGCCGAACAGCGAGGAGCCGATCGTCTTGACCTGCTCGTCGTCCTCGCCGACGGCGGTGAGGAAGCCGGTGATCGACTCGGCGGCGACGACGAGCGCGTGCTTGCCCGGGTGGTCGCGCATCGACTGCGAGGCGATCTTGAACAGCGGCACCGCGCTCGCGCAGCCGACGCCGACGACGTGGTACTTGTCGGTCGACGGGTCCATCCCGTAGTGGCCGAGCAGCTTGTGCGCGAGCGTCGGCCCGCCGAGCGAGTAGTAGGTGGCGGTGATCACGGTGCCGATCTCGCCGGGGTCGACCCCGAGCCCGTCGACCGCCTCGGTCGCGAGCCGCAGCAGCTGCTCCTCCGTCTGGACGGTGCGCTCCTGCAGCGTCGTGCCGAGCGTGTCCGGCGTCAGCTCGAAGTGCCGCTGCTCGACGCCGCATCTGCCGAAGATCATCTGCGCGAAGTCGTCCTGCGCCAGCCCGAGCAGCTCGAGCATCTCGTCCTGGGTGTAGGACGAGGCAGGGTTCGCTACGGCGATCTCGTTGACGCGGACGTTCATGCGGGGGGAGGAGGCGGCCCCCAGCACGACAGGAGCGCCGCCCGGAGGCAGCGCCGCATGCTACCAACGGTGTTCGCTTCCTGACAGTGACATTTAGGCGTGCCTTATCTCGGCGGCGTCACAGCTCGGCGACGAGTCGGCCTTCCACGTCGGGCCAGCAGGGGTGCGCTGCCTCGTGCGCGGTCAGTCGACAGCCGGCGCGAGCTCCACCCGTGCGAGGGCGAGCGCCCGCCGCACCCGCCGGTCGTAGGTGGCGAGCCAGGCGCCGTGCGCTCGCGCGGTCGCGAGCGCGAAGCCGTCGGCGAGGCTGATGCCGTGCGCGCGCAGTCGCGCCGCCTCGCGCGCCAGCGGGGGCGTCGGCGAGACGATCCGGACGTTCATCGCGTCGATCGCAGCGACCGCGGCGCGCAGGGTGCGGTCGTCCTGTGCGGGGCGCACGAGCGCTTCGGCGTAGTTGACGACCGACATCAGCAGCGGGATCTCCTCCTGCGCAAGCTGCCGGATCGCCTGCGAGGCGGCGCGATGGTGCGCGTCGGCCCGGTCCAGCGCGGCGATCAGGACGTCCGTGTCGAGGACGCAGTCGCTCACGCGCGCTCTTCGGCGCGCAGCCGGTCGAGATAGCCCGGCTCGTACAGTCCGTCGAAGACGCCGAGCGCCGCCTCGAGGTCGCGATGCGCGCGCCGCACGACGATCGCGTCGGGCCCCTCGGACTCGATCGTCACCTCGTCGCCGGCCGCGAAGCCCGCGCTCGCGAGCGCCTCGACCGGCAGCGTGATCTGGTGCTTGGCGGAGATCCTCGGCATGGCCTTTACTCTAGCGTAAAGGCCGCCACGGAGAGGGAGGGATTCGAACCCTCGAACGAGGTCACCCCCGTTACGCGATTTCCAGTCGCGCCCGTTCAGCCGCTCCGGCACCTCTCCTAGTGCGTGCGTGACGCGGGGCGAAGGGTACCGTCTGCGATCCTGCCCGGCGTGACCGCCAAAGCGCAGCCGAGCGCCGCCGTCGCCGCCTGGCTCGCGCGCCGCACGTACGCGGCCGACGACTTCCCGCTCGAGCGGCTGCTCGCGGCGAAGGGCGACACGAGCGTGAGCGTCGTGCTGCCGGCGCGCGAGGTGGCCGAGACGGTCGGGCCGACGGTGCGCGCGCTCGTGCCGCTGCGCGAGGCCGGCCTGCTGGACGAGCTGGTCGTGATCGACGCCGCCTCTGCCGACGGCACGGCGCAGATCGCGGCCCGCGCCGGCGCGACCGTCGTGCAGGAGGCCGGGATCCTGCCGGAGCACGGGCCGGTCAAGGGCAAGGGCGACGCGCTGTGGCGCGCCCTGCACGCCACGCGCGGCGACGTCGTCGTCTTCCTCGACGCCGACTCCGCCGACTTCCACGCCGCCTTCGCGCTCGGCCTGCTCGGCCCGCTGCTGACCGACCCCGCGGTCGCGTTCGTCAAGGGCGCCTACCGCCGCCCGTTCGCGCTCGGCGGCGACCTCGTGCCCGACGGCGGCGGCCGCGTCACCGAGCTGCTCGCGCGTCCGCTGCTGAACCTCCGCGTGCCCGAGCTGGCGGCGGTCGTGCAGCCGCTCGCCGGCGAGTTCGCGGCGCGCCGCGCGCTGCTCGAAGAGCTCCCGTTCCCGGTCGGCTACGGCGTCGAGATCGGCCTGCTGATCGACGCGTGCCGGCACGCCGGCCTCGACGCGCTCGCGCAGGTCGACCTCGGCACGCGCCGCAACGCCCACCAGCCGCTGCACGCGCTCAGCGCGATGGCGTACGCGGTGCTGATCGCCGCCGAGCGGCGCATCGCCGACGGCGACTCGTCCGCCCGCCGCGCGCTCGCGGCGCCCGGCCCGCTGCTGCGCCCGTCCGCCGACGGGTCGCTCGCGCACGCCGAGGTCGCGGTCGAGGAGCGCCCGCCGCTGCGCGAGCTGGCCGTGCGCCGCCGACGCTGACGCTGAGGACCGGACCGCGCGCCCGCGCGTCGCACGCCCGCGCAGGCCCCGTGCGGAACGCCAATTCCACCCGCTGCGCTCGGAGATCAAGCGGCGAAGCGCGGCGATAGGATCGCGAGCCATGCCAGCTCACGACGTTCTCATCATCGGCGCGGGCCTCGCCGGCCAGCGCGCCGCTCTTGCGGCCGCCGACGCCGGGGCGTCGGTCGCGATCATCAGCAAGGTCCACCCCGTCCGATCCCATTCGGTCGCCGCCGCCGGCGGCATCAACGCCGCCCTCAATCCCGAGGACTCGTGGGAGTCGCACGCGTACGACACGGTCAAGGGCTCCGACTACCTCGGCGACCAGGACGCGATCGAGATCATGTGCCGCGAGGCGCCTGACGAGATCCTCTGGCTCGAGCACGCCGGCGTCACCTTCCACCGCAACGACACCGGCCACCTCGGCACGCGCGCGTTCGGCGGCGCCTCGCAGGCGCGCACCTACTACGTCGCCGACATCACCGGCCAGGCGATCTTGCACGTGCTCTACGAGCAGCTGATGAAGCACCACGAGCGGGTCGACCGCTACGAGGAGTGGTTCACCACCACGCTGCTGCAGGACGAGGACGGTGCCGTCGTCGGCTGCGTCGCGCGCGACATCCGCACCGGCGCGCTCGAGGTCTTCGACGCCAAGAGCGTGATCCTCGCCTCCGGCGGCGCCGGCCAGGCGTTCAAGCCGACGACGAACGCGCTGATCTGCACGGGCGACGGCATCGCGCAGGCCTACCGCGTCGGCGCGCCGCTGATGGACATGGAGATGATCCAGTACCACCCGACGACGCTTGCGGAGAACGGCTTCCTCATCACCGAGGGCGCGCGCGGCGAGGGTGCCCATCTCTACAACGCGCTCGGCGAGCGCTTCATGGAGAAGTACGCGCCGAACAAGCTCGAGCTCGCCTCGCGCGACGTCGTCTCGCGCGCCGAGCAGACGGAGATCAACGAGGGCCGCGGCTTCCCCGACGGCACGATCGCGCTCGACATCACGAAGGTGCCGCGCAAGCGGACGCTCGAGGCGCTGCGCGAGATCGTCAACATCGGCAAGGACTTCGCCGGCGTCGACATCACGCGCGAGCCGATCCACATCCGCCCCGGCTGCCACTACATCATGGGCGGGGTGAAGACCAACTATGACGGCGAGACGTCGGTGCCCGGCCTCTACGCCGCCGGCGAGGTCGCCTGCGTCTCCGTCCACGGCGGCAACCGCCTCGGCGCGAACTCGCTGCTCGACACGCTGATCTTCGGCCGCCGCTCCGGCGAGCACGCCGCCAGGCGCGCCCGCGCGGTCGCGATGCCGAAGTCGTCGCCGAGCGTCCTGAACGACGCGCAGGGCGAGATCGACGCGATCCTCAACCGTGGAACCGGGTCCCGCCCACCCGGCCGCCGCATCTCCGAGATCAAGAACGAGCTCGGCGAGACGATGAACAGATACGTCGCCGTGTACCGCGACGCCGAGGGCCTCGCGACCGCGCGCGAGACCGTGCAGCGCCTCAAGGAGGAGGCGCCGAAGGCCGCGATCGACGACAAGGGCACCGTCTTCAACCAGGACGTGCTGGCGGCGATCGAGCTCGGGTACATGCTCGACGCGGCCGAGGCGATCGTGATGGGTGCGCAGGAGCGCAGAGAGTCGCGCGGGGCGCAGTACCGCACCGACTTCCCGGAGCGCAACGACGAGGAGTGGCTGCACCACATCACGATCTCGCGCGGCGCCGACGGCAGCCCGCAGCTGGGCACGGCCCCGGTGACGATCACCAAGTGGGAGCCGCAGGAGCGGACGTACTGATGGTGGCCCGGACGAACGCGATGGAGCTGATCTGACATGGCCGAGTACACGCTGAAGCTGCGGCGCTACGACCCGCAGTCGGGCGAGGCGCCGTACATCGAGGAGTACAGAGTCGAGCTCGAGCCGCACCGCTCGGTGCTCGAGGCGATCCTCACCGTGAAGGCCGAGCAGGACGGGTCGGTCGGCATCCGCTGCTCCTGCCGCGCCGCGATCTGCGGCTCGTGCGGGGTGCGCATCAACGGCAGACCGGGTCTCGCCTGCCACACGCACCTCTCGGACGCGGCGAGCACGGGCGTCAACGCCGACGGCGTGACGATCCTCGTCGAGCCGATGGGCAACATGCCCGTCATCAAGGACCTGATCGTCGACATGGACGCGGTCCACTGGAAGAAGATCCAGCGCGTGACGCCGTGGCTGCTGCCGAAGCAGCCGGTGCCCGAGCGCGAGTACGTCGTCCCGCACGAGAACATGGTCGACGTCACGCAGACGATGGCCTGCATCCAGTGCGGCGCCTGCGTCTCGGACTGCCTCTCGATGGAGGTCGACCCGCTGTTCGTCGGCCCGGCCGCCTCCGCGAAGGCATACCGCTTCGTCGGGGACCCGCGCGACGCCGAGCAGTTCGAGCGCCTCAAGGATCTCGCCGAGGATCCGCACGGCATCTTCGACTGCACGCACTGCTTCACGTGCATCGACGCGTGCCCGAAGGGCGTCGCGCCGATGAGCCAGATCATGCGCCTGCGCCGCGTCGCGACCGGCGACCACCACATCGTCGACCGCAACAACGGCGAGCGCCACGAGCGCTCGTTCACCTCGCTGATCCGCGGCTACGGCCTGCTGCACGAGGCGGAGCTGCTGCCGCGCTCCTACGGCGGCGACTCGTGGTTCGGCAAGTTCCACCCGGCCGCCGGGCAGGAGCTGCTCGACTCGCTGCCTGCGATCGCGCGCGCGGTCGCGCGGAGAAAGGTCAGCATCAGAGGCGCGCTGCTCGGCCACAGAATCCCGAAGGCCGACCTCAAGGCCGTGCAGGGGATCTTCGACAAGGTCGAGTCGAAGGGCAGACGCTACGAGCTGAACCTCTACATCTCCGGCACCGAGGACGACGAGGCGGTAGCCGCCGCCACCAGCACGAGCGAAAGCGAGTCCGCATGAAGGTCGCGTACTGGCCCGGCTGCGTGAGCCGCGGCTTCACCCCCGAGCTGCACGGCTCGATGGCGGCGGTCGCGCCGCTGCTGGACATCGAGCTCGTCGAGCTCGACCGCGCCTGCTGCTCCGGCGCCGGCGTGCTCGCCGAGCACAACCAGGAGCTGGCGGACACGCTCAACGCGCGCACGTTCGCGCTCGCGCAGGCGGTGCAGGGCGCGGACCTGATGATGAACATCTGCTCGACGTGCCAGGGCGCGCACAGCGAGTCGCAGGAGCGCCTCGACGCGAACACCGAGTATCGCGACGCGATCAACGGCACGCTCGCGGCGGAGGGCCTCTCCTACGAGAAGGGCCTGACGAACAAGAACCTCCTGTGGCTGCTGGTCGAGGAGATCGGTCTCGAGAACCTCAAGAAGAAGGTCAAGCGCCCGCTCACGAACCTCAAGGTCGGTCCCTTCTACGGCTGCTACATCGTGCGTCCGAAGGAGCGGCTCGGGATCGACGCCGAGCACCGGCGCGACCACTACCTGCACTGGGTCATCGAGGCGCTCGGCGGCACCGTGATCGACTACGCCGGCGTGCACAAGTGCTGCGGCTTCCCGATCATCACGATGAACAAGCAGGCCTCGCTCAAGCAGGCCGGCACGCATCTCGGCGACGCGATGGACGCCGAGGCGGACTGCCTCGTCGTGCCGTGCCCGCTGTGCCACCTCAACCTCGACCTGCAGCAGCCGGGCGCCTCGAAGGTCGTCGGCCGCGAGCTGTCGATGCCGGTCCTGCACCTGCCGCAGCTGCTCGGCCTCGCGCTCGGGCTGGAGCCCAAGCAGCTCGGCATGAGCAAGCACGTCGTCAAGCCGACCGCGGTGATCGACTGGTCGGCCGCCGTCGTCGGCGCGCCCGTCCCGGCCTGAGCGGCCGCGCGGCCCGTCCCGCCCGCCGTCGCCGCCGGCCCGCGCCGGCGCGGCGGGGGATCCCGGGCCCGGCCGAGGGGGAGCCGGCCGGACCCGGGGTGCCCGGGCGACCGTGCGAAACGCGGACGCACGGCCGCCCGGGCGATACGCGCCCCGGTGGGGAGGGAGGGGGGACCAGCCTCCTCCGGGGCGGTCACGGCGGGAGTGCTGCACCCCTGCCCGCCGTGGATTGCATCTTCCCCGGCCGCACCCCCGCCGTCTTCCCCTGCGGCGGGTGATCTTCGGGGGAGCGCCCGGGGGAGGTGCGGGTGAGGCGCGCATCACCCGCACGGCGGTAGCATCGCCCGTGTGCCCGTCGCGCGCGCACCGGTCGGCGTCGTCCTCGCCCGCTTCGAGGACCTCGTCGACCGCGGCCTGCGCGCGCTGCTCGCGGAGGACGAGCACCTCGAGCTGCTCGTCGCGGGCGTGCCGCAGGAGCGGATCGCCGACGCGATCGCCCGGCACCGCCCGCAGGTCGCGCTGCTCAACTACGGCTCGCTGCGCACGCCGTTGGAGGTGCGCGAGCTGGTCGCGGCGCATCCGGAAGCGCACCTCGTCGTGCTCGCCAACCGCCCGAGTCCGCGCGAGTGCAGCCAGATGCTCGCGTTCGGCGCGACCGCGTGCCTGTCGAAGGAAACGCAGGCGCGCGACGTGCTGAGCGCGATCCACCTCGCCTCGCGCGGGCTGCAGGTGGTGCGGCAGACCGAGCCGGACGGTGCCGAGCCGGCGCTCCAGCGCGGCCCGGAGCTGCTGACCTCGCGCGAGGCGGCCGTGCTGGAGCTGCTGCAGGCGGGCCGCTCCAACGGCGAGATCGCCGCGCAGCTCCACATCGGCGTCGAGACGGTGCGCACCCACGCACGCGCGATCTACCGCAAGCTCGGCGTCCGCTCCCGCCGCGAGCTGGCGCGCGCGTAGGCCCCGCGCCGCAACGCGGACGCTACGCCGCCGGCGCCGCGGCGCCGGCGCCCAGCAGCCCGCGCTCGTGCAGCAGCTCGGCGAGCTGGATCGCGTTCGTCGCGGCGCCCTTGCGCAGGTTGTCGGAGACGACCCACAGGTCGAGCGCGCGCTCGTTGCCGGGGTCGCGGCGGACGCGGCCGACGAACACGTCGTCGCTGCCGTCCGCCTCGATCGCCATCGGGTAGATCCCGCCGCCGGGATCGTCGAGCACGGTGACGCCGGGCGCGGCGGCGAGCAGCTCGCGCGCGCGCTCGGGCGAGAGCGGCTCGCGCGTCTCGACGTTGACCGCCTCGGAGTGGCCGTTGAGCACCGGCACGCGCACGCACGTCGCGCTGATGCGGATCGCGTCGTCGCCGAGGATCTTGCGCGTCTCGTTGATCAGCTTGCGCTCCTCGTCGGTGTGGTCGTCGCCGGGGGCGAACGAGCCGGCGTGCGGGAGCGCGTTGAAGGCGATCTGGTGCGCGTAGACGGACACCTCGGCGTCCTGGCCGTGCAGCAGCGCGTGCGACTGGCCGAGCAGCTCGTCGACGCCCTTGCGGCCCGTCCCCGACACCGCCTGGTAGGTGGAGACGACGAGCCGCTCGATGCCGGCGGCGTCGTGCAGCGGCTTGAGCGCGACGACCATCTGCATCGTCGAGCAGTTCGGGTTGGCGACGATCCCCTTGCGCGCGTCCGCGAGCGCGTCCGGGTTGACCTCGGCGACGACGAGCGGCACGTCGGGGTCCATCCGCCAGCGCGACGAGTTGTCGACGACGATCGCGCCGGCCGCGGCGAAGCGCGGCGCCCACTCGCCGGAGGTGGCGCCGCCGGCCGAGAAGATCGCGACGTCGAAGCCCTGGATCGTCTCGTCGGTCAGCGGCTGGACGATCCCGGCGCCCTCGAGCTCGCTGCCGGCCGAGCGCTCAGAGGCGAACGGGACGACCTCGCGCGCGGGGAACCCGCGCTCGCGCAGCAGTCGCAGCATCGTGCCGCCGACCTGGCCGGTCGCGCCGACGACGGCGACGCGGTAGCCGTTCCCGCTCATCGCGCCTGCTCGCCGATCGGCCGCTCGGCCTGGATGCCCTCGGCGCCCAGCTCGAACGCGGCGTGCAGCGCCTGCACCGCGTCGGCGACGCGGTCGGCGCGGATCACGCACGAGATCTTGATCGGCGAGGTCGAGATCATCTCGATGTTGATCCGCTCCCCCGCCAGCACGGAGAACACCTTCGCGGCGACGCCGGGGTGCGACTTCATGCCGGCCCCGACGATCGAGACCTTGCCCATCTCCGGCTCGCTGTCGAGGCCGTCGATGCCGAGCTCGGCGACGATCGGTTCGAGCGCCTCGCGCGCGATCCGCAGGTCGTCGCGCGGGACCGTGAACGACAGCTCGGCGCCTTCGCGCCCCTCGCCGAGCGGCTCGTTCTGGATGATCATGTCGACGTTGCAGTTGGCCTCGGCGAGCGCCTCGAAGATCCGCGCGGCGGCGCCCGGCTCGTCCGGGACGCGTTGCAGCGTGACGCGCGCCTCGTCGTTCGAGTGCGTGACGGCGGTGATGAGGGCGTGCTCCATGGTCTCCTGCTCTCCGACGACGACTGTACCGGGGCCGTCCTCGAAGCTGGAACGGCAGTGGATGCGGACCCCGTGGTTGCGCGCGTACTCGACCGAGCGCAGCTGCAGCACCTTCGCGCCCGAGGCGGCCATCTTGAGCATCTCCTCGAACGAGACCATGCCCAGCTTGCGGGCGTCGGGGACGATCCGCGGGTCGGCGCTGTAGACGCCCGCGACGTCGGTGTAGATCTCGCACACGTCGGCGCCGACGGCGGCGGCGAGCGCGACCGCGGTCGTGTCCGAGCCGCCGCGTCCGAGCGTCGTGACGTCGCGGTTCGTCGACATCCCCTGGAAGCCGGCGACGAGCACGATCATGTCCTCCTCGAGCGCCGCCTCGATCCGTTCGGCCCTCACGTCGAGGATGCGCGCCTTCGTGTGGGAGGTGTCGGTGACGATGCCGGCCTGCGAGCCGGTGAGCGAGATCGCGCGGTGGCCGAGGTCGTTGATCGCCATCGCGCACAGCGCGCACGAGATGCGCTCGCCGGTGGAGAGCAGCATGTCCATCTCGCGCGGGTCGGGGGTCGCCGAGATCTCCTCGGCGAGCCGAACCAGCTCGTCGGTCGTCTTCCCGCGCGCGGACAGGACCGCGACGACGCGGTTGCCCTGCTCGCGCGCGGCGACGATCCGCCGCGCCGCGCGCTTGAGGCGCTCGGCGTCCGCCACGGACGTCCCCCCGAACTTCATGACGACCGTTCCAGGCATGCGGCGACCTAGGTTAGGGCCTATCCCGGTAGGACCGCGGCGCGAGGGGCGAGAATGCGCGCGCCTGGGCCTCTGAGGCGCATGAGCACATCGATCCTTGAATTCCCAAGTAGGAATTCCTACTATGAATGTATGAACGCGAAGGTCTCGGAGAAGGGCCAGGTCACGATTCCCAAGGCGCTGCGCGACCAGCTCGGCATCCGCGCCGGCGACGAGCTCGACTTCGCGGTCGAAGGCGATCGAGTCGTCGCGGCCAAGGTCGTCGGTCAAGATCCGTTCGAGCGGCGCTACGGCACGCTGAGACTTCCCGCGTCGACGGACGAGCTGATCGACATGATGCGCGGGCCTGCGGTGGCGCCGCTGCCGGGCGAGCTGGAGGAGCGATGATCACCGCCGTCGACTCGAACGTCCTGATCGACGTGCTCGGCGCCAACCCGGCGTTTGGGCCGGCCTCGCTCGACGCGCTCCGCGCCGCCGCCGAGAGCGGCGCGCTGATCGCGTCCGAGGTCGTCTGGGCCGAGACGGCCGGCTGGTTCGGTTCCGAGCAGGAGGCGACGGCGGCGTTCGACGACTTCCGGGTGCGGCTGGTCCCGACGGGAGCGTCGGCCGCCTATGCCGCGGGCATCGTCTGGACCGGACACGTCCGCGCCGGCGGCAGACGCACGCGCATCCTCGCCGATTTCCTCGTCGGCGCGCACGCGCGCGTCCACGCCGACCGCCTCCTGACGCGCGACCGCCGCTTCTACGGCGCGCGCTTCAGAGACCTGGAGATCCTCGACCCGACCGCCGGCTGAGGCGGTCGGATGGGCGGCGGCATGGGCTTCAGCTCAGCCGCCGCCGCCCCGCGAAGGCGCGGCCGAGGGTGAGCTCGTCGGCGTACTCGAGGTCGGCGCCGACGGGCAGGCCGCTGGCGAGGCGGGTGACCGTGACGTCGGGGTTGCGCTCGCGCAGCTGCTCGGCGATGTGCAGCGCGGTCGCCTCGCCGGTCGTCGTCGGGTTGGTGGCGAGCACGAGCTCGCGGATGCCCTCCGGCTGGCCGTCCCGCAGCGCCGGCTCGTGCGTCCCGGCGACCCGCGCGAGCAGCTCGGCGATGCGCAGGTCGTCCGGGTCGACGCCGTCGATCGGCGAGAGCGCGCCGCCGAGCACGTGGTAGCGGCCGTGGAACTCGTGCGTGCGCTCGACCGGGATGACGTCGCTCGGCTCCTCGACGACGCAGACGATCGCGGGGTCGCGGCGCTCGTCGGCGCAGATGCGGCAACGCGGGCCGTCCGCGAGGTTGAAGCAGACCTCGCAGAAGCCGATCTTCTCCTTCACCTCGCGGATCGCGTCGGCGAGCGCGAGCGCGTCCTCGTCGGAGGCGCGCAGCAGGTGGAAGGCGAGCCGCTGCGCGGTGCGCCCGCCGATCCCCGGCAGCTTGCCGAGCTCGGTGACGAGCCGCTGGACGGGTGGGGAGAAGCTGGACAGAGGCCCGCCCGCTAGAACCCCGGCAGGCCCAGCCCGCCGAGGCCGCCGCCGCCCGGGCCGCCCATGCCGCCGGTGATGCCGCCCATCTTCTTCGAGGCCAGCTCCTGCGCGCTGCGCAGCGCCTCGTTGACGGCCGCGTGCACGAGGTCGCCGAGCAGCTCGGCGTCGCCGACGTCGAGCGCCTCCGGGTTGATCTCGACCGCCTTGACCTCGAGGTCGCCGCTGACCTTCACGGTCACCATGCCGCCGCCGGCCGAGGCCTCCACGACCTCGTCCTTGAGCTGCTCCTGCGCCGCCATCATCTCCGCCTGCATCTTCTGGACCTGCTTGAGCATCTGCTGCATGTTCGGCTGCGGCATCAGGCGCCTTCCTCGTCGTCGATCAGCTCCTCTGCGTCGAATGCTGCCACGAAGCGGTCGACCAGCTCGTCGTCCGTCGGGGCGGCCACGACGCCGTCGGCCGCCGGCGCCGTCTCCTCGGCGGGCGCCTCGCGCAGCTCGCAGCGCACCTTCAGCGTCAGGCCGGAGAGCGCGCGCAGCGCCGCGACGATCACGTTGCGGTGCTCCTCGCCCTCGGCCTTCTTCTTGTAGAAGGAGTCGCCGGTCGCGAACGCGAGCGTCACCTCGCCGTGCTCGAGCGCGACCGGCCGCGCCCGCTCGACGGCCGCGTGGGCGAGCACGTTCTCCGTGCGGACGGCGTCGACGACGGCCGGCCACAGCTCCTGCAGCGCGGCGAGGTCGAGCGCGCCGGCGGGGGTGGGCGGTGCGGGCTGCGGCACGGACGCCGGCTCCGGCGGAGCGGCCACTGGCGCGGGCACGGCGGCGATCACGGCCGCAGCCGCAGCCGCGGTCGCGGGACCGGGGACGCCGGCGGCGGGCGGTGCGGGCGGAGCCGGCTCGGCCGGGGGAGCCGCTGCGGGCGGCTGCGCTGCTGCGGGCGGCTGCGCTGCTGCGGGCGGCTGCGCCGTGGGAGCGGGGTCGGTGGCGGACGGTGGGGGCGCGGGCGGCGCGACCGGAACGGCGCCGCCGCCCGCCGCCAGCTGCGCCTCGAGCCGGTCGATGCGGGCGAGCAGGGCGCGCGCGGACGGGTCGACCTCCGGCGCGGCGGCCTTCACGAGCGCGAGCTCGAGCTGGATGCGCGCCTGCGCGCCGCTCGCGAGCGCCTCGAGCGCGTCCGAGAGCAGGTCGAGCAGCCGCACGACGTCGGTGCGGCCCAGTGCCGCCGCCTGCGCGGCCAGTCGCCCGTCGCGCTCCGGCGTGAGCCGCAGCTCCGCCGGCACCTCGCCGAGCACCTGCACGGCCAGCAGCTCGCGCGCGTGGCCCTCGAGCTCGCGCACGAGCTGGCCGGCGTCGCGGCCCGACTCGCTGAGCCGCGCGACCGCCTGCAGCGCGGCGCGTGCGTCGTGGGAGGCGACTGCGTCGACGGCGCCGAACAGCGCCTCCGCGTCGGCGACGCCGAGCACCGCGAGCACCTCCTCGACGGTGATCGCGGCGCCCTCCGCCCCGTCGGCCGCCCCGCCGTACGTCGTCAGCTGCTCGAGCGTCCCGAGCGCGTCGCGGAACGAGCCGGTCGCGTGGCGCGCCACCAACGCGAGCGCCTCGTCGGGGATCGCGATCCCCTCCTGGTCGGCGACGCGCCGCAGCACGCCGGCGATCTCCTCGACCGTCGGGCGCTGGAAGTCGAAGCGGTGGCAGCGGTCCACCACGGTCGGCAGCACCTTGTTCGCCTCCGTCGTCGCGAGCACGAAGATCGTGTGCGGCGGCGGCTCCTCGAGCGTCTTGAGGAACGCGTTCCAGGCGGCCGAGGAGAGCATGTGCGCCTCGTCCAGGATGTACACCTTGTGGCGCCCCGACACGGGCGCGTACGCCACCTTGTCGCGCAGGTCGCGGATGTCGTCGACCGAGTTGTTGGACGCCGCGTCCATCTCGATCACGTCGAGCGACGTGGCGGCGGCGATCGAGACGCACGAGTCGCACACGCCGCAGGGTCTGACGGTCGGGCCCTGCTCGCAGTTCAGGCAGGCGGCGAGGATCTTCGCCATCGACGTCTTGCCGGTCCCGCGCGAGCCGACGAACAGGTAGGCGTGATGGACCTTCCCGCGCTCGACGGCATGGCGCAGCGTGCGCACGACGTGCGTCTGCCCGACCACCTCGTCGAACGTGCGGGGACGGTGACGACGGTAGAGCGACGGGCCGGCGGACACGGGACGATCCAGTCTACCCGCGACCGCCGACCGCCTTATGCTCCCGCCCGTGCCGCAGCGCCTGCGAACGGAGGGCATCGTGCTCGTGCCCGCCCTTGCGGTCGTAGCGCTGCTCGTCTACTGGGCGGCGCACGGCGGCGGCTATGCGGCCACGACGTGGGAGCCGTCGGCGCTCGTGGTGCTCGGCCTGCTGGCGGCGACGGTCGTCGGCCTCGGGCTCGACCGGATCCGCCTCTCGCGTCCCGCCGCGATCGCGCTCGGCGCGCTGGCCGCCTACACCGCCTGGTCCTACCTGTCGATCGCGTGGGCGGCCACGCCCGGCGAGGCGCTCGACGGCGCCAACCGCACGCTGCTCTACCTGCTCCTGTTCGCGCTCTTCGCGATCCTGCCGTGGCGAACGTGGACGGCGCTCACGGCGTTGAGCGCGTACGCGCTGGGGATCGGGGGGCTGGCGGTCGTGACGTTGGCGCGGATCGGGTCGGCGGGGGCGGTCGCCTCGCTGTTCATCGAAGGCCGCCTGTCGGAGCCCGTCGGCTACGTCAACGGCACGGCGGCGCTGTTCCTCGTCGGCGCCGTGGTGTCGATGGCGCTCGCAGCGCGGCGCGAGCTCCCGGTGGGTCTGCGCGCGCCGCTGCTCGCGCTCGCGACCGCATCGCTGCAGGCGTCGGTGCTGCCGGAGAGCCGCGGCTGGCTGTTCGCGCTGCCGATCGTTCTCGTCCTCGCCGTGGCGCTCGTCCCGGGACGCGTGCGGTTCGTGCTGTGGATGCTGCCGCCGATCGCGGGCACGCTCGTCGCGCTGCCGGCGCTGCTCGACGTCTATGCCCGCATCGACGAGGCGGACGGCGTCGCGGCGTCCCGCCGAGCGCTCGTCGACGCGGGTGCGCACGCGTCGACCGTCGCCCTTGTCGCGTCGGCGGTCGTGCTGGCCGCCGGGCTGCTGCTCGCGCTCGCGGACCGTCGCACGACCGTGTCGGCGTCCGTGGCGCGCGGCGCCAACCGGGTGGCGGTCGGACTCGCCGTCGCCGCCGCGGTCGTGGGCGTGGCGGCCGGCCTCGTCGCCACGCACGGCCGCCCGGACCGCACGATCGCCGACTACTGGGAGCGCTCGAACGGCTACCAGACCATTGCAGCGGGCGAGTCGCGCTTCGCGCTCGCAGGCAGCAACCGCCCGGACTTCTGGCGCGCCTCGCTCGACGCCGTCGCCGCCCACCCGATCGGCGGGCTTGGGCAGGACAACTGGGGGGACTTCTACCTGCGTCACGGACGCTCCGACGAGCAGCCGCGCTGGACGCACAGCCTCGAGCTGCGGCTGCTCGCGCACACCGGCGTCGCCGGCTTCCTGCTGTTCGCCGGGTTCCTCGTCGCGGCGCTGGTCGCGGCGCTGCGCGGCCGCCGCCGCACGCCCACGCTCGCGGCCGCGGCCGCTGCGGTCGCCTGTCTGCCCGCGGTCGTGTGGTTCGTGCACGGCTCGGTCGACTGGTTCTGGGAGATCCCCGCCTTGAGCGGTCCGGCGTTCGCCTTCCTCGCGCTCGCGGGAGCGTTGATGTGTCAGGAGGGGAGCGCAGGGACGCCAAGTACGGCGCCGTGGACGAGGCTCGCGCGCGCGCTCGCCGGCGCCGGGCTGGGGCTGCTCGCGTTGCTCGCGGCCGCTGCGCTCGCGCTGCCGTACCTGGCGGCTCGGGAGGTCACGGCTGCCGGGGCGGGCTGGCGCGCGGATCCCACCCGCGCGTTCGAGCAGCTCGACCGCGCCGCAAGCCTGAACCCGCTCAGCTCGCGCCCCGCGCTCGTGGCGGGCACGATCGCGCTCGAGCTGCGCGAGCCGGCGGCGGCCGAGCGCCGCTTCTCACAGGCGCTGGAGCGCAGCGGCGACGACTGGTTCGCCTACTTCGGCAGGGGCCTCGCAGCGTCGGCGCTCGGCGAGCGCGACCGCGCGCGCGGCTCCTATCAGCAGGCACGCCGACTCGACCCGCGCGAACCGCTGTTGCGCGACGCGCTCGATCGGGTCGGTGGGCGGCATCCGCTGACGGCGAGCGAGGCGTTTGGGAGCCTGCGCCGCCATGTCCAACGCCTGACTGGCGACACGAGCATGCGCTGACGTCAGTAGCCTTCCGGTCCGCAGACGGGCTTCCGCGGTTGTAGGTGCGCCGAACAGGTGCTACTTTGAGGCGTAATTCGCCGAGATCAAACGGAAACAGAAGGTCTGAAGCGCGCTGGTGCGCTTCGTGCCAACCAATACAAGGATGGGAAGGGATTGGTTCGATGAAGCGACTCGCCTTGCTCATGGCAGTGGTCGCACTCGCGCTTGCCGCCGCCGTTCCGGCGTATGGACAGAGTGCAGTGAGCGACGCCTACGGCGGTAAGGGCGGTGACGTCGTCGGCACAGTCGGCAGCGGCAACGGACCGTCCGCCCCGACGCCGCAGCAGACGCAGGTGGCCAGCTCCGGCCAGGGCTCGCTGCCGTTCACCGGCCTCGACATCGGCCTGTTGGCCCTCGGCGGTGTCGCGCTGGTCGGCGTCGGCGTCGGACTGCGGCGCTTCGCACGTCCGCTCAGCTGAGCTGACGCGACACGCTCGCAGACGGCCCCCGGCTCGCGGGAGATGAGGACGCGGTGGCGATCGGATCCGGACTGAAGGTCCCCGGTCGCCCTGCGTCCGCCCGTGTCCGCAGCCGGACGGCTGTCGGCGCGTCGCAGGACACGGACGCGCTCGACGCTCAACCCACGGCGGCTTCCTGCCGAAGCTCCGGTCAGAGCGCTGTGGCCCCGACCGTCGCCAAGACACTGACCGACTCGCCCGTGCTCGTGCCCGTCCGGCGGGACGCGACCGAGCAGCGGAGGCGCCGCGCCCGGCGCGCACGCGCCACCTACCGCACCGCCGACGGCGCGATGCTCGTCGCCGCGGCGCTCACCGCGGTCGTGGCCGCGCCGGCGCCCAACACGCTCGCGAACTTCGCGTGGGGCTTGGCGTACGCGCTGCTGACGCTGGCGATCCTCGAGCTGCGCGGCTTCTATGCCTTCCGCCTCCAGGACACGCCCGTCGACACGGTCGCACGCATCTTCGCTGCGACCTCGATCGCGGCGATGACGCTGACCGCCGCTCGCGCGCTGCTCGGCGACGACGCGACCTTGACGGCGCAGGCCGTCCGTCTGTGGGTCTTCGCGCTCGTCTTCCTCGGCGCCGGCCGCGTCGGCATCACGCTCGACCGCCGGCGCGCGCTGCGGCGCGGGGAGATCGGCTTCAACACGCTCGTCATCGGCGCCGGCAGCGTCGGCCACCTGATCGCGAGAACGGCTGCGCGAGCGCCCGGAGCTCGGCCTGCGACCGATCGGCTTCCTCGACAAGGACCCGCTGATCGAGCCCGGCCGCGACGACGACGAGCTGCCGGTGCTCGGCGCCAGCTGGGACCTCGAGCAGGTCGTGCAGCGCTACGACGTCGAGCAGGTGGTCGTGACGTTCTCGACCGCGCCGCACGCGGTGCTGCTCGGGATGATCCGCCGCTGTCGCGAGCTCGGCGTCGAGGTCGTGGTCGTGCCGCGCCTGTTCGAGGAGGTCTCCAACCGCGTCGAGGTCGAGCACCTCGGCGGCGTGCCGCTGCTGCGGGCGGAGACGGTCGACCCGCGCGGCTGGCAGTTCGCGATCAAGTACGCGCTCGACCGCGTCGTCGCGGGCGTGGTCCTGCTGCTGCTCTCGCCGGCGCTGCTTGGGCTTGCGCTCGCGGTGCGCCTCAGCTCGCCCGGCCCGATCCTCTATCGCCAGCGCCGCGTCGGCCTCGACGGGCGCGAGTTCGACATGCTCAAGTTCCGCTCGATGCGCGTCGCGCCCGCGAGCGCGCCCGAGTTCGTGCCGGAGGAGGGCCTGGCGCCGGGCGGCGTCGAGGGCGCCGACCGGCGCACGCGCGTCGGCGAGGTGATGCGCCGCCTGTCGCTCGACGAGCTGCCGCAGCTGCTCAACGTGCTGCGCGGCGACATGTCGCTGATCGGCCCCCGGCCGGAGCGCACGAGCTACGTGCGCTCGTTCGAGGAGCACGTCTACCGCTACGGCGACCGCCACCGCGTCAAGTCCGGCCTGACCGGCTGGGCCCAGGTCCAGGGCCTGCGCGGGCAGACCTCGCTGAGCGACCGCGTCGAGTGGGACAACTACTACATCGAGAGCTGGTCGCTCTGGCTCGACCTGAAGATCGTCCTGATGACCATCCCGGCACTGCTCGGACGCGCGTCCGTCGAGTAGCCGGCACGACACCCCCAAGGAGATCCATGCCCGAACGCGTCCTTGTGACAGGCGGCGCCGGCTACGTCGGCGCGACCCTGTGCGGCGAGCTGCTGGACAGCGGCCGCGACGTCCGCGTGCTCGACAGCGTCCTGCACGGCCAGGAAGACGTCGTCGCCGAGCTGGAGGCGCGGGGCGTCGAGGTGCGGCGCGGCGACGTGCGCGACGCCGGCGCCCGCCGTGCGGCGCTCGAGGGCGTCGACGCGGTCGTCCACCTCGCGGCGATCGTCGGCGACCCCGCATGCGGGCGCGACCCGCAGGTCTCCAACGAGGTCAACGTCGAGGGCACGCGCGCGCTCGTCGCCGACGCGGACGCCGCCGGCGTGGGCCGCTTCGTGTTCGCCTCGACCTGCTCGAACTACGGGCGAATGGCCGACCCGGAGGTGCCGATCACGGAGGACGGCGTGCTCGCGCCCGTCTCGCTCTATGCGGAGCAGAAGGTCGGGATGGAGCAGGCGCTGCTGGACGGCGAGCATGCGTCGATCAGACCGACCTGCCTGCGCTTCGCGACCGTCTACGGCGTCGCGTCGCGGATGCGCTTCGACCTGACGGTCAACGAGTTCACGCGCGACCTGTGGGCCGACCGCGAGCTGGAGGTCTTCGGCGAGCAGTTCTGGCGGCCCTACATCCACGTGCGCGACGCCGCACGCGCCGTGCGGACGGTGCTCGAGGCGCCCGAGGAGCTCGTCGCGGGGCAGGTCTTCAACGCCGGCCGCTCGGGCGAGAACTACCGCAAGCTCGACCTCGTCGAGCGGATCCGCGCGGCCGTGCCGCGCGGGACCGTCACGTTCGTCAGACGCGACGAGGACCCGCGCGACTACAAGGTCAGCTTCGACAAGATCCGGTCCGTGCTCGGCTTCGAGACGCGCAACACCGTGCCCGACGGGATCGGCGAGCTGGTCGCCGCGCTCGACGCCGGCCGCTTCGAGGACCCGTGGGATGGCCGGTACCGCAACATCCCCTGACATCCCGCTGTTCGACCTGCGGCTCGAGCAGGCCGACCTCGACGCCGTCGCCGAGACGCTGCGCGCCGGCGGGCTGGCGCAGGGCGAGCGCACGCGCGCGTTCGAGGAGGCGTTCGCGGCGCACCTCGGGGTGCGCCACGCCGTCGCCGTCTCGAGCTGCACGGCGGCGCTGCACCTCGCCTACCTCGCCGCCGGGGTGGGTCCCGGCGACGAGGTGATCGTGCCGTCGCTGACGTTCGCCGCGACGGCGACCGCGGCGCTCTACTGCGGCGGGAGACCGGTGTTCGCCGACATCCGCGGCCAGCACGACCTGTCGCTCGACCTCGAGGACGTCGCGGCGCGGATCACGTCGCGCACGAAGGCCGTCTCGGTCGTCCACTTCGCCGGCTACGCGGCGCCGGCGCAGGAGCTGCGTGCGCTGTGCGACGCGCACGGGCTCGCGCTGGTCGAGGATGCGGCGCATGCGCCGAGCGCCTCGGCCGGCGGTCGCAGACTCGGCACGTTCGGGCTCGCCGGCTGCTTCTCGCTGTTCTCGAACAAGGTGCTGTCGGTCGGCGAGGGCGGGCTGCTGACGACCGACGACGACGACATCGCGGCGCTCGCACGCTCGCGCCGCTCGCACGCGCTCGCTCCGGGCGCCCCCGGCTCCGCCTTCGCCTACGACGCCGGCGCGCTCGGCTTCAACTACCGCTTCGACGAGCCGCGCGCCGCGCTCGCGCTCTCGCGCCTGCCGCGGCTGGAGGCCGACGTCGCGCGGCGGCGCGAGCTGACGCTGCGCTACCGCGCGGCGCTCGGGGCGCTGCCGGGCCTCACGCTGCCGTTCCGCGACGAGGACGTCGCGACCTCCTCCTGCTACGTGATGCCGCTGATGGTCGACGACCCGGAGCGGCAGAACCCGCTGCGGCAGGCGCTGCGCGAGCGCCACGGCGTGCAGACGTCGCTGCTGTACCCGGGCGTCCACGAGTTCACCGCCTACCGCAAGCGCTTCCCCGGCATCTCGCTGCCGCGCACCGAGCTGGCCTCGCGCACCGAGGTGACGATCCCGCTGTTCCCGCACATGACCGATGACGAGCAGGAGCGCGTGATCGACGGCGTCGCCGCGGAGCTGGGCGCATGACCAGCGCCGCGATCCCGCCGGACGCGGTGCCGGTCCCCGAGGTGGACGTCGAGGCCGTGCTCGACGCGCTGCGCTCCGGTTGGCTGACGATGGGCCCGCGCATCCAGCAGCTCGAGGCGGCGCTGGCCGACCGGCTCGCCACGCCCCACGCGGTCGCGGTCTCGAGCGGCACGGCGGCGCTGCAGCTCGCGCTGCTCGCGGTCGGCACGGGGCCGGGCGACGAGGTGGTCGTGCCCGCGCTCGCGTTCCCCGGAGCGGTCGCCGCGGTGCGCTGCACCGGCGCCGAGCCGGTGCTGTGCGACGTGCGGGGCCTGCACGACCTGACGCTCGACCCCGCGGACGTCGCGGCGCGGATCACGCCGCGCACGAAGGCGGTCGTCGCGGTCCACCTCTTCGGCTTCGCGGCCGACGTCGCGGCGCTGCGCGCGCTGTGCCACGCGCGCGGGGTCGCGCTGGTCGAGGACGCCGCGCACGCGCTCGGCGCGCACCTGCCCGACGGGGCGCTCGCCGGCACTGCCGGCGACGCCGGCTGCTTCTCGCTGGCGGCCGGCCGGCAGGTCGCCGTCGGCGAGGGTGGCTTCGTCACGGCGCGCGAGGAGGCGATCGCGGCGCGCGTGCGCTCGCTGCGCTCGCACGCGATGACATCGGTCACGTGGGACCGCCACCGCGGCCACGCGAACACGTACGACATCGTCGACGTCGGCTTCAACTACCGCCTCGACGAGCCGCGCGCGGCGCTCGCGCTCGCGCAGCTGCCGCGGCTGGAGGCCGCGATCGCGCACCGTCGCGCGCTCGCGCGCGCCTACCGCGAGCGGCTCGCGGACGTGCCTGGGGTCGCGCTGCCATGGGACGAGGACGCCGTCGCGCGCGGCGCGCACCTGCACTGCCCGATCGTGCTGGCGGACGAGCGCGCGCGCGACGCGCTGCACGCCCGGCTCGCCGCCGAGAGCGTCGCAAGCTGCGCGTACCCGTCGATCGGCGCGCTCAGCGCCCACCGCGAGCTGGGCTCTCCGCCGCGCGCCGCCGAGGCGGCCGCCCGCCACCTGCTGTTGCCGCTCTCGGCCGCGATGGGCGAGGCCGACGTCGCGACGGTCGCCGCCGTCGTGCGCCGCGCGCTCGCGTAGCGGACCCGTCCCGCCGCAGCGCCGGCGGGTCCGTCGCGGCCCCGTGCTGCTCGCCGGCGTCCCGCTCAGCGGCGTGCGCGGGCGGCCTCGAGCAGCGCCTCGGCGCGCTCGGCGACGACGGGCGCCGCGTGTGTCGCGGCGGCGGCCGCGCGCGCGGCGCGGCCCTCGCGTGCGCACAGCTCCGGGTCGTCGAGGCGGCGGCGCAGCTCGGCGACGAGCGCCGGCGCGTCGTTCTCGGGCGAGAGGATCGCGCCGGTGCCCGGCCGGATCAGGCTGGCGACGCCCTCCGCGCCGGTCGCGAGGCACGGGCGCTCGGCGAGCATGCCGAGGATCACCGCCCGCGGCGCGCCCTCGGTCGGGCTCGGGCAGAAGACGGAGACGTCGAACGCCGACAGGACGTCGGCGACGTCGGCGCCCGGCGTCGGGATCACGTGCAGCCGCTGGCCGAGCGCGGCGCCGCGGGCGCGCAGGTCCGCCTCCGTTCTCGCCGTCGCCCGCGAGGATCAGGTGCACGCGCGAATCGTCGAGCGCGACGACCGCGTCGACGACGACGTCGTTGCGCTTCTTCGGGTGGAAGCGCGAGATGCAGCCGACGACGAACGCGTCGTCCGGGATGCCGTGCTCCGCGCGGACACGTGCGCGGCCCGTCGCCGTGAAGGCGATCTCGTCGGTGCGCACGGCGTTCGGCACGACGGCCACGCGATCGGCCGGTACGCCCACCTCCAGCAGCGACGCGCGCGTGCCCTCGGCGATCGCCATCACGAGCGCAGCGCGACGCGCGGCGGCCGCATAGGCGCGGCGCGGCAGCCCGCGCCGCAGCGGATAGGGCACCGGCCCCCACTCGGCCCACGCGAGCGTCGCGCGCAGACGCCGGCCGAGCGCGAGCGCGAGCAGCTGCTCCTTCTTGTAGTGCAGCAGCAGCACGTCGTAGGGCGCCTCGTGCGCGAGCGCGCGCCGCAGCTCGCGCACGAGCAACGGCCAGCGCAGCAGCAGCGCGCGCCAGCTGGAGCGCGACAGCTTCGGCCCCAGCTCGAGCGGCCGCACGGCGACGCGCGTCTCGCGCCCGATGCCCGGCTGGTTGGACAGCATCACCGTCTCATGCCCGCGCGCGGCGAGCGCGTCGAGCAGCTCGACGGCGGCGAACTCCGCCCCGCCGCGGGAGCCGGTCGTCATCACGCTGACGATCTTCATCGCTCGCCTGCCTGCCCGCGCGGGGGTCAGTCGCCGTCCGGCAGCAGGCGCTTGCGCAGGGCCTCGAAGTCCTCCTGCGCCTGCTCGTAGTCGCCGGGGCGGCCGATGTCCATCCAGTAGTCGTCCGACGGCAGCTGGCGCACGACCTCGCCGGCTTCCACGAGCTTGAGCACGAGGTCCGGGAAGTCGAGTCGTCTGCCCTTCTCGATGAACGGCAGCACCTTCGGCGAGAAGCAGTAGACGCCCATGCTGACGTGGTATCTCAGCTGTGGCTTCTCGATGTAGTCGCGCAGGCGCGTGGGGTCGTCCTCGTCCATCACCATCACGCCGAGCGAGACGTCGACCGGCTGCTCGCGCGCGGCGATCGTCGCGACCGCGTCGTTGGCGACGTGCGCCCCGAGCACCCCGGAGAAGCTCATGTCGGTGAGCACGTCGCCGTTGAGCACGACGAAGTCCTCGTCGAGGCCGTCGATCAGCGCGAGCGCGCCGACCGTCCCGAGCGGCTCGTGCTCGCGCACGTAGTCGATCGGGATGCCGTAGTCCGTGCCGTCGCGGAAGAACGCCTCTATCAGCTCGGCGAGGTGGCCGGTCGAGATCGTGATGCGGTCGAAGCCCTGGTGCTTGAGCTGGCGCACGACGATGTCGAGCACCGGCCGGTCGCCGACCGGCATCAGCGGTTTCGGGAGCACGACGGTGTAGGGGCGCAGGCGGGTCCCGAGGCCGCCGGCGAGGATGACTGCGCGCCGCATGAGGGGCCGCAGTCTACGGCTGTCCCCGGATGCTCACGTGCCCGGCTGCGCTGCCGGCCGGGCCGCGTCCGCGCGCTCCGCTCGCACGACCGTGAGCAGCTCCTCCCACGGCGCCGCATGCGGCGCCAGCGCGCGCGCGAGCCGCTCGAGCTCCGCAAAGCCGTCGTCCGACTCCCAGCCCCAGTGCAGCGTCACCGGCGCCCACAGCGCGCGCTGCCCCTCGACGAGCGTACGCGCCGCCGGCAGCACCTCGCGCGCGCGCCCGTAGAGTGGCGCGTAGGAGGGCAGGTAGCAGGCGCCGGCGCGCCACTGCGGCCCCGGGTGGAAGCCGAGCAGGCCGATCGTCTCCGGCCCGCCGCAGACGATCGGGAAGCGCGCCGCGAGCGGCGCGTACTGCGCCGCGTCGAAGCGGTTGAAGGGCGGCACGAACACCTCGGGCCGCGGCAGGCCGGCGTCGGCCAGCTCGGCCAGCGCCGTGTCGAGCAGCGCGGCGGTCGCCGCCGCGTCGAGCCCGCACAGCTCGCTGTGACGGCGCGGCGAGGCGTGCCGTGTGCGGTGGTCGCGCCCGTGCAGCGCGAGCGCCGTCCCGTCGTCCACGAGCGCGCGCAGCAGCGCGCGCTCGCCGTCGCTCAGCGGCCGCGACGCGGCGTCCGCCGGGTCGAGGTAGTCGCGCGAGACGCGCGCCGGCACGGCGACGAGGTACGGCACGCCCGCCTCGGCCATGATCGCGTGGAAGCGGCGGAAGCCCTCGGTCCCGTAGCGGCCGCGCTCGTCCCACGCGCCGGCGTGGGGGAATTCGTCGACGCGCACGAGGAAGCGCGGCGGGCCGGCCGCCGCGTCGCCGAGCACGGCGCGTCGCGCGGCGTCGAGCGGCTGCGCGACGGCGGCGTCGTAGCCGAGGCCGCCGCGCCGGCGCCGCAGCAGCTGGAGCATCCGCAGCGGCATGGGCGGGACCGGCGCGGGCGCGGTCGCCGCGCGCACGGCCGGCAGCGCGAGCGCGTCGGCGAGCGCGCCCTCCGTCAGCGTCCCGCTCGCCAGCTCGCGCGCGAACAGCAGGCGCGCGCCGTGCAGCGCGTCGGGGGTCGGCGCGGGGTCGCGGTGCACGGCGGCGAGGGTACACGGCGGTCGCAGTCACGGCGACCCGCGTGCGACCCCGGTGCGGCCCGGCGCGCCAGGGCCCGCGCTCGCGGTCCGCCTGGGATCATCCGGTGCGATGCAGGACGCCGCCCCTCGCCTCGCCGGCCGCGAGATCGTCTGCGTCGGCTTCGCCGACTGGGACACCGAGCTGTGGACGAACCAGCACCACCTGATGGCGCGCCTCGCGCGCGAGAACCGCGTGCTGTTCGTCGAGTCGCTCGGCCTGCGCGCCCCGACGCTCGCGGGCCGCGACCTGACGCGCATCGCGCGGCGCCTGCGCCGCGGCGTCGCGCCCCCGCGCGAGGCCGACGGGCTGCGCGTGCTCTCGCCGCTCGTGATCCCGCTGCACCGCTTCGCGGCGGTGCGCGCGCTGAACCGCCGGCTGCTGCCGTGGCTCGTGCGCCGCGCCGTCCGCCGGCTCGGCTTCCGGCGCCCGATCCTGTGGGCCTACGTGCCGCAGGCGGAGGCGCTGCTGGACGCGCTCGACCCCTCGCTCGTGGTCTACCACTGCGTCGACGACATCGCCGCACAGGCCGGCGTCGACGCGGACAGCTTCCGCGCCGCCGAGGCGCGCTTCGCCGCGCGCGCCGACCTCGTGCTCGCGAGCGCGCCGGCGCTCGCGCAGCGCATGCGCACGCTCTCCGGCACCGTGCTCGACGCGCCGAACGTCGCCGACACGGCGCTGTTCGCGCAGGCGCTCGCACCCGGCCCGGTCGACGCCGCGCTCGACGCGCTGCCGCACCCGCGGATCGTGTTCACCGGCGCGATCGTCACGACGAAGCTCGACCTGCCGCTGCTCGTCGAGCTGGCGCGCGCGCGGCCGCAGTGGTCGTTCGCGCTCGTCGGGCCGGTCGGCCCCGGCGACCCGCACGCCGACGTCTCCGCGCTCGCGGCCGAGCCGAACGTCCACCTGCTCGGGCCGCGCCGCTACCACGAGCTGCCGGCCGTGCTGCGCGGGGCCGACGCGGGGCTGATCCCCTACGCCCGCAACCCGCTCACGACCGGGATCTTCCCGATGAAGGTCTACGAGTACCTGGCCGCCGGGCTGCCGGTCGTCGCGACGCCGCTGCCGGCGCTCGCGGACGTCGAGGAGGTCGCGACCGCCGCGGGCGCCGGCGGGCTCGCGCGGCTGCTCGACGCCGCGCTGGCCGACGACGGTCCGGAGCGCCGCGCTGAGCGCTCGCGCGCCGCCGCGCACCACTCCTGGGACGCGCGGCTGGGGCAGATCGCGGTCGCGATCATCGATCTCGAGCGGACATAGCCGGACGAGCCGAGATCGCGCGCATGGACGCGCCGCCTGCGAGACTTGCGCCAGATGTCGCTTGAGGTTGAGGTGAGGAGATGGACATGGAAGAGGCGGGCGAGCTGACCGCGGGACGTAGGCTGCCGACGCGTGCCGTCGCCGAGCTGGCGATGGCGGACCTCCGGCGCAGCGCGGCGACCCAGTGGATCATCCTCGGGGGTGTCACGCTGCAGGTCGTGCTGGTGCTGCTGCACGGCATCGACAAGGAGCTGCTCGGCGACGGTACGTTCCTCGCGCTCGACCAGGACGCGAACCTTCCGGCGTGGATCGAGACGGCGTTGTTCGTCGTCGCCGGGCTCGGCTGCTGGCTGCTGGCATGGGTTCGGCCAGGAGTCCGCATGCCGTTCGCGCTGCTCGGCGGCGTCTCGCTGCTGCTCTCGCTCGAGCAGATGGCCCAGCTCCACACGCGCGTCGAGGCGGATCTCGGGGGCTTGGCGACGAATGCGATCGAGCCGTCGATGGCGATCGGGCTCGTCGCGATCGTCGCTTTCGCGGCGCGCGGGGTCCCGCTGCTCTCGAAGCTGCTGGTGTGGTGCTCGATCGTCTCGATCGCCGTCGCCCAGGGCTCGAGCATGGTCAACAGCGAGCTCGACCTGCCCTATGCCGGTGTGATCTTCTTTCAGACGCTGGAGGAGGTCGGCGAGATGATGACCGCGATCCTCCTGACGGCGGCGGTCGCGCAGCCCGTGCTCGACGGCGTCGTCGCCCGGGTCCTCGCGACGCGTGAGGCCGCGCGGTAGCGGCCTCGCGGCTCGACCGGCACGGGCCTTCGTCAGCGCGGATGGAGCGCCGTGCGCAGCCGGCGCCACGGCGAGGGAGACGGCGCCGCGGGGCGCGGGGGAGGCGACGCGCCGGCGAGGATCGCCGTCGGCGCGTCGCGCAGCAGCCAGTCGGCCGTCCACGCCAGCCCGGCGTCGCGTAGCGCGTCGCGCAGCAGCGGCGGGCGGCGCGCGACGTCGTGTGCGTCGCTGGCGACGTCGTGCACGAGCCCGTCGGCGATCGCGCGTAGCGCGAAGCGGCGCGGGTCGCGGCCGAAGCCGCCCACGAGCGCGGCGGCCGTCACGGATGCGAGCGTGCCGGCCGCCACCAGCCGCGGCAGCAGCGCGGCGTCGCGCAGGAACAGCGGCGAGCGCTCCGGGTGCGCGAGCACGACGACGTGGCCTTGCGCCCGCAGCTCGCCCACCATCGCCTCGAAGCCCGGCACGACGGCGACGAAGGGACACTCCACCAGCAGGGCGCGGCTGTCGCCGAGGCACAGGCGCGCGAGCTCCCGGGCCGGCAGCTGCCGGGCGTGCAGCAGGTCGAGCTCGGCGCCGGGCAGCACGTGCAACGGGATCCGCTCCGCGGCGAGCACGCCGCTCAGGGCGGCGTGCGCCTCCTCGATCCGGTCTGCCGTGTTCGGGTAGCTCGGGCTCACGTGCGGGGTCGCCACGACCGTCTCCGCGCCCGCCGCGACGAACGCCCGCGCGAGCGCGAGCGCCTCCTCGAGCGTGCGCGGGCCGTCGTCGACGCCCGGCAGCAGGTGGCAGTGGAGGTCGATCACGGGCGGGGCAGGTCGCGCATCGCCCCACATGATGGCGGCGGACCTGGCGCGTCGTCGTCTGGACACCTGTCCACGGTGCACCGCAGGGCTGAAGCGCGGCTCGCGCACCGCCGATCGGACACGTGAGCCGGCGCACCATCCAGCGCCTGGGCTCCCGACAACGGCACCCCCGTCGCGAGGCGGGCTCGCAAAGCCAGGGGTCTCTCCGAGACGGCCCAGCTCCCGAAGGAGATCCGCCATGTTCACCCAGCTCCGTGCCGCGCCGCGCATTCCCGTGGCGCTCTCAGCTCTCGCCGTCCTCTTCGCCACCCTCCTCGTCGCGCTGGCCACGCCGACGCCCGCGAGCGCCGCGCCGACCGCCCACGCCGCCCGCGTGACCGTCAGCGCCGCGGCGAAGTACCGCAAGGCCGACCGCGCGTTCGTGCGCGTCGCCCGCAAGGAGAGCCGCTGCCGCCGCGTCCACGCGCGCCACAGCGCCCGCTGCGTGCGCGTGCACCGCACGCTCCAGCACAGCGGCCGCCGTCTCGCCCGCCGCCAGCGCCAGCTCACGCGCGCCGCACGGCTCGCGCACGTCTCGCGCCGGCGCAGCGTGTCCTCCAGCCGCCAGGCGCCGGTCGTGACCGTGCAGGGCCAGACGCTCACGTGGAATCGCATCGGCAACGTCGGCACGTACGTGCTCGTCAAGAAGGCGCCCGGCCAGCCCGAGGTCTACTGGGTCGTCAACGGCACCTCCACGACGCCGCCGGCGGTGCCCGGCAAGACGGTGAAGTACAGTGCCCGCACTGCCGTGACGGGCTCCACGTGGGCCGCCGAGGTGTCGATCTCCTACCCGAGCGACTCGACCGCGCCGAAGGACCCGGCGCCCGCGCCGGTCGAACCGGCCCCCGCCGACCCGGCGACCGACCCGGCGGCCGCGCCGACGCTGAGCGTCAGCGGCCAGACGCTCGCCTGGAGCAAGGTCGCCGACGTCACGCGCTACGTGCTCGTCGCGAAGGTCCCCGGCCAGAGCGACCGCTACTGGTCCGTGAACGGCACCTCCGAGAACGCCCGACGCGGTCCCCGGCGCGACCGTCGCCTACAGCGTCCGCACGGACGTCAGCGGCTCCGCATGGGCCGGCGAGCGCTCGATCAGCTACGCGGCGGCCACCTCCGCCCCGGCGCCCGCCCCGGCGCCCGCGCCGAGCCCGTCGCCCGCGCCGGCGCCCAGCACGAGCTTCGCGATGGGCATCAACTCCGGCTCCTCGCTGATGTGGGAGCTCGACTTCCAGACCGCGCTCGGCTCGCACACCGCGCGCATGGAGTTCGACATCGACACGCCGGTCTCGACGATCACCCCGATCGTGCAGGCATATGCGCACGCCGGCATCCGGCCGCTGCTGCTCGCCGGCTTCGACGGCCGCACGCCGACCTCCGGCGAGGCGAAGGGCCTCGCCGCGTGGGCCGCCGCGTTCGGCCCCGGCGGCAGCGCCTGGCAGGGCGGCAGCTACCCGGCCGGCACCGCGGTGACGGACATCGAGTTCGGCAACGAGAACGAACAACCCGTGGCAGTACTCGTCGTCCCCGAGCAGCGACTGGTACAAGCAGTCGTCCTTCCTGCAGCGCGCCGCCGACTACGCGCGCGCCGCCAAGGACGCCGCGATCGCCGTCCGCGCCGCCAACGCGCAGGTCGGCGTGCTGATGATCGCCGACCAGTACTCCGGCTACACGACCTGGGTCGACAGCATGTTCAAGGCGGTGCCGGACCTCGGCAGCTACGCCGCCGGCTGGACCGCCCACCCGTACGGGCCGCAGTGGAACACGTCGGTCGACAACCTCATCTCGCAGACGCGCTCCAAGGGCGCCCCCGACCTGCCGCTGTGGTTCACCGAGTGGGGCGTCTCGAGCGACGACGGCCGCTGCCTGAACGACAACTTCGGGTGGGACAAGTGCATGACCTACGCCGCCGCCGCGGATGCGCTCACGACGACGATCTCCGGCATGCGCGCCCGCTACGGCAGCCGCCTCGCCGCGGTCTACCTGTACCACGCGCACGACCTGAAGGCGAGCGGCTCGAGCAACGATCGCGAGGCGTACTTCGGGGCGCTGCAGCTGGACAAGTCCTCGAAGGGCGCGTACACGACCGCCGTCAAGAGCCTGCTCTCGACGTACGCGTCGTAACGCTCGGCACGGAGCCCCCGCACGGGCGTCGCAGGCGTCAGCTACCGTCTGCGGCCCCGTGCGCGTCCTGTTCTTCAACGAGGGCAACCTCGGCTCCCACGTGATGGGGCAGGGGCAGGTGGACGCGGTGCTGCGCGAGCACGTCGCGACCGCTCCCGGGGTCGAGGCGCGCTTCGCCGGCCTGACGCCGATGGGGCGCCTCGCGCGCGCCGCCGCGCAGCGGACGACGCCGCGGCTGGAGCGCAGCGGGCTCGACTTCCGTACCGCCCGCTGGCACGTCGTGCAGTCGCTGCGCGCCCGCGCGGCGCTGCGCCATGAGCTCGCGGACCGGCCGGCGGACGTCGTGCACGTGCACAGCCAGTCGGTCTCGTTCGCGCTCGGCCGGCTGATGCGGCGCACGCCGGTCGCGCTATCGGTCGACGTGACGGTCGGCGACTGGTTCGCGATGCCGGCGTGGCGGCCGGACCGCCGCACGGCCGCGCTCGAAGATCGCGCCGAGCCGCCGCATGGAGCGGCGCGCGTTCGAGCGCGCGGCGGTCGTGCTCGCGTGGACCGCCTGGACGCGCCGCGCCGTCGAGCAGGCCGCGCCGCGCGCCCGCGTCGTCGAGCATCACCCCGGGATCGACCTGCGGCGCTGGGCGCCCGCGCCGCGCCGCCCGCGCGAGCGCCCGCGCGTGCTGTTCGTCGGCGGGCGCTTCGCCGAGAAGGGCGGCGAGGACCTGCTCGCGGCGCTCGGCGACGCGCTCGGTCGTGACGTCGAGCTCGATCTCGTCACGCCGGCGGACGTCGCCGAGCGGCCGGGCGTGCGCGTCCACCGGCTCGGGCCGGGCGACCCGCAGCTGCTGGACCTGCAGCAGCAGGCGGACGTCTTCTGCCTGCCGACGCACGGCGACGCGGTGCCGTGGGCGGTGCTCGAGGCGATGGCCTGCGGCACGCCCGTGGTCGCCTCGCCGGTCGGCGGGATCCCGGACCTGCTCGGCGGCGGGGAGGCCGGTGTGCTCGCCCCGTTCGGCGATTCGCGCGCGCTCGGCGAGGCGCTGCGCGCGCTGCTCGCCGACGCCCCGCGGCGCGAGGCGCTCGCAGCCGCCGCGCGGCAGCGCTGCGAGGAGCGCTACGACCCGGCGCAACAGGGACGGTTGCTGCTGGAGCTGTTCGCCGAGCTGACGGCGGAGCGGGTGGGCGGGCGATGAGCCTGGAGCGGCGCGCCACGGGGGCGGCGTTCGCGGCGGCGGCGCTGGTGGGGCTGCTCGGCGGCGCTGCGCTCGTGATGCGACCGCTGCTGGCTGTGCTGCTCGCGCTCGCGGTGACGGGGGTGATCGCGCTGGCGCTGCTCGGCGAGCGCGCGTTCGCGTGGGCGCTGACGCTCGTGGCGGTGATCCCCTGGTACCCGTTCGTCTCCGACGTGGCGGGCCCGCCGCGCGTGCCGCAGAAGGCGCTGTGCGCCGCGATCGCGGCGGCGCCACTCGTGCCGTGGCTGTGGACGATCGCCACGCGCCGCCGCGGCGGGCGCCCGCGCAGCCGCTGGATGCTGCTCGTGGTCGTGCTGTACGGCGGCTACACGCTGCTGATCTACGGAACGCTGGGCGGGCTGACGCCGATGATCTCCTCGAGCGTCGTCGGCTTCCTGTTCGGCGGCGTGACGTTCCTGTGCGCGCGGGCGGTGGGCGACGCACGCGGCTGGCCGGCGGCCGGCTTCGCGGGCTTCGCCGCGCTCGTGCTGATGGGGCTCGACGCGTATGCCGCCGCGCCGGACAACCGCATCGGCTACTTCACCGGCTATCCGATCACGTACGGCGCGCTCGTCGTCGGCCTGCTGCCCGTCGCGCTCGTGCTCGCGCTGCGGCGCTCGCGCCTGCTCGCGCTGGCGACGGCCGTCGCGGCGGTCGTCGTGCTGATCATGAGCGAGTCCCGCAGCGCCTGGGTCGCAGCGGCCGTGATGCTGATCGTGCTCGTCGCGCTGCTGGCGCGCACGCGGCAACGGCGCGCGCTGATGGCCGTCGCGGCGGTCACGGTGACCGCCGTCGGGCTGATATTCGCCACCGGCTCGCTGCATCGCGTCGTCGAGCGGCAGCTGAGCGCGCAGGCCGCGCGCTCCTCCTCGGTCACCCACCGCACGTGGAGCTATGCGTTCGCCGGCAACCTGATCCGCGAGCAGCCGCTGTTCGGCTTCGGCGCGCCCGGCTTCTCGGCGCTGCGGGCGGCGAACGAGACCGACATCGGCGCGATCGACAACGGCTACCTGTCGATCACGGTCGACATGGGCCTCGTCGGGCTGCTGGGGGCGGTGCTCCCGATCGGCGTCGCGCTCGCGGTGCTGGGGCGCTGCCTGCGGCGGCGCCGCGCGCCCGCGCTCGACGTCGCGCTCGCGCTCGGGGTGCTGGGGATGGCCGTCGTGACGATCTTCTACGACAGCTTCTACTGGGCCTCGATCGTCCTGCTGATGGCGGGCATGGGCGGGACCCTGTCGGTGCGCTGGGCGTCGATCGGCGCCCGCCCGCCCGCGGCCGGCGTCAGACCGGCCGGCGTCAGACCGGGTCCTTGACGCGCCCGGGGTGCCGCAGCGAGCGCTTGCGCTCGTCCGGCGTGTCGTAGTAGCTGCTGGCGAGCGACTCGTCGGAGCCCGTGACGACGAGGCCGAAGACGCGCCGGCCGCTCTGGCTCATCACCCGCCGCGCCTCGGCGGCGCGGTCGCGCCGCGTCACGCCGACGCGGCCGACGAGGATCACGCCGTCGATCTCCTCTTGCTGCAGCAGCACGCGCGTGTCGGCGACCGGCAGCAGCGGCGGCGCGTCGACGATCACCACGTCCGCCGCCGCGCGCGCGTCGGCGAGCGCGTCGCCGATGCGCCCGGCGCGCAGGAGGTCCGACGGGTCGGGCGGGACCGTGCCGCTCGGCAGCACGTCGAGCGTCGGGTACTCGAACCCGTCGACGAGGAACTCCTCGAGCTTGACGTCGGAGATGAGGAAGTCGGAGAGGCCGTGCAGGTCGCGCGGCAGGCCGAGCTGCGCGGCCGCGGCGGGCCGGCGCATGTCGGCCTCGAGCAGGATCACGCGCTGGCCGACGGCGGCGAGCGAGAGCGCGAGGTTCACCGAGACTGTGCTCTTGCCCTCGCTCTCGTCCGCGCTCGTCACGACGAAGCAGTGCGCGGCGCCGGAGGGGTCGAGGAAGCGCAGCCCCTCGCGCAGCATCCGGTAGGCCTCTCTCGCCGGGCCGGTCAGCTGCGCGGGAGCGCGGCCCCGCACGCTCGGGACGGCCGCCAGGACGGGGTAGGCACGGTAGGCGTGCTCGACGTCGGAGCGCGTGCGCAGACGGCGGTCGAGACGGTCGACCAGCAGCGCGAGGCCGCAGCCGAGCAGCAGCCCGAGCAGCATGCCGAGCAGTGCGTCGCGCTTCGGCTTCGGCGAGACGGGACTCGGGTCGGGCGTCGCGCGGGCGATCACCTCGGCGTTGCCGGTCTGCAGCGTCTCGAGCGTGTCGAGGTTGCTGAGGCTGCGCTGCAGCACGCCCTGCTGGGCGGGGCTGGCAGCCGCGAGCGACTGCCGCAGCAGGTCGGCGGCCTGCGCGATCGTCGCGCGGTCGGCCTGCTGGCGGTAGGTGATGTAGCCCTGCGCGAACGCGTTCGCCACGGCGGCCGCGTCCTCCGGCGTCGAGCGCGTCGCCTTGATCGTCGCGACGTCGGCGTCCGAGCTCGGGTCGACCGTGACGGAGTCGAGCAGCGAGCCGATCGACTCGTTGCTTCTCAGCGAGCGTCTCGCCTCGGCGGCGACGCTCGACGAGGAGATCACGTCGACGGTCGTCTGCGAGGCGCGCTTGGGGTCCTGCCCCGGGTCGAACAGGTCGTTGCCGAACAGCGTCCGCGCGAAGCCGGGGTCGCGGAACAGCAGCGTGGCGCTGGAGCTGTACTGCTTCTCGCCGCGCTGGCCGAACGCGAGCGCCGCGACCATGCAGAGCACCGTCACGACGGCGACGATCCACTTGCGCTCCCACACGACGCGCAGCAGCTCGAACGGCGACACCGTCGGGGCGTCGCCTTCGGTCGAAACGCGGTCCAAGTCGCTGGAGGACGTCATCGGATCGCTGTCAACGCCGCGCGCACGCCGTCGATTCTACGAGTCCCAGCAGCAAGCCCGCCAGCTCGTCGCGAAAGCGCTCGGGTGAGAAGCGCGCCGCGTGCTCGCGGATCGCCCGCTCGTCGAAGTCGCGCTCCTCGAAGTCGAGGATCGCGGAGGCCAGCGACGCGGGCGTCTGCTCGTGGTGGAAGACGCCGGTTCGCCCGTCGAGCACGCTGTCGCGGATGCCGCCCGCGCCGTAGGCGATCACCGGCACGCCGGCCGCCTGCGCCTCGACCGGCACGATCCCGAAGTCCTCCTCGCCGGGGAACAGCAGCGCCCGCGCGCCCGCCAGCAGCTCGCCGAGCTGCTCGTCGGGGACCCAGCCGAGCAACTCGGCGTCCGGGCCGGCGGCGGCGCGTGCCGTTTCCAGCGCGCGCCCGGTTCCCGCGACCTTCACGCGCCGGCCGAGCGTCGCGCAGGCCGCGAGCGCGACGTCGACGCGCTTGTACGGCACCACGCGACCGAGCACGAGGTAGTAGTCCCCGGGGTCACGCGGCCGCGCGAGGTGGGGGGCGACGTCGACCGGCGGGTGGATCACGCGTGCCTCGCGGCGGTAGTACTTCTCGATCCGCGCCGCGACGTGGTGCGAGTTGGCGACGAACACGTCCGGCCGCGACGCGCCCGCGAGGTCGAGGCGGCGCATCCGCGGCATCAGCGCGCGCGCGGCGAGCCGCGCCGCGGGCCCGAGCTCCTCCTGGGCCAGGAAGCGCGGCTCCCAGGCGTGGCGCATCGGCGTGTGGCAGTAGCAGACGTGCAGCGTGCCGGGCGGCGTGAGCACGTTCTTGGCGCACGAGTGGCTGGAGGAGACGACGAGGTCGTAGTCCGCGAGGTCGAACGACTCGAAGGCCGCGTTCATCAGCGCCAGCAGCTTCGGGTAGTGGCGCCGCGCGCCCGGGACCCGGTCGAGGAAGGAGGGATGGACGGTCGTGCCGGCGAGCAGCTCGCGCCACGGCTCCGGGTCGTAGACGGACGTGTAGACGTCCGCGCCCGGCAGCATCCGCAGCAGCTCGAGCACGACCTTCTCCGAGCCGCCCGGGACCGTCAGCCAGTCGTGCGCGATCGCGGCGCGCGGGAAGGCGCCGGTCAGCTGCTGCGATCGGGACGGGGCGGGCGTCATGCTCTGAGTCGTGTATCGGCCGCGGGCGCGGGATCCTGCACCCCGGCGTTCGCGCCAGGACCGCTGCGCAGCGCGCCGAGCGCCTCCTCGACGAAGCGCTCCTGCGCGTCGAGGTAGGGGCCGAGGCGGAACTCCTGCGCACGCGCGTGAGCGCGCTCGACGCGCCGCGCGGTCGCCTCCGGCTCGCCGAGCGTGCGCGCGAGCGCGCGCGCCGCCGCCTCCGCGTCCGCGCGCGGGAACAGCAGCGCGTGCTCCTCGTCGTGCATCCCCTCGGCGATCCCGCCGACGTCGGAGGCGACGAGCGGCACGCGCGCCAGCGCGCCCTCGATCGTCACGAGCGGGAACGGCTCCTGCCACACCGACGGCACGATCAGCGCGTGCGCGCGCGCCAGCAGCTCGGCGACCCGTTCGGGCGGGACCTGGCCGAGCCAGCGCACGCGCGCCGCCACGCCCAACTCGCGCGCGAGCGCGCGCAGCTCGTCCGCGTGGCGCCCCTCCTCGGGCCCCGCGACGACGAGCGTCGCGTCGCGGCCGTGCGCGTCGCGAAGCCGCGCCAACGCGCGGATCGCGACGTCGACGCCCTTCTCCGGCGTCACACGGCCGAGGCAGAGGATCTCCGGCTCCGGCGCCGCCGCGCGCACGACCGCCTCGTAGCGGTCGCCGTGGCGCGGGACGGAGTGGTGGATCCGCTCCAGCACCGGCTCGACCGACGGCGGCACGACCTGCACGGCGCGCGCGTTCCAGGAGATCGCGGCCGGGAAGCGCGCGGACGGGTCCAGCCGCAGCGGCGGCAGCAGGTTCCAGCCGCGGCACAGCAGCGCCCAGGTGGCGCGTGCCGGCCGGCGACGTGCCGGCAGCAGCTCGCGCAGGTACTGGTCGTCGGCGAACAGGCGGCCGAACCAGTGCTCGCAGACGCGGAACGCCATCGGCGTGCCGGAGTCGGCGAGCACGCGCAGCGCCGCCTGCGGAACGGTGGCGCCGTTCCACGCGTAGACGAGGTCGGGTCTCCACGCGAGCGCGCGCCGCGCTGCCGCGACCGCCCGCAGCGACGCGACGGGTGCGCGCAACGAGCCGCGCGGGTCGGCGGTGAGCCACGGCAGCTCGCGCCGTACGCCCGGCTGCTCGCCGGCCCGCTCGCGCTCGTGGTCGGAGGTCAGCACGAGCACCTCGTGGCGCTCGCGCAGCCGCTCGACGACGCCCGAGCACTCGACCTCGTAGCCGCCGCGGGCGATCGGCGGGTACAGCGTGGAGGTGACGAGGATCCGCATGGTCGCGCTCAGCGCGGCGAGGCCGGCGATCTGTCGGCGCGGACGTCGATGCCGGCGATTCTACCCGTCGTATGGGCGTACGCCAGCTTCCCGCCCGGCCGGTGGCTGCAGGCGTTCGTGCGCGACTGAAGAGGGCATATCCTGCGCGCCGATGCGCTCGCAGATGGACACTCCGGCCCGCGCGACGATCACGGCGTGCGTCATCGCGCGCGACGAGGCGGAGCGGCTGCCCGCCTGCCTCGCGAGCGTCGCCTTCTGCGACGAGGTCGTCGTCGTCGACTCCGGCTCGGCCGACGACACGGTCGCGCTCGCGCACGCCGCCGGCGCGACGGTCGTGGAGGAGCCGTGGCGCGGGTTCGCGGCGCAGCGCAACGTCGCGCTCGGCCATGCGCACGGCGACTGGGTGCTGGAGATCGATGCCGACGAGCGCGTCACGCAGACGCTGCGCGCGGAGATCGAGGCGTTCCTCGCGGCGCCGCCGGCCGGCATCGACCTGTGCGGCCTGCCGCTGCGCGACGTCTTCCTCGGCCGTGCGCTCGGCCCCTCCTCGAAGTACCCGAAGTACCGCCACCGTCTCTTCCGCCGGGGCGCGCACCGCCACGACGAGGCGCGCACGGTGCACGAGGGGATCGCCCCGCGCGGCGCCGTGCATCCGTTCGCGGGCGAGCTGACGCACCTGCTGGCGGGCAGTTGGCGCGAGGCCGTTTCCGACGCGTGGCGCTACGCGCAGCTGGAGACGCAGCAGCTCGACCCGGCGCAGCCGGCGGCGCGGATCGTCGCGGCGGCGCTGCTGCGCCCGCCGGCGAAGCTCGCCTACCGGCTGGTCGTCGACGGCGGCTGGCGCGACGGCTGGCAGGGCGTCGCGAAGATCGCGCTCGACTGCGCCGGCGACGCCATCGCATGGCTGCGGCTGCTCGGGCGGCGCGGAGCCCCGGAGCGCGCCGAGGCGGTCGCCGTCGCGTCCCCGGAGGCCGCCGGCGTGGCGCCCGCACCCGTCGCGGAGCGGCCGCCGCAGCGGCGTGTCGTGGCCGTCGCGCTCGGCGCGCGGGCGGCGGGGCGCGCGAGCGCGTGGCTGGCGGAGCAGACGGCCGCGGGCGCCGACGCCGCACTCGTGACGGGCGCCGGCATGGCCGCCGCGCGCGCGCCGGTGCGCGTGCGCGCCGCCGCGGGGCGTGGCCCGCTCGCGCTCGTGCGCGCGCTCGACGCCGAGGAGCAGCTGTCCCCCTACGACGCCGCCGTGCCGTTCGGCCGCCGCGCGCGCCTGCTGCTGCGGGTCGTGCCGGCGCGGCTGCGCGGTGCGGCCGGGACGGCGCAGGCGGCACCCGCGCGCGCTGCGGCGACCCCGCCGGCCGTGGAGGACGCGTCCGATGGCGTCTGAGCAGCGGCGCACGCGCGACCTGTACGTTTCGGCGTTCGCGCCGGCGCTCGGCAGCGGTCGCGCGCTGCGCACCTGGACGTGCGTGCGCGCGCTCGCCGCGCTCGGGCCGGTCGACATGCTGTACCTCCCCCACGGCGGCGAGCTGCCGTCGCCGGAGTATGCGGCGATCGTCGGGCTGACGTTCCATCTCGTGCGCTCGTCGCGCGGCCTGCGCCGCGCCGCGGTCTACCTCGACCGGCGCCTGCGCGGCGTGCCGGCCGGCGCGTGCCGCGGCGTCGCCCCGGAGCTGGTCGCGGAGGCCGAGCGGCTCGCGGCCGAACCGGGGCGCGGGCGCGTGATCGTCGGCGACCTCGTGGCCGCGACCGCGCTGCTGGACCTGGCGCGCCGGCGGCCGGTGATCTACAACGCCCACAACGTCGAGCATGAGCGCGTCGGGAAGCTCCAGCAGCCGTTGATGCGGGCGTTCGAACGCCGCCTGCTGTGCACGGCGGCGGAGTCGTGGATGGTCAGCCGCGCTGACATGCGCGGCGCGCAGGCGTTGTGTCCGCAGGCGCGCTTGCGCTACGTTCCCAACGTGGTCGATGTCGCCGCGATCCGTCCGCGGCGCGACGACCGACGGGAGGGGGAGGGTCTGTTGATGGTCGGCGACTTCACCTACGCACCCAATCGCAGCGGACGCGACTACTTCGTCGCAGACGTGCTGCCGCGCGTACGCCGCGAGATCCCGGCGGCGCGGCTGACGCTCGTCGGGCGCGGGCTCGACGGCTGGCGCCCGCCGGCCGCCGGGGTGGACGTGGCGGGCTTCGTGCCCGACCTCGCGGCCGCCTACGCGGCCGCCGACTGCGTCGTCGTCCCGCTCGTGGAGGGCGCCGGCACGCCACTGAAGTTCGTCGAGGCGATGGCGTACGGGATGCCTGTGGTGGCGACGCCGCGCGCCGCCCGCGGGCTCGACGTTACCGACGGCGTCCACTTCCGGGAAGGCCGCGACGCGGCGTCGTTCGCGGACGCGGTCGTCGAGGTCCTGCGCGGCGGAGGCGCTGCGCTCGGCGAGGCCGCGCGGCGCCTCGCTGAGCGCGAGTACTCGGTCGAGACGCTGGAAGAGCGGCTGGCCGCATGAGGCGCACGCGGATCTGGCCGCTGCACGCGCTGCGGGTCGCGTTCGGGCACCGGCCGCCGTTCGCGCTCTGCTACCACGGCGTCGGCGACGTCGCGCCCGCGGCCGACCCGCAGGGGCTGTTCGTCGAAGCGGGCCTGTTCGCCGCGCATCTCGACACGCTCGCCGACGACGGCTACGCGCTCGTCGGCACCTCGGAGCTGTGGCGACGTGTCGGCGCGGAGGAGCGGGAGCGGATCGGCGCGCTCACGTTCGACGACGCGCTCGCGCAGACGGCCGAGACGGCGATGCCGCTGCTCGCGGAGCGCGGGATGCGCGCGTCCGTCTACGTCGCGACCGCCCTGCTCGACCAGCCGCACCCGCACGTCGAGGGCGAGCGGGTGATGGCGGCCTCGCAGGTCGTCGAGCTGGCGGACGCCGGCTTCGAGATCGGCGCGCACACGGTCGACCACCCCTACCTGCCGTCGCTGTCCGACGACGAGCTGCACGATCAGCTGCGGCGGAGCCGCGCGCAGCTCGAGGATCTGATCGGCGAACGCGTCGCGTCGATGGCGTATCCGTTCGGGGCCGTGGACGAGCGCGTCGCGCGCGCCGCGCGCGACGCCGGCTATGAGACCGCCTGCGGCTGTGCGGGGCCGGGGCCGTGGGACCCGATGCGGCTGCCGCGCGAGCCGGTCTTCCCGTCGGTCACGACGCTGCGGCTGCGCGTGAAGGCGGCGGGGCTGTACGGGCCGGTGCACCGCCTCTCAGACCTGGGCGCGACCGCGGTCGCGCGCCGCCTCCTGCGTCGTGGCGGCAGCTGATGGCGTGTCGGCGCGCTCGAGGGCGGCGTCGAGCAGCTCGTCGAGCAGCGCATGCGCCTCGCGCTGCAGCGCGAGCGGCTGGAGCGTGTGGGTGTCGGTGTCGTCGCCGCGGATCTCGACCCGCACGTTCGGCCAGCGGTCGAGGCGGTTGAACCAGCCGGTCGAGGCGAGTTCCCGTCGCAGCGGCTCCCGGCCGGTGAACAGCACGAGTGCGTGCTGTCCGCGGTCGCGCAGCCGATCGAGCAGCGGCTCGGACGGGTGCTCGGCCGCAGGCGCGGGCCGCTCGTGTTGCCACATCTGCCGTGGCAGCGCGGCGAGCAGCCGGATGCCGCGCCGCACGATTCCCTTCAGCGTGCCGACGTGCTTGGCGAGCGTGATGTCGCCGCGCAGCACCCGGCGCCAGGTCGATGCGCGCAGGGCGAGCTCGCGCAGGTCGCGCACGCGCCGGAGCGTGTTCACCCAGGCGTCCCACGTCAATGCGCGCGGGTTCAGCAGGCCGATGGCGACCACGCGCTCGTCCTCGAGCGCGGTGTGCAGCGACCAGTACGCGCCGGCGCAGAGCCCCACGAGCACATAGCGCTGCGGCAGGCCGCGCGCGCCCAACGCGTCGAGCACCGCGCGCACCTGCTCGACATATGCCGGCACGTAGTAGCCGGCTGGCTCGCGCAACGGCTCTGCGTCGCCGCCGGCGTCGCCGATGCCGGCGAGGTCCACGCGTACGGTCGGCACGCCGCGTGCGGCCCATCGGCGCGCGAGCTCGACCCACATGCGGTTGGGTCCGGTGCGTCGCTGCGCGCCGGCGTTGAGCAGCACGGCGCACAGGTCGTCCGCTTCGTCGCAGGGCTCAGCAAGGATGCCAACGACATCCCCGAACGGATGCGCAACGGTGAACGGCCGCTCGCATGCTCCCGACGCGGGCGGGAGCTCCAGGCTGGCGCGAGCGGTGGTGGGCGTTGACGCTTGCGAGGGGGATGCCGCCCGAGACGCAGGGTCGGCGGGGGCGGCTGCCAGCCACCTGGCGACACGCTCCAGCACCGCGAGCGGCGTGCGCGCGTCCTGCGGCTCCAGGAACATCCCGGCGTACCCCGGCCCGGCCGCCTCGGTGACGTCGACATCGCTGGTGGCGAGCGCGGCGCGCAGGCGGGCGTCGACGGCGAGGCCGTCGCGGTCGAGCAGCAGCGCGCGCTGTGCGCCACCGAGCTCCACGCCGGGGGAGGCCGCGTCGAACTCCTCCAGCTGTCGCAACGTCTCGGCGCTCAGCATGTAGCCGTTCACGACCAGGGCACCCTCCGGCACGGCGCCGTCGCCGGCGGTCCGCTCCATCGCCGCGAAGGCCCGCAGCTCGCGGACGAGCTGCCTTCCGCGAGCACGCACGCCCCAGAGGACGAGGTCGTCGATCGCCGCTCCGGCGGCGAGCGCGCGCAAAGTGAGCAGCCCGCCGAGGCCGAAGCCGAGCGTGGCGACGCGCGTGCAGCCGGTGGTGTCGCGCAGCCATCCGACGGCGGCGGCCAGTCCCGCGGTCCAGGCGTCCGCGAGGCCCTGGTCGCGCGGGCCGCCGGCGGCGTCGCCGGTGCCCGGAAGATCGATGCGCAAGGCCGGGTGACCATCCGCGGCGAGCTGCTGGGCCCAGTCATGTCGCACCCGGTGCGAGCAGACAGCATGCCACCCGAAGGGGGGGATCAGCAGCACGGCCGTTCCACGCGACCGACTTGGGGGATCGTGGCGGACGGCGAATGCGACCGATCTGGCGGCCTGGAGGTAGACCGGATGCGCGTCCGCCGCGCTCGACGGAGAGATCTGCAACGTATCGCAGACGATAGCGGCAGGACTGCGGGCGCGGTCACTCACCTGCGCGAGGCCAGCGCGAAGCGGCGCATCTCCCACCATACGGGCTTGCGGGTGCCACCGACCCGCAGTAGCCCGTAGCCGCCTTCGCGTCCACCGATCGGCTCGGCGTTCCAGTCGTAAAGGTGGTAGACGAAGACGCTGTCGACCTCGGCCGCGTAGCGCGTGCCGAGCGCGGTGAGCAGCACGGCGAGGTTCGCCGCTTGGCGCGCCTCGCTCACGCATCCCAGGTCGGCGCGGCACGTGCTCCAGCCGACCTCGGTGATCCAGACGGGTTGGCGCAGTCCTCGCCGGTGCAGCGCCGCGAGCAGGCCGTCGAGCGGCCGGAAGCCGTCGGGCACGACGATGCCGTAGGGATGCGCGGCGAAGCCGTCGACCCGGTGCAGCAGGCCCGGGCGCGCCTGCGCGAGCTGCCGCAGCCAGGCGCCGTCGCTCGGCGGCCGGTCGGACTCCGTTGCGACGGCGACCAGGAGGCGCACGCCCAGGCCGCGCACGGCGGCAAGCGCGTCGTTCGCGAGGGCCGCGTAGCGCTCGGCGTCCGCGCGCGCGTCGATCGTCCCGTCGGCGCGTCCGACGAAGTACGGCTCGTTCCACAGCTCGAGCCAGTGCGGGGCCAGGCGCCGGTCGAGCGCCGGGTGTGCGCGCCAGAACGCGCCGTCGAAGCCGTACCGCTCCGCGACGTCGCGCACGAACGCTGCATACTTGCGCGACGCGGTCGGCAGCCCGCCATCCGGCGGCGTCGCCCACGCCGGGGCCTCGGTCAGCAGGGGGAGCAGGCGGATGCCGCGCTTCGCGGCCGCCGCGAAGAGGCGGTCGGAGCGTCGCCATCGCCGGGCACCCGGTGTCGGCTCGACCTGCTCCCAGGTGATCTCCTCGCGCAGTCGCCGGACGCCGGTCTCCAGCGCGGTGTCCTGCACGACCCCGGGGTTTCCGGCGTTACCGGCGCTGTTCGCGACGACGCCGACCCGCAGACCCGTTGGCGGTGTCGGCTGCGCCGAGCCGCCACAGCCGGCCGTGAGGGCGGCTGCGGCCAGCGCCGCGCCGATCCAACATGTGGCCGCGGCGCGTGCGCGCCGGCTGTTGGCGCGGCGAGGGTGCGTCAGCCGAGGCATCGGCTCAGGCGCGGTTCCGCAGCTGTCGCAGCGTGCGCAGCTCTCTGGGATCGACGCCGCGCAGCAGCAGCAGCAGCGCGGGGTACGCCAGCGCCGCGACCGCGAGCAGGACGCCGAGCGGCGCACCGGCCCTCTCGACCACGGTCAGCCCGAGCGCGAGCGTCGTCGCCGCCAGGACGATGCGCGCGAGCCGCCCGAGCGGCATCTGGTGGACCGGCAGCCGCGCCGTGACGAACCAGGCGCCGGTGCCGACGACGACGACCTCGGTCAGCAGCGTCACCCATGCCGCTCCCATGAAGCCATACGACGGGATCAGCAGCAGGTTGAGCGCGATGTTCGCCGCCAGCGCCATCAGGCCGACGGTGACCATGCGGCGCGTGAGGCCGAGCACGAGCATCAGGTTGCTGGTGAGGTAGCCGAAGCAGATGAACACGAACGCGGCGCCCAGCACGGGCAGCGCAGGCGCCGCCGGTGCGAAGGCGTCGCCGAACAGCAGCCGCACGAGCGGCTCGGCGGCGACGATCGCGACTGCCAGCGCACCCAGGGACCCGAGCGCGAGGAACTCCGCGGCGAGACGGACCACGCGCAGCATGCGCTCGCGATGATCGGGCCAGGCTGAGGCGATCACCGGCGAGAGTGTGGTCATCACCGAGATCGGGATGAGATGTGCTCGCTCCAGCATCTGGTAGACGGCGCCGTAGTAGCCGGCTGCGCCCTCGCCGGCGATCTGGAAGACGAGCAGCTGGTCGACGCGCGCGTAGACGACGACGAGCATGCCTGAGAACGCCGACGGGGATGCCCGTGCGAAGCAGTCGGAGGACGGCGCGACGCGACGGGCGCAGCGTGAAGCGCACGAGGCGCAGCGCGGCGACGCCTTGGATGCACGACGTCAGCAGCGTCGTCGCCGTCAGGGCGAGCGCAAGCTGGATGAGCCCTCCGCCGGCCAGGAAGATCGTCAGCACGGCGAGGCCCCATGCGACGCTGTTGATCGTGAGGACGGCCATCGGCAGGGTGTTGCGCATGCGCAGGGTGTGCACGACCTGGAGTGAGGAGCCGATCCCGAGCGGGATGCCGGCGAGCAGGATCAGGCCGGCCAGGAGCATCGCGTCGCTCGTGTGGATCAGTGCGATGACGGCTACGCCTGCGACCACCACCGGGACTGCCAGGAGCAGCTGCACCACGACGAGCGCGCCGACCCAGTCGGAGGCGCGCTCGGGGTCGGCGGCCGCCTCGCGCACCGTGACGCCGTTCATCCCGAACTGCACGAAGTAGGTGATGATCTGGACGGTCGCGAGCAGCGTTGCCCACTCGCCGTAGCCCTCGTCCCCGAGCGTCCGCGCCACGAATGCGGTCACGACGACGCCGAGAGCGAGGTTGAGGACGCGCGCGCCGATCTGGACCAGCACGTCCCGCAGCGCCCGTTCGCGGGTCGCGAAGTCGACGGCCTTTGGGGCGGAGCCGCTCATCTCGATGACCTCAGTATCGGCGACCGCCGCTCGCGGCGTCACCCACGCGCTCGGCCGGTGGGCAGGCACCATGCCTCCGGCGAGGCGCCGTCCTCCCAGGCGCCGGTGCGGTGTGGGTCCTCCAACGCCTCGGGCTGCGCAAGGATCCATCGCTCGTGCGTTGCCGCGATCGCCCGTTGGAGCGCATCGGCGTCGTCGAGCCCGAACGGGTCGAGCGGCTCCGCGACCTGGGCGATGCGCCGGTGTCCGCTGCGGACGGCGTGGACCGGGATAACCAGCGCGCCGGTCTCCAGCGCGAGGCGCACGGTGCCGCCGGCCAGCATCACCGCCTTGCCGAGGAAGCGCGTTTCGTGACGGCCCGGCATGTCGAACGCGTTCGACACCGCGGCGCCGCGCCGCAGCAGCGCTGCGATCATTTTCGCCGAGCCACGTGCCTCGAGACCGTGGCCGTCCCAGCGGCGGATGAGCTCGTACACGCGTGCTGCGCGACGGCCCCATGTGCCGGGCTGGCGGTCGTGCAGCAGCCAGCTTCCGCTGACCTGATATGCCGGATGGCCAAGCTGCGCCGGCGTCGTCCCGATGCCGAAGTACGGGCCGTGGTGCGTGAAGCTCAGCAGCGCGCCGCGGCCCATGTCGAGCGCGGCCCTGAGTCGCGCGCCGCTGCCGGGAGCGAACGAGAACGGGCGCTGCGACTGCCACAGCAGCGCGTCGAGGATCTCCTGCTCGACGAGCCATCTGCGCGCCAGCCACTCGACCTGATCCGCGCGCGGCGTCCCGGCGACGATCACCTCGATCGCGCGCAGCGCCTGCTCGCGAGCGGCCGCGTCCTGGTCCCATGCCCGGCGACCGCGGGCGGCCGCATGACCGAGCGCGAGTCGCGCCGGGACGACGGTACGCACCGCCGGCGTCGTTCGAAGCCATGTCTTGACGTCGCCGGCCGGCGGGCGTCGCTCGCGCGGCATCGGCTCGGCGAGGGCCGCCAGCGCGGCAGCGGTCTCGTGCATGGCCGAGCCGGTCACGGCGCGCCCGCTGCGGTCGTGTGCGTCGCGGCGGGGAGGCATGGCGAGCCCGGGCGTCCGCTGAGGAGGCGGACCGCTCGTGCGAGCGGCGCGTCGCGCGCGGTGCCGGGCTGGTCGAGGACCACGACCACCGCATCGTGCCCCGGCGGCCCGAAGCGGTAGGCGTACGCCGCGTCGGCGAAGCGGCCCAGCAGCGTCTCGGCGTCGCGCTCGACGGTCGTGTGCGGCGGGACCTCGATCGGCACCGCCGCCTCGGCGACCGGCTGCTGCCCGCCGTCGCGCTCCAGCGCGATCCGCAGCGTCGCGCGCAGCGGCTCGGGGCGGTCGTTCGCGACGTGGACGCGGATGCCGTTCAGGCCCTCGTCGGTCGTCCACACGGCGATCGGCGCGAGCACGTCGCTCAGGCGGTGGTAGGCCGGCTTCGGGTTGCCGGCGTGGTCGATCAGCCCCCACCCGGCGCCGGGGACGAGGTCGCGCAGCCACAGCACGATCCCGCCGCCGCAGGGCGAGGCGGCGCGGCGCCACTCGCCGAAGACCTCCGCCATCAGCTCGCCGGTGACGGCGCGGGAGCACGCCAGGTAGCGCTCCGGGTCGCTGCGGCGCAGCTCGTTCGGATCGACGCCGTGCAGCTCGCGCAGGTAGTGGTCGCGCACGTCCTCGAAGTCCCACTTCGCGCCGGCGTCGCGCGGGATGCCGGCCTTCCAGCGCGGGTCGCCGGCGACGCCCGCCGGTCCGTCCGGCAGCACCGCCGCGACGCCCGCCTCGTCGGGCACGTTCGAGAAGGCGAGGCACTCGGCGGCGAAGCGCACGCCGGCGCGGCGGGCGTCCTCCAGCGGTCGGCGGTAGCCGCCGACGCCGAAGTAGTGGGCGATCCCTCTGTCGCTGCGGAACGGCAGATCGCCGCCGCAGGGCGCCGAGGGCACGTAGATCGCGTCGATGCCGGGCGCCGCGGCGACCGCGCGCGGCAGCAGCTCGCCGAACAGCTCGCCGCGGCCGAGCGCCGGGTCGAGCCCGAGCATCGCGACCTGCTGCTCGATCTCGCTGTTGCCGCACACGACCGCGAGGCTCGGGCGCCCGCCGGCCTCGGCCAGCACCTGCGCGGCCTCATGCTCGACGGTCGTGCGGAACGCCTCGTCGGCGATCGGGTAGTCGAGGTTCGCGAACGCCATGTCCTGCCAGACGAGGATCCCCAGCTCGTCGCAGAGGTCGTGGAACGCCGGCGACTCGTAGGCGCCGGTGCCAGGGATCCGCACGACGTTCATCCCGGCGTCGCGGACCTGCTCCAGCGCGCGGCGCAGCGTCGCCTCGCCCGGCGCGAGCGTGACGAAGTCGGCCGGCGTCCACACCGCGCCGCGCGCGAACACCCGCACGCCGTTGACGTGCAGGTCCAGGCCGTCGGTCTCGACGTCGTGGCCGGGCGCGGGACCGGGCGCGAGCGTGCGGAAGCCGGTGCGCCCGAGCGCCACCTTCAGCGGTGCGCCGTCGCGCGCCGCCGTGAGGCGCAGGCGCACGTCGTGCAGCGCCGGCTCCCCGTGCGTGCAGGGCCACCAGCGTGCGACGTCCGCGACGCGCAGCTCCCCGCTCGCCTCGACGGTCGCGTCTCCCGCGCCGGCCGCGGAGCCGTCGGCGGCCGCAAGCGTGAGTGGCGCACGGTGCACGCCTGAGGGCCCGTCCAGCTCCAGCTCGCCGGCCTCGATCGTCGTGCCGCCCAGCGCGCGCAGCCGCGCGCGGACGGTCAGCACGCCCGCGTCGCCGTCGAGCCGCGGCGCCAGCGAGAGCGCCTCGACCGTCAGCGCGCACTGCCGCTCCAGCCGCACCGGCCGCCACGGCCCGACCGCCGCCGGCCCGGGCGCGAAGCCGGGCGCGCGGCCGAGCAGCATCGTGCGGAACCAGCGCAGGTTGCCGTCGACGAGCTTCGTGCGCCAGCGCTGGCGCGGCTTGCGCGGCACCGCCAGCAGCGGGGCGAGCGCGCGGCAGCGGATCGCCAGCTCGTTCGGTCTGCCGGCGCGCAGCAGCGCTCCGACGTCGAGCGCGTGCGCGGCGAGCATCGACTCGCTCTCCAGCACGCGCTCGCCGTTGAGGAAGACCTCCGCGACGGTCGCGATCCCGTCGAGCCGCAGCAGCACGTGCTGACCGGGCGCCGCCGGCTCCGCGTCGAAGCGCGTGCGGAACCACCAGTCGGACGCGTCGAGGTCGGGCGCCGGCTCGCCTGGGCGCCAGGCGCCGGCGTCGCGCAGCGCGCCGGCGGCCGTGCCGGGCACCTGCGCGGGCAGCCACGCGAGCGCGCCGTTCGCGAGCGCCGCGGCCGGGTTCGCGTGCGCGTCCGGCGCGCACGACGCCGCCTCCCATCCGTCCGTCAGCGGCTGCACGTCGTGCGCGGCTACGCGCACGCGCGCCGCCGCGGCGACCGCCGCCGTCGCGCCCGTCGCCGCGGCCCGCGCGGTCGGGGCGGCGGACTCAGGCAAGCACACCGTCCAGCGCCGCGAACGTCTCCTCCCACGCCGCCGCCAACTCCGCCATCGCCGGCTCCGCGTCGAACGGGCGGCGCCGCGCCAGCTTGAAGCCGAGCAGCTTCGAGCCCTCGACGATCCGCGCCATCGCCGCGACCGCCCGCGCGCCCGCGTCGCCGAGCACCCAGTCGACGTGCGAGGCGCCGGCCTCGAACGCCGAGCCGACCATCCGCACGGTCGCGAACGCGTAGTCGTGGAAGCCCTGCGCGTCGCCGGCGGCGAGTCGCGGGAGGTCCTCGGCGAGCTGCGCGCCGAAGCGCAGGAACGGGTTCGGCTCGGGCCGCCGCGCGACGTTGCGCACGAGCAGCTCGCGCGCGGCCGCGCGCAGCTCGTCGCCCTGCAGGCACGGGCCGGCGTCGAGCCGCAGCAGCTCGGTGTAGGGCGGCAGGACGTCCGGTGAGACGTCGCGTCCGAGGCGGAAGATCTCGCGGTAGTCCTCGCCGGAGAGGCTCGAAGTAGCCGGGTCCGTGGAAGTAGCGCAAGCGCTCGCCGTCTCGGTCGATCGCCTCGGCGACGACGCTGCTCTTCACGTGCGCTCTGCGGTAGGCGGTGGCCGCCACGTCGGGCATGTGGAAGGAGTCGAGCTCGACGACGATGGTGCGCCCGCGCGCGATCTGCTCGGCGATCTGGTCGGGCAGCGGGCGGTACGGCTGCATCTCGTGGACGTCGACGCCGTAGAGCCGCTCCATGTCCTCCGGCAGCGGCTTGAAGAACGTCCACTGGTCGCCCTCGAAGTCGGTGCGCAGCACGCAGCCGAGCATCGCGAGCGGCTCGTCCCCGCGCGCGTGCAGGAACTCGATCAGGATGTCGGTGTAGCAGTTCGTTTCGAGGTAGGTGCGATCGGTCGCGTGCAGCGCATGCGGCTCGTACGCGGCCGGGTCGAGGCCGAGCAGGCTCACGAGGCCGGTGCCGGTCGTACCGCTCATGCGAGCGCCAGCTCCTCCCGCACCGCGGTCGGCCAGGCCGCCGGGTCGAGCCCGTGCGTGCGCAGCAGCGCGAGGGCGATCCGCTCCAGCCCGAAGCCGAGGCAGGCGCTGTGCGCCGGCCGCGGCTCCCCGCCGCCGTTCGCGACGGCGATCCCGTACGTGCCGGCGAAGTGGTCCTGGTGGTAGTTGAAGGACGCGACGGCCGTCGGCTCCGGGCCGGCGATCTGCACGAGCACCTCGAACTTCAGCTCCTGCGCGCGCTGGCTGCGCGCCAGCAGCCGCCCGCTGCGCCCGAAGAAGGGGTCGTTGGCGACCGCGAAGCCGGCGTCGAGCCCGATGCCGCGCAGCAGCGCGACCGCGCGGTCGCGCCAGCGCCTGCGCCACGCCGCGACCGTCTCCGGCTCGCCGATCCGCACGATCTCGCGCTGGTGGAACATCTGCAGCCGCGCCGGGTCGCCGGACGGCTCGTGGCGGAAGACGTAGGAGCCGCCGGCGTCGACCGTCACCCCGCCGGCCGGCAGCGGGCCGCGCGCCGCGACCGCCGGGTAGACCGGGTAGCAGGCCGCCGGGGTCAGCACGAGGTCGGTCTGGTCCTGGAGCTCGCTCCAGTCCTCGTGCTGCTCGGCGAGCTCCGCCAGCCGCCCCGCCGCCGCCTCGCCGCCCTCGAAGGAGAAGATCGAGCCGGCGAGGTGCGGGAACGAGTTGAGGTAGCCGATCCGCTCCAGCTCTCTGCGCGGCAGCAGCGGCGGGAACGCCATCCGCTCCAGCGCGCCGTCCTCGTCGGCGGCGCGCGTGACGCGCGCGTCGACCGCGGCGCGCACGCGCTCGAAGCGCTCGCCGCGCCCGTAGACGCCCGGCACGCCGCTCTCGATCAGCAGCCCGGCAGCGACCAGCTCGCGCAGGAACTCGGTCTGCTCCGCGTCACCCGGACGGTAGTCCGCCATCGCGGCTAGACCTCCTTGGCGATCAGCAGCAGGCTCGCGTTCGTCTGGTGGATGCGTTCGTTGGCGACCATCAGGCACGCCGACATCGTGTCGCGCAGGTGGCGGCCGACGCTGAAGGGCGTGTCGTTCTTGAACCCGACGATCCCGCACACGGCCATCGCGCCCTGACAGATGCGCGGCGCCTGCTCGGAGGCGGCGATCTTGAGGTTGTTGAAGCGCAGGATCGTCGCCAGCTCCGACAGTCGCGAGCGTTCGTCCCCGATCTCCACGAACGCGCGCAGGCCCGAGGAGACCTCGGCACGCAGCAGCGAGAGCTCGCTCATCAGCTGCGAGAGGCGTGTCGCCGCGGGCAGCGGCTCGCCCGGCTTGCGCTTCGCGGCGGCGCGCACGAAGGCGCGCGCGCGATCGAACGCGTTGGTCGCGATCCCGAGCCACACGTGCGACCAGAGGATGTGCGATATCGGCACCATCGACTCGTTCATCACGCGTGCGAACGAGTGGCCCAGGATCTGCTCGAGCGGCAGCGTCGCCCGCACGACGTAGCCGGGAGAGCAGGTCCCGCGCATGCCGAGCGGATCCCACGTGCCGGTCGGCTCGAGCGTGTGCTGATCTCTGCTGGTGAGCGCGCACACCTGGTCGCCGGGCTCGGCGTCCGGCGAGCGGCGCAAGGTCGTGAGCAGGTCGTCGGCGTAGGCGCCGTAGCTGACGGTCGGCGCCTGCTTCTCGAAGCGGGCGCGGCCGTCGCCGGCGGGCTCGACCCCGGCGACCGAGCGGGCGATGTCGCCGCCGGTGCCGACCTCCGAGGTGACGGAGGCGATCAGGCGCTGCTCGTCCGCGAGGCGGCGCAGGTAGCCGTCGAACCAGGGCCCGCTTGCGCGGTGGCGGACGATCGTCGCGACCTGGATCTGATGCATCGCGAAGACCATCGCGCTCGCGCCGCAGCGCCGGCCCAGCTCGAAGCACGCCTCGGCGAGCGCCTCGAACGAGACGCCGCCGCCGCCCAGCTCCTCCGGGACGTACGCGGACAGCGCGCGCTCGGCGCGCAGCGCGCCGACCGCCTCGACGGGGAAGCGCGCGTCGCGGTCGACGGCGTCGGCGTGCGGCGCCGCGACCTCGTCGGCGACCCGGCGGATCGCCGCCAGCAGCTCGGTTTCGCGGTCGGCGAGGATGCTCATGCCGTCGCTCCGTGCAGTTGTGAGATCGCCCGATCGATCGCGGCGACGCTCTCGAAGGCGCTGCGCGTCAGCATGCTGTCGGGGAACTCGACGTCGAAGGCGTCCTCGAGCGCGAGCATGAGGTTCACGCTGGCATGCGACGTCATGCCAGCGCTGTAGAGGTCTGTGTCGTCTGCGAGCGTTTCGATGTCGACGGAGAGACGGGCGTGCTCGGCGACGATCTTCCTGATCTGAGCGGTCATCCGTCCTTCTATCGGTCACGTTCCCGCTTTCCTCCAGTCTCGCATGTCAGGAGGCGCACGTCCGCGACGACCGGCCGCGCCGGGCGGCCGCAGAACGGACCGTGCACCCTCCGTCGAGGCGGGTTCCCGAGCGTGCCGCCTGCATCGGCTCCGGCGAGGCGCTCCCGCTACGCGTGACGGTGGTCGCTTAAGGCTGCTTCCTTCCGGACCTGACCTGGTTCGCGGGCCGTCACCGCGCGGGACCTCGCCATCAACGCCTCTGCGCGGTGGCCGGCCTCGGAAGCCGGCACCCCTCGAGAGGGAATTCAGCCCTGCTAGAGCGGATTGCAGATACAGGGCACCGCTACCTCCCCGCCTAGCACGGTCCGGCGGGGATCATAGCGGCGAGCGTCGCGCGGAGCCCCTCGGCCAGCGGCGTGCGCGCCTGCCAGCCGAGCGCGTCGCGCAGCCGGCCGGCGTCGAGGCAGCTGCGGCGCACCTCGCCGGCGCGCGCGTCGGCGTGCACCGGTGCGAGCGGTGGGCCGGCGCCGAGGCCGTCGAGCGTCTCCACCAGCTCCAGCACCGACGTCTCGACGCCGGTGCCGACGTTGAAGGAGCCGGTCAGGTCGCTCGCCGCCGCCGCGAGGTTCGCCTCGACGACGTCGCCGACGTAGGCGAAGTCGCGCGTCTGTCCGCCGTCGCCGTAGATCGTCGGCGTGCGGCCCTCCGCGAGGCAGCCGCAGAAGATCGCGATCACGCCGCCCTCGCCGAGCGGGTCCTGGCGGGGGCCGTAGACGTTCGCGTAGCGCAGCGCGATCGCCGAGAGGCCGTGCAGCCGCGCGTACAGCGCGCAGTAGCCCTCGCCGGCGAGCTTCGACTGGCCGTAGGGCGCGAGCGGGCGGGCGGGCGCGTCCTCCGGCGTCGGCACGACCTCCGCCTCGCCGTAGACGGCGCCGCCGGTCGCCGAGTAGACGACGCGCCGCGCGCCGGCGGCTTGCGCGGCGGCGAGCACGTTGATCGTCCCCTCGACGTTGATGCGCGCGTCGGCGGCCGGGTCTTCGACCGAGCGGCGCACGTCGATCTGCGCGGCGAGGTGGAAGACGAGCTGTGGGCGCACCGCGTCGAAGACGGCCCGCAGCGCCGGCGCGTCGGTCACGTCGAGCTCGTGCAGCGCCGCGCCCGCGGCGAGCGCGTCGTCGAGGTTGGCGCGCCGGCCGGTCGAGAGGTCGTCGACGACCGCGACCTCGTGTCCCGCGGCGAGCAGGCCGTCGACGAGGTTCGAGCCGATGAAGCCGGCGCCGCCGGTCACCAGCGCAGTCGTGCGTCTGTGGAGTCCCCCCGTGCTCACGAGGCCGACACCCTATCGAGCGGGGGTGCGGCGGCAGCGCCCTGCGCAGACGGGTCCGGTCGCAGCAGCGCGTCGCGCGCGCCGAGCCGCGGATGGAGCGCCCGCAGCGGCGCGCGCGCCTTCAGCAGTGCCTCCGCCAGCTCCTCGCCGGCGTCGGACTGCGTCACGATCGCGCCGCCGGCGCCGAGCGTCGTGCGGTCGCGCTCGAGCACGAGCGTGCGGATCGCGACGCTCAGGTCGCAGGCGCCGCCGACGCCGAACCAGCCGATCGCGCCGGAGTAGACGCCGCGAGCCGCGCCCTCGATCGCGTCGAGCAGCTCCATCGTGCGCTCCTTCGGCGCGCCGGTCATCGAGCCGGGCGGGAAGCAGGCGCGCACGCACTCGGGCGCCGCGACGTCCTCGCGCAGCAGGCCGCGCACGGCGGAGACGAGCTGGTGCACCGTCTCGTAGGTCTCGACCGTCATCAGCTCCGGCACGTGCACGGTGCCGACCTCGCAGACGCTGCCAAGGTCGTTGCGCAGCAGGTCCGTGATCATCAGGTTCTCCGCGCGGTTCTTCTCGCTCGTGCGCAGCGCCTCCGCCAGGCGCGCGTCGTCGGCGGCCGTCGCGCCGCGCGGCGCGGTGCCCTTGATCGGCCGCGCCTCCACGCGGCGGTCGCGGCCGACGGCGAGGAAGCGCTCGGGCGAGGAGCTGAGGATCGCCGTCTCGCCGAAGCGCAGGTAGGCCGAGAACGGCGCCGGGTTCGCGCGCCGCAGCCGGCGGTAGAGCGGCAGCGGGTCGGGGCGCGCGTCGACGTCGACCGCGTTGGTGAGGCAGATCTCGTACGTCTCGCCGGCCGCCAGCTCGCGCTGGCAGCGCGCGACGTCGTCCAGATGCCGCTCCGGCGAGCGGCGCAGCGCGGCGTGCGGCGGCGGGCCCTCCGGCTCGTCCGGCGGCGCGAGCGGCGGCAGCGCGCGCAGGCGCTCGGCGGTCGCGCGCACCCAGGCGCGCGCCTCCGCGCCGCCGCCGGGCTCCGCGAGCGCGAGCGCGTACGTCGCGCGCTCGACGTGGTCGAACGCGATCAGCCGGTCGGCGAGCACGAAGGCCGCGTCCGGCAGCGGGGCGGGGTGCGCGTCGGCGCCGCCGCAGTCGGCCTTGCACTCGTAGCCGAGGTAGCCGACGAAGCCGCCGTGCAGCGCGAACGGCAGCCCGGCGTCCTCGCCGGCGCGGCGCAGCGCCCGCAGCTCGCGGCCGAGGTGGTCGAAGATCGACTCCGCGAGCGTCTCGACCGCGCCGCCGCGCGCGACGCGCACGCGCCGCTCCCGCACGTCGTAGGTGACGACCGCCGACAGCGGCCCGCCCGCCGCGCCCATGAACGAGAAGCGCGCCCGGGGGTCGCGGCCGGCGCTGCTGCTGTCGAGCCAGAAGGCGTGCTCGGCGTCGCCGTAGAGGTGGACGAACGCGGCCTCGGCGTCGGCGAGCCGATCGAGCCGCTCGACCTCCAGCGTCAGCTCACGCGGCGCGGGCGCCGGCGCCGGCGCCGGCGCTGGTGTCGTCGCGACGCGCGCGGGTCGCGAGCGCGGGGCGCCGCCCGTCCGCTCGCCGCGCGTCAGCGCGTGTGCCGCCGTCAGCGCGCCGAAGTTCGCGAGCAGCCGGCGCCCATGCTCGGCGCAGATCGACTCGGGGTGGAACTGCACGCCCCACTGCGGCCGGGTGCGGTGCGCGAGCGCCATCAGCACGCCGTCGCTCGTCCAGGCGAGCGGCTCGAGCGCCTCCGGCAGCGGCTGCGCGACGCACAGCGAGTGGTAGCGGACCGCCTGCAGCTCGGGCGGGACGCCGGCGAACAGCGGCGACCCGTCGTGGCGCACGGTGCTCAGGCGCCCGTGCATCGGCTCGGGCGCGGGCACGATCCGCGCACCCGCGTGCCGGGCGATCCCCTGGTGCCCGAGGCACACGCCGAGCAGCGGCACGTCCGCCTCGGCGACCGCGCGGGCGCAGACGCCGAAGTCACGCTCGCGCCCGGGCCGGCCGGGGCCGGGGGAGATGACGACGTTGTCGAACCCCAGCCGCGCCATCTCGTCCCAGCTCGCCTCGTCGTTGCGCACGACGACGGGCTCTGAGCCGTTGACCTCCGCCAGCAGCTGGAAGAGGTTGAACGTGAACGAGTCGTGGTTGTCGATCAGCAGCGTCCGCATCGCGGCCCGACACGGGATACTCGCGCATCGATGGCCTCCGACCTCTCCCCGGACCCCGTCCGCGGCGTCTTCACCACCACGCGCGTGCTCGACGGCGAGCCGGTCGCGCTCGGCGCGCACCTCGCACGGCTCGCCGCCAGCGTGCGGGAGCTCTACGGCGCCGCGCTGCCCGCGGACGCCGCCGCGCTCGCGCGTGAGCGCGCGGCCGGCGTCGCGCGCGGCCGGCTGCGGCTCGTCGCGACGCCACGCGACGGCGCCGACCCGCAGGTCGAGGCGACGGTCGCCCCGCTCGACCCCGGCGCGGCCGCCCCGCTCGCGCTGCGCGCGCTGCCCGCCGCCGGTTGGCCGGGCGCGCACAAGTGGGTCGACCGCCGCCTGCTCGACGCGCTCGAGGCGCAGGCCGCACCGGCCGCGCCGCTCCTGCTCGGCGCCGACGGCTCCGTGCGCGAGACCGCGCGCGCCAACGTCTTCGCGCTCGGCGCCGACGGCGTCCTGCGCACCCCGCCCGCCGACGGCGCGATCCTCCCGGGCGTCACGCGCGCCCAGGTGCTCGCGCTCGTCGCGGAGGCGGGCGTGGCCGTGCGCGAGGAGCGCCTGACGCTCGACGACCTTCACGCCGCTCGCGCCGTCTTCACCACGAACGCGATCCGCGGCATCGAGCCGGTCGCCGCGCTCGACGGCCGCCCGCTCGGCGCCGACCGCGCGCTGACGGCGCAGCTCGCGCGAGCGCTCGCGAGCGCCGCTACGGCCGCCGCGTCCCCAGCGCCGCGCGCAGTGCGCGGCGCAGGCGGCCGAGCGTGACGACGCCGCGCAGCACACCGCCGCCGTCGAGCACCATCATCGCGCCGAGCGTGCGCAGCCCGTCGGCGTCGAGCAGCACGCGCAGCGACTGGTCCTCGCCGATGCGGAAGCGGCCCTGCTCGTCGGCCTCCATCAGCTCCTTGACGACCTGGACCGGCCGCCCGCCCTCGACCGCGTGCCGCGCCCCCTCCTCGCGGAGCACGCCGACGAAGCGGCCGGCGGCGTCCACCACCGGGAACCACGGCCAGCGGTAGCGCAGGAAGAACTCGTCGAGCGCCTGCGCGGCCGGCAGCTCCTCGGGCACGCTCACGGGGTCGTCGTCCATGATGTCGCCGACGCGCACGTCCTCCAGCTGCTCGGTCAGCGCCGTCTGCGCGAGCAGCGCGCGCGCCGCGCCGCCGATCATCAGGCCGATGAGCACGAACCAGATCCCGAGCAGGCTCGCGAGGCCGATCGTGACCCACAGCCCGCCGCCGATCAGCACGACCGAGAACGCCTGGCCGAGGCGCGCGGCGGCGCGCGTGCCGCGGCTGCGGTCGCCGGTGAGCTGCCACACGAGCCCGCGCACGATCCGCCCGCCGTCGAGCGGGTAGGCGGGGATCAGGTTGAAGACGAGGACGATCAGGTTCATCGTCACGAGGAAGCCGATCGTCAGCAGCACCGGCGTGACGTGCGCGCCGGAGGCGAGCAGCGCGGCTTCGACGAAGCGGTGCGGGCCGGCGATCGCGAAGCCGGCGAGCACGCTCACGACGATGATCAGGAGCGTCGCGAGCGGGCCGGCGGCGGCGACCTGCAGCTCCTCGCGGGGCGTTCTGCTCTCGCGGCTCATCAGCGCGAAGCCGCCGAGCGGCGAGATCGTGATGCCGGCGACGTCGATCCCGTGCCGGCGGGCGGCGAGCGCGTGGCCCAGCTCGTGCACGACGATCGAGGCGAACAGCAGCAGCGCGCTCGCGACCGCCGTCAGGTACGCGGTCGTGTCGGAGCCGCCGAGCGTGTCCTGGAAGGAGCCGGACAGCCAGAAGATCACGAGGAACAGGACGAAGAACCAGGTGACGTCCACGCCGACGCGGATGCCGAAGATGCGCGCCAGCTGGATCGAACCGGATCGCCCGAACATGGTGGAATGGTGGCACAGCGCGCGCGACGGCCACGGTCGCGCTGGACGCACCGCCCACGCCCATCCGCGACGACGAGGACTGCAATGAGCGACGCCCTGACCGAGCTGCGCGAGCGACTCGCCGAGATCGCCGACCTGAACGCGGCCGGCGGCCTGCTCGGCTGGGACCAGCAGACGATGATGCCCGAGCGCGCCGCGCCCCAGCGCGCCGAGCAGCTCGGCACGCTCGGCAAGGTCCTCCACGAGCGCTTCGCCGACGACGCGATCGGGCGGCTGCTCGACGCGGCCGCGCCGGCCGTCGCCGACCCCGACCCGGCCGATGCGGCGGCGGTCGCCGACGCCGCGCTCGTGCGCGTGACGCGGCGCGACTGGGAGAAGGCGCGGCGCGTGCCGAGCGACCTCGCGGCCGAGCTGGCGCGCGCCGGTGCGCTCGGTCACGCCGCCTGGGTCGAGGCGCGCGAGCGCTCGGACTTCGCCGCCTTCCTGCCGGCGCTGCGCCGCAACGTCGAGCTGAAGCTGCGCTACGTCGAGTGCTTCGACGGCTTCGGCGACCCCTACGACGTGCTGCTCGACGACTACGAGGAGGGGATGACGAGCGCCGAGGTCGACGCGCTCTTCACGGAGCTGCGCGTCGGGCTGGTGCCGCTGATCGCGGCGATCGCCGAGCGTGCGGACGCGGTCGACGACGCGCCGCTGCACGGCGACTTCGCGGTGGAGGGGCAGCGCGAGCTGGTCGGGCGCGTGTTGCGGCAGCTGGGCTGGAGCGCCGACGGCTGGCGCCTGGACGAGGCCGCGCACCCGTTCGCGACGAGCTTCGGCCCCGGCGACGTGCGGCTCACGACGCGCTACGACGCCTCGTACGTGGGGATGGCGCTCTACGGCGCGATCCACGAGCTCGGCCACGGGCTCTACGAGTCGCAGGTCGACCCCGCGCTCGCCCGCACGCCGCTCGGCGAGGGCGTCTCGCTCGGCGTGCACGAGTCGCAGTCGCGCCTGTGGGAGAACGTCGTCGGACGCGGGCGCCCGTTCGCCGGCTGGCTGCACGGGCAGCTGCGCGAGGTCTTCCCGGAGCGGTTCGGCGCCGTCTCCGAGGAGGCGTACTTCCGTGCCGTCAACAAGGTCCAGCCGTCGCTGATCCGCGTCGAGGCGGACGAGGCGACGTACGGGCTGCACATCATCCTGCGCTTCGAGCTGGAGCGGGCGATGGTCGCCGGCACGGTCGCCCTGGAGGACCTGCCGGAGGCGTGGAACGCGCGCATGAGGGAGTACCTCGGCGTCGAGGTCCCCGACGACGCCCGCGGGGTGCTCCAGGACGTCCACTGGTCCGGCGGCGACATCGGCTACTTCGCCACCTACGCGCTCGGCAACCTGATCGCCGCGCAGCTGTGGGAGCGGGCGCGCGCGGATCTGCCGGGGCTGGACTCCGAGTTGGCGGCCGGCGACGGGTCGGCGCTGCGGGCGTGGCTGGGGGAGCACGTCCACCGCTGGGGGCGAACCTTCCCGCCGCGCGAGCTCGTCCAGCGCGCGACGGGCAGCTCCATCCGCGTGGAGCCCTTCCTGGCGTACCTGCGCGGCAAGCTGGGGCCGGTGTACGGGCTCGACGTCTGAGGCGCTCCGCTCGGGCGCCGATGGCGCGCGGGGCGGGGCCCGTTCGGGCGCCGATGGCGTGCGGGGCGGGGCCCGTTCGGGCGCCGATGGCGTGCGGGGCGGGGCCCGGCGTTCGCGGCGCCTGGCGGCTCGCGCCGCCCGGTCGCGCCTCGGCCGCCGCGCGCACCCTCCCAACCGGGGCTCATCCCCGCCTTCGCATGCACCGGGAACTATGAGCGTCACTTTGTGGTCGCTCAGCGACCTAAATCCGCCCCTCATCCCGGAGCGGCGGCGAATCGGGCCGCCCGGCGGCCGGAAGCCGACCGCGTGGTCGGCGGCGCAGCCGCTCCCTCCCCCTCGATGCCCGCGGCGGACGCGACGCGCAACCGCAGCGCCGGAGCGGAGCGCGCCAACCGCCTACAGCACCGGCCGATGCCGCTCCACGATCGCGGCGAGGTCGATCCCCGCCGGCAGCGTCCCGAACAGCAGCCCGCCGTCGCCCGCCAGCCGGGAGGCGCAGAACGCCTCGGCGACCGGCCCGGGCGCATGCCGCACCACGAGCGACCCCTGCAGCGCCAGCGCCATCGCCTCGACCACCCGCCGCGCGCGCAGCTCCAGCCCGTCCGCGTCCGCCAGCTCGCGGCGCAGCCGCTCCACGTGCGCGTCCAGCCGCGGATCGGCGCCGGCCGACTCGTCCAGCTCGGCGAACAGCGCCGGCGCCGCCTCTGGCTCGCGCAGCAGGGCGCGCAGGACGTCGAGGCACATCACGTTGCCCGAGCCCTCCCACACCGAGTTCAGCGGCGCCTCGCGGTAGAGCCGCGGCATGCCGGACTCCTCGACGTAGCCGTTGCCGCCGAGCACCTCCAGCGCCTCCGCGGCGTGCGGCGGGTTGCGCTTGCAGACCCAGTACTTCAACACTGCGGTGGCGATCCGCTTGAACGCCTGCGCGTCGGGATCTGGGTGGGTGGGGTCCGATGCCTCGTCGTAGGCGCGCGCGAGCCGCATCGCCGACAGCGTCGCCGCCTCCGACTCGACGCACAGGTCGGCCAGCACGTTCGCCATCAGCGGTTGCTCGATCAGCAGCTTCCCGAACGCGCTGCGGTGGGCGGCGTGGTGCGTCGCGAGCGAGACGGCCCAGCGCATGCCGGCGGCCGAGCCGACGACGCAGTCGAGCCGCGTGTGGTTGACCATCTCGATGATCGTCGGCACGCCGCGGCCCGGCTCGCCGACACGCTGCGCGTAGGCGCCGCGGAGCTCGATCTCGCTGGAGGCGTTCGAGCGGTTGCCGAGCTTGTCCTTGAAGCGCTGCAGCGCGAACGCGTTGCGCTCCCCGTCCGGCCGCCAGCGCGGCATCGCGAAGCAGGTGACGCCTGCGTCCTCGACCTGCGCGAGCACGAGGAAGAGGTCGCACATCGGCGCGGAGGTGAACCACTTGTGGCCGATCAGCTCGTAGTCGAGCGCGCCGGCTCCGTCGATCGGCGTCGCGACCGTCGTGTTCGCGCGCACGTCGGAGCCGCCCTGCTTCTCCGTCATGCCCATGCCGCACAGCGCGCCCGCCTTCTCCTCGGCGGGGACGTCGCGCTCGTCGTAGGCGGTCGACGTCAGGCGGGGCTTCCACGCCTCCAGCAGCTCCGGCTGCGCGGCCAGCGCCGGCACGCCGGCGAACGTCATCGTGATCGGGCAGCCGTGGCCGGCCTCGACCTGCGAGAGCGTCAGCGTGCGGGCGATGCGCGCGGCGTGCGCGCCCGGACGGTCGCTGCGCCACGGCAGCGCGTGCAGCTCGTGCTCGACGGCCGTGCGCATCAGCGCGTGCCAGGCGGGATGGAACGCGGCCTGGTCGACGCGGTGGCCGAAGCGGTCGTGCGTGACGAGTCTCGGCGGGTTCTCGTTCGCCTCGAAGCCCCAGCGGATCGCCTCGCCGCCGGCGATCGCGCCGACCGCGGCGGCCTCCGCGGCGCCCCAGCCGGCGCCCTCGCGCTGGAGCGCCTCCACCAGCGGACGGTTCTGCTCGAAGAGGTTCAGGCCCTCCAGCGGGGGCGGCTGGTTCGTGACGGTGTGCGTCGCGTGGGCGGCCATGCCGAACAGTCAAGCACGGCCGCCCGTGCGATCTCGCCGGTCAGCCGATCGCGGCCTTGAGGCTCTCGTCGATCGCGGCGAGGAAGTCCTGCGTCGTCAGGAACGGCTGGTCGGGGCCGACCAGCAGCGCGAGGTCCTTCGTCATCTGGCCGCGCTCGACCGTCTCGACGCAGACGCGCTCGAAGCGTCTCGGCGAATCTCGTCACCTCGGGCGTGTCGTCCATGCGGCCGCGGTAGGCGAGGCCGCGCGTCCACGCGAAGATCGAGGCGATCGGGTTCGTCGAGGTCGGCTTGCCCTGCTGGTGCTGGCGGTAGTGGCGCGTCACGGTGCCGTGCGCGGCCTCCGCCTCGACCGTTCTGCCGTCGGGCGTCATCAGGACGCTCGTCATCAGCCCGAGCGAGCCGAAGCCCTGCGCGACCGTGTCGGACTGGACGTCGCCGTCGTAGTTCTTGCACGCCCACACGTAGCCGCCCTCCCACTTCATCGCGGCGGCGACCATGTCGTCGATCAGGCGGTGCTCGTACTCGATCCCGGCGGCCTCGAAGTCGGCCTTGAACTCGGCCTCGTAGACCTCCGCGAAGAGGTCCTTGAAGCGGCCGTCGTAGGCCTTGAGGATCGTGTTCTTCGTCGACAGGTACACCGGGAACCCGCGGTCGAGCCCGTAGCGCATCGACGCGCGCGCGAAGTCGCGGATCGAGTCGTCGAGGTTGTACATCGCCATCGCGATCCCGCTGGACGGGAAGTCGAAGACGTTGAGCTCCATCGGCTCGCTCCCGTCCTTGGGAGTGAACGTCATCGTGAGCGTGCCCTCGCCCGGGATCAGCGTGTCGGTCGCGCGGTACTGGTCACCGTAGGCGTGACGGCCGATCACGATCGGCTTCGTCCAGCCGGGCACGAGGCGCGGCACGTTCGAGATGACGATCGGCTCGCGGAAGATCACCCCGCCGAGGATGTTGCGGATCGTGCCGTTCGGCGAGCGGTACATGCGCTTCAGGCCGAACTCCTCCACGCGCGCCTCGTCCGGGGTGATCGTGGCGCACTTCACGCCGACGCCGTACTGCTTGATCGCCTCGGCCGCCTCGACGGTGATCTGGTCGTCGGTCTCGTCGCGCTTCTCGATCCCGAGGTCGTAGTACTTCAGCTCGACGTCGAGGTAGGGGAGGATCAGCTGCTGCTTGATGAACTCCCAGATGATCCGCGTCATCTCGTCGCCGTCCAGCTCGACGACGGGGTTCTTCACCTTGATCTGGCTCATGGGTATCGGTCTCTCTAAAGGGTCTTGAGGAAGGGCGGGTTGTAGCATCGCGCACCGATCTGCCGCATACAGGAGATGACCACGTGACGAACAAGACACCCGTCCGCGTAGCCGTGACCGGCGCCGCCGGCGCGATCGGCTACAGCCTGCTGTTCCGCATCGCCAGCGGCCAGCTGCTCGGCCCCGACCAGCCGGTCGAGCTGCGCCTGCTGGAGATCACCCCGGCTCTGAGAGCCGTCGAGGGCGTGATCATGGAGCTCGACGACTGCGCCTTCCCGCTGCTCGCCGGCGTCGAGGCCAGCGACGACCCGAACGTCGCGTTCGACGGCGCGAACGTCGGCCTGCTCGTCGGCGCCCGCCCGCGCAGCAGAGGGATGGAGCGCGCCGACCTGCTGGAGGCCAACGGCGGCATCTTCAAGCCGCAGGGCCAGGCGATCAACGCGCACGCCGCGGACGACGTGAAGATCCTCGTCGTCGGCAACCCGGCGAACACGAACGCGCTGATCGCCGCCAGCAACGCGCCCGACGTGCCCAAGGAGCGCTTCCACGCGATGGTGCGCCTCGACCACAACCGCGCGATCAGCCAGCTCGCCGCGAAGACCGGCGCGGCCGTCGCCGACGTCAAGAGAGTCACGATCTGGGGCAACCACTCGGCGACCCAGTACCCGGACGTCTTCCACGCGACCGTGGGCGGCCAGGCGGCCTCCGGCCTCGTCGACCAGGCGTGGCTCGAGAGCGACTTCATCCCGACCGTGCAGAAGCGCGGCGCTGCGATCATCGACGCGCGCGGTGCCTCGAGCGCGGCGTCGGCGGCGAACGCGGCGATCGACCACATGCGCGACTGGTGCCTCGGCTCGCCGGAGGGCGACTGGGTCTCGATGGCCGTGCCGTCGGACGGCTCCTACGGCATCGCGGAGGGGATCATCACCGGCTTCCCCTGCACGACGCGGAACGGCGAGTACTCGATCGTCCAGGGGCTGGAGATCGACGACTTCTCGCAGGCGCGCATCGACGCGACCGTCGCGGAGCTGCGCGAGGAGCGCGCGGCGGTCGAGCAGCTCGGCCTCCTGCAGTGACGTCGCCCGCAGCTCGTCGCTTGCGATGAGCGGAGGGCGAAGGCGGCTCTCGGCCGGCCCGCCGCGGCGCGGGCCGGCCGGCCCGCGCGGCGCGCGTGCTCAGGCCGGGCGCCAGCCCTTGCCGTCGCGCCGCACCTTGCCCGCGTCGGCGAGCTGCGGCAGCACGCGGTAGAGGTAGTTGGGCTTGATGCCCATGTGGTCGGCGAGCTCGGGGATCGTGATGCCCGGCTGCGCGCGCACGAGCTCGATCGTCTGCGTCGCGCGCGTCGACTCGCCGCTGCCGCGCCGCGGGCGCCCGCGGCGGCCGGAGCCGTTCGTCGTGGGGGACGGGCGCGCGCCGCGACGCGCCGGCGCGCTGCTGCCGCTTTCGCCGCCGAGCGCCGCCGAGGCGGCCTCGAGTCGGTGAAACTCCTCGATCAGCGGTCGCAGCTCTTTGAGCCGCTCCTCGATCTCTCGCACTTTCGCATCAAGAAAGTCCGCCACGTCTGCCTCCGGTCCCCTGTGGTTCTCTGCCGTTGAATCGATAGCCTAATGGGAGGTCGGGACGTCCGGAAGCATCCTTGAACGAAAAGCTTGAACGTTGATCGCATGAACGGTGCGAATGCGAATTGCCGTTCATGGTCGTTCAAGCCCCGTCTGCGTCGCATGCGGGGTGCACGACGCCTCGACTGCTCCGCATCCTAGCGGAGCATCGCCGCCGCGCAAGGCTACTCACGAGGCTCGGACTCGACGAGTCGCTTGAGCTGCTCAAGCGAGCGCTGCGCCTCGCGCTGCGAGAGACCGCCCACGAGCACGCGCCCCGCGACGGCGCCGAGCGAGCCGCCCGGCGGCTTGAATTCGTTGGTGTAGTCGAACAGCGTCCGCTGCTCACCGTCGGGGCGCAGCGCGTAGACGATCTCGGCGCGTGAATGAGCGGGCCCCTGCCCCTCCCACACCGCGCGGCGCGGTGGATCGACGTCGACGACCGTCCACACCACGTGCAGGTGCGCGCCGCGCAGGTTGAGCGTCTGCTCGAAGGTGGAGCCGCGCTGAAGCCGCGCGGGGACGTCGCCGACGCGTCGGTGGATCGTCACCCAGTCGCCGAGCCGGCGCGGGTCCATCACCACCTCCCACACGCGCACGGGGGGCGCGTCGATCGCGATCGCGCAGTGCACGCGGGTCATGGCGTCACCCTACCCGCCGGCCGCGCGGTGGGCGCTCCCCCGCGGCGGGGCGTCGCGCGCCCGCTCAGCGAGCGGCGAGCGGCTCGTCGCGCTCCCACGCGCCGAGCGCGTGCTCGATCGCCGCGCCGAGCGGGTGCAGCCGCACGCCCAGCAGCTCCGCGGCGCCGTCCGCGCGCGGCAGCAGGTCGCTCGCCAGGCCGGCCATCAGCGGGCCGACGAGCTCCGGTCGCTCGCCGGCGATCGCCGCCGCCACCGCGCTGGTCAGCGGCGTCGCCGTCAGCGGCCCGGCGCGGCCGACGCGCACGAGCGGGCGCCGCACGAGCATCGCGTCGCGGATCCGCTCGATCAGCTCGCCGTAGGTCACGACGTCCGGCCCGGCGACGTCGAGCGAGCGCCCGGCGGCGGCCGGGGTCGTCGCGGCGCGCGCGAGCGCCTCGATCACGTCGCGCTCGTCGACCGGCTGGGTGCGGTGCGAGCGCCACGCCGGCAGCGCGACGAGCGGCATCCGCTCGATCAGTCGCACGAGGAAGCGGAACGAGCGCGAGCGGGCGCCGATCACGATCGAGGCGCGCAGCGCGGTCGAGCCCGGCACCGCCTCCAGCAGCGCGCGCTCGACGGCGAGCCGGCTCGCGAGGTGGGGCGAGGCGGGCTGGTCGCGCGGCACGAGGCCGCCGAGGTAGACGACCTGCCGCACGCCGGCGTCGCGCGCGGCGGCGGCGAAGCGCTCGGCCGCCGCCAGCTCGCGCGCGCGGAAGCCGGCGGACGGCTGCGCTGCGCCGGGGGAGGGCGCGGAGGCGGGAGCGGGTCTGGCGGCGGACGCGCCGGCGGCGGGCGGCTCCATCGAGTGGATCAGGAAGTACGCGACCTCGACGCCCTCGAGCGCCGCCGCCAGCCCGGCGCCGGTCACGGCGTCGCCCGTGACGAGCGGCAGGCCCAGCGCCGGGTCCACGCGCGCCGGGTCGCGTGCGAAGCCGCGCAGCTCGTGCCCGTCGCGGCGCAGGCGCGGCACGAGCCGCGCCCCGACGAAGCCGCTGACACCCGTGACGAGGATCCGCATCGCGCGCCATAGCATGACGACCGCCGGCCTCGCAGCCGCCGGCGGGAAAGGCCCGCAAAATGCGGGGCGATTGTGGACGAGCATCGCAGAAAGCGCTCATTTGCAGGCGATTCGTCCGCGGCACAGAAGTTCCTGCGATTTGCGGGATTCGGCGTTGAGACGTCGAAGGCGGTCCGCTTTCATAGCCGCTCCTGACGGGACGGGCAACGAGCTTCGAGGAGGGCGAGCGACGGGATGGCGAATGGTCGGAGAGGGACGCGCAAGGTGAGCTGCGAGCAGTGCTTCTTCCGCGCGAACCTGCTGTGCGCGCTGCCGGACGACGAGCCCTGCGCGACGTTCCGCCCGGCGCATCCCGACGGCCTGCGCCCGCCCCGCCAGCTGCGCTTCCAGTTCCGCCAGGAGCGTCGCACGCAGGCCGTGTGGGCGTTCCCGACGGCGCAGGAACAGGCGGCCCTGCACACCTGATCGCCGCCTGGCGGCCCCGCGAGCCGCCTGGCTGTGTCCTCGGGCCTCGAAGTGCGAAGCACTCCTTCGACCCTGCGTCCTTGCCAGGCAGCACGCGGACCTCGCCAGTCGACGATCAGGGCCTCGTCGGCCGACTTCGGGTTACAGTGCCGTCGCTGTGAGGATCACCGTGCTTGGGAAGTCGCCCGCCTGGACGGACGCGGGCGGTGCATGCAGCGGCTACCTCCTCGAGGAGGGCGGCCACCGCCTGCTGCTGGACTGCGGCAACGGCGTGTTCGGCAAGCTGCGTGCGGTGTGCGGCTTCGCGGAGGTCGACGCGGTCGTCGTCTCGCACCTGCACGCCGACCACTTCATCGACCTCATCCCGTACGCCTACGCGCTCGCCTACTCGCCGTGCGGGGGCGGCGCGCGGCGCCGGCCGGCGCTGCACGCGCCGCCGGGGGCGCGGGAGACGTTCCGTCGCGTCACCGGCGCGTGGAACGCGGAGGAGCTGATCGAGCAGGCGTTCGACGTGCACGAGTACGACCCGGCCGCCGAGCTCGAAGCTCGGGCCGCTGCGCGTGCGCTTCCGCGAGGTGCCGCACTATGTCCCCACGCACGCGGTGCAGCTGCAGGGCGCCGGCGGCGCGTTCACCTACGGCGCCGACTGCGCGCCGAACGACGAGATCGTCGCGTTCGCCGCCGGCAGCGAGCTGCTGATGCTCGAGGCGACCGTCGAGCAGCCGCCGGGCGACATCCCCCGCGGCCACCTGACGCCCGCCGAGGCCGGCGCGCACGCGCGCCGCGCCGGCGCGAGACGGCTCGTGCTCACGCACATCTCCGCCGACGTCGACGCCGCGTGGGCGCACGCGGAGGCCGAGGCCGCGTTCGGCGGGCCGGTCGAGCTGGCGCACGAGGGCGCCGTCTACGAGGTCTGACCGCGACGCGGCCCGCTCGCGAGCGGACGAACGGGGTAGATTGCAGCCGTGCCTCCGGAGCGGGACCTGTTCGCGAACTTCGAGCGGATGCGGCGCGAGATGGACGAGCTGTTCGGCGACGTCTTCCAGCGCTCGGGCATCGCGCCGCGCAAGCGCGCCGGCTTCTCGCCCGCGGTCGACGTGGCCTACGCCGACGACCCGCCGCGCGCGATCGTGACCGCCGAGCTGGCCGGGATCGACGCCGACCGCCTCGGCCTCGAGATCCAGGGCCGCGAGCTCGTGCTCACCGGCGAGCGGCGCGCGAGCCCGCCGGAGGGGCGCGTCTACCAGCAGGTGGAGATCGAGCACGGCCCCTTCCGCCGCGTCGTGCAGCTTGGCGCCGACGTGCGCGCCGAGGAGGCGAAGGCCGTCTACGAGGACGGGCTGCTGTGCGTCGAGCTGCCGCTCGCGCAAGCGGAGACGCGCCGCCACAGCGTGCCGATCCAGGTGCCGCACCCGGAGCTGCCGGGCGACGCGGACGACCCGCAGGCGCCGCGCAGATGATCGAGGTCGGCAGACCGGGCGGCGCACGCGAGATCGAGGTGCCGACGCAGCTCGGGCTGCCGGCGACGCTGCCGGTCCTCCCGCTGCGCGACACCGTCACGTTCCCCGAGACGCTCGTGCCGCTCGCCGTCGGGCAGGAGCGCTCGATGGCGCTGATCAACGACGCGCTCGGCGGCGACCGCATGATCGCGATGGTCGCCAGCCGCGACCCCGAGGTCGAGGCGCCCGGCCCGGAGCAGCTCTACGAGATCGGCGTCGCCGGCGTCGTCGCGCGCATGCTGAAGGTCCCCGACGGGACGCTGCGGATCCTCGTGCAGGCGACGCAGCGGATCCGCGTGACCGGCTTCGCGCAGACCGAGCCCTACCTCGTCGCGCAGGTCGAGGAGCTGCCCGACCTCGGCACGCGCGAGACGCCGGAGCTGACCGCGCTCGTGCGCAACGTCCAGGCGACGTTCACGAACATCGTCGAGCAGGTCCCGTACCTGCCCGAGGAGCTGCACCTCGCCGTCGCCAACCTCGACGACCCGGGCGCGCTGAGCCATCTGATCGCCGGCGCGCTGCGGCTGAGAACCGAGGAGAAGCAGGCGCTGCTGGAGGAGCGCGACGTCGCCAGACGGCTGCGGCGCCTCTCGGAGGTCCTCGCGCGCGAGCTGGAGGTCGTCGCGCTCGGCTCGAAGATCCAGTCGCAGGTCCAGTCCGAGATGGACCGCTCGCAGCGGGAGTGGTTCCTGCGCCAGCAGATGAGAGCGATCCAGGAGGAGCTCGGCGAGGGCGACGAGATGGTCGCCGAGGCGAACGAGCTGCGCGAGCAGCTCGACGCGCTCGCGCTGCCGGAGGAGGCGCGCAAGCAGGTCGATCGCGAGCTGGCGCGGCTGGAGAAGCTGCCGCCGGCCGCCGCCGAGCACGGCGTCATCCGCAGCTACCTGGAGTGGATCGCCTCGCTGCCGTGGAGCGAGCGCACGCAGGACAACCTCAACCTGCGCCACGCCCGCGGCGTGCTCGACGAGGACCACTACGACATCGAGCAGGTGAAGGACCGCATCCTCGAGTTCCTCGCCGTGCGCAAGCTGATCGCCGGCCGCGAGGACGGCGCCGGCCCGGCCCGCAGCTCGATCCTCTGCCTCGTCGGGCCGCCCGGCGTCGGCAAGACCTCGCTCGGCAGGTCGATCGCCCGCGCGCTCGGTCGCAGATTCGAGCGCATCTCCGTCGGCGGCGTGCGCGACGAGGCGGAGATCCGCGGCCACCGCCGCACGTACATCGGCGCGATGCCGGGGGTGATCGTGCGCGCGCTGCGCGATGCCGGCACGCGCAACCCGCTGTTCATGATCGACGAGATCGACAAGATGGGCGCGGACTTCCGCGGCGATCCGGCGAGCGCGATGTTGGAGGTGCTCGACCCCGAGCAGAACGCGACCTTCCGCGACCACTACCTCGACCTGCCGTTCGACCTCTCCGACGTGATGTTCGTGACGACCGCGAACACGCTCGAAACGATCCCCGGCCCGCTGCGCGACCGCATGGAGACGATCCAGCTCGCCGGCTACACCGAGGAGGAGAAGCTCGAGATCGCGCGCCGCTACCTCGTGCCGCGCCAGGTCGAGCGCAACGGCCTCAGCGCCAGCCAGATCTCGTTCTCCGACGCCGCGCTCAAGGCGGTCATCGGCGAGTACACCCGCGAGGCGGGCGTGCGCGGGCTGGAGCGCGAGCTCGGCGCGATCTGCCGCAAGGTCGCGCGCCAGGTGGCCGAGCGCCGCAGACCGCCGAGAAAGGCGTCGATCTCCGCCGCGCGGGCGCGCGAGCTGCTCGGCAAGCGCAGAGTCTTCAGCGAGACGCGCCGGCGCACGTCCGAGCCCGGCGTGGCGACCGGGCTGGCGTGGACGCCGGCCGGCGGCGACGTGCTGTTCGTCGAGGCGACCGCGATGCCCGGCTCCGGCAAGCTGACGATCACCGGCCAGCTCGGCGACGTGATGAAGGAGTCGGCGCAGGCGGCTTTGTCGTACGTGCGCTCCCATCCGCCGGAGGGGATCGCCGAGGACTGGTTCGCCAGACACGACCTGCACGTGCACGTGCCGGCCGGCGCGATCCCGAAGGACGGCCCGAGCGCGGGCGTCACGATGGCGACCGCGCTCTGCTCGCTCTTGAGCGGGCGGCCGGTGCGCTCCGACGTCGCGATGACGGGCGAGATCACGCTCACCGGCCAGGTGCTGCCGATCGGCGGGCTGAAGGAGAAGGCGCTGGCCGCGCAGCGCAGCGGCATCCGCCACGTGATCGCCCCGGCCCGCAACGAGCAGGACGCCGACGAGATCCCCGCGCACCTGCGCAGAGACCTCGAGCTGCATTTCGTCTCGCGCATCGGCGAGGTGCTCGACCTCGCGCTGGCGCCCCGCCGCGCGCGGCGCGGCCGCCGTCCCACGGCCTGAGACGCGCCGCGTCTGGCGGCGCGGGTCACGGGGTATGCTCGCCGGACACCGAGCAAGCGAGCGCAAGGGAGCATCCCGCATGGCAGCACGCACGAAGCAGGCGAGGAAGGCGGCCGGCGCCGCGGCTGCGACGACCACCCCGTGGGTCCAGCGTTTCACCGAGGACGAGGAGCTGCGGGACAACTTCCGCGTCGCGTTCGAGGCGGCGAAGGACGCCTACGAGCGGATCTCCGACGGCAAGAGCCCGCGTGAGCTCGTCGACGACAAGAAGCTGCAGAAGGACTTCAAGCAGGCCGCCGACGCGCTCAAGGACGCGGGCAGCGCGCTCAAGGAGGGCCCGAAGAAGAAGGCCAAGAAGAAGCGCGGCCCCGGTCGCCTGCTGCTCGTGGCGGTGATCGGCGCGGCGCTCGCGCTGGCGCTCAGCGAGGACCTGCGCGGCAAGCTGCTCGACGCGCTGTTCGGCAAGGAGGAGGAGTTCGACTACGGCTCCACCGCGCCGAGCACGGCCGCCGACGGCGGCGGCGCGTAGGCGCACCGCCGCTCGGATCCGCGCGTGCGGGGGGCGCCGGCGGGCGCCCCTCGTCGTTCGCGCGGCCACGCGCGCCGCGGCCGCCCGCGGCGCCGGCCGGCCGGTGAACCGACTACGATCGGACGATGGCCGTCACGACTCCCGCCACCGCCGGCGCCGCCTCCAGCGGCCGGCCGCTGGAGAGCGAGAAGGCGAAGCGCATCGTCGACGCGATGCGCGAGAGCGTCGCGGCCCGCGGCGCCGCCGGCTCCACGTTCGACCACGTCGCACGCGAGGCCGGCGTCTCGCGCGGGCTGCTGCACTACTACTTCGGCACGAAGGAGCGGCTGCTCGTCGAGGTCGTGCGGCGCGACTCGGAGATCCGCCTCGCGGCGCTCGGCACCTCGCTCGGCGACGCACAGACGGCCGACGACTTCATCGACGCGATGGTCCGCAGCCTCGAGCAGCTGATCGGGCGCGACCCCGGCTTCGTCGTGCTGATGCACGAGCTGTTCACGCTCTCGCGCCGCAACGAGGAGATCGCGGAGGAGCTGGCGACGCTCGCGCGCGCGGCCCGCAGCGACCTCGCGACGTCGCTGAAGGCGAAGCAGGACGAGGGCGTCGTGCGGCTCGGCGACGACCCCGGCGCGGTCGCCGGCGTCCTGCTCGCGCTCGCCGACGGGCTCGCGCTGCGCTTCCTCACCGAGCCGGACCTCGATCCGCGCCCGATGCTGTCGGCCGCGGTCGCCGCCGCCCACGCGCTGATCGCCGACGCGAAGTAGACGCCGCTCAGGCGGCCGCGAGCTTCGGGCTCGTCCACGGCGCGCGCAGGCGCCGCTCGAGCTCGTCGCCGAGCTCGTCGATCGGGATGCGGACCTGCTCGAGCGTGTCGCGGTCGCGCAGCGTCACGGTTCTGTCCTCGAGCGTCTGGTGGTCGACGGTGACGCCCCACGGCGTGCCGATCTCGTCCTGGCGGCGGTAGCGCTTGCCGATCGAGCCGCCCTCGTCGTACTCCGCCTGCATGCGGCGGCGCAGGTCGGCGTACAGCTCGCGCGCGACCTCCGGCTGGCCGTCCTTCTTGACCAGCGGCATGACGGCGACCTTCACCGGCGCGAGCTTGGGGTGGAAGCGCAGCACGGTGCGCGTCTCGTTCTCGAGCTGCTCCTCGTCGTAGGCGTCGACGAGGAAGGCGAGCGTCGCACGGTCGGCGCCGGCGGCCGGCTCGATCACGTGCGGGACATAGCGCTCTCTCGTCGCGGTGTCGACGTATTCGAGCTTCTCGCTCGCGTGCTCGGCGTGTCTGGAGAGGTCGAAGTTTCCGCGGTCGGCGATCCCCTCCAGCTCCGACCAGCCGATCGGGAACAGGTACTCGACGTCGCTCGTGTTCGACGAGTAGTGCGACAGCTCGTCCGCCTCGTGCGCGCGCAGGCGCAGGTGGTCGGGGCGGATCCCCAGCTCCGTGTACCAGCGCTCGCGCTCGGCGAGCCAGTGCGCGAACCATCTCGGCGCGTCGTCCGGCGGGACGAAGAACTCCATCTCCATCTGCTCGAACTCGCGCGTGCGGAAGATGAAGTTGCCGGGCGTGATCTCGTTGCGGAACGACTTGCCGATCTGCGCGATCCCGAACGGCGGCTTTCTGCGGCTGAACTGGAGGACGTTCTTGAAGTTGATGAAGATGCCCTGGGCCGTCTCGGGGCGCAGGTAGACGGTCGCGCCCGCCTCTCTCACCGGCCCGACGGTCGTCTCGAACATCAGGTTGAAGTCGCGCGCCTCGGTGAGGTCGCAGTCGGGCCCCTCGCCCGGGTGCTTGGAGGGCTTGCGCCCGCACTCGAGCTGGTCGAGGTGGTCGGCGCGGAAGCGCTTCTTGCAGGTGCGACAGTCGACGAGCGGATCGGTGAAGCCGGCGAGGTGGCCGGAGGCCTCCCACACTCTCGGGTGCTGGATGATCGCGCTGTCGAGCGCGACGACGTCGTCGCGGTCCTGCAGCATCGCGCGCCACCACTCGTTCTTGACGTTCGTCTTGAGCAGCACGCCGTAGTGGCCGTAGTCGTACGTCGAGCCGACCCCGCCGTAGATCTCGGAGGAGGGGAAGATGAAGCCGCGCCGCTTGCACAGCGAGACGACCTTGTCCATGGTCACTGCGTCGCCCATCGAGCAGCGGACTCTACCCGGCGGCGGCGGGGCGGCGCCGGTAGAACCGGGGCGCGGCCCGCGGGGCGCCGCCTTGGCACTCGCACCCCGGGAGTGCCAGTGCAGCGGCTATGCTTTTCGGGCCATGCCGATCTACGAGTACCGCTGCGAGAAGGGCCACACCTTCGAGGTCATCCAGCGCATGAGCGACGACGCGCTCGACGCCTGCGAGGTGTGCGAGGCGCCCGCCGTGCGCGTGCTGCACGCGCCCGCCGTCCACTTCAAGGGCTCGGGCTTCTACAACACCGACTACGGCACGAAGAAGCGCGCGCGGGAGAGAAGCGCGAGCGAGGCCGGCAGAGGCAAGGGCGGCGGCGAGGGCAAGAGCGGCGACAGAAAGAGCGGCGAGAGCAGATCGTCCTCCACGTCGTCCGACGGCGGCGCGAAGAAGGCCGGCGCCAGAGCCGCCAGCAGCGCCGCGTAGGGTCGAGGTGCCCGCGGCGCCCCGAGCGGCGCTCAGCCCTTCGTGAAGCGGCGGACGGCGGCCTGCTTCTCGGCGTCCGACACGACCAGTCCCGAGCCGCCGTCCGGCAGCGTCTCGAAGCTCGACGGTCTCAGCACCTCGACCGGCGGGGAGCCGGCGAAGGCCGCGGCCGCGAAGAAGCCGAGCAGGGTGGGGCCGCCCATGTCGGTGTGCATCGTCTTCGGCGTGTACCAGGAGACCCACGGCAGCCGCACGAACGTCCCCGGCGACAGCAGGCTGCCTTTCATGGCGGAGAGGATCTGCTGCTGGCGCTTGGCGCGCGTGAGGTCGTCCTCGGCCGGGTTGCAGGCGTTCTTGCGCGTGCGCGCGAGCGCGAGCGCCTGTCTGCCGTTGAGGTGGTGCTCCCCGCGGCGCAGGTTGAGCGTGACGCCGCCGTTGCGCTGGCCGCCGTTGATTCTCGAGCAGACGCGGCCGGTCGTCACGGTCACGCCGCCGAGCGCGTCGACGAGCTTCGGGAAGTTCGTGAAGTCGACCTCGACGAGGTGGTTGACGGGGATCCCCAGGTACTGCTCGATCGTCTGGATCGACAGCGCCGCGCCGCCGAACGCGTAGGCGGCGTTGATCTTCTGGCGGCCGTGGCCGGGGATGTCGACGACCGTGTCGCGCGGGATCGAGAGGCGCGCGGCGTGGCCGCCGCCGACGCGCCACAGCATGATCGTGTCCGAGCGGCTCGGGCCGCCGGGATTCGCACCCGGCTCCTTCGAGCCGGCGGGGCGCGCGTCGGAGCCGAGGATCAGGATCGTGTTGGCCGAGAACGGCATCGGCCCGGCCGATCTCAGCGCCGCCTTCGCCTCGCCGGACACCTTGCCCTGCTCGATCTGCGCGCTGAGCAGGAACAGCACGAGCGAGAGCAGCAGCCACGCGCCGACCGCGAGCGCGACCCACCGCAGCACGCGACCGGGCGTGATCCGGCCCGCGCCCCCGCGTGGCCGCGGCAGCCGACGGCGCCGGCCCCCACGGTCGCCTCCGCGCCCGCCTCCGCCCCCGTCCCCGGAGCGCTCGCCGCGCAGCTCGTCGAGGCCGGCGTCCTCGCCGCGCAGCCGCTCGCGCAGCCCGCGCGGCTTCGCGCGATAGAGCGTGTACGCCGGCCGCTCGCCGCGCCGCGAGACGTCGTCACGGTCGTCTGCCATGCCGGTCTATAGTGGCCGAGATGTCGCCGGAGTGCGTTATCGGGGTCGATCTCGGCGGCACGAAGCTGCTCGCCGGGGTCGTCGACGGCGAGCTGAACGTCCACCATCGCGTCCATCGGCCCGTGCACGGGCTGCCGCAGCGCGAGCTGCTGGAGGCGATCGTCGAGGCGGTCGAGGACGCGCGTGCCGCCACGAGCGCGGAGGTCGCCGCCGTCGGCTTCGGCATTCCCTGCATGATCGACCAGCGCAGAGGGATGGCGATGATGGCCGTGAACCTGCCGCTCGTCGACGTGCCGTTCCGCGACCTGATGGCCGAGCGGCTCGGGCTGCCGGTCGAGGTCGACAACGACGCGAACGTCGCCGCGCTCGCCGAGCACCGCGCCGGTGCTGCGCGGGGCACGCGCGAGGCGATCGTGCTGACGGTCGGCACCGGCATCGGCGGCGGGTTGATCCTGGGCGGCGATCCGTATCGCGGCGGGCTCGGCGCGGGCGCCGAGCTGGGCCACATCACGATCGACCTGGACGGACCGCCGTGCCAGGGCAACTGCCCGAACAACGGGTGTCTCGAGACGCTCGCCTCCGGCACCGCGCTCGCGCGCGAGGGACTGCGGATCGCGCAGGAGCGGCCGGACTCCGCGCTCGGCCGCGCGCACGCCTCCGGCCGCGAGGTCACCGGTGCGCTCGTCACCGAGCTGGCGCACGACGGCGACGAGGCCGCGCTGGCGGCGATCACGCTGATCGGCACGAACCTCGGCGTCGGGATCGCCGCCTACCTGAACGTCTTCAACCCCGACGTCGTCGTGATCGGCGGCGGCGTGCTGGCCGCCGGCGAGCTGCTGCTCGGCCCGGCGCGCGCGGAGGCGGCGCGGCGCGCGCTGCCGCCGATGCGCGATCACGCGCGGATCGTGCCGGCGCAGTTCGGCGCCGAGGCGGGCCTCGTCGGGGCGGCGACGCTGGCGCTCGAGAGCGTGCGACGGAGGGTCGCCTGATGGCCGGCCACCTGATCGTCTGCCCGACGCCGATCGGCAACCTCGAGGACGTCACGCTGCGCGTGCTCTCGGCGCTGCGCGGGGCGGACCTGATCGCCTGCGAGGACACGCGCCGCACCCGCGTACTGCTCGATCGCTACGGCGTCTCGAGCGAGCTGCTCAGCTACCACGAGCACAACGAGCGCGAGCGCGCGGCCGAGCTGGTGGAGACGGATGCAGGCGGGCGCGAACGTCGCGCTGGTGTCCGACGCGGGCATGCCGCTCGTCTCCGACCCCGGCTTCCTGCTCGTGCAGGCGTGCGTGGCGGCCGGGCTCGCGGTCGAGGTGCTGCCCGGGCCGAGCGCGGCGCTCGCGGCGCTGGTCGCGTCCGCGCTGCCGGCCGAGCGCTGGCGCTTCGCCGGCTTCCTGCCGCGCAAGAAGGGCGAGCTGAGAACGGCGTTCTCGACGCTCGAAACGCTCGTCGCGTTCGAGTCGCCCAAGCGCGTGGCGACGTCGCTCGCGGTGCTCGCCGAGGTCGACGCCGCGCGGCCGGTCGCCGTCTGTCGCGAGCTGACGAAGCTGCACGAGGAGGTCGTGCGCGGCACGGCCGCCGAGCTGGCCGAGCGCTACGCCGGCGCGCCGCCGAAGGGCGAGGTCGTGCTGGTGATCGGCGCCGCCGACGAGGCCGAAGCGCCGTTGGCCCCGGCGCTCGACGCGCTGCGCCGCCTGATCGACGCCGGCGCCAAGCCGCGCCCCGCCGCCGGCGTCGTCGCCGAGCTGACCGGCGTCCCGGCGAACGCGCTCTACAAGGCGCTCACCGACGCGTCGTGACGCGGCGTTGTCGTCGCCGGCATCTGCGACTGTGTAGACATGACGATCGCACTGTCATATGACAGCCGTCGCGCGAGCGGGTTGCTGAGGACGCGTCGATGAGTGGGGACATCCACGTCGTCCCGGCGAACAGCGGCTGGACCGTGCGCGAGGAGGGCACTGCGCGCACGTCGCACTACGAGAGCCGCCAGGAGGCGGTGCGCGCCGGCCGCGAGCTGGCCTCGATGAACCACTCGGAGCACATCGTGCACGGTCGCGACGGGCGCATCCAGCAGCGCGACAGTTACGGACGGGACCCCTTCCCGTCCCGCGGCCGGTAGCGAGCACCTCGCCTGCGAGCTACCATCACCTGACCGGTCGAGCGCGGGTTCGCGTCAGCGAGCTCCAGGGTGACCCTCGATCGGAGCCTTGGACAAGCCCCGCGCATGCGGGGCTTGTCGTGTCTCAGGCCGTCGGGTGCCAGACGGCATCGAGGTGCACGTGAGGAGCGATGTGCCGGTTCCACAGATCGGTCACCGCGGCGCTCGGCTTGACCCTGCCGCTGTCGATCTTCCGCTGTCGTGCCGCGATGTACGTGGCGCAGTCGGCCAGCTGGATCGCCGGGTTCGTCTCGGACCTCACGAAGTGGATCGTGTCGATGATGCGATCGATCCGCTCCGTGTGCCATCCCCAGCTGGTGCCCATCTCCTGATAGCTCGCGAGATCGCGGAGCGCACCGTCCTCGATCTCCCGCGCCTCGTCGGCGACGAGCAGGATGCGGCAGTCGTGCTCGCGGGCGAGTCGCTCGAGCCGGGTCTGTCGCAGACGTCGGGGCAGTGGTGTCGCGCGATCGCACGCATGCGCTCGTGGACCGCCTGGACACACGACTCGTCGATCGCGACCGTCAGGATCAGGTGCACCGGCTGCTGAGGATCTGCGAGGTTGCGGCCGGTGTTCCCGGCTTCGTCCATGTACGCGAACCTCATCTCGTCGGCGCCCCGTCCAAGCGTAAGAGCATCGGCGTTCCGATGCGCCACGGCCGCGTCGGCGAGCTGCTCGACTAGGCTTCGCCGCCGTGCCCTACTACGTCACCACCCCGATCTACTACGTCAACGCGCAGCCGCACCTCGGGCACGCGTACACGACGATCGCGGCGGACGTGCTGGCGCGGCACATGCGCCAGCGGGGGGAGGACGTGTTCTTCCTGACGGGGACGGACGAGCACGGCGAGCCGGTCGCGCTCGCGGCCGAGCGGGAGGGCGTGACGCCGAAGGAGCTGGCCGACCGCAACGCCGCCCGCTTCCAGGCCCTGATGCCGCAGCTGGAGGCGTCGAACGACTTCTTCATCCGCACCTCCGACCCGCGCCACGTCGCGCGCGTGCAGGAGGTGATGCAGCGCGTGCACGACAACGGGCACACGTACCTCGGCACCTACGAGGGCTGGTACTGCCCGCGCTGCGCGGACTTCAAGAACGACAACGAGATCGGGCCGGGCAACACGTGCCTGATCCACAAGATCCCGCTCGATCGCGAGCAGGAGGAGAACTGGTTCTTCCGCCTGTCCGCCTTCCAGGAGCCGCTCGCGAGACTGCTCGCCGAAGGGTCGCCGTTCGTCGCGCCGACCGCCCGGCTCAACGAGGCGCGCGCGTTCGTGGAGCAGGGCCTGCGCGACGTCTCGCTCTCGCGCGGGAAGCTGACGTGGGGCGTGCCGGTGCCGTGGGACGACAGACACGTCTTCTACGTGTGGTTCGACGCGCTGCTCAACTACGTCACCGCGCTCGGCTTCGGCAGCCGCGACGGCGAGGACGTGACGGCGCGGTTCTGGCCGGCCGACGTGCACGTGATCGGCAAGGACATCCTCAAGTTCCACGCCGTCTACTGGCCGGCGCTGCTGATGGCGGCCGGGCTGGAGCTGCCGCGCAAGCTGTTCGTGCACGGCTTCCTGCTGATGGACGGCGAGAAGATGAGCAAGTCGCTCGGCAACGTGCTCGACCCGTTCGAGGTGATGGAGCGCTTCGGCACCGACGCGCTGCGCTTCTACTGCTTCCGCGAGGTCTCCTTCGGCCAGGACGGCTCCGTCTCGACGGCCGGCTTCGAGGCGCGCTACGAGTCCGAGCTGGCGAACGACTACGGCAACCTCGCCTCGCGGACGCTCGCGATGATCGCCCGCTACCGCGACGGCGTCGTGCCGGCGGCGGCGATCGACCCGGACGTGGCCGCCGCCTTCGACGGGCTCGCCGACGAGGTCGCGGCGCTGCTCGACCGCGTCGAGCTCAGCCAGGCGCTCGACGCGATCTGGCAGCGCGTGCGGCGGCTCAACAGATACGTCGAGGACCGCGCTCCCTGGGTGCAGGCGAAGGACCCCGCCCAGGCCGAGGCGCTCGACGTGACGCTCGCCTCGCTCGCCGAGGGGCTGCGCGCGATCACCGTGCTGCTGCACCCGTACATGCCGAGCACGACGACGAAGCTGCTGGCGGCGCTCGGCCGCCCCGAGGTCGCGTACGCCGGTGCGCAGCCGGCGGCGGCCGGCTGGGGCGGCGCGGTCGCGAAGATCGATCCGCTGTTCCCGAAGCAGCGGTGAGCGGAGGCGCTGCGCGATGATCGACAGCCACACCCACCTGACCTCGTGCGAGGCGCCGCCGGAGCAGCTCGTCGCCGACGCCGAGCAGGTCGGCGTGCGGCGGATGCTGACGGTCGGGACCGACGGCGACTCGTGCCGCGCGGCGCTGGCGATCGCCGAGGACTTCCCGCAGGTCTACGTCGCGATCGGCCGCCACCCGAACCACGCGACCGGCTTCGACGACGCCGACCTCGCCGAGCTGGAGGCGCTCGCCGCACACCCGCGCTGCCGCGCGATCGGCGAGACGGGCCTGGACTTCTACCGCGACACCGCGCCGGCGGCCGACCAGGCGCGCGCCTTCTCGGCGCAGATCGCGCTGGCGCGCGCGACCGGCAAGCCGCTCGTGATCCACGCGCGCTCCGCCGACCAGGAGACGCTCGACCAGCTCGCCGCCGAGGCGCGCGACGACGTGCGCACGATCCTGCACTGCTTCTCGATGCCGGACCGGCTCGACGAGTGCGTCGCGCGCGGGTACTGGATCTCGTTCGCCGGCAACGTCACCTACCCGCCGAACGGGCGCCTGCGCGAGGCGGCGACGCGCGTCCCGGACGACAAGCTGCTCGTCGAGACCGACGCGCCGTACCTGACGCCGCAGGCGGTGCGCAAGGAGCGCAACCGGCCGGCGAACGTGACGCTCACGGCCGAGGCGCTCGCGGAGGTGCGCGGCGTCTCCTACGAGGCGCTCGAGGCGCAGGTCGAGCGCAACGCCGCCGAGCTGTTCGGCTGGTGAGCGCGGGCGAGCCGACCCAGCCCTCGCTGCGCCGGCTGCGCGCGTTCGGCGTGCGGCCGAAGCGGGACCTCGGCCAGAACTTCCTGATCGACTCGAACATCCTCGCCGTGATCGCGCGCGCGGCCGAGGTCGGTCGCGAGGACGTGGTGCTGGAGATCGGCGGGGGGCTGGGGGTGCTGTCGGAGCATCTCGCGGCGCGATGCGCGCACGTGCACGTCGTGGAGGTCGACCGCTCGCTGGAGCCGGCGCTGCGGGACGCGCTCGACCCGTTCGACGAGCGTGTGACGCTGCACCTCGCCGATGCGATGGCGCTGGATCTGCGCGCGTTGCGGCCGGCGCCGACGAAGGTCGTCGCGAACCTGCCGTACGGGATCGCGGCCGGCGCGATCCTGCGCACGATCGAGCAGCTGCCGTCCGTGACGCGCTGGGTCGCGATGGTGCAGAAGGAGGTCGGGGAGCGCTTCGCGGCCGCGCCGGGCAGCGGCACGTACGGCGTGCCGTCGGTGCTCGCGCAGCTCGCCTGCGACGTGCGCGTGCTGCGGCCGATCTCGCGGCGGGTCTTCTTCCCGGTTCCGAACGTCGACTCGGTGCTCGTCGGGCTGGAGCGGCGCCCCGGCGTGGCGCCGGACGACGCGGTCCCGCCCGCGTTGCGCGCGTTCGTGCAGGGCGCCTTCGCGCACCGCCGCAAGGCGCTCGCGAAGTCGCTGTCGCTCGCCGGCGCCGTCGACCGCGACGCGGTGCGCGCCGCGCTGGAGGCGCTCGGCGAGCCGGCCGACGCGCGCGCCGAGCGGCTCGCGCCCGAGCGGCTGCGGGAGTTGTGGGAGCGTGTCGGCGCATGACCCTGCACGCGCTCGCGCCCGGCAAGACCAACCTCTGCCTGCTCCTCGGCCCGGCGCGCGCGGACGGGCTGCACGAGCTGGTCTCGGTGATCGAGCCGCTGTCGCTCGCGGACGAGCTGACGCTGGAGCCGCTGCCCGGCGGGGCGCCGCTCGCGACTGCGCTCGGAGCGGGCGACATGGGCTGCGCCGCGGGCGAGGACGAGGTCGTCTGCGCCGGCGTCGAGGGCGTGAACCTCGCCGGCGAGGCGCTGGCGGCCTTCCGCGCCGCGTCCGGCTGGGAGGGGCCGCCGCTGCGGCTGACGATCGCCAAGCGCGTGCCCGTCGCGGCGGGGATGGGCGGTGGCTCGGGCGACGCGGCCGCCGCGCTGCGACTCGCCGCGCGCGCCGCCGGCCGTCCCGCGGACGATCCGCTGCTCGCACGCCTCGCGCCGCAGCTCGGCGCCGACGTGCCGTCGCAGATCGCGCCCGGCCCGGTGCTCGTCGGCGGCGCCGGCGAGGACGTGCGCCCGCTCGCGCCGCTGCCCGCACACGGCGTGCTCGTCCTGCCCTCGCCCCACGCGCTCTCCACGCCGGACGTGTTCCGCGAGGCCGACCGGCTCGGGCTGTGCCGGTCCGCCGCCGAGCTGGCCGAGCGGCGCGCCGCGGTGGAGATGGCGCTCGGGCGGGGCGAGCTGCCGGAGGCGGTCAACGACCTCGAGGCCGCTGCCCGCTCGCTGTGCCCGTGGATCGACGGCGCGCTCGCGGCGGCGCGCGCCGCCGGCGCCGACACGGCGCTGGTGTCCGGCTCCGGCCCGACCGTCGTCGCGATCTTCCACGGCGCCGACGGCGCCGCCGCCGCGGAGGCCGCCGCGGCCGAGCTGCGCGAGCGCTTCCCCGGCGCGACCGGCGCGCGACCGGTCGACGCCGCGTTCGCGGCGGTCCGCGGCGTGTGGCACTCTCTCCGGAGCGCATGAGCCACGACGCGGTCACCCAGCTCGTCGCGATCGTCGCCGGCATCGCCGGCCTCGCGACCTTCGTCGGCCTCGTGACGGTGCCGGTCGTCGCGAACTACGAGCGCGCCTGGGAGCGCGTCGCCGCCGGCCTGCTGTCGCTGTGGGTCCTCGGCGCGTTCGTCGGCATCGGCATCCTCGCCGGCGCCCTCGTCATCTACGAGTGGCCCAAGCTCTTCTGAGCCGCCTGCAGCGGCGGACGGTGACGAGGCCCGCCGTACAATCGGGCGATGTCCCCGGACGCGCGCGACGAGACGACCACCGCGCCCGACCTGCGGGCGCTCGAGGCGATCACCGAGGCGGTCGCCGCCGGCGCGGGGCTGCCGGAGATCGTGCGCGCGGCAGCACGAGCGCTCGACGCGAGCCTGGTGCTGATCGACCGCACGAGCGTCGTGCTCGCGGTCGCGGCGCGCTCGCCGGCGGAGGAGCGTGCGCTGCTGCGCGAGGTGGAGGGCGTCGAGCGCGTCGAGCTGCGCGTCGCCGACGCGGTCGTCGGCCAGCTGCGGCTGCGCGGGCGCGAGGGCTCGCCGGACCCGGCGATGCTGCGGCTCGTGACGACGCTCGTCGCCTCCGAGGTCGAGCGCGTGCGCGGGCCGGAGCGGGCGTCGGAGGCGGCCGCGGCGGAGTTCCTGCACGCCGTGCTGGCGCGCGAGGTCCCCGACCGCGACGACCTGGTCGCGCGCGGCAAGGAGCTCGGGATCGCGCTCGACCGCGGCGGCAGCGTGATCGTCGTGCGCGCCCACTCGCGCGCACCCACGGACGACGACTGGCGCACGCGGCTCTTGGCGCTGTCCGAGCGCGCGGCGCGCTCGATCGCCCCGGGCGCGATCGCGGCCGCCACGCGCGGCGGCGACGGCGGCGAGGTCGTCGTGCTCGCGCCCGACGCGGACGGCGACGCGGGCCGTCGCGTCGCCGCCACGCTGCTGCGCGAGCTGGAGGCGAACCTGAGTCGCTTCTCCTTCGCGGTCGGCCGCAGCCGCGTCGCGCGCGACCCGTCCGACCTGCCGCGCGCCGGCAACGAGGCGCTGCTGGCGGCGAACGTCGTCGAGGGCGATCAGGACGAGGCGCTGCTCGCCTACGACGACACCGGCACCTACCAGCTGCTGCTGCCGCACATGACCGATCCCGCCGAGCTGCGGCGCTTCTACGACGAGACGGTCGCGAGACTCGTCGCCTACGACGAGCAGTACGAGACCTCCGACCTCGTCGGCACGCTCGAGACGTTCCTCGAGTGCGACGGCAACGTGAACGCGACGGCGGCGCGCCTGATCACGCACCGCCACACGGTCCGCTACCGCTTCGAGCGCGTGCGCGAGATCACCGGGCTCGACGTCGGCTCCACCGACGGGCGCGAGAAGCTGTCGTTCGGGCTGAAGGCGATGCGCGTGCTGGGCGTCGCGGCGCCGCGCGGTCCCGCGTCGGAGCGCGGCGCGGCCGCCGGTCGCGTGCGCCGCGAGAACGCCCGATCGGCCGCCGTCGCCGAGGCGCGCCGGAGGGTGACCGACGTCGCGCAGCTGCTCGACCGGCGCGGCCGCTGCCGGCTCGTCCACGAGCCGGTCGCGGACCTCGCGCACGGGACGATCTGCGGCTACGAGGCGGTCGAGCGCTTCCCGGACGCGGTCGAGCCGGAGACGTGGCGCGCGGAGGCGCTGCGGCGCGGGCTCGAGCCGGACTTCGAGGCGTTCGTCGCGAGCTCCGTGTTGCAGGCGCGCGAGAGCCTGCCCGACGGCTGCTTCCTGTCTTTCAACCTGCGCCCGGCGACGCTGCTGAAGGAGCCGGTGCGGCGCGTGCTCGCGCGTGCGCAACGGCTCGACGGGCTCGTGATCGAGCTGGCGCCGCGCCTCATGCGCCGCGACGAGGCGCGGCTGGCAGCCTGCGCCGCCGACCTGCGCGAGGCGGGTGCGCGCTTCGCGCTCGGCGGCATCGGCGGCGTCGGCGGCGTGCTGCGGCTCGGCGTGCTCGTCAGACCGGAGCTGGGGAAGCTCGACGCCGGCTTCGTCGAGGGGATCGACCGCCTGCCGGGCAGACGCATGGCGGTCTACGAGCTGCAGCGCTTCGCGACGCGCTTCGGCGTGACGCTGATCGCCCAGGGCGTCAGTCGCGTCGAGGAGCTCGACGAGCTGCTGCGCCTGCGCGTCACGCTCGCGCAGGGGCCGCTGATCGGCGTGCGCGCGAAGACGCTGACGCCGGTCGCCTTCCCGCTCAGCCGCTACGCGCGCGAGCGCGGCGCGGCGCTGCTGCGGCCGGGCGCGGTGTCGGGGCTCGTCGAGCGGGCGCCGGCGGTCGCCGCCGGGGACCGTGACGGAGCGGGCGCGGCGTTCGCCGCCGACCCGGAGCTGCGCTGGGTCGTCGAGGTCGATCCGCGGCAGCGTCCGCTCGGCCTGCACGAGCGCTCCGCGTTCGCGCGCGGCGAGCCGGCGCGCGGCGAGCCGCTCGTCGTGGGGGCGGCGGACGGCGTCGTCGAGGCGGCGCAGCGCGCGCTGCTGCGGCCGGCGGAGCGGTGCTTCGATCCGCTCGTGTGCGCGGACGGGGGCGGTCGCTACCTGGGGGTCGTCGTGCTCGAGCGGCTCGTCGAGGCGCTCGCGCAGGCCGCCGACCGCGGCCAGGAGCGCGACCCGCAGGCGTAGTCCACACGCCCGGGGTCGCAGCCCGCCGGCCGGTCAGGCGACGTCGCGGATGTGCGAGCGGACGGTCTCCAGCAGGTCGTCCGGCACGTGCTCCATGCCGTGGTCCTCGTGCGCGTGAAGCGCCACCTGCGCGAGCACCGCCGTTCTCGTTCTCGGCCTCGAAGCGCGCGTCGCATTCCGGCACGACCGTCGCGCAGCGGAACTCCTTCATCCGTCCTCCTCTCCAGGGCGGGAGTCGAGAATCCTACGGATGCGGCCGCGGCGATGCGTTGGAGCGCCTCCGCGGTACGGTTCGGCGATGCCCGCCGACCGCCTGCTGCCGAGCGACGAGGCCGCCGCTGTCGTCGCGCTCGCGCGCGACGTCGCGACGCGCGAGCTGGCGCCGCGCGCCGCCGCGGCGGAGGAGGCCGGCCGCTTCCCGCGCGAGGTCTTCCGCGAGCTGGGCGCCTTGGGGCTGCTGGCGATGCCGTACCCGGAGGCGTGGGGCGGCGGCGGGTTGCCGTACGAGGTCTACCTGCAGGCGCTGGAGGAGCTGGGCGGCGCGTGGGCGAGCGTCGGCGTGGGCGTCAGCGTCCATGTGATGTCGTGCTATCCGCTGGCGACGTGGGGCAGCGAGGAGCAGCGCGAGCGGTGGCTGCCGGCGCTGCTGGCGGGCGACCTGCTCGGCGCCTACGCGCTCTCGGAGGCCGACGCCGGCTCCGACCCGGCGGCGATGCGCGCCCGCGCGCGGCGCGACGGCGACGGCTATCGGCTGAGCGGCGCGAAGGCATGGGTGACGCACGGCGGCGAGGCGGACTTCTACACGCTGTTCGCGCGCACCTCGGAGGAGCGCTCGCGCGGCGTCTCGTGCTTCCTCGTACCGGGCGACGCCCCCGGCCTGGCCGCGCAGGCGCCGGAGCGCAAGATGGGGCTGACGGGGTCGACGACGGCCGCGCTCGCGCTCGACGACGTGCCGGTCGCGGCCGAGCGGCGGATCGGCGAGGAGGGCGCGGGGCTGGCGATGGCGCTGCAGGCGCTCGACAGCGGCCGGCTCGGGATCGCGGCGGTCGCCGTCGGCGTCGCGCAGGCGGCGCTCGACCACGCGGTCGCCTACGCGCAGGAGCGCAGGACGTTCGGCAAGGCGATCGCCGACCATCAGGGGCTCGGGTTCCTGCTGGCGGACATGGCGGCGGCGGTCGAGTCGGCGCGCGCCGTCATGCTCGAGGCGGCGCGCCGCCGCGACCGCGGCCTGCCGTTCGGCCGCCAGGCGTCGATCGCCAAGCTCGTCGCCACCGACGCCGCGATGCAGGTCACCACCGACGCCGTCCAGGTCCTCGGCGGCGTCGGCTACACCCGCGAGATGCCCGTCGAGCGCCTGATGCGCGAGGCCAAGGTCATGCAGATCTTCGAGGGCACCAACCAGATCCAGCGCATGGTGATCGCGCGCCAGCTCACGCGGGGGCGGTGACGGAGGAGCGGGCGCCAGAGGTCGAATAGGTCCCGGCCCTTGCGGCGCTGGTACAGCGCGCGCAGCTTGGTGGCCATCAGCTCGTCGGGGCCCCGTCGATTCCGAAGGTGCACCGGAGTGGTGGTACACTGATCCGATGCCGACGACGAAATCTCGTGTCCAGGTCACCATCGACGATGAGCTGGCCGACGCGCTCGCGGTCATCGATCCCGCGCCGGCGAGTCGCTCGCGGCTGGTTCGGGATCTGGCGATTCGCGGCGCCGACGCGATCCGGGTGGAGCGCGTTCAGGCCCAGGAGGCGTTGTCGCATCTGCTCGCGATCGCCGATGGCGAGGATCCGCATGACTTCGCGGTCGTGAGCGACGTGCTGTCCGGGCGCGGCGACAGCCTGCCGTGACGCCGTACGGTCCCGGCGTTCCGCTGGTCGTCGACACGTCCGCGTGGGTGCGTCAGCGCGAGCCGGCCGTCGTCGAGCGCTGGAAGGCGACGCTCGCCGCCGGGCTGATCGCATGCTGCCCCGTCGCGGCGCTCGAGATCCTCACCGGCGCGCGTGACGAGGACGGCTTCGCCAAGCTCGACCGCGCGCTCGCCGCGTTGCCGCAGGCCCCGGTGACGACTGCCGTGTGCGCGGCGGCGCTCGGCGCGTCGCGGGAGCTGCGCGGCAGCCGGCGGCTCCCGGCGGCCGACTACCTGATCGCGGCGGCTGCGGCGGAACGCGGCTTCGGGGTGCTGCATCTCGACGCCCACTACGACACGCTCGCGTCGGTCATGGGCTTCGCGAGCGTGCGGCTCGACCGCGACTGACCGATCGCGGCGGCGGCGAGTTGCCGGCCCCAGCTGCGGGCGGACATTCCGACGCGGTCTCATGCGATGCTTGGCGCGTGCCGCTCGACGACGTGCTCGACCTGCAGACGGTTGCGCGACTCGCGGGCCCGCGCTCGCTCGCGCGGGGACGGGCGTATGCCGGTCCTCCAAACATCGAGGTTCCCGAGACTGGGGGGCCGGGACTCGAACCCGGATAGCCGGCTCCAAAGGCCGGAGTCTTGCCATTAGACGACCCCCCAACGGGTGCGGTCGATTCTAGGGGCTGTGGCGAGCCGTCTCGGCGCCTTGCCTCCGGGCGGCCGGCGGCGCGCGGCATGCGCGGCTACCATGCGCCCGTGGCCGCTCCGGTCGTCGTCATCCTCGCCGCGGGGCAGGGAACGCGCATGCGCTCCGCGACGCCCAAGCTGCTGCATCCGCTGTGCGGCAGACCGGTCGTCGACTGGCCGATCGCCGCCGCGCGCGCGGCTGGGGCGCAGAAGGTCGTCGTCGTCGGGGGCCCCGACCGGGCGCTCGCGCCGGCGGTCGCGGTCGCAGCCGGCGACGACGCCGACGTAGTCCTCGCCGTCCAGCAGGAGCCGCGCGGCACCGCCGACGCCGTCCAAAGCGCCGCGGAGCACATCGACCGCGACGCCCCCGTCATCGTCATCTGCGGCGACGTCCCGCTGATGACCGGCGAGGCGCTGCGCGCGCTCGCGCAGACGCACGCCGACCACCACGCCACCGCGACGATGCTCACGATGATCCTCGACGACCCGACCGGCTACGGCCGCGTCGTGCGCGGCCCCGACGGCGCCGTCGAGCGTGTCGTGGAGACGAAGCAGCCGGGCGACGCGACGCCCGCCGAGCTCGACATCCGCGAGGTCAACGGCGGCGTCTACGCGTTCGCCGGCGGCGACCTGCTCGACGCGCTCGCCCAGGTCACCCCCGACAACGCCCAGGGCGAGCTGTACCTGCCCGACGTCCTGCCGATCCTGCGCGCGCAGGACAAGGTCGTCGCCGCGCACACGGTCGACGACCCCGCGCTCGCGCTCGGCATCAACGACCGCGGCGACCTCGCCGCCGTCCGCGCGATCGCCCAGCAGCGCATCCACGCAAGGCACATGGCCGCCGGCGTCACGATCGTCGACCCCGGCTCGACCGTCATCGACGCCGACGTCGAGATCGCGGCCGACACGACGATCGCGCCGTTCACCTCCCTGCACGGCGCCACCCGCATCGGCGCGAACTGCACGGTCGGCCCGCTCACGACGCTCATCGACACGCAGCTCGGCGACGGCGTCGCGATCCCGCACTCCTACGCGACCGGCTGCGAGGTCCGCGACGGCGCCTCGGTCGGCCCGTTCGCCTACCTGCGCCCCGACACCCTCCTGCGCGAGGGCAGCAAGGTCGGCACGTTCGTCGAGGTCAAGAGCTCCGACGTCGGCGAGGGCGCGAAGATCCCGCACCTCTCGTACGTCGGCGACGCGGACGTCGGCGCCGGCACGAACCTCGGCGCGAGCACGATCACCGCCAACTACGACGGCCGCCGCAAGCACCGCACGACGATCGGCGAGCGCGTCCACGGCGGCGTGCACACCTCGTTCGTCGCGCCGGTGACGGTCGGCGACGACGCCTGGATCGGGGCGGGCTCCACGATCGCGGAGGAGGTCCCGCCCGGCGCGCTCGGGATCGCGCGCGCACGCCAGGCCAACGTCGAGGGCTACGACGAGCGACTGAAGGAGCGCAGCGAGCCGTGAGCAGCACCGTGTCGTCGCCCCCCGGGCGTACACTCGGCGACGAGATGAGCGCCGCCGAGCCGCAGGAGCGTCCGAGCACCCAGCTCGACATCGGCTACGACAAGCGGCTGATGCTGTTCGCCGGCCGCGCGCACGCCGCGCTCGCGAACGACATCGCCGGCAAGCTCAGCGTCGAGCTGGGCGGCGTGACGCTCAAGACGTTCTCCAACGGCGAGGTCTACTGCCGCTACGACGAGTCGATCCGCGGCGCCGACATCTTCATCGTCCAGCCGATCTGCGGCAACCCGCGCACCGGCCTCACCGCCAACGACGCGCTGATGGAGCTGCTGGAGATGGTCGACGCGGCCGTCGGCGGCTCCGCGCACCGCGTGATCGCGGTCTGTCCGTGGTACGGCTACTCGCGCCAGGACAAGAAGTCCGCGCCGCGCGAGCCGATCTCGGCGCGCCTCGTCGCGCGCATGCTCGAGACGGCGGGGATCGACCGGATCCTCACGATGGACCTGCACTCCGGCCAGATCCAGGGCTTCTTCCAGAAGCCGTGCGACCACATGACGGCGATGTTCATGCTCGAGAAGTACTTCGCCGACCAGGGCCTCGAGGACCTCGTCGTCGTCTCGCCGGACGCCGGCCGCGTGAAGCTGAACAAGAAGTTCGCGGCCCACATCGGCGCCGAGCTGGCGATCCTCGACAAGGAGCGCCCCGCCCAGCAGGTCGCCGAGATCGGCTACGTGATCGGCGACGTGAAGGGCAAGACGGCCGTCATCGTCGACGACATCATCGACACCGCCGGGACGCTCAAGGCGGCCGCGCAGACGGTCCGCGACGCCGGCGCCACGCGCGTGCTGGCCGCCGCCACGCACGCGGTCTTCTCCGGCAACGCGTGGGAGAACCTCGCCGCCGCGGCGTTCGACGAGATCGTCGTCACCGACACGATCCCGCTGCGCGACGGCGCCCCGGACAACATCACCGTGCTGCCGTGCGCGGAGCTGCTGACCAGCTCGATCCGCCAGATCTTCACCGACGGCTCGGTGTCCGAGGTCTTCCGCGGCGAGAACCAGCTGTTCTGAGGCGGCGCGCGCCGTCGCCGCGCCGGCCATGCCCACCTCCGCCGACCGCGCCGCCCGCCTGATGGACCTGCTCGGCCTCTCCGAGGAGGAGCTGTGCACGATCCTCGCGGCCGACCCGCTCGAGCTGCTCTCCGGCCAGCTCGACCACCGCCCCGAGCTCGGCATCCTGCTCGACCTGTTGGCCGAGGCGCAGGAGCGCGCGGGCGCGCCGGTGCTGCGCCGCTGGGTCCGCGCGAGAGGATCGTCGGGCGCGGGCGGGCGGGGCCGGCCGATCGACGCCCTGCTCGCACGCGACTTCGGCGCCTTCGAGGACCGGCTCGCCGAGCTGGCGCAGCGCGGCTTCGTGCTGCGCGGCGGCGGGGCGTAGCGCCCGGCGGCAGGCCGGCGGCTACGCCTCGTCCGGCTCGCGCTTGCCCGGCCAGACGCCGAACAGGTGCTGGAACCCTCTCGCGCCGGCGCGGTCGACGACGGCGCGGGTGCCGGAGAAGACGGCGCCCTGGAGCGCGGCGGCCGCGGCGACGCGCTGCCAGGTGGCCTGCTCGGTCGCCGCGGTCGGCGGCGGCGCGGTGTCGTCGATCCGCTCCCACACGGCGGCGAACACGCGCTTGGCGAGCATGCCCCCGGCGATCCCGGCGACGATCCCGAACGGCTTGTAGAGCAGCCTCATCGCCGCGAAGCCTACCCGTCGCGACGGTTCCCCTCGCAGGCGTCCGTCGAGCGCTTCCTCGCGCTGAGCGGCGAGGAGCCGTCCCCCGCCGCTGCTCCGATCGGCGATGATGCCGCCGCGATGCGGCGGTCGGTGCGGATCCTCCTGCTCGCGAGCGGCGTGCTCGCGTTCGTGCTGGTCAGCCTCGCGCTTGCGCGCGTGCTGAACGCGAACGGCGCCGAGCGCAACGCGATCCTCGCGCTGCTGCAGGCGCAGGCGCGCGGCGACGCCCCCGCGATGGTGGCGCGGATCGACGGCTGCGCCCGGCGCCCCGACTGCCTCGCGACCCAGCGCGAGAACGCGGCGCGCCTGCGCTCGCCGGGCGACGTGGAGCTGGTGCGGCTCGACGCCTCGACGAGCTTCTCGCTCGGCGGCACGAGCGGCGTCGCGCGCGTCGTCTGGACGACGCCGTCGCGCACGACCGTCGTGCAGTGCGTCGCGGTCCACCGCGGCGGCGACGTGGTGGGCGGCCTGTCGGTCGAGCTGCGCGAGCTGAGCCGGCCGATCGGCCACGAGGCGGCCTGTCCGGCGTCAGTTCGCTGACCGGCGGCGCGTCCCACGCATCCTTCGCGTCCCGTACCCTGCGGCACGGATGCGCCGTCGCCGTTCGCCGTTCCTCCCCCCGCTGATCGTCGCGCTGGCGCTGGCGCTCGCGGCTCCCGCGACCGGCATCGCGGCGGCTCCGGCCGGCGGCACCGCCGCGCCGTACACGGCCGACACGCCGAGCGGCAGACCGCACGCGTTCGAGGGCCAGGACGGCCGCTACCTGCTCGGCGGCGCGTGGCTGATGCGGATGGATCCCGGCGACACCGGGCTCTCCGAGCGGCTCTACGCGCAGCGCTCGACCGACGGCTGGACGGCCACGACGGTCCCCAGCGCCTGGAACGCCGGCGACGACAGCCCGGAGAGCTTCCTCGGCTCGGTCGCCTGGTACCGCAAGGACTTCCGCCTGCCCTCGCGCGAGAAGGCGCTTGCGTGGATCGCGCGCTTCGAGTCGGTCAACTACCGCGCGACGGTGTGGCTCAACGGCCGCAAGCTCGGCGACCACGTGAGCGGCTACGTGCCGTTCGAGCTGGACCTGCCGAACGTCGCGCGCCGCGGCGTCAACCGCCTCGTCGTGCGCGTCGACAACCGCCGGCCCGCGGCCGACCCGAGCGGCGCGGCCGGCGAGATCCCCTCGCCGCCGGGCGGCTGGTGGAACTACGGCGGGATCCTGCGCGAGGTCTCGCTGCGCGCGGTCGATCGCGTCGACGTCGAGGACGTGCAGGTCGCGCCCACGCTCAGGTGCCCGCGCTGCGCGGCGACGGTCACCGTCGGCGCGACCGTCCGCAACGTCTCGCACGCGACGCAGCTCGTCCACCTGACCGGCCGCTTCGGCAAGGCGCCGCTCGACCTCGGCACGCTTGCGGTCCCGCCGCGCGGGAAGCGCGCCTTCAGCGGCGAGATCGCGGTGAGAAAGCCGAAGCTGTGGTCGCCGGCGCGTCCCAGCCTCTACGGCGTGCGGCTCGTCGCGACCGCGGCGCAGGGGAGAGCGAGAGCGACGAAGGCCGCCGGCTACGCGCTGCGCACCGGCATCCGCACGCTCGCCGTCGACAGAAGCGGCCGGCTGATCCTCAACGGCAACACGGTCGTGCACTTCCGCGGCGTGGCGCTGCACGAGGACACGCTGACGAACGGCCCGGTGATGAGCCACGCCGACCGTCTGCACGTGATCGCGCTGATGAAGGAGTCGCACTCGACGTTCCTGCGCTCCCACTACCCGCTCGACCCGGACTTCCAGGACCTCGCCGACAAGGCCGGCATCCTGCTGTGGTCGGAGATCCCGGCGACCTACCAGCTGCCCGAGACCGACCTCGGCCGCAAGCTCTTCCGCAGCGTCGCGCTCGGCCAGCTGAGAGCGAACGTGCTGGCGAACCGCAACCATCCGTCGGTGGCGGCCTGGTCGGTCGGCAACGAGATGGCCAGCGACGCCGGCCGCCACCAGGCGTTCTACATCCGCTCCGCCGCGGCGCTCGTGCGCTCGCTCGACCCGACGCGCCCGGTCGCGCTCGCGTTCGCCGGCCATCCGGAGACGCCGTGCCAGGCGGCGTACGCGCCGATCGACCTGCTCGGCATGAACGACTACTTCGGCTGGTACACCGGCTTCGGCGGCAACATCGCCGACCGCGACCTGCTCGCGCCGTTCCTCGACGCGCTGCGCCGCTGCTATCCGACGAAGGCGATCGCCGTGACCGAGTACGGGGCGGAGGCGAACCGCGACGGCGACGCCGCGGAGAAGGGCACCTACGCCTTCCAGGACGAGTTCATCGCCTACCACCTCGGCGTCTTCGCGACGAAGCGGTGGCTCACCGGCAGCGTCTACTGGGCGCTGCAGGAGTTCCGCGTCCGGCCCTACTGGGGCGGCGGCAACCCGTGGGGCACGCCGCCCTACCACCAGAAGGGCGTCGTGCGCCTCGACTGGTCGAAGAAGCCCGGCTTCGACGTGCTCGCCGCCGGCCAGGCGAAGGTGCGCCAGTACGTGCCGCTGCGCGGTCGCTCAGCGGCGCGCCGGCGTGCGCGCCGGTGACGGCGCGTGCTCGCGGCGCCGCTCGGGCGCCGGCAGCAGGTCGGCGAGGCGCGCGGGCTCGCGCAGGCGCACGCGCGCGGGGATCGCGTCGGGCAGCGGGATGCCGCCGCCGCGCGGGCTGCGCGGCGGCCGCGGCGTGACGCGGTCGTTGCCGCCTCCGCCGTCGCTCTCGTCCTCGCCCGGGCGCGCACCGGGGACGATCCGTTCGTCGCGCAGCAGCGGCAGCAGCAGCACGGCCCCGAAGCCGATGCCGAGCAGGTGCAGCCCGCCCAGGAGTGCGACGAGAAGCGTCTCGTCTCCCATCTGCTCAGCGTAGCGCCGCCGACCCGCTTCGCGGAAGGGGACGCGTGCTTCCTGACAGCATGCGCACGCTGGGCCGGCATCGATGCGCGCGCCTGCGCTAAGCTCCCTCGCCGCTCATGGCCGACGACACGACCACACTCACCGTCGCCCCCCGCACTGCGGAGGGCTCCCGCGCGAACCGCCGTCTGCGCCGCACCGGGCTCGTCCCCGGCGTCGTCTACGGCGGCGAGGGCGAGCCGACCGCCTTCCAGGTCGACGCTCGCATCCTGCGCCAGGCGCTCGCCCACGGCGGCGCCGTCATCACGCTCTCCGTCGAGGGGGCCGGCGAGACGCCGGTCGTGCTCAAGGACCAGCAGCGCCACCCGGTCACCGGCGACACGCTGCACGTCGACCTGCTGCGCGTGGACCTCAGACAGAGAATCGCCGCGACGGTTGTGCTCGAGCTGACCGGCGTCGACGACGCTCCCGGCGTGAAGGCCGGCGGCGTCCTCGAGCAGGTCACGCGCGAGCTCAACATCGAGGCGCTTCCGAACGAGATTCCCGACACGATCGTCCACGACGTCTCGGTCGCCGAGATCGGCGACACGATCGCGCTCGACGCGGTCGTCATGCCGGCCGGCGTGACGCTGCTCGACGACGCGGAGACGGTGATCGTCACGGTCACTCCGCCGCGCCTCGTCGTCGAGGAGGAACAGGAGATCGAGACGGAGACCGAGGTCGTCGGCGAGGGCGGCGCCGAGGGCGAGGCCGCCGCCGAGGGCGAGTCCTCGGAGGGCGGCGAGTAGCCGCATCGCCGCCGTGCGCCTGCCCGGAGCGGCGCGCGCCGACTGGCTGGTCGTCGGGCTCGGGAATCCCGGGGCCGAGTACGCCGGCACGCGCCACAACGTCGGCTTCGAGGTCGCGAGCCTGCTCGCGTCGCGCTGGGGCCTGCCGCGCGCGAAGAAGAAGTACGCCGGCCTGCTCACGGACGGCCGCGCCGGCACGCCGGACGTCGGCGTCGACCCGCCGCGCGTCGCCGTGCTGCTGCCGCAGACGTACATGAACGAGGCCGGCCGCTCCGCCGGCCCGGCACGCGGCGCGCTCAGAGTGCCGCTCGAGCGCGTCCTGGTCCTGCACGACGAGATCGACCTGCCGTTCGGCGACATCCGCGCCCGCCTCGGCGGCGGCCTGGCGGGCCACAACGGGCTGAAGTCCTTGAAGCGCGAGCTCGGCTCCGCCGACTTCGCCCGCGTCCGCATCGGCGTCGACCGGCCGCCGACGACCGACCCCGACCGCGTCGCCGCTTACGTCCTGGGCCGCTTCCGCGAGCCCGCGGCCGACGTCGAGGCGCTCGTGTCCGACGCCGCCGACGTGGCAGAGTCGATCGTGCGCGGCGAGCGGGCGCTGTAGGCGCGCCGCTCGGGCGCTCGCGGCGAGGATCGCGGCCGCGCCGGACGGGCTACGAGGGGGAGGGAGCAGTCGCGCCACCGTCCCGCTGCCCGCTCGGAGCACTGTCCCTTTGCGACCGCTATCCGGTCGCAGATGGACATTCGTAATCTCGGTGCACGCGGGAGCGGGGATCGCACCCGCACCGCTGGCACGGAACGCGCCCGCGTACACTCACTACCGAGGCCGCGCAGCCGCTGCGCGGCCGTTCTGCGTGCCCTCGCGATGCTCAACAGCCTTCTCGCATACGCCGCCGACGACCCGGCCACCGCCGCGCTCGCGAGCGACGGTGGCCGCGCATTCGTCAGCGCGTCGCTGAAGCCCTACGTCGTCGCCGCGCTCGCACACGAGGAGCCGACCCGGCCGCTGCTCGTCGTCGCCGGCGACGACCGCCACGCGCGCGACCTCGCGGCCGATCTGAGCACGTGGCTGGCGCCGCGCCGGGTCCGCTTCTACCCCAGCCGCGGGGTCACGTACGAGTCCCATCTCGCGCCGCCGCCGCACCTCGTCGGTCTGCGCGTGGCCGCGCTCGACGCGCTGCTGGAGGAGGACGCCGGCCGCGACGAGCACGGCGCTCCCGTCGTCGTCGTCTCCGCCGTCGCGCTGTCGGAGAAGGTCCCCGACCCGAGACTGCGCCCGCACGGCTTCGCGCTCGCCAGAGGCGACCTGCTCGACCTCGACGAGTGCGCCGCCGAGCTCGTCGCCGCCGGCTACGAGCGCGTCGAGCAGGTCGAGGACCGCGGCCAGTTCACGATCCGCGGTGGCCTGCTCGACGTCTTCCCCGCCACCGAGGACCACGCGATCCGCGTCGACCTGTTCGACGTCGAGATCGAGTCGCTGCGCTGGTTCTCCACCTTCACCCAGCGCTCGCTCGGTGACGTCGAGCGGGTCGAGATCGCGCCGGCGGCCGAGCTGGCGGCCGAGCATCGCGAGCTGGCCGAGGCGGCCGCGCTGAGCGACGACGCGACCGAGCGCCGCGACGTGGCCGAGCTGCTGCCCGTCGCCGACTTCCACGCGATGCTCGACCTCGTGCCCGACGCCGCCGTGCTGATCGCGGCCGAGGAGGAGATCGCGCCGGCGCTCGCCGACCACTGGCACGACGTCACGAGCGCCTTCCACGACGACGACGCCCACCATCTCTACATCGCGCCGGGCGCGATCGAGACGGCGTTGGACGTGCGCGCGAAGGTGCGGCTGTCCTCGATCGACCAGGACCAGCCGGTGCAGTTCCGCGGGCAGGCGGCCGACGTCGCCGCGCGCGGCGTGAGAGACGCCGAGCCGGAGCTGGAGAAGCTGGTGCGCTCCGGCTACCGCACGATCGTCGCGTTCGGCTCCAGAGGCGAGGGCGAGCGGGCCGCCTACAACCTCGGCCGCCTCAAGGTGCGCTGGGTCGACGGCAGCGGGAACACGGCCCCCGCCCGCCCGGATCTCGCGTTCGCGGAGGCGCGCCTGCGCGACGGCTTCGTCGCGCCCGGCTTCAGACTCGCCGTGATCCCGGAGCACCGGCTGTTCCGCCGCCGCGCCGCGCGCACGGGAGGGCAGACCGCGGGCGGGCGCCGCCGCGGCGCGCTGCGCTCCTTCACCGACCTGCGCGCCGGCGACATCGTCGTCCACGAGGACCACGGCCTGGCGCGCTTCGCCGGCTTCGACACGAAGACCGTCGCGGGCGTCACGCGCGACTACCTGGAGCTGGAGTACGCCGGCACCGACAAGGTCTTCCTGCCCGTCGACCAGTTCGCGAAGATCAGCCGCTACGTCGGCGCCGACGGCGCGCACCCGCCGCTCTCGAAGCTCGGCGGCACGCGCTGGGAGACGATCAAGTCGCGCGCGCGCAAGGCCGCGCAGGAGCTGGCCGGCGAGCTGCTCAACCTCTACGCCGAGCGCCGCCGCCGCGAGGGCTACGCGTTCCCGCCCGACGGCGACTGGCAGCGCGAGTTCGAGGACGCCTGGCCCTATCGCGAGACGCCCGATCAGCGCGAGGCGATCGAGCAGGTGAAGATCGACATGGAGGCGCCGCGCCCGATGGACCGTCTCGTCTGCGGCGACGTCGGCTACGGCAAGACCGAGGTCGCGCTGCGCGCCGCCTTCAAGGCCGCCGCCGACGGCCGGCAGGTGATGGTCCTCGTCCCGACGACGATCCTCGCCCAGCAGCACTACGGCACCTTCTCCGAGCGGCTGAAGGACTACCCCTTCACGATCGAGCACGTCTCGCGCTTCCGCCCGGCGGCCGAGCAGAGAGCGGCGATCAAGGCGTTCGGCGAGGGGAAGGCCGACATCCTGATCGGCACGCACCGCCTGCTCTCGCGCGACGTGCGCGCGAGAGAGCTCGGCCTGCTCGTCGTCGACGAGGAGCAGCGCTTCGGCGTCAAGCAGAAGGAGCTGCTGCGCCAGCTCAAGCTGAGAGTGGACGTGCTGGCGATGAGCGCGACGCCGATCCCGCGCACGCTGCAGATGTCGATCGCCGGCATCCGCGACCTGTCCGTGATCGAGACCCCGCCGGAGGGCCGCCGGCCGGTGAAGACCTACGTCGGCGAGTACGACGAGCAGCTCGTGAAGGCGGCGATCGAGCGCGAGCTGGCGCGCAGAGGCCAGGCGTTCTTCCTGCACAACCGCGTCGAGACGATCGACGAGACGGCCGAGCGGCTGCGCGGGCTCGTGCCGCAGGCGCGCTTCGTCGTCGCGCACGGCCAGCTCGACGAGCAGGAGCTCGAGCAGCGGATGCTGTCGTTCCTGCGCGGCGAGGCGGACGTGCTCGTGGCGACGAGCATCATCGAGTCGGGGATCGACATCCCGCAGGCGAACACGTTGATCGTGGAGCGCGCCGACCACTTCGGGCTCGCGCAGCTCTACCAGATCCGCGGGCGCGTGGGCCGCTCGCGCGAGCGCGCGTACGCGTACCTGCTGTATCCCTCCGCGGCCGCCCTGACGCCCGAGGCGGCGCAGCGCCTCTCGGCGCTGTCCGACTACACGGAGCTCGGCGCCGGCTTCAAGGTCGCGATGCGCGACCTCGAGCTGCGCGGCGCCGGCAACCTGCTCGGCGACGAGCAGTCCGGCCACGTCGCGGCGCTCGGCTTCGAGCTGTACATGCAGATGCTCGACGAGGCGGTCGCCGAGCTCGGCGGGGACGGCGCCGGCGACGGGCGGGACGAGGAGTGGGAGCCGGTGAGACTCGACGTCAACGTCGACGCCTACGTGCCGGCCGACTACGTCCCCTACGAGCAGGCGAAGATCGACGTCCACCGCCGCATCGCCGGCGCGCGCGAGGTCGCCGAGCTGGGCGAGCTGCGCACCGAGCTGCAGGACCGCTTCGGCGACCTGCCGGCACCGCTGGAGAACCTGCTGCTGCTCCAGCAGGCGCGCATCAAGCTCGGCGAGGCGGGCGCGCGCGCGGTCAGCTTCCGCGGCGGCCGGCTCGCGGTCACGCCGATCGAGCTCGACTCGCGGCGGGCGAAGGCGATCCGCGAGCAGATCCCGGAGGCGCTCTACGAGTCGGGCAAGTCGCAGCTGTCGATGCGCGTCCCCGACGACCCGGAGCAGCGCTTCCCGGCGGTCGTGCGGGCGGCCGACGTGCTGCTCGCCGTGGCGCGCGAGGCCGCATAGATGCTGCAAAAGCGCGGAATTCGCGACTCGGAAAAGCGGCCTTTGGCTAAAAGTTGGATAACGATTGGCGCAACTGACGCACACGGTGTCGCGGGTCCGCTACAGTGCCCGTGCTCGTGAGGAAAACACTTCGCATCCTTCTGGCGCTCGGCGCCTTTTTTGTGGTCGCAGCGGTGCTCGCCGCCTGCGGCTCCAGCAGCAACGACGTCCCCGGCAACGCCGTGGCGAGCGTCGACGGCACGCCGATCACGAGAGCCGACTACGAGCGATGGGCCGCGATCACCGCGAAGGGCTCCGCGCAGGGCGGCGCGCCCGTCGTCGTGCCCGACCCGCCCGCCTACACGAGATGCATCGCCGCGCTGCGCGAGCAGTCGAGACCGGCGAGAGGTCAGCCGAAGCCGACCGACGTGACGCTGAAGGCGCAGTGCAGACAGCAGAACGAGCAGCTCGTGCAGCAGACGATGAGCACGCTGATCCAGCAGATCTGGATCGAGAAGGAAGCGAAGGAGCAGGGCGTCACGGTGACGGACAGAGAGGTCCAGAGACAGCTCGCCGACACCAAGAGACAGTCCTTCCCGACCGAAAAGGACTTCCAGAGATTCCTCAAGCAGTCGGGGATGACCGAGGCCGACGTGCTCGACCGCGTCCGCATCCAGGCGCTCGCCGCGAAGCTGACCAGAAAGATCCAGGACAGCGCCGCACCCGTCACCGACGCGCAGATCCAGAGCTACTACGACAGAAACAGAGCGCAGTTCGCGGTTCCCGAGCGGCGCGACGTCCAGCTGATCCTCACCAGAACCGAGGCGCAGGCCAACGCGGCCAAGGCCGCCGTCGAAGGCGGGATGAGCTGGGCCGACGCGGCGAAGAAGTACTCGACCGACGCCGCCTCGAAGGCGACCGGCGGCGAGCTGCAGAGGCGTCGCTGAGGGTCAGCAGGACAGAGCCTTCGACCAGGCCGCCTTCAGAGCGAAGAAGGGCGTGATCGTCGGGCCGGTCAAGGGCCAGTTCGGCTGGTACCTCCTGCGCGTCACGAACATCACCGCGCCGAGACAGACCTCGCTCGCCGACGCGAGAGCGCAGATCAGATCGCTGCTGGAGCAGCAGGGCCAGCAGACGAAGATGAGCACGTTCATCAGAGACTTCCAGACGCGCTGGAGAGACGCGACGAACTGCCGCACCGGCTACGTCGTCGAGCTCTGCTCGAACGCGCCGAAGCCGAGAACGACGTCCACGGCCGGCGGCACCGTCGCCACGACGCCGTCGACGAGCGGCAGCACCACCTCCAAGTAGAGGTAGGCTTCCCGCGCGTGAGCGCGAGCCGGCCGCAGATCCAGCAGGCGCTCCTGCGCCTCGACGAGCTCACGCGGCGGCTGCGCCGCGAGTGCCCGTGGGACCGCGAGCAGGACGAGCGCACGATCGTCCCGCACACGCTCGAGGAGGCCTACGAGCTTGCCGACGCCGCGCAGCGGCGCGACGACGGCAAGCTGCGCGACGAGCTCGGCGACGTGCTCTTCCAGGTCCACTTCCTCTCGCTGCTGATGGAGGAGCGCGGCGCCGGCGACCTCGCCGACGTGGCCGAGCACTGCCGGCGGAAGCTGATCCGCCGCCACCCGCACGTCTTCGCGGAGGCGGAGGTCGAGGACGCCGCTCACGTGCTGCGCAACTGGGACCAGATCAAGCAGGGGGAGGCGGGGCGCGAGCCGGGGATCTTCGGCGAGGTCCCGGAGAACCTGCCGTCGCTGCTGCATGCCCGCAAGGTGCAGCGGCGTGCCGCCAGCAGCGGCTTCGACTTCCCGGGCGTGGAGGGGCCGCTGCAGTCGCTGCGCGACGAGCTGGAGGAGCTGGAGGCGGTCGCCGGCGCAGGCGAGGCGGCCGGAGGGACCGCCGTCGCCGACGAGCTGCGCGACGCGCGCTTCCACGAGCTCGGCGACGTGCTGTTCGCCGCGGTCAACGTCGCGCGCAAGCTGAAGGTCGACCCGGAGCTGGCGCTGCGCGCCGCGAGCGAGCGCTTCCGCGGGCGCGTGGAGGCGGCCGAGTCGCTTGCGGCGGCCGACGGCCGCTCCTGGCAGGATCTCACGCCCGAGGAGCAACTCGCCTACTACGCGCGCGGCCGGCTGGCGGCAGACGCGCGCCCGACCGGCCCGCCCGCGAGCGGCGCCGCTTTCCCCCGACGAGGAGAACCGACCGAATGAGCCAGATCGAGCACGTCCACGCCCGCCAGATCCTCGACAGCCGGGGCAACCCGACCGTCGAGGTCGAGCTGTCGCTGCGCTCCGGCGCGTGGGGCCGTGCGGCCGTGCCGTCCGGCGCCTCGACGGGCGAGTACGAGGCGACCGAGCTGCGCGACGGCGGCGACGCGTACCTCGGCAAGGGCGTCACGAAGGCGGTCGGCAACGTCAACGGCGAGATCGCGACGGCCGTGAGAGGCCGCGACGCGACCAACCAGGCGGGCATCGACCGCCTGCTGATCGAGCTCGACGGCACGCCGAGCAAGTCGCGCCTGGGCGCCAACGCGATCCTCGCGGTCTCGCTCGCGGCGGCGCACGCGGCGGCGGCGGAGGAGCGCCAGCCGCTGTGGCGCTACCTCGGCGGCGACGCGGCGCACATCCTGCCGGTGCCGATGATGAACGTGCTCAACGGCGGCGCGCACGCCGACAACAAGGTCGACTTCCAGGAGTTCATGATCGTGCCGTGGGGCGCGAGATCGTTCTCGGAGTGCCTGCGGATGGGCGCCGAGGTCTTCCACCATCTCAAGAAGACGCTGCACGACCGTGGCCTCGGCACGGCCGTCGGCGACGAGGGCGGCTTCGCGCCCGACCTCGCCTCCAACGAGGCCGCGCTCGAGGTGCTGATGGCCGGCGTCAGAGCGGCCGGCTACACGCCCGGCGAGGACGTCGCGATCGCGCTCGACCCCGCCACGAGCGAGATCTACGAGAACGGCCGCTACGTGCTCGAGCACGAGGGCCGCTCGCTGTCCGCGGCCGAGCTGGCGGACTACTGGGCCGACCTCGCCGCGCGCTACCCGATCGTCTCGATCGAGGACGGCATGGACGAGGGCGACTGGGACGGCTGGGCGACGCTCACGCAGCGCCTGGGCGACAAGCTCCAGCTGGTCGGCGACGACCTGTTCGTGACCAACTCGCAGCGGCTCAGACGCGGCATCGACCAGAGAACCGCCAACTCGATCCTGATCAAGGTCAACCAGATCGGCACGCTCACCGAGACGCTCGACGCGATCAAGATGGCGCGCGAGGCCGGCTACAGCGCCGTCATGTCGCACCGCTCCGGCGAGACCGAGGACGTCACGATCGCCGACCTCGCGGTCGCGACCGGATGCGGGCAGATCAAGACGGGCGCCCCCTCGCGCTCGGACCGCGTGGCGAAGTACAACCAGCTGCTGCGGATCGAGGAGGCCCTGGGCGCCGATGCGGCGTTCCCGGGCCGCTCGGCGTTCAGACGCGCTTCGTAGGAGGAGATCGCCGGCGGGGCACGAAGTGGGTGGCGATGCCGCCCGCTTCGTCCGCCGCCGCCCGTCGCTCCGCCGGGCGCCCGCCTGCCACCGCGCTCGGCGCCGCGGCGCTGCGCGTGCGGTGGGATCGGGTCGGGCGGGTTGCGCTGCTCGTCGTGCTGCTGCTCGTGGCCTTGGCGTATGTGGGGCCGGCGCGGTCGCTGCTGGCGACCTGGCGCGAGTCGGGGGCGAAGCAGGCGCAGGTGCGGGACCTGGAGCGCGAGCACGACGCGCTGCTGAGACGCGCGAGAGACCTGCGCGATCCGCGCACGGTGCAGGCCGAGGCGCGGCGGCTCGGGATGGTCAAGCCGGGCGAGCGCTCCTACGTCGTGCGCGACCTCCCCGGCGACTGAGCCGGCGCCTCGCCGTCCCTGGCCACGTCCTCGGTCGCTCGCCTGCGTGAGCAGGCCACGCTCCCTGCGTCCTCGCCAGCAACGACGACGCATCCGGCTCAGCTTCGCCGGGCGCATGGCGGGTAGCCTGGGCGGCGATGCACGTCGACACCGCCCTGCAGCTGTGGAGCGACGGCCAGCGCCGGCTGAGCCGCGCCGAGCCGGACGAGCAGCGCCTGCTCGAGCGCGTCTCCGACCGGATCGTCGACGAGCTGCGGCGCCGGCTCGGCGGGCCGTTCACGACGGGCGAGCTGGCGGAGCTGTACAGCGCGGGCACCGACTGGTGCCTCGACGTCGCGATCGCGACCATCCCGAACGACCCGCGCGCCTGGGACGCGCAGACGGCTGGCGACGCAGCCTTCTCCCGCTATGTCCGCGAGGCGTCCGACTGGTCAGGCGGCCGCCGCCGCGACCCCGACGAGATCGAGCAGCAAGCCCGCCCGCTCGATCAGCCACAGAAACTGCACCGACGCGGCTGAGCGACCGCTCAGCCGTCGCCGTCCACGCGCCGAATCGTGATCTGATCCTCTTCGATCGTGATCTCGACGGGGCGGTGGCCGGCCCAGTGCTCGGCGTAGACGGGGTCGTCCTGGACGGCGGGGTCGAGCCAGAGGCCGTATCCCTCGTCGCCGTGGTCGAACGTCCCCTCGAGCGGGCCGGTGGGCGCCTTGCGACGGCGTCCGCCGCGGCGGACGCGGCGACGGGAGGGCTTCTCGCCGTCCTCGTCCTCCTCGACCTCCGCCTCGGTCTCGGTGGCCTTTCTGCGCGTGCGTCTTCGGGCGGCGGCCTTCTTGGCGGCCTCCGCCTCCTCCTGCTCGCGCTTCTTCTGCGCGGCCTCCAGCTCGGCGGCGATCAGCGCGTCGTCCTCGGCGCGCAGGTCGATCTCGTCGTCGAAGTCGACGGCGCCGTTCGGCTCCGCCTCGCCCGGCACGAGCTTGTTCTCGCGCTTGAACGCGGCGATCTGCTGTGTGGTGACCTCCAGCTGGTGGGCGATCCAGGCGTCGGTGCGGCCCTGACGGACCCACGTGCGGATCTGGTTGAGCTGGGGTCGAAGCGATCTGCGTGGCATCGGGCGGGCAGACTAGCGAATGTGCGCCCGCGGCGATCCGCCGGGAAGTGGGGAGGGCGCTGAAGGGGGCGAGTATCCTTCGTCACGAGGGTCCGGGTTTCTCGCAACGCCTCGCTCGCCCGGTCGCTCATCCGGCCACCATGGACAGCAGGGAGGCAATGGGCGCAATGTTGGTCCTTACGCGCAAGTCCAACCAGAGCATCATGATCGGGGACGACATCGAGGTCTCGGTCCTCGCGATCATGGGGGAGAAGGTGCGGATCGGCATCCAGGCGCCGCGCGACGTCCCCGTGTTCCGTAGAGAGGTCTACCTGGAGATCCAGCAGGAGCAGGCCGCGGCGGGCGCTCGCGACGAGGTCGACGCCGCGCTGCGCGACATCGGCTCCGAGAAGTGACGGCGCGGCGGCCTGCGCCTCCGGCCGGCGTGCGCCGCTACCCCATCACGTAGTAGAGCGTCTCGAACATCGCGATCGTCACGGCGACGGCGGTCACGACGATCGAGAGCACGAGGAAGCCGAAGCGCCACGAGCCCTTCTTGTGCACGCGCTCGAGCTGCCGCTTGCGCGAGCGCTGCGCTGCCGTCGCGCGCAGGCGCTCGCGGCGGACGCGGTCCTGCGTGGCCTCCTCGGAGAACGCCTGCTCGAGCTGGGCGAGGCTCTGTCGCATCTTCATGAGGCAGGAAACCCTACCAGCGCGGCGAACGCGCGCGGGCGGCGAGTCGCCCGCCGCCGGTGCGCGTCAGCAGGCGCCCCACAGGCCACGGCGGGCCGCCTGCGCCGTCCGCTCGAGCGCGCCGAGCTGCGTCGCGTCGCGCGTGTTGGGCGCGATCTCGAGCGTGCGCGCCGCGCCGGCGGCGACCAGGCGGGCGTTGACGAGCAGGCCGTCGCGCGCCCGGTAGACGTAGGCGAGCAGGCGGTCGTAGCGGTCGCGCAGCTCGCGGTCGAAGCGCAGCGTCAGCGGCGTGCCGGCGGCGCCGAGCAGGCGCGCGTTGAGGTCGTGCGCCTGGGGCCCGAAGCACTGCACCGGCGTGTTCGGCTTGACCGTCTCGGGCGTGTCGATGCCGATGTAGCGCACGCGCTCCTCGCGGCCGTCGATCCGCGCGACGATCGTGTCGCCGTCGATCACGCGCTCGAGGCTCGCGGCGGCCGTGCCGCCGGGCCGGAGCGCCGGGTCGCCGCCGCCCCCGCCGAGCCACGGCGGCACGTGCACGTCGCCGAGCACGAGCCCGGCGAGCAGCACGAGGACGATCCAGGGAAGCGCGCGCGGCCACGTCATCGAGCCGAGGCTACGACGCCGCCTGCGACGGCGCACGCGCGCTTCGCAACGATTCTGCACGGCGCCCGCCGGGGCCGGTGCCGGGCGGAGCGGCCGGGCACCGGGACCGCCCGGCCGGGATGGCCGACCGGGCGTGCGGCGCGCCGCTACGCGACTTCCTGCTGCTCGTAGACGCCGATGAAGCGCAGGTAGTTGTCGGCGATCTGCGCGGCGGCGTCCGCGCGCGCGATCGAGCCGTCCAAGAACCCTCTCAAAGCGTCCCACCAGATCGAGCGGCCGATCGCGAAGCCGACGAAGCCCTCGACCGGCGCCGCCTCGCGCAGCCAGTGGTCGACCTTCGCGTCGCTCGCGCCGCGGCCGAGCAGCACGCAGACGACGTTCTCGCGACCCTCGCCGGAGCGTGCCTGCTCGGACAGCATCTGCGCGTCGGCCTGCGCGTCGACGCCCTCGATCTTCCAGATGTCGACCTCGATGCCGTAGTTCTGGATGTCCTCGATCGCGCGGCGCATCAGCTCCGGGCGCAGCTCGGCGTCATAGCGGTCCACGTCGCCGCCGACGGACGCCAGCTGGTCGTCCTCGGCCGGTACGAGCAGCTCGAACAGGAACAGGCGGCCGTTCGCGTGCAGCCAGTCGGCGAGGCGCTTGAGGCGGCCGAGCTGGCGCGCGTTCATCTCCGCGTCGCCGTCGGGGTTGTAGCGCACGAGCACCTTGCTGAAGGCGGGGTCGAACGACTCGATGTGGGCGCCGAAGTCGTCCCCGTACTGGAAGTCGAACTCGTTCTGGCCGCTCTTCTCGACCGGCATCGCGAGCTTGAGGCCCTTCGCCTTCGCGCGGCCCGGCACGTCGCTGCCGAACTGCTCGTCGACGAGCACGCCGGTCGCGCCCGCCTCCGCGCCGCGCTGCACCGCCAGCTCCATGCCCTCGTAGATGAGGGCCTTCGCGTCGGCGATCGTCGCGGTCTCCTCAGGCGTCGGGTCGCCGGCGATCCCGAACATCTTCTTCTGGAACGAGCCGCGGTGGTCGAACGCGAGGATGTAGAGCTTGCCGTCGTAGCCGAGAGCCATGTTCGATCGTCCTTCGTCGGGGGAGCGTGCGTGGCGGAGCTGCGCCGGGCGCCGAGTCTACCCCGGCGCGCGCGTTTGCACCGCCTGTCGGGCGGCTACGCTGGCGGCCCCGTGGACACCAACTTCACCGGCCCCAACTACACGATCGGCATCGAGGAGGAGCTCATGATCCTCGACGCCGACTCGCTCGAGCTCGTCAACGCGATCGAGTCGCTGCTCGAGGGCCAGTCGCCCGAGCGCGTCAAGCCCGAGCTGATGGAGTCGGTGCTGGAGATCGCGACCTCGCCGCAGCCGAACGCGGCGGAGGCCGCCGCCGAGCTGCGCGCGCTGCGCCGGCAGGTCGCCGACGCGGCCGCCGCGAAGGGCCTGACGATCGGCGCCGCCGGCACGCACCCGTTCGCGATGTGGGAGGACCAGCGCATCGTCAGCCGCGACCGCTACCGCGACCTCGTCAGCGACCTGCGCTTCGTCGCGCGCCAGGAGTTGCTGTTCGGCCAGCACGTCCACGTCGGCCTCGACGACCGCGAGAAGGCGATCCACGTCGCCAACGGGATGCGCGTGCACCTGCCGGTGCTGCTCGCGCTGTCCGCCAACTCGCCCTTCTGGCGCGCCGACGAGACCGGCCTCGCCTCGACGCGCACGCCGATCTTCCGTGCCTTCCCGCGCGTCGGCATCCCGCCGACGTACGACGGCTGGGACGACTACGCCGCGCGGATCGCGTTCATGGTCGACAGCGGCGTGATCGCCGACTACACGTACCTCTGGTACGACGTGCGCCCGCATCCCAACCTCGGCACCGTCGAGGTGCGCGTGATGGACGCGCAGACGCGCGTCGAGCACACGGTCGGGCTGGCGGCGCTGATCCAGGCGATGGTCAAGGAGCTGGCCGAGCACTGGGAGCGCGGAGAGCGGCTGACGACCTACCCGCACCAGATGGTCGACGAGAACAAGTGGCTGGCGGCGCGCCACGGGCTCGACGGCGAGCTCGTCGACCTGCCCTCGCGCGAGCGCGTGCGCACGCGCGACCTCGCGCGCCGGCTGCTGGACCGCCTGCGCCCGCACGCCGAGGAGCTCGGCTCGGCCGCCGAGCTGGCGGGCGTCGAGGACCTGCTGGAGCGCGGCAACGGCGCCGCGCGGCAGCTCGTGGTGCACCAGGCGAACCACGATCTGCGCGAGGTCGTCGCGGAGATCGTGGCGGCCACGCGCGCGGGCGCGTAGCCCCGCCGGCGGGCCCGTCCCGCGGCGCCTCCGCGGCGCTCTAGAATCGGTCGGGTGAGCGCCGGCGGCCCCGACCTGTTCGTGATCTGCAAGCACTGCGGCTCCGAGGTCAGCCCCTACATCACCGAGTGCCCCTATTGCGGGCACCGGCTGCGCAAGCGCGCGCCGAAGCTCGACCGCGAGGGCCGGCCGGCGGAGAAGGTGCGCCGCCGCTCGCCGGCGCCGTCGCTCGGGCCGCTGCGCCGCGGCGAGATCCCCGGGATCCGGCCGGACGGCCGTCCCTACGCGACGATCGCGCTCGTGCTCGCGAGCCTCGTGCTGTTCGTGCTGCTGCGCGCGGAGGTCGTCGACGTCGTCGACGTCGCGATCGTCGGCAGCCCGAGCGGTGAGTGGTGGCACGTGCTCACGGCGCCGTTCGCGTACGAGAACAGCGGCTACGCGTTCGTCGCGCTGTTCGCGATCGCGCTGTTCGGCTGGCTCGTCGAGCGGCGCCACGGGCCGATCGTGGTGGCCCTGCTGTTCCTCGCGGGCGGGGCCGGCGGGATGGCGGTGGCGGGCGCGCTGGAGACCTTCCCGACGGCGCTCGGCGGCAACGGCGCGGCGCTCGCGCTGCTGACCGCCTGGGCGATCCCGGACCTGCGCGAGGCGCGCCGCGGCCGCGAGGTCGACGGCGACCTGCTCGGCGCCGCCGTGTTCGCGACCGTGCTCCTGCTGCTGCCGGTCGCGGTCGACTGGGCCGACTCGCTCGCCGGCGCCACGGGCCTCGTCGCCGGCGCCGCGCTCGGCTACCCGCTCGCGCGGCTCGCCGCGGCGCGCTGACCGCGGTCCGGCCGCCGACGGCCGCAGCCGCAGCCGCAGCCGACGTATGATCAGACGCAGTGGAGCGCGCCTACACCGACGCCGAGATCGAGGCCGCGCTGGCCGCGCTGAGCGACGAGGGCCGTCTGCGCGATGCGCAGACGCTGGTGGCGCGGGCAGCGCCGCAGCTGCACCGCGTGCTCGACCAGGCGCTGGAGGCGGGCGGCTGGTTCGGCGACACGCACGGACAGGCGGTCGCGGCCGCGGCCGGCGCGCCTGACGACGCGGCGCGCCGTCAGGCGATCGACACGCTCGTCGGCGAGGAGACGCGGCTCGGCATGCTCGTCGGCGTGGCCGTCGGCTTCGAGCTGGCGCGCACGCTCGAGCGCGAATCGGGATCCGACACTGCGACCGAAGGGGACTGAACGATGGAGCTGCGCTACCTCGGCCATGCGGCCTTCGCGTTGACCGACGGCGGGACGACCGTGCTCGTCGACCCGTTCCTGACCGGCAACCCGAGAGCGGCCGCCACCGCGGACGAGCTCGACGCGACGACGATCCTCGTCTCGCACGGGCACGGCGACCACGTCGGCGACGCGGTGCCGATCGCGAAGCGGACGGGCGCCGAGGTCGTCGCCGTCGTGGAGCTGGCGAACGAGCTCGGCGCGCAGGGCGCCGCCGTGCGCGACCCGAACCTGGGCGGCACCGAGAACGTTCGACTGGGGCTCGGTGAAGCTCGTGCCGGCGTGGCACACGTCGACCTCGCCGGGCGGCACGCCCAGCATCGCGTGCGGGCTGCTGATCGAGCTCGCCGGCACGACGATCTACCACCTCGGCGACACCTGCCTGTTCTCCGACCTGCAACTCGTCGGCCGCAACCGCGAGATCGACGTCGCGCTCGTCCCGATCGGCGGCCACTACACGATGGACCGCCACGACGCGGTCGAGGCGGCGCGGCTGGTGGGCGCCAAGACGGTGATCCCGATCCACTACGACACGTTCCCGCCGATCGAGACCGACGCGCAGGCCTACAAGGCCGACGTCGAGGCGCAGACGTCCTCCAAGGTCGTCGTGCTCGCGCCCGGGGAGACGTGGGCGCCGTGACGCACGCGATCATCCTGGTGCAGGCCGAGCGCACGGCGCTGCCCGACCTCGGCGGCCAGCTCGCCGACGTGCCGGGCGTCGCGGAGGCCTACTCGATCACCGGCGAGTGGGACTTCGCCGCGATCCTGCGGCTGCGCGAGCAGGACGACCTCGCGCACGTGATCACCGAGCAGCTCGCGCAGCTGCCGGGCATCGTGAGAACGCAGACGCTGCTCGCGTTCGAGGTCTACTCCAGACACGACCTCGACGCGCTGTTCTCGGTCGGGGAGTAGCGGCGGCTCAGAGCGCGCCGGCGCGCCGCAGCGCGACGCCGAACGCGTCCGCCATCGCGTCGTAGGTGTGGCCGGCGAGCGCGGCGCGGCCCTGCGCGCCGAGGCGCTCGCGCAGACCGCGGTCGGCGAGCAGGCGGCCGATCGCCTCTGCCAGCGCGGGCGCGTCGCCGGGCGGCACGACGAGCCCCGTCTCGCCGTCGCGCACCAGGCCGCCCGCGACCGCGCCGACGGCGGTCGTCGCGACGACCGGCGTGCCCTGGTGCAGCGCCTCGTTGCAGACGAGCCCCCACGGCTCGCGGAACCGCGGGGTGGGGATCGACGGGAGCACGAGCGCGTCGGCGGCGGCGTAGGCGACCGGCAGCCGCTCGCGCGGGAGCGGGCCGAGCAGGCGCGTGTGCGGCGTCTGCGCGACCGTGTCGGCGAGCGGGCCGTCGCCGATCGCGACGAGCGTGGGCGGCGGGTCGGTGCGAGGGGCGCGGAGGGAGGCGTCGGCGGGCGCGTGCGCGAGCAGGCGCCATGCCGCGAGCAGCGTTCTCGACGCCCTTCTCCTCGACGAGGCGGCCCGCATACAGGACGAGCGGGCCGTCCGCCGGAAGTCCCGTCTCGGCGCGCCAGGCGGCGACCTCGTCGGCGGCGACGGCGCGGCCGAACAGCTCCGCCTCGACCGACTGCGGCGCGATCACGACGTCGTCGTCCCCGCCGCGGTGGCGGGCGACGTAGCGGCGCACGTGCTCGCCGTACGTCACGACCGCGTCGGCGTGGCGGTAGACGTGGCGCACGAGCGGGTAGGCGAGCGCGCCCTTCGCCCCGCGCGGGTGCGCCCAGACGGAGCCCCACAGCACGAACGGCTTCCCGCGGCGATGCATCCCGAGGTACGTCGCCGGCAGCATCGCGCCGCCGGCGACGGGCGCGATCGCGGCGTCGTAGCGGCGGCCGAGGCCGAACGCCGCGCGCGGCCCGCCGATGCGGCGCGCGGGGAAGGGCGCGGCGGCGAGCTGGGCGTCGAGGTCGGCGAACCAGGCGGGCACGTAGCCGGCGCCCGCGCCGAAGCACAGCACCTCCACGTCGTAGCGCTCGGCCAGCAGGGCGTAGAGCGGAACGCGGTAGGGCGCCAGCACGTTCGTCACGAGCGCGATCGCCACGGCCCCGCAGCGTGCCAGAATCGGCGGCCGATGGTCCCGCCGGCCCTGCTCCCACCGCGCGACGCGCACGCCCGCGCACGCGTGCTGCTGCTGCACAACCGCTACCGCTCGACCGGCGGCGAGGAGCGCGTCGTCGACGAGTTGGAGGCGCTGCTGCGGGCGCACGGCCATGCGGTCATGCGGCTCGAGCGCGACAGCGAGGCGACCGGCTCCGCGCGCGCCGCCGCCGGGCTGCTGCGCGGCGGGCTGCAGCCGGGCGACGTCGCCAAGGCGGTGCGGCTGCACCACGCCGACGTCGTGCACGCGCACAACGTCCACCCGCTGTTCGGCTGGCGGGCGCTGGCCGCGGCGCGCACGGCCGGGGCGCGCACGGTCCTGCACCTCCACAACTACCGGCTCGCGTGCGCGATCGGCGTCGCCTACCGCGACGGCGCGCCCTGCTACGCGTGTCACGGCCGCGACACGCTCCCGGGCGTGCGCCACCGCTGCCGCGGCTCGCTGCCGGAGGCGGCCGTCTACGCGGCCGGGCTCGCGCGCCAGCAGCCGCGGCTGCTGGAGCACGCCGACGCGCTCGTCGCCGTCAGCGAGGCGCTGGCCGCGCGGCTCGGCGAGCTGGGGATCCCGCGCGAGCCGATGGCGGTGCTGCCGAACGCGGTGCGGTCGATCGCGGCCGAGTCGCGGGCGGCCGCCGGGGGGTATGCCTTCGCCGCCGGCCGGCTCGTCGAGGAGAAGGGCTTCGACGTCGCAGTGCGCGCCGCGCGGGAGGCGGGTGTGCCGCTGCGGGTGGCCGGCGAGGGACCGGAGGAGGCACGGCTGCGGGAGCTGGCGGCGGCCAGCGGCGGCCCGGAGTCGGCGGGGTCGGGGCAGCCGGTCGGCGGCGGCGTGACGTTCCTCGGCCGGCTCTCGCCCGAGGAGGTCACCCGCGAGCGCCGCGGCGCCGCCGTCCTGCTCGCTCCCTCCCGCTTCGACGACCCCTGCCCGATGGCGGTGATCGAGGCGCTGGCCGACGGCGTGCCGGTGCTCGGGAGCACGCGGGGAGGGATCCCGGAGCTGGTCGGCCGCGGAGCCGCGCTCCCCGTGGACGACGTGCCGGCGTGGACGGCGGCGCTGCGCCGCCTGTGGTCCGACCCCGCCGCGCGCGCAGCCGCAGGCGCCGCCGCGCTCGCGCGCGCCCGCGCGCGACACAGCCCCGACGCCTGGTACGCCGGCCTGATGGCGGTCTACGGCGCCGACGCCGAGCGATGAGAGGCGGATTGTGGTCGATGAGCGACCACAATCCGCCTCTCATGCCGGCGGGGTCGGCGCGCGAAGGGTCTATCCCGATAGGAGCGCGCCGCGGTCCTACCGGGATAGGCCCTAAGGTCCGGCCGGTGCGACGCTCTCCTCGATGCCCCGCGGCGCTGGCGCTGCTGACCGCCTTGGCGCTTGCCGTGGGCGCGTGCGGGGGCGGCAACACGGGCACCGGCCCGGCCGGCGGGCCGACGGCGAGCGCGCCGGACGCGACGGCGCCGCCGCCGGACGCGACGCAGCCGGGCACCGGGCCGGTGACGACGCCGCCGGCGACGACGCGGGCGCAGCAGACCACGCCCGGTGGGGGCGGCGGGGCGAGTGGGAGCGGCGACTCCGGGGGCGGCGGCGCGGAGCCGGTGCGCGTCCCGGCCTCCTTCGTCGCGGCGTCCGGAGGGCGGCTCGTGCCGCGCACCGTCACCGTCCCGCCCTTCCTCGCGGTCGAGATCTCGCTGCGCTCGGACGACGGCAAGCCGCACACGCTGACGATCCAGACCCCGGCGCCGCACACGCTCGAGGTCGCCGCCGGCAGACGCGCGGCGGTGCGGATCGCGGGCCTCAGAGCCGGCCGCTACGCGGTGACGCTCGACGGCCGCCCGGCCGGCGCGCTCGTGGCCGGCGGCGAAGTCGGGCCGTAGTCCTCCTGCTGGCTGGCCAGCCAAGCCTCCGCTACGCTGCGACGCACCGTCCGCGAGAAGAGGGGACCGCCGTGTCCGAGACCGCCGCCAACGCCCGCACCGACCGCGTCGACTTCCGCGCCACGAGCGACCCGGCGCTGCTCGAGAGCGCCGACCGCGGAGAGGCGAACCTGCTCAGCTACCACGAGCTGTACTCGCTGTGGGAGCGCCAGCAGTGGGCCGTGCAGGACCTCGACTTCACGCAGGACCGGATCGACTGGCACGAGCGGATCGACCCCGAGGAGCGCTACGCGCGCATGTACGGGCTCTCGTCGTTCTTCATCGGCGAGCAGCGCGTCACCTCCGAGCTCGGCCCGATGATGCGCGCCGCGCCGCGCGAGGACATGCGCATCTTCCTCTCCACGCAGATCGCCGACGAGGCGCGCCACGTCGCCTTCTTCGACCGCTTCTACAGCGAGGTCGGCGTGCTCGAGGCGGACGGGCTCGACGAGCGCCTGGCGGAGACGAGCGAGCACCTCAACCCGGAGTTCGGCGTGCTGTTCGACGAGCTGCTCAAGGGCCGCGTCGACCGCCTCGCCGTCGAGCCGGAGGATCTCGAGACGCTCGTCGAGGCGGTGACGATCTACCACATGGTGATCGAGGGGATGCTCGCGCTCACCGGCCAGCACTTCATCATCGACTACAACGAGAGAGAGGGCACGCTGCCGGCGTTCGTCGAGGGCTTCACGAACGTCGCGCGCGACGAGCACCGCCACGTCGCCTTCGGCGCGCGCTTCCTGCGCGAGATGGCGCGCGAGGACCCGCGCCACGTGACCGCGATCCAACGGACGCTCGGCGAGGTCGCGCCGATCGCGGAGGCCGTGCTGAGACCGAAGTGGGCGCCCGACGAGGAGACCGAGCTGTTCGGCGTTCTCGATCGCCGAGACGCGCGCGTTCGCGCTCAGAGCGCTCGAGCGCCGCATGAAGGTGATCGGGCTGGTCGCGGCCGCCTGAGGGCGGCCGGGCGGCGCGGCGGCGCTCAGTCGCCGGCGTCCGCGGGCGGCGGAGCCGTCGTGGTGCTCTGCGGCGCGGTGCTGGTCGTGGTGCTCTGCGGCGCGGTGCTCGTCGTGGCCGGTGGCGTGGTGCTCGTCGTGCCGGCCGGCGGGGTCGTGGCCGTGCCGGTCCCCGCCCCGGCGCTGCCGTCCGCAGGCGGCGTGGTGGCCGGCGGGGGCGTGGGGGTGGAGGCCGAGGGCGGCACGGCCGGCGTCGTGCTCGGCGGCGCCGCGGGGGCGGTGGTCGTCGCCGGCGGCGTCGTGCTGGCCGGCGTCGTCGCGGTCGACGGCGCCGGCACGAGCGTCGGCGGCGGCGCGTCGGCGGGCAGCGTCGAGGGCAGGGTCGTCGCGCCGGTCTCGACGTGGGTGCGGCCCGTGTCGGCGGCGGGGTCGACGGCCGGCGCGGGCGCCGGCGCGGGCACGGTGCCTTGCGCGGCCGTCGTCGTCGCCGGTCTGGCGTCGTGCGCGGCCGTCGTGGTGTGCGTCGGTCCGGGGCTGCGCGCCGGCACGCTCGCGGCGCGCGCGGGATGCGCCGGCGCGGGCGCCGGGACGGCGGCGTATGTCTGCGGGTGGGTCTGCTGCGCGACGACGGAGGTCTGCGACTGCGTCGGCGTGGCATGCTCGATCTCGACCGCGCCGGCGGTGACGAGCGCCGCGGCCGCGATGCCGGCCGCCGCCTTCGCGCCGAGCGCGCCGAGGCCGGCGGACACGAGCCCGCTGCTGCCGGCCGCGCCGGCGGTCGTGCCGGCGACCGTGCCGACGCCGACGCCTGCGGCGGCGGTCCCCGAGGCGGCGCCGCCGGCCCCGCCGGCCCCGGCCGACAGCCCGAGATGGGCGAGCAGCACTCTCTTGGCGACCAGCGCCGGCCCGACCGGCAGCAGCAGCGCGAGCGCCTTGCTCGACGCGCGCAGCTCGGTGCGGAAGGTGGCGCAGCGCTCGCACGAGCGCAGGTGGCGGCGCACCGGCGGCGTCGTGCGGCGGCGCAGGCCCTCGGCGATCTCGCCGAGCTCCAGGCGCACCTCCTCGCACGACAGCTGGCGCGCCTCGGCCGCCTCCGCGAGCGAGACCCGCGCGCGCACGAGCAGCGACTTGACCGACGGGATCGTCGTCTCCATCGCCTCGGCGATCTGCTCGTAGGAGAGCGCGTCGATCTCGCGCAGCAGCAGCGCGGTGCGCTGCGTTTCCGGCAGCTCCTGCACGTCGGCGATCAGCTCGCGGAACTGCTCGCGCTTGTCGACCTTGTCGGCCGTCGTCGTCCCGTGCTCGGAGAGGTGGACGTCCATCGAGTCGACGCCGATCGGCTGCACGCGGCGCAGATGGTTGAGGCTGCGGTTGCGCGCGATGCGGTAGAGCCACGGACGCGCGTTGATCGGGCGGTCGTCGGCGAGGATCGCGTTGAAGGCAGCCGCAAAGACCTCCTGGAGCACGTCCTCGGCGTCCTCGCGCGAGCCGAGCATGTGGCGGCAGAAGGCGAGCAGACGCGACTGGTAGCGGCTCACGAGCGCCTCGAAGGCGCCGTGGTTGCCGCGCCGCACGAGCGCGATCAGGCGCTCGTCGGACTGGAGGCGCAGGAGCGGCGAGCGCCCGTGCGACCTGGTGGTCCCCGACGATGTGAGTGCTGAGGCCTCCACTTGTACGCAAAGACACCGTAGCAGCGGCTGGAGTTGCGCCTTTTCGGCGTCTTTCGGCTCAGCGTCGTCGTCGCCGGCGCAGCCCCTCGCGCAGCAGCAGCGCGACCGCGACGGGCACCGTCGCCGGCAGCACGTCGAGCACGAGGAACAGCAGGTCGAACGCGAGCGCGAGCGCCAGCACGGCGAGCGCCCAGGGCCACGGCGCGCGCGCCGGGCGGGCGGGGTCGGCGTCCTGCTGCTCCGCCGCGATCACCGCGCCGAAGACGGCGGCGATGAAGAGGTCGCCGTAGCCGATCAGCGCGTCGCCGAACAGCGCGCGCTGCAGCTGCGGCAGGTGCGCGGGCGGGGCGGCGGCGTTCAGCACGTCGTTCGCGGGCTGCAGCAGCTCGGTGCCGACGAGGTACGCGTCGGCGACGGCCATCGCGACGATCCCCGCCTTCAGCCACCCGCGCGGGGCCACCGCGGCCAGCAGCACGCCGAGCGTCACGCAGCTCAGCGCGGAGAGGAGCACGGCCGCGCCCTCGCCGGCGAGCGCCTCGCGCCGCCACCACGCGAGCGCGAACAGCGGGATCGCGAGCAGCGCGAGCCACGGCCGTCCGCCGCGCATCGTCGCGCCGAGCGCGGCGGCGGCGAGCGGCGGCACCGCTGCGAGCGCCAGCCACGCGAGTCCGTCCGCGGTCGCGCTTGCCGTGCCGATCGCCGCGATCGCGAGCACGATCGAGGCGAGCGGCACGAGCGCCCAGCCGCGGCCCGAGAGTCGTCGCGCCAGCGCCTTCACGCGCGCGGGCGCGCGCCCGCGCGGAAGTGCGACGAGCGTGCTCTGCACGCCGACGAGGCAGACGTCGGAGAGCCAGAAGCCGAGCGTCACGCCGGACAGCGTCGCATGCCGTCGCATCCGTACACCGCACGGCGCCGCCGAGATGCCCGGGGTGGGAGTCGAACCCACATGCTCTTGGGGGAGCCGCCGATTTTAAGTCGACTGCGTTTGCCGTTCCGCCACCCGGGCAGGCTGTCCAGCGGCAGTCTAGGGGGTCCGGATGGGCCTCATCGATACCGGCTTCGGCGGCTGACGACTGTCCGTGACGACGTAAACGTCCGCGTTCTAACGATGCTTGACGCGAGGGCGTAGCGTAGGAATGTGAGGTGCGGAGGTCGCCCAGAAGCCACGGCCGGAGACCGCGCAGCCGAATGGCCGCGCGGTCGTCCGCCTAGGAGCCGTCTCGTGTCACGCGACGGCCGTCGCTCGCGACGAGGCGGGCGTCATGCCGTCGAGCACTGCGGTCGCGAGGCGTGCGTCGCCGCGGACCTCGAGACCCTTCGTGACGCCGTCCGGGACGAGTGCGTCGATCCAAGCGCGTTCCGATCCGGCGACCTGTGCGTCGGCCTCCGGCTCGGCGCGCTCCTCGATCGTGACGGCGCCCCTTCTGACCAGGACGGTGTACTGCTTCGTCTCGCCGTCCTTCGAGCGGCCGGTGACGGTCAGCTCGACGGTGCCGCGCAGCGATCGCGGCAGCGAGATCAGTCCCGGCGCGAGCCGGAAGATGGCACCGACGTCGATCGCCTCGGTGCGACGCGGCTCGGTCCACGACCATTCGTAGCCCCAGCGCGCAAGCGCGCCGAGGACCGGGACGAGGTCGCGGGCCCTGTCGGTCAGCTCGTAGTCGACGCGCGGCGGCACCTCGCGGTACCGCTGGCGGGTCAACAGTCCGTCGGCGACCATGCGGTTCAAGCGCGAGCGCAGCTGCTCCGTCGAGATGCCGGGCAGCGTGCGCTGCAGCTCGACGAAACGGCGCGGCCCGCTGACGAGGTCGCGCACGATCAACAGCGTCCACTTGTCGCCGACGAGATCCAGTGCGCGCGCGTCGGGCGACCACTGGTCATATGGATGGCGCTTGGGCGGGGGAGCGGGTGGGATGGCAACCTCCGGTCTACGTGTGCTTTGGACCTACCTACCGTGATACAGATTAACCGACTGACGGGTCGCCGAGGGACTTCTTTGACATGGAAGCGTCGCCAAGGCACGGCCGTACAGTGCATCGGAGACGCCGTACAGTGCATCGCAACAACGCGCGGTTCGAGACGCAGCAGGCACTTTCCGCGCTTCTTGTCGCCGCTTCCCGCCGGGAGGCCGGGGGCGGCGATCGGCGGGCCCGAGAAGGAGGAGGCAGATGGCTGAGGTGATCCAACTCACGCAGCGGCGCTCGGACGGGGCGACGACGCGGGCGCCCGGGACGGCGCCGGCGACGCTCTACTTCGATCTCGCGTCGCCCTACACGTACCTCGTCGCGGAGCGCCTCGAGCGTCGCGTGGGGGACGCCCTCTGGCGTCCCGCCATGCTGCCCGAGCCGCAGATGCGCGGCGAGCAGGTCGTGGCGGACGCGCAGCGTCGCGCGCACGCCCTGCAGATGCCGCTCGTGTGGCCTGAGCGCTTCCCGTCGCGGGTGCCGACCGCGATGCGCGTCGCGACGTACGCGAACGAGCAGGGGCGCGGCCCCGCGTTCGCGATCGCTGCGGGCCGGCTCGCGTTCTGCGGCGGCTTCGACCTCGAGGATCCGGAGATCCTCGCGGAGGCGGCAGCCGCCGCCGGAGCCGACGTGCGCGGGGCGCTCGCCGCCGCGCGGGACCCGCGCCGCGACCACCAGATCAAGATCGCGGGCCGCGCCCTCGCCCAGTCGGGCGGGGCGCTGCTGCCGGCGCTCGAGCACGAGCGGCGGCTGTACTGCGGGGAGCCGCACATCACCGCGTGGCTGTCGCAGAACGGCGGCGCCGTCGCGCGGCCGAGCGCTTCCTGAGCGCCCGGGAGGCGCGCCCGCAATCTGAGCGTTTCCTCATCCGCGGCGCGCGGCAACGGCCCGTTGCGCTGTCACAATCCCGGGTGGGATGGACCGGGCATTGCGACATGTGTATCGCCGGCTCGGCCGGCGATATCCGCTGACGGTCGTCGTGCTGCAGTTCCAGCTCGCGCACCTCGTCGTGCTCGGCGGCCTCGTGCTCCTGCGGCTCTACCAGCCGATGAGCAATCGCAGCTTCGTCGTGCTGCTCGTCGTCGCGGAGCTGCTGGTGGCGCTCGACAACGTCAGCTCGACCCTGCTCGCGCGGCGGCTGCTGCGACCGGTCGACGCCTGGCTGCGCGGCGCGCGCGACCGCGTGAGCACGACGGAGGCGTGGCGCGCGCTCGCGTTCATGCCGAGCACGTACGCGCGGCGTGTGCGCACGGTCCCGATCCTGCTCGTGATCGTGCCGTTCGGCACGTTTGCGACCGTCGAGCTCGGCCTGCCGATCTGGGCCGCCTTCGCGATCTTCGCCGGCATGCTGCTGACGCTGCTCTACGGCGCCCTGTTTCGCTTCTTCGCGATGGAGTCGCTGCTGCGGCCGGTGCTCGCCGACGTCGCGCTGCACCTCTCCGACGACTTCGAGCCGGGTCGCGGCGGCGTGCCGCTGCGGCGACGCCTGCTGGTCGGCCTGCCGGCGATCAACGTGCTGACGGGCGCGATCGTCGCCGGCATCGAGCTCAACCGCCACGGCGCGACGCTGTCCGACCTCGGTCCGACGGTGATCGTCGCCCTGATCGTCGCGTTCACGGTCTCGCTCGAGCTCACGGTGCTGCTCTCGCGCTCGATCTTCGGGCCGCTCGACGCGCTGCGCGAAGCGACCGAGCGCGTGCGCCGCGGCGACCTGCGCACGCGCGTGCCGGTCGTCTCCGCCGACGAGACCGGGCGCCTCGCGCGCTCCTTCAACGACATGGTCGCCGGGCTGGAGGAGCGCGAGCGGCTGCACGAGGCGTTCGGCGCCTACGTCGGGCCGAGCGTCGCCGAGCTGGTGCTGCGGGACGGGCCGCACATCGACGGCGAGGAACTGCAGGTGTCGGTCCTGTTCCTCGACATCCGCGACTTCACGCGCTTCGCCGAGCGCGCGAGCGCGCGCGAGGTCGTCGACCGCCTCAACGAGTTCTACGACGTCGTCGTGCCGCTGCTCGTGCGCCACGGCGGCTACCCGGACAAGTACGTCGGCGACGGTCTGCTCGGCGTCTTCGGCGCGCCGCAACCGATCGTCGCGCACGCCGACCGCGCCGTCGCGGCGGCGATCGAGATCGCCCAGACGGTGCGCGAGCGCTACCGCGGCGACCTGCGCGTCGGGATCGGCGTCAACTCCGGCCTCGTCGTCGCCGGCACCGTCGGCGGCGGCGGGCACGTCGAGTTCACCGTGATCGGCGACCCCGTCAACACCGCTGCGCGCGTCGAGCAGGTGACCCGCCACACGGGCGACGCGGTGCTCGTGACCGACGCGACGCAGCGGCTGTTGTGCCTCGACCACGGCGGCTTCGACCCACGGCCGGCGGCGGCGCTGAAGGGCAAGCGCGAGCGCGTCGAGCTGTGGGCGCCGCGGGCGCTGACGCGCGGCGCGGAGCCGCTCCGGCCGGAGCAGCCGACCGGCGAGCTCGCGTAGCCCGCCGGCCGCGCCGGTCGCGGACGGGACGGTCCCCGGAACGCGAACGGGGCCCGGCGTCCTGTCCGGGCCCCGCCCGCTTCGCAGCTCCGAAGAAGGCGCGTCAGGTCGGGGGTCCCAGCGCGCGGGAGCTGTGCGTCGCCGGCCGGACGCGTCTTTGGGAGGCGCCGGCGTCACCGCCGGCCAGCGTCCGGCCTATGTCGGGAACGAGAGGCGTTCGTGCCGTGAAGCTCCTCGCCCAGGTCCATCATGCGCATGCCGTCCCGAGGGTGCAAGGGCGGCGGTCCGCCGTCATACGGGCTTCATACGCCGCGTGCGTCGGGACGGCGTGCGGCGCCGCCGGCGGTCGGCCGGCGCGGCCAGGCGACGAGCCATCTAGCATCGCCTGCATGTCCACTGACACCACGGAGCAGACGCGCGTCCACGGCGGCCGGCTGATCGCACGGCGCCTCAGAAGCCCACGGCGTGAGCAGGTTGTTCACGCTCTCGGGTGGCCACATCTTCCCGATCTACGACGGCTGCCGCGACGAGGGCATCGACATCGTCGACGTGCGCCACGAGCAGACCGCCGCGTTCGCCGCGGAGGGCTGGGCGAAGGTCACGCGGACGCCCGGGGTGGCGGCCGTGACGGCGGGCCCCGGCGTCACGAACGCGCTCAGCGCGGTGGGGTCGGCGCAGTCGAACAACTCGCCCGTGCTGGTCCTCGGCGGCCGTGCGCCGGCGCTGCGCTGGGGCCGCGGGTCACTGCAGGAGATCGACCACGTCCCGTTCGTGCGCCCGCTGACCAAGCTTGCGGCGACGCCCGACTCGACGGCGGAGATCCCCGGCATGGTGGACGACGCGCTGCGCGTCGCGATGACGCCGCACTCCGGCCCGACGTTCCTCGACTTCCCGATGGACCACGTCTTCAGCGAGGCGGAGGAGCCGGCGAGTGGCGCCGGGCTGCCGGAGCCGTGGCGCGGTGCGGGCGCCGCGGACGGGAATGCGCTGGAGCGCGCCGCGCGGTTGCTCGCCGAAGCCGAGCGTCCGGTCGTGATGGCGGGGACGAACCTCTACTGGGGTCACGGCGAGACGGCGCTGCGGGCCTTGGCGGAGGAGCTGGGCGTGCCGGTCTTCCTCAACGGCCTCGCGCGTGGCTGCGTGCCGGCCGACCATGAGCTGTTCTTCTCCCGTGCGCGGGGGGCGGCGTTGACCAACGCCGACGTCGCGCTCGTGATCGGCGTCCCGATGGACTTCCGGCTCGGCTTCGGCGAGTCGTTCGGCGCCGAGACGGAGATCGTGGCGATCGACGTCGCCGAGCCGCTGCGCGAGCACCCGCGCACCGTCGCCGCCGAGCTCTACGGGGCGCTGCCGGCGACGCTCGACGCGCTGCGCACGGCCGCGGCCTCGGCCGGCGGGGCCGCCTCGCAGACGCGCGCGTGGGTCGAGCAGCTGCGCAACGTCGAGTCCGAGAAGCACGCCGCCGAGGCGGCTGAGCTCAACGACGAGCGGGCGCCGCTGCACCCGATGCGGGTCTACCGCGGGCTGGCCGAGGTGATCGACCGCAACGCGATCGTCGTCTGCGACGGTGGCGACTTCGTCTCCTACGCGGGTCGCGTCGTCGACTCCTACGAGCCCGGCTGCTGGCTGGACCCGGGGCCGTTCGGCTGCCTGGGGTCCGGGCCCGGCTACGCGCTCGCGGCGAAGCTCGCGAGACCGGAGCGGCAGGTCGTGCTGCTGCTCGGCGACGGCGCGTTCGGCTTCTCGGGGATGGAGTTCGACACGCTCGCGCGCCACGGCGTGCACGTCGTCGGGCTGATGGGCAACAACGGCATCTGGGCACTCAAGAAGCACCCGATGGAGTTCCTCTACGGCTACTCGGTCGCGGCGGAGCTGCGGCCGGGGACGCGCTACGACTCGGTGGTCGAGGCGCTCGGCGGCCACGGCGAGCTGGTCGAGCGGCCCGGCGACCTGCGCGGCGCTTTGGAGCGGGCCTTCGCCGCGGACGTGCCGGCGCTCGTGAACGTGCTCACGGACCCGGCGGTCGTCTACCCGCGCAAGTCGAACCTGGCCTGAGCGCCCCGGCGCCCGGACGAAACGGCTTTCGCCCTCCGGCAACCGCGAGCGGATCGCCTGCGGGCGACGTCACGCCAAAGTGAGGAAGCCGCCCACGTCTTGTGAGCGGCTTCCTCGAAGCGGCCCCATCAGGACGGGCAGGGGTACGTGCCGTGAAAGGGCCTTATGGGTGGCTCGGACGGCGGGAGGCGCCGTTACTTCGGCTTCGCCCGAGCCTATGAGTCGGGCAACGAGGAACGTTTGCACGCACCCACTGCCCGACTCGCCCATATTCCTAGGGTGTCATGGGCCGGACAATCGAACATACGTCCAGTTCACTATTCAGCGCCGTTCGAAGGCCGTATAGGGACGGGCAGGGTCATCCCACCATGAGCGCTTCGGGGCGGCGCGCCGCGCCGGCGTGCCGCGACGGTCAGCGTGCAGTCCGCTCGAGTGCGACGCCGTGCAGCAGGTCGTGCTCGGAGACCTCCGCCTGACGCAGGTCGAAGGCGCGCAGCACCTGCAGCATGATCGCCGCACCCGCGACGATCGTCGGCGCGCGGTCGGGGTGCAGTCCGCGGACCCGGCGCCGCTGGGCGAGCGGCATCTGCGCGAGGCGCGCGAGCAACAGCTCGACCTCGGCGCGCTCGAGCACGTAGCCGTGGACGCGCCGCGGGTCATACGGCTCGAGCTCCTGGTCGATCGCGGCGAGCGACGTGGCGGTGCCGGCGACGCCGACCGCACTGCAACCGCTCGCGCGCACGTCCGCGGGAACGGTGGCCTCGATCGTCGCGTGGATCTCGTCCGCGAGCTGCTGCAGCTCGTGCGGCGCGGGCGGGTCGCGATGCAGGTGGCGCTCGGTCTGCCGCACGACGCCGGCCTGCAGCGAGACGTGGAAGGCCGGCACGGCGGTGCCCGCGGCGCCGACGATCAGCTCGGTGGAGCCGCCGCCGATGTCGAACACGAGCAGCGGCGTGGCGTCGTGCGGGTCGCGGCCGTGGGTCGCGCCGCGGAACGTCAGGCGCGCCTCCTGCTCGCCGCTGAGCGTGCGCGCGTCGAGGCCGTAGTCGACGGCGACCCGGTGCGCGAGCTCGGCGCCGTTGGCGGCGTCGCGCGCGGCGCTCGTGAGCACGGCGACGCGCGCGTCCGCCGGCACGCCCGCGGCGTCGAGCGCGTCGCGGTAGGCGCCGAGCGTCGCGAATACGCGCGCCATCGCCTCCTCGGCCAGGCGGCCGGAGGTGTCGACGCCCTGGCCGAGGCGCGTGACCTCGGAGCGGCGGTCCAGCTCGTCGATCGCGTCGTCCTCGACGTCCGCGATCAGCAGGCGGGTGGAGTTGGTGCCGATGTCGACGACGCCGACGCGCATGCGGGTTGGATGCTACGCGGCGGGCGGCGCGGCCGGTGCGGGCGCGGCGTGCGGGAGCGGCTCGCCCGCGAGGCCGGCGAGCACGTTGTCGACGGCGAGGTCGGCCATCGCCGCGCGTGTGCGCGGGGTGGCGGAGCCGACGTGCGGCAGCACGAGCGCGTTGGGAGCTGCGAGCAGCGGGTGGTCGGGCGGCAGCGGCTCGGGGTCGGTGACGTCGAGCGCGGCGCCGGCGATGGTGCCGGCGTGCAGGGCGTCGATCAGCGCGGGCTGGTCGATCACCTGGCCGCGGGCGGTGTTGACGAGGGTCGCGGTCGGCTTCATGCGCTGGAGCGCCTGCGCGTCGATCAGGTGCTTCGTCTGCGGCGTGAGTGGGACGTGCAGGGAGACGAAGTCGGCTTGGGAGAGCAGCTCGGGGAGCGACGTGCCGCCGCGGCTCGTGGCTTTGACGACGTGCATGTCGAAGCCGGCGGCGCGCCTGGCGACCGCTTCGCCGATGCGGCCGGCGCCGACGATCCCGAGCGTCGCGCCGGCCACGTCGGCGCCGAGGAAGCCGTCCGGCCGCCATGTGCCCCAGGCGCCGTCCTTGACCGCCTGCGCGGACTGCGGCAGGCGGCGCGCGGCGGCGAGCAGCAGCGCGAAGGCGAGGTCGGCGGTCGCGTCGGTGAGGACGCCGGGCGTGTGGCCGACGGGGATGCCGCGGGCGGCGGCGGCGCGCAGGTCGACGTTGTCGAGGCCGACGGCGTAGTTGGAGACGACTCTGAGCTGGGCGTTCTGTGTCAGGAACGCGGCGTCGATCCGGTCGCTGAGCGTGCACAGCAGCGCGTCGGCGTGCGCGCTGCGCTCGAGCAGCGTCGCATGCGACGGCGGCTCGGGCGCGTCCCACACGTCGGCGTCGTGGCCCGCCGCCGCGAGGCGCTCCACACCCTCGCCGACCAGCCGCCGGGTCACGAACACACGCGCCATCCGCCGCATCGTACGCACGCGGTCGCGGGCTTCGGATCTCGCCCACGAGGCGCTATACTGCTTCGTCCACGCCGCGGGGTGGAGCAGTCTGGTAGCTCGTCGGGCTCATAACCCGAAGGTCGCGGGTTCGAATCCCGCCCCCGCTATGGACGAATTCCCCGACCGGCCCTTTGGCCGTCGGGGTTTTCTCGTTTTCGAAGACGAGTTCGCCGGTGAGGGTGGCGGCGAGCGTCAGCTTCTGGTTGGCCTTGTCGAAGGTCACCTTGACGTTGAAGGCGTCGAAGAGGTCGGCGAGGTCTTCGGGCGTGGCGGTTCGGAGCGTGGGGCTGAGGTCTGGGACGGTGGCGAGCATCGCCTCGATCTCGTCGGGGCGGGTGCCGTCGGGGCGGTTCGTTTCGAGGGAGCGGATCGCGTCGTCGATGGAGGTGCGGCGGGCGCTCAGCTCCTCGATGCGGTCCTTGGCGGCGGCGACGACCGGGTGGTTGGGGTCGTCGTGCTCCTCGAGGCGCAGTGTCTGGCGCCGGAGGGAGCTGGTGACTTTTTCCAACTCGCCCTTGAGGCGGGCAAGCTCGCCGTCGTGATCGCGCCACTCCGTTCTTGCGGTTCGGGCGAGGTCGTGGCGCAGGAGTCGGAGGCGGTCGGGGCCGAAGATGCGCCGCTGCATGAAGTCGAGCAGTTGGTCGAGGATGACCTCCTCCTTGATGCCGAGCGTGCGTGGGTGCCCGGCTTGGTCGGCGGCGACGGCGCCGCGGTTCCAGACGAACCGGCAGCGGTACCAGTTCTTGCCCTTCTGGTGGCTGCCCTCCATGCGCCGGTCGCAGAGGCTGCAATGCACACGTCCGCGCAGCGGGTAAAGCCGGCCGCTGCGGCGCGAGGTCCGCTGCGGGTAGGCGTGCCCGTTGCGCCGCTCGGGTCTCACCTCGTTGCGTCGTGCGCGATCCTCTACCTGCTCGAAAAGATCACGGGCGACGATCGGCTCGTGGACGGGGAGCGCGCTCCACACCCACTGGTCCTTCGGGCGGATCAGCGGCCGTCCGCGGCGCTTGTCGTGACGGTTCCAGACGTTGAAGCCGGTGTACTTCGGGTTGCGCAGCATCGAGTGGATCTGTGACTTGCTCCACGTCTGCGGGAGGTCGTTCTCGTCCTTGTGGTTGCGCTTCGGTGGCGGGTAGCGGTCGAGGTCACCGTTGAGCGAGTCGCAGATCTCGCCGAGGCCGAGGCCGCGCACGCAGTACCACGAGAAGATCGTGTGCACGATCGGTGCTCGCATCGGGTCGGGGATGAGCCGGTGCTTCTTCTTGCCCTCCTTCGCCTTGTGCGGGTTGGGGTGGGGGTGGGGCTCGAGCATGTAGCCGTAGGGGACGGGGCCGCCGGTGTGCCAGCCCTGGCGGACGCTCTCCTCCATGCCCTTGCGGCTCTTCTCGATCAGGTCGCGCACGTACCACTCGGCGACGCCCTGCTTCACGCGCCGGGTCAGGATCGCCGTGGCGGTCGTCTCCATCGGCTCGTCAGAGGCGAACAGGGCGATGTCGCGGCGCTCAAGCTCGCGCTCGATGTGGGTGGAGTCGACGGTCATGCGCGAGAGGCGGTCGATGCTCTCCACGATCACCGCGTCGAACGGCGGGTGCTTGGCCTCGGAAGCGCGCAGGAGGTCGGCGATGCCGCCCTCGCGCGGGACCGGGACGTTGAACGCATCGCCGTTGGCGCCGTTGCCGCGCAGGTCGAGGTCCTTGCGGCCGCTCTCGATGTCCCAATAGGTCGCGACGATCTCGCCCATGCCGCTGGTCTGGCGCTTGCAGCTCGTGAGCTGTCGCGGGATCGAGAGCGATGGGTCCTGCTCGTCCTCGGTGGAGACGCGCGCGTAGAACGCCAGTCGCATCGGCTTGCCGTTGACGATGCTCACGACCGCCGTCCTGTGCTCGGAGTGCCGCGACGCCTGCTGCTCCTTCTCGGCGCGACGTCGCCGACGTCCAGGTCCCACCCGCCGTGGTGCTGCTCGGCAAGGTTGAGCAGCTCGGACGGTTGCATCGCCAGGCCGCGGGCGAGCCTGACGATGATTCTCAGCGTCGGGTTGATCTCGCCGCGCTCCACTGCGCCGACGTAGTTGCGATGAAGTCCGGCGTGCCAGCCGAGCTCGGTCTGCGTCAGGCGACGCCGGCCGCGCGCCTCGCGTACCGCGCCACCGATCGCGTCGTAGATCCCGTGCCGCGAGTTCTTGCCGCGCATTGCTGCCTCCTCGGTCTGAAGCACCGCGGAGCGCGCGCCCGTACCTGCGAGATCGAGTCGGCCTCGCCGAATGGATACGGTAGATCGCGCACCGAAGCGCTCTTCTTCGGTGCCAGGCCCGGGGGCGTTACCGCGCCGCCCGGGCCACCTATGTGGTGGGTCCTGCACGACGACACCAGCATCATGCGCGAATCTCAAGTGCCACGTCAGCAGGAGAGCCTCACGCGCCATCATCGGCCGTGTCGGATCGGCGCTCGGCGGCGTGACGCAACAGCCGGACGATCGCCGCCATCTGCCGTTCACGCAGCTCCTCGTCGCCGTCGACGGGATGCACGACGACCGTGACCTCCAGGCCGTCGTCGTGGGCTGCCTGGTCGTGGTCGGCCCCGCTCACGATGCCGAGCCTTTCGTGAAGACGAGCACGTCCTCGTGGGCGATGAGCAGCATCCGCGGGACCGTCCCGCGGCGCTGGCGGGCGAGCTGGAAGAAGCTCGACCGTGGAGACGAGCCGCCCCTCGCGCAGGCCGGCGAGCAGCGCGACATGGCGTGCCTCGAGGGTGAGGCCGGCGTCGTCGGCGAGCTTCACGACCACGCCTGGGAGGTCGACGAGCGCGCCGTGGTGGCGGTAAGGCCGGGTCGTCATCACGAGCCGGCCGGTCGGGCTGAGCATGCGGCGACAGCCGGCGAGGATCTCGACGAGCGCGGCGCGCAGCTTCGGCGCGATCGTGTCGCCGCTTGCGAGGGTCGAGAGCTGCCCGAGGTTCTGGCGGCTGTCGGAGTAGCGGTAGTTGACCTTCTCGACTCCTCTGCCGGGGCGGGCACGGACGTGACCGTGGACGGAGGAGCCGTATGGCGGGGAGGTGAGGATCAGCTCGGCTTGGCCGCGCAGTCCGTCGAGCAGGCCGCGGCCGAGCGTGCGCGCGTCGCCACGGAGCGCGAGCGCCTGCCCTTGGGCGCCCTGTTTGCGGGCGAGGAGCACGTTGCGTGCGGCCAGGGCGGTCCAGCGGTGCTCCAGCTCGACGCCGTAGGCGCGGCGTCTGAGGTGGATTGCCTCGACGAGTGTGGTGCCGATGCCGCACATCGGGTCGATGACGAGGTCGCCCGGCTCGGTGTAGGTCTCGATCGCACGTCGTGCGAGCGCGGGCAGCATGCGGCCGGGGTGCTCGGTGGACTCCGGCAGGTAGCGCCCGCGACGCTGCGTGGCGGCGACCTGTTGTGCGACGGGCCAGACGGAGAGGGGCGCGTCAGTCGTCATCGCTTCGTCTCCGGGCGTCGGAAGACGAGCACGTCCTCGTGGCAGGTCGTCGCGGCGGCGCCGCGCGCGCGGCATCGCAACTGATCGCCGTGGATCTCCGCGGCGAGCCCGACGACGTGCTGCCAGTACAGGAGACCGAGCTGCTGGTGCAGTTGCACCAGCTCGCCGGCGAGCGCGGTGCCGGCGCGCCGCCGGTCGATCACCAGCACGACGAACCCGCCGGGCTTGACCACGGCTGCGGCCGAGGTCGCGTAGCGCGCGAGCGCGGCGGGCCGCCCGCTCGGCAGCCCGGTCAGCACGAGCGCGGCGGTTGCGAAGGGAAGGCGCGCGATCTGCTCGCCGGGCGGTGCGACCAGCTCGCGCGCCTCTCTGCGCGCGAGGACGCGCGGCAGGTCGCGGCCGTCGCCCACGAGCACGCGGGCGCGGCCCGGCGCGCCGCCCGAGCGGGCGTTCTCGATGTTCGTGGCTGCGAGGTCGGCGCAGCTGTGGTCGGCCTCGACGCCGAGGGCGTCGCGGTCGAGCTGCGCCGCCTCGATGAGGGCGGTGCCGCTGGCGCAGCAGGGGTCGACGACGAGGTCGCCCGGATCGCTGTAGGTCTCGATCGCGCGGCGTGCGAGCGCGGGCGAGAGCTCACCGCGGCGGCAGCTGCGCTGCGCGCACGGCCATACCGCGAGTGGAACGCTGGATGGAATCTGTGTCATCTATGTGAGTCGACCGGCGCGGTCCGACTGCACATAGAAAGGTCAATTTGAGGCCCGTTTCGGTACAGCGCGCATCACAAGCCGGTAGCCGGCGGCATGCAGGACGCGCTCGACCATGAGAAAACGCGGTCTGCCGATTCCGCGCTCGAGGCGCGAGATCGTTGATCGTGAGAACGCCGGCTCGCTCGGCGAGCTTGCCTTGTGTGAGCCCGGCGGCCTTGCGCGACTCTCGCAGGAGCAGCGCGACCGGCGTGCGCGTGGCTGCTCCGGCTTCGGCGGCGTCTGCGTCGCGCGATCGGGACCTCGGTGCTGGCTTCACGCAGGTTGACGCGTGAGACGCAGTGTGTGGCGGATGGCGATGTGATCGCCGCTGTTCGGAGTGCCGCAATCGTGTTGGTTGTACTCATCGGGTCCGTAGTAGCAGCGCACCCACCAGCGCCCGGCCATGAAGTACACGGTCGCGGTATGTATGCCCTCGCACCAGTAGGTTCTCTTGAGCCCCTTGGGTCCAGCACTGACCTCGATGACATCATCTGTAGCAGGCATTTGCCGGCTCCTCTCGGGCGTGGCTGTGGGCTTGTGCGGGTCCAGCGGCACACATAGATGACACCATCATCAATACGCAAAAGCGAGTGCGATGTCAGGATGAATTATCGGGCCGGTGTTCGAGGTCAGAAAGAGAGCATCGCTCAACAATTGCGAGCGGTGATTCGCCGCCGGGGCTCCAGGGCTCGACGGCGATCGGCCACGGCCCGCGCGCGAGCGTGGCCGCCACCGTTTGCGCCCGCCGCCGGGTTGGCACGATCATCAGCACGAGCGTGTTGGCGTGTCGGAGGGGGCTGCGTGGGATCGCTTTGGCGTAGCGGCGTGCTTTGGTGAGCAGGCGGGCGTGGTCCTCGGTGGCGCGGTCGATCTCGAGCAGCAGGTGCAGCCGCGGTCCGGTGGGGCGCTCGAGCGCGAGGTAGCTGTCGGGGATCACGATGCCGTCGAGCAGCTCGCCAGCGCCGCGCTCGCCGCGCCACTCGGGCACGCTCGCGCCGGTCGCGCACGCTTGGGCGATGAGGCGGGTGGCGAACTCGTTGGTGGCGTAGCGGTGCGCGAGCGTGGCAGAGCCGGCGACGGCGTCGAGCGGTTGTTGCTTGAACGGGAGCTGTTGGCGTTCGAGGCCGCGCAGGGCGGCGACGACGTAGGCGCCGGCGGTGTCGAGGATCCAGTGGTAGGGGTTGCTGCCCTCGCCGCGCCGCCACGCCGGTCGGAAGCGCTCGAGCACGCGCAGCTCGCGCAGAGCCTGCAGGCGCCGCGTTGCGCTGCGGGCGTCGGTGAAGTGCAGCCGTCGCAACTGCTCGGTCGTGAGGACGCGGTGCTCGTAGCAGTCCTGAGCGATCTGGCGGTCGCGGTCGGTGAGACGACTGGCGAGGTGGGCCAGCTCGCCGGTACGCAGCCGCCCCGCCCGCGCAGAAGAGGAGGCGGACACAGCTACGTCAGGGGATGTTGTCGGGTTTTCCGCACGCCGCGGATTCGCCGCGACGGCGGGCGACCCGGGCGCCTGGCGCGGGCGGGGAGCGGACAGCAGAACGGACCCCAGATCGGACCGCAGAACGGATCGCAGAACGGCAGCGTCATCTCAGGGCTCTTCTGCCATGCCGCTCGGCGAGCTGGTCCTCTACGGTGGTGCGTGCGGTGCCGATGCGACGTCGGGAGGCGGCGCGCGCTTCGGCGGCGCGTTCGGGGCTGCCGTCGGTCAGCGGCCGGGTGGTCATCGTGAACGCGCTGGTCGTCGTTGCGGCCTGGCAGAGGCGCACGGCGGCGGTGTGGGCGGGCAGGTGCTCGAGGTCGTAGTCGTCGAGCTCTGGCCGGACCTCTGAGCGCACTGCGCCGGCGTCCTCGGGGGAGAGTTGGAAGTAGATCTTGGTGCGGGCGTTGGTGAGGCCCTCGCGCAGCTCGGGGCGCAGCTGGCCGAGGTATTGGTGGGCGAGTCCGAGCGAGAGCCGGTACTTGCGTGCCTCGGCGAGGATGTCCGCCAGGCGCATCGGCAGGTTCAAGAAGTTCTGGACCTCGTCGATCAGCAGCGTGCAGTCGCGTCGCTGCTGCGGCGGTTGTGCAGCGCGGGCGCTGGCTGCTTGCCAGACGCGCGCGACGAGCAGGCTGCCGAGCAGGCTGCTGGTGTCCTCGCCGAGTCTGCCTTTCGGCAACCGGGCGAGCAGCAGCCGGCCCTGATCGAGGCAGCGGGGAATGTCGAGCGTCGTTTGGTGCTGGCCGATGATCGCGCGCACCGGTGCTCGCAGCAGGAACGCGCGGAGCTTGTTGAGCAGCGGCGCGATCGTCTGCATCTGCCCCGCTTGCGAGAGCGACTCGTACCAGGCCCAGAAGGGCTCAAGGCCGATCGGGTCGTTGAGGTCGAGCACGAGCTTCGCGCGCCATCTGGCATCGGTCAGCAGCCGCGGGACCTCGACGAGCGTCATCGGCCCGGGGGCGGCGCAGAGGGTGAGCAGCGCGGCGCGCAGGATGTCGTCGCTGCGTGGCCCCCAATGCCGTGCGAAGACGCGCGCGAAGATGCCGACGAGCTGATCGACGACGAGATCGCGATCCTCACCGTCGAACATGTTCAACCCCGGCGGCGCATGGTCGAGCGGGTCGAGCAGGTCGACGCGATCCAGGCGGTTCTCGGGGATGCGAGCGAGCAGGTCATCGACGAGGTCGCCGGCCGGGTCGATCACGACGCAGCCGCGGCCCGCGGCGAGGTCGGCGAGCGCGAGCTGCGCGATCAACGTCGACTTCCCGACCCCGGTCGGACCGAGCAGGTGCAGGTGATGGCGGGCGTCCTGTACGCCGAGCCGCACGGGCCGGCCGTCGCGGTCGACGCCGAGCGGCTTGCCGTCGCTGGCGCTACCGGGCGGCGGCGCCACAGCGCGCGCCCCGGCGCGTACGAGGCCGGGGATCGATTGATCGGCCGGCAGGTGCGCCAGCGCAGCGATCTCGCGCACTGACGCGAGCCCCGCATGCCGTCCGAGCGTGCGCAGCTGCAGCTTGGCCTCCGGGCGGCGCAGGCGCCGGGCGCGCAGGCGGGCGCGGCCTTCGTAGGCGGCGAACGCGCTGCGCAGCGCGCGGATGCGGCCGCGTGCCTGCCCGCGCGAGCGTGCGCTGACCGACGCGCGGATCACGAACTCGAACAGCGGCCCCGAGGCCCGCTCGAGCACGTCGCGGACATCGCCGGCGATCGTCGGACTGCTGCTGGCGCGTGCGGGCGGGCCGGGCAGCACGAGATCGAGCAGCCGCCCGGCCCGGGTCAGCGGCGTCCCGGCGCGCATGTTGCGCGCGACGGCGAACAGCCTCCCGCGCTCACGCCGGCCAGCTGGGCGAGCGACGAGTTGGAGGACCGTGTGCTCGCCGTCGCGCAGGCCGGCGAGCTGCCCGAGCACGAGCGCGAGCGGATCGACATCCTGCGCGGCGCTCAGCCCGAACCACCTCGGGCCCGCGAGCACCACCTCGAGGCTCGCCCGCGCGTGCTCGCGCGAGAGCGGCAGCTCGGGCGGCGGCTGCTCGACGGTCAGGGTCGCGCCGGGCCAGGCGGCGGTGATCGCCCGCTCGATCAGGCCGGGCGGGATCGTGCCCGGCGTCCAGATCCCGAACGTCGTGCCGGCCTCGCTCGCGTGGACCTCCCAGGCGATCTGCGGCTGGCCGCCGAGCAGCCGAGCGAAGCGCGGGCGCAGGAGATCGTGCAGTGCTGACCACAGCAGCCGGGCGGCGGCGGGGTCCGCGCTCGGCGGGACGCCGATCTGGATGAAGCGCGCCCCGCGCGCGCGATGTCGCGTGGCCCACCACCGCACGGCCACGATCGAGGCGACCGTCCCGAGCACCACGACCGCGACCGCCGGAGCGAGCGCGACCATCTCGGTCAGGACGCTGCGGCCGAGCGTGCGGGCGTGCTCGAGCAGCACGGTCCGGTCCGGGGCCGGGTTGCGGTCGGCGGCGGTCATCGGTCGTAGCCGAGGTGGACGTGGTCGGGGACGCGGATGCAGCGCACCGGCCCGCACGGCAGACCTGTGAACGGGCTCTCGATCTCGTCGGGCCGCAGCGGCGCGGGCAGCGCGAGGATCGCGACCGCGAGCGCACGAGCCGCGCTGCTCGAGCTGGTGACGATCTGTCCGTTGACGGTGCCGATGTCGACGGCGTGTCCGCCTGCGTGGTTGGAGATGCGGTTGGTGCCGGCGACGAGGGTGCTGTGGCCGGTGATGAACGGACCGACACCGTCGAGCGCGAAGCGCTGGCTGAGCGTCAGCAGCGCCGCGAGCAGCCGCGGGTCGATGCGGCCCGAGCGCACGTCGCCGACGGCCTCGGGTCGCAGCCCGATCCGATGGTCGGAGAGCACCTGCTGCGCGAGGGCGGCGGGGTCGCCGAGGCCCTGCACGGCTCCACCTGCCGCCGGAGCCGCCGCCGCCTGTTGCCGGTAGCGCTGCATCAGGTCGAGCACCTGCTGGACGTAGGCGGTGCTGTGGTTGTAGGCGTAGATCGCGCGCTGCAGATCCGCGGGCACGCCGTTTGCGCGCAGGTAGCGCGCGGCGCCGTAGATCGCGTCGGCGGGATCCCAGCGGTCGGCGCGTCCGTCGCCGTTGGCGTCGACGCCGTAGGTGGCCCAGGTGGAGGCGAGGAACTGCATCGGTCCGCCGGCGCCGGCGTAGTTGACGGCGCCCTCGCGCCAGCAGGAGGGGTCGGGGTCGCGGCCGTGGTCGCACTCGACCTTGCCGATCGCGGCGAGCAGCTCCCACGGCACTCCATATCGGGCTGCAGCCGCTTGGTAGAGCTGCATGTACCGATTCGGTATGTCGGGGATCGCGGACGGCGCCGTGATGGGCTGTCCGGCGCTGATGCCGTCGATCACGCCGGTGCCGGCGGCGATGGCAAGGACCGGCAGCAGGAAGACAACGCCGACGGCGGCGAGCGCGGCGCGCTTCACGCTGCGCCCTCTCCATCTTGGCGGGCGGCGAGCTCGGCGGGGTCGGTCGTGACGAGCGCGTCCTCCTCGGGGCTGGCGACGACCCTGAGCGGCACGCGGTCCTCGCCGGTGAGCAGCAGTCCGTGTCCGATCGGGCAGGTGACGAGGTAGCGGCGCTCCCCGGCGGAGAGCTTGAAGGCTTCGCCGACTTGGTCGATCGCTTGCGCGGACTGGCGCATGAGGATCTGCGTGGCGGCGTTGTTGACGACTGCGCGCCCGAGCGGCGTGCTGAGGAGGTCGTCGGCGTCTTGGGCGATCGTGGTGAGCGCGCACCAGCGCTTGCGGGCGATCTTCGAGAGGCGGAACAGGAAGCGTGCGCCGGCTGGCTCGTCGCGCAGGATGTGGGCCTCGTCGACGTAGACGCAGCGGCGGCGCAGCGGCCCGTCGATCGAGCGCCAGATCGCGTCCAAGACGATCAGCAGGGCGGGGGCGCGAATCCGCTCGGGCAGTCCGCGCAGCGACCAGCAGACGAGGTGGCCGTCCGGGCGTGCGGAGGTCGGTGCGTTGAAGAGGGAGGAGTGCGATCCGGTGGCGTAGGGGGAGAGGCGCTCGGCGAGGCTCGCGCCGGAGGAGCCCTCCTTCGCGAGCGTCTTGACGAGGTCGCGCAGCAGCGGCGCCGGCTGCGTGTGGGTTGCGGGGTCGGCGGTGATCCCGGCGGCGGCGTAGCAGGCGCGCGCGGCACGATCGAGGACCGCCAGCTCTCCGCCGACCAAGCCTCCGGCGAGCAGCTCGACCAGCTCGGCAAGGAACAGGATGCGATCGTCGAGCGCCTGCGGCGAGCCGTCGGCGGGCAGGTCGAGCGCGTTGACCGTGACCGCTTTCGGTCCGGTGAGCGGCAGGTAGACGCCTCCGGCGGCCTCGCACATCGGCCGAAACTCGTCCTCGGGGTCGATGACGAACACCTGAACCCCGCGGTAGAGCTGGCGCAGCGCCTCCAGCTTGGCCGTGTAGGACTTCCCAGCGCCGGAGCGGGCGAGGAGGACGGCGTTGTAGTTCTCGCGCGCGAAGCGATCGACGACGACCGGCGCGCCGGCCGGCGTGAGCCCGTAGAGGACGCCGTGCTCCTCCAAAGGCGGGTCAGCGCTGGCGAACGGGAACGCGGCAGCGAGCGCGTCGGTGTCAAACGAGCGCCGCAGGCGCAGGCGGTCGACGCCGATCGGCAGCGTCGAGACCCAGCCGTCCAACGGCCGAAACGTCGCCGGGACGACGTGCAGCAGCAGCGACGCGCACAGCGCACGCACGCGCTCGCAGCGCTCGCCAAGCTCCTCCAGGCTGCTCGCCTTGACGGAGAGGTAGAGGCCGCCGCGCAGCAGCCGGCTCTCACCCCGCGCGAGCCGGGCGGCCAGCTCGTCGGCGTCCTGCGCCGCCGCCTCGATCGTCGGGTCGGCGAGCCGACCCTTCTCCGCATCGAGCCGCCGGCTCGACTCAAGCCGCGCGCGCTGTCGCCGCAACCGGTCGGCCGCCAAGGCCGGGGCGACCGGCTCAATGTGCAACGTGAGGTCGAGGTCCCCGGCCGCGCGCAACAAGGGGGCGAGCCAGCCGCGCGCGACCTCGCGCGGGTAGCCGACAACGGCAAAGGTGCGCTGGACGACGCCGTCGGCCTGCAGGTGGTCGCTGCCGAGCACGATCCCGCTCGGCCCGACCTTCGACTGGCGCGGGGTCGGCTTGGCCCGGCGCAGGAGGTTGCGGCTCAGCATGCGCGCACCGTCCCGGTCAGCTGCGAGCCGGCGACCGGTCCCGCGGGCGTCACCGCTCGGGCGAGCACGGCTGCGGCTTGCTCGCCGGGAAGCTCGCGGCATTCCACGGCGCAGCTGCGCAGCTGGTCGCTCGCCTCACGCGCCCGGCCGCGCAGCGTGGTCTCCGCCGCGGCACGGTCGCGCGTGCGAGTCGACAGGGCGAGGACGATCTCACGACGGCGCACGCCCTCGCCCGCGGCGAGCTGCTCGAGGAACGCAGCGTGCGCGCGGGCCGCGCGCGCAAGCGCCGGGTGGGGGAGCTTGCCGGCGCTGGCGGTGAGCCGGGCGGCGTGGCGGTCGAGTTCGGCGGGCTGGCCGTGAACGTAGATCGAGACCGGCTCCGCGAGCCCGTTCAACCAGCGACCGAACCCCTCGACCAACGCGGCCTGCTCCTCCTCGGAGCGCAGCTCGAACGCCGGCCCGCTCGCCGCCAGCAGCAAGCAGAACTCACCGCCGGCCAACTCGACGACACCCGAGCGCGCGACAGCGCGTACTGGGAGGTCGAGCGCGCTGGCGCGCGGCTGGGCCGGCGCGCCGCGCAGCGGCGTGGGCAGGCCGTCGGGGGCGAGCACGAGCCGCCGCGGACGCGCGACATGGCGCGCCGCGGCGAGCGCGAGCTGATCGCCGGTGAGGCCGGCGTGGCGGGCGAGCGCGAGGCCGGCGCCGAGGATCCCGAGCGGGGCGGTGAGCGCGACCGCCACGACGACGGGCAGCACCGACGAGGCGGCCGTGTAGAGGAGGTAGGAGACGATCGCGGCAACGGCGAGGATCGCGATCTGGCGGGCGGTGAGCCCGAACGCGATCTGGTCCTCCATCTCGACGTTCGCCGGCAGACGCACACGCTCCCCGCTCATACGACCCCTCCTCGCAGCGCGCGGCCGACGACGTAGGTCTTCACGAGCCGCACGACGGTCGACGGCCGGTGGGAGACCATCTCGCGTGCCCAGAACGGCACCTTCACCAGCAGCCAGAGCAGGCACAGCGCGACGAGCACGTCGATCAGCCCGCCGGCGGTCGCGCCGAGCCCGAGGGCGCCGTGCCCGCTCGGGGTGAAGAAGACTTGGACGGCCAAGGCGAGGATCAACGCTTGGGCGACCTGCACGAAGAGGGCGGCGGTCATCGCCCGCCACCACAGATGCGCGATGCCTTCGGTCTGCGGGAGCGCGTGCCCGAGCAGCATCACGGGGGCGGCGCAGACGAGCAGCAGGATGAGTGCTGCGCGGATGATGTAGAGGACCAGCAGCACGACCGCGAAGACCGCGCACACCAACCCCAGCAGGATCAAGAAGATCCCGCCGCCGGTCACGTACTGCACCACGTCCTGGGAGAGCCGCTCGCTCGCCTTCGCCGGATCCACGCCGCCGGCCAGAAAGCCGGAGGAGAGGGCGTTGGCGATGCTGACCATCTGGCCGCTGATCGCGAGGCTCGCGTTCGCCGCGACCGCCGCGAGCAACACGCGAGGGAGGGCGTCCTTGAGCGCGTAGCGGGTCTGGACGGTTTCGTGGCCCATCACGATCGCCCCCGCGACAACGATCAGCAGCACGAGCAGGCCGTTGGCGATCCCGAGCGTGTAGGTCCAGAACTGCACGACCCGCGACTGGCCGGTCACCTGCGGCGTCGACAAGAGCGTGTGCCCGACGAGCTTCAAGGCCGGGTTGAGCGCGTCGGTGACGAGCCCGCGGAACCAGTCGTCGATCGCCTTCTTGACCTTGCCCGGGATGTCGAAGAACCCCGGATGATCCGCATGCCCGCCGTCGACTCTCACCGGACTCGGCGACACCGGCGCCGGCACGGGCAGCGGAGGACCGACCTGGATGCCGCCAGGCGACGCCGACGGTCCCGGCGACGCCGGGGGCGAGACCGTGGCCGGCGGCGCAGGCGCGGGCGGCCCGGCGACCGCGCCGCCGCTCGCCGCGCCCGCGGGCGCGGCGAGCGCGAGCGAGACGACGACGACGGCGAGCGCTGCGGCGAGCGGCCTCATCCGATGATGCGACGGACGATGCCGGCGAGGACGGGGGCGAGCAGCGCGAGCGCATAGCCACCGAGGGCGGCGCGGATCGCGCCCTTCGCGCGCTCGATCTGGCCGGGGTCACCCCCGGCGGCCAGATAGCGCGCGCCGCCGATCATCAACATCACCGTCGCCAACGCGGCGAGCAGTCCTGCGAGCCAGACCCGCAGGTTGTCGATCACCTGATTGAGACTGCCGGCAGCGAACGCCACCGCCGGCACGAACAGCAGGAGCACGGCGGCGGCGGCGATCGTGAGCGCGAGCTTGCGGAGCATCGTGCTCGGGCCGCGGCGCGGGTCACGCGGCCCTTTCACCTCCTTTCGAGGGGACGGGACTAGGAGAAGCGCCGGTCTGGCCTGTGACCAGCCCCGGCGACCCGAGCACTACAGAAAGGTCGTTTTTGCTGCCCTCGCGGTACAGGCCGATGCCCAAGCCACACCAACAGCCGCCGCTCCGCGCGCTGGCGGCGCACCTTCACGCGGTTGTAGGGCTCGCCCTGAGCGGCCGCGATGTGCGCGAGTGGGATCCCGTCGAAACGGGTGCAGAGCACCAGCTCGGCCTCACGCGCCGTGACAGCGCCCGCGACCGTCGCGGCGCGAAGCAGCGCGTCGACGTCGCCCTCCTCCTGCTGACCGGCCGCGGCCACGACCGGCTCGAGGAGCGGCTCGCAGACGGGGCCGGAGCGGCGGACCTCCGCCAGCGTCGCGCGCATCGTGTCGAGCAGCACGTTGGCTGCGATCCGCCTCGGCCGTCGCTGCACCGAGTAGCTGCAGATCTGCTCCCACGCGCAGCACAGCAGGATCGCCCAGACCTCCTCGCGCTCCTCGACGCTGACGAGCAGTCGCCCGCAGAGGTTCATCAAGCCAGGCAGCACCGCGTGCAGCACGAGTCGGCGCGCCGCCGGCTCGGTCGCGGCCCTGGCGATAAGCGGACGCAGAACGGCGTCGCGCTCAAGCGGCGTGGGGCGGCTGCGCAGGAACCGCAGCAACTCGACCGGTCGCCGGAACCTCGCGAGTGCGGGGTCCTGATGCGACCAGTCGGTGAAGCGGGCTTCCAGCGCAGGGCTGGAGAGCTCGTGCTCGAAGCTCTCGCTCCAATTGGTCCAGCGGTACGGGGTCCACGACCAATGGCGTGACCCCGTAGGTTCGGCCCGGTGCGTGTGAGAGTTCTACCCGCCCGTGTTGTTGGGCGAGGAAGGACCCACGATGAAGCGACGCAGGCACACGCCAGAGCAGGTGGTCCGCAAGTTGCGCGAGGCGGATCGGCTGCTGGCGGAAGGCAGGTCAACCGCGGAGGTCGCGCGGGCGTTGGAGGTCTCGGAGAACACGTATCACCGCTGGCGCAACCAGTACGGTGGGATGAAGGCCGACGACGCTCGGCGGCTCAAGGAGCTTGAGCGGGAGAACGGCCGGCTGAAGCGGATCGTGGCCGATCAGGCGCTGGAGAACCAGGGGTTGCGGGAGATCGCCAAGGGAAACTGGTGAGCCCGGCCCGCAGGCGTCAGGCGGTCGTGATGTTGCGCGACCGTCTCGGCGTCAGCGAGCGCCGGGCGTGCCGGATCGCCGGTCAGCATCGCTCCACGCAGCGTCACGTGCCGGTCGTGGCGGGCGATGATGCGGCGTTGCGTGCCGAGTTGCGCGCGTTCGCGGCGCGCCGCCCGAGGTGGGGGTACCGGCGCGCGCACGACCACCTGCTCGAGCTGGGCTGGGAGGTCAACCGCAAGCGGGTGCAGCGGCTCTGGCGCCAGGAAGGGCTGCGCGTTCCGCGCGCCCGCCGCAAGCGCGCCCGGGTCGGCGATGGGGCCGGCGAGCGGACCAAGCTGCGCGCGACGCGGCCGGGCGAGGTGTGGGCGGTCGACTTCCAGGCCGACCAGACACAGGATGGCCGCGCGCTGCGGATGGCGAACGTGATCGACGAGTTCACCCGTCAGGCGCTGGTCATGCACGTCGCGCGCAGCGTCAGCGCCGATGACCTCGTCGGGCTGCTCGAAGATCTGGTCGCCGAGCACGGCGCGCCCGTCTACCTGCGCTGCGACAACGGCCCAGAGCTCACCAGCCACGCCCTCGGGGACTGGTGCCGGCATTCCGGATCTGAGACCGCGTTCATCGAGCCCGGCAGCCCGTGGCAGAACCCGTTCGTGGAGTCCTTCCACGCCCGCGTGCGCGACGAGCTGCTCAACGCCGAGACGTTCGCGTGCCTGACCGAGGCACGCGTCGTCGTCGAGGACTGGCGCTGGGACTACAACCACCACCGGGGACACTCCGCGCTCGGGCGCCGCACCCCGGCCGCGTTCGCCGCCGCCTGGAAGGCCGAGCAGCCGGCCGCCGCATGACACCCCCCGCCGAGACGACAGCCGCGGACGGATCGGGCATGCCGCTCGGCTCGCCCCTCAGGGCTCGCCTTCGCGACACGCCCGATCCGTCCGCGGCTCCTCATACCGTCCCGGTCACTACATCCACCTCACTCTCACACCAGGTGGACCGAAGAATGGGGTCCCTCCAAGGGGGCGAAGTGGCAAGTCCTAACGAGCTCAACGAGACCTTGCAGTCTGACGAGCGAAGGTCGCCGTAGCCCGCACGGCGCCTGAGGCCAGGCGGGCTTCGGCCATGCAAGGCCGGCGTGGCGGTCGACTGCCACCGGTAACCAGCGGTGTCAGGCTGCTGCCTTGGACAGCCCGGGCGCTCGTCGCGTCGGAGCTGCTGGGCGCCTATTTGGATTCGGCGGACGATCGACGGACCATCCGCCTATGAGGGAGGCGACGGAAGAGGAACGGGAAGCATCCGACTCGATCATTCGGGTCCGGACGTGTTCGGCCGCGATGGGGAGGGCCATGGTCGAACTGCGGCGGAAGAGGGGCATGACGCAGCGCGCTATCGCGAGCATGGCGACCATCTCCGAGAACCACGTCGGAAAGCTTGAGCGTGGCGAGGTCCTCGATCCCGGGTTGGTGAGCGTTGCCAAGATGGCGCGGGCGCTCAAGACGAGCGTAGCCCCCTTGGTCTTTGCCTTCGCGGGCTTGCCGGGTCCTGCGCTGACAGCGAATGGGCGCTGCATGGAGTATCAGGCTCCGACGATCGCTCCTTCCCTGGCGTTGGGAGCGATGCTTCGAACGCTACGCAGGCAGGTCGATGTGAGTCAGGTAGTCCTTGCAGAAGAGGCTGGCCTTGCGCCAGCGACTCTGAGTCGCCTCGAGTCGGGCAAGAAAAAGGACCCAGCTCTCGGCACGCTAGTCTGCATCGCGCACGCTCTCGCGTGGGTCGACGCGTCTGTGCGGGCTGACGACATGCTGGTTCAACTTTCGGCGACGTTCGCCGGCGAAATCGATCTACCGCAAGATGCCTTGCGGTGGCTTCGGCGGCGGAGATTCGTTGTCATCGAAGGCAAAATACCATCTATCGGTCATAACGCTTCACCGATTGATGGGTAAGTATTAACGTTCGGTGTAGTGCCGGCGCCGTCGTTTGTGAGCGGCGTGTAGCGTCGTTAGTAGTTGGATCTCTGTAACGTGGGAGTGCGCGGGATGAGCTGGGAGGACGGAATGGTTTGGTGCGCTTTGCGCGCGCGCGTGCCGGGATTCGGCGCCGATGTAGTGGTCGGCATCAGCCTCTCGTGTCCCTTCGTCGAAGGAGCGCTCCGAAGAAACGGACTCTTGGTCCCGAACTGCGGAGGGCAGAAGCCGTGACGGGGGCGCTGAGTACATCGGGTGCCTTGGACCGAGACGTCGCTGCACGGCGCTCCGAGGCAGCGACAGCCTTCAAGGTCGCCAGCATCACGAGCGTGACATGGACGCCGACCCGCGAGATCGACTACTCAGAGTGGGTGCTTGCAGGTCGCCGGCTCGGCGAGGTTGCACGCTGTAGCCAATGGTGGCTGGGAGATTGGATCAGGTATGGGACTGCGAGGTACGGCGAGAAGTACGTCCAAGCCGCGAAGCTGACGGGTTATGACGTCAGCAGCTTGAGGAACATGGCCTACGTGGCGTCGCGGTTCCCGGACGCGTCCCGACGTCGGGACAAGCTCTCCTGGAGTCATCATGCGGAGCTAGCAGCGTCGACGCCTATGGAGCAGGACAGATGGCTTGATCGTGCAATAACGGAACGGCTTTCCGTCGCCGATCTTCGCCTCGAACTGCGCGTAGCGCGGAAGGCCGAGGCACCGGACGCAGCCCGACCAGATCCCGCCGATGACGTGAGCCGGATCTGCCCGACATGTGGGAGCGAGATCCCGAGTTCGCAGCGAGGCTCGACGGCGGCAGCCTGACCGCTGGAATCCCACTGCTATTTGTCACGGCTGGCGCAGCGAGGAGCGGGTCCCACACGCACGGCAGACCGACGGTCTGAGCTTTGCGCCCTCCCGTCGGCCTGCGTGCCGCAATGTGACTGGTAGCACCAACGTCATGTCGCGCGGTTGACAGACATCAACCGCGCCGGACCCTCAGGGCTGCTGCCCGGTCAACGCCGTGTAGATCTGGGCGCACAGCCCATCTCTCGGGCCGGCGAACACCAGGCCATTCGGCGTGACCACGATGCTTCCGGGTGCTGAGCCCGGCGGGAGCGTCGGGTCGATGAACAAGTCGGCTGCCGCCTGACAGTGGAGCACCCCGTGGGAGTCCGGACCCGACAGCTGGCCGGAAGCGAGCGGCTGACCCGGCGTGCCGGGAGCTGGGATGGTGTCGGCCATCGCCGGTCCGCTCAGTGCGGCGAGCAACGCCACCATCGTGGCGACGGTTGCCAGCAAACTGCGTTTCTTCAACGTAGGCTCCTTCGAGTAGGGATCCTCTGAACGGCTGGCACGGTATAACCGAACCTATCTGCACCAAAATTGGAACGTCGCCCGACGCAGGGCGTCCGTGGACAGCGAGTTCGCGATTTGCCTACGCGAGTCGGGTTGAACCGGCTTGGAAGCGCTTGTTGGAGGAGGCGCTGCGTGAACGGCGAGGCGTATTTTGTGGGGCCGCATCGCGTAGTGCCAGTGCCTGGGCGAGCCACATGACGACCCCCGATCGCCAGCACGAGCGCTGCCGTGCTGAGACCTGCCGCCGACGGCTCTCGTCAGCGAGGCCTGTGCAAGCATGGGGTGTGGTGGTCGCTTGACTTCGCGCGCGCCGATGAGGGATCGTGATCCAGAAACGAGAGCACCGGTCGAAAATCCACAGACTTTCTGCGAGCGAGGAATGCGACGCCAACTGTTTGACGATGTTCACGAGGACTTCCGCGCGAGTTTCAGGACGTTTCTCGAACGCGAGGTCCTCGGCCACGCAGGACGCTTCGGCGAATGGGAGGAGCGACGGCTCGTTCCCCGCGAGGTGCTGAGGCGCGCTGGTCGAGGCGGCTTCCTCGGGATGGCGATCCCCGAGCAGCATGGCGGCGCGGGCGTGAGCGATTTCCGCTTCAACGTCGTGATCGGTGAAGAGGCCGAACGCGCCGGCGTCGGGAGCTTTGGACAGTGCCTCACCGTGCACAACGACATGTGCCTTCCCTACCTGCTTCGGTGCTGCAACGAGGAGCAGCGTGCCCGCTGGTTCCCGGGGCTCGCCTCCGGTGACCTGATCGCGGCGATCGCGCTGACGGAGCCAGGCGCGGGGTCGGACCTGATGGCGATGGGCACGACCGCCACGCCCGAGAACGGCCGCTATCTGCTCAACGGCGCAAAGACGATGATCAGCAACGGGCTCAACGCAGACCTGGTGATTGTCGGCGCCAAGATCTCGGACGGCGACGGGATCACCCTGCTTGTGGTGGAACGAGGAATGGATGGCTTCGCGCGCACGAGCATGGAGAAGATCGGACAGCATGCGCATGACACCGCCGAGTTGTCCTTCATTGACACCCCGGTGCCCGTCGACAACCTGCTTGGCGAGGAGGGGGAGGGATTCAAGTACCTGTCCCTTGGCCTGCCGCTGGAGCGCCTTTCGATCGCGTCGTCAGCCGTCTCCGCCATTGAGGCCGCACTCAGAGACACGATCGCCTATGTTCGCGAGCGTCAAGCGTTCGGGCAGAGAATCGGCACCTTCCAGAGCACGCGCTTCACCCTTGCCGCGCTGCACGGCGAAGCCGAGATCGCGCGTACCTACGTCGACCGCTGCGTCACTGCCCTCAATTCCCGCGAGCTGACGATCAAGGACGCGGCGATCGCCAAGTGGTGGTGCACGGAAGCTCCAAGGCCGTGTCGTCGACAGCTGTCTCCAGTTGCACGGCGGCTACGGGTACATGCCGGAAACCGCGATCGCCCGGGCGTACGTGAACGCTCGGGCGACCAGGATCTACGGAGGATCGAGCGAGATCATGAAAGAGATCGTCGGACGTTCGCTGGGTCTCTCATGAGGCTCCTCATCGGCGTGATCGGGGACTTCGACCCGGCGTTCCCGCCCCACCCGGCAACCACCGCAGCGCTCGAGCACGCCGCCGTGAGCTTGTCGGTCGAGATCGAGGTGCGCTGGCTCGCCACCCCCGAGCTCCGCAACGTCGTTCCCGAGGCGCTGGAAGCGTACGACGCGCTGTGGTGCGCGCCCGGCAGCCCCTACCGCTCGCTCGACGGCGCTCTGCGAGCGGTCCGGTTGGCGCGTGAGCGAGGGTGGCCGTTGCTGGGGACGTGCGGTGGCTTTCAACACATGGTGATCGAGTTTGCCCGCAACGTGCTCGGGATCCAGGACGCACAGCACGCCGAGTACGACCCGTACGCCTCCCGCCTGGTCGTTGCGCCGCTGACGTGCTCGCTCGCCGGGCGCACGATGAGCGTCCGGCTCCTCCCAGGCTCCCGCGTCGGCGAGATCTACGGCACGCCCGAGGTGACCGAGCACTACTACTGCAACTTCGGGCTCAACCCCGACTACCAAGACGAGCTCGACGCTGGCGGGCTGCGCGTCGTCGGCAGAGACCAGGACGGCGAAGCCCGGATCGTCGAACTGCCCGACCATCCGTTGTACGTCGCGACGTTGTTCGTGCCGCAGCTCAATTCGAGACCGGGAGGCGCGCATCCGCTGGCGGTTGCGCTGCTCGAAGCCGCATCAGACCGGGCGAGGCGGAGCAAGACGCACGCCTGACGGCGGGAAGGCCGAGGCGCAGCGCGGCATCATGGCCGCGCTGCGCGCCGCTACGACGGCATGCGGCGCTGCTCGCTCGCGCGTACGAAGCGCAACACGGCGGCTTCGTAGGCCTCCGGCTGCTCGAAGAAGGGCAGGTGGCCGGCATCAGGGATCACGACGCCTTCGGCGGCAGGCTGCAGTTCGCAGGCCGTGGCGAGCGTCGCGGGGCTCCAGAACGCGTCGCCGTCACCGATCATAAGCAGGGTCCTGTGCGGCAGGCCCACAGTGCCGTCAGCCGCCTGCTCCGCCTGACCGGCCGCTTCGAGGCATGCCTCGATCTGCTCGTGCGAGTTGAGCGCCAGGAAGCGCTGGCGCATTCCGATGTAGCCAGGCGCGCCGCCCTCGCCTACCGCGCGGTCGGAAAAGACGACGGGATACAGCGAGTTGAAGAGCGTGGTGGGTCCGCCGACGTCCAGGCGGCCCCGCCAATCCCGCATCAGCATGCGGTAGCGGAGCGATCCGTGCGGCGAATAGATCGGACCCATCAGGACAAGGCCACGAACCCGATCCGGATGGCGAAGCGCGACTTGGCGGGCGATCAACGTCGAGATCGACGTGCCCACGAGGTAGGCGTCATCGATGCCGAGGTGGTCCAGCAGGTCGACGAGATCGTCCGCATGCGCCGAGAACGGGAAGCCCGGCCCGGGCTGCGACGACGCTCCCTGGTTCTGCAAGTCGTAGGTGACGACCGCGCACTCCTGCCGCAGCTGCGTGGTGAAGTTGCGCCAAACGGGCGCGGTGATGAAGAAGTTGTTGATGAAGACCAGCGGCGAGCCGTCACCGTAGGCCTCGAAGTAGAGTTCGCCGCCGTTGCGCGTGCGGCATCGGTCCTTCTGTTGGTATCGCAGGTCCCATCTGGAGGTCGTCGAAAGCTTCATCTCCCGCTCCCGTCAAGCTCGGCTGCGGTCAGGCGAACGTCGTGCTCGTGTCCGACCCGGTCGAGGTGGGCAACGATGTAGCGCGTCAGCTCGGACACATCGAACTCCCAGGTGAGCAGGTCCGCATCGACGAACCGACAGCTGTTCGCACAGTCGAACTCCTTGTCCTGCAACAGATAGGAACGGTGGAAGCCGGCGATCCGATTGAAAGCGGCGTCGATGCTGCTCAGCTGTTCCCCGCTGTCCACGAAGCGTGGCTCGCGCATTCCGAGGACACTCATCAGGACGCTCAGATACGTTCCGAGCGTGGGCGGGTTGAGATTCGCGAGCTGGTAGATCCCCGCGGGCGCGTCGGCTTCGCTGATCGTCACGATCGCCTCGGCGAGGACGTCAACCGGCACGATGTTGAGTCGCGTCGCTGGCCTCCCGATCAACGAAACGCTGCGATGCGCGAGATAGTCGCCTAGCGTCGACTCGATCTCCTGTCTGAACTGGAGGATCTGGTCGATCAAGCCGTACATCCCGGTCGCTGAGGTGCAACGGGCGGTGCGGCTGTGGCCGACAACGATTGAGGGGCGCAGAATACGGACCACGTCGAGATTCGAAGCTTCCACCATCTCCTCGGCTCGTCCCTTGGCCGCCTGGTGATCGTTGTTCGGCGCCCGCTCCGCGAGGACGGGCTCCTCCCGGATGAGCCCCGTGCGATCACCAACGACATAGGCGGTGCTGACGTGGTTGTAGCGCGCGACGCCGAGCTGTTCGGCCAGAGCGAGGACGTGTGCGGTTCCGCCGATGTCGTGCGCCGGGGCCTCGACGCGGTCGGCAGCCACCGACTCAATGCTGGCAGCGCAATGCCAGAGCTCGGCTGTCTCCGGGAGCTGCCCGAGGTCGAGCGCGCACCCTGGCGCCGTGATGTCGCCCTGGATCGCCCTGCAGCGCTTCTCCAGCGCATCGTGTGGCAGTTCCACCTGGTAGAGCGCAGCCGCGTGCCGCAGCGAGGCCTCCAGCCGCTCCTGCACAGCCGCACGCGAGGCTCCTCGCACGATGCAGAAGACCGGCTCGTCGGGCCGCCGCTCCAACAGCTCGAGCACAATCGCGCCACCGACCAGGCCCGTGGCCCCGGTGACCAACTTCACGTCGCGGCACCTCCGGCAACCGTCCCAGTCGACGTGACGAGCATCTCGTTCGCGATCGTCAGCAAGCTCTCGAAGGCCTCCGGCGGCGTCTCCTCGTCCCATGCGAATTCGAAGGTGCTTTCGGTCCGGGCGAGGAAGTCGATCAGCACGAGCGAGTCGATCTCGATTTCTCTCAGTGGCGTCGCCACGCCGTCCGGCAGTTCTGTCACGTCGATTCCGGTGAGGAGAGCCAGCTGGGCTGCCAGCTCGCGCGCCCGCTGCTCGATCTCGTCCGGTTGTCCGCCCGCTTGCATTCACGAAACTGTGGACGCAGCGAACGGAGACTGCAAGTCCAGCCACAGCATCGAGCCGTCTTGGAATGCACGGAGGTCAGCGCCGTTTGGAGTCCGCCGATGCTCGCGGTTCACAATCCAACCGTAAGCGCGCGCTCCGATTTTGCCAGGGCATGTCCTACCCCGATAGCCTGCTTTCGTGGTTGTTGTCCGCGGCACAATCGAGCAGTCATGCGATTCCGTCGGAGGCCAGTCCTCCGGCCGACCCGTGGTGACACGAGTGGCCTGGGCGCCGGGTGCAGAGATGGACTACACCGCCTGGGCCCGCGAAGGCGGGCGGATTGGCGCACTCGGGAAGGCCAGCGCGTGGTGGATCGGCGACTGGCTTCGCTACGGGACCGAAAAATGGGGCGAGCGGTACGCGAAGGCGGCGAAGATCACCGGCTACGACCCGAAGACCCTGCGCAACCTGAGGTACGTGGCGTCGCGGTTCGATCCGTCCCTACGTAGGGACAAATTGACGTGGAGCCACCATTCGCTGCTTGCGTCCTTGCCACCCGACGAACAGGCCTACTGGCTTGATCGATCGGTCGCCGACGGCTTTTCGGTCGAGGACCTTCGCATGGAGCTGCGCCTCGCGCAGAAGCAGCTGCATGGGGGCGCGAACGAGATCGCCCCTGCGGACGACGCGGGCCCGACGATCGCCGCCGAGGCGCAGACCGCACGCAATTCGGACCTCGTGGTCTCGGCCCACTCGCCGACGGCGAGCAGTTCGACGTTGCTCTGCCCGGTGTGCGGGTGCGTGATCGACCCGGTCGGGCTCGATCATCGGGATCCCTGAAGTTGTCGGCGCTGGTTGGACGTCGGCTACGGTCATGCGCGTGTCTTGCGAAACCCCGAACGACAGTTGTGCCAACGAGCGGCCACTGTTCTTCTACGACTTTAGCGCCCCGTACTGCTATCTGAGCGCACATCGCGTCAACGAGTTGCTGCCGGTCAAGCCGATCTGGCAGCCGATCATCTTCGGGGCGCTCATGGGGGCGATCGGCAAAGTGTCGTGGACCTTGCGCAAGGGACCCGAGCGTGACGCGCGGATGCGCGAATTCGAGCGGGCGACGGCGGCACGCGGGCTGCCGCTCATCTGGCCGCGGGACTGGCCGTTCGGGACCTACTCGACGCTCGTCGTGCGGGCGGCTGTGATCGCCGGCGACCACGGCAGACTCGAGCAGTTCTCGCTCGGGGCGTACTCGGCAGGCCTTGGTCACGGCGGCGATCTCAGTGACATTGACGTCGTCCTCGACGTGGCGTCGCAGGTCGGACTCGACCCCGGTGCAGTGCGCGACGGCGTCGACAGGATCGAAGTGAAGCAGCGAGTGCACGACATCACCGCCAACGCCGTCGAGCTCGGCGTCACCGGAGTTCCATCCGTCGTCGCCAGGCGGCGCGTCTTCTGGGGCGACGACGAACTCGAGAACGCGGCGCGGGAGATCAGCGGCTACGCGAGGAGCGCGGTGCAGAGGTAGGAAACGGCGGAGCCGTTTGAGAAGCCCCGCTTGAAGCGCGCCAACCCGTCCAGTGGATCGTCGAAGAACTCGGCGGCTCCGCCAAGGAAGACGTAGCGGCAGTCGTCGAGCGCCTCGGCCACATGCGCGAAGGCAACGTAGGAGGCCGACGCGGCATGACCCTCGGGGCTTGATGCGGCGTCGTGGAAGTAGAGTGTGTCCTCGTGCCGGATCCAGGTCGTGATCGTGACGATCGCGCCGTCCACCAGCACCGCGAAGGTCCGCAACTCCCGGAACGCGGCGAGCTGCTCGAAGTAGCTGTCGCTCAAGGGCTGGGGAATCTGCCGGTTGGCGACGTTGTAGTGGTAGAGCTCGCGCCACCTATCGAGATGGTCGGCGAAGGAGATCTCCTGCAGCTCGCCGCTGCGGCGGGCGTTGTTGATCCGGTTCCGGTGTCGCTTGCTGATCTGCGGCGGACCCGCACCGCGGTCGAGGAAATAGGTCTCCTTGAACCGACGGCAGATGTCGAAGCCGCTCTCGAGCGTCGGTCGGTCCGGGCTCCACATCGGGTCGGTGACGAGTGACACAGAGCTGATGCCGGCGCGTCTCAGGTACTCGAGCCCCGCGGCGAGGTCACTGTTGGGATCCAACGAAGTGAAGGGCCGTCCACCGACCGCCATGCGCCGGCCACCGGGGCCTCTTCGCACGAGCAGGTGGGTGCCCCATTCGGGAACGGCGAGCACTTCTGAGCCGGCCTCGAGCTGCGCCGCCGCATATGCCGGCGAACAGTAGGGGTGCCGGTATTCGTGGTCGACACGCGCCTCACTCGGCGCGACGAGCGGGCGGCTCCTCGACTCGTTCTCGAGTTCGGCCACGCGCTGGGAGAGCGCACGATTCTCGGTCTGCAGCCGCTCGACCTCGCGCGGGTTGGGCTTTCTCCTGAGGTACGCCTCGCCGCCATCGATGAAACGCCGGCGCCACACCGACAGCTGCTGGCGGGGAAGCCCGGTCTCGCGCGAAAGCGACGCAATGCTCTCGCCAGCGAGCAGCCGAAGGACGATCTCCGTCTTCGCCACCGTCGCGTCTTGGTCGTCATGCGTCTCCGAGGTCACGGCGGAAAAGTTGCACAAATAGTTTGCGCTGACGAAGATCCTTTCCTGGGACTGATTGGCGCCCCACATACCGACGGAAGAAAGGGCGAATGCGATGGAAGCAGTGACCTACACAAAGTCAGATATTGATGCCCTCGTCGGGGAGCATTTCCAGCAGTACATCGGCTCGGCCGAGCGAGAGCCGCTCGAGAACCAGGTGATCGCCGAGGCCGGAGTTGACTCGATCCTCCTGGTGATGATTCTGACGGACCTCTTCGTCAGGGTGAACCTGGACGTCGGTGATGCCAAGGTCAAGCTGGTGGACATCAATACGCTCGCCGACGTGTCGGCGCTTGTCTGCTCAATGCTTGAGCTGGACGCAACTTCCAAGCCGAGCTAGCTGTCGTCGTACATGACGTAACCCATGCGTCCGTAGCTCAGACTGGTCAAGACTGCCACCTTCGCGGTGCGTAGCCAAGAGCACCGACCTCACGGTCGGAGACACAGGTTCGAATCCTGTCGGACGCCTTGCACGCGCGTTTTCAGCCGGCCTTAGCTTCGGGCCAAGGCGTGGAGCTGAGCGTCGTCTCGTTGCCCGCCACCGACCACAGCTCCTCAGCGATGTGCGGACAGAGCGGCGCGATTGCTTTCAGCAGGATCAGCAGCGCCGCGACGACGGCTTCCCGATCGTGCACTGAGAGTTCGTTCCGTCGCTCGCCCACCCGCCGCTCGAACTCCTGGATGTGCTCGAACAGCCGGATCAGGTTGGAGGCCACGCGCTGCATCTCCAACTGCTCATAGGCGACCGTGGCCTTGGCAAGAGCGGCGTCGCACCACCGGCCGAGCTGCCGGCGCAGGCGATCGGATCGGTCGACTCGGCCGGCCTCGGGTGCGGCCCACTCGCTCAGTCGAGGTTGCGCGTAGGCCCAGAGTTCGCCGAGAAACGCCCCCGCCGTCGCGAGCGGTCGCTCGTTCCAGTCGAACGGCCGCGCCGGGGCGGCCGCGGCGAGGACGGCAAGCCGGACCGCATCCGCCCCTGCCGCTTCGATCAACTCAGACGGGTTCACGACGTTTCCGATGTGCTTGCTCATCTTGCGACCATCCATCTTGATCATCTGGTGCATGAGCGCATCGCTGAACGGCTCCCGCTGCGGCAGCGGTGCCAGTTCGCCGATGTCCTGGAGCACCCGCGCGGTGATCCGCTGGTCGAAGAGATACCCGCCGGCGTCCGCGCCCCAGACGATCTGTCTGATCGGCAACCAGCGCTGAAGCTCGGGGTGGCTGAACATCAGCGTCGAGCGATCCTCGGCGGGCACGCAGATCGGCATCCACATCCAAAGCGCGTCGACGTGGCAGTCGAGCGTGTCGGTCTCGCGCTTCGCAGCGCCGCCGCAGGCCGGGCAAGCGCAGTTGAGAAAGTCCTCGCAGTCCGCCAGAGCAGCGCTGGTCGAACGGGGATCCTCCGGCAGCTCGACGGGAAGCTGTTCGCGTGGAACCGGGACCGTGCCGCAGCGCTCGCAGTGCACCAGCGGGATCGGTGCTCCCCAGGAGCGCTGCCGCGAGATCGGAAAGTCCTGGGCCCGGTAGCGGACCGCGGCACGCGGCTCAGCAGCCGGCGCCGTGCGTCGTTGGCCCGCTTCACTCTCCCCCTCTTTCGCAGTGAGGGCCAAGCTGCGATCGGCCCCCTCGAGGATCGCCGTCGGACCGAAGCGGCTGTCCACTTGCGGCGAGATCACGACAGGAAGCGGCTCCGCGATCCCGGGCACGGCGGCGTTCATGGCGGTCTTCACGACCTGCCTGGTGGCCCGGTCCGCACGCCGGCGCCCGGATTGGCGGAGCGTTCGCAGCGCCTCTCGCACGCCCGGGTCGGTCGCCAGCGACGCGACTTCGGGGTGGTTCGGCGAGATCGCCACCACGGTGGCGTCCGTGAATGCCTCCGTGCTCGTCATGAACACCGTGAGGTCGCGGCCGTCGTCGAGTCTGGCTTCGAGCTCGAAGCCATCGACGCGGCCGAGGATCGCGCGCTGGGAGCCGAGTGCCGCCTTGTTCCAGCGGGGGAGATGAGCGAGGCCCGCTTCGTTCTCGTCCACATATGCCGAGACGCGCAGGAACCACTGCGGCAGTTGACGGAACATGACAGTGCTGCCGCAGCGCCAGCAGACGTCGCCGTCGGCCTGCATCGCCGCCAGCACCGTGTTGCAGGAGTCGCACCAGATCACCTGAGCGTCGCGCATATAGACGAGGTTCTGGTCCAGCAAGGCCAGAAAGAGCCATTGGCTCCAGCGGTAGTGATCGGGTTCGGAGGAGATGAAGGAGCGGTCCCAGTCACAGGAATAGCCAAGACGCTGGAACTGACCTCGCATCTGCTCGCTGCACGTCCGCACCCACGCGGCCGGCGACAGGCCGCGCTTGTTCGCCTCCAGCTCCGCCGGCAGGCCGAACGAGTCGAAGCCGAGCGAGAAGAGGACGTCATCTCCGCGCGCGCGCCGGAAGCGGGCGAAGCTGTCACTGATCGTGTAGCTCCGGATGTGGCCCATGTGCGCGTCGCCAGTCGTGAACGGACAGCCGGCGAAGACGTACGAGGAGGGCCGCCCGCTCGGCGGAGGGGTCCTGAACTGCCTCGCCGCCTGCCAGCGACGTTGCCACTTGCGCTCGATCGTATGCGGGTCGTAGGCGATCACTCGACGCTCGCGTGGAAGGGGCAGTCTCCTTCGATCGGTGAGTTGTCGTCGGGCACCGCGTACTGACGCCACTCGCGGTTCCCGTCCTCGTGGTACATCTGGATGATCGGGTGGACTGGAATCCCATCCACCTCAAGCACCCTCTCACGAATGATGTGCCGCGCACGCGCGAGTCGCTGAGGGGTTGCGATCAGTTCGTCGAACATGAAGCGCGGCTGGAACGAGATCGCCCGCACGGCGCTGTGCCTGCTACGGCGAGTCACATGCGCTGGCCCGCTGCCGAGCACGAATGTCGGCTCACCATCGAAGCAGAACTCCCACAGCGGCTCCGCCGGGTTTGTGGGGATCTGCGCGGGCCACGGGCTGGGGTCCATTGCGTGCAGACGCTGGAGGACGGACCAGAACTCGGCGTGCTGCTCCTCCAAGCTCAGCGTCGGCTGATCGGGCGCGAAGAACGCGAGGAACGCCGTGTGAGGAGCGAGCGAACGGCAGACCTTCAAGTACGCCGACAGCGCCTTGGCGAAGGCCGCGATCGCCTCGTCTGTGTCCGAGTTCTGCAGGAAGACGAAGCGAAGCGTGTTGGCCCGGTGTGCGCGGGTCGCGTAGATGCACGGGAACCGATCGTCGATGGACCCGAGGGTGGAATCGAGGTCGTCGTAGGCCTCGTGCCACCAGCGTGGGACCTTCCCACGCAAGGATGCGAGCTCCTCGGCGTCGAGCAGATTGGAATGAAGGGGCATTTCCAGCTCTTGTCTCATGGCGTTGATCGTCCCCTCGCTTGGTCGGGGTCACGTAAACGATGTGCCGCCGATGGCAGCAATGAAGCGAATTCGCACGATAGGTCATCAAGGGGAGACTGCAAAAGACGCGCAACCGGAGTTGGTGAGGCACACCTCGGCTGCTTTGCTCCGCCCCATGAGTCCCGACCACCAGCTCGGATTGGCAATTCTTGCTATCGCGGCACTGATCGTGCTCAGCCGTCTGCTGGGCGGCCTCGCCGAGCGTTTCGGGCAGCCGCCAGTCATCGGAGAGCTGCTCCTCGGCATCCTGATCGGCCCTTCGCTGCTGGAGGCTGTCGCCCCTGATCTCGTCGCGTCGGTGCTGCCAGCACAAGTGGTGACGCTGCTGCAAGGCGTCGGCAACTTGGGCCTCAGCCTCTTCATCTTCATGGTTGGGCTCGAGATCGACCAATCGGCCCTTCGCCGACGATTCGACCGGGTCGCAAAGGTTGCGGCCGGTGCCTTCGTGCCCCCGTTCGCCGCCGGCGTGCTGACGGCGACAACGCTGTTCGGCGCCCATCCCGGCGGCGGCTCCCAGCTGGCGTTCACGCTTCTGTTCGGCGTCGTGTTCGCGTGCACCGCGCTTCCTGTTCTCGCCCGGATCCTCACCGACCGGGGACTCGAGCGCACGAGCGCAGGGACGATGGCACTGGCGTCCGCGGGCGTTCTCGACCTCGTCGGCTGGGTGATCCTGGGATCTGTATTGACGATCGCCGCCGGCCACGGGCTTGGCGGCGTGCTGTGGAAGCTGGTGCTCTTCCTCGTCTTCGTCGTCGTCGTGAAGCACGCGGTCGTGCCGCTGCTCCTTCACTGGCTGCACGGCGCCCCCAGGAACGGCCCGATAGCGCAGCTCGCCGGTCTGGCGGCCACGGTCTTCGCTTGTGCGGGCACGACCCAGCTGATCGGTCTGCACATCGTCATCGGACCGTTGGTGCTCGGCGTTCTGCTTCCCCACCAGCTTCTCAGCGAGCGGCTCGGTCCGATCGAGTCGGCGCTTGCGCCGATGACCGCCGGCGTGTTGCTGCCGATCTACTTTGCGACCGCTGGGATGGGCGTCGACGTCTCCGGCTTCAGCGCTGGCGACGTGCTGCAGTTCGTGCTGCTGCTGGCTCTTGCGACGGCGCCGAAGGTCGTCGGCACTATCCTCGGAGCCAGGTGGGCGGGCCTCAGCAGACGTGAAGGGCTGCGGTTGGCGGTTCTGCTGAACACACGGGGCGTCATGGAGGTCGTGGTGCTCAACGTCGGCCTCAGCGCGGGCTTGCTCAATGTGACGCTGTACAGCCAGTTGATGATCATGGCGCTGATCGCGACTGCCATGACCGGGCCACTGATCGGCCGGCTCTGCCCTCGTTACGAGCAGGCGGGCGCCGACGGTGACCCGAAGTACCCGGCGCCATCAGACGCTGATCCCGCACCGACGCCTAGCATCGCGACGTAATTTGAACGCTCGGACGTCCATGGCTAACGTCTCTGGAAATTATCCAACGACGTCTGGAACGCGAATGTCTGACTGCCAGGTCCTGGTCGTCGGTGGAGGCCCCGGGGGCTCCACCACAGCAGCCCTGCTCGCGAAGCAAGGGTTTGACGTGATCTTGATGGAGCGCCAGAGATTTCCGCGGTATCACATCGGCGAATCGCTCTTGCCTTCTGCCCTGCAGATCCTCGACGAGCTTGGGCTGCGAGAGACGATCGAGTCACACGGCTTCCAGCACAAAGCGGGAGCGCTGTTCGACTGGAGCGACGACATCTGGCACTTCAGCTTCGGCACCCCGCTGGAGCCACTCTACGCGTTCCAGGTCGTGCGCTCGGAATTCGACCAGATCCTGTTGGACCACGCGGCATCGGTCGGAGTCGACGTGCGGCAGAGAGTCGAAGTGGTCGAGCTCGAGTTCGACGGCGAGCGGCCGCGCCGGGCGACGTTCGTCGACGGCGAGGGCAGACGCGGGAGCTGTTCGTTCGACGTCCTCGTCGACGCTTCGGGGCGGACGGGCCTGATGGCGACCCGCTATCTGCGGAGCCGCAGGTTTCATGAGGCGTTCCGCAACGTCGCACTGTGGGGGTACTGGCGCAACGCAGCGCAGCTCGGTCGCGGCCCGGAGGGAGCGACTGCCTCCTGCTCCATCCCCTACGGCTGGATCTGGGCGATCCCCCTGCACGACGGCAGCCTCAGCGTGGGCGTCGTCCTGCACAAGTCGCGCCTGAAGGAGTTGCGCGAGACGAAGGACCTGGACACGATCTACCGCGAGGCGCTCGATTCAAGCCCCGTCGTCAGAGACCTTGTCGCGCCGGGAGAGCTGACCGGCTCGCTGCGGACGGAGACGGACTACTCCTACGCCGCGGAACGCTTCTCCGGCCCCGGGTACTACCTGGTCGGCGATGCGGCCTGTTTCCTCGACCCGCTTCTCTCGTCCGGAATTCATCTGGCCACCTTCAGTGGACTTGTGGCCGCTGCGAGCATCGCGTCGACGCTGCGCGGCGAGATCGACGAAGCCACGGCGAGCGAGTTCTTCGGCGCGAGCTATCGCCGTGCGTACCTGCGCATGCTCGTCGTTGTCTCGTCGTTCTACCAGATGCACTCCGGCCGAGAACGCGTTCTTCAAGCACGCTCAGGAGCTGACCATGCGGGACTACAGCAAGCAGGAGCTGACCGCCGCCTTCGTCAACGTCGTCTCCGGGGTCGAGGACCTGGTGGACATGGAGCAGGCGACGTCAGCCGAGGTGTTGGACTCGCTCATGGGCGTCTACTCCGACCACTACGAGTTCCTCCGCGGCTGGCGGCGCGGCGAGGTCCAGAGCCTCGACGAGCTCCGGAAGGGCGTGGGGCGGATGCGCGTCGTCGACTCCGCGCAGGGCGAGTTCTCGCTCTCCCCCGAAACCGCTGTGAACGGCTTGTACGTCAAGACCGGCTCCGAGCTCGGCCTCGCAGTTGCGAGCGCAGCGAGTCAGCCGCAGCGGCAGGAAGAGACCTCAGGCAGCGCCCGCTGAGAACGTCTGCAGCTCCAGCGGGCCTTCGCCCTCCCCGTGCAACCCAGCCGCGAGCGCGATCACGTAGCCGGGGCACGCCTCGGGGAGGGCGAACCACCAGGGCCGCGGATCGGGCCCGAACCTCGCGTCGAAACGAGCGTTGATGCGGCGCCCTGTGATCACGAACTCGACGCGGTCGAGCGGCAGCTCGAGCCCTCGGCCGCAGGCCTTCGCGTATGCCTCCTTGAGGGTCCAATGCTCGAGCAACCGGACCGGGCGTTGCTCCGCCGGCGATCGGTTGAGTCGCGCCAGCTCTCGGCTCCCGAGCACCGAGAGTGGGAGACGCCCGGTGGCGAGACGGCGCTCGCTCTCGACGTCCACCCCGACGACGCGGCCGTCGCCGACGAGCAGCGTCGTCATCCCATCCGTGTGAGCGAGGCTGAATTGCAGCGGCGTTTCGATTGCGGTCGCGATCTCTGGTTTGCCAGACGGGCCCGGAACGAACTCCAGTGCTCGGGGCTCCACCGCGGTGTAGCGCGAGAGGACGCTCCGGGTCACCGCCCGAGCCCACCGGTAGGCGTGGCGATCGAGCTTCATACGCAGTCGTGCCTCGAGTTCGCGCTCACGCTCGCTCATCAGCGCGCGGCATGCCGCCGTCAGGGCCCGACTCGGCCGAGGAGTCGCTGCCGTCCACAGATGGAGTGCGGTTCGCCCAACCGGGGTCGCCGCTGTCCCCGGCTCCCAGGCGGGAAGCCGCAGTACGTTTGGACAGCGAAGGAGGTCGCCGTGAAGACCACCGGCGACGGCTTGCGCGCGCTGCGCGACACGGCTGTCGCCGGGCAGTGGGACCATGAGAGCGACCACTGGATTGTGGCCGGCGTCACCGCCCGTGACGTGCATCTCGTCGCCCACGAGCTCGTGCCGGCACCTCAGTTCGTCGGAACGCTCTGCTCGACCGCCACGGCGATCGAGCCGGTGTGGACGGTCTGCTAGATCCCTCGACGATCAGTCCGACGAGCGCCGCGTTCACGTCGCTGCTCTGCCCATGGGTGCCGCCTGCTCGACCAAGCGCACGATGTCGCCGACGGTCTTGACGTCCATCGCGGCTTCGTCGCTGACCGGTGGCAGCGAGAACTCCAGCTCGAGCGCAAACGCCAGCTCGATCAGGCTGAGCGATTCGAAGCCCAACTCCTCCCGAAGCCGTGTTCCGGAGGCGATGTCCGCTTCTGCGTGCGGAGCGTATCTGCGGATCAGGTCAGCGATCGCGCGCTCGGACGGCGCGGTGCTCATGTCGGGTGGAACGTTCATCCCGTGCTCTCATTCTGCTGGCTCGACATGGATGGAACTGCCGGGTGGTCCGCCGCGAAGCGCTCGCGGTACTCACTGGCCGCAGCAGCGATCGCGCCGTCCCAGACAGCTTCGGCTTCGCCGAGCAGGTGACGCCCGCCGATCGCCGACAGGACGCGCCTCATCTTCGTACGCGCGAACGCAGCCTGTCCCGCAAGCCGACGCCGGTGGAAATGGGCCGCGCCCGCGAGCTCCGGCAGCTCGACCGGCTCTGCCGGATCGACGAGCACCCGACAGCACGCCGGCAAGGTGTCGAGGAACGCGGAGAACAAGCGGTCGCCGTGGCCTTCGGCGATCGCATACTGTGCGGCCCCGACACCGAACTGCACGTGGCGCGACTCGTCGCGCGCGATGTGAACGAGCCCGGCGGCGAGCGCGGGCAGCAGGTCGTCGCGTCGCACGATCTGCAACGTAGAACGCAACGCCGTGGCGGCGAGGATCCCCTCCGTCACGAGGTGATAAGGCGCCACGCCCTCGCACCATGCGCCCAGGTCGCCCGCCGCTTCGCGGACCGCCGCAGTGCGCCGTCGCAGCAACGGCTCGAAGTGCCGCGCGAACGAGTCCTCGTCACCGTCGCCGGTGACCACGTCGTCGCTGGCCACGATCACGTCGCATGTGTACGCGCGGATGAAGCGGACGTGGCGCGCCTCGTCAGCGATCTGAGTCGCGAGGAAGATCCGCATCTGCTCGTCGGGCGCGTGATCGATCAGCGGCGTCAGCGTCTCGGTAACGCACGCCTCTCCGGTGCCCAGCTCCTCGAGCACGGCCCGCAGTTGGGAGCGCAGGAAGAGTGGCAGCCGGCGCCAGCGGGGAAGGTCGGCGGCGGGGTCGACCTCCGCCACCGACCACGGCGCGGCTTCCCAACGGTCGTAGAGCGTCAGCGGGCTGGCGACGGCAACGGCGCGCTCGAGCTCGACGACGTCGAGGATCTCAGCCAGCTCGGCCGTGTCAGGCATCCCCGCCCCACTTCGTCAGCGCGGCAAGGCCATGCGCAGCCGCGACGAGATCGCCGTCGACCGCGAACGCCCCCGCGGCGATCTCGTCATGCACGCTCGTCTGCTGGCGGACGACGCGCCCCCACGATTCGAACGACCCGTTCAGCACGGCATCGGGCGCGGCGGCGTCCCCGTCCACCGGCCGGACTCCGGTCGGGGAGATCTCGAAGCGCCAGATGCGCGACGGCGCCTCAGCCAGCTTCAGCTCCAACACGACCGAACGGTCTGTGGCCGTCGGATCGTGGACGAGCGGCAGCACGGTGCGAATCTGTTCGTCGATGTATCCCCCGACGTCCCCGCCCCAGTTCTCGCCGGCGCCCGTGTGACCAGTCTCGGTCGCCGCGTCGACGAATATGCGGCCGGAGATCCGGTGAAACGTCGCGTTCGCGCGGACGGCTGCCCTGCCGTTCTCCGTTGCCGTCGTCGACCACGGCTTCCAGCCGTAGCGTGCGCCCAAGCTCACCGTCCCAGCTGATCGTGCCGTGCAGCTCGCGCTCGACCAGGAGCGGCCGCATGAAGCGAACCTCCAGCCGCGATGTCACGACGAACGCCTCTGCCCAGACACCGGCCGCAGAGGCCATCGCCTCGTCGAGCACCGCGCCGAGGTAGCCGCCGTGCAGCACCCCGAACCCCCCTTGCGCCCACGACTCGGGAGTGTGCGAGAACGACGCCGTCCGGGCTCCGACCTTGACCGAGACGCCGAGCGCGCGCGGATTCTCGGCGCCGCAGCCGAAGCAGTGGGGCGGGTGCAGGGCACCCGGCCGCAGGATGTCGTTTTCGTGATCCACAGCCATCGTCAAACCGCTCCTGTGTTGGTCCTGTCACGTCCGCTGTCGCGTTCGTCAAGCACGCGCTCGCCCGGCAGCTCGCCTGTGGAGAAGGCCTGAAAAATCGCGTGACGGCGCGGCTTGCCGCTCGAGGTGCGGGGGATCGCGCCGCGCTCGTCGGTGATAACGACGATCCGTACGCCAGCGCCGATGGCGCTGCGCAAGAGCGCCAGCACCGCGGCTGGCTCAACGCCGGCCGACGACTCGAGCAGCACGACGCAACAGTCCTCAGCCGGGCTCGCGCCGAGCGCCACGGCACAGCGGCCGGGCGTCACCCCCACGCGAGCGCTGAGTGCCGCTTCGAGGTCCTCGGCGAAGACGTTGCGCCCCTTCACACTGAGGCTGTCGCCCAGACGACCGACCACGTACAACTCTCCGTCGACCCGGAAGCCCGCATCGCCAGTCGCATGGCCAGCGCGGTCGAATCGCTCCAGCTCGCCTGGCTTGGCCTGATAGCCATCCGCCAGGGACGTTCCGGAGAACGCGCAGCTCGCCCAGCACCCCGTCTGCCACCGGGTTGCCGTCGGTGTCGACGACGCTGAGCACGACGCCGTCGAGCGGTTGGCCGCAACCGACGAGCCAGTCTCGATCGGGCTCTGCGTCCACCGCGGCCGCCCGCTCGACGATCTCGACGGCTTCCCCGATCTGGGCGCCGCCCTCTGCCAGCCGAAGCGCGCGCGGCTCTCGCTCGCACGGCAACAGCGTTACGGCGAGTGTCGATTCCGCGAGCCCGTACGCAGGCGCGAACGTCTTGGGTGAGAAGCCGGCTGGTTGCGCGACTTCAGCGAAGCGCCGCAGTGCGGTCGCGCCGACCCGCTCCGCGCCGACGATCGCGATCCGCCAGCTAGTGAAGTCCCATTCGCTCCAGGTATCTGCTGGCACGCGCGCGGCTGCGTATGCGTAGCCGAACGTCGGCGCCGCCGTGACCGTGGCGCGGCCTTCGCCGAGGCAGGCCAGCCAGCGCGCCGGCTGGCGGACGAACTCGAACGGGCTCATCGACCAGATGTCGTGCTGCACGACGACCGGTGTCAGCAGCGCCCCCACGAGGCCCATGTCGTGATAGAGCGGGAGCCACGGAACGACCGCGTCGCGCTCGTGCCAGCGTCCCCATCTTGTGATGGCGGCGACGTTGGCTTCGATCGCCGCGGACGGAACGCGGACTCCCTTGGGCCGCCCGGTCGAGCCCGAGGTGAACTGCAACAGGCCGACTCCGTCGAGGCGACGGAGTCCGTCCGGGCTTCCGCCTGCGGCAGCAAGCTGCGCAGCGTCGTATACGAGCGGCGCCTGTCCAGAGCCGCGCCAGGCGTCGCGGACCGTCCCGATCAGCTCGGGATCGACGAGCGCGGCCTGCGCGCCAGATGCGGCCCAGAGGTGGCTGACATGCGCCTCATACTCGTGGGTTCCAGTGAAGGTGAGCGGCGTTGCGAACGGAGCCGGGGTGCAGCCGGCGGCCAGGCAGCCGAAGAAGCTGGCCACGAACGTCGTCGCCGTGCCCGACGCGAGCAGCACCGTCGCGCCCGCCGGCAGCTGTTGCTCGAGCGCGTGCGCGACGTACCCGACGGTTACCGCGAGCTCCGCATAGGAGATGAATTCCCAATCGCCGTCGGTCTGGGAGGCATGGATTCCACGATCGCTCACCGGCCCGTCAAGCCAGTCGAGCAGTCCGCGCTCGTTATCGGTCATCGTGCTTACGCGCTCACTGCGGTTTCGGCCTCGGCAGCCGCCGGTGCCGAGGGTTGCATCGCTGGTGGCGACGCCATTGCCAGCTGCAGTCGCCAGGCGCACAGCGCTGCCGCGAGCAGCGCGAGCACCGCCATTGCCCATCCGATCCGCGCCCGTTCGACCAAGGAGAGCGACTGGCTGGCGAACGCTGCAGCGACGACGGCGACGCCGATCGCACCGCCCACCTGCCGCAGGGCGCCGTTGATGCCGCTCGCTGACCCGAAGTCGTCCGGCGGTGCCGAGAACGACCGAAAGGGCGACGAGCGCGGTCAAGCCCCCGGCGATGCCGAAGCCGTAGAGCAACTGCCCGGGCACGAATCCAAGCCAGTAGTTCTGTGTCTCGCTCGCGCCGATCGCCCACCACGCACAGCCCGCCGCGCCAATCAGCGTGCAGCCGAGCGTCAATCGCGCCGGTCCAAACCGACCGGCGAGCTGCGGCCCACGACGGCCCGCGATGGCGCTGGTGATCGAACCGGGGATGAACGCGAGACCGATTTCGAGTGGCGACCAGCCCCACGCCGACGAGAAGAACAGCACGCAGGCGAACGAGCCGCCGAACAGCGCCAGGCCGGCGAGGAAGCTTCCGGCGTTGGCCCAGGCCAACGTCCGGGATTGGAACAGCTCAAGGTTCATCGACGCAGCCTCAGACCCGCGCGAGCGGACGATCGCCAGCGTCAGCGCGATGACCGCGATGACCGCGCAACCCCAGACGCGCACGTCGTCCGCGCCCCATCGCTGCACGCCGAGGATCGCGAACACGATCAGCGCCGCGCTGAGGGTCTGTGCCACCGTCCCGAGCGGATCCGGAACGGGGGCCGTGCGATCGCCCGGCTGCCGTGGCACGACGCGCAGCCCGAACACGAAGGCGCCAAAGCCGATCGCGGCCGAGAGCCAGAAGATCCATTGCCAGCTGGCTATCTCGAGCAGCACACCGCCAATCGTCGGAGCGGTGACGCTCCCGAGCGCCACGACAGTGCCCAAGGCGATGATCGCCTTGTACCGCTCCGCCGGCGGATAGGCCGCCAGCAGAATCGCCTGTCCGGCTGGGATCACCGTCGCGCCGCCGATCGCCTGCAGCGCCCGGGCGGCTATGAGTACGCCGATGCTCGGCGTGACAGCGCACGCGATCGACGCGAGCACGAACAGCAGCAGACCTCCGAGGAGAAAGCGCGGACGCCCGAAGTGGTCGGCAAGTCGACCGGACGTCAGCAACCCAGCCGCGAACGCGACGAAGTACGCGTCCAAGACCCAGGCCATCGTTTCGAGGCCTACGCCGGGGAACGATCGAGCGATCTCAGGCGTCGCGACGCTGATGATCGGCGCATCAACGACCGCAGCGTATGCCCCGAGCGATACAAGCACGAGCAAATTGCGTTGCAGCACTCGATTTCCTGGATCCATATTTCCCCTTGGATGTGGGCCGGAGAGCGTTCTTGTTTGTTACTGCACGCGGACCCTACACACCAGGTGCTTATGCACCAATATTCGGCCACGGCAGCAGGCTACGAACAGGTCTCGAAGCCGTGCAGCACGGAACTGCCGCACACGACGCGGACTGCCACATCGCTAACGCCTGGGCAGCACCACTCGTTACACGACTTGCCGTAAGCCTCAAGATTTGAATGCGGAAGGCAAGGTCGACTAGGGTGCCTGCCTGTGGCAACTGATGTCGAGACCGTCTCCGCCGCCTGCCTGCGAATCCTGCCCGAGCCCAGCCTGACGCTGCCATTTGCCCAACCCGACTCTCCGGGTATTACGCGGCTCCGTCGGGGTGCGCGCGGGCCTTCCACGAGGGGTCAGTTCGTCCGGGCGGTGGCGTCGTAGCGGCGCTGGCATTGCGGACACCGTCATCCGGTGAAACCGTGATGCCGGCGCGGCCCCAAGACGAGAGCGCTGCCCGCTCGGGGCAGCGCTGGATCGGTTCGGCCACGGGCCGATCGGCGTGGCGCTCGTGCGCGAGTTCATCGCCAAGGCGCTCGCGCACACGCCGTCGCCGACAAAGTCGCCGAGCTGCACACGATGATCGCGACCGCGGCGCGCTCGCTCGCCCGCTCCGAAACAGGAGCAGCTGCACGATCGCGCCGAGGTGATCGGGCGGGGGCCACGGGTCGTGATCGCCGCGGCGGCCGGCGCGCCCGCTGGTCGCCTGAGGGCAGGGGGAGGCAGGCGGACAGGCGCGCCGCCGCGAAGATGCCACGCGTATGTCTGACGCATGCGGACTCAGCGGCTCGCCAGCGTGCCGGCGCGACCGGGAGCGCCGGCCGCCTCAGAGATGGTGCGCTCATGAGCGCGACCGACTTCGAGGAGGAACCGGTGACTGGCAGAACGAGGGCAACGCCGGAAGCGTCTCGGCACGAGCACTTGCGTCCGCAAGAAATCCGGGGATCGTATCCAAGCCCAACAGCTCCGTCGGCTGCTTCAGCGTCGAGATATGTACGTCCATCACTGTCCGTAAGCTGGGTGCCGGAGGCAGCGATAAACGTCAGAGTCGACGAAGTTCGGTAAGTCAGATCTCCGGCGCTCGGGAACGACGGGTAGCTAAAGCGCTGTCGCGGGCGGCTGTGTTAAACGTTATCACTCATGTGCTAGCTTCTTCTCATTGGCCGCCGTCGCTACTGGAGGACCCGTGGGTCGAGTCTATGCTGAGATCACTCCGCCGCTTCGCCAGTGGATCGAGCGGCAGCAGCTGTTCTTCGTTGGGACGGCGCCTCTGAGCGGCGAGGCGCACGTTAACGTGTCGCCTAAGACGCTGTCTCAGAATGAGGTTTGGAGTCGGAGGAAGCAGAGTTGGCAGGCGCGGAGTTTGAGGAACGCGAGTCGGAAGCGGTCGGAGCGCTCGTAGCACTGGCGTAGCCGGCGCGGCTGGTGCAGATGGCTGATGGTGCGCTCCACGACCCAGCGCTCTCGGCCGAGTCCTGAGCCGTTGTCGGTACACCGGCGCGCGATGACCGCGACGATCCCTCGGGTCCGGAGCTGGCGTCGGTACTTGTCGTAGTCGTAGCCGCGATCGGCGAGGATCCGGTCGGTCTTCCCGCGCGGTCGGCCGACCCGGCCACGGATCGGACGGTCGCGACGCAGGTCGATCAGCGGCAGCAGTTGGGTGACGTCATGCCGGTTGCCCGCGCTCGTCGTGACCGCCAGCGGCAGGCCCCGACCGTCAGTCAGCGCGTGGGACTTGACGCCGTTCTTCGCGCGATCGGTCGGGGACGGGCCGGTGAAGTCCCCCCAAAAACCGCGCGCTGCGCAGCACCGTCGATGACCCCGGTGCTCCAATCGATCTCGCCGTGGGCGTTGAGCTCGGCCAGCAGCCGATCGTGGAGGTCGTCCCAGACACCGGCCCGGGCCCACTCGTCCATCCGTCGCCACGCGGTCTTGCCCGAGCAGCCGGTCACCTGGGCGGGGACCATCGCCCACTGACAACCGGTCCTCAGCACGTACATGATCGATTCCAGGCAGGCGCGGTCATTGATCCGCTTGCGGCCCGGATAACGCCGTCGGCGCTGCACGACGGGGAGCACCGGCTCGACCCGCTCCCAGAACTCGTCCGACACCAGTTGCTGTGACATGGCCCACACTTCGCCGCCGCCAAGCCCACCCCTTCATTCTGAGACAGCCTCTAAAGGGCCGATTGGAACACTGCGCGTTCTTGGGCCACACGAGGTCGCGTATCTCGATGTGGTTGGCAGCGGTGCGGAGACCGTTGCGCATCTGCGTGAGAATGGACGCATCATCGTGATGCTGTGCGCATTCCAGGGGCCGCCGCGAATCCTTCGCCTGCATGGCAGCGGAGAGGTCATCTTGGCGCACGAGTCGCGTTTTGCCGCGCTGTTCGAGAAGTGCGACTTCGCTGCGGTGCGACCGGAGACTAGGCGCGCGATCATTCGTATCGATGTCACACGTGTGTCGGACTCGTGCGGCTACGGCGTGCCGTTGATGTCCTACCAGCGCGAGCGCCCGCATCAGGACGCCTGGGCGGAGAAGAAGCTGCGAGTAGGCGGCCCCAACGCACTCCGCGACTACCAGGTCGACAAAAACGCCGTCAGCGTCGACGGCCTGCCCGGCGTCGACCTGCCTACCTGATTTTGGCGTCACGAAATTGAAAGCGCTCGACGCGGATTCTCGCAGAGAACGAGCGTGATCTCGTCGTCCGACATGCCGATCGAGCGCATGTTCTCAACCTGCAAATCGAGGCCGCATGACCCGGCGGCGAGGACCTGATCATCGCGCATCCACGGCGACGAATGGGGGCATGCGCTTGAGACGCTCGCCCGCCACGATGCAGGGAGCTGTCAGCGGGTATGGATACGCTTTCGGCGAACTCGAAGCTGGAGAGTGAGGGCGCATGCACGCACCGATACTTGAGCGGTCCATCATCAGCTTGCAGGCACGACGAGACGAGCTCGTCGTTGAGCGTGCGCGGATCGATGAGGAGTGCTCCCGGATCGACGCAGCGCTCGCCGCCGTTGGCGCGTTGCGTGCTCGCTCAACGAACACGAACTACGGCGCCAGAAGGCCGGGGCCGCGTCCGGGAGCGCGCCGAGCGCCGCGTGGAGCCAACCGTGCGAAGATCCTCGCCGCTGCGAGTGAGCCAAGAACCGTCGCCGAGATCGCGACGCTCACCGGCATTAGAAAGACGGTTGTCGCCGCGACCGTCAGCACGCTCACAAAGCGGGGGGTGATGCGACGCGATGGGGCGGGCTACAGAACGGTCACGGCAGGCGTCGGCGTCAGATCGTTCGCAAGCGAATAGGCCGCTCGCTTGTGCGGCATCGTGACGTTGGCACCGACACTGCCCCGGTCGCGCAGCGTATGCACGAGCGACTCGAACCGGTCCTCTTGGGAGAGCCGCGGCGCGCGCGGGTCTCGCGCACGGCGACCCCGAGCGCTCGATGCTTGTTTGAGTGGATGCGGGGCACGACGGCGAAGGGAACCGAAGGAGGCTGCCGTGGCGTCAGTCGGCGGCCCGTGGGTCTACCGGTGATGCTCAGATGCGGATCGCGTTCATCCTGCATTGAAGGGCGTGTTCCTTCGGTGCCAGGCCCGGGGGTGTTGGCGCACCGCCCGGGCCACCTGCGCTTGGGGTTGTCGCGATCTCGTTTCCTGCGAGTTCGAGGGGACTATGCCGTCGCAGCCTCCTCCTGGGAGGGCGTCGGGGTCGAGGCGTCGGCGGCCGGTTGCTGCTGTGCTGGCTTCGGTTGCGGGGTCTGTCTGCGGCCTCTGGACGCGGGCTTTCTGCGGCTCGTCGGGCGGCCGGCCTTCGCGCGGGTGCTGGCGGTCGGCTTCGAGGCGGGGCTGTCGGTGGCGATCGCCTTGGCGGTGATGCCCTTTCTGAGCAGGTACTTGCCCTTCTCGGGGCGCTCGACGTAGAGGCCCTTGGCGGCGTGGACCGCGAGGCGCGCGGCGACGCTCGCCTCCGGCGTCTTGCCGGCGAGCTTCTTCGCGAGCCTGCGATCCTGGATCTCGGCGAGGATCTCGGCCGGCGTCATCGGCTTGCGCTTGCCGTCGAGCACCTGGATCACCGCCCACATGACCGAGCCCTCGCGCGGCCCCTGCGGCTTGGTCTTCGCCTCGGTCGACGTGCTGTGCTGCGTGGTGCTGGTGGCGCTCATGGCGTCCTTCCTCAGTGGATTGGGTGAGGACGACGACAGCATCGCTCGGCGACGATCTCAATGTCCGTTCGGCGACGAGGAGCGACGGCTGACAGCGGCCTTGCCATCGTCGCCGCGTCGAGGTAGACGACGGTGTCTCAACCACCCGCAACAAGGTCGGCCCAGGGGGTGTTCGAGCACCGCCCTGGGCCTGTGGCGCCGAAGGAACGAGCCCTTCGATGCCGCGGCACACCGTAGCCCGTTGATCGCTTCGCGTGCAGGGCGATGGTCGTCCCGTCGGTGCCCTTGACCATCTTCAAGGAGGCACCGTCATGGACGTCACGATCGATGCCGAGCAGCGCGCCGCGCTGTGGGGCGACCTCACCATCGACTTGACCGGGATCGACGCGGTCTATCTCGCGATCCAAGGTCACGAATGGGAGAAGGCGCGGGCGCTGCGCTGCCGCTTCGAGGCAGACATGCGCCTGCTCGACGACATCGGCTGGGCCGAGCATCAGCCAGGCGAGCGCTTCGACCTCACGATCCCGGCCGAAGAGCTGCGGCCCACGCTCCAGCGTCTGCATGACAACGCGAGTCGCCACGCGCATGAGCTGCTCGGCGGCACACGGGCCGCGCTGCGCGGCGTCGAGATCTACGCCGACCTGCTCAAACGCCTCGACGACGAGCCCCGACAGCATTCCGACGACGCTACGAGCGCATGAGCTTCCGGCGGCGATCGGGCGGCGGCGCGCCGCCCGCGGGAGGCAAGCTGCTCGCGTTCGAGCGTCCGACGCGGTCACGTTGCACCGCGCCCGAGCATCAGCTGGGCTCGACCGAGGCCACGCTGCGCGCGACCGACGTCTACGCCAGCCTCCTGCACCATCGGCTCGAGTTGGCACGACGGACGCGCGATCGTGCCGGACTCGGCCGGCTTGACGGCGCCGCGCTCGTGCGCGTGGCGGCTGTGGCCGACGCGCTGGGAGCGGCGCTCGAGCAGGCGCTCGCACAGATCGAAGCAGACCTCGCAACACGGGCACGACTCGTCGCCGAAACGGTCCGCGAAGAGGCGGATCGGGAGGGGCCGAAGTGAGCGCCGACGCCATGCGCCCGACACACCGCGGGCCGATCGCCGCGGCGCTCGTGCGCGACTTTATCGCCAGTGCGCTTGCGCACGACGCCGTCGCCGACGAGGTCGCAGAGCTGCTCTACGAGTACCTGACCCGTGATGACCGCGACCCCGACGTGCTCGCACGCCCGCTCCGCGACATGATCGTCGAGATCATCGACCACGCCGCCACCGACGAGGACTGGCACGCGGTCTGTGCGCAGCTGGTCGTCAACACCTGCGACACGCTCTAGGTAGCCAGCCGTCGTCTGGCTGCTTGTGACGCGGAGCCATCTGTCCGGCGACGGCGAGAACATGCGGTCATGTCCGGTTCCGCCGATCTTCCTATGGCTGCGGCGCTCCGGCATGAGTATGAGCAGATGCTCGTGCGGTTGGAGAAGGGACGCGAGCGAGCGCAGCGGTTGCGGGAGCTCGCGGAGCAGGCGACCGATCAGGTCATCGCGGACGAGCGGCTGGTGCGCTCCCTGGCTGAGGTGCTGGGGGTTTCTTCGCAGGCGACGATCCACGACCTCGGTGGCGCGCTTCGTGGTCAGCGGCTGCGAGAGGTCGCCGTCGACGTGCTGAAAAAGCATCTGCAGCCCGGCGAGGAAGTCCACTACCGCGAGTGGTTCGAGTTGCTGCGCGGCGAGGACGTTGTGGTAGCTGGACGGGACCCGCTTGCGACCTTCCTTTCCCAGGTCAGTCGCTCGGATGCCGTCGAGGCGGTCGGCGGCCGCTCGGGCCGTTATCGCCTCCGCGCTATCGCGTAGCGGTACGTAGCGCCGATCGCTCCCACTCGCCGCGAAGACGGCCCGCGAGGCCGTTGTTCGTGCTGGCCTCGTCGGATCCGTCCGATGCGTCTGCATAGCTACCGTGAGGCATGTCGTAGCTACGCCATCTACACAAGGTCGGGGATTCGGGAGCATCGGCTCGCGCATCCGGGCCAAATCCCGAGCGTGAACGGGGGAGCCGAGCATGAACGTCAACGAGTACATCACCGAGAACAAGCGGCTGCCCCACCCCGATCTGGAGGCGGCCTGGGACTCGATCGTTGCGTCGGGCGAAATCAAGGACCGGCTGCTGAACCAGGCGGTCCTGGCGCTCCGCCTGCGCGCGGACCTGCCCTTTGACACGACGTCATTGCATGGCTTGGTGCTGCTGTACGGGCCTCCGGGAACCGGCAAGACCACACTCGCGCGCGGAGCCGCGCAGCAGCTCGCGCCGCTGGTCGGCGGGTCGGCACGGCTGATCGAGATCAACCCGCACGGGTTGATGAGCGCCGAGCACGGCCAGTCACAGCAGCGTGTGTTCGAGCTGCTGTGCGAGCACATCCCGATGCTCGCGGACGACAAGGTGCCCACGATCGTCCTGCTCGACGAGGTTGAGTCGATGGCGGTTGCGCGCAGCGCTGCGTCGCTGTCGGCGAATCCGGCGGACGTCCATCGTGCGACCGATGCCGTGTTGATGGCGCTCGACCGCAACGCCCGCGCCCACGCGCATCTGGTCACGATCGCCACGTCGAACTTCACGCTGGCTCTCGACGAGGCGTTCCGCTCCCGTGCTGATGTAAGCATCGAGGTGCCGCTCCCCGACCAGGCGGGGACGCTCGCCATCCTGCGGCGAACACTCGCCGACTTCGGGCAGCGCTACCGGCAACTCGGCCTGCTCGCGCAGGACCCGCACCTCGCGCGGGTGGCCGAGGAGCTGGTCGGACTGGACGGCCGACGTATTCGCAAGGTCGTCACCGAGGCGCTCGCCGGCAGCCGCAGAACCGTCCTGAATCCTGACACTCTGCGAACGCCCGACCTGCTGGTGGCTGCGCGGCGTCTGAATGATGCCGAGCGGATGGAGGCTGAGCGTGCAGCGGCATAGGACCATCGCGTCCGCGCCCAAGCGCACCGCGGCCGAAGCCTGGCAGGCGGTCTGCGGGCTCCTCGGCGACACGCTCGAACGCAGCAGCTCGATCGAGCGCGACGACGTCAACGCGGCGCTTGAGCCCCTCGGCGGGGTCGCTCGGATGCTGATCTCCGCCGGACATCTTGAGCGGCATCCGCTGGTGCTTGTGGCCGGCGACCTGTGGCTGGAGGTCACGACGGTGTCCGGCGGCTCAGCACTGAGCCTCGACGAGAACCTCAACCCGGTTCCCGGAGGCGCCAGCGCCAGCAACTGGACGCTGTACGTGCCTCAGGTCGAGCCGATGGCGAAGCTCGTTCGCACAACGGTCAAGGGTCACGACCACCTCTCGGCCGATGAGCCAAGACCGCCCTCTCAGTCGGCCGCCAAGGCCAGTGCCGGTGTTGACCTCGATGCGCTCGAGCGCTGGGCTCGGGAGGAGAAATGAGCACGTCCACGACCACGACGACATACACCTACACCCACACGGCGACTTATCTGAGTGACGTCATCATGGGCACGATCGCCGACGTCCTTGCCCTCCTGGGCATCAAGCCCGACGGCGCGGCGCGCTGGGACCAGGACCAAGACGCGATCGCGGCCTGGATCGAGGAGCAATCGCTCAAGATGGTCGTGCTCGAGTGCCGCCGGCCTGACGGGACGGTCAGGCCCATCTTCGAGTTCCCCGTCACCTATAAGGCGACGGGCCAGGGCGAATTCGAGAACTCGCGTGCCGCGATGGCGCGCGCCCACGCGAAGATCAGCTCGGTACCGTCGGGCACGACCTACCGGCTGTTCTGCACCTTCCGCACCGCCCACGCTCCTCAGCCTGGTTGGAGCCCGGGAACGCGCGCCTCAACGGACGGGCTGCGGTCGACCTCGTTTGGCACGCTCGCAGAGGCTCCACACGCCAGCGCAAGCACCCGCTACCTCCGGTGAACACCTGCCATGACCTACGTTGACGACGCCTTCACCAAGTGCAAGAGCGCCCTTGAGATCACGACCACCGAGCAGAACTTCGCGTCCGCCAAGCACGCCGACATCCGCGGTGTGGTCAGGTCGAGCTGGCAGCTCGATGACGACTTCCTGACCGGCAGCTACCGGCGCAACACCAAGACCAAGAAACTCAAGGACGTCGACATCTTCGTGGTGATCGATCCCTCGGGCCCCCAGGCTGGCCTTCGCGACGAGCATCCCTCCGTCGTCCTCGCTGAACTCGGCAAGGTCCTTGAGGCCAAGTACAGCAACGTGATCGCGGATGGCTTCGCCTGCACGATCAAGTTCCGCGACGACGACGACGTCGCGTCGTTCGACGTCGTCCCGGCCTTCAAGCGCAAGGGAGGCGGTTGGGAGATCCCTGACGCCGACCGTTCGAGTTGGATCTCGACGAACCCCAAGCTTCACCACGAGCAGAGCACGAAGATGAACGGCCGTTGCGACGAGCGGTTTGTGCCCTTCGTGAAGATGATCAAGGGCATCAACCGCCACTTCGGCGAGCCGATCGCGCCCTCGTTCCTGCTTGAGGTCATGGCCCACGGACTGGTGGACGCCGACCGTCAGTTCGGCCGCTACCAGGACGAGATCACATGGTTCCTGGCCAGCGCAGCCGAGCAGATCACCGACGACTGGCCCGACCCCGCCAAGATCGGTCCCGTGGTCAACGGGATGATGTCCGCTGGCGACCGCCGCGCCGCGGCTCAAACGCTCAACGAGTGGCAGCGCATCGCCGAGAAGGCCGTCCGACTCGAGGACGCCCAGCAGGACCGCGCGGCGGTCGAGGAGTGGAAGAAGCTGTTCGGCTCAAGGATGCCCCGACCTTGAGAGCGCCGTCCATCTTCGAGCGACAGAACGAACCCGAAGCGCTCGGACTCGCCAAGGCATTTCGCCGCCGCTACGCGGTCGCCCGCCGCTGGCGGCAGCTCCGCGTGGGGGGCGGCCTCATGATCGGCACCGTCGGCGTCCTCCTGGCGCTCCTGGAACCCTCGACGGAGCAGTACGTGTCGGCGGTCGCCGCAGCATGGCTCGTGTTCGGCCGTACGGTGCTGGACGGCTACGAGCAGCGACAGCGGCGCTGCGGCGCCGTCGCGCAGGAGTTGTTCGACACCTTGGTGTTCGAGCTGCCCTGGAACTCGAGTGCAGTCGGCGCTCGCCCGGCGCCCGAGGACGTGCGCAACTGGGCCAGGCGACAGAGCGAGGAGGGCCTGCACGACTGGTACGCCGATACCCGCCGGGCTCGGCATCCCGTCGACGTGCTGCTCTGCCAGCGCTCGATCATCACCTGGGCACGGCAAGACCACGTTACGTATGCCCATCTTCTTCGATGGGCTGCCGGCATCGCATTCATGGCGAGCATCGTCATCGGCGTCACGCTTGGTCTCTCGCTCTCCGAGTACCTCTTGCGTCTCGGTGTTCCCGTGCTGCCGGCATGCCTCGATGTGCTTGACATCGCCAAGGCCAACGCCCAAGTCGCTCGCACCAAGAGCCAGCTCGAGCGGCGAGCGGACGCACTCCTGGCGCGCGCGGGTGCGAGCGCGACCGCACCGAAGATTGTGGAGTGCCGCGAGCTGCAGGACGGCATCTACGCCACCCGCATCTTGCCGGGCGTGCCGAACGGGATGTACGCAATCACGCGCCGTGAGCGACAGAAGAACATGGAAGACATCGTCCGGCACCAAGTCTCGGCCCTGCCGTCGGCGTTGCTGCGGAACGCCCCCGTCTCGGCCAGCTCGTCGGGCGACGATCAGGCTCGCTGCACGAGTGGGGTGGGTTGACCCCGGCGCGCCGTTCTAGGTTCCTCGAAGATGCCGATCGACCACACGGGTGCAGAGTCCGGACTTGCCCCCGTCGCTCCTGCAACCTCGATGGGCAGCTTGCGGCGATGTAGTCCGATGTCGGACTCGGGCCTGTGGTGCCGGAGGTCTTGGCGGGCTGGCGCCGGTCCCCCCGGCGGGCGGCGAAGCGGGCGAATCTCCCCGTCACGACGCCAGATCCCGCACCTCCACGAACCGATAGCCCCGGTCGGGGAAATCCGTACACAACCCGCCCCCGCTATGGACAGGAGCCTCGCGTTTGCGGGGCTTTTGTTGTTCTTGGGGCGGTGTGGCGGCGCGGGCTGTGGGTGGGAGTACCAGTCGGGAGTACCAAGCGCGGGGCGCCGCCGGTCATGCGCTGGCGCCGCGCGTTGCGGTGCGTCATCGTGTCCCTATGAGGGCAGGGTCGGGGTCGCTCGTTCGAGGTCGCCGCGGTCGATGACGCGCTCTACGAGGAACCCGGCGTCCTCGCCGGACCGGAGCGTCCGAAGCTCGGCGTCGGTCAGCGGTCGGTAGAGGATGCGGTAGTCGCCGCGGCGCAGGCGCAGCCAGGGTGTGCGGCCGACGAGCGGCTTGACGTCGAGGTTCGGTGGCTGGGGCTCGGCTGCGAGGTCATCTTCGAGGAGCGTGAGTAGGCGTCGGCGCGTGGAGTGGTCGATGCGGCGCAGGTCCTTGAGCGCGCGCTTGGACAGCTCAACGTGGCTCATCGCGCGGACGCCGCTGCTTGGTCAGCGGTCGTCCGCTTCGAGAAGCCGTCGCGCCTCAGTCAGGGAGGTCGTCTCGCCGCGTGCCAGCTCGCGGTCGGCTGCGGCCATCCCTTGCACGAAGTCGGGCGCGTTCGCGAGCACGAAGTCCTCGAACTGCTCGGAGTCGACGGGGAGCATGTAGGCGACAGGGCGACCGCGCCGCGTGATCATCGCGGGCTCCTTCGTCTCGTCCAGCTCGTTGATGATGGCGCTGGCGTTTCGGGCCAGCTCGCGCACGCCGACGGTGCTCATGGCGATCTCCGAATCGTGTACGACTGAATGTACGTACATAGCAGTATAGCGCAAGGAGCGCTGGGCGTTGTCCGCGAGCAAGCGCCGGCGTCGATGACGAGTCGCGTCACGCCTCGCGCCGGGCGTCATGTACGGCTCTGACGCCCAGGGCGATGGCCTCGTCCTCGGGGAGGTTGAAGCGCGATCGGATGCGGCGGACGGCGCTCATCCCGAGCTTGCGGTGCGCGAGATCCTCCAGCAGCTCACGATCCGGCTTGCCGGGCGTTCTCAGCGCGCAGCGCTTCGAGCAGGTCGGGATCGAAGTCGATCGTGACGGGCTGCTTGGCCATGGAGGGGAGCGTAGCGCTGGGGGCGGCGCAATCGCAATCGGATTAGGCCACAGAACATGCGCGTCACGGGAGCGCGCGCGGGTAGGGTGCACGCCGGTGGCCGTTCCAGACTTCCAGTCGCTGATGCGCCCGCTCCCGCAGCGCTCGAGGGTGGGACGCCCCGTCCGATCCAAGTGGTACGCGACGAGCTGGCGCGAGAGTTCGCGCTGACTCAGGACGACATCGAGGAGCTGATCCCGAGCGGTCGCGTGACGACCTTCCAAAATCGCGTCGGCTGGGCTACGACGTACCTCTATCGAACGGGGTTGATCGGTCGTCCGAGACGAGCCGTCTACGCGATCACGGATCGCGGACGCGAGATGCTTCGACGATACCCCGAGCGTATTGATCTCAAGGCGCTCTCTCAGTTCCCAGAGTTCAACGAGTTTCGTCAACCGAGATCATCCAACGGCGGACCTGCGGCTGGCACCGGCGCAGTAGCGGACGCCGACGAGCAGACGCCCGAGGAGCGGATCGCGAGTGCGTACCGTGAGCTTCGGTCGGCGCTCGCAGCCGAGTTGCTCGACCGCGTGTATGACCAGTCGCCTGAGTTCTTCGAGCAGCTTGTCTTGGACCTGCTGCGAGCGATGGGCTACGGCGGCACCCGCGATGATGCTGCGGAGCGCCTTGGTCGCAGTGGCGACGCGGGTGTCGACGGCGTGATTCGCGAGGATCGCTTGGGGTTGGACTCGATCTACATTCAAGCCAAGAAGTGGAGAGACGTGGTCGGACGTCCCGAGATCCAGAAGTTCTTCGGAGCGCTCCACGGGCAGCGGGCGACGAAGGGCGTGTTCATCACGACATCTGGCTTCAGCCGCGAGGCTGTCGAGTACGCGGATGGCGTAACACCGCGAGTGATCCTCGTGGATGGCAAGGAGCTTGCCCAACTGATGATCGACCACGGTGTTGGCGTCACCGTCGCGCATGAGTACCGGGTGAAGCGTCTCGATCTCGACTACTTCGCCACTGAGGATGAGGGCGTTGCAGAGAGCCTCGTGAACCAGCCCTCATAACCCGAAGGTCGCGGGTTCGAATCCCGCCCCCGCTATGGACGAATTCCCCGACCGGCCCGTTGGCCGTCGGGGTTTTCTCTTTTTCGGAGGCCAGCTCGCCGGTGAGGGTCGTGTCGAGCGGCATCCAAGGCCCTGCCGAAGTCGGGTGCGCAAGCTGTCAGGTCTCGAACGGGGTGCTGAGCCTCAGATGCCGCGATCGTGCGGCCGCGGAGCCTGCGCCGGGGGGGGGGGGGGGGGGGGGGGGGGGGGGGGATGGGATCGCCCAGCCTCTCAGGACAAAAACTCACCACGATCACGCTGTCGGGTTAGGATATGTTCCATGCGGCGATCGCATCTCGACACGATTCGGGAGCGCTTCGGCAACCGGCCGTTTCGGGTCCGGGAAGCAGTTGATGCCGGAATCCCGCGTCAGGCGGTGTATCGCCTTCGCGACGACGGCTTGCTGGTGGGCGTCTCTCGGGGGGTGTTGCAGCGAGCTGACGCCGATCCCTCCATGCATGCCGAGTTCGCGGCGGTCGCCGCGCGCGCGCCGGACGCGACGATCTGCTTGAGCTCGGGACTGTCCTATTGGGATCTGTCCGACGAGCTGCCGGACAGCGTCCATCTCGCGATCGCCCGCGGCGCTCACTGGCCGAAGATCGACACGCCGGCGACGACGTTGCACCGGTTCCGCGCCGAGACGTTTGCGCTCGAGCGCCAGGCCGAGCACACCGAGACGGGCGAGCCGTTCTGGATCTACTCGGCTGCACGGTGCGTCGTCGACGCGATGCGGATGCAGCGGCAGGTCGGTCGCGATGTCGCGTTGGCCGCGCTTCGGCGCTACATGGCTCGTGAGGACGCCGATCCGCTGCGTCTGAGCGCTCTGGCGCGTCATCTGGGGGGTGAGCGGCAGATGCGGCAGGCGCTCGAGGTGATCCTCGCGTGAACAGCGATCGCGCACGGGACGTCTATCGGGGGCTGCAGCAGCTCGCACGCGCCGACTACGGCGGCGCGACCGGGCAGCTCTTGGTCGTCTACGGCGTCGAGGGCTTCCTGCGCCGCCTGGCGGCATCGCCGCATTCGAGGACGATGACGCTCAAGGGCGGCATGCTGATGGCTGCGACCGCGACACGCCGGATGACGAAGGACGCCGATCTTTCGACGGTCGGGGTCCCCAACGACCCGAGGCACATCGCTCGGGTCGTCGCCGACATCGCGACGGTCGTGCTGGCCGACGACGACGGCCTGGTGTTCGATGTCGGCACCGTCCGCACGCAGGTCATGCGCGAGCAGGCCGAGTATCACGGCGTTCGGGTCAAGATCCAGGCGCGTCTGGCCACCGCGAAGCCGATCGTGACGCTTGACTTCTCCTTCGGCGACCCGCACAGGTCGGTGCTCATCGATCTGCCCGAGCTCCTGGGTGGGAGCATCCGGTTGGCGTCTTATCCGCCCGAGCTGACGCTGGCCGAGAAGATCGCGACGATGATGGGTCGTCGTGAGCTCAACACCCGCGACCGCGACTTCGCCGACGTCTGGACGCTGAGCCGCACGCTCACTGCCCGACCGTCAAGCGTCGTATGCGGCAATGCTCTCGCGTATGGCCTATCAGCGTCCGTTGCCGCAGGCGTGGAGCGAACTGCTCGCTGACGTGCGCGAGTTCGTCGATCCGCTCGTCACCGACGCCGACGAGAAGCTGACGACGTGGGATCCCGTCCGCCGCGTCTGGTGCGAGGACTGAGCCCGAGGCCCCCCAGCCAATGGCGCCGTCGGCGGTGCCGGCGTGTCGTGACGCGGGCGTACACTCAGAGACGTGACGAGTCCGCTTGACAGCCGCAACCCGCACGGCATCCGCATCGTTGCTGATCGTGCGCCGCTGCGCGCCGACGTCCAGGCGGCCTTCGCCAAGGGGTCGCGCAAGGCCGAGCGGGAGATCGCCGCGCTCACGAAGCCGCGGTCGGCTCAACGCGCTCGTCGCTCAGCGCGTTCGTAGTCAGAGTCTCTCGGCCGAGACGGCGAATCTCGACGATCCGGTACGCGCACGGCACCGTCGCTGATGTCTGTTCAAAACCCGCCCCCGCTATGGCCCCACCTTGTTCGGCGGGCTGTTGTTGGATCCGCTCGCGCTCCTCGTTCTCCTGTCGGCCCACTCGCGCCAGCTCGCGGTGTTGGGAGCACTGACCTGACCCGACCAAGGCGACACGCTCCAACCGGTACATCAAGGCTGTAGAGATCTATGTAATATTACAAGTTCTGCTGTATGTGATGTACCGTAGTGGTACAGCCTTCCTGCACCAAGCCTTCCGCAGAACTGTTTAGCGTATGCGTGATGTACCAAGAGTGAAGGGACTCGGCTCCGCGAATCGTGAGCGGCTGATCGTGCTGCATCGCGCGTTCACGGGTCCGTTCACGGCGGAGGATGCGGCGGCGGCTCTGGGGGTCTCTCATCGCGAGGCGGCGCGAATCACGGGTTACCTCGCTTCGAAGGGCTGGCTGAGCCGCGTCCGTCGCGGGCTGTTCACGGTCGTTCCACTCGAGGCCGACGTGCCGGAGGCGTGGCGCGCCGATCCTTGGCTCGTCGCCACCCGCGTGTTCGCGCCGTGCTACATCGGAGGTTGGAGCGCTTGCGAGCACTGGAGCCTCACCGAGCAGCTGTTCCGCTCGGTGCTGGTCGTCTCGGCAGAGCCTCGGCGAAGCACGCAGGTGATCCTCCAGGGCACTGAGTTTCGCGTCGCGACCCGCAAGCAGGAGGCGCTCTTCGGCACGCGCAAGGTCTGGCGTGGCCGTGAGCGGGTGGACGTGTCCGATCCGACGAAGACGATCGTCGACATGCTCGACGACCCGTCGATCGGCGGCGGCATCCGCAACGTCGCCGACGTCCTTGACACCTACCTGTCGGGAGAGCTGCGCGACGACGAGCTGCTGGTCGGCTACGCCGACAGGCTCGGCAACCGGACCGTGTTCAAGCGGCTGGGCTACCTCCTCGAGGCCCTTGCGATCGATGCGCCGGACCTCGTCGCGACGTGCCTGTCGCGGCGGAGCGCCGGCATCGGCAAGCTCGACCCTTCGATCCGGAGCGATGGACACATCACCAAGCGTTGGGGTCTTCGCATCAACGCGCAGATCCAGCCTTCGAGCGCCTGATGATCTCGCGTGCTGCGATCGATCAGCGCGTCCGCGAGTGGGGCCTGCAGCACGGCGTCGTCGAGAAGGACTACGTCCTCGGCTGGCTGCTGTGGGGCATCGGCAGCCACCCGGTGCTCGGCGAATCGTGGATCTTCAAGGGCGGGACATGCCTGAAGAAGTGCTACATCGAGACGTACCGGTTCTCCGAGGATCTCGACTTCACGATCGAAGGCGGCCCGATCGACCCGGCGGACGTCGAGCCGCTGCTCGCCGAGGTGCTGGAGGCGGTCACCGACGAGTCGGGGATCGACTTCTCCGACCGGCGGCCGAGACTCAAGCCGCGCAAGCAGCCCGGCTCGGTCGAGGGTCGCGTCTACTACCGCGGGCCGCTCGCAGCTCCGTCTGTCGCATCGATCAAGCTCGACCTGTGCGCGACCGAGCTGCTCGCGCGCGAGCCGGAGCGACGTCCCATCGCCCATCCATACGAGCCTGACGAGACCCTGCCCGATCCCGCTGGCGTCGCGTGCTACACGTTCGAGGAGGTGTTCGCGGAGAAGCTGCGTGCGATGGGCGAGCGTTCCCGGCCGCGTGACCTCTACGACATCGTCAACCTGTACCGGCGCGACGACCTGCGCCTCCAGCACGACGACATCTACGCGATCCTCGCCGAGAAGTGTGAGCACAAGGGCATCGCGATCCCGACGCTTGCCAGCATCCAGGCGTCCGGGCTCGTGCCTGAGCTCGAAGTCCGAGTGGGGCAACATGCTCGCGCACCAGCTGCCGGCACTGCCCCCGTTCGCTCAGTTCTGGGACGAGCTGGCCAACCTCTTTGCGTGGCTCGGGGGTGCGGAGGTCGCGCCGGCGCTGCCACCGCTCGCAGCCGACCCCGACGACGATCTGCGCTGGACCCCGCCGGCGACCGTCGGCGTCTGGGGGACCCGGGTCCCGCTGGAGGAGATCCGCTTCGCGGCGGTCAACCACCTGTGCGTCGAGCTGGGCTACCAGGGCAGCGCACGCGTGATCGAGCCGTACTCGCTGCGCCGCACACGGGAGGGCAACCTCGTCCTGCACGCGCTGCGGCATGAGTCCGGCGCGCATCGCTCCTATCGCGTCGACCGCATCCAGAGCGCGAACGCCACGACGATCCCGTTCAGCCCGACCTACGCCATCGAGTTCAGCTCCGCGGGCCCACTCGCCGCGCCGCCGCAGGCTCGCCGTGCCTCCATTTCGCGCGCTCCCCGGCCTCGGCGGACGACCGGCACCGGACCAACGCACGTGATCGAGTGCCCGGTCTGCGGAAAACGCTTTGATCGCACGACTCGCAACCGGACGCTCAATGCACACAAGGATCCGTACGGGATGCGATGCACGGGGCAGGGGCGAACCGGCTATCTGGTCGACACGCGCTGGTAGACGGATCTGACCGCCCTCTGGCCTTGAGGATCTCTCCGCATCGCCCTCTCGCTTGCGGACGGGTGGTCTACCTACGCCCGGCGAGGGTCCTCCCGGCGTCTGTGTCGTCGCCTGTTGTTAGGCGGCGGCCCTCACCTCATACGCGTCGTCGCGGATACGCCGGGCGGCGGTGCCGTCGACCTGGAGCTGAGCTGGGAACGGCAGACGGCAACGCTCGGTAGCGGCTGGATCGGTCCAGGTGGCACGCGAATCCCGAGACTGCTAGCATTGCTGTCAGTGGATGCAATGCTTGATCGCGGGGCAGGATGTCGACGCTGACGGTGCGAAACCTGGACGACGGGCTGAAGACGCGCCTGCGGGTGCGTGCGGCGGAGAACGGTCGCTCGATGGAGGCGGAGGCGCGCGCGATTCTGCGCTCGACGCTGGTCGGCGAGACCGGCGCGCACGATCGGCTGGGAAGCCGGATCCGCGAGCGGTTCGCGGGGCTCGGAGCTGACAAGCTCGAGCTGCCGCCTCGCACCGATCTGCCGCGTGCCGCTGATCTGCGCGCATGATCGTCCTCGACACGAACGTCCTCTCCGAGCTGATGCGGAGGCGGCCGGCGGCACGTGTGGTCAGATGGGTCGACGAACAGGATGCGAGCGCGCTGGCGATCACCGCTGTGACGGTTGCTGAGCTCCTCTACGGTGTTGCGCGGCTGGCGGATGGTGCTCGCAAGGCCAAGCTGGCCGCGGCTGTGGATGCGCTCGTGCGGGAGGACTTCGCCGGTCGGGTGTTGCCCTTCGATGTCGCGGCAGCTGCGTACTACGCCGAGTTGGTCGCCGACCGCGACCGGAATGGCCGGCCGATCAGCGTCGCCGATGGGCAGATCGCGGCGGTCTGTCGCTGCCATGGTGCGGCGCTGGCCACTCGAAATGTCCGTGACTTTGGCGCCACCGGTGTATCCGTGCGCGATCCCTGGGCTGCCGGGGGATGATCACACCGCCGCGGAATGGTCGATGAACCTATTCGGACCGAGTGGCGACCGTACACATCGCGGCGCGGCCACATGGCGATCCTCGTCTGGGGAGGCCTTGGCTGTCTGGGCGCGAGACGCGCGACCTGCTCGCTGAGCAGGCGCAGGAGCGCGGGATGTCGCTGTCGGCGATGCTGACGGAGCTGGCGCGCGACGTCGAGGTTCGGCGGCTGCGGCTCCGCGGCGAGTTCCTGTTCGAGGTGGTTCAGTAGGCGTCAGCGGGTGGGGTGGTCGATGCGGCGCAGGTCCTTGAGCGCGCGCTTGGACAGCTCGATGTGGTTCATCGCCTGGGCGCCGCTGCGAGCGTCAGCGGTCGTCCGCGTCGAGGAGGCGTCGTGCCTCGGCGAGCGAGGTCGTCTCGCCGCGTGCCAGCTCGCGATCCGCGGCGGCCATGCCCTTGACGAACTCCGGTGCGTTGGCGAGCACGAAGTCCTCGAGCGAGGAGGGGCCCTGCGCTTGCGCTGTGAGTACGCCGTGCGTACACTGGTCGGCATGGCCGAGTTGAAGAACCAGCGGGTGAACCTGCGGGTCGGCTCGCGCGACGATGAGCTGTTCCGTCGGGCGGCTGCGGTGGCGGACGAGTCGTTGTCGGAGTTCTTGGTGGAGGGTGGCCGGGAGCGGGCAGCGCGCTTGCTGGCGGATCGGACGCAGTTCGTGCTCTCCGAGGCGGAGTGGGTCGCGTTCTCCGAGGCGCTGGATCGGCCGGCGCAGGCGGACGCGGCGTTGGTCGAGCTGTTCCGCCGGCCGCGTCCGGCGTAGGTGCCGCGCTTCAGCGATCCCGAGCTGCTTGGGCCGCAGCACGTCCTCGCAGGGTTTCGGTCTGGCGAGGCGTCGCTTGACGCCTGGCTGCGCGATCGTGCCCGCAGTGCCGCTGGCGCCGGCTCCGCGCGGACGTACGTCGTCGTCGACGCCGAGCAGGAGCGGGTCGTCGGCTATCACGCGCTGACGGTCGCCTCGGTCGAGCACGCGCAGGTCACCGAGCGCACGCGGAAGGGGATGCCGAGGTATCCGATCCCGGTCGTGCTGCTGGCGCGACTGGCAGTCGACGTGTCGGTGCAGCGGGAGGGGATCGGAACGTTCCTGTTGCGCGACGCGATGGCGCGGACCGCAGCGGCTGCGGGCAGATTCGGGATCCGGGCGCTGCTCGTTCACGCGCTTCACGACGACGCGCGCGCGTTCTGTCTGCGCCACGGGCTCGAGCCGTCGCCGACCGACGGGATGCATCTGATGATCCTCGTGAAGGACATCCGCGCCGCGATCGAGGCGGCCCCAGACGGCTCGTAGCCCGAAGGGCCTTGTTCAGTGCTGGCAGTCGACCGCGACGCTGAGCGCGTCGCAGATCTCGCGCATGCGTGCGTCTGCGAGGCGGCCGAGACGGTCGGTGAGGGTGGCGAGTGCGACGCTCTCGACGGAGTCGAGGTTGACGGCGGAGCGCTGGGGGACGGGATCGGTGTCGGGCTCGAGGACGACCTCGCTGGCGAGGCCGCGGATCGTGGTCGTGCACGGTGCGATCAGCGCTCGCCGCAGGCGTGGGATCGCGGCGTCGCGCGAGAGGACGATCACGGGTCGGCGGCCGGTCTCGGGCAGCTCGCACCACCAGGCTTCGCCGCGGGCTGGGAGGGCGGTCACGACGCTGCGGCGGCGCGGCGGAACGACGCGAGGTCGCCCCAGGCGTCGGGCTCGCTGAGCGGGTGGGTGTCGTAGGCGGCGTAGCTCGCGTCGAGCTCGGCGGCGCGATGGCGGGAGAGCAGCGCTTCGAGTGCCTCGTCGACGAGGCTGGCATCGGTGATGCCTGCGCGCAGGCTCCGTGCGGTGTCCAGAAGGTCCGCGTCGACCGTGGTGCTGATGCGTGTGCGAGCCATGCCACTAGTGTGCCACACTCAGTCCCGCAGCTTCTTCTCGCGCGGATCGTCGCTGTCCGAGGTCGGGGGCACGGTCGTGCGCGTGAGCGCTTCGCGGAACGATCCCTGCCTCGGCGACCTCGCCGAGCTGATCGGTCGCGATCTGGTCCCGATCGAACAGCGCTTGGAGGAGCGCGCCGCCCGGGACGACGGCGCCAGCGCCCTGCACGCGCGGCGGCCGGGCCGGTCAGGGCGCTCCGGTGGTCGCCCGGCGCCCCCGCCCTCGGCTGCCGAGCGCCGTCTGCTCGAGGGTGCGATGACCGAGCGCATGCGCCGCTGGTTCGACGACCCGCACCCGCAGCTGGACGGCCGCACGCCGCGCGAGGCCGCCCGCGGCGAGCGGCGCGCCGAGGTCGTGCGGCTGATGCGGGGGATCGAGAACGGTGCCGAGCGCGCGCGGCGCGACGGCGAGCCGCATGCCGACGTGAGCTGGATCGGCGACGAGCTGGGCATCGCGGACGAGCTGGCGGCCTGAGCGGAACGCATGCCGGGACCGCCGGCCGCGGCGCTTCCGTCCGGTCGCGGCCCTCGTTGATCTGCCGTCGTGAACGTGAGAGGGTCGGTGGAGTGCGCCGAGCGATCGCGCGCACGCATCTGCTGAGCGGCGCTCGACCTCCCATCGGACGTGCCGCTCGACGGCCTCGCTGATGGGACCGGATCGTTCCTGAGAGATGGACCTGCGACGCGTCAGCGGGCGTTGGTGGCTGCGGAGGAGCCGCGTCCGTCGTGTGCGGCGACGACGTAGACGGCGTCGTCTTGCTCGTCCTGGAGGTAGATGAGGATCAGCCAGGGCCAGGGGCCGATGAGGAAGCGGGTGCCTTCCCAGGCGCCGGTCAGCGCGCGGCCGGCGAGCGGGAAGCGTTCGAGGATGCGCAGTGAGGTCTGGACGCGTCGGAGGGCGTTGGCGGGCAGGCCGAGCGTCTGGATCAGCTCGCCGAGGTCGGCGGCTGCGCGCGGCGTGACGATGACGCGCGACAATGGTTATGCGAGGTCGTCGAGTGAGATGCCGTCGCCGCGTCGGGCCTGCGCGATGCCCTCTCGTGTGCGCTCGTAGGCGCCGGGGATGCCGTCGAGGAGTTGCACGATGTGCGCGGCGTCGGGGTCGGCGCCGTCGAGGGCGGTCGACAGGAGAGACTTGGCGAGCGTGCCCTCTTGGAGGTGCATCCGCTCGGCGAGTCGCGAGAGCTTCTCGGAGTACTCGGGGTCGAGGGAGAGATTGATTCGGCTCGCCATGAACCCACCCTACACGGATCGTAACGTCCTGTACAGCGGATGGCCTACCAGCGGCGTGGACGTCGCGGGCGGCGCCTCGACCGTGCGTCAGGCCCTCGTCGCCGGGGTCGTCGACGATCTGACCGAGTCGAGGTTGACGGCGGCGCGGCGGAACGACGCGAGGTCGCCCCACGCGTCGGGCTCCCCGCCAGTCCTACCGCAGCGGGTTCTCCCAGCGCAGTTCGCCGACCTGGTACGAGAAGCACGACGTCTCCAGCACCGACCTGCGCCCCTCCTTCGTCCACGGCACGCGATGGATCGGGCGCTGCCTGCGGTCGTGCCAGAAGCCGCCCGAGCTCTCGCCCGGCTCGGTGGCGGTGCCGAGCCAGACGATCGTGTCGGCTCCCTCCTCGGCCGCGACGACGGTGCGGTCGAGCAGCGTGTCGAGCAGGGAGGCGATCACGTCCCATTCCAGGGATCGGGGTAGCTTCGGGGTATGCCCGATCGAGCGCCGGCTCAGCTCGACGCCGCGGCGACCTCACGGCTGCGACGCCTGAACCTCGTCGTCGGCTCGGCGCACGCGGTCCAGGCGGTCGCCCTGCTGGCGATCGCGACCGCCGCCTCGCTCCCGATCACGGCGTCCTTCCTGGTCGGGCCGCCGGCGGCCGGCGACTACGGCTCCGCGAGTCTCGGCAGCGTGCGGATCGACTGGCTGGTCGGCGCGTTCCTGTTGCTCGCCGCGATCGACCACCTCACGCTGAGCGGCGGACGGCCGCGCCGCTGGTACGAGGCGAACGTCGCGCGCGGGATCAATCCGGCGCGCTGGTGGGAGTACTCGGTCAGCGCATCGCTGATGGTCGTTCTCATCGCGATGCTCGCCGGGGTCAGCGAGCTCGTCGCCCTGATCGCCCTCTTCGGCGCGAACGCCGCGATGATCCTCTTCGGGCTCCTGCAGGAGCAGACGAACGTCGCCCACGTCGAGGTGGACTGGCGGCCGTTCGTCTACGGGTGCGTGATCGGCGCCGTCCCATGGATCGCGATCGCCGCCCAACTCGTCGTCTCCGCCACCGACGGCAACGGCGTCCCCGGCTTCGTCGTCGCGATCTTCATCACGCTCTTCCTGCTCTTCAACACGTTCGCGGTGAACATGTGGCTGCAGTACCGCGGGCGCGGCCGCTGGTCGGACCCGGCATTCGCCGAGCGCGTCTACCTGATCCTCAGTCTCGTCGCCAAGAGCGCGCTGGCCTGGCAGGTCTACGCCGGCGCGCTCGCCGGCGGGTGACGGGGCGGGATGACCGGGGCGAACCGGTCCACGGTCGCGATGAGCCTGCGACCGGCGTCTACGCTGCGCTTGCTCGCCGCGGCTGGCCGGACGAGCGACCGGCGGATCCTCAGGGGGCGGCGGCTTGGAGCTGCTCGACGATCAGCGAGGCGGAGACGGGGCGGGTGCCGCCGGCCAGCGGTGTGATCGTCAGTGCGGTGCTGTTGCCGGCGGGATTGCGGACCGTCAGGATCGAGTTGGCGCTGGTCGTCTCCACGAGCGACTCGCCCGTGATCTGGCTCGTGCCCGTCGCGCGGCCGGTGACGGTGTAGGCGAGGTCGGCGCCGTCGAGCGTCAGGATCAGCTGCCCCGCCTCGCTGACGGAGACGTTGAACGCGACGCGGTAGGTGCCGATCTCAGCCAGGTCGAAGGTGTCCGGTCCGGTGCGCGTGATGGTGCCGCTGCTCGGGCCGTCCTGGGGGAAGTCGACGTCGGTGCCGGGCGCGACCGTGGCCGCGTTGTCGGGTGGCATCAGTGCGAAGAACTCCGCGAACTCGGTTGTGCCCGCGGGGCCGGTTCTGCCGGTCGGACCGGGGTCGCCCTGGGGGCCGGTTCTGCCGGGGTCGCCCTGCGGACCCGGCGTGCCGTCGGCGCCGGTTGAGCCTCTCGCGCCCTCGGCGCCCTGCGGGCCGGCCGGGCCCGTCTCCGCCCTGCGGCCCGCGCGCGCCGGCGGGGCCCGCCGGACCCGCGACACCGGTCGCGCCGCGGCGGCCGGACTTGCTCCAGGAGATCTTGCGCTGTCCTCTGGGGCAGGCGCGTCGGGCGGTCGTGAGGTTCAGCGTGGAGTAGGTGCGCGTGACGCAGGCGTAGAGCTTCTTCGAGCCGTGCCTCCCGCTGTCGCTGGTCCGGACGGTGACGGCATACGCCGAGCTGCCGAGCAGCAGGAAGAGCGCTGCGAACGCCACCGCATGGCGGCGCACCAACATGAGTACCTGGGACACGACGGGCCTCCGATCGAAGCGGGACGGGGGCCATCGGCACCCGTGAGGGTGTCCGCACGCTGAACGGGCCCACGCCCTCATCGGCCATCCCGCAGCGAACCTGAAGCGCTGCGATCGAATCGGCATCCCGGGGGCCTCACCGGCTCCGGCCACCGCCGTGATCGAGCTGCGGCCCGCCGCGAGAGCGCACGGCGATCGTGTGCTCGCGCGCTGCCCGCCGTTGTCCTGATAGACCACGTAGCGCATCTCTGTCTCCTCACAGCTGCTCTGTGGTGGGACGGCGCATGGTTGGTGGGATCGGTGCCGGGGGCGCCTCGGCCGGTGGCTCTCGAGCGATGCGCCGGCCACGCCGGGACCGCTCGTTCTTGGCATCCTCGGCTCATGCACGCGATCGCGATCGGGCTCGGGCTGCCGCCGCGCGGCGAGCGGCGAGCCGGCCGGCGGCGATGAGCAGCGCCGCCCCGCAGTCTCCGCCCGCGCGCGCGGCGCGGCTCAGCCGCCCCGGCCGCGGCCGGGGCGGGGTGGCGCGGTTCGACCGGCGCGAGCTGGCGGCGATCTTCGCCGGCGGCGCGCTGGGCTCGCTGCTGCGCGCCGCGCTCGCCGACGCCTTCCCGCACGGCGCGTCGGCGTGGCCGTGGCCGACGTTCGCGGTCAACGTCGCGGGCGCGTTCCTGCTCGGGTACTTCGCGACGCGGTTGCAGGAGCGGCTGCCGCTCTCCTCCTATCGCCGGCCGTTGCTCGGCACCGGGCTGTGCGGCGGGCTGACGACGTTCTCGACGATGCAGGTCGAGCTGTTGGAGATGCTCGACGCGCACCGCTATCCGCTGGCGGCCGGCTACGCGACGGCGAGCGTCGCCGCCGGCTACCTGGCGGTGCAGCTGGCGACCGCGCTGACGCGGCGGGTGGGGGTGCGGGCGTGAGCGTGCTGCTGTGGGCGGGGGTGATGGCGATCGGCGGGTGCGGGTCGCTGCTGCGGTTCTTCGTCGACGGTGCGGTCGCGGAGCGGACCGGGCGCGCGTTCCCGTTCGGGACGCTGGTCGTGAACCTCACGGGAGCGATGCTGCTCGGCTTCGTCACGGGCCTGGCGCTCAGCCACGACCGGGCGCTGCTGGCGGGCGCCGCGGCGGTCGGCTCCTACACGACGTTCTCGACCTGGCTGCTGGAGACCCAGCGCCTCGGGGAGGAGCGCGAGGTCGCGAATCTGTGGGCGAACGTCGCGGTGAGCTTGGTCGCCGGCGTCTGTGCGGCGGCGCTCGGGCGGCTGGTCGGGAGCGGGCTGTGAACGACGACTGCCTGAAGCTCACGACGTACTTCGGCGAGCGTCAGCGCACCGAGCACCAGCTGCTCGCCGACGCGCTGCTCGACCTCTACGGCGCCCGGCAGGTGGCGAGCAGCATCCTGCTGCGCGGCGCCGAGGGGTTCGGTCGCAGGCACCATCTGCGGACCGATCGGCTGCTGACGCTCTCCGAGGACCTGCCGATCGCGGCGATCGCGGTCGACACCCGCCCGCGGATCGAGGCGCTGCTCGACGACGTCCTGGCGATCAAGCGCCGCGGCCTGGCGACGCTCGAGCGCGCACGGCTGCTCACCGGCGAGATCGCGCCGGACGCGCTGCCGGAGCAGCTGCACGAGGCGACGAAGCTGACGATCTACCTCGGCCGCCAGGAGCGCGTCGACCGCACCCCGGCGTTCGCGGCGGTGTGCGACCTGCTGCAGCGTCGCGGGATCGCCGGCGCGACGGCGCTGCTCGGCGTCGACGGGACCGTCCGCGGGCGGCGCGAGCGGGCCGGGTTCTTCTCGCGCAACGCGGAGGTGCCGATGATGGTGATCGCGGTCGGCGCCGGCGAGCGGATCGCCCGCGCGCTGCCCGAGCTCGAGCGGCTGCTGGAGCGGCCGTCGATCACGTTGGAGCGCGTGCGCGTGTGCAAGCGCGACGGCGAGCTGCTGAAGCGTCCGCATGCGCTGCCGGGCAGCGACGAGCACGGCATGGCGCTGTGGCAGAAGCTGACGGTCTACACCTCCGAGAGCGCTCGCCGCGACGGCCACCCGATCCACCGCGCGATCGTGCGCCGCCTGCGCGAGTCCGGCGCGGCCGGCGCGACCGCGCTGCGCGGCATCTGGGGCTTTCACGGCGACCACGCCCCGCACGGCGACCGGCTGCTGGCGCTCGGCCGCCACGTCCCCGTCGTGACGGTGGTGGTGGACACGCCCGAGCGGATCGCGAGCTCGTTCGAGATCGTCGACGAGCTCACCCGCGAGCACGGGCTCGTCACGAGCGAGATGGTGCCCGCGATGGCCGCGGTCGACGGCGAGCAGCGCCACGGCGGCCTGCGGCTCGCCCGCCACGACTTCTGACGCCGATGCGCGGCGGTGAGGAGCTCCACGTCGAGGGCCGCACGATCAGGCTCAGCAACCCCGACAAGCTGCTCTATCCGCAGGCCGGCTTCTCCAAGCGCGACCTGGTCGCGTGGTGCACGGCGATCGCGCCGGCGCTGCTGCCGCACCTGCGCGACCGTCCGCTCACGCTCAAGCGCTACCCGGACGGCGTGGAGGGCAGATCCTTCTACGAGAAGCAGGCCCCGCGGCACCGGCCCGACTGGGTGCAGACCGTCGGCGTCTACAGCCGCCACAGCAGACGCGAGATCGACTACGTGCTCTGCCAGGACCTGCCGACGCTCACGTGGCTCGCGAACCTCGCCGCCCTCGAGCTGCACCCCTCGCTCTCGAAGGCCGACGCGATCGAGCGCCCGACCGCGCTCGTCTTCGACCTCGACCCCGGCGAGCCCGCGACGATCGTGGCGTGCTGCGAGGTCGCGCTCGCACTGCGCGGCATGTTCGAGCAGCTCGGCCTGCGCGCGTTCCCGAAGACGTCGGGCTCCAAGGGCCTGCAGGTGTACGTGCCGCTCAACGACGCGGATGCGAGCTACGCGGCGACGAAGCCGTTCGCGCACGCGGTCGCGCACCTGTTCGCGCAGCAGCTGCCGGAGCTGGTCGTCTCCGGAGATGAGGAAGGCCGGCGGCGAGCGCGCCGGCAAGGTGCTGATCGACTGGTCGCAGAACGACGAGCACAAGACGACCGTCGCCGTCTACTCGCTGCGCGCCCGCGAGCGGGCGACCGTCTCCACGCCCGTGACGTGGGGCGAGGTCGCGGCCTGCCGCGACGCCGGCGACCCCGGCCTGCTGCGCTTCGAGCACGACGCCGTGCTCGCGCGCGTCGCCGCCCACGGCGACCTGTTCGCCGAGGTCGCGACCCTCCGCCAGGCGCTGCCGGGGCTCAGAGGGCTGGGCGGCTGAGCGGGCGCGCGCCGCGCTCGCGCCCGCTCAGCGCCCCCGCCAGCGCGGCGGGCGCTTCTCGGCGAAGGCGCGGGCGCCCTCGCGGGCGTCCTCGGACTCGCGCACGGGGCCGGCGATCTCGGCCTGGCGTGCCCACTGCTCGCCGGCCGGCCAGCTCGGCGCCTCGGCGACGATGCGCTTGGACGCGGCGGTCGCGAGCGGGCCGTTGGCGGCGACCTGCGCCGCCAGCTCGAGCGCCGCGTCGAGCGCGCCGCCCGGCTCGGCCAGCCGGCTCACGAGGCCGGCGGCGTGCGCGCGCTCGGCGTCGATGGGGTCGCCCGTGAGCGCCAGCTCCATCGCGAGGTGGTACGGGATCCGCCGCGGCAGCCGCAGCAGGCCGCCGCCGGCGGCGACGAGGCCGCGCTTGACCTCCGGCAGCCCGAAGCGCGCGCCGCGCGCCGCGACGATCAGGTCGCACGCGAGCGCGACCTCGAAGCCGCCCGCGACCGCGAAGCCCTCGACCGCCGCGATCAGCGGCTTCGCCGGCGGGCGCTCGACGATCCCCGCGAAGCCGCGCCCGCCCGCGTACGGGCGCTCGCCGGCGACGAACGCCTTCAGGTCCATCCCCGCGCAGAAGCCCTTGCCGGCGCCGGCCAGCACGCCGGCGCGCAGCGCGGGCTCCGCGTCGAGCCGGTCGAGCGCCGCCGCGATCCCCTCGGCGACCGCGAGGTTCACGGCGTTGCGCTGCTCGGGCCGGTTGAGGATCACGAGCAGGACGCCGTCGCGCTCCTCGGTCAGCACGGCCGCCCCGGACATCGTCCGGAACCCTACCCGTGTCGCGGCGGCGACGGTGAACGCTTGCGTTTCCGGGTCGAGGTGCAATAGCGTTCCCTCACCGTTTCGATACGACGGACGGGGGTCGGGGTGTGCCGGTGAGAATGAGATCGGCCGTGAACTGGGCGGTGCTCGGGTTGGTGATCGAGCGCCCGAGCTACGGCTACGAGCTGTTCCAGCGCCTCGAACGGCGCTACGGCGGGGTGCTCGACCCGCCGATCTCGCAGATCTACGCGGCGCTCAACGCGCTCGAGCGCGCGCGGCTGATCGAGCCGCTGCCGGCCGAGGAGGTCGAGACGGACGCCGCGGACGGCGCCCGCTCGTCGGCGCGTCGCCAGCCGAAGGTCCACTACCGCGCGACCGCCGGCGGTGCGCGCTCCTTCCGCGAGTGGGTCGCCGAGGAGCTGCGCGCCGACCCGCGACACGTCGAGCTGCTGCGGCGGATCGCCGGCGCCGGCACCGTCGGCCCCGACCGCGCCGGCACGCTGCGCACGCTCGTCGACGACTTCGAGCGCGCCTGCCTGGAGGAGGCGAGCGGCCTGCCGCTGCCGCCGGAGCGGCAGACCGCGTCGCCCGCGGCCGCCGCCGGCGAGCTCGTCGAGCGGCTCGTGCTCGCCGCGCGGCGCGGCCAGCTCGACGCGCACCTCGCGTGGGTGACGCACGCGCGCACGGAGATCGACGCGTTCGAGCGCGGGCGGCCGAGACGGCGCGATGAGCCTGCTGACGCTTGAGCGCGTCGGCAAGCGCTACGGACGCGGCCGGCGCGAGGTCGTCGCGCTCGACGACGTCACGCTCGCGATCGAGCCCGGCGAGCTGGTCGCCGTCTGGGGCCTGGCCGGCTCGGGGCGGACGACGCTGCTGCGCGTGGCGGCCGGGACCGAGCGGCCGGACCGCGGCACGGTGCGCTTCGAGGGCCGCCCGCTCGCGCCCGGCGCCGACGGCGGCGTCGCGGACGGCATCGGCTTCGTGCAGACCGAGCTGGCGGCCGGCGGCGGGGCGGCCGTCGCCGACCACGTCGCGATCCCGCTGATCGCGCGCGGGACGCCGCCCGGCGTGGCGCGCGAGCGCGCGCTGCTGGGACTCGAGCGCGTCGGCGCCGCCGGCTGCGCCCACCTGCCGCCGGAGCAGCTGACGCCGACCGAGCGCCTGCGCGTCGCGATCGCCCAGGCGCTCGCGAGCTCGCCGCGCCTGCTGCTCGTCGACGACCCGACCTGCCACGTCGACGTGCTCGAGCGCGAGGCGGTGCTGCTGCTCGTGCGCTCGATCGCCGACGGCGACGTCGCCGTGCTGATGACGACGGGGGAGGCGCTCGGCGTCGCCGGCGTCGACCGCGCGCTGACGATCGCCGGCGGCGTCCTGCGCGCCGAGATGACCGCGCCGCGCGCCAAGGTCGTCGGCCTGCACGACCGCCGCCCGCGCGGCGACCGTCCCGGCCGCGACGGCGGCCGCGACGGCGCGCCGGGCCGCGCCGGCCGGTAGCGCCGCCGGCTCACCCGAGCCGACGCCGCACCCGCAGCACCGCCACCAGCAGCCCGACCGGCCAGCCGAGCGCGCGGTGCACGGCGCCGGCGGGAGCCACGGCCGCGGGCGCGCCGGCGCCCGGGTCCGACAGGTAGAGGCTCGCGACGCCGGCCAGCAGCACCCGGTGCGTGGCGGCCCGCGACAGCAGCTCGGTCGCCGCGCCCGCCCGCCCGGCGATCGCGGCCAGGCGCTCGGCGGCGTGCTCCGGCGAGGCGTAGCGCCCGACGTAGCTGTGGTTCTCCGTGCGTGCGTCCTCGCAGTGGTCGACGAGGCTCTCCATCAGCCACACGAGCGCGCCGATCGCGGGAAAGTACGCGTGCTCGACCATCTCGGCGTCGTCGCGCAGCGTGGCCGGCCGGCCGGCAGCGGCGACGAGCGCGAAGACCCCGAGCGGGTCTCCGGCCGCGGCGGCCACCTCCCACCAGCAGGCGCCGGGAACCGATTGCGCGTCGGCCCACCGGGCGAGCCCCCGGTGCTCGTCGGCGGCCCCGGCGTGGTTGAGGCTCTGCGCTTCGCGGGCACGCGTCGCGAACCGCTGCAGCGCCGGCAGCGTCATCCGGTGCGCAGGCAGCCGCCGCAGCGCGTCGCGGCAGCCGCGCGCGAGCGTCGCGAGGTAGCAGGCGCCGTCGCGCGTGAGCGGCCTGCCGGGTTCGCTGCGCGACGGCGCGGACGGGTCGAGCGCGTCCAGCAGCGCGCCGTGCACGGCGCGGTTGTGCGCAAGGGGGTCCGCGACGGGCGCCTCGCCGATCGCGTCGACGACGTCGTAGAGGACCTCATAGGCGACGACCGCGCGGATCACGTCGGCGCGATGCCGGCGCGCCGCGAGGACCGCGAACGCGGCCGCGCCCTCGGCGACGAGTCCCTCGCTGCGCAGCTTCCCGAGCGCGAGCTCGCGCAGCGCAGGGTCGCCGATCGCGTCCGCGCACGCGCTCCAGCGGCACAGCTCGTCGCGTGCGCGGGGGAAGACCGTCAGCCAGTAGACGGCCAGTGCGCGGGCGAGGGCGGCGCCGAGCGCGAGCCGTCGCCGCAGCCCGCCCGCCTGCTCGCGCCCGTCGTACGTCGGGCCCGGATCAGCAGGAATGCATCACTCCCGGAAGCTCGCCGAGGGCGGGACGCGCACCGCGAACGTCCCGGCGGTCGCCACGATCGCCACCGCCACGAGCGCGAGCACGCCGAGCGTCGTGAGCGCCTGCGTCACCTGCAGCGAGAACGCCGCCGGGAACCCGGTGGTGAGCGCCAGCCAGCGGTTGCCGAGCAGATGCCCGTAGACGCCGACGAGGGTCCCGAGCCCGCAGCCGAGCGCGAGGACGACGAGCGCCTCGAGCACCACGATCCGCCGCAGCTGCGGCTCTCTGAAGCCCTGCACCTTGTAGGCGGCGAGCCGCCGGCGGCGCTGCCAGATCGCGGCGCTCATCGCGGCGGCGAGCGCGAGCGCGGCCGCCACCACGAGCAGCGTCGAGATCTGCGACAGGCGCGTCAGTCCGCCGTGCAGGAAGGACGTGAACTCCTGGTCGAACTGCGCCGCGGTCTGCACGTCGAGCGCATGGCCCGGACCGAGGACGCGGCGGACCGCCGCGCGTCCTCCGGCCGCGGTCACGTGCGGCGCGAGGTCGATCTCGAGCGCGCTCGGCGCCGTGGAGGCCCAGCCGCGGCGGTAGTCGCGCGTGTTGACGACGATCGCGCCCGATCCCCAGCCGAGGTTCGTCGTGGTCGCGGCGAGCCGCAGGCGCAGCGCCCCGGTGGGCGTGGGCAGCGTGAACGGCGCGCCGAGCCGCAGATGGAGGTCGTCGGCGATCGTCTGCGAGACGGTCGCCCAGCCGTGCTCGTGCAGACGTCGTTCGGCGAGCGCGGCATCGCCGTCCACCAGCTGTGTCGCGGGGACGATGCGGCGATCGCCGGGCGGTCGCGCGACGAGCCACACGCGCCGGTCGGGCAGGTCGAGCATGCCCCCCTGGTACACGCGCACGGCCGCCACCTCCGGCGCGGCCCGCAGGCGCGCGAGCTCGCGCGGCGTGAGCGAGAACGGGTCCGTCGTGAGGCTTCGCCCGGGCGTCGTGACCCACAGGTCGGCGGTCCCGACGTGCTCGGCGAAGCCGCGCTCCAGCCCGTGCACGAGGTCGCCGCGCGCGCCGCCGATCGCGACGCTGCCGAAGACCGCGAGCGAGGCGATCGCGGCGACCGAGATCGAGCGCGTCATCGTCGAGCGTGCGCCCATCACGGCCATCAGCAGCATGTTGGCGCTGAAGCGGCGCGCAAACCGGTCGAGCAACGGCGCGGCGGCGGCGAACGCTGCCGGGATCACGAGCAGCAGCGCGAGCGCGAGCGCCGTCACGCCCGCGATCGTCGTGCGCGGGGCGAGCGCGACGACGACGGTGACGCAGGCCAGCAGCGCGAGGCCGGCGAGCATCAGACGGCGCCGCAGCCCCGCGTCGAGGCCCTCGCCCGTCTCGCCGCGCTCCGCGTGGACCGCGTCGAGCGGCTGGCGCGTGAAGACGTCGGCGAGCGGACGCGCCATCGCGAGCAGGGCGGCGGCGAGGCCGGACGCGATCGAGAGCACGACGACGCTTGCGGGGACGATCCGCTGCGTGCCGATCGGGAACGTGAACGCGAGGTACGTCGGCCGCGCGTGGAAGACCGTGCGCGAGAGCGCGTCGCCGAGCGCGAGCCCGGCGAGCGAGGCGACGAGGCCGAGCACGACCGCCTGGAACGCGAGCACGCCGACGACCTGCGGCGGCGTGAAGCCCTGCATGCGCAGCTCCGCGATGAACGCGCGCCGGTCGGGCATCGTCAGCAGCATCGCGTTGAACGCGAACAGCGCGCCGATCATCGCGCTGATCGCCGAGAACAGCAGCGTCGACTGGTCGTCCGGAACCGACGCGGCGCGCAGGCGCTGCACCATCGCGTCGGCCGGGCCGACGTTCAGGCGGCCGGCGGCGAGCTGCCGCAGCTCCGCGCGGACGCTCGCCACGCGGTCGGGCTGCGCGTGGACGAGGATCCGCGACACGCGCCCCGGCATGCCGCTCACTCGCTGCGTGAAGCCGAGCGGAGCGACCGCCACCGAGCTGCCGGTCAGCGGACCGATCTGCGCGGCGCTCAACGTCGTCGCGACCGGAACGCGCCGCGTACGGCCGCCGAGCTGCATCGCGACCGTCCCGCCGGCGTGTGCGCCGACGAGGTGCGCGAGCCGGTCGGGGATGAGGATCCCCTGGCGCCGGATCGTCAGCTGACCGGGGCCGAAGTCGCGCGTGGCGCTGCCGCCCAGCGCGGCGAGGCTGACGTCGACGCCGATCAGCTCGATCGCCTCGCGCCCGTTCGGCCCGACGAGCACCGCGCGTCGCTCGAGCGACGGCGCCGCCGCCTCGACGCCCGGCAGCGCCCGCACGGCGCGCACGAGCCGGCCGTCGAAGCCCTGCTCGTCGCGCGCGGAGAAGCTCGAGCTGGGCCTGGCCGGTGATCGCGTGCACGAGCTGTTCGACGGAGCCGACGACGCTGCGGTTCGCCACCTGCACCGCGAACAGCAGCGCGACGCCGATCGCGATGCCGGCGCCGGCGAGCAGCTCCTGGAACGGGTGGGCGCGCAGGCGCCAGCCGTAGAGGTAGAGCAGCGTGCGGGGGCTCACGCGGGTGCCGGCTCGTCGCTGGAGGCCTGCGCTTCTTCGCCGGCCGCGGCGGTCGCGGCGGTCGCGCCGGCGTGGTCGGCGCGCTCGGCGAGGCGCCCGTCGCGCAGGTCGAAGACGCGGTCGGCGAAGCAGGCCGCGTCGGGGTCGTGCGTGACGAGCAGCATGCCGACGGAGCGTTCGCGGCACAGGCGCGAGAGCAGCCCGAGCGTCTGTCTGCTGCGCACGCTGTCGAGGTTGCCGGTCGGCTCGTCGGCGAGGATCAGCGCCGGGTCGTTCGCGAGCGCGCGGGCGATCGCGACGCGCTGGCGCTCGCCCATCGAGAGCCGCTCGGGCGGGTGGTGGACGCGCTCGGCGAGGCCGAGCCGCGCGAGCCACGTCGCCGCCTGCTTGCGCGCCTTGGCGGGGCTGAGCCCGTCGGCGAGCAGCTTCATCGTCGCGTTGTCGATCGCCGGCACCGACGGCATCAGGTGGAAGGACTGGAACACGAAGCCGAGCGAGCGGCGGTAGAGCGCCGCCTCGTCGCGCGCGAGGCGGGCGATGCTGCGCCCGCCGAAGCGCACGTCGCCGGCGTCGGGGGACATCAGGCCGGCGGCGAGCAGCAGCAGCGTCGTCTTGCCCGAGCCGCTCGGGCCGTAGAGCGCGACGACCTCGCCGGGCGTGACGCTCAGCGACACGCCGTCGGCCGCGAGCACGACCTCGCCGCCGCTCGCGTAGCGCTTGACGACGTCCTCGAGCCTCGAGTGCGCTCATCGTGCCGGCTCCGGTTCGGGTTCCGGCTGCGGCTCCGCCTGCGCCTGCGCCGGCGGCTGCGCGGGGAAGGGGAGGACGTCGGCGGCGGCCGGCCGGCGCTCGCCGCGCAGGCGCCCGTCGTCGAGCGTCAGCACGCGCCCGGCGCCGGCCACCCCGGCGACGTCGCGAGCGGTGACGAGCAGCGCGAGGCCGGGCCGCTCGCCGGCGATCTCGCGCAGCAGGTGCAGCAGCGGCTCGCGCTCCTCGAACGAGGCCCCGGCGCCCGGCTCGTCGACGAGCAGCACGCGCGGCTCGCGCACGAGCGCCCGCGCGAGCGCGACGCGCGTCGCGTCGGCGCCCGTGACCTCGTCGGCCGGCTCGCCGGCGCAGTGGGCGGCGCCGACCCGTTCGAGCGTTCCTGCGCCTTCGCGAGCGCGGTGATCAGCGGGCGCCGCGCCGCCAGCAGCGGCAGCGCCACGTGGTCGAGCACCGGCTTGCCCTCGGCGACGCGCCAGCGCTTCGGCACGAGGCCGATGTCGCGGCGCCGGCGCGTTCCCAGCGCGCACCAGGGCCGGCCGAGCGGCGCGCCGTCGAGCAGGACCGTCCCGGCGTCGGGCGCCTCGACGCCCGCGGCCACGCGCAGCAGCGTCGTCTTGCCGCTGCGGTGCGCGCCGAGCACGGCCACCAGCTCGCCCGGCCACAGCTCGAAGGATGCGTCCGCGAGCACGGAAACGCGCTCGCGGCCGACCCGGTGGACGCGCGCGACGTGCTCGAACGCGAGGGCGGGAGCGGCGCTCACCGGGCGCGCCTCGTCGCGTCGCTGGCTTCCCCGTTCGCCCTCATGCCTCGCCTCCCTCGCGGGGCACGGCTTCCCCCGCACCCGAAAGAAATGCTGCTGTCTACGAACATTAGTGAAGAACCCTTCTCCTAGGCAACCCGAAGGTGGTGTGCCGCCGCCCGAGCTGGCGCGTTCGGTACTCAAGGGTTGAACGTTCGGAAAACGGACTACCGGATTTCTGACCGGGTGTGCAGGATCATGGCCGATGGCTTGTGCAGCCATTCTGCGCTCGGGGGGCGACCTCCGGACGTGCGGCGCTTCGCCCCTCCCCCATCCCAGGCGAAGTCAGTCGCAGGCCATCTCCACACGCAGCGGCCCCGGCGACCCCGTTCCCCCACGCAGCCGCCGGGGCCGCTCGTGTGACCTCGCCATACCGGGCTCCCGCGCGGCGCATACGCCGGCCGTCGCGCATGCGGTCGCGTCAGGTGCCCGTGGCGCCTACGACCCGGCCAGCGGGTAGCGTCGTCGCACGAACGCGGCGCAGTGCGGGACGGTGAAGTCGACGTACCCCCGGCGCGGCGCGGCGGCGCGCGGGCATCGGTACGGTCCTGCGGCATGAGCCAAGGGCCGCGGATCGCGCCGGGCACGCGCCGGGAGATCGGCTGGGTCAACGCCGCGATCGTGCGCGTGCTGGGCGCGGCGGCCGGCGGCGGGGAGCCGCCGCGGGTGTTCACGACGCTCGCGCGGCATCGCGGGCTGTTCCGGCGCTGGCTGTGGTTCGCCGGCGGCCTGATGCCGGGCGGGACGCTGCCGCGGGCGGAGGCCGAGCTGGTGATCCTGCGCGTCGCGCACCTCACCGGCTGCGACTACGAGCGCGTCCAGCACGAGCGGCTCGGCGTGCGCGCCGGACTGCGCGCCGAGGAGGTCGCGCGCGTGGCCGACGGCCCGGACGCGCCCGGCTGGTCGCCGCGACAGGCGCTGCTGCTGCGCGCCGCCGACGCGCTGCACGCCGACGGGCGCATCGGCGAGACGCTGTGGGCGGCGCTCGCGCGCGAGTACGACGAGCGCGAGCTGATCGAGCTGTGCCTGCTCGCGGGCCACTACGAGATGCTCGCCAAGACGCTGCTGTCGCTCGGCGTCGAGCCCGACCCGGTGCCCGACGCGGACGCGCCGGCCGCGGGCGGCTCGCCGCTGACGCGGCTCGTGCGGCGGGCCGCGGCGAGGCGGGGCGCGTGAGCCTGCGCCTGCGACGCCGCGCGCCGGTCCCCGAGCTGCGCGGGCGGCGCTGCCTGATCACCGGCGCGGCGAGCGGGATCGGCCGCGCGACCGCGCTCGCCGCCGCCGCGCGCGGGGCGGAGGTCTTCCTGACCGACGTGCAGCCGGAGGCGCTCGCGCAGGTGGCCGGGGAGGTCCGCGCCGCCGGTGGGACGGTCGGCTGCGCGGCGCCGGCGGACGTCGCCGACCACGACGCGGTCGTCGCGCTCGCCGAGGCTGTCCACGCCGCCGCCGGCGGCTCGATGGACGTCGTCATGAACGTCGCCGGGATCGCGACGTGGGGGACGGTCGACCGCCTCGAGCACCGCCACTGGCGCCGCACGATCGACGTCAACCTGATGGGGCCGATCAGCGTGCTCGAATGCTTCGTGCCGCCGATGATCGCCGCCGGCCGCGGCGGCCAGGTCGTCAACGTCTCGTCGGCGGCGGGCCTGTTCGGCCTGCCGTGGCACGCGCCCTACAGCGCCAGCAAGTTCGGCCTGCGCGGCGTCTCGGAGGTGCTGCGCTTCGACCTGCGCCGTCACCGCATCGGCGTCACGCTCGTGTGCCCCGGCGGCGTGCGGACGCCGCTCGCCGGCACCGTCGAGATCGTCGGCGTCGACAAGCAGCGGCCCGACATCAGAGCGTTCGTCGAGCGCTTCGAGCGCCGCGCCGTCACGCCCGAGCACGTCGCCGACTGCATCCTGCGCGGCATCGAGCGCAACCGGTACATGGTCTTCACCTCGCCCGACATCCGCTGGGGCTTCTGGCTGCAGGGCAAGTGGGCCAAGCCCTACGAGTGGTCGATGCGCGCGGCGAACCGCTGGTTCACGCGCGTCGTCGAGCGGCGCTGAGCAGGCACCCGGGCTGCTTGCGCGCCGAAGCGTCCTGCCCTGCGCTCGCAGGAGGAGCCCCGGGCAGGACGCTTCCACGCGCGCGCGCGCCGCCGGCCGGCCGGGTATACACCGTCGCATGGGCCATCCATGGATCCTCGCCACCGGCGTCGCGCTCGTCGTCGGCGGCACCGTGCTCGGGCTCGTAGCCGGCCCGCTGCTGCTGTCGGCGATCGGCTGGGGGCTGTTCGGCGTCGGCGGCGTCGTGCTCGTCTCGCTCGCCTTCCTGCTCGTCGGCGAGTCCGAGGATCGCCACCGCGCGCGCAACCCGCGCGGGTGAGGCGATGCGGTGCGGTGACCTGAACCCCGTCCGGAGGACCGAGGCATGACGCGAGTGGTGGTGCTGGTCGGCACGCGCAAGGGCGCGTTCGTGCTGGAGAGCGACGAGCGGCGCGCCGACTGGGAGCTGCGCGGGCCGTTCTGCGAGGGCTGGCCCGTCTACCACGTGGTCCACGACCCGGACCGCGACGCGATCCTCGCCGCGGCGACGAGCATGTGGCACGGCGCGGCGGTGTGGCGCAGCCCCGACCTCGGCGCGACCTGGGAGCACTCGAGCGATGGCTTGACGTACGGCGACGAGGCGGGCATCAGACTGTCGAAGGTCTCCGGCCTCGCCGCCGGCCACGACCGCGTGCTCGCCGGGGCGGAGGCGGCCGGCGTGTTCGAGAGCCGCGACGGCGGCGTGTCCTGGTCGCTGCTCTCGACGCTCGACGACCAGCCCGGCCGCGCAGAATGGAACGTCGCCTCCAACCAGCCGCCCGGCCACCTCGGCATGCCCGGGCTGCTCGTGCACCCCGACGACCCGGACCGCTTCTGGGTCGTCGTGCAGGGCTTCGGCGCGTTCGAGACGACCGACGGCGGCGCGACCTGGACGCCGCGCAACCGCGGCCTGCGCGCCGACTGGCCGCGCGAGCACGAGGAGGTCGGCTTCTGCGTGCACAAGCTCGTGATGTCGCCGGCCGACCACGACCGCCTCTACCAGCAGAACCACGTCGGCATGCACCGCAGCGACGACGCCGGCCGATCGTGGACGGAGATCACCGAGGGGCTGCCGTCGGACTTCGGCTTCGCCGCCGCCGCGCATCCGCACGACCGCGACGGCTTCTACGTCGTGCCGCTCGACGGCGGCCACGGCCGCGTCGTGCCGGACGGCCGCATGGCGGTGTGGCGCACGCGCGACGCCGGCGCGAGCTGGGAGCCGCTCACGCGCGGGCTGCCGCAGGACGCCTACCTCGGCGTGCTGCGCGAGGGGATGGCGATCGACGCTTTGGAGACCCCCGGCCTCTACGTCGGCACCTCGACCGGCCAGCTGTTCGCGAGCGCCGACGCGGGCGAGTCGTGGCGGGAGATCGCCGGTTACCTGCCGGGGATCTCCTCCGTCGAGGTCGCGGTGCTCGACTGAGTCCGGCCCGCCCGCGCCCGATGGCCGACGTCCGCCTGCCTCCGACGCTGCCGCCGCTGTTCCCCGGCCTGCCGCGCCGGCTCGACCTCGACGCGGCGAGCGTGGGGGAGGCGCTCGCGCAGCTCGACGAGCGCTGGCCGGGCCTGCGCGAGCGCGTCTGCGAGCCGGCCGCCGACGGCTCGGGCGCGCTCGTCCTGCGCCCGCACATGCGCGCGTTCGTCGACGGCGAGCGCGCGGAGCTCGGCGCGCCGTTGCCCGCCGGCGCCCGGCTCGACCTGATCGCCGCGATCAGCGGCGGGTGAGCCCGGCTCGGCGCGGGCGGCTGTGCGATCCGTCACAGAGGCGCGCGCTGTGCGCCGGGTCACACACGTCGCGCGCCGGTGCGCCTACCTTGAATTGCGAGGCGCCGCCGGACTCGCCAGGCGGCGCACCCCACCCGGAGCTGATCCATCATGAACGCACGCATCTGGAACCTGAGGCTCATGGCCACCGACGAGCGCCCCGAGACGCTGATCGAGGGCGTCTCCCAGAGGGACGCGAGGACGATCATCCAGGGGCTGATGTACGGCCCCGGCGCGCCCGAGTACAAGCACGTCGAGGCCGCTGCCGCGGCGGGCGTCGCCGTCGACCATCACGAGGCCCCGCTCGCCGCGTAGCGGAGACCGTCCCGCCCCGGCGCACCGCCGCCGGGAGCGAACAGCAGCGCCACGTCGAAGGGCTCCCGCACGGGGGCCCTTCTTGTCGTGCGCGCAGGTGCGATGGTCGAACCTTGGATATCCATATGGATATGATGGGATCATGGATTCCGCCATGGCACTGCGCGGGGCGCGTGCGCGCGCGGGCCTCACCCAAGCCGAGCTCGCGCGCCGCACCGGCACCTCGCAGGCGACGGTCTCCGCGTACGAGCACGGGCGCAAGCAGCCGTCGGCCGAGACGCTCGGCCGGCTGCTCGCGGCGACGGGAGCCCGCCTCGCGGTCGTGCCCGGGTCCAACGCCGTCGTGCGGCCGTCCGCGGCGCAGCTCGCGAGAGCCGGTCGCGGCCTCGTGGACGTGATGCTGCTGGCGGAGGCGCTGCCGACGCGGCACGACCCGCGGCTGCGCTTCCCGCCGGCGGCGTCGTTCGCGAGGCGCCCGTGACGCTGCCGGAGAAGCTCGTCGCGCTGCACCGCGCGCTCGCGCGGCGGCGCATCCCACACGCGTTCGGCGGCGCGATCGCGCTCGCCTACTGCACGCTCGACCCGCGCGCGACGAGCGACATCGACGTCAACGTGTTCGTGCCGGCTGCCGAGGCGGCGACGGCGCTGCGGGCGCTGCCCGCCGAGATTGCGCAGCCGGAGGGGACGGAGGAGGCGGCCGCGCGCGACGGTCAGCTGCGGCTGTGGTGGGAGGAGACGCCGGTCGACCTGTTCTTCGACACCGTCCCGCTGCACGACGCGGCGGCGCGCCATCGCAGAGTCGTGCCGTTCGCGAGAACGGAGATCCCGGTGCTCGGCGCCGAGCAGCTCGCCGTCTTCAAGGCGATGTTCGACCGCACGCGCGACTGGGCCGACGTCGAGGCGATGCTCGCCGCCGGCACGCTCGACCTCGACGCCGTCCGCGAGACGCTCGCGACGATGTTCGACCCCGCCGACCACCGCTTCGCGCGGCTCGACGAGTCGCTGCGCCGCGCTCGTGCCGAGATCCGCTGACCGCGGGCCGCGCCCGCCGAAGCGTCCTGGATGGGGGTCGTCCTGCGACCCCCATCCAGGACGCTTGACCCCGGGACCGCCCGAACCCCCCGATCGGGCCTTGAAATCCGGTTGCGGTGCACTTGTATACTAGTCGGCAGAGATGCGCATCGCCCTGCAAGACCGCGTGAACGGGCTGTCGACCGGCGACCAGGTGTACGCCGCGCTGCGGGCTGCGATCGTGAGCGCGGAGCTGGAGCCCGGTCGGCGCCTGTCCGAGAACGAGCTGGCCGAGCGGCTCGGCGTCAGCCGCACGCCCGTGCGCGAGGCGCTCGCGCGGCTGCGCGACGAGCGGCTCGTCGCGATCGTGCCGCAGCTCGGCACGTTCGTGACGCTCATCAGCCCTGCCGCCGTCGAGGACGCGGCGTTCGTGCGCGAGGCGCTCGAGTGCGCGGCGATCCGTCGCACGGTCGAGCGCGCCCGAGACGCCGGCCTCGCCGAGCTGCAGGCGAACCTCGCCGCGCAGGAGCGCGCCGAGCAGCACGGCGACACCGACGCGTTCGACACGCTCGACGACGCCCTGCACCGCCTGCTCGCGCAGCTCTCAGGCCACGAGATCGCGTGGACGCTCGCGCGCCGCGCGAACGGCCATCTCGACCGCGTCCGCGGTCTGTCCCTCCCCGAGCCCGGCTACCTCGGCGAGATGGTCGCCGAGCACCGCGAGCTCGTCGCGGCGATCGCCGCCGGCGACGCCGACCGCGCGGAGGTCGCCATGCGCCACCACCTGCGCATGGTCCTGTCCAGCGTGCCGCAGATCCAGGCGGCCCACCCGGAGTACTTCGAGGAGTCCTGATGTCGGTCGCAACCGTTCCCGCCCCAGACGTCGACGTAGCCGGGCTCGCGCCGGAGGCACGGCGCGAGCTGTACGAGACGATGGTGCTCAGCCGCGTCTTCGAGACCGAGACCGAGCGCCAGTACAAGGCGGCGCGCATCGGCGGCTACTGCCACCTGTCGAGCGGGCAGGAGGCGACGACCGTCGGCGTCGTGCAGGCCCTGCAGCCGGACGACCTGCTCGTCACCGGCTACCGCTCGCACGGCTTCGCGCTCGCGAAGGGCACGCCGCCCGAGGCGGTGATGGCCGAGCTGTTCGGCCGCGAGGACGGCTGTGCGCACGGTCGCGGCGGCTCGATGCACATCCTCGACGTCGCGCACGGCTACTACGGCGGCTGGGGGATCGTCGCCGGCCAGCTGCCGGTCGCGACCGGGCTCGCGCTCGCGCTCGTGCGCCAGGGCAAGCCGCAGGCGATCGTCTGCGAGCTGGGCGACGGGGCCGTGAACATGGGCGCCTGGCACGAGTCGCTCAACCTCGCGGCGCTGTGGAAGCTGCCGATCGTCTTCCTCGTCGTCAACAACGAGTACGGGATGGGGACCGCGGTCGGGCGCGCCTCGGCCGAGCCGGAGCTGTACAAGCGCGCGAGCGCCTACCGCATGCACGGCGAGCGGGTCGACGGCGACGACCTCGACGCGGTGATCGAGGCGTCCGACCGCCTGCTGCGCGCCGCGCGCGAGGATCGCGTCCCCGCCGTGCTGGAGGCGGTCACCTACCGCTACCGCGGCCACTCGGTCGCCGACGCCGGCCTCGCCTACCGCACGAAGGACGAGATCGCCGGACGCCAGGCGCACGACCCGATCCGGCGCGTGCGCCAGCAGCTGCGCGAGGCGGGGATCGGCGACGCGGAGCTGGAGGCGATCGACGAGCGCGCCGACGAGCGCGTCGCGGCCGCCGTCGAGCACGCGCTCGCGAGCGCCGAGCCGGACGTGGGGCAGCTCGCCGCCGGCATGCACGCGGCCGGCAGCGCCGAGCAGTTCGCGCGGATGCGGCCCGGGTCGGCCTTCGGGGAGCTGGCGCTGACCTTCGACGCGGGGCTGGGCTCGTGAGTGACGTCGCCGGCAGCGCGGCGCTTGCGACGCGCGGACGGCGAAACGCCGATTCGGAGGTCATGACCTACCGCGAGGCGCTGCGGCTCGCGCTGCGCGAGGAGATGGCGCGCGACGAGCACGTCTTCGTGATGGGCGAGGAGGTCGGCGTCTTCGAGGGCGCGTACAAGGTCACCGCCGGGCTGATGGAGGAGTTCGGGGAGGACCGCGTCCGCGACACGCCGATCGCCGAGGAGGGCTTCGTCGGCGCCGGCGTCGGCGCGGCGATGCTCGGCGAGCGCCCGGTCGTCGAGATCATGACGCTCAACTTCCTCGTCGTCGCGATGGACCAGGTGATCAACCACGCGGCGAAGATCGGCGCGATGTTCGGCGGCGAGGTGCGCTGCCCGCTCGTGATCCGCACGCCCAACGGCGCCGGCAACCAGCTCACCGCCCAGCACTCGCAGTCCTTCGACCAGTGGTTCGCGAGCACGCCCGGCCTGAAGGTCGTCTCGCCCGCCACGCCGGCCGATGCGAAGGGCCTGCTGAAGGCGGCGATCCGCGACGACGACCCCGTCCTCGTGATCGAGAACCTGCCGATCTACAAGCAGAGAGGCGAGGTGCCGCTCGACCCCGGCTTCGTCGTGCCGATCGGCCGCGCGGCCGTCGCGCGCGAGGGGACCGACATCACGCTCGTGACGCACTCCTACGCGACCGTGCGCGCGCTGGCGGTCGCCGAGCAGCTGGCTTCGCAGCACGGCATCTCCGCCGAGGTCGTGGACCTGCGCTCGCTGCGCCCGCTCGACGTCGAGACCGTCGCCGCGTCGGTGTCGAAGACGAACCACGCCGTGTGCGTGGAGGAGGGCTGGCCGACCTACGGCGTCACCGCCGAGCTGGCCGCCCGCATCCAGCACGCCTGCTTCGACGACCTCGACGCGCCGGTCGAGCGCGTCGGGATGGCCGAGGTGCCGCTGCCGTACGCGAAGAACCTCGAGCTCGCCGCGATGCCGAACGACGAGCGGATCGCGGGCGCCGTGCTCGCGACCCTCGGCCGGACCACGTAAAGGACGACGATGCCCGAGATCACGATGCCGCGCCTCTCCGACTCGATGGAGGAGGGGACGATCCTCAGATGGCTCGTCGCCGACGGCGCCGCGGTCGCACGCGGCGACGAGATCGCCGAGATCGAGACCGACAAGGCGAACATGACCTACGAGGCCGACGCGGCGGGGACGTTCGCGCGCGTCGCGGCCGAGGGCGACACGCTGCCGGTCGGCGCCGTGATCGCCGCGGTGCTGGCGGACGGCGAGGAGGCCCCGGCCGCAGGCGCCGGCGGCTCGAGCTCCACAAGCGTCCTGCCCCAGCCCGCCCAGGGGAGTGCAGGTCAGGACACTTCGAGCGAGAGCGCCGCTGAGGGCGACAGCTCCGGCGCGTCCCCCTCGATGCCCGCCGTGGGCGACGGCTCCGCGCCCGCGGGGCGTGTCAAGGCGTCGCCGCTTGCGCGGAGGCTGGCGCGGGAGCTGCGCGTAGACATCGCCTTGCTCGCCGGGTCCGGCACGGGCGCCGGTGGGCGGATCGTGAAGGCCGACGTGGAGGCGGCGGCCGCGGCCGGTCCCGCCGCGCCCGCGCCTGCCGCCGCCGCGCCCGCCGCCTCGCCGACCGCTTCCGCGCCCGCGCCGGCGCCCCCCGCTGCCGGCGGCGCCGGCAAGGGCGAGGTCACGACGGTTGCGCTGTCGAGCACGCAGAAGACGATCGCGCGGCGGATGGCGGAGTCGAAGGCGACGATCCCGGACTTCCAGGTGCGGACCGAGGCGGATGTGACAGATCTCCTCACCCTGCGCGCGCAGATGAAGCAGGCGCGCGGCACGGCGCCGTCGGTCAACGACTTCGTCGTGAAGGCGACCGCGCTCGCGCTGCGCGAGCACCCGCGCGCGAACGGCGCGTACAAGGACGGCGGCTTCGAGCTGTACGGGCGGGTCAACGTGGGCGTCGCCGTCGCGACGCCGGATGCGCTGATCGTCCCGACGATCTTCGACGCCGACGCGCAGCCCGTCACGGGGATCGCGCAGCAGGCGCGCGCGCTCGCGGCGAGAGTCCGCGACGGCACGATCACGCCGCCGGAGCTGTCGGGCGGGACCTTCACCGTGAGCAACCTCGGCATGTTCGGGGTCACCTCGTTCACCGCGATCGTCACGAGCGGCCAGGCGGGGATCCTCGCCGTCGGCGCGGCGGTGCAGCGGCCGGCGTTCGGCGCAGACGGCCAGCTCGTCACGCGCAGCCTGATGGACCTCTCCCTCTCCTGCGACCACCGCATCCTCTACGGCGCCGATGCCGCCGCCTTCCTCGCGCGCGTCCGCGAGCTGCTCCAGACCCCGCTTGCGCTGCTCGCGTGAGCGCCGGCGGGTCGGAGGTGTGTCCGGCGCGCCGCGATCGGGAATCCACGCTGCACCGATTCCCGACGAGAGGAGGAGCGAAAGATGGCGTCGATCGAGGTCAAGCGCTTCGACGCACCGGACGAGGTGCGCGCGTTCGAGGGGCGCGGAAAGGCGGACGTGGTCGTCGTCGGCGGTCACACGGTCGGTCGCGGCGTGTTCGAGCCGGGCTGGAGATGGTCGGAGAACGTCAAGCCGATGTAGCGGCGCCCGCCACCGCGGCGCGCGCGTAGGCTGCGCGGCGTGCTGACCCCGAACGTCGAGCGCTGGCGCGACGCCGGCGGCTTCGAGCAGGTCGCCGGGCGGCGGCTGTACGTGCAGCGGCGCGCGGGAACGGCGGCGGACGGCGCGGGCGAGCGGCCGCTGCTGCTGTTCCTGCACGGCTTCCCCTCCAGCTCCCACGACTGGCGCCTGCTGCTGGACCTGCCGGACGGGCCGGCGCGCCACGACGCGCTGCTGTTCGACTGCCTCGGCTTCGGCCTCTCCGACAAGCCGGCCGACCACGCGTACACGCTCAGATGGCAGGCCGACGCGGCCGAGGAGCTGGTGCGCCGTGGCGGCACGCGCCCGGTCTTCGTCGTCGCGCACGACATGGGCACGTCGGTCGCGACCGAGCTGTTCGCGCGCGAGCTGGAGGGCCGGGCGCGCATCGAGATCGCCGGCGCGCTGCTCTTCAACGGCTCGATCCTGCTCGAGCGCGCGAGCCCGACGATCGGGCAGAAGCTGCTGCGCAGCCGCCTCGGCCCGCTGTTCGCGCGGCTCTCCAGCGAACGCTCCTTCCGCTGGCAGTTCGGGCGCATCTTCTCGCAGAGGCACCCGCTCACGCGCGAGGAGGCGGCCGACCAGTGGGCGCTGCTCGCGCACCACGGCGGCCAGCGCATCGGCCACCTGCTCGTCGCGTACATGAGCGAGCGCGAGCGCTACGTCGAGCGCTGGCACGGCGCCTTCCGCGACTGGCCCGGACGGCTCTCGCTGACGTGGGGGCTGGAGGACCCGGTCGCGACGACCGCCGTGCTCGACGGCCTGCGCGAGCTGCGGCCGGGCATGCCGGTGACGGAGCTGCCGGGGATCGGCCACTATCCGCAGCTCGAGCGGCCCGACCTGATCGCCGCCGCGATCGAGACGGCGCTCGCGGGCGGGTGAGGGACGGCGCGGCGGGGAAGGCTTCGCGCGGACGTCGAGTGCAGCGAACGGAGGCAGCCGCATGGGCGAGCAGTTCGATGTGATCGTGATCGGCGCGGGACCGGCCGGCGAGGTGGTGGCGGGGCGCCTGGGCGAGCGCGGGAAGGCGGTCGCGCTGGTGGAGCGGGAGCTGGTCGGCGGCGAGTGCAGCTACTGGGCGTGCATGCCGTCGAAGGCGCTGCTGCGCCCCGGCGAGCTGCTGGCGGAGGCGATGCGCACGCCCGGCGTCGAGGAGCTGATCGACCCGCCGGTGGTCGACGGGCCCGCCGTGCTCGCGCGCCGCGACGAGGTGCGCCACGACGGCGCGGACGACGCGCAGCTGCCGTGGCTGGAGGAGCGCGGCGTGACGCTGCTGCGCGGCCATGCGCGGCTGGCGGGCGAGCGGCGCGTCGCGGTGCGCGACGACGCGGGCGGGGAGGAGCTGCACGAGGCGCGCGAGGCCGTGGTCGTCGCGACCGGGTCCGACCCGCTCATGCCGCCGATCCCCGGCCTCGCCGAGGCACAGCCGTGGACGAGCCGCGAGGCGACGACGGCGCAGGAGGTCCCGGGGGAGCTGGTCGTGCTGGGCGGCGGCGTCGTCGGCGTCGAGCTCGCGCAGGCGTGGCATTCGCTCGACGCGCGGGTGACCGTGATCGAGGCGGCCGACCGGCTGCTGGCGCGCGAGGAGCCGTTCGCGGGCCAGCAGGTCGGCGACGCGCTGCGGCGCCGGGACGTCGAGCTGTGGTTCGGCGCGAAGGCGACGCGCGTCGCGCGCGAGCCCGGTGGCCGCACGACCGTCGAGCTCGGCGAGGAGCGGGTGAGCGGCGACCGGCTGCTCGTCGCCGTCGGCCGCCGGCCGCGCACGCAGGACCTGGGGCTGGAGACGGTCGGGCTGGAGCCGGGGAAGGCGATCGAGGTCGACGAGCGCCTGCGCGTCCCCGGCCGGGCGTGGCTCTACGCGGTCGGCGACGTCAACGGCCGCGCGCAGCTCACGCACATGGGCAAGCACCAGGCGCGCGTCGCCGCCGCCGCGATCTGCGGCGACCCGGACGCGCGCGTCACGCCGCTCGGCGGCCTGCTCGCGCCGCGCGCGATCTTCACCGACCCGGGCGTCGCCGCCGTCGGGCACACGCTCGCGAGCGCGCGCGAGGCGGGGATCGCGGCGCGCGCCGTCGACCGCGACACGTCCGGCACCGCCGGCGCGAGCTTCCACGGCCACAACGCGGGCGGGACGACGCGCTTCGTGGTCGACGACGCGCGTGGCGTGCTCGTCGGCGCGACGTTCACCGGGTCGGACGTCGCCGAGCTGCTGCACGCCGCGACGATCGCGGTCGCCGCCGAGGTCCCGCTCGCGACGCTCGAGCAGGCGGTCCCCGCCTTCCCCACGCGCAGCGAGCTGTGGCTCGGCCTGGGCGACCCCGGCTGACCGGCGCCGGCGCCGGCGGCTGACCGGCGCCGGCGGCACGCGGTCCGGAAGCCGACCGCCCGCGCTTCGGGACCGCGCGGCCTGGAGAGGCGAAGGGGCGTGAGCGCGCGCGAACCCGACACGCCCCCGCGGGCAGGGGCGCCGGCCTCGCGCCGCGACCTCGGCACGGTCCACTGCGTCACCGCCACCGATCCGGGGGTCGCGATGCGCGTGCTCGCGCTCGACCCGCGCGGCGGAAGCCGCGCCCGCTGCGCCGCCGTCGACGGGATCCCCATGACGGTCGAGACGACGCTCGTCGGCCCGGTCGAGCCCGGCGAAGTCGTGCTCGTGCACGCCGGCGTCGCGCTCGTGCGGCTCGACGCCGAGTGGGCGCTCTGAGGCGGAGGGGACCCGCGACCACAGCCGGAGGCGCGGCTACAGGGCGTCCTGCCACGTGCTCAGCATGCTCAGCCACGCGGTGTGGAGCCACGCGTCGAAGCGATGGAGTACATGCTCTCTCGCGTCGAGGTACCCGAACGTGAACGCCTCGTCGGTCGCCAGGATCGGCCCTTGCCGCTCGTCGCGACCCTCGCTTCTGTCGACGATCTCGAGGAACGCGACCGCAGCCAGGATGCCTTTGAAGACGCGGCCGAGCGAGTGCACGGAGACCACGAGCACGACGGCGCGCTCCTCCTGCTGGTCGGAGATCGTCAGACGGACCCAGTCCCGGTATTCGTGCGTGTCGGCGAAGTACCCGAGCTCGCGTGCACATCGCACGATCTGGGTGAAGTAGTAGTGGCGCTGCTCTGGTCTCGGACGGAAGACCCGCGCTTCGTATGCGGTGTCGAGATGCTCGGACCGCAGACGCTCGTTGAACCCGTCGCTCCGGCTGTCGAACAGCTGAACGGCACGATCGGTGACCGCGTCGCCCAAGGTCTTGACGTCGGAATATGCGCTTGCGCGGCGATCCCGTCGAGCGGCCGCCTTCGCGAGCCCGGCCGCGAGCAGCTGCTGCTCGTCAGCGAGCTCGTGGGCGACGCTCAAGGCGTGACCGAACTCGCGCTGCTGCCCTTTGGTCACGAGGGCGATCAGCGGTTCGAGGTCGCCGGCGTCGGCTTGCTCGAGCGCGTCGATGTAGTCGACGGCCCAGCGCCGGCGCAGACGTTCGTGCAGTTCGGTCAGCTCCGCCTTCCCGTCGAGCTCGTCGCGTCGCTCCCGCCACGCTGCCGCCATCGAATCGAGGTCGCTCTTGCGTTTCCTCAGGCCGGTCGGCAGGTCCTCGATCGGCGTGTAGCTCACGCGCCCATCCTAGGCTCAGTCGCCCAGCCGGGTGCGGAGAGGCCGCGGCCGATCCGCTCCCCGGCCGCCTCCAGCTCGGCGAGCGTCGACGCGGACGCGGCGCCGGCGAGCCCGAGCGCGCGCCAGCCGGGCTCGTCGAGCGCGCAGTCGCCGGCGAGCGCGAGCGCGGGGACGCCGGCCTCGCGGGCGCGCCGCGCGACCTCGCCGACGAGCTTGCCCTCCCCGGTCTGCGCGTCGAGCCTGCCCTCGCCGCAGATGACCGCGGCGGCGCCGCGCAGGCGCGCGTCGAAGCCGGCGGCGTCGAGCACGGCGGGTGCGCCGGGGGCCAGCTCCGCGCCGCACGCCGCCCACAGCGCGCCGGAGAGGCCGCCGGCGGCGCCGGACATCGGCACGCCGCGCGGGTCGCGCGGGAGCGTCGCCGCCTGCTGCTCGAGCCGCGCCGCGAGCCGCGCGACCATCGCCGCGTCCGCGCCCTTCTGCGGGCCGTAGACCTCGGCGCAGCGCTCCCACGGGGTCGTCACGTCGCACAGCACGACGAGGCGGGCGCCGGCGAGCGGGTCCGCGCCGCCGGCGCGCTCCGCAAGCGCGCGCAGCGCCCCCGCGCCGCCGTCGACCGTCGCCGACCCGCCCGCGGCGACCAGCATCTCCCGCGCGCCCGCGTCCAGCGCGGCGGCGATCAGCTCGCCGGTGCCGTACGTGTCGGCGCGCCACGGGTCCAGCTCGTCCGCTGCGAGCAGCGGCAGCCCGCTCGCGGCCGCCATCTCCACCGCCGCCGTGCGCCCGTCCTCGCCGAGCAGCGCGAACGACGCCGTCAGCGGCCGCCCGAGCGGGTCGTGCACGGCCGCCTCCACGAGCCGTCCGCCGCGCGCGGCGAGCAGCGCGTCCCGCGTCCCCTCGCCGCCGTCCGCCAGCGGGCAGCGATCCGCGACGACGCCCGCGCGCTCCAGCCCCCGCGCGATCGCGTCCGCCACCTGCGCCGCCGCGAACGTGCCCTTGAACGAGTCGGGCGCGACGAGGACGCGGGGCGGGATCACGGCCGGGAGTCTACTGCCTTCGAAAGAACTTAGTTGCAAATAAGTTCTTTCTAGTTAAGCTATCGTCCATGACGCCGACACCAGCCCCCGAGCGCTTCCTCAACCGCAGCGAGGAGCTCGCGCTGCTCCAACGGCGCTGGAGCGACGGCGAGGCGCAGATCTTCGTGCTGTGGGGCCGGCGCCGCGTCGGCAAGAGCCTGCTGCTGCTCGAGTTCGCGCGCGGCAAGCGCACGCTCTACTTCGAGGCGACGAGCGGCACGCGCGCCGACCAGCTCGCCGACTTCTCCGAGCGGCTCGCCGAGGTGACCGGTCGCACCGCCCTGTCGGTTCCCGACTGGCGCGCGGCGCTCGACGCGGTCGCCGACTGGGCGCAGGACGGGCCGGTGCTGCTCGTGCTCGACGAGTTCCAGTTCCTCGCGCGCGAGAGCCCCGACCTCGGCTCGCTGCTCAACGTCTGGTGGCGCGAGCGCGGCAGCAGACTGCCGGTCTTCGTCGTCCTCTCCGGCAGCGAGGTGGGATTCTTCGAGCGCGAGGTGGTCGGCTACTCGGCGACGACGTACGGCCGCCGCGCCGGTCAGCTGCGCCTGCGGCCGTTCCGCGCCCGCGACGTGAGCCTGTTCCTGCCGAGATGGCCGGCCGAGGACCGCATCGGCGCCTACGCCGTCTTCGGGCACATGCCGTACTACCTCGCGCAGATCCGGCCGCAGCGGACGCTGGCGCAGAACGTCCTCGACCTCGTCCTGATGCCCGACGGCCTGCTGCACGAGGAGGCGCGCCTGCTGCTCGACCAGGAGCTGCCGAGCCCGTCCGGGTACTTCTCCGTCCTGCGCGCGATCGCCGCCGGCCAGACGCGCGTCGCGCAGATCGCCGCGCGCACCGGCATCGCGGGCGGCACGGCGCGCGTGAGCCAGATGCTCGACACGCTGCAGAGACTGTGGCTGGTCGACAAGCAGGTGCCGGTCACGGTCGCGAACCCGGAGCGCTCGCGCCAGAGCCGCTACCGCATCGCCGACCCGTACCTGCGCTTCTGGTTCCGCTTCGTGCTGCCTTCGCGCGACCGGCTGATCGACGCGGCCGGCGCCGAGCGCCACCTGCGCGGGCGCGTGCTGCCGCAGCTCGACGCGTTCGTCTCCAAGCCGGCGTTCGAGGAGGTCTGCCAGCAGTGGCTGCGCGAGGCGGTCGACGCGGCCGCCGTCGGCTGGTGGTGGGGCAGAGTGCGCGAGCGGCGCGACGGCAGGCTGCACGACGTCGACCGCGAGCTCGACGCGGTCGCCGTCGACGACGACGGCACGGTGGTCGCGGCCGGCTCGTGCAGATGGGCCGGCGGGCCGATGGACACCGACGAGCTGGCGCGGCTCGACGCGCTCGCCGCCCACCTCGCGGCCGGCGCCGCGCCGCCGGCGCGCTACTGCTTCGCGCGCGCGTTCACGCCCCAGCTGAGAGCCGCCGCCCGTCGCGACCCGGGGCTGCGCCTCGTGACGCCGCGGCAGCTGCTCCGCGATCCCGCGTGACGGTCAGCCGCGCCGCGGCGCGCCGGCGGCGACGACCTGGTGGGCCTCGATGGCGACGTGCACGAGCGGCGCCCTGCCGATGCGCACGCGCACGGCGAGGGCTCGCTCGAGCGGCAGGCCGGCCGCGCCGGGCACCGCGAGGTCGCGCGTGCCGCGCACGCGCAGTCGCGCGCGGCGGGTGAGCTTGCCGGCGTGCACCGTGACGCCAACGCGGCAGCCGTGCGGACAGGTCGCGCGGCCGACGAGCAGGCGGTCGTCGCGGCGCAGCAGCGGGTGCCTGCGCAGGCGCAGCTTGGGGCCGCGGACCGGGCCGAGCGGGACGGAGCGCGCGATCGTCGCGCCGGCGATCGAGCGCGGGATCGCCTCCGGCGAGCCGTAGAGGATGTCTGGGAGGACGGTGTCTCTGGCGAAGCGCTCGTCGAACGCGAACAGGTACCGCCCCGACCAGCGCGGGTCGATGCGGCGGCGCATGCTCCGGGGCGCCCACGGGTGCGCGATCACCGTGCAGCCGCGGCCGCGCGCGGTGCGGCACGCCTCGACGTGCAGGAGATCGGACTCGCCGCCCCAGCCGCCGGTCCAGCTCCCGGCGTGCGGCGTCACGCGCGCGCCGACCCGCGGCGTGCCGGTGAGCGTCGGCGGCGCCGTGGCGGCGACCACGCCGAGCCACGGGTCGGTGCGGGCGGCGTACGTCGTCCCTCCGGAGGTCGCGCTCGCCTCGAACGTCGTCCCGGCGGCCGCCGGCCCCGGCTCGAAGGACTGGTCCGTCACCCCCGCCGGCGCGCACGCGCCGCCCGGCGGGCAGACCGCCCAGCTCGGCTTCGCGGCCGACCCGTCCGGAACGGCGTTCGCGACCAGCAGCGGATTCCCGTCCCCGTCGAAGAGCTGCTGGGAGATCTCGACGCCGCCGCTGGCGCGCGCGCCGCCCGCGGCGACGAGCAGCACGAGCAGGGCGACGAGGCCGGCGAGCGTCGTGCGCATGGAACCCACCCTACGCGCTCAGCCGGGGGGCCGCGGTCCTCCGCAGAAACGTTCATGCGACCAGCGTATGCGCCATGTCTACAGGCGCATGGTGTGCAGCGGAACAGGCTTCTACGGCGTGCCGGCCACCCGCTCCGACCCCGCGTACACGTTCACGCGGTCCTCGCCGCGGGCGAAGCCGGCGAGCGTCATGCCGCGGTCGGCGGCGAGCTCGATCGCGAGCGAGGAGGGGGCGCCGACGCCGACGAGGATCGGCGCGCCGGCGACGGCGGCCTTCTGCACCAGCTCGAACGACAGCCGGCCGCTGACGCACAGGATGCGGTCGTGCAGCGGCAGCAGCCCGTCGAGCAGGGCGCGGCCGATCACCTTGTCCATCGCGTTGTGGCGGCCGACGTCCTCGCGCACGAGCAGCAGTGCGCCGGCCGCGTCGAACAGGCCGGTCGCGTGCAGCCCGCCGGTGCGGGCGAACGCCGGCTGGTCGGTGCGCAGCTTCCCCGGCAACGCGGCCAGCAGCGCGCGCGCGACGAGCGGGCCGGGCGGAAGCGGCCCGGGCGCCCCGGCGGCCGCGACGGCCGCGACCTCCTCCAGCGCCCCCTTCCCGCACACGCCGCATGACGAGGTCGTGTAGAAGCGCCGCGCGCCGGGGTCGCGCAGCAGCGGTCCGGCGACCTCGAGGACGTTCGCGGCCAGGTCCGCGCTCGGCCCGGCCGCGGGCGGCGGCGCGCCGGGCGCGACGGCGATCAGCCCCTCGCCGTGCAGGAAGCCGAGCGCCAGCTCCTCGTCGTGGCCGGGCGTGCGCATCGTGACCGTCAGCGGCGCGCCGTCGACGCGGATCTCCAGCGGCTCCTCGACCGCGACCTGGTCGCGCACGCCGCCGTCGCGCACGATCGCGGCGGTCATGTGGGCGGCGGGCTGGGACGGCGCGGCGTCCGCCGGCTGCGCGTCGCGGCTCACGCCGGCGTCATGCCCCGCCGCCGGCCCCGCTGAGCGCCGGGACCTTCGCGGGCTGCTCGCCGATCGGCCGCACGTCGACCGCCACCACCTTGTACTCCGGGCACGACGTGTTCACGTCGGCGGAGGCGCCGACGAGCAGGTTCGTGCGCGTCTCGGGGAAGTGGAAGGTCGTGAAGACGTGGCCGGGCTCGATCCGGTCGGTCACCTGCGCCGGCAGCTCGATCCGCCCGACGCGCGAGCGCACGCTGATGCGGTCGCCGTCGGAGATCCACAGCCGCTCGGCGTCGTCGGGATGGATCTCCAGCACGTCGGCGTCGATCAGCTCGGCGTTCGCGGTGCGGCGCGTCATCGTGCCGGCGTTGTAGTGCTGCAGGCGACGGCCGGTCACGAGGATCAGCGGGAACTCGTCGTCGGCGGCGTCGCCGGGCGCCTTGTAGGGCAGCGCGGCGAAACGGGCTTCTGCCTCCCGGCAGGCTGAACTCGCGCTCGTAGAGGATCGGCGCGTCCGTCCCGTCCGGCGCGACCGGCCACTGCAGCCCGCGGCGGCCGAGCCTCGCGAACGACACGCCGGCGAAGTCCGGCGTCAGCGCGGCGATCTCGTCCATCGCCTCGGCCGGCGAGGCCCAGCCGATCTCGTGCCCGAGCGCGCGCGCGACCAGGCCGATGATCTCGAAGTCGGTCTTCGCCTCGCCCGGCGGGTCGATCGCCGGCGCGACGAGCTGGATGCGCCGCTCGGCGTTCGTGAACGTGCCGCTCTTCTCCAGGAACGACGACGCCGGCAGGATCACGTCCGCGTATCTGGTCGTTCCCGTCTCGAAGATGTCCTGGCAGACGAGGAAGTCGAGCGACTCGAGCGCGTGCACGACGTGCGCGCTGTTCGGGTCGGTCTGCGCGACGTCCTCGCCGAAGATGTACATCGCCTTCAGGTCCCCGGCGACGGCCGCGTCGAACATCTGCGGGATCGTGTAGCCCTTGCGGCGCGAGAGCGGCACGCCCCAGGCGGCTTCGAAGGACCGCGCGACGTCCTCGTCCGCGACCGAGCGGTAGGCGGTGTAGGTGTCCGGCAGCGCGCCCATGTCGGAGGAGCCCTGCACGTTGTTCTGCCCGCGCAGCGGCAGCAGCGCCGAGCCGGGCCGGCCGATCTTGCCGGTCATCAGCGCGACGTCGCAGATCAGCTGCACGACCTCCGAGCCGTACTTGTGCTCGGTCACGCCGAGCCCCCAGGAGATGCACGCCTCGTCCGCCGACCCGTAGACGTGCGCGGCGCGCTCCAGGTCGGCCGCCGGCACGCCGCTGATCGCCTCGACCGCGTCCGGCGCGTACGACGGCAGCAGCTCCGCGAACGCGTCCCAGCCCTCGGTGCGGGCGTCCACGAACGCGCGGTCGGCGAAGCCGTCGCGCTCCAGCACGTGCGCGATCCCCAGCATCACCGCCGCGTTTGTGCCGGGCCGCGGCGCGAGGTGCAGGACGCCGTAGTCGGCCAGCTCGATCCGCCGCGGGTCGATCGTGACCAGCTTGAGCCCGCGCAGCGCGGCCTGCTTGATGCGGGCGCCGACGACCGGGTGTCCCTCGGTCGGGTTGACGCCGATCAGGATCGCCGCGTCCGCATGGTCGAAGTCGGCGAACGAGCCGGTCGCGCCCGAGAGCCCGAGCGACTTGCGCAGCGCGTAGGAGGTGGGGGAGTGGCAGACGCGCGAGCAGTTGTCGAGGTTGTTCGTGCCGATCGCGGCGCGCATCATGCGCGCCATCGCGTAGCAGTCCTCGTTCGTCGCGCGCGAGGACGCGAGGCCGGCGATCGCGTCCGGCCCGTGCTGCGCTTCTGATCCGCCCCAGCTCGGCGACGATCCGCTCCAGCGCCTCCTCCCAGCTCGCCGCTCGCGGGCCCGCGCCGCGCGCATCGCGGATCAGCGGCGTCGTCAGCCGCTCGCGGTGACGGCTGAAGCGGTGCGCGAAGCGTCCCTTCAGGCACGTGTGGCCGAGGTTCGAGGGGCCGTCGGGCGCCGGCGAGATCGACGCGACGCCGTCCGCGTGCACGTGCGCGTCGAGGCGACAGCCGACGCCGCAGTAGCCGCAGGTGGTGGTGACGGTGGCGTCGTCGCTCATCGTGCTCACTCCTCTCGCAGGCGTCCTGGATTGGTGTCGTCCTGCGACACGAAGGCAGGACGACGCATCGTGGTGGTCGGCAGGAGGGCGGTCTCCACGATCGCGTCGGTGGGGCACGTGTCGGCGCAGGCGCCGCAGGAGACGCAGGCGGAGTCGCGGAAGCCCGCGTCGAGCCCGGCGGTCACGTTCGCGTGGAAGCCGCGGCCGGTCGCGGTGAGGGCGAAGGCGCCCTGCAGCTCGTCGCACGCGCGCACGCAGCGCCCGCACGAGATGCACAGCTCGTGCTGGAAGGCGAGGTAAGGGTGGCGCACGTCGGCCGGCTCCGGCGCGTGCGTCTCGCCCGGCCAGCGCGGCTCGCCGACGCCGAGCCGCTGCGCCACCTGCGCCAGCTCGGTGTGCGGCGCGGGGCGCTCGGGCAGCTCGCTCAGCACCAGCTCGACGACCGCCTCCGCGACGCGGCGGCCGGCGGGGTCCGCCGTGTCGATCGACATCCCCTCGCGGCAGCGCGTTGTGCACGCGGGCTGCGGCGCGGTCGACCCCTCGACGCCGACGAGGCACGCGCGGCACGCGCCGAACGGCGCCTGACGCTCGTCGAAGCACAGCGTCGGGACCCATCTGCCGGCGGCGCGCGCAGCGTCGAGCACGGTCGCGCCGTCGGCGACCTCGACGGGCGCGCCGTCGACCGTGACGGTGAGCCGCGCGGCGCTCACGAGGCCAGCCCCAGCTCCTCGGGCCACCATCTCAGCAGCGAGCGGATCGGCGCCGGCATGCCGCCGCCGTGCGCGCACAGCGAGCCGAGCTCCAGCGTCTCCAGCAGCTGCTCGAGCCGCTCGCGCTCGATCGGCGCTTCGGCGGCGAACATCGCGTGCGCGCGTTGCAGGCCGATGCGGCAGGGGAAGCACTTGCCGCAGCTCTCGTGCGCGCCGAAGCGCAGCAGGTGGCGGGCGACGTCGCGCATGCTCGTGCGGTCGTCGAAGGCGAGGACGCCGCCGTGGCCGAGCATGCAGCCCTCGGCCGCGAGCGCGTCGAAGTCGAACGCCGTGTCGAGTCGCTGCGCGGGGAGGATGCCGCCGAGCGGCCCGCCGACCTGCACGCCCTTGATCGTGCGTCCGTCGCGCAGCCCGCCCGCGAGGTCCTCGCACAGCCAGCGCATCGTCGCGCCGAACGGCACCTCGTAGACGCCCGGCCGCGCGAAGCGCTCGTTGAAGCAGACGAGCTTCGAGCCGGCGGTCGCGGCGCCGGGCGAGAGCGCGCGGTATGCGTCGGCGCCGCGCGCGGCGACGAACGGCACGTTGCAGAGCGTCTCGACGTTGTTGACGACGGTCGGTCTGCCGTGCAGCCCTTCCTGCGCGGGGAACGGCGGGCGCGCGGAGACCGTCCCGCGCAGGCCCTCCAGGCAGGCGAGCAGCGCCGTTTCCTCGCCGACGACGTAGGAGCCGGCGCCCTCGACGATCGTCACGTCGAACGCGAAGCCCGATCCGCGCACGTCCTCGCCGAGCCACCCGTCTGCGCGGGCGCGCTCGGCCGCCGCCTCCAACGCCGGCTTCGAGCGCGGGTACTCGGAGCGCACGAGCACGAAGCCGTGGGCGGCGCCGACCGCGTAGCCGGCGAGCGCCATCCCCTCCAGCAGCAGGTCGGGATTCCACTCCATCAGCTGCTTGTCGATGTAGGAGCCGGGGTCGCCCTCGTCGCCGTTGGCGACGATGAACTTCTCCTCGCCCTGCGCCGCGCGCGCGAAGCCCCACTTGACGCCGGCGGGGAAGCCGGCGCCGCCGCGCCCGCGGATCTCGGCCGCCGTCACGTCCGCCAGCAGCGCCTCCGGGGCGACGCCCTCGTCGAGCACGCGCGCCAGCCCGCACCAGTCGCCCGGCCGCGTCAGCACCGGCTCGGGCAGCGTCGACGCCCACGGCGGCTCGTCGGCGGCGCGCGTCGCGTCCGCCAGCACGCGTGCGACCACGTCCGGCCCGGCGTCGATCACGTCGCCGTCGCGCACCGCCGGCGAGCTGTGGCAGAAGCCGAGGCAGACGGTCTCCGCGAGCGGGACGGACCCGTCGGCGGCGCGCTCGCCCAGCCCGACGCCGAGCCCGTCCCGCAGCGCGTCGACGTGCGCGTCGCCGGTCGCGGCGAAGCAGGCGGTGCCGGTGCAGACGCGCACGTGGCGTGCGCCGCGCGGCTGGAGCAGGTCGTCGTAGAAGGTCGAGACGCCGTGGACCGTCGCCTCCGGCAGGCCGGAGCGCCGCGCCGCCTCGCGCCGGTCCTCGTCGGTCAGCTCGCCGCGCTGCTCGACGGCCTCCTTGAGCACGTCGAGCGCGCTCGGCGCGTCGACGGCGTGATGGCGGCGGACCAGCTCGACGAGGTTCCTCGACACGGCTCCAAGCATCCTCGCCCGGCCTGCACGACGCAACTGCGTTGTCTGGCCGAACGATAGGCTCAGCCGATCGAAAAGCCTTCGAATCCCACGGTCCTCAAGCACCTCGCGTACTTCGCGGCGCTCGCGCGCGAGCGCCACTTCGGCCGCGCCGCCGAGGCCTGCCACGTTTCGCAGGCGACCCTCTCGGAGGCGATCCGGCGGCTCGAGGCCGATCTCCGCGTGCCGCTCGTGCGCCGCGGCCACCGCTTCCAGGGCCTCACGGCCGAGGGCGAGCGCGCGCTCGAGTGGGCCCACCGGATCCTCGCCGACGCCGACGGCATGCGCGCCGACCTCGCCGCGCTGCGCGATGGTGCCGGCGGCCGGCTCCGGCTTGGCGCGATCCCCACCTCGCTGCCGCTCGTCGCCCGACTCACCGGCCCGCTGCGCGAGCGCCACCCGGCGCTGCACGTCGCGATCCGCTCGCTCAGCTCGCGCGAGATCGAGCGCGGGCTGCACGAGGGCGACCTCGACGCCGGCCTCACCTACCTCGACAACGAGCCGCTGCGGGGCGTGCGCCAGCAGCCGCTCTACGACGAGCGCTACGTGCTGGCCGCGCCGCGCGGCAGCCGCTGGGCGCGCGGCGCGAGCGTGCGCTGGCGCGACGCGGCGGCGGCCCCGCTGTGCCTGCTCTCGCCCGACATGCAGCACCGCCGCATCGTCGACGCGCTGTTCGCGCGCGCGGGCGCGGCGCCCGACCCGCTCGTCGAGACCAACTCGATCTCGACGCTGCACGCACAGGTGCGCGACGGCGGCCTCTGCGCGGTGATGGCCGACACGTGGCTGCAGGGCTACGGCACGCCGGACGAGATCGCCGTGCGCCCACTCGCCGAGCCGTCGGCGCGCCAGGCGGTCGGCGTCGTGTGGCGCGACCGCGACCCGGAGCCGGCGCTCGTGCGCGCGCTCGTCGCGGTGGCGCGCGAGGCGCGCACGACGCTCGCGGCCGCCGCCTGAGCGGCGCTCAGCCGCCGATCGCCGACATCGTGCGCGCGGGTTGGACGAAGCCCGGCTCGTTGACGCGGTGCTTGAGCTCCTTGCGCCAGACGGCGTCACGAATGATCCGTTCCAGCTCAGCGTCGTCGCAGCCGTCGCGCAGCGGCCCGCGCAGGTCGGTCTCGTTGAGCGAGAAGAGGCAGGTGCGCAGGCGGCCGTCGGCGGTGAGGCGGATGCGGTTGCAGTCGCCGCAGAACGGCTCGCTCACCGGGTTGACGAAGCCGACCTTGCCGCGCCCGTCTGCGAAGCGGTGCACGCGCGCGGTCGCGTGCGGCTCGCGCGGCTGGGGCTCGAGCGGGTGCAGCGCGTCGATCGCGGCGCGGATCTCCGCGCCGGTGAGCACGTCCTCCGGTCTCCAGGCGTGGTCGGCGTCGAGCGGCATGAACTCGATGAAGCGCACCTCGTACGGATGCTCGCGCGCGAAGGCGACGAACGCCGGCAGCTCGTCCTCGGTGAAGCCGCGGATCGCGACCGCGTTGACCTTGATCGGGTGCGCCTGCGGAAACGCCGCGAGCGCCTCCAGGCCGCGCAGCACCTGGGGGAGCGCGTCGCGCCGCGTCATCTCGTAGAAGCGGTCCTGCTGGAGCGAGTCGATCGAGACGTTGAAGCGGTTCGCGCCGGCCGCCACGAGCGCGGCGGCGTCACGCTCGAGCAGGTAGCCGTTCGTCGTGATGGAGAGATCCTCGACGTCCTCGATCGCGGCGAGCATCTGCACGAGGTGCGGGAAGTCGCGTCGCACGAGCGGCTCGCCGCCCGTCAGCCGCACGTCGTGGACGCCCATCGAGGCGAGCAGCGCGACCAGCCGCGCGATCTCCTCGAAGCGCAGCACGCCGTCGCGCTCCAGCCACGGCAGCCCCTCCGCCGGCATGCAGTACTGGCAGCGGAAGTTGCAGCGGTCCGTGACCGAAACCCGCACGTCGCCGATCAGGCGGCCGTGGCCGTCGCGCAGTGGCTCTCGCATGCGCCCAGCGTACCCGGCGGGGCGCAAGCGTCACAGCGCACGCTCGCGCTCAGCTGCCCGGCTTCAGCGCCATGTCGAGCACGACGAGCAGCAGGAGCAGCAGCTCGATGCGCGAGACGGTGAGGATGCGGCCGAGGCGCGCGCGGGCCTGGGCGCTGTCGATCCCGTGGCGCTCGATCTCCTCGCTGAGCTTGCCCGACTGCGGGCCGAGGAAGCCGGCGCCCGCGATGAACGACGCCGCCCACACGACGATCGGGAAGACGAGCCAGAACTGATAGCTCCAGTTGCCCTCGTGGATCAGCAGGAAGCCGAAGATCACGAGGATCAGGGACGAAGGGATGAACAGGCGCGTGCCGACCCACTCGATCTCGCTCGTGAGCGTCGCGAGGCGCGGCCCTTCGTTCGCGCGCACGGCGCGGATCGCGAAGAGCTGGATCGTGAAGGCGCCGCCGACCCACAGGACGGCGGCGAGGATGTGCACCGACAGGAACCACTGGTACGTCGAGATCGCGGCGGGCATGACGGGGGTCTCTCCTCCTCCGGGGGGGTGCGACGGTCCGACGGCGCGGCATCCTACTCCCGTCCGCGCCGGAAGCCAGGACGCGACGGGGCCCCCGCCGGCGATCCGTGCCGGCGGGGGCCTCCGCGGGTGCGCGTCCGTGCGCAGGCTGGGAGCGTGGGCTCAGCGGCGATGGCGGTGGTGGTGACGGTGACGACGGTGGTGCTTCTTGTGCGCTCTGTGCGGCGCCGTCTTCATGACCGCCTGCACGAGCAGGTCGCAGCCCTCGGTGTGGGTGCTGGAGCTGAACGAGCCGCCGAGCGCCGGGCTGAAGATCATCTGGTTGTTGCCGCCGCCGGTGCAGTAGAGGACGGAGGTGGCCGTCGAGTCGATGCCGAGGTAGTCGCCCTTGTGGACCTTCACGTGCGCGGGGAACTCCTCGACCGGGTTCGTTCCGTCGAAGCCGTTGCCCTGGACCAGCACGCTCGGGCCCATGCCGGCGCCGCGGCCGAAGCCGGCGTAGGAGCCCAGCGACGGGTCGAAGCCGAGGTTCTTCATCTGCGCGAGCCGGAACGTGACCGCACCGGGCGCGCCGGCGCGGACGCGGAACTTGACGATCGTGCCGTTCGCGGGGGCGGTCAGGCCGCCGGGGACGGCGTCGCCCATGTCGATCGCGACGCGGGTGCAGGCCGGCGTCGGGTCGTCGCTGCCGTCCTCCTTGCAGTTGTGCGCGGGGGCGGAGTTCGACGGCTCGTGATCGAGTCGGATGCCGAACGTGTACGTCTTCGCCTGGCCGATCGCCGGCAGGCAGAGCAGCACGAGCGCGGTGAACGCGGCGGAGACGAGCGAGACGATGCGGGTGGTGCGGGCCATGACGTTCCCTCCTGGGAGCCGGTGGACGATGCCTTCGATCTGGTCCCCATGCTCGCCCGCCGCGGGCGGCCCGTCGTTCGCCGCGCCGACGCCCCCTGTGTCAAGTGCGCGACACAGGCGCGGCAACGCCCGAGCGGCCGTCCGGCGCACGATTCCGTGCACGCCCACGTCGAGATCTGGTGCCGTCCCACACGCGTCTTCCGGACCGGCGCGACCCGCGCGACGGGGTGCTTCGCTGGCTCCATGACCGATCGCTACGACCCGCGGACGCTCGACGCCGGCATCGCCGCCGCGCCCCTGATCGCCGACCCGAAGTCCTGGATCAACCGCCGCGTCGAGACGGTCGAGCTGCTCTCGAGAGAGGAGACCCGTCGCCGCGTCTCTGTCGACCTCACGCTCTCCGACGACCATCTCGCGGCGCTTCGCATCCGCGACGGCGTCGTCGTCCCCATCTCCGTCCTCGCGAAGGAGCGCCTGCGCGGATTCGACCTGCGCGACGAGGGCGGTGGCGCGGTGCCGCTGCTCGGCCGCCGGCACAGCGACGAGCTTGCAATGGTCGCACTCCTGAGCCTTGCCGTCGGCGTCGTCGGAGCCGACATCTCGGACCGCGCGCTGGAGCAGCTGGCCGCGGAGCTGCACCCGATCGTGTCCGACCCGGCCGAATCCGCCCGGGCCGCCCACGAGGCACTCGCCGGGCGGGCGGCCCACGGGGGATCGGCCAGTGCGATGGTGATCGCCGATCCGGTCTGTCGGTCCTTGCTCGACACCTTGTGGGCAAATCGGGTGCTGTTCGCCGTCCTGGCGGACGACAGCGCGCAGCGTCGCGTCCTCGAATACGGCTACGTCGAGGATGTCGCCTTCCCCGGCGTGCGCGGCTTGGGAGAGCGATTGGCGTGGGCGAACGTCGCCGGCAGGGCCTGGCACCCCGACCGGCGTGTGTTCGTCGTCGAGTGCTCCGGGCTATGGCGAGGCCAGGACGGCCACGTCGAGGTTCGGATTCCCGAGGAGCTTCGCTTCTCGTACGCCGCGCTCCATGACGTGGGGTCGCATCAGCAGGCGAGCGTGATCGAGCGCGGCGCGGAGCACGTGGCGTTGCATCCGTCCGGCCCCATCGAGTCTGGGTGCGACGAGGTGGCGATCGTGGAGATCGCTCCTACGGGCGGAAGCAGAACCCGTCGTGCGACCCTGGCGGCGATCGTGGTCTCGGCGATGCTGTGGCTGGGTGTCGCGTCGGGGCTCGACGGCGGGAATACCGACGCGACGGTCTCGTTGCTCCTCGGCGGCGCCGCCGCGTACGCGGGCATCGCCGCGGCGCTCGGCGAGCCCAGGCTCGTGAGCGAGATCTTCAGCGGCACGCGCCGATGGCTGTCGGTGGTCGTACTCGCGGCGCTGGGCGGCTCGACGAGCCTCGCCATGTCGCTCCCTCACCCGCGCCCGGTCGGCGCCTGGCTCGTCGCTGCGGCGGTGTGCACGATCGCGGCGGCGCGGCTGGCGTGGGGTGCACGCTGGACACGTTCGTAAGATGACTTCCGAAAGAGGACCGACTGTGCGCATCAAGCCCGATCCAGATCAGATGCCTTCCCTCGCCGGCGCTTATGTCGTGCCGTCAGCCGAGGTGCCCTCGCGGACTGCTGAGCCCCGCTACGACGCCGGCCCGCCTCCCGAGCCCACGGCCGCCGACAAGGCGCTCGTCGCCGCGTTGCGGGCGCGGCAGGCCGGCTGAGCTCCGCTCGCGGCGGGGCGCGGTGCGCGGCGGTCACACGCCGCCGGCTCGTGCGATTGAGTCGGTGAGATGGATGCGCGTGGGGACGAGGAGCTGCTGCTGGCGAGCGTGGAGGACGCGGCGGCGTTCGAGGCCTTCTACCTGCGCTACGCCGACGCGCTCCTCGCGTTCTTCGGCGTGCGGACGCGGCGGCCGGACGTCGCGGCGGACCTGACGGCGGAGACGTTCGCCGCGGCGCTGCGCGGCGTCCACCGCTATCGGCGCCAGCGGGAGCCGGCGGCGGCGTGGCTGTTCGCGATCGCGCGCAACAAGCTCGCCGACGCGGCGCGCCGCGGCGCCGTCGCCGACCGCGCGCGGCGGCGGCTCGGGATGGAGCCGGTGCCGGTGACCGACGCGGATCTCGAGCGCGTCGAGGCGCTCGCCGACCTCGCGGCCGGCGGCGCGACCGCGCTGATGAGACTGGTGGCGGCGCTGCCGCCTGCGCAGCGGGAAGCGATCGTCGCGCACGTCCTCGACGAGCGCGAGTACCCGGAGATCGCGCGCGAGCTGCGCTGCTCGGAGGCGGTCGTGCGCAAGCGCGTCAGCCGCGGGCTGGCGACGCTGCGCGCCCAGCTGGAGGAACGCGGATGAGCGAGCCCGACTTCAAGCGGCGGCTCGGCGACGAGCTGACGGCGGCCGCCCGCCGGCAGGCGGAGCGGCGGCGGGCGGGCTGGCGCGGCCGGCTCGGCCTGACGCGCCTCGGGCGCGGCGGCCGCGGCCGCGCGCTCGTGCTCGTCGGCGCGGTCGCGCTCGTCGGCGCCGGCGGGACCGCCGGCCTGCTCGCCGCGCGCGGCGAGGTCGGCGGCCCGCCGAGCCTCACGTTCGCGCGCATCTCGCCGCAGCAGCGCGCGGCCGGCGTGAGACCGCTCACCCGCCCGGTCGTCTTCGCGCGCGGGAGGCTCGCCTACGACGGCCGCCCGTGGCAGCTCGTCGGCTTCCAGACGACCCGCGGCCTCTGCATCGAGATCGACTTCCCCGAGCAGGACCGCGCCGGCGGCTGCGGCGCGCCCGAGCCGCGCCGCGGCAAGCCGATCGACTGGCAGGCGCAGATCGCGATCGCGAGACTCACACGCGGGATCGTGATCGGGGCGGTCGATCCGCGGGCGGCGACGGTGGACGTGCGGCACGGCGGCACGCCGGCGCCGCACGCGCCCGGCCGGCCGGGCCCTCTCGTGCATCCGCAGGTCACCCACGCGCGCGTGATCTACGTGCGCGCGCCGCGGTTGCTCGCGGCGCTCGGGCTCAGACGGCCGTTCGCGTACTGGATCGCCGAGCTCGGCGGCCCGTTCTTCGGCATGCGGGCGACGGCTCTTGGGGCGGATGGCGTGCTGCTCGGCCGGGCCGGCGTCCCGTACGCGATGAACGGGACGTCGAGCGGGATCTCGTTCCAGAGCCACGTTTGCCACGGGCGCGGCATCGACTTCGGGCGCAAGCCGCGCGCCGTCTCGACGCTGCCGCCGCGGGAGATCCGCGACCGGATCGCCGCGCTGCGTCGTCCGCAGCGCCTGGGCGACACGCCGCCGCGATGGTTCATGGACCAGGAGCTGCAGCTGCCGTTCGAGGCGACCGTCGAGGTCGACGCGATCCGCCTGCTGCGACGTGCGCCCAACGGCGACGGGGTGTATCTCGTGCCGGCGACGCGGCGAGCGCCGCACATGACGCCGCCGCCCGGCTGCCTGCGCACGCTCACGCAGCGGCAGCGCGAGCGAGAGGCGATGCTCGAGCGCCACGTGCGCGAGAACGCGAGGCGGCTCCACCTCACCGTCTACGTGCTGGGCGCGCGCGGCGGCGGGGGCGGCTTCGTCTTCGACCTCGATGCCTACCGGCGCGGCCACGCCGCCTACGGCAGCTTCGGCCGCGAGCTGATCGGCATGGCGCCCGACGGCGTCGCGCGCGTCGAGCTGCGCTTCCGCGACGGCACGCGCCAGACCGTCCCGGTGATCGGCAACGTGTGGATCGCGACGACGGCGCGGCCCGGTGCCCGCGTCCGGCCCGCCGTCGTCTGGCTGGCCCCCGACGGCCGCGTGCTGCGGCGCCTGCGCTGAGCGCCGCCCACCACGCCCGCTAGCGTCCGGGGGATGACGACGACGTCGACGGAGTCCTCGCCGGCGGGCCGGCCGTGGGCGCTCGGGGCCGAGGCGGCGCTCGAGCTGGCCGGCGGCGTGCGCGGCGGGCTGACGGCGGAGGAGGCCGCGCGGCGGCTGGAGCGCCACGGCCCGAACGCGATCGAGGAGGCGGGCGGCTCCTCGCGCGCGGCGATCCTGCTGCGTCAGTTCGCGAGCCCCCTGATCTACATCCTGCTGCTCGCGGCAGCCGTCACGCTCGCGCTCGGCGAGTACGCGGACGCCGGTGTGATCGGCGCGGTGCTGGTCTTCAACGCGGTCGTCGGCTTCGTCCAGGAGGATCGTGCCGAGCGTTCGATCGAGGCGCTGCGCCGGCTTGCGACCACCCGCTCGCGCGTGCTGCGCGACGGACGCGAGGTCGACGCCGACGCGGCCCACCTCGTGCCGGGCGACGTCGTCCTGCTGGAGGCGGGCGCGAAGGTCCCGGCCGACTGCCGCGTGTTGCACGAGACGGCGCTCGAGTGCGACGAGTCGGCGCTGACCGGCGAGTCCGAGCCGGTCGCGAAGGACGCCGCGCCGGTCGCGCCGGAGGCGCTGCTGGCCGAGCGCGCCTGCATGCTGTTCATGGGCACGGTCGCCACGCGCGGGCACGGGCGCGCGCTCGTCGTCGCGACCGGCGCGGACACGGAGCTGGGACGGATCGCCGGCAGCGTGCAGGAGATCCGGCCGACGCGCACGCCGCTGCAGGAGCGCATGAGCCGCTTCACGCGGCTGATCGGCATCGCGGCGATCGCCGGCTCCGCGCTCGGCTTCCTGCTCGGCCTCGCGGCCGGCGAGGACACGCACGAGCTGTTCCTGACGATGGTCGCGCTCGCGGTCGCGGCGCTGCCGGAGGGGCTGCCGATCGTGCTGACGGTCGCGCTCGCGATCAGCGTCAGCCGCATGGCGGCGCGGCACGCGCTCGTGCGGCGGCTGCCGGCGGTCGAGACGCTCGGCAGCTGCACGGTGATCGGCTCCGACAAGACCGGCACGCTCACGCAGAACCGCATGACCGTCGAGCGGATCTACGCCGGCGGCGAGGAGTACGCCGTCACCGGGCGCGGCTACGCGCGCGAGGGCGAGCTGTTGCGCGGCACGACGCCGGTCCGTCCTCAGCCGGGAAGCGCGCTGCATCGCACGTTGCTCGCCGGGGTGCTCTGCAACGAGGCGAGCGTCGTCGAGGCGGAGGCCGACCGCGAGCTGGAGGTCGCCGGCGACCCGACGGAGATCGCGCTGCTCGTCGCCGGGGCGAAGGCCGGCCTGTTCCGCGACGAGCTCGACGACGACCTGCCGCGCGCCGGCGACATCCCGTTCGACCCGCACCGCCGCTTCGCCGCCACCTACCACCACCGCGACGACGGCGACACGCTCGTGCTGGTGAAGGGCGCGCCGGAGCGTGTGCTGGAGCTGTGCGCGAGCGACGCCGACGGCGGCCCGCTCGACCGCGACGCGATCGAGGACCGCGCGCACGCGCTCGCGGCGCAGGGGATGCGCGTGCTCGCGATGGCCGGCGCCGAGCTCGACGACCGTGTCGACGGCGCGGCGCTGCCGGCGCCGGACGGGCTCGCCTTCTGCGGCTTGCAGGCGATGATGGACCCGCCGCGCGACGAGGCGCGGGCCGCCGTCGCCGACTGCCGCCGCGCCGGCATCCGCCCGCTGATGATCACCGGCGATCACGCCGTCACGGCGCTCGCGATCGCGCGCGAGCTGGGGATCGCGAGCCCGGACGACCGCGTCGTCGCCGGTCCCGAGATGGACGCGCTCGGCGACGCGGAGCTGACCGCGCGGGTGCGCGAGGCGTCTGTCTTCGCGCGCATCTCGCCGGCCGGCAAGCTGCGGATCGTCGAGGCGCTGCGGCGCGCCGGCGAGGTGGTCGCGGTCACCGGCGACGGCGTCAACGACGCGCCGGCGCTCAAGGACGCCGACATCGGCGTCGCGATGGGGCGCTCTGGCACGGACGTCGCGAAGGAGGCGGCGGAGATGATCGTCACCGACGACGACTTCGCGACGATCGTCGGCGCGGTGGAGGAGGGACGCGTCGCGTTCGACAACATCCGCAAGACGACGTTCTTCCTGATCTCCGGCAACGCCGCCGCGGTGCTGGTGGTGCTGGCGAGCCTCGTGCTGGGGCTGCCGCTGCCGTTCGTCGCCGCGCAGCTGCTGTGGCTCAACCTCGTCACGAACGGCGTGCAGGACGTGGCGCTGGCGTTCGAGCCGGGCGATCCGGACGTGCTCGACCGCCGTCCGCGCCCGCGTCGCGAGGGGATCGTCTCGCCGCTGCTGTGGGAGCGCACGCTGATCTCGGCGGTCGTGATGGCGGCCGGCACGCTGCTGCTGTTCGTCCAGCAGGACCCCGACGCCGGCGACCTGCGCTACGCGCAGACGGTCGCGCTCACGACGATGGTCGTCTTCCAGGCGCTGCACGTCGGCAACGCGCGCTCGGAGCGGCGCTCGGCGCTGGCCAAGAGCCCGTTCTCGAACCGCTTCCTGCTGCTCGGCACCGTCGGCGCGCTCGCGATCCACGTCGCCGCGCTGCACATCCCGTTCACGCAGGAGGTCCTGCGCGTCGAGCCGCTCGGCGCCGCCGAGTGGCTGCGGATCGTCCTCGTCGCCCTCTCGGTGATCGTCGCCGTCGAGCTGCACAAGCTCGTGCGGCGGCCGGCGCGGGGCTGAGGTGGCCCGCCCATTCGGGCCCGAACGCAGCTCGACCCGCCGATGGCGGGTCGAGTGCCGGGGAGTGACCCCGAACCGGCTGATAACCGCCTCCGATGATAGCCCAGCCGGCGCCGACCGCAAGGAGCTTGCTCAGGCCGGGTGGCGCAGCGGCGGCAGCGCGGGAGTGACCCGCAGGCGCATGATGCTCGCGCCCGTCGCCGGTGTCCGGCCACCCGGCCGAACAAGCGATGGCGGAGGGCGGGAGACTCGAACTCCATCCGGGGGACGACCCCGGACTTCCGGTTATCAGCCGGTTGCGACCACCTTGGCGCTTCACCCTCCGTCCGCACCGACGATACGGCGCGGCTGGCGAGAGCGCCACCGCACAGAGCTGGGGATTCCTAAAGATCTCGGCGCGGGCCCGCCCGCTGTGCAGCGAACTGCGCGAACCAGTCGAGTGCGGCAGGGTTTCTCAGCGAGTCGCGGCTGGCGGCCTTGGCGGGGTCGGTGCCCTGGAGGATGCGCTTGACGGGGATCTCGAGTGCCTTGCCGGAGAGCGTGCGGGGGATCTCGGCGACGGCGTGGACCTCGTTCGGGACGTGGCGGGGTGAGCAGTCCTCGCGCACGCGCGCGGCGATCCGCCTCGTCAGGTCGTCGTCGAGCACGGCGCCCTCGCGCAGCACGACGAACAGCGGCATCCAGCCGTCGACGTCGACGACGAGCGCGTCGACGATCTCGTCCAGCGCCAGCACGGCGCGGTAGATCTCGGCGGTGCCCATGCGCACGCCGCCGCGGTTGATCGTCGCGTCGGAGCGGCCGCTGATGACCGCGGTGCCGCGCTCGGTCAGCTCGATCCAGTCGCCGTGGCGCCAGACGCCGGGGTACATGTCGAAGTAGCTGTCGCGATAGCGCGAGCCGTCCTCGTCGTGCCACAGGTAGACGGGCATCGAGGGCATCGGCTCCGTGATCACCAGCTCGCCGACCTCGCCGACGAGCGCTCTGCCGTCCGGGTCCCACGCCTCGAGCTTGGCGCCGAGCGAGGGGCCCTGCAGCTCGCCGCGGTAGACCGGCAGCGTCGGCACGCCGCCGACGAACGCGGTGCACACGTCGGTGCCGCCGGAGGTGGAGAAGAGCCACGTGTCGGCGCCGAGGTGGTCGTAGACCCACTGGAAGCCCTCGGGCGCGAGCGGCGAGCCGGTCGAGCCGACCGCGTGCAGCCGCGAGAGGTCGCGCCCACCGCCGCCCGGCTCGACGCCCTCCTTCATGCACTGTGCGATGTAGGAGGCGCTCGTGCCGAAGACGGTCACGCCGGCCTGCGCCGCGAGGTCCCACAGCACGTCCATCGACGGGTGGCCGGGGGAGCCGTCGTAGAGCACGACCGAGGCGGGCGTGAGCAGCACCCCGAGCAGGAAGTTCCACATCATCCAGCCGGTCGTGGTGAACCAGAAGACGCGGTCGTCGGCGTGCGCGTCGAGGTGCAGGTGCTGCTTCTTGAGCTGCTCGAGCAGGATGCCGCCGTGCCCCTGCACGATCGCCTTCGGCAGGCCGGTCGTGCCGGAGGAGTAGAGCACCCACAGCGGGTGGCCGAACGCGACGCGCGTGAAGCGCAGCGGCGGCGCCGCCCCGGGCGCGGCGCTGCCGCCGTTCGTGTGCCGCGTCTCGTCGGGCAGCGCGAGGAAGTCCTCCCACGCGAGCGTGCCCTCCAGCCGCGCGTCCGGGTCGAGGTAGGGGATCAGCACCGTCGCGGTGAGCGTCGGCATCTGCTCGGCCAGCCCGGCGACGACCTCGCGGCGGTCGAACGCGCGGCCGTTGTAGCGGTAGCCGTCGACGGCGAGCAGCACGACCGGCTCGATCTGCGCGAAGCGGTCGACCACGGACCGCGCGCCGAAGTCCGGCGAGCAGGAGGACCACACCGCGCCGATCGACGCGCACGCGAGCATCGCCGCGATCGCCACCGGCGCGTTCGGCACGTAGGCGACGACGCGGTCGCCGCGCGCCACCTCCAGCGCGCGCAGGCTCGCGGCGATCCGCGCGGTGAGCGCGCGCAGCTCGCCCCACGTCATCTCGTCGAGCGGACGGTCCTCCGAGGCGTAGCGGATCGCGACGTCCTCGTCGCGCTTGCCGCGGAAGACGTGCTCGGCGTAGTTGAGCGCGGTGTCGGGGAACCACTCTGCGCCGGGCATATCGCGGCGGCCCAGCACGCGCTCGGGCGAGCCGTCGGCCTGCACGTCGAAGAAGTCCCAGATCGAGCGCCAGAAGCCGTCGACGTCGTCGACCGACCAGCGCCACAGCTCGGCGTAGCCGGAGAACGTGCGGCCGAGGCGCCGCTCCAGCCAGCGCCGGTAGCTCGTCAGCCAGGCGCGCTCGACGCGCTCCGGCGACGGCTGCCAGAGGATCGGCGGGGCGGATGCGTCGGCGCCTCCGCTGCCGGGCCGGGCCGGGTCCGCGCCGCTGGTCACGCCGCTCCTGCCCTCGCCGCCGTGCGCGCGCCGGCGGGCGTCGCCGCCGCGACCTGCGCGGACGCGCCGTCGAGCGCGCCGGCCCTCAGGATCAGGTCGCAGTAGCCGTCGGCGATCTGCTCGGCGCTGAGGCGGCCGCGCGGCTTCAGCCAGGTAGCCGTGTGGTTGACCATCCCGAGCAGCGCGAGCAGCGTCAGCCCGCGGTCGGCGAAGGCCATCGTCCCGTCCTGCTCCCCTCGTGCGAGCACGTCGTCGAGGATTCTCTCGAACGCCTTGCGCTGGCGGCGCACTTCGCGCCACTGCGGTCCGCGTTCGATCGCGTGGCGCTCCTGCGCGAAGACGAGCATGTGGTCGCGGTGCGTCGCGACGTGCGCGAGCCATGCGCGCAGCAGCTCGTGCAGGTGGTCGGTCGCCGGCGCCTCGTGCGCGACGATCTCCCGCGTTCGCTCCAGCAGCGGCTCGAGCAGCTCGTCGCAGATGCGGATCAGCAGCTGCTCCTTGCTCCCGATGTAGTGGTAGAGGCCGCCGGCGGCGAGGCCGGTCGCCTCGGTCAGGTCCTGCATCGAGGTCGCCTGGTAGCCGCGCTCGGCGAACAGCCGCGCGGCGGTCGCGACGACCTCCTGCTGCTTGCGGTCGTAGCGGGCGCGCAGGGCCGGGCGCGTGGGCGGTGCGGCGGCGGGCATGGCCGGCACACCGTAGCGCACACCGAGCGACCGTTCGAAATTAGAGCATCCATTCGGTATTGTCCGCGCCATGGACTTCGACCTCTCCGACGACCACCACCTGATCCAGCGCACCGTGCGCGACTTCGCGACCGCCGAGGTGGCGCCGGTCGCCGAAGAGCTGGACCGCGAGAAGCGCTTCCCGTACGAGATCGTGCGCAAGCTGGGCGCGCTGAACCTGATGGGCATCCCGTTCCCCGAGTCGGTCGGCGGGGGCGGTGGCGACTCGCTCGCCTACGCGCTCGCGGTCGAGCAGCTCGCACGCGTCGACTCGTCCGTCGCGATCACGCTGTGCGCGCACACGTCGTTGGGGACGCAGCCGATATACCTCTTCGGTACATCGGAGCAGAGAGCGGAGTGGCTGCCGCGCCTGTGCGCAGGCGAGATCCTCGGCGCGTTCGGCCTCACCGAGCCGGAGGCCGGCTCCGACGCCGGCAACGTCAAGACGCGCGCCCGCCTCGACGGCGGCGAATGGGTCATCGACGGGGCGAAGCAGTTCATCACCAACGCGGGCACCGACATCTCCGGCGTCGTCTGCATCACGGCGCGGACGGACGGCGCGGGCGCCGCGGCCGGCGGGGCGGGCGGCGAGCGCGGCGGCGGCGCGGCCGAGATCTCCAACCTGATCGTCTCCAACGGAACGCCCGGCTACGAGCAGGGCGAGCCGTACCGCAAGATGGGCTGGAACGCGTCCGACACGCGCCCGCTCACGTTCGACGGCTGCCGCGTGCCGGAGGGCAACCTGCTCGGCCCGCGCGGCGGCGGCTTCAAGCAGTTCCTGCACGTGCTCGACATCGGCCGCATCGGCGTCGCCGCGATGGGGCTCGGGCTCGCGCAGGGCGCGTTGGACGAGGCGCTCGCGTACGCGAAGGAGCGCAAGGCGTTCGGCCAGCCGATCTCGAAGTTCCAGGCGATCCAGGGCAAGCTCGCCGACATGGCGACCGAGATCGAGGCGGCGCGGCTGCTCGTCTACAAGGCTGCGCGCCTGAAGGACGCGGGCGAGTCGTTCACGCTCACCGCCGCGCAGGCGAAGCTGAAGACCGGCCGCCTCGCCGTGCGCTGCGCCGAGGAGGCGGTGCAGATCCACGGCGGCTACGGCTACATCGAGGAGTATCCCGTCTGCCGCTTCTACCGCGATGCGAAGATCCTCACGATCGGCGAGGGCACCGACGAGGTCCAGCAGATGGTGATCGCGCGGGCGCTGGGGGCGTGACCGGCGTGAGCGGCGCCTTTCCGACCGCCGTCCGGATCCGCGAGGTCGGCCCGCGCGACGGCTTCCAGAACGAGCCGGAGGTGATCGAGACCGTCGACAAGGTGCGGCTGATCGAGCAGCTCGGCCGCACCGGCCTGAGACGCATCGAGGTCACGAGCTTCGTCCGGCCCGACGTGATCCCGCAGCTCGCCGACGCCGCCGCGGTGCTGGAGGCGATCGAGCTGCCCGAGGACGTGAGCGTGAGCGTGCTGGTCCCGAACGCGCGGGGACTGGAGCGCGCGCTGGAGCACCGCGACCGCATCCACGAGGTCAACGTCTTCCTCAGCGCCTCCGAGACCCACAACCGCAAGAACGTCAACCGCTCGATCGCCGAGTCGCTCGAGGGCGTCGAGCGCGTGCTCGCGTGCGCCCGCGCCGAGGGGCTGCGCTGCGAGGGCGTCATCTCGACGTCGTTCGGCTGCCCGTACGAGGGCCGGGTGGACCCCGACCGCGTCGCCGAGATCGCCTGCGCCCTGGTCGAGGCGGGCGCCCACGAGGTCGGCTTCGGCGACACGACCGGGATGGCGAACCCGCGCCAGGTCGCCGACCTGTTCCCGCGCTGGCGCGCGGCGCTCGGCGACGAGGTCGAGCTGACCGCGCACTTCCACAACACGCGCGGGCAGGGGCTCGCGAACGTCGTCGCGGCGCTGGGCGCCGGCGTCGACTCGTTCGAGTCCTCCTTCGGCGAGCTGGGCGGCTGCCCGGTCCCGCCCGGCGCGACCGGCAACGTCGCGACCGAGGACCTCGTCTCGATGCTGGAGGAGATGGGGATCGCGACCGGGATCGACCTGCCCGCGCTGATCGTCGCCTCCGGGATGGCCGCCGACGTGCTCGGCCGCCCGCTCGGCTCGCACACGCTCGTGGCCGGGCCCGTGGAGTGGCGCGGAGGCGGGCGATGAGCGCGCGCGCCCGCATCCGGCGCACCGTCCTGTCCTGTGCCGGCAGGACGAGCTCAGGGCAGGACGCTTCCACGTGGAGGGGCGCGTGTTCGCGCGCGTCCTGATCGCCAACCGCGGAGAGATCGCGCTGCGCGTGATGCGCACGCTGCGGCGGCTCGGCGTCGAGAGCGTCGCCGTCTACAGCGACGCCGACGCGGATGCGCCGCACGTCCGCGCGGCCGACCACGCCGTGCGGCTCGGGCCGGCGCCGGCCGCCGCGTCCTACCTCTCGATCGAGCGGGTGATCGAGGCGGCGCAGGCGACCGGCGCCGACGCGATCCATCCCGGCTACGGCTTCCTGTCCGAGCGCCCGGCGTTCGCGCGCGCGTGCGCCGAGGCGGGGATCGCGTTCGTCGGCCCGAGCGCCGAGGCGATGGCGCTGCTCGGCGACAAGGTCGCGGCGAAGGCCGCCGCGGAGGCGGCCGGCGTGCCGGTCGTGCCGGGCCTGCGCGAGGGCGAGGACGGCGCCCCGCTGAGCGACGAGCAGATCGTCGCGTGGGCGGCGGGCGAGCCGGCCGCGGGCGAGGGTGGTGCGTCCGAGGCCGGCGGGCGGGCGGCCGGCGGCGCCGCGGCGCCGGGCGCGCGCTTCCCGCTGCTGCTGAAGGCGGCCGCCGGCGGCGGCGGCAAGGGCATGCGGGTCGTGCACTCGCTCGACGGCGTGCCCGAGGCGATCGGCGCCGCCCGCCGCGAGGCGGCCGCCGCGTTCGGCGACGACCGCCTGCTCGTGGAGCGCTACCTCGAGCGCTCCCGGCACATCGAGGTGCAGCTGATCGCCGACGCGCACGGCGGGGTTCTCCATCTCGGCGAGCGCGAGTGCTCGCTGCAACGTCGCCACCAGAAGGTGATCGAGGAGGCGCCCTCGCCCGTCGTCGGGCCGGAGCTGCGCGCGCGCATGGGCGAGGCGGCTTGCGCTCTGGCCCGTGCCGCCGGTTACGTCGGCGCCGGCACGGTCGAGCTGATCGCCGAGCACGACGAGGGCGGGCGGGTCGGGTCTTTCTACTTCCTCGAGGTCAATGCCCGCCTGCAGGTCGAGCACCCGGTGACGGAGCTCGTGACCGGCGTGGATCTCGTGGAGCTGCAGCTGCGGGTGGCGGCCGGGGAGCCGCTCCCGCTCGCGCAGGACGACGTGACGTTGAGCGGCCACGCCGTCGAGGCGCGCGTCTACGCGGAGGATCCGGCGCACGGGTTCCTGCCCTCGACCGGGCGGGTGGTGGCGTACCGCGAGCCACGCGGCGCGGTCGCGGGCGGTGTCGTGCCAAACGGCGCGCCGGGCGGCCAGCGCATCGACTCGGGCATCGAGGAGGGGTCCGAGGTCACCGCGCACTACGACCCCCTCCTCGCCAAGGTGATCGCTCACGCGCCGGACCGAGCGGCCGCGTTGGGGCGCCTCGACCGCGCCCTCGCCGACCTGCGCGTCGTCGGCCCGACGACGAACGCGCCGTGGCTGCGCGCCCTGCTGCGTCGCGAGGAGGTGCGGGCGGGGGAGCTGGACACGGAGCTGATCGGGCGGCTCGGGGAGGCGGTGGCCGTACCGGCGCCGGCGGAGGACCTGGCCGGCCTGGCGGTCCTCGCGCTGCTGGGCGCGCCCGCCGCCGACGACCCCTGGGACGCCGTCGACGGCTGGCGGCTCGGGGGTCCGGCTGCTCGCACCCCCGCTCGCATGCGGCTCGACGGGCCGGACGGCGAGGTCTCGGCCGTCGCGCCCTCCGTCGGCGTGCGCTGTGCGCGGGACGGCTCGGGCATCGAGGGGACGGGGGCTGGCGCGCTGGTCGTGGAGGGCGGGGCCGAGGCGGCCGGCGACGTGGGCGCGGCCGGCGTGCGGCGCGTCGTGGAGGTCTGTCGCGACGGGGATGGCGTCTGGTTGGTGGACGGGGGAGTGCCGACGCGGTGGGCGCCCGCCGTCGATCGCCACGGTCCGCGCGTGGCGGGCGGCTCCTTGGACGCCCCGATGCCCGGCACCGTGATCGACGTGCGCGTGGAGCCGGGCGCCACTGTCGTCGAGGGTGACGTGCTCGTGGTCCTCGAGTCGATGAAGATGGAGCTCGCGATCCAGGCTCCCAGCGACGGCGTCGTCATCGAGGTGCTCGTCGCCACCGGCGACCGCGTCGCCCAGGCCGCGCCGCTCGTCGCGCTCGATGGGCGAGCTGTGTCGGATCGGTCCCCTATAGAGGGACCAAAACCACACAGCTCGGAGGTGGCGGCATGAGCACCGTGCTGCACACCCACGCGCGGCCGGGGACGCCGGAGTTCGAGGCGAACGACGAGGCGCACCGGGCGCTGGTGGAGGATCTGCGCGAGCGCCAGGCGCGGGCGGCGCTCGGCGGCGGCGAGCGCTCGCGGGAGCGCCACACCGCGCGCGGGAAGCTCCTGCCGCGCGACCGCGTCGACCGCCTCGCCGACCCCGGCAGCCCGTTCCTGGAGCTTCTCCCCGCTCGCGGCGGAGGACATGTACGACGGCGCGGCGCCGGGCGCCGGCGTCGTCGCGGGCATCGCTCGCGTCCACGGCCGCGAGGTCGTCGTCGTCGCCAACGACGCCACGGTCAAGGGCGGCACCTACTACCCCGTGACGGTCAAGAAGCACCTGCGCGCGCAGCGCGCGGCGCTGGAGAACCGCCTGCCGTGCGTCTACCTCGTCGACTCCGGCGGGGCGTTCCTGCCGCTCCAGGACGAGGTCTTCCCCGACCGCGAGCACTTCGGGCGGATCTTCTTCAACCAGGCCAACATGTCCGCGCAGGGCATCCCGCAGATCGCGGCCGTCATGGGCTCGTGCACGGCCGGCGGCGCCTACGTGCCGGCGATGAGCGACGAGACCGTGATCGTGAAGGACCAGGGCACGATCTTCCTCGGCGGCCCGCCGCTCGTGAAGGCGGCGACGGGGGAGGAGGTGACGGCGGAGGAGCTGGGCGGGGGAGAGCTGCACGCACGCACGAGCGGCGTCGTCGACCACCTCGCCGAGGACGACGACCACGCGCTGCGGATCGTGCGCTCGATCGTGGCCACCCTCCCTCCCAAGCCGGAGGCGCCGTGGGCCAGGCGCGCGGCGGAGCCGCCGGCCGTCGACCCGCAGACCCTCTACGGCGCCATACCCCCCGACTCCAAGACCCCCTACGACCCGCGCGAGATCGTCGCCCGCATCGGCGACGGATCGAGGTTCCACGAGTTCAAGGCCGAGTACGGGACCACGGTCGTGACCGGCTTCGCGCACGTCCACGGCCATCCCGTCGGCATCGTCGCGAACCAGGGGATCCTGTTCTCGCAAAGCTCGCTCAAGGCGGCGCACTTCGTCGAGCTGTGCGACCAGCGCGGGATCCCGCTGCTGTTCCTGCAGAACATCACCGGCTTCATGGTCGGGCGCGAGTACGAGGCCGGCGGGATCGCGAAGGACGGCGCGAAGCTCGTCGCCGCGGTGTCGACGACGCGCGTCCCACGCCTGACCGTGATCGTCGGCGGCAGCTTCGGCGCCGGCAACTACGGCATGTGCGGCCGCGCCTACGACCCGCGCTTCCTGTGGACCTGGCCCAACGCGCGCATCTCCGTGATGGGCGGCGAGCAGGCCGCGACGGTGATGACGGAGGTCGGCCAGCCGGAGGTCGGCGCGCAGCTCAAGGAGCAGTACGAGCGCCAGGGCCATCCCTACTACGCCACCGCCCGCCTGTGGGACGACGGCGTCATCGACCCGCTCGACACGCGCACCGTCGTCGGCCTCGCGCTCGGCGCCTGCGCCAACGCGCCGCTGCCCCCGCGCGCGGCGCCCGTCTTCCGCATGTGACGCGCGGGCGTGGCGGGCGTCAGATCGCGAACCGCCCTGCTGGCGCGTAGCGGCGCGGGGCGCGACCGGCCCTAGGTATAAGCCATGAGGTGAGGCGAGGAGAGGCGCGGTCGCGGTGAGGAGGCTGGGGCGCTTCGCGGCGCGGCGTCCCACGTGGATGCTCGGCGCCTGGGTCGTGGTCTTCGTGGTCGCGCTGCTGACCGCCTCCAACGCGCGCGAGCAGATCCACCAGACGGACCTGCAGATCCCCGGCAGCGACTCCGCGCGCGCCGCGCAGCTGACCAAGCAGCAGTTCGGCGGCAGCACGCTCGCGCTCGCGGTGCTGCTGATCGGGCCGCAGCGGACCGTCGACTCCGAGGGACCGGCGATCGTCCGCAGACTGCAGCGCGTCGAGGGCGTCGAGGTGCTGAGCCCGTGGGACCGCACCGGCAGACGCGTCATCAGCGAGCCGCACGGCCAGGCGCTGCTGACGCTCCAGGTCCACCGCCCGCTGCGACAGATCTTCGACGAGACGACGCCGGCCGTGGAACGCGTGCTGGCGCCCTACAGAGGCCACGGCCTGCGGATCGAGCTGACCGGCCAGGCGCCGCTGATGCGCGCGATCAACCAGACCGCGCTCGACGCGCTCGACAAGGGCGAGCTGATCGCGCTGCCGATCCTCGTGATCATGCTGCTGGCGATCTTCCGCAGCCCGATCGCCGCGCTCGTGCCGGCGATCAGCGGCCTGCTCGTGACGAGAGTCGGCACGGCGCTGATGGGGCTGATCGGCCGCGGCGCGAGCATCGACGCGCTCGCGCTGAACATGGTCGCGATGATGGGCCTCGCGCTCGGCGTCGACTACTCGCTGCTCGTCGTCTCGCGCTTTCGCGAGGAGCTGGCGAACGGGCGCAGCGTGCCGGAGGCCGTGGAGGAGACCGCTGCGCGCGCGGGGCGCACCGTGCTGTTCGCCGGCTCGGCGCTCGCGATCGGGATGTTGACGGCGCTGCTGATGGCGCCCGGATCGCTGCTCGTTTCCTCGGCGCTCGGGCTGTTCGTCGCGACCGTCGTCGCGGTGCTCGTCGCGCTGCTGGCGATGCCGTCGCTGCTGATGGTGCTGGGGACGAACGTCAACCGCTGGCAGTTCGGCGGCGCGCGCACCGCCAGCCCGTGGGTCGCGATCGCCGAGCGCGCGCTCAGGCGACCCGGCGCCGCCGCCTTCTTCGTGCTGCTGCCGCTGCTGTTGCTGAGCGTGCCGGCGCTCGCCTTCAACACGGGCCCGCCGAGCATCGAGAACCTGCCGCCCGACAACCCGGCCCGCCAGAGCTTCGAGCGCTTCCAGGCGGCGCGCGGCGCCGGCTACGCCGCGCCGTTCGAGGTCGACTTCCGCACCCGCGGCCCGATCACGACGACCGAGCGGCTGCAGGCGATCGACGACTTCCAGCAGCGCGTGAGCGCGCTGCCGGGCGTGACGTCGGTGATCGGTCCGGCGGTGCTGCTGGACAGAACGCGCCAGCTGCGCAGACTGACGACCCAGGCGCTCGCGTTCGGGAACCCGCTGCGACGGCTCGAACGCGGTCTGCGCGGCGCGGCGGACGGCACCGCGCTGCTGCGCGACGGGCTCGCGGCCGGCGCCGACGGCGCGACGCAGCTCGTCGCGGGGATCGACCAGCTCGCCGGCGGCTCCGGCCAACTGGCCGCGGGAGCGGCGCAGGCGGCGCCGGCCTCGCGCAAGCTCGCGAGCGGGGTCGCGCAGGCGGGGAGCGGCGCGAGCCGCATCCACAGGGCGCTTGCGAGATCGCAGCCGGGCGTGGAGAAGCTCGTCAAGAACGTCGACGTGCTGCGCGACTCGCTCGACGAAGCCAGACGCACAGCGGAGCCGGACCTGATCCGCCCGCTGAATCAGGCGTCGTCGAAGGCGCAGGCGGCGCTGCGCGAGCTCGGCTCCGCGACGGTCGCGGACCCGGCCGTCGCCGCCGACCCGAACGTGCAGCGGGCGCAGAGAGCCGTCAGCGACGCGCTCACGCTGCTCGGGACCGTCTCGCTCAACCTCTCGATCCAGACGAGCAACCAGGAGGCGAACGCGGTCGCCGCCGACCAGATGGCGAAGGGGACGGCACGGCTGGAGAAGGCGCTCGCGAAGCTGCAGGACGGCACCGGCAGACTCGCCGACGGGCTCGGGCAGGCGACGACCGGCGCCCGGCGCCTCGCCGCCGGCAACGGCCAGCTCGCCACCGGACTCGGCCAGCTGAACGCGGGCGTGAACGCGCTGCTCGACGGGGCGGGTGGGCCCGGGTCAGGCGGCGGCGCGCGGGCGCTCGCGGACGGGTTGCAGGCCGCGGTCGGCGGCACGAACGACCTCGGCGCCGGCGTGCGGCGCATCCTCGACGGCGTCGTGCGCGTGCGGGCCCGCGCCGACCGCGGGCAGGCGGCGCTCCGCCGCGGCGGCACCGACGTCTCGCAGGCGCTCGGCTCCGGCTACTTCGTGCTCGCTGCGATCCAGGGCTCCGACAGACAGACGCAGTCGAACACCGGCTTCGTCACGAACGTCGCCGACGGCGGCGGCACCGCGCGCATCATCGTGATCCCGAAGGCCGGGCCGTTCGACCCGGCGAGCGTCGCCGTCGCGGACCGGCTGCGCGCGCAGACGGCGATCACGGCGCGTCAGCTTGGCGCGACGAACGCGGTCGTCGGCGGCCCGGCGGTGCTGCTCAACGACTTCGACACCGCCACCACCGCGCGCTTCCCGTGGCTCGTCGCGGCGCTCGTCCTGATCACGTTCCTCGTCCTGCTCGTGCTGTTCCGCTCGCCGGTGCTCGCGCTGTGCGCGGTGCTGCTGAACCTCGTCACCGTCGGCGCCGCGGTCGGCGTGCTGGTGATCTGCTTCCAGGGCGGCACGCCGCTGCTCGGCGGCCCCGGCTACCTCGACGCGATCTCGCTGTCGGGCATCTTCGCGGTGATCTTCGGCCTCGCGATCGACTACGAGGTGTTCCTGATCACGCGCCTGCTCGAGGGCCGCGACCGCACCGGCACGACCGAGGGCGCGATCCACTACGGCCTGGAGAAGACCGGCACGATCATCACCGGCGCGGCGTTCATCATGGCCGCCGTCTTCCTCTCGTTCGCGATCTCGCCGGTCACGAACATCCGCCAGTTCGGCATCGGCCTGACGGTCGCGGTGCTGCTCGACGCGACGATCGTGCGGCTGATCCTGCTGCCCGCGCTGATCCGCCTCTTCGGCGAGCGCACCTGGCACGTGCCGGCGTGGCTCGACCGCGTCCTCCCGCGCATCGCGTCGCACTGAGCGCCGGCCGGCGCGCGGCGACGCCGGCCGTCCGCGCACGGGGCGCGGACGGCCGCCGTGCGCGCCTACCGGATGAAGCGCGGGCAGGCGAGCTGGATCGTTCTCGTCGTGTTCAGCGCCGGGTTCTCGTAGCCGAAGAACTCCTGGATCGACAGCAGGCCCGAGGACGGGCACGGCGGCGTCGTGAACCAGAAGATCGTCTTGCGCTGGCGCCGGACGCAGCGGTGGTGGCGCCGCTTGAGGCACGTGCCCTTCTTCAGCGTCAGGCCCTTCGTGGTGACGTTCAGCTCGGCGATGCTGACCTTGAAGCCGTTGACCTCGCCTCTCGGCAGGTCGAGGCGGTAGCCGTAGAGGCCGTCCGAGGAGGGGTCGTTGACGAAGTTCGCGCCGAGCGCCGCGTGGACGCCGGTGATCACCTCGTACGATCTTCTCTTGACGATCGGCTGGTCCTCGTCGGCCGCGGCGAGGACGGTGAAGCCGGCGACCGCGCCCTTCTCGCTCGGGCGGCTGAGGAACATCGAGAAGTGCGCGCGGATCAGCTGGTCGATCGTCGGGAACGACTCGCGTGCGTCGATTCTCGCGGTGCCGTCGCCGATTCGCGCGCGGTCGCAGGTCTGCGCGTTGGCGAGCGCGCGCTTCGCGCGCTTGCTCTTGCCGTGGCGCTTGAGGTTGCGGATGAACGGCTTGAGGTTCGCGATCCGCTTCGTGAACGGCACGCCGCTGAAGTCCATCGTGTCGATGGCCGTGCGCAGCTTCGGGCCGTTGCAGAACCATCTGCGGTTGAGGAACTGCTTGCGCAGCGTCGCCCCCTTCGGGATGCGCAGGTAGTTCTCGATCGGCGTCGGCGGCACGCCGCCGGTGGTGTCGAACGTGCGCGCGTTGAAGACCAACGTGAAGCGCCCGCCGGGCTTGAGGTCCTTCACCTGGAAGGAGAACTGGCTGACCGGCTCGGCCTGCGCGACGGCGGGCGCGGCGAGCGCCAGGCCGGCGAGGGCGAGCAGGAGAAGTTTGGACATCCGCTCGATCCGCATCCTCCGAGGGTAGACGAGCGCGTTTCTCACCGGCGCCGGTCCGGTCAGGGGGAGGACCGCGCCTGCCGATGCACTAGCCTGCCTCTGCTCGCGCCGACCGGGAGACACCGCCGTGCCGCATCGCTCTGGATTTGCTCGCATCGCGCTCGTGGTGCTGGGCGCGCTGGTGCCGGCAGGGCTGCTCGCCGCGTCGTCTGCGGCGGTCGTCCTCTCCGGCGAGCGTCCGGCCGGCGCCGTCCCGACGACGCCCGTGACGAGCGCCGTCGTCTCCGATCGCGTGATCGTCGTGTGGAAGCCGGGCGCCGACCGCGGCGACCGGCTTGCGGCGCGCGGCGACGCGGAGACCGGCTTCGTCAAGACGCTCGGCGACCCGCGCTTCCAGCTGCTGCGCCCGCAGGCGGGCCAGAGCGTCTCCGATGCGGTCGCCGCCCTGCGCGACGACCCGAATGTGCAGACGGCGACGCGCGACACGCTCGACGTGCTGCACGCGACGACGAACGACCCGCTGTTCGGCCAGCAGTGGGGGCTGCGGAACACGGGCGCGGGGATCGAGGGCTTCTCCGGGGCGCTCGCCGGTGCCGACGTGAACGCGCTCGCGGCGTGGGACCGCACGCGCGGCAGCGCCTCGACCGTGATCGCCGACCTCGACTCCGGCTACCGCTTCGACGCGCCCGACCTCGGGCCGGTCGCCTGGACGAACCCCGGCGACCCGCCGAACGGCGTGGACGACGACCACGACGGGATCGTCGACGACACGCACGGGGCGGACTTCGTCGGGCACGAGGCGGACGCGCCGACGACCGACGGCGACCCGACGGACGACAACCTGGTCGACGGCGGCCACGGCGTCCACACCGCCGGCACGATCGGCGCCGCCGGCAACAACGGGATCGGCGTCAGCGGCGTCGCACAGGACGTGCGCATCATGCCGCTGCGCGTGTGCGCCTACTCGAGCTCGGACGAGGGCACGCGCTGCCCGGCCTCGTCGCAGGTCGAGGCGATCAACTACGCGGGCGCGCACGGGGCGCGCGCGGCGAACATGTCGCTCGGCGGGACGACGTTCAACAGCGCCGTGCGCGACGCGTTCGCGAGCAACCCGAACGTGCTGTTCGTGATCTCCGCCGGCAACGACGCGCAGGACAACGAGGTCACGCCCCACTACCCGTGCGGCTACGAGCCGCAGACGTCGGGCATCTCGGGCGCGGTCGACAACGTGATCTGCGTCGCCGCGACCGACCAGGCAGACCAGCTCGCGAGCTTCTCCGACTGGGGCGCGAGATCGGTCGACGTCGGCGCGCCCGGCACCGAGATCCTCAGCACGTACCCGACGACGGTCAACCGCTTCACGGACGACTTCGAGGTCAACGACTTCGCGACGAAGTGGACGAACGGCGGCTCCGGCTTCGGGCGCGCGAGCGCCGGCGACGGTCCGCTCACCTCGTTCGGGATGAACGACTCACCCGGGGTGGCGCCGGCTTCCGGCTCCTTCCACAGCGTGACGGCGTCGGTCGCCGTCCCGGCCGGGTACGGGGCGTGCACGCTGAGCGCGCTGCGCTTCGTGCGCACCGGCAGCGACGGCGCGTTCGGCTACTACGTGATGATCGACGGCGTCGCCGTGCCGGGCTTCGACCCGTACGTCCCGCTCGACACGCCGGGGCCCTCGATGCAGGGCTTCTCGACCGCGCCGTTCTCGAACGCGGCCGGGCACACCTTCTCGGTGAGATTCGCCTTCGTCGCGCCGACGACGACGTCGACGGCGTACGGGGTGTGGCTCGACGACGTTCTCGATCGACTGCAACGCCCCGCTGTCGACGCCGCCCACGTATGGCTTCCTGCAGGGCACCTCGATGGCCGCACCGCATGTGACCGGGGCGGCGGGGCTGCTGTTCTCGCTGGACCCGGCGGCGTCGGCGTCGCAGGTGCGCGCGGCGCTGCTGGGGACCGCGCACCCGGTCGCGGCGCTGGCCGGCAAGACGACGACGGGCGGGCGGATCGACGCGGCGGCCGCGCTCGACGAGATCCGCCAGCCGGACACCGGCATCGCGAGCGGCCCGCACGGGTCGACGAAGTCGAGACGCGCGACGTTCGCCTTCTCGCGCACCGACGTCGCGTTGGCCGGCCCGTTCGAGTGCCAGCTCGACGGCGGCGCGTTCTCCGCCTGCACGAGCCCGGCGAGCTACACGCGCCTGCGCGGCGGCCGGCACACGTTCGCGGTGCGCGCGCTCTCGCCGCACGGGATCGTCGCCGACCCCTCGCCGGCGACCGGCACCTGGCGGGTGCTGCAGTGCAAGGTGCCGAAGCTGAAGGGCAAGACGCTCAAGCAAGCCAAGCGCGCGCTGCGCAAGCGGCACTGCCGGCCCGGCAAGGTCAAGAAGCCGCGCCACGCCCGCCACAAGCGCCTCGTCGTGAAGGGCTCGAGGCCGAAGGCCCACGCGATCCGCAAGGCCGGCGCGAAGGTCCGGCTGACGCTCAGGGTCAAGCCCGCCAAGCACAAGCACCGCAAGCACCACGCGAGACGAATTCGCTGATTTGCAGTGAAATTGATTGTAGGTTGAGCTTAAATAGCTTGATCTACAATCTTCTGCTCCCGCGCACGGCCTCCGCCAGCGCGGCGAAGCGCTGCGTGCAGCGGTCGTCGGGGCCGACGATGCGGTCGAGCCAGCGGCCGACCTCGCCGGCGTCGAGGTCGGCCTCGCAGACGAGGATCTGCTCGATGTCGAGCCAGTCCTTGGGGCGGGCGAAGAGCGCCTTGCAGACGGTCAAGTGCTCGGGCGAGAGGACGACGATCGTCTCGTCGCCGAACGGGACCGTGCGCGCCTCGCGGCGCATCGCGTCGTGCAGCTCGTCGTAGGCGAAGAACAGGTCGAGGGGCGTGCGGCCCCACCACCAGCGGCACTGCCCGTCGCGCGCGAGCGCCACCTCGTCGGCCTCGTCGGCGACGCCGAGCGGCGCGAGCGCGGCGTGGATGGCCGCGTGCGCGCCGGGCGCGACGAAGACGTTGAGGTCGATGTCGATCGTCGCGCGCGGCTCCGCGTAGTAGGCGAGCGCGAGGGCGCCGCCGAACGCATGGCCGATCCGTGCGGCGCGCAGGGCGCGGTGGATCGCGACGACCTTGTCGGGGAGCGACGGGTCGCTCATGCGCGTCCGGAGTCGATGGGCGGGAACATCGGTCGCGTCGCGAGCGTGCGCGGCGGCGGCAGGCGGTCGGCGAGCAGCAGCAGGTCGCGCAGCGCCTCGCCGCGCTCGTCGAGACTCGCGGCGACCCACGGGCCGGCGCTGCGCGCGCTGTCGCTCGGCGCCGGCGGTTGCGCACCGCCGCCGCCGAGCGCGTCCGCGAGCAGGGCGCCCAGCGGCGGCCGCGGCGCGCGGCCGCGCGCGAGCGCGGCGAGCAGCTCGCCGGCGGCGCGGTCCGCGTCGCCGGCTGCGACCGGCGCGCCGGCGCGCCGCGCCGCGCGCCGGACCGTCGCGGCGTCGACGCGTCTCGAGGAGCGCTCGCGCGCGCGCTCGACCACGTCGGGCGTGAGCGTGCGGAAGCTCGCGAGCGTGCGGCTGCGCGGTCCGGCCGGCGTGCTCACCGACTCGCGCAGCTCCCAGGAGCCGTGTCTTCGAGGCGTCGCATACATAGTGGGTAGATCTCCCACTATAGCACCGCCGTACGTGCTCACCCGGGCGCGGCCGCTCAGCCGACGGCCCGCACGAGCGCCAGCGCGGCGACGCCGGCGAGCGCGATCGACGTCGTCCAGGCGATGCCCGACGAGGTCAGCCGCAGGTCGAGGCCGGTCGCGTGGCCGACGAGCACCGTGTTGACGCCGACCGGCATCGCCGCCAGCAGGTAGAAGGGCGCCGGCACGTCGATCAGCAGGCTGCCGGCGACCAGCAGCACGAGCGGGGCGAACGCCATCCGCAGCACGACGATCGCCGCCAGCGGCGGCGTCAGCGGCGGCGGGATCCGCAGCGTGCCGTCCTTCGCCTCGTCGCCGAGCGTGACGCCGACGACGAAGAAGCCGAGCGGCAGCAGCGCGTAGATCGCCACGTGGGACGGGGTCACGAGCGCGTCCGGCGCCCACGCCTTCGGCACCAGCAGCCCCGCGAGGACGGCGGCCAGCACCGGGTTGCGCAGCACGGCGGCGCGCAGCTGCTCGAGCGGCCCCGCGGTGCGTGCGTGGCCGAGCCGCGCGCCGATGCTGAAGCTGCCGACCACGAACATCGGCAGGTTGATCAGCGCGTCGTAGACGACCGCCTGCTCGAGCTGGGCGTGCGTGAACAGCGCCGCCACCAGCGGCAGCCCGAAGTAGGCGGTGTTCGCCTGGATCGTCGCGACGATGCCCGCGCCGACGGAGGCGTCCGGCAGCCCGAACGGGCCGCGGCCCAGTCGCCACATGATCGTGCCGGCCGTCGCGATCGCCGCCGCCGCGATCGCGATCGACAGCGTCGCGTCGAGCGTCAGGTGCGCCCGCGCGATGTTCACGTACGCCACGAACGGGACGAGCGCCCACAGCATCGTCCGCAGCACCGCGTGGCGCGCCGCATGCGCGGCCGCGTTGTCGCGCCGCTCGACCGCCACGCCGGCGGCGGTCGCGAGGATCACCGTCAGCACGATCGCGAGCACGGCCGCCATGCTGCCACGCGCGGACGCTCGCCGGCGCCTGGCGAACTGCGGCATGGACCGGCGATTCGGTGAAATGCTGTTGCGCGGTGACCTCCAGAGAGGACCGCAAGGCGGAGCTCGTCGAGGACCTCGAAGCGCTGCACGAAGCGGGCGGGGCCGGCTTCTGGCGCTACCGGACGCTGCCCGGCCGCGTCACGACGAAGGCATAGTCGCATTCGTGCTCGTGCCAGTCGGTCGCCTCGCCGGGGGCGAGGTCGAGCAGCCACACGCGCGTCGCGTCGTCCTCGTAGAGCAGCCGTGTGCCGACTGCGGACGACAGCTCGCGCTCAGGCGCCACGGTCGGCGGGCTCCGCGGCGCGCCTGCGCTCGAGCCAGTCGCGCACGATCGCCGTCTGGTCGTCGTCGAGCGCGCCGGCCGCGCCGGCGGCGGCGAGCGCGGCGTCGATCGTCGTCAGCGCATGGTGGCGGAGCCCGACCCGCTCGAAGTCGCGCTGCGCGGCGGGGATGCCGTAGGTCACGATCGTCAGGCAGTCCTCGACGCGATAGCCGGCGACGCGCAGCTGCTCGGCGGCGGCGAGCAGGCTGCCGCCGGAGAAGGCGAGGTCCTCGATCAGCAGCGTCCGCGCGCCGGCGGGCGCGAGTCCCTCGACCGCCTGCTGGCGGCCCCACGCCTTCGCGCCGGAGCGCACGTACATCATCGGCAGCTCGAGCGCGTCGGCCAGCCACGCCGCCCAGGCGATGCCCGCGGTCGCGGTGCCGCCCACCGCCTCCACGTCGTGCGCGCGCGCCGTCGCCAGCAGCGCCTCGACGACGGCGCGCCGCGCGGCGGGGAAGCCGAGCAGCCGGCGGTTGTCGACGTACACCGGGCTCTCCACGCCGGAGGTGAAGGTGAAGAACGGATCGGTACGGAACGCGACCGCCTCGGTGGCCACGAGCAGGCGCGCGATCTCAATGCTCGCGCCGGACGCGGCGCTCGTGGAGGTTCGGTCGGCGGTGTCGCTCATGCGGGCTCACGACGCCCTCGGCGGCGGCGCGGTTGGCAGTGTACAAGCGTCCGTCGCCTCGACCGCCCGCCCGGACTGCACGCGACGCCGACTCTCTAGGCTTGCCGCATGATCTGGCTGCTGCGCCACGCCGACGCGGAGGACGCGCGCGGGCGCCCGGACGCCGAGCGGCCGCTGACGGACAAGGGGCGCGCGCAGGCGCAGGCCGCGGGCGCGGCGCTCGCGGCGCTCGGCGTGCCGCTCGACGCCTGCCTCGCGAGCCCGCGCGTGCGGGCGCGCGACACGGCGGCGCTCGCGTGCGCGCCGCTCGGCGTCGAGGTGCAGATCGCGCCCGAGCTGTCCGGCGGGCGCTTCGACCCCGAGCGCGTCGCCGCCGGCTTCGGCGCGCACGTGCTGCTCGTCGGCCACAACCCGGACATGGCGCAGGCCGTCTGCGACTGCACCGGCGCGCGCGTGCGCATGAAGAAGGGCGCGCTGGCGGGGATCGACGAGGGCGAGCTGCACGTGTTCCTGCGCCCGGCCGAGCTGGCGGCGATCGCCGCCGCCGGCTGAGCGCCGACGCGCCAGAGCAGCGCACGTCGCCGCGCTCGGCGACGGTCCGCGGCGGCCGGAGCTGCTATCCATGTCGCGATGCTTCGACGGCGAAAGGGGCGGCTCGCCGCGATCGGCGCTGTGCTCGCGGTCGCGCTCGCAGGCGCCGCGACCGCGGCCTCCGAGCACGCGACCGCCCGTTCCAGCGCACATCCGCAGGCGCTCGCGCCGGCGCGAGGCGCCGCCGCGACGACGCCCGAACCGGCGGTCCTCGCCGCTGCGCGCACCGCGCGCGCGCTGCGCCGCACGCTGCCGGCCGTCGCGCAGCCGTTCACGCCGCCGCAGCCGAACATCGTCTTCATCCTGACCGACGACCTGACGGCCGACCTGATCCCGTACATGCCGCACGTCAAGCAGCTGCTGCGGCGCGGGACGTCGTTCTCGAACTACTTCGTGACCGACTCGCTCTGCTGCCCGTCGCGCTCCTCGATCCTCACGGGCGAGTTCCCGCACGACACGGGCATCTTCCGCAACACCGGGGCCGACGGCGGCTTCCTCGCCTTCCACGCGCGCGGCCTGGAGCACGACACCTACGCGACGAACCTGCAGGGCGTCGGCTATCGCACCGCGATGATGGGCAAGTACCTCAACCAGTACTCGCCGAGCCGCATCCGCACCCCGCTCGGCGGCCCCTACGTGCCGCCGGGGTGGACCGACTGGACCGTCGCCGGCAACGGCTACCCGGGCTTCGGCTACCGCCTCACGCGCAACGTGCGGGTCGTGCGCCACGGCTTCCGCCCGAAGGACTACCTGACGAACGTGCTGGCGCGCCAGGGGCTGCAGTTCGTCAACCACTCGGTCGCCGAGGGCGCGCCGTTCCTGCTGAACTGGTGGACGTTCGCGCCGCACTCGCCGGCGATCCCCGCCCCGCGCGACCGCCGTCGCTTCGGCAACCTCACGGCGCCGCGCGACGCCGCCTTCGACGAGGCGGACATGCTCGACAAGCCGGCGTGGCTGCGCAACCACCGCCCGCTCACGCCCGCGCAGCTGGCGACGATCGACCAGACCTTCCGCGATCGCGTCCGCACCGTGCAGGCCGTCGACCGGATGGTCGCGCGGCTGCAGAAGCGGCTGCGCAAGCTCGGCGTCGCGCGCAACACCTACATCGTCTTCAGCTCCGACAACGGCTACCACATGGGCCAGCACCGCCTCACGCCCGGAAAGCTGACCGCGTACGACCCGGACGTGCGCGTGCCGATGATCGTCACCGGCCCGGGCGTGCCGGCCGGGCGCACGGTCGACGCGATGGTCGAGAACACCGACCTGTGCCCGACGTTCGCCGATCTCGCGGGCGCGCCGGCGCCGCCCAGAGCGGACGGCCACAGCCTCGTGCCGCTGCTGAGAGACAAGCCGGTCCCGTCCGACTGGCGCGACGCGATCCTCGTCGAGCACCACGGCAACGTCAACGGGCCGCGCGACCCGGACCTGCCGCCGGCCGGCAGCGGCAACCCGCCGAGCTACGAGGCGCTGCGCTCCAAGGACACGCTCTACGTCGAGTACGCCGACGGCGAGCGCGAGCTCTACGACCTGACGACCGACCCGTTCCAGCTGCACAACCTGGCCGCCGAGGCGCCCTCGTCGCGGCTGGCGAAGCTCAGCGGCCAGCTGGCGGTCCTCGCCAACTGCCACGGCCCGGCGCAGTGCTGGGCGGCGGGGCACCTGAGATAGGCCCGTTCGCGCCGGTTCGCGTGCGGCCGCGACTCAGGCCGCGAGCGGGTGGCGCCAGCGGACGCCGGGAAAGCGGGCGAAGTCGCGGTCCGTCGTGACGAGCTCCGCGCCATGCTCGATCGCGAGCGCGGCGAGGTAGGCGTCGGGGACGAGGTTGCCCGTTGCGCCGGCTTCGCGGCAGAGGCGCTCGAAGATGCGCCAGTGGCGGGGCCCCGGAGCGAGGAGGACGGCGTTTGGCTGCTCGCGCAGCTCGTTGGCGAATGCGAGCGCTTCGCCAGTCGTCGCCGGTGCCTCCACCATCCGATGAGTCGTGACTACCCGCATGAATCAGTGGTGCGCACGCGGCAAACCATACCACAAACACATCTATATGGCATTTGAGCATGCATGCATGTGCTAGGCTGCCGGCATGCGCACGACCGTCGAGCTGTCCGACCCGCTCTATCGGCGCGTGCGCGCGCTTGCGGCGGAGCGGGGCGTGCGCGGCTTCTCGCCGATCGTCGAGGAGGCGCTGCGCGAGTACCTCGACCGCGGCGCGGAGGCTGCGCCGGCCGACGACGCCTTCGCGGCGGCGCGCGGAGCGTGGAGCGCCGCCGACGCGAAGCGCTTCGAGGCCGAGCTGAGAGACGCGTGGGCGACGTGGCCGGCGCCCCGGTCGTAGACACCGACGTCCTCGTCGACTACCTGCGCGGCAGAGGACCCGGCGCCGAGCTGCTCGCGCGGCTCGGCCGCGGCGGCTACCGCGTGACGGCGGTGAGCGCGTTCGAGCTGGCGCTCGGCGCCGCGCACCGGCTCGACCCGGGGCCGGTTCAGGCGCTGCTCGACGCGCCGACGCTCGCGCTCACGCCGCGCGGCGGCCTGCTCGGCGGCGAGGCGCTCGCGCGACTGCGCGGCGACGGCCGCGGAATCGACATCCGCGACGCGCTGCAAGCCGGCGTCTGCCTCGACGCCGACCTCCCGCTCGTCACGCGCAACTTGCGCCACTTCCAGCGTGTGCCGCGGTTGCAGGTCGTGCGGCCGCAGGACTGGTCTTGACGGGGCCGCCGCTCAGGCTGCGCGCTGGAGGAAGCCCCGGGGGTGGCAGCTGACGCCGTAGACCTCGAGGTCGCGGCGGACGCGGAAGGCGGAGCCCTGCGGGGTCGCGAGCCACTCGTCCAGGGCGGGGAGGACGCCCTCGGGCCAGTCGTCCTTGATGCGCATCCAGGGGATGTCGACGCAGCCGTCCTCGACGACGAAGAAGCCGCCGGGGGCGATCAGGTCGCTGTACAGCTCGAGCGCGGCGCGCGTCGTCGCGTAGACGTGCGCGGAGTCCTCGATCACCATGCAGACGGCGCCGCGGGGGATGTGGTTCCCGACCTCGGCGCGCACGGCGGGGTCGCACACGTCGCCCTCGACGAAGGCGATCGACTCGGCCCAGCGCGGGTCGCGCACGGCGACGTTGTGGCGCGCCGCGTCCAAGTCGACGTCCACCGCGATCACCTTCGGCGGCGCGCCGGTGGCGAGCGCCCCGTATCCGTGCAGCGTGCGCAGGCGGTCGCGCAGCCACAGGGTCGAGGCGCCCGACTGCGCGCCCAGCTCGACGACCACGTCCGGCGCGGCGACCCACATGAGGTGCTCGTAGACGCGCAGGTCCTCCGGGAACTTCGACATCTTGATGCCGAGGTAGCGGTCGTTCGTGTGCTGGTGGGCGCGCGCCGCCCAGTAGTCGCGCAGCGGCGTGTCGGGGCCGACCGAGATCGCGCGCGGGACGCTGTTCTCGACCGTGACGACGGCCGGGTCCGCGACCGGGATCGCGGTCGGGTTGCTCATCGCGCGATCCCGCGCGCGTGCACGACCCAGTAGGAGGACTCGGGGTCGCGGCCAGGTGCCAGCAGCGGGGATCTGACGGCCTGGTGGTGGTGCGTCAGCTCGACGCCGGCGAAGCGACCGCTGGCGAGCGCGGCGGTCTCCAGCTCGCGCTCGAACTGCTCGAGCGGCCAGTCGTTGACGTGGTACTGGTTCATCCACGAGCCGTGGTAGACGGGGTTCGGGAACGAGCCGACGATCTCGCCCACCGCACCGAACGCGATCGCCAGGGCGCGCGGTGCGTCGGGCAGGTGCTCGATCACCTCGAACATCACGGCCGTCTCGGCGCTCGGGAGCGGGTCCTTGCAGAGGTCGTGGCCGTAGCTCAGCTGCGCGACGCCCGGCCAGCTCGGGTGCTCCTCAGGCGCCGGCTGCCACAGGTCGAAGCCGTGCACGGAGGCGGCCGACCAGCTGAGCATCTCGGAGCCGTAGCCGGTGCCGCAGCCGAGGTCGAGCACGTGCCGGCCGCCGACCAGCGAGAGCGCGTAGGCGTAGCGCGAGGTGTGCTCGCTGATGATGTCCGGCCGCGGCATGCCGGGGAAGGCGCGCTCGTACATGCCGGGGTCGGGGCCGCCGAGGGTCTGGGAGCGGCGCCAATCGTGACGTCGCTCGGAGCTCGTCGCTTGCGATGAGCGGAGGGCGAAAGCCGATTCCGCGTCGGCCTCGGCGACGAGCGCTCTGAGGTTCTCGGCCGCGTCCGCGCATTCGGGGTCGATCGCGAGCGCGGCGCGCAGGAGCGCCTCCGCGTCGTCCGCTCTGCCGAGCTGGTGGGCGAGCACGCCGAGGTCGTTGAGCCACTCCAGCTCGGTCGCCTCCGCCAGCGCCTGGCGCAGCCACTCGTGCGCCTCGGCGGTGCGGCCGTCCTCGATCGCCGCGAGGGCCTTCTCGCGCCAGCCGGCGGCGAGGCCGGCGTCCGTGATTGTGCTCATGCCCGGAGGATCGGACGGGCCGGCGCGGTCTTGAGCGGGGCGATGGACGCCAGCAGCGCGTCGACGCGATGGCGGAACGTGTGGCGCGCGAGCACCTCGGCCTGCCCGCGCGCCGCGCGCTCGGCGCGCTCGGCGGGGTCGGCGAGGAGGCGCGCGACGCTCGTGCGCAGGTCCTCCGGCGTGCGGTAGGTGACGACCGCGTCGCCGAAGCGCTCGGCGATCTCCGGCAGGTGGTCGGAGAGCACGAGCGCGCCGCAGGCGAGCGCGTCGTAGACGCGGTTGGAGACGATCCCCTGCGCGCGCATGTCGTCCCAGTGGTCGTTGAGGACGATGCCGGCGGAGCTGTAGGCGCGCCGGACCTGGTCGTTCGGCAGGTGCTCGCCGGCGATCAGGCTCGGCGGCAGGAAGCGCTCCCACTGCTGGCCCCACACGGCGAGGCCGGGCAGCCGGCCCGGCCCGGTCCCGTCGTCGCCTCCGCGCCCGTCCAGGAGGTCCCTGAGGACGGGGCGGAACAGCCCGCGCGAGTTGCCGACGAAGACCAGCTCGCGCGCGTGCGCGGGGTCGTGCTCGCGGAAGAAGGTGACCGGGTCGGTCGCCTGCTCGACGACGACCACCGGCGTGCTCGTCGCGCTGCTCATCTGCTCGGCGTGCCGTTCCGACGGCGTCGCGACGAGGTCGAAGGCGTCGCACTCGGCGGTCGTGAGGAGGTCCGGGTGACTGATGTTCCAGAGGACCGACAGCTCGTCGCGCGCGGCGGCGCCGCCAGCGGCGCCGCCGCGCGCGGGCCGCCGCGGCACGTAGGGCCACAGCCCGCGCAGGTGGATCGTCACGTCGGCCGGCGGGCGGTCGGGTGCGTCCCACTCGGCGAGCACCTCCAGCCGCGCGCGGTGGCCGCGCCGCTCCAGCTCGTCCGCGAGCGCGCGCGCGAAGTGCGTGTCGCCCCAGCGCTCGGCGCCGTCCCAGCGCTGCGGGCAGATCTGGATCGAGACGGCGAGCGGCGCGCCGAAGCCGTCGAACGACCAGCGCCGCTCCGCGAGCGTGCGCAGCGCCTGCGGGCCGTGCGGGCCGCCCTGGTCCCGCGCGCCGGCGCGCGGGTGGCCGGCGAGCGCGCGGGCGGCGAAGGCGGTCGCGTCGCCGGCGGGTGCGGTCGGCTCGCCCGCGCGCCCCTCGGGGACGGCCGGCGCCGGCGCGTCCGTCAGCACCGCATGCGCCTCGCGCGCGAGCGCCGTCTCGGCGGGGCTGCCCTGCGAGGCGAGCACGAGCGCCATGTCGTGCTCGCCGTCGGGGTCGAGCCCGGCGGCGGCGAGCGCGCCGGCGAGCCGGCCGTGCACGGCCGGGAGATCCTCGTCAGCGGTGACGATCGCCAGCGTCGCGTCGTCGCCGGGCGCGAACGTCTGCGCCCAGGTGCGCAGCAGCTCCGGCGCGGCCGTCAGCTCGTCGGCCGACGCCGCCGCCACGAACGCCCGCGCCCCGTCGAGCGCGCCGCCGCCGCCCGGCGCATGGAAGCGCTCCCGCTGGAAAGCGTCCTGACCTGTGCCGGCATGGGCGGCCTGAAGCAGGACGCTTGCGTGGTCGTCGCGCGGGTCGAGCACCTGCGCCCGGGCGGCGTGGCGTCTGCTGCGCGCCTCCTCGCCGGCTGCGCGCGCCGCCACGGCGGCGGTCAGCTCCGCGTACGCGCGCTCTCGCTCGCCTGCAGTCGGCGCCCGGTCGGCGCGCGGACCGGCGGCGCGCGCGGCCTCGAACAGCTGCGCGCTCGCCGGCTCGAACGGGTCGGCCGCCATCGCCTTGACCGCCGTGCGGCCGGCGGCGGCCGGGTCGGCGTCGAGCAGCGCCTGCGCGCGGCCGCGCAGCGCCGCGGCCTCCGCACGGTCCGCCTCGCTCACCGGCACCACCGCCGTCTGCGCGATCCCGCGCGCCTCGGCGACCTTCGCGAGGAAGCCGGCGAAGCGGGCCCACGCGAGCGCCAGCTCGTCCAGCGTCGCGTTCGTCAGGTCGAGCGTGCGCAGGAACGTGCGTCGCACGTGCAGGTCGCGCTCCCACAGCCGCACCGCGCGCTCGGACTGCGCGTCCTGCGCGCTGACGTTGTCGCCGTGGATGCGGTACCGCGCGACCGGGCCGTCGACCGCGTCGACCTCGTGGGCGGCGGCGATGTGCGCCGCGATCCACCAGTCGCGGCACCACACGCTCCCGTCCAGCGGCGGGACCGCGCGCGCCAGGGCGGTGCGCGCGGTGACGGCGGAGGTCGTCGCCTCGTTCTGCGCCAGCAGCCGGCCGAACGCGCGGCCGACGACGGGCAGCTCGCCGTACCAGTCGTACTTCGACGGGCGGGTGACGCGGCCGGCGCCGTCGATCACCTCCATGTCGCCGTGCACGAGCCCGACGGCGGGCTGGCGCTCCAGCAGCTCGACGTGACGCGCGAGCTTGTCTCCCAGCCACAGGTCGTCGGCGTCGAGGAACGAGAACGTAGCGGCCGCGAGCGCGTGCCAGGGCTCGCTGCGTCGCGACCGTCGGCCCCTCGTTGCGCTGTCTGAGCACCGTGATCGCGTCGCCGAAGGAGGCGAGGATCGCCGGCGTCTCGTCGGTCGAGCCGTCGTCGACGACGATCACCTCCAGCGCGTCCGCGGACGGGCCCGGCAGCCCCTCCTGCTCCAGCACGGAGCGGATCGCGGCCTCCACGTACGCGCCGTAGTCGTAGGAGATCACCACGCAGGTGACGAGCGGCTCCATCCCCCGGATGGATCGGACGGCGGGGGCGGGGCTTGAGGCTGGTGCGCTACGCGCGGCAGGTCGTCAGCGCGAGCGCGTCCGCCTCCGAGCCGCCGTACGCGACGAAGCCGACGCGCTGCGCCGGAAGGTCGGCCCACGTGACCGCGTGGCGGCCGAAGGCGACGCGCAGCGCCGGCACGGCCGAGCCGTCGCCTTCGAGGCGGACCGTGAACGCAGAGAGCACCGTGGCGCCGCCGCGCGTCGTCGTCTGCGCGCTGGCCCGGACCTGCCCCGTGATCGCGTGCGCGGGCACCAGCACCGGGATCGCGGCGTCCCGCAGCAGCGCGCGCTGCTGCTCGGTCAGGCATCTCATGCGCCTCGTTATCGCAGACACGGCGGGTATGAACGGGTTATACTTCTGCGGGATGAAGACCGCCATCTCGGTTCCGGAGGACACCTTCCACGGTGTCGACGCCGCCGCGCGGCGCATGGGGATCTCGCGCAGCGAGTTCTTCTCGCGCGCGGCTGAGCGCTGGCTCGACGCACTCGAGGACGAGGGAACGACCGAGGCGATCAATCGTGCGATCAAGGGCTTGCCGCCGGACCACGCGTTCACCGACGCGGCTGCAGCGGCACTGGTCGCCGACGACCGGCATTGATGCTGCGAGGCGAGATCTGGTGGGCCGACTTCGGCCTGCCGCGCGGCTCTGCGCCGGCATTGCGCCGCCCGGCCCTGATCGTGAGCGCCGATCAATACAACCGCTCCGAGCTCAACACCGTGACAGTGGCCGTCATCACGACGACCGCACGCCTCGCGGCCGTGCCCGGCAACGTCGCGCTTGCCTCGGGCGCGACCGGGCTTCCCGAGGACTCGGTCGTCAACGTGACGCAGATCGCCACGCTGGACCGGCACGCGCTCGAAGAGCGGATCGCCGCCCTGCCTGACTGGCTGATGGCTCAGGTCGACGCCGGGCTCGGTCGCGCGCTGGCGCTCGCGCACCGCTGACGCGTCCGGCGTGGTCGCGGCGGCTCAGCCGCTGCGGCGCGCAGGTGGTCCGAGCACTCGCGCAGGAAGCGCCGGCGCACGCGGCCCCGCGTGTGCAGCGCGGCGCGCAGCTCGGACAGGTGGCGCTCGAGCGGGCTCACGCCGGCTCTCCCATGACGCGGTCGACGGCGGCGGAGAACGCGCGCCACTCCCGCCGAGATCCCGCTCCGCGCGTGGCTCGCTGCCATGCGGCCCCTATCGCTCGTAGACGTCGCGCCGGTGCCCGACGGTGACGACGACGATCAGGAGGACGTCGTCGGCGACGGTGTAGACGATCCGGTAGTCGCCGACGCGCACGCGGAGGCCGGGCCGCCCTCGCAGGGGGCGTGCGGCCGGTGGGCGGGGCTCCTCGGCGAGCAGGGCGATGGCGCCCTGGATGCGGCGCCGGATCGGCGGGTCGAGCCTCTTGAGCGCGCGGACGGCTGCCGGTCGCAGCTCGATGCGATACGTCACGTCCAGCCGAGGTCGGCCCTGACCTGATCCCAGGGGATGTTGGGACCGGCCTCGCTCATGGCGGCGTCGAACGCCGCGACGTCCTCGGCCTCCTCGAGCGCGTCCATCAGCTCGTCGTAGCGCTCGGGGCTGAGCAGCACCGCGGCACGATGCCCGTAGCGCTCGAGGACGACCGCCTCGGAGCGCGCCAGCTCGACCGCCTCGGGCAGTCTCTCGCGTGCCGCGCTCATCTTCATCGTCGCCATGACAGAAGCGTACAAGACCTATTGCATGATGTACAAGATCCGGCGGGGTCTGCCATCGGAGAAGGCCGCCCGTCTGCGGCGCTGCACGAGGTCCCCGCTCGACGACGTCCTCGTCGAGTTCGACGCTCGGTGACCGGGCCGCACTGGCGCGTCCGCTTCGAGCGCGACGGCTCCCGGCTCGTCATCATCGTGGTCCGGGTCCTCCCGCGCGGGCGCGCCTACGACCGCTGAGGCGGATCGACGTGATCGGCGGGATCCATGCCCGCCACTTCCGCAGAGGTCTTACCCGCGATGCCGTCCGACGGGCCGTGCAGGCTGTTCGCGGGTCCACATCCCCGACCCCCGCGCCCCGGCCATGCCCCCTCGTGGTCGGGGCGCTCGCTTGCTCAGGCGGGGGTGGGTGACGGTACGGCGATCCTCGCGAGCGCGCTGTCGTCGAGCGGCAGGATCGCGCTGCCGGTCGCGCGGGCGATCCGCTCATGGCCGGCGCAGGCGGGGTGGAGCGGGACGTAGGCGCTCATGGCGGCGTGCAGGCGCGCGTCGCGCTCGGCGCTCGCGGGCTCCAGCAGGACCGTCACGTCGGCGGCGGCGTCGAGGTCGGCGCCGGCCGCCGCGCAGTCGGCGAGCACGCGCCGCTCGATCGCCTCCGCCGGCCCGTCGACGGCCGGGTCGGCCAGCAGGTAGAGACACGCGTCGGCCCCCGGCGCGGTCGCCGCGCACCACTGCGCGAGCAGCTCCGGCAGGCGGTCGCGGCCGGCGGCGGCGCGCCACGCCGGTGTCGCGAGCACGCGCAGCGCGGCGTTCTCGGCGAGCGGCCACGGCTCGGCGGCGGCCGCGTCGGCGGCGTGTGGCAGCCGCGCCGCGAGCGCGCGCAGGCGGGCGGCCGGGTCGGCCGGCGCGACGCGCACGCGCGCGGGATCGAGGCCGGCGGCGAGCCAGCCCTCGCGTGCCGCCTCGTCCGGCGCCCAAAGCTCGTCGTAGGGCGGGAGGACCGGGTCCCGCCCGCCCCGCGCCCCGGCCGGCTGCACGATCACGAGCCGGCCGCTGCTCGCGGCGCGCGTCGCCGGCGGCCAGGTCGTGCGGACCTCCACGTCGGCGGCGTGGGGGAGCGGCGGGTCGGCGCTGCCGAGGCGTTGGATCCGCACCGCCGGCCGGCCGGCCGCGGGCGCGAGCGCACCGGACGCGGCGGCGAGCGCGGAAGCCGCGCGCGCGACCTCCGCCGCCGGCTCGCCCTCGCACAGCACCGCCAGCTCGTCCGGCTCCGCACCGGCCGCGACCCGGCCGGGGCGCTCGCCGGCGTAGCAGGCCTCCAAGTCATCGACGTACGCGGTGAACGGGTGCGGCGGCTCGATCCCCGCCTGCAGCCGCTCCAGCAGGCCGTCCTCCGTCGCCAGCCGCGACAGCGCGCCTGCGAGCGCGTCCACCGACAGCGGGTCCACCACGAGGCCGTCGATCCCGTCGCGGACCGCCTCCGCCAGCCCGCCGAGGCGCGGCACCACCAGCGGCACGCGCGCCGCGAGGCACTCGGCCGCCGCCAGCGGCGCGCAGTCCCACCACGTCGACGGCAGCACCGCCACGTCCACGCCCGCCAGCACGTCCTCCAGCTCGGACGTCGCGAACGCGCCCTCGAGCGTGCACAGACCGCGCGCGTCCAACGCCCGCAGCGTCGGCGCGAACGCGTCCGGCACCTCGCCGTGGATCCGCACGCGCAGCGGCGCGTCCACGCGCTGCGCCGCCTCCACCAGCAGCTGCGGCCCCTTGTGCGGGTAGGCGGAGCCGAGGAACGCGACCGTCAGCGGCCCGTCGGTCCCGGCGGCGCAACCGGGCGAGCGATCCCGCCCGAGCCGCTCCCAGATCTCGGTGTCGTGCGGCATGCCCTGCCGCACCACGTCGACCAGCTCGGCCGGGTAGCCGGCACCGAGCAGCGTGCGGCGGACCGCGTCGGAGACGGCCAGCACGCCGGTCACCCCGCGCGAGACGCGCGCGCGGATCTCCGCCAGCCGGCGCGCGTTGTCCTCCGGCGCGCGGCTGCCGGTGCACGTCGCGCAGCGGCGCCCGTCGCCGGGGCCGGCGCAGATCGTGCCGTCGGCGGTCATCAGGTATGCGCGCGGGCAGATCAGCCAGTAGTTGTGCGTCGTGAACCACGACGGCACGCCCCGCGCCGCGGCCTGGTCGATCAGCGCCGCGCCGAGGTTGTGGAGGTTGTGGAAGTGCACGGCGTCCGGCGCGAGGCGGTCGAGCGCGGCCGCGAACGCCGCCGTGATCGGCGGGTCGTCGAGCTCGCGCAGCGGCTGCTCGCGGTCCCACAGCCCGTGCGCGCGGTTGTGGACGCCGAGCAGGCGCACGCCGTCCTCCTCCCACTCGGCGACGTGGTAGGGCGGCTCGCCGGGTGCCGGCTTCACGGCCGCGTGGAAGACGGTCACCTCCCAGCCACGCCGCGCCAGCTCCTTCGCCGCCAGCCGCGGCACGGTCGTGCCGCCGCCCGGGTCGTTGAAGCCGAACGCGGTCATCAGCAGCCGGCGCGCCATCGCCCCGGGTGATCGGCGCGCCCGCGCGCGGGTTGAGCGGGCGCGACCGGCTCGCCCGCGCGCAAGCGTCCGGTCCGGTGCCGCCCGTGCCGGCCGGGGACAGGACGCTTCGGCGACGCCAACCCGATGGACGCGCGCACCGGGATATGGGAGGCTGGCGTCGATGCGCGCGACGACGAGGCATGGACGTATGCGACGGTGCTTGACCTCCGGCCTCGCCGCGCTGGCGTCGCTGGCGCTGCTCGCGACCCTCGCCGCCGCGCCCGCGAGCGCGCTCAAGCGCTACCGCACGCCCGGCTACAAGGGCCGCACGCACCTGCCCAAGCACGCCTACCAGCCGGCGCTGCCGGGCAGCAAGCCGATCTCGTTGTCCTCCGCGGGCCGCTTCCCCGACGACGTCGTCGACGACGCCGGCACCGCCCACATCGTGTGGAGCGAGGACGACGGCGACAACGCCGACGTCGTGCGCTACTGCCGCCTCAGACGCGCCGCCAAGAGCTGCGACAACCCGGCCGCCTCGCAGCGCCTCGTCTGGGTCAAGTCGTACGGCCCCGGCGACGGCCCGCAGTTCAACGGCGACCAGGACGGCCCGAGAATCCTGCAGCTGGGCGACTCGCTCGTGATCCTCGACTTCCGCTACCCGACCACCGCGCCGAAGCCCGACGGCTCGAACGTGTCGGCGACGGTGCTCGCGTGGGTCAGCGACGACGGCGGCGAGTCCTTCTCCGGCCCGGCGATCATCGGCATCGCCGAGATCAACGGCGGCGCGCTCGTCTACGGACCGGACGACGACCCGACGATCCTCACGATCACGCAGACGAACTTCTGCGGCACCTGCATTCAGGCGTTCCGGCCCGGCCAGTTCTCCAGCGCGCAGCTCAAGCTCGGCGCCGGCCACAAGGACAGCGCCTACTACGGCTCGCTCGCGCTCGACGGCTCGACGCCCGTCGCGGCCTTCGCCGATCTCAACCGCACGACGTTCCTGCGCCGCCTGACGAACGGCGGCGCGCCGCTTGCCGGCGGCAGCTGGACGCCGGCCGTCACGGTCGGCGGGGACGAACCGAAGCTCGCCGGCGGGCCGGCCGGCGCGTTCCTGCTCAACCGCCCGACGTTCGGCGGGCCGTTCGTCGTGCGCAAGGTCGCGGGCGGCGCGATCGGCAAGGCCGTCACCGTCTCCGACAAGGCCGGCGCCGGGCTCGCCGACTTCTTCGAGGATCCTTCCGGCCGTCTGCTCGCCGGTTGGGTCACGGACGTCGGCAGATCGCCGGGCGTGCGGCTGCGCACGTCGCAGGGCGGTCGCAGCTGGACGCCGGCGCAGGCGCTGCTGCGCGGGGCGAACGCCGGCCAGCTCGCGATCGGCGCGACGAGCGACGGCGGCGGCGTCGTCGCGCTCAACACGACCGGCGGGATCAACTCGTTCGGCCCGATCGCGGCGGTGCCGATCGGCCCGCGCACGCCGACCGGCAAGGTCGGCCTCGGCAACCGCGCGGGCGGCGGCGACCCGAACGCGAAGGCCGGCTGCCAGCAGATCACCTTCGGCGTCGTGAAGATCACGACGCAGGCCGGCTGCTTCTGGCGCGGCAGAGGCAAGGACGCCGGCATCAGCTACACGACCGGCGAGCTCGACTTCAACGGGCTGAAGATCGTGCCCGACCCGGGCGCGCGCGTCTTGGTCGACGCGCGCCACCACGCGCTCGACACGATCGGCGCGGTCAGAGCGCTCGTGCGCTCCTCGCTCACCGGCGACGTCGTGCTGTGGCACGGGCCGCTGACGGTCAAGCTCCCGACCGCCGCCTCCGGCGTGCCGTTCTCGTTCCCGACCGGCCCGTTCCACCCGGAGCTCAAGGGCTTCCCGATCGTCGGGCGGATCGACGTCTACCTGACGAACCACGGCGTGCGGATCCCGATCTCGCTCAAGCTGCCGCCCTACCTCGGCGGCGTCAGCGGCCAGGCCGAGCTGATCGCCGACAGCGCGACCGGCCTGCACCTCGACTCGATCGTGATCGACGTGCCCGACGCGCCGCTCGGCCCGGTCGTCCTGCGCGGCGTGCACATCGAGTACCACGGCGAGGGCGAGCGCTGGGAGGGCCGCGGCGCGCTGCTGCTGCCGCCCCAGCCGGGCGGCGCGCGGCTCGACATGGACGTGGCCTTCGAGCATGGCGACTTCGCCTCCGGCCACCTGAAGGTCACGCCGCCCTTCCCGCCGGGGATCGCGGTCGGGCCGGGCGTGTTCCTGTCGCAGATCGGCGGCGGCGTCGACGACCTCAGCCCGCTCGCGGTCTCGCTGGACGGCCAGTTCGGGGCGCTGCCGCTGTCGCCGAAGGGGCCGTTCACGGCGACCGTGGACGGGAGAGGCACGATCAGATTCGGCGATCCGCTCACGTTCACGTTCGACGGGACCGGCAGCCTGCTCGACATCGCCCTCAGCCACGAGCACTTCGAGGTCAACGCCAACGGCTACGCGACGCTGAGAGCCGGCACGCAGTTCGACCTCGGGATCGTCTCGGGGAGAGGCGAGGGCGAGGCGACGATCGACGCGCCCGGGCGGCAGTTCCTCGCCGACCTGCACGGCAACGTCTCGCTCGCCGGGCAGAGCTTCGTCGACGCGGAGGCGCTCGCGTCGAACATCGGGTTCGCCGGCTGCTACAAGCTCACGCTCGTCGCGCTCGGCTTCGGCTACCGCTGGGGCGACACGCTGCCCGACATCATGTTCCCCTCCTGCGACCTCTCGGCGTACAAGCCGACGCCGGGCGGGGCGCCGCCGGCGGGCCAGGTCGTCAGCGGCTCGTCGTTCACCGTCAAGGGCGGCACGCCGACGGTGAGCCTGCGCGTGGACGGTCAGGGCGGCGTGCCGGTCGTGGAGCTGCTGGCGCCCGGCGAGGCGATCCCGATCGCGCCCGTTCTCGCTGCCCGGCGACGTTTCCGAGGACACGCGCGCGATCTCGGTCCAGACCGGCCCGCAGCAGATCACGATCGGCATCCCGCATCCCGAGGCGGGCACCTGGAAGGTGCTGCCGCTGGCGAACGTCGCGAGCGCGTCCGCACGCCGTCGCGGCGGACCGCGCGCCCACGCCGCCGCCGTGACGGGCATCCAGCTCGCGACCGGCCTCACGCCGCCGACCGCTTCCGCCCGCGTGCGCGGGCACGGGCGCTCGCGCCGGCTCGTCTACCGCGGCACCAAGCGGGCGGGGTTGACGGTCACGTTCCTCGAGCGCGGCCGCGGCGGAACGCGGACCCTGGGCAAGCCGCGCAAGGCCGGCCGCGGGACGCTGCGCTTCACCACCGGCGACCTGCCCGGCGGCAAGCGCACGATCGTCGCGCTGCTCGCGCAGGACGGCGTCCCGCGCCTGCGCCGCACGGTCGCCTCCTACCGCGCGCCGAAGCCGCCGCGGCCCGCGCGGGTGCGGCGCGTGGCGATCCGCCACCGCCGCGGGGCCGTTGCGATCCACTGGTCCCGTTCCCGCAACGCCGCCGGCTACCTCGTGCGCGTCACGATCTCCGACGGCCGCAAGCTCGCCTTCGTCCTCGGCGCCCGCAGACGCTCCCTGCGCATCCGCCGCGTCGCCGCCCGCTACCACGTCACCGTCACGGTCTCCGGCCGGACTCGCTCCGGCCGCTCCGGCCCCGCGCACCGCGTGCGGCGCTGAGCGGCCGCCCGCGCTCCGCCGAAGCGTCCTGCCCTGCGGTCGTCCTGCGACCGCGCTCCAGGACGCTCCGCCGGGCCGGCACGCGTGCGAAGCTGCGCGGCGTGACGCCGTCCCGCCGCCGCGCCGCATCGTCGCGCCGACGCGCCGCCGTGCGCCGGCGGCGTGCGGCGCTCGCCGCAGCCGCATTGGTGGCGCTGGCCGTCGGCGTCGCGATCCGGGGCGGCGGGGGAGCCGGCGACGGCGCGCCAGCGGGCGCCACCGTCGCGGCGTCCTCCGGCCGCGGCGCGCCGGCCGGCGACGCGGAGCCGGCGGCGAGCGCGCTGGAACGCGCCCGCGGCGACGTCGCGCGCATGCCGCTCGCGCGCCAGGTGGGCGAGCTGCTCGTGATCAGCTTCGCCGGCGCGAGCGCGCCGCAGTACGTGCTCGACGCCCTGCGCGAGGGCCGCGCCGCCGGCGTGATCCTGTTCGGCGGCAACGCGCCGAGCGCCGCCTCCGTGCGCGCGCTCACGCGCAGCCTGCAGCGCGCGGCCACCGGCCGGAGCGAGGGGCGCGGGACCGGCGCCAGCGCGGCTACCGGCGCCGCCGCACGCCCGCCCGCGATCGTCTGCCTCGACCAGGAGGGCGGTGCGATCCGCACGCTGCGCTTCGCCCCGTCCGCGGTCGGACAGGCCGGGCAGCCGGCGCCGCGCGCGGCCGGCAGCGCCGCCACCGCCACCGCGCGGGCGCTGCGCCGCGCCGGCGTGAACGTCGTGCTCGGCCCGGTCGCCGACGTGGCGGCGGGCACGCGCGGCTCGGTGATGGCGGACCGTGCGTACCCGGGCGGCGCGGCTGCGGTGGCGGCATCGGTGCGCGCCGCCGTGCACGCCTATGCGCGCGCCGGGATCGCGGCGACGCCCAAGCACTTCCCCGGCCTCGGCGGGGCGAGGGTCAACACCGACCGGGAGCCGGCGCGCGTCGGCCGCACGCGCGTGCAGATCGAGGCCGGCGACCTCGCGCCCTTCCGCGCCGCGATCGCGGCCGGTGCGCCGCTCGTGATGCTCGCCCACGCCCGCTATCCGGCGTTGGATCCGCACCGCATCGCGTCCCAGTCGCACGCGATCGCGACCGGCCTGCTGCGCGGCGAGCTCGGCTTCGGCGGGGTCGCGATGACCGATTCGCTCGAGGCGCGCGCCGCGCTCGAGGCCACCGGATCCCGCCCACCCGACGTCGGCGCCGCCGCCGTGCGCTCGCTCCAGGCCGGCGCCGACCTGCTGCTCAGCACCGGTCCGGGCTCCTTCCCGCTGATCCGCGACGCCGTGATCGCCCGCGCACGCCGCTCCGCCGCCTTCCGCGCACGCGTCGCGGACGCCGCCGCGCGCGTGCTCGCGCTGCGGCGCGGCCTCGGCACCGGCTGAGGCTCGCAGCCGGCCGACCGTCTCGCCGGCGCCGCCGGCCGGGATAGCCTGCCCGCACATGGAGACGCTGCGCGAAGCCGACGTGCGGTCGCTGCTCGAGCTCGTCGGCGACAGCAACGCGCAGCGCACGCTGCGCGGCTTCCGCGAGGGGCTGCTGCCGGGCCTGCGGCGGCTCGTTCCGTGCGAGTTCGCCTCGTACAACGAGGTCGAGTCGGAGCGCGCGTTCGTGCTGATGGACCCGTCCGACCGGCTCGACGTCTTCGAGGACCCGGGCGCGCTGCTGGCGCGCACGAGCGCGAGCCACCCGCTGATCGCGCGCTACGCGCGCACGCGCGACGGTCGCGCCTACAAGCTCTCGGACTTCGTGACCCGCGAGCAGCTCCACCGCCTGCCGGTCTACGAGCAGATCTACACCCATCTCGGCGTCGAGCACCAGATCGCGATCACGCTGCCGTCCCAGCCGGCCGTCGTGATCGGGCTCGCGCTCAGCCGCGACGGCCGCCGCGACTTCGGCGAGCGCGATCGCACGCTGCTGAACCTCGCGCGCCCGGCGCTCGTGCAGGCCTACCGCAACGTCGCCGCGTACGCGCGCTTGCAGGCGACGCTGGGGGCGCTCTCGCGCGGGCTCGCGGACCGCGGGGAGGGCGTCGTGACGTTCGGTCGCGACGGCGCGATCGAGTTCGTCAGCCCGGTCGCCCGCCGGCTGCTGGAGGCGCGCTTCCCCACGTGGAGCCGCCGTGGGGGGCGGTTGCCGCAGCCGCTGACCGACGCGCTCGAGCGCGGGCGCGTCGCGAGCCGGGCGGCGGGCGCGGCGGCCGGCGCGGTCCCGCTCGTGGTGCCGGCCCAGGACGGCTCGCTCGTCGCGCGGCTGGTGCCGGCGCGCGTCCCCGACGAGCCGGACGCACTGCTGCTGGAGGCGCGCGCGGAGCCGCTCGCCGTCGAGCAGGTGCGCGCGCTCGGCCTCACCCGCCGCCAGGCGGAGGTGCTGCGGCTGATCGCGCTCGGCGGCTCGACCGAGCAGGTCGGCGGCACGCTCGGCATCTCGGTCGGGACCGTCCGCAAGCACCTCGAGCACGTCTACGACCGGCTCGGCGTCAGCTCCCGCACCGCCGCCGTCGCGACCGCTTGGGCGGGCGCCGAGGTCGCCGGCGGCGAGCTGGAGGAGTAGCGCCGCGGCCGGCGACCGACCGCGCGCCGCATCCGCTCGATAGCCTGCCGGCCATGTCCGAGCTGCTGCACCTGCTCGTCTACGACTACGTCGAGGACATGGCCGAGCGCCGTGCGCCGCATCGCGACGCCCATCTCGAGCTGATCCGCACCTACCACGCCGACGGGCGCCTCGCGATCGCCGGCGGCATCGGCGTCCCCGTCCACGGTGGCCTGCTCGCCTTCCGCGAGGCCGCCGACGCCGAGTCGTTCGCCGCCGAGGATCCCTACGGCAAGGCCGGCCTCGTCGTCAGCTCCCGCGTCGAGCCCTGGGCCGTCGTGACCTGACATCGATCGCCGCCGTCTCCGGCCGATCGTTTGGAGACGGACCGCTAGATCTCGCGCAGCAGGCGGGCAAGCCGGCGGCGCGCGACGTGGGCGATCTCGTCTTCCGTCATCGCCTGGAAGCGCTGGGCCGCCTCGAGCAGCTCGACCAGCAGCCGCAGCTCGTGCGCTACGCGGTAGTACCGACCTGTCCTCGCGGTGATGGAGCATCCAGCGGTGAAGCTCGGCCCTCCGCTCGAGGACGGCGAACTCCGCCGCCGCGGCGGCGACGAAGGCCCGGCGGAGACACGTCCGGGACGACCGCTGGCCAGCGCGGTGGGGAGTCAGCCACGCGACCATGCGTGAAGCCCGCTTCAGGTCGGGCGGCCGCCGGCCGCCGGACCGGGCTCCGGGCGATGCCCGCAAGGGCTTGGAGAGCAAGGCGGGGCGGCGCTCATGCGATCCCGTGTCAGCCATGACGACGCCATCGTAGGCGGTTGACCGCTCAAAACAAACAAGTGGTGCGGCGGTTCGTCAGGGCAGCCGCCCCGCCCACCGGGTCGAGGCGGCGGCTGCGGCGAGCAGGAGCAGGAGGCCGCCGGCGGCGAAGGCGGCGGTGACTTCGCGCTTGACGTCTCTCGTGCCGAGCTGGGAGCCGAGCTGCTTGTAGATCGAGGACAGCTGCTGGTCGTCCTGGGCGGAGTAGGCGCGGCCGCCGGACGCCTCGGCGATGCGGCGCAGCGTCTCGGGGTCGGGCGGGACCGACAGGTACGGCGGGCCGAAGCCGGGGTTCGGGACGGTCGCGTCGCGTGTGCCGAGCGCGACGGTGTAGATCGGGATGTGCAGCCGGCGCGCCGCTTCGGCGACGCCGACGGGGTCGCGGCCGGTCGTCGTCGTGCCGTCGCTCAGCAGCACCATCGCCGACGGCGGCCGTCTGCCGTCGACCTTCGGCTCGCGTTCGAGCGTGCCGAGCGCCACCTGCAGCGCGTCGCCGGTGGCGGTGCCGCCGTCGGCGATCTGCGCGTCGATCATCCGCCGCACGAGCCCGTGGTCGCGGGTGGGCGTCTGCGTCCCGTCGGGCGTGTCGGAGAACGTCGTCACGCCGACGCGCACGCCCGGCGGCAGCTGGTCCAGGAACGTGTGCGCGGCGCGCTTCGCGGCCGCCAGCCGCGTCGGGTCGACGTCCTCGGCCATCATCGAGCGCGAGTGGTCGGTCACGAGCATGATCGACGCGCGCTGCACCGGCACCGCAACGGTTCGCTGCGGCTTGGCGAGCGCGAGCGCGAGCGCCGCGATCGAGCACAGCAGCAGCGCGATCGGCAGCTGCCGTCGCCACGCCGGCGTGCGGCCCGCCGCGAGCGCGAGCGTCGCCGCCGCCGGGAAGCGGACCGCGTATCTGCGCGCACGGCGACGCGAGGCGACGTGCAGCGCGAGCGCCGCCGGCACGAGCAGCAGCGCGAGCAGCGCAACCGGGTCCGCAAAGCTCATCGCAGGGCTCTTCCCAGGGTCTGCAGCCAGTCCCCGGCGGTCGACAGCGCGACGTGCTCGACCTCGAGGCGGCGCAGCTCGCGCGCGACCTGAGCGCGGCGGTCGGCCTCGAGCGCGGCGAAGCGCTCGCGCACGCGCCGGGAGGAGGTGTCGACCTCGACGCGTGCGCCCGTCTCCCGGGTCCACGAGCGAGAGCCGGCCGACGGCCGGGATCGCCGCCTCGCGCGGGTCGCCGACCTCGATCGCCATCACCGAGTGGCGCGCGGTCAGGGCGCCCAGGGGCCGTGTCCAGTCGTCCTGGTCGCGGAAGTCGGAGATCAGCACGATCAGGCCGGGCTGGGTGGCGACGCGGCCGGCGCGCCGCAACGCGTCCGCGAGCGCGTGGCGGTTCGGCCGTCCGTCCTCCGCGCAGCCCTCCGCCAACGCACGCCGCAGCGCCACGACGCCGGGCTTCGACGCGCGCGGCGGCACGAGCCGCGGGCGGCCGGCGCCGAACGTCATCAGCGCGACGCGCCCGGCACGCCGCACCGCGAGGCGGCCGATCACCGTCGCGGCACCCTCGGCGACGTCCCACTTCAAGCGGTCCGCCGTCCCGAACGCCATCGACGGCGAAGCGTCGACGACGAGCCACGTCGTGAGCGTGCGCTCGGGCACGTGCAGGCGCACGTGCGGGACGCCGGTGCGGGCGGTCGCGGCGGCGTCGAGCTGGCGCACGTCGTCGCCGACCTCGTAGGGGCGCAGCTGCGCCAGCTCGGTGCCGGCGCCCAGCCCGGCCGCGCGCCGGTCGCCCGGCAGCGCGCCCGCCGCCCGCCGCGCGACGACGAGGTCGAGCCCGGCGATCAGCCCGTGCGGCAGCGGCCCGGGGCCCTGGCGCGCGGCCGGCGGGCGCAGGACCCCGACCGGCGCGGCGGAGGCGCCGTCCGCGGCGGCCGGCTCGTCGGGACCGAGGATGCGGGGCGCGCGGGCCATCGTCCTCAGGCGGCGCTCGCCCGCCGCGTCGCGAGGTGGTCGGCCGGCGGCTCCTCGACGCGCGCCAGCACGCGCTCGACGATCTCGTCGGCGGTCACGTCCTCGGTCAGCGCGTCGTAGGACAGCACGAGCCGGTGGCGCAGCACGTCGGGCGCGAGGTCGCGCACGTCGGCGACGGCGACGTAGCCGCGGCCGCGCAGCAGCGCGAGCGCGCGCGCCGCCTGCACGAGCCCGATCGGCCCGCGCGGCGAGGCGCCGAACTCGACGAACGGCGCGACGTCCTCCAGGTCGTAGCGCTCCGGCCGCCGCGTCGCGTCCGCCAGCGCGACCGCGTAGGCGATCACCTCGCGGTCCACGAGCACCGCTTCGCACGCGGCTCTGAAGCGCTCGAGGTCCGCGAGCGTCAGCCGCTCGCGCACCTGCGCCGCGCGCCCGAGCGAGCGGTCCACCACCGCGGCCTCCTCGCCCATCGTCGGGTAGTCGACGACGACCTTCATGAGGAAGCGGTCGACCTGCGCCTCCGGCAGCGGGTAGGTGCCCTCGGACTCGATCGGGTTCTGCGTCGCGAGCACGAGGAAGGGATGCGGGACGGGGAACGTCTCGCCGCCGATCGTCACCTGCTGCTCCTGCATCACCTCCAGCAGCGCCGACTGCACCTTCGCGGGCGCGCGGTTGATCTCGTCGGCGAGCAGGAAGTTGCCGAAGACGGGGCCGAGCTCGGTCTCGAACCTGCCGCTGTCCGGCCGGTACACGCGCGTCCCGATCAGGTCGGCGGGGACGAGGTCGGGCGTGAACTGGATGCGGCTGAAGGAGCCGCCGAGCACCTGCGCGAGCGTCTTGATCGTGAGCGTCTTGGCGAGGCCGGGGACGCCCTCCAGCAGCACGTGGCCGCCGGCCAGCAGCGCGACGAGCAGGCGCTCGAGCATCGCGTCCTGCCCGACGATCACGCGCTTGATCTCGTGCAGCGCCTCCTCGAGCGCGTCGCGCGGGTCCTCCCGGCGCAGGGCGCGCTCCTCGGCCGGGTCCTCGCCGATCGGATGGTCGGGCATCGGTCTCGCTGCTCCTCTCTCGTGCTCGCTCATGTGGGGGTCGAAGTCCGGTGGTGGTGGGTGGTCAGACGAGGCGGCCGAACCAGCGCAGCGACAGGCCCGCGCCGGCCAGCAGCAGGACGAGGCCGCCGGCGGCGAACGCGGTCGTCACCTGGCGCTGCTCGTCTCTGCGGCCCAGCTGCGAGCCGAGCCGCTCGTAGACGGCGGAGAGGCCGTCGGTCGAGTCGGCCGTGAAGGTCTCGCCGCCGGACGCGTGCGCGATCGCGGCGAGCGACTGCGGGTCGGGCGGCACGTGCTCCGTTCTCGTCGCGCCGTCTCTCCCTCTCACCTCGATCGTGCCCTGCGCGGTGCCGAGCGCGACGGTGTAGATCGGGATGTGCAGTCTCGCCGCCTCCCGCGCCGCCTCGACCGGGTCGCGGCCGTAGGTCGACGTGCCGTCGGAGATCAGCACGATCGCGCCGGGCGGGCGTCTGCCGTTCTCGCCGGGGACGTTGCGCAGCGCCGTGACGGCGGTCGCGATCGCCTCGCCGGTGGCGGTGCCGCCGCTGACCTCCAGGCGGTCGATCGCGGCGCGCGCGTCGTCGCGGTTGCGGGTCGGGCTCGCGAGCACCGTCGCGTGGTTGTTGAACGCCATCACGCCGACGTTCACCGCCGGCGGGACGCGCTCCAGGAACGCGCGCGCGGCGCGCTTGGCGGCGATCAGCCGGTTCGGCGCGACGTCGGTCGCGAGCATCGAGCCCGAGACGTCGGTCGCGAGCACGATCGACGCGCGCTCGACCGGCACCGCGACGGTGCGCTGGGGCCGCGCCGCGGCGAGCACCAGCAGCGCGAGCGCGAGCGCGAAGGCGAGCATCGGCAGGTGCCGGCGCCAGCGCGGCCGGCGCGGCGCGACCGACGGCTGCAGGCGCGGCGCCGCGAACGCCGCCGCGGCGGCGCGCCGCGCGCGCTGCTGCTGGCCGTACCAGACGACGAGCAGCGGCAGCCCGATCAGCGCCAGGAGGACGAGCGGCGCCGCAAAGCTCACGGGATGTGCGCGGGTCGCGTCCCGAGCGTCACGTGCAGCGTCAGCGTGCGGCCGTCGCGCTCGACGACGACGTCGACCTTGTCGCCCGGCGTGTCGTTCGCTATCGCCTGCGCGACGTCCTCCGGAGCCTGGACGGCGTTCCCGTCCACCTGCTTGATCACATCGCCTCTCTGCACGCCGGCGCGCTCGGACGGGCTGCCGGAGGTGACGTCGGCGACTCTCGCCCCGTCGGGCGTCGTCGGCGAGGCCGGCTGCGTGACGACGCCGAGCCACGGCCGCTTGATCGTCTGGCCTCTCTCGAGCTTCGGCACGACCTGGCGGACCGTGTTGGCGGGGATCGCGAAGCCGATGCCGATGTTGCCGGCCACGCCCGCGGTCGCGATCTGCGCGTTGACGCCGACCACGTTGCCGCCGTCGTCGAGCAGCGGCCCGCCGGAGTTGCCGGGGTTGATCGGCGCGTCGGTCTGGATCACGTCGTCGATCGCAAATCCGTTCGGGGACTGGATCGAGCGCCCGAGCGCGGAGACGATCCCCTCGGTCGCCGTGCGGTCGAGCCCGAACGGGTTGCCGATCGCGACGACCACGTCGCCCACCTGCACGGCGCGCGAGTCGGCGAATCTCAGCGCTTCTGGCGTCTCTCGGGATGCGGTCGGGGTCGATCGAGACGACCGCGAGGTCGCTCGAGGCGTCGGCGCCGAGCACGTCGCCGTCGATCGCCTCGCCGTCCTGGCCGAAGCGCACGAGCACGTGCGTCGCGGTGGCGACGACGTGGTCGTTCGTGACGAGCGTGCCCTTGTCGTCGATCAGGAAGCCGGTCCCCTCGCCCTTGTCGGTGCGGATCGAGACGACGGCGGGGCTCGCCGCGGCGTAGATCGCGCCGGCCTGCGTCTGGCCTCTGTGCGGCTTGATCGGCTCGCTCGCGACGGCGGGGATCGGCGCCGGACCCTGGGCGCGGTTGTCGCCCAGCAGCATCGCCGCCGCGAACGCCCCGCCGGCGACCGCCACGGCGACGACGAGCAGGCTCAGCAGCAGCGTCGCCCGCCGCGACGGCTCGCCGCGACCGGCCGGCGGCTCCGCGTCCACCGGCGTCCCGGCGGCCGCGGCGCGCTGCGCTTGCGCTTGCCCTTGCGCCTGCGCGGCGCGGCGCAGCTCCGCGGCGCCGTCGTCCGCGTCACGCGCCCGCTCGGACTCGTCACGCCACCCGCCCGTCCACAGATGTCTCGGAGATCCCATTGCCGTCGAGAGTAGTGGGGAACGTAATGCCCGGATCAAGCCCTGACGCACACCGAGTGCGTCCGTCGACTGAGCTGATTGAGGCAACCAGCGCATCGCCGAGGCAGCCGAACTACCTTCGTTTCATGGGACATGGGGAGGGGGGACACGACCCGCTGCCGACGTTCGCCGAGGACACCGTGCTCCTCGGCCGCATCGCGATCGCACTCGCCGCTCGCTTTCCAGAGTGGGTGCGCCGGCGGACGACGACGTTTCAGCTTCTCGATGAGAAGGCGTGCGTGCAGCGGCTCGACGTGACGCTGCGCCTCCCGCCGCAAGCCTGGTTCTCGCGTGGTAAGGGCGACGACCTCGCGCGCATGCTGACGGCTGGGTCGCCCAAGACGATCTATGTGCCGCTCAACATCGTCAGAAAGGGGGCGCTCGCGGCATTCCGGGTCGCTGACGCACACGACGAGAACGTCTCGATGCGAAATCGCGTCGAGCGTTGCCGCCTCACAGTCGATGCCTATGCCTCATTGCTCGAGGAGTACGCGGGAGATCGCGGGGTCGAGCGGCCAAGCGGCTCGTTCCGCGGCCTGCTTGAGTCGATCGTCGCGGAGCCGCGTCCACATACGGCGACAGACACCCTCAGGAGGGCGCTCGGCGCCGGCGGCGAGCTCCACGAGCTCATGAGAGCTGAGGACCCGTACGCCCGTCTTCTGGCCGAGCTGGCCAACGGTTTCATGATGCTGGTGCCGGTGCGGTACCCGTCGACCGACCACCTCTTCCACATCAGCAGCACCGTGCCCTACCGCTGGACGAGTGGCTCGCTGCGCGAGGCTGGGACCCTGGTCTTCTCGTCGCTGGGCCTTACCGCGAAGGTGCTCGCGTTCCCGGGACACCGCATCGGCTGGGCGCAGAGCACTCACTTCGTCGTACATGAGCCCGCCGGCTCCCACAACCTCCGCACGGCGCTCCTGAGAGAGGAGCCCGCGCGTGAGCCGAGCGCCCCTGGCGAGGGCTGTCGGCTCGACGTGCCGGAGTCGCCCAAGCCTGTGAAGGGCGCGAGAAAGCACCTGGGAACGCCCTCCGGACGTCGCGTGCTGCGCACCGCCCGCTCAGTCAGAGCAGCGCCGTTGCACGAGGTTCCAGCTGGCCCGCACGCAGACGTCTCCGTCCCGCTTAGCGACCTGGCCAAGCCCCTGAGCGGGAGCGGCGACTGTGCGACTGTCACGATTCGCCTGTCGCCGCGACGCAGCGGCGCGTTCGGCGCTATCACCGTGGTGGCCTGGATCTCCGCGGGGCTCCTCGCATTGATCCTGCACTACCTGTCTGCGATCGACCTCGAGGCGAGCACTACTGTCGCCGTCGTGCTGCCGGCGCTGGTGGCTGCCTCCCTCATCCGTCAGGGAGAGCACGCGGTCGCCGGGCTCTTGCTCGCAGGTGTGCGCTGGTGTGGTCTGCTCGTGATCGTCTCTGTCTTCGCAGCGGCGACCTTCATGGCGGTCAACGATCCCCAGCTGCGGATGCGGGAGCGGGCACTGGCTACATGCGACCGACGAGCGGCATCGGTTGATCACGGTCTCGTGACCGTCGCCCGTCCCGGCATGCGCTTCGCGTGCGACGTCGCAGACGGCACTGCAACCTCACAGCCGCCGCCGGTAGCGGAGCGTACAGCGGTACTGGTCGGCTTCGCCGGGACGGCAGTGGCGACGTTGGTCCTGAGCCTCGGCATGCTTGCGACGGGGCTGCGGGTGGTGCGAGCGCGATGGAAACCGCCGATGCGGGACGGAACGCCTGTAGGCGCCCCGGGAGCTAGCGCTTGCTGGAAACGGTGCCCGGAGGCTCGCTGACCGGTTCCGTGGCGGTGACCCGGTCCTCGAAGATCGCAGAGGGCTGGACGTCGAATGATTCTGCTGCGACGACAGGGCGGTTCAGGTACTCGTGAATGTCTGAGAGCAGCTGCTTGATGAAGGACATCGGCGCGGGAAGATATTTGACGACACGGACGCGTCTTCCTGCACGCGCTTGTAACAATCATGTACCCGGCGAATCCGCAGTCTAGCCGGATCGGCATGAGCGGAACCCCGCTAGGTCAGGCGGCTGTCGCGGCAAGCCGCACGCGGATCCCGAACGGGTCGGTGACGAGGGCGTCGCCGTCCTCGTCGCCGACCGCGTAGCCCGCCGCGTCGGCCTGCTGGGCGACGTCGTCGCGCTCGGCCGTGCTCGGCAGCACGACGGCGAAGTCGCGCAGGCCGCGGGCGGCCGGGTCGGCGGGCGGGCCGCCGGCGGACGCCCACGTGTTGAGGCCGACGTGGTGGTGGTAGCCGCCCGCGGCGACGAACAGCGCGCCCGGATAGCCGCGCACCGTCACGCCGAAGCCGAGCGCGCGCGCGTAGAACGCCTCCGCGGCGGCGAGGTCGGCGACCTGCAGGTGGACGTGGCCGACGGTCGTGCCGGCCGGCATGCCGGCGTCGCCCGGCCCGGCCTCGGCGCCCTCGACCAGCTCGCCCGCGAGGTCATCGAGGTCGAGCGGAAGCGTCGCCATCGCCAGCTCGCCGTCCGGGCCGCGGCGCCACTCGGCGCGCGGGCGGTCGCGATAGAGCTCGATCCCGTTGCCCTCGGGGTCCGACAGGTACAGCGCCTCGCTGACGAGGTGGTCGGAGGCGCCGTCGAGTCGCCAGCCGGCGATCGCGACGCGCCGCAGCGCCTCGGCGAGCGCGTGGCGGTCGGGCACGAGCAGCGCGAGGTGGAAGAGGCCGCAGGAGCGCCGCACGCGGGGCGGGGCGGCCGCGTCGGCGGCCAGCTCGACGAGCGCCGGGCCACCGGGCGCGCCGAGCCGCACGATCCCGTCGCCGGCTGCGTCCGGCAACGCCCTCAGACCGATCGCGCGCTCGTAGAACGCCGTCGCGCCGGCGAGGTCGGCGACCGTCAGTCGCACCGGTCCCAGCGCCGTGGTGGGGGACAGATCGGCCATCGATTGCCTGGGCAACTGTACCCCGTGGCCCGCAGATGCCCGAACCCTCCTCTGGCGTTAACCCTCCTCTAAGCCGCAGCGGGCACATCTTGGTCATGCGGGCGACGGCGGCGAGGAGATCGTGAGCGCGGAGCTGATCGTCGCGTACGCCGGCGGCTCGGTCGCGCAGGCGGCGCTCGTCGCCACCGGCGGCGCGATCGGCGGGGTGCCGTCGCGGCTGCACGTGCTGCGCCATCCGCTGTTCGCGCTCGTGCCGCTCGCGGCGCTCGTCGGCGTCGTCTTCTGGCTGCGCGCCGTGCCAGACGGGGCGGGTGCGCTCGCCGAGATCGCGCTGCTCGGCGTGCCGCTGCTGGCGCTGATCGCGGCGGCGCGCGTCGGCCTGCCCGCGTTCGCGCTGGCGGTCGCGCTGCTGGCCGTCACGCTGCACGACGGCCATGCGCTGTCCGGCCAGATCGCCGCGCTCGTGCTGATCGCCGCCAGCTGCACGGTGCTCGGGGCGCTGCTGGTCGCCGTCACGCCGCCGCGCTGGCTCGGCGCCGGCATCGCCGCCACCGCTGCCGTCGACCTCCTGCTGGTCGCGAGCGGTCTGCTCACGCCCGCGAACCTCGCGCTCAACAGCGCCGGCGTGGCGGGCTCGCTGCCGCAGCTGCAGCGCGTCGAGCTGGGGCCGCTGACGATGGGCTACGCCGACCTGTTCCTGCCGGCGCTCGTCGGCGCGCTGCTGGCGACGCGGGCGCGCACACGGCATTGGGTGGCGCTGCTGACGCTGTGCTTCGCGCTCGCGGCCGGGCTCGTGCTCCTCGTCGCCGATCGCCTGCCGGCGACGGTGCCGGTCGCGCTCGCGCTGCTCGTGGTGGAGGGCGCCGGCGCTATGGTGCGGGCATGGCGCGGGGCGGACGGCTCGGCGAAGTCGACCTGACGCAGGCGCTGAGCGGCGAGCAGGCGGAGGCGCGCCTGCTCGCGGCGCAGCGGCGCATGCTCACGCTGCGCCTCCAGCTCGCCGGACTGATCGGGGACGGCCGGCTCGGCCCGCCGCTGCTCGTGCTGTTCGAGGGCTGGGACGCCTCCGGCAAGGGCGGCGCGATCAAGCGGCTCGTCGCGCCGCTCGACCCGCGCCACGTGCGCGTCGCGCAGTTCGCCGCGCCGACCGAGGACGAGAAGCGCCACCACTTCCTGCAGCGCTTCCAGCAGGCGCTGCCCGGCTGGGGCGGGATGGCTGTGCTCGACCGCTCGTGGTACGGGCGCGTGCTCGTCGAGCGCGTGCGCGGGCTGGCGAGCGAAGCGGAGTGGCTGCGCGCCTACGACGACATCGCCGCGTTCGAGCGGATGCTCGCCGGCGACGGCACGGTGATCGTGAAGCTGTGGCTGGAGATCACGCCCGCGGAGCAGCTGCGCCGCTTCAAGAAGCGCAGAAGCGACCCGCTCAGACGCTGGAAGCTGACCGAGGAGGACTGGCTCAACCGCGAGCAGCGCCCGGACTACGAGACGGCCGTCGAGGCGATGATCGCGCGCACCGACCAGCCGGCCGCGCCGTGGCGCCTGATCCCGGCCGAGTCGAAGGGCTACGCGCGTGTCGCGGCGATCGAGACGGTGGTCGCGGCGGCCGAGGCGGGCATGCGCGCGCACGGGATCGAGCCGCTGCCGACGCTTTGAGGCGCCCGCACGGCGACGCGCCCGTTGCACGCGCGCGTGCGGCATCGCTCGCCGCGCCCGCTATCGTCCTTCCCTCGGAAGGGAAGTAGCCCTGCGAGACGGCGCGTTCGTCAGCACGGCCCGGCCGCCCCGGCGGCCGCGCCCGGCGCGTCGGCCCGGCCCTCGGCGGCCCGGGCGGGTCAAACCTTCGAAGCCGACGACGCACCGTCCTTCGAAGGAGCCACGACCCGCATGCTGCTCGCCTGGATCGCTCTCGCCGCGTTCGTCGCGGTCGCCCTCGCGCTCGACCTGCGCGGCCACGGCGGCAAGCCGATGTCCACCCGCACCGCCCTCGGCTGGTCGCTGGCGTGGACGGCGATCGGCGTCGCGTTCGCGCTCGTGGTGCTGCTCGTGGAGGACCACAGAGCGGCGGGCGAGTACCTCGCCGGCTTCCTGATCGAGAAGTCGCTCTCGCTCGACAACCTGTTCGTGTTCGCGATCCTGTTCGGCTTCTTCAAGGTGCCGGCGGCGCAGCGGCTCCGCGTGCTCGTGTGGGGGATCGCTGGCGCGATCGTGCTGCGCACGGCGTTCATCCTGCTCGGCGCCGCCGCGCTCGACGCGTTCCATGCCACCACCTACGTGCTCGGCGCGCTGCTGGCGTTCACGGCGGTGAAGATCGCGCGCCAGACCGACGAGCAGATCGACCCGGAGCACACGCTCGCGATGCGCGCGCTGCGGCGGCTCGTGCCGCTGTCGGCGACCTACGACGGCGACCGGCTGCTGACGCGCAGCGCGACGGGGAAGCGACTTGCGACGCCGCTGCTGGCGGCGCTGACGATGATCGCGGCGTTCGACGTGATGTTCGCGATCGACTCGATCCCGGCGATCTTCGCGATCACGCGCGACACGTTCGTCGTCTTCGCCGCCAACGCGTTCTCGCTGCTCGGGATGGTCTCGCTCTACTTCCTGCTCGACGGGATGCTCGACCGCTTCCGCTACCTCAACCTCGGCCTCGCGGCGATCCTCGGCTTCGTCGCGGCGAAGCTCGTGCTGGTCGACGTCTGGCACCCGCCGATCGCGCTCTCGCTGGCGGTCGTCGCGGGTGCGCTGGCCGTCGCGGCGCTCGCCTCGCTCGTCGCCGAGCGGCGCGACCCGCCCGACGGCGGACCCGGCGGACCTGCCGCCGCCGCGGACGCTGCTCAGACGGCCGCGAAGCCGAGCGACTCGGCGACGGTCGCCTGATCGCCGTCGCGCGAGGCGAAGCCGAGCGGCTCGCCCTTGTCGGCCAGCTTCGGGATCGCGATCGTCGCGAGCGCGACGTGCAGCGCGTCGAGCGCCCGCAGCCCGTGCTCGCGGGCGAGCGCGAGCGCCTTCGCCTCGACCTCGGCGTCGTCGGCGGCGAGCACCTTGATGCGGCCACCGGGGCGCAGGTCGGCGTCGAGTCTCGCCAGCGTGTCGGCCTTCAGGACGGGCCGCCCGGCACGCGCCGCGCGGGCAACCGCCGCGGAAACCTCTATGCGCGTCCAGCGGCCGGTGTACTTGGCGATCGAGCGGTCGGCGAGCACCCGCTGCGCCGCGACCGAGCCCGCTTCGTCCTCGAGGTAGGCGCGCACGACGAGGGAGGAGTCGACGTACGCGATCACAGGCCCGTCGACCGATCCTCGTTGAGGATCCGCAGGACCTCCGGGCCGAGCTCGCGCCACGCCTCCTCGCCGCGCCGCAGCGTTTCCTCGTCGTACTCGGGGATGTCGTCGTAGATCACGAGCATGCCGAGCGCTGCGGCTCTCGCGTCGGCTCGCGCCTGGCGGTCCTCGGCGACGTCGGCGTCGACGGTCGCGTCGAGCAGCTGGGTGACCCAGGCGTTCACGCTCTTGCCCTCCCGTGCGGCGCGGGCGGTGATGCGGCGGTGGAGGTCGGGAGAGACACGGAGGATCAGCTGCTTCACGGATACGAGCTTAGCGCTCGACGCTATCACCCGACCTGCGCAGATATCACCGCGCTTCGCAACAATTCTGCGCAGGCATGGCAAGCGAGCTCCCCGACCACGTCGACGTCGCGATCGTCGGCGCCGGCTTCGCCGGCATCGGCACCGCGATCAAGCTGCTCGACGACGGGCGCACGGACTTCGTCGTGCTCGAGCGCGACGACGAGGTCGGCGGCACCTGGCACCGGAACAGCTATCCCGGCTGCCAGTGCGACGTGCCGTCGAACCTCTACTCGTTCTCGTTCGCGCCGAACCCCGACTGGAGCCGGACGTTCGCGCTCCAGCCGGAGATCGGCGCCTACCTGCGCAAGGTCGCCGACGACTTCGGCGTCCGGCCCCACCTGCGCACGAGCACCGCCGTCGAGGGCGCCGCGTGGGACGAGCAGACGCAGCGCTGGCGGATCGACACCTCACGCGGCAGTCTCACCGCACGCATCCTCGTCGCCGGGATGGGCGCGCTCAGCGAGCCGGCGATCCCGGACATCCCGGGCGCCGAGCGCTTCGAGGGCCCGGCCTTCCACACCGCCCGCTGGGACGGCGACGTCGACCTGACCGGCAAGCGCGTCGCCGTGATCGGCACCGGCGCCTCGGCCGTCCAGGTCGTGCCGCGGATCCAGCCGCAGGTCGCGCAGCTGTCGGTCTTCCAGCGCACCCCGCCGTGGATCATGCCCCACCCGGGTCGGCCGGTCCGCCCGCGCGAGCGCGCGCTCTTCCGGGCGGTGCCGCTCGCGCAGAAGCTCGTGCGCGGCGCCATCTACTGGGGCCGCGAGACGTTCGTGCTGCCGTTCCGCTTCCACCGCCTCAGCCGCGTGCCCGAGCGGATGGCGCGCCGGCACCTCGAGCAGCAGGTCGCCGACCCGGCGCTGCGCGAGCGGCTCACGCCGCGCTACGAGATCGGCTGCAAGCGGATCCTGATGAGCGACGAGTACTTCCCCGCGCTCCAGCAGCCGAACGCCGAGCTGGTGACCGAGTCGATCGCCCAGATCGTGCCGGGCGGCGTGCGCACCGCCGACGGCACCGAGCGCCCGGCCGACGTGATCGTCTGGGGCACCGGCTTCCACGTCACCGACCTGCCGTACGTCGACTGGCTGCGCGGCCGCGACGGGCGCACGCTCGGCGAGGTGTGGCGCGAGCACGGCATGCAGGCGCTGCGCGGCACGACCGTCGCGGGCTTCCCGAACCTGTTCGTGCTGTACGGCCCGAACGTCAACCTGGGCCACAACTCGATCGTCTTCATGCTCGAGTCGCAGCTGCGCCTCGTGCTCGGCGCGCTGCGCGCGATGGACGCGCGCGGCGCCGCCGTGCTCGACACGCGCCCGGAGGCGCAGGAGCGCTTCAACGCGACGATCCAGCGGCGCATGCGCGGGACGGTCTGGACGCAAGGCGGCTGCGCGAGCTGGTACCTCGACGCGCATGGCCGAAACACCACGTTGTGGCCCGGCACGTCGTGGTCGTTCCGCCGCGCCACGCGCCGCTTCGATCCGGCCGAGCACGTGCTGCTGCCGGCGCTCCCGGCGCCTGCCGCGGCGCCCACGGCCGTTTGTTGAGCTGGTGTTAAGCACCTCCTGCGCGGCGCCTGCGCGGCCCGTCCTGCAACGTTCTTCGGGATCGTGCGAATTAAGCGCAGACGGCTCCGCTTGACGCGGGCCGAGGGGCGCGCATATAACTGACGAGGCGCCGCGGGGGCGGCGTCGGGGGAACGATCAAGGGGGATTGGGGATCGGATGACCGCCGTGGACGCCGCCGTCGATGCACGGCCCGTGTTCGAGCTGTTCGAGGGCTTCGCGCTCGCGAGCGTGCTCGCGTCGCTCGACGAGTCCGGCCTGCTGGCCGCGCTCGAGCAGGGACCGGTCTCCGGGGCGCCTGCGGGCGTCGCCGACCCCGACCGGCTGATGCCCGCCGCGCTGCGCTACCTCGCCCAGCGCGAGCTCGCCGAGGAGCGCGACGGCGCCTTCGCGCTCACCGAGCGCGGCCGCGCGATCGTCAAGGACAAGGGCTACCTCGTGTGGCTCCAGGGGGGATACGGGCACGTGCTCGCCGGCCTCGGCGACTTCGTCACGGGTGCGCGCCGGTACGGGACCGACGTCGAGCGCGCCGGCCGCTGGGTCGCCGAAGGCTCCGCGCTGATCGGCCGCGACGACGTCGCGCCGCACGCGGTCGAGGTCCTGAGAACGATCGACTTCCACCACGTCGTCGACCTCGGCTGCGGCAACGCGCGCTTCCTGATCGGCGCCGCGCAGGGCTTCGGCGTCACCGGCGTCGGCGTCGACCTCAGCCCCGAGGCGTGCGAGGACGCGGCGCAGACGATCGACGCCGCCGGCCTGGCCGGGAAGGTCGTCGTGCGCTGCGGCGACGCCGGCGACCTCGCCGCGATCCCCGAGCTGGCGCAGGCCGACCTCGCGGTCGCGCACTTCCTGCTCCACGAGATCTTCGAGCACGGCAAGCAGGCGCTGATCGCCTACCTGACGAAGCTCGGGCAGCTGATGCCGGCGGGCGCGCACATGCTCGTCGCCGAGGTGCAGCCGGCCAGCGGCGCGCACGACGAGCGCTGGCGGCCGGAGTTCACGCTGCTGCACGCGATCATGCGCCAGGAGCTGCTCGACGCCGACGGCTGGCACGAGGCGTTCACCGCCGCCGGCTGGGCGCGCCACGAGGTGCGCGACCTCGGGCTTCCCGGGGCGATCCTGCTGCTGTACCGCAACGAGAAGGGGGCGTAGCCGATGGCGGTCCAGGTCGCAACCCGTGCGGGGGTCGTCGTCACCGAGGGCCTGCCCGTGACGCAGGAGTTCGCCGGCCACCACGCGCCCACGCCGATGTACGTCACGCCCGAGACGCTGCCGGGCGCGCCGCTGTCGATCGCGGCAGTCGACGCGGCGCAGCTGATCGGCGCGCCGCACGCGGACCTGCACGTGCACGACGACGAGGACGAGATCTACCTGTGCGTCACGCCCGGCTGCCGCTTCACCGTGGAGCTGGACGACGACGCGATCGAGCTGACCTCGCCGGTGTCGATCTTGATCCCGGCCGGCAAGCACCACCGGCTCGTCGTCCACGAGGTCGCGACCGACACCTGTCCGTTCCTCGGGATCCTGCTCGCATCGGCGGCGGCGGGGGCGTAGGCGCATGCGGGTCGCGATCATCGGCACCGGGAACATCGGCACGGACCTGCTGCTGAAGGTCCAGCGCTCGTCGTGGCTGGAGACCGGGCTGTTCGCCGGCCGCAACCTCGACTCGCCGGGGATGCGCACCGCGCGCGACCTCGGCGTCGCGGTCAGCGACCGCTCGATCGACGCGGTGCTCGAGCGCGCCGAGGAGATCGACCTCGTCTTCGACGCGACGTCCGCGCTGCACGCGCGCCGGCACTGGGAGCTGCTCGAGCCGCGCGGCATCCCGGTCATCGACCTCACCCCGGCGAAGCTCGGCGCGCTGTGCATCCCGGCGCTCAACCTCGCCGACTGCGCCGACGAGCCGAACCTCTGCATGGTCACCTGCGGCGGGCAGGCGTCGGTGCCGCTGGCGGCGTGCGTGGCGGCGACGCAGCCGCACGTCGAGTACGTCGAGATCGTCTCCACGAGCGCGTCGCGCTCGGTCGGGCCGGCGACGCGGATCAACATAGACGAGTACCTCAGCACCACCGAGGCCGCCACCAGGCGCTTCACCGGCGTGGAGCGCACGAAGACGATCCTGGTCGTCAACCCGTCGAACCCGCCGATCACGATGCAGAACACCGTCTTCGCCCGCACGGAGGAGGCCGACCTGCCGGCGCTGACCGCGGCCGTCGAGGAGATGGTCGCGCGCGTGCAGCGCTACGTGCCCGGCTACCGGCTCGTCGTGCCGCCGCTGTACGAGGGCGGGCGGATCGCGATGACGGTCCAGATCCGCGGCGTCGGCGACTACCTGCCGGCGTATGCCGGGAACCTGGACATCATCACGTGCGCGGCGGTCGCGGCGGCGGAGGAGCGGGCGCGCTCGGCATGGCAGGACGAGGCGGTCGCGGCGACGGGCTGAGGCGGGCGAGGGCCGGAGTGGAACCTAGGGGGAACCGAGGGGGAATGGCACAGATCCTGATCAGCGATCCGACGTTGCGGGACGGCAACCACGCGGTCAAGCACCAGCTGAGCGCGCAGCAGATCCGCGGCTACGCGGCGGCGGCGAACGCGGCCGGCGTGCCGCTCGTGGAGGTCGGTCACGGCAACGGGCTGGGCGCCTCGTCGCTGCAGGTCGGGGAGGCGCTGCTGAGCGACCGCGAGATGCTGCGGATCGCGCGCGAGCAGCTCACCGACGTGAAGCTGCAGGCGTTCGGCATCCCCGGCTTCGCGAAGATCCCGGACCTCGACGGCGCCATCGAGGAGGGCGCGGACACCTTCCGCGTCGGCACGCACTGCACCGAGGCGGACCTGACCGAGCGCCACATCACCTACCTGTGCGATCAGGGCAAGCCGGTCCACGGCGTCCTGATGATGTGCCACATGACGACCGTCGGCGACCTCGTCGAGCAGGCGCGCAAGCTGGAGGCGTATGGCGCCAGCGGCGTGATCGTGATGGACTCGGCCGGCGCGCTGCTGATCGACGACGTGAGCCGCCGGGTCGCTGCGCTCGTCGAGGGGACCGGCATGGCGGTCGGCTACCACGGGCACGAGAACGTCTCGCTCGGCGTCGCCAACTCGATCGCCGCCGTGGAGCAGGGCGCGACGATCCTCGACGGCTGCGCGCGCGGCTTCGGCGCCGGCGCCGGCAACACGCAGCTCGAGGTGCTCGTGGCGGTGCTCCAACGGCTCGGCCACGAGACCGGGATCGACCTGTACAAGCTGCTCGAAGCGGCCGACCTGGCCGAGCGCGCGCTCGTGCAGCAGATCCCGACGACCGACTCGGTGACGATCGTGAGCGGACTGGCCGGCGTCTTCTCCGGCTACTCCAGACCGGTCCGCCGGATCGCGCAGGAGTTCGGGGTGGATCCCCGCGACGTCTTCTTCGCGCTCGGCAAGCGCGAGGTGATCGCGGGGCAGGAGGACGTGATACTCGAGGTCGCCGCCGAGCTGCGCGCGAGCCTCCAGATCCAGGTCGACATCCAGATGGAGATACGCGAGGGGGTGGCGTGATGGCGACGCGCACAGTGAGGCGCGATTCGGAGGAATCGATAGGGAGCGGCGTGCTGCCGCCGGCGGGAATGCAGCCGCCCCCGCTGCCGCACATGCGGCCCGGAGCGTCTGCCGCGCTGCTCGACGCGAGCGCGATGACGCCGCACCACGAGGCGCTCGCCCGCCTGCTGTGGCACGCCGAGCAGCGCGGCGAGCCGATCGAGCCGCTGAGCGCGACGTTCCCCGAGCTCGAACTGTGGGACGCCTACCGCGTGCAGGCGCTCGGCCGCCGCCTGCGCACCGCCGAGGGCGAGGAGCTGCGCGGCTGGAAGGTCGGCCTCACGAGCGCGGCGATGCAGGAGATGATGGGCGTCGACCAGCCCGACGGCGGCTACCTGCTCGAGTCGATGGTCGTCAACAGCGGCGCGCAGCTGCGCGCCGAGCGCTTCATCGCGCCGCGCGTCGAGGCGGAGATGGCGTTCCTGCTCAAGAGCGGCCTGCAGGGCCCCGGCGTCACGCGCGAGGAGGTGCTCGAGGCGACGCAGGCGTTCGCGCCGGCGCTCGAGATCATCGACAGCCGCATCGCCGACTGGCGCATCGGGATCGTCGACACGGTCGCCGACAACGCCTCCTCCGGGATGGCGGTGATCGGCGACTGGCACGACGCCGAGGACGTGCGCGTCGAGCAGCTCGGCGTCAGCCTCGCGATCGGTCCGGAGATCGTCCGCGGCCGCGGCGACGCCGTGCTCGGCCACCCGGCGGAGGCGGTCGCCTGGCTCGCCGGGATCCTCGCGGTCGGCGGCGAGCGGCTCGAGCCGGGCGACATCGTGCTGCCGGGCTCGGTCGCGCGCGCGGTGCCGATCGCCGCCGGCCAGGCCGCCTACGCGACGTTCGACCGCCTCGGGGAGGTGAGCGTCCGCTTTGTCTGACGCCGCGTTGCAGGACGCGATCGAGGCGGCGCCCCTCTACCAGCTCGACGCGTACTGCCGCCGCTTCCCGGCGACGGTCGCGGCCGTCGACGGGCAGGCCGTGCAGCTCGACCGCAGCGCCTTCTATCCGGGCGGCGGCGGTCAGCCGCGCGACCACGGCACGCTGAGCGACGGCGCACGCAGCTGGCCGCTGGCAGGCGCCCGCTTCGCGCCCGAGGGCGTCTGGTACGAGCTGGACGGCGAGGAGCCCGCGCCGGCGGCGGGGACCGAGCTGGAGTGCGAGCTCGACTGGGAGCGCCGCTACGCGCTGATGCGCACGCACACCGCGCTGCACGTCCTCTGCGCGGTCGTCTGGCGCGACCACGGCGCGAAGGTCACCGGCGCCAACATGGAGCCGCTGCGCGGGCGGATGGACTTCGAGCTCGAGCATCTCAGCGGTGAGCTGGTGGACCAGATCGCGCATGCGTGCAACGTGGAGGTCGAGGCCGCGCGCCCGACGCGCGTCGACTTCCTCCCGCGCGAGCGGGCCGACCAGGACCCGGACCTGATCCGCAACAAGGTGAGTCTGCTGCCGCCGTCGATCCGCGTCGTGCGGGTCGTCGGGATCGAGGGGCTCGACCTGCAGGCCGACGGCGGCACGCACGTCGCCGACACGAGCGAGGTGGGGCGGATCGCGCTGCCCTCGTACAAGAGCAAGGGAAGAATCAACAAGCGCATCGAGCTGGTTCTCGACGCAGAGCAGTAGGGGGACGGCGATGGGAGACGTGCACCGGCCGGTCGACAAGCGCCCGGACTTCCCGGCGATGGAGGAACGGATCCTCGAGCGCTGGCGCGAGGACCGCACGTTCGAACGCTCGCTCGCCGCGCGTGAGGGCGCGCCGACGTTCAGCTTCTCCGAGGGGCCGCCGACTGCGAACGGCAATCCCGGCTCGCACCACGTGCTGCTGCGCTCCTTCAAGGACACCTACCTGCGCTACAAGACGATGCGCGGCTTCCACGCGCCGCGCAAGGCCGGCTGGGACTGCCACGGCCTGCCCGTCGAGTTGGAGGTCGAGAAGCAGCTCGGGCTCAACTCCAAGCGCGAGATCGAGTCCTACGGCATCGCCGCGTTCAACGAGAGATGCCGCGAGTCGAACGCCTTCTACATCAGAGCGTGGGAGCGCCTGACCGAGCGCGTCGGCTTCTGGATCGACCTGGAGGGCGCGTTCCGCACCGGCGATCCGGAGTACGTCGAGTCGGTCTGGTGGTCGCTGCACGAGCTGTGGGACAAGGGCCTCATCTACAAGGGTCACAAGGTCGTCCCCTACTGTCCGCGCTGCGGCACGGGGTTGTCGTCCCACGAGACGGCGATGGGCTACGCCGACACCGAGGACGTGACCGCCACGGTGCGCCTGCCGGTGACCGAGCCGCGCGGGCCGCTGAAGGCGGGCGACGCGCTGCTGATCTGGACGACGCAGCCGTGGACGCTGTTCGCCAACTGCGCCGTGGCGATCAGCCCGTCGCTCACGTACGTGCGCGCGCGGGTCGGGGCGGAGGTCGTGGTGGTCGCGGAGGAGCGCGTGGAGGAGATCCTCGGGGACGCGGCCGAGGTGCTCGACCGCTTCGCCGGCCGCGCGATCGTCGACGCGAGATACGAGCCGCCGTTCGACCGTCTGCCCGACCACGGCCCCAAGGGCCACACGGTGCTCGCCGCCGACCACGTCGTGCTCGACAAGGGCACCGGGCTCGTGCACACGGCGATGGCGTTCGGCGAGGAGGACTTCGTGCTGTGCGAGCGGCACGGGATCCCGCTCGTGAACCCGGTGCGCGAGGACGGCACCTACGACGAGCGCATCACGGGCTACGAGGGCATGTTCGTCGGCGACGCGACGCCGAAGGTGGTGGAGGAGCTGCACGCCGCCGGGAAGCTGTGGGACACCGAGCCCTACGTGCACTCCTATCCGCACTGCTGGCGTTGCGACTCGAAGCTCCTCTACTACGCGAAGGAGTCGTGGTACGTCGGAACGCGGGATCGTCGGCACGACATGCTCGCGCAGAACCAGCGGATCGACTGGATGCCCGAGCACGTGCGCGACGGCCGCTTCGGCAACTGGCTGCAGGGCAACGTCGACTGGGCTCTCTCGCGCGACCGCTACTGGGGCACGCCGCTGCCGATCTGGGAGTGCGACGCCTGCGAGGCGCGCCACTGCGTCGGGTCGCTGGCGGAGCTGAGGGAGGTCGCCGGCGCGCTGCCGCAGGACCTCCACCGCCCGTACATCGACGACGTCACGTGGGGCTGCACGGTCGAGGGCTGCGGCGGTGCGATGCGCCGCGTGAGCGCCACGATCGACACGTGGTACGACAGCGCCTGCATGCCGTTCGCGCAGTTCCACTACCCGTTCGAGGGCAAGCGCGAGGTGGCCGAGCAGTTCCCGCCGACGTTCATATGCGAGGGGATCGACCAGACGCGCGGATGGTTCTACACGTCGCTGGCGGTGTCGACGCTGCTCTTCAGAGACATCCCCTTCAGACACGCCGTCTGCGTCGGCCACGTCACCGACTCGCGCGGCCACAAGATGTCGAAGTCGCGCGGCAACGCGGTCGACCCGTGGGACGTGCTGAACGAGCACGGCGCCGACGCGTTCCGCTGGTACTACCTCGCCTCGCAGCAGCCGTGGGCCGGCTACCGCTTCTCGGCGGAGGCGGTCCACGAGGGGATGCGCGAGCTGCTCGTGCCGCTGTGGACGATCTACGGCTTCTACGTCCTCTACGCGAACATCGAGTCGTTCGATACCGGGTCCCACCCACCCGCGCCGCCGGTGAGCGAGCGGCCGGCGTTGGACCGCTGGGCGCTGTCGCGGCTCCAGTCGGTGACCGAGCGGATGCGCGCCCGCATCGACGCGTATGACGCGACGACGGCGGTGCGGCTCGCGGCGGAGTGGGTCGAGGACCTGTCGAACTGGTACATCCGGCTGTCCCGGCGCCGCTTCTGGGACGGCGATCCGGCCGCCCTGGCGACGCTGCGCGAGTGCCTGGTCGAGACGGCGAAGCTGCTCGCGCCGCCGGTCCCGTTCCTCGCCGAGGAGATCTACTCCAACCTGGTGGGGGGCGCAGCCGCCGACTTCGGCGCCGAGCCGGACTCCGTCCACCTGTGCGACTACCCGGCGCCCGTGGAGGCGCTGCGCGACGTGCAGCTGGAGGAGGACATGGCGTTGGCGCGGGAGGTCATCGAGCTGGGTCGCGACGCGCGGGCGAAGTCGAAGGTGAAGCTGCGCCAGCCGCTGCCGCGCGTGATCGTGTGCGGGGACGCGCGGACGGGGGACGCGGTCGGCCGGCTGCGCGAGCTGGTGCTGGGCGAGCTGAACGTGAAGGCGGTCGAGGTCGTCTCGGACGTCGGCGAGCTGGAGCGCCCGGTCGTGCTGCCGAACCTGCAGAGATTGGGACCACGGTGCGGGAAGGACATGCCGCAGGTCGTCGCGGCGCTGCGCTCGCGGGACGGGGAGGAGGCGCTGAAGGCGCTGCACGACCACGGCGTGCTGTCGGTGTCGGTCGCGACCGGCGACGAGCTCGACCCGACGCACACCTACGCGCTCGCCGAGAACGACATCGTCGTGCGCCACGAGCCGCGGCACGGGCTGGTGCTCTCCGCGCGGAGCGATCTGACCGTGGCCGTCGACACGACGATCGAAGAGCGGTTGCGCCGTGAGGGATTGGCGCGCGAGATCGTGCGGGTGGTCCAGGCGGCGCGCAGAGAGGCCGGCGTCGCGATCACGGACCGGATCGAGCTGCGGCTCGCCGGCTCGCCGGACCTGCTCGGCGCCGCGAAGGCCCACGAGCGCTACGTCGCCGAAGAGACGCTCGCGACGGCTGTCGCCTACGGCGACGGCGCCGCCGGCGCGCCCGCCCCGCCCGTCGACGTCGACGGCGAGCCGCTGGCGGTCGCCGTCGCCGTCGCACGCCGCAGCGCCGCGTAGCGCCCCGGTCGCTCGGACCACTGTCCCTCTTGCCCCCGTATGGGGGGCGAGACGGACAGTGGTCCGTCGCGCGCGGCGCGGCGCGGCGCAGGACGGCGCCGCTACGCTTCCGCCCGTGGGCCCCTTCGCCGCCACGCTGATCGCCGCGCTCGCCGCCGGCCTCGTCGCCCGCGAGGCGCTGAACCTGCCGCTCGTCGCCGCGATGGCGATCGCCCTCGCCGCCGGCCTCGCCGCGGACTACGCCGCCCGCCGCGCCGCGAGCCGCTGAGCTACCGCTCGTCCGCGTCCGCGTCCGCGTCCGTCGCGATCGCGCGCAGCAGGTCGCCGATGCGCTTACGCGGAGCGGCGTCGACGGGGAGGTCGGGCACGCGGCGCAGCAGTTCGGCGATCTGCACCACGCCGTACGTCGGCGGCGGCGCGGATGACGTGCTCGAGATCCGCGCGTCTCACGGCAGGCCGAGCGCCTCGCGTCGCTCGTCCTCGGTGAGCGTGCCGGCGAGCGGGCTGCTCTGGCGCAGGGCGGCGGCGTGGTCGTCGCCGGCCACGATCACGCGGCGCAGTCGTGTCCGCGGACCGGTCAGCAGCGCCTCCCACTCGTCGGCGTAGCGAGGATGGATGCGTCCTTCCGCGCGCCAGCGCCGCAGGCGCGCCAGCGCGTCCGCCACGACCTCGGCGTCGAGTCGTTCCGCGACGGCGCGATGGTAGGCGAGGCCGCGCTCCACGGCGGTGCGATGGCCGGACGCGGCTCTGCGCGGCGGTCGCGTTCGCCTTCTCGGCTGCGCCCCGAGGATCGCCGCCAGCGGATGGCGCTCGCCGTCCGGTCGCGTCGCGAGCGCGTCGAGCAGGTCCGTCACGGCTGCGACCGGAACCTCGCGGCGCCCGCCCGGCGTGAGGACCGCGGGTACCTTCCCGGCACTGATCCAGCGGTCGAGCGCCGTCTGGCTGACGCCGAGGATCCGCGCCGTCGCGGCGCGCCCGATCGTCGGGCCGGCGGCGCGCTCGAGATCGAGCCGCACGGCGGCGAGATCCTCGTCGTCAGGGTGGCGGCGGTGCGCCCGTCGCAGGTGTGCCAGGTCGCCCACGAGCTGCTCGCGATCCATGCCCCCAAGCGTAGGCGATGTTTAGGAAAACCGCAAAATCCCGTAACCGACGGTCCTGGGACGGTACGCCGACGGCCGGCCGGCGTAGCAGCGCTCAGCTCGCCGCCGCCGGCTCCGTCACGGGCTTGAGATGCCGGAAGGGGCGGCCGTCGCGGAGCTCGCGCACGACCGCCTCGACGAGGCCGTCGCCGTCGAGGCGCTTGCCGTCGGTGACGGCGGCGACGAGGCCGCGCTTGCGGGCGATCAGGCGCGCCATCGTCTCGTCGATCGTGCCGGCCGCCAGCAGGTACCAGGCGGTCACGTTGTCGTGCTGGCCGATGCGGTGGCAGCGGTCCTCGGCCTGGTCGTGCATCGCCGGCGTCCACTCCAGCTCGAGGAACGCGACGTTGGACGCGCGCGTGAGCGTGATCCCCTGCGCGGCGACGCGGGTGGCGCAGACGATCAGCTGCGGGGCGCCGTCCTCATCCTGGAACGACCGCACCGTCGCCTCGCGCGCCTGCGTCGCGTCGCGTCCGAGCAGGTGCAGCGCCCCCGGGAAGCGCTCCAGCACCGCCTCCTGCACCTCGACGTGCCGGGCGAAGACCACCAGCGGCTCGCCGGAGGCGAGGAAGTCGTGGATCCACGCCAGCGCCGCGTGCAGCTTCCCCTTCGCCGCCAGCCGCTGGAGCGTCCCCAGCTGCGCGAGCCGCTGCGCGCGCAGGGTCGCGGCGATCTTCGCGTTCAGCTCGGAGAGGTCCAACGGCTGCTCGCGCAGCCAGGCGATCACGTCGTCCTCGGCGAGCTTGTACTCGCGCTGGTTGTCCAACGCGACCGGCACGACGACCTGCCGCTTGTCCGGCAGCTGCGGCAGCACCTCGCTCTTGCGCCGGCGCACGAAGCAGCGGCGGCGCAGGTGCCAGTGCAGCCGCTCCTCCGTCAGCGGCCCGCGGAACTGCGCTCTGAAGCGCGCGCCGGAGCCGAAGTCCTCCAGCCGGCCCAGCACGCGCAGCTGCGAGATCAGCTCGTCGGCGTGGTTGAGCACCGGCGTGCCGGTCAGCGCGAGCCGCAACGCGTCGCGCGGCAGGCCCTCCGCGAGCCGCCGCACTGCCCGCGTTCGCTTGGCCTGCGGGTTCTTGCAGTAGTGCGACTCGTCGAGCACCAATGCCCGCGGATGCCGGCGCGCGAGCGTCTCGCGCTGCGTGGCGACCAGCTCGTAGTTGAGGATCAGCACGTCGGCGCGCGGCGGCACCGCGACGCGCCCCTCCACCACCGCGACCGAACGGTGCGGCAGCCATCTCGCGGTCTCGCGCTCCCAGTTGAGCTTCAGCGACGCGGGGCAGACGACGACCGCCGGGAAGGCGCCGTCGGCCTCCAGCGCGGCGAGCGCCTCGACCGTCTTGCCGAGCCCCTGCTCGTCGGCGAGGAACGCGCGCCGCGCGTGCAGGACGTAGCGCACGCCCGCCCACTGGAACGGCTCCAGCGTGCCGCCGAGCACCTCGGCGACCTCCTCGATCGGCTCGGCCTCGGTCGCGCGCGAGCTGCGGATCGCCACCGCGGCGTCGGCCGCCTCGGCGCGCAGCGCCTCCAGCACCGGCGCCGCCATCGCCGTCACCTCGACGCCGTGCAGCGCGAGGAACGCGTCGAGCGGCTCGCACAGCCACGGGTCCACCGCCACCGTCCGTTCGCCCTCGGCGCCCGGCAGCTCCCCGAACGCCGCGCCGGTGTCGGGGTCCCACAGCACCTCCAGCCGCAGCCGCGCGCCGTCGACCCCGTGCGTCGCGACGAGTCGTGCCGGCGGCGGATCGTCGCCCAGCTCCAGCGCGCCGACGCAGCGCTCGGCGGCGGCGCTCAGTCTCGCCGACTCCTGCGCGCGCAGCACGTGGGCGTTCGCCTCCGTGAGCGGGGCCAGCAGCGTCGGCGGGACGGCCGGCAGCCCATCCTGCGCCGGCCGGCCCGGCCGCTCGATCGCGCCCTCGCGCAGCGCGTCCGGCACCTCGCCGGCGGCCGTCTCCAGCACGAACCAGCCGCGCCCGTCGTGGCGCGCGGTGCCGACGCGCCCGAGCCAGCGCCGCTCGACCTCGTCGAGCCAGGCGGACACCTCGTCGCCGCACTCCAGCTCCGGGAAGCGCCGCAGCACGTCGGCGACGTGGTGCGCGACCCAGTCCTGCACGGGCGCCCACCACTCGCGCGCGTCCCAGTCGAAGCGGCGGTGCGGGATCGCGCGCACGGCCTCCACCAGATGCGCGTCGTAGGGGAACGACAGCACCACGATCCGCCCCCGCTCCGGGTCCGTGCGCAGCGTCACGTTCGCAGGGGAGGGGACGAGCCGCATCGTCTCCCCAACGGTAGTCGACCGGGCACAGGGCTCGACGCCGGCGCGTGGGGGGCGGCGGGCGGGCACGGAGTCTTTTGCGACACTGTCGAGATGACAGACGGCTATGCCATGACGCAGGAGGGGCTCGACGCGCTGCGCGCCGAGCTCGAGCAGCTCGAGACCGCCGCGCGCACGGAGATCGCCGCGCGCATCAGAACCGCGCGCGAGTGGGGGGACCTCAAGGAGAACGCCGAGTACCACGCGGCGAAGGAGGACCAGGCGCACCTCGAGACGCGCATCAAGCGGCTGCAGGAGCGCGTGCGCGGCGCGAAGGTGGTCGACGGCAGCGCGACGCCCGACGGCGTCGTCGGCTTCGGCTCGACCGTCGAGGTGCGCGACGAGCAGTCCGGTCGCGTCGCCACCTACACGCTCGTCGGCGCCGCCGAAGCGAGCGCCAGAGACGGCCGCCTGTCGATCGAGTCACCCGTCGCCGAGGCGCTCGTCGGCGCCCGCGAGGGCGATGCCGTGAGCGTCGAGGCGCCCAGCGGCGCCCGGACCTTCCACGTCCAGCGCGTCGGCGCGTAGCGCTCAGCGCGCCGGCTCGATCGCGCGCGACCGGGCGAGCGTGCGGCCGCCGGCGCCGAGGGCGCGGACGGCGACGTACCTCGCGTCCGTGCGGGCGTGGAGCGCGGTCTCGAAGTCGCGGTGCGCGACGGGGGCGCCGAGCGGGGCAAGCTGGTCCGGGGCGTCGCCGGCGAGCAGCTGCCAGCTGCGCAGCTCGGTGGCGCCGTTCCAGCTCGCCCACACGGTGAGGTCCTCGCCGCTCCCGCTCGCCGCGCGGCTGGCCGCGATCGCCGGGCGGTCGAGCGGCTCGCCGTGCCACGGGTCGCGGTAGGACTGGTAGCTGTCGGAGCCGGGCGGCACGACCAGGTCGAACAGCAGCCGCCCGTCGCGCGTGTACTCGGACGTGTGGCGCTCCGGCCCCCAGCCGACGAAGACGTGGCCGTCGGGCAGCGTCTGCACGTTGCCCTCGGCGACCGCCAGCAGCTTGTCGGGATGTCTGTACTGGCGTACGACGCTGGCGGTTCTGTTCTGCATGTCGAGGTGCAGCACGAGCCCGCGCGACTGGTCGGCCTTCGGCGGCGTCGCCTCGTTGTCGAACAGCGAGATCGTGTCGTGCCCGAGCCACTCGACGTCGTGCTGGAAGGCGAAGCGCGCGCCGGGCTGAAGCGCGAAGTCGCTGCGCTTGCCGCCCAGGCGCCAGATCACGTTCCCGGTGCGCTTGTCGACCTTGTAGATCGCGTGCATGTTGCGCGCGCTGATCAGCAGGTTCCCGTCGGGCGTTCTCGTCGACCGCGTTGACGTGGAAGTAGTCGTGCGGGATGCCCGGCTTCGGCGCGGTGACGCCCTCGCTGACCGGCAGGTGGTCGGCGCTGTGCCACTCCCACACGACTCGGCCGCTCGCGACGTCGACCTCCTGCACGATCGACTCGAAGATGCTGCCGTCGCGCGGGCCGCCGACGGAGCGCAGGTCCGCTCTGCGCTCGGCGTACACCGACATGTAGGCGGTGCCGCGCGGGGTGAGCTGGAGCTCGTGGTGGTCGCCCATGTAGCCGTGGCCCGCTCTCACCACCGCGACCGTTCTGTAGTGGCGGTCGAGGATCACGTACTCGCCCATGCCGTGGCCCCATCTCGTGCGGCCCTGCCACCACGTCAGCACCGGCTGGCCTCTGTAGCGCTGCACGCGGAAGCCGGTCGCCGCCATGTGCGGCGGGATGCGGTGGAACCACACGACGTGGCCCCGGTCGTCGACGATCTGCGGCCCGTCCTGCCCCGGGCCGCGCTTGACGGCGAGGAACACGTAGCCGGGTGCGGTGCGGCCGCGCGCCGGCACGACGACTCTGACGCGGTCGGGGTCGAGCCGCGGGCGCGAGTGGAAGCGCAGCACGTCGGCGGCGCTCGCGACCTGCTCGCCGGCGCCGCCGCCGCCGCGCAGCAGCAGCCAGGCGCCGGCGCCGGCGGCGACGAGGAGGAGCGCGGCGGCGGCCGCGAGCCATGCGCGGCTCCCGCCGGGCAGCCGGTCGCGGCTGCGCTCGAGCGTCGGCGTCCCCGGTCTGCGACTCACCCTGCGGAAGTCTGGCGGGTGCACCTAAGGCGCATATGAGAATCGGCTCAGCGCGCTTCGCGCGGTTGCGGACGAGCCGGACGGGAGGCCGCAGGGTCAGCCGCACGAACGCTTGCCGGCTGCGCTCGATCGCGTCATGCTATACCTTAGGAATAAGTAGCTGATAGCTAAGGTATTGGAGTAGAGTTGGATCTCAGGCTCAGTGGCCGCGTCGTCCTCGTAACGGGGGGCAGCTCGGGGATCGGCAACGCGACGGTCCGCCTTTTGCTGGCAGAGGGCGCGGCGGTGCTGACGTGCGCTCGCGACGGCGAGGTGCTTGCGCGCGAGCTCGGGCCGATCGAGCGAGCGCACCCGGGACGCCTCGTCTATCGCGCGGCCGACGTCGCCGATCCGGCGGCTCTCGCCGCGCTCGTCGAGGAGGGACAGGCGCGCTTCGGACGGCTCGACGGCCTGGTCAACAACGCCGGAGCCTCGCGCATGTCCACCTTCGAGACCACGACCGACGCGGCATGGCGCGCCGAGCTTCGAGCTGAAGCTGTTCGGAGCGATGCGGCCGCTGCGCGCGGCGCAGGCGCTGCTCGGCGCGTCCGACGCTCCCGCCGTCGTGAACGTCAACGCGGTCCTGGCGCGCCAACCGGAGGCGCAGCTCGTCGCCACGAGCGCCGCACGCGCGGCGCTGTTGAACCTCACCAAGTCGCTGTCGCGCGAGCTCGCCACCAGCGGCATGCGCGTGAACTCGGTGCTGGTGGGCCTGATCGACAGCGGTCAGTGGCGTCGTCGCTTCCTGGAGCAGGCGCCGGACGTCTCCTACGAGGCGTGGAGCTCCGCGATCGCGGCGGATCGGGGCATCGCCGCCGGCCGATTCGGGACGCCCGACGAGGTCGCCTACGCGATCGCGATGCTGCTCTCGCCGCTCGCCGGGTACATCACCGGAGCCACGCTCGACGTCGCCGGCGGCGTGGCGCGCTATGTCTGAGTCCCCGCGCAACGGCGGCGACGTCCTCGTCGACGTCATGGACGCGCTCGGCGTCGACGTGGCGTTCGGCGTCGTCAGCATCCACAACCTGCCGCTCGTCGACGCGGTCGCCAGCCGGCGGCGGTTCGTGCCCGTCCGCCACGAGGCCGCGGCCGTCAACGCCGCCGACGCCTACGGGCGCGTGCGCGGCACCGTCGGCGTCGCGATCACGAGCACCGGCACCGGTGCCGGGAACGCCGCCGGAGCGATGGTCGAGGCGTTGTCCGCGGGTGCTGCGGTCCTCCACGTCACGGGTCAGGTCGAGCTCGAGCACCTCGGGCGGCGCCGCGGCTACATCCACGAGACGAAGGACCAGGCCGGGATGCTGCGCGCGGTCGGCAAGGCGGTTCACACGATCGTCGACGCGCACGACGCCGGGACGACGCTCGCGCGTGCCGCGGCGCAGGCGCTCGAAGCCCCGATGGGGCCCGTCAGCGTCGAGTGGCCGATCGACCTGCAGTACCGCAGGCAACGCCCGCCGGTGCCGCGACCCGCGGTCGTGGTCCCCGCCCGGCCCACGCCGGACCCGGCGGAGATCGCGCGCGCCGCCGAGCTGATCGCGGCGGCCCGGCGCCCGCTCGTGTGGGCGGGGGGCGGCGCGACGGGCGCGCGCGAGGAGATCGCGGCGCTGCTCGAGCGCACCGGCGCGGGCCTGCTCACGAGCAATGCCGGGCGTGGCACGATCGCGGAGGACGAGGTCGCGTGCATCGGCAACTTCGCCGCCAACCCCGAGTGCGCGGAGCTGCTGGGCGAGGCCGACCTGCTCGTGAGCGTCGGGACGCACTTCCGCTCCAACGAAACGCGTGACTACTCGCTCGAGCTTCCCCATCCGCATGTACAGATCGACATCAATGCGGAGGCGCTCGGGTCCAGCTACCCGGTGGACGTCGGCCTGGTCGGCGACGCATCCACGGTCCTGCGCGCGCTGCTGGCCTCGCTGCCCGCTCGCGGGGAGGCACGCGACGGCTGGTTGCGATCGATCGTCGCCACCCGGCGGCGCGTGCGCCAGCACCTGTCCGAGGGAATCGGGGCGCAGGCCTCGATCTGCGACACGCTGCGCGGCGTGCTCCCGCGCGACGCGGTGATCGCCCGCGACGTGACGATCCCCTCCAGCAGCTGGGGCAACCGCATGCTGACGATGTTCGACCCGACGACGAACGTGTTCCCGCGCGGTGGCGGCATCGGGCAGGGGCTGGCGATGGGCATCGGCGCGTCGATCGCGCGCCCCGAGCGGCCCACGGCCGTGATGGTGGGCGACGGTGGTCTCGCCGTTCACCTCGGGGAGTTGCTCACGCTTGCGCAGGAGCGGCCCTGGGTCGTCGTGGTGGTCTTCAACGACGGCGGCTACGGCGTGCTGCGCAACGCCCAGGACGCGTTCGTGGGGCGGCGCTCGGGCGTGGATCTCTTCACGCCCTCGTTCGCGAAGCTCGCAGAGGCAGTCGGGCTGCCGTACCGGCACGTCGTGGACGTGGACGCGTTCGAGGTCGCCTTCGCGGAGGCGGTCGCCGAGCACGGCCCGGTGCTGGTCGAGGTCGACGTGGAGGCGATCGGGCCGATGCCTCGGCCGTTCACGCCGCCGGTCGCGGTGGGGTAGCCGGGCGTCGCCACGGCGCTTGCCATTCTGTGGTCGCTGTGCAAGTATCTTAGGCCTGAGTATGTTGACACCAAGAGATATTTCGGAAGCGAGATGCCTGCGAACCCGCTGACGCGAACCCGCCCGGCGGTGCGCGGGCTCCGGCACGTCGCCCTGTGGACGAAGGCGCTCGACGAAGCGGTCGAGTTCTACAGCGGACCATGGGGCCTGGAGGTGGTCCATCGCGGCGACGGCTGCGCGTTCCTGCGGGCCAGCGGCCCGGAGCATCACGTGCTCGAGCTGCATGCGGCCGAGCGCAACGGAACCCATCACATCGCGTTCGAGGCGGCAACCGTCGAGGACGTCGATCGCACCGCTGCCTGGCTTGCCGACGAGGGGATCAGGATCGCCCGTCACGCCGGGCCGCTCGACGAGCCCGGCGGGGGGTACGGCGTGCGCTTCCTCGACCATGAGAACCGGCTGATCGAGGTCAGTGCGCTCGTCGAGGCCGTCGGCGAGCGCGCCCAGGATCTCGGCGTGCCGCGCAAGGTCGCGCACGTGGTGCTCAACACGATCGACATCGACGCGTCCGTCGCCTTCTACGGCCGGCTCCTCGGCCTGCGGGTCAGCGACTGGTCCGAGCACAAGATGGTGTTCATGCGGGCGAACGCCGACCACCATGTCGTCGCGTTCAACCAGGCCGAGTGGCCGGCGCCGAACCACGTCGCCTACGAGGTCGCCGACCTCGACGCGTTCATGCGCACGATGGGCCGCCTGCGCGTCGCGGGCCACGAGCCCGCCTGGGGCCCGGGACGCCACGGACCCGGCGACAACGCGTTCCTCTACTACGTCGACCCGTCGGGCCTCGTGCCGGAGACGACCGCCGAGGTGCTGCAGATCGACGAGGCCACCTGGACGCCGCGCGTCTGGCCGCGAACGCCGGAGCTGTCGGACCTGTTCCGCACCGCCGGTCCGCCGACTCCGCACGTGCGCAAGCACATGGCCGGCGAACCGGACCACGGTCATGCGCGAGCGGTCGGTGAGCCGGCACCCTGACGCCACGGGGACGCGCTCGCTCGTCGTCGACGGGATCCATGTGCGCGCGGCGGGCGAGCACGGGACCGCGGTGCTGCTGCTGCACGGCATCGGCGGATCGAGCGAGTCCTTCGACGCGCAGCTGGCCGGACTGGCCCGGAACCACCGGGTCTTCGCGTGGGATGCGCCCGGCTACGGCAGCTCGGCCGATCCTGACGAGTCGCTCGGCATGGCCGGCTATGCGAACCGCGTGGTGGGTCTGCTCGACGGCCTCGGGCTCGACCGCGCCCACGTCGTCGGCGTCTCCTGGGGCGGCGTGATCGCAACCCGGATGGCGCTGTCGCATGCCGACCGGATGCAGGCGATGGTGCTTGCCGACAGCACGCGCGGGTCGGCGCTCTCCTACGCGTCCGCGCAGCGGATGCTCGCTCGCGCCGGTCAGCTGGCCGAGCTCGGGGCGCGACGGTTCGCGTGCTTGCGCGGCCCGCGGCTGACCGCGCCGGACGCCGATCCGGCCGTCGTCGCGCGCGTCGTGGACATCATGAGCGCCATCCGTCCCTACGGGTACGCCGCCGCGGCCGCATCGATGGCGGAGACGGACCACAGCCACGAGCTCGCGCGTGTCACGGTGCCGACGCTGGTGGTGGTCGGCGAGCACGACGGCGTCACCGGCGTCGCCGAGAGCGCTGCCCTGGCCGCAGGCATTCCGACCGCCCGGTTGAAGGTCATCGCCGGCGGTCACGCAGCCAACCAGGAGCACCCGGATCAGTTCGACGCCGCGGTGCTCGAGTTCCTGTCCGGCGCCGACACCGCGGGTGCGGCATGACGGCGTTGCAGGGCCGGCGCATCGTGGTGACCGGCGCGGGCCGTGGCCTCGGGCGTGCGATCGCCGAGGCGATCGGCGCCGCGGGAGGCTCGGTGGTGCTCGCCGAGCGCGACGCCGAGCGGGCCGCGCGAGCCACCGCGCAGCTCGATGCGCAGGGCGTCGCCGTCAGCAGGTTCGACACCGACGTCGCCGACCCGGACTCGGTGCAGCGGCTGGCCGATCGCGTCGCCGCCACGGGTGGGGCTCACGGCCTCGTCAACAACGCCGCGCTGGCCGACGGCGTGGGGGGCAAGCACTTCGCCGAGCTCGACGTGCCGGCGTGGGACGGGCTCATGGCGGTCAACGCGCGCGGCCCGTGGCTGGTCGCGCGCGCCCTCTACCCGCACCTGGTCACGACGTCGGGACGGATCGTCAACGTCGCCTCCGACGCCGCGCTGTACGGCTCGCCCCGACTGTCGCACTACGTCGCGTCCAAGGGCGCGGTGATCGCGCTGACCCGGGCGATGGCTCGCGACGCGGGCCCGGACGGCGTCACGGTCAACGCGGTCGCCCCCGGATTGACCGAGCTGGAGGCCACGGAGTCGGTCCCGCGGGAGCGGCACCGGCTGTATGCGCGCACGCGCGCCCTCGGACGACCCCAGGAGGCCGAGGACGTCGTCGGCGCGGTCGTCTTCCTGCTCTCCGACGCCGCGTCCTACATCACCGGACAGACGCTCGTCGTCAACGGCGGATTCGTCTTCAACTAGATGGATGCGCCCGTGAGAAGGACGACCTGATGGCTGCCGACGAGGCCGAGCACCATCACCACCACGCGCATGGTCCCGCCAACCGCGGCCGGCGGGTGCTCGAGACCGCGGCGCCGCTGTTCGTCCGGTTTCCCCGCGAGCGGGCCGAGACGGCCGTCGTGGTGCTTCACGACATCTACGGGCTGACCGAGCCGATCGAGCGCTGCTGCCGGATGCTGGCCGAGCTGGGCCACCTGACCGTCGCCCCGTACGTCTACTACGCACATGGCGGGCGGGAGTTCAAGCGCGAGCGCCCGATCGTCGCCCGGTCGGCGTGGTTCGCCCTCCCCGCCGACGAGCTCGAGGCGGACGTCGCCGGCGCGCTGGACTACCTGACGCGCCGGCATGACATCTCCGCCGCCGACACGGCGATCCTCGGCATCGGCACAGGCGGCGTGCTGGCTTCTCAGATCGCCGCCCACCCCGGCCTCGGCGCCGTCGTCGTCGCCGAGCGCCTGCGGGAGCCTCAGCAGGAGAAGGCCATGCGGCAGCTCGCGGCCGAGGTGGACCGCGAGCTGCGCGCTGCTCGGTGTCAGCCGCCCGCGGCGCCTGCGGCCGACTGACGCGTCGCCTCCGTACGCAGCACGCGTCGCATCCGGGCGAGCGCGATGTCGTGCTGGTAGATGTTCTCCCGCTCCCAGGCGTCGAGCGGCATGACCTCCGCCACCACGCGGTCCTGCTCGAGCACCTGCCAGTGACGCGCCTCCAGGCGGTGCTTGTAGAGGAACCGCCAGCTGTCGCGCTCCCACCCTTCGACCTTGCGGCAGCGCCAGAAGAATCCGGCGTGCTGCTCGGCGTTGATCGCCGAGAGGGCGGCGACGATCGTGAACGAGCCGCCCGGTCCTCCCGTCGCGGGGTACGGGATGTCGAGCGTCACCCACTGCGCTCCCGTGTCGACGAGCTCGACCCAGTCGAAGTTGATGTCGCGCTGGTCGGTCTTCTCGAAGACGAAGCCCGTGTCGGTGTCGCGGATCTGGAAGGTCGCCTCGCGCTTGCCCGAGAACATCGTGTGGCTGTTGCGGTGCAGGAACGCGCCGTGCATGGGGTCGAGCAGGTTGTCCAGCGAATACAGGTACGGGGCGTCCCACTCCACGTAGCAGAGGAAGTGCTCCCACTCCCCGCCCGCCATCGGCTCCGGCACCTGCAACGGCGCGGGCGCCGCCTGCTCGTCGAGCCCGAACCAGGCGAAGATCGCGCCGGCGTGCTCTTCGGCCGGGAACGTCCGCAGCGCCTGACGCCCCTCCAGCGCGCACCCGGGGCTTCCCGGCACCGACACCACGACGCCGTCGCTGTCGAGCTGGATGCCGTGGTAGTTGCAGGCGATCCGGTCGCCCATGTGGACGCCGAGCGAGAGCCGGGCGCCGCGGTGCGGGCAGCGATCCTCCTGCACGTGCACGGTGCCGGCGGCGTCCCGCCACAGCAGGAGCTGCTCGCCCGCCCGGTCGACGCGGGTCAGCTCGCCGGCGCGCACCCGGTCAGACGGGCACAGCGGGTACCAGCGGTCACGCAGGCCGAGCTTCACCAGGCCCTCGGGGGTGTGCAGCAGCGGGTTGCTCGCAGTCATGTCGTTCACTCCTTGTTCGCGGCGAGCTGAGCCAGCTCGGCAGTGAAGGTCGCCTCGGTCCAGTCGGCGCCGTCGGCCGGTCGCACGCCGGACTCGTTGAGCGCGCGCACCACGCCGGCGAGGTCGTGCACGCCGCGTCCGTAGATCGCCTCCAGCTCGTCGGCGAGGACGTCCTCGTAGTTGGTGGTGGGATGTGACCGGCTCTGCACCGGTTGCAAGTTCAGTGGCATCTCAGTGCTCCTCGCTGGGGGTTGGCATGGCGTCCTCATGGCAGATCCAGGACGAGCTCGGGCGATCGGCAGCGCGAGACGCAGATCAGCATCGTGTCGCCGCGCGCCTTCTCCTGGTCGCTGAGCACGAAGTCGCGGTGCTCGATCTCGCCGGCGAGCACCTTCGTCTCGCACGTGCCGCAGACGCCCTCGTGGCATGAGCTGGGCACGGCGATGCCCGCGGCGGCGAGCGCGTCCAGTACCGACGCGTCGGCGGCGACGCGCACACGCGTGCCCGAGCCCGCGCACACGACGTCGAAGGCGGCGTCGTCATGCGCCGGCGCTGCGGCGGTCGGCGCGCGAAAGCGCTCGACGCGCAACCGCTGCGGATCGCCCAGTGCCGCTTCGACGCCCGCGATGAGCGGCTCCGGGCCGCAGCAGTAGACCAGCGAGTCCGGGGCGGCGGCCAGCGCGGCGGCCAGGTCCGGAGGGCCGCCCTGCTCGTCGTCGGCGTGGATCCGCAGCCGCTCGCCGCCGAGCGCGGTGAGCTCCTCGACGAACGCCATCCGGGACCGTGACCGTCCGCAGTAGAGCAACGACCAATCCGATCCGCTCGCGGCGAGCGAGCGGGCCATCGGCAGCACGGGCGTGATCCCGATCCCTCCGGCGATGAGCAGATGCCGCGCCGCGGGCTCGAGCGGGAAGTCGTTGCGCGGGCCGTCGACCTCCAGGACGGTTCCGGGCGTGAGCCGCTCATGCACCCATGCGCTGCCGCCACGTGAGTCGGGCTCTCGGAGCACCGCGATCGACCACGTCCGCCGATCGCCCGGATCGCCGCAGAGCGAGTACTCGCGGACGACGCCGTTGGGCAGATTCAGCACCACGTGCGCCCCCGGCTCCCAGGTGGAGAGGTCCGCACCCGCAGGGTCCCGCAGCTCGACGCGGACGACGTCCTCCGCCAGCCAGGTCGACTGCTGCACACGCAGTTTGGGCACCTCGTTCCTCCATTGCCTTAGAGCCAAGATATCGGCATGAGCCTTTTTAGCAGACGGAGGTCCGACACGTTCGGCGTTGTGCTCCGGTTTGCATCCATACTAGTTGCGATCTAAGATACTTAGACCAAAAACGGAGGAAGCGTGTCGGAAGCGAGCGTCCCGGCGGTGCCGCCGGACGAGATCTTGATCGCGGGAACGTGGCGCAAGGGCGGCGGCCTTGCGGTGCGGTGCGTCGATCCCGCGACAGGCCGCTCGCTGGCGACCGTCACCGGGGCATCGGCGCTGGACGTCGACGAGGCGGCACGGGAGGGCGCGCGCGCCGCTGCCGACGAGGCGTGGCGGACCATGCTGCCGCACCGGCGGGCACGCCTGCTCGTGCGGATCGGCGACGCGATCGAGCGGCACGCCGAGCGACTGGCGACGCTGCAGACCGCGAACACCGGCAAGACGCTGGCCGAGACGCGTGCGCTGGTCGCGAGCGCATCTGGCACGTTCCGCTACTACGCGGCGGCCCTGGAGACGATGGACACCGCGCTGACCCCGTCACGAGGCCCGTACCTGTCGATGACGGTGCACGAGCCGTTCGGCGTCGTCGGCGCCATCACGCCCTGGAACTCGCCGATCGCCAGCGACGCGCAGAAGCTCGCGCCCGCGCTCGCGGCGGGCAACGCCGTTCTGCTCAAGCCCGCCGAGGCGACGCCGCTGGTCTCGCTCGAGCTGGCTCGGCTCGTCCTCGAAGCGGGGTTGCCGCCGGCCCTGCTCTCGGTGCTTCCGGGCGCGGGGTCGACGGTCGGCGACGCGATCGTCCGGCACTCCGCGGTCGGGAAGGTCTCGTTCACCGGGGGGACGTCCACCGGCCGCGCGATCGGACGGATCGCTGCCGAGAAGGTCATGCCGGTGACCATGGAGCTCGGCGGCAAGTCGCCGACGATCGTGCTCGACGACGCCGACCTCGACGCCGCCGTGGCGGGCATCCTCTACGGCCTCTTCTCGTCCACGGGCCAGAGCTGCATCGCCGGCTCGCGGATATTCCTGCACGAGCGCGTCTACGACGCGATGGCCGAGCGACTCGTCGCCGCCGCCCGCCGGCTGCGCGTGGGCCCCGGCCTCGCGGCAGAGACCCAGGTCGGGCCGCTGGCGACGTTCGCCCATCGCGACCACGTGGCGGCGCTCGTGGACCGGGCGTGCGAGGAGGGCGCACGCGTGCTCTGCGGCGGCGCCGCGCCGCACGACCACGACCTGGCAGGCGGCGCCTACTACCTGCCGACGCTGCTGGATCGGCTCGCCAACGACTCGCAGACCTGTCAGCAGGAGATCTTCGGCCCGGTCGGCGTGCTGCTGCCGTTCCGCGACGAGGAGGATCTGGTGGCCCAGGCCAACGACACGGTCTACGGCCTTGCGTGCGGCATCTGGACCGAGAGCTACCGGCGTGCGTGGCGCATCGCCCGCCGCGTCGACGCGGGCACCGTCTGGATCAACACCTACAAGCAGTTCAGCATCTCGACGCCGTTCGGTGGGGTGAAGCAGTCCGGCATCGGCACCGACAAGGGGCGTGACGGGATCGTCGCCTACCTGCGGCAGAAGAGCGTCTACTGGGGGCTGGACGATCAGCCGCTGCCCTGGGCCGGAGGCTGACGGCGGGGCGCGCCGGTCGAGTCGGCGCGACGCGCTGTCGCGCCAGCTTCGGTGGGTGGCTGCGGGCCGTGGCTACAGTCACCGCTTGCGCCGCGGGCCGAGCCATCGTCGCTCGGCAGCACAGGCGGACTTGCATCCAAGTCCCTTAGCTCCTAGCATTGTAGATGTAAGATAGTTTGAGGATGAGGGTCGGTTGAGTCTCGCGAGGGACAACGCGGAGGAGAGAGAGATGCAGGAGATGAGTTCACCATCACGTTCGGGTCGTCGCCGCCATGCGGTGGCGGTTGCGCTCGCAGCGGCAGCAGCCTTGGCGGCGGTCGGATGCGGGAAGGCCGGGCCGCAAGCCGGTTCGTCGACGTCGGCAGGAGGGCCGTCCGGAACCGCTCTGGTCGCGACGACGCCCGCGGCGACGAGCGACGTCGATCGCGTCACGTGGGCGCTCTACCGCGAAACGAGCACGCTCGATCCGATCTACGCCTTCGACACGCCGGACAACACCGTGCTCGCCACACTGTGCGATTCGCTGATGCGTCAGCGGCCGGACGGAACGATCGTGCCGGGACTGGCCGCATCGTACACCTACAGAGATCCCACGACGATCGTGCTCGGCATCCGCGCCGGAGTGCACTTCTGGGACGGCTCGGCGCTGACCGCCGCCGACGTCGTCTACAGCCTCGACCGCCAGCGTGATCCGAAGCTCGGCAGCCTCTATGGGCCCGCGTTCGCCCGCGTCAGATCGGTCGAGGCGACGGGGCCCCTGCAGGTGACGATCAAGCTCAGCAAGCCGGACTACTGGCTGCGGGGAGAAGCTCTCCTCGGCGCCGGGAACGATCATCTCCAAGCGCGTGGCCCAGGCCCAGGGGCCCAAGTACGGGACGCCGGGCGGCACGGTGATGTGCACCGGGCCGTACAAGCTCGCATCGTGGAAGCCGGGTGACGCGGTCTCGGTCGTGCGCAACGACGACTACTGGGATCCCGCGGTGACGCCGAAGACGCGGCAGATCGACTTCAAGGGCGTCTCCGACGAGACGACGAAGACCTCGGGCCTGCTGACCGGCGAGATCGGCGGCACGTACCCGATGTCGATGGGCACGGTCGACCAGCTCCGCAACAGCGGCAAGGTAGAGGTCTACGGTGGTCCGTCCTACGCCACCGACGCCGTGGTGGTCTCGAGCCTCACCGGCGCGCTCGGCGACGTGCGCGTCCGTCGAGCGCTCTCGATGGCGCTCGATCGCCAGAGCCTGATCGACGCGAACTTCGGCGGGTTCGGCCAGCTGCCGCGCACGCTCGGCAACCCCGGGTCCTGGGGCTACGGTCGTGACATCTTCCAAGCCGCTTGGGACGCTCGCACGCCGCCGAAGGTGGATATTCCGGCGGCCCGCAAGCTCGTCCAGGAGGCCGGCGCCAGCGGCAAGACGGTCGTGTTCGGCATGACGAACGAGGTGAAGGTGATCGCGACGGAGGCCAACGCGCTGCGCAGCGCCGGGCAGGCGATCGGCCTGAAGGTCAAGCTGAAGGCCGTCTCGGCAGCCAACTTCATCAACTTCTTCATCGATCCCAAGGCGCGCGAGGGCATCGACGCGTTCTCCACGATCGCCTATCCGGACTACGCCGATCCGGCGTCGCTCTACGCGATGATCGTGCTGAAGGGCGGGTCGCAGAACTACTCGGGGTTCTCGGATCCCGGCATCACCCGGCTGCTGAACGCGGCGCGTTCGGAGGCCGACCCCGATGCGCGCGCGAAGCTCGTCGTGAAGGCCGACGACCTGATCAACCAGCAGCTGCCGTGGATCCCGATCTCGGCGCCGGACAACCTGCTGGTGCTCTCGTCGACGCTGACCGGCGTCCCGTCGTCGTTTGCCTACATGAACGCGCCGTGGGCGGCTTCCCTGGGCGGCAAGGGCTAGCGCGATGGCACGCTTCCTGGCGCGCAGGATCGCGATGTTGGCGGCGACGTTGCTCGTCTCCAGCTTCGCGATCTTCACGGCGCTCTCGCTCGCGCCGGGAAACCCGCTGTCCACGCTCTCCGGCGGCCGCACGCTGCCGCCGGAGAGCATCGCGGTGCTCGAGCGGCGGTTCCACCTGAACGATCCGTTCCTGCTGCGCTACTGGGAGTGGCTGAAGGGTGCCGTGCATGGCGATCTGGGGGTCTCGATCGCGCTGCGTCAGGACGTGTCGTCGCTGATCGGCTCGCGGATCGGCACGACCGCGGGGCTGGTCCTCTACGCCGCGGTGCTGATCCTCCTGTTCGGCGTGGGAATGGGGGTGCTGGGCGCGCTCAGGCCCGGCATCGTCGACACCGGTGTGGTCGTGGTGACGACGATCGGAGCGGCGGTGCCGGCGTTCGTGGCGGCGATCGTGCTGATCTGGGTGTTCGCCGTGAACCTCGGCTGGTTCCCCGTCTTCGGCAACGGCGTCGGCTTCGCCGATCAGGTATGGCACCTCACGCTGCCGGCGATCGCGCTGGCGGTCGCGTCGCTGGCCATCGTCGCGCGCGTGACGCGCGCCTCGGTGAAGGACGAGCTGCGCCACGAGCACGTGCAGACCGCGGTCAGCCGCGGCATCCCGCGGCGCCTGATCGTGCGTCGCCACGTGCTGCGCAATGCGGCGGTTCCGATCACGACGGTGACGGGCATCACGATCGCAGGGCTCATCGCGCTGTCGGCCATCGTGGAACGTGCGTTCAGCCTCAACGGGCTTGGCGCCTATCTCATCTCGGCGGCGCTGTCGAAGGACTTCGCGGTCGTGCAGGGCATCGCGCTGGTGGTGGTGGTCGCCTTCGTGGTCGTCAACACGCTGGTCGACGTGCTCTACGCCGTGCTCGACCCGCGTGTGAAGCTGGGCGGGAAGGCGAGATGAGCGCCGTTTCGACCATCCGCGGGCAGCGCCGTCACCGCCGTTCCATGCGCTGGCTCGCCGGCACGGGCACGCTCGGCAAGGTGTCCGCCGCGATCATCGCGGTCGCGGTTCTGCTCGCGCTGCTCGGGCCGCTGATCGCCCCGCACGATCCGAACGCCTCCAGCTTGTCGTTTCGCTTCGTCGGCGTGGACGGCAGTCATCTGCTGGGCTACGACGGGCAGGGACGCGACCTGCTGTCGCGGTTGCTCGTGGGTGCGCGCACGTCGCTGCTGGGCCCGCTGCTGGTGGTGGCGATCTCGCTGGCGGTCGGCGTGCTGCTGGCGATCGGCGCCGCGTGGCGCGGGGGCTGGGTCGACACCTGCGTCTCGGCTGCGCTCGACATGCTGTTCGCCTTTCCGGCGATCCTGCTCGCGATCCTCGCGGCGGCGATCTTCGGCGCCGGGCTGACCGCCGCGTCGATCGCCCTGGCGATCGCCTACGTGCCCTACGTGGCGCGGGTTCTGCGCTCGGCTGCGCTGCGCGAGCGCTCGCAGCTCTACATCGCGGCGCTCGAGGTGCAGGGGCTGCCGGCGCGCGCGGTCTGCCTGCGCCATCTGGTGCCGAACGTGCTCTCGCTGATCGTCGCGCAGGGCACGGTCCTGTTCGGGTACGCGATCGTCGACCTGGCGGCGATCTCCTACATCGGGCTCGGCGTGCAGCCGCCCCAGGCCGACTGGGGCGTGATGGTCGCCGACGGTCAGACCGGCGTCCTGCAGGGCTACCCGGCCGAGTCGTTGGCGGCCGGTGTCTGCATCGTCGTCGTGGTGGTCGCCTTCAACGTGCTCGGCGAGCGCTTGTCCTCGCGAGCGCAGGAGGGCATCAGATGACGGCGCTGCTCGAGATCGAGGGGCTGACCGTGCGGCTGCCCGTGGAGGGCCAGGCCCGCACCGTCCTGCACGACGTCTCGCTGTCGATCGGCGCGGGCGAGGCGCTCGGACTCGTCGGGGAGTCGGGCTCGGGCAAGTCGATGACGACGCGCTCGGTGGCGCGACTGCTGCCCGCCGGCGCGGAGGCTCGAGGGCCAGATCCGCTTCGACGGCCGCGACGTGATGTCGCTGCGCGGCCCCGAGCTGCGCGGGCATCGCGGCGAGGTGTCGGTGGTGTTCCAGGACCCGCGGGCGCACATCAACCCGATGCGGCGGATCGGAGACTTCATGACCGAGGCGCTGCGCACCAACGGGGGTGTGGCAGCGGCGGAGGCGGCGCGGCGCGCGGTCGCGCTGTTGGAGGAGGTCGGCATCGCGGACGGCGAGCGGCGGCTGCGGCAGTACCCGCACGAGCTGTCGGGCGGCCTGCTGCAGCGGGTGATGATCGCGACGGCGCTGCTGACCGAGCCGCGGCTGCTGCTGGCCGACGAGCCGACGACGGCGCTCGACGTGACCACGCAGGCGGAGGTGATGGCGATCCTCGACGAGCTGCGGCACGAGCGCGGGTTGGCGCTCCTGTTCATCACGCATGACCTGGAGCTGGCGAGCGCGGTCTGCGACCGCACCGCCGTGATGTATGCGGGGCAGATCGTGGAGACGCGCCCCTCGAGCGCGTTGCAGGACGATCCGCTGCATCCGTACACGGCTGCGCTGTGTGCCGCCCGCCCGCGCATCGATGGCGACGCGCGGCGGCTGAACGCGATTCCGGGGCGACCGCTGTCGGCCTTCGAGGCACCGACGGGCTGCTCGTTCGCGCCGCGCTGCCCGCACGTGCAGGATCGCTGCCGCGCGGCGCCGCCGCAGATGCGGGACCTGCACGGCGGTCAGGTGCGGTGCGTGCGGGCGGAGGAGCTGGTGGAGGTGTCGCATGGCTGAACCGGTGCTGCACGCGCAGAGCCTGCGCAAGGCGTTCGGCGACTTCGTCGCCGTCGAGGAGGTCACCTTCAGCGTGCCCCAGGGCGGTTCGCTGGGGATCGTGGGCGAGTCGGGATCGGGCAAGACGACCGTGGCACGCATGCTGGTGGGCTTGGAGCAGCCGACGGCGGGCACGATTCGTGCGTGCGGGCACGACCGCACGCAGCCGGCGCACTCCACGCGCGAGCGCCGCCGTCGCGGGCGCGAGGTCCAGATCGTCTTCCAGGATCCGTACTCGAGCCTCGACCCGCGCCAGACGGTCGAGCGCTCGCTCGACGAGATCCTGCGCCACCACCACGGGTGGCCGGCGGAACGGCGCCGGGCGCGCATCGCCGAGCTCGGCGGGCTCGTCGGGCTGGACGAGCGCCAGGTCCGTGCGCGGCCCGAGGCGCTGTCGGGCGGGCAGCGTCAGCGCGTGGGGATCGCGCGCGCGCTGGCGGCCGAGCCGCAGGTGCTGATCCTCGACGAGTCGGTCGCGGCGCTCGACGTCTCGATCCAAGCCCAGGTCCTCAACCTGCTCGCGGACATCCGCGAGCAGACGCCCATCTCCTACGTGCTGATCAGCCACGACCTCGCGGTCGTGCGTCAGCTCACCGAGCAGACGATCGTGATGCGGCATGGGAGCGTCGTCGAGCGGGGCGCGACCGCTCAGGTGCTGAGCGAGCCGCAGCATCCATACACGCGCGCGCTGCGTGCGAGCGTGCCCCGGCCCGGCTGGAAGCCGCAACGGCGGACAACGAACGGAGGAGCCTCATGACGGAGATCGATCGAGCGTTCATCGGCGGGCGTGTCCGCACGCTGGATCCGGAGCGGCCATGGGCGCAGGCGGTCGCGGTCGCTGGCGGCGAGATCGCCGCGGTCGGTGCGGACGACGAGATCCGTCGTCTGTGCGGCGCGCGAACGGACGTGATCGATCTTGCCGGGGCGACGATGGTGCCGGGGTTGACCGACAGCCATCTGCATCCGTTCCTGGGCGCCGAGTTCGCGCAGGGTGCCGACCTGCTGGACGCGCGGACGCTGGACGAGGTCCGCTCGCTGCTCGCGGCAGAGCGTGCGCGCTGCGGGCACGGCGAGTGGGTGCGGGGCTGGGGACTCGACTACAACGTGTTCGCCGGCATGGAGATCAGCGGCTCGCTGCTGGAGGAAGCGGTCGGCGGTGCGCCGGCGCTCGTGCGCCTCGTCGACTGCCATACGTCGCTGGCGACGCCCCGTGCGCTTGAGCTGGCGGGGGTGGACGGCCCGCGCGAGTTCGAGGTGAACGCCGAGATCGTGTGCGTGGACGGCGTCCCGACCGGCGAGCTGCGCGAGCACGCGGCGACCGACCTCGTGCTCGCGGCGGCCCCGGAGCTGTCCGCCGAGGTGCGGCGCCGCCTCTACGTCGACGCGCAGCGCGGGTTCGCCGCGGCCGGGGTCACCGGAGCGCACTCGATGGACGGCGAGCCGGCGACCTACGATCTGCTGCGGGGGCTGGAGGACCGCGGCGAGCTCATCATGCGCCTCGTGTCGCCGATCTGGGTCGACCCCGACAGCACGGACGAGCAATGGGCCGAGTTCGCACGGCATCGCGACGTGCGCGGCCGGCGCTGGCGTGGCGGCGTCATCAAGTTCTTCATCGACGGCGTGATCGATGCAGGCACAGCCTGGCTCACGGAGCCCGACACGCAGGGCGAGAACACGCTGCCCTTCTGGCCCGACCCGGCACGCTACCGGGCGGCGGTCGCGTACTTCGCGCGCGCCGGCTTCCAGTGCGTGACGCATGCCATCGGCGATCGCGGGGTGCGCGAGGCGCTCGACGCTTACCGCGACGCGGGTGCGGCACCCGGCGTGCGCCATCGGATCGAGCACACCGAGACGTTGCGGCCGAGCGACCTGCCGCGCTTCGCCGCCGAGGGCGTCGTGGCATCGATGCAGCCCCAGCACATGATGGGGCTCGATCCCGACCACGGCGACGCGTGGTCGCGGCGGCTGGGACCCGAGCGCTGCCAGTGGGCGTTTCCGGCCCGCTCGCTGCACGAGAGCGGGGCGCTGGTGCCGCTGGGCTCCGACTGGATGGTCGCGCGCTGCGATCCGCGCATCGGCATGGCGGCTGCGCGCTTGCGGCGGCCGCCCGGTCAGCGCGACCGCCGGCCCTACGACGATCAGGCGTTCGACGGGCTCACCGCGCTCGAGGGCTACACGACGACCGCCGCGGCGGCGATCGGCGAGGACGATCGGCTGGGGCGCATTCGCGCCGGGTTCGCGGCCGACCTGACGGTGCTGGCGGAAGACCCCGTGGCGTGTCCCGCCGACGACCTGCCGGACGTGCCCGTACGGTTGACGGTGGTCGACGGCGAGATCGTCTACCGCGATGAGGGACCCTAGTGCCGCTAGTAGCTTAGACTGTGTATTCTCATCGCTGATCCACCACCAGGGAGAGGCATGGCACGTCGCGGGGGGCAGCAGCTGGACGCGGTCGACCTCATGCTCGAGCAGTGGCGGCGTGAGCGCCCTGACGTCGACACATCGGCGCTGGCCGTCTTCGGACGGCTGCATCGCACGTTCAGCCGCTATCAGGCGCAGATCACCCGCGTGTTCGACGAGTTCGGGCTGAACATGTCGGCGTTCAGCGTGCTGGCCGCGCTGCGCCGTCTCGGCGCCCCGTATCGGTGCACCGCGGGCGAGCTCGCGGACGCGAACCTCGTCACGACGGGTGGGACCACGCAGCGCGTGGACAAGCTCGAGCTTGCCGGGCTGGTGCGTCGCGAACGCGACCCCGAAGATCGCCGCATGGTGTACGTCGAGTTGACCGACGAGGGCCTCGCGTTGATCGAGGCGGTGTCGGCGGTGCACTTCGCCAACGAGGCGCAGATGCTCAGCGCGCTCACGCCGACCGAGCGCGCCCAGCTGGCCCGTCTGCTCAGCCGGCTCGAGCGCTCGCTGGACCTCGCCGAGATGCAGTCGCACGCCGTCGAGGCGCCCGCCTAGCTGGATCGGAGGGCCCGGGCCCGCCGGATCGACGGCGGCTTGACAGGGTGCTCGCCTTCGACCTACTATCTTAGGTCAAAGATACTTACCACCAAGTCACATGTGGAGGGATTCGATGGCTGTCGAGGAGCTGCAGGCACAACTGGACGCATGCATCGCGTCGCGCGAGACGCGCTATGAGGACTGGGACACGCTGGGCTTCCAGGCGAAGGCGGGCGACGAGTTCCGGCGCGCGCAGATTCGCTACATCGGCTCCGGTGCGACCGGCAACCACGAGGGCGACTCGCGCACGCTCCCCGCGCAGCACTTCACGTTCTCGAACATGCGCCTCCCGGCCGGCGCGATCGGTCCCGAGCACACGCATCACGACGTCGAGGAGATCTTCTTCGTGCTCGAGGGACAGGTCGAGGTCTCGATCCACGACGTCGAGGACGGCACGAAGAAGGCCAGTCGCGTGGTCGGCTACCGCGACCTCGTCGCCGTCCCGCCCGGCGTCCCGCGCAGCCTCAAGAACATCGGCGACACCGACGCCCTGTTCGCGGTGATCATCGGGACGCAGAAGCCGCAGATCCCGACCTACCCGCCGAGCTCCGCCGTCCATGGCATCACGCGTGACTGAGCCGGGTGCCACCGGCACCGCGGACCATCCGTACACGGCGGCGATGGTCGTCGGCGACGTCACCTACGTCTCCGGCGCCTTGTCCGTCGACGAGCAGGGCGTGGCGGTGTCGGGCCGGCGCGCGGCGCTCGACGCCGCCCTCGAGACCCTGCGCCGCCGCCTCGCCACCGCCGGACTCGGGCTCGAGCACGTGGTCAAGGCCACGTACTTCGTCACCGACGTGACGCTGCGTGACGAGGCGAACGCCCAGTTCCTGGAGTCCTTCGCGGAGCCCCGCCCGGCCCGCACGTTCCTCGAGGTTTCCCGCCTGCCCTACGGCGCAGACGTCGAGATCGAGGCGGTGGCGCACTCGGCGCCGGTGCGAGCGCGGACGCCGACGGTCTGACGACACCACGCTGCCGACCTGCTCACGAGCTAGCCGAGCTCCAAGCCCAGCTCGGTGCGTGCGACGTCGTGGCAGATCGCGAGCAGCCTCTCGCGGTCGACGCGTGCCGAGCCGGTGACGACCTGGATCGTCAGCCCGTCCATGAGCGCGGAGAAGCGGGTGACGAAGCCCTCCGGGTCGGCGAGGCGGATCTCGCCGGTGTCGGCTCCGTGCCGCAGGACGCCGAGCAGGAGCGTCTGCCAGCGCTGCTCCAGATCGTGGACCTGCCGCGCGACGTGCTCGTCGCGCGGCGCCAGCTCCCACGCCTCGAGCCACAGCAGCAGCCGCGCGTCGCCCGCGCCGGTCGGTGCGGCGGCCTCGATCAGATAGCGCCAGCGTTCCGCCGCGGAGGGGAGGTCCGCCGCATGGGCGAGGTAGTCGTCCGCGAGGTCCTGCTCGACCGTGCGCAGGGCCTGGGCGAACAGGTCGGCCTTGCCGTCGAAGTAGTAGAGGACGTGACCGGGGCTGATGCCGGCGCGCGCGGCCACGTCGGCGACGCGCACCTGCGAGAGCCCCTGCTCGCCGATCAGCTCGATCGCCGCTCGGACGAGGGTCTCGCGGCGCTGAAGGCGACGTTGCGACGTGCGGGCCATGTCACGCGTAGGCAATCACGATCGCGCCGCAGGCGTGGCGAGGGTGGGTGAACGGGGCTGTCGCCGCCGGGCTGGACAGCTCCAGTATTCTCGAATGACATTTGGAATGTTGTTCGGAAATGAGGGCGCATGTCATCGCAGACGACGCAGGCGGCAGCATCGACGACCCCCAAGGCGGCGGGACTGAGGGCCCCCGCGCGCACCGCGCCGCACGCGCGCACGCTGATCGCGTGGCCGACCGAGCGCGAGGTCTGGGGCGCGCATCGCGCGCGCGCCGTCGATGAGTACGCCGCGCTCGTGGAGGCGATCGCGCCGTTCGAGCCCGTGACCGTCGTGGCCGCACCCGCCCGTGCCGACGAGGCGCGCGAGCGCTGCACCTTCCCTGACGTGGACGTGCTCGAGATCCCGATCGACGACGCGTGGATCCGCGACAGCGGCCCGATCTACCTCGTCGACGGCATGGGCGGCGTGGCGCTCGTGCAGCTCCGCTTCAACGCGTGGGGCGAGAAGTACCTCCCCTACGACCTCGACGCCGACCTGCCGCGCCGGTTGGCCGAGGCGACCGGCATGCGGCGCTACACGTCCCCGCTCGTGATGGAGGGAGGCGGCTTCAACGTCGACGGCGAGGGGACGCTGATCACGACCGAGTCCGTGGTGCTGAACCCGAATCGCAACCCCGGCTGGAGCCGGGAGGAGTGCGAGCGGGCGATGTGCGACGCGACCGGTGCCGAGAAGGTCATCTGGCTCGAGCACGGCCTCGTCGAGGATCGCGACACCGACGGGCACTCGGACAACGTCGTGCAGTTCGCCGGGCCGGGCCGGGTGGTGGCGCAGGTCGCGCCGGATCGCTCGAACGCCAACTGGCAGCCGCTGCGAGAGAACCTCGAGCGCCTGCGCGCCGCCACGGACGCGCAGGGCCGGCGCCTCGAGGTGATCGAGGTCTCGCAACTTCCGCAGACCGAGGAGGTCGACGGCGAGCGGTTCGTCGCCCCGTACGTGAACTTCTATCCCGTCAACGGCGGGATCGTCGTGCCGCGGCTCGGCGTGCCGGGCGAGGAGGAGGCGTATGCGCAGCTCGCCGCCGTGTTCCCCGACCGCGAGATCGTCGGCGTCCCAAGCGTGATGCTCGCCTACGGCGGCGGCGGCGTCGGTTGCGTCACCCAGCACGTGCCCGCCGGGGCGCCGGCGCCATGAACGGATCAGCCGCCGCTGGGCTTGCCGCCGATGAGGTCGAGCAGGCGGTCGCGGCGGCGGGCGGCGGGGCGGTCGGGGCGGAAGCGGCGCTTGGCGCGCTCGAGCTTCTCTCCGCGGTAGCGGCGGTGGGCCCACGGCGAGCCGGGCGTCGCGAGGCGCATCGCCGTGTAGAGGCCGACGAGCGGGATGTGCAGCGCGACGATCCCGAGCACGTAGCGGCCCTTCAGGAACGAGAACGGCGGCGATGCCGACGAACACGATCACCGCCGCCGTCGCGGCGAGCTTGTCGCCGGGGTCGTCGAGGCCGAGCGGGCGCACGCCGAGGATCACGACGACGGCGAAGACGGTCGCGAGCACGATCGCGTCGAGCGAGGCGCGGCCGTTCTCGTCCAGTACACGTCGTCGAGGTGCAGCCACAGCGCGAACTCGTCGAGCGTCAGGCCGGCGCCGACGCCGAAGCCGATCGCCGTGATCTGCGCCCACGGCGTCTCGAGCTCGGTGGCGAACGCGACGAAGCCGGAGATCAGCAGCAGCGAGATGCCCCATACGAGGTGGTGGATGTGCATGCCGCTGCCGGTCTCGACGTTGCCCGGCCACCACTGGAAGCGCGGGCTGCGGATCATGCGCGCGCTCGTGCGGATGAACGCGAACGAGACGAGGAAGGCGACCAGCACCAGCATCGCCGGCATGCGCGGCGAGTCGAAGTCGAGGTCGACGCGGAAGAACAGCCCGGCGATGACGCTCATCGCCGGGAAGCCTACGCTGAGCGGGCGTCAGGAGCGGCGGCGTCGTCTCGCGTCCGGCCGCGCGTCGCGCGGGCGGGGCGGATTCGCCTTGCGCTCCTCGGGCGTCATCTGACGGATCGTCAGCGTGCCCTGCTCGAGCTGGCGTCTGATGTCCGCCATCTTGCGCTCGCGTTCGTCGCGCTGGCGGTCCTGGGTGGACTTCATCGTTCGATGACGATAGCGCCCAATTGACCAAATCCACGGCCCTTTCTCACCGGCCGGGCGCGAGCACGCGCTCGGGCAGCGGCGCGAGGCCGCGCGCGCCCGGCCGGCCCGGCGCGCCCGGCAGCAGGCGCGACAGCAGCCCTGCCGCGAGCACGAAGATCGCCGACGCCCACAGGCACGCCTCGAGCCCTCTCCACTGGTACAGGGCGCCGGAGAGGACGGTGCCCACGAGGCGCCCGAAGGCGTTGGCCATGTAGTAGAAGCCGACGTTCATCGCGACCTTGTCGCCCTCGGCGTAGGCGAGGATCAGGTAGCTGTGCACGGCAGAGTTGAGCGCGAAGACGACGCCGAAGGCGAGCAGACCGACGACGACCGCGAGAATCGCGTCGACGTTGACGGCGAGCGCGAGCGCGATCGCGGCGGGGAAGGCGGCGAGCAGGAACGCCAGCTCGGTCGCGGTGCGGCCGGTCGGGTCGATGCCGTGCCGGCCGGAGCCGCGGCGGCGCAGCAGCCTGGGTGCGAACGCCTGCACGATGCCGTAGCCGATCGTCCAGACCGCGAGGAAGCCGCCGGCCATCCAGAAGCTCCAGCCGTGCTCGGTGCGGAAGAAGACCGGCAGCCCGACGACGAACCACACGTCGCGCGAGGCGAACAGGAAGACGCGCGCGCCCGCGAGGATGTTCACCGCGCGGTTGTTGGAGAGCATGTGCCGGAACTTCGCCTTGCCGTCCGGCCGGCCGAGCTCGCCGCGCATCAGCGCGAGGACCGTCACGAGCGCGACCGCGATCATCGTGGCGAGCACGCCCATCGCGGGGCGGAAGCCGATGACGCTCAGCAGCAGCGCGCCGAGGAAGAAGCCGACGCCCTTGAGCGCGTTCTTCGAGCCGGTGAGGATCGCGACCCATCTGTAGAGCGCGCCGGGGGCGTCCGCGGGCACGACGAGCTTCACGGCGCTCTTGGAGCTCATCTTCGTGAGGTCCTTCGCGATGCCCGACAGCGCCTGCGCGACCATCACGTAGGGGACGGTGAGCCAGGCGGCCGGGACGATCCCGAGCATCCCGAGCGCGATCAGCTGGACGCTGAGGCCGCCGAGCAGCGTGGCGCGCAGGCCGCTGCGGGCGGCGAGCCAGCCGCCGACGAGGTTCGTGACGATGCCGAAGACCTCGTAGAAGAGGAACAGCATCGCGACCTGGAACGGGCTGTAGCCGCGCTCGTAGAAGTAGAACAGCACGAGCATGCGGCTCGCGCCGTCGGCGATCGTGTCGGCCCAGTAGGCGCCGGTGACGAGCGCGTAGTTGCGCAGGTCGCCGCGTGCTGCCGGGCCGGCTGCGCTCACGGCGCCGCGGCGACGGGCAGCGTGCGGCCGACGCGCTGCGCCAGCTCGACGAGCCGGTTCGCGTAGCCCCACTCGTTGTCGTACCAGGCGAGCACCTTGACCTGGGTGCCGTCGGTGACCATCGTCGAGGGCGCGTCGACGACGCCGGAGCGCGGGTCGTTCACGAAGTCGACCGAGACGAGCGGCCGCGTTCTCGTAGCCGAGGATCCCGTGCAGCGGCCCGTCTGCGGCGGCTTGCAGGAGCGCGTTGACCTCCGCGACGGTCGTCGGGCGCACGACCTCGAAGACCGCGTCGGTCAGCGAGGCGTTCAGCAGCGGCACGCGCACGGCGAGGCCGTCGAGCTTGCCCTGCAGCTCGGGGAAGATCAGGCCGATCGCGGTCGCCGAGCCGGTCGTCGTCGGGATCAGCGACATCGACGCGGCGCGCGCGCGGCGCAGGTCCTTGTGGGGCGCGTCGACGATCGTCTGCGTGTTCGTCAGGTCGTGCAGCGTCGTGATCGAGCCGCGCTCGATCCCGAGCCCCTCGTGGATCGCCTTCACCACCGGCGCCAGGCAGTTCGTCGTGCACGACGCGGCCGTCACGACGTCGTGACGCTCGGGGTCGTAGCGGTCGTCGTTGACGCCCATCACGACGTTGAGCGCACGGTCGTCCTTCACCGGCGCCGCGACGACGACCTTCTTGACGCCCTGTTCGAAGTACGGCGCCAGCGACTCGATCGTGCGGAACCGACCCGAGCACTCCAGCACGACCTCGACGCCGTGCTCGGCCCAGGGCACGGCGCCGGGCTCGCTCTCGCGCGAGTACGAGATCTCCGCCTCCTCGACGCGCAGCGTGCCGTCCTGGCCGGCGGCCTCGCGGTCCCAGCGGCCGTGCACGGAGTCGAACGTGAGCAGGTGCGCGGCGGTCGTCGCGTCGCCGTGCGGCTCGTTGACGTGCACGACGTCCAGCCCGAGCGAGCTCGAGTCCCACGCCGCGCGCAGCGTGAGCCGGCCCATCCGCCCGAAGCCGTTGATCCCGACGCGGGTCGGCGGCGTCATCCCAGCCACGCGCTCAGCTCCTCCGTCGCGCCCTCGACGAGGTAGTAGTAGGCCCACAGTCCGCGGCGCTCGGTCGCGAGCACGCCGGCGGCGATCAGCACCTTCAGGTGCTTGGAGAGCGCCGGCTGCGACATCTCGAACAGCGGCAGCAGCTCGCACTGGCAGACCGCCTCCGGCGCCGCCTTGCGGATCGTGTCGACGATCCGCAGCCGCGTCGGGTCGGCCAGCGCCTTCATCAGGACCGCCAGCTCGTTCGCCGCCTCGGCGCCGAGGTCCGGCTCCACGAACGCCTTGCAGCAGCCGCCGGCCTGGCGCTCGCGGGGGCTGAGGACGGGGGCGCAGGCGCTCATCGCGCGGCGAGAATACCCAACCATGCAGTTATCGGTCAAGGCGTGGCGGCTATGCTGCGAGCGCGATGACGCGGGCCGTGCACGACGAGCCGGCGGTGGTCGGCCGGCTCTCGACGCTCGACCGCTTCCTGCCCCTGTGGATCGGCGTCGCGATGGCCGCCGGACTCGGGCTCGGCGCGCTGATCCCGGGCTTCGACGACGCGATCGACGCGCTGCGGATCGGGACGGTGTCGCTGCCGATCGCGCTCGGGCTGCTGCTGATGATGTACCCGGTGCTCGCGCGCGTGCGCTACGAGGAGCTGGGGCGGCTCGGCGGCGAGCGCCGGCTGATGGGCGCCTCGCTGCTGCTCAACTGGCTGATCGGCCCGGCGCTGATGTTCGCGCTCGCGTGGATCTTCCTCGCCGACCAGCCCGCCTACCGCACCGGGCTCATCATCGTCGGGCTCGCGCGCTGCATCGCGATGGTGCTGATCTGGAGCGAGCTGGCATGCGCGGACCGGGAGGCGACGGCCCTGCTGGTCGCGATCAACTCGCTCTTCCAGATCGTCGCGTACAGCCTGCTCGGCTGGTTCTACCTCAGCGTGCTGCCGGGCTGGCTCGGGCTCGACACGCAGGGCTTCGAGGTCGGGATCTGGGAGGTCGCGCGCACGACGCTGATCTTCCTCGGGATCCCGCTCGCGGCCGGCTGGCTGACGCGCACGGTCGGGCTGCGGCGCCGCGGCGCCGACTGGTACGAGCAGACGTTCCTGCCGCGGATCGGACCGCTCGCCCTCTACGGGCTGCTGTTCACGATCGTGATGCTGTTCGCGATCCAGGGCGACGCGATCACCTCCAACCCGCTCGACGTCGTGCGGATCGCGATCCCGCTGCTCCTCTACTTCGCGCTCATGTTCGGCGTCGCGTTCGCGACGGGCCGGGCGATGGCGTTCGGCTACCCGCGCACCGCGACGCTCGCCTTCACCGCCGCCTCGAACAACTTCGAGCTGGCGATCGCGGTCGCCGTCGGCGTCTTCGGCGCCACCTCCGGCCAAGCGCTCGCCGGCGTCGTCGGCCCGCTGATCGAGGTCCCCGTGCTCGTCGGCCTCGTCTACGTCGCCCTGTGGGCGCGCCCGCGCCTGTTCGGCGCCGGCTGACCCCACGCCACCCCGCGCCTCATCCCGCCGGCAGCGTCAGCCGGTGCGAGCGTGCGATCTGCTCGGCCATGTGCTCGTCGACGCCGGCCTCGTCCGCGATCGTGCGCCAGCCGGCGACCGCTTCCACGACCTCCGCGAGGATCGCCTCCGCGCGGCCGCGCTTGAGGCCGGCGAGCCGCGCGACGACGCGCAGGTCCTGCACATCGAAGCCGTCGCGCTTGCCATTGATCGACATCTGGTGGCTCTCGAGCCATGGGTTGCCCGGCTTCCAGGCCCACGTCACGTCGTAGGCGGGCGCGAGCGACCAGGCGCCCTCGCGGTCCATCAGGAAGGCGACGTTCTTGACGTGGTCGTCCTGGTTGCGCGCGACGACGTTGAAGACCATCCGCCGGAACAGCTGCTCGGCGACCGGCGTGGCGAGACCGAGCCGCCGCATCAGCATCAGCGCCTGCTCGTAGCTGTAGGTGCCCGGCTCGTTGTAGCTCACGTGCTCCAGCGCGCCGAGCGTCTGCATGTGCAGTCGCTCGCCGTCGTCCGGCCGGTCGAAGCGGCGCGTCATGAAGTGCCGGCGCCCGTTCTCCTCCAGCAGCCGCGACTCGCTCATCTCGACGCCGGCCGCGCGTGCCATCCGCCAGTAGGCGTACTCGATTGCGCCCCAGCCGTCCGGATCGGTCAGCCCGTGGTCGCCGGAGCGCGTGACGCCGTCGAACTTCAGCAGCCACTGGCGGAAGCCCGGCGCCGCGTCGAGCTGGCCGGAGCGGACCTCTCCGGTGTCGTCGTTGAAGGCGATGAGCGCCTTGGGGCGTGCGCCGCCGGCCGAGGTGCCGACGGCGAGGATCGCCTTCATCGCCTCTTCCTCCGGGTCGGCGGCGATCTCGGCGACGAACGCCGCGCGATCGGCGAGCGCCTCGGACGCGAGCCCCACGAGCGCGGCGACCTGCAGGTCGCCGCCGGCGCTCGCAGGCTCGTGCGCGGGCTCGAACTCGAGCGCACCCATCGCGCGCGTGCCGACATAGCAGAGCCGCTCGACCACGTCGAAGCTCGCCGGCGTGCGGCCCTGCGCGGCGAGCCAGGCGTCGATCAGCGCGGTGCCCCAGCGGTCGGGGAGGGCGTCGGCGAGCAGTCCGGGCAGGCCGCTGAAGGCGTCGAGCGGCAGGCCGGGGAAGCGGTAGGGCCGCTCGCGCAGCGGCATCTGGACCGGAGCGACCTGGATGCCGCTGCGCACGAACGCCGGGTCGTATTGGAACGTCGCGACGCTGGCGCCGGCGTCGACGGACACGGCCGCGATGCGTCGCCCCCACAGCGTGACGGCCGCGATCGTCACGCGGGCGCCCCGGGCTCGTCGCCCCAGGCCCAGGGCTCCGTGGCGGGCGGGGGTGCAGGGGTGCCGCGCCGGCCGCGCGCCCGGCGCCGCGGTGGACGCCTTTCGCGCTCCAGCTGCGCGATCGGGAGGTCGATCGACGCGGGCACGGCGGCGTCGAGCCCGTCGAGCAGCTCGAGCGCGCGCAGCAGCTTGACGATCGAGGTGAGCTGCACGGACTCGCCGCGCTCGATCCGCTGCAACGTCGCGCGCCCGATGCCGGCCTCCTCGGCCAGCTCTGTCTGCGTGCGGTCGCGTGCGATGCGGTGCCGCTCGAGGCGGCGTCCGAGCTCGGCGAGGACGGCTGCGTCGGATGTCAGGTCGGGAATGTGCATCAGGTCTGATGCGTTGAAGCCGTTTTCGGCTCTTACGCATCTCTTTTGATGCACAGACTACCATAGACCGTCTGCATATCGAGCATCAGTTCTGATGCATTATCGCACATTTCGGCGATAACGCATCGGAATCGATGCATAGACGGAAGGGCGCGGCCTCGCTCGGAGGCCGCGCCGGCGGCCGCCGGGCTATCTGATCTGCATGCCCGAGATCGCGCGCGAGATGACGAGGCGCTGGATCTCGGAGGTGCCCTCGAAGATCGTGTAGATCTTCGCGTCGCGGTGCATCCGCTCGACGGGGAACTCGCGCGTGTAGCCGTTGCCGCCGAGGATCTGGATCGCTCTCTCGGTCACCCACACGGCGACCTCGCCGGCCTTCAGCTTCGACATCGAGCCCTCGGCGTTTCTGAACGGGACCTGGTTGCGGCCCATCCACGATGCGCGCCACACGAGCAGGCGGGCGGCGTCGATCTCCATCTTCATGTCGGCCAGCGTGAACGCGATCGCCTGGTTCTCGATGATCGCCTTGCCGAACTGTCTGCGCTCCTTCGCGTAGTCGAGCGAGTACTCGTACGCGGCGCGCGCGATCCCGAGCGCCTGCGCGCCGACGGTCGGGCGCGATGCCTCGAACGTCGCCATCGCCGCCTGCCCGCGCGACTTTCTGCCTTCGCGGGCGCGGGCAAGGCGCTCGTCGAGCTTCTCTCTGCCGCCGAGCAGGCACGAGCCGGGGATGCGGCAGTCGTCGAGGAACACGTCGGCCGTGTGCGAGGCGCGCAGGCCGTGCTTTCTGAGCTTCGTGCCCATCTCCAGGCCGGGCGTGCTCGGCGGGATCACGAACGACGCCTGCCCGCGCGAGCCGAGCTCCGGGTCGACGGACGCGACGATCACGTGGACGTTGGCGATGCCGCCGTTCGTCGCCCACGCCTTCTGGCCGTTGAGGACCCAGGTGTCGGTCGCCTCGTCGTACTTCGCGCGCGTGCGCAGGGCCGAGACGTCGGAGCCGGCGTCCGGCTCGGAGAACGCAGAAGGCGGCGATCTTCGGCTCGTCCTGCGTGCCGAAGCACTGCGGGATCCACTCGCCGATCTGCTCGCCGGTGCCGTTCGCGAAGATGCCGGCGGCGGCGAGGCCGGAGCCCATGATCGCCATGCCGATGCCGGCGTCGCCCCAGAACAGCTCCTCGTTGACGATCGGCAGCGACAGGCCGGTCGGGTCGGCGAAGAACTGCGCGAGCCCCTCGAAGCCGTAGAGGCCGATTCTCGCGGCCTCCTGGATGATCGGCCAGGGTGTCTCCTCGCGCTCGTCCCACTCCGACGCGGCGGGGCGCACCACGTCTCTCGCGAAGCCGTGCACCCAGTCGCGCACGTCCTTCTGGTCTTGGCTCAGCTCGAGCGAGAACGTCGTCTCGCCGGCCTCGGGCAGTTCGACGGTGGATGCCATGGCTAGGGATTCCTCTTCAGCACAGATGGGGTCGGGGACCCGCCTCCGCCGGCCACGTCGGCCGGCTTCGACACCCCGATCGAGAAACGTGACATCGCCCAATGTAGCCGTTCTGACAGCGGAGGACGCCGGCTGGCCTCTTCTGGAGCGACGAGCAGGAGTGGTGCTACGACACCAGGGTGACTCGGACCCGTTCTCGCCGCGTTCGCAGCAGCACGGTCCAGTTCGCGCGCAGCGTCGTTCTGACGCCCCGGGGTGCATGGATCTCGCCGACGACGTTCGCTTGCTCGGAGCCGAGGATGGCGTCGAGCACGTCGGCGCCGCGTTGCAACTGGGGCACCGCGTGCGACGGTGAGCCGCGTTTCGCCTCGATGAGTCTGATCAGGTGGTTCGAGTCTTGGGCATGGACGGCGATTGCGTCACACAGCCCACCTCTCCGGTTCCGTCTTCCGACACATCTGTGCCGGTCGGCGAAGTGCTCCTCGACCATGAAGCAATGCCAGTGCGCGTCGAGCCGTACTTCCACGCCGCCGTCCGTGAAGCCGCCGATGCGCCAGCACGACTGCTTTGGACAGCTGCGTTGCTTGAAGAGCGACAGTCTCACGTGGTGGTCGCCGTGGATGCGTGGATGGCGTTGTAGAGGCCGACGGCCTGATCGATCGTCTCGTTGGCGACGGACGAGAACTGCTCGACGTCGAGGCCCGTTGACGGGTCGAACTCAAGCGCCTCCACGGTCACTCCGGCACGTTCTGCTCGGGGGCGAAATTCGTAGAACGCAGCGCGCAGCGGTCTTCGCACCGGAAGCGTGCCGGCCTGACGGTCGCCCGCGTACTCGGCCATCAGCTCGTTGCTGAGGCCGTTGACGAGGAACTCCGAGTGGCTTGCGATCGCGACGTGGCCTACGGCGCGTGCCATCTGCGTCAGCGCGCGTGCGAGCACCACCTGGCTGCGCGGATGGAAGTGGGCCTCCGGCTCGTCGATGAAGACGGCGTGGCCGTGACGCGCCCCGTGCTTGAGATACAGCGCAAGGGGGGCGAAGCTCCGCGGCCGAGGTGGCCGCCGTTTCGATCGGCAACGGCTGCTTGAGGTCGTCGGGGTGAAACTCGACATGTGACTCCCCGGCGGCCGTCTGGAGGCTGATGGCACCGTGCAAGACGGAACGTTGGAGGGTTTCGAGTGCCTCCGAGGCCCCGTTCGTGCTCTCACTCGTCGGATCGAGCGCAGACAGGAACTGAAGGAAGTCCGCAGTCGTGCCCGGGATCTCGCCGAGCGTCGCATGTCCGAAGTAGCCAGCGCTGAGCGCGCCGAACATCAGCGACGTGAGCGCGCTGCGCATCGTCATCACGCCGGAGCGTGCAGCAGGGAAATAGAAGGATCTGGCCGGCATGCCCCCCGTCAGCAGGCGTCTTACGCGACGGTCATACCAAGAGTCGCTCCAAGGTCGAGGCCGTTCGCTGGGCACGGCGGGTGGTCGATGGCGCGGACTGCTGCGCTCGAGCACGAGCCCGTCACCGCGAAGCCGAAAGACGAGGTTCCACCCGGAGTCGTCACTCGTTGCGTTGGAGATGTCGATGCGCGGCGCGGCTCCCTTTCCCCCTCGCCCCTCCCGTCCGAGGTGCCCCAGATCCTGCGACAGGCAGCGTCGCAGGTGCAACTCGAGCGCGTCGCGGAACTCGTCCTCCCAGGCTCGGAGAAGTCGGCCGACATCGTCTGCGAACGCCTGCGGTCTGCGTGCCAAACGGAGCTTGCGGCGGAAGCCGCTCTCACCGAGACTGCGCCAGGCGTCGCCGTGTGCGAGTGACGCGGCGTACATCACGGACGACAGCGTCGTCTTGCCGCTCCCATTCGGACCGATCAGGACGGTGAGCGGGGAGAACGCGACATCTGCGTGTCTGATAGGCCCGATGTTGTGGAGGCGAACGCGCACGCCGAGATCCTACGCCGCGCGGCGGCCACGCCGTCCGGCCGGTCTGGACACGGCCAACCTGCCGCTCGACGCTGCGTTTCAACAGGGGCGAGGGACCCCGGTCAACCCGACGCGCGCCCCGCACCCGACCGCTCCCGGGTCAGGGGGTGGGCGCCGTCAGGGGGAGGTTCGGGCGCCCGTGGACCCGGAAGGCTCTCCGGCGCGCGACGAGCGCAGCTGCTCGATCGTCACTTCGCCGGCGAAGGTCTGTGCGAGGAGTGGAAGCGACGAGGGGTCGGCGGCATCGTGCCGGAGGCCGTCGGCGACGCGCGCGATCGTCGCGATGCGCGGGTTTGCCTTGGCGCCGGATTCGATGCTGCCGAGGTGGTTGCGGTGCAGGCCGGCGCGGTCGGCGAGCTGCTGCTGCGTGAGGTCTCCTCGGTGGCGCAAGAACGGACCGCCCGCCCGAGGGTCCGCGGCTCGCAGGAGCGGGCCGCGTGACGCGGCCGCCCGCGGGTGGCATCGACGCGCAGCGCGCCGCCGGTCGGCGGATCGGCGTAGGGCTCGGCCAGCACGACCACGCTCACGTCCAGGGAGCGGGCGATGTGCGCGACGAGCTCGAGCCCGGGACTCGTCACCTCGCCGCGTTCGAGCGCGCCGAGGTAGTTCGGGTGCGTTCCGATGCGCTCGGCGAGCGCGAGCTGGCTGAGCTGCGCGTGGTGGCGCAGTGCGCGGATGGCAGCGCCCATCGCCCGCCCGCGCTCGCCTGCGTCGTCTCGCCTGTCGCTCGCGGCCCCCATCGTGGCCGGCCAGGCTGTCGCACGCGCTCACACCGCGCAAGGTCGGTTGCGAGTGTTCTGAACTGGAAGAGCCGGAAGTGAGGGCATCGGCTGAATCCCGGGCGTGTCCTGCGGGATGCCACTTTTCGCTGGGAGTTGCAGGCGCTTTGCGTGTGCAATACGGTGACGTTCTCTTGAGGACGCGTTGAACGGGACCGCTGGAGGGCGCCGGTGTCGATGAAGAACGCAGTGCTCGGCTTGATCGTCGAGCGCAGCGACTATGGCTACGACCTCGTCCGCCGCTTCGACGCCCGCTTCGGCTCGTTGTGGAGAGTCAACGCGAGCACCATCTACGTCTCGCTCGACAAGCTCTACAAGGACGGCATGATCGTCGCGCGCGACGAGTCGGGGGCGGTGCAGGACCTGTCGCGCACCGGCCCACGCCGCTCGCCGAAGGTCATCTACGAGGCCACGGCCGCGGGAGCCGACGACTTCTCGACGTGGCTGACGGCGCCGATCGGCAGGGTCGAGCCGATGCGCTCCGAGGTCTTCCTCAAGCTCGGGCTGGCGAAGCAGTCGGACGCGGTCGCGCTGCTGCAGGTGATCGACGTGCACATCGACATGTGCGCGAGCGTGCTGGCGGAGCAGCTTGCGCGCTACGAGCTCGCCGCCGGAGAGGTCACGCGCGAGGCCGTCCCCTGGGAGATCGCGGCCAGCTGGTACAACGCCGACGCCGGGATCGGGCGCCTCCAGGCAGACCTCGGCTGGCTGCGGCGCGTGCGATCCGGGGTGGAGGCGCTGCGCGTCCACGGGGCCGTGCCGGTTTCGATGCTGGCGCCGTCGTCGGGGATGCCGCCCGGCTGGCGATGAGCGCGCTGCTCGCGTTCGCCGGGGTCGGCAAGAGCCACTGGCGCGGCGCGCGCCCGATTCCCGTCCTGCGCGACGTGTCGTTCGCCCTCGGGCCGGGCGACTTCGCCGCGGTGCTCGGCGACCGGCGGATGGGCAAGACGACGCTGCTGCGGATCGCCGCCGGCGTCGAGCGTCCCGACGAAGGGGAGGTGACGGTCGCCGGCCGTTCGCTGTCCGGGCTGTCCGACGGCGGGCGGGCCGAGCTGTGGCAGCGCGACGTGGGGTGCGTGTGGAGCGGCGCGCAGTGGCCGGCGCGGACGATGCTCGACACCGTGTGCGTCCCGCTGCTGGGGCGGGGCATGACGCGGCGGCAGGCACGCCGCCGCGCGAGCCAGGAGCTGGCGCGCTGGGAGGTCGGCGACGCCGCCGGCGCGATGCCGCACGAGCTGTCCGATGCGGAGCTGCTGCGAGTCGGGTTCGCGGAGGCGCTCGTGCGCAGACCGCGCGTGCTGCTCGCCGACGACCCGACCGAGACGCTCAACCTGATCGAGCGCAACCGCGTGCTGGCTCACCTCCAGCGCATCGCCCGCGACGAGCGGCTCGCGGTGCTGATCAGCGCGACCGACGCGAGCGGCGCCGCCGGCGTCAACCGGCTGCTCGTGCTCGTCGGCAACGGCGAGCTGCGCGAGGCGCAGACGATCGAGCCGGCGCCGGTGATCCCGCTGCCGACGCGCAGGCAGGCGAGCGCGGGCGATGCTTGAGCTGTGCGACGTCGCCAAGGCCTACGCCTCCGGCGACGAGCGCATCCATGCGGCGGACGGGGTCTCGCTCGCCGTCGAGGCCGGCGAGCTGGTTGCGCTGTACGGGCCGAGCGGCTCGGGCAAGACGACGCTGCTGCTGCTCGCGGCGGGCATCCTGCGCCCGGATGCCGGCACGGTGCGCTTCGGCGGGCGCGACGTCGCCGCGATGGGCGAGCGCGAGGCGGCCGCCTACCGCATGCGCGACGTCGGGATCGTCTTCCAGTCCTTCCACCTGATTCCGGGCGCGAGCGCGCTCGACAACGCGACCGTCAAGCTGCTGGGCCGCGGCCGGACGCGGCGCGAAGCGCGGCGCAGCGCGCAGCCCTGGCTCGACCGCGTCGGGATCGGGGAGAAGGCGGAGCGTCATCCCGGCCGGCTGTCGGCCGGCGAGCGCCAGCGCGTCGCGATCGCGCGGGCGCTCGCGAACGGCCCGCGCCTGCTGCTCGCAGACGAGCCGACCGGCAACCTCGACAGCGAGAGCGGCCGCGCCGTGCTGGCGCTGCTCGCGGAGGCGTGCCACGCGCAGGGGCTCGCCGCGCTGCTGGCGACGCACGACCCGGCCGCGCTCGACTACGCCGACCGCGCGCTCGCGCTGCGCGACGGTCGGCTGAGCGACCGTCTGCCGGGGAGGCTGGAACGGCGCGACGCCGTCCCTGAGGCGCCGTGAGGCCCGGAACGATCGTGCTCTTCTACTGGTGGCGGCTGCGCGTTCAGCCGCTGCAGGAGCTGCTCGCCGCGGCCGGGATCGCCGCCGGCGTCGCGCTGCTGTTCGCGGTGCAGGTCGCGAACTCGAGCATCGGCGGCTCGGTGGAGCAGCTCGTGCACGGCATCACCGGCGATTTCACGTTGCAGGTCGCCGCGCACGACTCGCGCGGGTTCACCGAGGCGTTCGCCGCGGAGGTGAAGCGGATCGACGGCGTGCGGCTCGCGGCGCCGGTGCTCGAGCAGCGCGTCGGGATCGCGGGTTCGGGTGGCCGCGCGACCGTCGACCTGGTCGGCGTCACGGACGCGATCTCCGACGCGGGCGGCCCGCTCGTGGACGGCTTCGGCGGCCGCTTCGGCCTGCGCCTCGCGAACGCGCTGTTGATCCCGCAGCCGCTCGCCGCGCGGGTCGGCGCGCGGCGGGACGGCTTCGTCACGCTGGCGACCCGCAAGCCGGTCGCGCAGCGCGTGCCCGTCTCGGCGATCCTCGACCGCAGCCAGATCGGCACGGCGATCGACAGCCCGCTCGTCGTCGCGCCGCTGGCCTACGTGCAGCGGCTCACCGGCCTCGAGGGCCGCGTCACGCGCATCCTCGTCGCGGTCAGACCGGGCCGCGAGCAGCAGGTGCGCCACGCCCTGGCGGCGCTCGTCGGCGGCCGCCTCGCGGTCGCGCGGAGCGATGCCGAGGTCGGCTACGTCGAGCAGGCCGCCACGCCGAACAACCAGTCGACCGGGCTGTTCGCGGGGATCTGTGCGGTCGTCGGTGCGCTGCTCGCATTCACCGCCGTCCTCATGACGCTGCCGGAGCGCCAGCGGACGGCTCAGCTGCGTGCGCAGGGCTACAAGCGTCGCCACATCCTGCTCTCCATCGTCTTCGAGGCGACGGTGCTCGGCGCCGTTGCCTCACTGGCCGGTCTGCTGCTCGGTGATCTGCTGTCGCGGTTCGTGTTTCGCGCCGCACCGGGGTATCTCGCCTTTGCCTTCCCGATCGGTGGTGTGCGTTTGGTCGGCCTCTCCGACCTCACGATTCCTTTCGCGATCGGCGTCGGCGTATCGCTGACAGCGACCTTGCCGCTCCTGGGCGATCTCTTCTCGCGCAGAAGCCTCGTCGCGTTCTATCGCGACGACGGGGATCGAGGCGAGCTGATCGGCCCGCGCTTGCAGTTGGCGCTCGCCGCGATTGGGTGTTCGATGCTCGCCGCCACGGCTGTACTCGCGATCAGGGGAACAGCAGCGATCGCCTATGTGCTCCTGCTCGCGCTGGCGATGCTCACGTTCATTCCGGCGTCGCTGGACATCACGCTCCGAATCGTCGATCGCGCCATCGACGGCATGCGCGGGCGGGCGCTGCCGCTTGCCGTGATGGAGCTGCGGAACTCCCTCACACGTGCGACCGCACTGGCAGCGACCGCTGCGCTCGCGGTCTTCGGGACGGTCGCCGTCGGCGGCGCCCACCGCGACCTGCTGCACGGGCTGGACGTGACGGCGGCGGCGATGTTGGACACCACCGACGTGTGGGTCACGGCCGCCGGCGACGACAACATCCTGATGACGACGCCGTTCCAGATGCCCGATCGCCGCGCGCTGATTGCGAGCGGGGCGGTGGCGGATGTGCGCGCCTACCGCGGCGAGTTCCTCGACTGGGCAGGTCGTCGCGTGTGGGTGATGGCTCGCCCGCCCGGCGACCGGCCGCTGATCTCGCCGACCGACGTGCAGGCGGGCGGCGTCGCCCGCTCTGCGCGCCTCGTGCGCAGTGGGGGTTGGGCGGCGCTGTCGGCGTCGATCGCCGACGAGCTGCACGTCGGGGTCGGCGACCGCTTCGCGATCCCGACGCCGACCGGGCCGCACGCGCTGCGCGTCGCCGCGATCGTGTCGAACCTCGGCTGGGCGCCCGGGACGGTCGTACTCAACGGGCGCGACTACAGCCGCTGGTGGCCGGGGACGGACGTCACAGCCCTGGAGGTGGATCTGAGGCCGGGCGTCGCGCCGGCCTACGGAAGGGCGGCGGTGCGGCACGCGCTGCCGGCCGGCTCGCCGCTCCTTGTGGAGACGCAGGCCGAGCGCAAGGCGCGCTTCGGGCGGCTCGAGCGCCAAGGGCTGAACCGCCTCACCCAGATCTCGACGCTCCTCCTGATCGCCGCGGTCGTTGCGATGGGGGCCGCGATGGCCGGCACGGTGTGGCAGCAGCGCCGTCGGCTGGCGGCGCTGCGCATGCAGGGGGATCGTGTCGCGGACGTCTTGCGGCTGCTGCTCATGCAGGCGTTCCTGGTGCTTACCCCGGGTGCAGCCCTGGGCGCCGCTTTCGGGCTTTGCGGCCAGGCGCTCGCGACGCGGTGGCTGCGGATCACGACCGGCTTTCCGACGACGTTCGACCTCTCGATGCCGCTGGCGCTGCTGATGCTCGCCGTCGTTGCACTGCTTGGAATGGTCGCGGCGGCGATTCCCGTCTGGATCACGGCACGCACCGATCCCGCACTGGCGTTGCGCACCGACTGACACTGGGCTTGTGCGCGTGCGGAGCGATCGCGCACCGACCGGCCGCCTCACACGCCCCCTTCCGCTGCTCTGCTCAGCACGCCCGCGAGGCGCGCGAGCTGGTGGTCGTCGAGCTCGGAGAAGCGGAGGTTCGCGACGTTCGCCTCGTTGGCGATCCTGCGGGCGAGCTGGCGGTCGGCGCTCTGGAAGGCGGTCACGAAGCGCTCGATCGTGATGTCCCAGAAGTGGTACGCGTCGCTCGTCGCGAGCGACTCGGCGAGCGCCGCGAGGCCCCGTCGCACCTCGACCCACTGCGCCGCGTGCAGCATGCGCTCGGCGTCGATGAGCCCTTCCTCGATCGTCGCGGCGGCCGCGACGGCGACGTCCTCGCGCGTCGCGACGACCCCTTCGGACGGGAGCGACCCGACCCGCGCAGCGAACTGCTCGCCCAGCGTCTCGACCTCGTCCAGCGCGTCGCGCACGCGCCCGACGAGGTCCGGTCGCGCCTCGGCGGCGCCGCTCGCCATCTGCTCCGCGAACGCCGACAGCTCGACGCAGCTCAGCTGCACGAGCAGCCGTGTCCGCATCCACTCCAGCTCGCACAGGGCGAAGGCCGCCTCGCCCGCGCCGATCTCTCTCGTTCTCGACATGTGCGGCAGCCTCGCGCTGCGCTCTCTGCGCGACAAGGTCAGTCGCGAGAGTTCCAGTCAGGAACCGGCGCCGACGACGGTCCGTCCAGGCACTCTGATCCTCCACGCGCCGCCCGCGGGTCCGGCTGAGCTAGTTCGGGAGTGCCGGCTCGCGCTTGCCCGTGAAATCCTGGAAGAACGCGTCTTCGGATACACGGAGCTTCGCCGGCCAGTCGTCGCCGCACGGCGGCTGCACGTCGAGGTCCACGATCAGGAAGCGGATGACCTCCTCGATGGTCACCCATCCTGTCGGCAAGTGGGCCTTGTTGAGATCGAGCGTTCCATTGCCAGCGTCCAACGTCGCCGGAAGCTGCATGTGGTGCCGAGCGTGACGAGCATGGTCGGTGTCCCGGTCATACTCCCACCGGACAAGCGCCTGCACAGTGGGGTCAGCGTCCTCTTGAAGGCGGTACCAGTAGCGCAGCGTCCTCAGGCGATACTTGTTCCGACTCTCTCGCACAGCCTCCACGGCTTGGCTGACGTACAGGTGGAGCGTGCCGAGGCTCGTGTCCAGCGGCACGGCGATAGGCGCGCCCTCACGGAAGCCGACGACCGCGAAATCGTCGTTCGGACGCCAAGAGGTGAACGGGCTCTTCGTCGGAACTGTGGCGGCGATCAGGCCGCTGAGGTGGTCCGTGAAGACGTCAACGCACTTCTTGGCTGTCCGCTCTCGAATCGGCATCAGCTCGCGAGAGCCCCCGTTGGGACTCCTGCGAGGCTGGGACTACCGTTCGAGCGCCAAGCGCAGCGTCCGAAGCTCTGCCTCAGCAGCAGTGCCCGAAAGCTCGCCCTGGTCGAGCATCTCGAATGCGGTCTTGAGGTTGACGCCGAGCATCTGCTGAGCAGAGTTCTCCGCGAACTCGACAGCCTGGCTGCGGGCGACTTCCTGTGGCGACATGTCCGGCTCCTCGGATGTTGTCGGACTCTGTTGCAGCCCCATCGTATCGGTCCGCCGGACGGTTGAGCATCGCGACGTCAGGACCAGCACATGTTCGGTCCAACGCGGGGCATTCCTTTGGTGAGGTGCTCTCCATCGGTGATGCGGGAGCCTAACGACAGGATGCGCGTCGTCAGCCGCCTGACACCACCTGCTTGCAAAAACTAATGGCATTAGTATTATGCCTAGCGACACTAGTACCGGCGAGCGAAACGGAGCCCGCGATGAGCACCACGACGAACTTCACCGGCACGCGCATCACCCGCATGGGCATGATCAACGCGTACCTCGTGCCCGAGGACGACGGGCTGACGCTGATCGACACCGGCATGCCGCGCGGCGGCAAGGCGATCCTCGCCGCGGCCGAGCGGCTCGGCCAGCCGATCGTGCGGATCGCGCTCACCCACGCGCACGGCGACCACGTCGGCTCGCTCGACGAGCTGGCCGCCGCGCTGCCCGACGCCGAGGTGCTGATCACCGCGCGCGACGCGCGCCTGCTCGCGAAGGACATGACGCTCGACCCCGGCGAGCCGCAGGAGAAGCTGCGCGGCAGCTACCCCGGCGCCGACACGAAGCCGACGCGCACGATCGCGCACGGCGACCGCATCGGCTCGCTCGAGGTGATCGCCTCGCCCGGCCACACGCCCGGCCACGTCGCGCTCCTCGACCCGCGCGACGGCACGCTCTACTGCGGCGACGTCTTCTCGACGATCGGCGGCGTCGCGACGACCGCGAAGGTCAACTGGCGCTTCCCGTTCTCCGGGATGGCGACCTGGGATCGCGCGACCGAGCTGGAGAGCGCCCGCGCCTGCCGCGCGCTCGACCCCGTGCGGATCGCGCCCGGCCACGGCAAGGTCGTCGAGGCGCCCGCCGCCGCGATCGACCGCGCCATCGCCAAGGCCGCCTGATGGCGCGCCGGGGGCTCGACGCCGCGCGCGTCGTCGAGGAGGCGGTGACGATCGCCGACGCCGACGGGCTGGAGGCGGTGACGCTCGCGCGCGTCGCCGCCGCGCTCGGCGTGCGCACGCCGTCGCTCTACAACCACGTCGCGAGCCTCGACGCGCTGCGGCGCGGGATCGTGCTGCGCGGCCTGCGCGAGCTCGGCGACGCGCTGCGCCGCGCCGCCGTCGGCCGCGCGCGCGAGGACGCCCTGCTCGCCGTCGCGCACGCCTACCGCGCCTACGCGCACGAGCGCCCGGGCCGCTTCGCCGCGACCGTCGCGGCGCCGGCGCCCGGCGACGAGGAGCTGCAGGCGGCGGCCGGGGACGTCGTCGCCGTGGTCGTCGCGGTCGTCGGCGGCTGGGGGATCGAGGACGACGACGCCCTCCACGCCGTGCGCGCGATCCGCAGCGCCCTGCACGGCTTCGTCACGATCGAGGCGGCCGGCGGCTTCGGCATCCCGCTCGACCTCGACGTCTCCTACGAGCGCCTCGTCCGCACGCTGGCCGCCGGCCTCGACGCCGCCTCCGCCGCGACGGCGGCGGCGTGAGCGCCGTCGCGGACGGCGCCGCGGCACCGCTCGTCGGCGTGGCCCGGGCCGCGCGTAGGATGTGGCGCATGAGCGAACGGCGCGCCGGAGAGCTGACGATCGACGAGCTCGCGCGCGAGACCGGCATGACGGTCCGCAACATCCGCGCGCACCAGTCGCGCGGGCTGCTGCCGCCGCCCGAAGTCCGGGCGCGCACGGGCTACTACGGCCCCGAGCACGCCACGCGCCTGCGGCTGATCCAGGAGCTGCAGGCGGAGGGCTTCAACCTCAAGGCGATCGAGCGGCTGATCGATGCGTCCAACGGCGCGAGCGAGGAGGTGCTCGCGTTCGGCCGCCAGGTCCTCACCGCCTTCGCCGAGGAGGAGCCGGAGCTGACGACCGCCGAGGAGCTGGCCGAGCGGCTGCACAGCGCCGACGACCGCACGATCAGAAAGGCTGTGCGCCTGGAGCTGATCCGGCCGCTCGGCGACGGCCGCTACGAGGTGCCGAGCCCGACGCTGCTGCGCGCGGGGGAGGAGCTGGCGGCGATGGGCGTCCCGCCGATGCACGCGCTCGCGGTCGCCGAGCAGGTCCAGCGCCACACGCGCGCGATCGCCGACCAGTTCGTGCGCCTGTTCGTCGAGGACGTCGCCGGCGGCGAGCTCGACCCCGCCGAGCGCACGCCGCAGGAATGGGCGCATCTGAGCGACGCGCTCACGCGCCTGCGCCCGCTCGCGAGCGAGGCCGTCCGCGCCGCCTTCCAGCAGACGATGACCGCCGCCGTCGAGCGCCATCTCGCCAAGACGCTGAAGCGCTGAGCGGCTCAGAGACGGTCGCGCAGCGACTCGAACCGCGCGAGCACCTCGGCGAACGGCGGGTGAAGGCCGGCGAAGAGCGTGCGGCACTCGCGCTCGTACGCGGGCTCGATCTGCGCGCGCAGCGCGCCGTCGGGGAAGAGCGCGTCGCTGCGGCGAAAGCGGAGCTCCGGGTCGGCGGGCGGACGGTGGAAGCGACCGTAGAAGCGCCGGCTGTTCGCGTCGTAGTCGAGTCGGATCGCGCGGTACTCGTCGGACGCCAGCATCTCCAGGACGGCCGGTTCGCCCGCAAGGTAGTAGAGGTCGGCGTAGTGGCGGACGTCTCGACCCGGATGCGTTCCGTCGGCCTTGAAGCGCTCGATCTTCCCGTGGATCGTGAACAGCTTCTCGACGAACGTGCGGCGGAACGCCAGGAGCGCCATCTCGAAAGGCTCCAGCTCCGGCAGCGGGCCGAGGGCCGCCGCCACGTCCGGACGGCGCTGCACGTAGTCGGCCAGCAGCGAGCTGATCGATCGGCGCTCGATCGGCTGACGTCCGCTCTGGATCCCCGCCTCGAGGCGCACGGTCGCGGGGATCCGGTTGTCTTCCGGAAAGACCGTGGTGTACGCGAACTCGTCGCCCCGCTCCTTGCCCTTCCGCGTTCGGCTGAGCGTGGGAGGGGGGACGACCAACTCGAGTCCTGGAACGTGCCGCACCGCATCTCGCAATGTCCTGAGAGCCCGGTCGACTCCGTTGGCTCCGAGCGCCGGCGCGACCTCGGGATCCACGAACAGGTCGACGTCCTCCGAGAATCGCCGGATCAGGTCCCAGCCCTTGGAGAGACTCGTCCCGCCTTTGAAGACCACCCGGTCGGGGATCGTGGCCTGCACCGTCCGGAGCAGCTCGGTGATCCAGTGGTCCTTCTCCACGAACGGCTCCGGCATGTCGAGATCGTGCGCAGTCGCGATGATCAGCTCGCGGTAGTCAGGATGCTCGAAGAGTCTCATCGGGCTTGCCAGGAGCGTGCGTTGGGGAGGGCGGCGAAGATGCCGAAGTCGAACGTCGAGATCGGGTTCAGCGACGCGCGCAGCCGTCGGGTGACATCGCTCGGAGCGCCGGCGCGCTCGCTGAGCGCGCCGAGGATCGCCCGCACGCGCGGAGGCTCGCCGACAGCGGCCGTGGCGAGACGGCGAAGCCGAGCTGCGTCCTGGAGCAGATGCGTGATGTGCTCGATGGTGTCGGCGGCGCTCAGCTCGCTCGTGCGCCCGCGGTCTCGCAGCACCTCCAGCAGGGCGCCGTCGTGCGTGTCGAGCGGCGCGCGGGTGGGCGGCCGGCGCGTGTGCACGGTCATGCCCGATGCCGCCGCGGGAGCGGCGCTCGCCGGGGTCGCGAACTGGGCGACCATCGGGTTCTGGGTCGCGAGGCCGACGTAGCTCGCCGCCGTGATGCCTGCGGGATGGAGGGCGGCTCTCGCGGTGCGAGCGACCGCGCCGCTTGCCGTAGGGCGGCTGGGGCCGACGATGGTCGGGCGCGAGCGCCAGTAGAGACCCTTCTGGACCCGCGTGAGCGTTCCGTCTTCCGCGAGGCGCGACAGCGTTCGCGCGACGGCTCCGGCGGGCAGGTCGGCAAAGTCGCCCAGCTGCCAGAAGCGCTCGCCCCCGGCCTCGACGCGCTGCCGCACGGTGGTGGCAGTGCTGCGTCTGCTCATTCTGGCGGCTTGACTCGCCATGTCCTCATGCTAGAGAGATCTGTCCAGTTTTACAACAAAAAAACTGGACATCTATGTCCCTACGTGAACTTCGGCAGCGCTCTGCCGCCGTTGTCGCGCACGACCATGTCGCGGTACATCGCGTCGGCGCGGTCCGGCTCGGCGGCGGCGAGGTCGCGGACCTCGCGCGGGTCGCGCGCGTGGTCGAACAGCTGCGGTCTCGCGTTCTGGTTGTCGCCCATGTAGGACCAGCGGCGGTCGCGGGCGAAGACGATCGACGAGTAGGCGCCGGTCACGTACGTGCGCTTCTTCAGCCGCCGCTTCCCACGCGTTCCGTGCAGCAGCGGCAGCAGGTTCTGCCCGTCCATGAAGTCCGGTCTGCGGACCGTCGCGGCCGCCAACAGCGTCGTCGCGACGTCCTGCGTCTGCGTCAGGTAGTCGGTCGTTCTGCCCGCGCCGCGGCCGTCGGGCGAGCGGATCATCAGCGGCACGTGGATCAGCTCCGGGTGGCACTGCGTCGCCATCTTCGCCACGTAGCCGCGCTCGCCGAGCAGGAAGCCGTGGTCGGAGAGGAACAGGATCAGCGTCTCGCGCTCCAGCTTCAGCTCGTGGAAGCGCTGCATGAAGTTGCCGAACCAGTGGTCGGACATCGACAGCTCGGCGCGGTAGAGCGCCTTCATCTGCGCGACGTCCTCCGGCGCCAGGCCGTTCGTCCGCGTCGTGCCGTTGAGGACCGTGCCCGGGTTCCATCTGCGGTGCACGTCGCCGCCGTGCAGGCGGATGTACTTGTCCGGCGGGTCCCACGGCTCGTGCGGGTCGAAGCAGTCGAGCATCAGCGCCCACGGCTTCTTCTGGCGGTTCGCCTCCTCCAGCAGTCTGATGCCGGCGGTGAAGACCCGTGCCGGCTGGTAGTCGGCCTCCGATCTGCGGCCCGACTGGTTGGCGAGGTACTGGCGCATCTTGCCGGCGGAGCTGGAGTCGATGATCTTCGGCGGCACCCAGCGCGCCAGCTCGGCGTCGGAGATCAGGCTCGCCGGCTTCGTCACGGTCCCGGTCTGGCCGGGGACCGGGTGGTAGCGGTGCAGCGCCTGCTGGAACGGCTTCTGCGAGTCGACGAGCACCCACGGCGTGTCGACCGCGAGCGCGGTGTGGAAGCCGGCGCCGCGCAGCGTCGTGACGAGGTTCTGCGCCGGGATGTCCTGCCAGCCGGGGCTGCCGGGCATGTCCGGCGGCGGTCCTCTCCAGTCGGCGAAGGGGAAGATCCGCCGGCCGCCGTAGATCGTCGCGCGCGCCGGCCCGGTCGGGAACGCCTCCGGGTAGACGTGCGTGAAGCGCAGGCTCTCGCGCGCGAGCGCGTCGAGGTTCGGCGTGTGCGCGTTGCGGCGGCCGTAGGAGCCGAGGTGGTCGGCCCGGACGCTGTCGACGATCACCAGCAGGACGTTGGGCGCCTCGCCCTTCTTCACCTGTCTCGTGCGCGCCGCGCGGATCGCGGCCGAGGTCTCGCGGCGCGTGGCGGCGCTCGGCGTCGTCGCGGCGGCCGCGGTCGTGCCCGCCCCGCCGCTGGAGTCGCCGCAGCCGGCCGCAGCCGCGGCGCCCGCAGCAGCGGCGCCCACGCCAGCGCGCCGCAGCAGCTCACGACGATCGATCGGCCCGGGGGACATCGGCCGCTGGACGATAGAGCGTCGGCCGGCTCGGCCGACGCCTGAAGCGTCCTGACCTGGCCGTCTCCTGCGAGGCCAGGTCAGGACACTTGTGTCGCCGCGCTCGGCCCTCAGCCCACCCGCGACGCCCGCGGATTCCGCCGGCAGCGGCGTCAAAGAAGCCTCGATCTGCTCGCGCAGGTGCTCGAGCTTCGGCGGCAGCGACAGTCTCCGTCCGATCTCCGAGGGCGCCTCGTCGGCCGCGAATCCCGGCCCCCGCGTGGCGATCTCGAACAGCACGCCGCTCGGCTCGCGCGAGTAGACGCTTCTGAAGTAGAAGCGGTCGACGAGGCCGGAGGTGTGCCGGCCGGCGGCGCGGTAGCGCTCGTCCCACGCCTCGATGTCCTCGTCCTCGGCGGTCCAGGCGATGTGGTGGACCGTGCCCGCCCCGCCGATCCCGCGCTCGTCGGGCGCCGGGTCGTAGCCGTAGAAGCCGCCGCGGCGCGGGCCGCGCGAGAGCCACTCGCGCTCGGCGCCGTCGTCCAAAGCCTCGAAGCCGAGCACGTCGCGCAGCAGTGCGGCGCTCTGCGCCGGATCGGCGCTGTAGGCGCGCACGCCCGCGAAGCCGCGCAGCGCATGCGCGGCCGGGATGTCGGGCGCGGCGGCCGTCAAGGGCTCGTCGCCCGAGTCGTCCACCAGCAGCTCGAGCCCGAGCCCCTCGTGGTCGGCGAAGCGCAGCGCGCCGTCGCCCTCCCGCGAGACGGCGATTCCCTCGCCCTCCAGGCGGGCGGCCCAGAAGTCCAGCGCAGAATCGGACCCGCCCGCCCGCCCCCCGCCACCGACGCGGAACGCGATGCGGTGGATCATCCCTGCGCCGTCGCGGCCGGGGCGGGCGTTCGGGTACTCGAAGAAGGTCAGGTCGGCGCCCGGCGATCCCGCGTCGTCGGCGTAGAAGAGGTGGTAGACGGTCGGGTCGTCCTGGTTGACCGTCTTCTTCGCCATCCGCATGCCGAGCACGCGCACGTAGAAGTCGACGTTGCGCGGCGCGTCGCCGGTGATGCACGTGATGTGGTGGATGCCGTCGAGCTGCACCGCGTCTCCTCCTGAAGTAGTTGCTTCGACAACTAGTTTACTCCGGGGTGCACTTCCGGGTATGCGCCGACCGTATACCCGCTCGTCCCATCCGTCCTGCTCACCGGCGCCACCGGCTACGTCGGCGGCCGGCTGCTCCCGCTGCTGGCGGCCGACGACGACGCCCCGGCCGGCCGGTTGCGCTGCCTCGTGCGCGATCCGTCCCGCGCACCGGAGGCCGTGCACCCGTACGCCGTGCAAGGCGACGCGCTCACCGGCAGAGGGCTCGCCGCGGCGCTCGACGGGATCGAGGTCGCCTACTACCTGATCCACTCGATGGGCGGAAAGGGCGGATCGGGCGAGGACTTCGCCGCCCGCGACCGCCGTGCCGCCGAGACCTTCGGCGCCGCCGCCGCACAGGCCGGCGTGCGCCGCGTGATCTACCTCGGCGGCCTCTCCGGCGGCGGCGAGGCCGACGCCTCCTCGGCGCACCTGCGCAGCCGCGACGAGGTCGCCGAGATCCTCGCCCGGCACGTGCCCCAGCTCGTGCACGTGCGCGCGGCGATGATCATCGGGCCGGGCGGCGCGTCGTTCGAGATGCTGCGCGCGCTCGTCGGCCGGCTGCCCGCGATGGTCTGCCCGCGCTGGATCGACACGCGCACGCAGCCGATCGCGCTCGACGACGTCGTCCACGCGCTGCACGCCCTGCGCGACCGGCAGGACGTCACCGGTGACGTCGAGCTGGGCGGCCCCGACGTCCTGACCTACCGCGAGATGATGGTGCGCACCGCGCACGCGATGGGCCGGCGCCCGCCGCTGATCGTGCGCGTGCCGGTGCTGACGCCGCGCCTCTCCTCCTGGTGGGTGATGCTCGTGACGCCGGTCGACAACGGCCTCGTGCGCCCGCTCGTCGACGGCCTGCGCGAGGAGATGGTCGTGCGCACGCCGCCGCCGGCGGGGATCAACGACGCGCCGATCGGCTTCGACGCCGCAGTTCGCGCCGCGCTCGGCGAGCGCTGATACGCTCGCCACCGGTCTCGTCCACGGGGGAAGGGCGCATGGGACAGGTCAAGGCGGCCGTGATCGGCCCCGGCAACATCGGCACCGACCTGCTGATGAAGCTGCAACGCAGCGCGGCGATCGAGACCGTGCTGATGGCAGGCATCTACGCCGACTCGCCCGGCCTCGCCCGCGCGCGCGAGCTGGGCGTCGAGTCGAGCGCGCGCGGCGTCGAGGCGGTGCTGGAGCGCGACGACGTCCCGCTCGTGTTCGAGGCGACCGGTGCGAAGGCCCACCTCGCCAACGCCCCGCGGCTGCGCGAGGCCGGCAAGGTCGTGGTGGACCTGACCCCGGCGGCGGTCGGCCCCTACGTCGTGCCGGAGGTGAACCTCGATCGCCATCTGGACGCCCCGAACGTGAACCTGGTCACCTGCGGCGGCCAGGCGACGATCCCGATGATGCACGCGATCGACCGCGTCGCCGACGTCGCCTACGGCGAGATCGTCGCGACGATCGCCTCCGCCTCCGCCGGTCCCGGCACGCGCCAGAACATCGACGAGTTCACCGTCACGACAGCACGTGGATTGGAGCTGGTCGGCGGCGCCGACGAGGCGAAGGCGATCATCATCCTCAACCCGGCCGACCCGCCGATCCTGATGCGCGACACCGTCTTCGCGCAGGTGCGCGAGCCGGACGCGGCGGCGATCCAGGCGTCGGTGCAGGCGATGGCGGACGCGATCCGCGCCTACGTCCCCGGCTACCGCCTCAAGCTCTGCGACGTCGACGGCGACCTCGTCACCGTGCTGCTGGAGGTCGAGGGCGCCGGCGACTTCCTGCCGCCCTACGCCGGCAACCTCGACGTGATGACGGCCGCCGCGGCGCGGGTGGGGGAGGAGCTGGCGCGGCGCCTGCTCGCCGACCACTGTCCGTCTGACCCCCGTATGCGGGGTGAGAGGGACAGTGATCGTGCGGAGGTGACGCGATGACGCACGTCACGCTCGTCGACTCCTCGCTGCGCGACGGCATGCACTCGGTGCGGCACGCCTTCACGCCGGAGCACGTGCGGGCCGTGGCGGCCGGGCTGGACGCCGCCGGGATCGACGTGATCGAGGTCTCGCACGGCGACGGCGTCGGCGGCTCCTCGATCCAGTACGGCCGCTCCGCCCACCACGACCGCGAGCTGATCGCGGCGGCGGCGGGCGTGGTCACGCGAGCCCGGATCGCGGCGCTGCTGCTGCCGGGGATCGGGACGCTGGAGGAGCTCCGAGAGGCCCGCATGCTCGGCGCCTCCGTCGCGCGCGTGGCGACGCACTGCACCGAGGCCGACATCGCCGAGCAGCACCTCGAATGGGCGGCCGCGAACGAGATGCTCGCCGTCGGCTTCCTGATGATGAGCCACATGCTCGAGCCGGCGCCGCTGGCCGAGCAGGCGGCGCTGATGGCCTCCTACGGCGCGCGCGTCGTCTACGTCGTCGACTCGGCCGGCGCGCTCGTGCCGGCGAGCGCCGCCGCGCGGGTCAGAGCGCTGCGCGAGGCGCTCCCCGCGGAGGTCGAGGTCGGCTTCCACGCGCACAACAACCTCGGCTGCGGGGTCGGGAACGCGCTCGCGGCGGTGGAGGCGGGCGCGACGTGGCTCGACGGCTCGCTGCGCGGCCTCGGCGCCGGCGCCGGCAACGCGCAGCTGGAGGTGCTCGCCGCCGCGCTGGAGCGCTCCGGCCACGACACGAACGCGACGCTGTTCCCGCTGATGGACGTCGCGGAGGACGTCGTGGCGCCGCTGATGCCGCGCGCGCAGATCGTCGACCGGACGGCGCTGTCGCTCGGCTACGCGGGCGTCTACTCGTCCTTCCTGCTGCACGCCGAGCGCGCCGGCGCGAAGTTCGGCGTCGAGCCGCGCGCCGTCCTGATGGAGCTCGGCCGCCGCCGCATCGTCGGCGGCCAGGAGGACATGATCATCGACGCCGCCGCCGATCTGGCGCGGGCCGACGCACCGGGTTCTTGAAGGCGGGCTTAGGTCGGCCGGTAGGTTCGCGCCGTGCCGATCACGCGCTCGCTCTACGACTGGGTCGCGCTCGTCCTGCGACGGGTGCTGCGGGAAGCGCGCGGTGCCTGAGCCGGCCGCTGCGCGAGCTTGAGCGCGAGCGTCGGACAGACGGCGGCGGCGCGGCGGGCGTGGGCGACGAGCTCGGGCGGCAGCGGGCGGTCGTCGACGATCGGGTAGCCCCAGTCGTCGAGTCGCACGCGCTCGGGCAGCAGCTCGGCGCAGAGGCCGTGCGCCGTGCAGGCGATCGGGTCGATGCGCACATGCGGCTCCTCGCGGCTCATGCGGCCGCCTCGAACGCGGACGCGTGAGCGGGCAGCGGCAGCACCGGCCGGCGCGCGCACGCCCCGCACGAGCCGTGGCGCAGGTGGTCCTCGAAGTCGGCCTCGAACGTGCGCAGCGCGCTCGCGACGAGCCGCACGGCGCCGTCGGGGTGGCGGCAGGCGCCGCGGCCGGCGACCTCGCCGCTCCAGCGCCGCACGCGCGCGAGCGCGTCCTCGTTGCGTGCCCGGCCGCCGCTGCCGGGCGGGGCGGAGCTGCGTCGCAGGCGGGATGGCGCGGACCGGCGCGACGCGGTCGCCAGGGCGCGCGCCGCGCGGCCGTCCGCGACGCTCTCGAGCGCGTCGGCGATCGCCGCGAGCCCGAACACGCACGGCCCGCACTGCCCGGCCGACTCGCCTGCGAGCCAGCGGACGAGCCGGGCCGTCTCCGCCACCGGGCAGGCGTCCTCGCCCAGCACCGCGACGACGCCGCAGCCGAGCGAGGCGCCGAGCGGGCGCAGCGAGGCGCCGTCGAGCCTCGCGCCGCGGGCGTCGGTCGGATCGAGCCAGGTGCCGAAGTAGCCGCCGATCAGCACGCCGCGTGCGCGGCTGAGGTCGCCGCCGCCGTGCTCGACGAGCGCCGCCAGCGGCGTGCCGAGCGCGATCTCGCGCACGCCGGGCCGCGCGACCGCGCCCTGCAGCGTCACGAGCGCGGTGCCCGGCTCCTCCGGGGTCCCGAGTCCGCGGTACCAGTCGGCGCCGTAGCGGGCGATCAGCGCGACGTGCGCGAGCGTCTCGACGTTCTGGATCAGCGTCGGGCGCCCGCCGACGCCGCGCTCGAACGGACGCGGCGGCGTCGCCGTCGGCACCGCGCGGCCGCCGTTGAGCAGGTGCGTGAGCGCGCTCTCCTCGCCGGAGACGTAGCCGTCGGGGACCTCGACCACGCGCACGCCGACGCGATCCCGTCCGGCCATCTCGCGCTCGCGCAGCGCCGTCGCGACGGCTGCCTGCGCGTCGCGGGCGCGGGACTTCACCGCCAGGATCGCCTCGGCCGCGCGCGTCGCGGCGGCGGCGAGCTGGAGCCCGTCGAGCACGAGGTGCGGCGCCTGCGCGAGCAGCGTCGCGTCCTTCGCGCTCGCCGGCTCGCCCTCGCTGGCGTTGCCGACGACCACCGCGCGGCGGCGGCCGTGGCCGACGACCTCGAGCTTCGTGGCGGTTGGGAAGGCGGCGCCGCCGCGGCCGCGCAGGCCGGCGCGCTCGACCTCCTCGACGAGCCACGCGCCGTCGACGTCGAGTCCGCGCAGCCCGTGGTGGGCGAGGTGCTCCGGCAGCGAGGCGCCGCCGTGCGGGTCGGCGCCGTGCAGCAGGCGGGGCAGGGTGCTCGCGTCGGTCATCGCATCAACGCTCCGGTGCGGGTGTCGGTGGTCCGTGGGTCGCCGTCGCCGCCTGCGATCCCGCTTTGCGCGAGCCGCGCGAGCACGGAGCCCGCCACGACCGCGGTGCAGCCGAGCGCGAGCCCGAGCATCCACGGCCGCGACGCGTCGCTGCCGGTGCCGAGCGCGTGCAGGAGGGCGACCGGCCAGCAGGCGTAGGCGGCCCAGTGGATCGCACGCCAGACGCGCACGCCGATGTGGCGGCGCAGCAGGCTGGTGAGGATCAGGGCGAGGAAGAGGTCGAACGCGACGGCGCCGAGCCCGAGCCACAGCGCCTTGTAGCCGTTCGTGAACGGCACCACGGCGGACACCACGCCGATCGAGACGAATCTGTCGAGCACCGTCGTGAGGACGTGCAGGCCCACGAACGCCACCGACAGCAGCGCGAGGTTGCGGTGCAGCGCGTCGATCGCGAAGCGCGGCCACATGCGGCTGCGCCAGCGCGTCACGTCGGCGATCCCGAGCGCGAAGGTCGCCGTCAGCAGCACCAGGCTGACGGCGCCGGACGCGCGCGTGAGGGTCCAGGTCACGCTCGTGGTGGCGGCGAAGAGGCTCATGCGGTCGGCCCCTCGGCGAGCTGTGTGGTTTCGGGTGGCGTATACCCACCCTGAGGCGCACAGCTCGGGACCGGCGCGGCGTCGCGTCGCGGCCAGCCGCCGAGCAGCAGCACGCGCCCGTGGGCGGACACGAGCCGCGCGGGCAGCCGGTGGCGCAGCAGCCACGGCGCGGCGTCGGCGCCGCGGACGATCGCCGCGGTCGAGGCGGTGTTCGCGTCGACGCAGCTGGCGGCCGCGACGCTCGCGGTGCGCCACACGACGGCGGCCGGCCGGCCGCTGCGCGGATCGAGGATGTGGTGGCGCTCGGCGCCCTGCGCGCGCCAACGGCGCACGGTCGTGCCGGAGGTGGCAAGGCCGCCGGAGCGGATCGTGATCGTCTGGCCCGCGGCGCTCTCGGGCGCGGCGTGGTCCTCCGTCACGCGGATCGCCCAGCCGTCGCCGGGCGCCGGGCCGGCGACGGCGATGTCGCCGCCGAGGCTCACCAGCACGCCGCAGCCGGCGGCGTGTCGCGCGGCGCGCGCGGCGCGGTCGGCGGCGAGCGCCTTCGCGGTCGCGCCGAGGTCGAGCGCGACGCCGGCCGGCAGCGTCACGCGTCCCCGCGCGCGATCGAGCCGGACCGCCGGCCACGCGGGCCGGCGGCGCGGCAGCCGGCCGCGCGGTCCCCGTGCGACCGCGCGGCCGGAGCTCTCGTCTGCGCTCGCGGCGTGAAGCGTCCTGGTCCGAGCTGCCGCGGGGAGATCTGGGCAGGACGCTTCGCGGCCGCCGGCCGCCAGCTCGCCGAAGTCGCGGTCGTAGCCGGCGCGCACGAGCTCGGTGCCGAGCGTCGGGTCGACGGCGCCGCCGGTCGTGCGCGCGGCGCGCAGCGCGACGGCGATCGCCTGCGCCAGCAGCGGGCTCACCGCCACCGGCCCGCCACCGGCGGCGGCGTTGAGCGCCAGCAGCTCCGAGTCCTCGCGGAAGCGGCTGGCGGCGCGGTCGATCTCGGCCAGCTCGGCCTCCACGGCCGCGCGCGCGTCGGCGAGCGCGGCGGCGTCGGTCACCACGAGCGTCGCGGTCGTGCCGAGCGCGCGCCAGCTCGCGGCGGACGCGCTCACGACGCTCCCGAGGACACCGCCGGGGTGACCGGCTGGGGCACCGGCTGCGGCGCCTGGGCGGGCGCCTGCGGGGCGGCGCCGTAGGAGCCGTCGTCCTGGCTGTAGCCTTCGTCGCCGCCATAGCCGCCGGCGTTGTCGTCGTAGCCGTACGAGCTGCCGTCGTCGTAGCCGCTTGCCGTGCCGCTGCTCTGCGCGGCGGCGAGGCCGGTGCCGCCGGTGGAGGCGCTGGAGCTGGCCGTGCCGTGCGCCGCGACGCCGGCGAGGACGCCCGTCAGCGCGACCGCGCCGGCCGCCAGCCAGCGCGTCGCCGAGCGCACGCGCCGCACGCCGGCGTCGCGCAGCGAGGCGGCCTGCGCGGCCGCCGCGCGGGGGGAGTCCTCCGAGTGAGTCCGATGCGGGGGGATCGCCATGGACGCCATTGTGCGCCGGACACCTCAAAGGACCCGTAAGAGGCGCCCCAAGGGACGGTGAAGAGACCCTGGGAGATCGCTGAGCGCGATGCTCGACCCGATAGCGGTGCATAGGTCGTGCCTCCTCGGATATCGTCGCCGCGTCTTGCCCGCCATCAAGTGGATTGCCGACAACAAGGACTGGCTCTTCTCCGGCTCCGGCGTCGCGCTGCTCCTGGCCCTGGTCGGATGGGCCGGAACGCGGACGGGGCAGACGCGCTGTGACTTCTGCGGGCGGCTCCACGAGGACGTTCGGCAGCTGGTGGTGTCGGAGAACGGCCGCCATCTCTGCGACGAGTGCGTGGGCGACTCGACTGGCGTGATGGACGAGGAGAGCGCAGGGGAGCGCGCCGCGAGCGTGCGTGAACTGTGTCAGCTGACCTTTGACCGGGCGAGTCTGCCGCTGCTCGGAGCCCGCTGGCAGCAGATCCAGGCCGAGATCGACGCGCACGCCGAGCGTGCCCGGCCGGGGCGACGTCCACGGCAGGGCGACGTCCTGTGCGGCGCGACGCTGCGGAGGATCGTCGGCGCCGGCACGTTCGGGACTGTCTGGGAGGCAGCGGCGGGCGAGCACGCCGTCGCCGTGAAGGTGTTCGACCCGGACAAGATCGCCATCGGGGTAATGCTTCTGGCGATTCCAGCGCGGAATCCGAGCCATGCAGCACCTCACGAACCTGGATCGCATCGCGCCTGCGTCGATCTGTCGCATCGGGACGGTCGGCGACGATCTGCTGTCGTTTGCGATGGACTATCTCCCCGGCGGCGACCTGACGGAGCTCCAACGCTTCGGATGGAAGACCACGAAGAAGCGCGCGGTGTTTACGGCGGTGGCGCAAGCCCTCGCGTTTGCGCACGATCAGAGCATCGTCCATCGCGACGTCAAGCCGGCCAACATCGTGCTCGATGCCCATGGCGATGCGGTCCTCACCGACTTCGACATCGCGGATCTGCGCTTCGCCGCCACCCTGTCGGTGTCGAGCGCCGCGCTCGGAACGCCGCACTTCGCTGCGCCGGAGCAGCTGCTCGAGGATCGCGATCGTGGGCATCCCACTGCTGACATCTTCAGCCTCGGCAAGCTCCTCTACTTCCTGATCAGCGAGTGCGCACCGCCGCTCGGCACCGTCACGTGGAGCCGGGGCGACGAGCGCAACGCCGTTGTGAACCCAGAGATGCGAGAGGTGATCACGACGTGCACCCAGGAGGATCCGGAGGACCGCTTCCAGTCAGTGCCCGAGTTGCTCCGCTCGCTCCCGTCGAGCGAGGGCTGGATCTCCGCCGCAACAGCGGCCTAGCCGCCTACAGCTCGCGGCAGTCGCTGCAGGCGCCGTGCAGGACGACGTCGTGGTCGTCGACGGCGAAGCTGAGGCCGCGCGAGACGCGCTCGATCGCCGCCTCGAGCGCGGGGTCCTCGAACGGCGCGATCTGGCCGCAGGTGTCGCAGACGAGGTGATGGTGGTGGTCGCCGTCGGGCAGGTGGCGCTCGTAGCGCGCGACGCCCTGGCCGACGTCGATCCGCTGGACGAGCCTCAGCTCGGTCAGCAGCTCGAGGATGCGGTAGACGCTCGCGCGGCCGACGCTGCGCCCCTGTGCGCGAAGGCGGTCGTCGATCTCCTGCGCGGTCAGCGCGCAGTCCTGGCGCTCGAGCAGCTCGACGACGGCGTTGCGCGCGCCGCCGCGCCGGTAGCCGGCGTCGGCGAGCGTCGCGAGCGTGTGCTCGCGCCACCCGGGTCGTTCTCGTCGCGCGCGCGGTCATCGTCGCCTCGATCGTAGCGGCGGGCAGCGTGTCGCCGCGCGCCTACGTGCAAATCAGACTCATTCCCATTATGCTCGTCGGCAAGACGATGCTCGAGCCCTTCCAGCTTCCCTTCGTGCAGCGCGCGCTCCTCGAGCTGCTGCTGCTGGCCGTGCTGTCCGGCACGCTCGGCTGCTGGATCGTGCTGCGCGGGCTCGCGTTCCCCGTCCATGGCGCCGCGGCGGCCGCGTTCCCCGGGCTCGTGCTGGCCGACGGGCTCGGCTTCGCGGCGACGCTTGGCGGCTTCGGCGCCGCGCTGCTGTTCGCGCTCGCGGTCGGCCGGCTCGGCGCGGGCGAGCGCGAGGCGGAGGGCCACGGCACGCTCACCGCGCTCGTGCTCGTCGCCGCGCTCGCGACCGGGATCCTGCTCGCCTCCGACGTCTTCCACTCGGCCGCGTCGGTCGAGTCGCTGCTGTTCGGCAGCCTGCTCGCGATCGGCCCGGGCGACGTCCGCCTCGCCGCGGCGGTCGCCGCGATCGCGCTGCTCGCCGCGTGGCTGCTCGGCACGCGCTGGCTCGCGACCGGCTTCGACCGCGACGGCGCCCGCGCGCTCGGCGTCCGCTCGCCGCTGCCCGACGTCGCGCTGCTCGTCCTGCTCGCGCTCGCCGCCGTCGCGGTCCTCAGCGCCGTCGGCGCCCTGCTCGCGACCGCCCTCCTCGTCGTCCCCGCCGCCACCGCCCGCCTCGCGACCGACCGCATTCCCACCTGGCAGCGAGCGACGACCGTCCTCGCCGCCGCCGAGGGCACCGCCGGCATCTGGCTCGCCGTCAAGCTCAACGCCCCGCCAGGAGCCACGATCGCCGTCGTCAGCGGCGCGGCATTCGCGGCGACCGCGGCGGCGCAGGCGCTCACGCCACGACCGAGAACCTCGTCGTGAGCGCGCTGGTCGAAGGCCGCGGGCTGGCGGTCGGCTACGGCGGGGAGCCCGTGCTGACCGACGTCACGTTCAGCGTCCACCCAGGCGAGCGCGTCGCCGTGCTCGGCCCCAACGGCGGCGGCAAGACGACGCTCTTCCGTGCCCTGCTCGGCGAGCTGCGCCCGACCGAAGGGACGCTCGCCACGCAGGGCCGCGCCGCCTCCGTGCCGCAGACCGAGCGCTCGCGCCTCGACTTCCCCGTCAGCGCGCTCGACGTCGCGCTGATGGGCACGATCCCGGCCCGCGCGTGGTGGCGGCGCCCGCGTCGCGCCGACCGCGCCGCCGCGCGCGCCGCACTCGCCCGCGTGGATCTCGCCGACCGCGCCGAGCGCAGCTACGGCGAGCTGTCCGGTGGCCAGCGTCAGCGCGTGCTGATCGCGCGGGCGCTCGTGCAGGACACGCGCGTCCTGCTGCTCGACGAGCCGTTCACCGGGCTCGACGCGCGCAGCGCGGAGCGGCTCGAGGCGCTGCTGGCCGAGCTCGCCGGCGAGGGGCGCGCGGTCCTGATCGCCACGCACGACCTCGAGCAGGCGCGCCGCTGGGACCGGGTCCTGTGCCTCAACGGCCGTCAGCTGGCGTTCGGGGACCCGGGCGAGGCGCTGACGCCGGAGGTGCTGGCGGCGACCTACGGCGCCGCGATCGTGACGCTGCCCGGCGAGGACGCCGCGCGGCCGCATCACGCGATCCTGCCGCCGCACCACCATCACCACGACCCGCCGCCGCGATGAGCGCCGCCGCCGCGCCCGCGCTCGCCAGCGCGGTCCACACGCTCACCGACCCCTTCTCGCACGCGCTGATGCAGCGCGCGCTGCTGGAGGTGCTGCTGCTCGCGGCGGTCGGCGGGACGCTCGGCTGCTGGATCGTGCTCGGCGGGCTCTCCTACGGCGCCGAGTCGCTCGCGCACGGGATGTTCCCGGGGCTCGTGCTGGCGGCGCTCGCGGGCGTCCCGCTGCTGCTCGGCGGCGCGGCGGGGATCGTCGTCGCGGCGCTCGCGGTCGCGCTCGCGGGACGGGTCGAGCGGATCGGCCGCGACGACGCGATCGCCGTCGTCGTCACGACGCTGTTCGGGCTCGGCGCGCTGCTCGCGCTCTCGCCCGCGGCGCCGCTCGGGATCCAGACGCTGCTGTTCGGCGACGTGCTCGGGACCTCGCGCGGCGACCTGCTCGCCGGCGGCGCGCTCGTCGCGGCGGTGCTCGTCGCGCTGCGGCTCGCGCATCCGCGGCTGCTCGCCGCCGGCTTCGACCGCCCCGGGGCGCGCGCGCTGGGGATCTCGCCGGCGCTCGTCGACGCGCTGCTGCTGGCGCTGCTGGCGCTCGCGGTGCTCGTCGCCGTGCAGGGCCTCGGCAACCTGCTCGCGGTCGCGGTGCTCGTCGCCCCCGCGGCGGCGGCGCGCCTGCTGACGCGCCGCCTGGCGCCGATGATGGCGCTCGCCGTCGTGCTCGGCGCGCTCGCGGGGATCGGCGGCCTCTACCTCTCCTACTACGCGCGCGTCGCCGCCGGCGCCGCGATCGCGCTGCTGCTCGTCGCCGCCTACCTGCTCGCGCGCGTCGCGGCGGCGTCAGCAAACCGTAAGGGGCGCGCCGCGCGGGCCGGCTAGATTCACACCATGCGCTTCCTCACCCGCAAGTCCGACATGGTGGATCGCGACCGCGCGTTGCCCGGCCGCGAGCAGGAGATGCCGGGGGTGGGCGGCCGGTCGCACGAGGTGCTCGGCACGCCGATCACGCCGCCGTTCCCGGACGGCTTCGAGACCGCCGTCTTCGGGCTCGGCTGCTTCTGGGGCGCCGAGCGGATCTTCTGGCGGGCGCCCGGCGTCTACACGACCGCGGTCGGCTACGCCGGGGGCTTCACGCCGAACCCGACCTACGAGGAGGTCTGCTCCGCGCAGACCGGCCACACGGAGGCGGTCCTCGTCGTCTTCGACCCGGCGAGAACCTCCTACGAGGCGCTGCTGAAGCTGTTCTGGGAGGGGCACGACCCGACGCAGGGGATGCGCCAGGGCAACGACGTCGGCACGCAGTACCGCTCGGCGATCTACTGGACGAGCGAGGCGCAGCGCGACGCCGCCCTGCGCTCGCGCGAGACCTATCGCGAGACGCTGCGCGAGGCCGGCCACGGCGAGATCACGACCGAGATCGCTCCGCTTCCGGCACCCCGTGGCGGCTTCTACTACGCCGAGGACTACCACCAGCAGTACCTCGCGAAGAACCCGAACGGCTACTGCGGGCTCGGCGGCACCGGCGTGAGCTGCCCGGTCGGGATCGGCGCGGCGCCCGCCGGCGAGTCCGCCTGACGCCGCTCGCGCGCACGGCGCCACGTGCGCAGCAGCGCGAGCAGCACCGGCATCGCCATCGTGTCGGCCGCGCGCAGCACCGCGCGCGTGACCGGCGCGGTCCACGGCAGCCAGGCGCCCGCCTCGGAGACGTGCATCGCGATCATCCCCGCGACGAGCACGACGTGCCGTTCGCCGCGCGGGAGCGACCGCGCGCCGGCGACCGCGCGCATCGTCACCTGCCGCAGTCGCGCGACCGCGGCCGCCTGCGACGCGTAGCGGCTCACGAAGTTGAGCTCGCCGGTGCGCAGGTCATGCTCGCGGTCGGCGACGCTGTCGAGCAGCGTGCTGAGCGCCTCGATCCACGGGAAGTAGACGCGCCGCACGCGCTCTGCCATCGCCGGCGTCGTCGCGCTGTCGGCGGCGGCGGCGATCAGCGCGAGCACGGCGAGCGAGGAGCTGCCGGCCGCCGCCAGCTCGAACCAACGGGCGTCGCCGGTCGCCGAGTCGGCGCGCAGTCCCGCGGCCCACGCATGCAGCGCCGGCTCGCGCACGGCGGACGGCCCGTGGTTGACGCCCTGCACTTCGTTGCGGCGCGCTTCGCGCAGTGCGACCGCGCGCACGGCCGCGTACGCCGGCAGCGTCGCGCAGCTCTGGCGGCAGGCGGTCACGAGCGCGGCCAGGTAGCCGCCGTCGTCGCTGGTGCGGTGATGGCGGTAGTGGTCGGCGAGCGGGCCGCCGGCGACGGCGTCGGCGAGCGCGCGGTGCAGCTGGGCGCCGTTGCGCACGGGGTCGGCCGCCGGTTGCTCGGCGAGCGTGTCGAGGTAGTCGCAGATGACCTGGTAGGCGACGAGCGCACGGACGAGCTCGCGTCCGGTGCCTCGGCGCACGCGCGGCGTGGTGGTGGCGAACAGCGCCGCGCCGGCGGCGCTGAGGCGCTCGCTGTCGAGCGTCGCGAGCGCCTGCGTGCGCAGCTCGGGGTCCGGGATCGTGAGGGCGTGCGCATGCCAGCCGCGCAGCTGCGTGCGCACGCGCGGGAAGACGACGAGCCAGAAGCGCGCCATCACGCTCGCCAACGCGGCGAGCTCGCGCACACGTGCTCCGCGCGACACGCCGGCGACCGTTCGCATGGCACAAGCGTAGGAACCTCGCCGGTCGTACCGGGCGATTTATCGCCACCAGTTAAGCGATGTGGATTAATCCTCGAGCGGCGCGGCGGCGGGTGGAGACGCGGGCCGCCGCGAAGCCGGGGAGCGCGGCGATCGCGACGGCGACGAGCGTGACGCCCGCAAACGTCGAGAGCGCGAGCAGCCATGCCGGCGCGTAGGCGGTCGGAAAGCCGGTCGAGTCGCTCAGCCAGCGGCTGAGCATGTACTGCCCGTAGAGGCCGAGCAGCGCACCGATCGAGCAGCCGATGCCGAGCACGATCGCGCTCTCCAACGTCAGCGCGCGCCACACGTCGCCGTCGCTGAAGCCGCTCAGCTTGAGCGACGCGAGCCGCGGGCGCCGGCTCCAGACGACGCCGCCGAGCGCGGCCGCGAGCGCCAGCGCCGCCGACACGAGCACGAGCCTCGCGATCTGCGTCAGGCGCGAGAGCCCCTGCCGCGTCGAGGCGCGGAAGCGCTGCTCGCGCTGGCCGGCGGTCTCGACGGCGAGGCCGCTGTGCGGGCCCAGCAGCGCCTGCACGCGCGTCGCCGCGGCGCTCGGCGGCGTCCCCGGATCGAGCAGCACCTGCAGCGCGCTGACGTCGGCGCTGGCCCAGCCGCGGCGGAAGTCTGCGGCGTTCATCAGCACCGCGCCGGAGCTCCAGCCGAGGTTCGTGATGATCGCGGCGAGCCGCATCCGCAGCGGCTGCGGCGTCGGCAGCGTGACGACGTCGCCGACGTGCAGGCCGCGCGCGTCCGCGAGCGCGCTCGAGAGCCCGACCCAGCCGCCGGCGCGCAGGCGCTCGTTCGCCGCCGTCAGGTCGCCGGCGATCAGCTGGGTCGGCAGCAGCAGGTGCGCGTCGGTGCGCGGCGGCGCGACGACCCACGCGCGCCGGTCGTCGACGTCGAGGAAGGCGCCGCGGTAGGGGCGCACCGCCCGCACGCCCGGGAGCGCGGCGATGCCGGCGCTGCCGGCCGGCGGCCGGAACGCGACGGTCGCCAGCTCGTTCGCGCTCCCCGACGGGGTGATCCACAGGTCGGCGCGTGCGTTGAAGCCGTGCGCGTCGGCGTCCAGCCCGCGCTGGAGGTCGAAGTGCGAGCCCTCGATCGCGACGCTGCCGAAGACGGCCAGCGCGCCGGTCGCGGCGAGCGCGATCGAGCGCGTCGTGGTGGCGCGGAGCTCGCCGACCGCGACCACCAGCAGCGGGCTGCGCAGGCGCTGGCTGAGCACGTCGACGAGCCGCAGGCAGCCGGTGAGGATCCCCGGGATCAGGAGCAGCATCGCGCCGACGAGCAGCATGATCCCGACGATCGCCGCGTGCGGTGCGAGCAGCAGCATGCCGGTCGCCGCCGCAACCAGCGCCGCGCCGGCCGCCAGCAGCAAGCGGCGCGGCACGACCGCGCCCTCGACGCGCTCGTCCTCCTCGCGGTAGGCGGCGTCGAGCGGCCGCCGCGAGAGCAGGTCGCTGAGCGGGCGCATCGCCGCCACGAGCGTGGCCAGCAGGCCACCGCCGACGGCGAGCAGGACGGTCGCCGGCGAGACGATCCGCTGGTCGCCGACGGCGAACGCGTAGGACAGGTAGCCCGGCGCCGCGTGGAACGCGTTGCGCGAGAGGACGTCGCCGAGCACGAGGCCGGCGGCGGAGGCCAGTGCGCCGAGCATGAGCGCGTCGAACAGCACGAGCCGCAGGACGGTCAGGTCGCCGAGCCCCTCGAGGCGCAGGTCCGCGATGAAGCGCCGCCGCTCGGGCACGGTCAGCAGCATCGCGTTGAACGCGAACAGCAGGCCGACGAGCGCGCTGATCGCGGCGAACAGCGCGGTCGACTGGTCGTTCGGCGCCGCGGCGCGGCGGAGCAGGCGCGCCTCCTGGTCGGCGCCGGTGACGTTGAGCCGGTTGCCCACCAGCCGCTCGAGGCGTGCGCGCACCTGCGCCGTCCGGCCCGGCTGCGCCTCCACCAGCACGCGCGAGGCGCGGCCGCGCAGGTCGCCGAGTCGCTGGGCGTAGGCGAGCGGGGCGAGCGCGACCGGGCTGCCGGCGAGCGCGCCGAGCTCGTCGCGGCCCAGCACCGCGGCGACGGGCACGGTCGCCGTGCGGGAGCCGATCGCGAGTTGCAGCCGGCTGCCGGCGTGCGCCCCGAGCGCGTCGGCGAGCGGGCGGGGCAGGGCGATCGCGTCGGTGGAACGGATGTGCGGGGAGGCGATCTCGCGCAGCAGCGTGCCCCCCAGGTCGGAGAGGCGGCCGTCGCCGCCGACCAGGTCGACCGTGCGCGTGCTCCCGGTGGCTCCCGACAGGTTCGCGCGCACGTCGACGAGCGGCGCCGCGTGCCGCACGCCGGGCACCTGCGCGATGCGTCGTGCGAGCGCTGCGTCGAAGCCGTGCTGGTCGCGCGCGGCGACCTGGAGCTGCGCGTCGCCGGTGACGCCGCGCACGAGCTGGTCTACCGAGCCGGCGACGCTGCCGTTCGCGACGAGCACCGCGAACACGAGCGCGACGCCGACGGCGATTCCCACGAGCGCCAGCAGCTCCTGCAGCGGATGCGCGCGCACCCGCTGCACGTAGAGGAACAGCAGGTTGCGGGTCCTCATCGCACGCTCGGCACGGGCGCCTCGCCGCTGGCCGGCTCCGCCGCGTCCAGGCGGCCGTCCCGCAGCCGGTGGACGCGGTCGGCGACGCCGGCGCCGGCGGGGTCGTGCGTGACGAGCACGACCGCGACGTCTCGCTCGCGGCAGACCCCGGCGAGCAGCTCCAGCACCTCACGACTGCGCTGCGAGTCGAGGCTGCCGGTCGGCTCGTCGGCGAGCACCAGCTGCGGCTCGTTCGAGAGCGCGCGCGCGAGTGAGAACGCGGTGGCGCTCCCCGCGCGAGAGCTGCGTCGCACGGTGCTCGGCGCGGCGGTCGAGCCCGAGCCGCTCCAGCAGCGGCGCGACGCGGCGGCGCGCCTCGGCGCGGCTCGCGCCCTCGGCCATCAGCTTCAGCCCGGCGTTGTCGATCGCGGAGAGCCCGGGGACGAGCCGCGAGGACTGGAAGACGAAGCCGAGCGCGCTGCGGCGGTGGCGCGCCGCCGCCCGGCGCGAGAGCGTCGCGAGGTCACGGCCGTCGAAGCGCACGCGGCCGGCGTCGGGGCGCACGATCCCCGCGGCGAGGAACAGCAGCGTCGACTTGCCCGAGCCGCTCGGGCCGCAGATCGCGACGAGGTCGCCGCCCGCGACCGTCAGCGAGACGCCGTCGGCCGCGCGGATCGTCTCGCCGTCGGGGCCGTCGAAGCGCTTGTGGACCGCATCCAGCTCCAGCACGGCGGCTACCCGCCGCGGCCGGCCCGCTCGCTCGTGCCGGGGAAGTCGATCAGCGTGCCGCGCTCCTCCGAGCGCGGCTTGATCAGGTGCCCGGCGTCGAGCGACATGAGCCGATCGGACTGCAGCGTGTTGGGCGCGTCGGGCGTCGTCATCACGATCGCGACCCGCTCGCGGTCGGCGATCGAGCGCAGCACGCCGAGCACCTGCTCGCGCTCGATCATGTTGAGGCTGACGGTGGGCTCGTCGGCGAGCAGCAGCCGCGGCCGCCGGATCAACGCGTGCGCGAGCGCCACGCGCGTGCGGTCGCCGTCGGACAGCTCGTGCCAGCGCGCCTGAGCGCAGCTGTCGGCGCCGACGCGCTCGAGCACGTCGTGCGCCTCGCGTCGCGCCTCCGCGTGGCTGCGCCGGCGGAAGCGCGGGAGCGCGACGTGGTCGAGCACCGAGAGCCCGCGCGTGATGCGGCCGGTCTGCCAGACGCAGCCGATCTCGTGCAGCAGCAGCCGCGCGCGGTCGCGGCGCGAGAGCCCGGCGAGGTCGCGGCCGTCGAACGCCACGCGTCCGCCGTCGGGCACCTCGACGCCGCCCGCGACGCGCAGCAGGGTGGTCTTGCCGGAGCGGCTGCCGCCCCAGATCGCGACGAAGTCGCCCGGCTCGACCTCGAGGTCGATGCCGGTCAGCGCATCCACCTCGCGGTATCCGCGGGCGTACCGCTTCGTCACGCCGTCGAGCGAGAGGAGCGTCATGTCAGGTGCGCGGTCTGAGCGCCTCCGGCTGCTGCTGCAGCCAGCGCATCGCCTGGCGGATGCGGCGCAGCCAGTCGACGGTCCCCTGCAGGTGCGCGACCTCGGCGTCTCGCACCATCACGCTCGCCACGGCCGCCCACGGCTGCGGCGAGTCGAGCAGCTCGTCGAAGGCGGGGCCGCCGCGGTGCTGCTCGAGCCGGTCGAGGCATGCCTGCTCCTGCTCGAGGGTCAGCTCGATCAGGCGCGGCAGGTTGCGCGGCTGCGAGAGCGCCAGCTTGAGGTGGAGCTCCTCGCGCAGGGGCGACATCGAGGAGCCGGCGGCCATCCAGTCCTCGAAGCGGTCGCGGCCGTCCGGCGTCATCTCGTAGATGACGCGGGGCGCACCGCGCGCGGTGCGGCGGCGCGGGACCGGCGCGCCGTCCTCGCCCTGCGTCACCGGGCGCACGAGCCCTTCCTGCTCGAGCTTGTCGAGCGCGACGTAGATCGCGCCGGCGTTCAGCTGCCACGCCGGCCCGACCTGCTCCTCGAAGCGCTGGACGAGGTCGTAGCCGTAGCCGCGCCGCTGCGCGAGAAGCCCGAGGACCGCGTACTTCACCGACATCGCGTCGTTTGCACCACCTTGACCGCCTCCCCACGACGAGGCGGAGTTCGAAGGAGCGTCCCACCCTTGGCTCGCTCCGGGGACGCGAGCGTACCTCAAGCGTCCAGGCGGTGCCACCGGTTCCGGCCAGCGGCCGCGCACGCGCCCCGGCGCGGCGGCCGCGCGCGGGCGGCTCGCTAGCATCCTCCCGATGCTGCGCTGCGCCCGCGTCCTCGCGCTCCCGCTCGGGCTCCTGCTCGCGGCGGGGATCGGCGCGTGCGGGTCGAACGACGGGACGGAGAGCGGCGCGACCGCCGTCCAGCCGCCGCTGACCGCCGCGCGCTCGACGACCGCGCCGGCGACGAGCACGGCCACGACCGTCGCGACGAGCACGGTCGCGACGACCGTCCCGCCCGCGACGACGCAGACGACGCCGGCGACGACGCCGACGAGCACGCAGCCGACGGGCGGCGCGACGACCACGCAGCCCTCCGGCGGCGCGCCCGGCGGCTGCCCGAACGCCGTCGGCGGCTTCATCCGCGACGTGCGCGCGACCGACTGCGGCGCCGCGCGCTCGGTGGCGGCCGCGTGGTTCGGCGCCGTGCACGACGGCGCCGCGCCGGACGGGCCGATCGAGGCGGCCGGCTACTCGTGCACCGCCACGCTCGCCGGCGAGCGTGCGAGCGTGACCTGCGCCGGCGCCGGCGGCAGCGTCGCCTTCACGGCGAGCCCGTAGCGGGTCCGCCGGCCGGCGGCACGCGCGACGTCGCGAACGTCGTCGGCGTGCGCGGCAGCGCGGCCGGGTCGAAGCGCTCCAGCAGCAGCGGCGGCGCGACGCGCTCGCCGTCCGTCGCGAGGCCCAGGCTGCGCGCCATCCATGCGAGCGCGTCGGCGGGCGTCTCGCCGTGTGCGGCACGGTCGGCGAGCGTGACGGCGCCGTGGCGCTTCGCGAGCCGCGTGCCGTCGGGGCCGAGCACGAGCGGCACGTGCGCGTAGGACGTCGGGCCCCGCCGGTCGAGGCCCAGCAGCCGCTGCAGCAGCAGGTGCCGCGGGGTCGTGTCGAGCAGGTCGTCGCCGCGCACGACCTCGCCGATCCCCTGGTCGGCGTCGTCGACGACGACCGCGAGGTTGTAGGCCGGCGTACCGTCGCCTCGCCACAGCACGAGGTCGTCGACGACGCCCTCGACCGGCCCGTGGAGGCGGTCGACGAACGCGACGCGCTCGGCGCCGGCGTCGAGCCGCAGCGCCGGCGGCCGGCCGGAGCGCTCGCGCTCGGCGCGCCGCGCGGCGGTCAGGCGCCGGCAGGTGCCCGGGTAGGCGCCCTCCGGTCCGACCCCGCCGATCCCGTGGGCCGCCGACGCGGCTTCGCGGATCTCAGCGCGCGTGCACCAGCAGGGGTAGACGCGCCCGGCGGCCCGCAACTGCTCGAGCGCCGCGCGGTGGCGCTCGCGCCGCTCGGACTGGCGCACGACCGGGCCGTCCCAGTCGAGCCCCAGCGCCGCCAGGTCGGCGAGCTGGCCGGCCTCGTGCTCGGGCCGCGAGCGGTCCGGGTCGAGGTCCTCCATGCGCACGAGGAAGCGCGCCCCGGCGCTGCGCGCGAACAGCCACGCGAGCAGCGCGGTGCGCAGGTTGCCGAGGTGCAGCGGCCCGCTCGGGCTGGGGGCGAAGCGGCCGTCGGCGTTGCCGGTGGTCACGTGCGCATCATGCCGGAGGTTCGCGAGTTGGCGCAGCGGCGTCGCATCGGCGATGCGCCAGATGTCGTTGCAACCCTCAAGAGCTCGAGGTGGCGGGTCGATCGGCTTCGTGCCAAGGGCCCGGGTCGCGGGGGGCACGGGCCGCTCGCAACTCGGATCGGAGAGCCCGGCCATGTCACGCTCGCTCCGTCGCACCCTCGTCTCCGTCCCGTCGGTGCTGGCGCTGCTCGCGCTCGCCGCGGGGCCCGCCGCCGCCGCCCCCTCGGGGCCGTCGCCGCTGTCCGCGCAGCCGTCCGCGCAGGACTTCGGCGTCGTGCCCGTGGGCTGGGGCGAGCAGAGCGCCACCATGTGGATCCAGAACGCCGGCAGCGACCCGGTCGACGTCGGCTCGGCGAGCGTGACCGGCGACGGCGCGTTCCGGTTGAGCTGGGACTCCTGCGTCGGCCAGACGCTGCTCGGCGGCCAGGGCTGCAGCGTCGGCGCCGGCTTCGACCCGAGCCAGGGCGTCGCCTACGACGGCGTCCTGCACGTGCCGTCCGCCGGCTTCGAGGACCTCGACGTTCTCGCTTGCCGGTGTCGGCGGCGTCCAGCAGGTGACGCTCGAGCCCGCCACGCTCGACTTCGGCGCCGTCGTCGCGGGGGAGAGCGCGGTGCGTTCGTTCGCGCTCACGAGCACCGGCACGCTGCCGTTCGCCTCGTTCGTGACGATCCCGAGCGGTGGCGACGTGGGGGCCTTCGGCGTCGAGCACGACGGGTGCTCGCTCCAGCAGCTGACGACGGGGACGCCGTGCGATGTGGCGGTGCGCTTCAGCCCGCCGTCCTCGGGCGCGTACGCCGCGACGCTGCTGATGATCGGCGGCGACGGCGACCCCGCGATCGTGCCGTTGAAGGGAAGCGGGCTGGAGGCGCCGGCGGCGTCCGGCGGCGACCCCGGCGCGGCGTCCGGCGACCCGTCGGCGGCGAGCGGGGGCGACTCGGGGCCGGCGTCCGGCGACCCGTCCGCGGCGAGCGGGGGCGCGTCCGCGCACGTGGCCGCTGCGCATGCGCGCCGCGTCGTCGGCGTCGCGTTCGCGCGCGGCGGGCGCCCGGCGCGCGTCGCGGCCGGACGCGTCGAGCTCGGTCGCGCGCGCTGCGCCGGCGCCCCGCGTTGCAGGGTCGTGGTGCGCTCGCGCGTGTACGCGCTCGTCGGCAGCTCCGCGCAGGCCGCGCGCCGTCGCGCGCGCATGACGAGCGCACGCGGCGACGTCGTGCTGTGGCGCCTGCGCACGGCCGGTCGCCGCGTGCGGGTCGCGATACCGCCCGGCCTCCACGGCCGTCCGGCGCTGCTCGTCGCGCGTCTGCGCACGCATGCGCCGGGCCGGCGCACGAGCACCCGCCTGGTTGCCGTCCGGCTCGCGCCGGCGGGCGACGCGGGAACGGCCGCGCGGCGCTAGAAAGCGCCGTGCCGGCCCTCGCCCGCGGCGAAGCGGGCGGCACCGGGCAGCGCCTCGTGCTCGAGCGCGACCATGCCGTGGCGCAGCTCGTTCGCGAGCGCGGCGTCGAGCCCGAGCTCGTGCTGCTCGTACGCGGAGAGGCGGTCGTGGCGCATGCACAGCTGCGGGAACGCCGCCAGCTGCGCCGCCAGCTCCTCGGCCGCCTGTCGCGACCCGCCGCTGGGCACGACGCGGTTCGCGAGCCCGATCGCGAGCGCCTCCTCGGCGCCGACGGGGCGCCCGGTGAGGATCAGGTCGAGCGCGCGGCTCAGGCCGATCAGCCGTGGCAGCCGCACGGTGCCCCCGTCGATCAGCGGCACGCCCCAGCGGCGGCAGAAGACGCCCAGCACCGCGTCCTCCTCGACGACCCGCAGGTCGCACCACAGCGCCAGCTCCAGCCCGCCGGCGACCGCGTGGCCGGCGACCGCCGCGATCACCGGCTTGCTCAGCAGCATCCGCGAGGGGCCCATCGGCCCGTCGCCCTCCGGCGCGACGCGGTTGCCGGCGTCCGTCCCCGCCGCCTTGAGGTTCGCGCCTGCGCAGAACGCGCCGCCGGCGCCCCACAGCACGCCGACGCGCGCCTCGTCGTCGGCGTCGAACGCGCGGAACGCGTCGGCGAGCGCCTGCGCGGTCGGCCCGTCGACCGCGTTGCGCACCTCCGGCTGGCGGAGGATCACCGTCGTGACGGGGCCGTTGCGCTCGACCGAGACGCCCATGGCCGCCGAGCGTACAACCGCCGCGCGGGCTGGTGCGTAGTACCTGGGGATGAGGATCGCGATCGTCGGCGCCGGCGTCTCCGGGCTCGTGGCCGCCCACGTGCTCGGGCGGCGTCACGACGTCACGCTGTTCGAGGCGGGCGATGACGCCGGCGGTCACAGCTGCACGGTGCGCGTCGAGAACGGACGGCGGCGCGTGGGACGTCGACACCGGCTTCATCGTCCACAACGACCGCAACTACCCGCGCTTCCAGCGGCTGCTGGAGCAGCTCGGAGTCGCGACGCAGCCGTCCGAGATGTCGTTCGGCGTCTCCGACGGGCTCGGCGACTTCGAGTACAGCGGCGCCTCGCCGAACGGCCTCTACGCGCAGCGGCGCCACCTCGTCACCCCGTGGTTCCAGCGGATGGTCGCCGACCTCGTGCGCTTCAACCGCGAGGCGCGTCTGCTGCTCGCCGACAATCCGGACGCGCCCGCCCACGCCGGTCCGTCGCTGCGCGCGTGGCTGGAGGAGCGCCGCTACTCGCGCGCGTTCGTCGAGCGGCTGATCGTCCCGCAGGCCGCGGCCGTGTGGTCGGCCGACCCGCGGCAGCTGTGGTCGTTCCCCGCGCGCTTCCTCGTGCAGTTCTTCGCGCACCACGGGATGCTCGGCTTCCGCGACCGGCCGCGCTGGCGCACGATCGCCGGCGGCTCACGGCGCTACGTCGAGGCGATCGTCGCGCGGCTGGGGCGGGAGCGCGTACGGCTGGCGACGCCGGTCCGCGCGATCGCGCGCCACGGCGACCACGTCGAGCTGGCGTTCGCCGCTCGCGGCGAGCCCGAGCGCTTCGACCACGTCGTGATCGCCGCCCACGCCGACCAGGCGCTGCGCCTGCTCGCGGACCCGCACGCGCGCGAGCAGGAGCTGCTCGGCGCCTTCCCCTACCAGCGCAACGACGTGACGCTGCACACCGACCGCGGGCTGCTGCCGCGCCGCCGCCGCGCATGGGCGAGCTGGAACTACCACCTGCTCGAGCGCGAGGCCGGCCGCCCGACCGTGACGTACCACATGAACCGTCTGCAGTCGCTCGACGCCGACCGCGAGCTGCTCGTCACGCTCAACCGCGACGACGCGATGCGTGCCGAGCACGTGCTGCGCCGCTTCCGCTACGACCACCCGGTCTTCACGGCCGCGGGCGTCGACGCGCAGCGCCGCTGGCACGAGCTGGCTGCGGTCGCGCCGCGCACGTCCTACTGCGGCGCCTACTGGGGCTGGGGCTTCCACGAGGACGGCGTCGTCAGCGCGCTGCGCGCCTGCGAGCCTCTCGGAGGCCGCCTGTGAGCGCCGCGGCGCCAGCCCGCGACGGGAAGCATCCTGCCCTGTGGTCGCAGGACGAGCTCGGGGCAGGACGCTTCGCGGCGGGAGGGCGGGCGAGCGCGCTGTACGAGGGGCTCGTGACGCACCGGCGCCGCACGCCGGTCGAGCACGCGTTCCGCTTCCCGCTCACGCTGCCGTACCTCGACCTCGCCGAGCTCGACGACGCGCTCGCCGGCTGCCCGCCCGCACTGCTGCGCTTCCGCCGCGAGGACTACCTCGGCGACCCGGCGATCCCGCTCGACGACGCGGTGCGCGATCTCGTGGAGGAGCGCCTCGGCCGGCGCCCGGACGGGCCGGTGCGGATGCTCGCGCACCTGCGCTCGCTCGGCCACTGCTTCAACCCGATCGCGCTCTACTGGTGCTTCGCGGCCGGCGGAGCGCGCGTCGAGGCGGTCGTCGCCGACGTGACGAGCACGCCGTGGGGCGAGCGGCATGCATACGTCGCCGCCGCGGACGGGAATGATCGGGCCGTGGTCGACAGCCGGGACGACAAGGCGCTGCACGTTTCGCCGTTCATGGCGATGGAGCTGACGTACCGCTGGCATGCTGCGACGCCCGGCGAGCGGATCGACGTCGCGATCGAGAGCCGCGACGCGGCCGGCGCGCTCGTCTTCGACGCGCGCCTCGCGCTGCGGCGCCGCCGCCCGCTGCGGCGCGGCACGCTCGCCCGCGTCGCGCTGCGACGCCCCGCGCCGACGCTGCGCGCGCTCGGCGCGATCTACGGGCACGCGCTGCGGCTGCGCTTGAAGGGCGCCCCGTGGCACGCGAAGCCGGAGGCCGCCTCCGCAGCGGCCGGCGCGGAGGCCGCCGCGTGAGGACCGGCGAGCGCGCCGCCCGCCGCGCCGTCCACGCGCTGCTCGCGCGCGTGCGCGGCGGCACGATCGAGCTGGCCGAGGCCGGCGCGAGTCGCACGTTCGGCACGCCGGCGGGCGACCCGCCGCTGCACGCGCGGATCGCGGTGCGCGACCCCGCCTTCCACGCCGCGCTGCTGCACGGCGGCACCGGCGCCGGTCGCGCCTACATGGACGGCCTGTGGGACTGCGAGGACCTCGTCGCGCTCGTGCGGATCGCCGCCCGCGCGATGCCGGGCATCGATCGCTGGCGCGAGCGGCTGCTACCGCTGACCGCTCCGTGGCAGCACGCCGCGTGGCGCCTGCGCGCGAACACGCGCGCCCGGGCGCGGGAGCGGATCGCCGCCCACTACGACCTCGGCAACGAGCTGTTCGCGCGCTTCCTCGACGAGACGATGCTCTACTCGTGCGCGATCTTCGAGCGTCCGGACGCGACGCTGCACGAGGCGCAGCTGGCGAAGCTCGACCGCATCTGCCGCCGGCTCGACCTGCGGCCCGGCGTGCGCCTGCTGGAGGTCGGCACCGGCTGGGGCGGGCTCGCGCTCCACGCCGCGCGGCGCTACGGCGCGCACGTCACGACGACGACGATCTCGCGCGAGCAGCATGCCTACGCGACCGCGGCCGCGCGCGCCGCCGGCCTCGAGGACCGCGTCACCGTGCTGCTGGAGGACTACCGCGACCTGCGCGGCCGCTATGACCGGCTCGTCTCCGTCGAGATGGTGGAGGCGGTCGGCTGGGACCGCCTCGACGCGTACTTCGCTGCGTGCAGCGACCTGCTTGCACCCGGCGGAGCGATGCTGCTGCAGGCGATCGTCCACCCGCACCGCACCTTCCGCGTCGAGAAGGCGTCCAGCGGGTTCATCAACGCGTTCGTGTTCCCCGGCGGCACGCTGCCGTCGCTGCTCGCGATCGAGCGCTCGCTGGCGCGCCGCGCCGATCTGCGCAGCGTCGCGCTCGACGACCTCACGCCGCACTACGCGACGACGCTCGCGCACTGGCGCGCGCGCTTCCACGCCGCTTGGCCGGAGCTCAGGACGCTCGGCTACGACGAGCGCTTCCGCCGCATGTGGGACCTCTACCTCGCCTACTGCGAGGCCGGCTTCCGCGAGCGCCGCATCTCCGACGTGCAGCTGCTGCTCGCCAAGCCCGCGTACCGCGGCGAGGCGATCGCGCCGCTGCCGGCCGCGTCAGGAACCGGCGAGCAGGTGGCTGGCGTCGTTCCACAGCCACAGCGCGGGCGCCGCGTGCTCGGCGCCGACGATCGAGAGCGACGCGGGGTCGAGCGCGAGATGGCGCCCGTGGTCGGGCGCGAGCGTCAGCGCGCGTGAGGCGAGCGTGCGCGTGAGGTGGCCGTGGCCGACGAGCAGCACGGGCCCGTCGGCGGCGCGCGCCCGCGCGATCGCGCGCTCGGCGCGCCGTGCCGCCTCGGCGATCGTCTCGCCGCCGGGGCAGCCGTCGCGCCACAGGTCCCAATCGGGGCGCGCACGGTGGATCTCCGCCGTCGTGCGGCCCTCGTACTCGCCGTAGTCGACCTCCATCAGATCCTCGTCGAACACGAGCTCGTCGGCGAAGCCGGCCAGCTCGGCGGTGCGCCGCGCGCGCTCGAGCGGGCTCGCGAGCACGAGCGCGAACTCGATCCCGCTCAGCCGCTCGCCGAGCGCCTGCGCCTGCCGCTCGCCGTTCGCGGTCAGGGGGACGTCGGTGCGACCGGTGTGCCGGCCCGACAGGCTCCACTCGGTCTCGCCGTGGCGGGCGAGCCACAGCTCGTTCAACGCGCGCATCGCGGCGGAGACGGTAGCGCGTGCGGCGGCCGCCGTCCCCCGGCCGGCGTGGCGCTCAGGAGTGCTGGCCGAAGTCGGTCGTGTAGGTCGCGCCGCCGCCGCCGACGGGCGCGCCCGCGGCGATCCCGATCCCGATGTCGCGGAAGTGGCGGCTGAGGATGTTCGCGCGGTGCTCGGGGCTGTGCATCCACGCGCGCACGAGCGCGATCGGCTGTGCGAGCGAGCCGCTGCCCCAGCCGATGTTCTCGCCCAGCCACCAGCTCGCCCCGCGCGGCACGTAGTGCGTCGCGCGCATGCGGTCGAACGGCGAGCGGCCGTTGCGCGAGTCGTGCGCGAAGTAGCGGTGGCGGACCATGTCGCGCGAGTGGCGCCGCGCCGCGTGCGAGAGCCTCCCGTTCAGGCGCAGTCGCGGCAGCGCGTGCTCGGCGCGCACGCGGTTGAGCAGGCACAGCGTCGCGTCGCGCGCACGCCACACGCTCGCCTTGCCCTGCACCTGCGCGTGCGCCGAGCTGCAGGCGCCGGGGACGGCGGCCTGCGCGGGGAGCGCGAGCAGGCCGGCGGCGAGCAGCGCCGTCAGCAGCGCGAGCAGCGGTGTGCGGGAGCGGGCCATCGCTGTTCGCATCGGCGCCCCGGTCGCGTCCCGCCGGTCCCCGCGAGCGTCCTGGACGGATGTCGGACGCGTGCCCCGCGCGCGTTCGGGCGCGTGCGCGGTCGCCGTCGCGACCGCCTCCGCGGGCTTCCCCGGACCGGTCCGCTCCCGCGCGCGATCCTGTCTAGGATGCCGGCCAGGCGCGTGCCCCGGACGACGCCGCGACCGCCGCCATGGATCCCGTCACCCTCCGCAACCGCCTGCTCGTCGCCACCGGCATGTGGCGCGAGGTCGTCGGGGGAGCGCTCCCGAGACTGCCGCCCGGCTCGCCGCAGGAGCAGGTGCAGACGTTCGAGCTGCTGCTCGTCGAGCGGCTGTGGGAGTCGGCCACGCCGGAGAGCGCTCGCGACGTGGCCGATCGCACCTGGGACCTCGTCCACGACCGTCCCGAGGGCGATCCCGTCCGGCAGCGCGTCGTGGAGTGCCACGAGGCGCTCGCGCGGATCTCCCGCCTCGGCGACTGACGCGTCGCCTCCAGGGGTCGCGCAGGCAGGAGTGGCGGGGGCGTGAGGCTCCTGGTACGTTCTGCCGCGTAAGGCCGGGGGGACACCCGGCGCAAAGCAGTGCGACGTACGCGGGCCGTGCCTCACAGCATCCTCCGCGCATGCAGCACACCAGCAGTGGAGGAAGGCACGTGCCGACCGGAACCGTGAAGTGGTTCAGCGACGAGAAGGGCTTCGGCTTCATCACGCCCGACGAGGGCAGCCGCGACCTGTTCGTCCATCACACCGGCATCAACTCCGATGGCTACCGCTCGCTCGCCGAGGGCGCGAAGGTGAGCTACGAGGAGGAGCAGGGCGACAAGGGTCCGAAGGCGGTCAACGTCTCGCCGATCTGAGCGAGCCCCGCGACACGCGCACGCCCGAAGGCCTCCGCACGCACGGGGGCCTTCCGCGTTTAACGGGGGTCGGCGAAACCCCCGCGGCGTCCGGCGGCGGTCGACGCTGCGCGTAGGATTGTCCGGTGCGCATCTTGGTTGTGGAGGATGAGAACGGCGATCGCCGACTTCATCCAGCGGGGGCTGCAGGCGGAAGGGCACGCCGTCACGTGCGCCGGCGACGGGCTGGAGGGCGAGCGGCGGGCGCTCGCGGACGACGTCGACCTCGTGGTCCTCGACGTGATGCTGCCCGGCAAGGACGGGCTCGGCGTGCTGGCGGCGATCCGCCGCCGGAAGCCGGAGCTGCCGGTCGTGATGCTGAGCGCGCGCGCGGCGGTCGACGATCGCGTCGCCGGCCTCGACGGCGGCGCGACCGACTACGTCACGAAGCCGTTCAGCTTCGACGAGCTGGCAGCGCGCGTGCGCGCGCACCTGCGCACGCCGCGCCAGCGCGACGCGACGAGCCTCTCGGCGGCGGGGATCGAGCTCGACCTGCTCGGTCGCAAGGTCACGCGCGACGGCGTGGAGCTGCGCCTCTCCGCCCGCGAGTTCGACCTCCTGACCTACTTCATGCGCCACCCCGACCAGGCGCTGTCGCGCCAGCAGATCCTCTCCGCCGTGTGGGGCTACGACTTCGATCCGGGCACGAACGTCGTCGAGGTCTACGTGCGCTATCTGCGGCGCAAGCTGGAGCTGCCGGGCCGGCCGGCGCCGATCGACACGCTGCGGTCCGTCGGCTATCGCCTCACGACCCGCTCCTGAGGGCTCGTGGCGCGGCACGGCATCCCCGATCCCGCGGCGCGCGTCCCCTGGTATCGCAGCCTGCGGGCGCGGCTCGCGCTCGCGATCGCGGTGATCCTCGTCGCCGCGCTCGGGACCACGTTCGTCGCCACCTACCGCGGCACCGGCACGCAGGTGCAGGCGCAGATCGACCAGGACCTGCGCCAGGAGGCGTCCGCGTTCGAGCAGAGAATCCCCGAGTACAGAGTCGCGCAGAGACGCGTCACGAAGGCCGCGCAGCGCTACATCGACAACCAGCCGGCGTTCAACCTCACGCCGCGGCTGTACTTCGTGCGCGTCGCCGGCGGCGGGAACGTCACGAACCTGTACGACCTGATCGGCGCCGACGCGACGCTCCCGAGAGGCGTCGCCGGCCCGAGACGCGAGAGCCCGGAGCTGCATGCGCTGCGCACCGCGCCCGAGGGCTTCTCCGACGTGACGGTCGACGGCGAGCCGGTGCGGCTCTACGTCGAGCGCGTCCGCCGCGGCGACCGCGTCGTCGCCTCGATCGGCGTCGGCGAGTCGGCGCAGGGCGTCACGCGTGCGCAGAACGGCGTGGCCCGCACGTTCCTGTTCGCCGGGTCGGCGACGCTGCTGGCGGCGCTCGTGCTCGGCTTCGCGTTCGCGACGCGCCTCTCGCGCCCGCTGCGGCGCATGGCCTCGACGGCCGCGCAGGTGCGCGGCGGCGATCTCTCGGAGCGCATCGGCGCCAGAGGCGGGCGCCACGACGAGGTGCGCGTGCTGGCCGACGCGTTCGACCGCATGCTCGACCGCCTCGAGGACGCCTTCGCGCGCCAGCGCGGCTTCGTCGCCGACGCCTCGCACGAGCTGCGCACGCCGCTGACGGTGATCCGCGGCCAGCTGGAGGTGCTCGCGCGCCAGCGCGACGTCACGCCCGAGGACGTGCGCCACGTCGACGAGGTCGTCAGCACGGAGGTGCTGCGGATGGAGCGCCTCGTCGAAGACCTGCTGCTGCTCGCGCGCGCCGACGAGGGCGAGCTGCTGCGGCCGGCGCCGCTCGACCTGCGCCCGTTCGTGACGGAGCTGTTCGACTCGCTGACGCTCACCGCCGAGCGCCGCTTCGAGCTGGGGGCGGTGCCGGAGGGGACGCTGCGCGCCGACGAGGACCGCCTCGCCCAGGTCATGCGCAACCTCGCCCGCAACGCGGTCGAGCACACCGCGGCCGACGGCCTCGTGCGGCTGTCGGTCCGCGCGCTCCCGCGTGGCTGGGTGGAGGTCGCGATCGAGGACGACGGCCCCGGCATACCGGCCGCCCAGCGCGATCGTGTCTTCGATCGCTTCCACCGCGTCGACAGCTCGCGTGCCCGCGGACGGGGCGGCGCCGGGCTCGGACTCGCGATCGCGCGCGCGATCGTCGAGGCGCACGGCGGCCGCATCTCCGCCGGCAGCTCGCCGGAGGGCGGCGCGCGCGTCGCGTTCGAGCTGCCCGGCTTCAGAGCGGCGGGGCGCGGCCCGGGGCGGCGGTCGGCGACGACGGCGGCAACCGCGTCGCCGGGCGGGCGGCGCGCGTAGGGTGAGGGCGATGTGGCGCAACTGGGCCGGCGACGAGGGCTGCGCGCCGGCCGCGATCGAGCGGCCGGGGAGCACCGCCGAGGTGGCGGGCGCGGTCGAGCGCGCGGCGGCGGCGGGCGAGCGCGTGCGCGTCGCCGGCAGCGGCCACTCGTTCACCGACGTCGCGTGCACCGACGGGCGCTTGCTGAGCCTCGAGCGGATGGACCGCGTGCTCGACGTCGACCGCTCGAGCGGGCTGGTGCGCGTCGAGGCGGGGATCACGATCCACGCGCTGAGCGCGGCGCTCGCGTCGCACGGGCTCGCGTTCGAGAACCTGGGCGACATCGACGTGCAGACGGTCGCGGGCGCGATCTCGACGGCGACGCACGGCACCGGCGCGCGGCTGCGCAACATCTCCGCCCAGGTGGAGTCGCTCGAGCTCGTGCTCGCCGACGGCACGACGACGACCTTCTCGGCCTCCGACGCGGACCCGACCGCGTATCTGGCGGCGCGCGTCGGCGTCGGCAGCCTGGGCGTCGTCGCCGCCGTGACGCTGCGCGCCGTGCCGGCGTTCACGCTGCGTGGCGTCGACGCCCCGGCGCCGCTCGCCGAGACGCTCGACCGCCTCGAGCAGCTGGGGGAGGAGAACGAGCACTTCGAGCTGTTCGTCTTCCCGCACTGCGACACGGCGCTGACGCGCACGAACAACCGCGTCGAGGAGCCGCCGCGGCCGCGCTCGCGCGCGAGCGCGTGGGCGAACGACGTGCTGCTGACGAACCACGCCTTCCACGCCTTCTGCCTGGCGGGACGGGCGATGCCGCGGTTCATCCCGCAGCTGAACCGCACGGTCACGAAGCTGGCCGGCTCGAGCGTGCGCGTCGACCGCAGCGACCGCATCTTCGCCTCGCCGCGGCTCGTCAAGTTCACGGAGATGGAGTACGCGCTGCCGCGCGAGCGCACGGCCGAGGCGGTGCGGCGGGTGATGGAGCTGATCCCGGCGCGCGGCTTCCAGGTGCCGTTCCCGATCGAGGTGCGGCTGGTCGCGGAGGACGACGCGCTGCTGAGCCCGGTCCACGGGCGCCCGAGCGGCTACGTCGCCGTGCACATGTTCAAGGGGATGCCGTGGGAGCCGTACTTCCGCGCCGTCGAGGCGATCATGGACGAGTACGGCGGCCGCCCGCACTGGGGCAAGCGCCACCTCCAGACCGCCGAGACGCTTCGCCCGCGCTATCCGCGCTGGGACGACTGGCAGGCGGTCCGCGCCCGCCTCGACCCGGACGGACGCTTCTCGAACGCCTACAGCGACAGGGTTCTCGGGCCTATCTCTAAGGTTCGAGTCGAGCGTTAGGTCTTGGCGTCCGCGACCGCCAGGGGCGGCGCGTCCGGCAGCACGCGCTCGAGCGCGTCGCGCAGCAGAGCGAAGTCGTCCACGTTCTCGGTCAGAACCCCGTAGCCGCCCGCGAACGCGCACGCCGCGATCTGCACGGCGAGCGCCCAAGCGGCCCGCTGCTGCGCGCGCGCGGCTTCGCACCTGCTACAGGAAGCACTGCCCCTCGCCGCGGTAGGTCGGGACCGTCTCGACCACGCGGTCGCCCTCGACGAGGTGCAGCGCGGCGAAGCGCTCGCACAGCTCGCCGGCCTTCGCGTGGCGCAACCAGACGCGGTCGCCGATCCGCAGGCGGTCGGCCGCCGCGCCGCGCAGCGGCGTCTGCACCTCGCCGGCGCCCTCGCGGCCGTCGAGCTTCAGCCCCGCCGGCAGCACCGGTCGCGGCAGGCGCGCGCGGTCGCCCGAGCCCGAGGCGAGGTAGCCGCCGCCGAGCGCCGTCACGACGCCGCGGCCCGGCCGGCGCACGACCGGCAGCGCGAACAGCGCCGCCGGCAGCGGGCTGAAGCGCGAGTAGGCGTCGAACAGCGTCGGCCCGTAGAGGCCCGAGCCGGCGGCGATCTCCGTGACGGCCGGCTCGGCCGCGGTCGACTCGATCGAGCCCGTGCCGCCGCCGTTGACGAATTCGAGCGGCGCCACGGCTTCCGCCGCCGCCACGATCGCCGCGCGCCGCTCGGCCAGCTCGCGCGCCGAAGCCCGCTGCACGGCGCGCAGCGCGAGCCCCAGCAGCGGTCTGCCGGGCGGGCGGTCGCCGAGGCCCGCGATCTGCGCCTCGTAGGCCATCAGCCCGGCCAGCCGCAGCCCCGGCCGCGCGACGATCTCGCGCGCGAGCGCCGCGACCTGCTCCGGCGCGTGCAGCGGCGAGCGCCTCACGCCGACGTGGACGCGGCCGCCGAGCGGCCGCCAGCTCGCGTCGACGTCGACGCAGACGCGGATCGGCGGCGCGTCGCCGCCCGCCGCCGCGCCGCCGCGCGCCGCGCGGATCGCCGCGTCGATCAGGTCGAGCTGCGCGACGTCGTCCACCATCACCGCGATCCCGGCGTCGTCCGCGCGCGCCGCGAGCGCCCGCAGCGCGGCGCGGTCGGCCGTCGGGTAGGCGACGACGAGGTCGCGCAGGCCGCGGTCGGCGAGCCACAGCGCCTCGGGCAGCGTGAACGCGAGCGTGCCGCGGAAACCCGGGTCGGAGGCGAGCGTGCGCTCGAGCAGCGCGCGGCAGCGGATCGACTTGCTCGCGAGCCGGATCGGGCGCCCGGCGGCGCGCCGCAGCATGTCATGCGCGTTCGCGCGAAACGCCTCCAGGTCGACGACCGCGAACGGCGGGTCGAGGGCGGCGGTGGCGCGGTCGAGCCGCGCGAGATCGTCGGCGGGGCCGGGCATCGAGGGCGACCTTACCGGCCGGTTGTCGCGCCGGCGCCGGGCGCACGTCGCACCGCGCGCCCGCGTCCAGGGGCAGGCGCGCGGGCGCGCCATTCGCGGCAGGATGCGACATCCCTCCGTCGAAGCCGGTAGTCTGCCGGCCTTCGCTTGTACCCAGCCGAATCCCTGGCACTGCAAAAGCCGGGGAGCGGGGGAACCACGGGGGCCCGTCGTCCAGGGCCCCAGGGGCGAATCGTCGCGAGTGCGACGTAGCGCTGCTCTTTCTGCGCGAGCCCGTCAGCTAACCCCGCAGGCGCCCGAAAGAGAAGGGGTTGCACCCGTGTCGTCCAGCTTTGCGCCGCTGCGCCGGCGCCTGCGTTCCGTCATCGCGCTCGCCGCGCTCGCCGCGGCGATCACGCCCTCCTCGGCGCTCGCGGCCCAGCACCTGGGCGAGCGGGCGCTGCACAAGGGCGACCGCGGGCACGACGTCCGCGTGCTGCAGGACTACCTCACGCGCGCCGGCTACGCGACGCCGATCGCCGGCGTCTTCGGCCCGCAGACGCTCCGCAACGTCAAGCGCTTCCAGAAGTCGCACCGCCTGACCGTCGACGGCGTCGTCGGCTCGGGCACCGCGCACGCGCTGCGCACCGTCGCCGCGCGCCGCGCCGTCGCCAAGCAGCGCGCCGCGCACGACGGCGGCAGCGCGCGGCATCTCGGCGACCGCGCGCTCAAGAAGGGCATGCGCGGGCAGGACGTGCGCGTGCTGCAGGACTACCTCACGCGCGCCGGGATCTCGACGCCCGTCGACGGCGTCTTCGGCCGCGGCACGAAGCGCAGCGTCAAGCGCTTCCAGCGCGCGCACGGCCTCGCCGCCGACGGCGTCGTCGGGCCGGCCACCGAGGGGCTGCTGCGCCGCATCGGCGACGCCGGCGGCGCCGGGAACGACGGCAGCGCCCCGGCCGACGCGCCCGTCGGCCATGCGCGCCTGCGCGCCGACGGCACGGCCGTCGCGCCGTCCGACGCGCCGCAGGCGATCAAGGACGTGATCGCCGCCGGCAACCGCATCGCCACCAAGCCCTACGTCTACGGCGGCGGCCACGGCCAGTGGAACGACCGCGGCTACGACTGCTCCGGCTCCGTCAGCTACGCGTTGCACGGCGGCGGGCTGATCGGCACGCAGCTCGACTCCGGCAGCTTCATGTCGTGGGGCGCGCGCGGGCGCGGCCGCTGGATCACGATCTACACCAACCCCGGCCACGCGTTCATGGTCGTCGCCGGCCTGCGCTTCGACACGAGCGGCGCGAGCCCCTCGCGCTGGCAGTCGGACAGGCGCAGCTCGAGCGGCTACGTCGTGCGGCACCCGCGCGGCTTCTGAGCTCGGCGAGAACCGGCGTGCCGATGCTGGCCGCGCGGCTAGCATCGGCCGCATGTCCGCTCTCGCCGATTCCTATGCCCTGACCGACGACCAGCTCGCGTTCCGCGACACGATCCGCCAGATGGTGCGCGAGCGCGTCGCGCCGCGGGCCGCGGAGATCGACGAGCAGGCCGAGTACCCGTGGGACCTCCGCAAGCTGTTCGCCGAGCACGACCTGTTCGGTCTCCCGTTCGACGAGGAGCACGGCGGCACCGGCACCGGCGCGCTGATGCTGTGCATCGCGATCGAGGAGGTCGCGAAGGGGTGCGCCTCCAGCGCGCTCATGCTCGCGGTGCAGGACCTCGGCACGCTGCCGATCAAGCTGTTCGGCAGCGAGGAGCTGAAGGCGCGCTTCCTGCCGCGGTGCGCGACCGGCGAGTGGTCGCCCGCGTTCGCGCTGTCCGAGCCGGAGGCCGGCTCCGATCCGGGCGGCATGATCACGAAGGCCGTCCGCGACGGCGACGAATGGGTGATCAACGGCACGAAGAACTGGATCACGAACCTCGGGATCGCCGACTTCTACGTCGTGTTTGCGGTGACCGATCCCGAGGCCGGCCACTCGCGCGGCATCAGCGCGTTCGTGGTCGAGAGAGACCGGCCCGGCTTCAGCGTCGGCAAGCTGGAGAGAAAGCTCGGCATCAAGGGCTCGCCGACCGGCCAGCCGATCTTCGACGACGTGCGCATCCCGGCCGCGAACCTCATCGGCGAGGTCGACAAGGGCATGCGCGTCGCGCTCGGCACGCTCGACTGGTCGCGCCTCGGGATCGGCGCGCAGGCGCTCGGGATCGCGCAGGGCGCGACCGACTACGCCGCCGCCTACGCGCGCGAGCGCAGACAGTTCGGGCAGCCGCTCAACGCGTTCCAGGCGATCCAGTTCAAGCTCGCCGACATGGAGACGCAGTGCGCCGCCGGCCGCGAGCTGCTCTACCAGGCGGCCGCGAAGGCCGACCGCGGCGACGCGGATCGCGGCAAGTACAGCGCGATGGCGAAGCTGTTCAACTCGGACACGGCGATGCGCGTCACGGTCGAGGCGATCCAGGTGCTGGGCGGCTACGGCTACGTCAGCGAGTACCCCGTCGAGCGGATGATGCGCGACGCGAAGATCACGCAGATCTACGAGGGCACGAACGAGATCCAGCGGCTCGTGATCGCGCGCACGCTGCGCTGATCGAGCTCGCGCGCCGGCTCCGGTCGCCGCGCCCGAGCCGAGCGGCTACGCTCGGTTCATGTTCTCGAGACTTCCCGACGGGCGCCCAGGTCGGCTGGTCCGCGCTTGCGGCGCTGACGCTCGGGATCCTGGCGATCACCGTGCTCGAAGGGTTCGCGGCGACGTACCCGCTGCGGCTGTTGCAGGGGATCGCCGTGGGGCTCGCCGCCGCGCTCGTGCTCGCGTTCGTGCTCGCGCTCGTCACCGGCCGGCTCGCGGACTGGCGCAACCCGCGCTCCGAGCGCGACTTCGACGCGCTCGTGGAGCGCAGCGAGCAGCTCGCGCGCGAGGGCATCTCGGGCGAGTCGGACGACGAGCTCGACGGCGACGACGAGCTCGACGACGACCACGGCATCGACCCGTGGAACGAGGAGGACTTCAAGGCGCTCGTGCGCTCCGCGCTCGACGAGCTGCCGCTCGAGTTCCACCGCGCGCTCGAGCACGTCGCGGTGGTGGTCGGCAGCGAAGGCCGCAGATACCGCGCCTACGGCATCTACCACGGCCCGACCGTCGCGCACGACGGCTTCGCCCGCATCGTCGTCTTCCAGGACACGCTCGTGCGCGACTTCGGCCACGACCTCGACCGGCTCCGCGCCCAGGTCATCCGCACCGTCCGCCACGAGCTCGCCCACCACCTCGGCTGGGACGAGGACGGCGTCCGCGGGCTGGGGCTGTAGCGCGCGCCTCGGGCTGCCGCCGGCCGGTCAGCGGCGTGCAGGCAGGATCGGCACGTCGTACGCGTGCAACGCGCCGTCGGCCGTCACCAGCGTCAGTCCCTCCGCCTGCGCCTGCGCGACGAGCAGGCGATCGAAGGGGTCACGATGGTGGGACGGGAGCTCTGCCGCGCGGACGACGTGGGGAAGCGTGACGTCGAGCAGCTCGAACCCGGCGGGGTTGAGCCGTGCGCCGAGATCCCGGGGAACGCGGAGCGTTCCCTTGGCACGCTTCAGCTCCAGCTCCCAGACCGTGGCGACGCTCACGATCGCAGCGTTCGCGTCATCGACGATCGCGCTCGCCGCGTCGCCCGCAAGCGTGGGATCGGCCGTCGCGAACCAGACGAGCACGTGACTGTCGAGCAGGAGGTTCAATCGAGCATGCCGAACTCGCGGGCGATCTCCTCGTCCGCCTCGTCGAAGCGCGACAGGTCGACCTGGCCCTTCCAAGCGCCGTAGAAGGCGGCGCGGCTCGGCTTCCGCGTGAACGCGACGAGCTCGACGACGGGCTTGCCGTTGCGCGCGATCACGATCTGCTCGCCGTGCTCGACGCGCTCGAGCAGCCGCGAGAGGTGCGTCTTCGCCTCGTAGACGTTTACTTGGGCATACATGGCCTGGCCAAGGCTAGTCAAGAGCCGCGTCTCGCGCAAGCGGCGTCTGAACGCCGCCGTTCGTCCTATGCTCCACGACAGGCCCCCGTGGAGTGCGACCGCCGGGGAGAACGCAGGCCCGTGGAGTGCGACCGCCGGGCACCTCACCGAAAGGAACCACCTCATGTCTGATGCCGTCATCGTCGACGCGGTGCGGACGCCGATCGGCCGTGCCGTCAAGGGCTCGCTGAAGGACGTGCGCGCCGACGACCTCGCCGCGATCCCGCTCACAGCGCTGCTCGACCGCAACCCCCAGCTCGACCCTGCCTCGATCGTCGACGTGATGATGGGCGCCGCCGCCGGCGAGGGGGAGCAGGGCTACAACGTCGGCCGCAACGCGCTCGCGCTCGCCGGCTACCCGATCACCGTTCCCGGTACGACCGTCAACCGCTTCTGCGCCTCCTCGCTGCAGACGATCCGCATGGCGTACCACGCGATCAGAGCCGGCGAGGGCGACACGTACGTCGCCGCCGGCGTCGAGGCCGTCTCGCGGCTCGGCGGCGGCTCGCCGGTGCCGTTCCACCCCAAGCTCGACGGCTCGCCCGGCTCGCTCATGAACATGTACATCCCGATGGGGCTGACGGCCGAGAACGTCGCCGAGCGCGAGGGCGTCTCGCGCGAGGAGCAGGACCGCTGGGCCGCGATCTCGCAGCAGCGTGCCGTCGCCGCGCAGGAGTCCAGTCACTTCGATCGCGAGATCGTGCCGGTCGTCGTGCCCGAGCACACGGTCACCGACGAGCAGGGCGACGAGGTCACCGTCCCGGCGACGACCGTGACGAAGGACGACGGCCCGCGTCCCGGCACCACGCCGGAGAAGCTCTCGCAGCTGAGAGCCGCGTTCAAGTCCGACGGCACCGTCACCGCCGGCAACGCCTGCCCGCTCAACGACGGCGCCGCCGCGGTGCTCGTCATGTCGGAGGGCAAGGCGCGCGAGCTGGGGATGACGCCGAAGGCGCGCATCGTCGCCTCCGCCGTCGGCGCGCTCGAGCCGGAGTACATGGGCCTCGGCCCGCTCCCGGCGGTGCGCAACGTGCTCGCGCAGGCGGGCATGACGATGGACGACGTCGACGTCGTCGAGCTCAACGAGGCGTTCGCGGCGCAGGTCGTGCCGTGCCAGCGCGAGTGGGGCATCGCGGACGAGCAGCTCAACCCGTTCGGCGGCGCGATCGCGCTCGGCCACCCGTTCGGGATGACCGGCGCCCGCATCATGACCACGCTGCTCAACGACCTCGAAACGCTCGACAAGACGATCGGCCTCGAAACGATGTGCGTCGCCGGCGGCATGGGGATGGCGATGATCGTCGAGCGCCTGAGCTGATCGCCTGAGCGACCCGTCTCGTGGCGCCGGATCGGCCGGCGGTCCCGTTCATGGGCGACCAGCCCACTCACGGGACCGCCGACCGCCCGGCATCCACGATCCGGGCGCGCTCAGGCGACCAGGTCGCGTGGGTAGTGGCAGGGGGCCGCCGGGCGGCCGGCCCCGGCAGAGAGTTCAGGACCGACCACCCGACGACTGTCGCGCGGAGCGTCGACCGACGCGCCGCGCTGGCGGGAAGCCGGCACCACTTCTCGGCTCCGCCCCGCTGCTGTAACGCGAACGGGGGCCCGAGGTTGGCGGCTTGCGGAATCCGAACGTCAGCGCCCGTGCACGGGCTTGCCGCTGCCCTGCCCGGGTGGCACGTGGGCGGCGGGCGGCCCCGCCGGCGACGCCGAACCGCTCGGCGGCGGTCCCGTGGGCGAGCCGCCGGATCCCGGCGCGGCGCTCGCTCCGGTCGCCGCACCGTTGCCGTGGCCGGTGGAGCCCGCGCTGCCGTCTGCCGAACCGCTCGGCGGCGACCCGTTCGCCGGTCCGCCGGGCGACGTGCCGGCGTGCGTCGAGGGCTGTCGCGATCTCCGTGGGACGCCGGCGCCTCTGCTGGCGGCCCCACCGGCGCCTCTGCTGGCGGCCCCGCCGCCGGGACCGACCGCCGGCCGGCCCTGCGATCTCGCGCCGGCCGAGCGGCTGCCTGCCCCCGCTCTGCGGGCGAGGGCGAGCCCAGGCGCCGTCCCGGTGCCGCCGGCGGCGCCACCCGCCGTCGCGACACGGCGGTGCGCGCGTGCCGCCGGCGTGCCGCGTCCGCCGGCGCCCGGCGCATGCCGGCCGGACGCGCCGCGGGGACGAGCGTGCGCCTGCGCCGGGACGGACGTCACGCGGATCGCTCGTCGGGCGGGGGCGCCGCTCGAGGCCGCACCCGCACCCGCACCCGCACCCGCGTCCGTCGAACGCGACGCGCTCGGAGCGGCTGCGGGCGACGACGTCGCCCGCTCGTGCACGGTCGCCGCCGGCGCGCGATCGCGGGCGTGCCGCGTCGCGATCATGCCGCCGCCGGCGACCGTGCCCGCGAGCGCGATCGTCACCGCCACCTTCGCCGCGCCAGCTGACGCGACGGCGCCGAGCGCGCCGCCCAGGCCGCCGCTCGACGCGCCGCCCGCGAGCATCCCGCCGGCGGCAGGCCCGCTCAGCGCGGCGCCGGCGCCGGCGCCGCTGCCGGCGGACGCGGCTCCCACACCCGCAGCGGAGCCGGCGGCGGTGGACGCGCTCGTGGCCCCGCTCCCGCCCGAGCCGCCAGCGGCGCCGGCGAGCACGCCGGACTTCAGCGCGACGCCCGGCACGACGGGCAGCGCGAGCGCCAGCAGCTTGCGCTGCGCCGCGACCTCCGTCTTGAAGGCGCGACAGCCCGGGCACGCGCGCAGGTGGCGTCGCAGCGGGCCGCGCCGCAGCGCGGCCCCGCTCGCGCTCGCCAGCTCGAGGCGGATCTCGTCGCACGGCGTCGCGCGCGCCTCGCGGCTCGCCGCCAGCGACGTGCGCGCCTGGAACACGAGCGCCTTCACCTTCTCGCGCGGGCAGCCGAGCACCTGCGCGATGCCGGCGTGGTCGAGCGCCCCGAGCTTCCGAGAGCAGCAGCGCCGCGCGCTGGTCCTCCGGGAGGCCGGCGAGGTCGCCCAGCAGCTCGCGCACGTCCTCGCGGCGCTCGACCGTCGCCGCGAGCCTGTCGGTCGACGGCTCGGCGAGCTTCGAGCGAGACCTGCGGACGCCGCGCGCGCAGCAGCGACAGACAGCGGTTGCGGGCGATCGCGAACAGCCAGGGGCGCAGCTCGATCGGCTTCGTGCTGCCGGCGAGGTCGCGGAAGGCGGCCAGGAACGTGTGCTGGACGGCGTCCTCGGCCTCCTCGCGCGAGCCGAGCATGTGACGGCAGAAGCCGAGGATCGGCGCGTGATGGCGGTCGTAGAGCGCGGCGAAGGCGGCCTCCTCGCCGTCGCGCACGAGCGCCACGAGCCGTGCGTCGCTCGCGAGCCGCAGCATGCGCGGCGCGCGGCGCGCGCCCATCCGCCCCCGCGGAGCGGGGGCTGCCGATGCACCCTCCATGCGGCCATTATCCGCGCCACGGCGGTTGCAACGCACGAGCCGGGCGAAGGTTGGCGGCGTGACGCGCCTCGCGGCGCAGGCAGACGCCGCTCAGGCGGCCGGCGCCGCGAGCGAGAGCGCGAAGCGCTCCTTCGCGTCGGTGTGCCAGCCGGCCAGCGCGAGGCCGGCGGCGGCGAAGTCCTCGCGCACGCGGGCGGGCGTGAACTTCGCGCTGATCTCGGTGCGGATCTCCTCGCCGGCGTCGAGCGCCACGTCGAGGCGGAGCGCCTCCACGCGCACGGCGCAGTCGCGGCGGGCGCGCAGCCGCATCTCGATCCATTCGTTGCGGCGATCGAAGAACGCGACGTGGTCGAAGTCGTCGAGCGGGAAGTCGGCGTCCAGCTCGCGGTTGAGCACGCGCAGCACGTTGCGGTTGAACTCGGCCGTCACGCCGGCGGCGTCGTCGTAGGCGGCCTCGAGCACCGCCGGGTCCTTGACGAGGTCGGTCCCGAGCAGCAGCCGGTCGTCGGGGCCGAGCAGCGCGGCGATCTCGCGCAGCAGCCGGCGGCGGCTGCCGGGCGGGAAGTTGCCGATCGTGCCGCCGAGCAGCGCGACGATCCGCGGCGCGCCGGGCTGCGGCGGCGGGATGCGGTCGAGATGGCGGTCGAAGTCGCCGATCACGCCGTGCACGCGCAGGCCCGGGTACTCCTCGACGAGCTCCTCGGCGCTCGCGCGCACGACGGACTCGGCGACGTCGAACGGCACGTAGCGGCGCAGCGAGCCGGCCGTCGCCATCGCGTCGAGCAGCACGCGCGTCTTGGTGGCGGTGCCGGAGCCGAGCTCGACCAGCTCGGCGGCGCCGGTGGCGGCGACGATCGCCTCGGAGTCCGTCTCGAGGATCGCGCGCTCCGCACGCGTCGGGTAGTACTCCGGCAGCTCCGTGATGCGGTCGAACAGCTCCGACCCGTGCGTGTCGTAGAGGTGCTTCGGCGGAAGCTCCTTGAACGGCCGCGTGAGGCCGTCGAGCACGTCCTCGGCCAAGCCGCGCTCGTGCGCCGCGTCGAGGTGGTCGTCGATCGTCACGTCGGGCTGGATCGTCGGGCTCATCGGGTCGATCACGCGTCCTTCGCTATGCGCAGCCCGGCGAAGATCTGCCGGCGCTGCGGGTGGTCCCAGTTGCGGAACGTCGGCGTCGCGACGCGCGCCCGCGTCGCCCACGAGCCGCCGCGCAGCACGCGGTAGTCGCCGCCGAAGAACACCTCGGAGTACTCGCGGTACGGGTGGGCGCGGAAGCCGGGGTAGCCGTCGAAGCCGCCGGCCGTCCACTCCCACGTGTCGCCGACCATGCCGAGGCAGCCGGCGGGGGAGGCGCCCCGCGGGTTGCCGACGGGCACGGTGCCGAACGTCCGCTGGTCGACGTTCGCGCGTGCCGCGATCGCGTCGTCGCTCTGAGCGGCGCCGGACGCGGGCTGCCAGGCTGGGTCCCCGCCCCACGGCAGCGCGCGGGCCGTGCCCGTCTCCTGGTCCCAGGTCGCGGCCTTCTCCCACTCGGCCTCGGTCGGGAGGCGAACGCCGTGCGCGCGGGCGAAGGCGTCGGCCTCGAACCAGGAGACGTGGACGACGGGCTTGTGCGGGTCGAGCGGCTCGCAACGGTCCATGCGCCACTCGCGCCCGTCGTGCGTCCATCCGGCGGGGCGTTGGATGTCGTACTGCTCCTTCCACGCCCACGCCTCGCGCGACCACCATTCGGGGCGCGCGTAGCCGCCGCCTTCGACGAACGCGAGGAACGCCGCGTTCGTGACGGGCGCGCGGCCGATGCGGAAGGCCGGCAGCTCGGCCGGATGGCGCGGGCGCTCGTTGTCGTAGGCGAAGCCGTCGGCCGGCGCGCCGATCGTGCAGGGACCGCCGGGCACCGCCACGAGCTCGAGGCCGGTCAGCCGCGCGAGCGTCGCGTCGGGCCCGCCGGCCTCCGGCATGCGCGGCTCGTGCGGCGCGGGCAGTCGCGCCAGCTGCATCGTCTGCAGCATCGTCTCGGTGTGCTGCTGCTCGTGGCGCAGCACCAGCTCGTGCAGGAAGCCGTCGGCGGCGTCGCCCGCCGCGAGCTCGCGCGTGCGCTCGCGGACGGCGGCGAGGTACGCGAGCGCGTCGGCGCGGCGCAGGTAGGGCAGCTCGCCGCGGCCCGCGCGCGGCGTCTCGAACGCGTCGTAGACCTCCGCGAGGTCGGGGCGCAGCAGCGGCAGGCCCCCGCCGCGGTGCGCGAGCCACAGGTCCTCGAACGCGGCGATGTGGCCGAGGTCCCACACGAGCGGACTCATCAGCGGAGAGTGGACGCGCTCGAGCACGTCGTCCTCGAGGTGCGCGACGAGCGCGAGCGTGCGTGCGCGCGTGTCCTCGAGTGCGGCCACCATGTCCCCTGTCACGCGCGGTGGCGCTGCCGTCTGGCTCGGCATCCCCCTCAGTCTGTCACGTCCGGCGCCGTCGGAAACCACCTTTCGACGGAACTTCTCAAGATCGTAAGAGTTGCGGCGCCTACGCGCCGGCGGCCGCACGGTCGGCGATCAGCTCGACCGCGCCGCCCTCGGCGAGCAGGCTCGCGGGCACGTGCGGGCTGGGCCCGTCGCGCAGCGCGCCGACCGCCCACGCCTTGCCCGCCCCTGCGGTCAGCACGACCGTCGCGCGCGCCGCACGGAGCACCGGCAGCGTCAACGTGACGCGCTCGAACGGCGGCTTTCTGCCGTGGACCGCGACGCACGCGCGCTCGCGCTCGTCCAGCGCCCCGTCGTCGGGGAACAGCGAGGCGGTGTGGCCGTCCTCGCCGAGCCCGAGCAGCGCGAGGTCGAGCACCGGCCAGGCGGAGCCGCCCTCAGCGGCGGTCCCGCCGGCGGGCACGGCCGCGCGCAGCTCCCGCTCGTAGGCGGCCGCCGCGGCGGCCGGGTCGCCGTCGCCGGCGAGCGCGACGGGGTGCACGTGCGGCTGCGCCGTGCCGGACGGCAGGTGCGCGAGCAGCGTCAGCCGCAGGAGCGTGTCGTTGCTGTCGGGGTCGTCGAGCGGCACGCAGCGCTCGTCGCCGAACCACAGCTGCACGCGGCGCCAGTCGTCCACGAGCTCCGCCAGCAGCTCGTAGGTGCGCGCCGGCGTTCTGCCGCCGGCGAGCGCGACATGCGCGGCGCCGCGCTGCGCCTGCGCGTCTGCGATCGCCGCGGCGACGCGCTCGGCGCACGCGCGCGCGGCCCCCTCGGCGTCCTCGGCGACGGTCACGTCGATCATCGGGCCTCCTCGCTGGTGGTGCGGCGGGATCGGGCGCGGAGCGGGGCGGTCACGCGCCCCGCATCCCGTCGAGCAGCGCGGCGAGCGCGGGCGCGTAGCCCGGCGTCGCCGTGTCGAACATGCCGAGCGCGGCGGCGAACGCGCGCGCCGGGTCGGGCGCCGCGACCGGCGCGCGCAGCGCGATCGCCTGCGCGCCGGCGTGCAGCGCGAGCGCGTGGATGCCGGTGCGGCCGGGCTCGAGCGGCGCCGACAGCGCGAGCGCGACGGCCGCGCCGTCGGGGCGCCGTGCCGTCCCCTCCCATGCCTCCGCGCCGGGCGCCGCCGCGAGCCGCTCCAGCGTCCAGCCGGCGCGCGCCGCGATCCAGGCGAGCAGCAGCAGCGCGCTCGCCTGCTCGTCGGGGCAGACGCGCAGCGCGACGCGCTCCACCTGTCCCAGCAGCGCGAGCGCGGCGGGGTCGTCGAAGCGCGCGGCGACGTGCCGGCGCCAGCGGCGCAGGCGCAGCCAGGCGACGTCGCGCACGCGGGCGACGTCGAGCGCAGCCGCACGCGCGAACGCGGCCGGCAGCGCGGCGCCGGTCGCGGCGCCGGAGTCGAGCACGATCGCGTGCGCGAGCGCGGCGAGTGGCGCGTGCGCCGCGCTCGGCCGCGTGCCCGGCAGCCACAGGACGGTCGGCAGGCCGGCGACGCGCAGCGGCCGCACGAGCGAGTCGGCGTGCGCGATCCGCTGCGCCCCCGCGGTCAGCAGCGCCATGTCGTGGCAGTGCCCGGCGGAGCCCGTGCCCGCCCGCCCGCTCCCGATCGTGCAGTCGATCGCGACGAACGCGTCGAGCCGCGGCGCGGCGCTCTCGCGCACGACGATCGTGCGCGACGGGTGGCGGTCGGTGAGGGCGGCGAGCCGCCCCGCCAGCTCGTCGGCGCCGACGTCCGCGCCGGGCGCGACGAGCAGGTTGAGCGTGCGCGTCGCCGCGTGGCCGTGCTCGTGGCGGGCGTGCTCGCGGTTGAGCGTCAGCAGCCGCGCGGCGACCTCGGCGACGGAGACGTCCTCGCCGCGCCACTCGCTGCGCTCGCGACCGTCTGCCGCGTCCGCGTCCGCCAGCGCGCTCACAGCGGCCGCCACGCCCGTCCGTCGCGTGCGAGCAGCGCGTCCGCGGACGCCGGACCGGCCGTGCCCGCCTCGTAGGGCTCCGGCTCGCCGACCACCGGCTTCGCCGGCGGCGCGCCCGCCCACGCGGCGAGCACCGGGTCGACGACCTCCCACGCCGCCTCGACCTCGTCGGCGCGCGTGAACAGCGTCGCGTCGCCGAGCAGCGCGTCGTGCAGCAGTCGCTCGTACGCCTCCGGCGACTCGCGCAGGAACGACGTGCCGTACTGGAAGTCCATCTGCACCGGGCGCATCCGCAGCGCCGTGCCCGGCGCCTTCGCCGCGACCTGCAGCGTCGCGCCCTCGTTCGGCTGCACGGAGATGACCAGCTCGTTCGGCGGCGGCGGCGCGTCGAGGCCGCGGAACGGCTGGTGCGGCGCCGGCTTGAAGGCGATCGCGATCTCGGTCGTGCGCACGGGCAGTCGCTTGCCGGTGCGCAGGTAGAACGGCACGCCGGCCCAGCGCCAGTTGTCGACCTCCACGCGCAGCGCCGCGTAGGTGTCGGTGCGCGAGCCGGCCGGCACGTCCTCCTCCTCGCGGTAGCCGGGCACCTGCTCGCCGCCGAGCCAGCCGGCCGTGTACTGGCCGCGCACGGCGTCGCGCGCTGCGTCGAGCGGGCGCACGGCGTGCAGCGCCTTCGCCTTCTCGTCGCGTACGAGGCCGGCGTCGAAGCTCGCCGGCGGCTCCATCGCGACGAGCGAGAGCAGCTGGAGCGCGTGGTTCTGGATCACGTCGCGCAGCGCGCCGGCTCTGTCGTAGTAGCCGGCGCGGTGGCCGATCCCGAGGTCCTCGGCGACGGTGATCTGCACGTGGTCGATCGCCGTGCGGTTCCACAGCGGCTCGAAGATGCCGTTGCCGAAGCGCAGCACCAGCAGGTTCTGGACGGTCTCCTTGCCGAGGTAGTGGTCGATGCGGAAGACCTGGCGCTCCTCGAACGACGCCTCGATCGCCGCGTTCAGCTCGCGCGCGCTCCGGAGGTCGTGGCCGAACGGCTTCTCGATCAGCAGGCGGGTCGGCGGGTCGGCGCCGCGGCCGAGGCCGGCCTCGCACAGGTCGCGCGCCGTCGCGGCGAAGAAGGCGGGGGAGATCGCGAGGTAGAAGAGGCGCTGCGAGGGCTCGCCGTCCTCGCGGTCGCCGTCCTGGAGCCGCGCGGCGAGCGCCTCGTACAGCTCGGCCGTGCCGTAGCGGCCGGAGACGACGCCGATGCGCGCCTCCAGCGCCTCCCACAGCCGCTCGTCGAGCGGGCGGCGGGCGTGCGCGGCGACCGCCTCGCGGGCGCGGGCGCGGAATGCCTCGTCGTCCATCCCGCCGCGCACCACGCCCAGCAGGCGGAAGCGCTCCGGCAGCCGGCCGTCGGCGAGCAGGTCGTAGACGGCCGGCAGCAGCTTGCGCGCGGCGAGGTCGCCGGTCGCGCCGAACAGCACGAGCGTCGAGGCGGGCGGCAGCCGCTCGTCGACGTCCTGCGCGAACGGGTTGCCCGCCAGCGGCGCGGTCGCCGTGTCGGTCGCCATGTCGCTCGCCGCCCCGGTCCGCCGGCCGCTCGTCAGCGGCTCACGCCCCGAGCGCGGCCGCGAGCGCGCGGATCGCGGACTCGACCCCGCCCGCCCCCGCGCCGAGCTCGACGCGCAGGAACGGCAGCTCGTGCGCGCGCAGCGCCTGGCCGTCGCCGATCGCCTGCGCCCGCACGAGCGCGGCGAAGTCGTAGGCCTGGCCGGGGATCTCCACCGACGGATGGGTGGGATCGGGTCGGTCGACCAGCTGGAGGAACACGCCGATCGGCGCGCCGCCCTTGTGCAGCTGACCGGTCGAGTGCAGGAAGCGCGGGCCGTAGCCGACCGTCGTGGCCGCCGTCGTGCGGTTGCGGATCGCGAGCCGCAGCTCCGTCAGCGCCGCGTCGACCGCCGGGTCGGGGGCGAGGTAGGCCATCGTCGCGACGTATGACCGGGACCCCGCCGGCCCCGCGTGGGCGTCGAGCAGCTCGCGCAGGGCGCCCGCGGCGGCCTCGCCGCTCACGTGGGCGGGCGGGATCGACTCCTCGGCCGGAAACGCCCCGTCGCGCACGTACGCCTCGATCGTCGCGACCGTCATGTCCTTCGCCGCCTGCACGTCCGGCTGGTCGAACGCGTCGATGCCGATCACCGCGCCGGCGACCGCGATCGCCATCTCGAAGTGGAAGAACAGCGCGCCGAGGTCGAGCGCCTCCTCGAACGGCAGGTGGATCACCGGGTGGCCGGCGTCGGCGAGCGCGTCGAGCTTGGGGCAGGCGTCGTCGGTGCGCCGCAGGTGCACGAACACGCGGTCGGCGCCGTACTGCGCCGGGTCGCCGAGCGGCTCGTCGGCGACGGGCACGATCCCCTTGCCGTGCTTGCCGGTCGACTCCGCGACGAGCTGCTCGAGCCACAGCCCGAGCGCGCCGAGCGGCTCGTCGACGACGAACGTCAGCTTGTCGCGGCCGCCGTTCGCCAGCTCGCCGAGCGCGAGCCCGAGCCACAGCGCCGGCGCGTCGCCGGGCGCCAGCGACGGGTCGGCGGCGCGCGCGGCGACCTCCGCGCGGTCGAGCAGCGCGCGCACGTCGGCGCCGATCAGCGCCGCCGGGACGACGCCGAAGGCGGACAGCGCCGAGTAGCGTCCGCCGATGTCCGGCGCGCCGTGGAAGACGCGGCGGAAGCCCTGCTCGTGCGCGAGCGCCTCCAGCTTCGTGCCGGGGTCGGTCACCGCCGCCCACTGCCTTCCGTCCGGCACGAGCGCGTGGAAGTGGGCGTGCATCGAGCGCGGCTCGAGCGTCCCGCCCGACTTCGAGGAGACGAGGAAGAGCGTTCTGTCGAGCGGCAACCTCGCTTGCAGGCCGGCGACCGCGTCGGGGTGCGTCGAGTCGAGCACGTGGAGCCGCAGGCCGCCGCTCGCCGGGAAGCTCCGCGCGAGCACCTCGGGCGCGAGGCTCGAGCCGCCCATGCCGAGCAGCGCGCAGTCGGTGAAGCCCTCCGCGCGCAGCTCCGCGGCGAACGCGACCACGTCGTCGAGGTGCTCGAGCGACTGCTCGGCGATCGTCAGCCAGCCGAGCCGGTCCGACGGCTTGTCGTCGCCGCTCGCCCACAGCGTGTCGTCTCTCGACCACACGCGGCGCAGCACGCTCTGCTCCTGCGCCCACGCGGCGCGCGCGCCGATCGCCTTCGCCTGCGCGTCCGTCAGGCGCGCCTCGACGCTTGCCGGCTCGCCGGCGATCACCGCGGCGCGGCGCCGCTCGACGCCCGCGAGCAGCGTGTCCATCGCGTCGGCGAACTTCGCGATCCCCTCATCGAGCAGCTCGTCGGTGACCTCCTGCATCGAGACGCCGGCGGCCTCGACGGCTTCGATCGCCGCGTGCGCCGCCGGCGCCGCCGCCGGCAGCTGCGGATCGAGCGCCTCGCCGTGGTCCTGGTAGGCGAGCAGCGTCGCGAGCGGCATCGTGTTGACGGTCTCCGGCCCGGCCAGCTCGGCGACGTACTTGACGTCGGAGTAGGACGGGTCCTTCGTGCCGGTGGAGGCCCACAGCAGCCGCTGCGGCCGCGCGCCCTTCGCCTGGAGCGCGGCGAAGCGCTCGCCGCCCACCAGCTCCTGCCAGCGCTCGTAGGCGAGCTGCGCGTTCGCGACCGCGGCGGTCCCGCACAGCTCCGCGCTGCCGAGCGCCTTCAGGCGCTTGTCGACCGCGGTGTCGACGCGCGAGACGAAGAACGAGGCGACGGAGGCGATCCCGTCGACCGGCTCGCCGGCCGCGGCGCGGTCCTCGAGGCCCGCCATCCATGCCTCCGAGATCGCGGCCCACGCGTCGAGCGAGAACAGCAGCGTCACGTTGACGTTGATCCCCTCGGCGATCGCGGCGCGGATCGCGGGGACGCCCTCGGGCGTGCCGGGGATCTTGATCATCACGTTGGGCCGGCCCACGCGCGCCCAGTAGTCGCGCGCCATCGCGAGCGTGCCCTCGGTGTCGCGCGCGAGGCCCGGCGCGACCTCGAGCGAGACGTAGCCGTCGACGCCGCCGGTGCGCTCCCACACCGGCCGCAGCACGTCGGCGGCGCCCTGCACGTCGGCGATCGCGAGGTCCTCGTAGATCGCCTGCACGTCGGCGCCGTCGTGCGTCAGCTCGGCGAGCCGATCGTCGTAGTCGGGGCTGCCGAGGATGGCCTGCTCGAAGATCGACGGGTTCGAGGTGACGCCGACGACGCCGTCCTCGTCCACGAGTCGCCGCAGGTCCCCGCCGGTCAGCATCGAGCGGCGGATCGAGTCGAGCCAGGCGCTCGTGCCGAGCTCGGCCAGGCGGCCGATCGGGGTGGTCGCGGGGACGGTGCTCATGGGCGGCGTTCTCCTGTCAGGGGGTCTGGACGAGGTGGGCGGGATCCGGCGCAAGCGCGTCGAGGCCGTCGCGCACGAGCGCGTCGACCTCGGCGAGGCGGCGCCGGTGGCGCTCCTCGCCGCTGAAGCGGGCGGCCGCGAACGTGCGCACGAGCTCGCGCGCCAGCTCCGGCCCGATCACGCGTGCGCCGAGGCACAGCACGTTGAGATCGTCGTGCTCGACGCCCTGGTGCGCGGTGTACGTGTCGTGAACGGTCGCCGCGCGGACACCGGGCAGCTTCGCCGCCGCGACGGAGACGCCGGCACCGGAGCCGCACACGAGCACGGCGCGCTCGGCGCCGTCGCGCAGCGCGCGGCCGACGGCGGCGACGGCGTAGGGGTAGTCGTCCCACGCGCCGGCGTCGAGCGGCTCGTGGCCGCCCGCCTCCAGCGCCGCCACGACCACGTCGCGCAGCGGCACGCCGGCATGGTCGAAGGCGCATGCGATCCGCATCGTCACGCAGGCTACATGCCCGGTCACACGCCGCGGAAACGCGTCCGATCAGCCTGGACGCACGGCGTAGCGCAGGTACAGCGAGCCGGCCCGCTCCAACGCCCACGCGAGACTCCAGCGACGCCGGCTTCGGGAGCGGCGGGCCGCTGCTGATCGTCGGGGCGTCGCCGCCGCCGGCCAGCTGCGGGGCGAGCGTCAGGAACAGCTCGTCGACGAGCCGCTCGTGCAGCAGCGCGCCCATCAGCGTCGGGCCGCCCTCGCACAGCAGCGCGCGCACGCCGTGCTCGGTGCGCAGGCGGCGCAGCGCGGCCGTCAGCGTCAGCTCGGCGGGGTCGAGCCGCACGAGCGTCACACGCGCCGCGCACGACGGCTCGGGCGCGTCCGGCGGGGCGAACACGACGACGTTCGCCTCCGGCTCTGCGAACAGCGGGATCTCCAGCGGCAGCTCGCCGCTGCGACTGACGGTGGCGATCAGCGGCTCGGGCGCGAGTCCCAGCGCCTCGCGCGCGGCGCGCAGCTCGGGCCGTCTGACGGCGCGGCCGTACTGCTCGATGCCGAGCGTGCGCGTGCCGATCAGCAGCGCGTCGACCTGCGTGCGCAGGCGGCGGAAGATCTCCATGTCGCCGTCGTCGCCGATCGCGCCGGAGCGCCCGTCGACCGTCGCGCGCCCGTCGGCGGTCGTCGCGAAGTTCGTCACGACCCAGGGGCGGTCCTCGTGTGCGCGCGCGACGAGGCCGAGGTCGCCGAGCAGCTGCGCGCCGTCGACCGTGGCGGGCTCGGGATGCAGGCGCGCGAAGTCCATCGCGCGGCAGCCTACCCGGCCGCCCGCCGGCGGATCCGCCGGCCGCGGCCGCTGATAGCGTCCGCGCGCGGCGGCCCCCCTCGCGCCCCCGAACGCCGCCCTCTCGATGACATCAGCAGATCAGCTCTCCCGTCCCGACCGCAACCTCGCGCTCGAGCTCGTGCGCGTGACCGAGGCGGCCGCGCTCGCCGCCGCCCGCCTCGTCGGCCGCGGCGACAAGGAGGCCGCCGACCAGGCCGCCGTCGACGCGATGCGCTTCGTGCTCGACTCGGTCCCGATGGACGGCCTCGTCGTGATCGGCGAGGGCGAGAAGGACGAGGCGCCGATGCTCTACAACGGCGAGCACATCGGCAACGGTACGCCGCCGCTCGTGGACATCGCCGTCGACCCGCTCGAGGGCACGCGGCTGACGGCGCTCGGGATGCCGAGCGCGCTCGCGGTGATCGCGCTCGCCGAGCGCGGCTCGATGTTCGACCCGGGCCCGTGCGTCTACATGGAGAAGATCGCCGGCGGCGAGGAGATCGCCGACCTGCTCTCGCTCGACCGCCCGCTGCCCGAGACGCTGCGACTGATCGCCGAGCGCAAGGGCATGGGCATCGGCGACGTGACGGTCGTGATGCTCGACCGCCCGCGTCACGAGGAGGCGATGAAGCAGGTGCGCGAGGCCGGCGCCCGCATCCGCCTGATCCTCGACGGCGACGTCTCGGCCGCGCTGCTGGCCGTCAGCGAGCGCTCGCCGGTCGACCTGCTGTGGGGCATCGGCGGGACGCCGGAGGGCGTCATCTCCGCGGCGGCGCTCAAGTGCATGGGCGGCCAGCTGCTCGGTCGCCTGTGGCCGCGCGACGACGCAGAGCGCCAGGCGGCGCTCGGCGCCGGCTACGACCTCGACAGAGTGCTCACCTGCGACGACCTCTGCAGAGGCGACGACGTCTTCTTCTCCGCCACCGGGGTCACCGACGGCGACGTGCTCCAGGGCGTGCGCTACCGCGGCTCCGGCGCGACGACGGAGTCGCTCGTGATGCGCTCGCGCTCCGGCACGGTGCGCCGCGTCCACGCCCGCCACGACCGCTCGAAGCTGCGCGCGGTCACCGGCGGCCGCTACGGCTGATCGGCGGCGGCGGCCGCCGCCGCGTCGTCGTCGCCGGAATCGGGTCCGGCCCACCCGAGCGGCGGATCGGGCACCTCGTCGAGCGTCAGCTCGTGCCCGAAGCGCCCGACGCGCGACTCCGCCAGGTCGAGCCGCGCGAGCGAGCGCAGGAAGGCGTGTGTCACCAGCACGTGGACCTTCGACTGCGTGATGCGGTAGACGGGGCGGCTCAGGCGCCGCGCGATCGACGGGTAGAAGTTCGCGACCGCGACCTCGACGCGGATGCGTGCGACGCCGGCCGGGTCCGCATCCGCCGCCGGCAGCCGCCGCATGTCGATCTGCAGGTAGCCGTCGCCGTGGTGGCCGCGCCGCGCCACCAGCAGGCCGTCCTCGATCCGCCACCGCACGGTCCCGCGATCGGCGTCCATCGCGTACTCCGGCGCCTTGAAGCGCAGCAGCCGCAGCGGCGGGCGCAGCAGCACGACCGTGCGCCGGTCGCTGCCGTAGTCGACGCGGATCAGCCCGAACGTCACGCGCGTGAGGAAGCGCCAGTAGGTGCGCGCGAGCCGCTCCAGCTGCATCGGGCTCCAGAGCTGCTCGAGCGCGGCGGCGGGCAGCGTCAGCTCGCCCGCCTGGACGGATGTGACGGCGCCCTCCTCGGCCATCGTCGTGTCGTCGGCGAGCCCCTCGACGCGGCCGGGTGCGCGCTCCGCGCGCTGGTGACGCCGCGCCGCGACGACGGCGGCGGCGAGGGCGAGCAGCACGACCAGGGGGGTGAGCACACCTGGATTGTGCCCGTCCGGCGGCGATCGGAGCCGCGGTCGCGCCGCCACCAGCGCGCGGAGCGGGAGAGGGCCTACAGGCGCTCGACCGCCACGAGCGCGCCGGCGGTCGCGACGCCGTCGCCGCTCGCGACGAACGCGAGCGCGTCCGCTGCGGCGAGCGAGGCCGTGACGTGCGAGCCCTGCGCGCCGGTGGGGGCGGCTCGCAGCGTGCCGTCTGCCGCCTCGAGCCGCACGCGCAGCGCCTGCTCGCGCGCGCGGCGGGGCACGTCCTGCGCCAGCGCGGCCTGCTCGCGCGGCGGCAGCGGCTCCGCACCCTGCAGCGCGCGCAGCGCGGGCCGGGCGAACAGCGCGAAGGTGACGAAGCTGGAGACCGGATTGCCGGGCAGCCCGAAGACGAGCTGCCCGTCGCGCGTCCCGAACCACGTCGGCTTGCCCGGTTGCAGGTCGACGCGCCAGAAGCCCTGCGCGACGCCGAGCGCGTCGAGCGCCGGCTTGACGTGGTCGTGCAGGCCGACGGAGACGCCGCCCGAGAGCACGACCACGTCGGCCTGCGCCAGCGCCGCGGCGATCGCCCCCTGCGTCGCCTCGCGCGTGTCGCGGACCGCCTGCGCCGCGACCACGACCGCGCCGGTCTGCGCCGCCTGCGCGGTCAGCATCACCGCGTTGGAGTTGTGGATCTCGCCGGGGCCGAGCGGGCTGCCGGGCGGTCGCAGCTCGTCGCCGGTGCAGAGGATCGCGACGCGCGGACGGCGCGCGCACGGCAGCGTCGCGGCGCCGGCGCCGACCGCGACGCTCAGCGCGCCGGCGCCGAGGACGGTCCCGGCGCGCAGCACGACGTCGCCGGCGCGCAGGTCCTCGCCGGCGCGGCGTACGTGCCGGCCGGGCGCGACGGGGCCGGTCAGCGTCACGTGCCCGCCGGCCTCGCGCACCCGCTCGACCGGCGCGACGGCGTCGGCGCCGGCCGGCAGCGCCGCGCCGGTGGAGATGCGGATCGCCTCGCCGGGCGCGAGCGGCCTGGACGCCGGCGCCCCGGCGCGCGACTCGTCCACCACCGCCAGCGCTCCGCTGGACGCATCGCTGCGGACGGCGAACCCGTCCATAGCCGAATTGTCGAAGCGCGGGACGTCTGCGTCCGCGCGGAGATCCGCCGCGAGCACGCGGCCGCCCGCATCCCCAACGGAGACGGGCTCCGCCGGCAGCGGCGCGCAGCTGGACACCACCTGAGCGCGCGCTGCGTCGATCGTCAGCATGCGGTCCGGCACGCGTCCATTCTGTCCATCCGAGGGTGCGGACGTCGGGAGGCGCTGGTATAGACAGCCGGATGACGGATCAGGGGACCCCACGACCGCGCCACGCCGTGCCGCTGGAGCCGGCCGAGGCCGAGCTGCTCGCCGGCCGCGCGCAGGCGATCGCGAAGGGCTGGCTGCTGACGCTGCTCGAGCGCGCGCCGCTCGACGCCGTCGGCGCGATCCCCGCCGCCGTCCTCGCCGCCGAGGGGCCCGCCGTCTGCGCCGCCGCCGCCCGCGCGCTCGCCTCCGACGCCGAGCTCGACCGCCTGCGCCCCGACGGCGACCTCGCCCCCCTCGCGCGGCGCATCCCGCAGCTCGCGGGCGCGCAGGACGTGCCATCGACGCTGGCCGCCGTCGAGGCCCTCCGCGCCACCCTCTGGGCCGCCGCCCTCGACGCCCGCGGCACGCGCACCGACGACCTCGCCCCCTTGGCCGAGCGCCTCGCCGAGGTGGCGCTCGTCGTCGCCAGCACGGCACTCGAAGCGACGGCGTCCGCCACCGGCGCCGATCGGGCGGGTGGCGCCGAGGACGCACGTCCCCCGGGCGGAGCCCCGGGGGGCGCGCGCCCGGAGGCGACAGGACCCGCCCGCAGCAGCGCCGGGCCCGAGCCGGCCCGCAGCGGCGAGCCGACCCTCGGCGGCTCCGTCACCGAGCTGCCCCAGCGCTCCGTCCCGCCCGACGTCACCGACGGCATGGACGACGGCGATCTGTGGATCGCGACGCTCGAGCGCCACGTCGACCGCGCGCAGCGCGAGGGCGGCGGGCTCGCGCTGCTGCGCGTGGAGCTGGTGGACAGCGAGCGGCTCGCGAGGGCGGCGGCCGAGGCGGACGCGGCCGACGAGCGCGACCGCGTGCCCTACGGGCGTCTCGCGCAGGCGATCCGCCGCGCGATCCGCCGGCAGGACCTCGTCGCCTCCGACCGCCAGGGCCGCGCGTGGGTGATCGCGCCGGCCGTCGGCCGCGCCGGCGCGATCGCGCTGGCGGAGCGGATCGGCGCCGGCGTCGAGCACGGCGAGCACTGGCGCGGGGCGCCGCTCGCGGCGACGATCGGCTTCGCCGTCTACGGCGAGGACGGGCAGGACGCCGCCGCGCTGATCGAGCGCGCCGAGGAGGCGATGCTCGCCGCCTCCGCCGCCGGCGTGCAGATCGGCGAGGCGCCGCCTGCGCCGGACGGCGGCGGGCCGCCGGGCCCGCGGCTCGTGCGCTGAGCGGCGCGGCCGCAGCGTCAGCGGCGTCTGCGCGCCGGCGCGGCGGCCGGCTTCAACGGCAGCGCGCCGACACGGATCAGCCCGTCGTCGCCGCGGAGCGCACGATGGGTGGCGCGCGTCAGGTCCCACGCGCGGCCCTTCACGTAGGGGCCGCGGTCGATCACCGGCACGACCAGCGTGCGGCCTCTGTAGTACAGCGCGACGGGGGTCCCGCACGGCAGATGCCGGTGGGCGACGCCGAGCGTCCAGCGGCGCAGCGGGACGCCGCACGCGGTGGTGTCGTGACGTGAGGTGGGGCCGTACCACGACGCGATCCCCGGCCGGTACACGGTCAGGTCGAGCTGCGGCGCGGTCGCGTCGAGCGCCGGGTCCTCGACCGCCGTGCCGGCCGCCGCGGAGCCGGTCACCGCGCGCAGCGTGAGCGGCCCGACGCGGTCGGGCTTCCAGACGGCGCGGAACCTGCCGTCGGTCCTCACCGCCGCGCTCGCGATCGTGACCCATCCGTCGGCCGCGTCGAGTCGCTCGATCCAGACGGTCCCGGCGCCGGGCGCCGTCGTCCCCGCGACGTGCACGCGGCCGCGCAGCATCGCCGTCGAGCGGACCGCGAGCGCGATCCCGTTGCCGCTCGAGCGCACCACCGGGTTGCCGATCCGCACGACGATCGGGTCCGCGCCCGGGATCGTCAGCAGGTCGGGGGAGGCGCCGCCGCCGCTCGCGAGCGCGGGCAGGGCCGGGACGCCCAGCGCGAGCAGCGCGAGGAGGGGCACGGCGATCTTGCGGGTCCGCTGGCCGGTCATGGTGACTGCCGGTGCCTACGAGGTGAGCTGACGGGCTCGCGACGCTGGTGAGCGGCGCTACGACCGAGGTCGGCCGATTCGCCCCCGCGAGCCTGACGGCCCGCATCGGGTCCCCCGCCGGCCGCGCGCTGGCGCACGGCCGTTCGGCAAGGCGCGCGGCAGTATACGGAACTCCGCACGCTCGGGGAAGAATCCGCGCCGCAACTTGAAACCGCGCCGTCCGTTGTGCGTAGTAGACATGCGGCGTACGACGCGCGCGCGAAGGTCACCCCCTGACGCGGCCGGTGCGACGCCTTTGACTTCAAAAAGTGAAGTGGCTAGGCTCATGCCTATGCTTGGATGGCAGTGGTGCGCGTCCACGCGCACGCGCACTCCCTCCTCCACCATGAACGCGCAGCGGAGAGACCACCCCCGCGCAGCGCACGCGAGAAACGGAACCAGATGTCAGTAGCGGAACTTCAGGAGCTCGAGGAGATCAAGGGGCTGCTCAACCGCGGCCAGCAGGTCGGGGTGCTCACCTACGCCGAGGTCTCGACCGCCGTCAGCGAGCTCGATCTCGACGAGAGCGACGTCGAGGAGCTGCACGGCTTCCTCGAGAGATCGGAGATCGAGCTGGTCGAGGAGATCGACCCGGCGACGGCCGTCAGCAAGGAGGTCGAGCGGGCGCCCGACAGACGCGGCCGGCGCAGAGCGAGAACGGCGATCGACCTCAAGCCGGACATGACGACCGACTCCCTTCAGCTGTTCCTGAAGGACATCGGCAAGGTCCGCCTGCTCACCGCCCAGGAGGAGGTCGACCTCGCGAAGCGCATCGAGCGCGGCGACCTCGACGCGAAGCAGAAGATGGTCGAGTCGAACCTGCGCCTCGTCGTCTCGATCGCGAAGAACTACCGCAACCAGGGCCTGCCGTTCCTCGACCTGATCCAGGAGGGGACGCTCGGCCTCGTGCGCGCGGCGGAGAAGTTCGACTACCGCAAGGGCTTCAAGTTCTCGACCTACGCGACCTGGTGGATCCGCCAGGCGATCGCGCGCGCGCTCGCCGACAAGGCGCGCACGATCCGCATCCCGGTCCACGTCGTCGAGAAGCTCAACAAGATCGGCCGCGCCGAGCGCAAGCTCGTCACCGAGCTCGGCCGCGAGCCGACCCCCGAGGAGATCGCCGACGTCACCGGGATCGACCCGGAGGAGGTCGACTCGATCAAGCGCAGCGCCCAGGCGCCCGTTTCGCTCGAGAAGCCGGTCGGCGACGAAGAGGAGTCGGAGTTCGGCCAGTTCATCGCCGACGAGCGCGCCGAGTCGCCGTACGAGCGCGCCGCCGAGATCCTCACGAAGGAGGCGCTGCGCGAGGCGCTCGAGAACCTCTCCTACCGCGAGCGCCGCGTGCTCGAGCTGCGCTACGGCCTCGGCGGCGAGCACCCCCGCACGCTCGACGAGGTCGGCCGCACCTTCAACGTCACCCGCGAGCGCATCCGCCAGATCGAGAACCAGTCGCTGAAGAAGCTCCAGCAGCTGGCGGAGGCCCAAAAGCTCCGGGACGTGGCGTAAGCCGCAGCGTTAGAAGCCTGCCGCCGCCGTCAGCTGCGGCGGCAGGTCCATTCTGCCCTCGGGGAATCTGGGCATGAGCCGTCTGGCGAGCGCGTCGCAGGGGCGGCCGGCGAGCAGGGGGAGGAAGTCGGTGACGCCGGCGAGCGCGCGGATCGAGGGGGCGATCTGGAAGTCGGCGGCGTTGGGGGCGTCCGGGTCGCCGATCGTGCCGTCGGCGATCCAGCCGTCGACCGTGTCGAACGCGCCCGGCACGGCGGCGAGCGCGGCGCGCGCGTGGTCGAGGTCGGCGTCGACGCGCCCGGCCATCGCCTTCGCGACCGGCGCGTTAAGCCGTGCGACGAGGCCGGGGAGCGGGAGGCCGATGTCGCGCGCGAGGCGGGCGCGGGCGTCGTTGTCGTGCGCGAACGTCCAGCGGAAGATCCGCCGCGGGATCATCTGCAGCTCGGCCTCGCCCCAGCGCTCCGCCGCCTCGACGGCGCGGCGCTTCTCGGGGTCAGCGGGGTAGAGCGGCGGCTCGGGGACGAGCGCCTCCAGCGCGTGGGACAGCTCGACGGAGTCCTCGATCTTGCGGCCGTCGAGCTTGAGCGCCGGTACGGTGCCGCGGCGGTAGCCGAGGGCCTTGAGAATCAGCGGGTGGACGCCCGGCGGCAGCTCCACCCACTGCGTCTCGACGCCCTTGTGGGCGAGCATCAGTCTCGCCGTGTTGGCCGGGTTGGAGATCGAGAAGCCGTAGAGGCGCGCCCGCACGGCCGGCACGCTACCGGCCTCGGCGCGGCAGCCGCGCCGGTCCGGCCCAAGCGTCCTGCCCCGGGGCCTTGTGACGAGCGCAGGGCAGGATGCTTGCGGGCGTGCCGGGCGCTCAAGCCGCCGGCCGCGCGCGCCGATGCACACACCGTGTTCGAGATCGACGCCGCGCTGCACACGCTCGTCGAGGCCGGTGGCTCCGACCTGCACCTGAAGGCCGGCGCGCCGCCGCTGATGCGCGTCAACGGCGCGCTCGGCCCGATCCCCGGCGAGGCCGAGCTGGGCGCGCAGGACACCGAGCGGGTGCTCGACGGGATCCTCCCGACCGACGGCCACCGCGCGGAGTTCGCGGGCGAGCACGAGGTCGACTTCGCCTACGCGATCGAGGGCCTCGCGCGCTTCCGCGTCAACGCCTTCCGCCAGCGCGGGACGGTCTCGCTCGTGATGCGCGCGATCCCGACGAAGATCAAGACCGTCGACGAGCTGGGGCTGCCGCCCGTCGTCTCCGACCTGGCGGAGGAGAAGCGCGGGATCATCCTGCTGACCGGCACGACCGGCTCGGGCAAGTCGACGACGCTCGCGGCGATCATCGACCACATCAACAGAACGCGCGCCGAGCACGTCGTCACGATCGAGGACCCGATCGAGTTCCTGCACCGGGACAAGCAGTCGATCCTCAACCAGCGCGAGGTCGGCGCCGACACGACCTCCTTCAGTCGCGCGCTGCGGCGCGTGCTGCGCCAGGACCCGGACGTGATCCTGATCGGCGAGATGCGCGACGAGGAGACCGTCCACACCGCGCTGTCGGCGGCGGAGACCGGCCACCTCGTGCTCTCGACGCTGCACACGATCGACGCGCCGGAGACCGTCAACCGCATCGTCGACTTCTTCCCGCCGCACCAGCAGCAGCAGGCGCGCGCGATGGTCGCCGGCACGCTCAAGGGGATCATCTCCCAGCGCCTCGTGCCGACCCCGGACCGTCGCGGGCGCGTCGCCGTCTGCGAGGTGCTGCGGATGACCGGCCGCGCGAAGGACATGATCCTCGACCCGGAGCAGACCGGCCGCCTGCGCGAGGTCATCGCCGAGGGCGAGTTCTACGGGATGCAGACGTTCGACCAGGCGCTGCTGCACCACGTGCAGGCGGGCCGCGTGTCGATGGAGGACGCGATGAAGGTCGCCACCAGCCCGCACGACTTCAAGCTGCTCGTCGCGGCCGAGGGCCGGATCGGAACCTCGATGGACGACGTCGGTGGGGGCGCCGAGGCGACGGGCGCGCCGGAGGAGCGCGAGCCGGCGATGGCCGCCGCGCCCGCCGAGGCGCCGCGCCCTGTCGCGCCGGCACCGGTGCCGGCGCCGGCACCGGCCGCGCCGCGGGCGCCCGCGGACGGCGGCGCGCCGTCCGTTGCCCCGCCCGGCTTCGGCTGAGCAGTCACTTCAGTTTGGAAAGTCTTGCGCTACCATAAGGAGTGCATGGCTTCGAACGACTCCTGTCCCGTCTGTCGCACCGCCGAGATCGTCTGCGGGAAGTGGACGCTGCTGATCATCCGCGACCTCGCCGACGGCCGCTCGCGCTTCTGCGAGCTGGAGCGCTCGCTCGCCGGCATCAGCCCGCGCACGCTGTCGCTGCGCCTGCGCGCGCTCGAGGAGGAGAGGATCGTCGAGCGGCGCACCTTCCCGGAGGTGCCGCCGCGCGTCGAGTACGCGCTCACCGAGAAGGGGCGCGCGCTCGTGCCGATCATCGAAGACATGCGCACCTACGGCCGCCGCTGGCTGAACGCCGACGGCAGCTGCGCGCCGGCGGCGGACCTCGCCATCGAGCCGGCCGCCGTCGCCTGACGCCCGCGATCAGCTCGCGAGCAGCTTCGCCTTCTGGGCCGCGAACTCCTCGTCGGTGAGCACGCCCTGCCGGTGCAGCTCGCCGAGCTTCGCGAGCTGCTCGATCGGATCCGCCGCCGGAGCGGCCGGCGCCGGCGCCGGCGCGGCGGCCGGCGCGGGCTCGTAGGCCGGGGCTTCCTGCTGCGCCCAGCGACCGGCCTGCCGGCGGCTGACGCGGTTGGAGACGGCGGTCGCCGTGCCCGCGACGACCGCGGTGCGGGCGACGCCGCGAATGAGTCCTGGCATGTCGTGCGTCCTTTCGTGGTCAGGCGGCCGCCTGCTCGGCGGCGTCGAGGGCGGCGACGAGGTCGTCGGCCGGGATGCGCTGGAAGGCCACCGGCACGCCGCCGTTGCGGCGCACGGCGGCGACGAACGGGGCGGCCCAGCGGTTCTCGTAGACGATCATCGCCGCCGCGCTGCCGGGCTCGATCTGCTCGGCGATCGTCGCCGCGTCCTCGTCGCCGAGCAGCCCCGAGGAGGCGCCCTCGAACGCGACGAAGTCGCCGACGCCGCGATCCGTCAGATCGCTCGCGTCGAAGCCGGCGAACGTCCCGTCCTCGTCCTTGCGCACGAACAGCACGTCGAGCACGCGGACGATCCCCCGCTCGACGAGGTCCAGCAGGATCGGCACGGCCTCGCCCGTCATCGGCGCGCCGGCCGGAAACGCGATCACCGCGACGTCCACCGGCCCCAGCTCGTTGTCCGCGTTCATCCGTCGTCTCCGATCGTGGTTGCGGTCGCGGGTGCTGCCACGGATCGTGCGGCGTACGCGCCCGGATGACAAGCGTGCGCGCCTGAGTCGTGCGGGGGTGCACGCACCACCTGCGCGACGAGGCGGCGGCTGCGCTGCAACGCACCCTGCGGCGAGCAGGATCGCTCGACCCGCTCGCGAATCCGCCGGGCATGCGCAACCGCACGCTCCACGGCCTGCTCGAAGCGTTCACAGAGGACGCGGGCCTGCAGCTCGCGCTCGAGAACGGCGAACGGCGCGGAGGTGCCGTTCGACGTCGTCGAGGAGCCCACCTCCGGACGTCGCGGCCCGGCGCTGTACTGCTATCGCCCGCAGACGGCGGGCTTCATCCGCTCGCACATGGGCATGCTCGACCGCCTGCCGAGCTACCTGCCGGCGGCGCGTGCGCTCGCCGCGATCGAGGGGATCGAGGGCTACCTGCGCCGTCGCGGCGAGCCGCGCATCCCAGCCGACCGGCGCGAGCGCGCCGACGCGGTGCTGCGCTCCTTCCTGTCCGCCGTCTACGCCGAGACGAGCGCGTTCGGCTTCCAGCCCGAGGCGTTCGCCGCCGCCTACGCGGAGCTGGAGGCGACCCTCTACGAGGGGCGGCAGGTCGCGACGGTCGTCGCGCCGCTGCTCGGGCTCGCGCTCGAGTCCGACGAGGTCGCGCTCGGCGACGGCCTCTCGCTCGCGCGTGGCGAGGCGCTGCCGGAGGTCCCGCCCGAGGCGGTCTGGTCGACGCCCGGCGAGGTCGAGCAGGGCGCCGTGCTGGCCGTGCTGACGGTCGAGGGCGAGCGGATCGCCGGCCCGCCGGTGACGACCGCGCGCACGCGCTTCCGCCGCCTGCTGGCGGCGCTGCGGCTGTTCGAAGCCGGGCCGTTCGCGCTCGGCCCGCTCGCGTGGGCGCGCGTCGACGGCGGCTCGTGGCACGTCGCGCCGCTGGGCGCCGGACTCGCCCGCACCCGCGGCCGCAGCGTGCTGGCCGCCGCGCAGGAGGACGAGCTGCGCGCCTTCTCCAACCTCGTCGCACGTCGCACGCCGCGCGCCGGCGAGGTGGCGTGGGCGCTGCACCGCTACGAGCTGGCGTGCGAGCGCCCGACGCCGCTCGACGCGCTCACCGACCACCTGCTCGCGCTGCGCGCCCTGCTGGAGCCGGAGGGAGCCGAGAGCGGCCGCCTCGCGCAGCGGCTGGCCGCGCTGTGCGCGCTGCCGCCGGAGCGCGCGGCGCTCGCCGAGCGGGTCGCGCGCGCCGTGACGCTGGAGCGCGCGATCGTCGCGGGCCTCGCGCAGCAGGCCACCGGCGTCGACGCGCTCGTCGACGAGCTCGCCGGCCACCTGCGCGCGCTGCTGCGCGACGTGCTCTGCGGCCACCTCGACTCCGACCTGCGCACGCTCGCCGACGAGCTGCTGGCGGAGTCGGCCGCGGTGCCGGTCACGCTGGGCTGATCTCGGCGGCGCGCGCGCGGTAGAGCGGCACGGGTCCGTCGACGCCCTTGAGGCGGCGTTGCGGGAGCGTCGAGAAGCGCCAGCGCCCGGCGTCCCCGCGCTCCGCCGCACGCGCCGCGTCGCGCGTCGCCTCCGTCACGACGACGGTGCCGGGGCGCGCCACGCCGGTCACGCGGCTCGCGAGGTTCACGGGGCTGCCGTACCAGTCGCCGGCGCGGTGGAGCGCCTCTCCGGTCGCGAGGCCCGCGCGCAGGCGCGGGAACGCCTCGCCCGCGGCCTCGGCGAGCTGCACGAGCTCGATGGCGGCGTCGAGCAGCGCGCCCGCGTCGGGCGAGACGAGCATCACCGCGTCGCCGATCGTCTTGACGATCCGCACCGGCGGATGGGCGGCCTCGGTCGCCAGGTCGAGCAGCCGCCGTGCGATCGCGCCCAGCTCGTCGGGTGGGATCTCCTCGCCGAGCTTCGTGAAGCCGACGAGGTCCGCGAAGGCGACCGTCACCGTCGTCGCGCCCGCGATGCGGCCGTGCGCCAGCTCGGCGCGGCCGATCGCGTCGTTGCGGATCTGCTCCTGCAGGTGCATCGCGAAGATCCGCTCCATGCTCTCGGCCAGCTGTGGCCGCAGCTGCTCGTTGACTGCGGCGTAGCGCGTGCTCAGCTCCTGCTCGCCGACGTCGGGCGCGAGCAGCTCCCCGCGCACGAAGACGCGCACCGCGGCGGCGACGCGCGAGAGGCTCTCGCCGAGCACGCGCGCGATCTCCATCAGGCCCTCCTCGGGCAGGCCGGCCGCCTCGAAGCGCTGCAAGCCGCGCAGCGCCTCGACGTCGAGGTCCGTCAGCGCGCGCTCGTCGGGTGCCGGGCGCGGCAGCCCGAGCGCCTGCCGGTAGCGCAGGCCCGTTCTCGACGTCGATCCCCGTCAGCTCGGCGACCTCCAGCGGCGTGTAGCGGGCCGTGCCGAGCGAGCGCTCGACGCGCAGCAGCACGAGCCGGTCCTCCGCGACCGCCGCCTTCAGCTCCTCCAGCGGCACCCCGTCCGCCGCCAGCTCCTCCAGCAGCGCGAAGCGCTCGCTGCGCGCCCGCTCGTCCTCGATGCCGTCCAGGAGCCCCTCTGCCGCGAAGTCCATCGGCGCTGGAGCCTACGGCGTGGCGGGGCGTACGCACGCCACCGCGGGTGCCGGCGTCAGCGTCGGAACGGCGCGGATTGACCGCGTCGGGCGCCGCGCCTACGTTGGATCGGCCGGCGCCACGACGGCGCGGGGGGACGACAGGGGGAACCGATGCACCGCTCTGCGCACGTCGCCGTGCCCGCGCGACGCCTTGCTGTGCTGCTCATCGCTGTGGCGCTCGCCGTGGGCGTGCTCGTCGCGTCGGACGCTCCGGCGCGAGCCGAAGGCATGACCGTCGTCGAGCAGGAACACCTGCCGCAGCTCGCGGAGTGGGCCTACCGCAACGGCGCGACGGTGAGAGCGCCCGAATGCGGCGGCGTCTGCACCGACCTCTGGCTCTCCGAGCATCGCTCGATGCCGAACCAGGCGGCGAGCGACGAGCTGTGGGGCGAGCTCAACGCGCTCGAGGAGTCGGGCACGGCGGAGGAGGGCATCGCGCTCGCGCCCGACCTCGGCGAGCTCGCGTTCGCGATAAGCCCGTACTCGGGGGCGATCGCGCTCGGAGCGGGAGCGTTCACGCTCGGCTGGCACATCGGCGGCAAGATCGACAAGTGGCTCGGAATCTCCGTCCCGGCCACGCCCACGGAAGTCAGCAGCGAACCGCTGTACCTGCAGTGGTATCCGCAGGGGAGTACCGCGCCGTTCATCACGTACGAGGACACGATGGCGATGCCGTTCAGCGGCTTCGCCGTGACGACGGCGCATTTCGCGGGGATAGTCGGGCAGATCAGCAGAGGCCCCCCGACCGCCTGTGAACACACGGGGCCGTCGTCCTTCCCGGACGGCTTCGTCGTGCTGAGATGGTGGTGGAACGACTGCTTCACCGGCTATGGCCTACCGGATACGCCGGTGACCGCCGTGGGTCTCGTCGCGGAGCCGACGACGCTCGTACCGGGCGCCGTCGAGGACTACGACGGGCAGTCGTCCGACGCGACGACCGAAGGGCTCGCCGATCCCGGCACCGAAGTCGTCGAAAGACGGCTCCAGGAAGCGCTCGAATCGGGCGGGTACCCGCTCCTCAATCAGTGGCTCGACCACGAACTGGGCGGGGAATCGTCCAACCCCCTCTGCGAACCGGTCGAAGGCGCGACGACGATCGCCGTGCCGTCGATCATGCCGGGCGAGACGGCCGCCGACTACGAGGAATGCCTCGACACCCTGGGGCTCAGAGAACACGTCGAGGTGACGGTCCCGGTCGAACAGGCCGTGCTCGCCCAGCCGGCGGGCGGCGTCGTCGGCGTCGAACCGGCGGAGGGAACCTCCGTCGACCTCGAATCCGAAGCGCAGGTCACGGTCCGGGTCAACCCCGACCCGTTGCCCGACCCCTCCGAACTGGGCGAACCCGAAGGCGAATGCGAGCCCTCCACCGGCGAATACCCCGTCTCCGCCCCACCGAACGATCCGACGCCGGAACCGTTCGACGTCATCACCGACGAATCGCTCGTCGAAAGAGAAACCTTCCTCAGTTCACACGGGAACACGATGGTCCGGTGGGGCGAAGTCGTTCCGGCGCTGGAATACCGCGGTTGGGGCTACCAGCACGTCAAGGCAAAGCACGGCTGGACGAGAGTCGACGAGACCGCGACTCGTGCCGCGCTCATGACGATCGGCTTCCAGGACGACGAAGACCCCGACTCGTATTCCTACTTTGGTCCGTCGTACGAACTCAACGGTCGCGTGTGCACGCGCGAGGTGATCGTCAACTACGGGGTGCAGGGCGAAGACCCGGCAGCCAAGGGCATCATCACCTCGTACGGGCGACCGGTCTCCAGTCTGCCGACCGTCATGCGTCCGACGACCTGAGATCGCGAGGAGTCACGTCGTCGGGAAGCGCCGCGGCGCGCCGCAGGTTCGCCGCGATCCACTCGTCGAAGTTGACCCAGAGTACGTCGTTGTATGGCGGATCGGGTTCGTCGCGGGAGTCGGGCGGCCACACGCCGAAGCGCCAGGCGAGGACGTCATCCGGACGGAGTTGGTGGCGGAACACGATGGAGAGGCGTGTGTCTGGGAAGGAGCCCTCGAGCCGCACCTGCTCGACGAAGGCGCCGGTCCGTGCCTCGGTGATCTGCGCCTCGTCCGGTCCGACGGGCCAGAGCCGCCGAATGCCCGGTCTGAGCCGCACCACCTTCGTGAGCTCCGCCTCATACCGCGCGCGCAGCCGCTCCTCGGCGGCGCGGCGCTGTTGCGGCGTGAGGCCCAGCGGGTCTCTCATCGCGTTCGAACGTAGCGGGCCTCGCCAGCGGGTGTGGGGGGTGCTGGACGGACGGCGGACCGCGCGGCGTTCGCGTTCAGACGCCGGTCTCGGCAGGAAGGCGGCCGGCGTCGATCGCGGCGCGCAGGGCGGCGTGGTCGCGCTCGTTCTGGTCGGCGTAGGCCTCGGCGAAGCCGGCGAGGGCGCGGTCGAGCACGTCGCCGGTGCCGGCGTAGCCGGCGATCGCGGCGGGGTCGCCGGAGCGGGCGTGGGCGCGGGCGAGCGTCCAGGCGCACATGCGCGCGTAGGCGGCGAGGCCGGCCGGCTCCATCGCCTCGACGTTCGCCGAGGCCTTCCAGTCCCACAGCTGGCGCACGTAGAAGTCGCGCTCGCGCCCGTCGGTGCCGACCGCGTGCAGCCAGCCGAGCAGGATGTCGCTCGCCGCCTGCATCAGCCGCTGGCCCTCGACGACGCGCCGGCCCTCGTTGCGGAAGCGGCTCGCGCCGGCGTACGGCGCAAGCACCGACTGCTGCGCCTCCTTGCACTGCAGGAACAGCGGGTCGTCGTCCGGGCCGAGCATCAGCACGACCCACGCACGCGTGCCGACGCTGCCGACGCCGACGACCTTGTGCGCGAGGTCGGCGTAGCGGTAGCGGTCGAGCAGGCGGCGGCGGTCCGCCGGCAGCGACGCGCGGTACTGCGCGATCAGCTCGCGCATGCGCGCATGCACCTCCTGCGCCTCGAGGTCCGGGAGCAGCTCGTCGACCGGCACGAGCAGCGGCGGGTCGCTGGCGAAGCGCGGGTGTCCGTCATCACCGCTGCGCACGAGCTTCGAGAACGCGCGCAGGTGGTCCTTGCGGCGTGCCTTCTCGGCCGTGCGCGTGAGCTGCGCGCGCTGCGCCTTCGTGAGCCCGCCGCCCCGCGCCTCCAGCTCGCCCGCGTCGACCCGCGCGTACCAGACCTGCAGCGCCGTCATGCCGGCGAACGCGGCCATCGCCTCGCGGTAGCGGCGGCTCGCGCCGTGCACGACCTCGCGTCGCGCCGCGTCGTCCAAGCCGCGCTCGCGCCCCGCGATCGCGAGGCTCGCCGCCAGCCGCTTGAGGTCCCACTCCCACGGTCCCGGCAGCGCCTCGTCGAAGTCGTTGAGGTCGAAGACGAGGTCGCGCTCCGGCGAGGCGAAGCCGCCGAAGTTCGACAGGTGCGCGTCGCCGCACAGCTGCGCGCGCAGCCCCGAAGCCGGGGTGGGGGCGAGGTCCGCCGCCATCACGGCGGCGGCGCCGCGGAAGAACGCGAACGGCGAGGCGGCCATCCGCCCGTGGCGGATCGGCAGCAGCTCGGCGACGCGGCTGCGCCCCTGCTCCTCCAGCACCGCGATCGGGTCGGGGCGGTCGGCGGCCGGCGCCCACTCGCCATGCGCGGAGCGGGGCGCGCGCCGACGGGCCTGCTTCCCTTCGGCAGCGCGCTCGGCCGGCGTGCGCGTGAGCGGTTCGGCCGCGGACATCGCGCGAGCATCGCAGGGACGCACGGCGCCCGCAACGCGCTGCCGCGTCGGCCTCCCATCTTGCGGCGCAGTCAGGCCGCGAGGGACGAGACCCCAGCTCTTGGTGAACTGATCCGCCGTGCGCTGTGCCAGAGTACGCGAGGCATGGCCGTCGCTGTGTTCAGGGCGCCGACGCCCGCCTTCTACCAAGCGGCGAGTTCGCTGCTGGCGGTCGTGCTGCTCAGCGGGATCATCGCCGAGATGCGCACCGTGCGCGACGGAGCGAACGGCCGCCGCTCGGCCCCACGGCCGTGGGAGGTCTACCTGTTCGCGGTGGTGTGCATGGTCGCGGTGCTCGGCGAGGTCTTCGCACTCAACGCGATCGCGCGGCCTCCGGGCCCAGTCGTGCAGGCGGCGATCGGGTTCGCCGTGGTCATCGGGATCCTCGCCCTGCCGTTGATGGTCGGCGGACCGCTCGTCCGCAGCGTCGACCAGCCTGCGCGCAAGCGGGTCACATGGGCCGCGTTCGGCGTGTTCGTCACCACGTCCTTGCTCGTGGGCCTGATCATGGTCAAAGGCATCGTCGACGGTCGCCCTGGACTGGGCTCGCCCACGTTGGGCTATCGCGTGGCGGGGACGTGCGCGAACCACGCGTGCGGGCTCAACGCCCATTCTGCGCCGGCGACGCGGGCACCGATCCCGGCGCTCAGACCGGCGTATCAGGATGGCGACGAGATCCTCGTCGTCTGCCAGATCGTGGGTCGGAGAGCCGTTGCCCGCGATGGCGCGAGCTCGAGCCTGTGGGATCAGACCGCGGACGGACTGTGGGTCTCGGACTTGTTCGTGTCGGCGCCGGCGCGCGCGAGCATCCCGCGATGCGCCGGAAGCGGCGACGCGCACTCGGGGTGAGCGCTCGGCTCAGCAGTCGGGCACGGCGAAGTCGGTGTTGTGGCTGTACGGGCCGTTCCAGGGGTCGCCGTTCATGAACGTGTTGGCCGGCGAGTAGTAGGCGCCGTTCCACGGGCTGGAGGCGATGCGGTACCAGTAGCCGTCGGGGTTCGCGCTCACGATCTGCGGCGCGTACACCTTGCAGGAGACCTGGACGACGGCGGCGGGCGCGATCTTGACGCCCATGCCCGAGGCGTTGTACGGGTTCGTGAACGTGTTGACGCCGTGGTGCCCCTCCTGCTCGGACCACGTCTTCGGTGCCGGTCTCTGCGTCGGCGGCTTCGTGGGCGCGGTGGGCGTCGTCGGAGTGGTCGGCGTGGTCGGCGTGGTCTGTCTCGGCGGCGTGACGACCGGCGCGGACATGCCGGGCGGGTGCAGGTAGGCGTCGGCGCGCACGTTCGGCCGCAGGTCGAAGTTGCCGCGGCCGCCGCCGTTGTACTCGGCGATCGTGACCGTGCCGGCGGCGTCGACGGCCGTCACGACCGCGACGTGGCCGTACCCGCCGGCCTTCTCGGCGCCCCACCAGGCGATGTCGCCGACCACCGGCGTCGCGTTGGCCTGGAGGCCGGCGTTGCCGGCGTAGTCCTTCCAGTCGACGGCGTTCCCGCGCCCGGTCGGGAACTGAAATCTGCTCCAGTCGAGTCCCATGAACCAGGCGACGTAGTCCGTGCAGTTGCGGTAGTAGAAGCCGCGCGAGCTGAGCAGTCTCCAGCGGCCGTCCGGCAACGGGTAGCCCCACGAGTAGTCGGTGCAGCGGCCCTTGGGGCCGATGCGCCTACCGTTCCACTCGCACAGCGCGCCGTCGTCCGGATAGCTGCCGCCGCCCTTGCCGCTGCGGCGTCCGCCGAGCGGCCCGGGCGCGTTCGCGGAGACGTGGACGCGCAGCGAGCGGCGCGCGACCAGCCCGCCGCGGTCGGCCCGCGTCGCGCCCACGAGAATGCGCGAGCTCCGCCGCGTCGCTCTGCGGCCGCGGCGGCACGTGACGGTCGCGCGCCAGGTGCCGCCGTGCACGGTCCTCGGCACGAGCCACGTCCAGCGGACGTAGGGCCCTCGCGCGCGCACGCGGAAGGGGCCCACACGGCGATGGCGGCGGCGCGCGAGGACGAGGGCGCAGACGGCGTGGCGCTGCGCACGGACGATCACCTGCCCGCGGTCTCCCGCCTGCAGCTCGTCGGTGACCGCCAGCAGCGCCAGACGCGCGTGGTGCGTGTGCGGGAACGCGGGCGCCGGCGTCGAGCCCGGGACGCCGACGTCTGCCGGCGCCGGGGCCGCGAGCAGCGCGAGGACGGCGATCGCGCTCGACGCGAGCGCGACGCGGAACTGGGTCACGGCAGGCCGTCTCATGCGGATCCTCTCGTCGTGGCCGGCATCGTCAGCAGCGGGCGATGCCGTCCGTGTAGCCGGTCGTCCCGCCGGGCGTGTCGAGGTAGTAGTCGCTCACGTAGCGGTCGTCGTCGAGCCGGTCCCACACGACCGTGAAGTAGGTGTCCTGGGAACCGACCGACTCGCCGGGGGTCTGGCACGCGACGTGCACCTCCGTGCCCTCCGCGAGCGTCCCGACGAGCTGGAAGTAGGTGAACCCGGGGCCGTCGCGCTCGTTCAGCACGCAGCCGTTGACGTCGCAGGTCCCGGTGACGTGGTACGTGTTCGTGGTCGAGACCGGCGGCGGGCCTTGCTCGGGGAGCGGGTTCGGGCCGGTGCAGCGCGGGATCGGTGGGCTGAACGCGCCGAGCGTCCCCGATGTGTCGACGTAGTAGTCGGCGACGTACCCGCCGTCGAAGAGGCGGTCCCAGACGTTCGAGGACGAGCCGTCGACCCCGTGGACGGGCTCGCCCGTGGTCTGGCAGTCGATCCCGACCTCCGCCCCGTCGAGCAGCACGCTCAGCACGTGGTAGGCGCTGTAGCCGGGCCCGGTCCGACGCGCGAGCCCGCATGCGCCGTTGAGGCAGGTGTGGTAGACGCGGTGCACGTAGACGCCCGGCTGCGGCGTCACTCTCGGCAGCGACTTCTGGACGACGTGCCCGTTGCCGTCGCCCGCAGGACCGCCGTAGATGAACACGAGACCCCGCGACGGCAGGGTCCGCTCGTGCCCGGGTCGCGTATGGCTGAAGGCGGCCTCCGAGATGCGGATCCGCTTGCCCTCGACCGCCTCGACGTAGGCGACGTGACCGAGGTACCCGGCGCCGTACTGGTAGGGCCGGAAGACGGCGATGGCGCCGACGACCGGTCTGTGCCCGATGGGGAAGCCGTGCGCGGCGGCGCTTCTCGCCCAGTTGAGCGCGTCGCCGCCGAGGCCGCGGAAGAACGGCAGGTCCTGGCGCTTGGACCACGCCCACCAGGTGCACTCGCCCTTCCGGTACGGGTTGTCACTGCCACCGGACCCGGTGCCGTTGGCATCTGCGTGCATGCTGCCGCGTGCCGCGAGGCGCCGGCGGGGCGGTCTGCCGGGCGGACCTGCGTCGGTGCGCAGCGTCGTGCCTTCTCGTATGCGCCCGGCCTGCGTCCAGCAGGCGACGCTGAAGCGCCAGGTGCCCGCCGGGAGGCCCCGAGCGATCCGCCACTGCCAGCGTCCTGCACCGTCCACGCGAGAGGTTCGCAGTGGCCGAAGCCGCAGGTGGCGGCCTCGGAAGGTCACATGCCCGTGGCATGCGACGTACGGCTCGGTGTGGATGATCACGGTGATCGTGATGCCGTGCCGACCGCTCGAAGACAGTGGTGTGAGGTCGAGCTGGCCGGCTTTCGGGGCGGACGTGCGGGCTCGCGACGCGTCCGCGTGGGCTGCCGTCAGCCCCGCGCTCGCGGCGACGAGCAGCGCGAGCACGAGCGCACCCCAGATTCGCAGCCCCGTTCGCAAGACGGGCCACAATAGTGAAGAACGTTGAACGGGAAAGCCGGTTCAGGTCAGCCGAACAGCTCCGCCTCCAGCCGCACGAGCCCGTCGACGTCGTGGACGTCGCCGTCGAGCAGCGGCACCTGCAGCAGCGGGACGCCGGCGCCGAGGCGCTCGGCGAGGTGTGCGACGTTGGCGGCGTCGCGGCGCGCGAGCGCGTGCTCGTCGGCGAAGACGGACGCGACGCGGCGCGCGAGCGCGGGGGACAGGCCGGCCTCGCCGGCCAGCAGCGCCGGCAGGTCCGTCGGGTCGTCGTCGCCCAGCTCGTCGGCGTGGACGCGGTTGACGATCGCACCGCCGAGTCGCATGCGTGCGGCTCTCAGCCGCCGCTGGAAGAAGATCGCCTCCTCGATCGGCTCGCGCTCGGGCGAGGTGACGAGCAGGAAGGTCGTGTCGGGCGCGCGCAGCAGCGCCTCGACCTGCTCGGCCCGCTCGCGGAAGCCGCCGAGCAGCCCGCCGAGCAGGCGGAAGAAGTCCGAGAGGTCGCTCAGCAGCTCGGCGCCGGTGACGCGGCGCAGCAGCCCGAGCACGAGCCCGGTGCCGCGGCCCAGCAGCCGCAGTCCGGCGCCGCCGCCGCGCAGCAGCGTCTGCAGCGCGCGGCCCTCGAAGAAGGCGGTGAGGCGGTCGGGCGCGTCGAGGAAGTCGAGCGCGTTGCGCGACGGCGGCGTGTCGAGCACGAGCAGGTCCCAGTCGCCCGCTTGCGCCAGCTCGTGCAGCTTCGCGACCGCGGTGAACTCCTGCGAGCCGGCGATCGCGTCGGACAGCTCGCGGTAGACGCGGTTGGCGAGGATCCGCTCGCGCGTCTCCGCGTCGGGCGAGAGGTGGGCGATCAGCTCGTCGAACGTGCGCTTCGGGTCGAGCGTCATCGCCCACAGCTCGCCTCTCAGCTCCAGCCCCGCCGCCGCGAAGCGCTCCGGCCCGACGCGGTGCGGCTCGTTGCCCAGCTCGTCGAGCCCGAGCGCGGTCGCGAGGCGCTGCGCCGGGTCGATCGTGACGACCGCGACCTTCAGCCCGCGCGCCGCCATCCCGGTCGCGATCGCCGCCGAGGTCGTCGTCTTGCCGACGCCGCCGGAGCCGCCGACGACGCACACGCGCGTGCGGGCGAGCAGCGCCGCGACGCCGGCCGAGGCGGTCACAGCAGGCCCTCCAGCCGCTCCGCGAAGTCGCCGAGCACCGCCGCGCCGATCTCGGGCGCGAACGCGTAGGGCAGCTCCAGCGGTGGCGCGGCCAAGCCGGCCGCGAGGCGCGCGACCTGCTCGCGCTGCGCGCCCGCGCGCACGTGCTCCGAGAGCGCCGAGCGCAGCGCGGCGCGCGCGACGGGCGAGCCGGCTCGTTCGAGCGCGCCGGCGAGCGTGCCCGCCTGGCGGGGGCCGACCCGCTGCGGCAGGCATGCGTTGGCGACGACGGCCGCGAGCTCCAGCCCGAGCGCGTCGCGCAGTCTGCGCCGCAGCGCGAGCGTCTCCGTCACCGGCATCTCCTCCGCCAGCGCCACGGCCATCACCGCCGTCTGCGCCGGGTCGCGCAGCGTCGCGTCGATCGCACCGCCCTGGTGGGCGATCGGGCCGACGCGGGCGATCTCGGCGAACGTGCGGGGCGCGCGCAGTGCCCCGAGCGCGTGCCCGGTCGCGGGGGCGTCGACGATCACGAGGTCGTACGGCTCGGTCCCGGCGACGCGGCGTCTGTCCTGCGCCAGCTCCCACACCTTCCCGATCGTCAGCAGCTCGCGCATGCCGGGCGTCGCGGAGGCGAACGTGTGGAAGGCGCGCGCGGCGGCGAGCAGGTCTCCGACGCGGCCGGCGCGTTCGTGCAGGTACTCCTCCATCGCTCGCTCCATGTCGACGGAGATCGCGTGCAGGCCGTCGCCGTCGAGCGCGACCTCGTCGCCGGAGGCGCTCGGCGCGCCGAACGTCTCCGCCGCGCGCGCCTGGCCGCTCAGCTCCGCGACGATCGTCCGCAGCCCGCGCCGCGCTGCCGCGATCCCGAGCGCGATCGCGACGGTCGACTTGCCGACGCCGCCCTTGCCGGTCACGAACACGAGGCGCTTGTCGGCGAGGCCGGGCATGAGGGCTGGAGCCTAGTAGGAGGAATCCCTGCCAGCACTGCGAATAGAGGCGCGTAATGGTTTCCCGACCGCATCGGAGACGGCTGCTGTGCAGCTCCACGGCCAAGGTCATCGCGTTCGCCAATCAGAAGGGCGGCGTCGCGAAGACCACCACCACGCTGAATCTCGCTGTGGCCTTTGCGGAAGAGGGCCATCGCGTGTTGTGCTGTGACATGGATCCGCAGGGCAACCTGACGATGTCGCAGGGGATCGACCCGGACACGGTCGAGACCTCGATGTACGACGTGCTGGTGCATCACACGTCGATCCGCGAGGCGATCCGCAAGCGCGAGATCGACGTCGCCTGCTCCTCGATCGACCTCGCCGGCGCCGAGATCGCGATGGCCGCCCAGATCGGCCGCGAGCGCTCGCTGCAGAAGGCGTTCAAGCAGATCGAGGACGACTACGACTTCATCTTCATCGACACGCCGCCGAGCCTCGGGCTGCTCACGATCAACGCCCTGACGGCGGCGAACAAGGTGATCGTCCCCGTCCAATGCGAGTATCTGTCGATGCGGGGCCTCATCCAGCTCCAGAACACCCTCTCGATGATCCGCGAGAACCTCAACCCCAACGTCGAGATCGAGGGCATCCTGCCCACGCTCTGCGACACGCGGACGCTGCACGCCAAGGAGGCGATCGAGATCCTCGAGGAGAACTTCGGGGACAGAGTGTTCGCGTCGCGGATCAAGAAGACGGTCCGCTTCGCCGAGGCTCCCGTCAAGGGCATGTCGGTGCTGAAGTACGACCCCGACGGCATCGCGGCCCACTCCTACCGGCAGCTCGCGAAGGAGGTCCTCGGGAATGGCGGCAAGTAGACGCGCAAGCATGCGGGAAGGTCCGTTGGCGGCCCTGTTCCGCAGAACCGAGGACGACGCGTCCGCGGACGTGACGGCCGAGGCCGCGGCCGAGGCGGAGGCCGCCGAGCAGGCCGCCGCGCCGGAGGTGGAGGCCCCCGCGCCGGCTTCGTCGGCGCCCCACCCGTCGCTGCTGTCGCCGACGGCGCCGGACGTGGAGGAGCCGGAGGTCGCGCCGCCCACGCCGCAGGAGCGCCTGCGCGCCGCCTTCTCCGCCGACATCCCGGAGAACATGCTCGAGCGGCCTCGCGCCGCCTCGCGCGACGCCTATCCCCGCGAAGAGGCGCTGGTCGCACGCCGGTCGGGCCAGCACGGCCCGGTGCTGCGCGTGGTCGGCGTCGGCGGCGCCGGCGTCAACGCCGTCAACCGCATGATCGAGGCGGAGGTCGCGGGCGTCGAGTTCATCGCCGTCAACACCGACCAGCAGTCGCTGCAGCAGTCCGGCGCGCACCTGACGATCTCGATCGGCGAGTCGCTCACGCGTGGGCTGGGCTCCGGCTCGGACCCGGCGATCGGCCGCCGCGCGGCGATGGAGGAGTACGACCGCGTCAAGTCGCTGCTCAAGGGCTCCGACATGATCTTCATCACGGCCGGCGCCGGCGGCGGCACCGGCACGGGCGCGGCGCCCGTCGTCGCTCGCATCGCCCGCGAGGTCGGCGCGCTCACGGTGGGGATCGTCACGAAGCCGTTCGGCTTCGAGGGCTCGCGCCGGCGCTCGCAGGCCGACGACGGCGTGCAGGCGCTCGCCGACGAGGTCGACACGCTGATCGTCGTGCCGAACGACAAGCTGCTGTCCGTGCTCGAGCGCGGCACCTCGATGGTCGACGCCTTCCGCGTCGCCGACGACGTGCTGCGCCAGGGCGTGCAGGGCATCTCCGACCTCGTCACGCTGCCGGGGCTGATCAACCTCGACTTCGCGGACGTGCGCACGATCATGAGCGACGCCGGCAACGCGCTGCTCGGGATCGGCATGGGCGTCGGCGAGCGGCGCGCGATCGACGCCGCCGAGCAGGCCGTCGCCTCGCCGCTGCTGGAGACGAGCATGGAGGGCGCGCGCTCGATCCTGCTGTCGATCACCGGCGGCGCGAACCTGTCGCTGTGGGAGGTCAACGAGGCCGCCAAGGCGGTCTCCGAGGCGGCCCACCCGGACGCGAACATCATCTTCGGCGCGATGGTCGACGAGAAGCTCGACGACCAGGTGTGGGTGACGGTCGTGGCGACCGGCTACGGCGACCAACGCGCGCGGCGCGCCGCGCGCGACGAGCTCGGCGCGGCCGGCATCCGCACCGAGCTGCGCGAGCCGGCCGGCGAGCCGCGCGTCACGCGCACGAGCGAGCCGGTGCGTACGACCCACTCCTCGCAGGAGCTGGACGTACCCGAGTTCCTGCCCCGCCGCTGATGCGATAGTCCCGGCCGTGAGGGAGCACGCGGCCGGGAGCAAGGGCGTCGTGGCGGCCGGCCATCCGCTCAGCGCGGAGGCCGGCGCCGCCGTGCTGCGCGCGGGCGGCAACGCGGTCGACGCCGCGCTCGGCGCGATGCTGGCGGCGTTCGCGGCCGAGCCGCTGCTGACGGGCCTCGGCGCGGGCGGCTACATGCTCGTCGTGCCGGGGGAGGACGGCCTGTGGCCGGCGTCCGGCGCCGCCGGCGCGAACGGGGTGGGTGGGGACTCGGTTCTGCTCGACTTCTTCGTCGAGGTGCCCGGGCGCGGCGCCGACCATTCGCAGCGCGCCGAGCTGGTGCCGGTCGACGTCAACTTCGGCGACGCGGTGCAGCTGTTCAACGTCGGCGCCGCGTCGGTCGGCACGTACGGGATGGCGCACGGGATCGCGACGGCCGCGGAGCGCTTCGGGCGCATCCCGCTGCGCGAGCTGACGGCGCCGGCGGCGGCGCTCGCCCGCGCCGGCGTGCCGCTCAACGCGCAGCAGGCCTACGTCGTCGAGATCCTCGGCGGGATCGTCACGCTCACGCCGGAGGTCGCGGCCGTCTACGCGCCGGAGGGTCGTGTGCTGCGCGAGGGCGAGGCGGTCCGCCAGCCGGCGCTCGCGGGCGCGATCGAGTTGCTGGGCGCGGAGGGCGCGCGGCCGTTCTACGAGGGCGACGTGGCCGCCGAGGTGGCGGAGCTGATGGCGGCGCACGGCGGGCTGCTCACGCGCGCAGACCTCGCCGCCTACGAAACCGTCGTGCGTGCGCCGGTGCGGGTCCGCTACCGCGGGCGCGAGGTGCTGACGAACCCGCCGCCGTCGGCCGGCGGGACGCTGATCGCCTACGCGCTCGGGCTGCTCGACCGCACGGACGGCCCGCCGTCGCTGGAGGCGCTCGTCGGGGCGATGGACGCGACGCAGCGCGAGCGCGGGGCGGAGTTCCTCGACGGGCTCGCCGCGCCGGGCTTCGCCGAGCGCTTCCTCGCGAGCCGGCTCGGCTCCACCACGCACGTGAGCGTGGTCGACGCCGCGGGCGGGGCGTGCAGCGTGACATGCTCGAACGGCGAGGGTGCGGGGATCGTCGTGCCCGGCACGGGGATCCACCTCAACAACATGCTCGGCGAGCACGACCTCAACCCGCTCGGCTTTCACATGTTCCCGGCCGGGCGGCGGCTGCCGAGCATGATGGCGCCGACCGCGGTGCTGCGCGACGGCGTCCCGGAGCTGGTGCTCGGCAGCGCCGGCTCGAACCGCATCCGCTCGGCGATCCTGCAGACGATCGTCGCGGCCGTCGACCACGGCATGCGCGCGGGCGACGCGGTGCGCGCGCCGCGCATCCACTTCGAGGACGGCGTCGTCTACGCCGAGCCGGGCATCGACGCCGCGGCGCTGGAGGCGGCGGGCTTCGCGGTCGCGCCGTTCCGGGCGTTGAACCTGTTCTTCGGCGGCGTCCAGGCGGTCGAGCGCGACGTCACGACCGGCGCGCTGTCGGGCGGCGGCGACCCGCGTCGCGGCGGCGCGGCGGTGGTCGCGTGAGGCGGGTCGTGCCGGCGCTCGCCGCGCTCGCGCTGCTCGCCGGCTGCGGGGCGGCGACGCCGGACGTGTTCCTGTTGACGCGGACCGGGTCGTTGCCCGGCGCCAGACTGACGCTGCTCGTGAACGACGGGGGGACGGTGCGGTGCAACGGGGGCGCGCCGCGGCAGCTGCCGGGCGCGCAGCTGCTCGGCGCACGGCGGATCGCCGAGGACCTGGCGGACGACGCGCAGCAGGACCTGACGCTGCCGGCGCCCGCCGGGGCGCTGCTGCGCTTCCGCCTGCGCACCCAGGACGGCACCGTCACGTTCAGCGACGCCAATGCCGCACAGCGCAGAGAGCTCGGCCCCGTCGTCGAGTTCGCCCACGACATCGCACAAGACGTGTGCGGTCTTCCGCGGTAGTTGCCTGCCATCTTGTTGCGCATAGGCTTTACGAATTCACATGACGATCATGCGCCGAGGGACCTCATCACTCCCGCGCTCAGCCGCCCGGCCATGGCGCCCTGCTAGTCTTGACTGACCGGTATCAATGGCTGCGACACGCCGCTGTAGCCCGACCCGCCGCAAGGCGGGTCGGGTCGTTAAGAGGGATCGGCTGGCTACGTGAACCGCACCTTGCCGTTCGAGCGCGCTCGCGCCTGCGCGTGGGAAACGAACTCGAGGCGCTTGGCGGCGGCGCGGAAGAGGCGGGTGACGAGGCGCAGCCGCGCGTTCTCGGAGCGGATGTCGAGCAGGCCCTGCTTCGCGTCGAGGCCGAAGTCGACCGTGGCGGCCATCTCGTAGGCGCTCATCTTCGCCAGCTCGACCGGGTCGGGGCGGTTGTCGGTCGCGCGCTCGACGAGATCGGCATACGTCTCGCGCGCTACCGCCGCGAGCGCGCCGTCGAGGGCCTCCTCGCGATCGGCGAGGAACTCGACCGTCCCGGCGGGGTAGGGCAGGCGTTCCTCGCGCGCGAGGATCTGGAACGGGCGCGTGCCGCGTGTGAGCAGGTTCATGCGGCCCTCCTCGTCGCGCTCGACCAGCTCGGTGATGCGGCACGCGCAGCCGATCTCGCGCAGGGCGTCGTCGGCGAGCCAGACGATCCCGAACTCGCTCTCGTCGGCGAGGCAGCGCTCCATCATCGTCTTGAAGCGCTCCTCGAAGATGTGCAGTGGCACGACCTCGCCCGGCAGGGCGACGATCCCGAGCGGGAAGAGGGGGAACTCGCGGACGGGGGCTCCCGGCATGCGGCAAGTGTATGCGCGGGCGACGGGCGCCGGGCCCGTGCGGCGGCCTGCGCCACGTCCCGGCCGCAGCTCGGCTGCGCCGGGCTCCGAAGGCCGGCGCGCCGCCGATGCAACCGCCGCCGATGCGCGAACGTATGCCCCTGCGATGGCACGCTCGACCGCGATCGTGTGGCTGCGCCGCGACCTGCGCCTCCACGACCACCCGCCGCTCGTCGCCGCGCTCGCCGCGCACGAGCGCGTCGTGCCGGCGTTCGTGCTCGACCCGGTCCTGCTGCGCGGGCGCTTCGCCTCCGCGCCCCGCACCGCCTTCCTGCTCGCGTGCCTGCGCGAGCTCGACGCGGCGCTGCGCGAGCGGGGTGGCGGTCTGGCGATCCGCCACGGCGCGCCCGAGCGCGAGCTGCCGACGCTCGCAACGGCCGTCCACGCGCGCGCCGTCTACTGGGCGAGCGACGCGACCCCCTACGCGCTCGCGCGCGACCGTCGTGTGCGCGAGGCGCTGGGCGCCGCGGGCGTCGCGGCCGTCCCCGGCCCCGGCACCTTCGTCGCAGACGTCGGACGCCCGCGCACGCAGGCGGGGAGACCGTTCACCGTCTTCACGCCATTCCACCGCGCCTGGAGTACGCTCGAGCGGCGCGCCGTCCGTCGCGCGCCCGCGCGGCTGCCGCCGCTCCCGCGCGGCCTCGACCGCGGCGCGATCCCGGCACTCGCCGACCTCGGCGTGTCCGCCGGCGACACGCTTGCAGGCCCGGCCGTCCCCGCCGGCGAGACGGCCGCGCGCGACGCGCTCGCGCGCTGGCTCGCGAGCGACCTCGCCGCCTACGGGGACCGCCACGACCGGCTCGCCGGCGGCACCTCGCGCCTCTCGCCGCACCTGCGCTTCGGCACGCTCTCCGCGCGCGAAGTCGAGGAGCGCGCGTGCAGGCGGGGTGGCGCGGGCGCCGCGGCCTTCACGCGCCAGCTCGCTTGGCGCGACTTCTACGCGCACGTGCTCCTGCACCATCCGGGCAACCGCCTCCACGAGCACCAGGAGCGGATGCGCACGCTCGCATGGGACGACGACCGGCAGCTGCTCGCCGCCTGGCAGGAGGGCCGCACCGGCTATCCGCTCGTCGACGCCGGCATGCGCCAGCTGCGCGCGACCGGCTGGATGCACAACCGCGCGCGGCTCGTCGCCGGCTCGTTCCTGACGAAGGACCTCCAGCTCGACTGGCGTGCCGGCGAGGCGTGGTTCATGCGCTGGCTGCTCGACGGCGAGGTGGCGCAGAACAACGGAAACTGGCAGTGGATCGCCTCCGTCGGCGTCGACCCGGCGCCCGCCTTCCGGCGGCTGCTGAACCCGTCGTTGCAGCAGCAGCGTCACGACCCGGACGGGGCATACGTGCGCCGCTGGGTGCCGGAGCTGCGCGACGTGCCCGACCGGCACCTCGCCGAGCCGTGGCGGATGAGCGCCGAGGAGCAGGCGGCCGCCGGCTGCCGCGTCGGGCGCGAGTACCCGGCACCGGTCGTCGACCATGCCGTCGAGCGCAGACGTGCGCTCGAGCGCTACCGCACGGCCGGCGCCGCGTCCGCCGGCTGACTCGCCACGCCGATGGCCCTGGAGAACGGCCCGCGTCTCGGCTACCGTACGCGACACAGCGAACGGGAGCGTTCACATGACTGAGATCACCGTCGTGGGAGGCGGCGTCGCCGGCCTCGTCGCCGCGATCGCCTGCGCGGAGGGCGGCGCGCCCGTGCGGCTGCTGGAGGCGCACGAGACGCTCGGCGGACGCGGGCGCAGCACCGGCGGTCCGTACGTCGCGAACTTCGGTCCCCACGTGCTCTACGCGAACGGGGAGCTGTGGCGCTTCATGCGCGAGCGCGAGCTGCTGCCGCCGGCGGCACGTCCTCCGATGGCGGGCATCCTCTTCCGCGCCGGTGGGAGACGCCGGCGCACGCCGCCGATCGCGTTCACGCGCGGGGTGCTGCGGCTGTGGCGCACCAAGGAGGCGCCGGACGACCGCTCCTTCCGCGCGTGGGTCGCGGAGCGTTGCGGTGACCGCGCGGCGGAGCTGCTGTCGCGCTCCTGCGGCGTCTTCGCCTTCCACCACGATCCCGGCGAGCTGGCGGCCGGCTTCGTGTGGGCGCGCTTCCGGCAGGCGTTCCTGGACCTGCCGCTGAAGGCGCGCTACGTGCGCGGCGGCTGGTCGCCGCTGATCGCCGCGCTCGAGGCGGCCGCGCGCGAGCGCGGGGTGCGGATCGAGACCGGCGCGCGCGTCCGCGAGGCCGGCGACGCCGGCCCGGGACCGGCGATCGTCGCGACCGAGCTGCGCGACGCCCGCAGGCTGCTCGGCAACGAGACGCTCGACTGGCCGAGCGGCCGCACCGTCGCGCTCGACCTCGGGCTGAGAGGCACCCGCGGAACGCCCTTCGTCGTCTGGGACCTCGACGAGGCCGGCTGGATCGAGAACGTACTCCGTCCCCGACAAGGCGCTCGCGCCGAAGGGCCACGCGCTCGTGCAGGCCCAGATGCCGCTGCGGCCGGGGGAGGCGACCGAGGACGGGGAGCGCCGTCTGGAGGCGCTGCTCGACGCGGGCTTCCCGCACGGCTGGCGCGAGCGCGTCAGCTTCCGCCGCCGCCAGCTGCTCGACGGCCGCTCCGGCGCGCTCGACCTGCCCGGCACGAGCTGGCGCGACCGCCCCGCGATCGACCGCGGCGACGGCGTCTTCCTCTGCGGCGACAGCGTCGCGGCGCCCGGCCTGCTGTCGGATCCGGCAGTGACGAGCGCCCTCGAGGCGGCCCGTCTGGCGGTCGCTCAGGCCGGTTTGGTGCCGGCTACGAGCAGGTTGTAGAAGATCGCCGCCGGCAGCCGGCCCTCGAGCAGGCGCTGGTCCAGCTGCTGGAGCGTGAGGTAGCCGCGGTAGGCGTACCGGCGCCAGCCCCACGGCACGTCCTCGGGGACGGCGGTCGCCTCCAGCACGCGGTTCGTCCAGCCGAACCAGTTGGCGACGAGCTCCTCGCCGCGCACCGTCACGTCCTGGAAGCCGGCGCCGCGCGCGGCGGCGGACAGGTCGCCGGGGGCGAAGGCGTGGATGTCGACGAAGCGCTCGAGCGCATGGTCCTCGGCGTGCGGATCCGGCTCGCCGTGCCCGTTGCCGTTGCCGGTCCCGTTCGCCGAGCCGGCGGCGCGCGCCCCGATCGCCCGCCGCCACAGCGGCGCGACCGCGCCGGCGGCGCGCTTGGGCACCTGCGCGAGGCGGTCGCCGTAGCGCGAGGGCTCGCCGGCGAAGACGACCGTGCCGCCGGGCTTCAACACGCGGTGGAACTCCGCGAACGCCTTCGCGAGGTCCGGGATGTGGTGGAGGATCGCGTGCCCCAGCACGAGGTCGAACGACGCATCGTCGAACGGCAGTTCCTCCGCGTCGGTCGCGACGGTCTCGACCGGCAGCCCGAGCCGTTCCGCGTTCCCGCGCAGCGTCTCCAGCATCCCCGGCGAGATGTCGGTGCACGTCGCGTCGCGGATGACGCCCGCCTGAAGGAGGTTGAGCGAGAAGTAGCCGGTGCCCGAGCCGATCTCCAGCGAGCGCTCCCAGCCGCGTTCCAGCGCGCCTGCCGGCAGCACCTTGCGCAACTTCATCAGCACCTGCTGCCGGCCGGGCTCGCCGAAGTCGATGCCCCACTTGGCGTCGTAGCTGTCGGCGGCGACGTCGTGGTAGCGCGTGTTGACGTCGCGGATGTCCTCGTCGGTGCGTGGAGCCTCCATCGGGCGCGGCACTCTAACGTGTCGGCGCTCATGAGCACCGCATACGTTCAGTCGAACCAACCCGACGGGGTTCCGCCGCTTGCGCTGACGGGCGAGCGCACGCTGCCGGACGTGCCCGAGGAGAACTACTGGTACCGCCGCCACCTCGTCGTCTACGAGTGGATCGCGGCGCGCACCGTCGGCAAGCGCGTGGTGGACATGGCCTGCGGCGAGGGCTACGGCTCCGAGGTGCTCTCGCGCGGCGCGGCGTCGGTCGTCGGCGTCGACGCGAACCCCGAGGCGCACGAGCACGCGCGGCTGCGCTACCCCCGCCAGAACCTGCGCTTCGAGCGCGACCTCGTCGAGACGTTCGCCGAGGAGTGCGACGCGGTCGTCTTCCTGCAGACGATCGAGCACGTGCAGAACCCAGGCGAGATCCTCGAGCACTTCAAGGCGATGCTCGCGCCCGGCGGGATCGCCTACGTCTCGACGCCGAACCTGCTCACGCTCGCGCCGGCCGGCGCGGAGAAGTCGGAGAACCCGTGGCACGTGAAGGAGTACCGCGCCGCGGAGTTCCGGCAGCTGTGCTGCGAGCACTTCGAACAGGTCGAGCTGTGGGGTCTCTTCCACGCGCGCAAGCTGCGCGCGCACGCGCTGGCGCTGTCGGCCGGCTGGGACGCGGTCCACAGACGCCTCGGGATCACGAGAGCGTTCTACGACCGCTTCACCCCGGCGATCGCCGCCTCGGACTTCACGCTGAAGCCGGGCGATCTCGACCGGGCGCTGGACTTCGTGGCAGTCTGCCGCGCGTGAGCGCACGGAGACCCTCTGACCGCGGCGAGCTCGCGCTCGTCCTGCACACGCACATGCCCTACGTCGAGGGCTACGGCACGTGGCCGTTCGGCGAGGAGTGGCTGTGGGAGGCGATCGCGACGTGCTACCTGCCGCTGCTCGAAGCCCTGGGCGAGCACGGCGCGCCGCTGACGCTCTCGCTGACCCCGGTCCTGTGCGACCAGCTCCAAGCGCCCGGCGTTCCGGAGCGGCTCACGCGCTTCCTGCGCGAGGTGCGTCGCGAGACGCATGCGCTCGACGTCGCCGGCTGCCGCGAGGCCGGCCGCGACGACTACGCGCGCGAGCTGGAGCGCGCCGCCGGCGACTACGAGCGGGCGCTCGCGCAAGCCGGGGCGCTCGGCGGCGACCTGCTGGGCGCCTTCGCGCCCTACGCGAGCTGGACCTCGTCCGCCACCCACGCCGTGCTGCCGCTGCTCGCGACCGATGCCGGCGTGCGGCTCCAGCTGGAGCCCGGCATCGCCTCCCACCGCGTGCGCTTCGACGCGACGCGCGAGTGGGCCGGCGGCTTCTGGCTGCCGGAGTGCGCGCACGCGCCGTGGCTCGACCCGCTGCTGGAGGAGGCGGGGGTGCACGCGACGTGCGTCGACCTGACCGACGTCCTCGGCCGCGGCGCGCCCGGACAGCTCGCGCCGATCGCGACCGACGACGGCCCGCTGCTGGTGCCGATCGACCGCGCGACGATCGAGCTCGTGTGGAGCGACGGCGGCTACCCGGCGCACCCCGCCTACCGCGACTACCACGCCTTCACGGTCCACCACCACCGCGTCTGGCGCAACGACGGCGGCACCTACGACCACGCCGCCGCGCTCGCGCAGGCGCGCACCGACGCGGCCGACTTCGTCGCACGCACGATCGCCCGGCTCGACGCGGGCTCGCAAGCGCTCGGTCGCCCGGCCCTCGCCGTCTGCGCGCTCGACACCGAGCTGCTCGGCCACTGGTGGTACGAGGGGATCGCCTGGCTCGTCGCGGTGATCGAGGAGGCCGACCGCCAGGGCCTCGCGCTCTCCTCGCTCGACGACGCGCTCACCCGCCACGAGCCCGTCCCGCTCCGCGCCGCGCTCGCCGGCGCCGCGCCAGCGCCCCGTGCCGCAGCGGACGTCCGCGCCGGCCGCCTCCCGACGACCACGTGGGGCAGCCCGCGCGACCTCTCGACCTGGGACGGTCCGCAGGTCGCCGACCTCGCCTGGCGGGCACGCGACGCCGAGCTGCGTGCGCTCGCCGGCCAACGTCGGCCGTCGGAGCGAGCCGAGCGCGAGCTGCTGCTGCTCCAGTCGAGCGACTGGGCCTTCCAGGTCACCCGCGACCTCGCCGGCTCCTACCCCCGCGACCGCGCCGCCGGGCACGCCGCGGCGTTGCGGGCGGCGCTCTGAGCCGTTGACAGCGTACGACGACATCCGTAGCATGTCTTCGAACGCTGACTTGTCTATATGTCGGCGTTCGCTGACATCGCCGTGGACGTCCACAGCCTCCGAGACCTTGCCGCGATCGCACGCGGTCGCCGGCGCGAGCTGCGCTTGAGCCAGGCTGAGCTTGCGGCGCGGGCGCGGGTCTCGCGCCAGTGGGTGAGCGCGTTCGAGAGCGGGAAGGCGACGGCGGAGATCGGGCTCGTGATCCGGCTGCTCGACGCGCTCGACCTGCGTCTGGCCGTCGCCGAGGCAGGCGCCCCGGGTGCGCCGCGCGGCGCGGCGAGCGTGGACCTGGACGCGCTCCTCGACGATCAGCGGAGCCCATGAGCGACACGCTCGCCGTCGTGCTCGAGGATGCCGTCGCCGGGACGCTGACGCGCTCGCCCGGCGGCAGGCTTGCGTTCGCCTACGACGACGACTACCGCCGGCGGTCGCGGGGCTCGACGACCATGACCTCAACGAGCACCTCTGCCTCGACGCCGCCCGCCGCGCCGGCCTGATCGCCGCCCGCACCCGCGTCGAGCGCTTCGCGGAGGAGACCGCGGTCGTCGTCGCCCGCTATGACCGCATCGCCACCGGCGAGGCGATCCGCCGCGTCCATCAGGAACCTGCTCGCCGGCCCCGAAGCGCGCCTCGCGCCGCTCTACGACGTCGCCTCCGCGCTTCCCGACGGCACGCACGAACGCAAGCTGCGCCTCGCCATGAAGCTCGGCGGCGACTACCGCGTCTACCTCCACCGCAATCCGTGGCCAAGAGCCGCACGCGAGCTCGGCCTCGACCCCACGACGCTCGCCGACCGCGTCCGCGAGCTCGCCGTGCTCGCACCCGACGCCTTCGCCGACGCGGCCGCCGCACCCGCGATCACCGCACTCCACCGCCCGCTGCCCGCGCGCCTGCTCGACCTCGTCGCCGACCGCGCGGGGCGCTGCCGGGACCTGCTCGACAGCACCAGCTGACCGCGGCACTCTGCAGGCGGCGCCGGCCGCTTCGGGGGCGGTCTAGACTCCGCCCCGTCGCCTTGGCCGCAGAGCCAGCCCCCCGATGGCCTCCACTCGCATCCTCATCCTCTCCTGGGAGTACCCGCCGCTGATCGAGGGCGGGCTGGCGCGGCACGTGCGCAAGCTCTCGGAGCAGCTCGTGCAGCAGGACGTCGAGGTGCACGTGCTCACGCGCGGCGACGACGCGATGCCCGCCGAGCAGGAGCTGTGCGGCGTGCACGTTCACCGCGTGCGCGAGCCGCGCAAGCCGCGCGACCTGACCGAGTTCGTCGCGTGGATCGAGCACATGAACGCGGACATGCTGGCCGCCGGGCTGGAGCTGGGGGAGCGCCACGACTTCGACCTCGTCCACGGTCACGACTGGCTCGTCGCCACGGCCGGCGACAGACTGGCACGCGCGCTCGACTGCCCGTGGGTCGTGACGATCCACGCGACCGAGTACGGCCGTCACCAGGGCTGGGTCGACACGCACCCGCAGTCGCACATCCACGGCGTCGAGACGTGGATGGCGAACGAGGCCGACGCGGTCATCACCTGCTCGCACTACATGCGCGACCACGTCGCCGACATCTACGGCCTCGACGAGGCGCGCGTCGCGGTGATCCCGAACGGGATCGACCCGCTCGACCTGCAACCGGTCGAGGACCTCGACGCGCTGCGCGGCCGCTTCGCGCAGCCGCACGAACGGCTCGTGCTGCTCGTCGGCCGGCTCGTCTACGAGAAGGGCTTCCAGATCGCGCTCGAAGCGCTCCCGGGCGTGATCGAGCGGCTCGGGAACGTCCGTTTCCTGGTGGCCGGCTCCGGCACCGCCGAGTCGGAGCTGCGCGCGCAGGCCGACGCGCTCGGGCTGACGCAGCACGGCACGTTCCTCGGCTGGATCGGCGACGACGTGCTGCACTCGCTCTACCGCATCGCCGACCTGACGGTGGTGCCGTCGATCTACGAGCCGTTCGGGCTCGTCGCGCTGGAGGCGATGGCCTCCGGCTGTCCGTGCATCGTCGCCGACACAGGCGGATTGCGGGAGGTCGTGCCGAACGAGCAGGTCGGCCTGCGGTTCGAGTCGCGCGACCCGGTCTCGCTCGCCGCGATGATGGAGCGCGTCCTGTCCGACGACGCGCTGCGGGATCGGCTGGTCGCCGAGGCGAGCGAGCACGTGCTGCGCTTCGACTGGGCCGACATCGCCCGCCAGACGGCCGAGATCTACGGCGGCCTGCGCCGCCTCGCCGTCTGAGCACCGCCGACCGACCACGGTCCGTTCGACCACCGTATGGGTGGTCAGACGGACAGTGCTCGCGCAGCGTCCTCCAGCCGGTCGTCGCCCCAGAACGCCTGCTCGCCCACCACGACGCTGGGGACCCCGCGCACGCCGAGCGCGATCGCGGCGTCGGTGCGCTCGCGGAGCGCCGCCTTCACCTCCGGCGTCCCAGCGGCCGCCAGCAGCGCCGCCCCCTCGATTCCCGCGGCGGACGCCGCGTCCGCGACCGCCGCCGGGTCTGACAGGTCGCGTCCGTCCCTGAACCCGAGCCGCAACGCGGCGAGCAGGAAGGCCCGACCCGCCCCGCGCTCACAGGCCGCCACGGCGCAGCGCATCGCCAGCAGCATGTCGCCCGGCCACGGCTCGGGCCAGCGCACGGGACCGACCCCATACGCAGCAGCCCGCCGCTCGACCTCCGCCATCCCCGCCTCGCGCGCATCCGTCAAAGCCCAAGATCCCCAACTCCGCGCCGCGAACACCGCCCCCAGCAGCACCGGCTCCCACGCCACCTCTGAGCCGAGCACCGACTCCACCCGCTCCGCCGCCAGCCACGCGTACGGGGAGCCGACGTCGAGGAACAGACGCGCGCGCATCAGTCGATCAACCGCTTGCGCAGCCGCCAGATCGCCAGCCGCCACATCGCGAGCCCGAACGCCACGAGGAACGCCAGGTGGCCGAGGTCCGCCAAGGGCTCGACCCCCAGCACCACGACGTCGCGCACCAGCTGCACGCAGTGGTAGAGCGGGTTCAGCCGCGCCAGCGCCTCGATCGCCGGCGGGAACGACGAGATCGGGAAGAACGTCCCCGCCGTCAGGAACATCGGCGTCAGGATCCCGCTCGTCACGTAGGAGAAGTTGTCGATCGACTCCGCGCTCGCGGCGAGCGTCATCCCGAACGCGACGAACGCGCAGCCGGTCACGAAGCAGATCAGCGGCACGAGCACCGCGGTCGGCAGCGGGTCGAGCCCGAACGCGATCGCCACCAGCAGCGGCACGTTCCCGTACACGGCGGCGCGCAGGCCGATCCACAGCACCTCCGCGGAGACGATCTCGTCCACGTCCACGGGCGCGGCCAGGAAGGCGTCGTACGTGCGCTGGAAGCGGTACTTCAGGAACGTCCCGTACATGCCCGGGAACGCCGAGGAGAACAGCACCGCGGTGGCGACGATGCCGGTCCCGACGTACTGCTTGTAGTCGAGCCCGCCGATCGAGGTGATCAGCGCGCCGAAGCCGAAGCCGAACGCCAGCAGGTAGATCGTCGGCTCGACGATCGAGGAGAAGGTCGTCGTCTTCCAGTTGCGCGTGAAGACGGTCGCGTCGCGGCTCATCACGCCGACGACGGCGGACGGCTCGATGCGGTGCAGGCGGCGGCGCCGCCGTGGCGGCGGCTTCACGGCGACCGACGCGGGCGCGGTCGTGGCGCTCACTCGATCTCCTCCCCGGTCAGGACGACGAACGCGTCCTCCAGCGTCGCCGCGCGCCGCACGCCCTCCGGCAGCGTGCCGTCGTGGCGCTCCGCGTGCAGGATCGCCAGCGCGGGGCCGGAGCGGCGCATCGCCCAGCCGGCCCGCTCGCCCTCCGTGCGCAGCTCGTCCAGTCGCGCCGGCGGGCCATAGACCTCGTGCGTCTCGGCGCCGGCGTGCTCGCGCACGAGGTCGGCCGGCTTGCCGCGCGCGACGATCAGCCCGCTCGCCATCACCGCCACCGTGTCGGCGAGTCGCTCCGCCTCCTCGATGTAGTGCGTCGACATCAGCACGGTCGTGCCCTCGGCGCGCAGTGCGCCGATCAGCGACCACAGCTCCTGGCGCACCTGCGGGTCGAGCCCCACGGTCGGCTCGTCGAGCAGCACGAGCCGCGGTCTGTGCACGAGCCCGCGCGCGATCAGCAGCCGCCGGCGCATCCCACCGCTCAGCAGGTCCACGCGCGTGTCGGCCCGCTCGGTCAGGTTCGCGATCTGCAGCGCCCGCTGCACCGCACCCGAGCGCTCGTCCGGCGGCACGCGGTAGAGCCGCGCGAAGACGGTGAGGATCTGGCGGCAGGTCAGCTCCACGTCGAGGTTGTCGAGCTGCGGCACCACGCCCATCTCCGCGCGCGCCTGCTTCGACTCGCGCGGCAGCTCCCAGCCGAGGACCGAGATCGTCCCCTCGTCGGCGATCGCCTGCGCGGTCAGCATCCGCATCGTCGTCGACTTGCCGGCGCCGTTGGGGCCGAGCAGGCCGAGGCAGATGCCGGGCGGGACCTCCAGGTCGAGCCCGGCGACGGCGGTGATCGCGCCGAACCGCTTCACCACGTTGCGCAACGAGATCGCCGGCTGCACCGCGGGCACGCCGGGTGCGGCGCGGCGGACGGCGCCGGCGCTCACGCCCATCTCATCGTCTGCGGCTCGTCGCGCATGCGGATCACCTTCGCAGGTGCGCCGGCAGCGACCGCGTTCGCGGGCAGGCCCTTCGTCACCACGGCGTTCGTGCCGACGATCGCGTTGTCGCCGACCGTCACGCCGCGCAGGATGCAGGCGCCGTAGCCGAGCCACACGTTGTTGCCCACGCGCACGTCGCGCTTGTAGATCCCCTGCAGCCGGATCGGCCGCTCGACCTCGACGACGCCGTGGTCGAAGTCGATCAGCATCACGCGGTCGGCGACGATGCACTCGCGTCCGATCGAGACGTGCTGGTAGGCGGAGATCGTGCACTCCTGGCCGAGCACCGACTTGGCGCCGATCACGACCTCGCCCTCGTGTGCGCGCACCTTCGTGCCGTGCCCGAGCCACGACCAGCGGCCCAGGACGACGCGCGCGCCCTTGCCGATCTCGAACTGCACGCCGGGGCAGACGAAGGCGATCCCGTCGGTCTGGAGCCGGCCGCGCCAGCGCAGCTTCAGCCATGCGAGGCGCGCGATCAGCAGCGCGTAGCGGCGGTTCAGCATCCGGTTGCGGCGCATGAAGCGCAGCAGCGTCAGCGGCCCGCCGTGCAGCGGCGGCGGGGCGGAGCGGAGCTCGTGGGGGAGGTCGACGGGCGGGGGTGACATGACGGGATCCATCGCCGGGAATGGTATGCGCGCGACCGCCGGACGGGCGCCGCGTCGCGCGTCCCCGCGACGCGCGCGCCGGCGTCCGGCGGCCGTCGTGCCGGCGGCCTCGCCTGCCATCATGCGCGACCCATGACGCCCGACCCGACCCTCGCCGAGCGCCTCCTGAACGGCGACAAGCGCGCGCTCGCACGTGCGATCACGCTCGTCGAGGACGACCGCCCCGAGGGCTGGGAGCTCGTGCGCGAGGTCTTCCCGCACACCGGCAGAGCGGCCGTGGTCGGCTTCACCGGCCCGCCCGGCGTCGGCAAGTCGACGCTGCTCGGCGCGCTGACGAAGGCCGAGCGCGCGAAGGGCCGCACGGTCGGCGTCCTCAGCATCGACCCCTCTTCGCCGTTCACGCAGGGCGCGCTGCTCGGCGACCGCATCCGCCTCTCGGAGCACTTCCTCGACAGCGGCGTCTTCATCCGCTCGATGGCGAACCGCGGCGCGCTCGGCGGCCTCTCGGAGGCGGCGCTGCAGGCGGCGCTGCTGATGGACGCCGCCGGCCGCGACGTCGTGATGGTGGAGACGGTCGGCGTCGGCCAGGCGGAGGTCGACGTGATGGACCACGCCGACACGATCGTGCTCGTGCTGATGCCCGGATCGGGCGACTCGATCCAGGCGCTGAAGGCCGGCGTGATGGAGATCCCCGACGTGATCGTCGTCAACAAGGCCGACCACCCGCTCACCGACACGATGGTGCGCGAGATCCGCGGCGTCCTGAGCCTCGGCGAGCAGCAGGGCTGGCGCGTGCCGATCGTCAAGACGCAGGCCGCGTTCGACGCCGGGATCGACGAGCTGGTCGAGCAGCTGGAGGCGCACCGCGCCTACATCCAGCAGGAGGGCACGCTGCTCGAGCGTCGCCGCCGCAACCTCATGAACGAGGTCGTCGCGATCGCCACCGCGCGCATGCGCCGCCAGCTGGAGGCCTCGATCCGCGAGGACCCCGAGGTGCAGCAGCTGCTCGACGAGGTCTGCGAGCGCAAGCTCGACCCTGCCTCCGCCGCGACGCGGATCCTCGCGCGCGGCGCCGAGCGCGCGGCCGGCGGCCGGAGCGCCTGAGGCCCGCCCTCAGCGGGCGCGGCGTGTGCCGCGCCCGGTGGGCGCCGCCGTCGCGGCGAGGTCGCCGAGCATCGCGCGGCTCTCCTCGAGCTGGGTGGTGAGGATCTCGCGTGCGGTCGCGAGCAGCTGGAAGACGCGCGGGTCCTTGACGCGGTAGTAGACCTTCGCGCCGTCCTTGCGGCTCTCGAGGATCCCCTGCCGCCGCATCGTCGTGAGGTGCTGGGAGGTGCCGCCGGAGTCGAGTTCGAGCGCGGCCTGCAGGTCGCCGACGCTGCGCTCGCCGTCGCGCAGCAGCTCGAGCACGCGCACGCGCACGGGGTGGCCGAGCAGGCGGAAGAAGTCGGCCTTGAGCCGGTAGACGGGGTGGGCCTGTCCGTCGGGGCCGATCACGCGCGGCATCTGGGCGCTCCCGGGTGCTCGTCGTCGTGCGAGCGCGGTGGGGCGGGCGGCCTGTTGAGCATCCCAGTGATCTTAGAACATCCAAAGATCTACAGAACTAAACCTATTGATATCCTCGCATGCCCGCCCGCTGGTGACCGCCACGCCGGCCGGGCGGGCCTCTTCATGCCGACCGACCGTTCTCACGGCGTCCGCGCCGCGCACGTCCCATCTCGCCCCGAGCGGTGAGCGCGCTGGTCGTCGCCGGGTGCGCGCTCGTCGCGCTGGGGGGCGTCGCCGCGCTCGCGCCCGGCCGGGTCGAGCGCGCGCTGGACGTGCAGATCGCCGGCGTCGTCCTGCTCGCCGCCGGCGCCGCCTCCGTCTTCGTGCGCGACATCGCGATCGGCGCCCCGTTCCACGACGCGCTCACGCCTGCGCTCGGCCTCGACCGGCTGAGCGCGCTGTTCCTCGCGCTCGTCGCCGTCGTCGCGCTGCCGGCGCTGCTCGCCGCGCGCGACGGGCTGCGCGACGCGGGCGTCCCCGGTCGTCCGCTGGCCGCGCTCACGGCGGCCTTCGTGCTGTCGCTCGCGACGGTGCTGGCCGCCCGCGACGCGGTCACGTTCCTCGCCGGCTGGGAGCTGATGACGCTCGTGCCGGCCTGCGCGATCCTCGTCGCCAGACGCGACCGGGCCGTGCGCCGCGCCGTCTTCGTCTACCTCGCGATCAGCCACCTCGGCGGCGTCGGCGTCTGGGTCGCGCTGCTCGTGCTCGCGCACGCCGGGGCGCTCGGCGGCGCGCCGCCGGCGGGCGGGCTGCAGGCGCTCGTCGCCGTGGCGGCGCTCGTCGGCTTCGGCACGAAGGCCGGGCTGATGCCGCTGCACGCCTGGCTGCCGCGCGCCCACCCGGTCGCGCCGGCCCACGTCTCGGCGCTGATGTCGGCGGTGATGGTGAAGGTCGCGCTCTACGGGCTGATCCGGGTGCTGTTCGCGTGGGACGGCCCGGCGCCGCTGTGGGTCGGCGCCGTGCTGCTGGGCGCGGGCCTCCTGTCGGCCCTCGGCGGGGTCCTCTACGCGCTCGTGCAGCGCGAGCTCAAGCGCCTGCTCGCGTTCTCGACGATCGAGAACGTCGGGATCGTCGCGCTCGGGCTCGGCGCCGCGATCGTGCTCGCGGCCTCCGGCGCGCGCACCTGGAGCGCGCTCGCGTTCGCGGCGGCGCTGCTGCACGTCGTCAACCACGCGCTCCTCAAGGCGCTGCTGTTCCTCGCCGCCGGGGCGTTCACGCGCGCCGCCGGCGCGCTCGAGCCTCGACCGGCTCGGCGGGCTGCTGCGGCGGATGCCGTGGAGCGGCTGGGCGTTCCTGCTCGGCTGCGCGGCGATCGCCGGGCTGCCGCCGCTCAACGGGTTCGTCTCGGAGTGGCTGACGCTGCAGTCGCTCCTGCACGTCGGCTACCAGCATGCGCCCGGCGTGGCGGTCGCGGGCGCGCTGGCCGCCGCGGGGCTGGCGGCGACGGCCGCGCTCGCGGTCTTCTGCTTCGTCAAGGTCGCCGGGCTCGTGCTGCTCGGCGCGCCGCGCAGCCCGCGCGCGGCGCAGGCGGGCGAGCAGCCGGCCTCGACGCGGCTCGCGCTGGTCCTGCTGGCGGCGCTGAGCGTGCTCGCCGCGCTGACGCCCGGCCTGCTCGTGCCGGCGCTGGTCGAGCTGGCGCCCGGCGGCGTGCGACTGCCCGACGGCGCCGGCTTGCCGCTGCCCTCCACGGGCGGCCTGCCGGCCGCCGTGCTCGTCGCGGTGCTGGTGGGCGCGGTGCTCGTCGTGCGCCGCGCGACGCGCGGCCCACGGGCCGCGCCCGCCCCGGCCTGGACCTGCGGGCAGCGCGTCGAGCCGGCGCTCGCCTGGACCTCGGCCGGCTTCGCGAAGCCGCTGCGGCTCGCGCTCGACGCCGTGCTGCGTCCGCGCCGCGAGGTCGTCGTGCGCAGCTCCGGCGGGGTCGTGCAGGAGGTCGTCCACAGCGCCGAGATCCCGCACCACTTCGACCAGCTGCTCTACGCGCCCGTGCAGCGGGTCGCGCTGCGGGGCGCCGGGCTCGCGCGCCGGCTGCAGTCCGGGAGCCTGCGCACGTACCTCGCCTATCTGCTCGCCGTGCTGCTCGCGGTGCTCGCGCTCGCGCGCCTCGGGGGGCTCGGATGAGCGCCGCGACCGCCGTCGCGGCGGCTCTCCAGCTCGCGGGTGCCGTGCTGCTCGCGCCGCTGCTCGCCGGCACCGTCCAGCAGCTGAAGGCCCGTCTCCAGGGCCGTCGCGGGCCGTCGCCGCTGCAGCCGCTGCGCGACCTGCGCCGGCTGTGGCGCAAGTCGGGCGTCGCGCCCGAGGGCGTCACGCCGCTCTACGCGCTCGCGCCCGCCGTCGTCGCCGCAGGCACCGCCGTCGCGCTGCTGCTCGTCCCGATCGCCGGAGTGGCGCCCGACTGGGGCGTCGGCCACGACGCGCTCGTGCTGCTCGGCCTGCTCGCGCTCACGCGCTTCGCGATCGCGCTCGCGGCATGGGACACCGGCAGCGGCTTCGCGCTGATGGGCGCGAGTCGCGACCTGACGGTCGCCGTCTTCGCCGAGGTCGTGCTCGTGCTCGCGCTGCTGCTGGCGGCGCTCGCCGCCGGCGGCAGCACCGACCTGCTCGCGATGACCGGGGCCGGCGCCGAGCCGGGGGCGTGGCGCGAGCCGGCGCACTGGTGCGCGGCGCTGGCGTTCGCGCTCGTGGCGCTCGCGGAGACCGGCCGCCAGCCGGTCGACAACCCCGACACGCACCTCGAGCTGACGATGATCCACGAGGGTCCGCTGCTCGAGTACGCCGGCCGCGAGCTGGCCTGCCTGCAGTGGGCGGCGTCGGCGCGGCTGTGGCTGTTCGCGCTGCTGACCGCGCAGCTGTTCCTGCCGGAGACCGGCCCGTTCGCCGGGCGGCTCGGCCTGCTCGCGCTCGCGCTGCTCGTGCTCGCGGCCGCCCTCGCGCTGACCGAGACGGCGCTGGCGAAGATGCGCCTGCTGCGGGTGCCGGTCGTGCTTGGCGGCGCCGGCGCGCTCGCGCTCGCCGGCTTCGCGAGCTGGCTCGTGGGAGGCGGGGCGTGAGCGGCTTCGCCCCGTGGATCCTCGTCGCGCTCGGCTTCGCGATCGTCGTCGTGCGGCGGCGCTCGGCGGCGGTGGTGCTGCTCGCCGTCCAGTCGCTGCTGCTCGGGGCGCTCGCCGTCGGCGAAGCCGCGGGCGAGCCGGCGGCGTATGTCGTGCCCGCCGTCGTGCTGCTCGCGCGCGGGGTCGCGCTCCCGGCGGTGCTCGCGCGCGTGACGCTGCTCACGCGCGAGCCGCGCCGGCTGACCGCCGAGCGCTTCGCGCTCGGGCGGCTCGTGCTCGCCGTCGCGCTGGTGCTCGGCGCCGTCGCGCTCGTGCCGCCGCTCGGCCTGGACCACGCCGCGGCGGCGCGCGCGGCGGTCGCGCTCGTCGTGCTGGGGATCGCGATCGCCGCGTTGCGCCGGGCCGTCGTGCTGCAGGCGATCGGCGTGCTCGTGGCCGAGAACGGCGTCTACCTCGGCAGCCTCGCCGTCGCCGGCGGCGTGCCCGGGGCGATCGAGCTCGGTCTCGTCTGCGACCTCGTCGTGGTCGTCGCGGTCGTCGCCGCGCTCGGCGCGAAGATCCACGAGCAGCTCGGCAGCGGCGACACGAGCCTGCTGGAGACCCTGCGTGACTGAGGCGCTCGTGCTCGCGACGGTCGGGCTGCCGCTGCTCGGCGCGGCGGCGCTGACGGCGATCCGCACCCCGCGCACGGCGATGCGCGTCCACCTCACGGCCTCGTGCGCGACCGCGGCTGCCGCGACGGCGCTCGCGACCACGGCGCTGCTCGGTGTCGCGGGCGCGTCGCGCGGCGGCTGGTTCGTCGCCGACGCGGCGGCCGGCGTCTTCCTGGCCGTCGTCGCCGCCATCGGCCTGCTGAGCGCGCTGGCACTGGCGACGGCGCCGCCGGTCGCGGGGTCCGGCCTGCTGGGCGCACGCGGGTCCGCCGTCGCGTTCCAGCTCTTCTGGGCGGCGCTGCTCGCGGTCCCGCTCGCGTCCAACCTCGCCGTCGCGTGGGTGCTCGTGGAGGCGACGACCGCCGCCTCGGCGCTGCTCGTCGCCTCGAGCGGCCGGCGCGGTGCGCTGGAGGCCGGTTGGAAGTACCTCGTGCTGACGACGCTCGGGCTGACGGTCGCGCTGCTCGGCGTCGTCGTGCTGTTCGCCGCGCTCGGGCACGGGACGGGCAGCCTGCACACGCTCGACTGGAGCGCGATCCGCGCGCAGGCGCCGGCGCTCGACGGCACGGCGACGATCGTCGCGGCGACGCTGATCCTCGCCGGGCTCGCCGCGAAGATCGGCTGGGCGCCGGTCCACAACTGGCTGCCGGACGCGCACAGCGAGGCGCCGCCGCCGGTCAGCGCGCTGCTGTCGGCGGCGCTGCTGCCGGCGGTCGTGCTCGTCGCCTGGCGCTTGGCGGCGGCGCTCGCGCCGAGCGGCGCCGGCGGCACGCTCACCGCGCTGCTGCTCGCGTTCGGGGTCGCGTCGCTCGCGGTCGCGGTTCCGTTCCTGTGGCGCCCGATGCCGCTCAAGCGGCTGTTGGCCTATTCGAGCCTCGAGCACATGGGGGTGCTCGCGCTGGGGATCGCGTTCGCGACGCCGCTCGCGATCGCGGGCGTCGTGCTGCACGTGGCCGGCCACGCGCTCGCGAAGTCGCTCGGCTTCTACGCGACGATCCCGCTGCTGCGCCGCGACCCCGGCGTCGCGCGTCGCCCGCCGACGGCGCTGGCGGCGACGAGCCCGGCGGCGGCCGGCGCCCTCGCGGTGAGCCTCGCGACGCTCGGCGGACTGCCGCCCGCGCCGCTGTTCTTCAGCGAGCTGTTGATCCTCGCCGGCGGGATCGCGGCCGGCAAGCTGGCGATCGTCGTGGTCGCGGCGGCGCTGCTCGCACTGGGCTTCCTCGGACTCGCGCACACCGCGATCGAGGCGCTCGCCGCCGACCGGCCGCGCGCCGTCGCACGGCCGGCCGCGCGCTCGCCGCGGCTCGCCGCGCTGACGGCGGCGACCGTGGTCGCGCTGCTCGCCCTCTCGGCGGCGGCGCTCGCGCTGCCCGGCTCGGAGCTCGTCGCGCGCATCGCGGAGGGACTCGCGTGAGCGCCGCCGCAAACGCGCCGGCGCACGAGCTGCTCGTGGAGGAGCTGCCGGACGCCGCCGCCTGGGAGGGGCGGACGGCCGCGGCGCTCGCCGACGGCTGGCGCTTCGCGGACCTGCACGGCGCGCGCGAGCCGGACGATGGCGCCCGCGTGCGCCTGACGCTCGTGCGCGAGGGGACGCTGCTGGTGCTCGCCTGCCGCCAGGCGGCGCCGTGGTTCCCCTCGTTGCTGCCGCGGATCCCGGCCGCGCAGTGGGACGAGCGCGAGGCGCACGACCTGCACGGCATCCGCTTCGCCGGGCACGAGCCGCTGCGGCCGCTGGTCGCGCACCCCGCCGAGCTGGCGGAGTGGACCACGCCGGTCCGCGGCCGTGACGTCCACCAGGTCGCCGTCGGGCCGATCCACGCCGGCGTGATCGAGTCCGGGCATTTCCGCTTCCACGTCGTCGGCGAGCGCGTGCTCCAGCTCGACCTGCGCCTCTTCCACAAGCACCGCGGGCTCGAGCGCGCGGCGGAGGGCGAGAAGCTCGCGCACGGACTCGCGCTCGCGCAGCGCGCCTGCGGCGCCTGCTCGGTCGCGAACGGCCTCGCGTTCGCGCACGCCGCCGAGGCGGCCGGCGGCCTGTGGCCCGCGCCCGAGCTGCGCCGCGCACGCACGCTGCTGGCGGAGCTGGAGCGGCTCTACAACCACCTCGGCGACGTCGCCGCGATCTGCGCCGGCGTCGGCCTCGCCGCCGGGACGGCCGCGTTCGCGGGGCTGAAGGAGCGCGCGCACCGCCTCAACGCAGGGCTCGCCGGCCACCGCTTCCTGTTCGGCACGCTGGCGGTCGGGCGCAGCGAGATCGCGATCGACGCGTCCGCGGCGCGCGCCGCCGCCGCCGAGCTGGCGACGATCCGCGACGACTTCGCGCGCGCGTGGCGCGAGCTGCGCTTCAGCCACTCCGCGCAGGACCGCTTCACCGGCACCGGCGTGCTCGCGTGCGCGGACGCCGAGCGGCTCGGGGCGGTCGGGCCGGCCGCCCGCGCGAGCGGCGTCGCACGCGACGTGCGGGAGCACTGTCCGCGGCTCTCCTACGCCGGCTTCGTGCCCGCGGCGCCGGAGGAGGCGAGCGGCGACGTCGCGGCGCGGCTCGCCGTGCGCGGCGCCGAGCTGGGCGCGACCTTCGCGCTGCTGGCCGAGCTGCTCGGGTGCCCGTTGCGCCCGGCGGCGGCCGAGCGCGCCGGCTGCGCCGGGCCGCTCGGCGCCGCGCAGGTCGAGAGCCCGCGCGGGGCGACGACCTGCGTGCTGGAGCAAGACGGCGAGCGGGTCGTGCGCATGCGCCTGCGCACCGGCTCCTACGCCAACTGGCCGGTGCTCGCGCACGTGGTGCCGGGCGAGCTGCTGCCCGACTTCCCGCTGATCAACAAGAGCTTCGAGCTCTGCTACGCCTGCGCCGACCGCTGACCCGCCGCCGAGACCGCCGTGTTCGTCCTGCTCCACCAGCTCTCCCGCCAGCGCCGCCGCATCGGCCTGCCGGCGCCGTCGCGGCGCGGCTCGCTCGCGCTGCGCCACGTCGACGCCGGCTCCTGCAACGCCTGCGAGCACGAGCTGACGGCGACCGCCGGGCCGCACTACGACCTCGAGCGCTTCGGCCTCGAGCTGGTCGCCTCGCCGCGGCATGCCGACGTGCTGCTCGTCACCGGCGTCGTCACGACGCGCATGGCCGGCGCGCTGCGCGCCGCCTACGACGCGATGCCGGAGCCGCGCCTCGTCGCCGCGCTCGGCGACTGCGCGCTCGGCTGTGCACGCCTCGGCGCGCCCGACGCGCTCGCCGCGCCGCTGGAGGAGCTGCTGCCGGTCGACCTGCGGATCCCCGGCTGCCCGCCCTCGCCGCAGGAGATCGGCACGCGGCTCGCCGAGCTGCTCGAGCGCGGCGCGGGTGCCGGCGCCGGCGCCGGCGCTACGCCGCGTCGCTGAGCCGCCGCGCGAGCGCGACGAGCGTGTGGACGCCCCAGCCGGAGCCGCCTCTGCCGGCGTACGGCTTGCCGTTGTCCCAGGCGGTGCCGGCGATGTCGAGGTGCGCCCACGGCACGTCGCCGACGAAGCGGTGCAGGAACTCGGCCGCGGTGATCGAGCCCGCCTTGCGGCTCTCGACCGCGTTGAGGATGTCGGCGTAGCGACCTCTGATCAGGTCGGCGTAGGACGGGTGCAGCGGCAGGCGCCACAGCGGCTCGCCGGCGGCGCCGGCGGCCCCCGAGACGGCGGTGGCCCACGCGTCGTCGTTGCTCATCAGGCCGGCGTGGCTGTCGCCGAGCGCGGTCACGATCGCGCCGGTCAGCGTCGCCAGGTCGACGATCCGCTCGGCGCCCTGCGCGACGGCGTACGCGAGGCAGTCGGCGAGCACGAGCCGGCCCTCGGCGTCGGTGTTGACGATCTCGATCGTCGTGCCGTTCGACGCCCGCACGATGTCGCCGGGCTTGACGGCCGTGCCGCTCGGCATGTTCTCGGTCGCGCCGACGATCGCCAGCACGCGGATCGGCAGCTTGAGCCGCGCGATCGCGCCGAGCGCCTCCAGCACGGCCGCGCCGCCCGACATGTCGAACTTCATCTCCGACATTCTCGCCCCGGGCTTGAGCGAGATCCCGCCGGTGTCGAACGTGACGGCCTTGCCGACGAGCGCGAGCAGCGGCCCCTCGGCGCCGGACGCGGAACCCGTCCGTCCGCCGCCCGCCGGCCCGGCGTAGCGCAGCACGATCAGCTGCGCCTCCTGCGCCGAGCCCTGTGCGACGGCGGCGAACGCGCCCATCCCGCGCTCGCGGATCTCCGCCTCGCTCAGCACGTCGACCGCGATGCCGTCCGCCTCGCCGGCGATCTCATGCGCGCGGTGCGCGAGGAACGCCGGCGTCGCCTCGTTGCCCGGCAGGTTCTGCAGGTCGCGCGCGCGGTTCTGCGCCTCGGCGACGATCGTCGCGATCGCGACCGGCTCCGACACGTCGTGGTGTGCGCTGAGCAGCAGCGCCTCGAGCGCCCCGTCCTCCTCCGGGTGGTTGCGGAAGCGGTCGAAGCGGTAGGCGGCCAGCACGGTTCCCTCGACGAGGCCGGCGACGACGGCGTCGCCGACGTGGTGAGGGACCTCCCAGCAGAGCGTGGCGGCTCCCAGCTCGCCGGCGCGCGCGAGGACGGCGGCGGCCGCGATCCGCGCCCGCTCGGCGTCGAACGCGTCGCGCGCGCCCAGCCCGACGACGACGAAGCGGCGCTCGTCGGCGTGGGCGACCGCGAGGTGCTTGAAGGCGCGGCGCGCCTCGCCGCGGTCGAGCAGGCGCTGGAGCGTCCCGTCGGCGACGTCGTGGGCGACGTCCTCGCCGTCGAAGACGCCGATCGCGATCGTGTCGGCGCTCGTCGCGAGCGGCCCGTCGGTGGTGGAGGCGATGCGCATCCGCGGCAGGTTACCCGCGTGGCGTGGTGGCGGCATCTGCGAGGAGGGTCACCTAGCATTGGGCCCGGTGCCCGCGGGGCGCCCCTCCACCACCGCGAAACGGAGACCCCGATGCCCAAGACCGTCATCCTCGGTGCTGCGCGCACCCCGATCGGCAAGCTCGGCGGCGGCCTCGCCTCGCTCGACGCGACCGAGCTCGGCGGCACCGCCATCAAGGCCGCGCTGGAGCGCGCCGGCGTCGAGCCGGAGCAGGTCCAGCACGTGATCATGGGCCAGGTGATCCAGGCCGGCCAGGGGCAGATCCCCTCGCGCCAGGCGCAGATCAAGGCGGGGATCCCCAAGGACGTGTCGTCGGAGACGATCAACAAGGTCTGCGCGTCCGGCATGCGCGCCGCCGGGATCCTCGACGCGGCGATCCGCGCCGGCGACGTCGACGTCGCCGTCGGCGGCGGCATGGAGTCGATGTCGAACGCGCCCTACCTGCTCAAGGGCGCGCGCTTCGGCTTCCGCATGGGCGACGCGAAGGCGATCGACTCGATGATCAACGACGGGCTCACGAACCCGTTCAGCGGCAAGCACATGGCGCATGAGGCGTCCGAGGTGGCGGCTGAGCTGGAGCTGACGCGCGCCGACATGGACCGCTGGTCGGTCCGTTCGCACGAGCTGGCGCTGAAGGCGACCGACGAGGGTCGTCTCCCGGAGGAGATCGTCGCCGTGACGGTGAAGGGCAAGAAGGGCGACACGGTCGTCGAGGTCGACGAGGCTCCGCGTCCCGGCACATCGCTGGAGGCGCTCTCCAAGCTGCCGCCGATCTTCATGAAGGACGGCTCGCACACGGCCGGCAACGCGCCGGGCGTCAACGACGGCGGCGGCGCGCTCGTGCTGGCCTCCGACGAGTGGGCGAAGGCGAACGGCAAGACGGCGCTTGCGACGATCGTCGCGCAGGCGCAGGTCGCCGACGAGTTCCCGATGCTCCCCAAGACGCCCGCGCTCGCCGCGCAGAAGGCGCTCGCGAAGCTCGGGCTGACCCCCGCCGACATCGACGTGTGGGAGATCAACGAGGCGTTCGCCTCCGTCACCCTCCACTCGATGCGGATGCTCGGGATCGACGAGGACAAGGTCAACGTCAACGGCGGCGCGGTCGCGCTCGGCCACCCGATCGGCGCCTCCGGCGCGCGCATCCTCGGCTCGCTCGTGCTGGAGCTCCAGCGCCGCGGCGGCGGTCGCGGCTGCGCCGCGATCTGCTCCGGCGGCGGTCAGGGCGACGCCGTCATCGTCGAGGTGCCGGCGTCCTGACCGGCGGGGACGCAGCCGCGGAGGAGGTCGCGACGGACGCCGGGCACGGGCCCGGCGTCCCCGGCGACGAGGCCGGCGCGCGCGCCGCCGCCTTCTTCGACCTCGATCGCACGCTGATGGCGGGCTCGTCGGCGTACGAGTTCGCCCGCGCCTCCTACCGCAGCGGGCTGCTCAGCCGCCGGCAGCTCGCGCGCGGCGCGTGGGCGAACGTGCAGTTCCGTCTGCGCGGCTCGACCGACACGGCGACCGACGAGCTGCGCGAGCGGATCGCGAGCGCGATCGAGGGCGTGCGCGTGCGCGACCTGCAGCGACTCGGCCCGGCCGTGCTCGCCGGCGTGCTGCCGCGCGTCTACCCGCAGATGCTGCGTGTCGCCTGGGAGCACCAGGACGCCGGGCGCGCGGTCTACATCTGCACGGCCGCCGCGCACGAGCTGGCGGAGGTGCTCGCGCTCGTGCTCGGCTTCGACGGCGGGATCGGCGCGCGCTCCGAGGTCCGCGACGGCGTGTACACCGGCCGGCCGCACGGCCCCTTCACGTACCGCGAGGGCAAGGCGCAGGCGATGCGCGAGCTGGCCGCCGCGCGTGGGATCGACCTGTCCGCCTCGTGGGCCTACTCCGACTCGGAGTCGGACCTGCCGATGCTGCGCGCGGTCGGCAACCCGGTCGCCGTCAATCCCGACGCGACCCTCGCGCGGATCGCCCGCGAGGAGGGCTGGGAGGTGCTGCGCTTCGAGCGGCTCGGGCGGCGCCTGGTCGTCGCCGGCTCGGTCGTCGCGGCGGCGACGGTCGGTGGGCTCGGCTCGCTCGCGCTCGGTCGCCGCAAGCCGCCGCCGCTGCCCCGCCGCATCCCGCCGCGGTCGCTGCGCCGCCGGCGCTGAGCGACCTGACGGGCGAGGCGCCCGTCGGGCGCTTGCGAGGAGTTTCACCTAACATCCGGCCGCGATGAGCACGACTGAGCGCAAGATCCGCGTCGTCGTCGCGAAGCCGGGCCTGGACGGGCACGATCGCGGCGCGAAGATCATCGCCCGCGCGCTGCGCGACGCGGGCATGGAGGTCATCTACACCGGCCTGCATCAGACGCCGGAGCAGATCGTCGAGACGGTCATCCAGGAGGACGCCGACGCGGTCGGGCTCTCGATCCTGTCGGGCGCCCACATGACGTTGGTGCCGCGCGTGGTCGAGCTGCTGCGCGAGCAGGGCGTCGACGACGTGGTCGTGACGGTCGGCGGCACGATCCCGGCGGACGACATCCCGGAGCTGAAGGATCTGGGCGTCGCCGAGGTCTTCACGCCGGGCACGCCCACGCAGGACATCGTCGCGTTCGTGCGCGGCTCGGTCCGCGCCTCGGCGTAGACCGCGGCGTCGCGCGCCCCGGGGTTTCGCCGCGGCTGCGGGCACCGCTGGGCCCTGGTGCGATTGACTGGTCAGTCAACGCGATATCATCCGCGCGAACACCAGCGCCCGAACATGCGTTTGCACTGCTGAGGAGGCACCCGAGTTGAAGATTTGCGTTCTGGTCAAGGAGGTGCCGGACGCCGCCGTCGAGAAGCGCATCGACCCCTCGACGGGGCGGATGGACCGCAGCGGGGAGAAGAACCTCAACCCGTACGACACGCACGCCATCGAGGCGGCGATGCAGATCAAGGAGGGCGGGGCGATCCCCGTCGAGGAGATCGTCGCCGTGACGATGGGCCCGGAGTCCGCCGTGCGCGCGCTCCACAAGGCCGTCTCGCTCGGCGCCGACCGCTCCGTGCACCTGACGGACGCGGCGCTCGCCGGCTCCGACGTCGCCGCCACCGGCTACGCGCTCGCGAAGGCGCTCGAGGCCGAGAGCCCGGACCTCGTCCTGCTCGGCCAGCAGTCGGACGACGGCGAGTGCTACACGATCGGCGCGGTCGTCGCCGACCACCTCAAGATGCCGTCGCTGACGCAGGTCATCAAGATGGACGTCGAGGGCGGCGCACTGCGCTGCGAGCGCCAGGCCGAGTACGGCTACGACACCGTCCAGGTCCAGCTGCCGGCCGTCATCTCCGTCGGCGACGCGATCAACGAGCCGCGCTACCCCTCGCTGAAGGCGATCATGGGCGCGAAGAAGAAGCCGCTCGACACGAAGGCCAGCGCGGACGTCGGCATCGACGGCTCGCTCGTCGGCGCGGACGGCTCGCGCGTCGACTGCGGCGACTTCAAGGCGCCGCCCGCGAAGGCCGGCGGCAAGATCATCGAGGACGAGGACACGAACGAGACGGTCGAGCAGATCGTCGCGTGGCTGGACGAAAGGAAGCTGATCTGATGTCGGGCATCTTGGTCTACGTCCTCCACTACGAGGGCGCCTTCAACAAGAACTCGCTCGGCGCCGTGTCCGAGGGCGCGAAGCTCGCCGGCGAGCTCGGCGTCGACTGCGACGCGGTCGTCGTCGGCGGATCCGACCTCACGAACGAGCTGTGCGCCACGCTCGGCGCCTACGGCGCCAAGCGCGTCTTCAAGGCCGAGGGCGCCGAGGGGCTCGCGCAGCCGGTCGTCGACGTGATGGCGAAGGTCATCGACGAGCACGGCCACAACTACGCGCTGTTCGGCGGCGGCCTGCTCGGCTTCGAGATCGGCGCCGGCCTCGCCGCGCGCAAGCAGGCCGGCGTGACGATGGAGGTCACCGGGGTCAACGTCGAGGGCGGCAAGCTCGTCGCCGAGCGCCCGATCCTCGGCGACTCGCAGATCTCGGTCTCCAAGTACCGCGGCGACCTCGGCATCGTCATCGGGCGCATCAACGCCTTCGAGGTCAAGGAGGGCGGCACCGGCGCGGCGGAGGTGGTCGACGTCGCGGTCGACTACTCGCCGTGGTCCAACCAGGCGACGATGGTCCAGCGCGGCGAGCAGCGCGGCGCCGACGTGAACATCGAGGACGCCGACGTCCTCATCGCCGGCGGCCGCGGCCTCGGCAAGGCCGAGGGCTTCGGCCTGTGCGAGGACCTCGCGGGCGTGTTCGGCGGCGCCGTCGCCGCGACGCGCGCGGTCGTCGACGCCGGCTGGTACCCGTACGCGGCGCAGATCGGCCAGACGGGCAAGACCGTCGCGCCGAAGCTGTACCTCGCCGCCGGCATCTCCGGCGCGATCCAGCACAAGGTCGGCATGCAGGCCTCGGAGAACATCGTGGCGATCAACAAGGACGCGAACGCCCCGATCTTCGAGTTCTCCGACCTCGGCATCGTCGGCGACCTCAACAAGATCCTGCCGAAGCTCACCGAGGCCGTGAAGGCCAAGAAGGGGGCGTAACGCCATGTCTGCCAGCAACGGGAAGGTGGTGCCGGCGGCGTACCCGCCGCCGGTCGACTCGCCGAAGGAGTTCGTCAAGCGCGGCCTCGATCCCGAGGACGAGCTGATCGAGGTCGGCGTGGCGATCGTCGGGGGCGGCACCGCCGGCCTCGCGTGCGCGAACCGCCTGCTCCAGCTGCTGGCGGACGACCCCGACCTCATGGAGCGCCTCGGCGAGGTGCCCGTGGCGGTCGTCGAGAAGGCGAAGACCTGCGGTGGACACAACCTGTCCGGGGCGGTCATGCGCCCCGGGCCGCTGCAGGAGCTGTTCCCCGAGATGTCGCGCGAGGACTGGCGCAAGGAGGGCTTCGCCTTCGGCGAGGTCACGAAGGAGGCCGTCTACATGACGCCGACCTCCAAGCTCGCGCTGCGCATCCCGACCCCGCCGCCGTTCAAGAACCACGGCAACGAGGTCGTCTCGGTGTCCTCGCTGGCGCGCTACCAGCAGCGCCAGGCGGAGGAGGGCGGCGCCTACGTATTGACTGAGACTTCAGCGACGCAGCTGATCGTCGAGGAGGGCCGCGTCGTCGGCGTGCGCTCCGGCGACAAGGGCCGCGGCAAGGACGGCGAGCCGCTCGGCAACTTCGAGCCGGGCACCGACATCAAGGCGAAGGCCGTGGTGCTCGCGGAGGGCTGCTGGGGCCACCTCACCGGCGCCGCGATCCGCGAGTTCGACCTCGGCGACGGCCGCGAGCCGCAGGTGTGGGAGCTGGGCGTCAAGGAGGTCTGGAAGGTCCCGAGACCGCTCGACCGCCTGATCCACACGGTCGGTCCGTGGCCGGCGAAGATCTCCGGCAGATACGGCCAGGTCGGCGGCACCTGGATCTACCCGATGAAGGACGAGAGAACGGGCGATCACCTCGTCTCGATCGGCTTCGTCGTCGGGCTCGAGTACGCCGACGCGACGACCTCGGCCCACGACCTGCTGCAGCTGTTCAAGCTGCACCCGCTCGTGAGAAAGATCCTCGCGGGCGGCGAGCGCGTCGCCTGGGGCGCGAAGGCGCTGCCGGGCGGCGGCTACTGGTCGATGCCGAAGCTGTCGATGCCCGGCGCCGTGATCGTCGGCGACGCCGGCGGCATGGTCGACACGGCCGCGCTGAAGGGCGTCCACCACTGCATCAACTCCGGCAAGCTCGCGGCCGAGGCGATCTACAGAGGCCTCAAGAACGGCGAGACGTCGTTCGAGTCCTACGAGTACGCGATCGAGGACTCGAGAACGGGCAGAGAGCTCTACGAGGTCCGCAACCTGCGCCAGCCGTTCCAGAAGGGCTTCCTCAAGGGCGGGCCGCTCGTGAACCTCGCGATCGCCTCGAGAGGCAAGCTGCCCCCGGGCCGCCTCGCGTGGCACCGCAACGACGAGAAGCCGATGTTCATCGGCAACACGAAGGACCGCTATCCGAGACCGGACGGCAGATACACGTTCGACAAGCTCTCGTCGGTCTTCATCACCGGCAACGCGACGCGCGACGACGCGCCGAACCACATCCGCGTGCAGAAGCACGTGCCCCGAGAGGTGGCCGAGACGTGGGTGTGGATGTGCCCGGCGGGCGTCTACGAGATCCCGGAGGACGCGCCGGAGCACGGGCCGGTCGACGTGACCGTCAACTACACGAACTGCGTGCAGTGCGGCGCGATCACGGCGAAGGGCGGGCGCCTGACGACGCCCGAGGGCGGCGACGGGCCGCTCTACCAGATCACCTGAGCAGGGCTGCGAGGCGCGGGCGGTCCGACCGTCGTCCGCGCCACGCAACTTCCCCGCCGCCGTTCGGTTAACGCCACACATGACGACGCGTGCGGGAACGGGCACACGGACGGTCGCGATCGCGCTGCTGACCGCACTGGTCCTCGGGGCGGCCGCCGGCGCCGCGTTCGCGCGGTCCGGATCGACCGGCGGCGCCGCACCCGGCTGGCACGTCACGCACCGCTCGAAGGCCCCGGCCGCGCCGGCCCACGCGCGCCTGCTCGCCTGCCGCCGCTCGCCGTCGCTCGACGGGCGCACGGCGGTCCTCGGCGCGTGGATGCGCCCGCTCGAGGCCGGCCAGCGGCTCGCCCTGAGAATCGACCTGCTCGAGCGCACGCCCGGCACCCGTTGGATGCTGCGCTCCGACGTGCCCGGCCTCGGTGCCTGGACCTCGCCGAGCGACGCGCTCGTCGGCACGCGCGCCGGCGACGTCTTCAAGTACCGCCAGGCCGTCGGGCGGCTCGAGGTGCCGGCGGCGTACCGCTTCCGCGTCGCGTTCCGCTGGCTCGACGCCGGCGGCGCCGTCGTGCGCGAGTCCGGCACGACGACGCACCCGTGCCGTCAGCCGGACCTGCGCCCCGACCTCGTGCTCGACGTCGTGCGCGCGACGCCCTCGCCGCGCGGGGGCGGGCTCGTCCGCTATGCGGTCGTCGTGCGCAACGCCGGCCGCGCCCCGGCGTGGCGCGCGCTCGTCGCGGCGACGCTGCCGGGCGACGCGACCCCGGGCGCGCACGTGCGCTCGGCCGGCCGGCTCGACCCCGGCGAGCGCGCCGTCGTCGCCTTCACCGGCCCGGGCTGCGCTGCCGACGAGCTGCCGGCCGCCTTCACGGCCGATCCCGCGAACCTGCTCGACGAGGCGCACGAGGGCAACAACGAGCTCGCCGCCGCGTGTCCGGCACCGTAGGACCGCCCGCCGCACGTGGTGCCGGGCCGCGGCTCGGGCGCGTCGCTACACTGGTTCGACGATGAAGACCGACATCCATCCCAAGTACCGCGAGGCGCACGTCCGCTGCACCTGCGGCAACGAGTTCACCACCCGCTCGGTGGAACGAGAGATCCACGTCGAGATCTGCTCGAACTGCCATCCCTTCTACACGGGCCGTCAGAAGCTCGTCGACACCGGCGGCCGCGTCGAGCGCTTCCAGCGCCGCGCCGCGAGACGCCGCGCCGGGGCCGAGGCGTAGCCGGCGCCGGCGGGGGAGCCTCTTCGATGAGCCGCCTTCGGGGGAAGCGGTCGTGAGCGTCGCCGACAAGCCGGCCGCGGTCGGCCGACCTGCCGAGGCCGGTCCCGGCGAGCTGCGCGCTGCGCGCGACGCGCCGGTCGGCGGCCAGGCCGTGCTGGAGGGCGTGATGATGCGCGGCATCAGAACGTGGGCCGTCGCGGTCCGCAAGCCCTCGGACGAGCAGCTCGCGACGCACAGAGAGGGGCTCGACCCGGAGGAGGCGGCGGAGGGCGAGATCGAGACGGTCGTCGAGCCGCTCGACTCGTGGCTGAAACGCCACCGCGTCCTGCGCCTGCCGATCATCCGCGGCGTCGTCGCGCTCGGCGAGTCGCTGAAGGTCGGCTTCAGAGCGCTCGGCATCTCCGCCAACGCGCAGCTGCCCGAGGAGGAGCAGGAGATCTCCGGCGGCATGTGGGCCGGCACGATCGTCCTCTCGGTCGTGCTCGCGATCGGCCTCTTCTTCCTCGTCCCGGTCGGCCTCACCTCGCTGATCAAGGACCAGCTCAGCTCCTCGTTCCTCTTCTGGCTGATCGAGGGCCTGATCCGCACGGGCATCTTCCTCGGCTACCTGCTCGCGCTCTCGCGCCTGCGCGACCTGCGGCGCGTGTTCGAGTACCACGGCGCCGAGCACAAGACGATCTCCTGCTTCGAGTCGGGCATGCCGCTCACCCCGGCGAACGCCGAGCGCTTCTCGCGGCTCCACCCCCGTTGCGGCACCACCTTCCTCCTGCTCGTGATGGTGGTGGCGATCTTCGTCTTCGCTCCCATCGGATTGCCCGCGTGGTACTGGCTCCTGCTCACACGCATCGTCGGCGTCCCCTTGATCGCCGGGATCTCCTTCGAGCTGATCAAGCTCTCAGGCAGACACCGCAGACGCCGCTGGGTCCGCGCGATCATGTGGCCCGGCATCCAGCTCCAGTACCTCACCACGAGAGAACCGGACCGCTCCCAGCTCGCCGTCGCGATCGCCGCGCTCGAGGCCGTCCTGGCAGCCGAGCCCGACCTCCTCACCACCGACGCCAGAAGCCTCATCGGCGTCGAGGTCGTCGCCTAACCCCGCGCCCACCACGCGCCGCCGCGCCCCAAGGGGGGCGAATTCCCCGAGCTGTGCGCCTCAGGTCCCCGTATGGGGGACCAAACCCACACGCATCACGAGGACGGGGTCGTCGGAGCGCTGGCAGCGCGGCAGTGGGGCGTGGTCGCCCGGCGCCAGCTGCTGGATGCGGGCCTGTCGAGGAAGAGCATCGAGAGCCGCATGCGCAGCGGGCACCTGCTCAGGCTCCACCCCGGCGTCTACGCCGTCGGGCACGCCAGACTGCGCAGCGAGGGCTTCTGGCTCGCCGCCGTGCTCGCCGTGGGCCCCGGGGCCGCGCTGAGCCACCGCGACGCGGCGGGCCTCCACGGGCTGCGACCGGCCAACCACACGCGCGTCGACGTCTCCACGACGCGCCACGCGAGATCGTCGCCGAAGCTCGAGGTCCACCGCACGCGCGTCCTCGCTGCCCAGGACGTCACCACGATCCGTGGCATCCCGGTGACCACCGTCGCCCGCACGCTCCTCGATCTCGCCGGCCGGATCCCGCGCGACCACCTGGCGAAGGCGATCAAGGAGGCCGAGCGCCAGCGCACCTTCGACCTCAACGCGATCGAGGCGGCGATCGCGCGCACGCGAGGCCGCACCGGCAGAGGTCACCGAGCGCTCAACCATGCCCTCGAGGAGCACGGGGCGCTCGGGCTCTCCGCCAGCGACTCCGCCCTCGAGGACGCCTTTCTGCGCCTCGTCCGGCGGGCCGGCTTGTCGAAGCCGGCCACGCAGGCGCTCGAGGAGGGCTTCAGGATCGACGCGGTATGGCGGACGCGGCGCGTCGCCGTCGAGCTCGACGGCTGGTCGACGCACCACACCCGCCACGCCTTCGAGCGCGACCGCGAGCGCGACGCCGTCCTCACCGCGGCGGGCTGGCGCGTCGTGCGCTTCACGTACGCGCAGGTGACGCGCCGGCCCGACGCGGTGGTCGAGACCCTGCGTAGACTCGACATCCGATGATCGAGCAGCTGGTCGAGCAGATCGAGGCGCGCTTCGCGGAGCTGGAGCGCCAGATGGCGGACCCCGAGGTGATCGGGGATCGCGAGCGCTACGCCGCGGTCGGACGCGAGTACGCGAGCCTCGAGGACGCCGCGAAGCTCGCGGCCGAGTGGCGCCGCGCGGTCGACGACGAGGCCGGCGCGCGCGAGCTGCTGGACGAGGGCGGCACCGACGACGACGCCGAGGTGCGCGAGATGGCCGCGAGCGCGCGGGAGCGGATCGAGGCGCTCGACGAGGAGATTCGCCTCGCGATGGTCGAGCCGGACCCGAGCGACGAGAAGAACGTGATCGTCGAGATCCGTCCCGGCGCCGGCGGCGACGAGGCCGGCCTGTTCGCCGGCGACCTCTACCGCATGCTCAACCGCTATGCGGAGCGCCGGGGCTTCCAGACCGAGGCGCTGTCGGAGGGCGACGGGCAGTACTCCTTCGCGATCAAGGGCGCCAGCGCCTACAGCGTCTTCAAGTTCGAGGGCGGCACGCACCGCGTCCAGCGCGTGCCGGAGACCGAGACCCAGGGCCGCATCCACACGTCCACCGCGACGGTCGCGGTGCTGCCGGAGGCCGAGGACGTCGACGTCGAGGTCAACGAGTCCGACCTCCAGATCGACGTCTACCGCTCCTCCGGCCCGGGCGGGCAGTCGGTCAACACGACCGACTCGGCGGTCCGCATCACCCACAGACCGAGCGGCATCGTCGTCTCGATGCAGGACGAGAAGTCGCAGTTGCAGAACCGCGAGAAGGCGATGCGCGTCCTGCGCGCGCGCCTCTACGAGCGCGCGCTCGCCGAGCAGCAGGCGGCGCTGGCCGCCGATCGCCTCGCGCAGGTCGGCTCCGGCGAGCGCGCCGAGAAGATCCGCACGTACAACTTCCCGCAGGGGCGCGTGACGGACCATCGCATCAAGCTGACGGTCCACAACATCGACGCCGTGCTCGCCGGCGAGCTCGACGAGCTGACGGCCGCCCTGCAGGACGACGAGAAGCGCCGCCGGCTGGAGGCCCAGGCGGTTGCGTGATGAACGAGGGGGACGGATGCCGGAGCTGGGGGAGCGGCCCGAGCGGTTCGCCGAGGGGCCCGCGGTGCGGATGGCGCTCGCGATCGCGAGCGCGGAGCTGCGTGACGCCGGCTGCGACACGCCGCGGCTCGACGCCGAGCTGCTGCTCGCGGACGCGATGGGCACGACGCGCACGCAGCTGCACCTCGCGCCCGAGCGCGAGCTGACGGCCGCCGAGTCCGGCCGCTTCGCCGAGCTGCTGGCGCGCCGCAGAGCGCGCGAGCCGGTCGCCTACGTGCTCGGCACGCGCGCGTTCCGCTGGATCGAGCTGAAGGTCGACGAGCGCGTGCTCGTGCCGCGGCCGGAGAGCGAAGGGCTCGTGGAGGCGGCGCTGAGACTGCCGCGCGGGGCGCGCGTCGTCGACGTGGGCACCGGCAGCGGCGCGATCGCGCTCGCGCTCAAGCACGAGCGGCCGGACCTGGAGGTGCTCGGCGCCGACGTCAGCCACGAGGCGCTCGCGCTCGCGCGCGAGAACGCCGACGCATTGAGACTCGACGTGACCTTCGTCCACAGCGACCTGCTCGGCGGCGTCGGCGGCCCGCTCGACGCGGTCCTCTCCAACCCGCCGTACGTCGCCATGCGCGACCTCGAGACGCTGCAGCCGGAGGTCATAGCCGAGCCCGACGTCGCCGTCTTCGGCGGGCACGACGGCTTCGAGATCGTGCGCCGGCTCGTGCCGGCCGCCGTGGCGCGCGCGCCGCTGGTGGCGATCGAGGTCGGCATGGGGATGGCGCAGACGGTCGGCGGGCTGCTGCGCGAGGCGGGCGCCGCGACGGTCGAGGTGCAGAAGGACCTCGCCGGGATCGAGCGCGTGGTGGTGGGACGGCGGTGAGCGCGGTCCGCTGCCTGCGCGCCGGCCGCCGCGGCGACGCGAGGTCCGCGTGGCCGCGCTGACCGCGACGGATGCCGCCGCCTTCGCCGACTGCGTCGAGGGCGGGGGCGTCGCCGTCTTCCCGGCCGACACGGTCTACGGGCTCGCGTGCGACCCGACGAGCGCGGACGCCGTCGCGAAGCTGTACGCGCTGAAGGGCCGCCCGGCCGACAAGCCCGCGGCGGTGATGTGGTTCGACCGCGAGGAGGCGCTGCGCGCGCTGCCGGAGCTGGAGCCGCGCACGCGCGCGGCGGTCGAGCGGCTGACGCCCGGCGGCGTGACGCTGCTGCTGCCCGATCCGCGCGGCCGCTTCCCGCTCGCGGCCGGGCCCGCCGGGAGCGGCGCTGCGCTCGGTGTCCGCGTCCCGGACGTGCCGGCGCTCGCGGGTGTGTCCGTCGCCGTCCTGCAGTCGAGCGCCAACCACGCCGGCGGGCCCGACGCGCGCACGCTCGCCGACGTCCCCGCGGACGTCCGCGCGAACGCCGACCTCGTCCTCGACGCCGGCCCGCTGCCCGGCACTCCCTCCACGGTGATCGACCTCCAGCGCTACGAGCGGACCGGCACATGGACGATCGTGCGCGAGGGTGCCGTCCCGGCCGGAGAGATCGCCAGGACGCTTGGTATCGTCGGCCGCCGATGAGGATCGCGCTCGCCTCCGACCACGCCGGCTTCCCGCTCAAGGCCCATCTGGCCGCGTCGCTCGCGGCCGCCGGCCACGACGTCGCCGACCTCGGCACCGACTCGCCGGAGTCGGTCGACTACCCGCGCTACGCCGAGCCGGCCGCCCGCCGCGTCGCGCGCGGCGAGGCCGAGCGCGGCGTGCTCGTGTGCGGCTCGGGCAACGGCGTCGCGATCGTCGCGAACAAGGTCGCGGGCGTTCGCGCGGTGAACGCGCATTCGGTTGCCGAGGCCGAGATGGCCCGCCGCCACAACGACGCGAACGTCGTCACGCTCGCCGGCGCGCACGTGACGCCCGGCGACGCCGACGCGATCGTCGCGGCCTTCCTCGCGACCGCCTTCGAGGGCGGTCGTCACGCGCGGCGCGTGGGCCAGATCGCCGCGATCGAGACCGAGACCCCTGCGACGGAGACGCCCGCATGACCGAGCTGCCGCCCGACTGGTTCACCCGCCCGCTCGCCGACGTCGATCCGGAGATCGCCGACGTGCTCGCGAATGAGCTCGAGCGCCAGCAGCGCACGCTGGAGATGATCGCCTCCGAGAACTTCGTCCCGCAGGCGGTGCTGGACTGCCAGGGCAGCGTGCTGACGAACAAGTACGCGGAGGGCTATCCGGGCCGGCGCTACTACGGCGGCTGCGAGTGGGTTGACGTCGCCGAGCAGCTCGCGATCGACCGCGCGAAGGCGCTGTTCGGCGCCGAGCACGCGAACGTGCAGCCGCACTCGGGCGCGCAGGCCAACACGGCCGTCTACCACGCGCTGCTGCAGCCGGGCGACACGATCATGGGGCTGGAGCTGGCGCACGGCGGCCATCTCACGCACGGCATGAGAATCAACGTCTCGGGCCGGCTCTACGACATCGCGCCCTACCGGGTCGACCGCGAGACGAGCCTGATCGACATGGACGAGGTCGCGCGGATCGCGCGCGAGCGCAAGCCGCGCATGCTGCTGGCCGGCTGGTCGGCCTACCCGCGCCAGCTCGACTTCGCGCGCTTCCGCGAGATCGCCGACGAGGTCGGCGCGCTGCTGATGGTCGACATGGCGCACTTCGCCGGCCTCGTCGCCGCCGGGCTGCACCCGTCGCCGGTCCCGCACGCCGATGTGGTCACGAGCACGACGCACAAGACGATCGGCGGCGGCCGCGGCGGTCTGATCCTGTGCAGAGCCGAGCACCAGAGAAAGATCGACTCGGCGATCTTCCCGGGCCAGCAGGGCGGTCCGCTCGAGCACGTGATCGCCGGCAAGGCGGTCGCGTTCAAGCTCGCCGCGACGCCGGAGTTCCGCGAGCGCCAGCAGCGGACGCTCGACGGCGCCAAGGCGCTCGCCGAGGAGACCCTGCAAGCCGGCTCCGGCGTCAGCGTCCTCACCGGCGGCACCGACGTGCACCTGATCCTCGTCGACCTGCGCGAGAGCGAGCTCGACGGGCAGCAGGGCGAGGATCGCCTGCACGAGGTCGGCATCACGGTCAACCGCAACGCGGTGCCGTTCGACCCGCGCCCGCCGATGGTCTCCTCCGGCCTGCGGATCGGCACGCCGGCGCTCGCCACGCGCGGCGTCCAGGTCGAGGACTTCCACGAGATCGGCCGCATCGTCGCCGCTGCGCTGCAGCCCGGCTTCGCCGAGCGCCGCGGCGAGCTCGCCGAGCGGGTGCAGGCGATCGCCGAGCGCTACCCGCTGTACCCCCAAGCCGCGGTGGTGTAGCCGGGGACGGGCGCGGTCCTGACGTGCGGATCGGCGCCGCTGGCAAGGACGCAGGGAGCGTGGCCCGCTCACGCAGGCGAGCGACCGAGGACGCCGCCAGCGGCGCCGAGACGCATGTCAGGATGCGTCCGTGAGCGAGATCGATGCCCTCTATGGCTTCCTCGCGGCGCTCGCCGTGGCGGCGCTGCTGACGCCGCTCGTGGCGCGCGTCGCGGTGCGCGTCGGCGCGGTCGACGAGCCGCGCGAGCGGGGGCTGGCGGCGCGGCGCACGCCGCTGCTCGGCGGGCTGGCGATCCTCGCCGGCGTGCTGGGGGCGGCGCTGATCTGGCTGCCGGTCGACCAGGGAGACGACGGGGATCGTGCTCGGCGCCGCGTTGATCGCGCTGGTCGGCGCGATCGACGACACGTTCGAGCTCTCGCCCGCGATCAAGCTGGCGGGGCAGGTGGCGGCCGCGCTGATTCCGGTGCTCGCGGGCGTGCGCGTCGAGCACGTGACGCTGCCGTTCCTCGGCGCGCTCGACTTCGGCGCCGCGTGGGGCGGCACGTTGACGGTGATCGGGCTGGTCGGCCTGATGAACGTCGTGAACTTCTCCGACGGCGTCGACGGCCTCGCCGCCGGCGTCTGCGCGATCAGTGCGGTCGCCTTCTCGATCATCGCGTTCGACCTCGGTCGCGACAGCGCGGGCGTGCTGGCGGCGATCGTGGCGGGCGCGGCGCTCGGCTTCCTGATCCACAACTTCCATCCGGCGTCGGTCTTCATGGGTGACTGCGGCGCGCTGCTGCTCGGCTACCTGCTCGGCTGCGTCGCCGTGCAGGGCTCGTTGAAGACGAACGCGTTGATCGCGCTGGTCGGCCCGCTCGCGATCCTCGCGGTGCCGTTCCTCGACACCGGCTTCGTGATCGCGCGCCGGCTCAAGTACAGACGCGCCCCGTGGTCGGCCGACGCGCACCACTTCCACCACCGCATGGCGCGGATCGGCTTCAGCCAGCGCCGCACCGTCCTCTACCTGTACGCGTGGACGTTCCTGCTCGCCGGCCTCGCCGTCGCGATGCGCTTCATCCCGTACTCCGACAACCACGGACACTTCAACCTCGGCTGGTCGCTCGTGATGGCGGCGCTCGCGCTGCTGGTGCTGGCGGCGAGCGTCTACCTCGTGGTCGTGCTGGAGATCCTCAAGCTCAAGCGCCTGCGCGCCTGGCAGTTGCGCCGCGCCGATCCCGGCACGAGCGAGCACGAGATCGTCGCGCAGGTCGAGCGCGAGCTCGAGACAGGCGAGTTCCCGGCGCTCGAGCCGCAGCGCGAGCGGCCGTAGGCGCTGCCTGCGCGCGCGTCGCGCGTGCCGGCTGTCACAATGTTGTTACAAGCCCGAGGGATTCTGTACACTGCGCCCGCCCGCGGACTCATGGAGGACATCTTCAGGTTCGCGGTGGTCCCGCGCCGCTTGGTGCGGGCGTTTTGCATCCAGGCGGCAACGCCCTCCATGTGTCCCCCAAACCAGCACGAGCAGCAGCCCGATGACCACGTCGCATGCACTGAGGTCCGCTGATCCGATGATCGTCCTGCGCTACCTGGACGTCATCGTCGGCGTGCTCGTGCTGCCGGTGTTCCTGCTCGCCGGCGTCTCGCTCGCGGGCTGGGTCACCGGCTTCGGGACCTACGCCGCGCAGCGCGCGGTCGGGGAGCTGACGACCCGCCGCGCGGCCGCCAGCGACGACACGCGCACGACCGTCGGGCTGATGGCCGGCTCGATGATCGGACGCGGATGGCTCGTAGCCCTTACGATCTTCGCCGTCGGGGTGACCGTCGGCGACGAGGCCGGGCTGTCCGCCGCCGTCCTCTTCATCGCCCTCTTCACCGTCTACTTCACCATGCAGATGATCCTGCGCCCGTTCGAGAAGGAGAACCCGCGTCCATGAAGGCTCGTCTGACCGGGACGCCCGCCCGGCTGCTCTACGCCGCGACCGCCGCGTTCGGCCTGCTGCTCGCCAGCCCGGCCGGCGCGCTCGCGATCGAGGTCAACGAGAACTTCAAGCCGCAGAACGAGTTCAAGCTCGACCCGTGGATCTCGATCCACGTCGGCGGACTCGACCTCTCGATCAACAAGGCGGTCTTCTACGTCTGGCTCGCCGCCGGCCTCACCTGCGCCACGATGGTGTGGATCGCCCGCCGCATGCAGGCGCGCCCGAACCGCGTGCAGACCGCCGTCGAGAGCGCCTACACGCTCATGCACGACAACATCACGAAGGGCAACATGAGCTCGGCGATGGCGAAGAAGTGGTTCCCCTTCGTCGGCGCGCTGTTCCTCTTCATCTGGTTCTCGAACATGATCGGCTACCTGCCGCTGCCGACGAACACCGAGCACAAGGTGGACATCTTCGGCCTGCAGATCCCGTCGCTCGCGATCTACGCCGCGACCGCGAACCTGTCGGTGCCGCTCGCGCTCACGCTCGTCGTGTGGGTCAGCTACCACGTCGAGGGCATCCGCGCGAGAGGCCCGTTCGGGTACCTCGCGACGTGGATCCCCGCCGGCGTCGAGGGCGCCGCGCGCATCCCCATCTTCTTCATCGAGGTGATCTCGCACTTCGTGCGGCTCGTCTCGCTGTCCGTGCGACTGTTCGCGAACATCCTCGCCGGCCACCTGCTGATCCTCTTCATGGGCGGCGGCCTCGTCGTCCTGCTGAACCTCGCCGTCGCCGGCTCGGTCGTGCTCGGCCTCGTCACCGGCACGATGGCGATCGCCTTCTACCTCTTCGAGGTCGGGCTGGTCGCGACGCTGCAGGCGTTCATCTTCGCCACGCTCACTGCCATCTACCTCGGCGGCGCTGTCGCCGAGTCTCACTAACGACACAGGAGATCTGCTGTGGACCTCTCCGTCATCAACACGCTGGCCGCCACGGTCGCCGAGAACGAGGCGATCGGCCGCAAGGCCGGCAAGGCCATCGCGCTCGGCGTCGGCGCCGGTCTCGGCACCGTCGGCCCGGGCATCGGCGTCGGCTACATCTTCGGGAAGGTCATCGAGTCGGTGACGCGCCAGCCCGAGATGCGCGACGAGATCACGAGCATCCAGTGGCTCGGCTTCGCCCTGACCGAGGCGATCGTCTTCTACGCCTTCATCTTCGGCCTGATCGCGTTCTTCCTCTCCTAGCGCCATGACGCCCGTCATCGCAGCCGCAGAGGACAGCGGCAACTTCCTCGTCTCGCCCTCCGTGGGCCTGATGCTCTGGTTGCTGCTCGCGTTCTTCGTGACGCTCTTCATCCTGCGCAAGTACGCGTTCCCCGCGATCGGGGACGCGCTCGACCGCCGCCAGCGGGCGATCGAGGAGTCGATCGACGCCGCCGAGCGGACGCGCACGGAGGCGGACGCGCTGCTGGCGGAGTACCGGCAGCGGCTGACCGACGCGCGCGCCCAGGCCGACGAGATCGTCGCCAGAGCCGAGCGGTCCGGTGAGGTCGCCAAGGAGGAGTCGCTGGCCGCGGCGAAGACGCAGCGCGAGGAGCTGCTCGAGCAGACCAAGCGCGACGTCGAGGCCGAGACGCGCCGCGCGATCCAGGAGATCCGTCGCGAGGTCGCCGACCTGACGGTCCTCGCGACGGAGAAGGTCACGCGCAAGACGCTCGACGCCGACGACCAGAAGCGGCTCGTCGACGACGCGCTCGCCGAGCTCGACTTCAGCGCCCTCTCGGGCGGGGAGAGGAACAACTAGCTCATGGAGGAGATCGCCCAGGTCTACGCGCGCGCCCTCTTCGAGGTCGCGCAGGAGCAGAAGAAGCCCGACCTCGTGCGCGAGCAGATCGGGCAGTTCGCCGACGCGCTGAACGAGAACGCCGACCTGCGCGTGTTCTTCTTCTCGCCCTACTTCTCGACGGAGGAGAAGAAGGACGGCCTCCACAAGGCGCTCACCGACGCAGACCCGGCGATCGTGAACTTCCTCGAGACGCTGCTCGAGCGTCACCGGATGCCGGTGATCTTCCGCATCCGCGACGAGTACGGGCGGCTGTGGGATCGGGAGAACAAGCTGCTGCCCGTCGAGGTCACGAGCGCCGTGGATCTCGACGAGGCGACGGTGAAGTCGATCGGCGAGCGGATCGGGGAGCAGACCGGTCAGCGCGTCGAGCTGACCAGCACGGTCGATCCTGCGATCCTCGGGGGCATCGTCCTGCGTGTCGGCAACTCGATCCTCGACGCCTCGATCAAGCACCGCCTCGACCAACTTCGCAAGCACGTCGCGCAGGCGTAGCCGCGCTTCCAAGGAGCCACTGAACCTGTCATGCAGATCAAGCCCGACGAGATCACCTCAATCCTGAAGTCGCGCATCGAGGGCCTCGACACCGGCGGCGCGGACCTGACCGAGGTCGGCACCGTGCTGTCCGTGGCCGACGGCATCGCCCGCATCCACGGGCTCGAGAACTGCATGTCGTTCGAGATGCTCGACCTGCCGCACGACGTCACCGGCCTGGCGCTCAACCTCGAGTCCGACAACGTCGGCGTCGTGCTGTTCGGCGACTGGCAGAAGGTCGTCGAGGGCGACACCGTCAAGCGCACGGGCAGACTGCTCGAGATCCCGGTCGGCGACGCCCTCCTGGGCCGGATCGTCGACCCGCTCGGCAACCCGCTCGACGGCAAGGGCGACGTCATCACCTCCGAGAAGCGCCCGGCCGAGTTCAAGGCCCCCGGCGTCGTCCAGCGCCAGCCCGTCACGGAGCCGCTCCAGACCGGCATCAAGGCGATCGACGCGATGATCCCGATCGGCCGCGGCCAGCGAGAGCTGATCATCGGCGACCGCCAGACGGGCAAGACGGCGATCGCGATCGACACGATCATCAACAACAAGGACACGGGCGTCGTGTCCGTCTACGTCGCGATCGGCCAGCGCATGGCGACCGTGGTGCAGATCGCCGAGACGCTCGCCGAGAACGGCGCGCTCGACAACACGATCATCGTCGCCGCCTCCGCCGACGAGGCCGCGCCGATCAAGTTCATGGCGCCGTACGCGGGCGCCGCGATGGCGGAGCACTTCCTCTACAACGGCAGACACGCCTTGTGCGTGTACGACGACCTGACGAAGCACGCCTACGCGTATCGCCAGATGTCGCTCCTCCTGCGCCGCCCGCCGGGCCGCGAGGCGTACCCCGGCGACGTCTTCTACCTGCACTCCCGCCTGCTCGAGCGCTCCGTCAAGCTCAACGACGACCTCGGCGGCGGCTCGATGACGGCGCTGCCGATCATCGAGACCCAGGGCGGCGACGTCTCCGCCTACATCCCGACGAACGTGATCTCGATCACCGACGGGCAGATCTTCCTCGAGCCGAAGCTGTTCAACTCGGGCGTGCGCCCGGCCATCAACGTCGGCATCTCGGTCTCGCGCGTCGGCGGCAACGCGCAGATCTCGCCGATGAAGAAGGTCGCCGGCAAGATCAAGCTCGAGCTCTCGCAGTACCGAGAGCTGGAGGCGTTCGCGCAGTTCGGCTCCGACCTCGACGCCGACACGCAGGCGACGCTCGCCCGCGGCGAGCGGCTCGTCAAGACGCTCAACCAGGGTGAGCGCGCGCCGCTGCCGGTCGAGGATCAGGTCATCCAGATCTTCGCCGCGACGAACGCCTACCTCGACCGCATCGACGCCGACAAGGTGGAGCGCTTCCTCGACGGCCTCACGCGCCGCGCGCATGCCGAGGGCGCCGACGTCCGCGCCAAGATCGCCGGCGGCGACTGGAAGGACGAGACGCAGCAGGCGGTCGACGCGCTCGTCAAGCGCTACGCGGAGGACTTCGGCTACGACCTCGACGAGGAGGGCCAGCCGCTGACCGACGAGGACGCGCCGGCGGTGCGCCCGACGCACGCCGAGCCGGCCGCCGCCACCGCGGACGAGCCGGAGCAGGAGCCCGCGGCGGTCTAACACCCCATGGCACAGCGAGACGTCAAGAACCGCATCGCGTCGGTCAAGAACATCCAGAAGATCACGCGCGCGATGGAGATGGTCGCCGCCGCGCGCCTGCGCCGTGCCGAGCAGCGGATCGAGGCGCTGCGGCCGTACGCCGGCGCGATCCGGCGGATGACGCGGCAGGCGGCGGAGGCGGCCGGCAACGTGCCGGCGTTGCCGATCCTCTCCGAGCACGAGAGCGAGGAGCGCGTCGCGCTGCTGCTCGTGACCGCCGACCGAGGCCTCGCGGGCGCGTTCAACTCGCAGATCATCCGCGCCGGCGTCCGCACCGCCGCCGACTACAGAGACGCGGGCACGGAGGTCGTCTACTACGCGACCGGCCGCCGCGGCGTCTCGTCGCTGACGTTCCGCGGCACGGAGCCCGAGCAGGGCTTCACCGGCTTCACCGAGCGCCCGTCGTACGCGAACGCGCGCGAGATCGCCAACGTCCTGAGCGCCGCGTTCGTCGACGGCAAGGTCGACCGCGTCGAGATCCTCTACAACGGCTACATCTCGCCGATCACGCAGGAGGTGCGGCGCGAGACGCTGCTGCCGCTGCAGCAGGCGACGATCCTCGAGGCGGAGACGCCCGAGGAGGAGGCGGCGCCGACCGGGCATCACGCGCTCGTGGAGTACGAGCCGGAGCCGGAGGAGATCCTCACGCGGCTCGTGCCCGACTACGTCGAGATCTCGATCTTCCGGGCGCTGCTCGAGTCGACCGCGTCGGAGCTGGGCGCGCGCATGACGGCGATGCGCAGCGCCTCCGACAACGCCGGCGAGATCATCGACGACCTGACGCTCGAGATGAACCGCGCCCGCCAGGCGGAGATCACGCAGGAGATCATGGAGGTCGTCGGCGGGGCAGAGGCTCTGTCGTAGCGGCTCACTGGAAACCCTCAGGAGATACCCAACACATGTCAGCCACAGCAACGAAGAACGTCGGGCGCATCGAGGAGATCCAGGGCGTCGTCATCGAGGCCGTCTTCCCCGACGAGCTGCCCGAGATCAACCACGCGATCACGATCGACCGCGGCGAGGACGGCGTGCTCGTCTGCGAGGTCCAGCAGCACCTCGGCGACGACCGCGTGCGCGCGGTCGCGATGGACTCGACCGACGGCCTCTCGCGCGGCACCGAGGTGCTCGACACCGGCGGCCCGATCACCGTCCCCGTCGGGCGCGCCACGCTCGGCCGCATCTTCAACGTCCTCGGCGACGCGATCGACCTCGCCGGCGACGTCGGCAACGAGGAGCGCTGGCCGATCCACCGCCCGGCGCCCACCGTCGAGAACCTCACCCCGACGACGGAGATGTTCGAGACCGGCATCAAGGTCGTCGACCTGCTCGCGCCCTACGCCAAGGGCGGCAAGGTCGGCCTGTTCGGCGGCGCCGGCGTCGGCAAGACGGTCCTCATCCAGGAGCTGATCCACAACCTCGCCAAGGAGCACGGCGGCCTGTCCGCCTTCTGCGGCGTCGGCGAGCGCTCGCGCGAGGGCAACGACCTGTGGCTGGAGATGAAGGAGTCGGGCGTCATCGACAAGACGATGCTCGTCTTCGGCCAGATGAACGAGCCGCCCGGCGCGCGCATGCGCGTCGCGCTGTCCGGCCTGACGATGGCGGAGTACTTCCGCGAGCAGGGCCAGGACGTGCTCCTGTTCATCGACAACATCTTCCGCTTCGTGCAGGCCGGCTCCGAGGTCTCCGCGCTGCTGGGCCGCATGCCCTCGCAGGTCGGCTACCAGCCGACGCTCGAGTCCGAGATGGGCCAGCTGCAGGAGCGGATCACGTCGACCCGCGAGGGCTCCGTGACGTCGGTGCAGGCGATCTACGTGCCCGCCGACGACCTCACCGACCCGGCGCCGGCCTCGGTGTTCGCCCACCTCAACGCGACGACCGTGCTGTCGCGCTCGATCTCCGAGAAGGGCATCTACCCGGCCGTCGACCCGCTCGACTCGACCTCCACGATCCTCAAGCCGGACATCCTCGGCGAGGAGCACTACGAGGTCGCCAACGCGGTCAAGCGTCAGCTCCAGCGCTACAAGGAGCTGCAGGACATCATCGCGATCCTCGGCATCGACGAGCTCTCGGACGAGGACAAGCTCGTCGTGCAGCGCGCGCGCAAGGTCGAGCGCTTCCTCTCGCAGCCGTTCCACGTCGCGGAGCAGTTCACCGGCACCCCGGGCACGTACGTCCCGATCGCCGAGACGATCCGCGGCTTCAAGGAGATCATCGAGGGCAAGCACGACGAGCTGCCCGAGCGCGTCTTCCTGCTCAAGGGCACGATCGACGACGTCGTCGCGGCGGCGAAGGGCTAGGGCGAGCCGCTCATGGCGCGCACGACGTTCCCCGTGGAGGTCCTCACCCCGGAGGGAGAGGTCTTCAACGACGAGGTCGAGATGATCTCGACGCGCACCGCGACGGGCTCGATCGGCATCCTCGCCAACCACACGCCGCTGCTCGCGATGCTCGACCCGACGGAGCTGCGGCTCTACCGCAGCGAGTCGGAGATCGTGCGCTATGCGCAGGGCGAGGGCTACCTGCAGGTTGCGGAGGGGCGCGCGCTGATCCTCGTGGAGGACGCGGTGCGCCCCGATCAGCTCGACGAGGCCGACCTGACCGACAAGCTGCGCACCGCCGAGGACGCCTTCGCGAGCGCGGAGGACGGTTCCGAGGAGCAGCGCATCGCGGCCCGCGACAAGCGCCGCTGGGAGGCGTTCCAGCGGATCGCCGAGGGGGCGTAGCGGGGCCCCCTCCGCGTCGCCGGACGATGATCGCCGGACGGTCCCCCTCAGAGGGGGGCAAAGCGGCGATCATCCCGGCCGGGGCGGACCGGCGCGGTCCGTATCCTTCATCGATCGTGGTCGACGAACGCGCCCTCGCCGAGCGGTTGATCTCCTATGACACGTCCCGCCCCGAGGAGCTCGCGGCGGCGGCGGCGTTCGTGAAGGGCTGGCTGGAGGCGCGCGAGATCGAGGTGCGCGAGCACGCCCACAACGGGCTGCCCGTGCTGATCGCCGACGTTGGCGCCGCCGAGACCGGATCCCCGCCTGCCCCGACGGTGCTGCTGCACGGCCACCTCGACGTCGTCCCCGGCCACGAGGAGCAGTACGAGCCGCGTGTCGAGGGCGACCGGCTGATCGGCCGCGGCGCCTACGACATGAAGGGCGGGCTGGCCGCGATGATGTGCGCGGTGAAGGACTGCGCCGAGCAGGACGCGGTGCGCGTGCGCTTCCTGTGCGTGCCCGACGAGGAGGCCGAGGACGTCGACGAACGGTCGACCGACGAGCTCGTCCGCGCCGGCATGCAGGCCGACTTCGCGATCACCGGCGAGCCGACGAACCTGCACATCGGGATCGAGGCGAAGGGCGTCCTGGCGATGCGCATCGAGGTCGGCGGCCGCGCCGCGCACGGCTCGACCCCGTGGCTGGGCGACAGCGCGATCCTGAAGGCCTTCGACGTCTTCCGCCGCATCGAGGCGATGGACTTCGCGCGCGAGTCCTCCGAGCTGTTCGACCGCCCGTCGATCAACCTCGGGCGGATCGAGGGCGGCGACGTCTTCAACAAGGTGCCGGACCGCTGCGAGATGGTCGTCGACGTGCGCTACCTGCCCGGGCAGGACCCCGGGGCGATCCTCGCGCAGATCCGCGCGCTGCCGGACGTGACGGTCGCGCAGACGTTGATGCGCGCGCCCGCGTTCGTCGAGCGCACGAACCCCTACGTCCGCGCGCTGCGCGACGCGGCCTCCCGCACGACCGAAGGGGAGGCGCTGAGCGTCGGGCGCGACGGCGCCTCCGACGCGATCTCGTTCCTCGAGGCGGGCATACCGGCAGTCGAGTTCGGCCCCGCCGGCGGCGGCCACCACGGCCCGGACGAGTGGGTCTCCGTCTCCTCGCTGCGCCGCTACCGCGAGGCGCTCGCGGGCTTCGTGCGCGCGCTGCCCGAGTGGCTCGCGCGCGACCGTGCCGCGGGGGCGAGTGGCCTGACCGCGATCGACGGAGGCCTCGCCTGATGCCTGACTTCCCCCAGCGCGGCGGCGGCCTGTGGTGGCGCTTCCTGCTCGCCGGCCTCGTGGTCGTCGTGCTGAGCGCCGCGGTGACGACGACGGTCGGCCTCAACACGGTGCAGGGCTTCGTCGACGACCTCAAGCAGGGCGGCACGATCGCGGGCGCGAACAGCGTGATCACGCGCGCGCAGGCGGGCGACCCGCAGACGATCCTGCTGATCGGCTCCGACCACCGCGCGGCGGCCGGCGCCAGAGACGCGCGCTCGGACACGATGATGCTCGTGCGGCTCGACCCGGACGCGAACGCGACGACCGTGCTGTCGGTCCCGCGCGACCTCAAGGTCACGTTCCAGCTGCCGCACGGCGGCGGCTATCGCACGGACGCGAAGATCAACGAGACCTACACGGACGGCGGCGGGGTGCTGACGGCGAGGGTCATCAGACACCTCCTGCACATCCCGATCAATCACATCGTCGACGTCGACTTCGGCGGCTTCCGGGCGGCCGTGAACGCGATCGGCTGCGTCTACGTCGACGTCGACCGCTGGTATGACCACACCAACGCGCCGGGGTCGGAGCAATACGCGGAGATCCACGTCCCGCCCGGCTATCAGAAGCTGTGCGGCTCTCCGGCGCTCGACTACGTGCGCTTCCGCCATCTCGACAACGACTTCGTGCGCGCCGCGCGCCAGCAGGACTTCCTGCGCCAGGCGAAGTCGCAGTACGGCGTCGACCAGTTCATCAACGACCCGCACAAGCTGACGAAGAAGATCGGCAAGCACATGAGCACCGACGCCTCCCTGCAGTCGAAGGAGGAGTTCCTGCGGCTCGCGACGCTCGCGGCGTTCTCCGCCAAGCACCCGGTCCGCGAGGTCCACTTCCCGGAGACGATCTACAACTCGCCCAGCGGCGTCTCGTTCGTGACCGCGACGGACGCCGAGCTCGCAGCGGTGCGCCGCGAGTTCCTCTCGCCGCCGCCGAAGGAGCCGAAGGCGCAGCCGTCCGGCGGCGGCAAGGGCCGCAAGCGCGGCCACCACCGCGCGCCGAGCGGACCGTCCACGAGCGGGACGAGCGACGCCGCCCAGACGGGCGAGGACTACGCGATCCAGCTGGGCGCGATGAAGTTCCCCGTCTACTACCCGAAGCTGCTCGCCGCGGGCGGTCAGTACATGCCGACGGCGCACAATGCGAAGGGGCGGCTGATCTATCCGCGCCCCTACCGCATCCGCACCCCGGAGGGGAAGCGCAAGGGCGCCTACCGTCTCGTCGTCAAGTACGGCCAGGACGGCAACTACTACGGCATCCAGGGCACCGCCTGGACCGACCCGCCGATCCTGCGCGACCCCTCCAGCGACACGCGCACGGTCAACGGCAAGAAGCTGCTGCTGTTCTACGACGGCAAGCGCCTGCGCACCGTCGCCTGGAAGACGCCGCGCGCGTCGTACTGGGTCCAGAACACGCTGCAGGAGGAGCTCACGAACGACCAGATGCTCGCGATCGCAGGTTCGCTCACGCGTCTCGGCGGCGGCCACTGATTGCGCAGGACTCCCTAGTAGTCTTCGGCGCCGCATGACTCCCCCGCGCGAACCGATCGCGGTGATCGGCACCGGCTACGTGGGCCTCGTGACGGCGGCGGGCTTCGCGGAGCTGGGTAACGAGGTGTGGTGCGTCGACATCGACGCCGACAAGGTCGCGCGCCTCGAGCGCGGCGAGGTGCCGATCTACGAGCCGGGTCTCGCCGAGTCGATCGCCGCCAACCGCGAGCGGCTGCGCTTCTCGACCGAGCTGGCGCCGGCGCTCGAGCACGCGCGCCTGCTCTTCGTCGCCGTCGGCACGCCGCCGACCTACTCCGGCGACGCCGATCTCTCGGCCGTGCACGCGGTCGTCGACGCGATGCCGCCGTCGGACCGGCACGCGCTCGTGATGAAGTCGACCGTCCCGGTCGGCACGGGTGCATCGATCCGGCGCACGTTCGCCGAGCGCGGCAAGGACGGCTTCCGCTACGTCTCCTGCCCGGAGTTCCTCAAGGAGGGGACCGCGCTGGCGGACTTCCGCAGACCGGACCGCGTCGTCGTCGGCGACGAGGGCGACTGGGCCGGCGACGCCGTCTGCGACCTCTACGCGCCGCTCGGCGCCCCGCTCGTGCGCACCGACGTCGCGAGCGCCGAGATGATCAAGATGGCCTCCAACGCCTTCCTCGCCACCAAGATCTCCTTCATCAACGAGATCGCCAACGTCTGCGAGGAGACCGGCGCCGACGTGCTCGAGGTCGCCAAGGGCATGGGCCTCGACGAGCGCATCGGCCGCCACTTCCTTCGCCCCGGAATCGGGTTCGGTGGGTCGTGCTTTCCCAAGGATGTGAGTGCTTTGAAGCAGCTCGCCGGCAACTCCGGCTACCACTTCCAGCTGCTGACCGCCGTGATCGAGGTCAACGAGCTGCAGAAGCGGCGGGTGATCTCGAAGCTGCAGAAGCACCTCGGCTCGCTCGTCGGCAAGACCGTGACGCTGCTCGGGGTGGCGTTCAAGCCCGACACCGACGACATGCGCGAGGCGTCCTCGCTCGTGCTCGCCGCGCGGCTGCAGGCCGACGGCGCGACGGTGCGAGCGTACGACCCGGTCGCCGAGCACGAGGCGCGGCGGCTGATGCCGGGCGTGCACTTCGCGCCGAGCGCGATCGAGGCGGTCGAGGGCGCCGACGCGGCTGTGCTCGTGACCGAGTGGCCGGAGTTCAAGGCGCTCGACTGGGACACGGCGGCGCGCCTGATGCGCGGCCGCCTGGTGATCGACGGGCGCAACGTGCTCGACTCCGAGGCGCTGCGCGCGGCCGGCTTCGCCTTCGAGGGGATCGGGCGCGCCTGATGCAGGCGCTGATCCTCGCCGGCGGGGAGGGGACGCGGCTGCGGCCGCTCACCTCGACCGTGCCGAAGCCGGTCGTGCCGCTCGTCGACCGGCCCTTCATCGCGTTCATGCTCGAGTGGCTGCGCGGCCACGGCGTCGACGACGTCGTGATCTCGTGCGGCTTCATGGCCTCCGGCGTGCACAACGTGCTCGGCGACGGGTCCGCCTACGGGATGCGGCTGCGCTACGTCGAGGAGCCGAGACCGCTCGGCACCGGCGGCGCGGTCAAGTTCGCCGAGGATCTGCTCGACGAGCGCTTCCTGATGCTCAACGGCGACGTGCTGACCGACATCGACCTGACCGCCCAACTCGCGCAGCACGAGCGCACCGGCGCTCGCGCGACGCTCGCGCTCGTGCCGGTCGAGGACCCGTCCGCGTACGGGCTGGTGCGCCGCAACGCCGACGCGAGCGTGTCCGAGTTCCTCGAGAAGCCGAGCCCCGACCAGATCGACACGAACCTCGTCAACGCCGGCGCCTACGTGCTGCACCGCGACGTGCTCGCCGGCATCCCGGCCGAGCAGCACGTCTCGATCGAGCGCGAGCTGTTCCCGACGCTCGTCGGCGAGGGCCTCTACGGCTACGAGGCGTCCGGCTACTGGCTCGACATCGGCACGCCCGAGCGCTACCTCCAGGCGACGTACGACATTCTCGACGGCGCCGTCAAGACGACCGTGACCGATGCCTACGACGCCGCGCACCTCGCCGTCGCCGAGGGCGCCGAGCTGCGCGGCCGCGTCGTCGGCCCGGCGCTCGTGGGCCCCGGCGCGCGCGTCGCCGAGGGCGCGCTCGTGAGCGGGCGCAGCGTGCTCGGCCGCGGCGTCGAGGTCGCGGAGGGGGCGCACGTCGACGGCTCGGTCGTGCTGGACGGCGCCGCGATCGGCCCGCACGCCCACCTGACCCACTGCATCGTCGGCCCCGGCGCACGCGTCGGGGCGCACAGCCGGCTCGCCGAGGGCGTCGTGCTCGGCGAGTGCGTCACGCTCGGCGCCGACAACCAGCTGGCGGCCGGCGCACGGCTGTCCCCGAACGTGTCCCTTCCAGACGGAGCGATCAGGTTCTGATGAGCGATCCCGCACCCCTCACCCGCGAGGCGATCGCGGCGGTCGACGCCGCCGGCCAGGTCGACGACGTCCTCGGGCTGCCCGAGCACCTGCGCGACGCGCTGTGGCGCGTCGAGTCGGCGAAGCTCGAGCCGCACGACGCGCCCGGCGGCCTGATCGTCGCCGGCATGGGCGGCTCGGCGATCGGCGGCACGCTCGCGCGCGCGGCGCTCGGCGATCGCGCTTCGCGCCCGATCGTCGTGATGCGCGACTACGGCGTGCCGTCGTGGACGACGCCCGACGCGACCGTCCTGTGCGCCAGCTACTCCGGCAACACGGAGGAGACGCTCGCCGCGTTCGAGGCGGCCGGCGCGCTCGGCGCGCGGCGGATCGCCGCGACGACCGGCGGCAAGCTCGCCGCCGCCGCGCGCGAGGAGGGCGTCCCCGTGATCCCGCTGCCGGGCGCCTTCCAGCCCCGCGCCGCGGTCGGCTACATGCTCGTGATCGCGCTCGAGGTCGCCGCCGCCTGCGGCGCCGCCGAGTCGCTCCACTCCGAGATCGACGTCGCCGCCGCCCACACCGAGGAGCTCGTCGCCGAGTGGGGGCCCGACGGCGCCGAGGACTCGCTCGCCAAGCAGCTCGCGCGCGGCCTGCTCGGCACCGTGCCGCAGGTCGCCGGCGCCGGCCTGACGGCGCCGATCGCGTACCGCTGGAAGACGCAGCTCAACGAGAACGCGAAGGTCCCGGCGTTCGCGTCGGCGCTGCCGGAGCTCGACCACAACGAGATCGCCGGCTGGGCCGGGGCCGCCGAGCTCGGCCGCTTCAGCGCGGTCTTCCTCGACGACTCCGACCTGCACCCGCGCCTGCGTCAGCGGATCGATCTGACGCGCGGCCTGATCGGCGCCAACGCGGCCGGCTCGTTCCGCGTCGAGACCCGCGGCGAGACGCGCCTGGAGCGGCTCGTCTCGCTGGTGCTGCTCGGCGACCTCGTCTCGCTCTACCTCGCCGTCCTGCGTGGCGTCGACCCGACCCCGGTCGACGCGATCGAGCGGCTCAAGGGCGCGCTGAGCGGGGGCTGAGCTGGGCCGCGAACCGCGCGGCACCGGTCGGGCAATCAGGGACGACGACCCCGACTGAGGAGGGTGACGCCCTGTCCCGTTCAGACGCCGACCTGATCGCCGACTCGCTGACGGACCCGCACGCCTTCGCCCCGCTGTTCGACCGCCACTTCAACGCGATCGCGGCATTCCTGCGCCGCCGCGTCGAGCCGGCGCTCGGGGACGAGCTTGCCGCCGAGACGTTCCTGCAGGCGTTCGACGGGCGTACTCGCTACGACGCGACGCTGGCCGATGTCCGGCCGTGGCTGTACGGCATCGCGTCGAACCTGCTTCGTCGCCACCGCCGTTCGGAGGAGCGCCGGCTGCGCGCCTACGCGAGGGCTGCCGTCCGGATCGACGACGCCTCGGCGTTCGACGGCGTTGACGCCCGGCTCGATGCCGCCGCGGCGACCGCCGCGATCGCGATCGCGATCGCATCGCTCGGCCCGGGCGAGCGAGAACGTGCTGCTGCTCCATGCCTGGACCGAGCTGACCTACGAGCAGATCGCGGACGCGCTCGCGATCCCCGTCGGCACGGTGCGCTCGCGACTGCACCGCGCGCGCGGTGTCGTGCGCGAACTGCTGGAGCGCAGCGGCGAAGAAGAGGACGAGTCGGCCCAGCAGACCGTGGCCGCCGTGCGAGAGGAGACCCGATGAGCACCGAGCTGGAGTACCTGCGCGGCTTCCGCGCCACCGATACGACCGTCCCCGCCGCCGCGCGCGACGAGGCCCGCGCCGCGCTGGTGGCGCGGATCGACGCGGCGGCGAGCGCCGGCCGGGCGTACGCCCGCATCCCCGCGGCGCCCGCCCGTCCGCGCCGTCCCCGCCGGCGCCTGCTGGCGGGCGCCTTCGGCCTCGCCGCCGCCGCCGTGGCCGCCGCGCTCGTCGTCGGCCTCGGTTCCGGCGGCGTGCATCCGACCGACGCGACCGCCGCGCAGCTGCTGCGGCGCGTCGCCGTCGTCGCCGCACAGCAGCCGGCGCTGCGACCCGGCCAGTACTGGTATCTGCGGAGCGAGAGCTACCAGCCGTCGTCTGACGACGCGCGCTTCGTGCGCGAGAGCTGGCGCTCGCTCGACGGCGACGGCCATTTCGTCCAGCGCCAGGTCGGCGGCGGGCGCTCCGAGACCCGCCCGTTCACCGGCGCTCCGTCGTACACCTTCTTCCCGCAGTCGCTCGCGTACGAGCAGGTCGTGGAGCTGCCGACCGACACCGACGCGCTGTACTCGCAGATCGAGCGCGGCGGCGCGATCTGGGCGGAGGCCAACGGGCGACCGGCGGGCGACCGGACGAAAGAGATGTTCACGATCGTCGGGGACTGGCTGCGCAGCGAGGTGGCGCTGCCGCCGGACCTGCGCGCGGCGCTCTACCGCGTGGCGGCGCGGCTGCCGGACGTCGAGCTGCTCGGCGACGTGACCGACGCGGAGGGCCGCGCCGGAATCGGTGTTGCGCGGGTCGATCAGAGCCTGCGGCACGAGCTGGTGATCGACCCGCGGACGTCGCAGCTGCTGATGGAGCGCACTGTGAGCGCCGCCGACGACCACGTGGTGTACGAGGCGACGTACGAGCAGGCGGGGGCCGTGGACGGGCCCGACGCCCGGCCAAAACCTTGACACAGCTCTGGTAACGTTGGCCGTCTGATGGCGGGCGGCGATGCGCTGACGATCCACGAGGCGGCCGAGAACGACCGGCTGGTCGGCGCGGATGCTGCGCTACGTCGAGCGCAGCGGGCTCGTCGCGCCGGCGCGTTCGAGCTCGGGCTACCGGCTCTACGGGCCGGCCGAGCTGCAGCGCCTGCGCACGTTGCGCGAGCTGCTCGAACGCTTCGAGGTCGGGCTCTCGGAGATCGGCTTCGCCCTGCGGATGCGGGACGACGCCGGCCTGCGGGAGGCCGTCGAGGAGTGGTTCGAGGCGGAGCCGCGCCGGCCGGAGCACGTCGACGCCGCCGACTGGATGCGCTGGGAGCAGGAGAAGCACCAGAGGCTGCTCAACACACAACCGATGGAGACCGCGCCACGATGACCGCCCTTTCGAGCAAGACCGACTTCAAGGTCGCCGACCTGTCGCTCGCCGACTTCGGCCGCAAGGAGATCCGCCTCGCCGAGCACGAGATGCCCGGCCTGATGTCGATTCGCGAGGAGTTCGCGGCGTCGCAGCCGCTCAAGGGCGCGCGGATCATGGGCTCGCTGCACATGACGATCCAGACGGCCGTGCTGATCGAGACGCTCACCGCGCTCGGCGCCGAGGTGCGTTGGGTCTCCTGCAACATCTTCTCGACGCAGGACCATGCGGCCGCAGCCGTCGCCGTCGGCCCGGAGGGCACGCCGGAGGATCCGCAGGGCGTCCCGGTCTTCGCGTGGAAGGGCGAGACGCTGGAGGAGTACTGGTGGTGCACGGACCAGGCGCTGGCGTGGCCGGGCGAGGACGGGCCGAACATGATCCTCGACGACGGCGGCGACGCGACGCTGCTCGTGCACAAGGGCACCGAGTTCGAGGCGGCCGGCGCGGTGCCGGACCCGACGCCGGAGGACTCCGAGGAGTACGCCGTGATCCTCGGGCTGCTGAAGCGCACGCTCGGCGAGGACCCGCAGCGCTGGACGAAGGTCGGCCAGAGCATCAAGGGCGTCACGGAGGAGACGACGACCGGCGTCCATCGCCTCTACGAGATGACGGAGGCCGGCACGCTGCTGTTCCCGGCGATCAACGTCAACGACTCCGTCACGAAGTCGAAGTTCGACAACCTCTACGGCTGCCGCCACTCGCTCGTGGACGGCATCAACCGCGCGACCGACGTGATGATCGGCGGCAAGGTCGCCGTAATCTGCGGCTTCGGCGACGTCGGCAAGGGCTGCGCCGAGTCGCTGCGCGGCCAGGGCGCGCGCGTGATCGTCACCGAGATCGACCCCATCTGCGCGCTGCAGGCGGCGATGCAGGGCTACGAGGTCAAGACGCTCGAGGACGTGATCGGCGAGGGCGACATCTTCATCACGACGACGGGCAACAAGGACATCATCACCGCCGACCAGATGGCGCGGATGAAGCATCAGGCGATCGTCGGGAACATCGGCCACTTCGACAACGAGATCGACATCGCGGGCCTGACGACGTTCCCGGGCATCGAGAAGGTCAACATCAAGCCGCAGGTCGACGAGTGGCGGTTCCCGGACGGCCACACGATCATCATGCTCTCCGAGGGTCGCCTCCTGAACCTCGGCAACGCGACCGGCCACCCGTCGTTCGTGATGTCCAACTCGTTCACGAACCAGACGATCGCCCAGATCGAGCTGTTCACGAAGAACGACGAGTACGAGAGACAGGTCTACGTGCTGCCCAAGCACCTCGACGAGAAGGTCGCGCGGCTGCATCTCGACGCGCTCGGCGTGAAGCTCACGCAGCTCAGCCCCGAGCAGGCCGCGTACATCGGCGTCCCGGTCGACGGCCCGTACAAGCCCGACCACTATCGGTACTAGAAGCACCCCATCCGACGTCGCCGACCTCGGCCTGGCCGAGGCCGGTGACGCGCGGATTGCGTGGGCGGATGCGCAGATGCCGGTGCTGCGGTCGATCCGCGAGCGGTTCGGGCGGGACCGGCCGCTGGCGGGGCTGCGCGTCGGGATGTGCCTGCACGTGACGACCGAGACGGCGAACCTCGCGCGCACGCTCGTCGCGGGCGGGGCGGAGGTGGCGCTGTGCGCCGCGAACCCGCTGGACACGCAGGACGACGTGGCCGCTGCGCTCGTCGAGCGCCACGGCGTCGCCGTCCACGCGACCAACGGCGAGGACATGGCGACCTACTACCGCCACATCGAGGCGGTGCTCGACACGCGCCCGCAGCTGACGATGGACGACGGTGCGGACCTCGTCTCGACGATCCACGCGAGCCGCACCGAGCTGCTCGACGGGATCCTCGGCGGCACGGAGGAGACGACGAGCGGGGTCGTGCGCCTGCGCGCGCTGGAGGCCGCCGGCCAGCTCGGCTTCCCTGTCGTCGCGGTGAACGAGGCGCGCACCAAGCGGCTGTTCGACAACCGCTACGGCACCGGCCAGTCCGCGCTCGACGGCATCCTGCGCGCGACGAACATGCTGCTCGCGGGCCGCGTCGTGGCGGTCTTCGGCTACGGCTGGTGCGGCCAGGGGATCGCGCTGCGGGCGAAGGGCGCCGGCGCGCAGGTCGTCGTCTGCGAGGTCGACCCGGTGCGGGCGCTGGAGGCGAAGCTCGAGGGGTACGAGGTGCTGCCGGGCGTCGCGGCGGCGGCGCAGGCCGACGTGCTGATCACGGCCACGGGCAACCGCGACGTGATCGGCGCCGCCCATTACGCCGTCATGCGCGACGGCGCCGTGCTGTGCAACGCCGGCCACTTCGACGTCGAGTGCGACCTTGCCGCGCTGCGCGAGCTCAGCCGCGAGCGGCGCCAGGTGCGCCCGCACGTCGAGCAGCACGTGCTCGCCGACGGCCGGCGGGTGAACCTGCTGGCGGAGGGCCGCGTCGTCAACCTCGCCGCGGCGGAGGGCAACCCGGCCGCGGTGATGGACATGTCGTTCGCCAACCAGGCGCTCTCCGCCGAGCACCTCGTCAAGCGCGCCGGCACGCTGGCTCGGCAGGTCCACGCCGTCCCGCCGGCGATCGACGAGGAGGTCGCGCGCCTCACGCTCGCCGCGTCCGGCGTCGAGATCGACGCGCTCACCGACGGGCAGAGGGCTTACCTGACGGCCTGGGAGCAGGGGACCTGACGGGCGAGTTCGCTAGGGTCCGCCGCGCATGAAAGCGATGGTCCTCGCAGCCGGTCTCGGGACGCGCCTGCGGCCGCTGACGTACGAGATCCCCAAGCCGATGGTGCCGGTGCTCGACCGGCCCGTGATGGCGCACATCGTCGACCTGCTCGACCGCCACGGCTACGACGAGGTGATCGCGAACCTCCACTACTTCCCGGACACGATCCGCGACTACTTCGGCGACCGCCTCACCTACCGCGAGGAGCCGGAGCTGCTCGGCACCGCCGGCGGCGTGCGCAACTGCGCCGACTTCCTCGACGGCGACACGTTCCTGATCATCTCGGGCGATGCGCTGACCGACATCGACCTCGACGCGTTCGTCAAGCGCCACAAGGACGCCGGCGGGATCGGCACGCTCGCCGTCAAGCGCGTGGAGGACACGCGCGAGTTCGGCGTCGTGCTGCACGACGCCGACGGCCGCATCACCGGCTTCCAGGAGAAGCCCGACCCGGCCGAGGCGCTCTCCGACCTCGGCAACTGCGGCATGTACCTGTTCGAGCCGGAGATCTTCGACTACTTCCCGAGAAGACCGTTCGTCGACTGGGCCAACGACGTCTTCCCGGCGCTGCTGGCCGACGACGTGCCGTTCCACATCCACGCGATCGACGAGTACTGGAACGACGTCGGCTCGCTCTCGGAGCTCAAGGAGGGCACGTTCGACGCGATGCGCGGCGAGCTGCACGTCGAGCTGCGCGGCGAGGAGGTCGCCGAGGGCGTGCGCATCTGCGAAGGCACCGAGCTGACCGACGCGACGCTGATCGAGCCGCCGGTGTGGATCGGCCACGACGTGCAGATCGGCGCCGGCGTGCGGCTCCAGGGCCCGCTCGCGATCGGCGACGGCGCCGTGATCGGCGAGAACGCCGCGTTGAAGGACTCGGTCGTGCTGCCGGGCAGCGAGGTCGCGCCCGACGCGATCCTGATCGGTGCGATCGCCGGCCACCGCGGCATCGTCGACCGCCTGCGGCCGCGTGCCGCGGCGCGTCCGTAGCAGCCGGCGCTACGGCGCCGGGACGCCCGCGTCGGACGCTGCGCCGTAGCGCTCCGCCCGCTGCGCGTCGCGCTCGGACTGCGCGAGCATGCGCGTGAACAGCACCGCGACGGCGATCCCCATCACGATCGACTGCTCGAGCGCCATGATCGCGCCGGCGAGCGCCTGGTCGGAATCCGGCGTCAGGCCCCAGTAGTGGGGTTGGTTCGTGTAGTAGGTGAAGATCGCGTTGGGGGCGAACGTCAGCAGGATCCCGAGGAAGCCGACGGTGACCCGCGTGCTGAGCGTGTAGACGAGCGGCGTCGTGCCCTCGCGCCGCAGCCGCGTGCTGACGGGCGAGATCAGGTGCCACCAGTAGAGGAAGCCGGCGAGCGTGAACGTGAGGTGCTCCAGCACGTGGATCCCGCTGTGCTGCGCGGCCGCGTCGTAGAGCGCCGGCACGTGCCAGACCCACATCGCGGCGGTGTAGAGGATCACCGCGAACAGCGGCGCCGCGAGCCAGCCGACGCGCTGCTCCACCCGGTGGATGCGGCGCGTGGCCGGCCGCAGCAGCACCTTCGTGAAGCCGAGGATCAGCAGGATCGGCGCGACGTCGAGCAGCAGCACGTGCTGGACCATGTGCATCGCGAGGATCTGCTCGCCGAGCGCGTCGATCGGCGAGCACAGCGCCGCGACGAGCACGAGGATGCCCGCCAGGAACGCGAGCAGGCGCCCGACGCCCGGCGGGTGCGGCTCGTCCGGCGTTCGCGCCCGCCTCCAGCGCACGAGGTAGATCGCGCTGTAGAGCGTCAGGGCGACGATGACGCCGGGGTCGAACGTCCACGAAGCGTTCGGAGACATGCGGCCGAATTGTCGCAGTCGCGTGCTGCACCGCCGCAGGGGGCTGCGCGAAGCTGGCGTGCATGCGCCCCGCGGACCTGCTCGACCGCCTCCGCGCCGAGCTGACGGCGGCGCTCGCGCCGCCGTGCTGCCTGGCCTGCCGCGCGCCGCTGCGCGACGCCCGCGCCGAGCTGTGCGTGCCGTGCCGTCGCGCATTGCCGTGGCTGGCAGAGCCGCGCTGCCCGCGCTGCGGCCTGCCGGCGCCCTGCGCGCGCAGCTGCCCGGCGCGCGCGGCCGCCTTCGAGCGGGTGTGGGCGCCGCTCGCGCACGACGGCCCGGCGCGCCAGCTCGTCGCCGCGCTGAAGTTCCGCGGCGCGCTGCCGGTCGCGCGCCTGATGGCGGCGCAGATCGCCGCCTCCGCGCCGCGCGAGCTGCTCGACGGCGCGGCGCTCGTGCCGGTGCCGGCGCACCCGGCGCGGCGCCGTGCGCGCGGCTTCGACCAGGCGGCGCTGATCGCCGCCGCGCTCGGCGGCCGCGCCGGCGTCCCCGTCGCCGCCTGCCTGCGGCGCGGCGGGGCGGCCACGCGCCAGCTCGGCGCGGGCCGGGCGGCGCGCATCGACGCGGCGGAGCGCCAGGCGCTGCGCGTCGCGGGGCCGGTGCCGGCGCATGCGCTGCTCGTCGACGACGTCTGCACGACCGGCGCCACGCTCGACGCCTGCGCTCGTGCGCTGCGCGCCGCCGGGGCGCGGCGCGTGGCGGCGGTCTCCTACGCACGTACGCTCCCCCGATGACCTCGCGGACGACCACGGTGGAATCCGGCCGTTGGCGCGTCTACGATCGGGGAAAGGATCGACGCCAGGAAGATCCACCCCACGAGGAGCAAAGGGGGCGCACCATGCGCATCGCGGTCAAGGGACGCAACACCAACGTCACCGACGGCCTGCGGGACCACGTCGAGCGGCGCTTCGGCACGATCGCGCGCCAGGTCTCCGAGCTGGCCGACCTCGAGGTCGAGCTGAGCGAGGAGCGCAACCCGGCGATCGCCGACTCCGAGGTCGCGGAGGCGACGCTCCACCTCAAGGGCGTCACGCTGCGCGCGCGTGCGGCCTCGCCGGACATGGCGCACGCGATCAACTGCTGCGAGGAGCAGCTCGCGCGCCAGGTCAAGCGTCACCGCGCGCAGCGCCGCAAGCGCCGCGCGACGCGCGCCGCGCAGCAGGCCGCGAACGGGCTCGCGTCGCCGCCCCCGAGCGCCGCCTGAGGGCAGTCTGGACGGTCACCGGAGGGTTGCATCCAGGGCTCCGGCCGCTGCTACGCTAGGCCGCATGTCGCTGATCGATCGTGCGCTGCGCTTGGGGGAGGGCAAGAAGTTCAAGGCCTACGAGCAGCGCGTCGCGAAAATCAACGAGCTTCGAGCCGGAAGCTCCTGGAGCTGACCGACGCGCAGCTGCGCGCATCCGCCGACGCGCTGCGCGCGCGCGCACGCGAAGACGGCGAGTCGCTCGACGACCTGCTCTACGAGTGCTTCGCGCTCGTGCGCGAGGCCGGCCGGCGCACGATGGGGATGCGCCACTTCGACGTCCAGCTGATCGGCGGGATGGTCCTGCACGACGGCTCGATCGCCGAGATGCGCACGGGCGAGGGCAAGACGCTCACCGCGACGCTGTCGGCGGTGCTCAACTCGCTCGCCGGCAAGGGCGTGCACGTCGTGACCGTCAACGACTACCTCGCGCGCCGCGACGCCGAATGGATGACCCCGATCTACGACATGTTGGGCGTGTCCGTCGGGATCCTGCAGGCGATGCAGCCGCTGGAGGAGAAGCGCGTCGCCTACGAGGCCGACGTCACCTACGGCACGAACTCCGAGTTCGGCTTCGACTACCTGCGCGACAACATGGCGCCGACGCTGGAGGACAAGGTCCAGCACGGCGGACGCGACCTCGGCCAGGTGCGCTCGGCGAAGGACCGCCTCGAGCGCCGATCGGCCGCGCACACCTACGCGATCGTGGACGAGGTCGACAACATCCTGATCGACGAGGCGCGCACCCCGCTGATCATCTCCGGCGCGCCCGAGGACTCCTCCGACGTCTACGCGAAGTTCGCGCGCCTCGCGCCGATGCTGACGCCCGGCGAGATGCCGAGAGGCATGGACCCGCGCGCCAAGAAGCAGTTCGTCGCCGAGTTCGACTACGAATTCGACGAGAAGCACAAGACCGTCTCGATCACCGAGCGCGGCGTCGAGAAGGCCGAGCGCTTCCTCGGCATAGACCACCTCTACCGCGCCGAGAACGGCTACCTCGTCAACCACCTGATCCAGGCGCTGAAGGCCGAGTCGCTCTACAGACGTGACGTCGACTACGCGGTCATCGACGACGAGGTGCAGATCATCGACGAGTTCACCGGCCGCATCCTCGAGGGCCGCCGCTGGTCGGAGGGCCTGCACCAGGCGATCGAGGCGAAGGAGGGCTGCAGCCTGACCGAGGAGAACCAGACGATGGCCTCGGTCACCTACCAGAACTACTTCCGCCTCTACGACAAGCTCTCGGGCATGACCGGCACCGCGCTGACCGAGGCGACCGAGTTCATGAAGATCTACAGACTCGGCGTCGTGCAGGTACCGACGAACCGGCCGATGATCCGCGACGATCGCAACGACCAGGTCTACAAGACCAAGGAGGGCAAGTGGTCGGCGGTCGTGGAGGAGATCGCCGAGCGCAACGCCAGAGGCCAGCCGGTGCTCGTCGGCACGATCTCCGTCGAGGTCTCGGAGCTGCTCGGCGAACGCCTCACGCGCCGCGGGATCAGACACACCGTGCTCAACGCGAAGCCCGAGCACGCCGAGCGAGAGGGCGAGACGGTCGCCGAGGCAGGGCGACCCGGCGCCGTGACGATCGCGACGAACATGGCCGGACGCGGCGTCGACATCAAGCTCGGCGGCAGCCCCGAGCACCTGATTCGCCACGAGATGGCGAAGCTCGGTCTGCAACCCGGCGATCCCGACTACGAGGAGCACGAGGCGAAGCTGATGCCCGAGCTCGAAGCGCGCTGCGAGGCGGATCGCGAGCGCGTGATGGAGGCCGGCGGCCTCTGCATCGTCGGCACCGAGCGGCACGAGTCGCGCCGCATCGACAACCAGCTGCGCGGCCGCGCCGGCCGCCAGGGCGACCCCGGCCTGTCGCTCTTCTTCCTGTCGGCCGAGGACGACCTCGTCCGCCTGTTCGCGGGCGAGCGCATCTACCGCATCCTCGACCGCTTCGGCACGACCGACGACGAGGGCCGCGAGGAGCCGATCGAGGCGGGCCTGCTGACGAAGCAGATCGAGAAGGCGCAGAAGAAGGTCGAGGAGCAGAACTTCCTGATCCGCAAGCGCGTGCTCGACTACGACGACGTCATGAACGAGCAGCGCCGGATCATCTACGCCTACCGCGACGAGGTGCTCGAGGGCCGTGACATGGGCGAGCAGGCGCGCGAGGAGGTCGCGAGCATGCTCACGCGCGTCGTCGGGGAGTTCACGGTCGGCGACTACGCCGAAGACTGGGACCTCGAGGGCCTGTTCGCACGCGTCGCCGAGATATTCCCGATCGGCTTCGGGCTCGAAGACGTCGACCCGGCGAGCGTCAACCGCGAAGAGCTGACGGAGCGCGTCGTCGAGGACGCGCTGCGGCTCTACGACGAGCGCGAGCAGGAGCTGGGCGACGAGCTGATGCGGGTGCTCGAGCGCTACCTGCTGCTCAACACGATCGACCAGCGCTGGCGCGAGCACCTCTACGACATGGACTACCTGCGCGAGGGCATCGGCCTGCGCGGGCTCGCCCAGATCGACCCGCTCGTCGCGTACAAGAACGAGGGCTTCGAGCTCTTCCAGGACCTGATGAACACGATCTGGGCGGACTTCGCGCGGATGGTCTTCAACGTCGAAGTCCAGGTCGACACCGGCGAGGAGGAGGAGGCCGAGCAGCCGGCGATCCCCGACCCGGCGGAGTCCAGCTCCACCTGGGCCGGCGGCGGCGGGTCGTTCACCTACTCCGGCGGCACGTCGACGTCGACCGCATACTCGGCGCTCACCGCCGGAGCGGGCGGCGCCGCCGCGGTCGCCGAACCGGCGCCGCAGCAGCCGGCCGACGAAGGCGCGCACGTCGCGCAGCGGCGCGTCGACGCGGTCGACCAGATCGGCCGCAACGACCCGTGCTGGTGCGGGTCGGGCAAGAAGTTCAAGAAGTGCCACGGCGCCTGATCGCCGCCTGAGCACGATCCCGGCGTCCGCTGGGATAGCCTCCCGTACATGTCGACGACCTCCGCCGCATCGTCAGAGCCGACGCCGCAGCGCCTTGCGGCGATCCGCGACCAGCTCAAGCTGCTCGCGGACTATCTTTGACCCGGCTCGGTTGAAGGCGCGCGCCGACGAGCTCGAGCGCGAGATGGGCGCGCCCGGCTTCTGGGACGACCAGGGGCGGGCGGCGAAGACGAGCGCCGAGCACGCGCGCACGACGAAGAAGCTGGAGACCTACGCCGCGCTCGCGCGCGACGTCGACGATCTCGAGCCGCTCGCCGAGATGGCGGAGGAGGAGCCCGAGCTGGCGTCCGAGCTGGAGGAGCAGATCTCCTCCGTGCAGGCGCGCCTCGAGGCGCTCGAGGCTCGAGCGCCTCTTCTCCGGCAGATACGACGCCGGCGACGCGCTCGTGACCGTCAACGCGGGCGCCGGCGGCACCGACGCGCAGGACTGGGCCGAGATGGTGCTGCGCATGGAGATGCGCTGGGCCGAGAGGCGCGGCTTCGACGTCGAGCTGCTGGAGGCCAGCCCGGGCGAGGAAGCCGGCGTCAAGTCGGCGACGTTCCGCGCCAGAGGCGAGAACGCCTACGGCCTCTACGGCGCCGAGAAGGGCGTGCACCGGCTCGTGCGGCTCTCGCCGTTCGACTCCGCCAACCGCCGCCAGACGAGCTTCGCCGGCGTCGAGGTCTCACCGGTCGTCGAGGACGTCGGCGAGATCGTGATCGACGACGACGACCTGCAGGTCGACACCTACCGCGCGTCCGGCGCCGGCGGCCAGCACGTCAACAAGACCGACTCCGCGGTGCGCATCACGCACAGGCCGTCCGGGATCGTCGTGCAGTGCCAGAACGAGCGCTCGCAGTCCTCCAACCGCCTCACGGCGATGGAGATGCTGCGCTCGAAGCTGGCCGAGCTGGAGGAGCGCAAGCGCCAGGAGGAGATCGCCAAGGAGCGCGGCGAGGCGCAGAGCGTCGACTTCGGCTCGCAGATCCGCTCCTACGTGCTGCATCCGTACACGATGGTCAAGGACCACCGCACGAACCACGAGATGGGCGACGCGCAGCGCGTGCTCGACGGCGACCTCGACGGCTTCGTGCGCGCCGAGCTGCTGCGCGCGGCGGGCGCGTGAGCACGGACGGAGCGCCCGGCCTGGGCGCGACCGACCCGCGGCAGCCGACCGCGCCCTACCTCGACGCGCTCGTCGCCTACGGCTTTCGCGGTCCCACGCGGCTGCACACGCCCGGCCACAAGGGCGGCGCCGGCGCCGATCCGGGCCTGCGCTGGGCGATCGGCGAGCGGGCGCTGCAGCTCGACGTGCCGCAGGACACGGAGGGAGTCGACGCCGGGCCCGAGCCGACGCCCTACACGCAGGCGGAGGAGCTGGCGGCGGCGGCCTACGGCGCCGCGCGCTCGTGGTTCCTCACGAACGGCGCGACGCAGGGCAACCATGCGCTGTGCCTCGCGTTGATCCCGCCCGGGGTCCGCGTCGTGGTGCAGCGCAACGCGCACGCGAGCATGACCGACGGGCTGGTGCTGAGCGGCGGGATGCCGACGTTCGTCGCGCCGGAGACGGACGACGAGCTGGGGATGGCGCACGGCGTCACGCCGGAGGCGCTGCGCGCCACCCTGGAGCGCTGTCCCGGCGCGCGCGCGGTGTTCGTGGTCTCGCCGACCTACTACGGCATGTGCGCCGACGTCGCCGGACTCGCCGAGGTCGCGCACGCGGCCGGCGCGGCGCTCGTCGTCGACCAGGCGTGGGGGCCGCACTTCGGCTTCCATCCCGGCGTGCCGGCCTCGGCGCTCGCGCTGGGCGCCGACGCGGTCATCACCTCGACGCACAAGATCGTCGGCGCGCTCACGCAGGCGGCGATGCTGCACGTGGCGCACGACGGGCTCGTCCCCCGGGATGCGGTCGCGCGCGCCGTGCGGCTCGTGCGCTCGACGAGCCCCAGCTCGCTCCTGCTCGCCTCGCTCGACGCCGCACGGCGGCAGATGGCGGTCCACGGGCAGTCGCTGCTCGCCCGCACGCTGGCCGCGGCGGCGCAGGCGCGCGCGGCGATCGACGCGATCCCCGGATGCGCGGTCGTGGGCGAGCGGCTCGTCGGGCGTCCCGGCGTTGCCGCATGGGACCCGCTGCGGCTCGTGATCGACGTGCGCGGCACCGGCTGCAGCGGCTACGAGGTCGCCGCCGAGCTGCGCGCGGGCTCGGACATCCACGTCGAGCTGGCGACGCACGCCACGCTCGTGCTCGTGCTCGGCGTGCACGAATCCGCGGACGCGCTGGAGCGCTTCGTCCACGACCTCGGCGCGACCGCCGCCGACATCGCGCGCCCCGTCGAGCCGGCCCGCGCGACGCTCGTGCGCGCGCCCGCGCTCGGCCAGGAGCTGGCCGTGCCGCCGCGCGACGCGTTCCTCGGGGAGACGGAGGTGGTGCCGGTCGACGCGGCGCTCGGGCGGATCTCGTGCGAGGCGATCGCCGGCTATCCGCCGGGGATCCCGGCGCTGCTGCCGGGCGAGCGAATCCGCGCGGACGTCGTCGCCTACCTGCGCGAGCTGTCCGCGGCCGGCGCGCGCCTGCACGGGGCGAGCGACCCGTCGTTCCGGACCGTCGCGGTGCTGCGCGATGCCGCCTGAGCTGCCGCCCGGAGCCGACCGCCGGCGCGTGCTGCCGGACTTCCCCGAGGACGCACGCGAGATCGTCGCGCGCGCGCTCGCCGAGGACGTCGGCGACGGCGACGCGACCGCGGAGGCGACGATCCCGGCCGACGCCCGCGCGAGAGCCGAGATCTTCCAGAAGGCGCCGGGCGTCGTCTACGGCATCGGCTATGCGATGGAGGCGTTCCTCGCGCTCGACCCCGGCGCGCGGGTCGTGGCCGAGTGCGCGGAGGGCGTCTGGCACCAGGCTGGCACCCCGGTCCTCTACGTGCGCGGCAACGCCCGCGCCCTGCTCACCGCCGAGCGCACGGCGCTGAACTTCCTCGGCCGCCTCTCCGGCGTCGCCACGCTCACCGCCCGCTGCGTCAGAGAGGTCGAGGGGACCGGCGCGCGGATCCTCGACACGCGCAAGACCACCCCCGGCCTGCGGATGGCCGAGAAGGCGGCCGTCTACTTCGGCGGCGGCACGAACCACCGCATCGGCCTGTTCGACGAGATCCTCATCAAGGAGAACCACGCGGCGGCGGCCGGCGGGGTGGGGGAGGCGGTGCGCAGAGCGCGTGCCGCACGGCCGGACCTGCCGCTCGAGGTCGAGGTGCGCACCCTGGAGGAGCTGGACGAGGCGCTCGCCGCGGGCGCGCCGCGGGTCATGCTCGACAACATGGAGCTCGCGACGATGCGCGAGGCCGTGGTGCGCACGGCGGGCCGCGCGTCGCTGGAGGCGAGCGGCGGCGTGACGCTGGAGTCGCTCCGGAAGATCGCGGAGACGGGGATAGACTTCATATCGATCGGGGCGTTGACGCACTCGGCCCCCGCACTCGACCTGTCCCTCATATTGGAGCCACTCTCATGAGCCTCCCCATGGTGCAAACACCAAGTGCGAATGCCGGCCCTCTGATGCTCGAGAGCATCCCCGCCTTGCAGGCGGAGGTGCGCGAGCTTGCCGCGCAGCGCGGCGCCGTCATCCTCGCGCACAACTACCAGCTGCCCGAGATCCAGGACGTGGCCGACTACGTCGGCGACTCGCTCGGGCTCTCCCAGCAGGCCGCGAAGGCCGAGCAGGACCTGATCGTCTTCTGTGGCGTGCACTTCATGGCCGAGACCGCCTCGGTCCTCTGCCCCGACAAGCGCGTCCTGATCCCGGACCTCGACGCCGGCTGCTCGCTCGCCGACTCCATCAGCGCCGAGCAGCTGCGCGACTGGAAGGCGAAGCATCCCGGCGCGGTCGTCGTGATGTACGTCAACACGACCGCCGACGTGAAGGCGGAGACCGACTACTGCGTGACGTCCTCGAACGCGGTCGCGGTCGTCGAGCACATCTACCGCGAGCACGGTCCCGACACCGAGATCCTGTTCGGCCCCGACATGTTCCTCGGCGCCTACGTCGAGAAGCGAACCGGCCGCAAGATGCACGTCTGGGACGGCGAGTGCCACGTGCACGCCGGCATCCGCCCGGACGACGTCAACGCCGTGCGCGCCGCCCACCCCGGCGCGGACTTCCTGATCCACCCGGAGTGCGGCTGCGTCACGAGCGTGATGGAGTACGTCGCGGCTGGCGACGTCGCCTCGGAGGGCGTCCACATGCTCTCGACCGGCGGAATGCTGAGATTCGCGCAGGAGCGCAAGGGCCGCGACGGCGAGGTGATCGTCGCGACCGAGACCGGCATGCTCTACCCGCTGCGCGAGTCGGCGCCCGACGTCGAGTTCATCGCCGCGAACGAGCGCGCGTCCTGCAAGTACATGAAGATGATCACGCTGCCGAAGCTGCGCGACGCGCTGCTGGAGGACCGCTTCGAGGTCAAGGTCGACCCGGCGATCGCCGAGCGGGCGCGGGTGCCGATCGAGCGGATGGTCGCGATCTCCTGACGTGGGCGTGGCCGCGCGTCGGCGTCGTCGGTACGCCGGAGCGCGGCCGTGTCCCTCGCGAGACCCTCTCGTGCGACCGCGTCGGCACTGCGTGACGCCGTGCAAGCCGGTGGGGGGTCTCGCGAGGGACACGGCGCGCTCGGCTGATCTCGCGCTGCAAGATCGCCGGCGCGGAGAATTGGCACAAAGCACGTGCCTCCTGTCACGCACGTCGTGCGACGATCGGGCCATGACGACGGCCACGCCACCTCCGCGGACTTCCCGGCGCGCCTCTAGGATCCGACGCATGACCGACGGCAGGCAGCAGCTCCAGGCCCAGCTGGACTCGCAGCGCCAGAAGGTCGATGTCGACCATTTCGACCTCACCGTCCGGGAGCTCATGCGCATGGCCCAGGAGGGAGAGCTGAAGCGTGCGCCGGTGTACCAGCGCAAGTTCCGCTGGAACGAGACGACGGAGAGTCGGCTGATCGAGTCCCTCCTCCTCGGCCTCCCGGTTCCGAGCATCTTCGTTGCGACCAACAGAGATGGCTCGTGGGAGGTCGTCGATGGCCTGCAGCGGATCTCTACTCTGATCCACTTCACTGCAGCTGCCAGCGACCTGCTCGCGACGATCAGCAAGATCGAGCCCCTTCGACTGGAGGGCCTCACGGACTTGACGAGCTTCAACGGGCTCACGCTCGCCGAGCTTCCCAGGACCGATCCAGCTTGCGTTCTTCAAGCGATCGATCCGCGTGACCGCGTTGTCCGACAAGAGCAACAGAGAGACGCGGTTCGAGCTGTTTGAGCGCCTCAACGGCGGAGGCGTCGCGCTGAGTTCGCAGGAGGTTCGTGCTGCCATCTATCGCGGGCCATTCAACGATCTGCTCCGCGAGCTCGGCTACTCCCATCCCTTCAGAGACCTCGTCAGACTTCAGAGAGGTCGTGAGGACGATGGGACACGCGAGGAGATGGTCCTCAAGTTCTACGCGTACCTCGAAGATCGAGATCAGTTCGACGGAGCCGTCACGGAGTTCCTCAACGCCTACATGGAGCGTCAGAACGGTGCGACAGACGTTGCGAGCAAGCGGACGCTGTTCCTCGACGTTGCCGAGCAGGTCTATGGGATCTGTGGAGGACCGTTCAAGCGGCCCGGCTATGGGCCGACGCCTCTCGTAGAGCTCGAAGCCGTCATGGTCGCTGCGGCCGAGGTACTCCGAGAGCATGGGACTCTGGCGAGACCGCGTCAGGGGTGGCAGAGCGACAGAGCGTTGGTCGCAGCCAGCACCGGTGGAACGAACACGAAGGCGATGCTCCGGGCCCGGATCAACCGGGCCAAGGAGCTGCTGACACCGTCTGCGTAAGGCTGCACCTGTCGTGGCGTCGACTCCCTTCGACCAGCCGCTCGGTCGCGCTGGCATGCGGTTCGACGAGCTGCGTCAATTCCTCAGATTCCTGGACGCGCTGCCGAGCGATCCGAGGGCGACCGAACTCGCGCGAACGAGCCGCGCTTGGGCCTACGTTTCGTTGGCGGCGGCGCTCGAGGACTTCGTTCGCGAGTTCGTCGATGAGATGGCGACGTACATCAACGAGGCCCGACACGCGCATGCCGCACTAAAGCTCGGTGTCCTCTCGCTGGTGCAAGCGCCGAAGTTCGACGGCGTCGCCGCATCACGCCGTCAAGACATCTGGGACCGGCGCGCTGAGATCTTGAAGATGGCCGAGAGCGCGGACGTCGCGGAACTCGTCGTCGGCCTCCGGCCGTTCGATGGGCGGACGGTCAAAGCAGGCCACCTGCGCACCGTGTGGGCGATCTTCGAGTTGCCGGGAGATCCGGTGCCGACGCCCGTGCATGGATTCGCCCTGAAGGACTTGGCGGCAGGTCGGAACGCGGTTGCGCACGGAAACATCGATCCGCTCACGTTTGGACGCCAGAGGCCGTACGCCGATGTGATCCGCCGCATCGAGCAGGTCGAGGACATCGCGGTCCACGTTGCCGCGGCAGGCGCCACCTACGTCGCGGCGGACGGCTTCCTGCGCTGAGGTCTTGCCTACGCCGGCCGGGCGAGGACGTCGATGCCTCTGTCCGCGGCCTCGCGGACGGCTCTGAGCTGCTCGCGCTTGCGCGCGTACTCGGGCGGGGTGTAGCAGTGGACGTCGGCGGGGGCGCCCATCTCGGAGCGGTCCCAGAGCGAGCCGGCCTGGTAGACGCGCTCGAGCCAGGGGACGCCGTCGAAGTAGTCGGAGACGAGCACCACGACCCACTCCGGGCCGCGCTCGCGCTGCGGCGGGGCGCCGTGGGCGTCGTCCACGCGCGCGCCGCCGACGAGCGCCTGCGCGATCGGCCAGCGGTCGCCGACGCGCTCGACGTAGCGGCGCAGCTCGCGCAGGTTCAGCTCCTCGGTCAGGTCGTCGGGCGGCACCGCGGTGGATTGTCGCCGTTCGGGCGGCCAGAGCGCAACGCCGGCGGCTGGCCGGCTGGACAGCCGGCCGCGTGTCGGTGCGGCGACGTCTGCGCTACGCGAAGTCCTCCGCCGTGTGCGGGCCGACGCAGGCGATCGCCAGCTCGTCGGCGACGTCGCGGGCGACGGTGCGGACGTCGTCGTAGGTGACGGCGTCGAGCGCTGCGATCGCGAGGTCGGGGTCGATCTGCTCGCCGAACAGGATCGTCTGCTGGGCGGCGTGGCGGGCGACCGCGTTCGTGTTCTCGAACGCGAGCACGCGCGCGCCGGCGGCGTAGGCGCGGGCGCGCTCGACCTCCTCCTGACGAGGGCCCTCGTCGCGCAGCTCGCCGACGATCTCGCGCATGCGGCGGTAGGCCTCGACCGTCTTGGCCGAGTCGAGGCCGGCCGACAGCTGCAGGATCGGCACGTCGGCGCTGTTGTGCGAGATCGCGTAGACGGAGTAGGCGAGGCCGCGCTGCTCGCGGATCTCGTCGAACAGGCGCGAGCCCATCGAGCCGCCGAGCAGCGTCGCGTAGATCGTCAGCGCGGCGCGCTGCGCGCGGCTCGTCGTGTCGATCCGCGGCCGGTAGGACATGCGCAGGTGCGACTGGTTGGAGTCGCGCTGCTCCACGAGCGTGCGCGCGTGCAGCGGCGGGGCGGCCTGGTAGGGCTCGGGCTCGGGCAGCGTGGGGAAGCGGCCGAAGAGGTCGTCGAGGGCGGGGTCGTTCTCGTCAGGCAGATGCTCCAGGTTGCCGACGACGAACGCCCCGCCGCGAGCGCCCGCCCAGCGGCGCTCGCGGAACGCGACGATCCCCTCGCGCGTGAACGTGTCGCGCAGGTGCTCGACCGGTCCCAGCACGGTGCGGCCGAGCGGGTGCTCGCCGAAGGCCGCGTGGTCGATCAGGTGCTCCGCGACGGTCGAAGGCTGGTCGTTGGCGCGCGCGATCTCCTGGATCACGACGCCGCGCTCGCGCTCCAGCTCCGCGGCGTCGATCCGCGGACGCCCGACGAAGTCCGTCAGCAGGTCGATCGCCTCCAGCGCCTTCTCGGCCCGCACCGTGATGTGGAAGGCGACGAGGTCGTGGCTCGTGTAGGCGTTGAGCTGGCCGCCGATCCGCTCGGCCGTCTCGTTGACCGCTCTGTAGTCGGCGAACTTCTCGCCGCCCTTGAAGACGAGGTGCTCGAGGAAGTGCGCCATCCCGTTCTCCTCTGGGCGCTCGCTGCGCGCCCCGGCGTCGAACGCGACGAGCGCGGTGACGGCGCGCGTGCCGTCGAGCTGCATGCGGTGGATCGGGAGCCCGTTCGGGGCGACGGAGGTGGAGATCGCGGTCATGGGCGAACCGTAGCGGCGCAGCGGGCCACCGGGCGGACGGCATTCCGCCGCAGGAGGCGGCGCGCGTCCGAAATCCCTGCAAAACTGCTTGCAGCAGCAGCCTGCGCCTGGTCGCCGACGCGGTGCGCACGCTACTGTCCGGAGCCGCAATGGCCGTGACGACCGGAAACCCCCGCCGCGCCCGCGGCACCGCCGCCGAGCAGCCGCCCGTGGCGGCCGCGCGTGCCGCCGTGCCGCACAGAGCGGCGCCGGCCGGTGCGTCGGTGATCGAGTTCCGCGGCGTCGAGAAGCGCTACGGCGTCGGCGCGGTCGGCCTCGACGAGGCGACCTTCTCGATCCAGCGCGGGGACTGGGTGTTCCTCGTCGGCTCGACCGGCTCGGGCAAGTCGACGGTCATGCGCCTGCTGATCAAGGAGCTGGAGCCGACCGCCGGCTCGATCCGCGTCGCCGGCAAGGACCTCGCCGAGATCGAGCGCAAGCGCGTGCCGTACTACCGCCGCAACATCGGCGTCGTCTTCCAGGACTTCAAGCTGCTGCCGAACCGCACGGTCCACGACAACGTCGCCTACGCGCTGCAGGTGACCGGCGGCTCGCGCAAGGAGATCCGCGCGAAGGTGCCGGACATCCTGCGCCTCACCGGCCTCTCGACGAAGCTGCACAGCTACCCGGACCAGCTGTCCGGCGGCGAGCAGCAGCGCGTCGCGATCGCGCGCGCGTTCGTGAACCACCCGCCGCTGCTGCTGGCCGACGAGCCGACCGGCAACCTCGACCCCGAGACGTCGATCGGGATCATGCAGCTGCTCTACCGCATCAACCGCGCGGGCACGACGGTGCTGATCGCGACGCACGACAACGCGATGGTCGACAAGATGCGCCGCCGCGTGATCGAGCTCTCGCAGGGTCGCATCGTGCGCGACGAGGCGACCGGCCTCTATGTGCGCGACGAGTCGACACGCGAGTTCGCGGTGCGCATGCGCGACGGCCTGCCCGAGACTCCGCCGACGGTCGAGAAGTCGTGAAGCTCGGCTTCTTCACGCGGGAGGCGTCGCGCGCCCTGCGACGCAACGCGGCGCCGTCGTTCGCGGCGCTCGCGACGATCCTGCTGACGATGCTCGTCGTCGGCGTCTTCATCCCGATCGTGCAGGCGACGACCGGCGCCGCCAACGACGTCCGCAAGCGGGTGCTCGTCGACGTCTACCTCGTGAGAGACGCGACGCAGCAGGACATCGCACGCGTCAGAGAGCAGCTGCTCGCGACGGCGAACGTCAAGCGCGTCGAGTTCGTCTCCAAGCAGCAGGCCTATCAGCAGCAGAAGCAGAAGGACCCGGAGGCGTTCGCGCTGCTCGGCGCGAACCCGTTGCCGGACACGTTCCGGGTCACTCCGGAGAACCCCGACGAGGTGCTGAAGATCGCCTCGGCGCTCGCGCCCGAGGCGGCCGGCGGCGGCACGACGCCGATCGACCGCTCGATCGACGAGGTTCGCACGCGCCGTGACGACACGAAGAAGATCCTCGAGGTCACGCGCTTCGTGAAGCTGATGGCCGGCACGCTCGCGGCGCTGCTGATCGCCGCCTCGATCTTCCTGATCGCCAACACGATCCGCCTCTCGCTCTTCGCGCGCCGCCGCGAGGTCGAGGTGATGAAGCTCGTCGGCGCGACCGACTGGTTCATCCGCTGGCCGTTCGTGATCGAGGGCATCATCGTCGGCGCCGCCGGCACGCTGCTCGCGATCCTGCTGCTCGCGGTCGGCAAGATCGCCATCATCGACCCGCTCGCCAGCGACTTCTCTTTGATCAGCGCGCCCGAGACGATGCCCTTCACCGTCCTGATCGCCGTCATGCTCGTCGCCGGCATCGCGATCAGCGCCGTCGGCTCAGCGGTCTCTCTGCGCCGCTTCCTGCGGGTCTGACCTGCTGAGCCCCGGCCACTGCGTACGCCGGGCCGCGCAATGCTCCCCCGCGAGACCCTCTCGTGTGACCGCGTCGGCACCGCGCAGCGCCGTGCAAGCCGGTGGGGGTCCCGCGGAGGACATTGCGCGCCCGGCTGACCAGCAGCACGGGCCCCTCAGCGGCAGCTCACGAGAGGGTCTCGACGGCAAGCGCCGCGCGGCCCGGCGTACCGCGCGGCCGGAGCAACGCGATCAGCGCAAGAGCGCCTTCGCCTCCAGGTACTCCTCCAACCCGAAGCGGCCGTTCTCGCGGCCGCGGCCCGACTGCTTGAAGCCGCCGAACGGGGCGTGGAGGGAGAAGGCGCCGCCGTTGACCTCGATCTGGCCGGCGCGCAGGCGACGCGCGACGCGGTGCGCCCGCTCGTCGTCGGAGGACCAGACGCCGGCGGCGAGGCCGTAGACGGTGTCGTTGGCGATCCTCACCGCGTGCTCCTCGTCGTCGTAGGGGATCAGCACGAGCACGGGGCCGAAGATCTCCTCCCGCGCGATCGTCATCTCGGGCGTCACGTCGGAGAAGACGGTCGGCTGCACGTAGAAGCCCTGCGGCAGGTCCTCGGGCGGCTCGGCGCCGCCTGCCACGAGCCGGGCGCCCTCGTCGATCCCCTTCGCGATGTAGCCGCGCACGCGCTCGCGCTGCACCGCCGAGACGAGCGGGCCGATGCCCGAGCGCTCGCCGGTCGGGTCGGCGCAGGCGAACTTCTCCGCGGTGGCGGCGGCGATCGCCTCCGCCTCGGCAAGCCGCTCGCGCGGCACGAGCATGCGCGTGAGCGCCGAGCAGGTCTGGCCGGAGTTGAGGAACGCCTTGCCGACGCCGTTGGGGACCGCCTTCGCCAGGTCCGCGTCGTCGAGGATCACGTACGGCGACTTGCCGCCCAGCTCCAGCGCCACCCGCTTGACCGTCTGGCTCGCCAGCTCGCTGACGCGCCGGCCGGCGCGCGTGGAGCCGGTGAAGGAGACCATGTCGACGTCCGGGTGCGATGCGATCGCCTCGCCGACGACCGGGCCGGTGCCGGTGACGAGGTTGAAGACGCCCGCCGGCAGGCCGGCCGCGTCGACCACCTCCGCCAGGACGAACGCCGAGAGCGGCGCGACCTCGCTCGGCTTCAGCACGACCGTGCAGCCGGCCGCCAGCGCGGGGGCGACCTTGCACGCGACCTGGTGCAGCGGGTAGTTCCACGGCGTGATCGCGCCGACGACGCCGACCGGCTCGCGCACGACCAGGACCGAGTCGATCTCCTCCTCGAACGAGAGATCGTCGAGCAGGTCTGCGGCGAGGCGGAAGGAGGCGATCGGCAGCCCGGCCTGGATCACGCGCGAGAGCTTGAGCGGCATCCCGACCTCGGCGGTCACGGTCGCCGCGATCTCCTCGGCGCGCGCCTCGAGGCCGTCCGCGATCGCGCGCAGCAGCCGCTGGCGCTCGGCGACCGGCGTCGCCGCCCAGCCGTCGAACGCCGCGCGGGCGGCTGCGATCGCGCGCTCCGCGTCGGCCGGCGTGCCCTCCGGGACCGTCGCGATCACCTGCTCGCTGGACGCCTCCACGACCTCGAGCGCGCCGCCGCCGCCGGGCGTCACCCACGCCCCGCCGACGTACAGCGTGTCGCGTACGACGGGACGGGACTGCTGCTCGACGGACATGCGGGACCTCCTCGGTGCCGGTGCTGCGGGACTCGGGCCTGAAGCGCTGCGTCGAGCGTAGTGCAGCGCATGCGTGCGCACGCCGGCTGGCGCGTCGTGGCGTCCCGCCGGTCTTACCGTCCGTTGAAACGCGGTCGGTACGCTGACGCGGTGCATCGCCGCCTCCCCCTCCTGCTCGCCGGCGCGCTCGGCGTCGTGCTCGTGCTGCTGCTCGGGGTCTGGCTCGGCGGGCATCCGAGCGGTCTGCCGGGGCCGATCCGCAGCGCGTTCGTCGGGAGCGACGACACGAAGCTGATGCGCCAGGCGCTCGACACGGTCGACCAGATCTACTACCGCAAGGTCGACCGCGACCAGCTCGTCGACCGAGGGATCGAAGGCGCCGTCGCGAGCCTCAGAGACCAGTTCTCGCACTACTTCGACCCGCAGACGTACAAGCGCTTCGAGCAGGTCACGAACCCGAGCTTCAGCGGCATCGGCGTGACCGTGCGGCCGCTGCCCGGCGGCGGCCTGGCGATCGAGTCGGTGATCGCCGACACGCCGGCCGCGCACGCCGGCCTGCGGCGCGGCGACCGCATCGTCGCGGTGAACGGCAGATCGCTGCACGGCGCCTCGTCGAGCGAGGCGACCGCGCGGATCAAGGGCAAGCCGGGCACGTACGTGACGCTCACGCTCGTGCGCGACGGGAAACGCGTCATCGAGCGCGTCGAGCGCGCGCGCGTGACGCAGCCGGTCGTCGCCGGCCGGATCGTCAGATGGAGAGGCAGACGCTACGGCGTCGTCGTCTTCGCGAGCTTCACGGACGGGTCGGCGGCGCAGGTGCGCGCGGCGGTCGAGCGGCTGCTGAGACGCGGCGCCGAGGGGATCCTGCTCGACATGCGCGGCAACGGCGGCGGCCTGTTGAACGAGGCCGTCGACGTCGCCTCGATCTTCATCCCCGACGGCACGATCGTCTCGACCGACGGCCGCGCCCGCGCCCGCCACGTCTACACGGCGACCGGCGGCGCGATCAGAGGGTCGGTCCCGGTCGTCGTGCTGGTCGACCGCGGCACCGCCTCCTCGGCGGAGATCGTGACGGGCGCGCTGCAGGACCGCCACCGCGCCGAGATCGTCGGCACGAACACGTATGGCAAGGGCGTCTTCCAGGAGATCCGGGAGCTGCCGAACGGCGGCGCGCTCGACCTGACGGTCGGCCAGTACTTCCTCCCGGACGGCGAGAACATCGGCGGCAGAGGCGTCAGCGAGGGGAGAGGCATCGCGCCCGACGTGCGCGCGAGCGACAACCCCGACACGACGCGGCGCGACGAGGCGCTCGACGCCGCGCTCGCCCAGCTGGGCGCCGAGTCGCGGTGACGCGCTACGAGCCACGTGAGCGCGAGCGCCTGGCGCCGCGCAGCTCCGTCGTCGCCGTGCTCGACAAGCGCGGGCGCTTCCTGGTCGGCGAGCCGTTCTTCGGCCGCGGATCCCAGCTGATCGTCGACAAGGACCGCAGAGCGGGGCCGGGGGACCTGGTCCTGTTGCGCACCGGGACCACCAGCCGCGGCGGGCGAGGCGGGCGAGGCCACGCGAAGGTGGAGCGGCGCCTCGGCCGCCCGGACGTCGCGGCCGACGTGCTGGAGGCGCTGATGCTCGACCGCGGCCTGCGGCGCCGCTTCGACCCGGCCGTCGAGCGCGCGGCGCGCGCGGCCGCGGAGGGCGACGGCGTGGACGGCGTCCCGCGCCGCGACCTGCGCGACCTGACCACGTTCACGATCGACCCCGCGACGGCGAAGGACTTCGACGACGCGATCTCCGCCGCGCGCCGCGGCGAGGGCAGATGGCGCATCTGGATCCACATCGCGGACGTCTCCGCCTACGTGCGCCCCGGCACGCTCGTCGACAAGGAGGCCTACCGCCGCGGCACGAGCGTCTACGTCCCCGGCCGGGTCGAGCCGATGCTGCCGGAGGCGCTCTCCAACGGCGCCTGCTCGCTGCGCCCGGACGAGGACCGCAACGCGGTGACGGTGGAGATCGACCTGCACGGGATCGCGGTCGAGCGGACCGCCTTCTACCGCTCGCTGATCCGCTCGAACGCGCGGCTCGACTACGACCAGGTCGACCGCATCTTCGCGCTGCGTGAGCAGCCGCAGGCGCCCTGGGGGGAGCCGCTGGCGGCCGCGCGCGAGGCGTCCGCGGCGCTGCATGCGGAGCGCGAGCGCGGCGGGGCGCTCGCGATCGAGTCGTCCGAGCCCGACTTCGCGTTCGACTCGCAGGGCCACGTGACGGCGGCGCATCGCGTCGTGCAGACGGAGGCGCACCGCCTGATCGAGCACCTGATGATCCTCGCCAACGAGCAGGTCGCGACGATCCTCTCCGGCCAGCGCGTCCCCACGCTCTACCGCGTGCACGAGCGGCCGGAGGGCGAGGCCGCCGAGCGGCTCGTCGCCCAGCTCGCCTCGCTCGGCGTCGCCACGCCGCCGACCCCGGAGCACCTCACGCCCCAGCAGGCAGCCGAGATCATCGCCGAGTGCTCGCACCTCGTCGAGCAGCACGTGCAGCGCACCGGACAGGGCACGATCGGGCTCAACAGCCTCGTGCTGCGCTCGCTCAAGCAGGCCCGCTACGACCCCGCCAACCTCGGCCACACCGGCCTCGGCCTCACGCACTACTGCCACTTCACGTCGCCGATCCGCCGCTATCCCGATCTCGTCTGCCACCGTGCGCTGCTGGCCGCGGTCGGCGGTGGGGAGGAGGCGCCGAGAGCGTCGGCGCTGCCCGGCGCGGGCGACTGGTGCTCGGCGCGCGAGCGCGACGCGATGTCGATCGAGCGCACGGCGGACGACGTGGCGCGCGCGTTCCTGCTCGAGCGCGAGCTGTTCGAGGGCGGCTTCGACCAGGACTTCGAGGGCGAGGTGACCGGCATGATCGGTGCCGGCGCGTTCGTGGTCTTCGGCGACGGCCACGAGGGGATGCTGCCGGTGCGCAAGCTGCGCGGCGAATGGTGGGAGCTCAACGAGGAGGGCACGATCCTGCACGGCACCCGCAGCGGCGCGGCGATCCGCATCGGCGACCGCCTGCGCGTGCAGGTCGACCGCGTCGACACCGCACGCGGCCGCGTCGACCTGCTGCCCGTCGAGCTGTAAAGGTTCAGGGCATGGCCAAGGGCAAGGCAAAGCGCAAGTTCGCGCCGGGCGACGTGGCGAGCAATCGTCAGGCGCGGCACCGCTTCACGCTGCTCGACACGGTCGAGTGCGGGATCGTGCTGCAGGGGACCGAGGTCAAGTCGCTGCGCACCGGCGGCGCGCAGATGAAGGACGCCTACGCGACCGTCAGAGATGGCGAGGTGTGGCTGCACCACCTCCACATCCCGCCGTATCCGCCCGCCTACCACGACAACCACGCCCCCGAGCGCGACCGCAAGCTGCTGCTCAGACGCCGCGAGATCGACCGGCTCGTCGGCAGAGCGAGAGAGCGCGGGCTCACGCTCGTGCCGACGCGCATCTACTTCAGAGGCCCGCGCGCGAAGGTCGAGCTGGCGCTCGCCCAGGGCAAGGATCGCTTCGACAAGCGCGAGTCGATCAAGAAACGCGAGATGGCGCGCGACGTGCAGCGCGAGCTGCGCGACGCGATGCGCTGACCGGCCTCCCCGGTCGGGTTGCGGCAGACCACGGCATGGCGGTCACGTAGCCTGCACCGATGCCGGCCCCACGGCGACGGCCTACCGTACCTCGCGCATCCCGCCCACCGCGGTTCTCGCCGCCGACGTCGCTCCTCTCCTCTCGGCGCCGGCGGCGGCCGCTCCGTGGAGCGCAGGCGCCGCCTGCGGATCAGGCGTCCGCGAACGTGCGGACGAGGTGCGTCGCGTCCATGCCGACCACGAGCGCGGCGATCAGGCCGATGTAGACGGCCGCCACGATCGCGCGCTGGGCGGGCGTGACGCGATAGTAGGCGGCCGACTCCTCGCCGCCGGCGCGACGGGCCTTCCAGCGGCTCCACGTGGAGAGCGCGGCGAAGACGAGGATCAGCAGGATGATCGGGTTCGGGAAGGCGATCGCGAGGCCCGCCATCGCGGCCAGGCCGACGAACCACATCCACGGCGCCATCGCCGCCATCGCACGGCCGCCGTCGAGCGGCACCACCGGCAGCAGGTTGAAGAGGTTCAGGAAGAAGCCGGTGAACGCGAGCGCCTGCCAGAAGTCGTTGCCCGTCGCCAGCCAGATGGGGATGCACAGCGCCGCCCCGAGCGTGCCGAGCACCGGGCCGGCGAGGCCCACGCGCGCCTCCGCGGCGGCGTCCTCGCCGAGCGACTTGGCGGCGACGACGGCGCCGAGGAACGGCACGAACATCGGCGCGCTCGCCTCGATCCCCTCCCGCCGCAGCTGGATCACGTGCCCCATCTCGTGCACGAGCAGCAGCACCACGAAGCCGGCGGCGAACGGCAGGCCCCAGATGAGGCTGTAGGCGGCGACGGACACCAGCATCGTGCCCGACGTCGTGAGCAGCTTGAGCTTCGGCAGCAGCAGCAGGACGCCCTTGAGCTTGGCGAGCGCGGCACCGAGCACGGCGAGCGGGCCGAGCAGACGCCGCGCGCCGCCGCGCGGCTGCGTGGGCGGCAGCCCGACGTCTTCCGGCGCGGTCGCCGGCTGCGGCGGCGTGGGGGTCGCCGGCGGGAGCCATTCGAGGCGCTGGTCCATGCCTCAAGTCTGGCAGCTACACTTGAGGAAGAAGTAAGCCCCTGGGGACGACAGGCTTCGACGTGGTTGTCTTCGTGGGGGTGGTTGCGAGCCGAGGTCCCGGTAGGCCTCGTAAAACCACCGGGAAAACCATACGTGCGGACTCTCACGAGTACGCCCTCGCCGCTTAGCACCTAGCTAAGACCGCGAGGTTTCGGCCCCCGCCAGCCTGCCGCGGGGTTTCGCCGGAATCAGAACGCAGGCTCACCCGGAGAGGCCCGCCTCCGCCGAACCGGGGACATCTTCAGGAGGCTGGTCCCCCGCAACCCCGCCGGCGAGGCGAGCGAGGGACGAGACCAGAGCGCCGGCTACGCTCGTAGAAGCTGCCTTTCACGCAACCGCGGACCCGGGTTCAATTCCCGGCGTCTCCACTCCGGCGCCGCCTCATGACGAGGCGGCGTCAGCCGATCAGCCGCCCGCGGACCGTCGCGGCGATGTTCAGCCGCAGGGCGCGGCGCGTCGCGTGCGCGGCGGCGAGCAGCGCGAGGGCGAGCGCGGGCAGGATCACGAGCAGGAAGCTCGGCGGCTCGGGGTGCAGGCCGATCTCGAACCAGGCCTCGGCGATCCGGCGCGAGAGGGGCGAGGCGATCAGGATGCCGAGCGGGATCGAGAGCGCCGCGGCGAGGAGCGTCTGCGCGAGCGCCTCGCCGGCGACCGCGGCCCCGATCTGGCGCCGGCCGTAGCCGAGCGCCGCCAGCGTCGCGAACTCGCCGCGCCGGTCGAGGTAGGAGAGCGTCAGCGTCGAGATGAGGAACAGCGCCCCGACGCCGAGGCTGATCGTCTGCAGGATCGAGACCAGTCTCGTCAGCTCGTCGAGCAGCTCCCGCTCCGCCGTCAGCGCGGAGGCCTTCGAGGTCACGCTCGCGACGGCCGGGTCGGCGCGCAGGCGCTGGGCGGTGGCGGCGTCGCCGTCGACCAGCACGCTGGTGGCCTGCCCGGGGAGGTCGAGCAGGCGGGCGGCCTCGCTGCGCGGCAGGTAGCTCTGCTCGACCGCCAGCGTGCGGGCGATGCCGCCGACGGTGACGGCGGCGCGGTGCGCCGAGGTGCGCAGCGCCAGGCGGTCTCCCGTCCCGACGCCGAGCTTGCGCGCCGTCTGCGCGCTGAGCACGATCCGGCCCGGCGCGGGGGCCGATCCCGCGGTGAGGTCGAGTCGCAGCAGCGCCGGGCGCGCGGGCAGGCCGGCGAGTTGGATCCCGGTCCTGCTGCCGGCGCCGGTCACGCTCAGCTCGGCCGGCCCCTTGACGGTCGCCTCGGCGGCGTGCGCGCCGGCCTGGCGAGCGAGCGCCGTGACGCGGGCGACCGGGAGGGGGCGCGCGAGATTCGCGGCGTGCGTCCAGCCCTGGCCGGCGAACTCCGCGTCGACCGAGCTGTTCGTCGAGGAGACGAGGATGTTGAGCGCCGCCGCCAGCCCGATCGCGCCGGCGATGCTGACGACCGTCGCGGCGCTCAGCAGCGGGCGGCGCAGCAGGCCGCGCAGGCCGTACGTGAGCGCCGGCGGGCCGATCGCGGTGAGCCGCTGCAGCCAGGCGGGCAGCTCGAAGGAGCCCACGCGCTCGCCGCGCAGCGCGTCGATCGGGTCGAGGCGGGCGAGCCGGACGGCGGGAACGAGCGCCGCCAGCAGCGTCGCCCCGAGCGCGAGGCCGGCCGCGAGCGCGAGCGGGCCGGCCGCGAGCGGATGCCGCGTGACCGGGAACCCGACGGCGCTCGCGTACTCGTCCGCGACCAGGCGCCCGACGCCGATCGTCACGCCCACCGCGAACGCGGCGCCGAGCCCGGCGAGCACAGCCGCCGGCAGCAGCACGGTCGCGACCACCGTCCGCGGCGGATAGCCGATCGCCAGCAGCGCACCCAGCTCGCGGCGCTGCGAGCTGACGAGGCGACGCAGGCTGAGCGCGATCAGCAGCAGCCCGACGATCCCGAACACCGCGCCCATCACGGGCGCGAAGATCGAGAAGCTGTGCACGTCGGCCTCCGTCAGGCGCAGGCCGTACTGGCGCGAGCGGGGCGTGACGCGCGCGCTCGGCAGCCCCGCCACGAGGCGCTGGGCGCGCGCCCCGGTCCCGCCGCCGGGGAGGTCGACGGCGAGGTCGTTCACCAGCCCGCGCAGGCCGGTCAGCCGCTGCGCGGCGGCGAGCGGCAGGAAGGCGACGGCGAGCGAGCCGCGCTGCGGCACGAGGTAGTCGGGGTTGGCGGTGGCCAGCAGGTACTCGGGGCTGCGTGCCAGGCCCCGTACGCGCAGGGCGAGCGTCCGGCCGCCGACGCGCAGGCGCAGGCGGTCGCCGGGCTGGATCCCGAAGCGGTCCGCGTAGTCGGCGTCGAGCACCGCGCCACGCGGCGAGCCGCCGTCGAGCCCGTCGCCGGCGGTGACGGCGAGGCGGTTGAGCGGCGCCCGCACCGGCATGCCGACCAACTCGGCGGTGGTCTGCGTACGGCGCCCTCGCAGCGCCACGCCGGCGAGGATCAGACGCGTCTCGGCGCGCTGCGCGTCGGCTGTTCGCGCGCGGGCCTGCAGCGTCTGCGGGTCGAGCGGGTGGCGCAGGCGCACGTCGAGGTCGGCGAGCGCGTAGCGCGCGTAGAAGGCGTCGCGCGTCTGCTCCACGTCGTGCAGCGCCAGCGCGATGCCCGCCGCGGTCCCGGGCCCGGCGCCGATCACCGCGACGATCAGGACGGCGCGCAGGCCCATCGCGCGCAGGTCGCGGATCGCCTTGCGCAGCAGCATCAGCGCGCGGGGGACTCGGGGACGACGGTCGCCGACTCGGCCAGGCGCCCGTGCGAGAGCCGCACGAGGCGGTCGCCGGTCTCGGCGATCGCCGGGTTGTGGCTGACGATCACGAACGTGACGCCGGTCTCCCGGTTGAGCTCCCGCATCAGCGCGAGCACGTCCGCGGAGGTCTGCTCGTCGAGGTTCCCGGTCGGCTCGTCGGCGAGCAGCAGGCGCGGTCGCTTCGCGAGCCCACGTGCGATCGCGACGCGCTGCTGTTGGCCGCCGGAGAGCTGCGCGGGGAAGCGCCCGGCCAGCTCGCCGAGCCCGACTCGCTCCAGCAGCGCGCTGCTGCGGGCGCGCGCCTCCTCGCGCTCCACGCCCGCGACCCGCACGCCCGCCTCGACGTTCTCCAGTGCCGTCAGGGTCGGGAGCAGGTTGTAGAACTGGAAGATGAAGCCGACCGCGTGGGCGCGGTACGCCGTGAGGTCGGGCCGCGAGGCGTGCGTGAGGTCGGTCCCGCAGGAGCGGATCCGCCCGCTGTCGACGCGGTCGAGGCCGCCGATCAGGTTCAGCAGCGTCGTCTTGCCGCAGCCCGAGGGGCCGTGCACGACGACGAGCTGGCCGCCGGCGATCTTGAGCGAGAGGTCCTCGAGCACGGCCTGTGCCGCGGCGCCGCTGCCGTAGGCCTTGCCGACGCGCTCCAGGCTGACGAGCGGCTCGGTCATGGCGCGCCTCCGCCGGCCGGCCGCGGCGCCGCGCCCTCGAGGAAGAGCCGCGTCATCAGCTCCGGGATCTGCTCGAGCGCCGGCCACGCGCCGTCCGAGCCCCAGTGCTGGATCTGCGCGCGGACGTCGCCGCGCGCGAGCGCGGCGCGCAGCCACTCGTGCGTCGGGGCACCGACGGGCGCGTCCCGCGCGCCGGCCGGCGCGAGCTCGCAGGCCTTCTCGACAACCGCCAGAAGCATGGCCGGCGTCTACCCGCCGTCGAGGATGCGGCGCTTCTCGGCTTCGAACTCGGCCTCGGTCAGCACGCCGGTGGCGCGCAGCTCGCCGAGCTTCGCAAGCTCGTCGAGACGGCTCGGCTCGGCGGCGGCGCCGCCGACCGGGTCGTCGGCCAGGTCGTCGTTGCGGAAGGTGAAGCGCTCGTGGTCGTCGGGGTCGTAGAAGACCTCGACGCGCTCGCCGCGGCGCGGGAACGCCACGCGCGAGACGAGCAGCTTGCGCTCGACCTCGAACGGCTCCTCGCCCTCGGGCTCGACGCGCAGCCGGATGCGCACGCGTGGGCTGTTGTTGACCGTGGTGCCGGTGTCCTCGACGCCGATCACGACCGCCTGCGCGCGGACGCCCGCGTTCACGAGCTCGGTCTGCTCCATTGCGTTCCAGCCCGCGTAGTCGTCGGCGATCAGCTGCTTGGCCATCGCGCCGCGCACGTCGATCGCGCGCTGCATCCAGTCGCGCGCGGCGTCCTTGTCGTAGGCCTTGCGGTCGAGCGTGCCGTGCACGACGTCGCGCAGGCCGTCGCGCAGCGGTCCGCCGGTCGCGGCCAGCTCGCCCAGCTCCGCGCGTTGCGCCGGATCGGGGTCGCGCTCGAGCGCCCCGCGGAAGATCGCGAGGTACTCGTCGAGTCTCGCGCCGGACGCGTTCGCGAGCCGCCGGCGCCCGAACGGCACCTCCAGCCCGCATCCGCAGAAGCACGTCGCCGCCATCCCAGCGGAGCATAACCCCCCTCCCGGCTTGAGCCGCGCAGTCGCCGCGCCGCACATCCGTCCAGTCCGCTCCCGGACAAACGGCCGCGAGCCGATCCAACCGGCATGGTCGTTCGGAAAGCCGGATTTCGCCGGTTTGCTGGAACAATCCTGCGCATTCTGCTCGGCACCTCGTGGATCGCCGGCCGCGTCGGCGACGCTGCGAAGGGCGCCGACGCGCGGCCGCGCTGGGGCCGCTTCTTCGAGCGCCACCAGGGGCTCTCGCGGGCGCTGGCGCTGACGGCGCTCGGCTGGGGAGCCGTCTACCTGACCTGGCGCATCGGCTGGACCGGCGCGGGCGCGAACCCGGTCACCTTCACGCTGCTGCTCGTCACCGAGCTGTACGGCGTGTGGGCGCTCGGGACGCTCGCGTGGTTCTCGTGGCGGCGCCGGCCGGTGCAGCGCCCGCCGATCGTCGGCGACCCGAAGGTCGACGTCTACGTCTGCACCTACGACGAGCCGGAGGAGGTCGTGCTCGCGACGCTCGCCGGCTGCCGCGCGCTGCGCTACCCGCACACGACCTGGCTGCTCGACGACGGCCGCCGCGAGCACATGCGCACGCTCGCCGAGCTGACCGGCGCGCGCTACATGACCCGCCCCGACAACTCCCACGCGAAGGCCGGCAACATCAATCACGCGCTGCCGCGCACCGAGGGCGACCTCGTGTTCGTGCTCGACGCCGACCACGTGCCGATGCCGGACGCGCTCGACGCGCTCGTCGGCTACTTCGAGGACCCGAAGGTCGCACTGGTGCAGAGCCCGCACGACTTCTCCAACCAGGACTCGGTCCAGCACTACGCCGTCGGCCGGCACGAGCAGTCGCTCTTCTACCACGTCATCTGCCCCGGCAAGGATCGCCACGGCGCGGCCTTCTGGTGCGGCTCGGCGGCCGTCATCCGCCGCCGGGCGCTGCTGGGGATCGGCGGCGTCGCGACTGAGACGATCGCGGAGGACTTCCACACGACGATCCGCCTCCAGCGCGACGGCTGGCGCTCGCGCTACCACGACGAGGTGCTCGTGCAGGGGCTGGCGCCGCACGACCTCGACGGCTACCTGCTCCAGCGCGACCGCTGGGCGCGCGGCAACCTCGCCGTCTTCACGCTGCCGGAGTCGCCGCTGCGGGCGCGGGAGCTGAGACCGCTGCAGCGCCTGTCGTACTTCGCCAGCCTCGCCGCCTACCTGGCGCCGCCGATGCGCCTGCTGCTGCTCGTCACGCTCGCGCTCACGCTGTGGGCCGGCTGGCTGCCGATGCGGGTCGACCTGCTCGGCCTGCTGACGCTGTGGCTGCCGGCGCTCGTGCTCAACGTCTCGACCGGCTCGGCGCTCGCGCGCGGCTACATGCGCATCGCCGGAACGACCCACTACGAGCTGATGACGATGGGCATCTACGCCCGCGCGCTGCGCTGCGCCCTGGTCCCGGCGAGGACCGCGTTCAAGGTCACGCCCAAGGAGGGGATCGACCTCGGCGGCACGCAGGCGCTGATGAAGCTGAAGGCGGCCTGCGCGCTCGCGTTCGTGCTCGCCGCCGGGATCGTCATGCGCGTGCTCGACCTGTGGGGGATCGGGCCGCTGCCCGACCTGCCGCCGATCGCCGAGGCGATCGTCCCGCTGCTGGCGCTGGTGGAGCTGCGGCGCATCCTGCGCACGCTCGTGCTCGTCGCCGGCCGCCGCCAACGGCGCTTGATCTACCGCTTCGAGGGCGATGCGCCGGCGCTCTGCGAGCGCCCGGGCGGCGCGATCCCCGGCCGCCTGCTCGACGCGAGCGCGACCGGCCTGGGTCTGCTCGTCACCGCGCCGATCGAGACGGGGGAGGAGGTGCGCGTGCGCGTCCGGCTGGAGGACAGCGAGGGGCGCCCGCGCGACGTGCGGGTGCTCGCAGAGGTGCGCTCCTGTCGCCCGCACGCCGACGGATACATGCTGGGCGCGCGCATCGTCGCGCTCGAGCCGGAGGCGCGCGTGGCCCTGATGGAGTGGTGCTACGTCGTCTGCAGCCACCAGGAGGTGCGCGGCAGCCGGCCCGGCGACCAGGCCGGCGAGCGGGTGCGGGAGCCGGAGGAGGCGCCGGCGCCGCTCGCGCTGCCGCTTGCTCCGCCGCGGCTCGTGCCGCAGCCCGCCGCGCGGATCGAGCCGCTGCCGGCCGAGGTCGCCGCCTGAGCGCGAGCGCCGACGCGCCCTATGCGGCCGGGCGTGCCGCTCGCGATCCGCGTGCCCGAAACGGAGCGCACCAGCATCAGGTGGATCGATAGCCAGAAATGATGTTTAATGGGTGGGCGCAGAGGCCGGCGTGAGGGGCGCCGGCGGCGCGTGGAGGCTCTCATGGCAGACATCGCCGGCTTCGTCACAGAGGTGCGCAGATGCTTCGGCATGCGTCCCGTCGTCCCGCTGGAGTTCCCGATCGAGATCGGCGATCTCGGCACGATCGGCAACGACGGCGCGTGGCGGCCGGTCTCGACCGTCCGCCACAGCTTCAACGGCTTCCCCGGCCGCGTGCGGCGCAGAGCCGACGAGCGCGTCTGGCAGCTGTGCTCCGACGGGGACGTGTCCTTCCACCTCTACGACCGCGGCGAGACCTCGGAGCTGATCCCGGCGCCGGCGCACGCGAAGGCGAGGGCCGAGGTCTCGCTCGACTCCCCGAGCGCGTTCGTGCTCGCGGCGCGCGGGGTGACGGTGCGCCGCGCGGCCGACATGACGGCGCTGATCGACAAGATCCACCTCGCGTACCACACGCGCCGCGAACGGCCGGAGGAGGGCCGCTGGTACAAGGAGCTCGCGTTCGTCTTCGAGGTCGCCGACGCGGAGCGCTTCACGGCGCTGCTGCCGTCCAACGGCTCGGCGCGCGTCGCGATCACGCCGAAGGGGACGGCGGGCCCGCCGGGCACGCCTGACAAGCTCGCCTCGCTCGTGCGCTTCGGCCCCGGCGCCGAGGACGTCGAGCGCACGAACCAGCGCGACGCGCGCGGCCGCTTCTACCGCGCCTACAAGCTGCGCCCGGAGGTGCTCGCACGCTGGCGCGAAGAGCCGTGCAGCCACTCGCGCGGGGTGATCTCGTTCGGCTGGCCGACGCCGTCGTTCGACGAGACCTTCGCCGAGGTCTGACTCAGCGGCGCTGCGCGCGCACGATCGCGCGGCAGCGCCGGTCGAGCACGTGCGCGGCGACCCAGAAGCGCTTGAACGCCGGGTTGCGCGTCTGCCGGTGGTGGTAGCGGTAGTAGATCTGCTGCGCGATGACCGCCAGGCGGAAGAGCCCGAAGACCTCGTAGAACGCCCACGCGTCGGTGCGCAGGCCGGCGCGCTCGCCGTAGCGCGCGACGATCTCGGCGCGCGTCGGCATCCCCGGCAGGTCGGACGGCTGTCTGCGGAAGAGGCGCCCCGCGCGCCCGTCGTCGGCCTGCACCCAGTAGGCGAGCGAGCTGCCGAGGTCCATCAGCGGATCGCCGATCGTCGCCAGCTCCCAGTCGAGCACCGCGCGCACGCACAGCGGGTCGGTGGCGTCGAGCACGAGGTTGTCGAGGCGGAAGTCGTTGTGGATCACGACCGCGCCCACGTCGTCCGGCTGCTCGGCCTCCAGCCAGCGCATCGTGCGCTCGAACGACGGCACGTTCCACGTCTTCGCGCGGCGGTAGCGCTCCGACCAGCCCGCGACCTGGCGGCGCACGTAGCCGGGGCCACGACCGATCCCCGTCAGTCCGGCGGCCGCCGGGTCGACGGCGTGCAGCTCGGCGAGCAGGTCGACGAAGCGCTCGCCGAGCGCGCGCATCAGCGGTGGGTCGGTGGGGATCTGCGGCGGCATCTGCGCGCGCGGGATCACGCCCTCGACGCGCTCCATCACGTAGAACTCGCTGCCGATCACGGCGACGTCGGTGCACAGCGCGATCATCTCGGGCACGTACGGGAAGACCGGGCGCAGCGCGGCCTGGATGCGGTGCTCGCGCGCCATGTCGTGCGCCGAGGCGGCCTTCGTGCCGGCCGGTGGGCGCCGCAGGATCAGGTCGCGCTGCGGGTAGCGCAGCAGGTAGGTGAGGTTCGAGGCGCCGCCGGCGAACTGGCGCACCTCGGGCAGGGCGTCGGCGGGGTCGCACGCGCCGTCGAGCCCGCCGGCGCCCTCCGCACGCAGCCACGCGTCGACGGCGGCGACGTCGAACGCGTCCTCGTCGCGGACGGGGCGCTCCTCGGCGCGGCTCATGCGCGCTCTGCGTCTGCGGCGACGACGTGCCGGCGGTTGCGTGCGACCGGGCCCACGCGCCGCAGCGTAGACCGCTCTCGCGGCGCCACGCGCCGGCTGCGCGGCGACCTGCGCGCTGGACGTTCGTCCTACGTCCGCGACCCGAGTCGCGTGAGGAATCGTGCGCGGGCGTGTCTCAATGGGCAGAAGACCCCGAGGGCGCCTCGCGCGCCGGACAGGAGGAACCGCCCATGAGAACGGATCATGCTGCTCGTCGTCGGCGTGCTCGCACTCGCGCTCGCCGCGCCCGCCGGCGCGTCGGCGCATCGCGGCCATCGCGGCCACCATGCGCGTCACGGCCATCACCACAAGCACCGTCACCACCACAAGGCCAAGCGCGCCCGCGCCCGCCACCTCGGCGCCCGCGGCGCGGATGCGACCGACCCGAGCGCGCCTGGCGCCGGCACGGTCGACGCCTACGCCGACGGCGTGCTGACGATCAGACTCGCGAACGGCTCGACCGTCGCCGGCGCGGTCACGGATCGCACCGTCATCGGCTGCCTCCCCGCGGTGCAGGCGCCCGCTCCGACGGCGGCCGCCGCGCATCACGGCGACTGGGGCGACGGCTCCGGCGACGACGACCAGGGCGGCGACCAGGGCGGCGACCAGGGCGATCGGCACGGCCGTTGCGGCGGTCCGTCGGCCTGCACGACGGCCGACCTCGTGCCCGGCGCGGTCGTGCATGTGGCGATCCTGCGCCTCGGCTCGGACGGCGCCGAGTTCAAGCTCGTGCTGCTCGTCAGACAGGATCAGACCACGACGTAAGGGGTGCGACCACGGGCGGCGGCCAGGGCCTGCAGGCCGCCGCCCGTTGCGCGACCATGGAGCGTGGGATGCCGCGATGAGCCCGTCCGTCACCGTCCGCCTGCTCGCGACGCAGAGCGATGCGCGCCTCGTCGAGCTCGCGCGCGGCGGCCACGAGCGGGCGTTCGAGGCGCTCGTGCAGCGCTACCGGCGGCCGCTGCTCGCCTACTGCCGGCGCGTGCTGCTGCCGGAAGCGCGCGCGGAGGACGCGCTGCAGCAGGCGCTGCTGCGCGCGTGGCTCGCGCTCCAGAGAGGGGCCGAGGTGCGCGACGCGCGCGCCTGGCTCTACCGCATCGTCCACAACACCGCGCTCAACGCGCTGCGCGGCTCCGGCTACGACTACGCGGAGCTGAGCGAGGCGCTCACCGGTGCCGGCGCTCCGCAGGAGGACCTCGAGCGGCGGATCGCGGTGCGCGAGGCGCTCGCGGGCCTGGCGGCGCTGCCCGAGGCGCAGCGCGAGGCGCTGCTGCGCACCGCCGTCGAGGGCGCCAGCCACGCCGACGCGGCGACGGCGATGGGCGTGAGCGAGGGCGCCGTGCGCGGCCTCGTCCACCGCGCCCGCGCCGCGCTGCGCACGGCCGTCACGGCGGTCACGCCGATGCCGCTGGCGAGCTGGGCGGCCGGTGCGGCCGGCCACGGCGGCGCCGCGGTCGCGGACCTCGCAGTCGGCGGCGGCGCGGCCGGGCTCGCCGGGCTGCTCGCGAAGGGCGGTGCCGTCGTCGTCACCGCCGGCGTGCTGGCGGCCGGCGTCGGCACGGCGGAGCGTCACCGGCACGATGGCGGCCACGCCGCCGCGCGGCCGGCGGTGCGCGCCGCGCGCACGGACGCCTCCACGAGCGTCGCCGCCGCCGCGCCGCGGGACGCCACGCTGATCGCCGTCGCGGCTCCGGCCGTGCCGGCGGACACGTCCGGCGGCACGGACCGATCGCGATCCGGATCGCACCACGGCGCCGCCCACCGGGGCCGGCACGCCGGCGGCCGCCGGCGCCGCGGCGCACGAGTCGCGCCCCTGCGTGCGCCACGTCCCGGCGCGACGCGATGGGACGCCCCCGCGAGCGCGCGCCGCGAGCGCGCGCGCCGCGACGACGGCCGCGAGGCGGGCGACGCGGGCCCGCTGCCGCGCGTCCCGTCCGGCTCGCGCGGCGGCGACGACGGCCGGCCGCCCCGGCGCCGCCCCGCGCTGCGCGACGGAGGCGGCCGCGCGGCACCGCGCGCCCCGGGACCGGGACCGGGACCGCGAGCGGCCCGCCCGTTGCGCGCGCGGCCGGGCGGCGGCGACGGCCCGCGCGTGCGGCCGGGTGGCGGCCTGCGCGGTGACGGCTCCGGCGACGGGGGGACGGGCGGCTCGCAGCCGGGCGACGGCGGCCAGGCCGGCGACGGCGGCCAGGCCGGCGACGGCGCGGGCGACGGCGGATCCTCCGGCGAGGACGCCGCGCGCTACATCAGCGGCTCGGACTCGCCGCGTTGACGCCGCAGCTCGCGCCGCGCGATCGAGAGCTTGTGCACCTCGTCGGGCCCGTCGGCGAGCCGCAGCGTGCGCATGTGCGCGTACATCCAGGCGAGCGGGAAGTCGTCGGAGACGCCGCCGCCGCCGTGGACCTGGATCGCGCGGTCGATGACCTTCAGCGCGATGCTCGGCACCGCAACCTTGATGCCGGCGACCTCGACGCGCGCGTTCTTGCCGCCGACGGTGTCCACCAGCCAGGCGGTCTTCATCACGAACAGCCGCGCCATCTCGATCTCGATGCGCGCCTCGGCGATCCAGTCGCGGATGTTCGAGCGCGTCGAGAACGGGCTTGCCGAACGTCTCGCGCGCGTCGGCGCGCGCGCACATCAGCTCGAGCGCCCGCTCGGCCGCGCCGATCGCGCGCATGCAGTGGTGGATCCGGCCCGGCCCGAGGCGCGCCTGCGCGATCAGGAAGCCGGCGCCGGGGCCGGCGATCAGGTTCGCCTGCGGCACGCGCGCGTCCGCGAACTCCAGCTCGCCGTGGCCCTCGGGGTCCTCGTAGCCGAACACCGGCAGGCTGCGCAGGATCGTCAGGCCCGGCGCGTCGAGCGGCACGAGCAGCATCGACTGCTGCGCGTAGACGGGCGCCTCCAGCTCCGTCTTGCCCATCACGATGAGGATTCTGCATCTCGGGTGCATGACCCCGGTCGTCCACCACTTGCGCCCGTTGAGGACGAAGTCGTCGCCGTCGCGCTCCATTCTGAGCGCGACGTTCGTCGCGTCGGACGAGGCGACGTCGGGCTCCGTCATCGCGAAGCCGGAGCGGATCTCGCCGTCGAGCAGCGGCTGCAGCCAGCGCGCTCTCTGCTCGTCGTCGCCGAACTGGTGCAGCACCTCCATGTTGCCGGTGTCCGGCGCCGAGCAGTTGCAAGCCTCGGCGCCGATCATCGTGCGGCCCATCAGCTCGGCGAGCGGCGCGTACTCGACGTAGGAGAGGCCGGCGCCGTGCTCGGGGTCGGGCAGGAAGAGGTTCCACAGCCCGCGGCGGCGCGCCTCCTCCTTCAGCTCCTCCAGCAGCGGCGGATAGTGGTGCGGCGTGCCGGAGGCGCGCACGGCCTCGACGTACTCGCGCTCGACGGGGTGGACGCGCTCGTCGAGGAACGCCTGCAGTCTGTCGCGGAAGTCCTTCGCGCGGTCAGTCAGCTCGAACTCCATGGCGGTCAGGCCTCCTCGATTGCCGGAGCCGAACGCGGCCCCGGGACGTTGCGGAACTGGAACGGCGCCGGCTCGCGCCCCTGCTGGACGAACCAGCACTCGCCGCTCACGTCGAGCGCGAACAGGCGCACGACCGTCTCGGCGACGACCTCGGCCGGGATCAGCGCGAAGCCGGCGGCCTCGAGCCCCTCGCGGATCGGTGCGGTCATCGCCGACTCGGCGAAGCCGGGGCAGACGGCGTTGAAGCGGATCCCGTCGAGCGCGAGCGACGGGCCGAGCGAACGGGCGAGGCCCACGACCCCATGCTTGTTGGCAGCGTAGAGCGGCTCCATCGGGACCGCGGTGAGGCCCGCGAGCGAGGCGGTCGCGACGATCGCGCCGCGCGCGGGTCCGGGGTTCTCGCGCAGCGCGGCGAGGACGGCGTGCGTGCCGAACACGACGCCGTCGAGGTTCACGCCCATCGCGTGCCGGTAGGCCGCCAGGTCGAACTCGTCGCCGAGCCCGCAGCCGCTCGTCACGCCCGCGTTGAGGTGCGCGAGGTCGAGCCGGCCGCAGCGCTCGCGCGCGAACGCGACCATCGCCCGGTTGGCCTCCAGGTCCGAGACGTCGACCGCGACGAAGTGCCCGCCGGCCCGCGCGGCGACCGCCTCGCCGCCGTCCGTGTCGACGTCGGCGACCACGACCTCGGCGCCGGCCGCCGCGAGCGCGAGCGCTGTCGCACGCCCCAGGCCGCTCGCGCCGCCGGTGACGAGCGCGACGCGGTCGCGCAGGGGGGAGAGGTCGACGGGCGTGCTGAAGGCGCTGTCCACGGCCCGCACAGTCTGATCGCGCCGCGCGGTGCATGCGCCGCACGCACGAGCGCGACGGTGCCAGCGCGGACTCGCGCTGCTCACACGCCGCCCGGGGCCGGCTACGGGTGGTGGCCGGCGAGCGGACCAGATCGGGCAGCCCGACCCCGCCGCCGGCTCCGCGCCGGACGCGCCGGTCGACGCGCCGACGTTGACCCTCGACCCCGCACCGGCCGCGCGCGGCCGTGCGCGGGCGACGGATGCGGTCGGCGTGACGCTCGAGCGGATGGGCCTCGCCGCCACCAGCTCGGCTCACGACCTCGATGGCGGCGTCGCCGTCCGGCAGGGCTCAGCGCGGCGGTTCCGCGGGGCCCGCGCCCGCCACGGGCGGCAACGCCGCGCGCGCGAGCGCGATCCCGAGCGCGGCGCCGGCGGCCGTCACGCCGGCGATCGCGAGGTCGGGCGCGCTGAGAGCGAAGAAGTCCCGCGTGACGGGGAGGAGGAGCATCGCGACGTAGCCGGCGCCCAGCAGGCCGCACAGCACTGCGACGAGGCGCCGGCGCCGGCGCGCCCCGTCTGGGGCGCCCGTCGTCTCCAGCAGCGACACGAGGTAGAGCCCGACCGCCACGAGCACCGACGTCGCGACCGTGCGCGCGTCGATCGTCGCGAAGCCGAGCAGCTCGAGCGCCACGAGGTAGGAGGCGATCACCCCTGTTGCCGCGGCGAGGCCGCCGGGGACCGCGAAGCGCACGACGTCGCGCAGGAATCCCGCCGGCTCCCAGCGGCCCGCGCTCGGCGCGAGCGCCAGCGCGAACGCCGGGATGCCGATCGCGAACGACGACGCGAGGCTCAGGTGGCGCGGCAGGAACGGATAGGCCACGGACGAGACGCCCAGCGTCACGACGAGCACGGCGGCGAAGACGGACTTGCTGACGAACAGCTTCGCGACGCGCTGCACGTTGCGCAGGATCTGGCGCCCCTCCGCCACGAGTCGCGGCACGACCGCGAAGTCGCCCTCCACGAGCACGAGGTCCGCCACGGCACGTGCCATCTGCGTCCCGCTGCCCTGCGCGACCGCGAGCCGTGACGCCTTCAGCGCCGGGACGTCGTTGACGCCGTCGCCGACCATCGCGACGTAGCGGCCGTCGGCCGCCAGCGCCCGCACCAGGCGGCGCTTGCCCTCCGGCGAGACGCGCCCGACGACGCTCGCCCGCGCCGCCAGCGCGTGCAGCTCGGCGTCGTCCTGCGGCAGCTCGCGCCCGTCGAGTGCGACGATCTCGCCGTCGCCCGCGAGCGCGAGGTCGCGTGCGATCGCGGCGACGGTCGCCGGCGCGTCGCCGGAGAAGACCTTCACCGCGACGCCCTGGCCGCGCAGGAAGGCGAGCGTCTCGCGCGCGTTCGGCCGCAGCCGCTCGGCGAGCAGCGCGAGCCCGAGCGGCCGCAGCCCGTCCGGCGGGGACGCCTCCGGGCCGTCGTCGGCGACCGGCTGCGACGTCTCGCACAGCGCGATCGTCCGGCGTCCCGCCGTCATCTCGGTCGCGGCGCGCGCCGCCAGCTCCGCACCGAGCGGCAGCGCCTCCGGCGCGCCGAGCACGAACGTCGTGCCGCCGAGCCGCACCGCGCCCCAACGCCGCCGTGAGGAGAACGGCACGCGCTCGTCCGCGTCCGTGGCCTCCACGCGTCCGGCGCCGTCCGCAGCGACCAGCGCGTCGAGCGTCTCGTCGCCGCGCTGCCAACAGGCGGCGTAGCGCGCCAGCGCCGCGCGCAGCTCCGCCTCGGCTTCCGCGCCGGCGCCGGCGGCCGGCACGACGCCGGCCAACCGCAGCGCGCGCTCGGTCAGCGTGCCGGTCTTGTCGCAGCAGAGGACGTCGACGGACGCGAGCGACTCGACTGCGTTGAGCTGCTGCGCGAGCACGCCGCGGCGCGCCATCCGCAGCGCCGCGACCGCCATCGTCAGCCCGCTCAGCAGCAGCAGCCCCTCCGGCACGAGCGCGAGCACGCCGGCGACCGCCGTCGAGACGGCGTCGTGCGTGGGCCGCGCGCGCAGCACGAGCACCGTCACGAGCAGCACGCCGAGCGGCACCATCACCGTCACGAGCACGAGCAGCAGGCGGTTGAGCGCCAGCTCGAGCGGCGAGCGCGGATGGCGGAACGCGCGCGCCTCGCCCGCCACGCGCTCGGCGTAGCTGGCGGCGCCGACCGCCTCGACGAGGTAGGCGCCCGCGCCCTCGACGGCGAACGAGCCGGAGCGCAGCCGCTCGCCGGGCTCGCGCGCCACCGTCGCCGACTCGCCGGAGAGGATCGACTCGTCCAGCTCCAGCCCTTCGGCGACGGTCAGCGTCCCGTCGGCGACGACCTGGTCGCCCGCCTCCACGCGCACGAGGTCGCCGGGCACCAGCTCGTCGACGTGCAGGCGGCGCGCGACGCCGTCGCGGACGACCGTCGCCGTCGGCGCCACGAGCGCGGCGAGGCGGTCGAGCGCACGCTTCGCGCGCACCTCCTGGCCGATCCCGATCGACGTGTTCGCGACGAGGATCCCGAGGAACAGCGCGTCGCGCCAGTCGCCGAACGCGAGCGTCACGACGCCGGCCGCCGCGAGGATCGCGTTGAAGACCGTGAAGACGTTCGCGACGGCGATCGAGCGGTAGGAGCGGCTCGAGGCGACCGCGCGCGGCGGCGGGCGCTCCGCGAGGCGCTCGCGCGCCTCCCGCTCCGTCAAGCCGCGGGCCATGGCGCCACCACCATAGCCATTACGCTTGCGAGCGATGCGACGGGGAGGACCCAGCGCGCGCGGCGCGCGCACACGCGGGCTCGGCACGCTCGCCGCGCTCGCGCTCGGCGCACTCGCCGCGCTCGCCGCCGGGGCGCTCGGCCGGCATGCGGCGCTCGCGGCGGCCGGACAGCGCGCGACGACGACCGCACCCACCCCGCCTGCGACCACGACGTCCCCGCCCGCGACCACGGTGACGACGCCTGCGCCGCCGCCCAACGCCGACGTCCTGCGTACGCCGATCCCGCGCTGGGTCGCGCCGGCGCGTCGCGCATGGTCGTTTCGCATCAGCAGCGCGAACGTGCCGCCCGGCGTCGACCCGGGCCGCTTCGCCGAGCTCGTGCGCGCGGCCGGCATCCGCTGGCGCCTGTCTTATGCGGGAACGACGCGCCGGGCGCCGCACGCCGACGACGGCCGCAACACGATCGGCTTCTCGCGCCACGTCTCGCGCGACGCGCTCGGCGTCACCGACGTGCAGTCGATCGTCTACCGGCGGCCGGGTCGTCGCATCTGCCGGCGGACGGTCTACGGCCGCCGCGCCTGCCATCGAGGCCGGCCGCGCGTCGTCGGCGAGCGGGTCGTCGAGCAGGACACGCGCTTCGCCTACGACGCGCCGTGGGAGCAGGGGCCGGCGCTGCCGGACGCCGCGCACTACGACCTGCAGACGGTGATCCTGCACGAGCTGGGCCACTACGCCGGCAACGACCACGCGCCCGACTGCCGCGACACGCCGATGTGGGTGGCGATCGCGCGCGGCGAGTGGTGGCACTCGCCGTCGGACTGGTTCCAGCACGGCTGCGGCAGGATCGCCTCGGTGGCGCGCGTGCCCGGCGTGGGCGCCGCCGCCCCGCGGCTCCTGCTCGTGCGGCGGCACGTGCGCTACGTGACCGTGCGCTGAGCGCCCCACCGCGCCTGTGCCGGTGCGAGCCGCACGCCTACGCCCGGCCGGCGTCGCGCGCAGCCTGCTCGGCCGCCGCCAGCTGGCGCTCGACGAGCACCAGGCCCGCGTCCCAGAAGCCGGGGTCGGCGAGGTCGACCCCGACGATGCGCCCCAGCGCCTCCGGCGCCATCGAGCCGCCGGCGCCCAGCAGCCGCAGGTAGTCGGGGACGAACGCGGCGCCCGTCTGCTCGTAGCGCTGGTAGACCGACAGCGCCAGCAGCTGCCCGTAGGCGTAGGCGTAGACGTAGCCGGGCGAGTTGACGAAGTGGGGGATGTAGGACCACCACGAGCGGTAGCCCTCCGTGACCTCGACCGCGTCGCCGAACAGCTCCTCCTGCGTTTCGCACCACAGCGCCGAGAAGCGCTCGACCGACAGCTCGCCCTCCTCGCGCCGCGCGGTGTGCACGAGCTGCTCGAAGCGGTGCATCGCGGTCTGGCGGAAGACGGTCGCGATCGCCCCCTCGATCGACTCGGCCAGCAGCGCGAGGCGCGACTCCGGCGTCGACGCCGCCTCCAGCAGGCGCCCGAACACGAGCGTCTCGCCGAACACCGAGGCGGTCTCGGCGAGCGTCAGCGGCGTGCCCTGGTGGAAGACGCCCTGCGGCGCCGCGAGCGCCGCGTGCACGCCGTGGCCCAGCTCGTGCGCGAGCGTCAGCACGTCGCGGCGGCGGGCGGTGTAGTTGAGCAGCACGTAGGGGTGCGCCGAGGGGACCGTGTAGGAGCAGAACGCGCCGCCGCGCTTGCCCGGCCGCACCGGCGCGTCGATCCAGCGCTCGTCGAAGAAGCGCCGAGCGAGCGCGCCCAGCTCGGGCGAGAAGCTGCCGTACGCGTCGAGCACCAGCTCGCGCGCCTCCGACCAGGCGAAGCGCTCGTCGGTCGTCGCGACGGTCGCCGCGCGGTCGTAGTCGGCGAGCCGTTCGACCCCGAGCAGTCTCGCCTTGAGGCGATACCAGCGCTGCGGCACGTCGTAGCGCGCGCGCACGGCGCTCACGAGCGCCTCGACGGACTCGTCGCTCGCCTCGTTGGCGAGGTTGCGCGACGCGAGCCAGTGCGGGTAGCCGCGCAGGCGGTCGTCGACCGCCTTGTCGTGCAGCAGCGTGTTGTAGATCGAGGCGCGCGTGCGGATCCCGGGTGCGAGCGCGGCGGTGACGGCTTCGGCGGCCATGCGGCGCTCGTCGCGATCCGGGCCGGAAAGGCGCGCGAGCGCCTGCTCGAGGGAGACGGTTCCGTCCGGCTCGCCCGGACCGGGCAGGCGCACCTCCAGCGACGACATCAGCTCGGCGAACAGCCGCGTCCACGCGCTGCGAGCGCTGATCGCCTTCTCGTTGAGGATCTTCTCCTCCGGCTCGCTCAGCAGGTGGGGGCGGTAGCGGCGCTCGCTGCGAAGGTGGTGCGCGCAGAAGGCGAGGCCGGGATCGGCCAGCAGCGCCTCGGCGCGCGCGTCGTCGAGCGCGGCCCACTCCAGCTCGAAGAACAGCAGCGTCGTCTGGATCGCCGTCGCACGCTCCTGCACGTGCTGGAGCAGCGCCCCGAAGGCGGGGTCGGCCGTGTCGACGGCGAAGCGCAGCGAGGCGTAGGAGCCGGCGCGGCCGACCAGCTCGGAGATCGCGGCGAGCTCCTCCATCGCCGCGCGCAGCCGGTCCGCGTCCAGCTCGGCGACGTTCCCGGCATGCGCGGCCGCGAACGTCTCGGCGCGCGCCGCCGCCTCGTCGAGCAGCGCGCGCACGCCGCCCTCGCCCTCGCCGCGCACGAGCGGCTCGAGGTCCCACGCGACGCCCGCGACGTCGGGATCGTCGGGCTCCTGGACGGTGGTCGGCGCGCTGGCCATGCAGCGCGACAGCTTAGTGGTGAACCCGCGTTCGCAGCGCGTTCGGCCGCGAGATGTGGTTACCTTGCAGGCGAGACAGACCGATACTGCCGAGTCTCCGCCGTCCCCGACGACGGAGAGCGGGGGACCCACTCGGATCGCGGACGGTCGCGATCCACGGGGCGAATCGCCGCCGGCACTCCGTCGCACGAGTGCTCTGGCCGCGTAGCGCGATCTTTCCGCGCGAGCCCGACAGCTCACCCCGTAGGCGCACGAAAGAGCCAACGGAGGTCCCATGTCCACCCGCTTCGCCATCGTCCCAGCGCTCGTCGCCGTGCTCGCGCTCGGCGCCGCCGCGGCCCCGGCGAGCGCCGATGCCGCGTCGCTCAAGCGCGGCAGCCGCGGCCCGGTCGTCGTGCAGGTGCAGCAGAAGCTGCACATCCCGGCCGACGGCGTCTTCGGCCGGCAGACGGCGCGCGCGGTGCGGCGCTACCAGGCGCGCAAGGGGCTGACGGTCGACGGGATCGTCGGCCCGCAGACCGCGCGGGCGCTCGGCATCGACCTCGCCGAGGTGCGCAGCGCCCGCGGTCACCGTCGCGGACGGCCGTCCCGCGTGCCGGCGGCGCTCGACCGCATCGCGCGATGCGAGTCGGGCGGGAACCCGCGCGCGGTCTCCTCCGACGGCACCTATCGCGGCAAGTACCAGTTCGATCGCCAGACATGGCACGCGATGGGCGGCCACGGCGACCCGGCGCGCGCGTCGGAGGCGGAGCAGGACCGTCGTGCGCTCGCGCTCTACCGCGAGCGCGGCAGCTCGCCCTGGCCCGTCTGCGGCGGCTGAGCAGGCGCCGGCCGCGCGGCCGGCGCCGACGGGTCACGTCGCCGCCGCCTGCCGGTCGGCGTCCGTCCCGGCCTCCTCGCCGGGCGGGTCGCCGCGCAGGATCCATGCGCCGTCTTCGCGCCGCTCCACGACGCCGCGCCGCGCGAGGTCGGACAGTGCCGTCGTCACCGACGGCCGCTGCGCGCCGACGAGCCGGCCCAGCACCTGGTGCGTGAGCGGCAGCTCGAGCACGACGCCGTCGGGGCCGACGCGCCCCCAGCGGTCGGCGAGGCCCCAGAACAGCAGCTCCAGACGTGCGTCGACGCGCGTCAGATGGCTGGTCGCCTGGTTCGTCGCGAGCTCGAACGAGCGGCGGACGGCACGCGCGACGATCGCGCCGACGAGCTCCGGCCAGCGTCCGAGCACCGCCGTGATGCGGCGGTCGAGCACGGCGAAGCGCGCCGGCTGCAGGACGTTCCACGTGACGACCGGTTTGATCGTCAGCACGTCGCGCTCCCAGTCCCAGGGGCGCAGCAGGTCACCGCGGCCGAGCAGCTCGGTGCAGGTCGCCTGCGCGATCGCGACGTCGCGCATCAGCAGCCCGTCGAGCACGAGCAGGCCGAGGCTGCCGGCGCCGCCGTCGGTCGGGAAGGCAGGCTCCCACGGCCCCGGCCCGACGACCTCGACGGCCGCGATCGCGTGACGCGTCGCGAGCTGGACGCTCGTCGGGTCGAGCCCGGTGGCGAGCTCCGGGTCCTCCTCGAGCACCCGTACGAAGGCATTTCCCGCTGCCATGCGATACAGCGTATTGGTGTCGGCGCTTCCTTGCCAGAGCGAACCTTCAAAGGGTTCTCACCAAATCCAGGTCGCTTGAGGCATGTCAGCACGCGAACCGCGCCGCGCCGGCGTGCCGTGCGCGTGTCAGTCGCGCGTGAGCAATCGGACCCGCAGGCGCTCTCCGCCGCCCACGCCGGTCGGCTCCACCGCCAGCTCGTCGGTCAGCCGGACCAGCAGCGATCCGAGCCCCGGCAGCTGCGTGTCGTCGACGAGCCGCTGCGCCCTGCCGTTGGCGAGCGGGCCGACGAGCAGGTCGAACCCGCGCTCGTGCTCGGCGATCGCGACGCCGAGCGCCCCGTCCGGGACGTGCGCGGACGCTGCGCCCGCGATCGCGTCGCTGACGATCTGCGCATCCGACAGACGGTCGATCGAGAAGTCCGCACGCGCGGCCACGAGCGAGACGACGCGGCCGAGCACGCGTGCGGTGCGCTCCGGCGGGCTCAGGGAGAGCACGATCCCGTCGAGCGCCGGCGCGGGCTCGGCCGACGGCTGGATCGCGAGCGGCGGTGCTTCGTCGTCGCCGAGCGCGAAGGCGATCCGCACCTCTGTGCCGCGCCGGCCGCCGACGAGTCCCAGCTCGTCGGAGAGCGACGCGATCAGCGCGAGCCCGAAGCCGAGCGGCGCACCCTCGTCGCGTCCCGGGAGCGGATGCAGGCCGCCGCCGCGGTCGCGCACGGTCAGCACGAGCCGGCCGTGCTCGACGGCCATCGCGACCTCGAGCGGTCCCGGGTCGTCGCCGTAGGCGTGCACGACGACGTTCGTGCACGCCTCGGTGAGCGCGATCTTCATGTCGGAGGCGCGCGCCGGGTCGACGCCGAGCTCCTCCGTCAGCCCGGCCAGCGCCTGGCGCACGAGCGCGACGTTGGCCGGCAGCGCGGGCAGGGTGAGCTGGACCCGCGGCTGCACAGCGTCGTCGTGCTCGCCTGTGGGCACGGCTGTGCTGTCCGAGGACTGGGTGCCGACGCCGTCGCTCACGTCACCAACCCATATGAGCGGTCGCACCGATCGCCAAACGTGCAGTCCCCGTCGCGGTCGGGGCGCGTGCGCGAACGGTCGGGGACGGTCCGCATCGCGACCATTCTCCTAGGATCGTCCGCATGGAGCTGCACGGACCGACGCTGATCCTCCGCTTCGCGACCGCGGAGGACGTCCCGACGCTGTTCGAGCTGGGCTCCGACCCCGAGGTCACGCGCTTCTTCTCGTGGGGGCCCTACCACCGCCTCGAGGAGCCGGCGGCCTATGTCGCCGGGCTCGCCGGTCGCCGCGAGCGGGGCGAGCAGCTCGACCTGCTGATCGTCCACCGCGCCGACGGCCCGATCGGCGTCGTCGGCCTCGCCGAGCTGTCCGGGCGCGATCGCCGCGCCGTGATCGGCACGTGGCTCGGGCGCCGCTGGTGGGGGAGCGGGGCGAACCGCGAGACGAAGGCGCTCGTCGCCAGCCTCGCGTTCGGCCGGCTCGGACTCGATCGCCTCGGCGCGTACGCCGACGTCGAGAACGCGCGCTCGCAGGCCGCGCTGGCGCGCGTCGGCTTCGTGCGCGAGGGGCTGCTGCGCCGCTGGCATCGGCACGCGGCCGGCGCCCACGACGTCTACGTCTACAGCATGCTGCGCGAGGAGTGGGCGGCGTCCGCGCTCGCGACGGTCCCCGTCGTGCTGCACGGCGAGCCGCCGGCGTCGTTCGCGGTGGGCGACGCGCCGCTCAGGAGCGGCGCTGCTCCCAGCTGAAGCCGCGGATCGCGAGCGTCACGCCGAGGATCGTCCACAGCACCAGGACGCCGATCGCCGACAGCAGCTCGCCGAGGCCGGCGCCCGTCACCATCGCGGCGGACAGCCCGTCGATCAGGTGCGCGAGCGGCAGCGCCTCCGCGATCCCCTTCAGGAAGGCGGGGTCGTGCGCGGCGTCGATCGAGATGAACACGACCGGCAGGAAGAGCATGTTCACGTACACCGTCGCCGCCTCGAACGTCGGGATCGCGTGCGCCAGCGCGACGCCGAGCGAGGCGAAGCAGACGACCCCGAGCACGACGAACAGGACCAGCTCGCCGGCGTTTCGCGGCCAGTCGATCCCGTAGAAGACCTTGCCGGCGACGACGATCAGCACGATCTGCACCGCCGTGTTCATGACCGCGTTGCCGGCGATCCCGAGCAGGTAGGCGCCCGACGGGAGCGGCGTTCCGCGCATCCGCTTGAGGATCCCCTGCTCGCGCAGGAAGACCATGTTGTAGGCCAGCGCGCTGAACGTCGTCGCGAGCACCGCCATGCCGGCGATGCCCGGCAGGATCACGTCGCGGTCGCTCTGCTGCGTGAAGACGGCGGCGAGCAGCACGAGCAGCAGCAGCGGCAGCAGGAAGTTGAAGAAGGCCGCGCTCGGATTGCGCCAGAACATGCGCCGCTCGAGGCGGTACTGGCGCCACGTCAGCGCCGCGAATCCGTGCGCGGGGGCGGCGGCGTCAGGCATCGGCGGTCAGCTCCAGGTAGACGTCCTCGAGCGTGGGGCGCGTGACGCTGAGGCTCTCGAGCCGCTCGCCGCGCGCCAGCGCCGCGGCGGTCAGCTCGTGCAGCAGGCTCGTCGGGTCGTCCGTCTCGCGCTGGTTGAGCATCCCGGTGCCGTTGCGCCACGCGACGCGGTAGCGCGCGGCGCCGTCGCCTGCGCCCAGCTCGGCCGGCGCGCCCTCGACGAGGATGCGGCCGTCCTTGACGATCGCGACGCGGTCGGCGAGCGCCTGCGCCTCGTCGAGGTAGTGCGTCGTCAGCACGACCGTCTTGCCGAGCGCCTTCAGCGAGCGGATCGTGTCCCACGCGCCGCGGCGCGCGGCGGGGTCGAAGCCGGTCGTCGGCTCGTCGAGGAAGATCAGCTCCGGGTCGCCGATCAGCGCGAGCGCCAGGTCGAGGCGGCGCAGCTGGCCGCCGGACAGCGTGCGCGCGCGGGCGTCCTCCTTGCCGCGCAGGCCGACGACCTCGATCACCTCCTGCGCGTCGCGCGGGGCGGGGTAGAGGCCGGCGAAGTGGTCCAGCAGCTCGCGGACCGTGAGGTGGCGGTAGATGCCGGTGCTCTGCAGCACGATCCCGACCCGCGCGCGCAGATCGCGCGGGCGCAGCTGGGGGTCGTGGCCGAGCACGGTCACCTCGCCCTCGCTGCGGTCGCGGTAGCCCTCGAGGATCTCGACGGTCGTCGTCTTGCCGGCGCCGTTGGGGCCGAGCAGGCCGTAGACCTCGCCGCGGCGCACGCGGAAGTCGATCCCGCGGACCGCCTCCAGGTCGCCGTAGCGCTTGCGCAGGCCGCGGACCTCGATCGCCAGCTCGTCGTTCACGAACCCGCATGATGCCTCAAAGCGACGTTCCGGCCCCCGCTCGCTCGCCACGAGGCGGGCCGGCGGCTACGCTCGCCGGGCCGTGCGCTGCGCCTGCATCGACATCGGCTCGAACACGACGCGCCTGCTGGTGGCGGACGTCGCGACGGGCGCGCGCGCCGCGCCCGCCCTCGCGCCGGTCGTCGAACGGCGTGCGTTCACGCGCCTGGGCGATGCGTGCCGACCGGGCGGGGCGGTCCCCGAGGCGGTGCGCGAGCGGCTCGCGGCGGTCGTCGCCGCTCAGGCCGCGGAGGCGCAGGCGCTCGGCGTGGACGCCCTGCGCGTCGTGGCGACGGCGGCGTTGCGGCGCACCGCCGACGGGCTGACGACCTGCCACGAGTTGGCGGCCGCGGCCGGCGCGCCCGTCGAGCTGCTGGACGAGCTCGAGGAGGCGCGGCTCGCCTTCGCCGGCGCCACCTGCGAGCTCGCGTTCTCGGGGCCGCTGGCCGTCGTCGACGTCGGCGGCGGCTCGGCGCAGCTCGTCGTCGGCACGTGCGCGGGCGGGGCCGCGTGGTCCGCGTCGCTGCCGCTCGGGTCTGGCGACCTCGCGGCGGCGCACCTGCACGGCGACCCGCCGCCGGCGGCGGAGCTGGCCGCCGTGCGCGCCACCGCCGAGGCGGCGCTCGGCGCGATCGCGCCGCCGCCGGTCGAGCGTGCGCTCGCGGTCGGCGGCAGCGCGACGTCGCTGCGGCGGCTCGCCGGCCCACGGCTCGACCCGGCCGGGCTCCAGCGCGCGCTCGCGGCGCTCGTCGCGGCGCCGGCGGCGGTCGTGGCGGAGCGGACGCGGATCGCGCCGGAGCGCGTGCGGCTGCTGCCGGCCGGGATCGTCGTGCTCGCCGTCGTCGCGGAGCGGCTCGGCCCGCTCGAGGTCGCGCGCGGCGGGCTGCGCGAGGGCGTCCTGCGCGAGCTGGCCGGGGCGTAGCGCGCGTCCGCGGCCCCGTCCGTCCCGCCCCAGCCTGTTCGCGGCGACTCTGCGCAAGGCGCGCACGCCGCTCGCGGGATCGTGTGCCAAACGCCGCGCAGCCGCTTGATCTCCGGCCGAAGCACGCTTTGCTGGCCGGATGCAGCGCTGGAGCGAGGCCCGCGGACAGGCGACGAGCGAGTACGTCGCGCTCGTGCTGCTCGTCGCCGTCGTGCTCGCGCTCGCGGCCGGCCTCACCTCCGGCGGCGTCGCCGGTCAGGTGCTCGCCGGCCTCCAGCGCGGCCTCTGCCGCGTCGCCGGCGCCGCCTGCGACGCGCCGCCGCCACCGGACGCCGACCTCGCGCCCTGCCCGGTCGAGCGCAGCACGAGCAGCGAGTCGCTCGGCGGCACGCTCGACGTGTTCACGCTCGGCGACAGCGGCGAGCTGGACACGGTGCGTCTGTCCGACGGACGCGTCGTCGTCACGCTCCGCCGGGGAAAGCAGGTCGGCGCCACGGTTGGAGCCGGACTGCACGTCAGCCTCGGCCGCCGCGTCGGCGCCGAGGCGAGAGCCGGGATCGCGGCGAGCTTCGACTCCGGCGCCTCGTGGACGCTGCCGAGCGTCGCGGCGGCCAGAGCCTTCGTGGACCGCTACGGCGCGAAGGCGACCGTCGGCGGCCATGCCGTCGACGACGTGCGCAGCGCCTGCTCGCTGCTCTGCGACGCGATCGGCTGGCGCCCGCACGCGAAGCTGCCGCCGGCCGACGAGACGTACGTCAGCGCCAAGCTCACGGCGCGCGCGAACGTTCCGCTGCCGCGCGGCCTTCCGGCGATCGAGGCGTCGGGCAGCGCGCTGCTGGGCACGCGCACGCGACGCGACGGCAGCGCCACCTGGTTCTTCGAGCTCGACGCGGACGCCGCCGCCGAGCTCGCGGGCGGCCCCGTGCAGGCGCGCATCGGCGCGGGAGACAAGGCCGTCCTGTCGTACAGCATGGACGCGCACGGCCGGCCGGCCGAGCTCGCGGTGAACGCCGTCGCGCGCAGCGACGGCCATCTCGCCCTCAGCGCGGGCGACGTTGCGAGCCTCGGGGTGAGCGCCGGAGACGCGCTCGTCACCGAGCTCGACGCGACGGTGGATCTGCACGACCCGCGGCTTCGGGGTGCCGCCGGTGCGTTCGTCGCCGCGCTCGGGCATCCGCTCGCGCTGGATGCCCTGAAGCGCCGTGCAGGCGCGCTGCGCGAGCAGGTGGCCGACGACCTCGTCCTCGACCGCCGTACGTACGCCGTTCTCGTCGTCTGGCTTCCAGCTCGGCGCTAAGGTCGCGCTCGGCCCCGGCGTCGGCGCCGACTTCGAGCGCAGACGCGAGGGCATGCGCCTGCTCAGCGCCGAAACGCGCCTCCCCGGCCTCCCGTTCCTGCCCCGCGACGACTGCCGCCCCGCATGACCGCCGCCCGCCGCGGCCTGCTGCCGGCCGTCGTTCTGCTCACGCTCGCACTCGCGCTCGCCGGCGCCGCGACGGCCCCGCTGCCGTCGCGCCTGCCGGCCGTCGCGCTCGGCGCCGTCGTCGTCTGGCGCGTCGAGGTCGCGTCGGTCGTGTTCGCCGCGCTGTACGCCGTGCTCGTCGTGGCACGCCTCGCGCTCCACGGCGAGACGCTGACCCGCGTCGGTCGCGACGGCATCGAGATCCCCCGCGTCGGCGCGGTCCGGGGCGCGGAAGGGCCGGTCGCGGATCAAGCAGCAGTCGACGCGAAGCAGCTGGACCGACTCGCCGCCACCCTCGGAGCACGCGACGAGTCGGACGATCCCACACATCCGCTGTTGCGCTCGGACGAGGAGGACACCTAGCATGACCGTGATGCAACCCGAGTCGACAACTCGCGAGTGCCAGCCGAGAACCGTAGCTGACATGAGCCGCAGCGAGATCGTTGCCGAGATGAGGCTGACGATCGCGCGTCTGCAGGCCAATCTCGCCCGCGCAGAGGCGGAGCGGCTCAGGGAGCAGCTCGCGTGGGAGCGGGCGTATCGGCGTCGGGGGCTGCTCGGGCGGCTGTTCTGAGCGGACGCCGCCGGTGCCGCTAGCCTGGCGGCGGGATGTCGATCTCCGCCGGACTGAGCACGTGAGCGTCGAGCCGCCGGCCGGCGGGGGAGGGCAGGTGGACCCGTCCGACCGGCCGCCGCGCGAGGCGATCGCGGACGTGCGGATCCGCGTGCCGACGCGCGGGAATCGCAAGCTCGAGCGGCTGCTGGAGGCCGTCAACGCCGACGACCAGGTGAAGGCGTGGTGGCATGTCTCGGCTGTCAACGCGACCCGTCGCCTCGGGATGTCGGACCACTCGTGGATCCACATCCAGATCGTGCTCAACGTCGCGCTGCGGCTCGCGCGCCTGCTGTTCCGCCGCGGCATCGTGCCGAACGTCGTGGCGGACTACGGCATGAGCGAGAGAGACGCAGAGGTGGTCATCGCCGCCGGCGCGCTGTTCCACGACACCGGCATGACGATCCACCGCGCCGACCACGAGGCATACAGCCTCTTCCTCACCGCCGACAAGCTCGGCAGCCTGCTCGCGGACGCCTACCAGGAGCCCGAGCGCTCGATCGTCGTCGCCGAGGCGCTGCACGCGATCATCGGCCACCGCCGCCGCGGCGAGCCGTTCACGATCGAGGCGGGGATCGTGCGCGTCGCCGACGCGCTCGACATGGCCCGCGGCCGCTCGCGCGTCCCGTTCGAGGCCGGCCACCAGAACATCCACTCGCTGTCCGCCTACGCGATCGAGGACGTCAAGATCGTCCCCGGCAAGGACCGCGCCGTGCGCGTCGAGATCGCGATGTCCAACAGCGCCGGCATCTTCCAGGTCGACGAGCTGCTCGCCACCAAGCTCCGCGGCTCCGGCATCGAGCAGCACGTCGAGGTGATCGCGCGCATCGAAGCCGAGCACGAGAAGCGCCTCCTGCCGGTCTTCCGCATCTGACTTCGTGGTTGGCGGCTCGGTCTGTGTCGCCCACGCCCTCGTCTGCTTCAGCTCCAACAGGGCCCCAAGCCCCCTGCACGAGCCACCTCGTCTGGGGTGAGCTGGTGGAGCGGCGCACCAGCGCCCAAGCAGCCGGCCGCGTGGACTTGTCAGCGAGACCCCCCATCGGCTACCACGACGTGAGAGCCCTGCGCGGCGATGACGAGAGGGTCTCGCTGGCAAGCTCCACGCGCGCCGGCGTACCGGCAACGCACCGAAGCGAAGCCGAGCTACCAGTGCACCCCACGCGTAAGGTGCGCGAGGGCCAGCTGCTCGCGGGAGACGCGCTCGTCGCCACCCACCGTCCCCTTCGCCGCCGCCGAGTCCGGGAAGACGCGGTAGGCGAGGTGCAGCAGCTGGTCGACCGCCTTCGGCGCGAGCGCGTAGGCGACCTCGCCGAACGTCCCCAGGCGCGTGTTGATCTGCTTGGGCTTCTTGCGGATCGCGTCGCAGACGAGGTCGGCGGCCTCCTCCGGGGAGATCGTCGGGAAGGCGTTGTAGAGCGTCGTCGGCGCGATCATCGGCGTGCGCACGAGCGGCATGTGGATCGTCGTGAAGGTGACGCGGTCGGCGATCGTCTCGGAGCCGACGACGCGCGTGAAGGCGTCGAGCGCGGCCTTCGAGGCGACGTAGGCGGAGAAGCGCGGCGGGCTCGTCTGCACGCCGATCGAGGAGATGTTCACGATGTGGCCCTGCTTGCGCGCGCGCATGTGCGGCAGCAGGTCGAGGATCAGCTTGACCGCCCCGAGGTAGTTGAGCTGGATCGTGCGCTCGAAGTCGTGGTAGCGGTCGTAGGACAGCGCGATCGAGCGCCGGATCGAGCGGCCGGCGTTGTTGACGAGCACGTCGACGGCGGGGTGGTCGGAGAGCACCTGCGCCACGAGCTGGTCGATCGCGTCGGGGTCGGAGACGTCGGCGGTGTAGACGTACGCGCTGCCGCCGAGCGCCTCGATCTCCTCGCGCACCTGCTCGAGCTTGTCGGCGCTGCGCGCGACCAGCAGCGGAATCCCGCCGGCGCGCGCGAGCTTGATCGCGGCCGCGCGCCCGATGCCGCTGGAGGCGCCGGTGATGAGGATCGTCTTGCCGTTCACGGCGGCGGCGAGCGAGCTGTCGGTCTTGAACTGGTCGGGGTCGAGGTTCGCCTCCCAGTACTCCCACAGCACCCGCGCATAGGTCTCGAGCTCGGGCACCTCGATCCCGCTGCCGTCGAGCACGGCCTCCGTCGCCTCGGTCGCGAAGACTGGCACGAGCGCGACGTGGTCGACGACCTCGTCGGGGATGCCGACCTGCCGCAGCACGCCGCGGCGGACCGAGCGCGCTCCCGGCAGGCGCATCGCGAGCGAGCGCGCGGCGCCGCTCAGGCCGAGCGTCAGCTCGTCGTCGAGCTGCACCGCGATCCGTGGCGCGCCGGCCGCCCGCGCGAACGCGTTGACGACCTCGGAGGAGCGCTGCGGACGCGGGCTCACGAGGTGGAACGCGCGTCCGTCGAGGCCGGGCTGGTGCGCGATGCGGTCCATCGCCGCGACGACGTAGTCGACCGGCACGACGTTCGTGTCGCCCAGCTCCGGCGCGACGAGCGGCAGCCACGAGGGAACGCTGTCGCCGAGCCGCTGGATCAGCTTGAAGAAGTAGTAGGGCCCGTCGATCTTGTCCATCTCGCCGGTCTGCGAGTGGCCGACGACGACGGCCGGCCGGTAGATGCGCCACGGCACCGTCGTCTCCTCGCGCACGAGCCGCTCGGCCTCGAACTTCGTGCGGTGGTAGGGATGCTCGAGCGGCTGGCCCTCGTCGAACATGTCCTCGCGGAAGACCCCTCTGAAGGCGCCCGCGACGGCGATCGAGGAGGCGTGGTGCAGGCAGCCGGCGTCGAGCACGCCGGCGAGCTCGATCGCGTGGCGGGTGCCCTCGACGTTGGCGAGCCGGTCCTGCTCCTCGCTCGCGGTCATGTCGTAGACCGCGGCGAGGTGGAAGAAGTGGTCGATCGTCCCGCGCAGCTCCGCGACCTGCGCCGGCTCCAGGCCGAGCAGCGGCTTGCTCAGGTCGCCGAGCACCGGACGGATGCGCCCGGCGCCGCCCCAGCGATGTATGAGCGCGTCGAGCCGCCCGATCGACTCCGGCCGCACGAGCACGTGGATCTCGCCCTCGCGCTCCAGCAGCCGCTCGACCAGATGCCGGCCGATGAAGCCGGTCGCGCCCGTGACGAAATAGCTCATGCCCCGACCTTACCCGCGCGGGTGAGGTCGGTTACCCAGCTACCAGCCGCCGGACCAGTCGGCGGACGCCAGGCGATGCTTTCTGGCGGCCTTGCGCGCGTCTCTGCGCTTGTCGAGCCGCCATTGGAGGAGGCTCAGCAGGAGGATCAGCGTCGGGAAGAAGACGATGACGATGAAGCCGGCGTTCGTGACGACCTTGTCGTCGGCCGCGCCGTAGGTGCCCTGGCCGCCGTCCGGCGCGCCGGCGAACGCGGCGGGGGCGAGCACGAGCAGCAGCATGCCGGTCGTGGCGAGCGTGGCGAGCGTGGCGAGGATGGGGCGCAGGCGCTTCATGCGGGCCGGAACCATAGCGGAGGACTCGGCGGGCGTGACGTGTCGCGGCGGGCTGCTCGGCGCGCCCGCCGGCTCGTACCATGGGCGGCGGCATGGCCGTCGTGATCGCATCGGACATCGGCAAGGACATGGCGGGCGACCCGCTCATGCGCGGCGTTCTCGTTCAAGCTCGAGCGCAGAGACCGCATGACGCTCTCGGGCCGCAACGGCGCCGGCAAGACGACGCTGTTGCGGATGCTCGCGGGCGAGGCGTCGGTCGACGTCGGCGAGCTGGCGTTCGAGAAGGGCGTCAAGGTCGCGCTGCACGACCAGCGGCCACCGCGCGAACGCGACGTCACGCTGCGCGACTACGTGCTCTCAGGCGCGCAGGAGATCCTCGCCGTCGAGGCCGAGCTGGCGCGGCTCGAGCAGGCGATGGCGGACGGCGCCCACGACGAGCAGACGCTGAACGCCTACGCGCGCGCCCAGGCCGCGCTCGACGCGCACGGCGGCTACCGCTGGCGCGACCGCGCGCAGGCGGTGCTGCACGGGCTCGGCTTCGGCGACGAGCAGATGGACCGCGAGCTGTCGACCTTCTCGGGCGGCGAGCTGACGCGCGGCTCGCTCGCGCGCGTGCTGGCCGGCGAGCCCGACCTGCTGCTGCTCGACGAGCCGACGAACCATCTCGACATCGCCTCGCTCGAGTGGCTCGAGAAGCACTTGGTCGAGCTGGACGCGGCGATCGTCCTGGTTGCGCACGACCGCTGGTTCCTGGAGGCCGTCGGCACGTCCGTGCTCGAGTTGGAGGCCGGCCGCTCGCGCTTCTTCGCCGGTCCGTGGCACACGTGGCGCCAGGAGCGGGCGGCGCGCGAGCTGGCGCTCGGTCGCGCGATCGACAAGCAGAGAGCCGAGATCGCGCGCTTGGAGCGCTTCGTCGAGCGCTTCCGCGCGAAGGCGACGAAGGCCAGACAGGCGCAGTCGCGCGTGAAGCGGCTGGAGAAGATCGAGCGGATCGAGCGCGACCCGCGCGACGTCACGACGCTCGCGTTCTCGTTCAAGGCACCGGAGCGCGCCGGCCGCGTGATCTTCGAGCTGGAGGACGGGCGCGTCGAGGTGCCCGGCCGCACGCTGCTCGAGCACGCGGGGCTGTGGCTCGAGCGCGGCGAGCACGTTCTCGTTCGTGGGGGCGAACGGCTCCGGCAAGACGACGCTGATCGAGACCCTGGCCGGCAACCGCCCGTTGAGCGGCGGCAGACTGCGCAAGGGCCACAACGTGCAGGTCGGCTATCTCTCCCAGCACTCCGAGCACTTCGGCGACACCGGCACGGTGCTGGAGGCCGCCCAGCGCGCGACCAGACTCACGCCGAGCAAGGCGCGCGCGCTGCTCGGGCAGTTCCTCTTCTCCGGGGACGAGGCGGAGAAGCCGATCACGGGCCTCTCCGGCGGCGAGCGCCAGCGCCTCTCGCTCGCGATCCTCGTGCACTCGGGCGCGAACGTGCTGATCCTCGACGAGCCGACGAACCACCTCGACGTCGAGAGCCGCGAGGCGCTGGAGGAGGCGCTCGAGGGCTTCCCCGGCTCGGTGCTGCTCGTTCCGCACGACCGTGCGCTGCTCGACGCGGTCGGCTCCCGCACGGTCGCCGTCGAGGACGGCACGCTGCACAGCTACGAGGGCGGCTGGGCCGACTACCTGCGCATGCGGGAGGAGCGCAGAGCGCTGGAGGAGGGGGCGGCCACGGCCGGCGCCGCGGCGGACAAGGCGGCCGCGAAGGCGGCGAAGGCGAAGGCCAGGCAGGCCAGCGGGAACGGGAACGGCGCCGCCAAGCCCGCGCGCTCGAAGAACGCGGTCCGCGAGGCGCAGAAGCTGGAGCGCGAGATCGAAGCGGCGGAGGCGGCGCTCCAGGCGCTGGAGGAGGAGCTGGCCGACCCCGCCGCGTGGGCGGAGCCGGAACGTGCGGCCGACGCGACCGAGCGCCATACGGCCGCCAAGCGCGCAGTCGAGGAGCTCTACGCGCGCTACGAGCGCGTCGCCGGATAGGGCCGCGCCCGGCCGGCGGCCTCCGGACCGGCGTGCCGGCGTGCTTCGTCCCTGTAGAGGCGCGCATGCTGTGATCAATCGGTCACCGCGCCGTAACGCGGGCGACACATCGGTGCGCAGGTGCGGGCGTACGGTCGCGCCATGAGCGATCTCACGCTTCGGCGCACGCGCGAGCCGACGCCGTTCGCGCGTCAGCGTGCGCCGGCACGGGGCCTGCCTGCGGGCGGTGCTCGCGCCGACGAGCTTGCGCGTCGCGCTGCATGCCCCGCAGGACCTGCGTTCTCGGAACGCCGTCCCACGACGAGGCGTTCGCGGGGCTGCTCGACCTCGACGTTCGTCACGGTCGAGCGCCGTCCTGAACCTGATGAGTCGCCTACGGCAGGTGGAGGGCAGCTCGCGTCCTGCGCGGACGTTTGGCACGAAGCAGGAGGCCATGAGTGCCGGCCGCGAACTCGCGAAGCGGAACCGCGCGGAGCACATCGTCCACGGGCGAGACGGCCGCGTCCGGCAACAGGACAGCTACGGTCGCGACCCGTTTCCGCCGCGAGCGCTTTGATCGGCCGTCGCACGGCGATCAGGGCGATGTCGTGTGGATGGAACGGGTTGGCGTAGCGGGCGGCGAGCCCGGGCTTGTAGACACCGCGAACGATCACCTTGGCATGGACGCGCCCGATGCAGTCGAGGACGTCGCCGCAGATCGCGATCCGCTTCGCGGGGGACATGCCCTCGAACGGGCCGTTGCCGCCGAACAGGTCGTATCCGTGGAACTCGAACTCCGGGTCGGTGCAGACGTCCGGGCAGTGACGAGTCCCGACGGCGGATGTTCTCATGGAGGTCGTTCACACACGACTCGTCGACGACCAGCGTGAGGATGAGATGCACCGGCTGCGCGGAGTCGCGGAGGTTGCGGCCGGTGTTGCCGGCCTCGTCCATGTACGCGAACCACATCTCGACAGCGCCTCGCCGATCCCGGTCAGGGAATTTGATCGAGTGCGACTGCTATGCCGCCCGCTTCGAGCTCTCGAGCCAGCGCATACTTCCAGGAGCCGCCGTTGTCGACCGCGATGTAGACCAAGCCGGCGATATCAGAGGGTTGCTCTACGCCCGGTGCGAGCAGGACGGCAACGCGGTTTCGACCAAGGCGCCCGAAGAAGAAGCCGAGCTCGAAGATCACGTTCTGGCGTGCGCGGGCCAGCTGATGGTCCTGATCGCGAGCGCCACTTCGGTCGTCAGGCGTGAGAAGGACCACCGCGTAGGCGGCCGAGGACGCGTGCGCCTCGAACTTCTCGAGCAGCGTGCGTCCCGCATTCGCCTGCTCATGCAGCACGACGATCTCGCGAGAGGTCCCGCGTTCAAGGACGCGTACGGCCTGGTGAAGCAGCCCATGGTCATGGCCGTGGCCGACGAAGACGGGCGCCGTGCTGGATATCGGCGTCGTGGCCGTCGTCACGGCGTCGTTCGATCGGTGCGTGGCCACGACGGTCGGCGAGGTGGGGGTCGTCGATCCGTCGCCAAGCGCCTCGGCGACGTCGTCCTCGGTGACCAACGACGCGGACAGCAGCAGCTCGGCCAGCTCCTCGGCGACGTGCTGCAGCTTCTCTGAATCCGGAGGCAACGCTGGACCGAGCGGACCTTCCGCTCGTCCGTCACGCAACGCTTTGAGGCCGCCTCGAACGCGGTCAGCCTTGTTGCCCTCGCTCGGCAGGTACGCGGACGCGTCCTCGCTGAGCCAGATGCTGTCGATCGTGCTGTGACTCGGACCGCTCCCGCCCTCGAAGGGCGCTGCCAGTCGTACGATTCCTTGAATAGTGGAGCCTGTGGAGGTAAGGTGCCGGCCTTGCTCACGCGAACGTGAGCGTGCAGGCGAGAGGCGGGTGTGGGCCGCCCAGGATGGTGCGGGAGGACGGGGAGAGCAGTGGCGGCGACGAACTCGAAGTGGGCGGTGCTGACGTATGTGAGCCTCCACTCCGTCACTCACGGGTACATGGTCGTCAGCGAGATCGACGAGCAGTTCCCGGCATGGGGCACGTCCCGGTCGACCATCTACGACCAGATGCACCGCATGGCGCAGGAGGGCCTTCTCGAGGAGGTTCCCGAGGAGGGCGACGTTCCAGCGCGATCCCGTTCGCGACGCCGCTACAGACTGAGCACGCGCGGCGTCGAAGCGCTTGCCGCCTTCATCCGAGGACTGGACCTCACGGAGGCGCCGCGGGAGTATTTCGTCCTCGCTCTGCTCTGGGCAGCGCGGCAGGGTCCAGAGGTCACCGCACGACTGCTCGACGACCTCGAGCGACGAGTGCTCGCGCGGCTGGAAGAGATCGCCCCGGCGCCCCGGCCCGAACGGCTCGCAGAGCTTGGCGGCTGGGGCCTCGTGAAGGACGAGCAGATCGCGCTCAACGCACGGCTCACATGGATCGAGAAGATGCGGCAGGCGAGCGAGGAGCTGACGAGAGGCGCAGGAGCGCGGCGTTGACGACGCTCGCGCTCAGGGACGTCGCGAAGCGCTACGTCCGCGGCATGGCCGAGGAGACCGCGCTCGACGGTGTGTCGCTCGAGATCGATGCCGGTCAGCTCGTCGGCGTATGGGGTCGCCGGCGCTCGGGACGATCCACGCTCGTCCGCGTCGCGGCCGGCATCGTCCCGCCCGACTCCGGCATGGTGCTGCTCGACGACGTCGACATCTGGTCGTCGCGGAGTGCGCGGGCAGTTGCGCGACAGCAGATCGCTTTCTGGCTGCCCGTGTTCCTGCCCGACCACGGCTCGCGCGTCGATCGTCAGGTCGCTGTGCCGGCGCGTCGGCGCACTGGCCGGCGCTCGCGACCGCGAGCGCGGGCGGAGGCGCGGCGGCTGCTCGAGCGGGTCGGGCTCGGCGACTGCGCAACGCGGACACTCGGCGAGCTGAACCACGCGGATGTCGTGCTCGCTGCGTTGGCGCGGGCGTTGATGCTGCGTCCGAACGTGTTGGTGTTGGACGAGCCGACGAGCGGGTTGAAGCCGTTGGAGGCGGACCGGTTCGTGGAGCTGCTGGTCAGAGTCGCGCGCGAGGACGGAATCGCGGTGGTGATGACGGCGTCGGAGGCTGACCAGCTGGACCGTGCCGATCGAACGCTGTCGATCAGCGACGGCATCCTCCGCGGGAAGACCGTGCCCGAGCCGGCGCCAGTGGTCGCGCTCCGGCCTGCCGGCTCCGGCCCATGAGCGGCCTCGAGCTTCGCGAGGTCGTGAAGCACTACGAGCAGGCCGAGGTGATCCGAGCGGTCGACGGCGTGAGTCTCACCGTCGCGCCCGGCGAGGTGGTCGCACTCTACGGGCCGAGCGGGTCGGGCAAGTCGACGCTGCTGCGCATCGCGGCCGGCATCGAGCTTCCAGACTCCGGGACGGCGACCGTCGCTGGACAGAGCCTTGCGAAGCTGTCAGCGCGAGATCGTGCCCGGCTCCTGCGCAGCGCGATCGGGCTGATTCCCCAGGGCGACGGACTGCTGAGCGATCGACGCGCTCTCGCGAATGCCGCATTGCGGCTGCGAGCAGACGGCATGCCTCGCGCTGAGGCGCAGGACCGCGCGATGACATGGCTCCTGCGGCTGGGCGTCGGCGAACGCGCCGACCACTACCCCGGCCAGCTCTCGGGAGGGCAGCGCCAGCGCGTGGCGATCGCGCGTGCCCTCGTCACCGACCCGCACCTCATCCTCGCCGACGAGCCCACAGGGCAGCTGGACCGCAGACGCGGCGAGGAGGTGGTGCAGATCCTCGCGAGCTGCGCGCATGAGCGCGGCGCATGCGTCGTGATCGTCACGCATGACGAGCGCCTCGAGCCGTTCGTCGACCGCGTCGAGCACATCGAGGACGGACGGCTCGTGCAGGCGGCGTCGGCAGTCATCCCGCGCATGTCGAGCGGGTGAGGCGGGATGACGTTCGGGGGGTTGGTCGAGTCGTACGCGGAGCGGGTTCGCGCGCACCCGGTCCAAGAGCTGCTGGCCGGGCTCGGCGTGGCGATCGGCGTCGCGCTGGTGTTCGCGGTGTTGACGGCGAATCGGAGCATCACGAGCAACGCGGGCGAGTTGGTGCGCGGGATCGCGGGCTCGGCGCAGCTGGAGTTGTCGGCGCGCTCGGCGGACGGCTTCTCGCAGCAGCTTGTGGAGCAGGTTCGCGCGCTGTCCGACGTCGAGGTCGCGAGCCCGCTGCTCGAGCAGCGCGCGGCCGTCGTCGGCCCGGACGGTCGCAGCAGCGTCAACCTCGTCGGTGTCGACACGAGCATCACCGACCTGGACGGCTCCGCGACTCGCGACCTGGATCCAGTGATGCTCGTCGCGCTCCTGCAAGGGGTGATGCTGCCGAAGGCGATCGCTGACGAGGTCGGCGTGCCGACGCACGGCGACGATCGCTCGGTGCTCCTCACGCTGCGCGGGCGCGCCGAGCGCGTCACGGTCGGCGGGGCGCTGGACGCTCCGCAGGTGGGGCCGGTGGCCGACGCGGCCGTGGCGATCGCACAGCTGGCGCGCGTCCAGGCGCTCGCGGGCCTTCCCGATCGCGTGTCGCGCATCCTCGTGACGCCGCGGCCCGGTCGTGCGCCAGCGGTCGCCCGCGAGCTGCGCCAGCTCGCGGGCGGTCGGATCACGGTCGCGCCGGTCGAGCGCGAGGTGCAGCTGATCGCGCAGGCCGCGGCGCCGAGCTACCAAGCGACCGCCCTGTTCGCTGCGATCGCCGCAGTCAGCGGCGCGTTGCTGGTGCTGATCGCGATGCTGCTGACGGCGCCCGAGCGCCGACGCAACATCGCGTTCCTGCGCACGACCGCGGGATACACGCCGCGCGACGTGGTGCAGATGCTCGCGTTCGAGTCAGTGGTCCTCGGCACGATCGGCTCGCTTGTCGGCCTGGCGGTCGGGATCCTGCTCGCACACACGCTGTTCGCGGGCGCGCCGAGCTTCCTGTCGTTCGCGTTCGCGCTGAGCGGCGACGTTCTCGATCGACCCGCTGACGGCGGTGCTCGTGGGCCTCGGCGGCGTCCTCGTGGCATGCCTGGCCGCTGCCCCGCCGCTGCTCGACCTGCGCAGGAGCCGGCCGCTCGATGCGGTCGAGCATGACCAGGGCGAGGCGGGGCAGCGGCTCCCTGCCGCCGCACGGCGCACGCTTGCGACCGTCGCGTTCGTCCTCGCTGGCGCGACGATCGTGTTCGTCCTCGTGACGCCCTCGGCGACGATCGTCGGCATTGCCGCGCTGGCGGTCGCCACGGCGCTCGCGATCCCGATGCTCGTCGTCGGTGCTGCGCGACTCGCTGAGTGGGTCGGTGAGCGGACGGGCTCTCACACGCTGAGCCTGGCTGCCGAAGGTCTGCGCGCGCGGACCGTCCGCGCGAGCGCGCTCGCGGCGATGGGCGCTGTCGCGATCTGCGGCTGCCTCGCGATCGGCGGCGCGCAACGGGACGTGCTGCGCGGCCTCGACGCGAACTTCACCGAGTTCCTGGCCTCCGGCGACATCTGGATCACGGCGGGCGGGACGGAGAACAGCCTGACGACAGAGAGCTTCCCGGCCACCGCTGTCGCCGAGCGCGTCCGCGAGGTTCCAGGGGTGAAGCGCATCCACCCCTACTACGGCGGCCTGCTCGACGTCGGCGACCGCCGTGTCTGGATCCTCGCCCGCGGCGCCCGCGACGCAGCACCCATCCCGCCGAGCCAGCTGCTCGAGGGCGACTTGCCGACCGCCACCGAGCAGCTCCGCTCCGGCCGATCGGTTGCCGTCTCGAACGCACTGGCCGCGCAGCAGGGCACGCACGTCGGCGGGCGCTTCACGCTGCCGACGCCGGCTGGCCCTGAGAGCTACCGGGTGGCGGCGATCATCACGAACCTCGGATGGGGACCGGGCGCCGTGATTATGTCCGCCGACCGCTATCGTCGCGACTGGCTCGACCCCGACCCGTCCGCGCTCGAGATCGACCTCCTGCCGGGCGCTGACCCCATCAGCACCCGCCGCTCGATCCAGGCTGCAGTCGGCTCCGGCGACCTGCACGCGCAGACGGCAGCCGAGCGCTTCGCGCAGTTCCGCGACCTCGCGCGCGATGGGCTCGATCGGCTCACGGTCATCGCCTGGATGCTCGTCGTCGCGGCAGCCCTGTCGCTCGCGGCGGGCACGATCGCCGCGATCTGGCAGCGGCGCCGGTCCCTGTCGCTGCTGCGGGCCGTTGCCGGTCATCGACCTAGCGAGCTGTGGCGCGTGGTGCTCCTGGAGGCGGGGATCGTCCTCGGCACCGGCTGCGTCGCGGGCTTCATCGCGGGCTTGCTCGGGCATAAGCTGCTCGCTCGCTGGCTCGCGCTGACGACCGGCTACCCCGCGCCGTTCGCGCTCGACATCATGCCGGCGCTTCTGATCGCCGGCATCGTCCTGGTCGGGGCGCTGCTCCTGATCGCCGTGTTCAGCGCCGCGCCGGCCAACACCGATCCCCGCGTCGCCCTCCAGGAGTAACTGGCAAGCAAACGTGCCGCGGGTAGGCGGGGATGAAGCACGCTTGCGCGATGACTATCCCGGCCGCCTATCACGCAGCGCTTGACACGAGCGTTCTCGTCGCGACGCTCACCGACTACTGGACGACGATCTTCCCGCAGGTTCGACGCGAGCTGTCCGACTGCCGCCGCGAGGCGAGCCGCATCGTAGATCCCGAACGCCGACGACTGGCGCTCGGCACGCTCGAAGAGGAGGGCTCTCTTGCCGAGGGCGCTGCCATCTTCGCCACGCTCGCGCCGCGTCGTCACCGCCGCGATCTGGTGCGCCTGCTGGTCACCTGGCAGGTCGCCTACGACTACCTCGACACGCTCGGCGAGTCGAGCGCCGAGGCGCGACTGCTCGGCTACCGCTTCTACTCACCACTGTTTGCGGCGCTCGAGGTCGAAGCGCACACGGAGCACAGCACCGGCGGCCGCTACCTCGACGCACTCGTTCTGCGTTGTCGGCAGAGCCTCGATCGGCTCCCGTCGGCTGACATCGTCTGCCACGTCGCTCGCCGTGCTGCGCTGCGTTGCATCGAAGCTCAGGTCTTGACGCACGCGACGGTCGATCGCGGCTCCGCTCCGCTCAAGCGCTGGGCGCTGATGCAGGAGCGGACCGACCTGTACCTGTGGTGGGAGCTTGCCGCTGGCGCGATCAGCTCGCTCGGCGTCCATGCACTGCTCGCGAGCGCAGCGCTCCCGCACAGCACGGCGGCCGAGGCGCAGGCGATCGACGCCGCCTACTACCCCGCGATCTGCGCCGTGAGCACGCTCCTCGACAGCATGATCGACAGCGAGGCCGACGCCGGCACGACCAACCACCGCGTGACCGACTACTACAGCGGGACGGAGCACGCGCTCGCACGGGTCGAGACGATCACGCGCGATGCGTCGGCGGCTGCGCGCCGTCTGCGATGCGGACGCCGGCACCACGTCATCCTCGCCGGGATGACTGCCCTCTATGCCAGCCTCGACGACGGAGCGGATCGCCGTGTCCATGACGCGGTGGCAGCCGGGCTCGGCTCGAGTGCCGGGCCGATCCGGCGGAGCCTGCGACTGCGGCACGCGGCTTCGCACTTGCGCCATTAGCAGGACCGGGCGTAGCCGAGCTGGACCGGCCCGCCGCCATTTCCCTCGGTGTGCGCGAACCGCTGCTCGTGGGCTTCTCAAGTGGAGCGGTGGCCATTCCGATAGCAGGCAGATGGGCGGGGATCGGAAGCAGGGTTGGGTGTACGTGCCACGCGGTCTGGGCGGCTGGAGGTGGCGGCGCGCCTACCGATACTCGTCCGCGCTCGAGCACGAGCACGTCGTGCCGCCCGGACCTGACGGAATGCCCGGTGAGCGACTTCTGGCGCCGAGCCGGTCGTTCTACGCGCCGCGCATGACGCCGGACGGTTGCCGTGAGGACCTGCGGGTCCTGATCACGCCGGCGGGAAGCACGTTGGGGGTCGTCTGCTTCGGCCGCGCCAGCGAGAAGGGCGACCCGCGCTCCTCGGCGCGCTACAGCCTGACGCGCGGTGCCCCCGTTCTCGACCCGGAGGAGGTCATCGAGCCGGCGACCGTGGCCGGAGAAGCGGGCGTTCGGTATCGCCGACCTCTGAACGTCTACCGCAGCCTGATCGAGTGGAAGTTCGCGCACGCGGGATGGCTCTATGGCGTTGGCGCGCTCGTCTACAGGAACGATGACGAGGTTAGGGCCGAGGACCGTGCACGCGATGTCCTCTCGACCTGGCAGTGGTTGGATTGAACGAGCGTCGCAGTGCACCGGATAGCCGCCGACTGCAAAGGCTCGTGTCCAAGATGGATGACGATCGACCGCGAGCCCTCGGTCAGACGATGAGACCCTCGTATCTCGCATCCAGCTCTCTATCCCAGGGGACCGAGCTCCACTTCTTCGTGTCGCGGTTGTAGGTCCACAGTCCAAGCTCGAGCGCTTCGATACACCACTCGATGAGCTGGCCGAAGGAGTCAGTTCGCGGGCGGGCGGTCACGTCGAGATCGGGTTCCCACTTGATGCGCCGGATCGGCGCGACACCGGGTCCGCCGAGGGCGCAGTCGCCGACGAGGTAGCCGCTCCCGTCGCTGAACAGCGGCACCCAGCTCGACCGCCACCAGTAGTCGGGATCGGTCTGTGGACTCCCGTCCGGGGCGTCAGCGGCCGCAACCTGCGCCATTGCGATCGAGCGCTGCCACCAGCCCCTGGACTCCGTGGAGGACATCGGCCGCAGCGCTGGGCCCAAGGGCCGCGGGCCTTCCCATCCCTCTACTCGGCCGTCGTGCCAGGCCCACCACGTGCGCAGTTCGGCGGGCAGCTCGATTCGGAGGCCGCCGTCGTCGGAGGTGAAGGAGCTGACGTCTGTGCCGGGTGCGAGCGCCTCCTCGACCGGGACGCCGTGGGCCTGCCACGTCGCCGAGAGCCGGTCGAGGAGTTGCTCGGTCAGCATCAGCCCGATCTATACCGGCCCTAGCCTCTGTTGCACAGGTAGGTGGACGGGATGCCGGCGCTCGACGGGATCGGCACGACGAGGAACGCCGTCCCACCAGTCGCGTTGGCGCCTTCCTGCGGCGTGCCAGTTCTCAGCCCGCAGGACCCGATGAAGGTCGAATAGCGGGTGCCTTGAAGCTGGTTATCGGCGGCATCGATGTATCTGAGATGCGGCGTGGGTGTTGCCAGGGGGCCGCCCTGCTCGCTCGCCCAGAACGGATACTCGTCGCACTGCTTCCCAGTCGGGGTGGCTCCGTCGCAGGGTTCCACCGAGTTTACCCAGTGGTGGCTGCCGTTCTTGGCTCCGGATGCCTCGTAGTTGAGGATCGCCCATTGCGGGTGTGCGATGATCGCTTCGAGGTCGTGGTCGGTGGCCTCGGCGACGTCGGAGCCGGTGATGAAGATCGGCAGCGATCTGCAGGCGTCGAGGCCGTCGGTGATGCGCGAGGCGGTCCAGAGGCAGGCGGCGGCGATCGTCTCGGCTGCCGCCTGCGTGAGGTCGCGGCCTCCGGCGTGGAGCTTGTAGTAGTCGGCGAGGTTGAGGACCGCGCCTTGCCAGACCTGCGGCAAGTCGGGGATCGCGGGCACCTGCGCATCGGGCCACGGTGTCGTCGGCCAGTCCGGCGAGAGCACCTGGACCGTCGCTTGGTGCTCGAGCCACCAGAGCACCGCTGTCGTGCCGGTCCCGGCCGCGGCGACCGCCTGCAGCAGCCCGGTCATCGACGATCTGTTCGCGACGGCCGCCTGACAGGCCAGCTCCTGGTCGCTGACGCTGCTCTCCTCGAGATGCGAGCCGTACGGGAAGGTGAGCAGCGTGTCGCAGACGTCGGTCGTCGTCGCGAACAGGGCGCCGAGGCGCGGAAGGTCGATCTGGTCCGCGGTCTCCTTGACGCCCGTCGTCGACGACGTCGCGCGATAGCTCGCGGTGATGCCATACAGATTGCCGTCCGGGTCCTTGACGGCCGCGTAGTAGCTGTCGCCCGAGGTCACCGGCGTGGTGCAGTAGCTCCAGTAGACGTTGCAGCGCGCGGCCTCGCTGCCGTTCTCGTAGATGATCGTGTCGAGCGTCGTGTTGCCGAGCGACCCCGGGACGGTCACGTGGAACAAGCCGGGCGACCAGTCGAAATCGGCCTCGAGCGCGAAATGCAGTCTGCGCTCGTTCACGACGAGCGTGGTGTTGCCATACGGGGCGTTTCTGTCGGTGTAGAAGACGAACTCGAACGTCCGCGTCGGCGGGTGCGCATAGTCTCTGGACGCGACCGGCTGCACACCGATGACGCAGCTGTAGTAGTGGCAACTGTTGGTCAGCGTCACTCTGCTCCCGCCGGTCTCCTCGTAGATCTCCCCGTGGTCGAGGACATACAGCTGGTTGCTGTAGGTCACGGAGAGCCCGAACGGCCACCCCATCGGTTCTGTCCGATGAAGTGTGTGTGGTCGTGGTGATCGATCGTCGGGCTGGCGTTGGGCCGGTCGGGACGGGAGCCCCGGAGGGGCGAGCGTTTCGACCGGCCCGGCGGCCGGTCCGGGAGAGGAGCCATCACCATGAGCACGATGTCGTCTAAGCAGCCGCGCTCGCAGGGCGCTGAGCCGTCTGAGGCGGTCGTCGACCGGCTCGCGGGTCTGTTGCCGGCCGAGGCGCTCCAGGACGCGCTGAGGGGCCTTGAGCCGGAGGAGGTCACCGGCCCGGGCGGGCTGTTGACCCAGCTCGCGGGACGGGTGATCGAGACCGCGCTCGGCGCCGAGCTGAGCGAGCACCTCGGCTACCCGCCCGGGCAGGCGCCGCCCGGCGGGGCGCCCAACGTCCGTAACGGGTCGACCGTCAAGACGCTGAAGACTGATCTCGGCCCGGTCGAGATCCGTACCCCGCGTGATCGTGACGGGTCGTTTGAGCCGCAGCTGGTCGCCAAGCGCCAGACGCGGCTGGCCGGGCTGGATCAGAGAATCATCGGCCTCTACGCCGGCGGGATGTCGGTGCGTGACATCGCCGAGCACCTGACCGACCTCTATGGCACCGAGATCAGACGCGACACGATCTCGCGGGTCACCGACGCGGTGCTCGAGGACGTCGCCGCGTGGCGCTCACGGCCGCTGGATGCCGTCTACCCGATCGTCTACCTCGACGCGTTGATGGTCAAGGTTCGCGAGGACCGCTCGGTCCGCTCACGCGCCTGCTACCTCGCGATCGGCGTCACCGTCGACGGGGAGCGCGACGTGCTCGGGATCTGGTGGCAAGAGACCGAAGGCGCGAAGTTCTGGCTCGCCGTCCTCAACGACCTCCACCACCGCGGCGTCGGAGATGTGCTGATCTGCTGCGTCGACGGCCTCACCGGGTTCCCCGAAGCGATCGAGGCCGTCTTCCCCCACGCGTGGGTGCAGACGTGCATCGTCCATCAGATCCGCGCGAGCATGCGCTTCGTCACCTACAGAGACCGCAGAGCCGTCGCGGCCGGCCTGCGACCCGTCTACGCTGCCGTGAACGCCGAAGCCGCCGAGCAGGCCCTGGCCGCGTTCGACGAGCAATGGGGCGAGAAGTACCCGATGATCGCCGAGTCCTGGCGGCAGCGCTGGAGCTACATCACCCCGTTCCTCGCGCTCCCCGCCGACCTGCGCCGCGCCGTCTACACCACCAACAGCATCGAGAACCTCAACCGCCAGATCCGCAAGAGCATCAAGACCCGCGGCCACTTCCCCGACGAGCAGGCCGCCACCAAGCTCATCTACCTCGCGATCCAACGCGCCGAGAACAAGTGGAGACAGGCCTACAACTGGGCCGGCGCGCTGCGCGGCCTCAAGATCCACTTCGCAGACCGACTCCCCGACTGACCATGACCACCACCACCCCGACCCCGCACACAGAACAACGGACACCCTCACCCCATCGTCGGCACCGACGGCCCACCATTCGGAAACGTCGAGAAGTCCGTCACAGACGTCGCCTGCGCCGCACACGGAATCGCCGCCAACAACCCCGCCGCCAACACCGCCAGCCACACCATGCGGATCGTCCCGCGCCCGCGTCGCCCCATCGTTCTCCCGCTACCGAGCCTCACCAGGCCCTCCTTTCGTCGTCAACGAACCCCTGTGTCTCAAGCCCCGAAGCTAGCGAGCTGACACCCCCGGAGCGCGCGCTACTGCGCGGTCTCGCTCATTCGAGCCGACGCCGGAGTGCATCACCAACAAGTTGATGGCGCGGACTTTCCCGACCGGCTGCCCGAGCGTCCTGCGCGCGGCGCACTCGGCCTGTATCTGCTCGATGCGGTCGGACAGCTCCGCGAACGCCTGTGCGAGCGTGCTCCGACCGGTTGAGTCGAGGCGGATGACACGCTGCAGGAGTTGGGCGTCTGCTGCATCGAAGGCCCCGCGGCGTGCAGCGGCCTCGACGTCGTGCATGGCAGCATCCAGCTCGTCCCAGGTTCTTGCGCGCACGGCAGTCTGGATGCACTCGATCATCTCGTCTCTCTGGTCGGCCGTGCGGTAGAAGTGCTCGACCGCGCCCCGGCGTTGCCGGGTTCCGGCCAGCTCGATCATTCCAAGCCCCTCGAGCCGCCGAACGTGGTAGCCCATCGTTCCGAGAGGGACGCTCAGCTCGTCGCTCAGTTGGACCGGGCTCGCCATATCTCGTCTATCGAGGATCCGCAGCACTTGGACGCGCGTCGGATGACCGAGTGCTTGGACGATGCGGCGGTCGACGATCTGGTCGAGCATCAGGAACCTCCCATGCCACGGTGGCGATCGAACGCGGCGAGAAGCTCGCCGAGCGGCACGTCGATCGCACGGGCGATGTCGACGAGCGTCAGAAAGTTCGGGTTGTCGCGACCGCTCTCGATCGCGTCGAGGTCGTTGGCGCTGCTCGGGCGAGGCAGCTCCTGGCGGCGATCGTCGTCCCGTGCGACGCGCTCGGCGACATCCTCCTGAGAGAGCCCGTGCGCTTCACGCACTTCTCTGATCGCGGCGCCCAGCTGCGACAGTGCATCGACCCTGGCTGTCATGCCTCGACGACCTCGTAGGTCACCTGCAAGCGCGCCCAGGGCCAGACACGCCGAACCTCGCACAGGACGCGCAGCTCACCGGGACGCACGGTTGCCTCCCACGCATCGCCTGCGCTCGGGGGCGCGGCAAGCGCATGCTCGATCTTGCGCACCGTGAGCCCTTCCGCGTCGAGGCTGGCGCGCACGGCCCGGTCGACGTGCTCCTGAGTCATCAAGATCCCGGTCAGGCCGCTGTGACTCGCTCCCCGCGGTAGCGGGACCACGCCCGTCACGATCGAGGAAGAAGCGCCATCGCTCATCACACCGGACGGGGCGCCTGCGGCGCATGGGCATGCTCCCGAGAAGAGTGGTGCGAGCTGGGCTGCGGAAGGGAGCAACCCGCTCGCACCGCAGGGCGTCGATCCGCCCATGACGCGCCAGTCAAGGTGTGGGCCGGACCGCCGCCGCTCGACTCCGCCGGGATGGGGGCACGGAGTCGGCGGCGACGGGCGACCGGTGCGAGCACGACGATCCCGCCAGCACGCGGCGAGGTGGAGGCAGGCCGCATGGTCGTGCTCACGGGCGCGAGCGCACCCGCCACATGCCGCACGGGGGAGGTGCAGCATGCGGACGCGCAACGGCGCGCGTCAGGCGGGGCGCTCGCTCCGCGAGCGGATCCCGCAGCACGCCGCACGGGGGAGGTGCAGCATGCGGACGCACATCGCTGCGCGTTACGCGGGGCGCTCGCGGCTTGATGACCTTCCCCCCAAAGGCATCCATCACCCCCGGAGCGCCCCCGAGGCCGCTGGCCGCTCGCGGCCCCGGAGCTGGAAGGTCAAACCACATCCCGGCGAGCATGCTTACCGAGCGGAACGCTGAAAAATAGTCGGATCCGAACTAGTCCGAGTGCGGATTAGTCCGGCGCCAGAATACTCACGACTCCTCGCTCTCTAATTAGCTAGCCACCGGTATACGATCGCCGTTGATCGTGGGAAGCATCGATCCGCTGAGACTCATCGATGTGACGACGCACGAGCAGGCTCGCGCTCGGTGCGTGCTCGACGCCGTCTCGATGACGGCCGAGCGCGGCGCCGTGATCGGCATCTGGGGTCGGCGACGCTCGGGGCGCTCGACTCTGCTCCGCGTTGCGGCCGGGGTGGAGCGGCCAGACACCGGATCGGTCCTCCTCGATGGCGCTGACCTCTGGAGCGCCAGTCGCGCTGAGCGCGCACGACGATCGCGGATCGCTGTGCCCTGGTCGACGGCGTTCCTCCCCGACTTCGGGACGCGCGTCGATCGACAGGTGGCGCTTCCGGCACGCCGCCGGGGGACGAGCGCGACCGAGGCGCTCGCCCGCGCCAACGATGCTCTCGACCGCGTCGGGCTGGAGCGCCTCGCGAAACCGCAGCTGGCCGACCTCGACCACGCGGATATCGTGCTCGCTGCGTTGGCGCGGGCGTTGATGTTGCGTCCGAAGGTGTTGGTGTTGGACGAGCCGACCAGTGGGTTGAAGCCGTTGGAGGCGGATCGCTTCATGGAGCTGTTGGCGCGGGTGGCGCGCGAGGATGGGATCGCCGTGCTGGTGACGGCGTCGGAGGCCGATCAGCTGGAGCGTGCCGATCGCGTCCTGTCGATCAGCGACGGCATCCTCCGCGGCGCGCCCACGGCCGACCGTCGTGCAGACGCTCCGCTCCGCGAGATCGTTCTCAAGATCATCGAGCGGGTGAGGCGGGATGACGTTCGGGGGGTTGGTCGAGTCATACGTGGAGCGGGTTCGCACTCACCCGATGCAGGAGCTGTTGGCGGGCCTGGGCGTGGCGATCGGCGTTGCGTTGGTGTTCGCCGTGTTGACGGCGAATCGGAGCATCACGAGCAATGCGGGCGAGTTGGTGCGTGGGATCGCGGGGTCGGCGCAGCTCGAGTTGTCGGCGCGCTCGGCGGACGGCTTCTCACAGCACCTCGTGCAGCGCGTCCGCGCGCTCTCCGACGTGGAGGTCGCGAGCCCGCTGCTCGAGCAGCGCGCGGCCGTCGTCGGCCCGGACGGTCGCAGCAGCGTCAACCTCTTCGGCGTCGATGGAAGCATCACCGAGCTGAGCGGATCGGCGACCCGCGATCTGGACCCGGTGCTGCTCATCGCGCTGGCTGACGGGGTGATGCTGCCGAAGGCAATCGCCGACGTGGTCGGCGTGCCGACACATGGATCGGATCGCTCCGTCGTTCTGACGCTGCGCGGGCGTGCGGAGCGGGTCCGCGTCGGCGGGGTGCTCGACGCTCCGCAGGTCGGGCCGGTCGCCGACGCGGCTGTCGCGATCGCACAGCTCGCGCGCGTGCAAGCGCTCGCCGGGTTGCCGGGACGGATCTCGCGCATCCTCGTAACGCCTGAGCGCGGCCGTGCGTCCGTGGTCGGGCACGAGCTGCGCCAGCTGGCGGGTGGCCGGATCACGGTCGCGCCGGTCGAGCGTGAGGTGCAGCTGATCGCACAGGCCGCGACGCCGAGCTATCAGGCGACCGGGCTGTTCGCGGCGATCGCCGCGGTCTGCGGTGCGCTGCTGGTGCTGATCGCGATGCTGCTGACGGCGCCCGAGCGCCGACGCAGCATCGCCTTCCTGCGGACGTCGGCGGGCTACACGCCGCGCGACATCGTTCAAACGCTGGCCTTCGACGCGATCGTCCTCGGCAGCGTCGGATCGGTCGTCGGCCTCGCCGCGGGGATCCTGCTCGCGAACACGCTGTTCGCGGGCGCACCGAGCTTCCTGTCGTTCGCGTTCGCGCTGAGCGGCGACGTTCTCGATCGACCCGTTGATGGCAGTGCTCGTCGGCCTCGGCGGGGTCGTGGTCACCTGCCTGGCCGCTGCCCCGCCGCTGCTCGACCTGCGCAGGAGCCGGCCGCTCGATGCGGTGGAGCACGAGCAGGGCGAGGCGGGGCAGCGGCTCCCCGCCGCCGCGCGCACCGCGCTCGCGATCAGCGCGGCCGCCGTCCTCACGGCGACGATCGTGGTCGTCCTCGTGACGCCTTCGGCGACGATCGTCGGGATCGCGGCGGTGGCGATCGCCACGGCGCTCGTGATCCCGCTGCTCTGTGTCGGTGCTGCGCGGTGCGCTGAGTGGGTCGGCGAGCGGACGAGCTCTCACACGCTGAGCCTCGCTGCCGAAGGGCTGCGGGCGCGCACGGTCCGTGCCAGCGCGCTTGCGGCGATGGGCGCTGTCGCGATCTGCGGTTGCCTCGCGATCGGTGGCGCGCAGCGGGACGTGCTGCGCGGCCTCGACCGCAACTTCGCGGAGTTCCTGGCCTCCGGCGACATTTGGATCACCGCAGGCGCGGCGGAGAACAGCCTCACGACCGAGAGCTTCCCGGCCGCCGCTGTCGCTGGTCGTGTTCGGGACGTTCGTGGTGTCGAGCGGGTTCGTCCGTACTACGGCGGGCTGCTCGACGTCGGCGATCGTCGTGTCTGGATCCTCGCCCGCGGCGCCGGCGACGCAGCACCGATCCCGCCGAGCCAGTTGCTCGAGGGCGACCTGCCGACCGCGACGGCTCAGCTGCGTTCGGGGAGGGGAGTCGCCGTCTCCAACGCGCTCGCCGCGCAGCAGGGCACGCATGTCGGCGGGCGGTTCACGCTGCCGACGCCCGCCGGCCGCCAGACCTATCGCGTGGCGGCGATCGTCACGAACCTCGGATGGGGGCCGGGCGCCGTGATCATGTCTGCCGACCGTTATCGGACCGACTGGCTCGACCCCGATCCGTCGGCGCTGGAGGTCGATCTGCTGCCTGGCGCCGATCCCGACAGCACCCGCCGCTCGATTCAGGCCGCGATCGGCCCCGGCGACCTGCACGCGCAGACGACTGCCGAGCGCTTCGCGCAGTTCCGCGATCTCGCGCGCGATGGGCTCGACCGTCTGACGATCATCGCCTGGATGCTCGTCGCCGCGGCGGCCCTGTCGCTCGCGGCGGGCACGATCGCCGCGATCTGGCAGCGGCGCCGCTCCTTGTCGCTGCTGCGCGCCGTCGCCGGACATCGGCCGGCGGAACTCTGGCGGATCCTGCTGCTCGAGGCGACGATCGTGCTCGGCACCGGTTGCGCCGCTGGGATCTTCGCTGGCTTGCTCGGGCACAAGCTGCTCGCTCGTTGGCTCGCGCTCACGACCGGCTACCCGGCGCCGTTCGCGCTGGGCATCGTGCCGGCGCTGCTGGTCGCCGGCATCGTCCTCGTCGCGGCGCTCCTCCTGATCGCCGCGTTCAGCGCCGCGCCTGCCAACACCGACCCCCGCATCGCGCTTGAGGACTCGGGTCGCTGGTGGGGAGCTGCGGCGGCAAGACCGCCTGGCCGCACCGAGCCGGTACGCGGTAGCTGATGGCCGAGGTCGAGGTCGTGCGCGAGGTGTTCGTCGTCGCGGCGTGCGCGGACTGCGACTGGCGCGAGGTCGGAACATCGCTGCACCACGACGAGGCCCGAGTCGCGGGGCCTGCTCAACGACCAGCACGGCCAGCTGCTCATACGACGGCCCCGACGACACATAACCAAGTTCGAGGCCCCAACGCCAGCCCTGCACCACATGAACAGTCACGCCAAAAAGCGTTTTCGCGCCAACCCGAAAAGCCGGAAGCCCCGTAAGAACGGGGCTTCCGGGCACTTCGCAGGTGAAGCGGGGTGCTACTTGATGAACAGCACCTCGCTGTACTTCGGCAGCGGCCAGAGGTCGTCGGCGACGATCTTCTCGAGCTTGTCGGCGACCGCGCGGACGGCGCCCATCGCGGGGATGACCGTGTCGCGCATGTAGCGGGCCCAGGCGGCGGGCGGCTCGTCCTCCTGGTTCTCGGCCGCGTTCACGGTCTCGAGCGCCTTGATCGTGCCGACGAGCTCGCCGACGAGCACCTCGGTCTCCTCGACGAGCTGCGGAACCCCGGCCTCGCGCAGCAGCGCGAGGTGGCGCAGCGCCGCCGGCAGCAGCAGCGTGCGGGCGATCGCGGCGCCCGTCTCGGCCTCGATGTTCAGTCTCACCGCGTACTGCTCGGTGAAGATCTCCTCGCGCGCGTCGAGCTCGCGCTCGTTGAGCACCTCGTACTTCTCGAACACCGCGATCGTCTCGGGCTTCGTGAAGAACGGCAGCGCGTCCGGTGTCGTGCGCAGGTTCAGCAGGCCGCGCTCCTCCTCGGCCTCCTTGTGCCACGCCTCCGAGTAGCCGTCGCCGTCGAACACGATCCGCTTGTGCGCGGCCCAGCTCTTCTGCAGCACAGGCCGCAGTGCGTCCTCCAGCGACGCGCCGCCGTTCATGGCGTCCTGCAGCTGCCCGGCGAGGTCGTCGATCGCCTCGGCGACGATCGTGTTCAGCACCGTGTTCGGCAGCGCGACGGACTGCGTCGAGCCGACGGCGCGGAACTCGAACTTGTTGCCGGTGAAGGCGAACGGCGAGGTGCGATTGCGGTCGCCGCCATGCAGCGGCAGCGGCGGCAGCACCGGCGAGCCGAGCCCGAGGATCCCACCGGCCTTCGCCTCGCCTGCCTCGCCCTTCTCGATCGCGTCGTAGACGTCGGCGAGCTCTCTGCCGAGGAAGATCGAGATGATCGCCGGCGGCGCCTCGTTCGCGCCCAGGCGGTGGTCCTGGCCCGCGCCCGCGGCCGTCGCGCGCAGCAGGCCCTGGTGCGTGTCGACCGCCTGGATCACGGCCGTGCAGAAGAACAGGAACGACAGGTTCTGGTGCGGCGTCGCGCCCGGCTCGAGCAGGTTCATGCCCGTGTCGGTGCCCATCGACCAGTTGTTGTGCTTGCCGGACCCGTTGACGCCCGCGAACGGCTTCTCGTGCAGCAGGCAGACGAGGCCGTAGCGGCGCGCGATGTTCTGCAGCACCTGCATCGTCAGCTGCTGGTGGTCGGAGCCGACGTTCGAGTTCTCGAAGATCGGCGCGATCTCGTACTGCGCCGGCGCGACCTCGTTGTGGCGCGTCTTGACCGGCACGCCGAGCTTCTGCAGCTCACGCTCGGTCTCGAGCATGCACGCCAGCACGCGCTCCGGGATCGAGCCGAAGTAGTGGTCGTCCAGTTCGTGGCCCTTCGGAGGCTGGGCGCCGAACAGCGTGCGCCCGGTCGTGACGAGGTCGGGGCGCTCGAAGTAGTACTGCTCGTCGATCAGGAAGTACTCCTGCTCGGGGCCGACCGTCGTGAAGACGCGCACGGCCGCGTCGTCGCCGAGCAGCTTCAGCGCGCGGATCGCGGCGCCGGAGAGCGCCTCCATCGAGCGCAGCAGCGGGATCTTGTGGTCGAGCGCCTCGCCCGTCCACGACGTGAACGCGGTCGGGATGCAGAGCAGCGCGCCGTTCGGGTTCTCGAGGATGAACGCCGGGCTCGTCGGGTCCCAGGCGGTGTAGCCGCGCGCCTCGAAGGTGGCGCGGATGCCGCCGGTGGGGAAGGAGGAGGCGTCGGGCTCGCCCTGGATCAGCTCCTTGCCGGAGAACTCGGCGATCGCGGTGCCGTCGCCGACCGGGTTGTAGAACGAGTCGTGCTTCTCCGCCGTGGAGCCGGTCAGCGGCTGGAACCAGTGGGCGTAGTGCGTCGCGCCCTTCTCCAGCGCCCATTCCTTCATCGCGAGCGCGACCGCGTCGGCGAGCGAGCTGTCGAGCGCCTCGCCCTGCTCGAGCGTCGCCTGCAGCTGCTTGAAGACGGCCTTCGGCAGGCGCTGGCGCTGCTCGGCGACGCTGAAGACGTTCTCGCCGAAGACCTGGTTGTCGGGATGGGTCAGGTCGAGCGACCCGAGCGTGGCGCCGTTCGGCGACCACTGCGCTGCGCTGACGTTCTGCTGACGGATCTTGGCCATGGACGGGTTTCCCTCTCAGTGATTTCCGTGCGGGGCGAGCCTACGAAGGCGGCGGCGTCCCGACACTATCCGCATGTCCAAAGGGACGCTGACGGGGTGCGCCCGACGGCGAGGCGAACGCATCCTCGCGCGGGACTATAAGGGCCGGATCCCCGCCGGTGCGGCGCAAGGCGCGCCGCGGCGCACGTCGCGGCGCCGTGGCGAAAGCGCCGTGGCGATCTCTCGCCATCTGGCTAAAGATCGGACGCTCCTCCTCCCCGAGACTCGGCGCCATCGACCGTCAGTCCGTCAAATCAGGAGGATTCATGTTCAGACCCCGTTGGGGGCGCGCGGCCGTGTTCGGGCTGCTTGTGATGCTGCTGTTGCCGACCGGTGCGATGGCAGCGACTCCCGTAGAGACAGTCGCCGACGAGCTCAACAACACCTGGATCCTCGTCTCCGCGGCACTGGTCATCTTCATGCAGGCCGGGTTCCTGCTGCTCGAGATCGGCTTCTCGCGCGGCAAGAACGCCGGGATGGGCGTCGCGAAGATCCTGGTGAACTTCTCGCTCGGCTCGATCGTCTGGTGGATCGTCGGCTTCGGCATCGCCTTCGGCGGCGGCGGCTGGCTCGCCGGCGACTCCGGCTTCTTCTTCCAGGTCGGCCGCGACGTCGCAGGCTCGCCGGCGACCGGCGGCACGTCCGCCTTCTTCATCTTCCAGCTGGCGTTCGCCTGCGTCTCGCTCGCGATCGTGTGGGGCACGACGCTCGAGCGCATCAAGTTCGGCGCCTACGTGATCTACGCGATCGTGTTCGCGGCCGTGATCTACCCGCTCATCGCCCACTGGGGCTGGGGCGGCGGCCTCTTCACGAGAATCGGCAGCGGCGTCCAGGACTTCGCCGGCTCGTCGATCGTCCACCTCACCGGTGCGACGGCCGCGTTCGCCGCGCTGTTGCTGCTCGGCCCGCGCAAGGGCAAGTACGGCTCCGACGGCAGAGCGCGCGTGATCCCGGGCCACAACATGCCGCTGTTCGGCCTCGGCGTCGTGATCCTGTGGATCGGTTGGTTCGGCTTCAACGGCGGCTCGACGCTCGGCACGACCGGCAACGCCTTCGGCGAGGTCGTGACCGTCACGAACATGGGCGCCGCGGGCGGCGTGATGGGCGCCATGATCATGATCTGGCTGCTGACGAGAAAGCTCGACGTCGGCATGATCGGCAACGGCGCGATCGCCGGCCTCGTCGCGATCACCGCGCCGTCGGGCTACGTCGAGATCTGGGCCGCTCCGCTCATCGGCCTCGTCGCCGGCCTGCTCGTCGTCGTCTGCGTGTTCGCGATCGACAAGAAGCTCGACGACCCGGTGGGCGCGCTCTCCGCGCACGGCCTCGCCGGCGTGTGGGGCACGCTGTCCTGCGGCATCTTCGCGTCGCCGCGGCTCGCCGCATCGGTCGGCGTCGGCGACCCGGGGCTGGTCTACAGCGGCTCGCTGAAGCAGCTCGGCGTCCAGGCGGCCGCCGTGGGGATCACCTTCACCACGGTCTTCGCGCTGTCGATGATCACGTTCGGCGCGATCAAGAAGACGGTCGGCCTGCGTGTCTCCGAGGAGATCGAGGACGCCGGCCTCGACATCACCGAGCACGGCATGTACGGCTATCCGGAGCAGTTCATCCCGGTGCCCGAGCTGATCGGCGCCGGTTCGATCCGTCCGAACGGCGGCGGGGGCTTCTCCGCTCCCGCGGCAAGCCCCACGGAGGTGCCGGCATGAAGCTCGTCGTCGCATACATCCGCCACGAGGCGTTCGAGCCGATCCGCGCGGAGCTGCTCGACCTCGGCTTCCCCTCGATGTCGATCACCGAGGTGAAGGGGTCGGGGCGCCAGAAGGGCATCACCGAGCAGTACCGCGGTTCGTCGGTGACGAACTACCTGCGGCCGAAGATCAAGATCGAGTGCGTGGTCGCCGGCGGCGACGTGCAGACGATCGTCGACACGATCCTGCGCCACGCGCGGACCGGGTCGATCGGCGACGGCAAGGTGTTCGTCATCCCGGTCGAGCAGGCGTACCGCATCCGCACCGGCGAGTCCGGGGAGGAGACGCTCCAGGTCCACCCCGACGCCGCGGCGACCGTCTGACCTGGGCGGCGGCGGTCCCGGTCGCGAGTCGGGTGGACTCGCGGCCGGGACGCAGGCCGGGACCTCCGCGTCCCGCCCGCCGCCGCACCATCTCGGTCCGGCGTCGTAATGACGGGCGGCGCCGGTCCGTGCACCGTGAGGGCTCGTGGGGCTTCGGCCCCGCGGGCTCTCACACGGTTGACGGGCTCGCTCAGCTCGGGGCCGGGACGATCGTCCCGTCCTGCTCGACCTGCACCTCGGCCGGCTTGCCGCTCACGTGGACCTTGAGGGTCCCGGCGGCGGCGCCGCCGTCGCGCAGGCGCAGCTGCGAGCGGCCGGTGGTGGAGCCGGCGAGGCGGTAGCGCAGCTTGTAGGCGCCGGCTCTCACGGGCACGACGTGCCACGTGAAGACTCTCGTCGCGTGCGGCCGGATCGAGCCGAGCGCCCACGTGTTCGCGTAGGCGGTGTCGCCGCTGTGCGGGCCGGCGTCGACGACCCACACCGGCCGCGAATGGGACGCGAGCCCCTTCTCGTCGAGGCGTGCGCCGAACGCCTGCACGGCGGTGCCGTCGGGGCCGGTGCCGGTCTCGATCGTCGCGACGACGTTCGGGATCGTGCGCGTGCCCGCGTTGCGCACGGCGATCTTCAGCCGGACGCGCTCGGCGAGTCTCTGGTGCGCCGGGAAGCGCGCGGCGACGGCCACCGGATAGGTCGCGGCCTGCTCGGGCGCGGGCGCGCCGGAGCCGCCGCAGCCGGCGAGCGCCAGTGCGGCAGCCGCGGTGGCTGCCGTGGCGCCTCGCAGCATGGGTCCGCGGCCGGGCACAGCGGCGCGAACATAGCATGGGCCGGACGGACGTCCGCCGGTAGGCGAAATCGGCGCATCGCCCGATCCCAGCGATATATAGACCGCGCTGTTCCCTTCACACAAGCTCAACGGTTCGCGTTTGGCAACCGTCACATTCCTGCCATACCCTGTCCGGTCGGAGGCGCCGTTCGGGCGTCCCATGTGTGTCCTACAGGAGGACTTGAGGAGATGGTCCGAGCAGTCGCCGACCGAGCGTTCTTGCCGACGAGGAACGCCCTCGAGGAGATCGGCGACATGATGATCCTCACGGGCAAGACGATCGTCTCGGCGATCCGTCCCCCGTACCCGTACGGCGGCGAGTTCGTCTCCCAGTTCCTGTTCGCGCTCAAGCTCTGCTGGTTCCCGCTGCTCGTGTCGACCGTGGCGTTCGGCTACGGCGCGCCGGGCCTGCAGGCGGCGAACTTCCTCGTGCTGTTCGGCGCGCTCGACCGCCTCGGCGGCTTCTTCGTGCTCGCCTCGATCCGCGAGTTCGCGCCGTTCGTGACGGCGATCGTGCTCGCCGGCGTCGCCGGCACCGCGATCACCGCCGACCTCGGCGCGCGCAAGATCCGCGAGGAGCTCGACGCGCTGCAGGTGCTCGGCGTCGACCCGGTCAAGAACCTCGTCGTGCCGCGCTTCCTCGCGCTGATGCTCGTGACGGGCCTGTTCGACGTCTACGCGCTGCTGTTCGGCATCTTCGGCGGCATCCTCGCGACGCTCGTCAACGGCGCGCCGCTCGGGCCGTTCTGGGCGACCTTCTTCACGAACGCCTCGACGACCGACCTGTGGGGCTCGATCCTGAAGACGACGCTGTTCGGGGCGATCATCGCGATCGTGTGCTGCTACAAGGGCATGACGGCCTCCGGCGGGGCGGAGGGCGTGGGGCGGGCGGTCAACCAGGCCGTCGTCATCGCGTTCATGGGCGTCTTCGCCTTCAACTACGTCTTCACGCAGACGCTGCTCGCCACCCATCCCGAGATCAACGTGATCCGCTGATGCTCGAGCCCGCCGACAGGAGGCCCACGTGAGCCGCTCGGACTTCGACCGCGACCGCCTCGACGACGAAGAGGCTCAGGCTCAGGTCGAGCCTGAGATTGAGGGGGTCGAGCCCGGCGACGAGGCGCTCGACGGCGAGCCGGAGGAGATGGACGCCTCCGGGGACGAGCCGGCGGCATCGCCGCACGTTCTCGTTCCGATCCGGCCCCGGCGAGGACGGGGACGACGCGGAGTTCCAGTACCACAGCGAGGCGCACCACGCCGTCGAGGGCGTCGACGACGCGATCCAGTTCATAGACGTGCACAAGGCGTTCGGCCGCAACCGCGTGCTGCGCGGCCTCAACCTCGGCATCCCCGAGGGCAAGATCTCGATGATCCTCGGCCCGTCGGGCACCGGAAAGTCGGTCTGCATCAAGCACATGGTCGGCCTGCTGTACCCGGACAGCGGCGACATCCTGATCGAGGGCGAGTCGGTGCCGAGCATGCCCGACGACGATCTGTTCGAGATGCGCAAGAAGTTCGGCGTCCTGTTCCAGGACGGCGCGCTGTTCGGCTCGATGAACCTCTACGACAACGTCGCCTTCCCGCTGCGCCAGCACACCGACAAGGGCGAGGAGGAGATCCTCGAGATCGTCAGCCGGCGCCTGAACGAGGTCGGCCTCGGGGACTCCGGCGACAAGATGCCGAACGAGCTCTCCGGCGGCATGCGCAAGCGCGCGGGCTTCGCGCGCGCGCTCGTGCTCGACCCGCGGATCGTGCTGTTCGACGAGCCCGACTCCGGCCTGGACCCGGTCCGCACGGCGCTGCTGTGCGAGCTGATCAAGGAGGTCCACCAGGAGAACGGCGGGACCTACGTCGTGATCACGCACGACATCATGAGCGCGCGCCGCGTCGCCGAGTTCATCGCGGTGCTGTGGCGCGGCCGCATCGTCGAGTCGGGTCCGGCGGCGGAGCTGTTCGAGTCCGCCAACCCGTTCGTGCGGCAGTTCCTCACGGGGGAGTCCGACGGCCCGCTCGGGATGGAGTGACCGTTCGATGACGATCGCCCGCGGCGCCGTCCTGGGCGCGCTGCTCGCCGTGGTCGCCGTGCTGGCGATCGTCGTCCTCTCGGGCGGCGGCGGCGACCAGTACAAGCTGATCTTCCAGAACGCGGGCCAGCTCGTGAAGGGCGACGACGTGCAGATCGGCGGCCGCCGCGTCGGCGGGGTCGACGACATCCTGCTGACGGACGACAACCAGGCCGAGGTCCTCATCAGCGTCGAGGCGCCCTACGCGCCGCTGCACGAGGGCACGACGGCGACGATCCGCCTGACCTCGCTCTCCGGCGTCGCGAACCGCTACATCGCGCTCGCGCCGGGGCCGAACAACGCGCCCGAGATCCCGGGCGGCGGCCGGCTCGGCGTCGAGCAGACGACCTCCGTCGTCGACCTCGACCAGCTCTTCAACACGCTCGACCCGAGAACGCGCAAGGGGCTGCAGCAGTTCATCCGCGGCTCAGCGACGCAGTACGAGGGCCAGGGCGCGAACGTCAACGAGTCGGCCAGATACTTCAACCCGTTCCTGTCGACGACCGACCAGCTCGTGAAGGAGATCGGGAGCGACCAGCAGACGCTCGAGCGCGCGATCGTCGCGGGCGCGAGCGTCACCGGCGCGGTCGCCCAGCGCGCCCCGCAGCTGACCTCGCTCGTGACCAACCTCAACACGATGATGGGGTCGATCGCGGCCGAGAACGCGTCGCTCTCGCAGGGGCTCGGCGTGCTGCCCGACACGCTGCGGCAGGGCAACTCGACGTTCGTCGACCTGCGCTCGACGCTCGACGACCTCGACCCGCTGCTCCAGGCGTCCAAGCCGGCCGCCGCGGTGCTGCCGAGATTCTTCCGCCAGCTGACGCCGCTGCTGAACGAGGCGACGCCGACGTTCGAGAACCTCAGCGCGATCGTCCACCAGCCGGGCTCCTTCAACGACGCGACCGACGCCGTCCAGCACCTGCCGCAGCTGCAGCGGGTCGGCAGCAAGGCGTTCAAGAGCTCGGTGACGGCGATGCGCAAGGGCCAGCCGGACATCGACTTCCTGCGGCCCTACGCGCCCGACCTCGTCGGCTGGTTCCGCGACTTCGGCCAGTCGGCCGCGAACTACGACGCGAACGGCCACTACGCGCGCGTCACGCCGATCTTCGGGATCTTCAGATACCTGGCGAACGGCTCAGGCGGCTCGCTCGAACCGGTCGGGACGTCGCAGCGCCTGTCCGATCTCTCGAGCGGCTTCACGCGCCGCTGCCCCGGCGCCGCCAGCCAGCCGCGGCCCGACGGCTCGAACCCGTTCGCGCCCGCCGGCTTCGACTGCAACCCCTCGGACGTGCTCCCCGGCCCATGAGATCGCGCCTCTCACCGACCGTCAAGCGCGCGCTGGCCGGCGGCCTGCTGCTGGTGGCCGCGCTGATCGTGCTCGTGCTCGGCACGGGCGCCTCCGGCGGCGACGGCGGCAGCTACAAGGTGCGCGCGATCTTCGACAGCGCGAGCTTCCTCGTGCCGGGAGAGGACGTGAAGGTCGCCGGCGTCAAGGTCGGCGCGATCGAGTCGCTCGACGTCACGCCGGCCAACAAGGCGGCGATCGTCCTGCGGATCGACGACCCGGCGTTCCAGGACTTCAAGCAGGACGCCTACTGCACGATCAGATTGCAGTCGCTGATCGGCGAGAAGTTCGTCGCGTGCGAGCCGACGCAGCCGAAGAGCGCGAACAGCGCGCCGGCGCCGTCGCTGCGCCAGATCCAGAGCGGCCCGAACAAGGGTCAGTACCTGCTGCCGGTGACGAACACCTCGGCGCCCGTCGACCTGGACATGCTGAACAACATCATGCGGCTGCCGGAGCGCCAGCGCTTCGCGCTGATCATCAACGAGCTCGGCGTCGGCCTCGCCGGCAACGGCGACGAGCTGAGAAAGGTGATCCGCCGCGCGAACCCGGCGCTCTACCAGCTCGACAGAGTGCTCGCGATCCTCGCCTCGCAGAATCGCGTGCTCGCGAACCTCGCCAGCGAGTCGGACGCGGCGCTCGCGCCGGTCGCGGCGCAGAGCCGCTCGATCAGCGACTTCATCGACAAGGCCGGCGTGACCGCCACGGCCACGGCCGCGCGCGGCGACGCGCTCGAGCAGAACTTCGCGAAGTTCCCCGAGTTCCTGCGCCAGCTGACGCCGACGATGCGCGACCTCGGCTCGTTCGCGGCGGCCGGCACGCCGGTGATGCGCGACCTGCGCGCGGCGGCGCCGTCGGTCAACACGATCTTCGAGCAGCTCGGGCCGTTCAGCCAGGCGGCGCTGCCGACGTTCCGCACGCTCGGCGACCTCGCCGACGAGGGCTCCAGAGCACTCCCCGCCTCCGAGCCGCTGATCAGAGACATCCGCGCCTTCGCCGACGAGGCGAAGCCGTTCGCGAGAACGCTCGCGAACGGGATCGTGAGCCTGAGAGACCAGCACGGGATCGAACGGCTGATGGACGTGATCCTCTACACGATGGGCACCGGCAACGGGTTCGACTCGGCGGGGCACTTCCTGCGCACCTTCCTCACGGTCCCGTTGGCTTGCCTGCCCTACGCGGTGAAGCAGGACTTCTTCCAGTGCGGAGCGACCTTCACGAACAAGCCTGCGATCAAGTCGGGCACAGCATCCTCAGCAGCCACCACGAGCGCCTCGCCACCCACGACCGGCAGCGACACGTCCGCGTCGTTGAGTGACGTTGCGCCCGTGACTGGCGCCGGCACCAGCGGTTCGGCGACCAGCGGCTCCACTGCCGCGCCTTCAAGCGGCGCGCCCGCCGGCAGCGGTCTGCTGGGCTACCTGCTCGGGAGCGGCGAGCGATGAACCGGCGCAGCACATCCGTGGCGGCGAACCCCGTGCTGATCGGCGCGGCGACCGTGCTCGTCGTGATCGTCGCCGTCTTCCTCGCCTACAACGCGAACAACGGCCTGCCGTTCGTGCCGACGTACGGCATCTGGCTCGAGCTGCCGAACGCCTCGAACCTCGTCACCGGCAACGAGGTGCGGATCGGCGGCGACCGCGTCGGGATCATCGACACGATCGAGCCGCACACGCACGAGAACGGCGCCGTCACCGCGAGACTGCACGTGAAGCTGGAGACGAACGTCAAGCCGTTGCCGGCGGACTCGACGATCATCGTCCGGCCGCGCTCGCCGCTGGGCCTCAAGTACGTCGAGGTCACGCGCGGCAGCTCGTCGAGAGGCATCCCCGAGGGCGGCACGCTGCCCTTGAGAAACGCGACGCCGAGACCGGTGGAGTTCGACGACTTCTTCAGCATGTTCGACAGACCGACGCGGGCCGCCAACCAGATCAACCTGATCGAGTTCGGCGACGCGCTCGCCGGTCGCGGTACGAGCATCAACCAGGCGATCATCGCGCTCGACCCGCTCACGAAGAACGCGATCCCCGTCCTCAAGAACCTCGCCGACCCGCAGACGCAGCTCGGCCGCTTCTTCCGCGCGCTCGAGCAGACCGCCGCCGCGGTGGCGCCCGTCGCCGAGCAGCAGGGGCAGCTGTTCCGCAATCTCGCGACGACGTTCGACGCGTTCGCGGCGATCTCCGTCCCGTACCTGCAGGACACGATCAGCGGCGGCCCGGCCGCGCTCGACACGGCGATTCGCTCGTTCCCGATCGAGCGGCCGCTGCTGCGCAACGCCGCCGGCTTCTTCCGCGACCTGCAGCCGGGTGCCGCTGCGCTGCGCACGTCCGCCCCGGCGCTCGCCGAGGCGTTCGACGTCGGCACGACGCAGGTGCGCCGCGCCGCCTCGCTCAACCGCCAGCTCACGCTCACGTTCAGATCGCTCGAGGCGTTCGCGGAGGACCCGCAGGTGTCGCTCGGCATCCACGGCCTGCGCAACACGGTGCAGGAGCTGACGCCGACGGTGAACCATCTTGCCGGCGCGCAGATCAACTGCAGCTACCTGGGTCTGCTGCTCTACAACGTGGCAAGCATCGAGAGCGATGGAGACACCGGCGGTCGGGGCAAGTGGGTGCGTGTCGCCGCCGTTTCGCCGCCGATCGGGCCGAACAGCGAGGTCGGGCCTGCCTCCGCGCCCGCCGACGGCGAGGTCACGGTCGGAGACAGAACGAGCAACCATCTGCACGCCAATCCCTACCCGCTCGTCGGTGCGAAGGGCCAGAACGGCATCTGTCTCGCCGGCAACGAGCGCTACATCGTCGGACAGACCGTCATCGGCAATCCGCCCGGCCAGACGCCGAGACAGACGGCGAGAGTTCCCAGCAAGCTCAACACGATCGTGCCATGACAACGCGGGGACGACAGACCGACGGCAAGCCCCCGCGCTGGACGCGCTTCCGGATCGGGCTGCTCGCGATCGTGCTGATCTCGATCGCGGTGTACTTCGGCTTCGCGAAGGACATCCCGTTCACGCACGGCTACTACCTGCACGCGGTGTTCGAGTCCTCGAACAACCTGCGCGCCGGCTCGCCGGTGCGGATCGCGGGCGTGAACGTCGGCAAGGTCAAGAGCATCGACCGCTACAAGGACACGAACCTCACCGACATCACGATGGAGATCAACGGCGAGGGCCTGCCGATCCACCGCGACGCCGTGCTGAAGATCCGCCCGCGCATCTTCCTCGAGGGCAACTTCTTCGTCGACCTCAGACCCGGCTCGCCTTCCGCGCCCGAGGTGCCGGACGGCGGCACGATCGGCCCGACGCAGACGGCGACGCCCGTCCAGCTCGACCAGGTGCTCACGGCGCTCCAGTCCGACCAGCGCGCCGAGCTCCAGGTGCTGCTGCAGCAGTACGGGAAGGCGCTCGACTCGAAGCCGACCACCGCGCAGAACGCGACGCTCGACCCCGACGTGCGTGGCAAGACGGGCGCGCAGGGCCTCAACGGCAGCTACACCTACGCGCCCGAGGCGCTCAGAGGGATGTCGATCGTCAACACCGCGCTGCTCGGCACCGAGCCGCACGACCTCTCGCGCATGATCGCGTCGATCGCCCGCCTCTCGACCGTGCTGCGCACGAGAGAGACCGCGCTGCAGGACCTGATCGTCAACTTCAACACCACGGCCGGCGCGTTCGCGGCGCAGAGCGGCGCGCTGCAGGCGGCCGTCGGCCTGCTCGGCCCGACGCTCACGACCGCCGACGCCGCCTTCAAGAGCCTCGACGCCTCGTTCCCGCCCACGCGCGCCTTCGCCCGCGCCTTCACGCCCGCCGTGAGAGAGACGCCCGCGACCGTCGAGGCCGCCTACCCGTGGATCAGACAGACGCGCCTGCTCTTGCGCAAGGACGAGCTCGGCGGCCTGCTCGACCAGCTGCAGCCGGCGACCGCCGACCTCGCGCGGCTCGAGGGCGAGTCGCTGAAGCTGCTGCCGCAGCTCGACCTCGCGAACCGCTGCTTCGCGAGAACGATCATCCCGAGCGGCAACCTCGGCGTGGACGACGGTGCGCTCACGACGCGCCGCTCGGACGGCTCGACCGTCGAGAACTTCAAGGAGTTCTGGTACGGCATGGTCGGCCTTACCGGCGAGGGTGCGAACTTCGACGGCAACGGCAGCATGATCCGCGCCGCGCTCGGCGGCGGCTCGCAGGCGGTCAACTTCGGGACATCCAGATCGCTCAACAGCCCGGTGGTTGGGAACACAGACCTCAAGCCGCTCGGTACCAGCCCGCTCTATCCGGCCCAGCAACCGCCGTACAGGCTCGGCGCGCCGTGTTACAAGCAGGAGCTCCCGGACGTCAACGGCTCGCAGGCCGGTCCCGGCAAGGCACCGCCAAGCGGGACGGTGCCGCAGCCCGGTCCGCTTGTGCCGCCCAACACCGGGACGACGACGACCACGGCCGCCGCGAGCTCCGGCCAGGTCGACGCGCAACCGGTCTCGCGCGCTAACCCGCTTGGAGACACGACGCGATGAGGAGCGCGATCCGCAAGCACACGCGCGACTTCCTCGCGATCATCGCGCTCGTGGTGATCGCCGGCGCCGTCGGCCTCTACGTGCTGGCCCACCAGCGCACGACGCTGCCCGGCTGGGTGCCGATCGTCGGGAGAGACGTCTTCACGCTCAAGGGCGAGTTCTCGACCGCGCAGGCGATCACGCCGGGGCAGGGACAGACGATCGACATCGCCGGCGTGCAGGTCGGCGAGATCACGAACGTCGACCTCGTCGACGGCCGCGCCGTCGTGACGATGCAGCTCGACCCGAAGTACGCCGACCGCGTCCACCCGAACGCGACGATGCTGCTGCGCCCGAAGACGGGCCTGAAGGACATGGTCGTCGAGCTGGACCCCGGCACCGCGGCCGGCGGGCCGCCGGTCAAGGACGGCTACACCGTGCCTGTCGCCAACACGCTGCCGGACGTGAACCTCGACGAGATCCTCGCCGTGCTCGACGGCGACACGCGCACCTACCTGCAGATGCTGCTCAACGGCGCGGCGACCGGCCTCGAGGGCAACGGCGGCAACCTCGCGCAGGTCTTCCGCCGCTTCGAGCCGACCGCGCGCGACAGCGCGAAGATCGTGCACCTGCTCCAGCAGCGCAGCCAGAACATCAAGCGCTCGATCCACAACTTCGGCGTCTTCACCGAGGCGCTCGCCGCGCGCGACCAGCAGCTCGCGACGTTCGTCGACAGCTCGAACAACGTCTTCCAGCACTTCGCCAACCAGGACGCGAACCTCCAGCAGATGGTCGCCGAGCTGCCGGCCGCGCTGAAGGCGACGAACAGAGCGCTCGGGCAGGCGAAGGCGTTCGCCGACGAGGGCGGCCCGGCGCTCAGAGCGCTGCTGCCCGGCGCCGCCGCGCTCGGTCCCTCGCTCGTCGAGACTCGACCGTTCCTGCGCGAGACGACGCCGATCATCGAGAACCAGCTGCGGCCGTTCACGAGAGTCGCGACGCCGGTCGTCAAGCAGCTGCGGCCGGCCGCCGCCGAGTTCGCGGACGCGACGCCGAACCTCACGACGACGTTCGACGTGCTGAACATGCTGCTCAACGCGCTCGCGTACAACCCGTCTGGAACGAGCGAGGGCTACCTCTTCTACCTCGCATGGCTCAACCACATCTCGAACTCGATCTTCTCCGCGCAGGACGCGGAGGGACCGATTCGGCGCGGCGCGCTCGTCCTGAGCTGCGGGTACATCGCAGGTCTCAACGCTGTCAAGAACCCGGCGAGAACCCAGGCGACGCTGGACGCTGTTCGTCTGCTGGCGCAGTTGGTGAACACACCGAACTACACGCCCGACAACCCCGGCCCCTACTGCACGCCGAGACAGTTGAGACCCTGAGCCATGCAGAAGCAAGCACCGACACTCGGACGCATCCTCGTCATGGCGGGCTTCGCGCTCTCCTGCTTCGGGCTGCTCCTGTACCTGTGGGTCGCGTTCGGCGGCGGCTTCCCGCTCAAGCCGCAGGGCTATCGCTTCCACGTCCGCTTCGGCGAGGCGACGCAGCTCGCCGAGCAGGCCGACGTGCGCATCTCCGGCGTGCCGGTCGGCAAGGTCGTGAGACTTCAGCTCGGCCCCGGGCAGACGACCGACGCGACGATCCAGCTCGACGAGCGCTATGCGCCGCTCCCGCGCGACGCGCGCGCGATCCTGCGCATCAAGACGCTGCTCGGCGAGACCTACGTCGAGCTGACGCCCGGTCACGACAGCGCGGGGAGCCTGCCCGAGGGCGGCACGCTGCCCGACGCGCAGGTGCAGAGAACCGTCGAGATCGACGAGATCTTCCGCTCGCTCGACCCGCGCACGCGCCACTCGTTCCAGGTCTGGATGCAGTCGCTCGCGCAGGGCATCTACGGCCGCGGGCAGGACCTCAACAGCGCGTTCGGCAACCTCGCGCCGTTCGCCGAGGACACGAACACGCTGCTCGAAACGCTCGACCAGCAGAACCACGAGGTCCAGCAGCTCGTGCGCAACACGGGCATCGTCTTCGACGCGCTCAGCCAGCGCAGCGGCCAGCTGACCGGGCTGATCCGCAACTCGAACACCGTCTTCGGCACGATCGCCTCGCGCAACCAGCAGCTGCAGGAGACGTTCAAGGCCTTCCCGACGTTCGAGCGCGAGTCGATCCTCACGCTCAACCGGCTCAACCGCTTCACGCGCGAGGTCAACCCTATCGTCACGCAGCTGCGGCCCGTCGCCAAGCAGCTCACCCCGACGCTGCAGGCCGCCGGGCGGCTCGCGCCGTCATTCCGCGACTTCTTCGTCGACCTCGGGCCGCTCATCACGGCGGCGAAGCCAGGCCTGCCGGCGTTCCGGCAGTTCCTCGACGACGCGCGCCCCGCGCTCGGCCAGCTCGACCCGTTCACGCGCAGCCTCAACCCGTTCCTCGGCTACATCGCCGACTACCTGCCGGAGCTGGACGGGTTCGTCGGGAACATCGCGGCGGCGACACAGGCGGTCCCGGCTGGGACCAGCAACCACCCGATCCACTATCTCCGCACGGCGAGCGTGTTCAGCCCGGAGGGCCTCACGACCTATCCGCAGCGTCTCGCGACGAACCGGCCCAACGCCTACCGCTTGCGGAAGCAGCTCGACCAGCTGAGCAGCGGCCTGCCGGTGTTCGAGAACCGCCAGTGCGCGAGCGGGCCGCGGCCGGTGCCGGACTTCCCGTCCGACTTCGCGAGCATCGTCGGCGGCGTCTCGCAGGATGCCGCCCAGCTCCTGCTTCAGTTCGCCTTCCGCAACGACCCCTCCAACGTCCCCGCCCCGGCCTGCACGCCGCAGGGGCCGACGCCCGGCTACGGGACCGACTTCCCGCACGTCGTCGCGCAGCCGCCCGGCGCGAACGCGTCGAGCGTGAGCAGCGGGAGCGTCGACGCCGCGCCGTGACATGAGCGTCCGGGACGGGCTCGAGCGCGTCGCGCGGGCCGCCGCGGCCCGGCCGCTCCCCGTGCTGCTGGCCGTCGCGCTGCTCGCGCTCGCGGGCACGCTGCTCGCCACGCGGCTGGAGCCGAGCACCGGCGCCGACACGCTCGCGAGCCGCTCGTCGGCCGCGTACAAGGCGACGGAGCAGCTGCATCGCCGCTTCGGCGACGACGCCGTCGTCGTGCTGATCGACGAGCGCGTCGCCGACCTCGTGCTCACCGCCGACCTCGGCCGCACGATCCGCCTCGAGGGCTGCCTCGGCGGCAACGTGCCCAGAGGCGCCAGACCGTACGGCGGCATCCACAGCGCATGCGCGGGCCTCGCGCAGCTCAAGCCCGTGAGACTCGTCTATGGCCCCGGCACGTTCCTCAACGAGTCCGTGCGGGCGGTGCAGAAGGCGGTCACGACGCAGCTGAGAGCGCTCCAGGCGCAGGTGAACGCCGCTCCGCCGGCGCAGCGCGCGCAGGCGCGTGCGCAGGCGCTCGACCAGGCCAAGCGGCTCTACCTCGCCTCCGGCATCCAGGGCTATCCGCAGATCGACAACAAGCCCTTCATCTCGCAGATCGTCTTCGACCCGCAGCGCGGCGCCGACGTGCCGAAGGCGCGCTTCGCCGCGCTGTTCCCGAGCAGAGACGCCGCGCTGATCCAGCTGCGCCTGCGCCCCGACCTCACCGCAGCCGAGCGCACGCGCGCGATCGCGCTGATCCGCCGGGCGACGCGCATGCCGCTGTTCAGACTCGGCCACGGCGCCACCTACACGGTCTCCGGCGTCCCGGTCGTCACGGACGCGCTCGCGAGCACGATCACCGGCGGGATCGCGATCCTCCTGATCGCCGCCGTCGCCGCGATGGCGATCGCGCTCCTGCTGCTCTTCAAGGCGCGCCTGCGGCTGCTGCCGCTGGCGATCGCGCTCGCCGCCGCCGCGATGACGTTCGGCGCCATGTCGCTCGCCGGCGCCGGCCTCACGATGGCCGCGCTCGCCGTCCTGCCCGTCCTGATCGGCCTCGCCGTCGACTACGCGATCCAGTTCCAGAGCCGCGTCCAGGAGCACGAGGACACGGGAGCGAGCCGCTCCGAGGCCATCGCCCACGCCGCTCGCACCGGAGCCCCCACCATCGCCACCGCCGCCCTCGCCACCGCCACCGGCTTCCTCGTCCTGCTGCTCAGCCCGATCCCGATGGTCCGCGGGTTTGGAGCACTGCTCGTGGTTGGGATCGCCGTCGCGTTCAGCGCAGCCCTCACCGCAGGATCGGCGGCGCTGGGCTTGACGTCGAGGGGGAGAGAGCGGTGGCTGATCCGCCGGCTGGCGGCAACGCCGATCGGGCGGGTGGCGCTGAGGACGCACGTGCCCGGGGCGGAGTCCCCGGGTGCGCGCGCCCGGAGGCGACAGGACCCGCCCGCAGCAGCGCCGATCCTGAGCCGCTGGAGTGCCGCGACCGCAGGGGCGAGGGAGCTGATCGGCGACGCGGCACGAGCGGTGCTGACCGCCTCGCTCCGCCATCCGGCACGCATCCTCGCCGTCGCCACGACCCTGGCCGCCCTCGGTTGGATCGCCGACACCCAGACCAAGGTCGTCTCCGACGTCCGCCGGCTCGTGCCGGCGAGCATGCCCGCCCTCCAGGACCTCGACCACCTGCAGGCCAGAACGGCGTCCTCCGGCGAGATCGACGTGCTCGTGCAGGGGAGAGACGTCGCGACGCCCAAGGTCGTGCGCTGGATGGGCGACTACCAGCAGCGCGTGCTCAGACGCTTCGGCTACGCCGAGTCGAAGGGCTGTCGCGCCGCGACGCTGTGTCCCGCCTTCTCGCTGCCGGACCTGCTCCAGGGCTCCGACGCGAGCTCGCAGAGCGCGATCGACGCGCTGCTCGCAGGGGTGCCGCCGTACTTCTCCCAGGCGGTGCTCACGCGCAGACACGACGCCGCGACGCTCGCGTTCGGGATCCGCCTGATGGACCTCGGCGACCAGCAGCGCGTGATCGACGCGATGCGCGCCGAGCTCGACCCGCCGCCAGGCGTCAGGGCGACGCTCGCCGGCCTGCCGGTGCTCGCCGCGCAGGCGAACGCCGAGCTGGCCTCGCCGTGGCGGCGGCTCGGCACGCTGCTCGCCGGGCTGGTGGCGGTCGGGCTCGTGCTGCTGCTCGTCTTCCGCCGGCTCGAGCGGGCGGTCGTGCCGCTCGTGCCGATCGCGCTCGCGACCGGCTGGTCGGCGCTCGTGCTGTTCGCGACGCGCGTCCCGCTCAACCCGATGTCTGCGACGCTCGGCGCGCTCGTGATCGCGATCTCGACCGAGTTCGCCGTGCTCTTGAGCGAGCGCTTCCGCCAGGAGCTGGACGCGGCCCCCACCCGCCCCGAGCTCGCGACGGCGCTGCAGCGCACCTACCGCTCCACCGGCCGCGCCGTGCTCGCCTCCGGCGTGACCGCGATCGCCGGCTTCGGCGTGCTCGCCGTCTCGGACTTCCGCATGCTGCGCGACTTCGGCATCGTCACGGTCGTGGACCTGACGGTCTCGCTGCTCGGCGTGCTGGCGGTGCTGCCGTCCGTGCTCGTGCTGGCGGAGCGCGGCGCGCCGCAGCGGCTCGTGGCGCGCCTGCGCGGTCGCGGCCGGCGCCGGCGCCGCCGCTCGCGCCGCCGGGCGGCCGCCGAGCCGGCGGCGCCGGAGCCCGGCCCGTCCGCTCCGGTCGCGTGAGCAACAAGCCGGCCTGGGTCGCGATCGTCGCGGGCCTCACGGTCCTCGCCTACATCACGTACAACACGCTCACGACGCCGGCCACCAGCTCGAGCGGCCTGGCGGCCGGGGCGCGCATGCCGCCGTTCGCCGCGCCGCTCGTGACGAGCGACCTCGTCGGCGACGCCAACGTCGCGCGTCGCTCCGGCCAGGGCGCCGCCGGCGCCGAGCCGGCCTGCTCGGTCACCGACCCGCGCGCGCTCAACTCCTGCACGCTGGAGCGCCGCGGCCCGGTCGCGCTCGCCTTCTTCACCGAGAGCGCGGGCCGCTGCGTCGACGCGCTCGACGCGCTGGAGGACGTCGCGCGCCGCCATCCGGACACCGGCTTCGCCGCGGTCGCGATCCGCGGCGACCGCGCCGACCTGCGCGCGACCGTGCACAAGCACGGCTGGACGTTCCCGGTCGCGCAGGACCGCGACGGCGCCGTCGCGAACCTCTACGGCGTCGCGATCTGCCCGACCGTCGTCTACGCCTACAGAGGAGGCGTCGTCATGCGCACCGCGCTCGGCAGCGACGAGACGGCCGCCGCGGCGATCGAGCGCGCCGTGCGGCGGCTGGAGGCGGGGAGGACGCCCCGATGAGCGCGCAGCGTCCTGCCCTGCGGTCGTCCTGCGACCGCCGCCCAGGACGCTTGCCGGCCGGAGGCGCGCGGTGAGCCCCGCCCGGCCGACGCCCCGCGACGGCTTCGTCGCCGAGGAGCTGCGCGCGGAGCTGCCCGGCCTCGGGCTCGTGTCGCTCGCGCTGCCGGCGCCGTCGGCGCGCCGCAGCCCGCGCGGCGTGCGCGAGCACCTTGCCCAGCTGTCGTCGCGCTTCCGCGGCGCCGACGCGCTGACGCTGCGCCAGCGCCCCGTCCCGCACGCCTACCGCGTCGCCTTCCGCCACGTCGGCCTCGACCCGGACGCGACCCGCACGCCGGTGGAGGCGGCGGCGATCGAGCGGCTCGTGCAGGGCGGCTTCGTCTCGCGCGGCCTGCTCGACGACGCCCTCACGATCGCGCTCGTCGAGACCGGCGTGCCGCTGTGGGCGCTCGACGCGGACGCCGTCCACGGCGACCTGCGGCTGCGCCTGGCACGCGTGGGCGAGCAGCTGGGGGAGGGGGAGGAGGCTCCGCTGCCGGCCGGCCAGATCGTCGTCGCCGACGCGCGCCTCCCGCTCGCGCCGCTGTTCGGCGAGCCGGCGCCGAGCCACGCGGCCGACGCGAAGCGCACGCGCGAGCTGCTGCTGTACGCGATCCACGTCGACGGCGTGCCGCGCCTGCACGTCGAGGAGGCGCTGTGGCAGTGCGCCGAGATCCTCGGCGCGTGACGCCGCGAATCGGCTTCGGGCGCACCGGGACACGGGTAGACTCGGACCCTGGCCGAGCGGACAGGAGGTGCGTGCCCGATGGTCGTCATCGCAGATCTCCAGAGGACCGGCGACGAGGTCGCCGACGAGGCGCCGGCGCGCCGCACGCTCCGCGCGCAGATCGCGCGGCTCGAGCGCGAGCTGGCCGCGCTCGCCGCGCAGGCATCCCCGCGCGACCGCATCGCCTGGTCGATCGGCGGCGAGGCCGGACCGCGGCTGCTCGGCATCGGCGAGCTTCGAGCGCGTCCGCGACGACCTCGCCGAGCGCCTGCACGAGGTGCGCGAGACGCTCGCCGCCCGCGCCGCGCGCGAGGCGGAGAAGCGCGCGCTGCTGGAGCGGATGCTGCGCGATCCGGGCCGCCACCGCTTCGTGCGCGTCCGCGCCGCCGACGTCGGCGAGCCCGGTTGCGGCGTCTGGCACGTGCGCCCGCGCCTCGGCCTGATCGGCATGTTGATGGGCTGGTGGCAGGTCAAGCTGTCCTCCGGATGTCCCCTAGCCCCGGCTGGCGCCTGAGCCGGCCCTGACCCGACCGAGGACGATCCCCCGATGGGCCGCCGCAGCCGCCAGCGCGCCAGTGCACCTACCCGCGAGCGCACGAGCGCCACGCCGCCGCCGCGCGCGCAGGCGCCGCCGACCACCGCCGCCCGCCGCGCCCGCCGCGACGACGCCCCGCAGCCGCCGTGGGGCAGGTTCCCGCTCGTGGAGCTGTGCGCCCTCTCGGCGATCGTGCTCGGCGTCTGGGGGATCCTCAGAGGCGGCCGCGGCGGCGCCGTCCTGCTCACGGCCGCCATGCTCCTCGGCTCGGTCGCCGGCCTCGAGGTCGCGATCCGCGAGCACGTCGGCGGCTACCGCTCCCACACGCTCGTGCTCTCCGGCGTCTGCGCGATCGCCGCCGTGGCGGTCGCCTTCTTCGCCGACGCGCCCCGCAGCACGCTGCTCGTCGTCGCCGCCGCGGCGCTCCTCATCGCCATCCCGGCCTTCCGCCAGCTGTTCAAGCGCCGCTCCGGCGGCGTCGGCATGCGCGTGCGCTGAGCGCGTCACTATCCTGCGACGCCACATGGCCGCGCAAGAGCCCCGCCGGATGCGCCTCACCGGGCTGCATCACGTCACCGCGATCTGCAGAGACCTGGAGCGCACGACCGCGTTCTACCGCGACGTGCTCGGGCTCGCGCTCGTCAGCCAGGGCGTCAACGACGACGATCCCGGCACGCGCCACTTCTGGTTCGGCGACGCGCGCGGCACGCCCGGGACGCTGATCACGTTCCTCGAGTACCCGCAGATGGAGCAGGGCGTGGTGGGGGCCGGCTCGGTCCACCACGTGGCGTTCGCGGTCGACTCGCCCGACGAGCAGCTCGCCTGGCGCGACTACCTGCGCGACAGCGGCGTGGAGTGCAGCGAGGTGCTCGACCGCGGCGCGTTCCGCTCGCTGTACGTGCGCGACCCCGACGGACACATCGTCGAGATCGCCACGCGCGGGCCGGGCTTCTGACCCGCGCGTGGCGGTCCGCCGACGACGCGCTAGACCGTCGCGAGCACGCGTGACGACAGGCGCGGCTGCTCGTCGCAGGCGCGCTCGATCGTCGCGTGCGCGTCGAGCTGCGCCGCGAGGGCGTGACGCTGGCGGTCGGTGAGGGACCCGACCGTCTTCGTCTCGGAGATGCGGAACATCGCGAGGAACTTGCGGCAGCGTGTGCCGCCCCACCGCCGCTGGCTCATCAGCACGTCGCCGATGGCCATGCTGGAGGCCTCCCACGGAGCGCTGAGGATCACCTCCGCGGCGGTCGCTTCGCCTTCTGCGATCTTGCGCTTGAGCTCGGCGCGCGCAAGGCGCACGCGGTTGGCACGCTGAAGGGCCTGCAGGTGCTGCGGCCCGGGGGTAACCGTCTGCAACCCGTCCATCTGCACTCTTTCTCCCTGCCTCCGTACGAGATAGGCGTGGAACAGCGCACCGAGCGGGGGTGCTCGATCGCCGTGGGGGGACGCCGTCGCGCGCGGTCTCGGTCTCACTCCCTGTCTCGGCGCGATGCCCGAATGCCTGAGACGAGCCGGCCCGGCGGCTTGGAAGAAGCTATGCGAGCGGACGGTGCCGGGTCAATCCCGAACCGTCCGGTTCATGCGCTATGAGCGGCCTTTTCCTGCGAGCACCTTGTTCCGGTGCGACAACGTGCGATCAGCCGGCGGACGGCAGCGCGCCGTGCTCGGCCTCGAACGCGCGCTTGACCGCGGCGAACGCGTCGAGCGCCTCGTCGAGCGTGGCGCGGTCGTGCGTCGCCATCACGCTCGTGCGCAGCAGCGCGCCGCCCGGCGGCACCGCCGGGTGCAGCGCGACGTTGACGTAGACGCCGGCGTCGTAGAGCGCTTTCCACAGCAGCGCGGCCTTCCAGTCGTCGGCGACGAGCACCGGCACGATCGGCGTCGCGACCTGCGTGCCGTCCGGCATCGCGACCGGGTCGACGACGTGGAAGCCGAGCGCGCGCAGGCCGGCGTTGAGGTACTCGCCGTTGTCGAGCACGCGCGCGAACAGCTCGCGCCCCTCGTCCGAGCGGCAGATGCGCACCGCCGCGAGCGCGGCGCCGACCGCGGCCGGCACGCCCGAGGCGGTGAACAGGAACGGGCGCGACTGGATCCGCAGGAAGTCGATCACGTCGGCGGGGCCGGCGATCACGCCGCCGCACGAGGCGAGCGACTTCGAGAAGGTCGCCATGCGCAGGTCGACGCGGTCCTCCACGCCCAGCAGCTCGCTCGCGCCCGCGCCGCGCGCGCCGAGCACGCCGAGCCCGTGCGCCTCGTCGACCATCAGCCGTGCGCCGTAGCGCTCGCTCAGGTCCGCGATCTCCGGCAGCGGCGCCACGTCGCCCTCCATCGAGAAGACGCCGTCGACGACGACGAGCACCCCGCCGCCGTCGGTCTCCGCCTGCTGCAGGCGCTTCTCCAGCAGGTCGAGGCGGTTGTGGCGGAAGGCGCGCATCTTCGCGCGCGAGAGCAGCACGCCGTCGAGGATCGAGGCGTGGTCGCCGGAGTCCACGACGACGGTGTCCTCCGGGCCGAGGATCGTGCCGATCGCGCCGAGGTTCGCCTGGTGGCCGGTCGTGTAGACGATCGCGTCGTCGGTGCCCATCCAGCCGGCCAGCTCGGCCTCGAGCTCCAGGTGCAGGTCGAGCGTGCCGTTCAGCAGGCGCGAGCCGGTCACGCCGGTGCCGTAGCGGCGGATCGCGTCGAGCGCGCCCTGCACCACGCGCTCGTCGCCCGTGAGCCCGAGGTAGTTGTTCGAGCCGAGCATGATGCGGCGCGCGCCCTCCATCTCCACGACGGGCGCGGTGGCCGACTCCAGCCGCCGGAAGTACGGCACGGCGTCGATCGAGCGGGCCGCCTGGAGCTGGGCGACGCGCTCGTGCGTGCGAGCCTTGCTGAAGACGTCGGTCGTGGTGGGCATATACAGTGCGCCGCGAATGGGTCTCGACATCCGGCCTGTCGCGTCCAAGCGCGACCTCACGACCTTCATCAAGCTGCCTTGGCGGCTCTATCGTAACGAGCCCAACTGGGTGCCGCCCTTGATCTCCGAGCGGCGCCAGTTCCTCGACCGCGCGAAGAACCCGTGGTTCGAGCACGGCGAGGCCGAGTACTTCCTCGCCTGGCGCGACGGCCGCGCGGTCGGGCGCATCAGCGCGCAGGTCGACCGCATCCTCAACGAGTTCCAGGACAACACGTGGGGCCTGTTCGGCTTCTTCGAGTGCGAGGACGACCCGGAGGCGGCGGCGGCGCTGCTGGCCGCCGCCGAGCGCTGGCTGCGGGCACGCGGCCGCGACCGCATGGTCGGCCCGATGGACTTCACGATGAACGACGAGTGCGGCGTCCTCGTGGAGGGCTTCGAGCGCCCGCCGATCATCCTCACGAACTGGACCCACCGCTACTACCCGCAGCTGATCGAGGGCGCGGGGATGGTCAAGGCGATGGACACGCTGATGTGGGAGCTGCACATCCAGGGGCGCGAGAGAGTCCATCCGGCGATCTGGAGAATGGCCGCCGCCGTCGAGTCCAAGCACGGGATCACCGTGCGGCCGATGCGCAAGAAGGACATCAACGCCGAGATCGACCGCTTCCTCGAGGTCTACAACGCCGCCTGGGAGAGAAACTGGGGCTTCTCGCCGCTGACCGAGAGAGAGGTCCGCCACTACGCGAAGACGCTCAAGCCGCTGCTCGACGAGCACTGGGCGTTCATCGCGGAGAAGGACGGCGAGACGGTCGGGGCGGCGCTCTCGCTGCCCGACTACAACCAGGTGCTCAAGCGCATGAACGGCCGGCTGCTGCCGTTCGGCTGGGCGAAGTTCCTGTGGAACCGCAGAAAGATCGACCGCGTGCGCGTCTTCGCCCTGGGCGTCAGACGCGAGTACCAGCACACCGGCGTCGCCGCGCGCTTCTACGAGCTGCACTTCGACTCGGCCGAGGTCACGCCGCAGACGTACGGCGAGATGGGCTGGATCCTCGAGTCGAACAAGTCGATGAACCGCGCGATGGAGGGGATGGGCGGGACGGTCGTGCGCCGCTACCGGTTGTATGAGCGGCTGTTCGAGGATGCGGTGCCCGAGGAGGCGGCCGAGTTCGAGGCCGTTCCGGTCGGCGCCGGCGCGTCTGCCTGAGCCGCGCGCCGCTTGCGTGCCGACCGGCGGCGCTGTCACCATGACGCGGTCCCGATGACCGAGCCCAGCCAGCACGCCGCGGAGCCTGCGCCGGACCTCGTCGAGCCGGAGGAGACGGTCGACGGCGTGCCCGTGCTCGCGGCCGAGGTGCGCGCGCTCGAGCGCGCCGAGCGGCGGCAGCTGCCGGCCGTGCAGGCGGCGGCCGTGGCCGCGACGGGCTTCGTGGCCGGCGCCGCGACCGTCGTCGCGATCAGCCGCCGCGTCTCGCGCGGCCGGCCGGCGGTCAGACGCCGCGGCAAGCGCGCCGCCGGCCCGGAGACGCTCTCGGTGCTCGGCACCCGCTCGTTCCTGCTCGACGTGCACCTGCTCGGGCGCGGCGAGTGAGCGCGCTGCGCGCGCGCCCGGCTCGTCCGCGACCGACCGCGCCCGCCGGGCCGACGCCGCGCGAGCTGCGCGTAGAGGTGCGTCCGGCGTGGCCCTTCCGCCTCTCGCGTGCGAGCGGGCCCGACGGCGTGCTGAAGGTGCGCGCAGGCGTGCTGCATCGCCTGCTGCACCACGGCCCCGACGCGACGCCGGTCGTCGTGCGCGTCGCGCAGACGGCGCCCGATCGGGTGCTGCTCGGCGCCGCCGCGGCCGATCCGGCCGCCGCCGCCTGGGGGATCGAGCGGATGCGCTTCGCGCTCGGCGTCGACGACGACCTGCGCCCGTTCCACGACCGCTTCCGCGACGACCCGCTGATCGGCGCCGCCGTGCGCGCGAACCCGGCGGTGCGGCTGCGGCGTCGTCCGCTGCCGTTCGAGGTGCTCGCATGGGCGGTCACCGAGCAGCTGATCGAGTACGAGCGCGCGGCCGCGATCCAGCGGCGGCTCGTCGCGCGGCTCGGGCGCCGCTGCGCGCGCAGCGGCCTGCGCGACGTGCCCGACGCCGCGGCCGTCGCCGCGCAGGCGCCGGCGCTGCTGTGCTCGTTCGACCTCGCGCCGAAGCGGGCGCTCGCGCTGCGGCGCGTCGCGCAGGAGGTCGCCTCCGGCCGTGTCGACCTGCACACGGCGGACGCGCGTGCGCTCGAAGCGGGCTGGCGCCGCCTGCGCGCGATCCCCGAGATCGGCACGTGGACGCTGTCGCTGCTCGCGCTGCTGGGCCAGGGCCGCTACGACGCGCTCCCCGCCGGCGACCTCGCGTACGTGAAGCTCGTCGGCCGCCTCGAGAGCGGCGGCGATCCGCGCGCCCGCGCCACCGAGGACGAGGTGCGCGCGTTCTTCGCGCCCTACGGCGAGTGGGCCGGCCTCGCCGCCGCCTACGCGCTGCGCGCGACCGCGCCCGAGCTGCGCGCGGTCGCCGCGGCGGCCTGACCGGCCGCTCAGCTGCCCTGACCCGCCAGGAACTCGTTCGTGAGCGCGGTCGCGCCGGCGTTCGGGCGCACGCCGATCAGGTCGTGCTCGAACATCCATCTGCCGTAGGCGTCCCACGCGGCGGGCGCCTGCCAGCCCCACGGCTTCGACGCGTCGACCGGGAAGAACGCGGGCAGCGACGCCCGCACGCTCGCGAGCGCGAAGCCTCTGTCGAGGTCCGGCGCGGCTCTCACGAGCGCATCGGTCGCGGCGACCGGGTCGGCTCTCGCGGCCTCGTAGCCGCGCGCGAGCGCCTGCACGAACGCGCGCACGTCGTCGCCCCGCGAGGCGAGCGTGTCCTTGCGCGCGACCAGCACGAGCTCGTCGTATGTCGGCACGCCGACCTGCTCCATGCGGACGATCGTCGGTCTCTTGCCGGCGCGTCTGAGCTGGACGCCCTCGACGTTCCAGTACGCGCCGAGCGTCGCGTCGACTCTCTTCGACAACATCGCCGGCACGAGGTTGAAGCCGACGTTCGTCTTCCTTCACGGAGTCGCGCGGCACGCCGGCGCGCGCGAGGATCGTCTGCAGGTAGGCGCTCTGGTAGGGAATCCCCGCGGTGCCGACGCGGCCGCCTCTGAGGTCGCGCGGGCCGGCGAAGCCTCTCTTGAGCGACATCAGCGTCGTCAGCGGCACCTGCGCGATCGCGCCGACGGAGACGAGTTGCGCGCCCTTGTCGCGCGCGATCAGCAGCTCGGGCTCGTAGGAGATCGCGAGGTCGACCTTGCCGGCCTCCAGCAGCTTCAGCGGCGCCGCGGGGTCGGACGGCGTCTGCACCTTCACGTCAAGGCCGGCCTTGGCGAAGTCGCCGTTCGCGAGCGCCGCGTAGAGGCCGACGTGGTCGGGGTTCGGCAGGTAGTCGAGCATCAGCGTGAGCGACCGCGTCGCGCCGCCGGCCGTGATCGTGTCCTGCTTCTCGCCGCAGGCGCCGAGCGCCAGCGCGGCGCACAGCGCGGCGACGGCCGCGAGCACTCGCTTCATCGGGGGGTTCCTTTGGGTCGGGGGTCGTGCGCCCACGGCACGAGCAGCCGCTCGGCCAGCGTGAGCAGGCCGAACAGCGCGATCGCGAACGCGGACAGGATCAGCACGGCGGCGTACGCGCGCGCCGTGAGCAGCTGGGGGATCGCCTGCTGGACGAGGTGGCCGAGCCCCGACGACGAGCCGGCCTGCTCGGCGAAGACGGCGCCGATCACGGCGACCGTGACGGCGACCTTCGCGCCGCTGAAGAGGCCGGGAAGCGCGGCCGGCAGCTCGACGTGGCGCAGCACCCGCCAGCGAGAGGCGTCGAGCGTGCGCAGCAGCTTGATCGTCTCCGGGTCGACACGCGCGAGCGCGTCGAGCGTCGTGACGACGATCGGGAAGAACGAGATCAGGCCGATGATCACGAGCTTGGGCGCGATCCCGAAGCCGAGCCACACGACGAGCAGCGCCGCGATCAGCGGGATCGGGATCGTCTGCGAGGCGACGAGCAGCGGATAGGTCGAGCGCCGCAGCGCGAGCGACAGGTGCAGCGCGACCGCGCACGCGAAGCCGGCGACGCCCGCGACCAGGATCCCGAGCAGCACCTCGCCTGCGGTGACGGTGAGGTTGTCCCACAGCAGCGCGCGGTCCTCGTAGAGCGATCGCGCCACGTCGTGCGGGGCGGGGAGGAGGAGCGGGTCGACCGGTCCGAGGTCGGCGTACAGCTCCCACGCGCCGAGCAGCGCGAGCACGATCGCGACGGCGGCGAGCGCGCCGCCGAGCGCGCTCATGGGCCGGCGCCTCCGCGGCCGGGCTCGGTGCGCCGGCGGCGACAGCGTCGCGGGCGGGTCGCCGATGCGGCCGAAGCGCGTCATGCCGGCGCTCCGAGTGCCTCGAGCGCCTGCTCGCGCAGCGCCACGACGGCGGGATCGGTGCGGTGGCGCGGGCGGGGGAGGTCGACCGTCAGCTCTGTCACCGCGCGCCCCGGCCGCGGCGACATCACGACGACGCGGTCCGCCAGTACGACCGCCTCCTCGACGTCGTGCGTCACGAGCACGACCGTGCGCGGCTCCGCGACGAGCGCGCGCGCGAGCCAAGACTGCATCTCCTGGCGCGTGAGCGCGTCGAGTGCGGCGAACGGCTCGTCGAGCGCGAGCACCGGCTTGCCGGCGAGCAGCGTGCGCACGAACGCGACCCGCTGGCGCATTCCGCCCGACAGCGCAGCAGGCCGCTCCTTCTCGAAGCCCTCGAGCCCGAAGCGCCGGAACAGCGGCATCGTTCTCACGCGCGCCTGCACGACCGATGCGCCTCTGACCCGCAGCGCCAAGCCGGCGTTGTCGAGCGCGCTCGCCCACGGCAGCAGCAGGTCGCGCTGCGGCATCAGCACCGCCGGGTCGGCCGTCACCGACCCCGCGTCCGGCTCCTGCAGCCCGCAGATCAGCTCCAGCAGCGTCGACTTGCCGCAGCCGCTCGCGCCGACGACCGCGACGATCTCGCCCGGCGCCGCGCGCAGGTCCATCCCGCGCAGCGCGACGACCTCGGCAGCGCGACGACCACGGCCGCGGAAGACCCGCTCCACTCCGTCGACCCGTACGCCGTCCATCGCTCCCTCCGCGGGCATTACCCCACAGGTTCGAAGGGTCAGCGCCGGGTCGCTCGTCGCGATAGGGGCGCTATCTCAGCCGGCTCACCCGCCAGCCCCCCTGGTTTCCACTGCGACCGCGGATGCTAGCGCGGGGGTGTGACGGCGTGCGGTCCGGCGGTGAGCGCCTTCACGAAGTCCTCGAGCTGGTTCGCGGTCCAGCACTCGAACGCGGTGCAGTGGCGCTCGTAGGCGGCGATCACGGAGTCGCCGTAGTTCCAGTACAGGCGCGGCTCGGGGTTGAGCCAGAAGGTGCGGCCGGCTTTCGCGGCGATCGCGGCGAACACGTCGTCGCGCGGCGGACGGCCGTTCGTGCGCGCGTCGCCGAGCACGATCACGGTCGCGCGCGGGTGCAGGTCGTCCTCGACCTCGGCGAGGAACTCGGTCCACACGCGGCCGTAGTCGGTGTAGCCGGAGATGTCCGCGACGCCGGCGTCGCGCGAGATCGCCTCGCTCGCTCTGCGGAAGTCCCGCTCGCGCTCGAAGACGTCCGTCACCTCGCTGATCCGCTCGATGAAGACGAACGAGCGCAGCTTGCGGAACGAGTCGTGCAGCGCGTGCAGCACGCTCAGGAAGAACACGCTGGCGGAGGTGACGCTGGTCGACACGTCGCACAGCACGAACAGCTCCGGCCGCCGTGGCCGCAGCGGGCGGTACTTCAGCTCCACCGGCACGCCGCCCGTCTGGAGCGAGGCGCGCATCGTGCGGCGCACGTCCACGTGCGCGTGGCGTCTGCGCCCGCGCAGCTCCTTGCCCTGCGTCGCCAGCCGGCGCTTGAGCTGCGCGACGACGCGGTGCACCGCCGCCAGATCCTGGATCGGCCCGCCCGGAAGCGAGCGGTCCAGCTCGCTCAGCGGCCGCGCCGGCGGCAGCTGCCGCGTGCGCTCGATCTGGCCGCGCTCCAGCTCGCGCCGCAGCTGCTGCTCGAATCTGCGCAGCTGCTCGCGCGGGACGCCGTCGCGTCGCGGGTCGCCCTCGGGGAGCTCCGGCTGCGGCTCGGCGCGCAGGCCGAGCGAGCGGCGGATCCGCTGCACGTCCACGCCGATCACGCCGGAGCCCTCGCCGCGCTCGCCGAAGGCCGCGATCGCCAGCCGCGCGAGGTCGCGCATCGCGCCCTCCGTGCCGCCCTCCTGCAGGGCGGCGGCGATCTGCTCGCGCAGCGCGTCGACGTCGATCTGGTCGGCGCCCTCGAAGCCCTCGCCCTCGGTGACGCCCTGCACGGCCGCCTCCGCCTCCGCCGCGCGGAAGAAGAAGCGGTCGAACACCAGCTCGAACACGCGCCGGTCCTCCGGCGACTTGGCCAACGTCGCTGCAAGCGCCTCCTTGAAGTCCTCGCGCACCGTCCACGGCACCTCGCCCAGCGCCGCGAACGCGTCGAGCAGCTCGGACGTGCCGATCGCGACGCCCTCGCCGCGCAGCTCCTCCGTGAAGCCGATCAGCTGCGCGTCCAGCGCTCCGCCGCGGGCGCCGTGCCCGTGCGCGCCGACGCGCCCGGCCGGCCGGGCCCTACGCGCCGGCTCGGGAGCCTGCGGCCCCATCGGGCGCTCCCTCGAGCCGCACGCCCACGCGCGCGGCGACCGTGTCGAGATCGGCGCGGTGCTTGACGATCACCGACATCGTCTCGCGGAACGTCTGCGCGTCGAGGTCCTCCGCGCCGAGCAGCAGCAGCGCGCGCGCCCAGTCGATCGACTCGGCGATCGACGGCGGCTTCTTGAGGTCGAGCTCGCGCACCTCCTGCACGATCGCGACGAGCTTGCGGGCGATCGTCTCGCTCAGCTCCGGCGTGTGCAGCCGCACGATCTCCAGCTCGTGCTCGACGTCCGGGTAGTCGAGCCACAGGTAGAGGCAGCGGCGCTTGAGCGCCTCCGTCAGCTCGCGCGAGTTGTTCGAGGTCAGCAGCACGACCGGCTGCGTGCGCGCCTCGACGCGGCCGAGCTCGGGGATCGAGATCTGGAAGTCGCTCAGCAGCTCGAGCAGCATCGCCTCGAACTCCTGGTCGGTCTTGTCGATCTCGTCGATCAGCAGCACGACCGGCTCGGGGTTCGCGATCGCCGTCATCAGCGGCCGCGCGAGCAGGAACTCCTCGCCGAAGATGTCGTCCTGCACGGCCTCCCAGCCGGTGCCCGACGCCTCCGCCTGGATTCGCAGCAGCTGCTTGCGGTAGTTCCACTCGTAGAGCGCCTTCGCCTCGTCGAGGCCCTCGTAGCACTGCAGGCGCACCAGCTCGCGCCCGAGGAAGCGGGAAAGCGCCTTCGCCAGCTCCGTCTTGCCGACGCCGGCCGGGCCCTCGACGAGCACCGGCTTGCCGAGCTTCGCCGCGAGGTAGGAGACGAGCGCGGTCGACTCGCCCGGCAGATAGCCGACCGAGCGCAGGCCGTCGGCGACCTGCGCGACGGACGTGGGCTCGACGAGGGAGGGCATCGGACGGCGAACGATAGCGGCGGGGTGCGCGGCGCCGGCTCAGTCGTCGGCCGGCGGCAGCGGGATCGTCAGCTGGTCGTCGGGCGCCTGCGGGCGCGTGCGCCGCCTCGTCTGCGGCAGCGGCTCGGTGCCGGCCGTCGTCTCGTGCGGCAGCTCGGGGTCGAGCACGTGCGTCCTCGTCGTGCCGGGCGGGGGCGGCGGGACCTCGGTCGGGATGCGCGGGCGCTCGCGCACGAGCGGCGCCGCCGGCTGCTGCGCACGGCGCATGCGCGAGCCCGCGTACGCGAGCAGGCCGGCCGCCGCGAGCGCGAAGAAGATGCCCCACCCGACGCCGACGAGCGCGTCGGCGCTCGGCTTGTCGAACAGCCGCCAGACGAGCAGGACGGCGGTCCATGCGCCGGCGGCCGTGACGATCGTGCCGTCGCCGCCGGGCAGGTGGAACGTGCCGCCCTCGGCGCGCAGGAACAGCAGCGAGAGCACCCCGAGCGCGACGAGCAGCACCGCCGCCTCGACGAACGAGAACGCGCCGAACGCGGTGACGTGGCGGTCGACGACTCTGCCCTGCACGTGGTACCAGGGCAGGAACATCGCGACGAACAGCGCGAGCGCGGCGCCGGCGGCGAGGCGGCCGTCCGGCGTGAGCGCGCGCCACGCCCCGCCCAGGCGCGCGAGCGCCCCGCCGCGCCGCTCGCTCATGCGCGCGCGGCGTCGGGAGTGCGCAGACGCGCGAGCAGGACGTCCGCGTCGTGCTCGGAGACCGCGCGGATCTGCCCCTGGAACGCGAGCTTCCAGTGCTCGCGCGGCCACTTGCCGATGTGCTCGAGCGCGCCCACCAGCGTCTCCGCGCGCACCCAGTCGGCCTCCTCCAGCACGAGCTCGGGCTCGGTCTCGAAGCGCCACGGGTACGGATCGGCCTTGCCCGGCTTGCCCGGCCAGATCTTCTCGCGGTCCTCGTAGAGCTCGCCGGTCACGCGGATCGAGGCGGCGAACGCCATCACACGGGTCAGGTAGAGGACGATGCGGTCGCCGGGGGCGATCTCGAGCGCGCGGTTGCGGTTGCGCTCCTTGAGCCCGATCACGCGGAAGCCGTGCTCGCGCGTGGCGGCGTAGTTCTCCGGCGAGCCGGTGAGGATCCAGGTGCGGTTCGCGTCGGCGGCCACGAGCCCGATTCTACGCCGCGCCGCGGGCGTCCTCAGACGCGGGCGCCGCCGTCGCCGCGCGGTCTGCGCGGAAGCACGCGGATCGTCGCCGTGCTGCGGCCGACGTTGCCGGCCAGGTCGGTCCCGACGAGCGTCACGTCGTAGACGCCCGGCCGCGCCGGCACCGTCCAGCCGTAGGCGTGGTCGCCGCGGGAGACGCTCGCGCTCGTGCCCAGGACGGTCGTGCCGTCGGCGCGGCGGATCGTCATGCCGACGCGCGAGACCTTGTCGAGCGAGAAGCGCACGAGCACGTGCTTGCGCACCCGCACCCGCCGCGTCAGCAGCCGCATCGTCGGCGGCGCCTTCAGGTCTCTGGAGAAGTCCGCCGCGGCCGTGCAGTAGACGTCGACGTCGACGCGGCCGCAGAGGTTGTGCAGGAAGCCGGTCAGCAGCTCGTGGTAGCTGAGGTCGGACTCCGCGCCCCCGAGCTGGTAGAGCGACCACGCACCGGTGTCGCCGGCGCGCACGTCGCGGCGCGCCTGGCGGTCGCCGGCGCGGTAGAGGCGGCGCGCGGCGGCGCTGTGCGCGAAGCTCGCGTAGTCGTGCAGCGCGACGAGCGTCTGCACCGTGGCGTTGACGACGATCTGGCTCGGCGCGAACGAGTAGAGCAGGTAGCGCGCCCCCACCGACGTCGGCACGCGGACTCCGACCGGCGGCCGCAGCGTGAACAGCTTCAGCGCGCGGCGCGCCGTTTCGAGGTAGACCGGTTCGCCGAGCCGCTTCGCCGCGCGCGAGAGCGCCTGGATGCCGGTCGCCTGCGCCATCCCGCTCGCCCACGGTGGCGTGCCGCCGCCGAAGCTGAAGTAGTACTCCCACGCGAGTGCGCCGCCGCGCTCGGCGGCGAGCGGCACCATCTCGTCGAGCAGCGCTCTGAGCTTCGCGTCGTCCTTCGCCATCCACAGCCCGTTCGCCTTGCCGAACGTGCCGAGCACCTGCAGCTCGATCCCCTGGCCGGGGTAGTACTCCCACACGAGCTCGCTGTCGGAGAACTCGACGCGCTGGCCGTAGCTCAGCAGCGAGCCGTGCGTCCACCACTGCCGGTTGCGCTGCAGCGTCGCGAACAGCGCCGGCAGCCGCGCCGCGGTCAGCTCGCCGCGTGCGGCGATCGCGTGGAGGGTGCCGATCACCGCCTGCAGCTCGCTGCGGCGCGTGCCGGAGAGCCGCTTCCCGGTCCGCACGGCGGCGTCGAACATGCGTCGATACCGCGCCTGCGTGCGCGCCTCGATCTCGCCGGCTCTCAGCAGGCGCTTGAGCTCGCTGCGCACGGTGCGCTCGCGCCGGTGGCGGCTCGCGGCGCGCGCCGTCACGGCCCTGCGCGGTGCACGGGCCGCGGACGCGGCGGGGCCGGCGTCGCGTGCGGGCGCGACGGCTCCCGGCCAGTCCCCGCCGGACGGCAGCGCGCGGTCGACGCGCGCGTGCACGTGGCCGTGGCGGTCCAGCACGAGCACCCGGCTCGCGGCGGAGGCGGCGGTCGAGTGAACGGCCCCGACCAGCCCGCATGCAACGATGGAGACATACAGGAGGAGGCGCAGAGAGCGCATCGCACCCGATGCTACCCTCGCCCGCCCGGCCGCCACGTCGCACAAGGAGATCTGCAGGTGCTTTCGACCCATCGTTTCGTCCAACACCGGGCGCGCGCGATCGTCGCGCTGCTCGCGCTCGCGGCCGCCGCGCTCGTGCTCGCCGCATGCGGCGGTGGTGGCGGCAGCAGCAGCGGCAGCTCGTCGGACGCCGAGAACGCTGCTCAGACAGACGTTCACCGGCACGCACGACATCAGAAGCGGCAAGGCGAACGTCCAGCTGAGAGTCGTCGCGACCGGCGACGCCTCGATCAGAGGCCCGATCCAGCTCGGCATCTCCGGTCCGTTCGAGAGCGCCGGCTCCGACCAGCTGCCGAAGTTCGACCTCTCGCTCGACGTCCACGCGCAGGGCCAGGGCTTCAAGGCCGGCCTGACGTCGACGAGCGACAAGCTGTTCGTGCAGTTCGGCGGGACCGCCTACGCGGTGCCGGACCAGCTGATGACGCAGCTCGAGGACTCGTACAGAAGATCCCAGCAGCAGGGCTCCTCGCAGCAGCAGATGAGCCTCCAGGGCCTCGGGCTCGACCCGATCAGCTGGCTCAAGGACCCGACCGTCGAGGGCACCGAGAACGGTCGGCGGCGCCGAGACCGACCACATCAGCGCCGGCGTCGACGTGGCTGCGCTGCTCGACGACGTCGACAAGGTGCTCGCGAGAGTGAGCGCGCAGGGCCTGCCGACCGGCCAGCAGGTGCCGAGCAAGATCCCCGCGGACGCGCGCTCGCAGATCGAGGCCGCCGTCAAGGACGCCTCGATCGACGTGTGGAGCGGCACGGCCGACCACACGCTGCGCAAGCTCACGCTCGCGTTGACGGTCGAGCCGCCGAACAGCTCGAGCGGTCCGAGATCGCTCGGCATCAACCTCTCGATCGAGCTCACGGACCTCAACCAGCCTCAGACGATCGAGGCGCCGGCGACGACGCGTCCGCTCGACGAGCTGCTCGGCCAGGTGCAGGGCCTCCTCGGCGGCGCACTCGGCGGCGCCGGCTCGCTCGGCGGCGGGTCGTCGGGCAGCGCCGGCGGCGCCAGCTCGCAGCAGCTGCAGGCGTACTCGGCGTGCATCCAGAGAGCCGGCTCGAACGTCGCCGAGGCGCAGAAGTGCGCCTCGCTGCTGACGCAGTAGCCGCGCTCGCCGCAAGCCTCCGCGACCCCGTCCGCGCCCCCGGCGCGGGCGGGGTCGTCGTGTGTCTCGCGCCGCGTGCCCGCGCCCGCGCGCGGCCGGGGGTCGGCGTATCGTTCCGCGCCCGTGAGCGCCGAACGCACCCAGCGGGCACGTCTGCGCCGCTTCCTGCTCACCGGCGCCGGCTGGCCGTATCTGCTGGTGCCGTTCATCCCGCTGGCGATCGTGCTCGACGTCGTCGGCGTCTCGCCCGTCGCGATCTTCTTCAGCTCCGCGCTCGGCGTGATCCCGACGGCGGCGCTGATGGGCCGCGCGACGGAGGAGCTCGCAGCGCGCTCCGGTCCGGGCATCGGCGGGCTGCTGAACGTCACCTTCGGCAACGCGCCCGAGTTGATCATCGCCCTGTTCGCGCTCGGCGCCGGCCTGCAGGAGGTCGTGAAGGCCTCGATCGTCGGCTCGGTGATCGGCAACACGCTGCTCGTGCTGGGCGCCTCGATGTTCGCCGGCGGCCTCGGCCGCGAGCGCCAGCGCTTCAGCCGCACGACCGCGATGGCGCAGTCGACGATGCTGCTGCTGGCGGTCGTCGCGCTGACGATGCCGGCGATCTTCGAGCTCGTCGAGGGCCGCGGCCTGCCCGCGCCCGGCGCCGAGCGGGTCGTCTACGGGACCGCCGTCGAGCACCTCTCGTTCGCCGTCGCGATCGTGCTGATGCTCTCCTACGTGGCCGGGCTGGTCTTCTCGCTGCGCACGCACCGCGGGCTCTTCAACCCGCCCGAGGAGGCCCAGGAGGCCGAGCCGTGGAGCGTGCGCAGATCCGTCGGCGCGCTCACGCTCGCCGGCGTCGCCGTCGGCGTCATGTCGGAGATCCTCGTCGGCTCGATCTCCGAGGCGGCGAAGTCGATCGGCCTGACCGAGTTCTTCGTCGGCGCGATCGTCGTCGCGATCGTCGGCAACGCCGCCGAGCACTGGGTCGCGGTGCTCGTCGCACGCAAGGACAAGATGGACCTCGCCGTCAACATCGCGATCGGCTCGAGCGCTCAGATCGCGCTGTTCGTCGCGCCGCTGCTCGTGATGGCCTCGTTCGTGCTCGGCCCCGGCCCGATGCCGCTCGTCTTCAACGGCTTCGAGCTCGGCGCCTTCTTCCTCGCGATCCTGATCGCGACCCACGTCACGAGCGAGGGCGAGTCGACCTGGTTCGAGGGCGTGCAGCTGCTCGCCGTCTACGCCGTGTTGGCTTTGGCGTTCGCCTTCGCCTGACCTGACGGCGCCGGCATCCGTCAGGTCAGGCGAAGGCCGTCAGTCCGCTTCCTCGACGTCCGGGTCCGGCTCGAGCTCTTCCTCGTCGTCGCGGTCGAGGATGGCGTCGTCCTCCTCGCCGAGCGCCGGGCCGGGGGCGCCTTCGTGGTAGGTGGCCTGGAAGCGCTCGAGCAGCTCGTCGCGCGCGGCCTCGTCGATCGGCGTCTCGTCGGCGACGAGCACCCACTCGTCGTCGCCGGCGCCGCCTTCCGCCTCGAGCGTCGCCTGGTCGATCTCGGCCGAGTCGTCGACGACGACCAGCACCTCGGTCTGCGGATTGAGGTAGGTGCCGGGGCGGAGCAGCAGCTCCTCGATCTCGAAGCGGCGCGGACGGGCCATGGGCGCACCCTACCCAACGCCGCCGACGGGCTTCGCCGGCTGTCGCTTGTGAGCCGTGGGGGCGGTCCGCTACCCTTTGGGACACGCGTTGACTGACCAGTCAATCTGTCGCGCCGGGACGTGCTCGACCACGTCGCGGACCCACGTTTTCAAGGAGATCCAACCGTGGTCGACTTCACCCTCACCGACGAGCAGAAGAATCTGCGCGAGATGGCGCACGACTTCGCCGAGAAGGAGATCCGGCCCGTCGCCTGGGAGTACGACAGAGACGGCACCTGGCCGGAGGACATCATCAAGAAGGCGTGGGAGGTGGGGCTCATGAACACCCACATCCCCGAGGAGTACGGCGGACCCGGCGCGGGCTACCTCGACGGCTGTCTGATCGAGGAGGAGCTCTCCTGGGGCTGCTCCGGCATCCAGACCTCGCTCGGCTGCAACGGCCTCGCGACCGCCCCGGTCGTGATCGCCGCGTCCGACGAGCTCAAGAAGGAGTACCTCGGCCGCCTCACGGAGGCGCCGCTGCTGGCCTCCTTCTGCCTCACCGAGCCCGACGCCGGCTCCGACGTCTCCGGCATGAAGACCACTGCCGTCCGGAAGGGCGACAAGTGGGTCATCAACGGCTCGAAGTGCTTCATCACCAACGGCGGCTACGCCAACTGGTACACGGTCTACGCGAAGACCGACAAGGAGGCCGGCCACCGCGGCATCTCCGCCTTCATCGTCCCCCGCGACGCCGGCGTCATGGTGGACAAGAAGGAGGACAAGATGGGCCAGCGGGCGTCGAACACGGCGACCGTGTCCTTCAACGACGTCGAGATCCCCGCCGACCACCTGATCGGCGAGGAGAACAAGGGCTTCAAGATCGCGATGATGACGCTCGACCGCACGCGCCCCGGCGTGGCGGCGATGGCGACCGGCATCGCGCGCGCCGCGATGGAGTTCGCGATCGACTACTCGAAGGAGCGCGTCCAGTTCGGCGTGCCGATCGCGATGCACCAGGCGATCCAGTTCATGATCGCCGACATGGCGACCGACGTGGAGGCCGCGCGCCTGCTGACCTGGAAGTCGGCCGTGATGCTCGACCAGGGCCAGCGCAACACGCTGCTCTCCTCGCATGCCAAGCGCTTCGCAGCCGACGCCGCGATGAAGGTCGCGACCGACGCCGTCCAGGTCTACGGCGGCTACGGCTTCATCAAGGAGTACCCCGTCGAGAAGCTGATGCGCGACGCGAAGATCATGCAGCTCTACGAGGGCACGGCGCAGATCCAGCGCCTCGTGATCGCCCGCGAGACGCTGTTGCCGCGCCGCGTCGAGGAGCCTGCGCCCGCCGCAGTCTGACCCGACTTCCCCCCAACACCGCGCGTCCCCCCGACGCGAACCGCGACGGCCCCGGACTCCCCCTCCGGGGCCGTCGTCGTTCTACTGACCTCCCGCGCACCGGCGCCGCTCGTGCTCACGCCCCGAGGCGGGCTGGCCCATAAGATCCGCGGATGAGCGCCACCGACTCTCCGATCACGCCCCAGCCGGACGCCGGCTGGGAGGACAGCCTCGTCAAGCTCGAAACCCGCGGCCGCGTCGCGATCGCCTGGCTCGACAACCCGCCCGCCAACGGGCTCTCGCCCGACGTCGTCGCGGCGCTGAGACGCGCCTGGGAGGCCGTCGTCGCGGGCGGCGTCCGCGCGCTCGTGGTCGCCTCCGCGAACGCGCGGCTGTTCTGCGCCGGGGCCGACATCAAGGCGTTCGGAGGGCTGGACGCGGCCAGCGGACGGGCCTACATCGCCGAGATGCAGGCGCTGTTGCGCACCTTCGAGCGCAGCGACGTCGTGACGATCGCCGCCGTCAACGGGCTGGCGCTCGGCGGCGGCTGCGAGCTGGCGATGGCGTGCGACCTGCGGATCGCCGCGTCCTCGGCGCGCTTCGGCCAGCCGGAGATCAAGCTCGGGATCGTCCCCGGCTTCGGCGGCACGCAGCGCCTCGCACGCCTGGTCGGCGCCGGCAAGGCGCTGGAGCTGAACCTCGTCGGCGACCCGATCGGGGCGGAGGAGGCGGGGGCGCTCGGGCTCGCGAACCGCGTCGTCGCCGACGACGAGCTGCTCGGCGCCGCGCTCGCGCTGGCCGAGACGCTCGCCGCGCAGGCGCCGCTGGCGGTCGCGCGGATCAAGCGCGTCTCCGCGAACCCGGACCTCGACGCCGGCCTCGCGGCCGAGCAGGAGGCGTTCGCGGAGGTCTTCGCCTCCGCCGACGCGAGAGAGGGCGTCGCCGCGTTCCTCGAGAAGCGCGCCCCGGTCTTCGAGGGGCGTTGACGGCGGGCGCGTCCGCGCGCGGGCTCGCGCGGATAGCTAACCCTGGACCTGACCGTTAGGCTTCGTCCGCGACGCGGGCTCGCAGCGCGGACTCGAGCCGCTGGAGCGGGCTCGCGAGCCGCTCCGCGGCGTCTGGTGGCAGCACGCCGCCGAGTGCGTCGTCGGCGAGCGCCGCGACGGCCGGGCGCAGCTCGCGCAGCTCCGCGAGCCGGCGTGCGACGTCGTGCGAGCGATCGGCGGCGGGCGGCAGCTCCGCGAGCGCGGCGTCGAACGCGGCGCGCAGCTGCAGGGCGGCCTCGCGCAGCTGCCCGTGGTCGAGGTCGTGCCGCGCGCGCAGGGCGAGCTCCTCGCACGCGAGCGGGCGCGAGCGGCCGCCCAGCAGCGCCGCCAGCCGCTCCTGCGGGCGCAGCCCGGCGACGCGCCGTCGCGGCGGCGACTGCGGCGGCGGCAGCACGCGCGCGGCGTCCCAGCGGCCCTCGGCGACCTGCTCGCCGGCGCCGTGGCCGGCGCGCACCACCAGCGCCTGCGCGAGCGCCGGCGCATGCACCGCGGCGTCGCCGCTCGCGAGCCGGTGGGCTCGGACGGCGCGCGCGAGCACGTCGAGCGCACGCTCGGCCTCCGCGGCGCCCGCCTGTGCGAGCCAGCGCTCGGCCTCGGCGGCGGCGACGGCCTCGGCGTCGACGATCGTCGCGCGCGCCGTCGTCACGGGGGAGGGGGGCGGCTCGGGCGCCGCCGGCCGCGGCCGGCGCTCGCGCAGGCGGCGGCGCTCGGCCGCTCCGAGCGTCCCGAGCACGAGCACGTGCGAGGGCGGGACGTCGGCCGTTCTCACGCACGACGTAGCGCCCGTCCGCGGGACCGAGCGCCCACGGGAACTCGAACTGCACGAAGCGAAAGGCCCGCCGCCCCGCTGCCGCGGGGTCGGCTCCGGCCGCGGCGGCTGCGTCAGTCGCCGTGGCCGTCCTTGATCGCGTACTTCGAGAACGTGCCGCGGGACGACCGGATTCGGGATCGACCCGAGCCGGTCGACGAGCTTCGTCCACTGGCTCGGCTTCAGAACCGCCTGCAGTCTCTGGCCGCCGAGCAGGTTGTCCGCGGGGTGGAAGCCGACGTGGATGTGGTTCCAGTGGTCGGGCAGCGCGAGCGTGTTGTCGGTGCCGGGGTAGGTCATCAGGCTGATGATCTGGTGCGGCTTCATCGTGCCCTGGAGCGTCAGCAGCCGGCGGATCGTGATGTCCGTGATCGAGCCCTCGCCCTGGTGGCCGGCGATCGGGATGCCGTTGATCGCGGCGATGTCGACCGCGTCGCCGCTGGAGTGCTCGGAGACGTTGCCCGAGGTCGTGTAGAAGCCGTGGCCGCAGTGCAGCGACGTGATCGTGGGCTTGAGGCCGCTCGCGACGAGGAACTCGATCGTCGCGAGCACGCGCCGGTCGATGATCCCGCTCTCGACGTCCTTGCGCCCGCAGGCGTAGATGTCGACGTTCGGGTCGGCCAGCACGCGCTGCTGGAGCTGCTCCTTGCTCATCAGCAGGACCTGGCCGACGGACGGGTGCACGGCGTCTCTGCCGAAGAAGGGGCTCTTGCCCTTCGCGCGATAGATCGCCGTCGACTCCAGCAGCTTCCAGCCGTCGAGGATCGGCTTCGGGTCGATGCGCGGGGCGCCGCGGCCGGCCGGGCGGATCGAGAACTCGACGTGCGGCGCGAGGCCCGGCTGCGTCTTGCCGATGCGGCCGAGGATCGTCCCGGCGATCACCGAGGCGCCGCGGTGCAGCGGCTTGAGCAGGTAGTCGCTCGGGTTGAGCGCGATCGCTCTCGTGAAGTAGCCGTCGAAGCTCTGCAGCGGCTGACCGAGCGCCTCGAGCTGGCGCTTGCCGCCGGCGGCGTAGGCGGCGGGGCGGTCGGGATGCGCGAACAGCCGCTCCTTGGTGGCCGCGGCGGGCTGGTCGGCGCCGCCGGCGGGGGCGTTCGCCGCACGCCGCTGCTTGCCGCCGTCGCGCGTCGCGCCGTTGCCGCTCGCAGCCGCCTGCTGCGGCGCGCGCGTCGTCGTGCCGGACGGGCGGCGCGTGCCGGCGGTCGCGGGCGCGGTCGGCTTCGCGTCGGCCTTCGGCAGCTCGAGCTCGCTGCTCGCGGCCGCGGCGTCCGCGCTCGCCGGCTTCGGGACGGGGTACTTGCTCGCGACCTTGGCGAGGTGGCTGTAGACGTAGCGGTTGCCGTACACGTCCTGGAGCACGACGTAGCGGCCGAGCCGCTCGTTCTCGCCGATCCGCACCACGCGGCCGTCGTTGACGGCGATCACGGGCGCGTGACGTCTCGCGAAGATGTTGATCGAGCGCCGCGAGGGGTCCCCTTCGACCGGGACGGCGGCGTTCGTGCCCTGCACCGGGCGCGTCGCCGTCTTCGCGTTGAGCCCGTCGGCGTAGGTGGCGCGGGCCGCGACCGGGAAGTAGCCCTGCGTGAGGCCGGTGAGCGAGCCGACGAGGTCGGCCGGCATGCCGCCGATCACGCGCGCCCGCAGCAGCACGGACTGGACGTACCAGTCGGCGTGGTTGTAGGCGAAGATCGCGCGCGGCAGGTCCGTGTCGGCGCCCGCGGCCTTGAGGTAGCGCGCGGCGGCGAAGATCGCGTCGACCGGGTTGTACGGGTCCTTGACGCCGTCGCCGTTCGCGTCGACGCCGTAGGTCGCCCAGCTGGAGGGCATGAACTGCATCCAGCCGAGCGCGCCCGCGCTGGAGACCGACAGGTTGCGCCCGTAGTCGGTCTCGATCTCGTTGATCGCCGCCAGCACCTGCCACGGCACCGAGTACTGGATCCCGGCCGCCTGGTAGATCGGCAGCAGGAACGGCGGGATCGAGAAGTTCTGGATGAAGAAGCTCGGCACGCCGACCGGCGCGGGGCCGGCGGGCGCGACCGTGTAGCCGGGGGTCGTCGGCGTCGGCGCCGCGTTGTCGCCCTGGTTCTGGTCCGGCGCGGTCGTGGTCGAGCCGTTGGCGTCCTGGAGCGTTGCGCGGCCGTGCGACTGCTGCGTCGTCGTCGGCGCGACGGCGAGGGCCGAGCCTGAACCCTCACCCTTAGGTTGACCCTTCGCCTTTACGATCCCGCCGACCGCGGCCGGGCCGGTGGCCGTGGTGCCGGTACTCGTGATGCCAGGCGCTGTGGTGCCGGTGGCGGTGGTGCCGGGCGCCGTGGTCGTCGCGGGCGGGACGGTGGTGACGCCCGTCGTGGGGGCGATCGTCGTCGGGGCGCCCGTGATCGTCGTGCCCGCGGTCGTGCCGGTCGTCGGCTGCGCCGTGGTGGTGGGCGCCGCGCTCGGCAGCTCGGAGACGCTCACGACGGGCATCCCGAGGTCCGGCAGCGGAATGCTCCCCACCGGCGTGCCCGCCGCGGCGTCGACGGTCAGCGTGACCTGCTTGCCGCCGAGCAGCGTGACGATGAGCCGCCGCTTCTCGGCGAGCGCGGGGACCGACAGGAGCGCCACCAGCAAGACGGCGACCCCCGCGATCAGCGAGGCGATGCGAAGCGACGTGGTCCTCATACGGCTGACGAGCTCCTCCCGCACGGCCGCACGCGCGGCCAGGTCGAGCGACCGCCGCGATGGCGATCTTCCTGGAAGCTACCGAGTGGCGGTGACGTATGCAAAGAAGAACCCGCGTGTTTGCAGATGGCCGGGACCGCGCGTTGCACAGGCCACAAGACCATCGGCGAACGCCGCGCGGCCCTTGAGTACCACACCCATGCGGGCATGACCGTAAACGCCGTGTTTAAAGGGCCCGTGAAGCCTGTGCTGCGCCACCGTGAAGGTCCTGGAGCGCCCCGGCGCGAAGCCTCGACCGGCGCTCGAGGGTCGAACGGCGCGTGCCGGCGTCGCGTCGCGAGGGCTGCGCTATCGTCCGCCGCGCCCGCGACCCCGACCCCGCAAGGGGGACGTATGACCACCGACACCGCCAGCGACGGGCTTCGCGCCCGCATCTCACGCCAGAGCGAGGACGCGCTCGGCCGCCTCGCGCAGGAGCTGCTCGAGAGCCCGCTCGTGACGGGCGCGATCACGAAGGCGTTCGACGCGCGCGAGCGTGCCTCACAGGCTCAGGAGATCGCGATGGGTGCGCTCAACCTCCCGTCGGCGGGCGACCTCGAGCGGCTCACCCGCCGCGTGCGCTCCGTCTCGCAGCGGCTCGAGGGCGTCGAGGACGCGCTCGACCGCGTCGACGAGCGTGTCGGCGCGATCGGCGGCACGGGCACGCTCGAGCAGCGGCTCGGCGCGATCGAGGCGCAGCTGACGGCGCTCGCGGCACAGCTCGCGGACGTCGCCGGCCAGCTGGGGGAGCCGGCGGCCGCAGCGCCGGCCGCCTCCGCCACGATCCCCCCGGCGACTCGCAGACCTACGCGCACGCGCACGCGCGCGGCCGCGGCGGGCAAGCGGGCTGCCGCGGCGAGAAGAGCCTGATCCGCGTCAGGTCAAGGCCGCCGCGGCGATGCGCCCGATGCGCTCGCCGGCCGCCTCGAGCGCTTCGGCGTCGATGCGGCCCCGGGTCGCGCCGAGCAGGTCGCTGACGGCGAGCACGCAGCCGGCCTGCGCGCCGCGCAGGACGCCGAGCCGCAGGACCGTCGCCGCCTCCATCTCGATCGCGAGCGCGGGGCGGGCGGGATCGACGCCGCCGGTGGACGGGGCAGGCCGGTCGGCGTGCGCGCCGCGCTCGTCGTAGAAGAGGTCGGTCGTCACGACCGCGCCGCTGCGCGCGCCGCCGCCGTCGCGTGCGGCGGCCGCGGCCAGGGCCGCCGTCAGCGGCGGGTCGGCCGCGACGCGCGCGCCTGCGCCGAGCGCACGGCTCGTGCCGTCTGCGCAGATCGCCTCCTCGACCACGACGACGTCGCCGAGCGCGAGCCCCGCCGCGAGCGCGGCGCACGTCCCGACGCGCACGAGCCGCCGCGCGCCCAGCCGCACGAGCTCCTCGACGACGATCGCCGCGCTCGGACCGCCCATGCCGGTGCTCTGGATCGTCAGCGGCGCGCCGTCGGCGGCCGTCCCGGTGTACCCCCACAGTCCGCGGTTGTGGTTGAACATCCTCGGCTGCTCGAGCAGCGCCTGCGCGAGCAGCAGCGCGCGGCCCGGATCGCCCGGCAGCAGCACGCGCTCGGCCAGGTCGGCGGTCGGATGGACGTGCAGGGTCGCCGTCACGGGGCGGCGAGCATAGTTCGTAGACTGCGGTGCACGATGACCGCCTTCCGCTCGCCCCAGGAGTTCCGCGAGGTGATGGACCACGTCTTCGCGCTGATGGACGAGGACCCGGACATGGGCCCGCGCCTGCGCGACGCCGACGTGCCGCAGCGCTTCGAGTTCGACGACCTCGACCTCGTCGTCAACATCCGCGCCGCGACGGCGCAGGAGCAGTCGAACCTCGTGTGGGTCTGGAGCGACGACGTCGCCTGGGAGTCGCGGGTGCAGATGAAGATGTCCTCGGAGACCGCCAACCGCTACTTCCAGGGCAGGGAGAACGTCGCGCTCGCGATTGCGCGGCGGCGCATCAAGACGGGCGGCGACGTGCGCGCGGCGCTGGCGCTGATCCCGATCACGAGACCGGTCTTCGCGCACTACCGCGAGCTGGTCGAGCGCGAGTACCCGCACCTGGCGGTCTGAGCCGCGCCGCGCCGCGCCGACCGGGCGGTCGGCGATCTGCGGACTCCCACGGTTGACACCCCGGGCCGTCCGGAGTACCCCTACGGGTGCACAGAGGCACAGGCCGGAACAGTGGGCGGCCGCCGGTCGAGCGGCGGGCGCGCCGCCTGCGAGGCGCCGCCGTCCCGACGAGCGCCGCCGGTCCACGCAGCGGGCCGCTTCGCCCGCCGGCGGCGGGACTCTCGGGTCCCGCCGCCACACTGTCGCGCCTACACTGCGCATGCGATGGAGGCCGATCGCGTGCTCGAGCAGGTGCGCGCCGGGGGATTGCTTCCCGCCGGCGGGCCCGTCGTCGTGCTGCTGTCCGGCGGTCGCGACTCCGTCTGCCTGCTGGACGTCGCCGTGCGGCTCGCCGGCGACGCCGGCCATCGGGTCGCGGCCGTCCACGTCAACTACGGCCTGCGCGACGAGTCCGGTGACGACGAGCGTCACTGCGCCGCGCTCTGCGAACGGCTCGGCGTCGCGTTGACGATCGAGCGCCCGAGACGGCCCGAGGCGGGCGGGAACGTGCAGGCGTGGGCGCGCGACGTGCGCTACGCGGTCGCGACGCAGGTCGCGCTCGCGCATGCGCCGAGCCCCGCCGTCGTCGCCGCCGGCCACACCGCCGACGACCAGGTCGAGACGATCCTCTACCGCCTCGCCTCCTCGCCGAGCCGGCGCGCACTGCTCGGCATGCGGCCGCGCGACGGCCTGCTCGTGCGCCCGCTGCTCGGCGTCACGCGCGCGCAGACGACCGCCTACTGCGAGCAGCGCGGGGTCGCGTGGCGCGACGACGTCACGAACGGCGGTGACAGATACGCGCGCGGGCGCGTGCGCAACGGGCTCGTGCCGGCGCTCGAGGCGATCCACCCCGCGGCGGCCGCGAACGTGCTGCGCACCGCAGCGCTCCTGCGCGACGAGGGCGAGGTGCTCGACGCGCTCGTCGGCGAGCAGCTCGACGAGCGCGGCGGCCGGCTCGAGATCTCGCTGGAGCGGCTCGGCGCGCTGCCGCCGGCGCTGCGCCGGCTCGTCGTGCAGCGGCTCGCCGACGGGGCGGCCGGGCAGCTCGTCCCCGGCGCGGCGCGTCACGCCGACGAGGTCGCCGCCCTGCGCCGCACCGGCCGGGCGATGCTCGACCTCGGCGGCGGCGTGCGCGCGGTCGCCGAACGCGGCGTGCTGCACGCCGAGCGCGGCGGAGGGACACACACGGGCGCGCGGGCCTGAATACACTGCGCGCCTTCATGGGCGACGCGCCGATCGGCGAGATCCTGGTCCAGCCGGACGACCTGCAGCACCGCGTGCGCGAGCTGGGCGCCGAGATCACGCGCGACTACGCCGGCAAGGAGCCGCTGCTCGTGTGCGTGCTGAAGGGCGCCGTCTTCTTCCTCAGCGACCTGATGCGCACGATCGACCTGCCGTGCGAGGTCGACTTCATGGCCGTCGCCTCCTACGGCTCCGCGACGCAGTCCTCCGGCGTCGTGCGGATCCTCAAGGACCTCGACGCGGTGATCGCCGGCCGCGACGTGATCATCGTCGAGGACATCGTCGACTCCGGCCTGACGCTCCAGTACCTGCTGCGCAACCTCAAGGCGCGCGAGCCCGCTTCGCTGGCCGTCTGCGCGCTGCTGACGAAGCCGGAGCGGCTGAAGGTCGACCTCTCGCCGCGCTACGTCGGTTTCGAGATCCCGGACCGCTTCGCGGTCGGCTACGGCCTCGACCACGCCGAGCGGCACCGCAACCTGCCGTACGTCGCCGCGTTGAAGGAGGCCTGAGCGCGACTTCCGCGCTGCTAGGCTTGACGTTCCGTCCACCGTCTGCATGGCGCCGCGCGCGCCCGGGATCCCTTACATGAGCAGGTTCTTCAAGAGCGCAGCGTTTCCGATCCTGATCGTGGTCGTGCTCGCGTTCTTCGCCCAGCGGCTCATCAACCCGAGCCAGTCCGGGCCGACGTACGACTACTCGACGTTCCAGCAGGACCTCTCGTCCGACAACGTCAAGTCCGCCGTCATCAAGACGAAGGACAACACGGTCGTCGTCACGCTCAAGGACCCGCCGAAGCAGCAGCACGAGGTCGGCTTCGTGCCGGACAACGGCAACGAGCTGGTCAACCAGCTCAAGGACGCGAGAGTCGACTTCAACGTCGAGGGGACGAAGACCAGCGGCTGGCTGTCGCTGCTGACCTATGTGCTGCCGTTCCTGATCTTCATCGGCTTCTGGATCTTCCTGATGAACCAGGTCCAGGGGGGCGGATCGAAGGTGATGTCGTTCGGCAAGTCGCGCGCCAAGAGGCTGTCCGTCGACTCGCCGAAGATCACCTTCCGCGACGTGGCGGGCGTCGACGAGGCGGTCGAGGAGCTGCACGAGATCAAGGAGTTCCTCGAGAACCCGAAGAAGTTCCAGGCGCTCGGCGCGCGCATCCCGAAGGGCGTGCTGCTCTACGGCCCGCCGGGCACCGGCAAGACGCTGCTCGCGCGCGCGGTCGCGGGCGAGGCCGGCGTGCCGTTCTTCTCGATCTCGGGCTCGGACTTCGTCGAGATGTTCGTCGGCGTCGGCGCCTCGCGCGTGCGCGACCTGTTCGAGCAGGCGAAGCAGAACTCGCCCTGCATCATCTTCATGGACGAGATCGACGCGGTCGGCCGCCACCGCGGCGCCGGCCTCGGCGGCGGCCACGACGAGCGCGAGCAGACGCTCAACCAGCTGCTCGTCGAGATGGACGGCTTCGAGGCGAAGGACAACATCATCATGATCGCGGCCACCAACCGGCCCGACATCCTCGATCCCGCCCTCCTGCGCCCCGGCCGCTTCGACCGCCAGATCACGGTCGACCGGCCCGACCGCAAGGGCCGCGCGAAGATCCTCGAGGTGCACACGCGCGGCAAGCCGCTCGCGCGCGGCATCGACGTCGACGCGCTCGCCGGCCAGACCCCCGGCTTCACCGGCGCCGACCTCGCCAACCTCGTCAACGAGGCGGCGCTGCTGGCCGCCCGCACGGGCAAGCGCGAGATCACCCAGGTGGAGCTGGAGGAGGGGATCATGCGCGTGATCGCGGGCCCCGAGAAGAAGACCCGCGTGATGAGCGACAAGGAGCGGCGCGTCACCGCGTACCACGAGATGGGCCACGCGATCGTCGGCCACTTCCTCGAGCACGCCGACCCGGTCCACAAGATCTCCGTCATCTCGCGCGGCCAGGCGCTCGGCTACACGATCTCGCTGCCGGCCGAGGACAAGTTCCTCACCACGCGCGCGGAGCTGTCGGACACGATGGCGATGACGCTCGGCGGCCGCGCGGCGGAGGAGATCGTCTTCGGCGAGATCACGACGGGCGCCTCCAACGACCTCGAGAAGGTCACGGCGACCGCGAAGCAGATGGTGATGCGCTTCGGCATGAGCGAGAAGCTCGGGCCGCGCGTCTTCGGCCACGAGCACGCGCAGCCGTTCCTCGGCCGCGAGTTCAGCTCCGAGCCCGACTACTCCGACGAGATCGCGCGCGAGATCGACGACGAGATCCGCCGCATCGTCGAGGGCGCCCACCAGGCGGCGCGCGACATCCTCACCGAGCATCGCGACTCGCTCGCGACCATCTCCGAGATCCTCATCAAGCGCGAGACGATCGAGCGCGAGCAGTTCGAGTCGCTGCTCGAGGGCCAGAGCGAGGAGGACGTCTTCGGTGCCGAGGCGCCGCCGCCGCCCGAGGTCCCGCTTCCGCCCGGTGAGAAGGACCGCTCCCGCGAGCCGCGCCCGCTCCCGCGTCCCGGCCTCGCCGGCGGGACGGCCGAGGCGCGCACGTTGGATCTGCCGGAGAAGCCAGAGCTGGCGTAGGCGTGTCACGATGCGGCCGTGCAGCGGCCGTATCGGATCATGGGCGTGCTGAACGTGACGCCCGACTCGTTCTCGGACGGCGGCGGGTTCCTCGACCCGGCGACGGCGATCGCGCATGGGCGGCTGCTGGAGGCCGACGGGGCGGACATCGTCGACGTCGGCGGCGAGTCCACGCGGCCCGGCGCGGAGGCGGTCTCCGCTGACGAGCAGATCCGCCGCGTCGTGCCGGCGATCGAGGGCCTCGTCGCCGCCGGCGCGCGGGCACAGGTCTCGATCGACACGACGCGGTGCGCGGTCGCGCAGGCGGCCGTCGCGGCCGGGGCGAGCTACGTCAACGACGTCAGCGCGTTCCGCCACGAGCCCGAGCTGGCCGGCTTCGTCGCCGACCGCGACCTCGACTGCTGCCTGATGCACATGCGCGGCGAGCCGCGCTCGATGCAGGCCGACCCGCTCTACGACGACGTCGTCGCCGACGTGAAGGCGTTCCTGGAGGAGCGGCTGGCGGCGGCGACCGCGGCCGGGATCGCGGAGGAGCGGATCATGCTCGACCCGGGCATCGGCTTCGGCAAGACGGTCGCGCACAACCTCGAGCTGCTGCGCCGGCTCGACGAGCTCGTCGCGCTCGGGCGGCCGGTCGTGATCGGCACCTCGCGCAAGTCGTTCCTCGGCGCGATCACCGGGCGCGACGTCGGCGAGCGGCTTGCCGGGACGATCGCGACGAACGTGCTCGCGCTCGAGCGCGGGGCGACCGTCTTCCGCGTCCACGACGTGCGTCCGCTGGCCGACGCGCTCGCGGTGGCTGCTGCTACGGTCCGCGCGCGATGAGCGACCGCGACGACGACGAGCGCGAGGACGACGACGAGCTCGACGAGGACCTGGACGAGGATCTCGACGAGGACGAGGAGCCGCCCGAGCCCCTCGTCACGATCGAGGTCACCGGCCTCTCGCTGTACACGCACCACGGCGTGAGCGAGGCGGAGCGCGAGATCGGGCAGCGGCTCGTGCTCGACCTGCGCATCGAGGTCGGTACCTGCGACGCGACCGTCACCGACCGCGTCGAGGACACGGTCGACTACGGCGAGGTCTGCCAGACGGTCGCGCTCGTCGCCCAGCAGCGCTCCTACAAGACGCTGGAGCGCCTCTGCACGGCGATCGCGGACCGCCTGCTCGACGACTACGAGGCCGAGTCGGTGTGGGTCAGAGCGGCGAAGCCCGAGCCGCCGATCCCGCTGCCGGTGCAGGAGGTCTCGGTCGAGGTCGTGCGCGACGCGGATGAGTGACGCGGCCGCGGGGCTCGCATCCGGCGAGCGGGTCGGCTACCTCGGCCTCGGCTCGAACGTCGGCGACCGCCGCGCCCAGCTCGCCGCCGCGGTCGCCGCGCTGCCGCGCCACGGCGTGCGCGTGCTCGCCTCCTCCAGCACCTACGAGACGGAGCCGGTCGGCGAGATCCTCGACCAGCCCGACTTCCTCAACGCCTGCGTGCGGATCGTCACCGCGCACGAGCCGGAGGAGCTGCTCGCAGCCTGCAAGGCGGTCGAGCGCGAGCTGGGCCGCGAGCATGGGCCGCACGTGCGCCGCCACGCGCCGCGCCCGATCGACGTCGACGTGCTGCTGCTGGGCGGACAGACGTACGCGTCCGAGCGGCTGCGACTGCCGCATCCCGAGGTCGCCACCCGTCGCTTCGTGCTGATCCCGCTGCTGGAGCTGGACCCGGAGCTGACGATGCCCGCCGGCATCCGCCTCGCCGACGCGCTCGCTCGGCTCGACCCGGCCGTGCGCGCCACCCGATCCGGCCCGCCGCTCGTCTGATCGCGCGAAGCGTCCTGCCGCCTGCTCGCAGAAGCGGCCCAGGGCAGGATGCCTCCGGCGCGCGGCGCGCAGCGCGGCGTCAGGGCCGCGGCAGCGCTCCCGCGGGCATGTGGCCCGCGTAGGACGGAAACAGCCGCAGCGCGAGCGCGAGGCTGGGACGGCCCTCCATCATCGGGCGCACGTCGCCGAAGGTGCTCAGCATCCGCAGGCTCGGTGCGATCTGCAGGTCGGCGGCGTTCGGCTCCGGGCCGCCCATCACGCCGTCGGCGATCCACGCGTCGACCTGGTCGAGCTGGCCGGGGAGCGCGGCGAGGTCCTCGCGGGCGCGCGCGGCGCTCGCTCTGTTGCGCCGGCCGGCGATGCGGCTCACGAGCGGCGTCACGAGCCGTCGCGCCGGCGCGGGCAGCGGCAGCTTCGAGCCCTCCGCGTAGCTGCCGAGCGCTTCGGGCCGTGCCTGGATGCCGGTCCAGAAGAGCCGGCGCGGGACCCCCTGGAGCGCCACGTCGCCCCATCTCTCGGCTGTCTCGACGCGGGCGCGGAGGGCCGGGTCCTCGGGCAGCAGGCGCGGCTCCGGCACGAGCTCGTCGAGCCGGTGCACGATCGCGCGCGAGCCGACGATCCGCTCGCCGCTGCCGAGCACGAGCGCCGGCACGGTCGTGGCGCGGAAGCGCAGCCACTGCTCCGGCACGTGCATCGCCGGGGCCATCTCGTGCGTGCGGTAGGGCTGGCCCTTCAGCTGCAGCGCCCGCTCGGCGCAGATGCAGGGATGCGAGCCGTGGATGACGTAGAGCGTGTGGGGCATGGTCGCGAGCATATGGCTGGTCAGCCAGCCGGTGCGCCGCTTCGCGGCGGCGATCCGCCGCAGGTGCGATGCTTCCCGCCGCCATGCTCCTCGTCGTCGACGTCGGCAACACGCAGACCCACTTCGGCACGTTCGAAGGCGCCGAGCTGACGCAGCACTGGCGCTACGCGACGGTGCGCGAGTCGACGGCCGACGAGCTGGGCGCGAAGCTCGCGAACCTGCTCGCGCTGCGCAGCCTCGGCTTCGGCGACCTGCAGGGCTCGATCGTCTCCTCGACGGTGCCGCAGCTCGGCGCCGAGTGGCGGCAGGTGGGCGAGCGGTACCTCGGTCACGAGACGGTCGTCGTCGGGCCGGGGATCAGAAGCGGCATGCCGATCCGCTACGAGAATCCCCGGGAGATCGGGGCTGACCGCCTGGTCAACGCCGTCGCCGCGTACGACAAGATCGGCGACGCGTGCGTCGTCGTCGACTTCGGCACCGCGATCACGTTCGACCCCGTCTCGGCGGAGGGCGAGTACCTCGGCGGCGTCATCGCCCCGGGGGTCGAGATCTCGATGGAGGCGCTCACCGAACGCGCCGCCGCGCTCCCGAAGATCGACCTCGTGCCGCCGCGCTCGGTGATCGGCAAGACGACCGTCGACGCGATCCGCTCCGGCGTGATCTACGGCTTCGCCGGCCAGGTCGACGGGATCGTCCGCCGGCTGCGCGCCGAGCTGGGCGCCGAGACCGCGACGATCGCAACCGGCGGCCTCGCCGGCGCGATCGTCCCCTACACGGACGAGATCGACGAGATCGACGACCTCTTGACCCTGACGGGCCTTCGACTGCTGCACGAACGGAACGCCTGAGCGCCGCTACGATCGGGAGCCGATGACGCGCTCCCTCCACGACTCCTGGACGCTCGGCGGCGTGACGATCCCGAACCGGGTCGTGCTGGCGCCGCTGGCCGGCATCGGCAACTGGTTCGTGCGCCTGCAGGCCAAGCGCCACGGCGCCGGCTACGCGATCTCGGAGATGGTCTCCAGCCATGCGATCCACCACGGCAACGAGCGCACCTGCACGGAGCTGCTGCGGATCCACCCGGACGAGCACGCGAGCGGGCCGACGGCCGTCCAGCTGTTCGGCGGCGACCCGGACGTGATGCGCGGTGCCGCCGAGCACGTCGCGCAGGTCGGCGGCGTCGACGTGATCGACCTCAACATGGGCTGCCCGGTGCCGAAGGTCTGCAAGACCGGCGCCGGCGCCGCGCTGCTCGACGATCCCGACCGCGCGGTCGCGGTCGCGCGCGCTGCGTGCGAGGGCAGCGGCCTGCCGGTGACGGTGAAGATGCGTCCCGGCCTGAAGCCCGGCCAGCGCACCGGCGTCGAGCTCGCCAAGCGCCTCGTCGAGGAGGCCGGCGTCGCGGGCCTGTGCATGCACCCGCGCGTCGCCAAGCAGCGCCACGGCGGCAGAGCCGACTACGACCTCGTGCGCCAGATGGTCGAGGACCTGCCCGTGCCGGTGCTGATCTCCGGCGGCCTCAGAGACGCCGCGAAGGTCCACGAGGTGTTCGAGCGCACCGGCGCCGAGGCGGTCCTGCTGGCGCGCGGCTCGCTCGGCAACCCGTGGATCTTCGAGCAGGTGCTGGGCGCGCGCGAGGGCGAGCCGAGCCGCGCGGAGATCCTCGCGGAGGTCGACTGGGTGCTCGAGCGCGCCGTCGAGCACCTCGGCGAGGCGCGTGCGGCGCGCTACCTGCGCAAGTTCTATCCCTGGTACGTGACGCGGCTGGGGGAGGGCAAGGCGCTGCAGGACCGCTTGCAGCGCACGCAGACGATCGCCGAGGCGCGCGCGGCGTTCGGCATCGCCTCGCCGCTTGCCGCCGCGGCCGCGGCCGCGTAGCGGCGTCCTCCCGGAGATCCGCTGAGCGGTCGCTATACTTGCGCGCCGCCGCGTTGGTCCTGTCGCGAATCCCCGCCCTGAGCGGGGTTTGTGCTTTCTCCGGCCGGTCGCGGCGCCGTCTCCAGACAACCTCGCACTGCCAAGGTCACCACGCACATGCCCAAGGACGTCATCCTCACGCCGGACGGTCTCGAGAAGCTCAAGAGCGAGCTCGAGTACCTCTCGACCGAGAAGCGGCGCGAGGTCGCCGCGCGCATCAAGGAGGCGCGCGAGTTCGGCGACATCTCGGAGAACGCCGAGTACGACGACGCCAAGAACGAGCAGGCGATGCTCGAGGCGAAGATCGCCCAGCTCGAGGACAAGCTGCGCGCGGCGACCGTGATCGACGCGAGAGCGGTCGGCACCGACGTCGTCGGGGTCGGCTCCATCGTGCACGTCAAGGACCAGGCGAACGGCAGAAGCGAGAACGTACACGATCGTCGGCTCGGCGGAGGCCAACCCGGCCGAGCGCAAGCTCTCGAACGAGTCGCCGGTCGGCAAGGCGCTGATCGGCGCCAAGCGCAACCAGATCGTCGCCGTCGCGCTGCCCAGCGGCAAGAAGCGCGAGCTGAAGATCACGAAGATCGACGTCGGGCTGAAGTAGCCTGCCGCCCCGGCATGGCCGCCCCCGCCGACGACGAGCCGACCGTCCCCGACGCCGAGGCGCTGCCCCAGGTGCTGGCGGCACGCCGCGAGAAGCTCGAGCGCCTGCGCGAGCAGGGCGTCGACCCGTTCCCGCACGCCTATCCCGGCGTCGTGCCGATCGCCGACGTGCGCGCGGCGCACGCCGGCCTGGAGGCCGGCGCCGAGACGGACGCCTCGTACCGCGTCGCCGGCCGCATCGCCGCCCGGCGCGGCCAGGGCAAGGCGGCGTTCGTGGACCTCGTCGACCGCTCGGGGCGCATCCAGCTGCACGCGCGCGTGGACGTGCTGGACCCGGAGTCGTTCGAGCGGCTCGTGGGGCTCGACCTCGGCGACCTGATCGGGATCGACGGCACCGTCTTCTGCTCGCGCCGCGGGGAGCTGTCGCTGCGCGTCGACGACTGGGCGCTGCTGGCGAAGTCGCTGCGCCCGCCGCCGGAGAAGCACCACGGCCTGCAGGACGTCGAGACGCGCTTCCGTCACCGCGAGCTGGACCTGATCGCGTCCGAGGACACCCGCGCGCTGTTCCTCGCGCGCGCGGCGATCGTCGCGGGCATGCGGCGGCACCTCGACGAGGCGGGCTTCGTCGAGGTCGAGACGCCGGTGCTGCAGCCGCTCTACGGCGGCGCGAACGCGCGCCCGTTCACGACCCACCACAACGCGCTCGACCGCGAGCTGTACCTGCGCATCGCCACCGAGCTCTACCTCAAGCGCTGCATCGTCGGCGGCCTCGAGCGCGTCTACGAGCTCGGCAAGGACTTCCGCAACGAGGGCATCTCGCAGAAGCACAACCCCGAGTTCACGATGGTCGAGCTCTACGAGGCCTACGCGGACTACGGAGACGTCGCCGCGCGCACGGAGCAGCTCGTGGCTGCCGCCGCCGAGCGGATGGGCTACGAGGGGCCGCTCGACCTCTCGCCGCCGTGGAGACGGGAGACGCTCGCCGGCGCGATCCGGGACCGCACCGGGATCGACATCCTCGCCCATCGCGGAGACGCCGGCGGGGACCGCGACGCACTCGCCGCCGCGATGGAGGCGAAGGGGCTCCACGCGCCGCCGAGAGACACGTGGGCGCAGCTCGTCGACGAGCTGGTCACGAAGCACGTCGAGCCGACGCTGATCGAGCCGACGTTCCTGTTCGACTACCCGGTCGAGCTCTCGCCCTTCGCCAAGGGCCACCGCGACGACCCGCGGCTCGCCGAGCGCTGGGAGGCCTACTGCCAGGGGATGGAGATCGCGAACGCCTTCACCGAGCTGAACGACCCCGACGAGCAGCGCCGCCGCTTCGAGCAGCAGCGCGCGCACGCGGCCGCCGGCGACGAGGAGGCGCAGCCGTACGACGAGGCGTTCGTGCAGGCGCTCGAGCAGGGGATGCCGCCGACGGGCGGCGTCGGGATCGGGATCGACCGGCTCGTGATGGTGCTGACCGGGCGCAGATCGATCCGGGAGGTCGTGCTGTTCCCGGCGATGCGCGACTGAGGTCCGTGGTCCGCCGTGGAATGCCCGTGCCCACTACCTGCGTCTTTTCGGCGGAGCCTCAGCCACAGTCTGCACCAAAGTGCTATGCACCCTGTTGGTAGACTGGCGTATGCCCGGCGAACGAACCCGACGGCTCAGCTTTCGTCCCACCGTGGTCGATGACCTGAGCAGGCGGGGGCGTCCGCGTCCCTCTCGACCATCCCGCCGCCTCATCGCCCAGTAGGGAAGGAACGACGCACCCATGTTCGAGCGATTCACAGAGCGAGCCCGCCAGGTGGTCGTCCTCGCCCAAGAGGAGGCCCGGACGCTCAAGCACAACTACATCGGCACCGAGCACATCCTCCTCGGCCTCCTGCGGGAGGAGGAGGGCCTGGCAGCTCGCGTGCTGGAGAGCCTCGACATCACCGTGGAGCGCGTGCGCGCGCAGGTGGTGCGCATCGTCGGCTCAGGCGAGGAGGTCACCTCCGGTCAGATCCCCTTCACGCCGCGTGCGAAGAAGGTGCTGGAGCTGGCCCTGCGCGAGGCGCTGAGCCTCGGGCACAACTACATCGGCACCGAGCACATCCTGCTCGGCCTCGTGCGCGAGAACGAGGGCGTCGCAGCGCGCATCCTGCTCGACTTCGACGCCGACTCGGAGAAGATCCGCAACGAGGTCATCCGCATGCTGTCGGGCCCGGGCGGTCGTCGCCAGGGCAGCGGTGGCGGCGGTGGCGCCGGCGCGGCCGCCGGCGCGCAGGGCGAGGGCAAGAAGTCCTCGAAGCTGCTCGACCAGTTCGGCCGCAACCTCACGAAGCTCGCGTCCGACGGCAAGCTCGACCCCGTGGTCGGCCGCGAGACGGAGATCGAGCGGATCATGCAGATCCTCTCGCGCCGCACGAAGAACAACCCGGTCCTGATCGGCGAGCCGGGCGTCGGCAAGACGGCCGTCGTCGAGGGCCTCGCACAGCGCATCACGAACGCCGACGTGCCGGAGCTGCTGAAGAACAAGCAGATCTACACGCTCGACCTGGCGGCGCTCGTCGCCGGCTCGAAGTACCGCGGCGAGTTCGAGGAGCGCCTCAAGAAGGTGATGAAGGAGATCACCCAGCGCGGCGACATCATCCTGTTCATCGACGAGCTGCACAACCTCGTCGGCGCGGGCGCGGCCGAGGGCGCGATCGACGCGGCCTCGATCCTCAAGCCGGCGCTGGCGCGCGGCGAGCTGCAGACGATCGGCGCGACGACGCTCGACGAGTACCGCAAGTACCTCGAGCGGGACTCCGCCTTGGAGCGCCGCTTCCAGCAGATCCGCGTCGACCAGCCGTCGACCGACGAGACGTTCCAGATCCTGCAGGGCCTGCGCGACCGCTACGAGCAGCACCACAAGGTGACGATCACCGACGAGGCGCTGACCGCTGCCGCCGACCTGGCCGACCGCTACATCTCCGACCGCTTCCTGCCGGACAAGGCGATCGACCTGATCGACGAGGCCGCCTCGCGCATGCGCATCAAGTCGATGACGTCCCCGCCCGTGTACCGGGAGCTGGAGGACGAGATCGAGGAGACGCGGCGCAACAAGGAGGACGCGATCGAGGCGCAGGAGTTCGAGAAGGCCGCGAACCTGCGCGACGCCGAGCGCCAGCTGACGCAGAGAAAGCGCGAGCTGGAGGAGGCGTGGGAGTCCGGCGAGTCCGGCGAGCGCCCCTCGATCGGCGAGGAGGAGATCGCGGACATCGTCTCGATGTGGACGGGGATCCCGGTCTTCAAGCTGACCGAGGCCGAGACGCAGAAGCTGATGCGGATGGAGGACGAGCTGCACAAGCGCGTCATCGGGCAGCACGCCGCCGTCGAGGTCATCTCGAAGGCGATCCGCCGTTCGCGCGCGGGCCTCAAGGACCCGAAGCGGCCGACCGGCTCGTTCATCTTCCTCGGCCCCTCGGGCGTCGGGAAGACCGAGCTCGCCCGCACGCTCGCCGAGTTCCTGTTCGGCGACGAGGACGCGATGGTGCGCATCGACATGTCGGAGTACATGGAGAAGCACGCCGTTTCGCGGCTCGTCGGCTCGCCTCCGGGCTACATCGGCTACGACGAGGGCGGTCAGCTGACCGAGGCCGTGCGGCGCAAGCCGTACAGCGTGCTGCTGCTCGACGAGATCGAGAAGGCCCACCCGGACGTCTTCAACATCCTGCTCCAGATCCTCGAGGACGGGCGGCTCACCGACGCGCAGGGGCGCACGGTGGACTTCCGCCACGCGATCGTGATCATGACGTCGAACATCGGCGCGTCCGAGATCGCTCGCAACACGCCGCTGGGCTTCGCCGTCTCCGACGACGAGACCGGCATCACGTACGACGACATGAAGAACCGGATCATGGGCGAGCTGAAGAAGGTCTTCCGGCCCGAGTTCCTCAACCGCATCGACGACGTGATCGTCTTCCACAAGCTGGCCAAGGACGAGATCAAGCAGATCGTCGAGCTGCTGCTGCTGCGGATCCGCGAGTCGCTTGCGGAGCGCGAGCTGCAGCTGGAGCTGACGGACGAGGCGAAGGACCTGCTCGTCGAGAAGGGCTGGGACCCGTCGATGGGCGCGCGTCCGCTGCGTCGGGCGATCCAGCGCTACATCGAGGACCCGCTCGCCGACTTCGTGCTCCGCAGCGAGCTGACGCCGGGCGCGACCGTGATGGTCGACAAGGCGGCGGACGAGGACGACCGCGAGGTCTCGATCGAGATCGTCCAGCCGAAGACGCCGGTCGGCGTCGGCGCCGCGAAGGACGCCGGCGACGACGAGGCGTCCGCCGACGACGGCGGCGACCCGCGCGAAGCGCCCGCCGAGTAGCGCAGCGTCCACAGATTCGGCTTCGAGAGCGGCGGTCCGGGAGTCCGGGCCGCCGCTCCACTTTCATGCCTGTCAAGTTGTGTCCCGCTGAGGTACGTTTCCTGCAGGTGGGCGAGGCGGTCGAGATCAGAGTGCGGGACGACGGGCCGTACAAGGTGACCGGGCCGGTGCGGCTGGTGGATCCGGAGGGGAACGAGATCGCCTACGACGCGTCGCGACCGCTCGTGCTGTGCCGCTGCGGGCGCTCGCGCACGAAGCCGTTCTGCGACAAGGCGCACCGCGAGACGGGCTTCTCGTCGTGCGTGCGGGCGGCGGCAGCCCGCCTGGACGCCCGCGACGGCTGAGCGCGCCGGACGCGTCGGGGCGACCGCGTACGCTGGCCGGCATGGCGCGCGCCAGCTCGATCCACGTCTGCTCCGAGTGCGGGCACGAGACCCCGCGCTGGGCGGGGCAGTGTCCCGGCTGCCGCGCGTGGAACACGCTCGTCGAGGAGGCGGTCGCGCGGCCAACCGGTCCCGCCCGCCCGCGCCGGGGCCCTGGCGGTGCGGGGGTCGCGGGCGGCGAGCCGGTGAGACCGGTCGCGCTCGGCAGCGTCGAGGCGGCCGACGTCGCGCGCCTGTCGACCGGAATCGGCGAGCTGGATCGCGTACTCGGCGGCGGCGTCGTGCCGGGCTCGCTCGTGCTGCTCGGCGGCTCTCCTGGGATCGGCAAGTCGACGCTCACGACGATGGCGCTCGCGAACCTCGTCGCGGCCGGCCGCAGAACCCTGTACGTCTCGGCCGAGGAGTCGGCGGCGCAGATCAAGCTGCGCGCCGAGCGGCTCGGCCCGGCTGCGGGCGGGCGCCGCGCGGCGCTCGAGATCCCCGTGATCGCCGAGACCGACCTCGCCGCCGTGCTCGCGACGCTCGAGCGCGAGCGGCCGGAGGTGTGCGTCGTCGACTCCGTGCAGACGCTGCACTCGAGCGGCCTCAGCGGCGCGCCCGGCTCGGTCGGCCAGGTGCGCGAGGTGGCGGGGGAGATCATGCGCGTCGCCAAGCAGCACGGCATCGCGGTGCTGCTGGTCGGCCATGTGACGAAGGAGGGCGCGCTCGCCGGCCCGCGCGTGCTCGAGCACCTCGTCGACTGCGTGCTGCAGTTCGAGGGCGAGCGCGAGCGCACCTACCGCACCCTGCGCGCGCTGAAGAACCGCTTCGGCGCGACGAGCGAGGCGGGCGTGTTCGAGATGCGCGACGACGGCCTCGCCGAGGTGCTCGACGCCTCCGCGCGCTTCGTCGGCGAGGCGACGCGCGCGCCCGGCAGCGTCGTGCTCGCGGCGATGGAGGGATCGCGGCCGCTGCTCGTCGAGGTGCAGGCGCTCGTTCCGGAGTCGGACCTCGAGATCCCGCGGCGCGTCGTTTCGGGGATCGACCGCAACCGCCTCGCGCTCGTGCTGGCCGTGCTGGCGCGCCACGGCGGCGTCGGCGTCGGGACGTCGGACGTGTTCGTGAACGTCGTCGGCGGCGTGCGCGTGGACGAGCCCGGGGCGGACCTCGCGGTGGCGCTTGCGGTCGCGAGCGCCGCGCGCGGCGTGACGCTGACCGGCTCCCACCCGCCTGCCGCGGGCGGCGCGGAGGACCCGCCGCCGCTCGCCTGCTTCGGCGAGCTCGGGCTGACGGGCGAGCTGCGGACGGTCGCGCACGCCGACCGGCGCGTCGCCGAGGCGCGCAAGTTCGGTCTGGCGACCGTCGTCACGCCGGAGGCGGGCACGCTGCGCGCGGCGCTGCGGCCGTTGCGCGCGCGCGAGCGCTCCGCGGGTGCACGGCCGGTCGCGGCGGCCTGAACACCTACGTTCGGCTGAAGCCGCGGATTCCTTCGCAGTCCGCTGAGCAATTCCTTCGCGCGCGCCGAAAAACACAGGAAAACCCGGTAGAATGGCGTCGGTATGCCGCCACGTACCGGGGAAGAGCTCGAAGACGAGCTCGAAGTCTCGCCAAGAGCCCCGGCTCGTCAAGGCGCTCGAGATGGTCGCCCCCGGCACCGCGCTGCGCGAGGGGATCGACAACATCGTCCACGCCCGCACCGGCGGTCTGATCGTCGTCGGCGACGCGGACGACCTCGCCTTCCTCTTCTCCGGCGGGCTCAAGCTCGACATCGACTACACGCCGGCCTTTCTCTACCAGCTGGCGAAGATGGACGGCGCGCTCGTGCTCAGCACGAACGCGACGAAGATCGTGTGGGGCAACGTCCAGCTGACGCCCGACCCGACGATCCTCACGCTCGAGACCGGCACGCGTCACCGCACCGCCGAGCGCATCTCGAAGCAGACCGAGGCGCTCGTGATCGCGATCTCGCAGCGGCGCGAGGTCGTCTCGCTCTACGTCGACGGCGCCAAGTACATCCTCGAGGACATCCCCGTCGTGCTCGCGAAGGCCAACCAGGCGCTCGCGACGCTCGACAAGTACCGCAGTCGCCTCGACCAGGTCTCGACGCGGCTCACGGCGCTCGAGTTCGAGGGCGGCACGACGCTGCACGACGTGCTCACGGTGCTGCAGCGCGCCGAGCTCGTGACGCGCATGGGCGTCGAGATCGAGCGCTACATCGTCGAGCTCGGCACCGAGGGGCGCCTGATCGAGATGCAGCTCGACGAGACGATGGTCGGCGTCGCGAGCGACAAGGCCGCGCTCGTGCGCGACTACCTCGCCGACGACAGCGACGAGCGCTTCGCCGACGCGTTCGACCAGCTCGTGCGCCTGCCGCACCAGGACCTGCTCGACTTCGGCCGGCTGTCCGAGCTGCTCGGCTACGACCGCAAGGTCAACACGCTCGACTTCCCCATCTCGCCGCGCGGCTATCGCATCCTCGGCCGCATCCCGCGCCTTCCCCGGCTCGTGGTGCAGCGCATCGTCGAGGAGTTCGGCGGGCTGGAGGAGCTGCTGGCGGCGGGCGACGGCGAGCTGGAGACCGTCGAGGGCGTCGGCGAGATTCGGGCGAAGGACATCCGCGAGGGCCTTCGCCGCCAGCAGGAGATCAACCTCGTGGACCGCTACTTGCAGACCTGACCATCGGGGGCTGCGGGGCGGCCCACTTGGAGAAGGAGGCCACCATCACCGAATTGACCGAAGAGCAGATCGAGGACATCGAGCTGACCGTCGAAGTCGAGCAGATCGACTTCGAGATCGGCGACAACGTCGTGTATCCCCATCACGGCGCTGGGCAGGTCCTCAAGAAGGAGCAGAAGGACGTGCTCGGCGAGGTGCGCGAGTACCTCACGATCAAGATCCTCCACAACGACATGACCGTGATGGTCCCGACCGAGAACGCGGCGATAGCCGGCCTGCGGCGCGTGATCGACGAGGAGACCGTCAAGAGAGTGCTCGGCGTCCTCCAGGACGAGTGCTCGGACATGCCGAAGAACTGGAACCGTCGCTTCAAGCACAACCGCGACAAGATCAAGACCGGCGACATCTACGAGCTCGCCGAGGTCGTGCGGAATCTCGCCATCCGAGAGGCGGAGAAGGGCCTGTCGACTGGCGAGAAGCAGATGTTCACGCGGGCGAAGAAGATCCTCGCCTCGGAGCTGATGTACGCGCTGGAGATGGAGGAGGAGCAGGCCGAGGAGCACCTCGACGAGATGCTCGCCAGCTCCGCTGACGGCAAGGTGGCGGTCGCCGCGAAGTAGGGCGCGCGACGAGGAAGCGGAATGGCGGTCGCCCTGCTCGTGGCCGCCGGTCGTGGCGAACGCCTTGGCGCCGACGGGCCCAAGGCGTTCGTCGTGCTGGCGGGCCGCCCGATGCTCGACTGGAGCCTCGACGCGCTGCGGCTCGTGCCGGCGGTCGCGCGCGTCGTCGTCGCGCTGCCGGAGGGCGCCGTGGCGCCGGCCGGGACGATCGGCGTCACCGGCGGGGCCGAGCGCTCGCACTCGGTGCGCGCGGCGCTGGCCGCCGCCGGCGAGCTGCCGGACGACGAGCCGGTCGTCGTGCACGACGCCGCGCGCCCGCTGGCCACGCCGGAGCTGTTCGAGCGGGTGCTCGGGACGCTGGCGGCGTCGGGCGCGGACGCCGTCGTCGCGGCGGCGCGCGTGACGGACACGATCAAGCGCGCCGCCGGCGCGGACCTGCGCGTCGCCGAGACGCTCGACCGCGGCGCGCTGTGGGCGGTGCAGACGCCGCAGGTGTTCCGCGCCGGCGCGCTCGCGCGCGCGCTCGCGCAGCCCGACGCGGTGCTCGCCGCCGCCACCGACGACGCCGGGCTCGTCGAGCAGGCGGGCGGTCGGGTCCACGTCGTAGAGTCCCCCGCCGAGAACCTGAAGGTCACCACCCCCGTCGACCTGCGGCTCGCCGAGCTGCTGCTGTCCGAACGCCGCTGATGCTCACCGACTATCACGTCCACCTCCGCCCCGACGGCGCCGGCACGCCCGCCGCCGACTACTTCACGCCCGGCAACGTCGCGCGCTACCGCGAGGCGGCGGACGAGCGCGGGATCGCCGAGCTGGGCTGCTCCGAGCACGTGTACCGCTTCTCCCAAGCGCTCGACGTGTGGCAGCACCCGTTCTGGCGCGAGAACGCGCACGACGACATCGACGCCTACGTCGACTTCGCGCGCGCGCAGGGCTTGAAGGCCGGCGTCGAGGCGGACTTCGTGCCCGGTCGCGAGGACCGCATGGCGGGCCTGCTCGAAGGCCGCGAGTGGGACTACGTGATCGGGTCGGTCCACTTCCTGCGCGACGAGGCCGTCGACATGGACGAGTGGGGCATCTGGAGAACGCGCGGCGCCGACCCCGAGAAGATCTGGGCGCGCTACTTCGAGACGCTCGCCGCGGCCGCGCACAGCGGTCTCTACGACGTCATGGCCCACCCCGACCTCGTGAAGGTCTGGGGCGCCGAGCGCCCGCTGCCGGAGGGCGACCTGCGCCGCTTCTACGAGCCCGCCGTCGAGGCGTTCGCGGAGGCGGGCGTGGCGGTCGAGGTGTCCACGGCGGGCCTGCGCAAGCCGGTCGGCGAGCGCTATCCGGCCGACGCGTTCCTGGCGATGTGCCTCGACGCCGGCTGCCCGTTCGCGCTCTCGAGCGACGCGCACTACCCGAGACACGTCGGCTTCGAGTACCCCTCGACGGTCGAGTGGCTCGCCGCGCAGGGCGTGCGCGAGCTGAGCGTCTTCGAGCGCCGCGCGCGGCGGCTGGAGCCGATCGGGTGATCGCGACCGGGATCGGCTGGGACGTCCACAGACTCGTCCCCGGCCGGCCGCTGATCCTCGGTGGCGTGCGCGTCGAGAGCGAGCTGGGGCTGGACGGCCACTCCGACGCCGACGTGCTCACCCACGCCGTCATCGACGCGCTGCTCGGTGCGATCGGCGCGGGCGACATCGGCGAGCACTTCCCGGACACGGACGAGCGCTGGAGCGGCGCGGACTCGCTCGACCTGCTGCGCCACGTCGACGCGCTGCTGGCCGAGCGCGGCGCGGCGGTCGTGAACGTCGACGCGACGATCGTGCTCGAGCGCCCGAAGCTGCTCGAGCACAAGCCGGCGATGCGCGCGAACCTCGCCGACGTGCTCGCGCTCGCCCCCGACCGCGTCAACGTCAAGGCCACGCGCGGGGAGGGGATGGGCTTCGTGGGACGCGTCGAGGGCGCTGCCGCGCTGGCCGTGGCCACCGTCGAGTTGCCGGGCGTGGCCGGCTAGGCTGCGCCTCGTGCGCCAGATCCAGCTCCACGACACGAGAAGCGGGCGGTTGCAGCCGCTGCAGCCGCGCGACCCCGGCAAGGTGTCGATGTACGCGTGCGGGCCGACCGTCTACGGCCGCATCCACGTCGGCAACGCGCGGCCCTACGTCGTCTTCTCGCTGCTGAAGCGCTTCCTCGCGCACGAGGGCTACGACGTGACGTTCGTCGCGAACGTCACCGACGTCAACGACAAGATCTACGACGCGGCGCGGGCGGCCGGCGTGCCGAGCGAGCAGCTGGCGCGGGAGATGACCGCGGCGTACATGGCCGACACGGAGGCGCTCGGGCTCGGCCGCCCCGACCACGAGCCGCTCGCGAGCGAGACGATCGACGAGATCGTGGACCTGATCCAGGCGCTGATCGACCGCGGGCACGCCTATGCGGCCGAGGGCGACGTGTACTTCGACGTGCGCTCCTACCCGGCCTACGGCGAGCTGTCGCACCGCCACGTCGACGACATGGATCAAGGCGAGGGGGTCGAGGGAGCCTCGTTGAAGCGGGACCCACTCGACTTCGCCCTCTGGAAGGCGCAGAAGGAGGGGGAGGACACCGCCTGGGACGCGCCGTGGGGCCGCGGCCGGCCCGGCTGGCACATCGAGTGCTCGGCGATGGCCGAGACGCTGCTCGGCGTCGGCTTCGACATCCACGGCGGCGGCTCGGACCTCGTCTTCCCGCACCACGAGAACGAGGCCGCGCAGACGGCCGCCGCCCGCGGCGCGCCGCTCACGCGCCTGTGGGTCCACAACGGGATGGTGCGGCTCGAGGGCGAGAAGATGGCGAAGTCGGTCGGCAACATCTTCCTGCTGCACGAGGCGCTCGCCGCGCACGGCCGCGACGCGCTGGTCCTCTACTTCTGCGGCGGCCACTATCACCAGCCGATCGCCTACTCGGAGGAGCGCCTGAGCGAGGCGGCGCGCAGCGTCGAGCGGATCCGCGACGCCGGGCGGCGACTCGTCGCGGGGCCGTCGCCGGCCGAGCTGGCGCCGCTGCACGAGGCGTTCTTCGACGCCCTCGCCGAGGACTTCAACACGCCGAGAGCGCTCGCGACCGTGTTCGAGTGGGTGCGCGAGGCGAACCGCCGCGGCGAGTCCGGGGAGCCGGTGGGGGATGCCGACCTGCGCGAGATGCTCGGCGTCTTCGCGCTGGATGGGCTGCTCGACGCCGACGCGGATGCCGGCGGTCCGGACGACGCCGCGCAGGCGCTGCTCGACGAACGCGAGGCGGCCCGCGCCGCGCGCGACTTCGCCGCGGCCGACCGCCTTCGCGACGAGCTCGCCGCGCTCGGCTGGGAGGTCCGCGACAGCGCGGACGGCCCGACGCTCGTGCGGCGCGTGGCGTGATCCTCTACGGCCGCAACGCGGTCCGCGAGGCGCTGCGCGGGCCGCGCGCCGTGCAGCAGATGTGGGCGACGGAGCGGGCGGCGCGCGAGTCGTGGCTGCGCGGCGTCGCGGTGCGCGCCGCGGGCGGCGAGGAGATCGAGCGCCGCTGTGGCTCGCCGGACCACCAGGGGATCTGCGCCGAGGTCGCGGAGTACCGCTACGCCGACGCCGACGCGTTGCTGGCGCAGGAGGACGCGCTGATCGTCGCGCTCGACGAGATCCAGGACCCGCAGAACCTCGGCGCCATCTGCCGCACGGCCGAGTGCGCGGGCGCGACCGGCGTCGTGATCCCGGAGCGCCGCAGCGCCGAGGTCACGCCGGCCGTGTGCAAGGCGTCGGCGGGCGCGGTCGAGCACCTCGCGATCGCGCGCGTGCGCAACCTGGCGGACTTCCTGCTGGCGGCGCGCGCGGCGGGCGCGTGGTCCTACGGCGCCGACGGCGACGCCCGCGTCCCCTACACGCAGCCGGACTATCGCGGCAAGGTCGTGCTCGCGATGGGCTCGGAGGGGAGCGGCCTGCGCCCGCGCGTCGCGAGATCGTGCGACGAGCTGATCGCCCTCCCGCTGCGCGGCCGGATCGAGTCGCTCAACGTCTCTGCCGCTGCCGCCGCGTTGCTCTACGAGATCGTGCGCCAGCGCGCCTGACGGCGCCTCGGCCCGCCTGGCGGCGTCCTCGCCGGTTCGCGTACGAAGTACGCCACACCGGCTGCGTCCTTGCCAGCCGAGCCGATCCGCTCGTCAGCCGGTCGGGTCCTGCCGCTGCAAGCGGAGTTGCAGATCCCGCTTGACACGGGGTCCATAACTTGGCAAGCTGCCGGCTTCATAAGGGTGGACTTGAGCTTGAGGCTCTAGGGATCGCCCTCACATACGTATCGATGGCGGCGCCTGGGGAGGTAAAGCGTCACGAAGCGACGGCTCGCGGCATCCGCGACCCCTCGAAAGGACATCTCGTGGCTCGAATCTCCCAGAACTCTCACTCTCAGCTCCAGGTCGACGATGGGTTCTTGATCGCCCTGGCGAAGCAGGGAAACCCCGACGCGTACGACCGCCTCGTGCGCCGCTACTACGGGTTCGTCCGCCTCAAGGCCTCCTCCTACTTCCTCGCCGGCGGCGACGGCGACGACCTCATCCAGGAGGGCCTCGTCGGCCTCTACAAGGCGATCCGCGACTACCGCACGGACCGCGAGTCGAGCTTCCGCAACTTCGCGGAGCTGTGCATCACGCGCCAGATCATCACGGCCGTGAAGACCGCCACCCGCAACAAGCACACGCCGCTGAACCAGTACCTGTCGTTCTCCTCCTCGCCGTCGAACGCGGCCAGCGACGGCGAGCCGACGCTCGACGAGGTGATCCCGGGGCCGAGCGTCCACGACCCGGTCAACCAGGTCATCTCGACCGAAGAGCTGCAGGCGCTCGTCTCGTGCCTCTCGACCGTCCTCTCGGAGCTCGAGTCGCGCGTGCTCTCGCTCTATCTCGACGGCCGCTCCTACGAGGACGTCGGTGAGCGCCTGGGCTGCGACACGAAGACGGTCGACAACGCGCTCCAGCGCGTGAAGCGCAAGGTCGGCACCCACCTCGCCACGCGCAACGTGCTGCTGTAGCCCCGGACGGGCCGTCGTGCCGCGGCGTGCGACGCACCGCGCCCGGCGCTGCGTGCACGCGCCGTGTGCGCGCACGTAGGATGTTCCGCGTGTCCGTCCTCGCCATCGCCGTGCTCGCCGTGCTCGGCCTCCTGCTGCTGGTCGCGATCCTCGGCGGGGCGATGGCCTCGCGCTGCAGCCGCGAGGGCGCGGCCGCGTTCTCGGCGAGCCTCGCGGCCGTCGACCGCCACCTGGCCGCCGCCGTCGCCGCCGACCGCGGCTGGGAGCGCTCCGCGCTCGAAGCGACGGCCCGCGCCGAAGTCCGGCGGCTCAGACCCGGCGCCGAGGTCGCCGAGCTGGACCTCGTGCAGGTCGTCGACAGGCCGGGGACCGACGAGGACCTCGCGATCTTTCGCGTCGTCGCCGGCGAGACGTCCAGCATGCTGACGCTCGGGCGCCGCGACGGCGCCTGGTACGCCGCGCAGCTCGAGGACGAGCGCTGAGGCGCGCTCGGGTCGGCCGATGGGGGATCGGGCGAGCACGGACGCAGCGCAGCCGCACGTCGCGCGGCTGCTGATCTCCTGCCCGGACCGGCCGGGCATCGTCGCCGCCGTCTCGCGCTTCCTGTTCGAGCACGGCGCGAACATCCTCGACGCCGACCAGCACTCGACCGACCCGGCCGGCGGCATGTTCTTCATGCGCATGGCGTTCCACCTCGACGGCCTCGACGTCGGCCGCGCCGAGCTGGAGCGCACGTTCGCGGCACAGGTCGCGGAGCCGTTCGCGATGGAGTGGTCGGTCGCCTACGCGGCCGAGCGCAAGCGCGTCGCGCTGCTCGTCTCGCGCGAGGACCACTGCCTGCTCGACCTGCTGTGGCGCCGTCGCAGCGGCGAGCTCGACGCCGACGTGGGCGTCGTGCTCTCCAACCACCGCGTCGTCGAGCAGGACGTCGAGCGCTTCGGCGTCCCGTTCGCGCACGTGCCGGTCACGCCGGAGACGAAGCCGCAGGCCGAGGCCGCGATGCTCGAGCGGCTCGCCGGCCGCTTCGACCTCGTCGTGCTCGCGCGCTACATGCAGATCCTGTCCGGCGACTTCCTGCGCGCGCTCGGCGCGCCCGTGATCAACATCCACCACTCGTTCCTGCCGGCGTTCGCGGGCGCCGATCCCTACCGCCGCGCGAGCGAGCGCGGCGTGAAGATCATCGGCGCCACGGCCCACTACGTCACCGAGGAGCTCGACGCCGGGCCGATCATCGAGCAGGACGTGGTGCGCGTCAGCCACCGCGACGACCTCGGCGCGCTCGTGCGGCTCGGCCGCGACGTCGAGCGCGCGGTGCTCGCGCGCGCGGTCCAGCGCCACCTCGAGGACCGCGTGCTCGTGCACGAGAACCGCACCGTCGTCTTCTGATCGGGCACCATTGAGCGTGCGATGGCCTACCGCCTGAGCATCGCGGGCGACGTCCCGAACAGCGTGCGGGCGTGCGCGCGCGAGCAGCTCGCGGGCGCGGTCGAGCAGCTCGAACGCGCCGGGGAGGACCCCGTCCGCGCGGTCCACGAGGCGCGCAAGCACCTGAAGAAGACGCGCGCGCTGCTGCGGCTGGTGCGCCCGGCACTCGGCGACAAGGCGTGCCGGCGCGAGAACCTCGCGCTGCGAGACGCCGGCCTCGCGCTGTCGGGTGCGCGCGACGCCGACGTGCGCGCCGAGACGGCGGCGAAGCTCGCCGGCTACGCGACCGGCAGGCTGCCGGCGGACGTCTTCGCGCAGCTGCACGACGCGCTCGCGGCGGAGGCTGCGGCCGGGCGCGGTGACGCCGGCAGCGAGCCCACGGACTTCGCAGCAGTGATCGCCGAGCTGCGCGCCGCCGAGTTGCGCATCGAGACCTGGCCGCTGGATGCGGCCGATTGGGACACCGTGGTCGCCGGCGCCGCCCGCGCCTACGCGCGCGGCCGCGAGGCGTTCGCCGTCGCGCGCGCGACGCCGGATCCGGAGCTGCTGCACGCCTGGCGCAAGCGCGCGAAGGACCTCTGGTACCACCAGCGGCTGTTGGCGCCCGCGTGGCCGGCGATCCTCTGCGCCCAGGCCGAGGAGGCGCACCGCCTCAGCGAGCTGCTCGGCGACGACCACGACCTCGCCGTCCTCGCCGCGCGCCTCGCCGACGAGACGGCGCCGCTCCCACCCGCCGTCGACGCCGACCGCGCCGCTCTGCTCACGCTGATCGAGCAGCGTAGCCACGAGCTGCGCGCCGCCGCCACCCAGCTCGGCCACCGCATCTACGCCGAGTCGCCCAAGGCGTTCACGCGCCGCCTCGCCCGCTACGTCCGCGCCGCGCTCGAGCAGCAGCGCGCCGCGGCGCCGCCCTGACCCCTCGTTAGCATCTGCCGCATGCGACTGCCAGGAGCAGAGCTGGTCGAGCGGGGGATCGCGGACCTGCGTGCACATCGCGAGACGCCGGAGGCGCTGCTCGTTCTCGATCGGCTCGCCGCGCCTGAGCATGCTCGGGATCGAGGTCCCCGAGCCGATCGGCGAGCCCGAGCACCGGCTCTACGAGCTGCTCGCACAAGACGACGCCGACGCGGCGCACGGCCGCTACAACGCTCTGATCCGGCGCTTGGTCAGCTACGAGCGCGCAGCTGCCGTCGCCGGCCGTTGACGTGCGCAGACTCGCCGACGCCGACCGCATCGACAGGCTGCTGCGTGCGCTCGGGCAGGCGGCGCACGAGGAGACCCGCGTCTGTCTGGTCGGCGGAGCGACGATGGTGCTCAACGGCGTTCGCGACGCGACCGTTGACGTCCCGGCGATCGACGCGGCGACGTTTCGCCGTGCCGCCGAGGAGGCGTTCGGGAAGGGCCCCGGCAGATGAGACCTCTCTGGCTCGCCGGCGCGGTGCTCGTGGCTGCGTACCTCGTCTGGCGCCGGCGCCGGCTGGAGCCGACGATGCTGGTCGGCGGGGCGCTGGCGGCGCTCGCGATGGCGGCGTACGGGCTGGGCCTGTTCGCGCTGCCGAACCTCGACCAGCTGCTGCAGGACGTCGGCTCGACGCTCGGGCCCTGGACGTACCTGCTCGTCGGCGTCCTGTGCTTCCTCGAGAGCGGCGCGTTCGTGGGCCTGCTCGTGCCCGGGGAGACGGCGATCGTCGTCGGCGGCTTCGTCGCCGGGCAGGGGGAGATCGACATCGTCCTGCTGATCGCGATCGCCTGGTTCGCGGCGGTCGCGGGCGACCTCGTCAGCTTTGCGCTCGGCCGCCGGCTCGGGCGCGAGTTCCTCGTCACGCACGGCCCGCGGGTGAAGATCACCGAGGAGCGGATCGAGCAGGTCGAGCGCTTCTACGACCGCCACGGCGGCAAGGCCGTCTTCCTCGGCCGCTGGGTCGGGCTCGTGCGCGCCGTCTCGCCGTTCCTCGCCGGCTCGTCGGGGATGCCGCTGCGGCGCTTCACGCCCTACGACGTGCTCGCCGCGGGCGGCATGGTGACGCTGTTCGCGCTGCTCGGCTTCGTCTTCTGGCACTCGCTCGACCAGGTGCTGAGCGTCGCGAGAAAGGGCCTGCTGGCGCTGGGGATCGTGATCGCCGTGATCGTCGGCGTCGTGGTCGCGGTCCAGTGGCTGCGCAAGGAGACCAACCGGCGGCGGCTCGAGGTGTGGCTCGCCGCGCACGAGCGGACGCCGGCGCTCGGGCAGGCGATCCGCGGCGGCCGGGCCGTCGGCCACCGTCTTGCGCGGCCCGCGCGCTTCGTGTGGGACCGCCTCACGCCCGGGGAGCTCGGCCTCGAGCTGACGACGCTGCTGTCGGTCGCGGCGGTCGGCAGCTTCGTCTTCTTCGGCTACATCGTCGCGCTGCGCCCGATCACGCGCCTGACGACCGGCGATCTGCGCGGCGAGCGCTGGTCGGCCGCGATCGAGACCGCGTGGCTGACCGACCTCGCGAAGGCGCTCACGCACCTCGGTGCGCTGCCGGTCGCCGGCGGTGCGCTCGTGCTCGCCGCGCTCGTGCTGCTGTGGAGAGGCCACCGGCTGGAGGGGCTCGCGCTGCTCGGCGGACTCGCGCTCACGTTCGCCGGGGTGCATATCGCGAAGGACGCGCTCGGTCGTGCGCGGCCGCCCGACGCGCTCGTCGCCACGTCGGGCTGGGCGTACCCGTCGGGCCACGCCGCCTACTCGGTCTGCTGGGTGGCGGTCGCGGTCGCGCTGCGCCACGCGATCCCCGGGCTCACGGCGCGCGCGGGGCTGCTCGTGGCCGGGATCGCGATCGCGCTCGTCGTCGGGCTCACGCGCATCTACCTGCGCGCGCACTGGTTCTCCGACGTCGCCGGCGGCTGGGGCCTGGCCGCGATGTGCTTCTCGCTCGCCGGGATCGTCGCGCTCGTGCTCGGCTACCTGCGCCACGGCACGCACGAGCCGGCCGCGGCCGGGCGCGGCTGAGCGCCCCGCCCGCGCTCAGCGCGCCGAGAGCGTGCGGCGCAGCAGCAGCCCGCAGACGACCGCCAGGATCGCGGCGAGCACGGGGATCGTGCCGCCGATCACGCCCGCGATCGCGAGCACGATCCCGACGACGGCGACGACGCCGAGCCCGCCGGTCGCGAGCACGAGGCGGTAGGCGCGCTGCTCGCGCTGGCGGCGCGAGACGCGGGAGGGTGAACGGCGTTCGAGATCGGCCATGCGGTGGATGATGGCAGAGCCCCGTCGCCGCGCCGACCGAGGTGGCGCAGCAGCTCGCGGGCAGCTCTAGACTCCGGCACCGTGAGCTGGTTGGCGGTTCCACGCGGCTGGGTCGAGAGCTTCGGCGACATCGCCCGTTTCACCGCGCAGTGCTTTCGCGAGGTGTACGGCGGTCGCGTCTTCCACTTCTTCGGCGAGGCGCTGCGCCAGTCCGGGCTGCTGATCCTCTCCTCCACGATCGTCATCTGGGGCCTGGTGTTCATCATCGGCCTTCAGTGCGGGATCGAGGGCGCCTACTTCACCCGCGCCGCCGGCACGCCCGCGTACTCCGGCGTCTTCACGGCATGGTGCGACCTGCGCGAGCTCGTCCCGTACGCGTTCGGCTACATGATGGCCGCGAAGGTCGGGACCGGCATCGTGGCCGAGATCGGCTCGATGCGCATCACGGAGGAGATCGACGCGCTCGAGGTGATGGGCATCAGCTCGATGACCTTCCTCTGCGGGACGCGCCTGCTCGCCTCGTGGATGGTGCTGCCGTTCATCTACATCGGCGCTGTCGGGGCGGCCTTCGTCGCCTCCTACCTCGCGGTGGTGATCCAGATCCACGAGGTGTCGCCGGGCGGCTACGACCTGATCTTCTGGGCGTTCCAGAACCCGACCGACCTGCTCTACAGCATGCTGAAGGGCGCCTTCATGGCCACGGGCATCGTGGTCGTCGGCTGCTACTACGGCTACACGGCAGGTGGGGGACCCGTGGGCGTCGGCACGGCGACGGCGAAGTCGATGGTGCTCAACATCGTCTACGTCCACCTGATCGGCATGCTCGGCACCCAGCTGTTCTGGGGCGCCAACCCGCGCGCGCCGATCGGCGGGTAGATCCGGCCCGCCGGGCCGCAGCTACCAGATCGTCCCGTGCTCGTCGAAGGCGCGGATCGCCTGGTCTGCGGTGACGAGCCGAGCGCGCGCCGCGATCGCGGTCGCGTAGATGAAGCGGTCGGCGGGGTCGCCGGGAAAGTCGCGCTCTTCGACCAGTCCGGCGGCGACGGCCGTCTCCGGCCCCAGCGGCTGCGCCGCCACGCGTGTGGGCGCGAGCGCCTGGCGCACCCAGTCCATCACGTCGCGGTCGAGCGAGATGCGTCTGCGCCGCACGAGCATCGCGACCTCCCAGGCGCTGACGGCGGAGACGCCGATCGTCTCGGCCTCGTCGATCGCCCGCGCTTCGTCACGCGTCAGTCGACGAACTCGTCGGCGTGCACCGTCACGGCCCAGATGATGAGCATGTCGGTGGCGAGGGCGATCAGCGACCAGACGGGGTAGGCGCCGAGCGTGAAGACGCTCGTGAAGGTGCCGAGGATCGCGACGAGCAGCGCGATCACCTGCCCAGCCGGGCGGCGGCCGAAGACGAGCGCGCCGCCGGCGATCTCGACTGCGCCGACGACGATCGACACCCAGCCCCAGAAGGTCAGCCCGGAGACGACGAGCCCGCTCGCGCGGAAGTGCGCGTCGTTCGCGAGTGCGGCGATCCCCCACATCACGTGGATGCCGCCGACGATCAGCAGGAACACGGCGACGAACGTCGCCCAGCCGCCCAGCGCCGACCTACGGTCCGCAGTGCCCATCTCGCTCCTCCTCGTCGCAATGGCTTCTCGACGAAACCTACGCGCCCACGCGGCGGCGAGCGGGCGACGACGGACGCGTCGGTCGTCTGCTGAGCCGCGTCACACCATCGCTTCGCGGACGGCGAGCACGGCCGCCTGCACGCGGTTGGTGACCTCGAGCTTCACGAGGATGCTCGAGATGTGGTTCTTGACCGTGTGCCGGCTGATGTACAGGTCGGCGGCGATCGCGTCGTTGTCCTTGCCGTCGGCCAGCAGCCGCAGGATCTGCTGCTCGCGCGCGGAAAGCACGGCGCTCGGCGCCGGCCGTTCGCCCGCGCCGCTCGCGTGCAGGCGCCGCACGAGCGCCGCCGCTGCCTCCGGCGCTATCAGCGACTCGCCCGCGGCGGCGGCATGGACCCCCGCCAGGATCGTCTCGGCCGGCGCGTCCTTGAGCAGGTAGCACGATCCGCCCATGCGCACGACGTCGACCGCGTCGTGCAGGCTGGCCCTGCGCGCGAGCGCGAGCACCTGCGTGGCCGGCGAGGCCAGCTTGATGCGGCGGATCGCCATGCTGCCGCCGGCGCCCGGCAGCCCGAGCGCGTCCGGGTCCACGACCGCGACGTCGGGCGTGTGCCGCGCGACGAGCCGCAAGCCCGCGTCGGCGCTGCGTGCCTCGCCGGCGACCCCGACGCCCTGCTGCGCGAGCAACTCCCGCAGGCCGGTGCGGAACAGCTCGTCGTCGTCGACGAGCACGACGGTCGGCCGCGGCGATGGGCGGCTCGGCGTCAGCATCGCGTGCGCGCGCTCCCGGCCGTCGCCGCTCCCTCGCGCCACAGTCGCAGCGCCGCGTCGCGGTCGCGCGCGCCGAGCCGTCTCATCGTCTCCGACACGTGCCGCCGCACGGTGACGGACGAGATCCCGAGCCGCGCGGCGATCTCGCCGGTGCTCAGCTCGCGATGCATCAGCTCGAGCACCTGCGACTCGCGCTCCGACAGGCGCGTCCAGATGCCGTTCGTCGTGCGCACGCGGCGCTCGCGCGAGCGTCCGCGCAGCTCGTCGATCAGGCGGCCGGTCGCCGAGCGCGGGAGCGGGAACTCGCCGCCGAGCGTCGCGAGCACCGCACGGCCGAGCGCGTCGGCGCCGATGTCCTTCAGCAGGCAGCCGGCGGCGCCGGCGTGCAGCGCCTCGATCAGCCGCTCGTCCGCGCTGGACTCGAACAGGAGGACGACCCGGGTCTGCGGGGCGGCCACCGCGATCCGGTCGACGACGGCGATCGCGCCACCGGGCAGCGCGGCGTCGAGCAGGCAGATGCCGGGGCGGCGGGCGCGGACCGCATCCAGCGCGCCGTCGGCATGCGCGACCTCGTCCAGCACCCGGACGCGCACGCGCACGAGCGCTTGGCGCATCGCGAGCCGTGCCACAGGATGCGCGTCGGCGAGCACGGCGCCGGTCCCGTGAGCCGGCGGCACTGCCCGAGGGCGTGCGTGCCCGCGTGTCGTCGTGTCCGTTCCCCCACCGGACGCGCACCGGCGCCCGGGGACTTGCCATCCGGTCAACGTCCTCCCCCTGTCATCGATGACGTCCGGAAACCAGCGAAGCCCTGCGCCTTACCGGCATACGGTGCGGCGCTCCGAGGCACCCTAGCATTCGCCCCCCAGCGGACGGCGCGGGCCGCACCGTCGGATGAGCGGTCTCTCAGCGATCGTTCAGTCGATTGAACGCGCAAGATGAGGCAACTGACCTATTGGGATCGCGATCGGTGCGCGCCAGACTGACCGGCGCACGGTCATGACGACGACGCACGGGGACGCGATGGGGACCAGCACGATCAAGGGATGGCTCCGCGCCCGGGGCGAGACGGAGCGCTCGGGCCCGCGCGACCTGGTCGACGAGCTGGAACGCGAGCTTGCGCTGCTGCGCGAGGAGAACGCCCGGCTCAAGATGGCGCGAGCTCGCGCGGCGACGCGGCCGGTGAACGAGCGCGTCCGCGACGCGCTGCCCGGCTCACCGGCGGAGGACCCGGCGGACGCCGACGAGCCGTGGGAGCTGCTGACCGAGTGCATGCTCCTGCGCGACGGCCTGACCGACGCCTGCCGCGAGCTTCGAGCGCGGCGCGTGCGAGCTTCGCGAGCGGCTGGAGTCGATCCTCCCCGGAGCCGAAGGCGCCGTGCCGGGGGCGCTCGTCGGCGACGACCTTGCGGACGGGGCGTGAGCGCCCCGACGATCCTTCTGACGACCGAGGCCACCTACCCGTACGCCGTCGGCGGGGTGAGTTCCTGGTGTCATCTCGTGGTCGGCGGCCTTCCGGAGTTCGCGTGGCGTGTCCTTCCCACCCACGCGGGCGGCCGCCGGCCGCGGCCGCTGTTCGAGCTCCCACCGCACGCGAGGCTCGCGGGGCGGATCGAGGTGTGGACCGAGCAGCTGCCGCGGCGACGCTGGGTGCGCGACGCGCTGCGCGGCGGGCGACCGTCGCTGCCCGCCGAGCTGGCACGGGGCCTGATCGGCTGGGATGCCGACTACGAGCAGCTCGTCGACGCGCTCGAGTGGTGCCGCCGGCATCCCGGGCTGCTGCGCGCGACGTTCCGCTCGCTGCACGCGTGGGGCGCGTTCGTCGAGGAGCTCGACGCCGTGCTCGACGAGCAGCCACCGGCGGCCGGCCCGGCGCCGGAGCTCGACGCGGTCGACGCCGCGACGCTCTACCAGCGCCTCTACTGGGTCGCCCGCGCCGCCGCGGTCGCGACGCCGGCCGTCGACCTGCTGCATGTGACGGCGGCCGGCTGGGCGGCGATCCCGGCGCTCGTGCACCGGCGCCTGCACGGCACGCCGATGCTGCTGACCGAGCACGGCGTCTACGTGCGCGAGGCGTACCTGGCGGTGGCGCGCAGCAACGCACCGGCGGCCGACCGCTTCCTCGCGAGCCGGCTCGCGCGCGGCCTCGCGCTGGCGACGTATGCCGCCGTCGACGTGATCTCGCCGGTGACGTCCTTCAACGCGCACTGGGAGCGCAAGCTCGGCGTCGCGCCGGAGCGCATCCGCGTGATCCACAATGGCATCGAACCGTCCGGCGACTGCACGCCGCCGCCCGGCAGCCGCACGGTCGTCTCGGTCGGGCGCATCGACCCGCTCAAGGACGTGCAGACGATGCTGCACGTGGCCGCGGCGGTGGCGCGACAGGTGCCCGACGCGCGCTTCGAGTACTGGGGGCCGCCGACGCGAGGGCAGGAGGCGTACGCGCGCGCGTGCGACGAGCTGCACCGCCGGCTCGGCCTCGGCGACCGCTTCCGCTTCATGGGCTCCACGACGAGACCGCTCGACGTCGTGCGCGCCGCCGACGTCGTGCTGATGACCAGCATCTCCGAGGGGCTGCCGATGGCGGTGCTGGAGGCGATGGCGCAGGCGCGCCCGGTCGTCGCCACCGGCGTGGGCGGCGTGCCGGAGGTGCTGCACGGCTGCGGCGTCGTCGCGCCGTCGGGCGACGTCGCACGGCTCGCGACCGGCGTCGCGACGCTGCTGCGCAACCCGGGCTTCGCCGAGCGCCTCGGGCGGCGTGCGTACGTCCGCGTGCGCGAGCGCTACACCCAGCGTCGCTGCCTCGACGGCTACCGCGAGCTGCTCGGCGAGCTGACCGGCGGTGGGACCGCGGCGGCCGCGTGAGACCGCCGGCCGGTGTGACGCCCGCGGAGGCGGACGGGATCGTCGACGCGCGTCTCGGCCGGCCGGCGCAGGACCTGCTCGAGGCGGCGGTCGTGCTGGAGGCGTGGGGCGGCGTGCCGAGCGAGGCCGCGCTCGCGCTCGACGCGGGAGTCCTGCCGGCGCGCGTCGCGCGCGGCGGCGAGGCGCACGGCCGCGCGGACGAGGAGCGCGACGCGAGCGGCCGCGCGAGCGTCGTCGCCGAGGGCGTCGCGCTGCTCGTCGCGATCGTCGCCGTCGCCGTCTGGGCCGGTCCGCTCAGCCGCCAGCTCGGCGCGACCACGCTCGAGCACACGCTGCGGATCGCGCTGCCGCTGACGCTCGGCCTCCAGTGGACGTTGCGCAGCCGGCTGCTCGGCCGGCCCGGAGGGCTGCGCCTGCTCGCGGCGGCCTGGGCCGAGGTCGCGGTCGTCTCCGCCGCAGTCGCGGCGGCGCTGGCGCTCGTCGCCGACGCCGGGGCGCTCGCCGGGGCCTTCGTGCTGATCTGGGTCGGCGGCACAGTGCTCGCCCGGCGCGGCTGGGGACTTGCGTACGCCGCGCTCGTCGCGGGGGAGGCGCTCGCGCTCGGGGCCGGCGTCGCGGCGGCGCCGTCGCTCGCCGCGCTGGCGACGCTCGTGCTCGCCGGCTGCGCGCTCGCGGTCCTCACCGCGCGCGACGCCGCGACCGAGCAGCCCGGACGGTTGCGGCGCGCCCTGGCGGCCGGGGCGATCGGCGCGCTGCTGGGCGGGCTGCTCGTCGGCGACACTAGCCTCGGCTGGGGCGTGCGCGGCGCGTTCCCCGGTCTGGCGCTCGTCCCCTCCGTCGTCGGCAGCCTGTGGGGCGGTTACCACCTGTGGCAGTTCCACGCCGCGGTGCCGCGCGGGCTGCGCGGCGTGTCGCTCGCGCAGGCCGGCGGGGAGATCCCGGGCGGTCCGGCGATGGCGATCCTGCGCGGCGCGCTCGTGCGTCTGCTCGGCGTCACGCTGGCGCTCTCGCTGCTCGTGGCGGCGGCCGCCCGCTGGACGCAGGGCACCGACCGGGCCGGGCTGTTCGTCGCGTTCGGCGCCGCCGCGCTCGTGTGCCTGCTCGCGAGCCTGCACGAGTCGCTCGGCTATCCGGGCTGGGCGCTCGCGGTCGCGGCGGCGAGCCTCGCGGCCGAGCTGGTCGTGAACCGCTGGGTGGGCAGCGCGATGCCGGGGCTCGCGCTGAGCGTCGCCGGCACGCTCGGGGCGCTGCTGGCGCTCGCGCCGCTCGTCGGCTGGCTGCGCTCGCCGGGCCGCATGCTCGCCACGGCGCTGTGGATCAAGTGAGCATGGGCGCGTGCCGTTCGCAGCAGGCCCGCCGCCACGCGCGCAGGCTCGTGCGCTTGCGGATCGCGCTGACATCCAGCCGCCGCGCCTGTGCGCAGAAGCGGGCGCGGGGCAGCGCGTACTCGGCGTCGTAGACGGCCTTGCCGGCGCGCAGGAACGGCTGCGCCTTCGCGCACTCGCGGTACTGGAAGCACTGCTCGAGCACGGCGAAGTCGAAGCTGGGCGCGAGCGCGGCCGCCTGCTCGAGGTCGTTCTTGAGCGCGACCGCGAGCCTCTGCGCGTGCGCGGCGCGCGCGACCCAGCGGTTGAAGCGCAGCTGGTCGTGGGTGCTGAGCGGGAAGCCGGAGCGGTTCGCGTAGCCGTCGACGTTGTCGGGCTCGACGGCGTCGAAGCCCTTGCGCCGGCACATCGCGAGGCGCGCGCGCAGCAGCGGCGCGAGCGCCCCGACGCGGCGGACGTCGAGCCAGCGCTCGCCGGGCCAGCCGTTGGCGGCGCCGAGCAGCGCGCGCGGGAAGCGGCCGGCGTCCGGGCGCCAGCGCTCCCACGTGCCGACGTCGACGTAGCAGACGACGTAGCGGCCGGCGCGGTGCAGCCGCGTCACGGCGGCGCGGCTCGTGTCGAAGCCGTCGACGTCGTAGACGCGTGCGGGCACGCGCAGGTCGATCGGCCCGTCGAGCTGCCACTGCCACGAGGCGGCGGGCGGCGGGCCGCGCAGCGCGTCCGCGCGCGGCGCCGCTTCGCCGCAGGCCGCGAGCGCCGCCACCAGGGCGAGCAGGGATGCGGTGCACCGCCTCACGGCGCGCGACCGTAGCAGGCGGCACCCCGCACGCCGGCTGCCGGCCCCGTGCCGTTCAGGCGCTTGAACGGCACAACGGGTCACCTGGCCCATTGGTGCGCGGCGCGCATGTCGGGAGACTGACAGCGCATCCAACCGCCACGGGGGGAAGGTCGCATGCGACCAAAGCCGATCGTCGTCGTCGTGTGCCTCACATGGGCGCTGCTCGCGCTCGCGCTCGGCGCCGCCGCAGCGCCGGCCGCGCAGCGCATCGACATGCGCGCCCTGCTGATCGCCGGGACCGGGAGCGAACCGTCGTTCCTCGCCTGGGAGGCGCAGCTCGAACGCGAGGGCGTCCCGTACGACGCGATCGTGGCGAGCCCCGAACACACGGCGATCACCGCGGAAACGCTCTCCCAGACGCTCGAAGGCGAAGTCCAGGAGGCGCACTACCAGGCGGTCGTCGTGGCGGTCGGCAACGCGCTCGTGTGCGACGAAGAAGGCTGCCACTCGGCACTCGCGACCGAAGAGTGGACGGCGCTGCACGAATTCGAGGCGACGTTCCACGTCCGTCAGATCAGCGCCTACGTCTACCCGGAACCCGGGTTCGGCCTCAACTGGCCGTTCGCGTCGGGCGCGATGGAAGGCGTCGAAGCGAGACTCACGACCGAAGGGCTGTCCGTCTTCCCGTATCTCGACGGTCCCGTCACGATCGGCGCCGGCACCTACGGCTATGAGGCGAGACCGCTCGAAGGCGCGGAATTCACGCCGCTGGTGACCGACGAAGAAGGCGCCTCGCTGGTGGGGATCGTCAGACACGAAGACGGCCGCGAAGAGCTGGTGCAGACGGTCGACGGCAACCGCTACCAGACGCATACGCAGCTGCTGCGCCACGGCGAGCTCGCGTGGGTCACGCGCGGCACGTACTTCGGCACGGAGCGCAACTACCTCGAGATGCAGGTCGACGACGTGTTCCTGCCCGACGACGTCTGGGATCCGGAAACGCACACGACCGACTACGCGCCCGAAGACGCGGTGCGGATGACTTCGGAAGACGTCGCGGAAGCGGTCGAATGGTCGAGATCGACCGGCCTGCGGCTCGACATGGTCTACAACGGCGGCGGCAGCGTCGAATACAGAGAAGCGCACGAAGGCGAAGACCCGCTGCTCGCGGCGTTCAGAGAAGCCGCCTCCACGTTCGGCTGGATCGACCACACCTACGACCACCCGAACCTCGACTGCGCGACGCAGGGCTATCTCGAAAGAGAGATAGACGACAACGTCAGATGGGGCAGAGAAGCCGGCTTCAGCGTGAACGGCGCCGAGCTCGTGACCGGCGAGCACTCGGGACTGGCGAACCTCATCCCCGGCAACCCGGGCACGATCGACCCGCCGTGGCTCGACGAAGCGACCGTCTCCGGCGCCGGCGGGACGCTCGCCGCAGGCAGCTGGGAGTACGGCGTGACCGCGACGGACGAAGGCGGCGAACGGTCGCCGCGACGACCACGCTCGCCGCGAGCGGGAGCGAAAGCTCGGTGAGACTGAGCTGGGAGGCGATCTGCAAGGCGACGAGCTACTCGGTCTACCGCCGCAGCGCGCCGGAAGGCGAATGGGCGCTGATCGAAACGGTTTCCCAGCCGGAAAGAGCCTTCACCGACGAAGGCGCGGTGACGATCAGCGTCACCGACACCGGCGGCAGCGGCGAATCCGCGTCGCCGCCGAGCGTGAACGAAGCGAAGCTCGAACCGTACGGGCAGGATCCCGCGTTCATCGCGGCGCTGGAAGGAACCGGCGTCGAATACGTCGCGGCCGACGCGTCGAAGCCCTATCCGCAGACGCCGACGGAAGTCGAAGGGCCGGAGTACCCGGCGGGCACGTCGTTCGTCGACGGCCCGGCCCGCGCGATCCCGCGCTACCCGACGAACGTGTACTACAACGTCGCGACCAGGGAACAGCTGACCGACGAGTACAACCACCTGTACCTGCCGCCGGAACTGGGCGGGGTGTGCGTCCTAACGGAAGTCACCACCTGCCGCACCGAAGCGGCGAGCTGGGAAGAGATCGTCGCGCTCGAATCGCAGCTGATCTTCAGCCACATGATGGGCAACGACCCGCGCCCGCACTACTTCCACCAGACGAACCTCGCCGAGTCGAGCGACGAAGAAGGCGCGGTCCTGTATCCGGTGATCGACGCGACGCTCGAACGGTACGACAGATACTTCGACACGACGAGCGCCCCGATCCAGCAGCTCACCCATACGCAGATCGGCGACCTGCTCGCCCGCCAGGCCGACTGGGCCAGCGCGAACGCGAGCACCGTCACCGGCTACGTCGAAGGCGAAGAAGTCGTCGTGACCAACAGCGGCAGAGCCGACGTCCCGGTGCCGATCTCCGGCACGGAATTCGGCTCCTCCTACGGCGGCACCAGATCCGGCTGGGACGAAGACCCCGAAGGCAGAACCACCTACACCGCCGCGACCGCGTGGCCGGCGCCGTAGGGCGCGCGGGGCGGGGCGGGATCGCTGCGGACTGTGGACCGCGCGGCGCCGGTCGTATACACTAGAAACCTAATCGAGTTTCGAGGGATTCCGCAGCGAGCAAGGAGACACCCGGCATGGGCCTGACCATCGGCGACACCGCCCCCGACTTCACAGCGCAGACCACGGAAGGAGACATCGCCTTCCACGAGTGGATCGGCGACGACTGGGCCGTCCTGTTCTCGCATCCGCGCGACTTCACGCCGATCTGCACGACCGAGCTCGGCTACATGGCGTCGATCAAGCCGGACTTCGATCGGCGCGGCGTGAAGATCATCGGCCTCTCGGTCGATCCGGTCGACAACCACGCGAGATGGGCGCAGGACATCGAGCGCACGCAGGGCACCGCGCCGAACTACCCGCTGATCGCCGACACCGACCACGCGATCGCCAAGGCATACGGGATGCTGCCGGCCGACGTCGACGGCGACCCCACCGATCGCACCGCCGCCCAGAACGCGACGCTGCGCAACGTCTTCGTGATCGGTCCCGACAAGAAGATCAGACTCGTGCTGATCTACCCGATGACCACCGGGCGCAACTTCGACGAGATCCTCCGCGTGATCGACTCGCTGCAACTCACCTCCTCGCAGGGCCTCGCCACCCCCGCGCAGTGGCGGCCGGGCGACAAGGTCATCATCTCCGGCTCCGTCAGCGACGAGGAGGCGCGCGAGCGCTACCCCGACGGCTGGGAGCAGCCGCTGCCGTACATGCGCCTCGTCGAGGGGTAGCGCCGGGCGTCCGGCGCGCGGTTGCCGGGGGCGGTCTGCGCCCGCGCCAGGACCGCCGCTCAGCGCTGACGGTCGGCGGGGATGATGCGGAACGGCTTGTCCGCCGGCCCGCGGGCGGTTTCGGGTGGGTTTTGGCCACGAAGACACGGTTTGTGGCCAGAACGACCGGCCGTTTGTGGCCCGGCTCTCCAGGCGTCGATCGTGCGTTGTTCGCGTGCGAGCGCCGTCTCCATCTCGGGACGGCGTGCACGTCGGGCTGCCGTGAGCTGGTCGGCGCGGGTCTGGGCAGCGGTGAGTTGCGGTTGGCGGTCGTGAGCCGGTCGGTGTGGAAAGCGCGCTGATCCTCGGGCGAATCGACGACCGAGAGCGAGAGCATACCTCCAAAGCGGAGGAAATCAGTAGTCGTCCGAGTGGTGCCATGTGTCGAGTTTATCCTGCATATGCGCGCTCAGCATATTCTTCACCTTATGACTTGGCCAGTTCGAGGTTGACCTTGCACCGTGGCGCGTATAGCGTTCGCCACATTAGTTGTGCACTGGTAGGGGTCCCCCTTTCCCCCTTCCCCTTCTTCGCTGGGAGGCGCAGATGGCTCAGTCCGTCCGGTGCGCAGCTTTGCTCGCGTTGCTCATCCTCAGTTGCGTTCCGCCGAGTTCTCTCGGCGCGTCAGGCTCTGGCTCGGGTCTTACGATCGCGCCCGTCAGTGACGAGTACGCAGCCGAGTCCTACGCCAACGACTATGGCGTGGACATCGCTCGTGCGCGGGAGGTCTTGAAGGAGCAAGCGAAGGGCGCCGGCTTAATGGAGGAGCTGAGACGAGAGCTCGGCTCGGACTATGGCCAGGTGTGGTTCAAGAACGGCCGCTACGTGGTCTACGCGGTCGGCACAAACGTGCTCTCCCGCGCTCGCGCAGCAATCGAGCAGCGAGGGATCGTCGAAGAGCCCACGCTCCATGACGTACCTTGGAATGCGGCGGATCTGACCGCCGGCTTGAAGCAACTCAGCAAGGGGCTCGGGACCGAGATCGAGAGCCGTCACGTCAGCGTGTCTGTCGCACAGGGCGGTCTTCGAGTCGTGCTGTCGCCTGACACCAACGACGCTGCTGCCGTGTCTGCTGCCGCTGACGCGGTCACATCCAAACGGCAGGTTCCGATCGGCGTCACTCATAGCGCGCACGCACTTCCGAGCGCCGATCCGGCATATGCATTGCCGGGGCTGCGGAATGCTGGTGAGCCGCTGATCGCCGGGCTGTACTACAGAACTCCAGTAAACCCGTCAACCGGCATCTACTACATCTGTACGCTCGGGTTTGTGTCGCATGCAGTCGGAGGAACTTTCTACTTGACGGCCGACCACTGCTTGAACAGTTTCAGTGGGGGTCAGAAGCAGGTGTGCGGCGTCAACTGGCGGTGCACGACATTTGGCGCAGATGTTGGCGGCTATATGACCGGGGATCTCGACGCTGGCGTGATCGGTGACTCGGGCGTCATCGGCAGCTACCCTGCGATGCTCGACTGGTTGAACCCGTGGATCACCGACGGCGTCTACGGCGCAAACCTGTGCATCTTCGGCGGGGACAGCGGCGGCCCTCTGCGCTCGCCGAACAACGGGTACGCGACTGGGATCCTCAGCGGGTCTAGCGATGTACTTCAGCGGAGAGAGGGCGGGTGCGGAACCTACATGCACATGTTCTACACCGACGCAGCCCACGCCGCGAGCGTACTGGGCGTGACCATCTCGACGCTCTAGAATGAGGGCGGAGTCGATACTGGAGCGCTGGGAGGCCGCACGATGCGGAAGGCAGAATGCAGGGTCCAGGGGCGAGATCGGCTGCGCGTGGTTGGTATCGCCGCGCTCGTTGCCGCCAGCGTGACGGCGGGTCTCGCGGCGTCCGCTGTCGGGTCCACATTCGCGACGGCCCGCCCGACGGAGCTGATCCTGCTGGCCAACCCGGGCGCCGAGAGCGCCCCGGGCCTGCCGGGTTGGTCGGGGACGCCTGGCTACGCAGCGGCTGCCTACGGTACGGTTGGTGAGTATCCCTCGCGCGCGGTGGCCGAGTCGATCGCCAGCGGCGGACCGGTCGGCGGGGGAAGGCACTTCTTCGACCCGGGCTACGAGCCCAGCGCGGTCCTGACGCAGGATGCCAACCTCGATCGCTTCGCTGCGCGGATCGCAGACGGCGAGTACAACGCGCTCGGCGTGACCGGATGGCTGGGAGGCTGGGCCGGCTCCCCGGACACCGTGAACCTCGTCGCCATCCCGCTCGACTCCAGCAAACAGCCCCTCGCGCCACCGCGGACGCTGGCGGGACCGACCGTTGCGGAGCGCGGTGGCGAAACCATGCTGGTTCAGCGAGCGGCGACGCTCGCGCTGCCACCGGCAACCCGCCTCGTGCGCGTACAGCTTCAGGCGAACGGCGAGCCCGGCAAGAAGAACCACGGGTACGCCGACGAGATCGTCCTCTACCTGACACACCAAGGGGACGCGCCTGCGATCCCGGCTGCCGCAAAGGCCAACGGAACCCCGATCGCGCCCGTCGGAAGAGGGCGATTCCGCTTCGCTTCCGTGAGGGTCGGCAGAAGGCGACCCCGTGTTCGCCGCGTCGGGCGACGACTGATCGTGCTGCCACACATTCGCGCGATATGCCCAAAGCAGACCTTCCGGACGACCTGCACGATCCAGACGCAAATCACGCGGCACGGTCGAGCAATCGCGAGGACGAAGACACGAGTGCGCTCCGGTGCCCGCGTCATGCCACAGATCGCGCTGAGGGGCATGACGAAGCGGGCGATCGCCGCAGGCAAGCGCCTTCACGCAACCATCACCGTCTCGGTCGACCAGCACCAAGACGGCGTCCACCCGACAATCGGACACCGAAAGGCCGTGCTGAAACTGCACTGAAGGCCCGCGCGCCCACTGGGAGTGTCCGATCTTCTGTGTAGGCATCGATCGAGAGGAGATCGATGTCGACCAAGATCACATTGGACCTCCCCCGTGTCCACCGAAACGGGGGAAGTCCAATCTTGAGGCCGCGCAGCGCGCCGGCCCAGTTGTAGGCCTTTCTCCACTTGCTCTCGGCGCGTTGGATCGCGAGGTAGATGAGCTTGGTGGCGGCCTGTTCGTCGGGGAAGTGGCCGCGGGTCTTGATGCTCTTGCGGATCTGGCGGTTGAGGTTCTCGATGCTGTTGGTGGTGTAGACCGCGCGGCGCAGGTCGGCGGGGAGTGCGAGGAATGGGGTGATGTAGCTCCAGCGCTGCCGCCAGGACTCGGCGATCATCGGGTATCTGGTGCCCCACTGCTCGTCGAACGCGGCCAGGGCCTGCTCGGCGGCTTCGGCGTTCACGGCGGCGTAGACGGGCCGCAGGCCGGCCGCGACGGCTCTGCGGTCTCTGTAGGTGACGTAGCGCATGCTGCAGCGGATCTGGTGGACGATGCACGTCTGCACCCACGCGTGGGGGAAGACGGCCTCGATCGCTTCGGGGAACCCGGTGAGGCCGTCGACGCAGCAGATCAGCACGTCTTGGACGCCGCGGTGGTGGAGGTCGTTGAGGACGGCGAGCCAGAACTTCGCGCCTTCGGTCTCCTGCCACCAGATCCCGAGCACGTCGCGCTCCCCGTCGACGGTGACGCCGATCGCGAGATAGCAGGCGCGTGAGCGGACCGAGCGGTCCTCGCGGACCTTGACCATCAACGCGTCGAGGTAGACGATCGGATAGACGGCATCCAGCGGCCGCGAGCGCCACGCGGCGACATCCTCGAGCACCGCGTCGGTGACCCGCGAGATCGTGTCGCGTCTGATCTCGGTGCCGTAGAGGTCGGTCAGGTGCTCGGCGATGTCACGCACCGACATCCCGCCGGCGTAGAGGCCGATGATTCTCTGATCCAGCCCGGCCAGCCGGGTCTGGCGCTTGGCGACGAGCTGGGGCTCGAAAGACCCGTCACGATCGCGCGGCGTGCGGACCCGGACCGGGCCGAGATCCGTCGCGACCGTCTTGGCGGTCGAGCCGTTGCGGACGTTCGCGGCCCCGGCGGGCGGCGCCTGCCCGGGCGGGTAGCCGAGGTGCTCGCTCAACTCGGCGCCGAGCGCGGTCTCGATCACCCGGCCCGCGAGCTGGGTCAACAGCCCGCCCGGGCCGGTGACCTCCTCCGGCTCAAGGCCCCTCAGCGCGTCCTGGAGCGCCTCGGCCGGCAACAACCCGGCGAGCCGGTCGGCGACCGCCTCAGACGGCTCAGCGCCCTGCGAGCGCGGCTGCTCAGACGACATCGTGCTCATGGTGATGGTTCCTCTCCCGGACCGGCCGCCGGGCCGGTCGAGACGCTCGCCCCTCCGGGGCTCCCGTCCCGACCGGCCCAACACCCGGCCCGACGATCGATCACCACGACCACACACACTTCATCGGACAGACCCTTGCCCAGCTCGTTGCGGGCGGCGCGCTCGTCCCAGCCGCCGCCGCAGCCGCAGGTGCAGGCGGGTGTCTCGTGGAGGATCACGCGCTCGCGTCTGCCGGCGATCGTGAAGCGCAGCTGGAACGCGCGCACGCCGCCCGCGAGCGCGATCGCGTCGAGCGACCCTGACCCGGGCCGGCTCATCAGGTCACGCGCTCCATGCGGGACGGGCACCGGCGCGGCGTGCCCGAGAAAGGCCGCCGCGCGGGCGCGAGCCCCGAGCCTGTGGGGGCGGCAGGCAGCCGGAGCGCGGCGTGCGGCGCCGTGATGATGTTGAGGAGCGCTCCGGCGGTGAGGAGCAGGACTGCGGGGCTCGTCGCGGATATCCGGTTCCGTAGAGAGATGCCAGCAGGCGCGATGCGCCGGGATCGCTGCTGTGGCCGGGGATCCCGGTCAGGTTCGACTCGTGCGACGGTCCCCGGAAGCATCCCGAATGCGACCGCGGTTGCGCCGAGCGGCCCGTACGGATCGCCATCAGCTCGCCGGTCCGGTGCTCGTCGGCCGAGGAGCAGCGCGACGAGGCCGAGGTGACCGGAGAGCCCGGGCACGAGCGCCGAGCGCGCGAGCGGACGCGGCCGGCGGCGGCCGGCGCGCCGGATGCGGCGCCACGATGACGTTGAGGAGCGTCCCGGCGGTGAGGGGCAGGACCGTCGCGTCCCTGCGATCCGGACGCTTCATCTCATGTCACCCGCTGCGCGGAAAGAGATGTCAGCGAACGCGAGGCCGCGAGATCGCCGGTCCCACAGGCGATTGCGGGCCGTTGTCGCTGGGGCGGGCGGAACCGCAGACGGAACCCACAGGCGGAACCGCAGACGGAACCGCAGCGCGACGCCCAGCGCGAACCGGCAGCCGCGGCAACGCGGCACGCCTCATGAGCGCCGCCGCTCGTGCGCCGCGGCCATCTCGTCCATCGCCGCGCGGTTGCGCTCGTACATCGCGACCAGCTCGGAGAGCGGGACGTGCAGGCCGCGCGTGAGCTTGAGCAGCACGCGGAACGTGATGTTCAGCTCGCCGCGCTCGATGCCGCCGATGTAGTTGCGATGGACCTCGGCACGGAAGCCGAGTGACTCCTGCGAGTAGCCGCGGCGGGCGCGCAACTCGCGCAGCGCGGCGCCGAGCGCGCGCAGCTCGCGACGCCGCTCGGGCCATCTGTCGACGGATACGTCGTCGCCGTCGCCGCTGGTACCCGAGCCGTCGGTCGGGCAAGATCCTGGATGCATCGAAGGGCCTCCCTTCGGTGTCAGGCCCCGGGGCGCTCCAACGCCGCCGGGGCCACCTATGTGGTGTCGAGCGCGGCGACGCTACGTGGTTCCGCCATCTCTTCGAAGGTCTTACGCCAGAGTCCTGACATCGGGCTCACCGGAGGCCGGCCCGGCGGGCACGCTGCTGGCTCCCGGCGCACGCGGTGCGGGTGTGCAGAGGTCCTCTGTGGCGCGTCGGCGTTCGCCGGGGAATAGGGTCCGCCGGCATGAGCGCGCGCAAGGACATGGAGGCGGTCGTGGAAGCTGCGCGCGGCCAGGGCTGGCGCGTCGAGAAGACGCACGGCGGCCACTGGCGCCTGTACAGCCCGGATGGTCGCGGTATCGTCCACGCGGCGGGCACTCCCGGGAGCGCCCGTTCAGTCCAGAAGACCGTGTCGAAGCTGCGCCAGTACGGCTTCGAGTGGAAGGGACGCTAGCTCGTGATCTTCGACGTAGAGCTGATCTTGGAAGCGAAGCGGCGCGATGCCGCGCTTGGCGAGGAGCTGCTCGAGGCGTTCCTCGCCGCTGCTCCGACGAGCGATCCGGTCGTCGACCAGGACACCGAGAGCGGGCGCACGACTGTCGCGTTCGAAGTCGATGCCAGTGACATGGACGCTGCGGCCGCGGTGGCGATCCAGATCGTCCGCGCGGCTGTCGGCGGACTCGGTCGCGAGACGCCGATGGTCGGCTTCCACCTCGACGCAGCCGGCGATTCCGAGCTGCGCGCGGCCTGAGCCGCGGCAGGGCGCCCAGGGACGCGCAGCCCGAAGCTCGCGGGCGAGATCACCGCTCGCCGAAGCCAGTCAGGTGCTCGTCTGCCTGTTCGGCAAGGTCTGGCGTGCTGCTGGCGACCAAGGGTAGATCCGGCTCGTACACCCGCGTGCGGGCGCGACCGTCGGTGTGGATCGCCCCGACGCAGGACAGGGGCTTCTGGTGGCGTGGGCTCAGCGCGCAGCTCGTCGTCGGCAGCTCTCGCCATGGGCCGAGCGTACGAGGCCGCGACCCGCCGCGCCACCGCATAGACCTGGTATCCGCGGCCGGGGTTTTGGCCACGAATTGGCCACGAGCCACATCTACGGTGCATCCGCGGCTCCGATCCCCGCTCCGGCGGGGGTGCGAAAACCCGTCGATTAGCAGGGAGAACAGCGAGAGCCGGAACCGGGACTCGAACCCGGGACCCCCTGTTTACAAGACAGGTGCTCTACCAGCTGAGCTATTCCGGCGCCGATGGGGCGGGGATCAGCGTAGTGGATCGCGGAGGCGCCGCCGTCCCGTTCCAGCGCGCGCTGTCTGCGCGCGCTCGGCGGAGGCCTCAGCCGTCGTTGTCGCTGGAGGGGCGGTCGCGTCTGGACGGGCCGCCGCGGCCGCCGGCGCCGTTCGCACCGCGGCCGGTCCCGGCAAGCCGCTCCTCGTAGACGCGCACGATCTCCGAGAGCGGGACGTCGAGGCCGTGGGCGACCGCGATGAGCGATGCGAACGAGGGGACGATCTCGCTGCGCTCGATCTGGCCGACGTACTTGCGGCCGACGCCGCCGTCTTCGCCGACACGCTCCTGCGTGAGCTTCTGGCGGGCGCGTATCTCGCGGATTGCCGTGGCCAACGCCCGCAGCTCGGCTTGGATGGTGGGAGGCACCGCGGGAACTCTTCAACGGTTCCCATTTGCTTTCCACCCCCGAGAGCGTTCAAAATGTGTCGTGCAGGGGGTATTGCCCCCTGTATAAGGGGTCCACGGGCGCTCCCAAGGCCCATCCCGGAGCGTGCGTGGGGCCCCATCGGGCGAGTCGACTTCCCCCAGTCGGCTCGTCGTGCAGGGCGCCCCGGCTCCTCGAGCCGGGGCGCTCCCGGCGCCGTAACGGACAGCTCGTACGCCGCCGGCGGCCTCAGCCCGCGACCGGCGCCGGCCCGTTGAGCCGCCGCTCCAGCTCGCCCATGAGCACGCCGAACAGCAGGTGGCGCCACGTCGCCTGCGCCAGCGCGCGCCGGTTGCCGCCCAGCTGCGCGAGGTCCCGGCGCGCGGGGTGGAAGCGGTCGCTCAGGCGCCCCAGCGGCCACAGCCCGAAGTTCTCCGCCTGCGCGACGAGCGGCCCGCGCAGCGCCGGCGGTCCAGGCAGCCGCGGCGCCAGCACCCCCGCGTAGACGGCACCGAACACGGCACCGTTCTGCACGTGCAGCGCCAGCCCGAGCGGGTACCACCGCCACTTCGGCGCATAAGGGAGGAACGCCCGCCCCAGCAGCTCCACGTCGTCGTAGCCGCCGCCGAAGGCGCGCTTGTCGAGCGGCTGCTGCGCCGCCCACGCGCTCGCGGCGATCCCGCCGGCGAGCGCGCCGCGCAGCATGCGTGTGCGATCCGCAAGCATCGTCGCGACTGTAACGTGCCCCCGCGCGGAGGGTACGTAACCGCGGTATGGATCTGGAGCGGCTCCATCGGCGTGCGCGCGAGCGTGGCGTGAACCCGATCGTCTACTGGCTCGCCCGCGCGATCCTGCAGCCGTTCTTCCATCTGTACTTCCGCCTGTCGCGCATCGGGCGGGAGCACATCCCGGCCGACGGGCCGGTGATCTTCGCGGCCAACCACCGCAGCTTCCTCGACCCCTTCGTCATCGGCACGATGATGCGCCGGCCGATCTACTACGTCGCCAAGAAGGAGCTGTTCGCCAACCGCGTGCAGGGGTGGCTGCTCAGCGCGCTCGGGGCGTTCCCCGTGGACCGCGGCAGCGCCGACCGCGACATGGTCGAGACCGCCAAGGCGATCCTCGCGCGCGGCGACTGCGTGCTGATCTTCCCCGAGGGCACGCGCGTGCGCCCGGGACCGCCGGGCCAAGCCAAGCGCGGCGTCGGCCGCCTCGCGCTGGAGACCGGCGCGCCGATCGTGCCGGTCGCCGTGATCGGCACGACCGACGTGCGCCGCGGCTGGCGGATCCGGCCGAGAAAGGTGCGCATCCGCGCCGGCCGCGCGCTCACCTTCCCGCGCGTCGAGTCGGCCTCGCGCGAGCTGGCGCAGGCCGTCACCGATCGCATCTGGCCGTGCGTGATGCTGCAGTGGGAATGGCTCGGCGGGATCTCGCCGCTGCGCCGCGCCGCGGTCGTCGGCGCCGGCGCGTGGGGGACCGCGCTCGCGGTCGCGTTCGCCCGCGCGGGCCTCGACGTCGACCTCGGCTGCCGCTCGCGCGAGCAGGCGCAGGCGCTCGCGCGCGAGCGTGCGAACGAGCGCTACCTGCCGGGCGTCGTCCTGCCCGAGCGCGTGCGGCCCTGTCACGCCGCCGAGCTGGAGCTGGCCGTGCACGACCTCGTCTGCCTCGCCGTCCCCGCGCGCGACCTGCCCGCCGCGCTCGCCGCGCACGGCAGCGAGATCCCGCAGCGCGCCGGCGTGCTCGTCGTCTCCAAGGGGCTCGTGCCGCCGCTCGGCACGCTTCCGTCCGCCTACGCCGCCCAGCGCGTGCAGGCGCGGACGGTCGCCGCGCTCGCCGGACCGTCGCACGCCGCCGACGCGCTCGAGTGCGGCGCCTCCGTCGTGCTCGCCGCGACCGACGACCCGTTCGCGCGCGAGCTGGCCGCCGTGCTCGGACACGCCGGCTTCGACGTCCACCTCACGCGCGACGTGACCGGCGTCGAGCTCGCCGGCTGCGCGAAGAACGCCGCCGTGCTGGCGGCCTCCACCGCGGCCGCGACCGCCGGCCCGAACGTCGCGGGCGCCGCCGCCGGCAAGGTCTTCGCCGAGATCGACGGGCTCGCCCGCGCGCTCGGCGCCGCACCCTGCACGTTCGCCGGCCTCGCCGGCGCGGGGGACCTCGTCGCGACGGTCGTCGCCGACGGCAGCCGCAACCGGCGCGCCGGCGAGCTGCTCGCGCAGGGCGTGCCGGCGGCGGAGATCGGCGCGGCGCTCGGCCACGTCGTCGAGGCGGTCGACACCGTCCCGCTGCTCGCCGTGCGGCTGCGCGAGGCGCAGCTGTCGGCGCCCGCGACGCTCGGCCTGGCCGCGCTCGTGGAGGGGCGCGTCGACCCCGAGCGCTGGACCGCGACCGTCACCCAGCCGACCCGCCGGCCGCGAAAGGCCCGCGCGGCGTGAGAACGGGGATACTGCGCATGCGGTGTCCGACGATCCCCAGCCTCTCTCCAAGGCGGACCTCGATCGCAGCTTCTCCGAGCTGTATCGGACCCACCTGCGCGACGTCTACTCCTACGCGTACTACCGCGTCGGCAACCATCACGACGCCGAGGACCTCACCGAGCAGACGTTCCTCCAGGCATACCGCCACTACGAGCGCGCGCTGCGCGAGTCCGACGGCCGGCCGCTGCGCCCGTGGCTCATCCGCATCGCGCACAACCTCGCCGCCAACTACTACCGCGACCGCGCCCGCCGGCCCGAGTCGGCGATCGAGGACGCGGCCGTCATCAGCGCGCCGCACACGACCGAGACGCTCGTCGAGGGCCGTGAGGAGCTGCAGCGGATCCTCGCCGGCGTCCAGCAGCTGCCCGACGACCGGCGGGAGGCGCTGATCATGCGCTTCGCGCTCGGCATGGACAATCGCGAGATCGCGCGCGCACTCGGTCGCAGCGACGGCGCCACGAAGGTGCTGCTGCACCGCGCCATCAAGCAGCTGGAGGGGATCGTCGGCGAGAACGGCGCGGCGCCGGCGGGGGAGGGCGACAGATGAGCACCACCGAGTTCGAGGCGCGACTGCGCGCAGCGCTGCACCCGGTCGAGCCGCCGGAGGACCTGCCGCTGCGGCTCGAGCGCACGCTCGTGGAGCTGCACGAGCTGGCGACCGACGAGCTGGACACGTGGGAGCTGCGCGCGATGCGCGACCCGCGCAACTGGGCGCGCCCGGCGGCCGCCGCCGTCGTCGGCGCCGGCGCCGGCGCGGCGCTCGTCGTGTTGCGCGTGCGCGGCCGTCACCGTCGTCGCCGTGGCCAGGCCGCCAACGTGCTCGACCTCGCCGAGCGCACCGTGCGCGATCTGGCCGACGAGGCGCGCAGACTGCTGCCGTAGGTGACGTCGCCGGACGGCGAGAGGTCATGCTGATCCGTCGCGGCTGCGGTCGCGTAGGAAGCTGGTGACCGATGCCCGCCCGACGCGCCCATCGCTCCTCGCTCCGCGACCTCGCCGACGAGGAGCTCATGCAGCTCGTGCAGCGCACCGAGCCGGCCGCGTTCGAGGTCGTCTACGACCGCCACGCGAGCGCCGTCTTCTCGCTCGCCTACCGCATGTGCGGCGGGCGTCAGCTCGCCGAGGAGGTCGTGCAGGAGGCGTTCCTGTCGATCTGGCGCAGCGGCGCTCGCTATGACCGCCGCCGCGGCAGCGTGCGCACGTGGATCCTCGGCATCACGCACCATCGCGCGATCGACGTGCTGCGCCGCGGCGTCGTGCAGGATCGCCACCGCGCCTCCGACGAGGGGCTGGAGGAGCGCTTCGAAGCCGGCGAGCGGACCGAGCTGGAGGTTGCGCGCCGCGAGTCGGCGGCGGAGGTGCGCGACGCGCTCGAGGGGCTGCCAGAGGATCAGCGGCGCGCGATCGAGCTCGCCTACTACGGCGGCTTCACGCAGAGCGAGATCGCGGAGATGCTCGGCGTGCCGATCGGGACGGTCAAGGGCCGCATGCGGCTGGGGATGGAGAAGATGCGCGGCCGGCTGGAGCCGTCCGTGGAGGTGCTGCCATGAGCCCGCGCTGCGCGCACGCCGACACCGTCGCGCCCTACCTGCTCGGTGCGCTCGCCGGCGCGGAGCGCCGCGACTTCGAGGCGCACCTCGACAGCTGTGCCGCCTGCCGAGAGGACGTCGCGCACCTGCGCGTCGTCGCCGAGGCGCTGCCGTTGGCGGTCCCGTCGGTCGCGCCGCCGCCCGGGTTGCGCGGCCGGCTGCTGGAGACGGTCCGCGCGGAGGCCGACGTGCTGCACGCCGCCGGTCCGGCCGCGGATCGCGCGCAGCCGGCGCGCCGCCGCTTCGCGCGGCCCTTCGGGCGCCCGCTCGCCCTGGTCGGGGCGCTCGCGGCGCTGCTGGTCGGCGCGGTCGTCGGCTTCGGCGTCGGCACAGCGACGAACGGCGGCGGGGACACGCGCACGGTCGTGCAGGTGCGCACCGTCCACGCAGCCGTCGACGCGGCCGCGGCGCCGCGCGGCACGGCCCTGATCGTGATGCGCGACGGCGTCGCGACGCTGCGCGTGCGCGGTCTGCCGGTGCCGCCGCGCGGCAAGGTCTACGAGGTGTGGGTCCTGCACCGCGGCGCCGCCGCGCCGGTGGCGACGGACGCGCTCTTCAGCGTCAGCAGGGCCGGCCGCGGTCGCGCCGCGCTGCCCGACATGCGCGACGTCACAACGCTGATGGTGACGGCGGAGCCGGCCGGCGGGAGCGCCAAGCCGACCTCGCAGCCGCTCGTCAGCGCGTCGTTGTAGGACGGCGAGATCGCGTCCGCCGACCGGCGATCGCAAGCGACCCGCCTTACGGAGATCGCTTTCGCCGACCGGCGATCGCAAGCGACCCGCCTTACGGCGACGTTACGAATGGCTGCTACCGTCCGCGCCCGAATATGCCGACCTGCTACCGCCATCCCAACCGCGAGACGGGCGTCTCCTGCTCGAGCTGCGGGCGCCCGATCTGCACCGACTGCATGACGCCGACGACCGTCGGCATGCGCTGCCCGGAGTGCGCGAGACAGCGCACGCGCGTGCACCGTCCGGCGGCCGGCCCGGCCGCGCCCGTCGCGACGCAGGCGATCATCGCGATCAACGTGATCGCCTATCTCGCCGAGCTCGCGAGCGGCGCCGGCTTCGGCAGCGTCGGCGGGACCGTCTACGAGAAGGGCGCGCTGTACGGCCCGCTCGTGGGGCCGGGCGGCGAGTGGTGGCGGCTGGTCACGACCGGCTTCCTGCACGCGAGCTTCTTCCACATCGCGTTCAACATGGTCTTCATCTGGTTCATCGGCCGCTCGCTCGAGCCGGCGATCGGCAGCGCGCGCTTCGTCGTCGCCTACGCGGTCTCGCTCGTGTGCGGCTCGCTCGGCGTGCTGCTGCTGGAGCCCAACTCCGTGGCCGTCGGTGCCTCCGGCGCCGCCTTCGGCCTGCTCGGCGCGCTGCTCGTCGAGGCCCGCTCGCGCGGGATCGACCTGTGGTCGACCGGGCTGCTGCAGCTCGCGCTGCTGAACTTCGCCTTCACGTTCTTCTTTCCGGGGATCGCGATCGGCGCGCACATCGGCGGCTTCGTCGGCGGGATCCTCGTCGGGATCCTGTTCCTCGGAGCCGATCGCCGCCGCCTGCCGCGCTCCGCCTCGCTGATCGGCGGCAGCGCCTTCGCCGTCATCGCGTTCGTCGCCTCGGTCGCGATCGCCGGCTGAACGAAGAAGCGGCGGCGTGCTCTCGCACGCCGCCGCCGTTGCTACCGCCTCTTGTGCCTGCGGTGGTGTCCCGCCCTTCTACCCTTTCAATGGCACCTGATCGCGGTGTTCGCGCTCGTCTTCGCCCCGTCGGAGAAGAAGAAGTCGGCGTGCATCGGCGCCTTGTGGTTCTTCGGGCACTTGTACGCCTCGATGTAGCCGCGCTTGACGCCGTGGACCTTGCGCGTGATGCCGGTCGTGACGTTGAGCTCTCTGACGATGATCGGCCCGTCGAGGATCGTCTGGAGGTCGGCCGGGATGACGTTCGTCAGGACGTACCCGTACTTGCCGTGGATCCGCTTGAGCGGAGCAGTGAACGTGTCGTTGATCAGCGCCGGCCGGATGATGTTGACGTTGAAGACGATGCTCTTGCCGTGCGGGCCGTTGAAGAGCGTCAGTCTGCCCGTCGACGTCACGCCGATGTCGACGGCGGTGCCGGTGGCGATGCCCTTGCCGATCATCGAGCCCTTCGGGCAGGCGCTGAGGCGGCCGCGGGCCTTCTTCAGCTTCGCCGCGCTGCACGACGGGAAGAGCTTGCCGTTCGGCTTGCCGACCCCGTTCGGGAACTTCACGACCACCTTCTGGAGCTGGTAGCGGCTACCCGCCGGGTGGCTGATCTTCGCGTCGAACTTCAGCTTGATCGGCATGCCGCGCCGTGCCGTGGGATGGCCCACGAGGTGGTTCGGCGAGACGCTCGACTTGAGCGTCGCCGTCGGTGTCGACGGCGCGTCGGCCGCCGGCGCGGCGGCGGCGACGATGAGGGTGGCCGCTGCTGCGGCTGCCGCGATGCGGCCTGTGCGGATGGAGTGCATGCCTCGATGGTAAACGTGCCTGTACCGGTCGTCCAGCGGCAACCGGCCGGCGGGTCAGAGCTCGACGACGAGCGCCCGTCCCGCCGCAACTTCCGGCGCCGTTTCGGGTTGCAGCAGGTGCGCGAGCAGCTCCAGCCCGTCGGCCAGCCGCGGGCCCGGACGGGAGAAGTACGCCGCCGCGTCGACGGCCACGACCTCGCCCGCGCCGAGTCCCGCCAGTTTCGCCCCGAAATGCAGTGCCTCGGCGTGCGCGTGCGCCGCGTCGTAGCCGCACGGCATCGCGATCACGACGTCGGGCTCGGCCGCCGCGACCTCCTCCCAGCTGCGGCGCTCGGACTGCTCGCCGGGCATCCCGAGCACGTCGACGCCGCCCGCGTGCTCGATCAGCTGCGGCGTCCAGTGGCCGGCGACGTACACCGGGTCCAGCCACTCGAGCGCGGCGACGCGGGGCCGGCGGCGGTCGCGCACCGCCAGCCGCACGCGGTCGACCCGCGCGGCGATGTCCTGCACCAGCGCGACGCCGGCGTCTCTGCGGTCCGTGGCCTCGGCAAGCGTGCGCACGTCGCCCATGACCTCCCCGAGCGTGCGCGGGTCGAGCGCGATCACCCGCGGCCGCGTCTCGATCTCCTCGGCGACCGCGCGGACGTCGTCGAACGAGACGGCGCAGACGGCGCACAGCGCCTGCGTGACGATCAGGTCCGGTGCCAGCTCGTGCAGCAGCTCGGCGTCGAGCTCGTAGATCGCCTCGCCCTGGTCCGTCCGCGCGCGCACGGCGGCGTCGATCTGCCCCGCCGTCAGGCCACCGGGCAGCGCGTCGCGCGTGACCTTCGGCAGCTCCTGCGCCGCGGGGGGATAATCGCACTCGTGGGTGACGGCGACGATCTCGTCGCCGAGGCCCAGGGCGAACAGCGTCTCCGTCGCCGACGGAACGAGGCTCACGATTCGCATGGGAGGCACGATATGCCACTGCCGAGCGACGAGCAGATCACGGCCGGCCTGGAGGGGACCGCATGGCGGCGCGAGGGGGAGGCGATCGCGCGCGACCTGCGCTTCGCCGACTTCGCCGCGGCGATCGCGTTCGTCGAGCGCGTCGCCGAGGTGGCCGAGCAGGCCGACCACCACCCCGACATCCTCGTGCACGGATGGAACAAGGTGCGGCTCACGCTCTCGACCCACTCCGAGGGCGGCGTCACGGCCGCCGACCTGGCGCTCGCGCAGCGGCTCGACGAGCTCGGGTGATGCCGGGGTGGCTGCTACCGTTCGCGCCTCGGTAGATGAGCGACGACGACCTGTCTCGAAGTAGCGGCCCACACGTCGCCGCGGTGCTATGACCGCGCTGCTGCTCGTCGGCCTGCTCCTGCTGGTCGCCGTGAACGGCTTCTTCGTCGCTGCCGAGTTCGCGCTCGTGCGCGCGCGCCGCTCCCGCATCGAGGAGGCGGCCCGCGAGGGCCAGGTCGGCGCGAGCGTCGCGCTCGCGGAGCTGCAGGAGATCACCGAGTACCTGTCGGCCTGCCAGCTCGGCGTCACGCTCGCGTCGATCGGCATCGGCTTCCTCGGCGAGCCGGCGATTGCGAGACTGATCGAGCCGGCCTTCGGCGGCCTCTCGCACGGCGTCGCGGCGGCGATCTCGATCGCGATCGCCTACGTGATCGTCACCGTGGTCCACATCACCGTCGGCGAGCAGGTGCCGAAGGTGTGGGCGATCCAGCGCGCCGACAGCACCGTGCGGCGGATCGCCCGGCCGCTGCACGTCTTCGCGCGCGTCTTCCACCCGTTCGTCGTGCTGCTCAACCGCGCCTCCAACGGGATTCTGCGGCTGCTGAGAGTCGAGCCGCTCGTCGGCGAGGAGGGGGGCGGCACGCCGGAGGAGCTGAAGGTGCTGATCGCCGAGTCCTACACCGGCGGCAAGCTCGACGAGGGCGAGGCGGGCATGCTCGCCGGCGTCTTCCACCTGCACGAGCAGGAGGCGCGGCAGGTGATGACGCCGATCCCCGCGGTCGTGACCTGCGACGTCTCGGAGACGGCCGAAGCGGCGCTGCGGCGCTGCGTCGAGTCCGGCCACACGCGCCTCGTCGTGACCGAGGACGAGAACACCGACCGCATCAAGGGCCTCGTGCACGCCAACGCGCTCGCGCGGCTGCTGATGGAGTCGGGGGCCGACGCGACGATCGAGGACGTCGTGCGCGACGCGCCGATCGTCCCGGAGACGAAGCCGCTCGACGACCTGCTCGCCGACCTCCAGCGCCAGCGCAGCTCGCTCGCGGTCGTCGTCGACGAGTACGGACGCACCGCAGGCGTCGTGACGGTCGAGGACATCATCGAGGAGGTCGTGGGGGAGATCGTCGACGAGACCGACCCGACCGCGGGCGGGATCCGCCGCCTGCCGAACGGCGACTGGTTCGTGCGCGGCCATGTTGCCGTCACCGACCTCGAGGACTACGGGCTCTCGCTGCCCGTCGACACCGACGCCTACAACTCGGTCGGCGGGTTCGTCTTCGCCGAGCTCGGCCGGCTGCCGAAGCGCGGCGACACGATCGCGGCCGACGGCTACTCGATCCGCGTCGAATCGGTGCGCGAGAACCGCATCGAGGCGGTGCGGATCTCCGCGCGCAAAGCTGCCTGAACCTCACCAGAACGCGACAAAGCTCACGACGCGCTACCGTGCGCGGACCATCCGTCCGGCGTGCCGGCGGTTGGGAGGAGGAGAGAGGCAGTGGTGGACCGGTGGGTCCGCCTCGCAACGAAACCGGCCCGCTTTGCGCGGGCCGGTCTCGTGCTTCTGGGAGGAGGTGCTGCTGTGAGGTACGTCGCACGAAGGAGTATGTGCGCGCGACGTGAAGCGACCCTAAGCGGCCCCTGAGAGTCCTCTCATCAGTAGGCGTGCAGCCCCTTGCCCGTCTTCTTGCCGAGGTGGCCGGCGGCGACCAGCTGCTCGACGGTGGCGGGCACGGGCGACTCGATCGCCTCGCCGATCGCCTTCGAGACGTCGAGGCCGACGTAGTCGAGCAGCGCGAGGGGGCCCATCGGGTGCCCGGCGCCGAGCCGCATGCACTCGTCGATCGCGCTCGGCTCGAGGCCCGTCTGCTCCATCAGCTCGACGGCGCTGAAGAGGTAGGGGAACAGCAGCCGGTTGACGACGAAGCCGGCGATGTCCGGCACCTCGACGGCGGTCTTGCCGAGCGCCGCGCACAGCGCGCGGGCGCGCGCGCGGACGGGCTCGACGGCCTGCGGCGCGTAGGCGAGCTCGACGAGCGCCATCTTCGGCACCGGGTTGAACACGTGCAGCCCGACGAAGCGATCCGGGCGGCCCGACGCCTCCGCGAGTCTCGTGACCGACAGCGACGAGGTCGTCGTCGCGAGCACGGCGTCGTCGCCGGCGATGCGCCCCAGCTCCGCCAGCACGCCGCCCTTGACGTCGTAGTCCTCGGCGGTGGCCTCGACGAGGAACGTCGCCGGGGCCAGCTCGGCGATGTCGGAGACGACCGTCACGCGGTCGGCGATCGGCTCCTCGCTGAGCTTGCCGCACCACTTGGCGACGGCGCCGCGCGCACGCTCCGCCGAGCTTCTCCGAGCGCGCCCACAGCAGCACCTCGCCGTGCTGCGCCGCCGTTGCGGCCAAGCCGCATGCGATCGCGCCTGAACCCGCGATTCCCAGCCGTTCCTCCACGGTTGCTCCTCTTTCGTTCTCTTCGCTGCGTTGACTCGTCAGTCAACCGAACACTACGCATCGCCGCCCGACGGAAGCTCCACCACCGACCGCGCCGCGCGGCAGCCGCGCACGCGCCACGGGCGCACGCCGCGGTCGACGCGCACGACGCGCCCGTCGTCGCCGAGCCACACGAGGTCGAGCGCGAAGCGCATGCCGAGCGTGTGGATCGAGCGCGTCCGCGGCAGCAGCAGCCCCGTGCCGGGCGGCAGTCCGTGCAGGCCGGCGAGGCCGAGCAGCCGCGCAAGCGGGTCGTGCGCACGGCGCACGTCGAGGCCGGGCAGGACGTCGGTGCGCGGCAGACGGCGCAGGCGGCGCGGCGGGGACGGCGGCATGACGTCCTGAGGGAGGACGGACTGGGGATTCGCCCCCCGCGGCGGCGTCAGTCGTCCCAGCGGAAGCCGGTCGCCGACGGGCGCGGATCCAGCGGGCTGGCGGGCAGGCCGTCCGGCGGGTCGTCGAGGTTGTAGCCGCCGGGGGCGAGGTCGTTCGGCGTGTCCGGGTGGAACAGCGCGGCGAGCAGCTGCGCCTGTCCGCGGCCGGGGCCGAGCTCGAACTGGCCGCCGCCGTAGGCGCCGATGCCGTGCTCCGCGCAGTAGTCGTAGCCGGCGCAGAGTCGCTCCAGGCCGCCGAAGCGGGAGGGCTTGACGTTCACCATCTTCGGCGCGAACGGCAGCGCCTCGATGTCGGCGACCGCGTGGATCGGAGCGTCCCAGGTGACGCGGTCGCGGTGCGGGCGCAGCACCTCGTCGATGCCGTCGGCCTCCAGGTCGGGGTCCTCCAGCCACGCGTCCGGGAATGCCTCCGCGATGCGGCGGTAGAAGCCGGGCTCGGCCGGGTTGTCGACGACCGTGCCTCTGTAGAGGCCCTTGAAGTCGACCGAGTCGACCGCGCCGCTCGCCACGAGTGCGGCGATCGTCTCGTCGCTCCAGGCGGGCGTCGGGTCGAGCTTGAAGCGCAGCGCCGGGTAGCGCGCGAGCAGGGCGAGCAGCGGCGCGACGTCGGCGACGCCGTCCTCCTCGGGCAGGCGCCGCGAGTTGACGAACGCGACCGGCAGCGGCGTGCGCCCGACGACCTCGTGCAGCGGCCTGCCGGCTTGGCGCAGCGCGAGGTCGAGCGCCGCCGAGTGGAACGCCCAGCGGCGGTAGAGGCGCGAGACCTCGCCGCGAACCGGCTCGACCGGGAACAGGTCGAGCGCGTCGACGCGCGCGCAGAAGTCGCCGAGGGTCGTCTCGCCGGTCGCAAGGTCGAGGTACGCGCCCGCCTGCTGCAGGTGGTCGTGGTCCTCGCCGTCGTAGACGACGTCCTCGCCGGCCCCCTCCTCGCCGCTGCCGTGCAGGTGGATGACGGTCGTCTGACGGCGGAAGCCGCTGGAGACGTCCATCGCCAGGCCCTCGAGCGCGTAGGACTCGACGACGAGCGGCAGGGGGGCGAGCAGATCGTAGGTCCCCATCCCGCAGGAGCCTAGCGATCGACGCGGCGCGCCCCGCGGACGGGCAGACGGCTATGCGCCGGCGGCCGGCGGCTCGGCGCCGCGCTCGAGCCGTGCGACCAGCTCCTCGAGCCGCAGCTCCTCGAGCCCTCTGCCGACCGCGTCGAGCTCGCCCGCGCACCACTCCACGAGCGTCCGCCCCTCGGCGACCAGCTCGAGCGTCTCGCGCAGCCCGGCCTCGCCCGAGTCGAGCCGCCGCACGATCTCCTCGATGCGCGCGCTCGCGGCCTCGTAGCTGGACGGCTCGGGCCGGGGAGGCTCGTCGGCGACGCTCATGGCGCACCATCCTCGACGGTCGCCCGGACGCGTCCGTCGTGGAAGCGCAGGTCGAGCGTCCCGGCCGCTTCGGCGGCCGCTGCCGTCGTGACCAGCTCGCCCGCCCGGTCCTCGACGAGCGCATAGCCGCGCGCGAGCGTCCGCTCGGGGTCGTGCGCGCCGAGCGCGAGCAGCAGCTGCTCGAGCTCGCCGCGGCGCCGCGCATGGTCGACGCCCGCCGCCGCGGCCTTGCGCTGCAGCACGAGCAGCCGCGTCGCGCTGCGATCGCGCTCGCGCGCCACGCCACGCCGCGCGCTCGCGCGCAGCTCGCGCAGCAGCTGGTGCAGGTGGCGGCGATGCCGCACGACGTGCTCGGACGGCGCCCGCGCGAGGCCGGCCAGCGCGCGCGCCCGCGTCACGACGGCGCGGCGGCCGTGCGCGTCGAGCCGGCGCGCGTCGCGCAGCAGCGCGGCACGTCCTTCGCGCAGGTCGAGCCCGACGGCCGCCTCGGCGGCGTGCGTCGGCGTCGAGCAGGAGACGGCGGCGACGTCGTCGATCAGCGTGCGGTCGGTGTGGTGCCCGACCGACGCGATCACCGGAACGCGCAGCAGCGCGACGGTGCGGCACAGCGTCTCGTCGCAGAAGGCGAACAGGTCCGCGAGCGAGCCGCCGCCGCGTGCGACGACGATCGCCTCGACCTCCTCGATCGCGGACAGGTCGCGCAGCGCCTGCGAGATCGCCGGCGCGGCATGGCGGTCCTGCACCGGCGCGAACGCCCACACGAGCCGCCCGCCCCAGCCGCGACGGCGCAGGCCGGCGAGCACGTCGTCGCGCGCCTTGCCGCCCTCGCCGGTCACGACGCCGAGCGTGTGCGGCAGCAGCGGGCGGTGCAGCCGCTTCTGCGGCTCGAGCAGTCCCTCGGCGGCGAACCGGCGGCGCAGCCGCTCGACCTGTGCGAGCAGGTCGCCCTCGCCGGCCACGCGCAGGTCGCTCGCGCGGAACGAGAAGGAGGGGGAGGAGGTCGCGCTGCCGGGGTAGTAGTCGCAGCCGCCGGCGATCACGACCTGCGCGCCGTCGGCGGGGTCGATCCCGAGCTGGTCGAAGTCGCTGCGCCACATCGCGCACGGCAGCGCGCCGTGCGCGTCGCGCAGCTCGAAGTACACGGACGCTCTGCTCATGCGCAGGTTCCACAGCTCGCCGAAGACCTGCACGTGCGCGAACGCGCGCAGCCGCTCACGCAGCTTGCCGGCGTAGGCGCCGACCGGGAACGGCCCGGGCAGCGCGCTGCCGGGGATGCCGGCGGGCGTCGTCGGGCCGGGCTCGCTCATCCCGCCGAGCGTAGCCGCCGTGTGCGACGGCGCGCTCAGGCGTGGTCGGCGACGCTGGCGAGCGTCGCCATGTCCGCCGGCTCGCCGCGCACCTCGCCGTCGAGCGCGAGGGCGTCGAGGCGGGCGATCTCGCGCTCGCCCTCGACGCGCGCCGGATGGCTCTCCGGCAGGTCGCGGATCAGGCGGCGGATGCGCTCGCGCAGCTGCAGCGCGAAGTGCGGCGTGGAGGCGCCCATCAGCTGGCGCACATCCTCGACGGTGAGGTCGTGCGCGGGGCGGAGGCGGTCGGGATGCTCTGCTTGGCTCATCTCGTGGCGGCGTCGGTCTGGATCGGGGCGATCTCGAGCAGGCTGTCGATGCGCGACTGCACCGGGAGCGAGATCGCGGTTTCGTCGCCGATCAGCCAGCCGTGATTGTAGACCCCGCGCGCCGGGTCCTGCGTGTAGCCCGGCTGGATGTCGAGCAGGTAGCGGCCGACCGGCAGCGGCAGGGTGCCGGCGTCTTCGATCAGCAGCAGCGGCCCGTAGGAGCCGCTCGTCGACAGCGGCGCCGCGGCGGCCGCGTCGAGCGTGCGGTGGGCGTTCGCGAACACGAGGCCGTGCCCGGGGTCGTCGACGCCCCAGCCCTCGACGCCGTGCAGGCGCGCGAAGGCGATTGCCGACTGGACGGGGTCGGGCGCGGAGATCCGCGTCACCGGCCCGATCGCTCTCAGCGCCTGCTGCACCTTCGCGCTCACCACGGCCGGCGGCGCGAGCAGGTAGATGCGCGGTCTGCGATGCGCCTGCAGCGCTGCGAACGTCGGTCCTGGGATCGTGTCTCTGCGCACGTACAGGAGCGGATCACCCGTCTTCGCGGTCCAGCCGGCGGCGGGCATCGCGAACGCGGGGTCGTCGGCGGAGGCCAGCACGACCGCGCGGCTGGCGTGGCCGACGGCGGCCGCCTGCAGTCTGTCGATTGCCGCCGCGAGCGCGACCGGGTCGTTCGCGGCGAGCGTCGTCGAGCGGTAGCCGGCGGGCGCCGGCACGTCGCCGACGCGCACGACCTGCGCGCCGCCGAGCTCCGAGGCGCCGGTCGGCGCGAGGGCGTCGAGCGCCTCCTTGCTGGCGGCCGGCAGGTCGCCGCCGTCGGTCAGCAGCAGCGGCGCCCGCAGCGGGTCGCTCATGAGCACCGACGCGGCGAGGCCGGCCTGCCATGCGTTCTGGTCCGCCAGCACCACGGCGCGCGGGCGGGACGCGGTCCCGCCCGCCCCGCCGCCCGGATACACCGCGCGCGCCACGGCGGCCGCGTCCGCGACCGCGTCGGCGCCGCCGACGCGCGTCGTGTTCTTCGTCGCGAAGCCGGGGAAGCCGAGCTGCTGGGGCGCGTCGGGCTGGTCGCCGGACTGGCCGATCTTCGGGCTGTCGAGCCGTCGCGGCTCGCCGCCGCAGCCGGCGAGCGATCCCACGCTCACGACGAGCAGCGCGACGAGCAGGAGCCCCCCGGGCAAGCGGCGGCGACGAGGCATTGGCGGCACGATAGCCAGCCGTCGTGCGCGCCGAGCCGGCGGCCGGCGGCGCCGTCGCTCAGCGCAGCGCCGCGACGACGCGCACGGTCGTGCGGTCGCCGTCGCGCTTGGAGCCGGCCGCGAGCGAGCGGTACGCGTTCACATACGGCAGCACGGACGAGAGGTCGGCGACCTGCAGTTCGTCGAGCGATCTGAGCAGCGCCGCGAGCGGCGGGACGATCAGCACGAACGAGGGCGTGTAGCCGTCGCCGAGCGTGTCGATGGCGGCCTTCCCGCCGCTGCTCTCGTCGAAGCGCTGCTGCGGGTCGAGCAGGTCCTGCGCGGAGGAGGCGGCGTAGCCCGCCGCGACCTCGTCGCCCTTCGCGAGCACGACGATCGGCTGCGGCGACTGCGGGATGACGAGCTGGAAGCCGCGCGCCCCCGCGACGGCGAGCGGACGCGGCGCGGCGCCGAGGCCCGCGGCGACGATCGCCTCGATCCGCGTCAGCAGCCGCTGCGCGGCCGCCGCGCTCGTCATCTGCAGCAGCGCGCCCGCGCCGATGTCGAGCGGCGACTCGCCCCGCACGAACAGGCCGAGGCCGCCGAGCGGGCCGAGCAGGTCCTTGTCGAGGTCGAGGCCGACGGCGCGGCGCACCTGCGCGGCGGCCTGGTCGTGGATGCCGGCGGCGTCGATCACTCCTCTGACGAGCGGGCCGAGCGGCGGCGTCGCGAGCGCGAGCCAGGCGTCGCCGGGCAGCTGGCCGACGCTCACCTGCGCGTCGGAGCCGGATTGCAGCGCGCTCGTGAGCTTCCGGTCGGCGGTCGCCTCGAGCGCGATCTCGTCGGCGGTCGCGGTGACGCTGGCGACGACCGGATCGGCGTCCGCGTATCTCTTGATCGCCTGCTGCGCAGCGGCCGGCGCGTCCTGCACGTTCCCGGCGGCCGCGGCGATCGCCTTCGGGTCGGAGTAGAGGAAGGCGAGCGCGTCGCCGGGGACGGACCCGGTCGCGTCCTGGAAGCGGGACGCGTCCGCAAGGCTCGATCCCTTCGAGGCGTCGATCGCGGCTCTCAGGCCGCCGAGGGTGCCGCCGACGTAGAAGTCGCCGACCGCTGCCGAGTACGTGTCGCCTCTGTGGTCCCGGTCGTATGTCACGCCCTCGTAGCTGCCGGCCTCGCGCTGGCTGCCGTCCTTGCGCATGCGGCCGAGCGCGTCGTCGAACGCGCCGCGGTCGGCGATCGCGAACGCGAGCGCCCAGTCCGGCTGCGCGCCGCCCGGCGGGATCAGCAGGAAGCCGCCGGCGCGCCGGCCGAGCCACGGCTCGACGTCGCGGGAGAAGCTCGCGTCGCCGGTCGTGCCGCTCGCGTCGAGCAGGCGCACCAGCTCGGCGCCCGGGTGCTCGACGCGCAGCACCTTTCTCGCCGCCGCCTCGACGCCGGCCTTCATCGCGCCGCTCGGCCGCACGACGACCTGGCCGTAGAGGGCGGCGTCGGCCGGCGCGACCGACGCGGGGTCGGGGCCGGCGCCGCCGGAGCTCGTATCGCCGCCGCCGCCGCAGCCGGCGAGCAGCGCCGCGAGCAGCGCGAGGAGCGCCAGGAGCGCCGGGCCGTGGGGGAGACGGCGGACGGACATCGAGCGGAATCCTACGGAGAGAGCAGGACGTTCGAGTCGCTTCCGCTTGCGACTTGACATATCCGCCGTCGCTTCGTCTAGGATGCCGCGCAACGCCGAATCGACGGTCCGAAGCCGTCGACCGGGGGACCCAGAAGTATGGGGCTAATCCTGTGGTGCATCCACGGGAGGCGCCGGCTCTTTCCGCGCCAGCCCGACAGCTAACCCCGGAGGCCGACGAAAGAGGAAGCTGTTGCGCGCAAAGACCCTGGTTGCGTTGGGTCTCACGATGGTCGGCCTTGCCTGTGCCCCCGCGATCTCGGCGGCGGCGACGGGCGGCGCGGGCATGCCGGCGAAGCCCTCGCCGGCGAAGAAGTCGGGCGACGCCGCGCCGGCGCCGGCCGCTCCCGCGACGCCCCGGGACCACGCCGGCGGCGCCGCCTTCGGCTCGATCCCGGCGATGCTCCATCCGACCGTCCCCGGTGACGTCGGCGTCATCAGAGACGGCGTCGCCTACGCGCCGACGGGCGCGCCCCTGCCGGTCCAGCGCGCGATCTGGGCGGCGAACAAGCTCCGCCACAAGCCCTACATCTACGGCGGCGGTCACCGCAGCTTCCGCTCGCGCGGCTACGACTGCTCGGGCACCGTTTCGTTCGCGCTGCACGCGGCGCGGCTGCTGCGCTCGCCGCTCGACTCCGGCAGCTTCATGCGCTGGGGCCGGCACGGCAGAGGCCGCTGGATCACGGTCTACACGAACCCGGGCCACGCATGGGCGATCATCGCCGGCATGCGGCTCGACACGAGCGGACCCGGCGAGTCGGGCCCCCGCTGGCGCACCGAGTCGCGCTCCGCACGCGGCTTCCGCGTTCGGCATCCGGCTCGATACTAGGAACCTGGGAACCGCGCGGCCGGCGCTCCGGGCGCGCCGGCGCCGAGCGGCGCGCCCGATAGGCTTGGACGACTGCCCCTCGAAGCTGCCGCAAGGAGGATCCGATGGCCGGGTTGACCGGGCGTTTCTCCACCGTCGTGAAGGCGAAGATCTCGAAGCTGCTCGACCGCGCCGAGGATCCCTCCGAGACGCTGGAGTACAGCTACCAGAAGCAGATGGAGCTGCTGCAGAACGTCAAGAAGGGGCTCGCGGACGTCGTCACGTCCAAGAAGCGCCTCCAGCTCCAGTCGCAGAAGCTCGAGCAGCAGGTCGTCAAGCTCGACACGCAGGCGCGTCAGGCGCTCGCCGCCGGGAACGAGGAGCTGGCCCGCACGGCGCTCGAGCGCAAGGGCGCCGTCCAGGGCGAGCTGCAGGGCCTCGACGGGCAGGTCGCCGAGCTGGAGGGCCAGCAGCAGTCGATGGTCGACAACCAGGCGAAGCTGCAGGCGAAGATCGAGGCCTTCCGCAGCAAGAAGGAGGTCATCAAGGCGCAGTACTCGGCGGCCGAGGCGCAGGTGCGCATCTCCGAGGCGGCGACCGGCGTCGGCGAGGAGATGGCCGACGTGGGGCTCGCGATGCAGCGCGCGCTCGACAAGACCGAGAACATGCGCGCCCGGGCACAGGCGGTCGACGAGCTCGAGCAGGCCGGCGCGTTCGAGGACCTCACGCAGCTCGGCGGGGGCGAGGACGACATCGACCGCCAGCTGAGAGCGCTCGGCGGCGGGACGCAGGTCGACTCCGAGCTGGAGAAGATGAAGGCCGAGCTGGCGGCCGGCGGCGGATCGAACGCCGGCGAGCTGAACAGCGGCGACGACGCGCCGGGCGCGGGGCCGTCCGCATGATCGTCCGCATCGCGACGGAGGGCCAGTACCGGCTCTCCGACGAGCTCGTGGCGCGCGTCAACGCGCTCGACAACGACGTCGTCGCCGCCGTGGAGGCGGGCGACGAGCCGCGCTTCACCGACCTGTTCGCGCAGCTGATCGCGCTGATCCGCTCCGAGGGGACGCCGCTGCCGGCGGACGAGCTGCACGGCTCCGACGTGATCGTCCCGCCGCCCGACACCTCGCTCGACGAGGCGCGGCACGACTTCAGCGGCGACGGCCTGATCCCCGACTGAGCCGCGGAGCGCAACGGAACGCGAAACGCCCCGGCCGGGGCCGGGGCGCTCGTTCGCGGGGAGGTTGGGAGATGTCAGCCGGCGGCCGGGTGCGCCGTCGTGCTCTTGGCGGCGTCGTCGCTGGCGCCGTGGCGCCGCACGCGGAGCGCCTCGCCCGTCGCGGCCAGCAGGCCGGTCGTCAGCAGCAGGAACCCGATCCCGGTCAGCAGCAGGGCGACGCCCATGATGATCGAGAAGAGCGCGACCGACTGTGCGAAGTAGCTCGTGTTGAGCGCGGTGCTCAGCGCGGTCTCCGTCACCCAGATGTTGCGTGCCGCGTTGTCGACCGGCCGTCCGTCTCTCTTCAGCGCGGCGGCTTCGTCGTTGGTGCCCTTGCCGTCGGCGGTCGCGTAGCGCGGCATCTGCGAGTACGTCTGGCCGCCGGTCGCCTCGAGCGCATGGATGCGCATGTAGCTCGCGAAGCACTTCGCGCGGTCGCCGTTGTCGATCGGCTGGCCGGCGACCGAGCAGGTCGGCAGGTCGACGTTCGTCAACCCGGCGGCCTTGGCCTCTCTCGCGATCACGGCCGGCGTCATGTCGGCGCTGCCGACGATCGCCTCGCGCTTGACGTCGTTGTTGACCTCGGACCGGCCGCTTGCTCCGACGACGATTGCGCCGATGCCGAGTGCGATGAGAACGATGCTGGCGGCCACGCCGCCATATCGGAAGATGTTGCGCATTTGAGGGCCTCCTCCTCGGGACTCAGGATGTGGCACTGAGTCTTGTCGAGCGACGGCCCGCCGTCGTCCGTGGGCGACCGTGGACCCGGCGGGGGTGATTCCGCGCCTCGCGCTACGGCGGGCTACGGAGCCGCGTGCGTGGCCCGCGCCCGCCGCGACGGCGGCCGCGCGCGCCTGCTAGATCGGAATGCCCCAGAGCGGGAACCAGCGCTCGAGCTCTGCCTCGACGGGCAGCTCGGCCCCGACCTGGGCCTTCAGGCGCAGCTCGCGCTCGTTGTCGCGCTGGTGGTCGCCGGCCGGCACGAACGGGTAGAAGGCGCCGCGCTTGTAGTTGTAGATCCAGTGGAGCGGACGGCCTCTGGCGTCCTCGAAGGCGAAGACCGCGCACAGGATCCGCTCGCCGTAGCCGCCCGCCTCGAGCGCGCCGCTGACCGCGTTGACGCCGACGACGAGGTCCTCGAAGTCGGGGTCGCGCAGGATCATCCAGCGGTAGTCGTAGTCGTCGTCGCGCGTTTCGACGGTCGTGCCGCTGTCGGCCGAGGTGCCCTCGACGACCTCGACCATGTCGTGCGCGATCTGCTCGAAGTCGGCCGTCGCGAGCGCCTGGAAGACGATCCCGGCGACGCCGCGGCTCTTGATCGACAGCTCGGTCTCGAACGTCACGTACGCCGTGCTCATCGCGAACAGCCGGTCGGGCGCCGGCTTGGCGAGTCTCCGGCGCCCGGCGAGGATGTCGAACAGGCCCATCGAGCGGTTCGGCCCGGTCTACGCGGCGCCTTGCAGCTGCGACTCGAGGCGGTCGAGCGCGGCGAGCCGCTTCTCGAGCGGCGGATGCGTCGAGAAGAGGTTCATCAGCGACTGCTTCGCGTGCGGCGGGAAGATGTAGAACGCCGCCAGCTCCTCGGAGGCGCGCAGGTCGCGCTGCGGGATCCGCGCCATCGAGCCGCTGATCTTCATCAGCGCCGCCGACAGCGCGCTCGGGCGGCCGGTGATGACCGCCGCGCCGCGGTCCGCCGCGAACTCGCGGTAGCGCGAGAGCGCCTGCAGCAGCAGGAACGACACCACGTAGACGACGACGGAGACGAGGATCACGACCGCCATCGACGGTCCGTCGTTGTTGTTGCTGCTGCGGCCGTAGCCGCCGCCGCCGAAGAGGAAGCCGAACTGGACGATGTAGGCGGCGATCGAGGCGAAGAAGCTCGCGATCGTCATCACCATCACGTCGCGGTTCTGGACGTGCGTGAGCTCGTGGGCCATCACGCCCTCCAGCTCGGAGGGCGAGAGCAGCTCCATGATCCCCGTCGTCGCGCACACGGTCGCCTTTCTCGGCGAGCGGCCGACCGCGAACGCGTTCGGCATGCGCGCGTTGGCGACCGCGACGCGCGGCTTCGGCAGGTTCGCCTGCACGCACAGCCGCTCGACCATCGCGTGCAGCTGGGGCGCCTCCTCCGGGGTGACCTCTCTGGCGCCCATCGCGTGCAGCGCGAGCTTGTCGGAGGCGAACAGCTGCAGCAGGAACATGCCGCCGACGATGAACAGCAGGAACGGCAGCTTGGCCGCGATCACGACGCCGATGAGCACGGCGTAGACGAGGCCGAGCAGGAACATGGTGAGCGTCATCCGGATCTGCAGTCCGGTGTCGCGGCCGAACGACGTCGGGCGGGGCATGATGGGCGATCCTCCTGGGACCTGGGTTCCAAGCCCCATCATGGCAGACGAGATGAGCGCGTCTTAAGGCTCGCCCCACGCCAGCCGGCTGCCGGCGTGCGAGGCGGCGCCGAAGACGTCGTCGAGCAGCGGCTCGGGCTCGGCGACGCCGAGCCGGTCGCGCAGGTGCTGCTCGACCTCGGCGCGCGAGGAGCCGCCGACGGCCATCTCGATCGCCACGAGTCGCGCGGCGCTCGGCACGTCGTCGGCTCCCGGCACGTCGGGCTCCGGTCGCGCTGCGGGCTCGGTGCGGCGCCACGTGGCGGCGGGCTCCGGCTCGGGCTCCGCCCGCGCCGGCTCTGCCCGCGCCGGCTCTGCCCGCGCCGGCTCCGGCGCGGCGGGCTCCGGCGTCGTGGGCCAGGGCGCGTGGGGGATGCGGGCGGCGGCGTCGCGCTCGTCGGCCTGCAGCTCGCGGTTGAGCGCGGCGACGGCGTCGGCGAGCTCGTCGGAGAGGCGGCGGGCGGCGGCGCTGAGCGTTTCGATGCGGGCGGCCCGGGCGGCGCTCTCGGCGTCGACGTGCAGGCGTGCGGCGGCGAGGTAGCGCGCGACCTCCTGCTCGGCACTGCGGCGGTGCTCTGCGATCGCGCGCTCGGCCGCGCGCGCCTCGCGCTCGGCGGCCTGCACGATCGCCTCGACGTGCGCGGCGAGATCCGCGCCGAGCCGGCCTCCTGCCGGTCCTGCGGTGCTGTCGTGGGGGGTGGGACCCATGCCGTTCACACGCCAGTATGACAGCGGGTGACAGCGGGCACGGCAAAAGCCCAGCAGTCCGCCGCTTTTCCCAGCGCGGTGGCTCGCGCGCCGTGGTAGGCTGACCGCGCCGAATCTCCTGCACGTGCAGGAGAGCGGGGGACCCACACGTGTCCCACCGGGGCGAGTCGCGGTCTGATGGCCGCGTAGCGCACTGCGCGAGCCCGACAGCTAACCCCGCAGGCACCGCAGATGCGCTCCATAACTGTGAAGATCGGGTTGACCCTTGACGAGGCGCGGGCCTAGACTCGCGCGCCGCCGCATGCGTCTCCGCACCGTCCTGCTGATCGCCGTCCTGGCGCCGCTCGCCCTGTGGGCGGCGCTGCCGATCGTCTCGAGCGCGAGCCCCGAGGCCACCGTCAGCTCGCTCCAGGACAGAATCGACAGCAAGCAGAGCCAGCTGAACCACGTCAACGGCCACGCGCGCGTCCTGACCGGCGACATCTCCGGCCTGACGCAGAGAATCGACGCGCTCCAGGGCACGATCACGACGCTCCAGCAGCGCGAGAACGCGATCCAATCCGACCTCGACGCCAAGCGCGCCGAGCTGGCCCGAACGCAGCGGGAGCTGCGCCGCGTCCGCGCGCGGCTCGTGAAGCTGCGCGCCCGCCTCGCGCACGCCAGAAGGGTGCTCGCCGACCGCCTCGTCGAGCTCTACAAGTCCGACCAGCCCGACATCGTCAGCGTCGTGTCGAGCTCGCACGGCTTCGCCGACCTGCTCGAGAACGGCGCCTATCTGCAGCGGATCGGTCAGCAGGATCGCGCGATCATCACCGCCGTGCGCGACGCGAAGGCCGAGATGGCCACGGCCGCGAGAACGGCTCGGCGCGCTCGAGCAGCGCCAACAGCGCATCGCGCTGCAGATCACCGAGCGGCGCAACGCGGTCGCGCGGGTGCGCGTCTCCGTCCAGGGCAAGCGCGACGCGATCGACGGCGTGCGCGGGCGCAAGCAGGCGCTGCTCGGCTCGGTCCGCGACCACGCCCGCAAGATCGACGAGGACATCAAGGCCCTGCAGGCGCAGCAGTCGAAGATCGAGGCGCAGATCCGCTCGGCGCAGGGCGGCAGCTCGATCCCGGCCGGGCCGATCAGAGGCGGCGGGCGCTTCATCTGGCCCGTCAACGGCCCGATCACCTCGCCCTTCTGCGAGCAGCGCGCGTGGGAGAGCTGCCATCCCGGCATCGACATCGGCGTCCCGTCCGGCACCCCGATCCGCGCGGCCGGCTCCGGCACCGTCATCCTCGCCGGGCCCACGAGCGGCTACGGCAACTACACCTGCGTCGACCACGGCGGCGGCATCTCGACGTGCTACGCCCACCAGTCGGTGATCCAGGTCGGCGTCGGCCAGCACGTCAGCCAGGGCCAGGTGATCGGCCTCTCGGGCTGCACCGGCCTCTGTTTCGGCGACCACCTCCACTTCGAGGTGCGCATCAACGGCGCGGTCACGAACCCGCTGAGCTACCTCGGCTGACGGTAGCCTTCCCACCGTGCTGAAGCAGATCGACGTCCTGGGCGTCCACCTCCAGACGTTCGGGATCTTCTTCGCGCTGAACTTCCTCTGCTGGGCCGCGATCGTCGCGAAACGGCTGAAGGAGCTCGGCAAGCCGGTCGACTGGGCCTACGAGATGCTGTTCGCCGCCCTGATCGGCGGCCTCCTCGGCGCGCGCGGCTACTACGTGCTGCAGAACTACGACGAGGTCAAGGGCAACCTGATCGGCAACCTCCTCTCCGGCTCCGGCCTGATCTGGTACGGCGGCCTGCTCGGCGGCATCGTCGCGGTGCTGTTGTGGGCGCGGTGGCGCGACTTCCTCAGACTCGCGCTGCTCGACATGGCCGCGCCGGCGCTCGCGCTCGGCTACGCGATCGGGCGGATCGGCTGCCAGGTCTCCGGCGACGGCGACTACGGCAAGGTCTTCGAGCCTGCCGTGGGCGATGGGCTACCCGCACGGTGCGGTGCCGACGGCCCCCGGCGTGACGGTGCAGCCGACGCCGATCTACGAGACGCTCTCGATGGGCCTGTTCGCGCTCGTGCTGTGGCGGCTGCGCGACACGTTCCGCGTCGGCACGCTGTTCGGCATCTATCTCGTCGGCGCGGGGATCGAGCGCTTCGTCATCGAGTTCTGGCGGCGCAACGAGCACGTGCTGGGCGCGCTGACGGCGGCGCAGATCGAGAGCCTCACGCTGATCGTCGCCGGCATAGTGTGGCTGCTCGTGCTGCGGTTCAGACACGGAAGCCTGCGCGCCGAGGCCGGTTCCCGTTTGGCAGCGCGCCCCGCGATCGGGTAGTCCTCTTTCCTGCAAGCCGCCGGGGGACGCGGCGGGGGACGACGAGGACAGGGGGCGCCGCGTGCGCGCGACACGTCCGAAGGGATACGTGGCCGGTGTCGGGACGACGGGAGCGCTGATCGCGGCGATCGGTTGCGCGTTCGCCCTCGTGTCGGCTGTGCTCGCGGTCCGCGGCTGGTCGGCGGCGCCCGCGGCGCCGGAGGTGGCGACGCTCGACGGCGGCGGCGCGCTGCCGTCGGCCGATCCGTTCGCGGGCGCGCCGGACTCCGCCGCGGAGGCGGGGACGCCTGGGACGAAGGCGGTGGAGGACGCGCATGCGCCGCGGCCGGGCGATGCCGGCGCTGGGCTCGGCGGGACGACCGGCGCGCCGCCGCCCGCGGTCGGCCGGCGGCCGACCGCCGGCAGCGGCGGATCCGCCGGCGCGCCCGCGCCCGCTCGTGGCGCGACCGTCCGCGCCGCCGGTCCCGGCACGGGCGCGCCGAGACCCGCACCCGCGCCCCCGCCGCCGTCCGGCGGCAGGGGCGGAGACGCGGGCACCGGCTCGACCGCACCGGCGCCCCCGTCCGGCACGGGCGCCGGCGATGGCGCCGCGACGGGGCTCGGCGGCGCCGTCGCGCAGGTCACGAGCGGTGCCGGCGGCGCGGTCGCGCAGACGGGGCAGCAGCTCGGTGGAGCGGTGCAGGGCACGACCGGGCAGCTCGGCGGCGCCGTCGGGCAGGTCTCGCCGGCGGCCGGGCAGCTCGTGACGCAGGCGGGGCAGGCCGCCGGCGGCGTCGCGAGCGGCGCGACGGGCGCTGCGGGGCAGGTCGTCGCGGGCGCCGGGGCGGCGGTCGGCGGGATCGTCGGCGGCCTCGGCAGACCCCGTGCGAGATGAGCGTGGGACGCTGCGTCGGGGCATGAGCCCGGCGAATCGGGGCGAGCCGGCATAATCACGCGGCGATGGCCGCGACAGGGCAGCAGCTCTCGCACGTCCTCCCGCTGGGCAGCCGCGTCGACGCGCGCGGCCGCCTGGAGGTGGGCGGCTGCGACACGGTCGAGCTCGCACGCGAGCTCGGGACTCCCGCGTACGTGTACGCGGAGGACGACCTGCGCGCTCGCGCGCGCGCCTACGTCGAGGCGATGCGCGCCCACCACGACGACTTCGACGTCCTCTTCGCCTCCAAGGCCCTCCCGTGCACGGCCGCGTACCGCCTGTTCGCGGCGGAGGGGATCGCCTGCGACGTCGCCTCCGGCGGCGAGCTCGCGCTCGCGCTGCGCGGCGGCTTCGACCCGGCGCGCATCTACCTGCACGGCAACGCGAAGTCGCTGCACGAGCTGGAGGAGGCGCTCGACGCCGGCGTGGGCCACGTCGTGCTCGACTCGTTCGACGACGCCGAGCGGCTCGAGCGCATCGCCGGCGAGCGCGGCGTGCGCCAGCCGGTGCTGATCCGCGTCACGCCCGGCGTCGCCGGCAGAACGCACGCGTCGATCTCGACCGGCCAGGCCGACTCGAAGTTCGGCTTCGGCCTGGACGACGCGCGCATCGCGATCGAGCGGGTGCGCGCCTGCGAGCACCTCGAGCTGCAGGGCCTGCACATGCACATCGGCTCGCAGCTGCTGTCGCTCGACGCCTACCGCCCCGCGATCGAGGCGATCGCCTCGCTCGGCGACTTCCCCGTCTACAACCTCGGCGGCGGCCTCGGCGTCGCCTACACGGCCGGCCAGCGGCCGCCGGCGATCGAGCAGTACGTCGGGACGCTCGTCTCCGCGGCGCACGAGCTGCTCGGCGCCGGCAAGCGCCTGCTGATCGAGCCCGGCCGCTCGCTCGTGGCGAACGCCTGCGTGACGCTCTACACGGTCCAGACCGTCAAGCGCAACGTCTCCACCTGGGTCGGCGTCGACGGCGGCATGTCGGACAACCTGCGCCCGATGCTCTACGGGTCCGTCTACGAGGCGCTGCTCGCGGATCGAGCCGATCTGGCCGGCACGGGGGAGCGCTGCCACGTCGCCGGCAAGCACTGCGAGTCGGGCGACGTGATCGTGCGCGACGTGCCGCTCGCCGACCCGAAGCCGGGCGACGTGCTCGTGACGCCGGCGACCGGGGCCTACGGCCACGCGATGGCGAACAACTACAACGGCATCCCGCGCCCGCCGGTGATCTTCTGCAAGGACGGCGACGCGCGCGTCGTCGTGCGGCGCGAGACCTACGAGGACCTGGCCGCACGTGATGTCGACTGAGCGGGGCAACCGCTTTCGCGTCGGCCTGCTCGGGCACGGGACGGTCGGCGCGGCGTTCGCCGAGCTGCTGCCGCAGCGCGCCGAGCACGTCGCCGCCGTGACGGGCATGCGGCCGGAGATCGGCGGCGTGCTGACGCGCAGCAGAGGGGACTTCGCGACGCTGCTCGACGGCAGCGACCTGATCGTCGAGCTGATCGGCGGGATCGAGCCCGCGCGCGACTACGTGCTGCGCGCGATGCGCGCCGGCAAGCACGTCGTCACCGCCAACAAGCAGCTGCTCTCCCAGCACGGCGAGGAGCTGTGGGCGTGCGCGCGCGAGCACGGCGTGCAGCTGCGCTTCGAGGCCGCCGTCGCGGGCGTCGTGCCGGTGATCCGCGTGCTGCAGGAGTCGCTCGCGGCCGCGCACGTCGAGCGCATCCACGGGATCGTCAACGGCACGACGAACTTCATCCTGAGCGAGATGGCACGCACCGGCGCGCCCTACGCCGAGGTGCTCGCGGAGGCGCAGCGGCTCGGCTATGCGGAGGCCGACCCGAGCGAGGACGTCAACGGCAAGGACGCGGCCGCGAAGATGGCGATCCTCGCACGGCTCGCGTTCGACACCCCGGTCCACCTCGACCAGGTCGTCTGCGAGGGGATCGAGCAGATCGCGCCCGACGACCTCGAGTACGCGCGCGACCTCGGCCTCGGGCTGAAGCTGATCGGCACCGCCGAGCGGGTCGAGGGCGGCCTGTCGGTGCGCGTCCACCCGGCCTTCCTCTACCCGGGCCATCCGCTTGCGTCGGTCAACGGGCCGTTCAACGCGGTGACGGTGGAATCCGACGCGATCACGGAGATCACGATGTCCGGTCCGGGCGCCGGCGGCCCGCAGACCGCGAGCGCGGTGCTCGGCGACGTCGTGAGCGCGATGATCCCGCCGGCCTCGACGCCGCCCACGCGCGGGCGGCTGGAGATCGTGCCCGACGTCGTCTCCGCGTTCTACCTGCATCTCGAGGTGCCGGACACGCCCGGCGTGCTGGCGCGCATCGCCGGCGTGCTGGGCGATCACGGCATCTCCGTGAAGTCGGTCGTGCAGAAGGGCCTCGGCGGCGATGCGCGGCTGGTGATGGTCGTCCACCCGGTGCTCGAGTCGCGCTTCTTCGCCGCGCTCGAGCGGATCGCGGCGCTCGACGTGCTGCGCACCGCGCCCCGCGCGATCCGCGTGATCGAGGAGCAGTTCGAGGAGCAGTTCGCATGAGTCGCGACGCAGGGCTGATCGAGCGCTATCGCGAGCGGCTGCCGTTCGAGAGCGGCGACCCCGTCATCACCCTCGGTGAGGGCTCGACGCCGCTTGTGCACGCGCCGGCGCTGTCCGAGCGCGTCGGGGCGGAGGTGTGGCTCAAGCTGGAGGGGCTGAACCCGACCGGCTCGTTCAAGGATCGCGGCATGACGTGCGCCGTCTCGGCCGCCGTGCGCGAGGGCGCGAAGGCGGTCATCTGCGCCTCGACCGGCAACACGTCGGCGTCCGCAGCCGCCTATGCCGCGCGCGCCGGGATCCGCTGCGCGGTGCTCGTGCCCGACGGCAAGATCGCGACCGGAAAGCTGGCGCAGGCGCTGATGCACGGGGCGCGCGTGATCGTGCTGCGCGGCAACTTCGACGAGGCGCTGCAGCTCGTGCGCGAGCTGGCCGACCGGCATCCGATCTCGCTCGTGAACTCGGTCAACAGATTCCGGCTGGAGGGGCAGAAGACCGCCTCCTTCGAGGTCGTCGAGGCGCTCGGCGAGGAGCGTCCGCTCGACGCGCTCTGCATCCCGGTCGGCAACGCCGGCAACATCACCGCCTACTGGAAGGGCTTCCGCGAGCTCGGCGTCGCGCCGCGCATGTTCGGCTTCCAGGCCGAGGGCGCCTCGCCGCTCGTGCAGGGCAGACCGATACCGAACCCGGAGACGGTCGCGAGCGCGATCCGCATCGGCAACCCGGCGCGCTGGGAGGAGGCGATGGACGCGATGACCTCCTCGCACGGCGCCGTCAGAGCGGTCACCGACGCGCAGATCCTCGACGCCTACCGCTTCCTGGCCGCGCGCGAGGGCGTCTTCTGCGAGCCGGCCTCGGCGGCGAGCGTCGCGGGCCTGATGGTGCACGGCGCCGGCGGCGCGGAGCGCGTCGCGTGCGTGCTGACCGGCCACGGGCTGAAGGACCCGGGCACCGCGCTCGACCAGGCCGGCGCGGTCGTGCCGTGCGAGCCGGAGCTGGCGGCCGTCGAGGAGGCGGTGCTGGGATAGGGTCCGGCCGCCGGCGCGCGCCCGCGAGGCGCGTCCGCCGGCGATCGACCCGACCGCGCCGCCCACGCCATGGACCGCCGCCGCCTCGTCCGCGTCCCCGCCTCCTCGGCCAACCTCGGCCCGGGGTTCGACGTGCTCGCGGCGGCGCTCGCGCTCCACCTCGAGGTGGAGGTCATCGAGACCGGGCGCTTCGCCGTCGAGACCGACCTGCAGATCGCGACCGACCGCCGCAACCTCGTCGTGCGCGCGTTCGAGCGGCTGCACCCGGCCGACGACTTCACCTTCCGCATCCACTCGGACATCCCGCTCTCAGGCGGCCTGGGATCGAGCGCCGCGGCGATCGTCGCGGGCGCGATGGCGGCCGATCACCTGTTCGAGCTCGACGCCGACGTCTTCTCGCTCGCCTGCGAGGTCGAGGGGCATCCCGACAACGTCGCGGCCGCCGTGCACGGCGGCGTCGTGATCTGCGCCGACGGGCAGGTGACGCGCTTCGACCCGCCGACCGGCCTGGAGGGGCTGCTGGTCGTGCCGCGCGAGGCGGTCCGCACGGCGGAGGCGCGGGCCGCGCTGCCGGCAGAGGTGCCGATGGCCGACGCGGTCCACAACGTCGCGCACGCCGCGCTGCTGACGCTCGGCCTCGCGCGCGGCGACTGGGAGCTCGTCGGCCGCGGCCTCGACGACCGCCTCCACCAGCCGTACCGCGCCCACCTCTACCCGCGCTCGGCACAGCTCGTGGCCGACGCGAGGTCGCTCGGCGCGCTCGGCGCGACGATCTCCGGAGCCGGGCCGACCGTGCTGGTCTGGAGCCACTACGAGCAGACGGCGGCGGTCGCCGAGCGGCTGCGCGAGCGCGCGGAGGGGTGGGCGGACGTGGTGCGCGTTCCGTTCGAGTCCCAGGGCGCCGACGTGCTCGGCGTCTGAGCACGGTCTCGCCGCCGACCGGCGTCCGAGCTCAGATCCCGTTCTCAGGCGCGGACCCGCACGATCGTGCCCAGCGGCACCGTGCGCACGGCGCGCCGGACCTCGTCGGCCGGTCCGCGCATGCAGCCGAGGCTCGCCGCGGTGCCGATCGTCTCGGGCAGGTTCGTCGCGTGGATCGCGACGCGGTCGCCGCCGCCCCAGCCCTGCGGCGTGCGCTGCTGCCGTGCGCTGAGCGCGAGGATGCAGCAGCCGTACGGCGAGCCGGGATCGTTCGTGAACAGCTTGTCGGTGACGGCGAAGCGGCCGGTCGGCGTCGGCGTCGACGGACTGCCGACCGCGATCGGGAAGCGCAGCATCACGTGCCCGCCACGGCGCACGACGACGCGCCGGTGGCGCAGCGAGACGTCGATGCGGTAGCGGGTGCGGTAGGCGACGAGCGCGGGGCTCGCGCGGATCCAGCCGAGGCGGCCGTTCGGCAGCCCGGTCGTGACGACCCCGAGCCACGCGCCGTGCACGCGCACGACCGGCACGACGGTGGCCGAGCGGAAGCCCGTGCGCGGGGTCAGCCGCCCGACGACGCGCCCGCCGGGGCGCGCGCGCAGGCGCACCGTCCGTGTCACGTGCACCGTGAGCTGGCCCGAGGCCCGTGCGTCCTCGCTGCCACGCGCCCCGTCGGCGTTCCCGGTCGGCGGCGTCGTGCGCTGCTGCGTGTCCTCCGGCAGCGGCACGAGCTCCGCGTGCGGCTGGGTGCCGCCGCCACCGCATCCGGCGGCGGCCGGCGCGAGGATCGCGAGCAGGAGGAGGGAGCCGGCGCTACGCCGCCACGTCATTCAGCAAGGGTTGCAGACGCCGGCGGGCGTCCGCGAGCCCGAGCCGTCCGAGCAGGTCGTCGGCCACGCGCAGGTAGTCGGCGCCGAGGTCCGGCCGGTAGTCGAGGATCGACTGCGCGCGCTCGGCCGACTCCGCGTATGCGATCGACTGGCGGATCGTCTGCATGACCAGCTTCTCGCCGAAGTGCTCTCTGAGCGAGTCGTGCGCCTCGCGCGAGTGGCGTGTGCGCATGTCGGCGATGTTGAGCACGACCCCGAGCCACTCGAGGTCCGGGTTGAGGTTCTCGCGCGCCAGCTCGATCACCTCGAGCGCCTGCTCGACGCCCTGCATCGCGAAGTACTGCGCCTCGGCGCTGAGCAGCGCGCAGTCGGCCGCGACGAGCGCGTTGACGGTCAGCAGCCCGAGCGCCGGCGGACAGTCGATCAGCACGACGTCGTAGCCGTCCGCGACGGCGTGCAGCGCGCGCCGCAGCGTCAGCTCGCGGCCCATCTTGCCGCTCATCGCCAGCTCCGACTCGGCGAGGCCGAGGTTCGCCGGGATGATCCCGTCGTGCACGGCCTCCGGGGCTCTGGCGCGGCCGCTCAGCACGTCGCCGACCGTCGGGCTCGCCTCCGGGTCGACGTCGAGGTAGTCGGACAGGTTGCCCTGCGGGTCGAGGTCGACCGCGAGCGTCGAGAGTCCGATGCGGCGGAAGACGTCGGTGAGCGTGCGCACCATCGTCGTCTTGCCGGTGCCGCCCTTCTGGGAGAGGACTGCGATCGTGACCGCCATTGCGCGCCGCGGACGATAGCGCCGCGGCGCGGTCGGCTCGCCGGTCGGCTGGCCGGTCAGCCGAGCAGCGGCTCGGGCACCAGCAGCTCGCGGGCGTCCTCGCCGACGGCCGGCAGGTCCACGAACGACAAACGGTGACGGCCGACGACGAGCTCGTCGGCGTCGCGCAGCGGATGCCACTCGATTCGCTCGCCGTTGACGAACACCCCGTTGAGGCTGCGGTCGTCGAGCACGCGCACGCCGTCGGGCTGGCGCACGACGAGCGCATGGCGGCGCGAGACGGTCGGGTCGTCGAAGCGGATGTCGGCGGCGAGGCTGCGGCCGATGCGCGTCCACTCGCGCGTGAGCGCGTGCACCACCGCTGCGCCGTCCTCCTCGAAGAGGAGGTACTGGCCCGGCTCGTCGATCTCCGCGCGGGCCTCCACGAGCCACAGCTCATGCGCGGCGCCTGCGTCGGGAAGCGCGGGAGCCGGAACGTGCGCGGCCGTGAACAGCGAGGCGCGCGCGAACGACTCGCCACCGCAGCTCGGACACGGCGGCAGCCTGTCGGCGGCGGCCAGCGAGACCACGTACGCGCAGGCGACGCAGCGGAACGTGCCGGTGCCGACGAGGGTCCCTGACGTGTGTGAATCCATGTCCCCAACCTCCGTGCGCCTGCGCGAGAGGGGGCGCGCACGCGCATGTACCAGTGTGACGAGCCTTGCCAGGCGCGGCGGGCTCGCTGGCCGCGGGGGCGGCCCGGGCAGGTGCTACCCAATCACGTCTGCGCCCCAAACGTGGGTCCGGGGTTCGCGTGCGAACCTTCCCCGGGGCGCTCGCGTCAGGCGGGCAGGAAGGTCGCGTCGGCCGGCGAACCTGTGAGGCGTGCACGACGTGACCGTCCACCATGCGCCCGAGCTGGAGCGGCAGCTGCTGCGCCGCGGCGTGATGGCGCTCGCCGCCGGCCGCGACTGCTGCGACGGCTGCCATCGCACGCCGCTCGTGGGCGAGCGGGTCCACGTCTACGACGGCGGGCGGGTGCTTTGCGAGCTGTGCCGGCGGGAGCGGCGCGAGGCGCCGCTGCGCTCGGAGTCGGTGCACAGCGTCGAGCAGGGCGGCACGGTGCGGCTGACCGACCGCCGTCCCGCCGCCGCGCCGCGCCGCGCCGCCTGAGACCCCCCGCGGCCGCATGCCGGCAGGCCGATCCGCGCGGCCGTTCACTACACTCCGGCCCGCCGTGGACCCCGTCGTCGTCAGCGTCACCGTCGCCCGCCCGCGCGAACAGCTGTTCGCGTACCTGTCGGACGTCGCGAACCATCCGGAGTTCAAGGACCACTACCTTTCGGACTGGCACCTGACGCGCGAGGAGAGCGCCGGTCGCGGCGCGGGCGCGCGCTTCCGCGAGCAGCTGCCGTTCAGCCGCTTCGGCTGGGGCGACTACACGCTCGTCGAGGTGGATCCGCCCTACCGGATCCTCGAGCGCGGGCGCAGCGGCAAGTTCAACCGCACTCGCGCGATGGGCGAGTGGACGCTGCACGACGCTCCCGGCGGCATGACGCGCGTCGCGTACCGCTACGAGAACGCAGCCGGCCAAGCTGAGCGACCGCCTGATGGAGCTCGTCGCCGGCCGCGGCTGGTGGAAGCGCAAGCTCTCGCGCGCCGTCCGCCGCCTCCAGGCGATCCTCGAGGAGGATCGCTCCCGCGGCAGACGAGCGACGATCGCCGCCCGCTAGATCACTAGACTTCCCGCCCCTCATGACGAACCGAATGCTCCGACTCCCCCTGCTCGCCGCGGCCCTGCTCGTCGCGCTGACCCTCGCCGCCTGCGGCGGCCAGACCCAGCCGACGACTCACGGCGAGAGCGAGGGCGACTACATCCAGGCCGGCCCGCTCGTCTACCAGGTTGAGGTGTCGCGCGAGCTCAATCCCGCCAACGTCGAGGACGTCGAGTACCTCCAGGGCCTGCCCGCCGACACGCCGCCGTTGACAGGCCAGGAGGAGTGGTTCGGCGTGTGGCTGCGCGTGCAGAACGCCACGAGCGAGTCGCATCCGACCGCGAGCGACTTCACGATCGTCGACACGACCGGCGCCACCTACAAGCCGATCGCGCTGCCGGCGACCAATCCGTTCGCCTACCAGCCGACGTCCGTCGAGAGCGACGGCTTCCAGCCGGTCAAGCCGGATCCCGAGAGCGCGGCGGGCACGGGGCCGATCAACGGCGAGATGCTGCTGTTCAAGCTCCACACCGACGTGTACGCGAACCGCCCGCTCGAGCTTCGAGATCCAGCCGCCCGGCGGCGGCGAGCCGTCGAGCGTCGTGCTCGACCTGTAGGCGCCTACTCGCCCGGGCCGTGCTGGAGCGCGGCCGCGAGCACGCCGCGCACTGCCGGCGCCGCCACGTCGCCGCCCGCGCCGGCCTCCGGGAACAGCGCCCCGACAGCGATGCGCGGGCGCTTCGAGGGCGCGAACGCGACGAACCACGCGTCGGTGTCGGGCACGTCGTCGGCCGGCTGTGCGTCGGCCTGGTCCGGCGGCGGGACCGTGCTGCGCAGCTCCGCCGTGCCGGTCTTCCCGGCGACGTCCGCGCCTGCGATCGCCGCCGCCGTCCCGGTGCCGTAGGCGACGACGGCGCGCATCATGCGCGCCACCTCGCGCGCGACGGCGGGCCGCGTGACGCGCACGAACCGTGGTCTGCCGCCGACGCGCAGCGTCGGGATCGGGCGTCGCCCGTCCATCGCGATCGTCGCGGCGATCGTCGTCATCTGCAGCGCCGTCGCCTGCACCATCCCCTGGCCGATCGCGCTCGAGCCGACGGCGAGGTCGTCGCCGACCTGGTCGGCGGGCGGGATCGTGCTCGTCGCCGCGCCGGGGATCGGCACGGGCTCGTTGAAGCCGTAGCGCTCGGCGACGTCGACCAGCCGCTTGGCGCCGAGTCTCGCCCCCAGCGGCGCGAAGACCGAGTTGCACGACTCGGCGAACGCGTTGACGAGCGTGCCGCCGCAGTACTCGCCGCTCGCGTTCTCGAGTCGCACGCCGGACAGCGTCGCCGCGTCGACGACCGGGAACGTCGTCTCCGGCTTGGCGAGGTGCGACTCCAGCGCGCCGGTGAGCGTGACGATCTTGAACGTCGAGCCGGGCGGCTGGAGCGCGGAGAAGGCCACGCCGGCGAGCGCGAGCACCTCGCCGGTGCGCGGGTCGATCGCCGCGACGCCGCCGTAGCGGCCCGCGAGCGCGTCGACCGCCGCCCGCTCGATCTTCGGGTCGATCGTCGTGCGCACCGGCGCGCCGCCGCTCGGCTGCGTGCGCGCCACGACGCGGCCGCCGGCCGCGAGCGTGCCGCCGGGCGTGCCGGCCAGCTGCATCTGGAACACGCGCTCGAGCCCCGAGACGCCGACCCGGGCGTCGGGCGGGTAGCCGAGCGCTCTCAGCGTACCGGCCTCCTCCGCCGGTGCGGGACCGAGCTGGCCGGCGATCTGGTTGGCCAGCGCCGGGTCGTCGGCGTGGCGGTCGTCGCCGGCGGCCAGCACCGAGCCGTCGCGTGCGAGCAGCGCCGCCCGCGTCGGCAGCTCGGTCGTACGCGTCAGCTGCCCGCCGCGGCGCAGCCCCGGGAACACCGCCTCCTCGCGCCACGCCACGCGCATCGCGTCGCCCACGCCGCTGACCGGCAGCTGCAGCACCCCGTGGACCGTCCCGAACAGGCGCGTGCGGATCGTGACGTGGACGGGGATGCGGTCCGCGCTGCGGTCGCCGACCTTGCCGACGAGGAGCGTGCGCTGCGTCGCAGTCGCGGCGGCGTCGCGGTAGGCGGCCGCGAACGCCTGGAAGCTCGTGCGCGCCTTCGCCCGGTCGTCGAGCAGCGCGTACATGCCGCCGTAGTCGCCCTGCGCCCACAGCGTCGCGAAGCGCTTCGCGGTCGCGCGCTCCGCGGCGCCGGAGCCGTCCGCGAGCAGCAGGATCGCGGCGAGCGCGAGCACGGCGAGGCCGGCGAGCGCCGGAAGGGCGCGGCGCAGCCGCCGCCGCCGGCGCTCCACGTCGGAGCGGGAATAGCGTGACGGGGGATGCGCGCCCCTGCTGCCACCTGCCTCCACGTCTGCGGAGCGTAGATCATGGTGCGGCGCGGTGGGCCGCCCGCCGCGTCCTGCATGCTGTGGTGCGGATGACGACGCTCGACTGGGTCATCGTCGCGCTGGTCGCGCTGTTCGGGGCTGCCGGCTTCCGGCGCGGCTTCATCGTCGGCGCGCTGTCGCTCGCCGGCCTCGTCGCGGGCGCGGTGCTCGGCGCGCGCGTCGGGCCGCTGCTGCTGCCGGACGGCGCGCGCTCCCCGTACGCGCCGCTGTTCGCGCTCGCCGGCGCGCTGCTGCTCGGCGGGCTGCTCGCCAGCGGGCTGGAGCGGCTCGGCGCGCGCCTGCGCAACGGCCTGTGGATCCCGGGCCTCGGCGTGCTCGACGGGCTGCTGGGGGCGCTGCTGAGCGCAGCGATCGCGTTGGGACTGGTCTGGCTCGCCGGCGCGGTCGTGTTGCAGACGCCCGGCCTGCGCGAGCTGCGCGCGGACGTGCAGCGCTCGTTCGTGCTGCGCGGGCTCAACGCGGTGCTGCCGCCGTCGGGGCCGATCCTCAACGCGCTGGCGCGCTTCGACCCGCTGCCGTCGATCAACGGCCCGGGGGCCGCCGTCGCGCCGCCGTCTCGCGCGGTGCTGCGCCAGCCGGGCGTGCGGGAGGCGGCGCCGAGCGTCGTGCGGATCCTCGGGACGGCCTGCGGTCTCGGCGTCGAGGGCAGCGGCTGGGTCGCGGCGCCCGGGCTCGTCGTGACGAACGCGCACGTCGTCGCCGGCGAGCACGACACGGTCGTGCAGGCGCCCGGCGACGCGACGGGGAGCCGGCCGGCGCGGCTCGTCCACTTCGACGTGCGCGACGACGTCGCCGTGCTGGCCGTCGACGGGCTCGGCGTGCCGGCGCTCGCGCTCGTCGCCGATCCGCCCGCCGGCGCCGCCGGCGCGATCCTCGGCTACCCGCTGAACGGGCCGTTCGACCGGGAGGCGGCGCGGATCGGCGAGACGCGCACGGTGATCTCCGAGGACGCCTACGGCCGCGGTCCGGTGCGGCGGACGATCACGCCGCTGCGCGGGCGCGTGCGCAGCGGCAACTCGGGCGGGCCGGTCGTCGACGCGCAGGGCCGCGTGCTGACGACGATCTTCGCCGCGACGACGAGCGGTGATCGCGGCGGCTACGGGGTCGCCAACGCCGTCGTCCGCGACGCGCTGCGGCAGACGCGGCGGCTGCCCGCCGGCGCGGCCGTCGCGAGCGGCACGTGCGTGGCCTGAGCGTGCGCGGGCCGGGCCGCGGGGGTGGTCGCCCGAGCAGGGCGCTACCCTCCACGACTTCATGAGCAAGACCCTCGTCATCGCGGAGAAGCCGTCGGTCGGCAGAGACCTCGCGCGCGTGCTGCCCGGCCCCTTCCAGAGAGGCGAGGGCGTGCTCGAGGGGCCCCAGCACGTGATCACGTGGGCGGTCGGCCATCTCGTGCAGCTCGCCGAGCCGGACGAGTACGACGACAAGTTCAAGAGATGGCGGATGGCCGATCTGCCGATCGTGCCGCCGAAGTTCAAGCTCGTCGTGCGCGACGAGCGCTCGAGAAGACAGATGAACGTCGTCAAGCGCGCGCTCGGTCGCGACGACGTCGAGGTCGTCGTCAACGCTTGCGACGCCGGCCGCGAGGGCGAGCTGATCTTCGCCTACCTCTATGAGAAGGCCGGCTCGAGACTGCCGGTCCAGCGGCTGTGGCTGTCCTCGATGACGAAGGCGGCGATCGAGGACGCGTTCTCCCGCTTGCGCCCCGGCGAGGAGCTGGCCTCGCTCGAGGACGCCGCCCGCTCGCGCAGCGAGGCCGACTGGATCGTCGGCATGAACGCGACGCGCGCGGCCACGATCCGGCTGCGCTCCTCGTTCGACGGCGCCGTCTCGCTCGGCCGCGTGCAGACGCCGACGCTCGCGATCCTCGCCCGCCGCGAGGAGGAGATCCGCGCCTTCAGACCGGAGCCGTACTGGATCGTCGACGCGTCGTTCGAGGCTGCGGGCGCACGCAGATACGACGGCCGCTTCCACGCCCCCGGTGGCGGCGACGAGATCGGCAAGGGCCCACGCGTCGCCTCGGCCGAGCAGGCGGCGGCGATCGTGGCGGCCTGCCAGGGCACCGAGGGGATCGTTCCGAAGCTCGAGAAGACCACGCGCAGAGAGCGCGCGCCGCTGCTGTACGACCTCACCTCGCTCCAGCGCGACGCCAACTCGCGCTTCGGCTTCTCCGCACGCCGCACGCTCGCGGCCGCGCAGCGCCTCTACGAGGAGCACAAGGCGCTCACGTATCCGCGCACCAGCTCGCGCTACCTGCCGAGCGACATGATCCCCGAGATCAAGCCGATCGCCTCGATCGTCGGCGGCCGGCGCGAGTACGCGGCCGGCGCGGCGTACGTGACCGGGCTCGACATGCTGCCGCTCGGCCGCGTCGTCAACGACGAGAAGGTCACCGACCACCACGCGATCATCCCGACGAACGCGCCGCACCCGGTCGACAAGATGAGCGACGACGATTGCCGCATCTACGACCTCGTCGCGCGCCGCTTCCTCGCGGTGTTCCATCCCGAGGCCGTGTTCGAGAACACGCGTGTGGAGACCGAGGTCGCCGGCCACGTCTTCCGCACGCGCGGCAAGGTGATGCTCGTCCCCGGCTGGCGCGGCGTCTACGGCGAGGAGGCTGACGCCGAGCCGAGAGAGGGCGAGGAGGACGAGGGGCGCGAGCAGCGGCTGCCGAGACTCGAGAGAGGGGAGGCGGTCGAGACGCGCGACGTGCGCTCCGAGGAGAAGGAGACGAGACCGCCGCGGCGCTACTCCGAGGGCTCGCTGCTGGCCGCGATGGAGACCGCGGGCAGACTCGTCGACGACGAGGAGCTGCGCGAGGCGATGAAGGACTCCGGCATCGGCACCCCCGCCACGCGTGCGGCGATCATCGAGCGGCTGCTGGCCGTCGGCTACATCGAGCGCGACGCGCGCGCCCTGGTCGTCACCGAGAAGGGCCTCAACGTCGTGCGCCTGCTCGACGGCCACCAGCTCACCTCGCCGTCGCTGACGGGCGACTGGGAGCACCGGCTCGCGAAGATCGAGACGGGGCAGGACTCGCGCAAGGCGTTCATGGGCGACATCGTCACGTTCGCCGAGGCGACCGTCGCCACGCTCGACGAGAAGCTCAGAGAACGTGCGGATCCCCCGGGCGAACCTCGGCCCGTGCCCGGTCTGCGGTCACGACATCATCGAGAACCGCAAGGGCTACTCGTGCTGGTCGCGCGAGGATCCCGGCTGCGGCTTCGTGATCTGGAAGGCGAAGGCGGGCAAGACGCTCACGGCCGCGATCGTCCGCGAGCTGATCCGCACCGGCCGCACCGAGAGAGCCGTCACCGGCTTCAGAGGCCGCTCCGGCCGCTCCTTCCGCGCACGCCTCGCGCTCGAGCAGACCGACGAGGGCCGCTGGCGCGTCGAGTTCGACGAGCCGTGGGCGCGCGAGGGCGCCAAGCCGCCCGAGGCGGAGGCTGACGCCGCGGGCGCCGACGGCGCCGCGCCCGCCGACGGCACCGCCAGCCCCGCCGAATCCGCCGTCGCGTAGCGCCGCCGCATCCGCCGACGCCACGGTGGCGAGACGCGCCGGGCCGTCGCGCCGTCCCCGCCGCGCGCCACCATGTCGGACCCGTGCCCCTGAAGCTCGTCATCGGTCCCGCGAACTCGGCGAAGGCCGGCGCTGTGCTGGACGCCTTCCGCGCCCAGGCCCGGCGCGATCCGTGGCTCGTGGTGCCGACCGCCGCCGACCGCGCCTACTACGAAGGCGAGCTGGCGCAGGACGGCGCGCGAGGCCGCGGAACGGTCGCCACCTTCGGGCGCTTCGTGCGCGAGATCGCCACCCGCGCCGGCTACGCGGCGCGCACGATCGGACCGCTGCAGCGCGAGCAACTCGTCGCCGAGGCTGTCGCAAGCGCGCAGCTCCAGGCGCTCGCGCCGATCGCCCGCTCGCGCGGCTTGCTGGCGGCCGCCGGCGCGTTCACGGCCGAGCTTGAGCGTGCGCTCGTCACGCCCCAGCGGCTCACGGCCGCGGCGCGGGCATGGCCGGGCGCGCCGCTCGCGCTCCACGAGGGCGCCGCGATCTACGACCGCTATTCCCGTGCGCTCGAACGGCTGGGCGCAGTCGATGCCGACCTGTTCGCCTGGCGCGCGCTCGACGCGCTGCGCGCGCAGCCCGGGGCTTGGGGCGAGACACCCGTCCTGCTCTACGGCTTCGACGACCTCACCCCGCTGCAACGCGATGCGGTCGAGACGCTGGCGCGCGTCGCCGGCGCGGAGGTGACCGTCTCGCTCACCTACGAACCGGGGCGCGCCGCGTTCGCCGGACGTGCGTCGACCGTCGAGGAGCTGCGCCAGTTCGCGACCGACGTGGATGAGCTGCCGGCGCTCGCCGACCACTACGACGCGCCGGCGCGCGACGTGCTGCACCACCTCGAGCGCGGCCTGTTCGAGCCGTTCGCCACGCGCACAGACCCTGGCGATGCGGTCAAGCTGCTCGTCGCCGGTGGCGAGCGCGCCGAGGTCGAGCTGGTCGCGGCCGAGGTACTGCGGCTGTTGGGCGACGGCGTGCCCGGGGAGCAGATCGCCGTCGTCTACCGCACGCCCGCGCGCGTCGCCTCGCTCGTCGAGCAGGTCTTCGGCGCCTACGGGATCCCGCACGCGTTCGACCGCCGCGAGCCGTTCGCCCACACGGCGCTCGGGCGCGGCCTGCTCGCGCTCGCCCGCGCGGCGCTGCTGCCCGATCAGGCGACCGCCGCCGATCTGCTCGCCTACCTGCGCACGCCCGGCCGGCTGGAGCGTCTCGAGCTGGCGGATCGGCTGGAGCTGGACGTTCGCCGCACGGCGATCGCGGACGTCGCCGGCGCACGCACGCTGTGGGAGAAGGCGAATCCGAGATGGCCGCTGCGTGAGATCGACCGCCTGCGCGGCGCCGCCGCGGACGGATCGGCGCCGCTGCTCGCCGCGCTCGGGAGGGAAGCGCGAAACCTCTTCGCCGCGCCCCATCGCGGCAAGGCACGGCTGCTCGACCCCGCGGAGGAGGTCGACGCACGCGCACTCGTCGTCTTGCTGGGCGCGCTGGACGACCTCGCCGAGCTGGCGGCGACCGCGCCGCACCGCGTCGCCGACGCGGAGGAGCTGCTGGCCGCGCTCGGCGAGCTGGAGGTCCGGCTCGGCGAGCCGCCGCGCCCCGGCGCGGTGCTCGTCGCCGACCCGCTGGCGATCCGCGCGCGCCGCTTCGACACCGTGCTCGTCTGTGGCTTGCAAGAGGGCGAGTTCCCAGGGCCGGCGGTCGCGGAGCCGTTCCTGTCGGACGATCAGCGCCGCGAGCTGGCGACCGCGACCGGCCTCGTCCTCGCGCCGCGTGAGGACACGCTGGCGGCCGAGCGCTACCTGTTCTACGCGGTCGCATCGCGTCCGCTGCGGCGGCTCGTGCTGAGCTGCCGCGACGCCGACGAGGAGGGCAACCCGGCGATTCGCTCGTTCTTCGTCGCCGACGTGCAGACGCTGTTGACCGAGCTGCCGGAGGTCCACCGGCCGCTGTCGGCGCTCACGTGGCCGCTCGACGCCGCTCCCACCGAGGCCGAACGGGCACGTGCCGAGGCGCTCGCTGCACCGCGCGAGACGCCGGCCCCGCTCGGCTCGCTCGGTCCGGAGGCATGTGCCGCGCTGCGTCAGCGCGAGGTGCTGTCGGCCGGCTCGCTGGAAACGTATGCGCGCTGCCCCGTGCGCTGGCTGATCGAGAAGGAGCTGGCGCCGGAGCGCTTCGAGCCCGATCCGGAGCCGATGGTGCGCGGGAGCTGTATCCACCGCGTGCTGGAGCGGGCACTCGGCGAGCTCGAGTGGCCGCTGACATCTGAGACGCTCGCCGCCGCCGAGGCGGTCGTCGAGCGGATCGTCGCGGAGGAGGCGCCGCGCTTCGTGCTCGGCCGCGGCGCCGCTGCGCAGGCGGCTGCGGCGCACGAGATCGCCAGCGACGTGAAGCGGTTGCTGGCCCACGAGGCGCACGGCGGCGGGGCGTTCCGGCCCGCCGAGTTGGAGCTGCGCTTCGGGATGGGGGAGGACACGTTGCCGGCGCTCGTGCTCGGGGACGACGGTGCGCTGCGCCTGCGCGGCGTGATCGACCGCGTCGACCTCGACCGCGCCGGCCACGCGCTCGTGCGCGACTACAAGAGCGGCCGCCGCAGCCCCACCTGGGCGGTCGCGAAGTGGCAGGCGGAGGATCAGCTCCAGGTCGCGCTCTACATGATCGTCGTGCGCGAGCTGCTGAGACGCGAGCCGGCCGGCGGCGTCTACCAGCCGCTGCGCGGCGACGACCTGCGCGCCCGCGGCGTCGTGCGCGACGACGTCGACGCCGGCGACGTCGTCGTCGACACCGACCGCCGCACGAGCGACGAGCTGGCGGCCGAGCTCGACGCGGCCGCGGAGCGCGCCTGCGAGCTGGCGGCCCGCCTGCGCGCCGGCACCCTCGGCGCCACGCCGGAGACGTGCGGGCCGGGCGGCTGCGCCTACCCGGGCATCTGCCGGGCGGTCGACTCGTGAGCGTGCCGTTCACCTCCGAGCAGCAGGCCGCGATCGAGCATGTCGGCGGGCTGCTGCTGACCGCCAACGCGGGCAGCGGCAAGACGTCGGTGATGGCGGAGCGCTTCGTGCTCGCCGCCCGCGCGGAGGGTGGCGACGTCGCGCGGATCCTCGCGATCACGTTCACCGAGAAGGCGGCTGCCGAGCTGAAGACGCGCGTCCGCGACCGCTTCGAGCAGCTCGGCGACGACGAGCGCGCCCGCGCGACCGAGGGCGCCTGGATCTCGACGATCCACTCCTTCTGCGCCCGGCTGCTGCGCACGCACGCGCTCGCAGCCGGCATCGACCCGCGCTTCGCGGTGCTCGACGAGCGTGCGGCGGAGCGGCTGGCCGGCGCCGCCTTCGACGCGGCGCTCGACGCGCTGGTCGACGAGCACGGGAGCGCCGCGCTCGCGCTGATCGCCGCCTACCGCCCTGCAGAGCTGCGCACCGCGATCGTCGACCTCCACGGCGAGCTGCGCAGCCGCGGAGAGGAGGAGCCGGCGCTCCCGCCGGCGCGCCCGGCCCCGCTCGGCCCGGCCCACAGCGCGCTCGCGCTCGCCCGGGCACAGGCGGTCGCCGAGCTGGACGTGGCCAGAGACGGCAAGACGGTCGCCCGCGCCAGGGAGGCCATCGCTGCCTGCAGCGTGCTGCTGGACCGCCCGCTCGACCCGCCACCGGCCTTCGGCGAGGTCGCGGCGCTCACGCTGCCGCGCAACGGCGCTGCGCTCGCCGGTCCGGGCTGCGCCGCCTACCGCGCTGCGCTCGACGCGTACGCGGACGCCTGCGCCGACGTCGCCGCGGTCCCGGTCCATGCGCTGCTGGACGTGCTGCTGCGCGGCTTCTCGCGCCGCTATGCGGAGGCGAAGCACGCGGCCTCCGCGCTCGACTTCGAGGACCTCGAGCTGCGCGCGAACCGCCTGCTGCGCGAGCACGAGCCGCTGCGCGCCCGTTACGCCGAGCGCTTTGAGCACGTGATGGTCGACGAGTTCCAGGACACGAACCCGCTCCAGCTTGAGTTGCTGGAGCGGATCGCCGGGGAGCGGCTGTTCGCCGTCGGCGACGAGCTGCAGTCGATCTACGGCTTTCGCCACGCCGACGTGCGCCAGTTCCGCGCCCGTCGTGCCGCGCTGGCCGAGCGCGGCCGGACCGCCACCCTGGCCACGAACTTCCGCAGCCACGGCGACCTGCTCGACGCCTTCAACTTCGCCTTCGCCCCACGCTTCGACACGAGCTTCGTCCCGCTCGTGGCCGGCCGCGAGGAGCCCCGAGAGGCAGACGCGAGCGAGCCGAGCGGGCCGCGCGTCGAGCTGCTCGTCACCGATCGCGCCGCGGACTGGTCCGAGGCCGGGCTCGTGCCGGCGGGGACGGTGCCGCCGGCGCCGCTGTGGCGGATCGCCGAGGCGAAGCTGCTGGCCGTGCGCGTGCGCGCGCTGCTCGACGCGGGGCGTGCGCCCGGCGACGTCGTCCTGTTGCTGCGCGCGACGGGCGACCTCGCCACGTATGAGCGCGCGCTGGTGGAGCTGGGGATCCCGACGTACGTGATCGGCGGCCGCGGCTACTGGGCGCAGCAGCAGGTGCGCGACCTGACCGCCTACCTGTCGGTGCTGGCGAACCCCCGCGACGGCACGGCCTTGATGACGGTGCTCGCCTCGCCGCTCGTCGGCCTCTCCAGCGACGGGCTGGTCCAGCTCGCGGCGGTCACGCGCGCCGCCGGCGGGCACCGCGACCCGTGGTGGACGCTGACGGGCGACGAGACGCTGCTCGACCGGCTCGGCGACGCGGATCGCGCACGCGTCGAGACGCTGCGCGCCTGGCTGCCGCACGAGCGCCGCACGGCCGCGCGCTACAGCCTCGAAACGCTGCTCGACCGCGTGCTCGCCCGGACCGGCTACGACCTGGCGCTGCTGCGGATGGAGGGCGGCGTGCGGCGGATGGCGAACGTGCGCAAGCTGATGCGGCTCGCACGCCAGCACGAGGCGCAGCACGGCCGCGACCTGCGCGGCTTCGTCGATCTCGTCGCGGGGCTCGTCGCGATCGCGACCGACCCGCGCGCGCGGGAGGACCGCGAGAGCGAAGCGCCGGTCGAGGGCGAGGCGCTCGACGCCGTGCGGCTGATGACGATCCACCGCGCGAAGGGCCTCGAGTTCCCGGTCGTGTGCGTTGCCGATCTCGGCCGCGAGTCGCCTGCGGCCGGCCGCGACGTCGTCCGTGTCGGACGCGACGGGCGCGTCGGAATCCGGTTGAAGGCGCTCGACGGCTCCAGACCGCGCGAGGCGCTGGCGTTCCGTGCACTCGGCGACGAGCGGCTGCGGGCGGAGGCGGAGGAGGAGGCGCGCCTCTTCTACGTCGCGATGACGCGGGCACGCGAGCAGCTGATCTTGAGTGGGGCGGCGAGATGCGAGACCTGGCCGGAGGCGAGACCGGGAGCTGCTCCTTTGACCTGGATCGGGCCGGCGTTCGTGCCTGACGTCGGGAAGCGGATCGCCCCGGACGCGGAGGCTCGCTCGGTGGCGTCGCACGACGCCATTGACGTGGCGGTCACCGTCGCCCGGCCTCCTCTGCTGGCGTCGCTGCCTTCAGGTCCTGACGTGCTGCGGGCGGGTCCTGTCAGATCCGAGCCCGCCCGCCCAGGCGCGCGTGCCGATCCCTCTCCCTCTCGCTCGACGCCCGTCCTGGCGCCGCCCGTCGCTGCGCTGAGCTACACGAGCCTCCAGCAGCACGCGCAGTGCGGCTACCGCTTCTACCTGGAGGGCGTGCTCGGCCTGCCGCCGACCGACGCGCCGCTGCACCGCGCCGCGGGCCGCGGCGCGCCCGCCGACCTCGACCCGCGTGTCCGCGGTCGCATCGTCCACTCGCTGCTGGAGCGGCTCGACTTCTCGAAGCCCGCGCCGCCTGATGCGAAGGCCGTCGCAGCGGAGGCCGCGCGGGCCGGTGCGCGGCTCACCGACGCCGTCACGGGTGAGATCGCGGGGCTCGTCGCCGGCCTCCTCGGCAGCGATCTCGGCGCGCGACTCGCCTCGCTGCAGGACGTCCGCCGCGAGCAGCCGTTCTCCCTCCGCCTGGAGGCGGGGGAGGAGACGATTCCGCTCGTGGGCGTGCTCGACGCGGTTGGGCGGGAGGGCGAGCGGGTGGTCGTCGTGGACTACAAGAGCGACCGCGTCGGCACGACGACGGACCTCGACGCGCTCGTCGCCCACGAGTACGGGATCCAGCGCGCCGCCTACGCGCTCGCGGCGCTGCGCGACGGCGCCACCGAAGTCGAGGTCGTGCACGTGTTCCTCGAACGGCCCGGCCAGCCGGCCGCCGCGACGTTCCGCCCGCAGGACGTCGCCGCGCTCACGGGCGAGCTGGCCGCCCGTGCCGACGCGATCCTCCACCGCGACTTCCCCGTCGCCGCCGATCCCGGCCCGCGCATCTGCGACGGCTGCCCCGGCCGCGGGTCGCTCTGCTCGTGGCCGATGGAGCGCACGCTCGGCGTGCCCGACGGCCAGCTCTTCTGACGCGCGCCGTCAGCCGGCGACGCGGGACGCCCGAGCCGGACGCGCCGCTCAGGCGCCGGTCGGCGGCTCGTCGCCGCGCGAGGAGGTCACGAGCCGGTCGCGCAGGACGGTGAAGCCGATGCCGGCGGCGACGACGGTCAGCAGATGGCGGATGTCCTCGTCGAGCGCGGCGCGCTCGTCGAAGACGATCAGCAGGACGCCGAGCCGCTCGCCGACGACGCCGATCGGCACGGCGAGGCAGTGCAGGCCGGCATGCACGCCGAACGCGCTCGCGGTCGCCGGCGCCAGCCACTCCGGCGCGCTGCGCTGCATCAGCGCGGCGAGGTCGTCGTAGCGCGTGACCGTGACCATGTGCGGCCGCAGCAGCCCGCGGCTCGTCGAGCCGAGCGCGAGCTGGCCGGCGACGTACAGCGCGACGCCCGCGTCGACCGCGCCGAGCCGTCGCACGAGCGTGTCGACGGTCGCGCCGAGCAGCGCCTCCCCGGCGTCGCGCTGGAAGCGCTCGGCGAGCGAGGCGGCGAGCGCGAGCCAGCGCTGGCGGCGCTGCTCGCGCACGCGCACGCGCGTCAGCTCCTGCTGGAGGTCGGCGAGCTCCCGCCGCGCGCGGCGCTCCTCGTCGCGGTCGATCCCGACCAGCGCGACGGCCGGCCCTTCGCCCGCGCCGACCGGCACGCGGTAGGCGATCGACCGCTCGATCCCGCCGCCGCCGGCCCACGCCGGGTGGGCGCACTCGAGCGTGGCGGTGTCGCCGGCGAACAGCGTGCGCAGCGTGCGCTCGAGGTCGCTGCCCATGAACCAGGGGAGCGCGTCGAGCCGCGCGCCCGGCACGATCGCCTCCGCAGCCGCCTGCAGCTGGGCGTTGACGTAGGCGACGCGCAGCGGCTCGGGTCCGGCGACCAGCACGACGGGGATCGGCGCGACGGCGGCGAGCGTCGCGAGCGTCGCGTCGGTCGCTTCGGAGGCCGGCGCCGCGGCCGCGTCGGCAATCGCCTGCGGCAGCGGCACGCCCTGCTGGGCGGCGCGCCGCACGGCGACGACGCGTGGCGCGTCGGCGAGCGCATAGCGGCGCGGTCCGCGCGCGACGCGAGCGGGCCGCGGGAAGCCGAAGCGGCGCTCCCACGTGCGCAGTCGCTCGCGCGAGACGCCGGTCAGCTCGGCGAACTCCGTCGCGCTGATCGTCTGCCCACCCTTGACCACCCGCGTGTTGTACCGCAGCGGACGCGTCGGCACCAGTGACCGTGTCTGTCCACCTTGTCATCCCCGCTTGTCCGGAGAGGATGAGCCACCAGCCCGGTTCCGCCACGAAGGGAGGGACGTCGTGTCAGCTACGGCCGTTCGCCTGTCGGTCGATCCGCTCGTCGACGAGCACGAGCTGTTGCGCCGCTGGCACGAGGAGGGCGACGAGCGCGCTCGCAGCCTGCTGATCGAGCGCATGATGCCGCTCGTCCGCTCGCTGGCCCGCCGCTACGCGAATCGCGGCGAGCCGCTCGACGACCTCGAGCAGGTCGGCTGCGTCGGCCTGATCAAGGCCGTCGACCGCTTCGACCTCGGGCGCGAGCTGCGCTTCTCGACCTTCGCGGTGCCGACGATCCTCGGCGAGATCAAGCGCCACTTCCGCGACCGCGCCTGGTCCGTGCGCGTCTCCCGCGGCCTGCAGGAGCTGAGCGCCAGGGTCGCACGCGAGGTCGACCGCCTCTCGACGAAGCTCGGGCGCTCGCCCACGATCGAGGACCTCGCGGAGGCGACCGGCACCACGCCGGAGCAGGTCCTGGAGGCGCTGCAGGGCGCGCAGGCATACAGCACGGTCCCGCTCGACGAACCGCTCGGCGACGACGGCGAGTCGGTCGCGCGGATCGGCGGAGAGGATCCCGGCTTCGAAGCCGCCGAGCGGCGCGTGGAGCTCGGCCGTGGCATGCGGTCGCTGAGCGAGCGCGAGCGGCGGATCCTGCTGCTGCGCTTCTTCGGCGGCCTCACGCAGCGCGAGATCGCCGAGCGCGTCGGCATCTCCCAGATGCACGTCTCGCGCCTGCTGCGGCGGTCGCTCGAGCGGATGGCTGACACGCTCGACGCCTCGGCGGCGGGCGTCTGAGCCGAAGCCGCGCGGTGGCACGACCGCGCCCGCGGGTTGTCGCGGCGCCGTGCGGGTAGTAGAAACGTCTGCATGCCCCGTGCGATCTGGAGCGGCGCGATCAGCTTCGGGCTGGTCAACGTGCCGATCAAGCTCTACAGCGCCACGTCGCCCAAGACGGTGCGCTTCCATCAGCTGCACGCGAGCGACGGCGTGCGGATCCAGCAGAAGCGCGTGTGCCCGGCAGACGGGGAGGAGGTGGCCTACGAGGACCTCGTCAAGGGCTTCGAGATCGCGCCCGACCGCTACGTGGTCGTCAGACAGGACGAGCTCGACGCGCTCGACCCGCGCCGCACCAAGACGATCGACCTCGAGGCGTTCGTCGAGCTGTCCGAGATCGACCCCGTGTACTTCGACAACGCGTACCACGTCGCGCCGGCCGCCGGCGGCGCCAAGCCGTACGCGCTGCTGCTCTCGGCGATGGAGCAGGCCGGCAAGGTCGCGATCGGCCGCTTCGTGCTGCGCACCCGCCAGCAGCTGTGCGCGCTGCGGCCGGCGGACGGCGTGCTGATGCTCTCGACGATGCTCTACGGCGACGAGGTCAACGCGCCCGGGCGGCTGGACGAGCTCGAGGGCCTCGGCGACGTCGACGCGACGAGCGCCGAGGTCGCGATGGCCGGGCAGCTGATCGAGCAGCTCACGGTCGAGTTCGACCCGTCCGCCTATCGCGACGAGTACCGCGAGCGCGTGCTTGGGCTGATCGAGCGCAAGGCGGCCGGCGAGGAGATCGCCGTGCAGCCGGCGGCGCCCGCGCCGGCGGCCGTCCCGGACCTGATGGCGGCGCTCGAGGCGAGCGTCGCGGCGGTGCGGGGCGACGGCGCGAGAGCGCCCGCCAGACGGCGGCGCGCCAAGGCCGGCGGCGCCCCAGCGAGACGCACGGCGAGAGCCAAGACGCGCGGCTGAGCGCCCGGTGGCGCGCTGCTGAGCGGGCCTTCGCTGGTACCCTCTTGGACCCTCTCAGTGTTCGCGCCGCCCATCGGGAACACAGGATCCATGGACCAGATGAAGCCGCACAAGGCCGTTGGCCTCTACCACCCTGAAAACGAGCACGACGCCTGCGGTGTCGCGTTCGTCGCCAAGCTCACGGCGGGCGCAGACCACGGGGTGGTCAACCGGGCCTTGTATGCGCTGGAGAACCTCGAGCACCGCGGTGCGGCCGGCGCCGACCCGACGACCGGCGACGGCGCGGGCATACTCATCCAGCTGCCGGACGCGTTCCTGCGCGCCGTGGCGGGCGTCGAGCTGCCGCCGGCCGGCCGCTACGGCGTCGGCATGTGCTTCCTGCCGCATGACGCGGCGCGCCACGACGAGCTCGTCGCGCTGATCGAGGGCGTCGTCGCGCGCGAGGGCCAGCGCGTGCTCGGCTGGCGCGACGTGCCGGTCGACGACGCGCACGTCGGCGTCGTCGCGGGCAGAGCCGCCCCGCGCATCCGCCAGGTGCTCGTCGGCGCGAGCGACGAGCTGGCCGACCAGGACGCCTTCGAGCGCAAGCTGTACGTGATCCGCCGCCTGGTCGAGAAGGCGGCCGGCGCCGACCTCGCGATCCCGAGCCTCTCCTCGCGCACGCTCGTCTACAAGGGCATGCTGACGGCGCCGCAGATGTCGGGCTACTACCCCGACCTCCAGGACCCGCGCCTCGCGACGCGCCTCGCGCTCGTCCACTCGCGCTTCTCGACGAACACGTTCCCGAGCTGGGAGCTCGCGCACCCGTACCGCATGATCGCCCACAACGGCGAGATCAACACGCTGCGCGGCAACGTCAACTGGATGCGGGCGCGCGAGTCGCAGCTCGCCTCCGAGCTGTTCGGCGAGGACCTGCAGAAGCTGATGCCGGTCGTGCGCCAGGGCGGCTCGGACTCGGCGACGTTCGACAACGTCCTCGAGCTGCTGACGCTCGGCGGACGCCCGATCGCCCACGCGGTGATGATGATGGTGCCCGAGGCATACCGCGACCGCACGGACCTGCCGCCGTCGGTGCGCGGCTTCTACGACTACCACTCGTGTGTCATGGAGCCGTGGGACGGCCCCGCCGTCGTCGCCTTCACGGACGGCCGCCAGGTCGGCGCGACGCTCGACCGCAACGGGCTGCGCCCCGGCCGCTGGGTGCAGACGGCCGACGGCTACGTCGTGCTCGCCTCCGAGACGGGCGTCGTGCGGGCCGCGCCGAGCGAGATCGTGCGCAAGGGCCGCCTGCAGCCGGGCAAGGTCTTCCTCGTCGACCTCGAGCAGGGCCGGATCGTCGAGGACGAGGAGGTCAAGGCGCACGTCTCGGGCCGGCGCCCGTACGGCGAGTGGTACGGCGAGCGCGTCGTCCACCTCGACGAGCTGCCGGAGCGCGCGCCGCGCGCGCCGCGCGTGGAGCCGCTGCGCAGCAAGCAGCTCGCGTTCGGCTACTCGCAGGAGGACCTGCGGATGGTGATCGCGCCGATGGCCGCCAGAGGCGAGGAGCCGACCGCCTCGATGGGCAACGACGCCGCGCTCGCGGTCCTGTCGGATCGTCAGCCGCCGCTGTTCGCCTACTTCAAGCAGCTGTTCGCGCAGGTCACGAACCCGCCGATCGACCCGATCCGCGAGTCGGTCGTGATGAGCCTCGCGACGTCCGTCGGCGCCGAGGTGAACCTGCTGACCGAGTCGCCCGCGCACGCCCACCAGCTGTTCATGCGCCAGCCGATCCTGCGCAACCACGAGCTGGAGAAGCTGCGCCAGGTCTCGCACGACCTCTTCCACGCGGCGACCATCGATCTGACCTGGCCGATCGAGCTCGGCGCTGAGGGGATGGAGTGGCGCGTCGAGGCGATCTGCGCGGAGGCCTCCGCGTGGATCGAGCGCGGCGCGAACATCCTGATCCTGTCGGATCGCAACCTCGGTCCGGAGCGCGTCGCGATCCCGTCGCTGCTGGCGGTCGCCGCCGTCCATCACCACCTCGTGCGCGCGGGCACGCGCCTGCGCTGCGGCCTGGCGATCGAGACCGGCGAGCCGCGCGAGATCCACCACATGGCGACGCTGATCGGCTATGGCGCCGCCGCGATCAATCCCTACCTGATGTTCGAGTCGCTCGACGAGCTGGCCGACCGCGGCCTGCTGCCGGTCGACCTCGACCGCGAGACGGCCGAGCAGCGGATCGTCAGAGCGATCGGCAAGGGCCTGCTGAAGACGTTCTCGAAGATGGGGATCTCGACGATCCAGTCCTATTGCGGCGCCCAGATCTTCGAGGCCGTCGGGCTCGCGCCCGAGCTGGTCGAGCAGCACTTCACCGGCACCGCCTCGCGCATCGGCGGCGTCGGCGTGGACGTGCTCGCGAAGGAGGCGCTCGAGCGCCACTTCCGCGCCTACCCGCGCACAGGCCGCGAAGTGCTGCCCGTCGGCGGCGTGCTGCAGTGGCGGCGCGACGGCGAGCTGCACATCTGGAACCCGGACACGGTCGCGCTGCTGCAGCACTCGGTGCGCACGCACAACGGCGAGGGGCTCCAGACCTACCGCGAGTTCGCGGCAGCCGTCAACGACGAGGCGGCGCGCAAGGCGTCGCTGCGCGGACTGATGAGGCTGCGGACGCTGCCGGAGCCGATCCCGCTCGAGCAGGTCGAGCCGGCGGAGGAGATCGTCAAGCGCTTCTCGACCGGCGCGATGAGCCTCGGCGCGATCTCGCGCGAGTCGCACGAGGCGCTCGCGGTCGCGATGAACCGGCTCGGCGCGAAGTCGAACACGGGCGAGGGCGGGGAGGACCCGGCGCGCTTCGACGACCAGCGCCGCTCGGCGATCAAGCAGATCGCCTCCGGGCGCTTCGGCGTGACGCCGCACTACCTCGTCAACGCCGATCGCCTGCAGATCAAGATGGCGCAGGGCGCGAAGCCGGGCGAGGGCGGCCAGCTGCCCGGCCACAAGGTCGACGACTACATCGCCTGGCTGCGCAACTCGACGCCGGGCGTCGGCCTGATCTCGCCGCCCCCGCACCACGACATCTACTCGATCGAGGACCTCAAGCAGCTGATCTACGACCTGCGCTGCTCGAACCCGCGCGCGGAGGTGTCGGTCAAGCTGGTCTCCGAGGTCGGCGTCGGCACCGTCGCCGCCGGCGTCGCGAAGGCGAATGCCGACCACGTCGTGATCTCGGGCCACGACGGCGGCACCGGCGCGTCGCCACAGTCCTCGATCCAGGCGGCCGGCATCCCGTGGGAGATCGGGGTCGCGGAGACGCAGCAGACGCTGCTGCTCAACGACCTGCGCTCGCGCATCACCGTCGAGGCCGACGGTCAGATGAAGACCGGTCGCGACGTCGTGATCGCCGCGCTGCTCGGGGCCGACGAGGTCGGCTTCTCGACCGCGCCGCTGATCGCGATGGGCTGCATCATGATGCGCGTCTGCCATCTCAACACGTGCCCGGTCGGGATCGCGACGCAGAACCCGGAGCTGCGCAAGCGCTTCGAGGGGACGCCCGAGCACGTCGTCAAGTACCTCTTCTTCGTCGCCGAGGAGGCGCGCGAGCTGATGGCGCAGCTCGGGGTGCGCACGTTCGACGAGCTGATCGGCCGCACCGACCTGCTCGAGATGGACGCCGCGATCGAGCATTGGAAGGCGCGCGGCGTCGACCTCACGAGCGTCTTCACGATGCCCGAGCTGGCCGACGGCGAGCCGCGCCACCGCACGCGCGCCCCTGACCCGGTGCTCGACGACGCGCTCGACTGGGAGCTGATCCAGGGTGCCGAAGCGGCGCTCGAGCGCGGCGAGCGCGTCGAGCTGTCGACCACCGTGCGCAACGTCAACCGCACGGTCGGCGGCCTGCTGTCGAGCGAGATCGCGCGCCGCCGCGGGCCGGAGGGCCTGCCGGAGGGGACGATCGAGGTGGAGATGACCGGCTCCGCCGGCCAGAGCTTCGGCGCGTGGCTGATGCCGGGCGTCACCTTCACGCTCGCGGGCGAGACGAACGACTACACCGGCAAGGGCCTCGCCGGCGGCGTCGTCACGGTGCGTCCTCCCGAGGACGCCGGCTTCGCCGCCGAGGAGAACGTGATCGTCGGCAACACCGTGCTGTACGGCGCGACGGCCGGCCGCGCGTTCTTCCGCGGCCTCGCGGGCGAGCGCTTCGCCGTGCGCAACTCGGGCGCCAACGCGGTCGTCGAGGGCGTCGGCGACCACGGCTGCGAGTACATGACCGGCGGCCGCGTCGCCGTGCTCGGGCCGACCGGGCGCAACTTCGGCGCCGGCATGAGCGGCGGGATCGCGTACGTCTACGACGAGGCAAGCGACTTCGCCGGCCGCTGCAACGCCGAGCTCGTCGACCTCGAGCAGCTCAGCGAGCACGACGAGGCGGAGCTGAAGGACCTGATCGCCGAGCACGCCGAGCGCACGGGCTCCCCGGTCGCGCAGCGGATGCTCGCCGCCTGGGACACGTCCGTCGAGCGCTTCGTGAAGGTGATGCCGCGCGACTACAAGCGCGCCCTCGCCGAGCGCGCCGCGCGCGAGGCCGCCTCGCAGGACGGCGAGACCCGTCGGCACACGGCCACGCCGGCAGAGGCCTGAGGGGAGACGCGCATGGGACAGCTGGGCGGCTTCCTCAAGATCCATCGGGTCGGCTTCGACAAGCGCGATCCGGCGCAGCGCGTCAGAGACTACGGGCAGTACTTCGACCTCCAGCCGGAGGACGAGCTGCGCAGACAGGGCGCGCGCTGCATGGACTGCGGCGTGCCGTTCTGCCACGAGGGCTGCCCGCTCGGCAACCTGATCCCGGACTGGAACGACCTCGTCTACCGCGACAAGTGGCAGGACGCGATCGTCCAGCTGCACGCCACCAACAACTTTCCCGAGTTCACCGGCCGCATCTGCCCGGCGCCGTGCGAGTCGGCGTGCGTGCTCGCGGTCAACGACGACGCGGTGACGATCGAGCAGATCGAGATGGCGATCGCCGAGCGCGCGTTCGACGAGGGCTGGGTCGTGCCCGAGCCGCCCGACCGCCGCACCGGCAAGACCGTCGGCGTGGTCGGCTCCGGGCCGGCGGGGCTGGCGGTCGCCGCCGAGCTGAACAAGAGCGGCCACACCGTGACCGTCTACGAGCGCGACGAGGGCCCCGGCGGGCTGATGCGCTTCGGCGTGCCGGACGCGAAGCTGCCGAAGGCGATCATCGACCGCCGCGCCGCGGTGCTCGAGGCCGAGGGCGTGCGCTTCGAGTACGGCGTCGACGTCGGGCGCGACGTGACGGCCGCCGAGCTGCGCGAGCGCCACGACGCGCTCGTCGTCGCGATCGGCTCGCGCGTGCATCGCGACGTCGAGGTCGACGGACGCGAGCTCGACGGCGTCCACTTCGCGATGGACTACCTCTACCAGCGCAATCGCTTCGTGGCCGCGCAGGAGGGGCGTCCGAGCCGCGCGCCCGAGCCGGGCAGCGAGATCGTCGCCGCCGGCAAGCGCGTCGTCGTGATCGGCGGCGGCGACACCGGCATGGACTGCATCTCCAACGCGAACCGCGAGGGCGCCGTCGAGGCGACGATCCTCGACGTCTACCAGCAGCTCGACCCGAGCGGGCGCGACGCGAGCACGCCGTGGCCGCTGCCGCCGAAGCGGACGCCGACGACGTACGCGCTCGAAGAGGGCGGCGAGCGCTGGTGGGGCACGGAGGTCACCGGCTTCGCGGGCGAGGCCGGGCACGTCACGCACGTGCACGCCCGCCGCGTCACCGGCACCTCCTCGCGCGACCTGCACCCGATCCCCGGCAGCGAGTTCACGGTCGAGGCCGACCTCGTGCTGATCGCGATCGGCTTCACCGGGCCCGAGCACGAGGGCGCGGTCGAGCAGCTCGCACTCGAGCTCGACCCGCGCGGCAACGTCCGCACGCGTCAGACCTACCGGACCTCGCTGCCGGGCGTGTACGCCTGCGGCGACGCGCGCGTCGGCCAGTCGCTCGTCGTGACTGCGATCGCCGAGGGCCGGCGCTGCGCGCGCATCGTCAACAAGGACCTCGGCGGCAGCCCGATGGACGCCGACCGCGAGCAGCTGGCGATCGGCGCTTGGAGCGGCGTCGAAGACCACACGCTCCGGCACGAGGCCGAGGCGGCCGGCAGCGTGCGCCTCGGAGACGAGTTCTTCAGCGGTCCGGGCGGCACCATCTGACGAAAGCTCTGCATCGTGCACGAGGTCGCGTAGGGAATCCTGTGCGCCTTCGTGGCGGCGGCAGCGCGATCTGCGGCTTTTCGAGGTATGCTCATGGAGCAGGGCGTTACGCGTCCTGCACCGCCGGAGTCGTCTCCCCCACGATTCCCGGCTGCGGAGGGCCCGGATGGATTCGGGCCCTTCCGCGCGTTAAGGGGCGGTTCCGGCGGTTCGCGCCGGTCGCGCGGGCGTGCGTATGGGAACGTGTGCGGCGATGAGCCCCCCGCTCGCCTCGCTCGGCTCCGACGTCAGCCAGTTCCTCGACTCGGTCGGCGCGTTCTTCTCGAACCTCGCCGGCCTCAGCTGGGGGCCGCTGCTGCTCGCGCTGCTCTGCTACGCGGCCTACCTGACGCTGCGCTCGCGCGCGCTGCGCAACGCGGTCCAGGCCGCCTATCCGACGGAGGAGGTGCGCTGGCGCGACGTGTGGGGCGCCTACGTCGCCGGCGTGGGGGTCAACCAGGTCTTCCCGCTCGGCGGCGGCACGCTCGTGCAGTACTTCCTCACGCGCATCTCGATCCCGGCCTCGACGTATCCCGCGATCATCGCCGCACTCTGGACCGGGCTCGTGTTCGACTACGCGGTGAACGCGGTCGTGCTCGCGTTCGCGTTCACGCAGGGGGTCTTCCCCAAGCCGCCCGACTTCTCGAAGCTGCCGGCGTTCGACCTCGCCTTCTTCGCCTCGCACCCGCGCTTCACGCTGTTCGCGCTGACCGGGCTCGCGATCGCGGTGCTGGTGGGCTTCGCGGTGCTGTCGACGCGCGTGAAGGCCTTCTGGGCGCGCGTGCGGCAGGGCTTCACGATCCTCACGGACCGCCACCGCTATCTGCGCGAGATGGCGAGCTGGCAGGCGGCGTCCTGGGTCGCGCGCTTCGCCGCCTACTGGTTCCTGCTCGACGCGTTCCACATCGGCGGCTCGGTGCGCAACGTGCTGCTCGTGCTCGGCGTCCAGGTCGTCGCGCTGCTCGTGCCGTTCACGCCCGCCGGCGCGGGCGTCCAGCAGGCGCTGCTGCTGACGGTCTTCGCCGGCTCGGCGACCGCCTCGCAGGTGGCGGCCTTCTCGGTCGGCCAGCAGATCGCGCTGGCGACCGCGGCCGTCGGGATGGGCTTCGGCGCGCTCGTGCTGATCTTCCGCTTCAAGAGCTTCAGAGAGGTCGTGCGCCGCGGGCGCGAGCATCGCCGCGCGGAGGAGGGCCCTGATAAGGTGACGCCGGCGTCATCTTTTTAGAGGAGGGTTCCGCATGAGCCAGCAGCTGCCGTCCGTCTGCGTCATCGGCGCGGGCTCCTCGGGCATCGCCGCGGCGAAGGCGCTGCACGAGCGCGGGATCCCGTTCGACTGCTTCGAGAAGTCCGATCGCGTCGGCGGCAACTGGGTCTTCGGCAACAGGAACGGCATGTCGTCGGCCTACCGCTCGCTGCACATCAACACCTCGCGCGAGCGGATGGAGTACGCCGACTTCCCGATGCCGAAGTCGTATCCCGACTTCCCGCATCACAGCCAGATCGCCGCCTACTTCGACGACTACGTCGACCACTTCGGCTTCCGCGACCGCATCCGCTTCGAGACGGGCGTCGAGCACGCCGAGCGCGCGGCGGACGGCACGTGGACGATCCGGCTCGAGGAGGGGGAGGAGCGCCGCTACGACGCGCTGGTGGTCGCCAACGGCCACCACTGGGACCCCCGCTGGCCCGAGCCGCCGTATCCGGGCACGTTCGACGGCGCGCAGATGCACGCCCACTTCTACGTCGACAACGAGCCGTTCAAGGGCAGACGCGTGCTCGTGGTCGGGATCGGCAACAGCGCGATGGACATCGCGGTCGAGTCGAGCTTCGTGGCCGAGAAGACGTTCCTGTCCTCCCGCCGCGGAGCGCACGTCATCCCCAAGTACCTGTTCGGCCGCCCGCTCGACCAGATCGGCGTCAACAAGCTCACCGGCGCGCTGCCGTGGGCCTTCCGCAAGGCGATCTTCACGACCTTCTACCGCGTCGGCGTCGGCGACATGGAGGACTACGGCCTGCCGAGACCCGATCACGACCTCGGCGACGCGCATCCGACGATCTCGGCCGACTTCCTCAACCGCGTCGCGCACGGCGAGATCGCGTACAAGCCGAACGTCGCCGAGCTGCAGGGCGACCGCGTGCGCTTCGAGGACGGCTCGGTCGAGCAGGTCGACACGATCGTCTGGTGCACGGGCTACAAGGTCACGTTCCCGTTCTTCGACGAGGGCCTCGTCAGCGCGCCCGACAACGACCTGCCGCTGTTCCGCCGCGTCTTCCACCCGCAGATCGACAACGTCTTCTTCGTCGGCCTGCTGCAGCCGCTGGGCGCGATCATGCCGCTCGCCGAGGCGCAGGGACAGTGGATCGCCGCCTACCTGCGCGGCGAGTACGCGCTGCCCGCGCCGGACGGCCTGCGCCGGGACATGGAGCGCGAGCGCGCGAAGATGTTCAAGCGCTACGTCGCCTCCAAGCGCCACACGATGCAGGTCGACTTCGACAACTACCTGTGGGCGCTGGGGCGTGAGCGCCGCGCCGGCGCCCGGCGCGTGCGCGAGCAGGGCTTCCGCCTGCCGATCCCCGCGCGGCTCGGAGACACGGCCGCCGCCGAGCAGCCGGCATGACGCAGGTCGCGACGGGCAGGCGCGAGGCAGCGAAGGCGCAGAACCGCCGCGCGATCCTCGAGGCGGCGCAGGAGGTCTTCACGGAGATGGGCTACGGCGCGGCGAGCATCCGCGACGTGATCCGCCGCACGGCGCTCGCCTCGGGCACGTTCTACAACTACTTTCCCGACAAGCAGTCGGTCTTCCAAGCGGTGCTCGAGCGGCACACGACCGAGTTGCGCCGCCGCCTGCGCGCATCGCGGGCGCGGGCCGGCGACGCGGAGTCGATCGTGCGCGAGGGCTTCCGCACGTACTTCTCGTTCATCGTCGAGGACCGGCCGCTGTTCGAGATGCTGCGGCGCAACGCCGGCACCGTGCGCGATCTGTTCGAGACGCCGGCGCTCGAGCTGGGGATCGCGGAGCTGCGCGAGGACCTCGCCGCGCATGGCACGCTGCCGGCGGCGCTCGACCTCGACGCGCTGGCGGCCGCGATGGGCGGCGTCGCGTTCGAGCTCGGCATCCGCCTCAGCGAGCAGGACCCGCCCGACGTCGAGCGCACGACGCAGTTCGCGACCGAGCTCTTCCTGGGCGGGATGGACCGGCTGACGGGTCAAAGCCGCACCTGATTCTTGCTTAAGCCGGTGCGCTCGGGCAGAGTAGCCCGATGCACGTCGTCGGGATGGGGACCGACGGCACCGGTGGCGTCATCTACCGTGCCGAGCATCCGATGCGCGCGCTCGCCGAGCGCGGGCACCACGCCGTCTTCCACCGGTGGGACCAGCGCGACGCGCCGCCGCCGTTCGAGCAGCTGCGTCAGGCGGACGTCGTGCACATGTGGCGGCTGTTCCGTGCGCCGGCGCGGCGGCTCGCCGGCGCGTTGAGGGAGGCCGGCGTCGCCGTCGTGTTCGACAACGACGACGACATGACGCGCGTGCCGAAGAACAGCCCGGCCTACCGGGAGATGAAGGCGGCCAGAGCGCAGGTCGCGCAGGAGCTCGGCGCGATGCTGAGAGCGGCCGACATGGTCACGACGACCTGCGGCGAGCTCGCCGGTCGCCTGCGCAGACTCGGCGGCGGCGACGTGCGCGTCGTCGAGAACTACGTCGAAGCGGGCTTCCTGCGCGAGCGGCGCCCGTCCGGCGACGGCGTCACCGTCGGCTGGGTCGCCGGCCAGGAGCACCGCGGGGACCTCAAGGACCTGCGCCTCAGACGCACGCTCGAAGCGCTGCTCGAGTCGCACCCGCGCGTCTCGCTCGTATGCGTCGGCGTGGACGTGGGCGTGCGCAGCGAGCGCTACACGCACCACAGATTCATCCCGCTGCCGCAGCTGCCCGACGTGATCTCGACGTTCGACCTCGCGCTCGCCCCGCTCGCGGACGTGTCCTTCAACCGCGTGCGCTCGAACGTCAAGCTCAAGGAGTACACGGCGTGCGGGGTGCCCTGGCTCGCATCGCCGATAGGGCCGTACAAGGAGCTGGGGGAGGCACAGGGCGGACGTTCCGTGCCCGACCACGGCTGGCCGCAGGCGCTGGCCGAGCTGGTGGCCGACGACGCCGCGCGCGATGCGCTCGCGGCACGTGCGGAGGCGTGGGGGCGCACCCAGACCGTCGACGGCAACGTGGAGGAGTGGGAGGCCGTCTTCGCGGCGGCGGCCGAGCGCGCGGGCAGAGTCGTCGGGGCCGCGGCCGCCGAGCGGCGCAGCGGCGCCGCACGCGCCGCAGACGCCGGCTCTCTCGCGCCGGGCGCGCGCCGCTCGGGGATGGTGATCCCGCGTCCGTCGCCGCCGGGCGCGGCGGCCACGCCGGGGGCCGGGGCCGGGGCGGCGAAGCCGCGCCGCGGCCTCTTCCGGCGCCGCTCGCGCTGAGGCGCAGGCGCTCGTCGCCGCGGCAGCGCGGGCGGCAGACGCCGCGCGGCTCGGCCCGCCTACACTGAGCGGCCCGTGCCGACGTTCTGCCGCCACAATCGCTTCCTCGCAAACTGCCCGGTCTGCTCGCGCGACCAGGTTGAGGTGGTCTCCTCGCGCCGGACGGACACGTCGAAGCCTGCGGGCGGCAGCGCTGCCCGGACGCGCAGCGCACCCTCCGGGCGCGGCGGGCGGGGCGGCGGCGCGGTGCGCGTCCGGCAGGTCGCGCGCGAGCAGGAGGACGGCTTCCGCTCCGGCCTCGTACCGGGCGTCAAGGCGAGCGCCGCCGCGGAGCGCCTCGCCGAGGAGATCGCGTTCGCGACGGCGCGGCTCGAGCGGCTGGCAGACGACCCGCCCGGGCTCTACGGCGAGGCCGCCCGCGCCGGCGACCGCGACGAGGCGCTGTGGCTCGCGTTCCTGATCGCCTACCTCGGCCCGCTGGAGGGAGAGGAGCCCTTCGCGGGCGTGGCGGCGGCGCGCACCGCCTGGGCCGGCGGCGAGCTGCCGGCGCTCGACGCGGTTGCGCTCGGGCCGCGGACCGCGCACGACGCCGCCCGCGGCACGGCCACGCTCGCCGCCTACCGTGCGTGGGCTGCACGTGCGGGCTCGCAGGACGCGGCGTACGCGGGCGAGCCGTCGTGGGCGCCGGAGCGCCGCTTCGCGCGCGCGTTCGAGCGGCTCGCGCTGCCGGGGCTGCACCGCGACGCGCGCTTCGACCTGCTGGTGACGCTCGGTCAGCTCGGCCTCCACGACCTGCGCCCGGGCGCGCTCCAGCTGGGCGGGCCGGACGAGACCACCGTCGCGGCCAAGCGCGTGTTCGGCATCGCCGACACGCTGCTGCTCGAGCGTCGGGCGGCCGAGCTGGCGACCGCCGGCGAGGTGCCGCTGGCCGCGCTCGACCTCGCGCTGTGGAACTGGAACCGCCCGCCCCGCCCGGGGGCGGCGGGCGAGCGTGACCGCGCGACGCTCGGGACGCCCGGCCTGGAGCCGGACGCCGGGGCGTACGCACGCGTCGCCTCCGCGCTCGGCCTGTAGCGCCCCGCCCCGCCCCGCGCGCGCGCCCGCAAGCACGCGCGATCCGTGCGACGCGCCGCAACGGCGTTCCCGCTCTCGCGGAGGGCGGCCGCTGGACGCGTGTTCGAGAAACAAACATGTTTCTGTGTGCAATTTGCACACTTTGCGTGGTCTGACGGGGGCGAAGACCCTGTCGTTCCGCCCCTCCACGGTCCGATGACAGTGGCGCTTGGCGCGTTCGCGCTCGCAGGCGCCGGGCACCGGTCGCAGTGGGAGGAGCAAGGATGCAACACAGGGAATGCCGGACGGAGGTCGGCGAGGAGGCCGTGCTGCGGCTCGTGCAGGCGCATGCCGCGGAGCTGCTGCGCTTCGCCCGCCGCTTCTCGCATTGCGCGGACGACGCGCACGACGCCTACCAGCGCGCGCTCGAGACGCTCGTGCGGCGGATGCGAAGCGACCCGCCGGAGCAGCCGCTGTCGTGGATCCGGACGGTCCTGCGCCATGAGGCCGTCACGCTGCGCGCCGAGCGCGATGCGCACGTCGGGCGCTTCGAGGCGGACTTCGAACGGCATGCGTGCCGCGAGGCGGCGGACCCGGCCGAGCGCGTCGTCGACCACGAGCGGCTGCGGCACGCCGCCGAGGCGCTGCGGCGGCTGAAGCCGCAGGAGCTGACGGCGCTCGCCCTCCGCGCCGAGGGCCTCAGCTATCGCGAGATCTGCACGCGCACCGGCTGGACTTACACGAGAACGAACCGCGCGATCACCGAGGGGCGGCGTGCGCTGATCGACCGCCTCGGCGCGATCGAGTCGGGCGCGGAGTGCGAGCGCTGGGAGCCGCTGCTGTCGGCGCTCGCCGACGGCGAGGTGGGCGCCGGCGACCTCGCGCATCTGCGTACCCACCTGCGCTCCTGCCCGGCGTGCCGCGCGACCCTGCGCGACTTCCACACCGCGCCGGCACAGGTGGCCGCGCTCGTGCCGGCCGGGCTCGTGCCCCTGGCGGCGGCCGCGACGCCGGGATCGGGGCTGCGGCTGCGGCATCTGGAGCCGGTCGTGCACGGCCTCGCCGAGCGCGCGACGCTGCTGGTGGCGCGCGTGCAGGGCACGTTCGAGGCGGTGCCGAGCGCGAAGCTGGCCGCGGTCGTCGCCTCGACGGCCGCCCTGGCGGGCGGCGGCGCGGCGCTCCAGCACGCCGCCGGGACCGCGCACGCGCGAACGGCGGCGACGCACGCCGCGCAGATGGCGGCGGATACGGGGCCGGCGTCGCTCACGACGCTCGCGGTGGGGCTGCCGAACGCGCCGCATGCGGTGCCCGCGCTCGCGCGGCATGGGCGGCGCGGCGCGGCGCGGCGCAGCGAGTTCGCGCCCGATGCGCGGCCGCAGTCCGAGTTCGAGCGCGGCGCCGGCCCGCGCGCCGAGTTCGCGGCCGCCCCGGCGTCGCCGCGGGCCACGGTCGCGCAGAGCGCGTCCGCGCCGTCGTCCGCGTCGTCGCCCGCGCCGTCCGGCACCGCCGCGGGCGCGAGCCCGCCGTCCGCGGGGCACGACGCGCCGCCCGAGTTCTTCGCCGGCCCATGACGCTTCCTGCCCCGTCCATCCCACGCATCAGGAGGTCGCACTCGATGCTCTCGCACCCGACCGCACGCCGCGCGATCCGCGCCGCGGCCGTCGCGCTCCCCCTCGTCCTCGCAGCGCTCCTCGTCCGGCCCCCGGCCGCCTTCGCCGGCACCTACACCGTCCACTCCTGCCAGACACCGACAGGGACCTGGACCGGCACCGCCGGCTGGACAAGCTCGATGAGAGCGCTCGTCCAAGGCGAGGAGCACGCTGTCGCGACGAGCTGCACGGACAGACGCCGATACATTGGCCTTGGGTACGCCGGTCAACTCCCCGTTTATCCGAATGACTCAGCCGTCTGGACCTTCGAAGCTCCGCCTGCGACGCAGGTCAGCTCAATCGAGGTGCACAGATCGATCCAGCTGGGTTGGCCGGTACTCGCAGATTCCTACGGGCGGCCTTACGTCTATGACGTCTGGCACGACGCCGAGGTCACCGACAACCAGCTTGAGTTTGACCTTCCGCCCTGGAACGGCGACACAGGGGGCACCGACTTTCCTGAGGTGTTGGATGCGCAGGATGTGAGATGGAATTCCCTTCACGTTCGCCTGAGCTGTTGGAATCTCGTCGGGACGCTCGACTGTGGACCGTTTGCGGCGCAGGTGGCGATCTCTCGGGTGGCGATCGGGTTGACGGACTCGGCGGCGCCGGAGGGGAGCGTGACCGGCGGGGCGCTGGCCGGGTCTGCGCCGGTGCGCGGCGTGGCCGGCGTCCAGCTGCATGCGACCGACGACGGCGGCGGCGTGTATCGCGCGGCGCTCGCGGTCGACGGGCAGGAGGTGACGCGGCAGGTGCTCGACGCTGACGGCGGGTCGTGCGCCGACGTCGAGCCCGCTGACGACGACGCCTACGAGTTCGCCGCGCCGAAGCCATGTCCGGCCAGCGCCGACGGCGGCGTGCAGATCGACACGTCCGCGCTGAGAGATGGCGCCCACGCGGTGCGGGCGACCGTGGAGGACGCGGCCGGCAACGAGGCGGTCGTGTTCGACGAGACGGTCCAGACGCACAACGCACCGATCGGCACGAGCGTGCCGTCGCTGTCCGGCGAGGCGCGCGTCGGCGCGCAGCTCGCGGCGACGTCCGGCGGCTGGGACGGCTCCCCGAGCGGCTTCGCCCGGCAGTGGCTGCGCTGCGACGCCGACGGATCCGGATGCGTCCCGGTCGCGGGTGCGACCGGCGTCTCCCACGTCCTCGTGGACGCCGACGCCGGCCACCGCATGCGCGTCGAGGTCACGGCGCAGAACGCGGCCGGCGCGGGCAGCGCGCAGAGCACGGCGAGCGCGCTCGTCGCCGCCGCGGCCGGCGACACGGCACCGCCGTCCGGCGGGGGCGGCGCTCAAGGCGGAAGCGACCCGGGCTCCGGCGGGGCCGCGGCGAGCTCCGGCGCCGTCCCCGGGATCGCGAACCCGCTCGGCGATCGCTCCGGGCACGTGGCGAACGGCAGCTCGCCGAGCGCGCGGGCACGACTGTCCGCCGCCTTCCAGCGCGCCGGCGGCCGCAGCGCCCGGCGCATCGTCACGCGCCACGGCGCGCGTCGCGCGATCGCCGGCCGCCTCACCGACGACGCCGGAGCCGGAATCGGCGGCGCGCGGCTCAGTGTCGCCTGGCGCGTCGCCGGGCGGCGCTGGGTCGCGCGACCCGGGATCCGCACGCGCGCGGACGGCCGCTTCGTCTACATGCTGCCGTCGGGTCCGAGCCGCGACGTGCGCTTCGCGTACTTCGCGTACTCCGACAGTCGCGGGGCGGTCCTCTCGAACGTCGTGCACGCCGACGTGCGCGCGCCCGTGTCGATCCGCGCCGGCCGCCGGCACGTCACGGGCGCGCGCGTCGTCCGGCTGCGCGGCCGCGTCCGCGGCGGGCCGATCCCGCGCGCCGGCCTGCTCGTGACGCTCCAGGGCTTCCAGCACGGCTGGGGCTGGCGCACCTTCCGGACCGTGCGGACCGACCGGCGCGGGCGCTGGAGCACGCGCTACCGCTTCCGGCTCACGCACGGCCGCTTCGGCTTCCGTGCGCTCGTGCCGCGTCAGACGCCCTTCCCGTTCACGACGGGCCGCTCACGCGGCGTCTTCGTCGTCGTGTCGTGAGCCGCGCCGCGGCGCATGCGGCGGCGGGTCGCGCTCAGCTCTCCGGGGGGCTGGGCGCGCCGCCGTCGCCGCCGCGCTGCAGGATCAGCGCCACGATGTCCGGCTCGATGCGCGTGATCTCGGCGATGCGCGCCTGGGCGACGCCGTTCGCGTGCGCGGTCCGCACGCACGCTTCGAGCGCGCCCATCGTGCGCCGTACCGCTTCGAGGCCGGCGGCGTCGTGCCGCACCCGCGGCTGCTCGCGGTCCGCGTAGTCGATCACGCTCTCGGCGGCCCCGTAGAACTCGAGCGCGGCGTCGAGCAGCGCACGCTCGGCGGGCGTCCAGGGCTCGGCCGCCGCGTCGTCGTGCCCCCCGCCGTCGCCGCGCGACGGGTCGCCCTCAAGGTCCGGTGTCACGCTCGTACCCCTTGCGTATGAAGGTGCCGGCGCACCCCACCCGGGAACGCCGGCGTTCATCATCCTTGCAGGCTGCGGGTTACGACGCAAACGTCGTACGCCGCAAACCGGGGTATCGTGCGCGTCAGGCGGCGGGCCCGCCGGCGACGATCTGCTCGGCGCGGGCGATGAGCTGAGAGCAGGGCGCGTCGAGGCCTGCGACGAGGCGCAGCAGCGTGCGCGCCGTCGGGTTTCCCGCCCCGGCCTCGAGCTCCCAGATCCGTCGTTGGGGAACCCCCGTGCGCAGCGAGACCGCCTCCTGCGTGAGCTGGAGCTCGTCTCGCCGTTCGCGCAGCGCGACGCCGAGCGCGCGGAGGAACTCTGTCGTATCGAGCACCGCGTCACCCTCATCGGCGGACGATGCGCGTGCAACGTCGTTTACGTCGTTCATGCGCCCGCGGAGGGCGGTGCTGCCGGCCGGCGAGGCGATGCCGTCCACAGCGGGTCGTAGAGTCCTGCTCGGTCCAGTCCCTCGCACCCGCGGGAGCCGCGATGTCCCTCTGCTTCATCGAGCCTCAGAACGCGATCCGCGTGATCGCCAACTCCGTCGGTCGCGAGGCACGGCGGCAGCTGCTGAGCGAGGTGGTGCGGGCGTGGGTCGACGAGATCCCCGATGCCGAGCTCGTCTCGCACTACGCCAAGGCGGTCGCGGACCTCGACGACGACGACCTGACGATGCTCGCGGCATGGCACGCCTCGCTCGAGGTCGGGCACCCGATCGCGAACAAGGAGTTCCTCGTCAACGTCTTCCCGTCGCTCGGCGAGAACCGCCGCGAGGCGCTCAAGATCGCCGCCGGCTTCCGTGGCGAGGAGGCGTTCGACGCCGGGGTGACCGAAGAGCAGTCGCTCGAGCTCGTGCTGCCCTTCCTGTCCGAGGCCCGCTGTCGCGAGCTCGCGCGCGAGTGCGTCGAGCTCTACTGCTGGGATCGCCTGGGCTCCGAGAACTGAGCGCGGCACCGTCGTCGCGCCGCGGCGGCTACGCCGCGAGCGCCTGCTCGATCTCGCCGATCGCCTGCGCGTTCGAGCGGAACCACACGGCGTGCATCCCGAGCGTGCGCGCCGCGTCGCAGTTGATCTCCATGTCGTCGACGAACAGCGCCGCCTCGGCGCGCACGCCGAGTCGCTGCAGCGTCACCTCGTAGATGCGCGGGTCCGGCTTGCGCACGCCCTCGAAGCCCGAGTCGACGACCAGCTCGAACAGCTCGTCGATCGGGAGCATCGTGCGCCACAGCGGTTCCCACTCGCGCACGTTGTTCGTCAGGATCGCCATCCGGTAGTTGCGCTCGTGCAGCTCGCGCATGAACGCGAACAGCTCCTCGTTGGGGTGCAGGTGCTCGAAGAACGTCTCGCCGAAGCGGGCCAGGTCCGGCTCGCGCCCGATCTCGGCGCGCAGCGCCCGGCCGAGCCGCTCGGCGAACTGCGCCTCGGTCAGCCGGCCGGTCTCGAGCTCGAACAGCGGGTTCGCGCCGCCGTCCTCCTCGGTCGCGCGCGCGAGCGCCGCGCCGAACGCCTCCAGCGGGATCCCGCGCTGCTCCTGCAGGCCCATGAACGCGCCGAGCAGCGGCGTCGTGAGGACGCCGCCGAAGTCGCACACGATCGCCTCGATGCGACTCATGCGCGTCGCAGCACGTCGTAGCGGCCGACGCCCTCGCGTCCGTCCATGCGCCAGCGGAAGAACGCGCAGTCGAGCCGCAGCCGTCCGAGGTCGAGCGTCGTCCCGCAGACGGCCTCGCCGGCGGCGCGGTGCGCGCGCCAGCGCTCGGCGTGGTCCTCGCCCGCCTCCCACAGCTCGAGGCTCGCACGCCGCTGCCGGCCGTCGCCGTCGAGCGTCGTCGAGAGCAGCGGCTCCGCGACGGCGCGCACGGCGCCGGCGTCCGGCTCCAGCAGCGACGCGCTCACCGCCTCCGCGCCGTGGCCGGCGGCGCCGTCGGGGCGCACGCTCGCGAGCGAGACCGAGGCGCCGCCCGCGAACCAGGCGGAGACCGTGCGCGCGAGTGCGATCTGCTCCCAGTCCGGCGCGCCCCACTGGCGTCCGCGCTGCCCGAGGCAGTCGACGCGCCGGCGGTGCTCGCCGCAGCGGACGGTCCCCGTGACGCGGCAGAGCTGCTCGTAGCCGTGCAGGGCCGCCGCGCTGGCGGTCACGGCGCCGCCGAGCTCGGCGGGCGCGCCCAGCGCCTCGAAGCGCAGCTCGAAGCCGCCGTCGTCGCCGTCGTAGGCGACGTCCCAGGCGCGCAGCGGCTCGACGATCGTCGCGCGCACGTCGCCGGCTTCGACCGCGTCCCAGCTCGATGCGGCGAGCTCCACGCCGCCGGTCGCCCCGACCGTCACGAGCTCACCGCCGGAGAACAGCAGGCCCAAGCCGCTCGCGAGCGGCGGCTCGCCGGGCACGAGCCCGAGCCGCGCGCTGCCGTAGAGCCCGCTCGCGGCGTCGCCGAACGCGAACGTGACCGCGTCGCCGAAGCCGGCGGTGCCGGGCTCGCCGGCCCGCGCCGTCTCGTCCTCCGGGGCGATCATCGCGGCGGCAGGACCGGCGGGTCGATCTCGTAGGCGGTCGCGTCCACGTCGTAATCCTGCCGCGTCGGGCGGCGCGACGCGGCGCGGGGGCCGCCGGCCAGCCCCGCGAGCAGGCGGCTGCGCGCGTGGCGCATCACCTGCCGGCGCGCGAGCGCGCGCGACGGCGGCGCCAGCAGCAGGATGCCGAGCGCGTCCGTCACGAAGCCCGGCGTCAGCATCAGCGCGCCGCCGGCGATCACGAGCGCGCCGTCGACGGTCTCGGCGGCGGGTGGGCGGCCGCTCGCGAGCGCCGCGCGGAAGCGGCGCCAGACGCTGCGGCCCTGCGCGCGCAGCAGCAGCGCGCCCACGAGCGAGTCGGCCACCAGCAGCGCGATCGTCGGCAGCGCGCCGAGCGCCTGGCCGACCTGGACGATCACGTAGATCTCGAGCAGCGGAACGCCGACGAACAGGATCAGGAACAGCAGCGGCACGCCTCGAAGGCTACCCGCCACGCGCCGCGATCGACGGTCGCGGCGTCAGGCGAAGACCGGCTCGGAGCGCTCGATCCGCACGCCCGGCACGCGGTCGAGGCCGACGAGCTCGAGCAGCGCGGCGATCTGCGGCTGCGGGTTGCGCAGCGCGAGCGTGAAGCCCTGCACGCGCAGCCGGCGCGCGAGCGTCACGAAGTCGAGCATCAGCGAGACGTCCGCCCAGGTCAGGTCGCCGAGGTCGACGGCGACGTCCGTGCGCGCCTTGATCGCGCGCACCAGCGCTTGGCGGCGGCGTGCCTGCGTGGTCCGGTCCTCGTCGCCGGAGCAGCGCAGCGTGGGGGGATGCGGGGCGTACTCGACGATGGCGGCGAACTTACCGGCGGTCGCGCCTGGCGCGCAAGCGAACATGAAGCAACTCTCACGATGCCGGCACCGTGCACGCGGTCTTGCACGCAGCGCGACTAGACTCACCGCATGCCAACGCTCGAAGAGGTCAACGACGCGCTGTCCAACGTGATAGACCCCGAGCTCGGGCTCGACTTCGTCGAGCTCGGCCTCGTCTACGACGTCGAGATCGACGGCGGCAGCGTCGACGTCACCTTCACGCTCACGACGCCCGCCTGTCCGATCGGGCCGCAGGTGACGGAGCAGATGATCGAGTTCGTCGGCGAGCTCGACGACGTCACCGAGGTCAACCCCAAGATGGTCTTCTCGCCGCCGTGGTCGCCTGACCGCATGAGCGAGGACGCGAAGTTCGCGCTCGGCTTCTGAGCGCCTGGGCGCGCTACTGCGACGACGAATCGCCGCCGTTGCGCGACGGCGGCGACTTGCGGGCGCGTCTGCGCATCGAGGCGGCGGGTCCGTCGGCGCGCGCCGACGGACCGCTCGGAAGCAGCTGGGGGCCGTCCGCCGCCGCCGCGCTCGTCGTCGCGGCGTGCGTGCGTGCGGCTCTCGCCGGCCGGGTGGTCGGTCGTCTGCGCCGCGGTGGTCTCGCGCCGCCGGCGGGGGCCCGCGCCGGCCGCGCGCCATCGCCGGAGGCGGCGCCCGCGTCGCGCGCGGCGGCCGTGCGCGCCTCCCGCGCGCTCGCGGCGCTTCTGAGCTGCGCGAGGCCGTCCTCGATCCCGTCGGCGATCGTGTCGATGTCCGGCAGCGCGTCGTAGTCGCCCAGCAGGCCGAAGTCGATCGAGCCGTTGTACGACATGATCGCGATCGCGAGGCCGTGCCCCTTCGGCAGGAACGCGATCGGGAAGAAGTTGAGCATCTGCCGGCCGAGCATGTAGATCGGGAACTGCGGCCCCGGCACGTTCGTCACGATCAGGTTGAACAGGCGCGTCGAGAACTGCAGGCGGGATGCCTGCGCGAGGATCGTCGGCGGCGCCATCTGCTGCACGTCGGCGAGCACTCTCGCGCCGACCGCCTGCTTGGACTCCTTCAGGCCGTCCATCTGCTGCTTGACGAAGCGCAGCCGTGCGACCGGGTCGCGGATGTAGACCGGCAGCGGCCCGCGCATCAACACGAGCTGGTTGCCGAGCGCGCCACGCTGGTCCTTGGGGCGGATCGAGACCGGCACGAGTGCGCGCAGCTCGAGTCCCTCGGTGCGCACGCCGCGCGAGCGCAGCCAGCGCGCGAGCGCGCCCGCGACGACCGTCAGCACGACGTCGTTGACCGTGCCGCCGAGCGCGTTCTTGACGTAGCGGAAGTCGTCGAGCCGGTTGCGCACGACCGCGTAGCGGCGGTGCGGGCCGATGTCGGCGTTGAGCGGCGTCTCCGGCGCCGGGTTCAGCCCGGCCCACACGACCTCGCCGACGCCCTCGGCGGCGTCGCGCAGCGCGTCGACGGCTGCGGCCGGGTTCGTCGCCGCGACGAGGGTGCGCTCGGTCACGTTCAGCGCCGTCTTCGCGAAGCCGGCGATGCCGGCGGCGAGCAGCTCGGCGCCCGTCGGCTCGGGCTGCGGCTGCCACGGCTCCTGCTCGGGCTGGGGCTGCGGAACGGCGCTGAGGTCGAACAGGACCGTCGCGAGGTCGACGCCCGAGACGCCGTCGACGAGCGCGTGGTGCGTCTTGAAGATCAGCGCGAAGCGGCCGTCCTCGAGTCCCTCGACGAACCAGCACTCCCACAGCGGCTTGGAGCGGTCGAGCTGCTGCGAGAAGATCCGCGCCGCGAGGCGGTGGAGCTGCTGCTCGGTGCCGGGCGCGGGCAGCGCGCTGTGGCGCACGTGGTACTCGATGTTGAAGCTGGCGTCGTCGATCCACAGCGGCCGGCCCGTCTCGAACGGCGGGTACGCGAGCCGCTGGCGGTAGCGCGGGACGAGGTGCAGGCGCGAGCGGATGTGCTCGGCGACCTCGACGAACGGCGGCGGCGGGCCCTCGAAGATCGTGACCGCGCCGATGTGCATGTGGGAGTCGGCGTCCTCCTGATGGAGGAACGACGCGTCCACGGCGGTCAGTCGATCGAGGTGCTCCTGCGCCATGGCGCGTTTCCCGGGTGCTGGCGATGGCTGGCGATGGTCTGAAGGCAAGCGTATCCGGCTGCGGCGCGGACGCAACCTCGTTTTCGCGCGGATGGGCACATTCCTGCCAAGCTCCCGCTCGTGTCCGTGCGCGTGCTCGTCGTGGCGCTGGTGATCCAGCTCGTGCTGGCGGCCGCCTTCGCGGTCTGGGCCGCGTGCGGCTTCCCGTTGCCGTAGCGCCGGCGCGCGCGGGCGATCAGAAGATCCCGATGCGGTTCGGCGGCCAGTAGGTCACGATCGCGGTGCCGATGAGCCACTTCTTCGGCACGGGCCCCCAGAAGCGGCTGTCGTCCGACTCGCCGCGGTTGTCGCCCATCATGAAGAAGCTGCCGTCGGGCACGGTGATCGTGCCCTGGAACGTGCAGCCCTGGCCGCCGTCGCACGGCCGGATGTAGGCGTCGGACTCGCGTCTGCCGTTGCGGATCACGTGGCCGTCCTGTATCTGGATGCGGTCGCCGCCGACGCCGACCACGCGCTTGACGAACGTCTGGTCCGAGCGGTGCGACGTCGGCTGCGAGCAGGCGCGGCTGCTGCCGAAGCCCTCGGTCGCGACGCCGCAGCGGGGCGGCTGCTCGTCTGCGCCGACCGGCGGGTGGAAGACGACGATGTCGCCGACGGACGGGTCGCCGAAGCGCATGCCGATGCGGTTCACGAGCACGCGCTGGCCGATGTCGAGCGTCGGCTCCATCGACCCGCTCGGGATCCGGTACGTCTTCACGAGCAGGAGCTGGACGACGAACGCGATCAGCAGCGCCGCGACGACGATCGTGACGATCTCGACGATCGGGTTGCGCTTCTTCGTGTCGGCGGGGCGGGCCACAGGTGGACGGTAGACGGTTCGGCGCGCGGGCGTGCCCGTTCGGTCGCCCGCGCGTGGATCGCGCCTACACTGTGGCGAGCATGCCTCAAGCCCCGGTGAAGATCCTGCTGGCGAGGCCGCGCGGCTACTGCGCCGGCGTCGACCGGGCGGTGCAGACGGTCGAGCGCGCGCTCGACCTGCACGGCGCGCCCGTCTACGTGCGCAAGGAGATCGTGCACAACAAGCACGTCGTCGAGCAGCTGCGTGCGCGCGGCGCGATCTTCGTCGACGAAGAGACCGAGGTGCCGGGTGGTGCCACCGTCGTCTTCTCCGCCCACGGCGTCGCGCCGAGCGTCCACGCGAACGCCGAGGCGCGCGGCCTGCGCACGATCGACGCGACCTGCCCGCTCGTGACGAAGGTGCACGTCGAGGCGAGGAGATTCGCCACGGAGGGCTACACGATCGTGCTGATCGGCCACGAAGGCCACGAGGAGGTCGAGGGCACGATGGGCGAGGCGCCCGACCACATCGTCCTGATCGAGACCGAGGACGACGTCGACCGGCTCGAGGTCGAGGACCCCCAGCGCGTCGCCTACATCTCGCAGACGACGCTGTCGGTCGACGAGACGCGCTCGATCATCCTGCGGCTGCGCGAGAAGTTCCCCGCGATCGTCGGGCCGCGCACCGACGACATCTGCTACGCCACCACCAACCGCCAGGCCGCGGTCAAGCAGCTGGCGGGCGCGTGCGATCTGGTGCTCGTGATCGGCTCGCGGAACTCGTCGAACTCGCAGCGGCTCGTCGACGTCACGCGCGACCTCGGCACCGACGCGCACCTGATCGACCACGAGGGGCAGGTGCAGGAGGAGTGGCTGGAGGGCCGCCGCGTCGTCGGCGTCACCTCGGGCGCGAGCGCGCCGGAGGAGCTCGTGCAGCGGCTCGTCGCGTTCTTCCGCGCGCGCGGGACCGAGGTCGTGGAGGAGCTCGAAGTAGTCCAGGAGGACGTCCGCTTCATGCTCCCGAAGACGATCCGCCAGGCGATGGCGGCGCAGACCGCCTAGACGTCCTGAGCACGCTCGTCGTCTCCGACCTGCACCTCGGCTCGCGCGCGAGAGCCGACCTGCTGCGGCGCCCGCACGTGCGCGAGCGGCTCGTCATGGCCCTGCACGACGGGGTCGCACGGCTCGTGCTGCTCGGCGACGCGCTCGAGCTGCGCCAGGGCCCTGCGCGCGAGGCGCTCGCGGCGGCGCGGCCGTTCCTCGCGGCGGCCGGTGCGGCGCTGGGGCCGGAGGGGGAGATCGTGCTCGTGCCCGGCAACCACGACCACGCGCTGGTCGCGCCGTGGCTCGAGCGCCGCCACCGCGAGGAACGGCCGCCGCCGCTCGGGCTCGCCGAGACGGCGACGTGGGCGCCGGGCGACCTGGTCTCCGCGCTGGCGGAGGCGGCGGCGCCGGCGCGCCTCACGCTCGCGTACCCCGGCGTGTGGCTGCGCGAGGACGTCTACGCGATGCACGGCCACTACCTCGACCGCCACATCACCGTGCCGACGCTCGAGCGCCTGAGCGCGGGGGCGATGGGCCGCATCGTCGGCACGCTGCCGGATGCCGGCGCCGCGCCGGACGACTACGAGCGCGCGCTCGCGCCCATATACGCCTGGTCGACCGCGCTCGCCCAGCACGCGGACGACGCGACGACCGGCACGCACGGCGTGTCAGTCCGCGCCTGGCGGATGCTCTCGGGCAACGGCCACCGTCCGCTGCGTCGCCGAGCGCTGATCGCGCTGTTCCCGCTCACCGTGGCGGCGGTCAACCGCGCCGGCCTCGGCCCGGTGCGCGCCGACATCTCCGGCGCCGAGCTCGGCCGCGCCGGCGTGCGCGCGATGGGCGAGGCGGTCGACCTGCTCGGCCTTCGCGCCGCCGGCGCCGCGCACGTGCTGTTCGGCCACACCCACCGCCACGGCCCGCGCGCCGGGGACGCGGACGCCGAGTGGGTCACGCCCGCCGGCGTGCGGCTCCACAACAGCGGCTGCTGGGCCCACGAGCCACAGTTCCTCAGCGACACCCCGTACGCGAGCCCCTACTGGCCCGGCACCGCGCTCCGCGTCGAGGCCACCGGCCCGCCGCAGCTCGTCCGCGTGCTCGACGGCATGGGGCCGGACGAGCTGGGCTGAGCGGGGCGCCGCTCCCGCGTCGCGGCCCGGCCGACGGCAGTTGCCGACCCTGGGAAGATGATCACGCCGCCGGCGTGGTCGCACGTTGCGGGCGGTCTGCACTGGACACGGCGGGCCGGCCGCTCGGTAGCTTGTGCGCGCTGCGCGGCACGACCGCAAGCACAGAGGGGGACGGAGTGATGAGAGGACGAACGCGCGCGCTCGCGACGGGCGCTGCAGTCGCGCTCGCACTGCTGGTTGCGATCGCCGCAAGCGCGGACGCGTACAGACTCGCCGCTTCGCCTGCGGGCGAAGTCGCGCTGGTGTCGCTAGGTGAGCTGCCCACGGACTTCGTGAACGGGTGAGGAGGCGTCCGGCCTCCGACGGAAGGTGCGGTCTGCGACGACAGACCCGCCGAAGGAGGCCGGACATGGAGGACGGTAGGTGCAAGCTCGGATTGCAGGGCCGCTTGGAGCTCGTGCGGCTGATGGAGTCGGGGTCGACGCTGAGGGCGGCCGCGGCCGCCCTCAGCGTCGCGCCGGCGACCGCGCACCGGTGGTGGCACCGGTGGAAGGACGCCAGCGAGGCTGAGCGGGCCACCAGGGCGTGTCTGCGCGCGCGGCCGCCGCGGCCGCGGTCGTGTCCCTGGGCGCTGAGCGTGGAGGCCGAGCAGGCGATCCTGACCGCGCGGGCGCGGACGAACTACGGGCCGATGCAGCTGCAGTTCCTCACCGGCCGGCACCGCTCGACGATCTGGAAGGTGCTCAAGCGTCACGGCGTCAGCCGCCAGCGCGCCAGCGAGCCCCGCCGGCAGTACAGACGCTACGAGTGGGCCGAGGCCGGTGCTCTGTTGCACATCGACGCGTTCGAGCTGCCGAAGTTCGAGCGCCCCGGCCACTGGGCCCACGGCGACCGCTCAGCCCGCCACCGCACCAAGCGCGCCGGCAAGATCAAGGTCATCGGCGTCATCGACGACCACACCCGCCTGGCCTACTGCGAGATCCACAGCGCCGAGAACGCGATCACCGTTTCGAGCACGCTGCGGCGCGCGGCCGCCTGGTTTGGCGAGCAGGGCTGCGGTCCCGTCGAGGCCGTGATGTCCGACAACGCGAAGTGCTACGCGACCAGCCACGAGTTCGCCAAGACACTCGCCGCGCTCGAAGCCCGGCACATCCTCACCCCGCCGTTCACGCCCCGCTGGAACGGCAAGATCGAACGGTTCTTCAAGACGCTCGACCGCGAATGGGCCCACGGCCGCATCTGGCCGACCTCGACCGAACGCGACCGCGCCCTGTCATCGTTCATCCGCTACTACAACCGCCGCCGGCCGCACACCGCCGCCAGAGGCCACGCCCCCATCACCCGCGTTCACCAAGACCGCGAGCAGAACAGCTA